>NZ_CM170819.1:377500-3602500 GCF_057380755.1 Pseudooceanicola sp. NS-SX8 | reverse complement strand
GTGTGACATAGCTCCATGCGTCCTTACTTCCTTCGGGAAGATTGGACGCAAGGAGCTTTCTGTGAAGCCGGCCTGTGAGGGATCCGGTGGAGAGATCACTAGCGAGAATGATGACATGAGTAGCGACAAAGAGTGTGAGAGACACTCTCGCCGAAAGTCCAAGGGTTCCTGCTTAAAGCTAATCTGAGCAGGGTAAGCCGGCCCCTAAGTCGAGGCAGAAATGCGTAGACGATGGGAATCAGGTTAATATTCCTGAGCCGTGCGGTGGTGACGGATCTCGAAGGTAGTTCATCCTTATCGGATTGAATGGGCTGCTTAGAGGTTCCTGGAAATAGCCCCGCTTTAAGACCGTACCCTAAACCGACACAGGTGGACTGGTAGAGAATACCAAGGCGCTTGAGAGAACGATGTTGAAGGAACTCGGCAAAATACTCCCGTAAGTTCGCGAGAAGGGAGCCCGGGTTCAAGGCAACTTGGATCCGGGGGCACAAACCAGGGGGTGGCGACTGTTTACTAAAAACACAGGGCTCTGCGAAGTCGCAAGACGACGTATAGGGTCTGACGCCTGCCCGGTGCCTGAAGGTTAAAAGGAGGGGTGAGAGCTCCGAATTGAAGCCCAGGTAAACGGCGGCCGTAACTATAACGGTCCTAAGGTAGCGAAATTCCTTGTCGGGTAAGTTCCGACCTGCACGAATGGCGTAACGACTTCCCCGCTGTCTCCAACATCGACTCAGCGAAATTGAATTGCCTGTCAAGATGCAGGCTTCCCGCGGTTAGACGGAAAGACCCCGTGCACCTTTACTACAGCTTCACACTGGCATCAGGCACAACATGTGCAGGATAGGTGGTAGACTTTGAAGCAGACACGCCAGTGTCTGTGGAGTCATCCTTGAGATACCACCCTTGTTCTGCTTGATGTCTAACCGCGATCCCTTATCGGGTTCCGGGACCCTGTGTGGCGGGTAGTTTGACTGGGGCGGTCGCCTCCCAAAGCGTAACGGAGGCGCGCGAAGGTTGGCTCAGAGCGGTCGGAAATCGCTCGTTGAGTGCAATGGCAGAAGCCAGCCTGACTGCGAGACTGACAAGTCGAGCAGAGTCGAAAGACGGCCATAGTGATCCGGTGGTCCCAAGTGGGAGGGCCATCGCTCAACGGATAAAAGGTACGCCGGGGATAACAGGCTGATACTGCCCAAGAGTCCATATCGACGGCAGTGTTTGGCACCTCGATGTCGGCTCATCTCATCCTGGGGCTGGAGCAGGTCCCAAGGGTACGGCTGTTCGCCGTTTAAAGAGGTACGTGAGCTGGGTTTAGAACGTCGTGAGACAGTTCGGTCCCTATCTGCCGTGGGTGTAGGATACTTGAGAGGAGTTGCCCCTAGTACGAGAGGACCGGGGTGAACGATCCACTGGTGGACCAGTTGTCATGCCAATGGCAGTGCTGGGTAGCTATGATCGGACAGGATAACCGCTGAAGGCATCTAAGCGGGAAGCCCCCCTCAAAACAAGGTATCCCTGAGGGCCGTGGTAGACCACCACGTCGATAGGCCGGAGATGTAAGTGCAGCAATGCATTCAGTTGACCGGTACTAATGGCCCGATAGGCTTGATACGATCCAGTAGAAGTCAATCACTTCTGCTCAGAAGTCACTAAGACAACAGATTGATATCTCTCATGTGGATTTTTCCTCGGTCTGGTGGTCATAGCACGAGCAAAACACCCGGTCCCATCCCGAACCCGGAAGTTAAGTGCCGTCGCGCTGATGGTACTGCGACTTAAGTCGTGGGAGAGTAAGTCGCCGCCAGACCTAGAAAAAATCCATCACGATGTAACAAAAACCCCTCGCTGCAGATCGCAGTGGGGGGTTTTTGCTTTGCGCCAGAGCCCTGGGCAGGACCCCAGGCATGGAGCCGGACAGACCCCCTCTGCGCCCTGCGTGCAGCCTCCCGACAGCCTCGGAACGCCGCCCGAAACGCCCCGAAATCCGCCCGCGGATCGCCCCTGAAAACGGCCCCGATCACAATGCACAGTTCTTTGCCCAACCCCCTGATATCCCCCGATCTAAACGTCGGTATTACGTCGGTATCACAGCGGTATCACGACTGTCCGAAATCAAACCTCGGAGAAGAGGACTAGGCCACACGTACAGACCCGCCGCTGGCAGGGAAACGGGGCATGAAGGGCAAGGCATCCGACAGGGGAGAGGAGCAGGTCGCGGGGTGACTGGGAGTTGCCGGTCCAAGGGAGAGCGGCAAGACAGCGGCGAGGTGTGTTCGCGACGGGGGCTCTGCCGAAGCGCAGGCGCAAGGGGCCGGGCAAAGGGAGCGCACCGCAGGGGGACCAGTCTTGTTCAGGAAGTCCGACACATGCGGCGGAGAGGTGCGCTGCGGGAAAGAGCTGAGAGGCCCCCGGGGGAGATGTTCGCGGGCGGAGGGAAGTGCAGCGATCTGGTTGCTCCGAGTGATAGCGCCGCGCGTCTGACCTGCAACGTTGGTATCGCTTCCGCGTCGGGTTTTCCTCGCGTCTGGGCGCCTGGGGGCCGGCGGGCGAGACGGCGAGGATGTGGGCCGCATTGGGCCCGGGCAGGGCGTGGGCCCGCCTTGCGGCCCTGGCGGCGCTGGAGGGGCGCTGAGAGGCCCGACGGGTACGTTTGGGGATTGTGGGTGGCCCGCAGGGCTGCGGGCCACCCTGGGCGCTCTCAGGCGGCCTTTGCGGGGCTCAGGGCGTCGACGATGTCGCTGGTCACATCTTCCCAGCTGCGCAGGCGGGTTGCGGCGATGCGCGCTTCGAGGGCCTTGCGGTGCTCCGGGTCTGCCACGAGGCGGCGGCAGGCGGCCAGGATGCTGGGGATGCTCTGCGCATCGCAGTATTCCACCATGTCGCCACCGGCTTCGGGCATGGCGGAATTGTTCGCGACCACGGCCGTCTTGCCGAAATGCAGGCTTTCCCCGATGGGAAGCCCCCAGCCTTCGTAGAAGCTGACCGTGGCGGTGAAGAGGCAGTTCTCGTAGAGGAATTTCAGCTCCGCATCCGTTGGCCGGACCGCGTATTGAATCCAGCCGCCGAGGTTGCCGGTGGCCTTGACCAGCTGCTTGAAGTCCTCGTTGTACCAACCGAACTTGCCCGCCAGCACCAGCTTGGGCAGTTCGAGGTCTGGATCGCGCCGCATGTGATCCCAGGCCTGCGCCAGCCGCCAGAGGTTCTTGCGCGATTCCATGGTGCCCACGACCAGAACGTAGGGGGTCTTGGTCAGGTTGAGGATTTCGCGCCGGTAGAGGCGGCTTTGCTGCACGCGGTCGCGGTAGGCGCCCGGCGGGCCCACGACCTCTGAATTGAGCGGCGAGGCGACATGGCCGAAGTCCTGCGCCAGCGGGACGGCGGTGATCGGCGTGTGCTGGCCGACCTCCGCCATGAAGTCCCGCAGATCCCGCGCCGTGTGTTCGGAGTTGGTGAGGAAGTGGTCGCAGTAGCCCTGCAGCGTCTTCAGCCAGTGGTAGAAGGCCCCGGCAAAATCGCCCGCGATATGTTCCGGGGTGCGGATCGGGATCAGGTCATGGATCATCTGGGTGATCCGTATCTGCTTTTGCGTCTTGAGGTTGAGCATCTCTTCCTCGAACCCGTCGATCGCCCAGGTGGCGCCCAGGACGACCATCTCGTCCCCCGGTCTGGCCAGGCTGGAGACCGGGATGCGGACGACCGGCGGCAGGGGCTGCGACCTGACTGCGGGCTTCACTGGCTCCTGCGGGGCGTCGGAGAAGGCGGTCTGGGTGGCGAGGGATTTGTCCCTGTCGTTCGCCCCACCGGACTTGGCCTTCGTGGATTTGGCCTTTTCAGCCTTTGCCTTCTGGGGGGTGGCCTTTTCGGACTTGAAGGCCTTCCATTGTTCGATGGAGCTGCCGGCCCGGGCGAAGTGCCGCTCATTGCCCCGGGCGGCGTGGTAGCTGCGTTGGAGGTAGTGGAACCAGTACTTGGCAGGCTTGTTGCGGTAGCGTTCCAGGGTGGGGGGCGTGTCCTGCTGCAGACGCGCCCGCGAGCCGAAGAACACCGCCCCCAGGAGGTCGTGATCGAACTCCTTCATCTGGGCGATGAAGTCGGAGGAGATGCACATGAATTCCTTCCGGCCGCCGTCCCAGTAGGAGACCTTGATTGCATCGGCGCCATGCCGCTCAACCATACGTTTGAGCACCTCGAAGTTGACCCTCTGGATGCCGGAGATGGAGCTTTCTGCCGCGATGTAGGAAATGATGTCGGTGACATCAAAGAAGTGCGTTTTCATGTACTTGCCAGTGTTTACTCGTAATGTTCAGGCGGTGCGTCGGCGCCGATTTACCGGAATCTATATCGGCCCTTTCCAGGGGTTGCTACCGGGCAATTTACCCGGCAGTAAAGCGCCCGATGGCAGTGCTTTACTACGACCTTTCCGAGCAGTTCTTGTCCTCCGGGGTGAAGCTGAAATACTACGGCATCGCACGGACGGTGATGGAGGTCGGCTATGAGCTGGCCCGGTCCGACGCGGATGTGCGTTTCGTGATTTATTCGCCGGTGCATGGGCGGTTCTTCGAGGTGACGCCGCGGATCGGGGCAGAGAGCCCCACCGGCGTGCTGGACCCGGGATTGCCCGCAGAGGCGACGCCGATCCGGATCCGAAATTCGTTCCCCAGGAAGAACCGGCTGCGGGATGCGGTCTACCCGGCGGTGCTGTGGCTGGCCCGGCAGATCAACCTGAAGCGCTGGCGCAGCGTGCCCAGGGGCGCGGTGCGGGAGATCGACATGACGGGCAAGCGGCTGGTGTCGCTGGGGCGTCCGAAGCTGATGGCGGATTACCTGACGGTGATGGAGGCCGCGGGGACCTCTGTCCGGCTGATCCCTCTGCTGCACGACATGATCCCGCTTTACGAGTTCAAGCTGTCCTCCAGCAAGGGGTTCGCGGAGTCGTTCAACCACGACAACCGGATCGTGGTGGAGCGCGCCGAGCTGTTGCTGGCGAATTCGGAGTTCACCCGGGACGAGATCGAGAAGATGTCGGAGGAGGGGCATTTGCCGGCGGTTCCGAAGGTGGTGGCGGTGCCGCTGGCGCATGAGTTGCGCCCGACGCAGGAGCCGGTGGAGAAGACCGGCCCGGCGGAGCCCTATGTGCTTTGCGTCGGTATCCTGCGGGGGCGGAAGAACCTGGAATGCGTGGTGGAGGCGCTGTTGCACCTGCACCGGCAGGGGCGGCCGGTGCCGCCGCTGGTCCTTGCCGGGGCGCAGCGCAAGCGGACGGACGCCTATGTGGACGAGCCGCGCTTCGCGCAGATCCGCGAGCGGATCCATTTCGTCACCAACCCCAACGAGGCGGAGCTTCGCGCGCTTTACGAAGGGGCGCTGGCGGTGGCGATGCCGTCGCGGATGGAAGGCTGGGGCCTGCCGCTGGGAGAGGGGCTGTGGCTGGGCACGCCCGGGCTGGCGGCTGAAAGCGCGCCCGCGCTGAGAGAGGTGGGCGGTGACCTGGCGGAGTATTTCGACCCGGAGGATCCCACGGCGCTGGCGGCGCTGATCGACCGGCTGCAGAGCGATCCGGAGGCCTATGCGGCGCTGAAGGCGCGGATCGCCGCGGCCCGGCC
The DNA here is from genome assembly GCF_057380755.1 of Pseudooceanicola sp. NS-SX8. NCBI lineage: Bacteria > Pseudomonadati > Pseudomonadota > Alphaproteobacteria > Rhodobacterales > Paracoccaceae > Pseudooceanicola > Pseudooceanicola sp. NS-SX8. Next base: position 3,596,900 of record NZ_CM170819.1, on the reverse strand, counting down.
GCAGCTGCGCAGCTGGAAGGACGTGGCGGATGGCATCCTGGCGGCGACGGGGGACGCATGACGAAGTTCATGGAGCGGCTGCGCGGCCGGCGCCCGCGTCATCGCCCGATGTTTTCCGAGCAGGACTGGAGCAACCTGACCTGGTTCTGGAACGGCTACCTGAAATCCAAGTCGCTCTGGCTGCTGGCGGTGCTGGGCATGGTCATGCTGCAGGGCGCGGCCTACCAGCAGTTCATCAGCCTGACCGAAACCGGCCTGCGGATCATCTTCCAGAACGCCGATTACGGCGGGCTGGTACGTGTCTGCCTGACCGTCATGGGCATCTTCGCCCTGCGCGCGCTGATGTCGGTGCTGGTGCCCTGGCTGTCGGTGACGCTGGCCAGTGATGCGGTGCTGCAGATGCGCCGGGACCTGATCGACCACATGATGATCCTGGACCTGGCCTATTTCGAGCGCACCTCCTCGGGCGACATCATCCTGCGGTTGGTGAACCAGGCCCAGGACCTGTCCAACTTCGTCGGCCAGACCACCGTGGGCGCGGTGCGCGATGCCGCCACCGTGGTGATCGTGGCCGGCTACCTGATCTACAAGTCGCCGGTGCTGTTCCTGGTCAGTGTCGTCGTCATGCCCTTCATCCCGCTGATGGTCCGGTTCATCTCTGGCAAGATCAAGGGCATCCAGCAGTCGGCGGAAAACGCCATGGGTGCCTACATGACCGGGATCGAGGAAATGTCGAACGGCATGCGCACCGTGAAGATTTCCAACCAGGAGCCGGTGGAGCGCCAGCGCATGTTCCGCGCCATCGACGAGATCAAGAGCCTGACGGTCCGCCTGCAGACGGCCCAGGCGATGATCCTGCCGGTGGTCGACATCCTGTCGGCGCTGGTCTTCGTGCTGGTGATCGGCGGCGGCGGTTACCTGGCGCTGAACGACAGCATCAACCTGGACGGGGCCGACCTGGTGGGCTTCATGATCGGCATGGCGCTGATCTTCGATCCGGCGCGGCGGGTGGCCTCCTTCTTCGTCAACCTGCAGGCCAGCCTGGTCACGCTGGACGGCGTGCGCAGCATGTTCCGGGAGTTGCCGGGCATCACCAGCGCCAAGGGCGCGCTGAAGGATTTCGACCGGCAGGGCGACGTGATCTTCGACAAGGTGCATTTCGGCTACGACGGAAAGCCGCGCCTGTTCGAGGATCTGGACCTGACCTTCGAGGGCGGCAAGGTGACCGCCATCGTCGGCGCGACGGGATCGGGCAAGACCACGATCCTGAGCCTGATGTCCCGCCTCTACGAGGTCGAGGGCGGGGAGGTTTCAATCGGGGGGACCCGGGTCGATCAGCTGCATGTGCCGACCCTGCGTCAGAGCTTTTCGGTGGTGGCGCAGGATATCGTGATCTTCAACGCCTCCATCTGGGAGAACATCCGCTACGTCAAACCCGAGGCGACGGAGGAGGAGATCTGGGCCGCCGCAGCACAGGTGGGTATCGACGACCTGATCCGCGAACGTGGCGATGCACCGCTTGGCCCCAAGGGGGCGCAGCTTTCGGGCGGGCAGAAGCAGCGGGTGGCCATCGCGCGCGCCTTCCTGCGCGGGGCGCCGATCCTGCTGCTGGACGAGGCGACGAGCGCGCTGGACCAGCGGACGGAGGACCGGGTGAAGAAGGCGCTTGGCGTGTTGTCGGAGGGCAAGACGACCGTCATCGTGGCGCACCGCCTGTCGGCGGTCACCCATGCGGACCTGATCTATGTCCTGGACGAGGGCCGGGTGGTCGAAAAGGGCAGCCATGCGGAGCTGATGCAGATGGGCGGCCTTTACGCCGGCATGTACGGCGCGCAGCGGCAGAGCTATGGCTGAGGCAGGTCAGCCGGCGGGTTTCCTGCCGGCTGAGGGGCGGGCCTGACCGGGCGCGACGTTTGGTGCCGGTTCAAGGCCCAGCGTCAGCCCGCCTTCTAACTCAATTTCAGGTCCGGTTTCGGGCCTCCGGTCAGGCCGGTTGCACCAGGTTGGCGAGCAGCCGGAAGGCGCCGGGCACCAGGTGGTCAAGCTGGTGGTGCAGGACCAGGCTGCAATGGCTGTGCCGCCCCTGGCCGATCCGGCCGCTGACCAGGGCGCCCTGCAGGGGGTCCTCTCCCTCGTCCGCCATGGCGAGCAGGGGGGCATAGGCCGGGTCCCAGTCAGAGGCGAAGTAGAGCCCGCGTTCCTTGTTCCAGCCGTCGAAATCCGCAGGGCCGATCCGGTTCGGCCCCGAAAGCAGCGGGTCGTCGGGGGAAAGCAGGGTGACGGGCGCGGCCGGATCGGTGACGCGCCAGCGCAGCGAGGGGCGCCCGATGGTCAGCGGCCGGGGCGGGGTGGTTTCCGGATCCCAGCCCTGATCGGGGCGCTGGTAGAGCGTGAGCAGGTGGCCGCCTGCCTCGACAAAGCTGTGCAGGCGGGCGGTGGCGGCGGCCAGGTCGGGCCGGTTGCCGAAGGCCACGACGCCCACGACGACTGTGGTGAAACGGCCGAAATCCTCATCCGCGGGGATCTGGTCCATCATCGTCACGTCCAGGCCGATCCGGCCCATCCATTCCCCGACACTGTCGCCGGAGCCGATATAGGCGATCTTCGCGCCCTCGGGCAGGGCGAGGTCCAGCGTCAGCACCTTCAGGGCTGCGGGCTGCAGCAGGGTGACGGCGCCGGTGTGCGGGTAATGGGCGGTGGTGGCGGTCAGCGCGGGGGTGCCTTCGATCAGGGGCGTCAGCACGGCGAGGCCCGTTTCGTCGGGGCTGCTGGCGGTGCTGTCGGGTGGCGTGATCGTCAGCCGACGGCCCTGCTGGTCGATCTGCCAGCCCTGGGGCAGGTCGAAGTCGACCGGGGCGCTGTCGGCCATGGTGGCGACAAGCGGGGCGGGGTCGCCGGTGCGGCGGACAAAGGCCGCGGGCCGGGCGGCGAAGCTGCGCGCCGGGGTGAGGTCCGCCGGGGTTTCGAGATCGAGCGGCAGCGTGACGGGGCGCCCGGCGATGCGGCCCGAAAGCTCCACCCAGGTGTGGCCGTTGCCGCCCAGGGGATCGAAGCCTTCGGTGAACCGGGGGGGGATCGGGGCGTCGGGGCTGACGGTGACGGTGAGCTCGGCCGCGCTGCCGGTCAGCGGTACGGGCGCGGCGGTGGCGCCCTGGGGCAGCCTGGCCGCGAGGGTGATGTCGGAGGCGGCCATCGGGGTGGTCTGGGCCAGGTGCAGCCGGGCGGTGGTGCCCGGGGTCAGCCGGGCGGGGGAGAGGGTGGCGACCATGGACAGGCCCGCCGCTTCGGCCATGGCATGGGCCAGTTCGCGGCGCTTGCGGGTGAGGCGGTGGCCGTGGGCATTGGCGAAGACCGGATCCTGCAGGGACTGCGCCGCCTCCAGGTGGGCATCGGCGGCGGCCAGCTGCGGCAGGAGTTCTTCCACGTCGGGGAAGGCGGTGCGGGCGGCAAGGATCGCCTCTGCCGCGGCCAGGATGCGGTCGGTGGCGGGGCCGGAGAGCGGTGCGAGGTCTTCGAGCGTGCGGGGCAGGTCCTGGGCCAGCCGGGTTTCGGCGGTGCCGCCCAGGCGGTGCAGGTCCCAGCTGCGCTGCGGGGTGTCGGACCAGTGGCCCATGCCCTGGGTGGCGTGGCGCAGGCGGGACCACTGGCCGATCTCGCTGAACGCGGCGCCGGTGGCGGCATCGCGGGGCGCGGCCTGGATGCGCAGGGTGGCGGGGGGCGGGGGCAGGGTGTCGTCATAGGTGCCGCCGCCGCCGCCCCAGGCGGGCAGGTAGGGGTGGGTGACGGTCCAGGCGGGCAGGTTGGTGTCGGCCATGGCGGAGGGATCGGCCGCGAGCGCAATGGCGTTGAGCGCGGCGCGGGTCATCGCCCGGTGGTGGCCGTGCTGGCCCGGCACGTCGAGGAAGGTGGGCAGGATCGCATCGGGCCGGTAGATCCGGTAGGCACGCGCCATCCGCCGGGTGATCAGCGCCTCGCCCCAGCGGGCGAAGGTGTCGTCTCCATCCTTGGAAAAGCCGAAGTCATGCACCGGATCCGCCGGGCCGAAGCCGGTCCAGGCGACATCGCAATCCAGCACGCGGGCGGCTTCCTCCATTTCTCGCGTGCGCAGCAGGCCGAGGAGGGCGCCACGTTCGGGGCCAAGCGCGTTCTGGCCGCCTTCGCCGCGCGTCGAACAGGCGATGACCACCCGCATGCCCAGCCCGAAGCGGAACCAGGCCATGAGGCCCGAGTGTTCGTCATCGGGGTGGGCGCCGGTGTTCATGATCGTCAGGACCGACCCCATCCGGGACAGCGCCCGGTCGAGGCGCATCAGCGCGGGGCGGGCTTCGCGGGTGGCGAGACGGTCATGAACGGTCATGGTCTACTCCTGTGACGACGGGACCGGCTCTGCCAGGTCCAGCTGGGGTGTTATCGCGTTGAAGAAGGGCAGGGCGGCGGCGCCGAGCGCGGCCGAACCCTGGCCCGCCTGACCGCGCTGGACGCGGGGCAGGACACGGGCGGGGCGGTTGGCGACGGAGGGCGGGATCTGCAGCCGGGCCACCAGGTCATCCAGCAGGCGGCCGGGCATCTTGCCACCCAGCACCACGGTCTGGGGATCGAAGATGTTTTCGATCAGGCCGATCATCGTGGCCAGCTGCGGCGCGGCGCCGTCCAGCCAGGCCTCGATCGCGGGATCGCCCGCGTCGATGCGGGCGCGGATTTCATCCGCGCGCAGGACCCGGTCGGGGGAGCCGAGGCAAACCGACAGCGCATGGATGGAGGCATACATTTCCAGGCAGCCGGACTGGCCGCACTGGCAGGCAAGGCCGCCGGGGGCGACGGGGATATGGCCGATCTCGCCCGCGTTGCCGAAGGCGCCGCGCAGGGGCTGATCCTGGATGATGGCGCCAAGCCCGATGCCCGCGCCGAAGTAGAGCAGGCAGAAGTGGCCCACGTTCTGCCCCTTGCCGAAGAGCATTTCGCCCACAGCGGCGGCGTTGGCATCATTGTCGACCACCACCGGCACGCCCAGTTCGCGAGAGAGCTGTCCGGCCACGTCGATGTCGGACCAGTCGTGCAGGGTGGTGGGCCCGACGCCCGAAAGCCCCTCGATCCCGAAGGGGCCGGGCATCACGACGCCCACGCCCATCAGCCGCGCCGACTGGCGCGAGATCAGGCGGCGGACCTCTTCGCGGATCAGGGCCAGCACGGGTTCGGGGCGCATGTCATCCAGGGTGAAGCGTTCTTCGAGCCGCAGGTTGCCGCCGATGTCGAGCAGTGTCGCGGTGAGTTCGCCCACCGAGATTTCCAGCCCGATGGTCACCGCGCCGTCGGGGTTGATCGCATACTGGATCGGCGGCAGGCCGCGGCCCGTCCGCTTGCGCCCCTTGTCGAGCAAGAGCCCGTCGGCCACCAGTTCATCAATGATGTTGGCCACCGCCTGGGTGGAGATCCCGGCCAGGTCCGCCAGCGCCTTGCGCCCCAGCGGCCCGTGGCGGCGCAGCAGTTCCAGCAGGACGCGCCGGTTGTGCGATCGCGACCGCCCCGGGTTCTTGCCAAGGGCCAGCGCGCCGGGCGGGACGGAACGGGAAGCTGCTTTGGGTGTCTCTGACTTGCTCACGGAGGATATCACCTTGGCCTTGCGGGGAAGGGGCAACTCTGCCCGGTCCTTCCACGGTGTCAACTGTTCCACGGGCTTTCACTTAACTCAAGTTAATTATCTTATTGACTCGGAGGCCCCGCCCGAGTCAGCCTCGGCCCAGATCCCGGCGCAGGTCATGTACAGGTCATGGCACAGGTCATGGCCTGACCCGGGGCAAGCGTGCAGCGGTGGGCGGGGCCCTCCGGAACGAGACGCGCTCTTTCAGCGGCGATGCCGCACCAACGGAGGTTCAAATGAAACGATTTCTGACGGCTGCCCTTCTGGCAGGTACCGCCCTTGTTCCCGCAACCGCCGCACAGGCCGATGTGGAGATCGAGTACTGGCAGTACATCTACGAAACCCGCGTCACCGCGATGGATCAGCTGATCGAGATGTTCGAGGAAGCCAATCCCGACATCACGGTGAAGCAGGTGACCTTCCCCTATTCCGATTACCAGACCCGGGTGATCGCGGCCAACATGGCGGGCAACGGGCCCGACGTGATGCAGCTGTTCTATGGCTGGACGGACAACTTCGTGAACGGTGGCGTGCTGCAGCCGCTGTCGAAGGAAGCCTTCCCCGACGAGATGATCGAGGACACCTTCTTCCCCATCGTCGGCGCCATGAAGCGCGGTGACGATTACTACGGCCTGCCGACCGCCGTGCGCTCTCTGGCGCTGTTCTACAACAAGAAGCTGTTCGAGGAAGCGGGCATCGAGGCGCCGCCCGCCACCCTGGACGAGCTGGTGGAGGTCGGTGCCAAGCTGGCCAAGAAGGATGCTTCGGGCAACTACACCCAGGTCGGCATGACGGTCGAGATGGGCGGGCAGGATCACCATTGGTGGCGCGAGGTTCTGCTGCGCCAGTTCGGCGGCGCGCCCTACAACGACGATTATTCCGAGGTGACCTACGACAGCGAGGCCGGGATTGCCGCGACCCAGTGGTACACCGACCTGGACAAGGTGCATGGCATCGGCACGCCGGGCTTCATGGATGAAGGCCAGGCCGCCTTCCGCGCGGGCCGTGCGGCGATGACCATCGACGGCACCTTCCGCCTTGGCTCCTTCCGGTCGATCGAGGACTTCGAATGGGGCGTGGCCGAGCTTCCGGCGAATGCGGATGGCATGCGGTCCAACTATGCCTCCTACTTCGCCAACGGCATCGGTGCCGGCGCCAAGGGCGAGGAGCTGGAAGCGGCAGAGAAGTTCCTGACCTTCATCACTTCGCCCGAGGCGATGCAGGTCTGGCTGAAGGTCGTGGGCGAACTGCCGGCAAGCCCGGCCGCCGCCCTGACCGAGGAGAACCTGGCGGATCCGATCTATGCGCCCTTCCTGAAGGGGCTGGAATACGCCCATACCACCACCTTCTATGACGAGGCCGCGCAGCGGCAGGTGGTGATGGACATGGCCAACCGCATCTTCCTGGAGGACCAGCCGGTCGCCGAAAGCGTGGCCGAGGCCGCCGAGGAAGAGCAGGAGATCATCGACGATTACCAGTAATCGTCCTGCTGCCTGCGCCGGGTGGTGATCGCCCGGCGCGGTGCTGTTGCCAGGCTCGGCCCCCCGGGCGCAGGATCGGGGGCAATGCCGTTCGGCCCGGCCCCGGAAGACCTTCGCCCGGGGGCGGCGCTGCCCGCGCCTTCCAAGACCGCCGTTCAAGACCGAAAGGAGCGGATCCATGTCTTTGACTTCCGGGCCATCAAATCCGGCCCCCGCCGCGCCCGAGGTTCGCGCGCCACGCCTGTCGATGCGGGTGCGTCGCGGGCTTTGGGTCTGGGGGTTCCTGGCCCTGCCGGTGCTCTTCTACAGCGTCATCCGCTTCTACCCGACGCTTGACGCCTTCCGGCTGTCCTTCACGGAATGGAACCTGATGCGGCCGCCGAAATTCGTGGGGCTGGAAAACTACCGCGACATGTTCGGGGACGAGGACTTCTGGCAGGTCTTCCGCAATACCTTCGCCTACCTGATCATGGGCACGCCGATCAGCCTGCTGGTGTCCTTCACCATCGCCTATTTCCTCGACCGGGTGCGCTTTGCGCACAACTTCCTGCGGGCGCTCTACTTCCTGCCCTTCCTGACGACCGCCTCCGCCATGGCCTGGGTCTGGCGCTGGTTCTACCAGCCGGCGCCCACGGGCATCATCAACTCGCTGCTGAGTGCGGCGGGCATGGGGCAGCTCGACTTCCTGCGTTCGACCACCTGGGCGCTGCCCTCGATCATGGTCACGGCGATCTGGGCGGGGCTGGGCTTCCAGATCATCATCTTCATGGCCGGGCTGCGCGCCATCCCTACGACCTACTACGAAGCCGCGCGGATCGACGGGGTGGGGGAATGGGCGATCCTGCGCAAGATCACCCTGCCGCTGCTGAAACCCACCACGGTCTTCCTCGTCGTCTTCAGTTCCATCGGGTTCCTGCGGATCTTCGACCAGGTCTACAACATGACCAACAACGATCCCGGCGGGCCGCTGAACAGCACCAAGCCGCTGGTGCTGATGATCTACCAGACCGCGTTTTCATCCTTCAAGATGGGCGCCGCCGCAGCGCAGACCGTGGTGCTGTTCACCATCCTGCTGATCGTCTCCCTTCTGCAACTCTGGGTCATGAGGGAACGCCGATGACCGTCACCGCCACCGATATGCCGCTGCCCAAGGGCAAGATCCGCCCGGGCCGCATCCTGCTGTGGACCGTGCTTTTCATCGGCGGGCTGCTGATGATCACGCCGCTGCTGTTCATGTTCTCCACCTCCCTCAAGACGGCGGGGCAGGTCTATGACCTGCGGCTGATCCCGGCCCATCCGACGCTGGCCAACTACATCCAGCTGTTGACCGAGGAGGGCTTCCTGCGCTGGTTCGTGAACTCGACCATCGTGGCGCTTTGCGTCACCCTGTCGAACTGCTTCTTCGACAGCCTGGTCGGCTATACCCTGGCCAAGTTCCGCTTCCGGGGTCGGCAGGTCGTCTTCATCGCGATCCTGTCGACGCTGATGATCCCGACCGAGATGCTGGTGATCCCGTGGTACCTGATGTCCGCCAACTTCGGCTGGCTCGACAGCTACTGGGGCATCATGTTCCCCGGCATGATGACCGGCTTCGGCACCTTCCTGATGAAGCAGTTCTTCGAGACCGTGCCCGACGACTTCCTTGAAGCCGCGCGCATCGACGGGCTGAACGAATTCACCATCTGGTGGAAGATCGCCATGCCGCTGGTGACGCCCGCGCTGTCGGCGCTGGCCATCTTCACCTTCCTGGGCAACTGGACCGCCTTCTTCTGGCCGCTGATCGTGACCACCTCGAAGGAGCTTTACACCCTGCCCATAGGCCTGACCTCCTTTGCGGTCGAACAGCAGGTGCAGTGGGAAAAGATCATGACCGGCGCGGCGCTGGCGACAATCCCCACGCTGCTGGTCTTCCTGGCGCTGCAACGGTTCATCGTGCGCGGTGTCATGCTGGCAGGCCTCAAGGGGTAACGAGAATGACCATGAACGACACGTCGAAATTCCCCGATCCGACCTACAAGGAGACGGTGCTGGCGCCGCTCTTCGACCATGCCAAGGACGATCACGCCGAAGGCTTCCGGCGCATCGACCGGGCGCATCTGGTGATGCTGGAGGCCACGGGCATCCTGCCGCGCGAGGTCGCGGGCCAGATCGCCCGCGCGCTGGTGGAGATCGACGAGGGGATCGACCCGGCGGAGCAGACCTATACCGGCGAGGTGGAGGATTACTTCTTCCTGCGCGAGGCGGAGCTGAAGGCGCGGGTGGGAGCCGATACCGGCGGGCGGCTGCACACCGCGCGGTCGCGCAACGACATCGACCATACGCTCTTCAAGATGGCGCTGAAGGCCCGGCTGGAGGCGATGATCGGCGAAGCGCGCGCGCTGCTGGCCGCCATGGTCGACACGGCCGACCGGGAGCAGGCGACGCTGATCGTGGCCTATACCCATGGCCAGCCGGCGCAGCCCACGACCTTTGGCCATTACCTTGCGGCGGCGATCGAGGTGCTGATCCGCGATATCGAGCGGCTGGAAGCGGCGCTGGAAGTGGCGGATCTGAGTTCCATGGGGGCTGCGGCGATCACCACCAGCGGCTTCCCCATCGACCGCGCCATGGTGGCGGATCTGCTGGGTTTCCGCGCGCCCCAGCGCAACAGCTATTCCTGCATCGCGGCGGTGGATTACACCACCGGCGCCTATGCGGCGGTGGAGCTGCTGTTCCTGCATCTTGGCCGGCTGATCCAGGATTTCCAGGTCTGGTCGAGCTTCGAGGTGGCGCAGATCCACGTGCCCAATGCCTTCGTGCAGATCTCCTCGATCATGCCGCAGAAGCGCAACCCGGTGCCGATCGAGCATATGCGGCACCTGTCGTCCCAGGCGCTGGGCAAGGCGCGCATGATGAAGGACATCATGCACAACACGCCCTTCACCGACATGAACGACAGCGAGGGCGAAAGCCAGCAGGCGGGATATGGCGCCTTCGAGGCCGGGAGCCGCGTGCTGCGGCTGCTGGCGGCCTTCATCCCGGCGCTGAGGATCAATCCCGACCGGGTCGCGGCCAATATCGACCGCGCCTGCATCACCATCACCGAACTGGCCGATACGCTGGTCCGGGACGAGGGGCTGTCCTTCCGCCAGGCGCATGAGGTCGCGGCCCGGACGGCGAAGGCCGTCGTTGCGGCGGGCACCAGCCTGTCGGAGGGGTTCGCCCCCTTTGCCGAGGCTTTCGCGGCCCAGACGGGGCGGGAGACGACCATGAGCGGGGCGCGCTTCGCCGAAGCCGTCAGCCCGGATTACTTCGTGGCCGTGCGCGACCGTTTCGGCGGTCCGGCCCCCGCCGCCATGGCGGAGGCCATCGCGGCCTACCGCGCGACCCTCTCTGCGTTCGAGGCCGGTGCCCGCAGCCGCGCGGCGCGCGCGGAGGCTGCGGCAGACGCGCTCGACACCGCTTTCAACGCCCTTATCCAAGCCTGACCCAAGCCTGACGGAGACCGAGCGAATGGCAAACATCCAGCTGAAATCCCTCGTGAAATCCTACGGCAAGGCCGAGGTGATCCACGCCATCGACCTGGAAATTCCCGATGGGGAATTCGTGGTCTTCGTCGGGCCCTCTGGCTGCGGCAAATCCACCACCCTGCGGATGATCGCGGGGCTGGAAGAAGTCTCCGGCGGGGAGGTACGTATCGGCGGGCGGCTGGTGAACGAGGTCGACCCCAAGGCGCGCAACATCGCCATGGTGTTCCAGAACTACGCCATCTACCCGCATATGACCGTGCGCCAGAACATCGCCTTCGGCCTTTACACCTCGAAACTGTCGAAGGAGGAGAAGAACGCGCGGGTGGAGGAGGCGGGGCGGATTCTGGACCTTGGCGCGCTGCTGGACCGGCGGCCCTCGGCCCTGTCGGGCGGGCAGCGGCAGCGGGTGGCCATCGGGCGGGCCATGGTGCGCGATCCGGCGGCCTTCCTCTTCGACGAGCCGCTGTCGAACCTGGACGCCCAGCTGCGCGCGCAGATGCGGATCGAGATCAAGGCGCTGCACCAGCGGCTGGGCACCACCATCGCCTATGTCACCCATGACCAGGTGGAGGCGATGACCATGGCCGACCGCATCGTGGTGATGAAGGACGGGCATATCCTGCAGGCGGCCCCGCCGATGGAGATCTACGACAACCCCGTCGATGTCTTCACCGCGCGCTTCATCGGCACGCCGTCGATGAACGTTCTGCCGGCCCGGCGCGAGGGGGCGGGGGTTGCCCTGACCACCGGCACGCCCGAGGTCCTGGCCGGGCTGCGCCCGCAGGACCTGCGGGTCGGTGTCACGCCCGAGGCGGGCGGCATGGTCCTGGCCGGGACGGTGACGGCGGTGGAGCCGCTGGGGCCCGAAACCCTCGTGCACTTCGAGGCGGAGGGCCACGCGGTCATTGCCTCCGCCCCCGGGCACATGATCCCCGGGATCGGCAGCATGGTGTCCGCCGGGGCGGCGCCGGGGCAGGTGCATCTCTTCGATCCGGTAACGGAGAAAGCGACGGGCCGTGCATGATGGTTCAGCTTCCCGATAGCGGCGGCGTGGCGGGTCTTTCCCCGCGCGCCAGGGGGCGCCTTGCCCGGGCGCTCCGGCTGGGGGCCTTGCTGGACGAGGCGGGCCGCCCGGATCCGGAGCTCTCCGGTGCGGGCTGGACGGATGAGGCGGGCGGGCTGCGGCCCGGGGCGGGGCTGCTCTTTGGCTGCGATGTCGGCGGGACCAAGGTGCAGTCGGTGCTCTGCGATCTGTCGGGCGAGGTCCTGGCGGAGGCGCGCGATGCCACGCCCCGCACGGCGGGGGAGGCGGTGCCGGACCTGATCGCGCGCCACATGTCCGAGCTTTCGAAGGACCGGCCCGGCCCGGTGCTGGCGGCGGGGATCGGCCTGCCGGGGACCATTGATCCGGTCACGGGGGCGCTGTCGCGGGCGCCCAACCTGCCGCAGCTGCCGGGCGGGGACATCCGCGCGGCGCTGTCGGAGCGGCTGGGCCTGCCCGTGGCGGTGGAGAACGACGTGACCCTGGCGGCGCTGGGCGAATGCTGGCGCGGGCACGGGGCCTCCGATCCGGGGGTGCAGAGCGGCGGTCTGGCCTTCATCGCGCTGGGCACCGGGATCGGTATGGGGCTGGCCTGGGGCGACCGGATCCTGCGCGGCGCCCATGGCGCGGCGGGCGAAATCGCCTGGCTTCCCATCGGCGGCGATCCCGCCGATCCCGCGATCCGGGCCACGGGCGCGCTGGAAAGCGTGGTGTCGGGGCAGGTCCTGGCCGAAAGCTACCGCGCCCGGGGCGGCACCCGCCCCGGAAGCCTGCGCGACCTGACCCGCGACGGGGCAGGGGACCCGCTGCTGGAAGAGGTGTTGCAGGACCTGGCCGAACGCACCGCCCGCGCGGTGCTGTCGGTCGAAGCGCTGCTGGATCCGGCGCTTGTGGTCTTCGGCGGTGGCATCGGATCGAACACCGGCCTTCTGCCCCGGATCGAGGCGGAGCTTGCGCGGATTTCCCCCGCGCCGGCCCGCTGCCGCATCAGCCGCCTGGGCAACCGGGCCGGGGCCCTGGGCGCCGTGCGGGCGGCCGCGCTGACCCTTTCCGCCCGGCTGGAGGAACAGGCGCGATGAACTGGACCGGTGAAAAGCTGCACCTGTCGCCCCCGGTGGTCGAGGTGCTGGACAGTGCAGAGGAGGTGGCCGCCGAAGCGGCGGCGCTGATCTGCGGTGCCCTGCGACAGGTCCCACGGCCCGTGCTGGGCCTGGCCACCGGGCGCACGCCGCTGGCGATCTACGCCCGGCTGGTCGCCGCCGCTGCCCGGGGCGAGGCCGATTTCAGCCGCGCGACCGCCTTCAACCTTGATGAATACCGTGGCCTTGGCCCCGATCATCCCGCCAGCTTTGCCGCCTACATGCGGTGCAACCTGTTCGACCATGTGCCCTTCGCCGCCACCCACATGCCCCCCGGCCTTGGGGATCCGCAGGCCGCAGGCCCCGCCTACGAGGCGCAGATCGCCGCCGCGGGCGGGATCGGCCTGCAATTGCTGGGCATCGGGCGCAATGGGCATATCGCCTTCAACGAGCCCGGCGCCGCCTTCGACAGCCGCACCCGGCTGGTCCGGCTGGACCCCGCCACGAGAGAGGCGAATGCCCCCGATTTTCCCGAAGGCACCCCGGTGCCGGAGGAGGCGATGACCATGGGCATCGGCACCATCCTGGACGCGGGGCGCATCCTGCTGGTTGCCACCGGACCCGCAAAGCGGGAGGCCCTGACCCGCGCCGTGCTTGGCCCGCCCGATCCCGCCTGTCCCGCCTCTGCGCTGCAGCTGCATGACGATGTGCTGATCCTGTGCGACCGGGAGGCCGGCGCGGTGCTTGGCGTCTGACGGGCCCCTATCCGGATGCTGACAGGGGCTGACAGGGTTTGGACTCCCTCAATGGTTCGGTTCGTTTTGGGCAGCTTTTGCCCCGGAGATTTGCGCAAAGCGCATCTTTTCATCGCTGCAGAGGAAAGTATTTAAGCTTTCCCCTGGCGCCCCGGCACCCGCCCGGAATGGCTGTCGGAAGCTGGGCGCGCTGGTTTGTGGGCCCTGGGGGCGGGGTAATTTGATCAAAAGCATTTGACCCTTCTGCCGGGTTCGCCCAAGGTCCGGGCAATCCCCCAGACTGCCCCAAGCGGAGCGCCCCATGGACATCCTGACGATCAACGACCGCCCCGGTGCCTATCCGGACAGCTGGTACGCGGCCACCGCCGAGGCCCCGGGGCCCTTCCCGGCGGCGGAGGGAGAGATCCGCGCCGATGTCTGCGTCGTGGGGGGCGGGTTCTCGGGCCTCTCGACCGCGCTGCACCTGCGCCGGCAGGGCTTCGATGTGGTGCTGATCGAGGCAAGCCGGCTGGGCTTTGGCGCCTCGGGGCGCAACGGCGGGCAGGTGGGCACGGGCCAGAGGGTCGAACAGCTGGAGCTGGAGGAGATGGTGGGCCTCGACCTGGCCCGGCAGCTCTGGCAGGTGGGGCTGGACAGCGTCGATCTGGTGCGGGACCTGATCGCGGAGAGCGGCGAGGACTGTCACGCCGCGCCGGGTGTCATCCACGCCGATCACCGCAGCCGCTTCACCGCCCACAGCCGCGCCTTTGCCGAACACCTGCAGGGGGCCTACGATTACGACCGGATCCGCTTCCTCGACCGGGAGGCGATCCATGCCGAGGTCGGATCGCCGGGCTATCATTCCGGTGTGCTGGACATGGGCAGTTTCCACATCCATCCGCTGCGCTATGCCTTCGCCCTGTCGCGGCTGGCCCGGGCTGCGGGCGTGCGCCTGCACGAGATGTCGCGGATGACCCGGCTGGAACATGGCACGCCCGCCCGCGTCCATACCGATCGCGCGGTGATCACCGCCGATCACGTGGTGCTGGGGCTGAACGGCTACCACAACAACTTTGCCCGCCCGCTGGCGCAGCGGGTCATGCCGATCAACAACTTCATCGCCGTCACCGAACCCCTGGGCGAGGCCCGCGCGAAGGAGCTGATCGCCCATAACCACGCCGTGGCCGACAGCCGCTTCGTGATCAACTACTTCCGCCTGTCGCCCGATCACCGCATGGTCTTCGGCGGCGGCGAAAGCTACGGCTACCGCTTCCCCACCGACATCGCGGCCAAGGTCCGCAAGCCCATGCTGGAAGTCTATCCGCAACTGGCCGATGCCCGGATCGATTACGCCTGGGGCGGCACGTTGGGCATCACCATGTCGCGGCTGCCGCATTTCGACCGGATCGCGGGCAATGTCCTGTCGGTCTCTGGCTTCTCGGGGCACGGGGTGGCCATGGCGACGCTGGCGGGACGCATGGCGGCAGAGGCGCTGGCGGGGCAGGCGGGGCAGTTCGACCTGATGGCGCAGCTGCCCACGGCCCCCTTCCCGGGCGGCAAGGCCCTGCGCAGCCCGCTGCTGGCGGCCGCGATGATCTGGTTCTCGCTGCGCGACAGGCTCTGAGGGGGCCGGGTCCGAGGGGACTTGCGCCCCGGCGCGTCGCGGGGAACTCTGGCGCGGATCAGCAGGAGGGACCGATGACCGATTTCAACCAGCCGCTCGGCGGCAACAGCATGCCCCGGTTCGGCGGCCCCGCCACGATGATGCGCCTGCCCGCGGCCGAGAGTGCCGAAGGCCTGGATGCCGCCTTCATCGGCATCCCGATGGACATCGGCACCTCCAACCGGCCGGGCACCCGGCTTGGCCCGCGCCAGATCCGCGACGAAAGCCGCATGCTGCGCCCCTACAACATGGCCACCGGCGCCGCCCCCTTCGACCGCATGCAGGTGGCGGACCTGGGCGATGTGCCGATCAACACCTTCGACCTGAAGAAATCGGTGGAGATCATCGCAGCGCATTACCGTGGGGTCCTGGCGCAGGGCTGCATCCCGCTGACGCTGGGCGGCGATCACACCCTGACCTGGCCGATCCTGCGCGCGATGAAGGAACGCCACGGCCCCGTCGCCCTGATCCACGTCGATGCCCATGCCGACATCAACGACGAGATGTTCGGAGAGAAGGTCGCCCATGGCTGCCCCTTCCGCCGGGCCTGGGAAGAAGGCTGCCTGCAGAACGACAAGGTCTTCCAGATCGGGCTGCGCGGCACCGGCTACGAGCCTGCCGATTTCGACTGGGGGCGCGAAAGGGGCTGGCGGGTGATCCAGGCCGAGGACTGCTGGTGGAAGTCGTTGACCCCCCTGATGGAGGAGATCCGCGCCACCATCGGCGATGCGCCGGTCTACCTTTCCTACGATATCGACAGCCTCGACCCGGCCTTCGCGCCGGGCACGGGCACGGTGGAGCCGGGCGGGCTGACCACCTGGCAGGCGCTGGAGATCGTGCGTGGCTGCGCCGGGCTGAACCTGGTGGGCGGCGACCTGGTGGAGGTTTCCCCGCCCTATGATCCCTCGGGCAATACCGCCCTGATCGGGGCGAACCTGCTCTACGAGATGCTTTGCGTGCTGCCGTGAGAATGCGGGGCCGGGGGGGGCGATGCTGCGGTGCAGTACCGACGTGATACCGACGTGACACCGACGCGGCGCAGCCCGCGATTTTCACCGCCCTTGCCGCGGTTTGGCGGCGGGGGCATGCTGCCGCAATGACAGAGCACACCGACATGGATACAGAGACGGAAACTGGCCCCGAAGCTGGCGCAGAAACTGGCCCCGAAGCTGGCGCAGACACTGGCATGGAATCCGGGGCCGCCACCGCCCCCCGTTTCCGCCTGCGCCTCGATTTCGGCGGTGGGGAGGTCATGGGGCCCGGCAAGGCCGAGCTTCTGGAACGCATCCGCCGGACCGGCTCCATCTCTGCCGCGGGGCGTGAGATGGGGATGAGCTACAAGCGGGCCTGGCAGCTGGTCGAAGTGATGAATTCCATGTTTGATCAGGGGGTTGTCCAGTCCTCTCGGGGCGGGGCCAAGGGCGGTGGCGCCACCCTGACTGAAACCGGGGAAGAGGTGCTGGCGGCCTACAGGGATCTGGAAGCCGCCGCACGCGCCGCCGCCGAACCGGGGCTGGAGCGATTGCGTGCCAAGCGCGTTATTCCCGAACGAAAATAACGCTTGGCGAATCCGGGGGTTTCTTCGATATTCCCCAACGAACATATCGAAGGTCTTTCTCCCATGCTCCTCTCTCGTCGCAGGGTTTCCTGCCTTATTTTCAGTGTCTTGCCTATTGTCACCCTGGCCGCTCCCGTCTCCGCCCAGGAGGTGACGCTGTTTGCCGCCGCCTCGCTGAAGACGGCGATGGACCAGATCGAACCGCTGTTCGAAGCCGAAACCGGCGCCGATCTGAAGGTCTCGCTTGCCGGGTCCTCCGCCCTGGCGCGCCAGATCCAGCAGGGGGCGCCTGCGGATGTCTTCATCTCCGCCAACCCGGGCTGGATGGACGAATTGCAAAGTGGCGGAGAGATCGACCCGGCCACCCGCACCGACCTTCTCGGAAATCAGATTGTCCTTGTCGCCCATGATCTTGAGGCCGCCCGGGTGGAGATCACTCCGGCTCTGGACCTGCCCGCGCTGCTGGATGGCAAGCCCCTTGCCATGGCGCTGGTCGATGCGGTGCCCGCCGGGATCTACGGCCGGACCGCGCTGACCAATCTCGGGCTTTGGGAGGGGGTCGAACCTTCTGTCGCGCAGTCCGACAACGTGCGTGCAGCCCTGGCGCTGGTGGCACTTGGCGCGGCGCCGATGGGGGTGGTCTATGCCACCGACGCCGCCGCCGAACCCCGGGTGAAGGTCCTGGGCACCTTCCCCGAAGACAGCCACGATCCGATCCGCTATCCTATTGCGGCACTTGCGAAAAGTGACAACCCGCTGACGCCGGAGCTGATCTCCTTCCTGGAAGGGGATGCCGCGCGGGCGATTTTCGAAGAGCAGGGTTTCACCTGGCTCGGCAACTAAGGGGCACGGATGGACAGCTGGCTGGGACCGCAGGAATGGGAGGCCGTCCGGCTTTCGCTCAAGGTGGCCTTCTGGGCCATGGTGGCGAGCCTGCCGCCCGCGATCCTGGCCGCCTATGCCCTTGCCCGCTGGCGCTTCCCGGGCTGGCGGTTGCTGAACGGGGTGATCCACCTGCCGCTGGTCCTGCCGCCGGTGGTCACGGGCTACCTTCTGCTGCTGCTGCTCGGACCGCAGGCGCCGCTTGGCATCTTCCTGGGCAAGTTCGGCCTGACCTTCGCCTTCCGATGGACCGGCGCTGCGCTGGCGGCGGGGATCATGGGCTTTCCGCTGATGGTGCGGGCGATCCGGCTGTCGCTGGAAGCCATTGATCCCAAACTGGAAGAGGCCGCCGCCACCCTGGGCGCGCGGCCCTTGCTGCGCTTCGTCACGGTGACCATTCCGTTGGTCCTGCCCGGGATCCTGGCGGGGGCGGTGCTTTCCTTCGCCAAGGCCATGGGCGAGTTCGGCGCGACGATCACCTTCGTGTCGAACATCCCCGGGCAGACCCGCACGCTGCCATCGGCGATCTATGCCTTCCTGCAGGTGCCGGGCGGGGAGGGGGCGGCGCTGCGGCTGGTCATCCTGTCGGTCGTCATCGCCATGGCGGCGCTGCTGGTATCGGAAACGCTGGCGCAGCGGGCCGCGAAACGGGTGTCCGGCGCATGAGCCTCGATGTTTCCCTCCGCCACGATTTCGGCAGTTTCCAGCTGGACGTCGCCTTTGCCGCGCCTGCGGGGCTGACCGTGCTCTTCGGGCGCAGCGGGTCGGGAAAGTCCAGCGTGATCAAGGCGGTGGCGGGTCTTCTGTCGCCCGACGAGGGGCGTATCACCGTCGCCGACCGGGTGCTTTTCGATCATGCGCAGCGCGTCGACCTGCCGGTGCACCGCCGGCGCATCGGCTACATCTTCCAGGAACCGCGCCTGTTTCCGCATCTGTCGGTCCGTCGGAACCTGACCTATGGCCGGGCCTTCGCCAGCCGCAAGGCGCCGCAGGCAGAGATCGACCGCGTGGTGGAGATGCTGGGCCTCGGCCCGCTGCTGGCACGGCGTCCGGGCGCCCTGTCGGGGGGGGAGCAATCCCGCGTCTCGATCGGGCGTGCCCTGCTGTCGGGGCCGGAAATCCTGCTGGCGGATGAGCCGCTGGCGGCGCTGGACGATGCCCGGAAGGAGGAGATCCTGCCCTATTTCGAGCGGCTGCGGGACGAGGCGGAGGTTCCGATCCTCTACGTCAGCCACTCCGTCCAGGAGGTCGCGCGGCTGGCCACCACGGTGATTGCGTTGCAGGACGGGCAGGTGACCCGCGCGGGGCCCGCGATGGAGGTCTTCGCCGATCCCGAGTTCTCCCCCACCGGGGTGCGCGACGCGGGCGCGCTGTTCGAGGCGCGGATCCTGGCTCATCACGAGGACGGGCTGACCGAGGTTTCCGCAGGCGCCGCCCGGCTGCACCTGCCGCGGACCCCGGGGGAGGTCGGCGCGCCGCTGCGCCTGCGGATCGCGGCGCAGGACGTCATCCTGGCGCAGGAGGCGCCGAAGGGACTGTCCGCGCTCAACATTCTTCCGGCTGTCGTGGTGGGCGTGCACCGCGGCTCCGGCCCCGGGGCGCTGATCTCTCTGGAGACGCCGGCGGGGCCCATGCTGGCCCGGATCACCCGACGTTCCCTCGATGCCATGGCGCTGTCGGAGGGCCGCGCCTGCCACGCCATCATCAAGTCCGTCGCCATCGCGCCACGCGACGTCAGCGGGCTGCAGCAGAGCGGCTGAGGCCAAGGCCGCTCCGGAAACGAAGACGGCCCGCGGGATGTCCCACGGGCCGTCATGGTCAGGATGCCGGATCAGCCAGGGCTGTCGGGCGTTCCGGGATCAGGCGTTCCAGGGTTTGTCTTCGCCCTTGAATTCCACCCGGGTCGGCAGGCCGATCTCGTCCAGGATGGTGAAGAAGGGCTTGGGATCCAGCTCTTCGACGTTCTTCATCGTCCCCGCGTCCCATTCGCCGGAGGCCACCAGCATGGCGGCGGCAACGGGCGGCACGCCGGCGGTGTAGGAGATGCCCTGGCTGCCCACTTCCTCGTAGGCTTCCTTGTGGTCGGCGACGTTGTAGACGAAGACCTCGACCTCCTCGCCGTCCTTCACGCCCTTCACGTAGTCACCGATGCAGGTCTTGCCGGTGTAGTCGGGCGCCAGGGAGGAGGGGTCGGGCAGGACGGCCTTCACCACCTTCAGCGGCACGACTTCCTGGCCCTCGGCGGTTTTCACCGGCTGTTCGGACAGCAGGCCGAGGGACTGCAGGACGGTGAAGACGTTGATGTAATGCTCCCCGAAGCCCATCCAGAAGCGGACATCGGCGTGGGGGTAGTTGGTGGCGAGGCTGTGCACCTCGTCATGGCCCGACTGGTAGGCACGCTGGGTGCCCACGACGGGCAGGTCCCAGTCGCGGCCCGTTTCGAACATCTTCTTCTCTTTCCACTGCTGGTCTTCCCAGTAGTAGACGACGCCGGTGAATTCGCGGAAGTTGATCTCCGGATCGAAGTTCGTGGCGAAATACTTGCCGTGGCTGCCCGCGTTGATGTCGACGATGTCGATGGATTTGACCTCATCCATGTATTCGTCGATGGCGAAGCGGGCGAAGGCGTTGACGACGCCCGGGTCGAAACCGGCGCCCAGGATCGCGGTCACGCCCTTTTCGGCGCAGAGGTCGCGCTTCTTCCACTCGTAGTTGGCATACCACGGCGGGGTCTCGCAGATCTTGGTGGGATCTTCGTGGATCGCGGTGTCGATATAGGCAGCACCCGTTTCGATGCAGGCATCCAGCACGGTCATGTTCACGAAGGCGGAGCCGACGTTGATCACGATCTGGGCGCCCGTCTCGCGGATCAGGGCGGCCACGGCGGCGCTGTCCATGGCGTCGACCGCATGGGTCCCGAAGACGCCGTCCACCTTCATCGCATTCTTTTCCTTCACGGAATCCAGAATGGCATCGCATTTCGATTTCGTCCGGCTGGCGATGTGAAGATCACCAAGAACATCGTTGTTCTGGGCGCACTTGTGCGCCACGACCTGGGCGACGCCGCCGGCGCCGATGATGAGGACATTGCGTTTCATCAGTTCGGGAGACCCCCTTGGTTGCAGTGTGTCAGTTGTCCCGTCCCGGATCAGCCCAGGGCGGAGACGAAATCATCGTAGTCGAAGTCACGGACCAGACGCTCTGTCCCGTCCAGTTCGCGGATGGCGATCGCGGGCATCTTCACGCCGTTGAACCAGTTTTTCTTGACCATCGTGTAACCGGCCGCGTCCTGCATCGACAGGCGGTCGCCGGGCTTCACGGGCTGGGCGAAGCGGAATTCGCCGAAGATGTCGCCCGCCAGGCAGGACTTGCCGCAGACCATCCATTCCTGGTCGCCTTCCTCGTTCATCTTCGCGCTTTCGCGGTAGATGAGCAAATCAAGCATATGCGCCTCGATCGAGCTGTCGACGATGGCCAGGTTCTTGCCGTTGTAGAGCGTATCCAGAACGGTGACTTCCAGCGTGGTCGACCTGGTGATCGCCGCCTCGCCGGGTTCGAGGTAGACCTGCACCTCGTTCTCACCCGCAAAACGTTTCAGCCGTTCGGCCAGCTTTTCCAGCGGGTAGCCTTCGCCGGTGAAGTGGATGCCGCCCCCGAGGGAGATCCAGTCCATCTGCCGGATCAGGTGGCCGAACCGCTGCTGGATCACGCCCAGCATGTTGTCGAAACGGTCGAAATCGGCGTTTTCGCAGTTGTTGTGAAACATGAAGCCCGACACGAGGTCGAGCACCGGCTCGATATCCTCGGGGGCATGTTCCCCCAGCCGCGAGAAGGGGCGCGCAGGGTCGGCCAGATCGAAGCCGGAGGTCGAGACGCCGGGGTTGACCCGCAGGCCGCGCACATGGCCCGCCGACTGGCTTTCGAACCGCTGCAGCTGCTGCGCGGTGTTGAAGATCACCTTGTCGGAATTAGCCAGCACCTCGTCGATCTCATGATCGGCCCAGGCGACGGAATAGGCATGGGTTTCGCCCGGGAACTTTTCCCGCCCCAGCTTCACCTCGTAGAGCGAGGAGGAGGTGGTGCCGTCCATGTAGTCGGACATGAAATCGAAGACGCCCCAGGTCGCGAAGCATTTCAGCGCCAGCAGCGCCTTGGCGCCGGAGGTTTCGCGCAGGAGCGCGATCTTTTCCATGTTGGGGAGCAGGCGCGACTTGTCGATCAGGTAGTAGGGGGTCTGCAGCATGGCGTCTCTCCGGGCTGACGCGGGGGAACTGGCGTTTTAGGGCCACGGGCGAGTCGGGACAAGCCGCCAGACCGTGGATGAGAGCGCCGTTTCGCCGCTTTGGCGCTGTCGCGCAAGGAAAAACCGGGTCGATCCGCAGCGGGGCAGAAGGGTTAACGACCGGGTAACGCTTTTGCAGTTAGCTCTGCTTCAGGAATGGCAACCCCGGGGGCAGGATGGGCCGTGTTCTCTTTTTCGTGCACCTGCCGAAATGTGCGGGGATGTCGCTGACAAACGCGCTGGTGCGGCATCTGCCGCGTGGCGAAGTGTATCAGAGCACCTCCCTCATCGCCAATCTGCGCAAGGGGGAGCCGGATTTCCTGGAGCTGCTCATGCCGGGGCAGTTGCGCGCATTGTCCGGTCACTGGCTGCATGAGGCGATGCTGCCCTACCTGCGGGGGGAGCTTTTGTTTGCCACCTCGCTGCGCGAACCCGCGGCGCGGATCCGCAGCCAGTACCGCTTTGACATGACGCTGCGCGCGGGCGGCTGGAAGCCGGAAAGTGACGCGGCCTTCCTGGCGCGGAACCGCAACGTGCTCTGCTCCTTCCTGCTGGCGCCCTTCCCGTCGGTCCGGCGGGCTTTTCCCACGGTGCTGGAAGGGGCGAAGGCGGTACTGTCTGGCATGGATACCGTCTTTGACATTGCGCAGGCCGACCAGGCGCAGCGCGCCCTGCTGGAGGCGGTCGGGCTGACCGCGCCGGACCTGAGGCGTGAGAACAGCTCGACCGGGAAGGGCGTGGACTGGCCCGGAGAGGAGGCGCCCCTGCTGGAGGCCGCGGGCGATGACGTGGCGCTTTACGACTGGTTCCGCGAAGCCCGGGCGCGCGGGGGCGATCCCGGCCCGTTGGGCAACCCGGTGTTCGATCCGGCGGCCCGGCAGCGCCTGGCGCAGTTGCGCCGGCAGCCCCACCGGCCCGAGGTCCTGGCGGAGTATCTGGCGGCCAAGCTGGCGCGCGAAATGCGGGTCGAGGTGGCGGATGGCGACGCAATGCAGGCGCGCCTTTACCGGCGTCACGTCTATGCGCGGGCGCTGCACGAGGCCTATGTCGGGGCGCGCAAGGCCTAGGCGCCCAGGCGGGAGGGGGTGGCGCGGTCTGCCCGGACCATGTCCACATGCATCCGGGGGGAGTCCAGGAAGGCGAAGCCATAGCCATCGCCCAGGTGGCGCAGTTTCCCCGAAAGCTCCAGCACCTCGTCGGTGAAATCCTCGGGCAGATCCGCTGCGGGCAGGAGATCGGAAAGCGCGCGGCCGAAGGTCCTGGTCATGTAGACCCAGAGCTCTGCCGCGCCGGAGAGGAACGCGGGGCGCAGGTCGGGGCGCAGGCCGCCATGGCTCCAGCTGACGGTGTTGAAGAAGGAGGTGGCGACGGGGGTGAAATCGCTCCAGCCCTCGGCCAGGGCGCGACGCAGGACGAGGCGGTACATTTCGAGCGAATAGAAGGCGCGTTCGTCCCCCTGGCGGGTGTCCTGGCCGGGGTGCTGCCGGTAGAGGTAGCGGAGGTCGTCGCGGGCAGGCACGTGGCCGGCGTGCCAGGCGGTCAGCATCTGGAACACCTGGTCGTCGAAGGCGCGGATATGTTCGGGGAACCAGATCGCCCGGGCATCCAGGAAATCGCGCCGATAGACGCGCCGCCAGATCGTCGGCTGCCCGGTCAGGACCTCTTGCCAGGGGATGTCGAAGGTACGGACGGGGCCGAAGCGCTGCCTGGGCAGGTGGGCCTGGGCCTCTGCCTCCGGCATGGGGGCGAAGCTGCGCCCGGTTGGTGTCTCCTCGAAGGGCTGGAACGCGCCCTGCACCATGGGCGCGCCCGAGTAGCGCGCCAGTTCCAGGAGGGCGCCGTAGAAGCCCGGGTCGGTCAGGTCGTCGGCGTCGATGAAGGCGAGATGGCGCGCGTCGGAGGCCATGCGCCCACTGTTGCGGGCAGAGGCGCAGCCGCCGTTGGGTTTCGACAGCAGGCGCACCCCGGGATGATCGCCGAAGTGCCGGGTGACCTGCGCGGCACCGGCATCGGTGGAGCCGTCGTCCACCACGATCACGGTCTGATCCGGCGGGGCGTCCTGCAGCAGGCTCTCGACGCATTCGACGATGGTCTCGGCGGAATTGTACATCGCCACGACAATATCCAGGCCGGGGGGATGACGGCTCTCCCCCTCCTGCTGGAGCCGCCAGGGGGTGCCGGCGAAGGGCAGGTAGACCTGCGACGGGTCTTGCGGGCCTGTCCGCGAAGGCGCCTCCGACGGGGCTGTTATCCCTTCCCGGGGGGGCTTGGGGCGGGCGCCGGGCCCCAGGACGGAGGTGGGCGGCGGATTGGTCCAGCATTCGCCCAGGACATGGGCGGGCAGAGTGCCGCCGAACGCTTGGAGGAGCGCGGTTTCGTGACCGGGCGCGGTCAACTTCAGAAGGTCGGGCGCAAGGGCCGGGAGGTGGGACGGCTTGAGGGCGGGAATATGTTCCCTCCGGCCGCCACCGCGCCAATGCACGATATCGGCACTGAGGAAGGCGGGTCGTTTCCGGCTGCGGATCAGGGGCACGCTGGTCCCCTGTGTGGGGGCGATGGCCACGTTGCAGGCCGCGACCCGGGTCTGCAGACCCAGCCGGGCGATATTGGCGCACAGGGCCTGGTGCGCGGTGGGGTCGGGTTCGAAACAGGTCACGCGCCAGCCTGGCCAGGCCAGCGCAAAGAGCAGGGCAAAGGCGCCAAAGCCCGCGCCCACGTCCAGCGCGTGCCCCTGCTGCGGCAGGGACCAGCCGGCGATGGTGGGCTCATACACCTCCGTCAGGCGCCAGCGGCTGTCCTGTTCGAGGAAGCGGTCACCGGTTGTCTCAAGCGCGACGCTTTTGCCAAAAGCGCGGAAGTCCGACAGGTTGCGGGGCATGGGGGATCTCCTCCATCAGGTGCGGGGGCGCGGGGAACCGGGTGCCGAGACGCGGATCGCGCAACACTTCGTCCAGCCAGGCGCGGGTCGGGGCGATCCAGGGCAGGGGCGGAAGCGCCGGCGTGGTGTCCAGAAAGCGCGGATCGGCGAGTGTCAGCATGGCGAGCAGGCCCGTTCGGAACTGGGCGCGATGGGGATGGGGCAGCATGTCTTCGCACCATCGGGCCAGCTTGGCGGCGGAGAGCATCAGTGCCGCACGGCAGGCGGGATCGCCCGCCAGGGCACTGGGCGCCAGGCGTTCCAGGGTCAGCCGGACCACGGGAAGGATGTCGAACCGGATCATCTCCCGCGAGGAGGTCAGCTGCGTCCCGGAGATGCGCCGGTAGTAGGAAAACGTCGGATGCGGGCAGAGAGAGATCCGCCCGGCCTCCGAAATCGCCAGGCTGTGGAAGTAGAGATCTTCGAAGTAGTGGCCGTTGGGAAAGCCCAGCCCCGTGCGTTTCAGCAGGGCCGCCCGGATACATTTGTTTGCCGATTGAGGCTCTGCCAGAAGGGCGAGCGCCTTGGCCGCCAGGTCGCCGGGCGGGCCCGCATCGGCAGGCCCGCCCCGGGCAAGGTGATCTTCCAGCAGGGCGAGCGCCTCCCGGTCGTAGAAGGGGAGGTTCCGTCCGTCCTCTTCCCGCAGGCAGCCCTGGGACAGCACGAGATCCGGATCGTCCCGTTCGATGACCTCTGCCAGCGAGGAAAGCGCCCATGGGGGGCGGGTATCGTCGGCATCCAGGAAACAGATGTACCTGCCCCGGGCGGCGGCGATGCCCCTGTTGCGCGCAGCCGAGAGCCCGTCGTTGGCCTGCCGGATGATGCGGATGCGCGGATCGTCGAAACCGGCCGCGACGGCACGTGTTTGCGCATCGGCGCCGTCATCGACCAGGATCAGTTCGAAGTCATCATGCCACTGCCGCAGCAGCGAACCGATGCTCTGACGCAGCAGCGACCCTTCCCGGTAGAAGGGAGTGATGCATGAAAATTCGACCACGTCCGGCTCCTCTATCCTGGCCGGTCGCACCGGCGGCTGGGCGACAGCTGCGACCGGCCGGGGAACCGGGGTGCGCCCTGGTCGGGATCATCCGGGCGGGAGAGTTAATTTTCCGTTTCGAGCGCCGGGTTGCTGACCTGGCATCGGGTCTTTTTGCCGTCGCGGGTGCGACGAAGCGACCACCCCTGCCGGCGTAAACCGATTCTTAAGTGCTCGACGATTTTCTCAAAATTGCATCGAGGGGCCGACCGCAGTGTCGGGCCGGCGCCTCGTCTTCGAAATCTGGCCCGGTGGTGCCAGGTCCCGGTGGGCGGGGCCGGCGGCCGGGCGGACAGGGGGACTGATGATCAGATTCGCCGGCCGAGCCTGCCGCCTTCCGATGGCGCCCGATGTCCGGGCTTTCCGCGATCTGCTTTACGCAGGTCGCTGCGCGGTGACCGAGATCCCGCAGACCCGCTGGCGGCATGCGCCCTACTATCACCCCGTGCCCGGCACGCCGGGTCGCTGCTACAGCTTCGCCGCCGGCGTGGTCGAGGAGATCGAGATGTTCGATCCCGCCGTCTTCGGCATTTCCCCGCGAGAGGCGCAGTACATGGATCCGCAGCAGCGGATGTTCCTGCAGGTCGTCTGGGAGGCGCTGGAGGACGCCTGCCTGCGTCCGTCCGAGCTGGCGGGGAAGGACGTCGGCGTCTTTGCCGGGGCATCGCTGATGGACTACGGTTCCGGCCTTGGGCACGATCCGCAGGCCGCGGACGGCTACGTGATGAGCGGCAGTTCCCTTGCCGTGATCGCGAACCGGGTCAGCCATGTCTTTGACTGGCACGGCCCCTCGATGACCATCGACACGGCCTGTTCCTCTTCCCTGTTCGCGCTGAAGGCGGCGCTGAAGGCGCTGCGCAGCGGAGAGGTGGATATCGCGGTGGTCGGTGCGACCAACGCCTTGCTTCTGCCGGCACAGTTCGTGGGCTTCGCGGCGGCGCGGATGCTGTCACCCACGGGGTTGTGCCAGGCCTTCGGGGCGGGCGCGGACGGCTATGTCCGGGGGGAGGGGGCGGTGGCCTTCGTGCTGGTCCGGGACGAGCCGGGGCAGCTGATTTCGCCGCGCGATCACGGGCGCCTGCTGCATGTGGAGACCAACACCAGCGGCCGCACGGTGAACATCGCGCTGCCCTCTGCCGCAGCGCAGGAGGCCTTGCTTCAGGGCGCCTATGACGTCGCCGGGGTCGATCCCAGCGACCTGGCTTTCGTCGAGGCGCATGGCACCGGCACGGCGGCGGGCGACCCGGTGGAGGCGCAGGCCCTGGGCCGGGCGCTTGGTCGCCGGCGGCAGAGCCCCCTGCCGATCGGATCGGTCAAGAGCAACATCGGCCATCTGGAGCCCGCCGCCGGCAGCGCGGGCCTGCTCAAGGCGCTGATCGCGCTCGAGGAAGGCCGCCTGCCACCCAGCCTGCATGCCGAGACCGCCAATCCGGACATCCCGTTTTCGGACCTCAACCTGGAGGTCGCGGCGCGCCCCACGCCACGGGTGATCGAGGGGCGCCTTGCCGGGGTCAGCTCCTTCGGGTTCGGCGGGGCGAATGCCCATGCGATCATCGCCCGGGCGGAACCGGCGCCGGCCGGTGAGGCTGCGGGGGCCGAGGGATCCGGCGGGGCGGAGGCGGTACGCCCATTGCACCTGGTCTCTGCCTTCTGCCGCGATGCCTTGCGGCAGCTGCTGGAAGAGCAGGGCGCGCGTCTGCATGGCCCCGGGGGGCAGCAGAACTGCCGCCTCGTGGACGAGGCGATGCACTACCGCGACCTTCAGCCGGAGCGGGCGGCGATCTGTGCCGCGACCCCGGCAGAGACGGAGGCCGCGCTGAAGGCCCTGGCCGATGGGCGCCCCCACCCGGCCCTGGAAACGGCAACCGGCCGCCTGCGGGAGGAGCCGCCGGTGTTCCTCTTTTCCGGCAACGGTGGGCAGTACCCGGGGATGAGCCTGGCCGCCTATGAGGGCAGCGCCGCCTACCGGACCGCCTACGACAGGATCGATGCGGCGTGGCAGGCACAGGCGGGCTGGTCCCTGCGGGAGATGCTGCGGTCGGAGGCGCTGTCGGAGGAGATCTCCCGCGCGCCGGTGTCCCAGCCGCTGCTGTTTGCCGATCAGGCGGCCATGGCGGAGGCGCTTGTTGCCTCCGGGGTGACGCCGGTTGCCGTGCTGGGCCACAGCGCGGGGGAGGTCGCGGCCGCGCTGACCTGCGGGGCGCTGACGTTGGACCAGGCGGTGCGCCTGATCCGGGCACGCTCCCTGGTGCAGGAAGCGCTGGCGGGGCAGGGCACGATGGCGGCCCTGCAGGCCAGCCAGGCGGAGGCGGAGCAGGTGCTGGCCGACCATGGCGATCCGCAGATCGAGATCGCGGCGGTCAACAGCCCCCGGTCCGTGTCGATCGTGGGCCCACGGCCCGCGCTGGAGGCCTTCACCCGGCACGCGCGCAAGGTGCTGCGGCTGGCCTGCGTGCCGATCCGGGTGAACTATCCCTTCCATTCCTCGGCCCAGGACGCGCTGCGCGATCCGCTGCTGGACCAGCTGGGCGTGCTGGATCCAGGGCCCGAAACCCTGCGTTTCATGTCGAGCGTGACCGGCCGCCGGATGGCGGGGGGCGATCTGGACAGCGTCTACTGGTGGCACAACATGCGTGACCCGGTACGCTTCGACCCGGCGCTGCGCGGCCTGCTGCGGGACGGGCATCGGGTCTTCCTGGAAATCGGCCCCGACCCCGTCCTGTCGGGTTACGTCAGGGATATCATCCGGGACCAGGGCGCCCGGGACCAGGGCGCGGAGGCGGTGGTGACATATGCCCAGTCCCGCAAGGACGGGGCCGCCCCCGACCCGGTGACGCGCACCCTGGCGCGGCTGCTGGTGAACGGGGCACGGGTCGATCGCACGAAACTGGCCCCCCGCCCCGAGGGCCCTGCGCGGGAGCTGGGGCATTATCTCTGGCAGAACAGGCATTTCAGCGCCACCGGCACCCGCCGGCTGCGCCGCGAGACCGCGCTGGAGGGCCATCACCCGCTGCTGGGGATCGAGAGCGAGGCAGAGGCGCTGGACTGGCGTAACGAGATGGACCTGCATCTGATGCCCGCCTTCGCGGACCACCTGGTCGGCGGGCGCTGCCTGCTGCCCGGGACCGCCTTTGCGGAGATGGCTCTTTCGGCCGCGCAGCGGGGGCTGGGCAGCAGCCAGGTCTGCCTGCGGGATTTCGACATGCTGTCGGCCCTGGCGCTGCTGCCCCGCAACATCAGCGAGATCCGCACGGAGGTCAGCCCGACCGATCGGCGGGTGCGCATCTCGGCCCGGCCACGCTGGTCGCAGGAGGCCTGGCGCCCCCATTGCGCGGGGCGGATCGCAGTGCTGGCCGAGCCGGAGGAGATGGCGGAGCCTGCCCCGGAGCAGGCGCAACTGGCGGGAGACCTGCCCGGCGCGCGGCTCTACGCCCAGGCGCGGGAAGTGGGGCTGGACTACGGAGCGGGCTTCCGGAACCTTTCCCATTACAGGCGTATTTCGCAGGACGAGATCGAGGTCGTGCTGCATGCCTCGCGTCCGCCGGCCTACGACCCCGCCGATTTCGCGCTTGATCCCGTTGGCGCCGATGCGGTTCTGCACGGGTTGGTTGCCGCCGTGGAAAAGGGGCGCTTCGCCGATCTCGGCCTGGCGTTCCTGCCTGCGCGGATCGGCCAGCTGGACCTGTTCGTGCCGGGGGCCCTTCTGTGCGCGGGGCGCATCCGCGTGATTCGCAGGGGAGAGCGGAGCCTGAGGGCGGAGCTGACCTTCCACGATGCAGGGGGGCGCCTGGTGGCGCGGATGCGGGCGCTGGATCTTCGCGCGGTACGCCTGCTGCCGTCGATCGACTTCGCGCAGCATGGGTTCCGTCTGGATCGGCAGCCTGTGCCGACCCCCTGGGGTGCCGCCCCCATGCCCGAGGAAGCTCTCATGCCCGGGGAGGAGGGGCTGGTCGAGGAACTGACGGCGCAGTTGATTGCACCTTCGGAGAGCATCCGCAGCGCGGAGGAAGCGGATCTCATCCTGGATGCCATGGCGCAGCGTGTCGCCCATGATGCCCTTTCGGCTCTGCCGGAGGGGGGCGAGGGGGCCAACCGGGTCCTGCTGTCGGAGCTGGGCTCGGTGCTGGAAGCCGCGGGCCTGGCTGAGCATGGCCCGGAGGGATGGTCGATCGCGGAGCACCCGGGCCTGCCCACCGTGGCGGAGTTGGTGACGGGACTTTCGGCGGAACAGCCAGAGCTTATCGCGGAATGTGCCGCCTTTGCCTGCCTGGCGGAGGCCCTGCCGCAGCTGTTGCTGCAGCCCGATCTGCCGACGGAGGAGGCCGTGCTGGGCCGCGCCGCGCTTGAGGCGCTGGAGGGCAGCCCGATGGTGCTGACCCGGGCCGAGGGGCTGGCCCGCCGTGCAGCCCCCCTGATCGAGGCGGTCGCGCGGGCGCAGGGCAGGCCGGTCCGCGTGCTGGAAATCGCCACGGGCCCGGCGCGGGTCCTGCCGGGGCTGACGCGGCTTTTCCCGGATCTTCCGGTGGAGGGATGGCGCCTGGACGAGGCGGCAACACAACTGGTGCCCCCCGGTCTTGCCGGGCCCGAGGGGCGGCTTGCGCCATCGCACTTGGGGGAGTTGGGAGAAGTCGACGTGATCGTCGGCTGCGGTTCCGCGCGTCATCCGGTGACCAGTTCGATGCGCCTCGTGGCTGTCCTTGGAAACCTTGCGCCGGGGGGGGCGCTGCTCCTGTCGGAACAGCCGCCGCGTGCCCATGCGGCCATGCTGACCCTTTTCGGTCGGCTGGGCGATGCGGCGGGGCAGGGGCCGGTGCTGCAGGATGCGGAGGGCCTGGCGGAGGCAGCCCTGGCGGCCGGCGCCGAAGAGCCGCGGGGGATCACCGATGCGCCAG
Organism: Pseudooceanicola sp. NS-SX8; assembly: GCF_057380755.1. Lineage (NCBI taxonomy): Bacteria > Pseudomonadati > Pseudomonadota > Alphaproteobacteria > Rhodobacterales > Paracoccaceae > Pseudooceanicola > Pseudooceanicola sp. NS-SX8. The sequence goes on along the minus strand of NZ_CM170819.1, from coordinate 3,566,187 downwards.
GCGGCGAGGGGTCCCTGCTGCTGCTCTGCGGGCGGCGGGAGGCGGCGCGGGCTGCGGACGCCAGCGTGGCGGAACTGCCGGATCGCGCGGCGCTTGCCCAGTCGCTTTCCCAGTCGCTCGACGCGGCGCTCCGGGCGGAGGCCGATCAGCCCTTTGTCGAGGTTGCGGTCCCCGCAGGGGAGGGTGCCCCCCTGGTGCTTGTCGCCGGCGTGACGCGGGAAAGGGCCGAGTGTTGCCTTCAGGACCGCATACTTGCCCTGTCGGAGCGGCTTCCGATGCTGGACGCGGGCGACGGGCAGGAGATCTGGGTCGTGCTGCCGGACGCTGTCACGGACCTCCCGGAGCCGGGGCAGGCGGCGCTTTGGGCGATGCTGCGGACGATCAAGAACGAGCATCCCGCCCTGCGGATCCATGCGATCGACCCGGGCGGGGCGGAAGGCATCGGGGCCGGTCTCTTGGCCGACCGGATTGCTGCGGTCATCCTCTCGGGCACGGAGGAAACGGAGCTTCTTCTGGAGGGCGAGCGGCTGCTGGCACTGCGTGTCTGTCGTGGCGGGGACCTCCTCCCGGAACCTGCCTCCGCCGTGACCCTGCAGGCGGACCCCGCAGGCGGGCTGGATCGCCTGGGCTGGGCCCGTGATGCGACCTGTGACGGGACCTGTGTGCCGGGCCCGGGGCAGCTGCGACTGGAGGTCGAGGCGGCAGGTCTGAACTATCGCGACGTGCTGTGGTCCATGGGGCTGCTGCCGGAAGAGGCGTTGGAGGGGGGCTTTGCCGGGCCGGGGCTGGGCCTTGAATGCGCGGGCCGGGTCGTGGCCGTCGGAGAGGGGGTGACCACCTTCGTTCCCGGTGATCGGGTGGTATCCTTCGGGGCGCAGTGCCTGTCCAGCCATGTCGACGTGGGGGCGTCGCAGGCGGTACCGCTGCCCAACGGCCTGTCCGCGCCGGAGGCAGCGACCCTGCCGACGGCCTTCTTTACCGCCTATTACGCGCTGATCCACCTGGGGCGCCTGCGCGCCGGAGAAACCGTGCTGATCCATGGGGGCGCCGGAGGCGTGGGGCTGGCCGCGATCCAGATCGCCCAGTGGCGGGGCGCGCGGATCGTGGCGACCGCCGGCACGCCGGCGAAACGCGCCTACCTGCGCGCGCTCGGCGTTGAGCATGTGCTGTCCTCGCGCGCCCTGCAGTTCGAGGAAGAGGTGCGCCGTGCCACGGGGGGCGTGGATGTCGTTCTCAACAGTCTCGCCGGGGAGGCGATGGAGCGAAGCCTGGGCCTGCTGCATCCCTTCGGGCGCTTCCTTGAACTGGGCAAGGTCGACTTCTACGCCAACACGGCGGTCGGCCTGCGCCCCCTGCGGGAGAACATCGCCTACCACGGGATCGACGTCGACCGGTTGCTCGCCCGGGATCCCGCCCTCGCGCAGGAGCTTTTCGCAGAGGTGATGGCGCTGCTGGAGGATGGCAGCCTGGGCCCGCTGCCCTACCGCGCCTTCCCCGGGGAGGCGGCGGAGGAGGCGTTTCGCCTGATGCAGCGCTCCGGCCATATCGGCAAGGTGGTGCTGACGCCGCCCGCGACACCCCGCCCGGCGCCACCGCAGGTGCCGGCGCTGTTTCGTTGCGAGGCCGAAGCCGTGCATCTGATCGCCGGTGGGGGCAGTGGCCTCGGGCTGGAATATGCCGACCGGCTGGTGCGCAACGGGGCCCGCAAGGTGGCCGTGCTGGGGCGGGCCCCCGCGCCAGGCGCGGCGTTTGGGCAGGTCGCGGAGGCGGCATCGAGCGACGGGGCGGAGATCCGCTACCTGTCCTGCGACATCGCCAATTCGGCCGCGCTGGAAGAGGCGCTCGCCTCCCTGCGCGACTGGGGGCCGATCGAAGTGGTGATCAACAGCGCGATGGTGCTGCGCGACATGCGCCTGCGCGATCTGACCCGGGACGCGCTGGATCAGGTGATGGCGGCGAAGGTCGCGGGGACCGCGAACCTGGATCGCGCCACGCGCCGCGATCCGGTACGGCAGTTCGTCATCTTCACCTCCATGGCGACGCTGATCGGCAACCACGGGCAGGCCGCCTACGTGGCCGCCAACGCCTGGGCTGAAGCGCTGATGCGCCGGCGGCGGGCCGAGGGGCTGCCTGCGTTGGCCGTGGGATGGGGGGCGATCTCCGACTGCGGCTACCTGACCCGGGAGGCGGAGACGGCGCAGTTCCTGAAGCGTTTCTCCGGCGGCGTCGATTTCGGCGTGCGGACGGCGCTGCGGGCGCTGGATCAGCTCATGGCGCCGGGGCAGCGGGTGATCGGCGATCCGGTCTTCTGGGTTTCCCCCATGTCCTGGGCCGGACCCGCGGCGAGCCTGGCCCTGTTGCGGGGACCCACGCACCGGGTGCTGCAGCAGCTGGGCCGGCAAGCGGGCGAAGGACGGGAGAGCGACGACCTGCGGGAGCAGCTGATGATGCTGAGTGCCGAGGTCGCGCAGAAGCGCCTTTCGGCGTTCCTGACCCGCGAGATCGCCCGAATCCTGAGGGTGCCGGAAAGCTCCCTGCCGGAGACGCGCGCGGTGTCGGAATTCGGCGTCGATTCCCTGATGGGCGTGGAACTGGGACTGGCGGCGCAGCAGGCGCTAGGCGACGACATTCCGTTGATGGCGATTTCGGATGCGCTGAGCGTGCAGGAGATCGCGGTGCGGATCGTGGCGCATATCCGCAACGGGCCGGAGGAGGGCGCGGGGCCGCCCGCGGGCCAGGCCCGGGCGCCATCGCCGGGCCTGGCGGACCTGGCCGCGCAGCATCTTGGCAGTCCAGGCCGCCCTGCCGCGCCAGTAAGCGGGGAAGAGGAACGAGGCAAGGATACGGGCAGGCGCGCGCCCAAGGACGGGCGTGACGGAACCATGGAGGCGGCGGAATGACGGGCCTGGCCAGAAAGCGCGGCCTGTCCGCTGAAGTCCGCGCCGCCGTGCTGGACACCGCACGGCGGGCGGCCCAGGGCCCCGGGAGCGGAACCGGAAGCAGGGCAGAGGCCCGGGCGCCGAAGGGGGAGACGGGCGAGCTGCCTGCTCCGCAGCGGCGGGACGTTCGTAGCCTCGAAAGCTGGCAACAGCTGCAGCAGCTGGACCAGGCGGTTGACGCGCTTGGCATCACCTCTCCCTATTTCCGTGAGCACGAGGGCCATGCGAGGGAGGTGACGCGCATCGACGGGCAGGAGGTGCTGAATTTCGCCACCTACGATTACCTGTCGATCAACGCCGATCCCCGCCCGATCCGCGCCGCGCAGGAGGCGCTGGCGCGCTATGGTGTCTCTGCCGGTGGCAGCAGGCTGGTGTCCGGCAGCCGCCCGGTGCACCGGGCGCTGGAAAGCGCGCTTGCCACGCACTACGGGGCCGAGGCCGCGCTGACCTTTGTCAGCGGTCATGCCACCAACGTCAGCCTGATCGCCACGCTGATGGGGGAGGAGGACCTGGTGCTGTCCGATGCCTATGTGCACAACTCCGTCACCACGGGCATCGCCCTGTCCGGAGCCGCCCGGCGCAGCTTTGCGCATAACGACATGGCGGCGCTGGAACGTATCCTTGTCAATGCGCGCCCCCTGCATCGCAACGTGCTGATTGCGGTGGAGGGGCTTTATTCCATGGACGGGGACATGCCGGACCTGCCGCGCCTTCTGGAACTGCGGGATCGTTTCGATGCCTGGCTCATGGTGGACGAGGCCCACGCCCTGGGCCCGGTCGGGGCGACCGGCGCCGGGATCTTCGAACATTTCGGCCTGGATCCGGCGCGGGTGGACATCTGGATGGGCACGCTGAGCAAGACGCTGGCCTCCACCGGGGGCTATGTCGCGGGATCGGGTGACCTGATCCGGCTGCTGTCGATGAAGGCGCCGGGGCATGTCTATTCGGTGGCCCTGCCGCCCGCCCTTGCGGCCGCCGCGCTGGAGGCGCTGCAGATCATGCAGGCGGAGCCCTGGCGGGCCGCGCAGTTGCGGGCCAACGGGCGGGCCTTCCTGAGCCGCGCGGCAGAGCTGGGGCTGGAGACCGGGGAGGCGTCGGGTTTCGGCGTGCTGCCCGTCATGCTGGGCGACAGCGTGCTGGCCGCCCGTCTGTCGGGTGCACTGTTGCAGCGTGGGGTCAATGTCGCGCCGGTGACCTTCCCAGGCGTGCCCATGGGGGCGGCCCGGCTGCGGTTCTTCCTGTCCGCCGGGCACCAGCCGGCGCAGATCGACCAGGCGCTTGCGCTGGTGGCGGAGGAACTGGCGCGCCTGCGTGACGATCCGGTGTCGCGCCTGGTGGCCGGTGCGGCGGCAAGGGGGGGCTGAGCGATGGACGCAAGGAACACCGGCGCGGCGTTCAAGCGCGTCCTGGTCGTGGGGGCGGGCCTGTCCGGTGCCGTGGTCGCGCGGGAACTGGCGGAGGCGGGGCACCACGTCATCGTGCAGGACGAACGCCGCCACGTCGGCGGCAATTGCCACACGGAGGAAGACCCCGGCACCGGCATCATGGTGCATTCCTACGGCCCGCATATCTTCCATACCAGCGACGAGGCGGTCTGGGCCTATGTCACGCGCTTTGCCGAAATGATGCCCTTTCGCCACCGGGTGAAGGCCGTTGCCGGGGGGCAGGTCTATTCCCTGCCGATCAACCTGCACACGATCAACCAGCTGTTCGGGCGCAGCATGTCCCCGCAGGAGGCCCGGCGTTTCGTCCGGGGCCTTTGTGCGCAGGGGGTAGGCGCGCAGGGGGATCCCCCGCAGAGCTTCGAGGATCAGGCGCTCGCCCTTGTCGGGGAGAAGATCTACAGGACCTTCTTTCGCGGCTACACCCGCAAGCAATGGGGGGTCGAACCCTCCGAACTGCCCGCCTCCATCCTGAAGCGCCTGCCGCTGCGGTTCGACTACGACGACGGCTATTTCGATCACTTGCATCAGGCCATTCCCCGGCGCGGCTATACCGAGATGATCTCCGCCATCCTGGAGGCGCCAAGGATCGAGCTGCGCCTTGGCACCGCCTTCGATGGACGCGCGGGGGAGGAGGTCGATCACGTGATCTACACCGGCCCTCTTGATCGCTACTTCGATCGCGACATGGGGGCGCTGCGTTACCGGACGCTTCAGTTCGAGCGGTTCGAGGCAGAGGGGGATGCCCAGGGCACTGCGGTGGTGAACTACTGCGACGAGGAGACGCCCTTCACCCGCATCACCGAACACCGCCACTTCGCCCCCTGGGCAGAGGCGGATGCCGATCGCTCCGTCTGTTTCCGGGAGTACAGCAAGGATGCGGGGCCGGGGGATATCCCCTACTACCCCCTGCGCCTTCTGCACGACAAGCAGCTGCTGTCGCGCTACGTCGCCCGGGCCGAGGCCGAGCAGGGCGTGACATTCGTCGGGCGGCTGGGGACCTATGCCTACCTGGACATGGACAAGGCGATTGCCCGGGCGCTTGAAACCTCCCGTGCGCTGACCACGGCCTGGCAACGCGGGGCGGAGGCACCTTCCTTCGTGCATGCGCCATGAATGCCCCCGGCTACTTTCCCAATGAACCGACCTACCGGGTGCAGGAACTGCTCTTCCCGGCAGAGGGGCATCCGGCCGACCTCTACCTGCGGGCGGACCCTTCTGTCAGGAGGGTGGCCGAGGGGATCCGGGCCCCGGCGGGGGCGCGTCTGGATTTCGGGACGTGGTTCAACAGCTTCTACCTGGGGTTCTGGGCGGAACATGCGCCCTTGCCAGACCTGGCCCTGCGCCTGTCACTGCAGGGGGCGGCACGGGTGCGGGTCGAATGGCAGGAGGGGGCAGAGGTCACCTGCCTGGAGGACCGCAGGCTGGAGGGCGACGGGGAAACCTACGTGCTGCCGCTGCGGCCACAGGGCCGGGCCGGGCGGCTGGCGCTTGTCCTTGACTGCCTGGGCCCCTGCCTGTTGCGGGACGCGCAGTTCGTCACCGGCGGGGAGCCCGGGAGGGTGCGCCTTTCGGTGGGCATCTGCAGCTTCAACCGGGAAGAGCAGCTGTGCCGGACCCTTGCCCGGCTGGCCGAGATCCGGCATGCCCTGCCGGAACTGGGGGAGGTGCTGGTCGTCAACCAGGGCGCGGCCTTCGCCCCCGCCACCCTTGCCCGGGCCCGCAAGGCGCGCGCGCGGGTGATTTCGCAGGGCAACCTGGGCGGCGCGGGCGGCTTTGCCCGGACCATGGCGGAGATGCGGCGCGGCCCCGACAGACCGACCCATCACCTGCTGATGGATGACGACATCACCCTCGACCCCAGGATGCTGCGCCGGCTTGTCGATGCCCTGTCCTATTGCGGGCCGGATCGCGCCCTGGGCGGCGCCATGCTGGAAGCGGAGCGGCCCCGGGTCCTGCATGAGGCCGGGGCGGAGCTGCAGCCGGGCTGGCTGGTCCGGTCGCGGGGCATGGGGCGATCGCTGTCGAGGCCGGCCAACCTGGCGCTCTTCGACGAGGTGCCACCGGTCAGCTACAACGGCTGGTGGTTCTGCGCCTTCCCGGCGGGGCTTGTGCGCCGCCAGGGCCTGCCGATTCCGGTCTTCATCCGGGGCGACGACATCGAATATGGCTGCCGCGCGCGCGAGGCCGGGGTGGAAAGTGTCTCCTTGCCCGGCTGTTCCGTCTGGCACGATGCCTTCGGGGCAAAGGCGCAGCCCTGGCTGACCTACTACGATTACCGCAACCTTCTGATCAACGCCTCGCTGGCGCCGGACGTGGCGCCAGCACCTCGCCCGGTCGAGGTGCTGGGCGCGATCTTCGCCCGCCTTCTGTGCCACCAGTACCGCACCGCAGAGGCGGTGCGCCTGTCCATCTCGGATTACCTAGACGGGCCCCCGGCGTTGGTGGCGCAGCCGGCGGACAGGCGCCATGCGGCTCTGCGTGCGCGCTTTGGCCAGGAGGACGGGGTGCGAAGCCCGCTTTCGCGCCCGCCGCTCTCCGGGCCGGTGCCGCTGCTGCCGGAGGCTCTGCCGAAGGCGGTCTCGCTCTTCGTGCTGCGGTTCATGGCGATCTCTCTGGGTTTCAGGCGCAGGAGTTTCAGAAAGGGGGCGCCGCCAGACCACAGCCTGTCCCTGCAGGAGGTACAGCCTGCGTCGGTCGGGGCTGGGGCCTACCTGCGGCGTGCGGACCCGGCGGGGCAGGACTGCTGGTGGCTTGCGCCGTCGCGCAGTGCGCTTTGGCTGGGCAGCGCGCGCGCGCTCTGGACCTGGGGGCGATACCTCCTGCGCCATCGTGCGGTGGCCCGCACCTGGCGGAACGAACGCGCGGCGCTGACATCCGACGCGGCCTGGGAGGAGAGGTTTCAGGGATGAGGCGGTGTGCCAGACTGTTGCAAGGGGGGCTTTTGCAGAACGGCGGCAAAGTCCGCGCGCCGGCCCTGAAGGTATTCCTCGTATTCGGGGGAGCCGGGCAGGTCGGCCCAGCGACGCGCAAAGCGGCGCAGGGGCCGGGGCAGGCGGCGCAGGGCGGCTTCGCGCCGGGGGATATCGGCCTGCAGGGCGGCGAAGGTCTGTTGCGCGATGTCGCGATAGCCGACCAGCGTCAGGCCCTGGCCGACTGCGGCCTTTTCCAGCGCGCCCCGGATCGCGGCGTGGTCGCCCTGCCGGTAGCCACCGCTGATCGCGGCGATCCCCCCGGGGGCGAGCAGGGGGGCAACCCGGTCGGCGAAGCGATCGAACCCCATGTAGGTGGGCGTGCCCACCCCCGTCACGAGATCGAAGAGCCCGTCGATCCGCGCCCTGGGCGGGATGATGCGGGCCCCGGGCAGATTGCGACGGGCCAGGCGGCGCCCGGCGATGGCGCGTTCCGTCCCACAAAGCGCCGCGCGGGGATGGAGCGCCGAGAGATAGCGCAACCCGCCCCCGGGGCCGCAGCCCAGGTCGAGGATCCGGCGCGGCGCCGGGGTCAGCCCCAGCTCGGCCGGAAAGCTGCTGCCGACGAAGTGGTACATCATCGCGGCGTGGTGTTCCCCCTCCAGCTCGGGCAGGCGCCGGAAGCCCGCGCTCAGCGGCAGGTAGCCACTGTTGAAGAAGTGGTCGTCGCGGGAGGGTCCCAGAAGGTAGGCGTATTCGTAGGACAGCAGATCCAGCAGGTGAAAGGCCAGCGTGCCGGGGGCTGTGGCGCCTTCGCGACGGATCCGCAGGAAATCGGGCATGGTCGGGGCTCCTCCGGCTGGGCGGCCCCTTACTGCGGCGGGGGGCAGTCGTGACAGCATCGCATCCCACGACGCAGCCCGCCAATGCCACCAAGGTGCTTTTCCTGCAGGGGCCGCCCTCCGGCTTTGCCCGCAGGCTGGGGCAGGTGCTGCGGGCGCGGGGCGCCGGGGTTTTGCGGATCAACTTCTGCGCGGGGGACTGGCTTTACTGGCACGGTCCGGGCACGCGGTGCTTCCGGGGGGTACTGCGGGACTGGCCCGCTGCCCTCGACCGGCTGCTGCGGCAGGAGGGGATTACCCATCTGCTCTACTTCGGGGATCGTTTGCCCTATCACGCCGCCGCCCGTTCCGTGGCGGAGCGGCGGGGGGTGCAGGTGATCGCCTATGAATACGGCTACCTGCGGCCGGACTGGATCGTGGCCGAACCCGGCGGGCAGAGCGCCTTTTCACGTCTCACCACCGATCCCGGAAGGCTGCAGGCCGCGGCGCAACATCTGCCGGATCCGGACCTGGAGCCGCGCTTCCGCTTCCCGGGGCGGGCGGAATCGGCGGGGGATGTCATCTACCACCTGGGCAACTTCCTGGCCCGTCCCCTGTTTCCCCGCTACCGCAGCGACAGGCTGCACAATCCCGTGCTGGAATACCTGTCCTACCTGCCGCGTTTCTGGCGCGCGCATCGCGGTGCAGGGCGGGCAGGGGCGCTGCAACAGCAGCTGGCGACGGGGGGCGGGCGCTACTTCCTGGTGGCCTTGCAGATGCAGGGGGATTACCAGATCCGCGCGAATTCGCCCTTTCGCGACCAGCGGCAATTCCTGGAGGAGGTGCTGAAATCCTTCGCCGCCCGGGCCCCGGCGGCGGATCGCCTGGTGGTGAAATTGCATCCCCATGACAACGGGTTGACCCCCTGGCGTCGGTCGATTAGCCGCCTGTCGCGGCGCTTGGGGCTGACCGGCCGGGTGCATCTGCTGGATGGCGGGCGGCTGGAAGACTGGGCGCAGGGGGCGGCGGGCCTGGTCACGGTCAACAGCACCTCGGGGCTGATGGCGCTGACGCGGTCCTGTCCCGTGCTGACCCGGGGGATTGCCATCTACGATCTGCCGGGGGTCACGCACCAGGGCGGGCTGGATACCTTCTGGACCCGGCCCGAGCCGCCCCGCCCCGGGGCCCTGTCGGACCTGCTGCGCGTGCTGGCCGCGCATCTGCATGTGCGGGGCGACTTCTACGGGCGCGAGGGCGTCGAAAATGGGGTGCAGGCGCTGGCGGACAGGATCCTAGCGTCGGGGCCAGCATCGGGACCTGCGGCGGATCTCTTTGATCCGGTGCCGCCCCGGCTGGCGCGGGCCCGTCACATGGGGGTGCCGGTGGATGGATAGGTGGATGGGCAAGGCGGCCCCGTCAGTCCGCCGCATCGCGATCCTGGGGGCAAGCGGCGGGATCGGCGCGGCGCTGGCGCGCGCGCTTTGCGCCCCGGGACGGGAGCTCTGCCTTGCCGCCCGCCGGTCTGCCCCGCTGGAGGCGCTGGCCCGTGACTGCCGGGCGGGGGGCGCATCCGTCAGCTGTGCGCAGGTGGACCTTGCGCTGCCGGGCCAGGCGGAGGCCTGGGTCGAAGAGGTGACGGCGCGGTCGGGGCCGCTGGATCTCCTCATCATCGCCGCCGGGGTTTTCGGCGGGCGGCCTGCCAGGGGGCAGCCGGTGCCGGCGGCGGTAACCCGGCAACTGGTGGAGGTGAACCTGACCGGCACGATCCTGATGCTGGATGCATCAGTTGCGGCCATGAGGGCCAGCGGCGGCCGGATCGTGGTGCTGGGATCGCTGGCGGCGCGCGACCCTCTGCCGGACGCCCCGGGCTACAGCGCGGCGAAAGCGGGGCTGGCCTGCTATGTCCGCGCTCTGCAGGCCGAGCTTGCGGAGGGGCCGCTGCGTTTGCTGCTGGTGGAGCCGGGGCATGTCGAAACGGCACAGACCCGGCAGCATCGTGGCGCCCTGCCGTTTCTGCTGACGCCGGAAGCCGCCGCCCGCCGCATCCTGCGCGCCCTGGCCCGCGACAGAAGGTCGCTGGCCTTTCCCCGGCGGGCCGTCCTGGCGCTGTCCCTGCTCAACCGTTTGCCGCCCGGGATGCGGCGACGGCTGATGCGGGGGCAGCGGTTCTGCGTGGACAACGGCCCCGTTCTGTCTCCGGGAGAGGTATCGGGAGAAGCCCTGGGGAAGGAAGGTGCGCGATGGCCCGGCTGATCCTTCATATCGGAACGCACAAGACCGGCACGACGGCGATCCAGCGATGGCTGGCCACGCAGCCCCGGCTGCTGGCGGCGGCGGGGGTGCACTACGGCGCCACGGACCGCCCGCCCTACCGCTGGATCCACAAGCACAGCAGCCTATACCGGGCGCTGATGGATGGCACCTTCGAGCCGGAATTGCAGGCGATCCTGGCCGATCACGCGGCCTCCGGCCTGCCGAACCTGGTGCTGAGCGAGGAGGGGCTGTCGCAGCCCTGCTTCCCGAAATTCGCGGCAGCGCGGGCCCTTGCGGCCCATTACGATATCACGGTCGTCGCCCTGTTCCGGCGTCAGGACCTGTTCATCGAATCCCACTGGAACCAGCTGTGCAAGCAGGGCATCTGCGGCGTCAGCCTGCCGGAATTCGTCGCAACCGACTGGAATCGCAGGCGGATGGACTATGCGCGCATCCTGGATTTCTGGTCCGGTTTTGCCCGCATCCGGGCCGCCGCCTATCGCCCCGACCTGCCGGGCGGCGCGGTGGCGCAATTCCTGGAGGCGGCAGAGCTGTCGCTTGATCCCGGGGCGCGCCAGACCTCCAACCCCTCTCCGTCGATGAATGTCGCGGCCCTGATGAGCTGGCTCAACGGCCACCGCCTGCCCTGGCTGTCACCCGCCGCTTGCGTGCTCTTCTCTGCCGACCGGCGGCGCCACGGGCTGGGCCGGGTCCTGCGACAGGAGATCCTGCAACGTTCGGAAGACGGCAACCGGCGGTTGGCAGCCCGCTATGGTGTGGAATTTCCGACCGATCTGCCGGCGGAAGAAGCCGCCCCGATCCTGGCGCCGGACCGCGCCGCACTGGCACGCGCATTGCTGCGTCTGCCGCTGCAGCGTGACGTGGCGGCAGCCCTTTTGAGCGAGTCCCGGCTGCTCACACGCAAACGTGAGCCTTGATGATGCCGGGCTCTGGTCAATTCCCGTGCAATCTGGTCTAAGAGGTTGATCAGTGACGGAAGATTGTTTGACGCGTCAAGGAATTTGACCTACCGTCCGCCTGACCTTCTTAATAGAGCACGGACATGCCCAAGAGCCAACCCTATTGGCAGATGCCAACCTTTCTGGAAGATGCCGGTCACCCCGACTACACGGCGATGGACCACGAGGAATACCTCACCTACCGGATCGGCATGCTGTCCGGCGAGTTCAATCGCAACATCTCCAAGTACAACGCCCGTCATTTCGATCTGACGCTGGCCGAGGGTCGGGTTCTGACCCGGCTGGTCGACAGCGAGCCGCTGTCCTACGGCGAGATCTGCGAAAAACTTCTGCTGGACGGTGCCCAGATCAGTCGCGCCGCCGCCTCGCTTGTCGAACGCGGCTACATGCGCAAGGCGACCGACCCGAAGGACGCCCGCCGTGCGATCTTTGAACTGACCGAGGAGGGCGAAACCGTCGGCCGCCGGGTCCTGTTCGTGGGTCGCGCGCGCCAGCAATACCTGCTGGAGAAACTGACCGCCGCGGAACGGCGCTCCCTTTACCGGTCCCTGTCCAAGCTGATGGGCGTGATGGCGGATCTGAATGCCTCCGGCCAGCTTCTGGGTGAGGCAGCGACGGCGGATCGCGATCACTGATCGCCCCCGTCGCGCCCGCGCGCTGCCGCCCCCGCTGATCGCCCGCCCGCAGGCGCCTTTGCGGTGCCGGACCGGCGGGTGAGGAAATTCCCCCTCGTTTCCGGAGCTTCACACGGCTGTTACAGCCTGAGGTCACTTGTCTCCCATCCAATCAAAGGGGGACGACATGCTCTTTCGTGTGACCACTCTGACCTCCCTGCTGGCGCTTTCCGCCGGCATGGCGAGCGCGGAAATGAACTTCAACCGGATCGCCAGCTTCCCGACGGTGCTGAACATGGCCGAGGGCGAGGATACGTCGCGGACGACCTCGTCCGAGATCATCTATGCTACCGACGATGGCATGACGCTTGCGTATACCGACAGTCCGCTGGGTGTCCTGGGCCTGATCGACATCACCGATCCGGCCAATCCGCAGCCCCTGGGCAACATCGAACTGGGTGGCGAGCCGACCTCTGTCGGGATCATCGGCAAGACGGCCTACGTGGGCGTGAACACCTCTGAAAGCTACACCGCGCCGTCGGGCAAGCTGGTGGTGATCGACATTCCGAGCAAGGAAATCACCGGGGAATGCGACCTGGGCGGCCAGCCCGACAGCGTTGCGGTGGCCAGGGACGGCAGCTTCGTCGCCGTGGCGATCGAGAACGAGCGGGACGAGGACCTGGGCGATGGCCGCGTGGGCCAGATGCCTGCCGGTGACCTGGTACTGGTCGATGCGGGCGACTGCGCGTCGCTGAAGCATGTGGATGTCACCGGCCTGTCCGACATTGCCCCCGAAGATCCCGAACCCGAATTCGTGGACATCAACGGCCTGGGCGAGGTCGTGATGACCATGCAGGAGAACAACTGGCTGGTCATCGTCGACCGCAACGGCGAGATCGTGAACAGCTTCTCCGCCGGGGCCGTCGACCTGGAAGGCATTGATACCGAAGAAGAAGGTGCGCTGCACTTCACCGACAGCCAGCCGGGCCGGGTGCGCGAACCCGACGCCGTGGGCTGGATCGACGATGATCACTTCGCCATCGCCAACGAAGGTGACATGGATGGCGGCTCGCGCGGGTGGACCATCTTCAACAAGGATGGTTCCGTCACCTACGAGAGCGGCACCTCCTTCGAATATGCCGTGATCGAGACCGGGCACTACCCGGAGAAGCGCTCCGGCAACAAGGGGGTCGAGCCCGAGTCCATCGAAGTGGGCACCTTCGGCGGCACGCCCATGGTCTTCGTGGGCGCCGAGCGTGCCTCCATCGTGGGGGTCTACGACGTGACCGATCCCGCCGCGCCGGTGCTGAAACAGCTGCTGCCCTCGGGCATCGGGCCGGAAGGCTACGTGGCCATTCCGAGCCGCAACCTGCTGATTTCGGCCAATGAAGAGGACCTGATCGAGGATGGTGGCGTGCGGTCGCACGTGATGATCTTCGAGTATCAGGAGGCCCCGGCGAGCTATCCGATGCTGACCTCTGCCGGTCTGGAAGAAGATGGAAAACCAGTGGGTTGGGGTGCGATTTCGGGCATGGTCGCGGGCGAGGACGGCTTCGTCTACGCGGTGAACGACAGCTTCTACGCCATGCAGCCGACGATCTTCAGGATCGACACCTCTGCCACCCCGGCGAAGATCGTGGAGGCGATCCGCGTGACCCGCGCGGGCCAGCCGGCGCAGAAGCTGGACATGGAAGGCATCACCACCGATGGCGAGGGCGGTTTCTGGGTCGCCTCCGAAGGGCGCACCGACCGTGTGATCCCCCATGCGATCTACCACGTCGAGGCCGATGGCAACATCGACGAGGAGATCGGCCTGCCCGCGGAACTGATGGCGGTGGAGAAGCGCTTTGGCTTCGAAGGCATCACCAAGGTCGGCGACACCCTGTGGATGGCGGTGCAGCGCGAATGGGGCGATGACGAGAAAAACACCGTGAAACTGGTGGCTTACAACCTCGACACCGAAGAATGGGGCGCCGTGTCCTACCCCAAGGCCGCGCCCGATACCGGTTGGGTCGGGCTGTCGGAGATCGTGGCCCATGGGGACTACTTCTACGTCGTGGAACGTGACAACCAGATCGGTGAAGCGGCCGTGACCAAGAAGATCTACCGCATCCCTGCCGCGGAAATGACCCCTGTGCCCCTGGGTGAGGAACTGCCGGTGGTGAGCAAGGAAGAGGTCCGCGACCTGATCCCCGACCTGCTGTCCACCGGCGGCTATGTCGTTGATAAGGTGGAAGGCCTGGCCATTGCCGAAGACGGCACGGCCTGGGTGTCCACCGACAACGACGGCGTCGACGACAGCTCTGGCGAGACGCTGTTCTGGACCATCGGCAAGCTCTGACCGCCGCAGTTAACGAGACCTGAAGAACGCGCCCGGTCCGCCGGGCGCGTTTTTTCATGCCGTTGAAAAGGCCGGGAAAAAACGTCGGTATTACGTCGGTATCCTGTCGGTATCGCGACGGTGGAAAATGCGCGGGCCCGGGCGCCGAAGGGCGGCGCGCGCGGTGGGGTAGGGAGTTGAGAAGGAAGGGGTTTGGGGGAGGTGGGGGTTTGGGACGGTGGGGTGTGGGGAGGAAGGGGAGAGGGGGCTTTGCCCCCCGGCGCGCGTGCCGCGCGCCTCCCCCCAGGATATTTGGAGGCCAGAAAATGGGTGGGGCGGGGCGCTTCTTGAGGCGGGGCGCGTTGTGAGGCTGGGGCGCCTTTTGGGGCGGGGCCGCCATGGGGGCTGAGCCGCCGCGTGGGTCGGGCGCCTGTTGGGACGGGGCGCCACCTATGGGGGGGCGCGGGGCGTCAGCCGGGGGTGATGCGGGAGAGGATGCCGGTCACGTCGCAGCCCGCCATGGCACCGGTGATGCGGCCGGCCTCTCCGGCCAGGCGGGTGGCGGTGAAGGCATCGGAAACCACGGCGGGGGCGTGGCGGATCAGCAGGGAGGCCTGCAGGAGCAGTGCCAGGCGTTCGGCGAACCAGCGGGCCTCTGCCTCTGGCGGCAGGGCGGGCCAGCGGGCGAGATGGGCGGCCAGCGCCGCGTCATAGCGCGGGTCGCTGCCCGTCGCCGCCGTCAGTTCGGCGCGCAGGGTGTCGGCGGCCAGCGGCTCCTTCGCGAGGGTGCGCAGGATGTCGAGGCAGATCACGTTGCCCGAGCCTTCCCAGATGCCGTTCAGCGGCGCCTCGCGGTAGAGCAGGGGCAGGGGGGTGTCCTCGACATAGCCCATGCCGCCCAGGGCCTCCATCGCCTCGTAGGTGACAAGGGGGGCGCGCTTGTTGTTGTGGAACTTGGCCAGCGCCACGGCGATGCGGGCGAAGGCGCGGTCTTCGGGCGTGGTGCCGTCAAAGGCGCGGGCGGTGCGCAGGCCCAGGGCAAGGGCCGCTTCGACATCGAGGGCGAGGTCGGCCAGCACGGCGCGCATCAGCGGCTGGTCGATCAGGCGGCGTTGGAAGGCGGCGCGGTGGGCGGCCCAGTGATGGGCTTCGACCAGGGCCGCGCGCATCAGGCCTGCGGGTGCCATGGCGGTGTCGAGCCGGGTGTGGTGCACCATCTCGATGATCGTGCGCACGCCGCGCCCCTCGTCGCCGATGCGGTGGGCGAGGGTGCCCTGGTACTCGATTTCCGAGGAGGCGTTGGAGCGGTTGCCGAGCTTGTCCTTCAGCCGCTGGATCAGCAGCGGGTTGCGCGCGCCGTCGAGCCAGCGGGGCACGAGGAAGCAGGTGAGCCCGTCGGGGGCCTGGGCCAGGGTCAGGAAGCCGTCGGACATCGGCGCGGAGCAGAACCACTTGTGCCCGGTCAGCCGGTAGTGGGCGCCGTCGCGGGTGGCGGTGGTGGCATTGGCGCGCACGTCCGATCCGCCCTGTTTCTCGGTCATGGCCATGCCGAGGGTGGCGCCGCGTTTGGCCGTGACGGGGGCGATGGCGGGGTCGTAGGCGCGGGAGGTCAGTTTCGGCTGCCAGACCGCCGCCAGATCGGGGGCTGCGGCCAGGGCGGGGGTGGCGGCATAGGTCATCGTCAGCGGGCAGCAATGCCCGGGTTCCACCTGGGAGGCGAGGTAGACCATGGCGGCATGGGTGACGTGCCCGCCGGGCGCGCCTTCCCAGGCGACGGCGGAATAGCCAGCGGCCACGCTGGTTTCCAAGAAGCGGTGATAGGCCGGGTGGAAGCGCACCTCGTCCAGCCGCCGCCCGGCGCGGTCGAAGAGGTGCAGCTGCGGGCTCTGTTCATTGGCGTCGCGGGCGGTCTCTCTCATCTCCGTGGTGCCCAGGGCGGCGCCGTAGGGGGCGAGTGTCGCGGGCTGGCCGCCTTCGCGGGAGATGGCCTGTTGCAGGGCGGGGTCGCTGGTCCAGAGATCCCGGTCGCCCTGCGCGGGCGGCTGGTTGGTGACCTCATGCGTGGCGAGGTGATCGCGGGCGGGCAGGTCTGTCATTGTGGTCTCCTCCTGCGGGGAGCCTAGACCCGGGGCGGGGTGGGGCAAAGCGTGCCGTTGCGACGCGCCCCGTCAGAGGCCCGTCAGAGGCCCGGCGGCTTCCGCGAAGGAAGCGCGCGGGAGGCGCGTGGTGATGGCCGGCTCAGCCCAGGCGGATCGGGTTCGACCAGGCGCGCTTGCCGGCGGCGTCGATCACCGTGACGCGGACCCAGTCGTGGCCCTTGAAGCGGGACAGGGGCAGTTCGGCGCGGGAGAGGGAGTGGCCGTGCACCGCGGTGGTGGCCGATCCCTTGCCCTGCAGGATGACGGAGGCCACGGCGGTACTTTCGACCACCACCCGGCCCCCTTCGAGGCGGATGTCGCGCAGTTCCGGCCCCTGGGTGGCGTAGAAGGCGCCGTCCTTCAGTGCGGCGAGCAGGGCTTCGGGCGTGTTCTCTTCCGCCCGGACCATGACCCAGCCGCCGAAATGGTCGGGTTCGGTGAAATGGGCGTCATCGGTGGCGATGAGGGTCAGGTCGCACCCCTCGGCCAGCAGCAGGTCGGCGATGGCCGCACCGTCGGGGCGGTCGCAGCCCATGGCGCAGCCGTGGTTGTAGATCTCCACCGCATGGGCGGCGGTGATGGAACGGGCGTCGTCAAGCGTCAGGGCGGACCACTGCGGATGGGCGATGGCGACGAAGGCCCCTGCGGCCAGGGCGCGGGCGGCGATCTCCGCCCCGCTTTCCTGGCCCTCGACGGGGGAGAAATGCGGCGTGTGGGAGGGGGTGAAATCCTCCGGCAGGCCGACGGCGAGGATGTGCCACAGCTCTCCGTTGGCCATGGCGCCGGAATGCAGCTCGGCGCCCAGGATGGTGGTGAAGCTGTTGGAGCGGAAGGGTTTCGTATCGGCGATCGGGTAGCCGAAGAGGCCGATGAAGTGATCCGTGAGGGCGATGAAGTCATAGCCTTCGGCCTGGTAGCGGCGGCAGACCTCTGCGGGGGCGAGCGCGCCGTCGGAGAGGGTCGAATGGGTGTGCAGGTTGCCGCGCCAGAAACGGCCGGGGCGGGTGAAGGCGGGAAGGGTCATCGCGAGGCTCCGGTAAGGTGCCGCCCGTCCTAGGGCGCGGAGGTGATGCTTTCATGACAGGGTTGATTTCGGCAAGGGGCGCGCGCAGAACGGGGGCATGGACGTGGCGCAACGACTGTCGCACGCCCTGGCGGCCGGGCGCTGGCCGGAGGCGGAGGAGATCCTGGGCCGGCTGGCTGCGGGGGGGCATCCGTCGGTCTTCTACAATCTTGGCCGGGTGAAGATGGAGCTGGGCAAATGGGCCGAGGCCCGCGACTGGCTGATGCGCTGCGTGGCGGCCGCGCCGGGCCATGCCCACGGCTGGTTCGAGCTGGGCCGGACGGCGCTGGAGCTGTCGGAGCTGGACCGCGCGCGGGAGGCTTTCCTGCGGGCGGTGGCGCTGGATCCTTCGGATGCGGATGCGCGGGTCAACCTGGCGCGGATCTGCCTGGCCCAGGGGCATTACGCCCCGGTGCGCGAGGCGCTGGCGCCCCTGGCCGGGCAATCGGCGGAGGTGGACGCGATGCGCTACCGCGCGGCGGCGGAACTGGGCCTGCCCGAGGCCGGGGCGGAGCGCGAGGCGCTCTGGTCGCGCAAGGGGGGCCGCGCAGAGGCGCTGAAGGCGCTGACGCGGGTGTCGAAGGGGCAGTTGCGGCTGGATTTGTGAGGGCGCCGGGGCGTAGAGCAGGCCTTCGCCGCGCGCTGCATCAGCGGCAGAAATGCGCATGAGGCGGACTTCGCAAAGTCATGGCCTGTTCACGACAGTGGCCGTTCTATTTCCGTGGCAGGCCAACAAAGCCCGCGATTTTCAGACGTTGCATGATCACGAGCGCAACCAGGGGCAGCACGACCCCGGCGAGTGTTCCCAGGATGACAAAGACCGCAGGCGACGAAATGCCAAGGCCCGACATGATGATGCGGGTGCCCGCCGCGGCCAGGATATGCATCACGTAGATCGCGATTACGTTCTGCCCGACATAGGACAGCCAGTCCGCTGCCCCTTCTAGAACCTGAGACAGAACGAGGATCATGCCGATCCCCGCGATCGTCACCGGCAGCATGAGCAGGGAATAATAGCGACCGACCGGCATTCCCATGGACAAGGCGAGAAGGACACCTCCGGCCCAGATGGCCAGGCAGCCCAGGCCAATCAGCGCGCGCGGCCCCGCCGCAAACCGAGGCGGCTGCCAGAGGACGCCAGCCACATAGAAGACAAAGAAATAGAGGATCTGAAACAGGATCCATCCGTCCATGTCCTGCGCCAGCGGAGACAGCAGCAGCATCACCGCCGAAACCGCGAGCATCGGCCAGCCCGGACGCCAGACCGAAACGATGGCGACATAGATCATCAGCACATAGAAGAACCAGAAGGGCGAGATCGGGAAGATCGGGATCAGCAGCACGTCTGCCCATCCCTTGTTGCCATTGGTGCTGCCCGCCAGCACCACCTGTACAACCCCCTGCAGCACGGAAAACACCAGGTAGGGCAGCACGATGGAGCGGGCACGGCGGGCAAAGAACCCCGGCTTCTCGCGCGAGCTGCGCACGTTCATCCCGCTCAGGAAGAAGAACAGGGGCATGTGGAACGTGTAGATCGCGAAGTCGATCTGGCGCCAGATCGGATCCTCCAGGATATGAGCGGTGAGCAGCCCCCGTACGACATGCCCGTAGACCACCAGGGTGATGCCGATCGCCTTGGCAATGTCGAGCCAGACGATACGACCGCCTTTCACGGCGCCTGCGGTTCTTTCCCGGGCCTCTGGCATCTGCGGTTGTGTACTCATATGCCTACCCATGTAATTTCTTGGAAGTATATGTTGTAAAATGCATTTTCAGGCTGATGCGCCCTTGCCCCGAGCCGCCTGTCGACGGATTGCCGTTGGTTGCAGCAAGATCAGTCTAAAAGGCAGCCATACTGCTGCGATAGCTGTCTGCTTGCGTACGGGCAACGCTTTTGTGCCCTAAGGTTCCGTTCAACAGAGCTTTGGCAAAGGGATATGCCGCACAATTTCGCAAACCTCTGCATGGCTGCCCTCGACGGTGCGGAGGATGTCGCGCAACTGCGCCGACGGCTGCTTCTGGACACTGGCCGCGGCAGCGGTTCTTCCCGTCAGCCAGCCGCCCCGCTAGCCCCTGAACCGCTTCCGATAGACCCCCGTCTGCGCGCCGAGCGCTTCCTGCATCTCGCGGTTGGCAGCCACCTGGGCGTCGGTCATCGTGGTCACCTCCAGCTCCGTCGCGGCGCGGGGGAGGGGGATGACCTGGGCCACGGGGGTGCCGGCGGGCAGGGTGCCGGTGAAATCCGCGTCACGCCAGAGCGCGGGGAAATGCACGTAGCCGTCGCGGAAGAGGTCGCAATCCACCACGCCGGAAAGGGTGCGGAAGGGCAGCTCTTCGCGGTTCATCGGGTGGGTGAAGAGGAGGGACCAGCCCGGCGGCGCTTCCAGCGTCCAGAAGTTCATGAACTTCAGCACCGAGTTCACCGCAAGTTTCCACGGTGCGCCGGTGGCCTGTTCGGGGACATGCACGCCGATGGGCGCGCGGGAGATCAGGGTGTCGGGCAGGGCGGGCGGATCCCAGTCCCAGCTGACGCTGCCCCGGTCGAAATGCAGGTCGCAGGCCAGCGGGATCATCACGCCGAGGGATAGCGCGTCGAGGAAGGGCGGGCAGTGCTTGATGGTGCGGACCGTGGCGCCTTCGAGGACCTCCGACGGGGCCTCTGACGGCATGTCGCGCAGCCAGTCGGGCAGGGCGCGGCGTGCCGCCTGCGGTTTCGGCAGCAGCGGTTCCAGGGCCGGGTGGCAGCGGGCGGTGATCTGTGGGGCCAGGGGCAAGGGCATGGGCAAGGGTTACTCCCCCTTGCCCTCGCGCCGCAACAGGAAGGTATGGGCCAGCGTGCCCAGTACGGTGATGGCGATGATGATCGTGCCCACGGCGTTGATCACCGGCGGGTGGCCGTTGGGGTTGCGGCCCATGGCGCCGATTTCGGTCGCCAGGGTGCAGGAGCCGCCCTTGGCGAACATCGTGGTGTTGTAGTTTTCCATCGAGGCCATGAGCGCGATGACGGCGGCGGAGATGAGGGCCGGTGCCAGGTAGGGCAGGGTGAGGCGGCGGAAGACGCGCCAGGGCGTCGCGCCGAGGTCGAGGGCGGCCTCTTCCAGTTCCACCGGCTGGCGTTGCAGGCGGGCCATGAGGATCAGCATCGGGTAGCCGGCAATGAACGTCGTCTGGGCCATGATGATGGTGAAGAGGCCCGCGTTGACGCCGAGGCGGCCCCAGAAGACCAGTGCCGAGAGGCCCAGCACCACGCCGGGCGCCAGCATGGGCGAGAGCAGCACCCACCAGAGCACGCCGTTTGCCTTCGACCGCCAGCGGGTCAGCAGCACCGCGCCGGCAAGGCCCAGGACGAGCGAGAGCGGCACGACGATGGTCGCGACCTTGAGCGAATTGCCCAGGCAGCCGACGAAGCGGTCACGGTCCAGCGCGCGCAGTACCGGGTCGGCGCGCAGCGCTTCATCCGGCATCCAGAAGAAGGCGTACCACTTGCCCGTCAGCCCGTGCCATTCGGTGACCGAAGGCGGCGAGGTGTTGTTGAAGGACGACAGCACCATCAGCAGCAGCGGGCCGAACATGAAGACCAGGAAGGCCCAGGTGTAGAGGGTCAGGAGGCGGTTGGAGGTCATGTCCGGGCTCCGGTCTCGGGTCCGGCGGGGGCCGGGATGGTCGTCTGGGGGAGGGCGCGGCGGTGGAGGGCGTGGCTGTGGACTGGGCCCGCGTTCAGCGTGTTGGAGGCGGGAGCGCAGGGAAATTGAGTGCTGCCGCGGAAGCGTCGTGCCCGGCGGGAACCGCCGGGCAGCCCCCGACCTCCCCCCAGGGAGGGGGCTACCGCCCCCACCCCAGGTCGGGGGCTGCCCTCTGTTCTGAAGCGAGAGCGGGGTAGTACGTGCTGACGGCCCATCACTGCACCCTCGCGAAGTCTTTCAGCCGCGTCCGCATGGCCCACATGAAGAGCGCCACAAGCAGGAAGCAGATGATCGTGTAGCCAAAGCTGTAGGCGGCGCCGACGTTGGAATTCTCGCTCTCGAAGAACTTGTTGTAGATCGTCTGGGAGAACCATTCCGCCTGCAGCCCGCGCGAGATGATGCGCGGCACTGAAAACGCCCCGGCGGAGAGCATGAAGGTGGCGATGCAGCCCACGGCGATGCCGGGCTTGGAATGCGGGATGATCACCCTGCGGTGCACGCGGATGGCGGAGGCGCCCAGGTCCTTTGCCGCCTCGATCTGGTTGCGGTCCAGCGTCGACATGACGTTGAACATCGGAAAGACCATGAAGAGCACGTAGGTGTAGACGATCACCAGGAAGATGGTGCCCGGGAAGCGCTTGAACGGGATCGGGTCGGAGATCAGCCCCGCCCAGCCGAGCAGCGAGTTGATGAGCCCCTGGTTGTCGATGATCGTGGTCCAGGCATAGACCCGCATCAGTTCGACGATGGTGTAGGGGATGATCAGCCCCAGGAAGAGCCACATCGCCTGGCGCGGCGGAGAGGCCAGCGCGACCTTGTAGGCGATGGGATAGCACAGCACCAGCGCCAGGGCGGTGGCCATGACGGCGAAGGCGATGGTACGCGTCAGGGTGACGAGGCCGATCCGTTCATAGACCTGGCCGTCGATTTCGAAGCGCAGGTGCACCAGGTTCAGCAGCCGGTTGGAGAGCAGGCGGTCGTCTTCGGCCTTTGCCTCGGCCGACATGGGGATCAGGCGGGGCGCGGCGAGGGTTTCGAAGTTCGACAGCGAGTAGGGGAAGGCCTGGGCCTCTTGCTGCAGCAGGCTGGCCTGCAGGGCGGCGGCCTTTTCGCGGATCTCCTGCGCGGCGGTGATCTGGTCCTTCACCGGCAGGCTGTCATCGACGGAGAGGGCGGGCAGCCCGTAGAGCGTATCGAGGTATTCCGCCTGGGCGCCCGCATCGCGGACCAGCCGGGCATGGGTGTTGGCGCGGTCGCATTGCAGGATGTAGGGACGCGCGGTTTCCGCGCCTGCCGTCCCGGTGGCTGCCGGCGCCGTGCCGCCGATGGAGGGGATCGCCATGCCGCCGTTCGAGGCCCCCGCAGAGGTCCCTGCCGAGGGCGCGGAGATCGAGGGGATGGCCATGCCACCGTTGGAGGAGGCCCCCGCCGAAGGGGTGGAGATCGAAGGGATGGCCATGCCGCCGTTTGCGCCGCCCGAGGCGCCGGATGCGGGGGCTGCTGCGGCGGCCAGGTGGTTTTCCAGCAGGGACACGCAGGTGCCCGCATCGCGGGCCACCTGGCGCGCGATGGAACTGTCGAGCTGGCGCGCGGGGGGCGTTACCGCGCGTTCCAGCATGGTGAGCTGTGGCAGGATGATCAGCAGGAGGCCCCAGACCGCCGCCGCCCCGAAGAAGAGCGCCGTCAGCCAGACCCCGTATCCGCGAATGAGGCTTCTCATTGTGCCGCGAGCTCCTGCCCGGTGCGGGCCAGGGGGCCTTCGGGCAGCACGAGGGCGGAGCTGGCGGAGAAGCCCAGGGTGCAGCGATCCGGCACGGCGCCGGACCCGGTGCCCATGTTGGTCTGATGCACGGCCAGATGCAGCCCGGCGTCGGTGGTGAATTCGTAGCTGATGAACGCCCCTTCGAGGTCGCGCCGGCGCAGGGTCGCTTCGACCATGTTGTCCTGCGTGCCGAAGTCCACCTGTTCGGGCCGCACGAAGAGATAGGCGGCATCCCCGGGCGCCAGCCCGCGCGGGTTGCGCGCGATCATCTGCCCCGCCGCCGTGTCGATCCGGGCCATGCTGCCATCGGTGGAGGCGATGCGGCCGGGCAGGGTGTTGACCTCGCCCACGAAGGAGGCGGCGAAGGCGGAGGCGGGTTCGGAATAGATCTCGTCCCCGGTGCCGACCTGTTCGATGACGCCCGCGTTCATCACCGCGATGCGGTCGGACATGGTCAGCGCCTCGCCCTGGTCGTGGGTGATGTAGATGAAGGTGACGCCGGTCTTCTGCTGGATCTCGCGCAGTTCGGCGCGCATGTGCTGGCGCAGCTTCAGGTCCAGCGCCGAGAGGGGTTCATCCAGCAGCAGCACGGCCGGTTCCACCGCCAGCGCCCGGGCGATGGCGACCCGCTGGCGCTGCCCGCCGGAGAGTTCGGAGGGCAGCTTCTCCCCCTGGTCGCCAAGCGCGACCAGCTCCAGCAGCTCTTGCGCGCGCTGGCGCCGCGCGCGTTTGGAAACGCCCCGCGCCTCCAGCCCGAAGGCCACGTTTTCCCAGACAGGCATCAGCGGGAAGAGCGCGAGGTTCTGGAAGATCAGCGCGGTGGGGCGGGCATTGGGGCCGATGCCCTTCATGTCCCGGCCGCCGATCAGCACCTTGCCATGCGAGGGATCGACGAAGCCCGAGACGGCGCGCAGGATCGTGGTCTTGCCGCAGCCGGAGGGGCCGAGAATGGAAAAGAACTCGCCCGCACGGATGTGCAGGTCGGTCGGTTGCACGGCGGTGAACCCGTTGGGGTAGGTCACCTGCATCGCGTCGAGGTGCACGTCCTGTCCGCGCATGGTGCTGTCGGTCATCTCTGGTCCCCGTAGTCGCCTGGTCTTGCGTTTCGGGCCTGTTGACCGGCCCTGCTTTCATTCGACGGCCTCAAATACTCCCGCCGGAGGCGTCCGACGGATCCGTCCGGGCCGCGAACGGAAAAGGGGCGCACCGCTGACGGCACGCCCCCTGCGCCTGATCAGGCGTTGGTGATGATTTCCACCATCTCGTTCACGACGGGGGCGTAGAACGGGGTGTCGGACTGCCACCACCACATGTTGCCCAGCACTTCCGGCGTGTAGACTTCGTTGAACTGCGCCTTGAATTCCTCCGAGGCGTAGTCGGCCGCGCCGGTGACGGCGGAGTTGTAGCCGGTGTTGTTGGCGAACATGCCGCCGACTTCGGGCTTCAGCATGAAGTTGATGAACTCGATCGCCTGTTCCTGGTTCTCTGCGCCGCGCAGCATGCCGAAGCTGTCGAGCCAGGTGATGATGCCTTCCTTGGGCGCGCGGTAGACGTAGTTGCTGTCTTCGCGGTTCAGCAGCAGGCCGGTGGTGTCCCAGGTCTGGCCGATGACGCAGCCGGCATCCTTGAAGGCGGCGGTTGCCTCGGTCCCGTTGTTCCAGAAGGCGCCGAAGTGGTCCTTGTTGGCGACCATGAATTCGACGATGGAGCCGAAGATGCGGCGCGCGTCCTCTTCGGACTTGTAGACGTCGAGCATGCGGTTGCTCTCGATCTCGCCGGCGGCCGTCAGGTAGAGGCCGACGCCGATCAGGGCGGATTTCTGGCGGAAGGCGGCCTTGCCGCCCATGGTGCCTTCGCCGAAGAGATCACCGTAGGACAGGTCGGCATCGGCGATCGGCAGGGCGCCGCGGTTCAGGGTGATGCCCTCGGTGCCCCAGTCGAAGGGCAGGACGACTTGGGCGCCGTTCTGCACGCCGCCGAGCGCACCGCTGTCCCGCAGGAAGGCCGGGATGATGGCGCCGGCGTTCACCGCATCGGGGATCGGCTGGAAGTAATGCTCGCCATCGTCGTCGTAGTAGTTGGAGACGTTGGTGATGGAGGGGAAGACCACGTCGAAGCCCTTGCCGCCATTGGCGCGCACGGTGCTTTCGGCCTCGTCGTTGGACCCGAAGGTGGTCAGGTCGAGCGTGATGCCGGTCTCGGCCTCGAACTTCTCGGCGATATTGGGCTGGATGTAGTCCTGCCAGGCGAAGACCTTGACGGAGCCGGAGGAGGCCAGCGCGTCGGAGGCACGCAGGACGGCGGGAGCGGCAACGGCGCCAGCGGTCAGCTGCAGCGCGGTACGGCGGGTGATGGTCATGTAAATCCCCTGTTGTGATCTGAATTCCACGATCCGGGCGCTTGGCGGCCCGTGTGGACGATGTCGCCGCAGTAGTCCCGCAGTGACACCGCCTGATGACGGAAATGTAACGCGCTCATGAAAGCCGTTACTTGATCGACCGGTCAATAAAGAATTTCCCGAGGGTCGCAGAGTGGGGAAGTTCCGCTGGGTCACCTGCGGCGGGCCGTGCCGCACGGCCCGAAGGATGCGCGCCCGGCGCGCCGCGTGGTGACTTGTGCCGGTGGCTGATGCCGGTGATGGTTGCCGGTGTCCGTTCAGGTGGTGCCGAAGCTTTTTCCCTTGGGCGCCCGCGGGCCCGGACCTGGGGTGTACCAGGCCCGCATGAGGACATATGGGGGGCTCCGAGGGGCGCACCTGGGGGCGCCGCGGGGGGCGATGCCTGAAATCCGTGCAGTTCCGTGGACAGGGCGGGGCGGGTCCGCTGACGGCTGCGGATCTCTTGCCTGAGTGAACTCGTCGGATTGACAATCCTGATCAGATCAGTCAACTTTTACCCGTCCAGCCATGCCGCCCTGCGGCAAAGCCGAATCTGATCGAACGAGGACCCCAGATGCCGCGCGACTGGACCAGCACCGAAATGCCCAGGAAGAGACGCTCCGAAGAGAGTGACCTTTACCGGCCGGTCGAGCTTCTCGCGAAGCTCTTCGAGGGGCCGGAGGGCGGGGGCTTCGGGCTGGAACATGTGATGGAGCGGATGGAATGGAAGGAAACGACGCGATGATGTCCGAGAAAATTGACCGGGAAACGGCGCTGCCCGCCATCCCCCAGCACTCCGCCCAGGAACTGACCCAGGGTGGGGCCACGGCACATATCGTGCTGAATGACCAGGTCTACACCCTGCGGATCACCCGCGCGGGCAAGCTGATCCTGACGAAGTGAGACCCTGAAGAGCCGGGGCGGCAGGGCTGCCTGCGACCGGCCTTCGGGGCGCGTGCCTGCGCCACGCTGCGCCAGACGCCCGGTTCCGTCATGTCCCTTCGGGGTGTGACGGGCCGGGCGTTTGTCCTATGTGGAGGGTGCAAAGAAGAAAGGCCTCTCCCATGTCCCGTATCCTGCTCATCGGCGCCACCGGCGGCGTCGGTCACCGTCTTGCCCCCCTGCTGGTTGCCGCCGGCCATCAGGTGACCGGGCTGCATCGCGCCCCCGAACAGGCTGCAGCCCTGCAGGCGCAGGGGGTGACCCCGGTCGCCGGCGACCTGATGGAGATGGGCGCGGCGGAGATGACGGATGCGGCGGCGGGCCACGATGTCATCGTCTTTTCCGCAGGGGCTGCGGGCAGCGGGCTGGACCGCACCACTGAAATCGACGGGCGCGGCCCGGAGAAGATGATCGCGGCGGCGCGGGCCAACGGGATTTCCCGGGTCTACCTCGTCTCCGCCATGCCGGAAGCCGGCCGCGAGCGGGAGCCGAACCCGCGGTTCGAGCATTACATGCGGGTGAAGAAGGAGGCGGATGCGGCGCTGGCGGCCTCCGGCCTCGACTGGGTGATCCTGCGCCCCGGCACCCTGCTGCACGAGGAGGGCGATGATGCGGTGTCCCTGTCGCGGGCGCTGGTCTACGGCGCGGTCCGGCGCGGCAACGTGGCGGCGGTCCTGGCCCGGCTGATCGACACGCCGGAGATCCGGCAGGAGATCCTGGAGCTGACCGATGGCGAAACGCCGGTTGCCGAGGCGGTCGCCGCCTGCCGCAGGGCCTAGGCAAGCCGCCCCCTGTTACCCGCCAAGCCGGTGCGGGGGGCATTCCCGGCCCGATGGGAATGCGGAACGCGGCCCTGCAGCTTGGCGGACGTTCGGGATGAGAGCGTGCAGGCTCTGTCATGCAAGCTGCGGCTGCCACCAGCGCGTCCCGCCCCTCCCATTTTTTGGCCAAAAATATCCTGGGGGGAGTCTCCGGAACGGAGACGGGGGGCAAGGCCCCCCTCTGCCCTTCGGATCAGTGGATCCGTCGGATCAGCAGGCCCCCCGGATCAATGCCCCCCCGATCAATGCGACAGCCGGGCCGTGGCGCGGGCGATGACCAGTTCCTCGTTGGTGGGGATGACCAGCACCCGCACCCGGGACAATTCGGTCGAGATCAGGGTTTCGCCGGTGTCGTTGCGGCGCTCGTCGACCTCCACCCCCAGCCAGTGCATGCCGCGGCAGACCCGGGCGCGGATTTCGGCGGCGTGTTCGCCGATGCCGCCGGTGAAGATCAGCGCGTCCAGCCCTTCGAGCGCGGCGGCCAGCCCGCCCAACTCGCGGCGGATGCGGAAGCAGAAGTAGTCGATCGCTTCGCGTGCGTGCGGATTGTTCGAGGCCAGCAGGGTGCGCATGTCCGATCCGATGCCCGACATCCCCTTCAGCCCGCTTTCGGTATAGAGCAGGTCCGAGATCTGCTGCGGCGTCATGGCTTCCTGATCCATGAGGTACAAAAGCACGCCCGGGTCGAGCTGGCCGGAGCGGGTGCCCATGGGCAGCCCGTCCAGCGCCGAGAACCCCATGGAGGAGGCGACCGAGCGTCCCGCGACCATGCCGCACATCGAGGCGCCGTTGCCCAGGTGGGCCACGACCACGCGGCCGGCGTGGAGCGAGGGCGCCATCTGTTTCAGCTGGCCCGAGATGTAGTCGTAGCTCAGCCCGTGGAAGCCGTAGCGGCGCACGCCCTTCTCGTAATATTTCCGCGGCAGGGCGAAGGTGTCGTTCACGAAGGGGTGGTGGCGGTGGAAGGCCGTGTCGAAGCAGGCCACCTGATGCGCCTGCGGGAAGGCTTCCTTCGCGGCGTCGATACCCGCGAGGTTGTGCGGCTGGTGCAGCGGCGCGAAGGGGATCAGCGTTTCGAGGTAGGAGAGCGCGTGGTCGTTCAGCACCACGGGTTCGGCATAGTTGCGCCCGCCGTGGACGATGCGGTGGCCGCAGCCGATGATGTCGGCGTTGGGGAAGGCGTCGTGCAGCGGGGTGAGTGCGGCATGCAGCGCGCCCTTGTGGGTGGCGCCCTGGGCCTGGGGCAGGACCTCATCCGCGATGACGGCGCCGCCGGCCTTCTTCAGGTGCAGCTCCGCCGCGCCGCCGATGCGTTCGATGAGGCCGGTGGCCAGGGCCATGGGTTCCGGCTCGGCGGTGAAGAGGCCGAATTTCAGCGAGGAGGAGCCCGCGTTGAGGACGAGGAGGTGGCGGTCGGTCATGCCGTTTTTCCCGTGCTCTTTCCGGTGATGCGGGCGTCGTGGAGGGCGGCCACGGCGCAGGAGGCCAGGCGCGACATGTCGTCATCGGCGCGGGAGTTGAGGATGATCGGCACCCGCGCGCCCAGCACCAGCCCCGCGCCTTCGGCGTGGGAGATATAGGTCAGCTGCTTCGCCACCATGTTGCCCGCGTCGAGGTTCGGCACCACCAGGATCTCGGCCCGGCCGGCGACGGGGGAATTGATGCCCTTGGTCCGCGCGGCACCGATGTCGACGGCATTGTCCATGGCCAGCGGCCCGTCGACCAGCCCGCCGGTGATCTGGCCCCGGTCGGCCATCTTCGACAGGAGTGCGGCGTCGAGAGAGGAGGGGATGTCGGGGTTCACCGTTTCCACGGCGGAGAGGACGCCGACCTTCGGCTGTTCGATCCCCAGCGACAGCGCCAGGTCGATGGCGTTCTGGCAGATGTCCATCTTGGTCTTCAGATCCGGCGCAATGTTGATCGCGGCATCGGTCACGAGCAGGGGATGTGCCAGCCCGGGCACGTCCATGACGAAGATATGGGTGAAGCGGCGCCCGGCGCGCAGGCCCGTGGCCTTGTCCAGGGCGGGTCGCAGCAGGTCGTCGGTGTGCAGGTGGCCCTTCATCAGCGCCTGTGCCCGGCCTTCGTTGACCAGCGCGACGGAGCGCAGGGCGGCGGCGCGGTGATCGGGGATGTCGATGACCTCTATCCCGTCCAGCGACTGCTCCAGCTCTGCGGCGGTGGCGGCGATCTTCGCGGCATTGCCCACCAGGATCGGTTCGATCAGCGTGTGCTGTCGCGCCAGCAGGGCGCCGCCGAGGGAACGGGGTTCCTCGGGGCAGACCACGGCGGTGCTGAGAGCCGGCAGGGGTTCGGCCAGTTCCAGCAACCGTTCGAAATGGCGGTGGCGCTGGACGATCAGCCCGGGGATGTCCTGCGCATTGCGGTGGATCTTCACCCGGGGGGCATAGACGCAGGCCTCCCCCGAGAGGATCAGCGTGTCATCGGAGGGGCGGCGGATTTCGGTCGCAAGGGTCACGCAGCGGGTTTCGGGGTGCTTGGCGGTGACGGTCACGCGGGAGGTGAGCTCCTCCCCCGCGTGGGCGCGGGCGTGGAACTCGAACGTCTGGGAGCGGTAGAGCGTGCCCGCCCCGGGGAGGATGTTGCCCAGCACGGCGGAGACCATGGAGCCCACGAACATGCCCGGGGCCACGGCCTCATGTTCGCCGTCGCCATCGCCGTCGCGGTCATAGAGGTGCATCGGGTTGTGGTTGCCGGAGACATTGGCGAAGGCCAGCAGGTCATCCTGGGTGCAAAGGCGCTTGAGCTCCGCCGTGTCGCCGATGGCAAGCTCGTCGAAGGTCTTGTTCTCTATCCGCATGGGGCCTCCTGTTGCCGCTGCCGGCACAGTTGCAGAATTTCGTGGCCTGACCGTGACATGGATCAGGTCGCGCCGAAAAGTGCCGGGGGCCGTGGCGGTGCGTCCGGTCGCAGCATTCTGCCGGGTATGGTGTGTTTGGCGGCGCTGGGGGCGCTGCCCCCGCCGGCTGCGCCGGCCCCCCCGGGATATTTGAAGCCTGAAAATGGGAGGGGCGTGGTACGGGCTGGGCAAGGCATGCGTTTGGGGGCAGAGTGCCGGGATGATCGCGAAACTGGAAATGCTCATCGCGCTGGCCAAGGAACAGCATTTCGGCCGGGCGGCCGAGGCGCTGGGCATCACCCAGCCGAGCCTGTCGACGGGGATCCGCCAGCTGGAGGATCAGCTGGGGGTGAAGCTGGTGCTGCGCGGATCGCGCTTTGGCGGGCTGACGCCCGAGGGGCAGCGGGCGCTGGCCTGGGCCAGGCAGATCGTGGGCGATACCCGGCGCCTGAAGGAGGAGATGCGCTTTGCGCGCGAGGGGCTGGCGGGCCACCTGCGACTGGCCGTGATCCCGACGGCGCTGACCTGGGCCTCTCGGCTGGCCACTGCGTTTCGCGACGGCCATCCGGGCGTGGAGTTCACCATCCTGAGCCGCAACAGCGCGGAGATCCTGACCCTGCTGGAGGATTTCGAGATCGACGCGGGGCTGTCCTACCTCGACGGGGAGCCTTTGGGCCACGTCGCCACCGCACCGCTGTACCGGGAGCGCTATGCCGCTGTCTGCCCGCCGGAACATCCGCTGGCGGGGCGGGAGGTGCTGGAATGGGGGGATTTCGCGGGGCACGAGTTGTGCCTTCTGACCCAGGACATGCAGAACCGCCGCATCATCGGGCGCGCGCTGGCGGGGGCGGGGGTGGCGCCCGCGGCGCGGCTGGAGAGCAATTCCACCGTCGTGCTGGTAAGCCACGTGGAAAGCGCGGGCCTGGCGACGGTGCTGCCGGTAGAACTGGCGACCTTCCTGGCCTCTGGCCGGGCGCTGGTCTGCGTGCCGGTGGCGCCGGAGGAGAGCGGGCCGGAGGTGGGCATTGTCGCGCCGTTCCAGGAGCCGCAGACGCCGGTTCTGCAGGCCCTGCTGGAGCAGGCGGCGCGGCTGGCGGCAGAGGAGTTTGATTGATATCGCCTATCGAATGACGGAATTTCGATATTGATTTCGCATGAAGTCTTGCCGAAGAGAGGGCGA
This sequence comes from Pseudooceanicola sp. NS-SX8, assembly GCF_057380755.1. NCBI lineage: Bacteria > Pseudomonadati > Pseudomonadota > Alphaproteobacteria > Rhodobacterales > Paracoccaceae > Pseudooceanicola > Pseudooceanicola sp. NS-SX8. The sequence goes on along the minus strand of NZ_CM170819.1, from coordinate 3,535,080 downwards.
AAGCCAGCGCAGGGAGACGATCATGCACCCGCAGCCAGTTCAGCCGGAGGGCACCCCGCCCGTCGCGGCTCAGGACATCCAGCCCCTGATTGCCCGTCACATCGGGCGCGAGGGGCCGCTGCTGCCCATGTTGCACGACATACAGGCCGCCTTTGGTCATGTGCCCGAAAGCGCCGTGCCGCTGCTGGCCGATGCGCTGAACCTTGGCCGGGCCGAGGTGCATGGGGTGATTTCCTTCTACCATGATTTCCGCAAGGCGCCTGCCGGGCGTCACGTGCTGAAGATTTGCCGGGCCGAGGCCTGTCAGGCGATGGGCGGCGCGGCGATGGCGGCGGATGTGCTGGCGGCGCTGGGGCTGGATTGGCACGGGACGAGCGCCGACGGGCGGCTGACGGTGGAGCCGGTCTACTGTCTGGGCCTGTGTGCCTGCGGGCCGGCGGCGATGCTGGATGACAGGCTGGTGGCGCGGGCCGATGCGGGCGCGCTGGTGGCCCTGGCGGAGGCAGCGGAATGAAGGTCTATCTGTCGAAGGATGCCGTGGCGAAGGCTTTGGGTGCCGAAGACGTTGCGGCGGCGCTGGCGGCGGCCGGTGTCGAGGTGGTGCGCGTGGGATCGCGCGGCATGGTCTGGCTGGAACCGCTGCTGGAGATCGACCGGGGCGCGGGGCGCGAGGCCTGGGGCGCGGTTGCTGCGGCGGATGTGCCGGGCATTCTGGCGGGGGAGGTCGAGAGCCTTGGCCTGACCGAGGAGATCCCCTTCCTTGCGCAGCAGACGCGGCTGACCTTTGCCCGCTGCGGGGTGATCGACCCGCTGAGCCTGGAAGATTACGAGGCCCATGGCGGGCTGCGCGGCCTGCGCCGGGCGCTGGGCATGAGCGGTGAGCAGATCGTCGACGAGGTGAAGGCATCGGGCCTGCGCGGTCGTGGCGGCGCCGGGTTCCCGACCGGCATCAAGTGGGACACCGTGCGGATGGCCCATGCCGAAAAGAAATACATCGTCTGCAACGCCGACGAGGGCGACAGCGGCACCTTCGCCGACCGGATGATCATGGAGGGCGACCCCTTCAGCCTGATCGAGGGCATGGCGATTGCCGGGCTCTGCACCGGCGCGGTGCAGGGCTACGTCTATACCCGGTCCGAGTATCCGGACGCCGTGGCCGCCATGGAGGCCGCCATTGATGTGGCCCGGGCGGCGGGCGTGCTGGGCGCGGATGTGCTGGGCTCGGGGCGGACCTTCGACATGGAGGTGCGCGTGGGCGCGGGGGCCTATGTCTGTGGCGAGGAGACCAGCCTGCTGAACTCGCTGGAAGGCAAGCGGGGCGTGGTGCGGGCCAAGCCGCCGCTGCCGGCGCTGGAAGGGTTCCTCGGCCGGCCGACGGTGGTGAACAACGTCATCTCGCTGGCCACGGTGCCGGTGATCTTCGAGCGCGGCGCGCAGTTCTATGCGGACTTCGGGCTGGGCCGGTCGCGGGGCACGATCCCGGTGCAGATCGCGGGCAACGTGAAGCACGGCGGGCTGTTCGAGACCGCCTTCGGCATGACGCTGGGCGATCTGGTCGAGGGGATCGGCGGCGGCACGGCCTCGGGCCGTCCGGTGAAGGCGGTGCAGATCGGCGGCCCGCTGGGGGCCTATTTCGGGCGCGGGAAGTTCGACACGCCTTTCGGGTATGAAGAGTTCGACGGGCAGGGTGGGCTGATCGGCCATGCGGGCGTGGTGGTCTTTGACGAGACCGCCGACATGGCGCGCATGGCGCGTTTCGCCATGGAGTTCTGCGCCGTGGAGAGCTGCGGCAAGTGCACCCCCTGCCGCATCGGCGCGGTGCGGGGCGTCGAGACCATCGACCGGATCGCGGCGGGCGACGCGGGCGCGGTGGAGCTGTTGACCGACCTTTGTGAGACGATGAAGGACGGGTCGCTGTGTGCGCTTGGCGGGTTCACGCCCTATCCGGTGATGTCGGCGCTGGAGGCCTTTCCGGAGGAATTCGGTCTAGTGACGGAGGCGGCGGAATGATCGGGCGTTGTTTGGTCGGCATGGACGGGAGCGAGGGGCATCGCCATTGTCCTCGGACCAATGGCGGATCAATGGCGATCCCTCGCGCTCCCCGGAGTATTTTCAGCCATCGAATGGAAACAGGCCGGTGCCAAGTGGCCAATGGGAGGATCCAGGCATGAAGGATTTCATCATTCCCAATGACAAATCCCTTGATGACAAGGACATGGGCACGCCCGCCAGGAGCGGCAAGCCGGTGCATCTGACCATCGACGGCAAGGCGGTGGTGGTGCCTGCGGGCACATCCGTCATGCGGGCGGCGGCGGAGGCGGGGCTGGATATCCCGAAGCTTTGCGCCACCGACAGCCTTGAGGCCTTCGGGTCCTGCCGGTTGTGCGTGGTGGAGATCGAGGGGCGGCGGGGCACGCCCGCCTCCTGCACCACGCCGGTACATGACGGGATGGTGGTGCATACCCAGTCCGAGAAGGTGCGCCGGATCCGCAAGGGAGTGATGGAGCTTTACATCTCCGATCACCCGCTGGACTGCCTGACCTGTTCGGCCAATGGCGATTGCGAGCTGCAGGACATGGCGGGCGCCGTGGGCCTGCGCGATGTGCGCTATGACGCGGCGCCTGAGAAGGCCAACCATTTCGCGGTGCGCGATACCGGCGGGGAGGCCAACCCCGAGTATCTGCCCTGCGACGAGAGCAATCCCTATTTCACCTATGATCCCAGCAAGTGCATCGTCTGCAACCGCTGCGTCCGCGCCTGCGAGGAAGTGCAGGGGACCTTTGCGCTGACCATCGAGGGGCGTGGCTTCGACAGTCGGGTCTCGGCGGGCACCTCGCTGGACAATTTCCTGTCCTCGGACTGCGTCAGCTGCGGCGCCTGCGTGCAGGCCTGCCCGACGGCGACGTTGCAGGAGAAGTCGGTGATCGAGATGGGCGTGCCGCAGCGCTCGGTCGTGACCACCTGCGCCTATTGCGGGGTGGGCTGCAGCTTCAAGGCGGAGCTGCAGGGCGACAAGCTGGTGCGGATGGTGCCCTGGAAGGAGGGCAAGGCCAACCGGGGGCACAGCTGCGTCAAGGGGCGGTTCGCCTATGGCTATGCCGATCACCCGGACCGGATCCTGTCGCCCATGGTGCGCGACAGCATCGACGAGCCGTGGCGCGAGGTGAGCTGGACCGAGGCGCTGACCTTTGCCGCCGGAAAGATGCGGGGCTTGCAGGAGAAGTATGGGCAGAAGTCGATCGGGGTGATCACCTCGTCCCGCTGTACCAACGAAGAGACCTTCCTGGTGCAGAAGCTGGCGCGCGCGGTCTTCGGCAATAACAACACCGACACCTGCGCGCGGGTGTGCCATTCGCCCACCGGCTACGGGTTGGGGCAGACCTTTGGCACCTCGGCGGGGACGCAGGATTTCGACAGCGTCGAACAGACCGATGTCGTCATCGTCATCGGCGCCAACCCGACCGATGCGCACCCCGTTTTCGGCTCGCGCCTGAAGAAAAGGCTGCGGGCGGGGGCCAAGCTTATTGTGGTGGATCCGCGCAAGATCGACCTGGTGAAGTCGGCGCATATCGCGGCGGATCACCACCTTGCGCTGCGGCCCGGGACCAATGTCGCTGTCGTTTCGGCGCTGGCCCATGTGATCGTGACCGAGGGGCTGGCCGACGAGGCCTATATCCGCGCGCGCTGCGACTGGGACGAGTACCTGGGTTATGCCGAGTTCATTTCCGATCCGCGCCACAGCCCGGAAGAGACCGAGGCGCTGACCGGCGTGCCGGCGGAGGAACTGCGCGCCGCGGCCCGCACCTTTGCCACCGGCGGCAATGGTGCGATCTACTATGGGCTGGGCGTGACCGAGCACAGCCAGGGGTCGACCACCGTCATGGGGATCGCCAACCTGGCCATGCTGACCGGCAATGTCGGACGTCCCGGCGTGGGGGTGAACCCGCTGCGCGGCCAGAACAACGTGCAGGGGTCCTGCGACATGGGGTCCTTCCCGCATGAGCTGCCCGGTTATCGCCATGTGAAGGGCGAGGCGGTGCGTGACCTCTTCGGCAAGGTCTGGGGTGTCGAGATCGACCCCGAGCCCGGCCTGCGCATCCCCAACATGCTGGACGCCGCCGTGGATGGCAGCTTCAAGGGGCTCTACTGTCAGGGCGAGGACATCCTGCAGTCCGATCCCGACACGAAGCACGTTTCGGCGGGGCTGGCGGCGATGGAATGCGTCATCGTCCATGACCTGTTCCTGAACGAGACGGCGAACTACGCCCATGTTTTCCTGCCCGGTTCGACCTTCCTGGAAAAGGACGGGACCTTCACCAATGCCGAGCGCCGGATCAACCGGGTGCGGGAGGTGATGGCGCCGAAGGCGGGATACGCCGACTGGGAAGTGACGCAGATGCTGGCCAATGCCATGGGGGCGAACTGGTCCTATGCGCATCCCGGTGAGATCATGGCGGAGATCGCCCTGACCACGCCCAGCTTCGCCGGGGTGACCTATGATCTGCTGGAGGAGAAGGGCAGTGTGCAGTGGCCCTGCAATGCCGAGCACCCGGACGGCACGCCGCTGATGCATGTGGACGGGTTCGTACGCGGCAAGGGGCGGTTCATCGTCACCGAATATGTCGCCACCGAGGAAAAGACCGGGCCGCGCTTCCCGCTGCTGCTGACCACCGGGCGGATCCTGTCGCAGTACAACGTCGGCGCCCAGACGCGGCGGACCGGGAATTCGGTCTGGCACGAGGAAGACGTGCTGGAGATCCATCCCCACGACGCCGAGGTGCGGGGGATCGTCGATGGGCAATGGGTGCGGCTGGCCTCGCGCTCGGGCGAGACGTCTTTGCGGGCAAAGGTCAGCGAGCGGATGTCGCCGGGCGTGGTCTATACCACCTTCCACCACCCGGACACGCAGGCCAACGTGATCACCACCGACTTCTCGGACTGGGCGACCAACTGCCCGGAGTACAAGGTGACGGCGGTGCAGGTGAGCCTGTCCAACGGGCCGTCCGACTGGCAGCAGGATTACAATGCCCAGGCCGAACGGTCGCGGCGGATCCTGCCGGCGGCGGAATGATGCGGCCGGTGCGGTCGCTTCCGGGGCTCTCGCTGGGCGGGGGCGTGGCGCGCGAGGTGACCCGCGCGCTGCCGGAGGAATGGCCGGTGGCGCTGGTCTACGACGGGTCCACCCAGGCGGTGATGATGTGCACGCCGCAGGACCTGGAGGATTTCGCGCTGGGCTTTTCGCTGTCCGAAGGGATCGTGGCGGCCCCGGGCGAGGTGACGGAGCTGGAGGTGCTGGAGCACGCGGCGGGCAGCGAGTGCCGCATGTGGCTGGCGCCGGAGCGCGCGGATGCGGTCAAGCGCCGCCGCCGCGCGATGCTGGGTCCGGTGGGCTGCGGGCTCTGCGGTATCGACAGCCTGGAGGAAGCGGTGCGTCCACTGCCGCAGGTCGGACCCGGGCCCGTCTTCGTCGCGGCAGAGATCGCCAGGGCCGCGGCGGCGCTGCGCGGGCACCAGCCGCTGCACGACCAGACGCGCGCGGCTCATGCGGCAGGCTTCCTGCGCCCCGGCGAGGGGCTGGTGATGGCACGTGAGGACGTGGGCCGGCACAATGCGCTCGACAAGCTGATCGGGGCGCTGGCGCGGGCGGGGATCGACCCGGCGTCGGGCGCCTTCGTGATGACCAGCCGCCTGTCGGTGGAGCTGGTACAGAAGGCGGCGCAGGTGGGATGCACCACGCTGGTCGCCGTTTCCGCCCCCACGGCCCACGCGGTGCGGCTGGCCGGGGCTGCGGGGATCACCCTTGCCGCCTTCGCCCGTGGCGAGGGCTTCGACATCTACGCCCATGCGGAGCGGATCCGCGAAGGAGACACCCATGTCGCTTGACCCGTCGCATGAAACCGCCACCGGTCCCAAGCTGGTGATGATGGCCAACCAGATCGCCACCTTCTTTCGCAGCCAGCCCGGTGACGGGCAGGCAGAGCAGATCGCGGCGCATCTGAACGACTTCTGGGAGCCGCGCATGCGGGCGCAGTTCCTGGCCCTGGTCGAGGCTGGGCATGTCGGGTTCGATCCGCTGGTGGTGGACGCCGCCCGGCACGTCAGGCGGCCTGCGGAAGCCTGAGCAGGGGTATCGACCTGCGGTCGATTGCCTCCGGCAGGAGTATTGCGGGCGGGTTGAAGCCGCGGGATGGAACGCCGACTGATCAGGCGCGCGCCGGCCCGGAGGGCGGAACCCTGCCTTTGCAAAGGGAGGGCGCGCCAGTGCAGTTGCCGGAGCGGCCGCAGTGGCGTGCCACATCCTGCTTTCAACCCGCCGAAAATACTCCGGGGGGAGTCTCCGGAAGGGAGACGGGGGGCAGAGCCCCCCGCACCGGTTTGCTATTGTCGTGCCGGGATCAGACCTGGCGCAGGATCCGCATGGCTTCGAAGATCGCTGCGTGGATGTTGCGGGCGGCGACCGCATCGCCGATCCGCACCAGGTCGAAGGCGGCATCGGGCGCCACCTGGGGGAAGGGGTATCCCGAGCAGGAGGTGAGGGCAGACTGGCTGACCTCGCCCCGGTTGCGCGACAGCGGTTTCAGGTCGAAGTAGAGGTCATCCAGTGGCATGGTGCCGGCGTTGACCAGCACCGCGTCGTACTGCGCCTCTGTCGTCCATTTCGAGTAGTCGGTGCCGATCGTGGCCGTCAGGCGATTGCCGTCGCGGGCGAGGCCCAGAAGGCGGCGGGCGACGGTGAATGTCACCTCCTTGTCCTGCAGCGCGCGCATGTAGGGCACGAAGTTCATGCCGAGGATTTCCGGCGAAAGGCCGCGCTCGCGGTTCATGAACTCCACCTTGCAACCGAGGGAGACCAGCTTCTCCGCCGCCTGCATTGCCGCATGGTCGCCCACCTCGTCGAAGATCAGCACCGAGCCTTCCGGCTTCACCTCGCCGGAGAGGACGTCCCAGGCAGAGAGGGCCAGGTCGGCGCCCGCGATTACCTCGGTATGGGGCAGGCCGCCGGTGGCAAGCACCACGAGGTCGGGCGAGAGGGCGGTGATGTCCTCTGCCTCGGCGAAGGTGTTGAAGCGGAATTCGACGCCCCTCGCCTCGCATTGCTGCATGCGCCAGTCGGTGATGCCGATCATCTCCGCCCGGCGGGGGGATTGCGCCAGCAGGCGGACCTGGCCGCCGGGCTGATCGGCGGCTTCGAGCACGGTCACGATATGGCCGCGTTCGGCGGCCACGCGGGCCGCTTCGAGCCCGCCGGGGCCCGCGCCCACGACCACGACGCGGCGGGGCGCCTCGGAGGGTTCGATGAAATGCGGGTGGGTCAGTTCGCGGCCCGTGTGCGGGTTGTGCACGCAGAGCGCGCCGCCCGCCACGTAGATCCGGTCGATGCAGTAGGTGGCGCCGACGCAGGGGCGGATCTCATCCTCTTTGCCTGCTGCGATCTTGGCCACGATGTGCGGATCGGCGATATGGGCGCGGGTCATGCCGACGAGGTCGAGCTTGCCCGAGGCGACCGCATGGCGTGCCGTGGCCACGTCGGCGATGCGGGCGGCGTGGAAGGTGGGCAGGCCCACTTCGGCCTTGATGCGGCCCGCGAAATCCAGGTGCGGGGCCGAAGGCGTGCCCTGCAACGGGATCACGTCGGTCAGGTCCGGTTCGGTGTCGATGCGGCCCTTGATCACGTTGAGGAAATCGACAAGGCCCGAGGCCTTCAGGCGGTGGCCGATCTCCAGCCCCAGGGATTCGTCGATGCCGCCCGGCATGGTGTCGTCGGCGGTGTAGCGCACGCCCACGAGGAAATCGGGGCCGGTGCGGTCGCGGATCGCCTGCAGCACGTCGAGGGAGAACTTCATCCGCGCCTCGGTGTCGCCGCCCCAGGGCCCGTCCTGGGCGTTCAGCAGCGGTGACCAGAAGGCGTCGATCAGGTGGCCGTAGCATTCGAGTTCGATCCCGTCGAGGCCCGCCTGTTTCATCCGTTCGGCGGCCAGGGCGTAGTCCTCGATCACCCGGGCGATGTCCCAGTCTTCCATGACCTTGGGATAGGCGCGGTGCGCGGGTTCACGGGCGGGGCCCGGGGCCACGACAGGCAGCCAGTCTTCCACGTCGTAGCGGGTGCGCCAGCCGAGGTGGGTGAGCTGGATCATCACCGCCGTGCCATGGGCGTGGCAGGCCTCGGTCAGCTTTGCCATCCAGGGCACGATCTCGTCCTTCCAGGCGGCGACGTTGCCGAAGGCGGCGGGGCTGTCGCGGGAGACCACGGCGGAGCCCGCGGTCATCACCATGCCGACACCGCCGCGCGCGCGTTCCTCATGGTAGGCGCGGTAGCGGTCCTTGGGCAGGCCGTCCTCGGTATAGGCCGGTTCGTGGGAGGTCGTCATGATCCGGTTCTTCAGCGTCAGATGCTTGAGCTGATAGGGCTGCAGGAGCGGATCGCGGGAGGCGGTTTGTTGGGCGGCAGTGGTCGTCATGGCCTGGTGAAGTTCCCTGGAGAGTAGCTGCGAGCGGAGCGAACCATGCGCTGCCGCGACCTGCCAAGAGGCTTGAAAGCAGCGGCGTCGCGAAGCGGCTGCGGGATGTCGGAAACGACGGCCGGTGCCGCGATTTTGCCTTTGCGGGGGCGAAAGGCGCCCGGGGCGGGCCGGCGCAGCGCCCGGGGATTTGGCATGGGGCGTGGTCCGGGGACTTGGCATGGAAGTTCCCATGCAAAACACTCGGGATTGACTTGGGTGAGTGTTTTGGTCAGAAATGACCCCAACAGGAGATGCCATGACTCGTGAAACCCGACAGACGCGGAACGGTACGGCCCGGACGGGCCTGTGGCGGCGCCGTGCCGGGGGCCGGGCGTGAGCGTTCAGCGCGGAGCCGAGGCCGTGGCGAAGATCGCCGCGCTGCCGGTGTCGGAGGCGCTGGTGATCGGGGCGTTGCGCGCGCGGTGCGAGGGGCCGGACGAGATGGCACGTTTCGCCAGCGAGTTGCGGATGATGGCCGGGGCCGAACGCGGGCTGCGCCTGGAAGAAAGCCTGGACGATTTTTTCGCCATGGTGCTGCGCCACCTGCGGCGCCCGCTGATGCGCCACGGTCTGACCTGTGCCTGCGTCGGCGCCGACGAGGCGGTGCTGGCCCATCTGGTCAGCATTGCCGCCAGCGGCGACAGCGAGGATGCCATGCTGATGGCCTGCCTGCTGGTGCGCGCCGATGTGGCGCCTGCCGTCGTGTCCTGCGCCACGGTGCTGGGACTGGATCTGATGCGGGCCGCGCCTGCCGGTATCTCGATGATGCCGGACCGGGCGCGCTCCGCCACTTTGCATTGAAAACCTGACAACAGGAACGAGGGGACCTAAATGACACGCATCCTGAAAGCCGCCCTGGCAACGACCGCCCTTGTGGCCGCGCCGAGCCTGGCTGGCGCCGTCGAAAAGGCGGAGGTGCTGACCACCTACGCCGACATCGCCGCCGCCGCCTATGGTGACAGCCTGACCACCGCGCAGGCGCTGCAGGCCGCCGTGGATGCGCTGATCGCGGATCCCTCCGCCGAAGCGCTGGAGGCCGCGAAGGCCGCCTGGAAAGAGGCCCGCGTGCCCTATCAGCAGACCGAGGCCTTCCGCTTCGGCAATGCGATCGTGGACGACTGGGAGGGCAAGGTGAATGCCTGGCCGCTGGACGAGGGTCTGATCGACTATGTCGACCCTTCCTATGGCGGCGCCACCGATGAAAACGCCTATGCCGTGCTGAACGTCGTCGCGACGCCGACCTTCACCCTGTCGGGTGAGGAGATCGACGCGACCGAGATCACGCCGGAGCTGCTGGAAAGCACCCTGCACGAGGCCGATGCGGTGGAGGCGAATGTCGCCACCGGCTACCACGCCATCGAATTCCTGCTCTGGGGTCAGGACCTGCACGGCACCGAGAAGGGCGCGGGCGAACGCCCCTGGACCGACTATGCGATGGGTGAGGCCTGCACCGGGGGCAACTGCGACCGTCGCGGCGAATACCTGAAGGCCGCCACCGACCTGCTGGTCAGCGACCTGGAATGGATGGCCGGGCAATGGGCCGAAGGCGGCGAGGCACGTGCCACCGTCATGGCGGACGAAGATGCCGGCATCGTGGCCATGCTGACCGGCATGGGCAGCCTTTCCTACGGGGAGCAGGCGGGCGAGCGCATGAAGCTGGGCGTGCTGCTGAACGACCCGGAAGAAGAGCACGACTGCTTCTCCGACAACACCTACAACAGCCACTACTACGACGGGCTGGGCATCCGGAACGTCTACTACGGGTCCTACACCGGCGTGGACGGCACCGTGACCGAGGGGCCGAGCCTGTCGGAGCTGGTGGCCGAGGCCGATCCGGAGGTCGATGCCACCCTGAAGGCCGACCTGATGGACACGATGTTCAAGCTGGCGACGCTGAAAAGCGCGGCCGAGGCGGGCTTCAGCTACGACATGATGCTGGAGCGGGGCAACGAGAAGGGCGAGGCCCTGATCATGGCCGCCGTCGATGCGCTGGTCACCCAGACCAAGGGGATCGAACGGGCCGTCGGCGCGCTGGAGCTGGACCAGATCGGTTTCGAAGGCTCCGACAGCCTCGACAATCCGGGCGCCGTTTTCGAGTGACCCGACAGGGCGCGCCAGCCAGGCGCGCCCGTTTGAATTTCGGGCGGACCGGCGAACGGGATCCGTCCGGCGCGGGCCCGGCAGCTGCCGGGGCTGCCAAGAACAAGACAAGACGGCGCGCCAAGGCGCAGCCCCCGCAGCAAGTATCCCGGGCGACCCAGGCCGGCCGGGCGTGTAACACCCCGGAACGTCAAGAGTATTGAACCATGATGGTCTGCCACTGCCACTCTATCACCGACCGAGATATCAGATCCGCCGTGGACTGGATGCGCGCCGCCGACCCGGAAACGATCATCACGCCGGGCAAGGTATACCGTGCACTTGGCAAGAAAGCCGAATGCGGCGGATGCCTTCCGCTTTTCATGGACACCATGCGTGATTGCGATAGTTTCGAGGTACCAGAGATACTGCGCGGCCTCCGCCGCGCCACGACACAGGAGAACATGGATGAAAGGCGACGCAAAGGTCATCGAGTACCTTAACGCAGCACTGCGCAGCGAGCTGACGGCCATCAACCAGTACTGGCTGCACTACCGTCTTCAGAAGGACTGGGGCTATGGCAAGATTGCCGCCAAGTCCCGCGAGGAAAGCATCGAGGAGATGCATCACGCCGACAAGCTGGTCGACAGGATCATTTTCCTGGAAGGCCATCCGAACATGCAGAAGCTCGACTCCCTGCGAATCGGCGAGAACCTGAAGGAAACGCTGGAGGCCGACCTGGCCGCCGAGCACGAGGCCCGCAACCTCTATGCAGAGGCCCGGACCTATTGCGACAGCGTGGGCGACTTCGTTTCGAAGAACCTGTTCGAAGAGCTGATGGCGGATGAGGAAGGTCACATCGACTTCCTCGAGACGCAGCTGGATCTCTACGCCTCCCTCGGGGCGGAGAAATACGGTCTGCTCAACGCCTCTTCGGCGGACGAGGCCGAGTAAACAGGCGCCAGATCGCTGGGTGCGAGAGGGGGAAGTCCTTGCAGGGCTTCCCCTTTTGCATGGGCGGGGGGTATGGAAAGGCCGGGGGAAGCAAGGCCCGGACGGCTGAGGGGCCTTGCCCCGTTGCGCCGGGCCGCAATTCCCCCGGGAAATTCGAGCCGAGACATGAGAGGGGCGTTGCGCCCCGGGGAGCGGACATGAGCCTTGCGGACACGGGAAAGTTTGCAGACACGCGGAAGTCTACGGACACGGGGAAAATCGACACTCACCTGCACCTGCTGGACCCTGCGCGGTTCCCCTATGGGGACGATAACCCCTATCACCCGCAGGGGCAGGAGATCGGCACCCTGGCGCAGATGCGCGCGGTCTTTGCCGCCAACGGGGTGGAGCGCGCCTTGCTGGTGCAGCCGTCCTCCGGCTATGGCACCGACAATTCCGCCATGCTGGACGCGATCGCGCAATCGGGCGGGACGTGGCGCGGCATCGCCGTGGTGCCGCCCGACATCACCCATGGGGCGCTGGCAGCGCTGAAGGCGGCGGGGGTCATCGGCGTGGCCTACAACCTGCCGTTCCATCCGCAGGGCCATTACGCGGCCTATGCCGGGGTGACCGAAATGCTGGTCGACCTGGATATGGTGCTGGACATCCAGTTCATCGGCGACGGGATCTTCGACGCGCTGGAGTTGCTGGGCGACAGCCCGGTGCGGCTGGCCGTGGATCACTGCGGGCGTCCGGTGTTGTCGGATGGCCTGCAGGCAGAGGCGTTTCGCGCGTTGCTGCGCCTGGCGGAGCGCGAGGCGGAAACGGTGATCAAGGTCAGCGGACACCACAAGTTCGCCGCCTTCCCCTGGCCCTTCGAGGAGGCCGCGCCCTTCGTGGAGGAGATCCTGCGCGCCTGGGGGCCGGATCGTTGCGTCTGGGGGTCGGACTGGCCCTTCCTGCGGGTGCCGGAGCGGGTCGATTATGGGCCGGTCGCCCGGCTGCTGGATCGCGCCCTGCCGGACGATGCGGCGCGCGCCAAGGTCTTCAGGCAGACGGCGCTGCGGGTGTTCTGGGGGGAGGACTGATGACGCCCCGGTGCCGGCCCCAATGTCGGTCCCAATGCCGGCCCCCCGTTGCCGACTTGGCACGGGACGCCGTGCCGCAGTCGCTGACCGGGATTTCCGATTGAAGTGGTCAGGAATTGGTGGCACCTCTTTCCTGTCTTCAGAAGAGTGAGCCGAGAGAGATGACCCCGACCCACCGACTTTTCGCGGCAGGCAGCGGTTTGGCACTGGCGGCGGCCCTGGTCGCCCAGGCTGCCGTTGCGGACCCGAAACCGCTGGCCGAGGCGCTGACCGCGCCGATCCTGAACGTCGTCCCCCGAACCGATGCGGAGCGCGCGCGCATTGCCGCCGTGGTGGCGCCCACGACCGATTTCTCGGCTCCGGAAAAGTTCGAGCAGAACCCCGCGGGCGCGGCCACGACACGGGCGCGGACGGATCACGATGCCTTCAGCCAGTTTTCCGCCAACATCGGCTTTGAAGGGGAGATGACGTTCAAGCTGGGCAACGGGCTGTTCAAGAAGCTCTGGGTCAGCTCGCCGTCCTCGACGCAGGCGAGCGACGGGCTTGGGCCGCTCTACAACGCCCGGGCCTGTCAGCGCTGCCACCTGAAGGACGGGCGCGGCCATCCGCCCGAGGGGCCGGAGGATGACGCGGTGTCGATGTTCCTGCGGATTTCCGTGCCCGCGGACGAGGCGGTGGAGATGTCGGAGATCGAGGCCTTCCTGATCTCTGCCGGCAGTCCCATGGCCGCGCGCACGCGGCCCGATCCGGTCTATGGCGGGCAGCTGCAGGACTTCGGCATTGCCGGGCTTCCGGCCGAATACCGGCTGGGGGTGAGCTGGGAAGAGGAAACGGTGGCGCTGGCAGGGGGCGAGACGGCCAGCCTGCGGCGCCCGACCTGGACGGCAGAGGACCTGGGCTATGGCCCGCTGGCCCCGGGCGCGATGCTGAGCCCGCGCGTGGCGCCGCAGATGATCGGCCTGGGCCTGCTGGAGGCGATCCCGGCGGAAGACCTGCTGGCGCGGGTCGACCCGGACGATGCCGATGGTGACGGGATTTCCGGCCGGGCGCAGGTGGTCTGGTCCTTCGAAAACGCACGGCCCGAACTGGGGCGTTTCGGCTGGAAGGCCGGGGCGCCCAGCGTGAAGGAACAGTCGGCGGCGGCCTTCAGCGGTGATATCGGCATTTCGACCCCGATCTTCACCCAGCCCTGGGGCGATTGTTCCGAGGTTGAGGCCGGGTGCCGCACCGCACCCCATGGCGATGGCGACGCGCGCGGCACCGAGATCGACGAGACGGGGCTGGACCTGGTCACCTTCTACAGCCGCAACCTGGCGGTGCCGGAGCGGCGCAACCTGGACGCGCCGGAGGTGCTGGCGGGCAAGCAGGCCTTCTACGAGGCCGGCTGCACCAGCTGCCACACCCCGAAATACGTCACCCACCGCCTGGAAGGGCAGGACGCGCAGAGTTTCCAGCTGATCTGGCCCTACACCGATCTTCTGCTGCACGACATGGGCGAGGGTCTGGCCGATCACCGGCCCGAGGGCCGCGCCGATGGCTACGAATGGAAGACGCCGCCGCTCTGGGGGATCGGGCTGACCCCGCAGGTCAATGGCCACAGCTACTACCTGCATGACGGCCGGGCGCGCAGCCTGCTGGAAGCGGTGCTGTGGCACGGGGGGGAGGCTTCACAGGCGCGCCAGAATGTGGTGGACATGGATCCGCAGACCCGCGCTGCCCTGATTGCCTTCCTGGAGAGCCTCTGATGCGAATACTGACCGCCGCCGTGACTGCCCTGTGCCTGACTGCCGGCGGGGCGGGGGCAGATGTGCAGGACGTGGTCGATGAACAGATCCTGCCCGGAACCGGCCAGTTCGCCAAGGCGGCCCATGCGCTGAAGGGGCAGGCGGTGAGCGACTGCACACCCCAGCCGAACCTGCTGAATGCCTGGAACAGCGCCTTCGACATGTGGCTGGGGATCTCTCATTTCCGCTTCGGCCCGCTGGAGGTCGACGGCCGGGTCAACGCCATTGCCTTCTGGCCCGACAAGAAGGGGTTCACCCCCAAGATGCTGGGCCAGATGATCGCGGGCGAGGACGCCATCGTCGACCAGCCGGCGGAGTTCCACGAGCTGTCCGTGGCGGCGCGCGGGCTCTTCGCGCTGGAATACCTGCTCTATGATCCGCAGTTCAGCGATTATGCCGAGGGGAGCTATACCTGCCGCCTGGTGCAGGCGATCTCTGCCGATCTGTTGCGCATGGCGCAGGAGATCGACGGCGAATGGCAGGCCGAAGCCGCGCCCGCATTGCTGAGCGCGGGGGAGGCGGGCAATACCACCTATCTGACCGGTGACGAGGCGATCCGCACGATCTACACCGCGCTGCTGACGGGGCTGGAATTCACCGACGACAGCCGCCTGGGCCGCCCGCTCGGCACCTTCGACCGGCCGCGTCCGATGCGGGCAGAGGCCCGCCGGTCGGACCGGTCGCTGCGCAACGTGCGCCTGTCGCTGGAGGCGCTGCAACGCACCGCCCGCCTGCTGATGAAACCCGAGGAGATGCCCCAGACCGAGGCCGCCTTTGCCTCTGCCTTCGATCGCATCGACGCGCTGGACGATCCGGCCTTTGAAGGTGTCGCCGACATCTCGGGCCGGCTGAAGGTGGAGATCATCCAGCAACGCGTCGATCTTGTCCGCACCGCCGTCGAAGGGGAGATCGGGGGCCACTTCGGCCTGACCGCGGGCTTCAATTCCGCTGACGGAGACTGACCATGACCACCCGCCGTGCATTTCTTGCCGCCATGGCCGCATCGGCGCTGACGCCCCGGCTGAGCTGGGCCGATGCCGGATCCCCGGCCTTCCTGGCCTTCGCCAAGGAACCGTCGGGGCAGCATGCGCTCTTCGGGATCGACATCATGGGGCACGACGTGTTCCGCGTGCCGGTGCCGCATCGTGGCCATGCGGGCGCGGCGCATCCCGTCGCGCCGGAGGCCGTGGGCTTTGCCCGCCGCCCCGGGACCTACGCGCGGGTGATCCACTGCGTCACCGGGGAGGTCCTGCATGAGCTGGAAAGCCCCGAGGGGCGGCACTTCATGGGCCACGGCACCTTCCTGCAGGGTGGGGATATCCTGGCCACGCTGGAAAACGACTACATCACGACCCGTGGCAAGATCGGCCTGTGGTCGCGCAGCCAGGGTTACAGGCGCGTGGGCGAGATCGAGACCCATGGCGTCGGCCCGCACGAGGCGTTGCAGATGAAGGACGGCACACTGGTCGTCGCCAATGGCGGCATCCGGACCGATCCGCGCGTCGAGGACGGGCGGGGCAAGCTGAACCTGCCGACGATGAAGCCCTCCCTGGCCTATATCACCCCGGAGGGCGAGCTGTTGGAGCAGATCTTCCTGGACCCGGAACTGCACCTGAATTCCATCCGCCACCTGGCGATGACGGAGGATGAGCTGGTGGGCTTCGCCATGCAGTGGGAGGGTGACGAGATGGACGCCCCGCCGCTTCTGGCGCTGCACCGGCGCGGCTGGCCGCAGGCGAAGATTGCCGAGGCGCCGCTGGGGGAACAGCTGGCGATGAAGGCCTATGCCGGGTCCGTCGCCCTGTCCGGGGACGGGCAGTATTTCGGCATCACCAGCCCGCGCGGCGGTCGTCTGCACATCTTCGACAGGGAAGCCAACTTCGTCGTGTCGCACCGCCGGCCCGATGTCTGCGGCCTGGCGGCAGGGCCAGAGGGCTTCCTGGTCACCGACGGGCTGGGCGGGGTCTGGCATGCGACCGCGACCGAGTTTCAGCCCTTCACCCGGGCCGAACGCGCCTGGGACAATCACGTCGTCGTCCTTTGACGCGGGTTGATCCGTGCCGGTCCCTGCGGCTAGCCTGATCCCCCGCAGGTCATGTGAGAGAGCGGCCATGCGTTTACCCTTCCATCGGGCGGTCCTGATACCTCTGGTCCTGGGATGCCTTTGCACAGGAGAAGCCGCGATGGCCGAAGACATGACAGCAGGATCGGGTGGGCTGCCGGACGATCCGGAACTCATGCTCGATTTTTCCAGCTTTCCGGAGGCGGGGACGTTGAACTGGTTCATCGTCCCGGACGGGAGCGAGACCTTCTGCGCCGTGACGCCCCTCGCGCCGTCGCTGGAGGCGCTGGCGGCGGGCGAGGGGGCGGAGGCGGCCTTTTTCGGGGCGCTGACGCGCGTGCCCGTGGCCGACGGCTTCGTGCGCCTTGCGGCCTTCGATGCGGCGGGGGCCCTGCTGCGGGAGGTCGAGGTGCCCTCGACCGGCAGCCCGCGGGTCCTCGTCTCGGCGACCGAGGCGATCTGCGCCGCGCCCGCGGACGTGCATCTGCATATCGGTCTTTCCAGCGGTGTCGTCGCCGTGCTGGAGCCGGTCTGGCGCCCATGATCCGTGCAGTCGTGGCCCGGCAGCCGGTCCGGGCCATTTTCGGCTTTGCCCGGGCGGCACGGCGCGGCTAGAACATCTGCGGAGACCGCGCGGCGATGGCGTCGGCGCGCATCCCGGTCCCGAAGGTTCACCCCTGTCCTGTACGCCCGGACGTTTGCGCCGGGCGTGGACGTCTCTCCCGTTCCGGCCTCCGGAATGAGGATTGAGACATGGCCGATCTGGCAACCCAGCTGAATACCCGCGTCGATCATTTCACCTGCCACAATGGCGACAAGGTGCCGCTGCCCTTCAGCGCCGGGGAATATGAAACCCGGCTGGCGCGGCTGCGCGCGATCATGGCGGCGATGGATCTGCCCGTGGTCCTGCTGACCTCTATGCACAACATCGCCTACTACTCGGGCTTCCTCTACTGCTCCTTCGGCAGGCCCTATGCCTGCGTGGTCACGCAGGAGGCCTGCACCACGGTCAGCGCCAATATCGACGCGGGCCAGCCCTGGCGGAGGAGCCATGGCGAGAACGTCATCTACACCGACTGGAAGCGCGACAACTACTGGCGCGCGGTGAATGGGCTGGTGGGTGGCGCCACCCGTGTCGGCATCGAGGCCGATCACCTGACCCTGGCGCAATCGGCGAAGCTGGCGGCGTTCCTGGGCGGACCGGAGGTGGTCGACGTGGCACCTGCGACGATGGAGGCCCGCATGCTGAAATCGCCGGAGGAGATCGCCCTGATCCGCGAGGGCGCCCGCATTGCCGATTTGGGCGGCGAGGCGATCCGCGCCGCGATCCACGAGGGCGCGCGGGAGATCGACGTTGCCATGGCCGGGCGCGACGCGATGGAGGCGGAGATCGCCCGCGCCCATCCCGGATCCGAGCTGCGCGACACCTGGGTCTGGTTCCAGTCCGGTCTGAACACCGACGGCGCCCACAACCCGGTGACGACGCGGGCGTTGCAGAGGGGCGATATCCTGTCGCTGAACTGCTTCCCGATGATTTCCGGCTACTACACCGCGCTGGAACGCACGCTGTTCCTGGGCGAACCGGATGCGGAGAGCCTCAGGATCTGGCAGGCCAACGTGGCGACCCACGAACTGGGCCTTTCGCTGATCAGGCCGGGCATCAGCTGTGCCGCGATCTGTGACGAGCTGAACCGCTTCCTGGCCGACGAGGGGCTGCTGCAATATCGCAGCTTCGGCTATGGCCACAGCTTCGGCGTGCTGTCGCATTACTACGGCCGCGAGGCCGGGCTGGAGCTGCGGGAGGATATCGACACGGTGCTTGAACCTGGCATGGTCGTCTCGATGGAGCCGATGCTCTGGCTGCCCGAAGGCATGCCCGGGGCAGGCGGCTACCGGGAGCATGACATCCTCGTCGTGGGCGAAGAGGGCGCGGAGAACATCACGAAGTTCCCCTATGGCCCCGGGGCCAACATCATCGCCTGAGGGTAGGGGCGGGGGCGCGGGCTG
This sequence comes from Pseudooceanicola sp. NS-SX8, assembly GCF_057380755.1. Taxonomy (NCBI): domain Bacteria; kingdom Pseudomonadati; phylum Pseudomonadota; class Alphaproteobacteria; order Rhodobacterales; family Paracoccaceae; genus Pseudooceanicola; species Pseudooceanicola sp. NS-SX8. The sequence continues at coordinate 3,516,626 of NZ_CM170819.1, read as the reverse complement.
ACCTGCGCCCCGTCATGCCGAAAGCTTCGGCCAGGCGATCTCGATCCGGAAGCCCTGCGCGGTCTCGGGCAGGGTCATCTTGGCGCCGTGGCGGGTGGCGATGGCCTGCACCAGGGCAAGGCCCAGCCCATGGCCCGCGATGCCGCGTTCGCGGTCGCGTTCGGCCCGGACGAACTGGCGCGTGATCTCTGCCCGGGCTTCGGGGGGCAGGCCGGGGCCGGTGTCGGAGACCACCATCAACTGGCGTTCCGCGTCGGAGGCCAGGGCCAGGGTGATCCGGTCGCCGGACCCGCAGAACTTCATCGCGTTGTCCAGCAGGTTGGTCAGCACCTGCGCCACCAGGTTGCGTTCGGCCAGCACCATGCAGCCCGGTTCGATGGCGCTTGCCAGTGTCATTTCGCTGTCTTCGAAAAGCGGCTCGTAGAGCTCCGCCATGTCGGTCATCAGCGCGGACAGGTCCACCGGGACAAGCCCGGGGCGCGCGCCGCTTGCGGCCTCTGCGGCAGAAATGTCGAGCAGGGCGTTGAAGGTGCGCGTGGTGGCGTGGATTTCCGCCTCCAGCGCCTGTTTCTGGGGCGCGGGGGCGTCCAGCGCGGCGATCTTCTGCAGGATGCGGTTGAGCGGCGTGCGCAGTTCATGCGCGATGACATCCGACAGGCGCTGCGTTGCGCGGTTCAGCGCCTCGATCCGGTCCAGCATGGCGTGCACATGGCTTTCCAACTGGCCGAATTCATCCCGGGACCTGTCGCCGGGCAGGCGCGCCGACAGGTCGCCGTCGGCCACGGTATCGGCCAGCCGGTTGATCCGGTCGATGCGCGCCAGCACCCAGCGGGAGGTCAGCCAGCCGGCCAGCAGGGCGATGGCGACCAGCCCGGTCGCCACCGGCCAGATCAGCCGGCGCAGGCTGGCCAGCGTGGCATCGCGCGCGGTCTCCGCCCGGGCGGTGATCAGGCGGAACCCGCCGGGCAGGATGCGCGCGACCCCGCGATAGGTGATCTCTGCCCCGTCAAGGCCCAGGGGCAGGGTGTAGCCCTGCACCGGGGTCGGGTCGAAACGGTCCCCGGCGGCGGTGATCCCCTTGGGCCAGCCGCCGATGTTGCCGGCCAGGGTCATGCCATCCCGATCCTGCAGAAGGTAGATCGCCTCATCCGGCAGCATGGTGCCGGAGCGGAATTCGATCGCCTCCCGCAGGGCCGGGATGCGGCGCTGCTGGTAGTTGGCGGCGAAGGCCTCCAGGTCGGTTTCCAGAAGCTCCGTCTGGCGCGCGGCCAGGGCCTGGGCGGTCACCCGGTACTGAAGGCCCATGGCCGAGAGGGAGATCAGGATGATCCCCGCGGCAATGGCAAGGGTCACGCGCAGGCTGGCGGAGCCGGGCAGCTGCGGCATGGATCAGGCCTCTGCGCCGGGCAGGGCCTTCTGCGCGTCGAAGATGTAGCCTTCGCCCCGCGCGGTATGGATGATCGGCCGCCCCGCCGCCTGTTCCAGCTTCCGGCGCAGGCGCCCGACATGGACGTCGACGACGTTGGTCTGCGGATCGAAGTGCAGGTTCCAGACGTTTTCCAGCAGCTGCATGCGGGTCACCACGGCACCCGAGTTGCGGGCGAAGTAGGAGATCAGTTCGAACTCCTTGGGGCTGACGGCGACATGGGTCTGGCCGATGTGCACGGTGCGCGCCTTCATGCGGATCTGCACGTCCGAGAAGACCACGAGGTCGTTGTCCATCACCTGCATCGAGGCGCGGCGCATCAGGGCGCGCAGGCGCGCGCGCAGCTCGTCCGGGTCGAAGGGCTTGGCCAGGTAGTCGTCGGCGCCCTTTTCCAGCCCGTCGATCTTGTTCTGCGCCCGTCCCAGGGCCGAGACGATCATGACCAGCGCGGTGGAGCCTGCGGCGCGGATCTTGGCGATGGCGTCGATCCCGTCGCCGCCGGGCAGCATGCGGTCGAAGACGATGACCTGGAAATCGCCGGCGGCGGCCTGGGCCAGCCCCTCGTCATAGGTGGTGACCCAGACCGGTTCGGCGCCCAGGTCACGGACGGCGGCGCTGACCGCCTGGCCTGCCTCGGTGTCGTCCTCGACGATCAGGATGCGGGCGGGGGTGCTGGGCGTCGCGGTGTCGGTCATGGCGTCCTTGGGTCCTTGGGGGTCCTTGGGCCGGATCCGCCGGGATCCGGAATGGCATGCGGGCGATGACGCGTCGTGCCATCCCCTTGATGTTTAGTGCTAAGGGGGCGCCCGGGGCAACTCACATGACAAGTGCGGTCATGCGGGGGCAGGGGCATGAAACCGGCCAGTTTGCGATTGAAACAGGCGGGCGAGGGGGCAAGGATCGACCAAACCGAACGGAGATGACGATGCCCCGGACCGCCTGCCGCAAATCCCGCCTTTCCCAGTCGCGCCATTCCCTGTCGTGTCATTCTCTGTCGCGCCCGATCCGCCGGGCGGCCCTGCTGGGGGCTATGGTGCTGACGCTGGCAGGGCAGCAGCCCGCGCAGGCCGAGACGGTCATTCGCCAGGCGGAGCTTTCGGCCCGGCTCTTCGCCACCGCGCAGGAGACGAAGGACCCGCTGCTGGCCCTGGCCGCGGCCCGGCTGCGGCAATCCGTGGTGGCCATGCAGGTGGAGCGCACGCCGGTGACCGGCGGCGCCGATCTGCCCCCGGGGGAGGCGCAGATGATGACGCAGATGATGACCTGGCAGGACATGCTGCAGGTGGCCCGGCAGATGGCCCGCGGTGATGAGACGATCCTCGCCCTGGCGGATGATTTCGGCACGGCGGCGGCGCGCGGCGTGCCGACGGGGCAGGTCTATTCCATCGACCGGGTCGCGGCGGAGGGGCGCGCGATCTACCCGGCCATGAGGTTCCAGGGCAGCGACTACGCAGAGGTCTACGTCGAGGCGGAGTTGCCGGAGGTCGAGCTGAGCCTGCGGATCACGGATTCACTGGGCCGTGTCGTCTGCGAGGACACGGACCATGGACCGATCGCCTACTGCGGTTGGCAGCCGGTGTGGACGGACTTCTTCGAAGTGAGGGTCGAGAACGGGAGCGGGGTGGCCAGTTCCTACACGCTGATCACCAACTGATCCGGGGCAGGCGCGCCCGGGGTGGTGTCGCGTCCAGGCTGGCGTGCCTAGCGGGCCTCGAGGCCGAAGAGGATCTGGTCAAGGAAGCCGCGTGCGATCTTGTCGAGGTCAACCTCGTCGCCCAGGCGTTCCTGGTGGTAGGCCATGATCCAGTTGATTGCCGTGATCAGGAAGAGCGAGGTCGCCTCCGGATCGATCGAGCGGACGTCACCGTCGGCCAGCGCGCCTTCCAGAAGTGTCTGGATGTAGCCGCGCAGCGCGTCACGGCGCCGAAACAGCCCATCCTGCATCGGCGCCGGCAAGGCGCGCATGCTGATCAGCGAGCTGTAGCTGCCGCCGCCTTCCATGATCAGGCGCAGGTAATCCAGGTAGAACTTCTGGAACCTGTCGTAGGCGCCCAGGTCGCTGGCCTCTGCCGCGGCCCTGGCGGTTTCGCCGGCCTTCAGGCTGATCTCGATACAGTCGTGAAGCAGCTCTTCCTTGTTGCGGAAGTAGTAGTAGAGCGCGGTCTTCGTCACGCCGATCTGGTCGGCGATCTCATCCAGTGACGTCGCGTGGTAGCCTTTCTCGTTGAACAGGCGGGACGCGACATGCAGCGCCGCGCGACGCTTGCGTTCTCGCATCTCCTCACGCGATGCGATCTCCCCATTCCAATCTGCCATTTGCCCCTCAGTCATTTTGGTGGGGCGATGATTCGGAAAACTGAGCCGTTTCATCGCCAATCTGCAGACAAATTCTATTGCCGTTTATTGTGGCGCGACATTGCCGCGCAGGAAAGTCTGTGGACTCGTCGGACAAGAGGACCCATCTGCCGGATTAGCGACTGCTCTAAGCCGGAAAACACACGGTGAAAACCCCTGTGATTGCAAAAAACCCAAGGGTAAATCGTTCGAACGATCCGCAATTTGCGCAAATGTCGTTTGCGAAAGACGTCGCAAAGCGCCGGAGGCGTATGTGGGCGCAGATAACGCCCTTCCCAAGGGGGGTGCAAGGTGATCCCGGGGAATGGCGTGCAGAAAAAAGCGGCAATGGGAGTGCCGTCTGTGCAGAAACGAGTTACTCAAAAGTAAATTGTTTTACTCAATGGAATAAAGGCTGCCGAAAGGCGTTCATGTCGCGAATTTCGGCAGCCTTGTATTTGTTCTATAAGCGGAATTTCGCCTTTCGGGCGGGTTTGACAGGCGGTTAATCGCGCGTCCAGCCAAGCTGAGACGCCAGCCTCTGCTGCGCCTGGAGGAATTCCTCTTCCAGCCTGTCAACCAGCCGGGCGGCTGGCAGGACCTGCTTCACCGCGCCGATGCCCTGTCCGGATCCCCAGATTTCCTTCCAGCTCTTTGGTTTTGCGCCGCCGAAATCCATTTTTGAAGGATCCGACAGTTCCAGGGCTTCCGGATCCATTCCCGCCGCGGCAATGGAGGGTTTCAGGTAATTGCCCCATACGCCGGTAAAGAGGTTCGAATAGACAATGTCGGACGCGCCGCAGTCGGTGATCATGGACTTGTATGCATCAACCGCATTTGCTTCTTCGGTCGCGATGAATGCGGAGCCGGCATAGCCACCGTCGGCGCCGAGCGCGAGCGCGGCCAGAAGGCTGTCGCCCTTGGCGATGGCGCCCGACAGGAACAGTGGGCCATCGAACCAGGCGCGGATTTCCTGCACCAGGGCAAAGGGGGAAAGGGCGCCCGCATGGCCGCCCGCGCCTGCGGCCACCGCGATCAGGCCGTCGGCTCCCTTTTCGATGGCCTTGCGGGCGAAGCGGTCGTTGATGACGTCATGAAGGACGATCCCGCCGGCGGCATGGGCGGCCTCGTTCACCTCCGCCCGCGCGCCGAGAGAGGTGATCCAGACCGGCACCTCGTGCTTCATGCAGATTTCCACGTCGCGCTCCAGCCGGGTGTTGGACTTGTGCACGATCTGGTTCACCGCATAGGGCGCGGCCGGACTGTCGGGGTTGGCCTGGTTGTGCCGGTCCAGCTCCTCGCGAATGCGGGTCAGCCAGCGGTCCAGCTCGATCGGCTCGCCCTCGGCCTCGCGCGCGTTCAGGGCCGGAAAGGATCCGACGATGCCGGCCTTGCACTGGGCGATCACCAGGTCCGGATTGGAAATGATGAAGAGCGGGCTGCCGATCAGCGGCAGACGCAGGTTGGAGAGCAGGCTGGGCAAGCTCATGGGTTTCCTCCCGGTCGTTTTCCTCGTGCCCAGAGGTGGCACGGCGGCGGCGGGGTGTCACCTCTGTCGCTGCGTCACGGGGTGCGCGGGGCCTCAGGGCAGGCGCCAGACCGGCCGCGCGGCGAGGGACAGCTGTTCGCCCAGGCGCAGGCGCCGATCCGCGCGGAAGGGCAGGGGGGCGGAGAAGCCGGGCACCTGCGCCAGCGCTTCCCAGGCGCCCCCGCGATAGGTGATCCGTTCGACGACGGCAGGCAGCGCCCCGGGGTGGCCGGCCTCGCAGGGTGTCAGGTCCGCCGGACGGATCACCACGCGGGCGGGGCCGCTCGCCGTGCCATCCTCTGCCGCCGCAAGGTTGCGCAGCGGCAGCAGGTGGGGCCCGATCCGCGCCGCGCCTCCGGTGATCTCGGCCTGCTGGATCGCGGACTGGCCGATGAAGCGGGCGACATGTTCGGTGGCGGGGCTGTCGTGGATCGCTTCCGGCGATCCCACCTGTGCGAACCGGCCCTTTTCCATCACCGCGACCTCTGTCGCCAGGGCCATCGCTTCTCTCTGGTCGTGGGTGATGTAGATGATCGTCGCACCGGATGCCTTGTGGAAGACCGCCAGCTCCTCCTCCATCCGGGTGCGCAGATGGGGGTCGAGGTTGGCCAGCGGTTCATCCATCAGCACGATCTTCGCCCCGGAGGCAAGGCAGCGGGCCAGGGCGACCCGCTGACGCTGACCGCCCGAAAGCTCGGCCGGCTTGCGGGTGGCGTAGTCGGTCAGGGAGACAGTGGCCAGATGCTCCGCCGTGGCGGCGCGTGCCCGGGCGCGGGTCCGCCCTTCGCATTCCAGCGGGAAGGCGACATTGCTGGTGACGTCCATGTGCGGCCAGAGCGCGTAGGTCTGGAAGACGACCCCGACGCTGCGCTGCTCCGGCGGAACGTGCAGGCCGGGGCCCGAGACGGGTCGACCGTCCAGGGCGATGGTGCCCGCGTCCAGCGGTTCCAGCCCGGCGATGAGGCGGAGCAGGGTGGATTTGCCACAGCCCGAGGGGCCAAGGACGGTGAAGAAGGCCCCCTGCGGGATCTCGACGCTGATTCCGTCGACCGCGGCCTCCTGGCCGAAGCGCTTTACCGCGCCGCTGATGGATACCGACATCACCTTCCCCGCTAGCTTCGCGCCGATCTAGCCAGAGCGGGGCGGGAAGTTAAGGGTTTGCCATATGAAGGTTTTACGACAGAGGCTTTGCTGCGAAAGCTGTACGACCCGCCGGGGGCAGACACGACAACGGCGCCGAAAGGCGCCGCAGATCGTCTTGTTCCGAATGGGAAAGTTGGAGCGGGCGAGGCGATTCGAACGCCCGACCCTTACCTTGGCAAGGTAATGCTCTACCCCTGAGCTACGCCCGCTTCCTTGGCGATGGACTTTCGTCCGAGGTATTCCTTCGATGGCATCTCTGCCGAAGAAGGCCCAAATTGGAGCGGGCGAGGCGATTCGAACGCCCGACCCTTACCTTGGCAAGGTAATGCTCTACCCCTGAGCTACGCCCGCACCGTTTTGGTGAGGCACGATGTATAAAGAACGTCAGGGCGCTGCAAGAGGAAATTTCGGCCGATTGGCGAAATTTCTGTGGGTCTTTCCGCGTCGCGTGGCGAGGGCCTTGAAACAAAGGGCCAGGCCTTCGGCGGGGCCGCGGGACGCCCGGCATGCGTGAACCTGAGCGGGCGCAGGCAGGGGAAGGGCGGGCCTATCGGGCCGAACCGCTGAAGGCGGGGGCAAAGCTCAGCTCACCCGAAGGGGGTGGGCCGATCAGGCTGTGGTACTGAACCAGCGCCGGATCCAGGTCCCCGTAGGTCAGTCTGCCATCGCTTTCAAAGCCCATGCGCCGGTAGACGGCGGGATTGCCGATCAGGGCGCATCCTTTCGCGCCCATGGCCCGCAGCGAAGACAGCCCCTCGGAAACCAGGAACCGGCCGATGCCCCGCCTTTGCCGGTCGGGCGCGACAGAGATCGGGCCCAGGCCGTACCAATGATCCCCGACACCCCCGATCTGCACGGGGGAAAAGGCCACGTGGCCAAGGAGGCCGCCGCCATCTTCCGGCGCCGCGACGGCCACGAGCGAGAGGGACAGCATGCCGTCCTGGCGCAACTGCCGGACGATGGCGGCTTCGCGGCCGGAGGCATAGGCAAGCCCGGCGAAGGCGGCATCGGTCAGGGCCGAGATCGCGGCGATATCTTCGGGGGTTTCCGGTCTGACGTGCATCTGGGGTCCTGTCGGTGGCTGATGCCAGCCAAGCGGCAAAACCGCATCGGCGCAAGGGGAGAGGCACAGCTTGGCGAGAGCAGGCTTGCGCCGGCCCCAGAGCCTGGGTTGCGCATCGTGACGCGCAAAGGGCGGATCCGGTTGGATCCGCCCTATGCTTTGGGTCTTGCAAGGTCCCGGCCGGACCTGGCTTGGCTTGGCCGGGCGGGGCGATCAGGCGCGGCCGACGGTGACCTCGATATTGCCACGGGTGGCGTGGCTGTAGGGGCAGACCTGGTGGGCCTTCTCGATCAGCTCATCTGCCTGGGCCGCCTCGATCCCGGGCAGGGAGACGAAGATGCCGACCTTCAGGGCGAAGCCGCCATCGTCGCGTTTGCCGATGGTCACCTCTGCGGTCGCGGTGGAGTCGTCAGTGACCTTCACCTTTTCCATCCGGGCCACGGCCTTCAGCGCGGAGAGGAAGCATGCGGCATAGCCGGCTGCGAAAAGCTGCTCGGGGTTGGTGCCGTCACCGCCGGCGCCGCCCAACTCCTTCGGGGTGACAAGGGCCACGGCGAGCGAGCCTTCTTCGACGGCTGCGCGGCCTTCGCGGCCACCGGTTGCCGTTGCGCGGGTGGTGTAGAGCGGGGAAAGGGTCATCGGGTGTCTCCTTTTGATCACGAACGATTGTATCGTGTGCGATATATATGGCCCGCCTGTGCCGGGTTTACAAGGCTTGCGACTAAGTCGTGCGCGATTTATTTTACCCCCATGACCCAGGATACCTTCTTGCCACCCGCCGATCAGGGGGAAACGCCCGCACCGCCCGCCGATGCGCTGCTCTGTTTCAACCTTTACGCGGCCAGCCATGCCTTCATCCGGCTCTATGCGCCCTACCTGGAAGGGATCGGGATCACCTATCCGCAGTTCCTGGTGCTGCTGTCGCTGCATGATCGGGACGGTCAGGGCGTGGGGGAGCTGGGGGAGGCCCTGGCGATGGAGACGAACACCCTCTCACCCCTGTTGAAACGCATGCAGGCCGCGGGCCTGCTCGACCGGGTCCGGTCGGCCAGGGATGAGCGTCGCGTGGAAATCAGGCTGACGGAGGCAGGGCGCCTGCGCGCCGCAGAGGCGGCAAAGGTGCCGGGATGCATCGCCCGTGACAGCGGCATGACCGAGGAAAGCTATCGGGCGACCTTGCAGACCCTGCGCGATCTGCGGCGCCAGATTGCCCGGGCTGCTGAAAAGGGGCCCACCGAACAGGGGTCTGCCGAACAGGCGTAGGGCGCGCAGCAGTAGGGCGCTGCCGGGTGAACCGCCGTCAGCAGTTCCGTTGTCAGTTCCGCGCCGCGCGCCAGCCGGCGGCCAGGGCCTCCGCTTCCGAGCAGAACCAGCGTTCGCCCTTGGACGGGGAAATACGGGTCTGCGCGTAATGGGCCGAGTAGGGGGTGTGGTAGATCCGCTCCCCCTTGGCGCTGATGTTGCCCTTGATGGGGCAGTTGCCGCCCTGCGTGGCCGAGGCACGCGCAGTGGTTGCCTCATCCCATTTGCCGGCGCGAAAGTCCCAGGGCATCACTGGCGTGCCACCGGCCCAAAGGCCAAGCCCCTGGATGCGCGCCACCTTTTCCTGGTCGATATAGGTCAGCCCGTACTGCCGATAGGCCACGGCCTGCCCGGCGAGAACCATCTCCGCACCCAGGTCCTTCCCACCGGCCTCGCAGCTGGCCAGCAGGCGATCGTAGCGGTCCGTTTCGGTGCCGCGACATGTCACCCTGCGCAGGCGGGTCAGCCGTTTCAGGTAGGCGGTGGCGTTGGACCCGCAGGGGGCACCGTGGCAGGTCTGGGCGCTTTCGGGCGCGTCGATATCCAGCAGCCGCACCACCTGCCCGCCGATGTCCAGCGTATCGCCATCGACGATGCGTGCCATGCCGGACAGCTCCCTTGCCGCCGCAGGCAGGGCCAGGACCAGGCAGATCAGCAGGGCGGGCAGGCGCAGGGACATGGCATCGAAACTCCGTCAGGTGATACCGACACCTAGGATATGGATGCCCATAGTCGCAATAGCGATCCATTCAGCCTCTTGCCCGATGCCCCTTTCCGGGGCATGAGCCGTCAACTCACCCTGAAAGGACCGGGTCATGGATTATTCGAAGATGGGCGGCGCCAAGCCGCACAAGGGCGTGCCGCGTCACAAGCCCAGGGGCGGCGAGCGCGACACGCCCCAAAAGGGGCGCCCCTCCAAGGAAGAGATGCTGGCGCGGATGAAGAAGGCCGCGTCCGAGAAGAAGGACGGCTGAAGGCGCGCGGCGCGTTCGGCCCCTGGCCCTTGCAAAAGGAGGGCGCCTTTGCGGGCGCCCTCCTGTCTTGTTGATCTGGTCTCAGATACCGCCTGGGGGCGCCGTTTCGCAGAACTGGCGCAGCACCCGCTTCGGTGCGGGTCAGTCGTCGTATTCGACCAGCAGGTCCTTCGCGTCGATTTGTGCGCCAGGCGTGACATGGACCGCCTTGATCTTGCCGTCGCGGTCGGCATGCAGGCCGGTTTCCATCTTCATCGCCTCGATGGTCAGGATCAGGTCGCCCTGCTTCACTTCCTGCCCCGCCGTCACCCCGATGGAGGCGACAACGCCCGGCATCGGCGCCGCCACATGGGCCGCGTTTGCCGGATCGGCCTTCACCTTCGCAGCAGCACCCCCGGTGACGGAGCGGTCAGGTACCCGGATCACCCGGGGCTGGCCGTTCAGCTCGAAGAAGACCCGCGCCTCGCCATCCTCGCGGGTTTCCCCCACGGCCTGCAGCCGGATTTCCAGCGTCTTGCCCGGGTCGATCTCGGCCGAGATCTGTTCGCCCTGTTCCATGCCGTAGAAGAAGGTCTTCGTGGGCAGGGTGCGGACCGGGCCGTAGGCCTCGTGCCGGGTGGCGTAGTCGAGGAAGACCTTGGGGTACATAAGGTAGGAATTCACATCCTCCTCATCCACCTGCGTGCCGCCCAGTTTCTCCGAAAGTTCCTTGGCGGTCGCGGCGAAATCCACCGGGGGCAGATGCGCGCCGGGGCGTTCGGTATTGGGCGCCTCGCCCTTCAGGATCTTTGCCACCAGCGCGGGCGGGAAGCCGCCCGGCGGCTGGCCCAGGTTGCCGCGCATCATGTCGATCACGCTGTCGGGGAAGGAAATCTCGCGCTGCGGATCCTCGACCTCCTCGCGGGTCAGGCCCTGGCTGACCATCATCAGGGCCATGTCCCCCACGACCTTGGAGGAGGGCGTGACCTTCACGATATCGCCGAACATCTGGTTCACCTGGGCATAGGTATGGGCCACCTCGTGCCAGCGTTCCTCCAGCCCCATGGACCGCGCCTGCGCCTTCAGGTTGGTGAACTGGCCGCCCGGCATCTCGTGCAGGTAGACCTCCGACGCGGGCGCCTGCATGCCGCTCTCGAAGGCCACGTATTGCCCGCGCACCGCTTCCCAGTAATCCGACATCTGGCGGATTTCCTCGATATCCAGCCCGGTGTCGCGATCCGTGTGCATCAGCGCCTCGACGATCGACCCCAGCGTCGGTTGCGAGGTGTTGCCCGAGAAGCTGTCCATCGCCGCATCCGCCGCATCCACGCCCATTTCGGCCGCCGCAAGGATCGTCGCCCCCGCGATGCCCGAGGTGTCATGGGTGTGGAAGTGGACCGGGATGCCGACCTCTTCCTTCAGCGCCTTGATCAGCACTCGCGCGGCGGCGGGTTTCAGCAGGCCCGCCATATCCTTCAGGCCCAGCACGTGGGCCCCTGCCGCTTCCAGCTCCTTGGCCATGGCGACGTAATACTTCAGGTCGTACTTGGCCCGGTCCGGGTTCAGGATGTCGCCGGTGTAGCAGACCGTGCCTTCGCAGATCTTGCCAGTGTCGATGACGGCATCCATGGCCACCCGCATGTTCTCCACCCAGTTCAGGCTGTCGAAGACGCGGAAGACATCCATGCCGGTGGCGGCGGCCTGTTTCACGAAGGCCTGCACCACGTTGTCGGGGTAGTTGGTATAGCCCACGCCGTTCGACCCGCGCAGCAGCATCTGGGTCAGGATGTTGGGGCAGGCGGCCCGGATGTCGCGCAGCCGCTGCCAGGGGTCTTCCTGAAGGAAACGGAAGGCCACGTCGAAAGTGGCGCCGCCCCAGCATTCCAGGCTGAAGAGCTGCGGCAGGTTCGCGGCATAGCTGGGCGCGGCCTTGATCATGTCGATCGACCGCATCCGTGTCGCCAGCAGGGACTGGTGCCCGTCGCGCATCGTCGTGTCGGTGATCAGCAGCGGCTTTTGCGCCAGCATCCAATCGGCCACGGCCTTCGGCCCCTCGGCATCCAGCAGGGTCTTGGTGCCCGGCGGCACGTTCGGCCCGGCCTTCGGCGGATGGGGCAGCTTGAACCCCTCGGGCAGGGCGGCGCGGCCCTTGGTTTCGGGATGCCCGTTGACGGTCACGTCGGCGATATAGGTCAGCACCTTGGTGCCCCGGTCGGCCGGGGTGCGGAAATCAAACAGCTCCGGCGTCGTGTCGATGAACTTCGTGCTGTACTGGTTCGTCAGGAAGATCGGATGCTTCAGCAGGTTCTGCACGAAGGCGATGTTGGTGCTGACGCCCCGGATCCGGAATTCGCGCAGGGCGCGGTCCATCCGGGCAATGGCCTTTTCGGGCGTCTGCGCCTTGGCCGTCACCTTCACCAGCAGGCTGTCGTAATAGCGGGTGATCACGCCGCCCGCATAGGCCGTGCCGCCGTCCAGTCGGATGCCCATGCCGGTGGCGGTCCGGTAGGCGCTGATCCGGCCGTAATCGGGGATGAAGTTGTTCTGCGGGTCCTCGGTGGTGATCCGGGTCTGCAGCGCATGGCCCATTAGGCGCACGTCGTACTGGCTGGCCTTGCCGGTGGCCTCGGCCAGGCTCTTGCCCTCGGCGATCATGATCTGGGCCTGCACGATGTCGATGCCGGTCACCTCCTCGGTCACCGTGTGTTCCACCTGTACGCGGGGGTTCACCTCGATGAAGTAGAAAGCGCCCGTGTCCATATCCATCAGGAATTCGACCGTGCCCGCGCATTCATAATTCACATGGGCGCAGATCTTGCGGCCCAACTCGCAGATTTCCTCGCGCTGCGCCTCGCTCAGGTAGGGGGCGGGGGCGCGTTCGACGACCTTCTGGTTGCGCCGCTGGACCGAACAGTCGCGTTCGTAGAGGTGATAGATGTTGCCCATCTTGTCGCCCAGGATCTGCACTTCGACGTGCCGGGCCCGGGTGATCATCTTTTCCAGGTAGCCCTCGCCGTTGCCAAAGGCGGCCTCTGCCTCGCGCCGGCCCTCCAGCACCTTTTCCTTCAGTTCCTCCGGGCCGTTGATCGGGCGCATGCCGCGGCCGCCGCCACCCCAGCTGGCCTTCAGCATCAGCGGGTAGCCGATTTCCCCGGCCTCTTGGGTGATCGCGTCGAAATCATCGCCCAGCACTTCCGTCGCCGGGATCACCGGCACGCCCGCCTCGATGGCCACCTTGCGCGCGCTGGCCTTGTCGCCAAGCGCCCGCATCGTCGCCGCCTTCGGTCCGATGAAGGTGATGCCCGCCGCGTCGCAGGCATCGACGAAATCAGGGTTTTCCGACAGCAGGCCATAGCCCGGGTGGATCGCATCCGCGCCCGACATCTTGGCGACCCGGATGATCTCCGGGATCGAGAGATAGGCCGCCACCGGGCCCAGACCCTCACCGATCTTGTAGGCCTCGTCCGCCTTGAACCGGTGCAGCCCCAGCTTGTCCTCCTCGGCATAGACGGCGACGGTCTTCTTGCCCATCTCGTTTGCCGCACGCATGATCCGGATGGCGATCTCGCCCCGGTTCGCGATGAGAATTTTCTGGAATTCGGCCATGTCTGCTCCTCGTCTGCAGGCTACGGGTCCGACGGTGACTCCGCCCTTGCTGACAGGAAACGCGATGCCGCAGCGCGGCGCAAGCCTGAAGGTAATTTGCGTGAACAATTATCCCGCTGGGCGAATAGCTTGTTTCACTACGATGGAGGGGCGCAGGTGCCCCGGGGCGGAGGCCCCCTGTTTTCTGGACTTGTCAGGGAAATGACCTGCGAAATGACCCGCGCCGCGGTCCGGGCTGCGCCCGACAGCCTTGCGTCCAGTGGGAAGCTTCGGGGCGCAGATCGCCACGACGCCCGGCGAGCACGCTTTCAGCCGGGGGGCGGGCGGCGCCCTGCTTTCCACCCGGTGGTCAGCGTCCCGCGCGGGGCGCCCGCTAGGCCAGGACGTTCAGCGTGCTGCGTTCCGCGGCAAGGCGATCGGCAACGGTGAACCGGCTGACCTTCTCCCAGGCGGCCTCTCCCTGGGCTTCCAGCGTCTGGTAGAGGGAGCTGCTGTCGTCGCGGTCCGGCGTGGTGGGCATCGGCGGGGGCGGGGGCATGGCGCCGCCCATCTCCGCCGCCCGGCTGGCTTCGAAGGCGATCACCTCCGAACCGGAGATCAGCCCGTCCGCGTCACTGTCGATGGCGTCCAGGCTGGCGCTCTTGCGGGCGCCGGTGGCCAGTTCCTGCGCCTCCTCCATGGGGTTCGCGCCTCTGGCCTCCCGCGCTTCGCTGTTCACCAGGGCCTCGAACAGGGTGGCGGGCGCCATGCGCGAAGGCTGCGCCTTCCCCTCTGCGGCCCGGTCCAGGCCAAGCGTGGCGCTTGCCGCTCCGGCACGGGGGGACCAGGGGCTTTCGGCGGGGCCTGTCGCCTCGTAGGGGCGGATCCTGCCTGCGGCGCTGCTGCCGGCCAGCTCTCCTGTGTTGGCCCGATCGGTTTCCTGCAGGGCGCTGACCCGCTGCGCATCGGCCCGGCCTGCCTCCACCTGGGGGCGGCCGGTGATCCAGGGGGCCGCGGCCGTATCGGACAGCGGATCCTGTCCCGCGCGTTGCGTCATGTCGGTGCAGGTCACCGCCGGGGTCGATGTGATGGCAAGGCTCATCTCTAGGCTCTTCTGAAAGGGCGACAGCCCTCGTGTATCGCGGGTGAACCTTGCCGCCGTCTTGACTGCAGGGCGGTTTTTGCCGCCGGTACAGGGGGCGGCGCGCCAGGCCGCCGCCGCCTGATGACCCGCCTAGGCGGTATGGGGCACGTCGATGGTCTTTGCCTTCGGCACCTCGTCCAGGCACATGACGTTGAAACTGATGTGCGGCCAGCGGATCAGCTCGCCCTCCGCGCCACCGCGCCGGGGGAAGAAATCCAGCATGACGTTCTGCAGGTAGGCCAGGTAGTGGCGCCGCCCGTTCAGCGGCTCTTCCGGTTCCATCAGCCAGAAGAAGGACTCCATGCTGGTCGCATTGGCTTCCTTGACCACGAAGGGCGTGTTGACGATGCCGCCCGTGGCGAACTCCGTATTGAAATGCAGGGTCGTGGTCTTGGTGATCGGCCCCAGGCCCGCGATGCTGGCTGTCAGCAGGGCCGTCGGCTTGATTACGTCGAAGGCCGGGAAATTCAGCACCCCGGGGAAGGCCTTGTCGCCGCTCATCGCGAAATAGTTGGCCAGGTAGGGGTTTTGGGGGTTCGCGTCAAAGCCCTCCGGCAGCCCGGACATGCTGGGGATGAAGGGGCCGCCCGCCTCGGTGAAGCCGACCCCCATTGCCGTCACGGCGTCCCCATGCGGGATGGAGGCAAGCCGGGCGACGTTCAGCGGCATCATCTCTTCCTCGAAGACCTTCTCCGCCGTGCGTTTCACATAGGGAATCATCGTCTGCTGATCGGTGATGGACAGCATGAAACCCGGCTCGTGATGGATGCCCAGCCCGGCGCCCCCGATCAGCTTCGGGTCGACGGGCGGCGCGCTGCCGGCCGCGATCTGGGTGATCAGCTGCTGGTAATCCAGCGCAAAGATGCTCTGATCCGTTTGCGCCGTGGCCGGGTCGCCGCCCTCCTTGGCGACACCCCGGTTCGCCACCGGCCCGTCAACCACGGCGAAATCGAGGGTTTCGTTGTACTGGTTGGCCAGGATCCGGAAATCCCCCGTGCCGCCGAAGAAGGGCAGGGCGATCATGTTCCAGCCGCGCCCCTCGAATCCCGTGGTGACTTCGTCCTTTGCGTTCAGCCAGCGCCCCGGCAGCCAGAGCAGATCGCCCAGCCTCGGATCGCCGCGCAGCGCGGCGGCAACCTCGCGTTCCGCCTTGTCGTGTACCTTTTCCGTCAGTTCGGTAATGCCCTGAATCGCCATGGCTCAAATCCCTTCTGAAAATGGGTGGCGGCCGGTCCGATGCGGCCGGCTGTGAAAAATGACTTTGAAATGGAGGTCTTGAAATAATGCGGGCAGGGTGCAGGCTCGAAATGCAACCTGCAAGAGATTCCTACGCTGACCACTCAGTCAATACGACATAAGGGTGAGGCCGCAATTTGCCGCCCGTTTCTGAACAAACCCGGAACGGCCCCTTCCGTCCGGCCCCGGTACAGGTTATCTTTCGGGGATGAGCAGTTACTCCGAAGACGACGCATTCGAAGCGGCCAGCCAGCCCCCCCGTACGCCCCTGTCGCAGCGGGCGATGCAGGCGGCGCGCCCCGCGACCTATCTCGACGATCTCAACCCCGCGCAGCGCGAGGCGGTGGAGGCGCTGGATGGTCCGGTGCTGATGCTGGCAGGCGCCGGTACGGGCAAGACCAAGGCGCTGACCTCGCGCATCGTCCACCTGCTCTCCACCGGGCGCGCCCGCCCGAACGAGATCCTTTCGGTCACCTTCACCAACAAGGCGGCGCGGGAAATGAAGCTCCGCGTCGGCCGCCTTCTGGGCGAGGCGGTGGAGGGCATGCCCTGGCTGGGCACTTTCCACGCCATCTGCGTCAAGCTGCTGCGCCGCCACGCCGAACTGGCCGGGCTGAAGTCCAACTTCACCATCCTCGACACAGACGACCAGATCCGTCTGCTCAAGCAGCTGATCGTCGCGGCCAACATTGATGAAAAACGCTGGCCAGCCAGGCAGTTGGCGGGCCTCATCGACAGCTGGAAGAACCGCGCCTGGACCCCGTCGAAGGTCCCCGCGTCAGAGGCGTCGGCCTACAACAACCGCGGGACGGAACTCTACGATCAGTATCAGACCCGCCTGCGGGAACTGAACGCGGTCGATTTCGGCGACCTGCTGCTGCACATGGTGACGATCTTCCAGGCGCATCCGGACGTGCTGGAACAATACCAGCGCTGGTTCAAGTACATCCTGGTGGACGAATACCAGGATACCAACGTGGCGCAGTACCTCTGGCTGCGCCTGCTGGCGGGCGGTCACAAGAACATCTGCTGCGTCGGTGACGATGATCAGTCGATCTACGGCTGGCGCGGCGCAGAGGTGGGCAACATCCTGCGGTTCGAAAAGGATTTCCCCGGCGCCAAGACCGTGCGCCTGGAGCAAAACTACCGGTCGACCCCGCATATCCTGGCCGCCGCCTCCTCCGTCATCGCAGGCAATGAAAACCGCCTGGGCAAGACCCTGTGGACCGACAAGCCCGAGGGGGAAAAGCTGCGCCTGATCGGCCACTGGGATGGCGATGAGGAAGCTCGCTGGATCGGGGATGAGATCGAGGCCCTGCAGAAGGGCACGCGCGGCCTGCATCCCTATTCGGCCGACGACATGGCGATTCTCGTCCGCGCCTCCCACCAGATGCGCGCCTTCGAAGACCGTTTCCTGACGATCGGCCTGCCGTACCGCGTCATCGGCGGCCCGCGTTTCTACGAACGGCTCGAGATCCGCGATGCCATGGCCTATTTCCGGCTCGTGACCTCGCCCACCGATGACCTTGCCTTCGAACGTATCGTCAACACGCCGAAGCGCGGTCTGGGCGACAAGGCCCAGCAGAAGATCCAGATGGCGGCGCGGGCCAATGGCACCTCGCTGCTGGATGGCGCGCGGATCCTGCTGCAGGATCAGGGGCTTACGGGCAAGGGCGCGGCACAGCTTTCGCGCTTCGTCGACCTGATCGACCGCTACCACGAGGTCGCCCGCCTGCAGGCCACGGCGCTGACCCTGGCGGATGAAGACGACGTCGTGATGGACGAAGACCGGCCCCAGGCGCCCTTCAGCCATATCGAACTCGCGGAGCGCCTGCTGGACGAATCCGGCTACACGGAGATGTGGCAGAACGACAAGACGCCAGAGGCGCCGGGCCGTCTGGAAAACCTCAAGGAACTGGTCAAGGCGCTGGAAAACTTGGACAACCTTCAGGGGTTCCTCGAGCACGTCGCGCTGATCATGGACAACGAACGCAACGACGACGCCGAACCCAAGGTCTCCATCATGACCCTGCACGCGGCCAAGGGCCTGGAATTCCCCGTGGTCTTCCTGCCCGGCTGGGAAGACGGCCTCTTCCCCTCGCAGCGCTCCATGGATGAAAGCGGCCTCAAGGGGCTGGAGGAAGAGCGCCGCCTGGCCTACGTCGGCATCACCCGCGCCGAGGAACTCTGCACGATCTCCTTCGCCGGCAACCGCCGCGTCTTTGGCCAATGGCAGAGCCAGCTGCCCTCCCGCTTCATCGATGAGCTCTCCGAAGAGGATGTGGAGGTTCTGACGCCCCCGGGGCTCTATGGTGGCGGCTTCGGCGCTGCCTCGGGTGGCTCGGTCCAGTCCGGCATGGAAACCCGCATGGCGGAGGCAAACGTCTACAACTCCCCCGGCTGGAAGCGTATGCAGGCGCGTGCCTCCGACCGGCCGGTATCGCAGCCCCGTGAAACGCGTGGCTCGGTCATCGACATGACTGCGACCTCCTCCCACACCGTGGGTGAACGGGTCTTCCACCAGAAGTTCGGCTATGGCGAGATCATCGGGGTTGAAGGCGACAAGCTGGAGATTTCCTTCGAGAAATCCGGCGTGAAGAAGGTGGTCGCGAAATTCGTCACCAATCCGGACGACGTGCCCTTCTGAGACCGGGTGAGGGAGGGGGCTTTGCCCCCCGCCTTCGGCTCCCCCCAGAGTATTTTCAGCCATCGAATGGAGGAAGGGCGGTAGCGCAGGCGAGCCGCCGTCGCATCTGCGAACCTCATGGGGCGTCCCGTGGGGAGGGCACCCTGTTCCATTCGATGGCCGGAAATACTCTGGGGGTGAAGGGCGCGCGCAGCGCGGCCGAGGGGGCAAGGCCCCCTTCTTTTCAAGCGATGTCCTGGAAACCGATCCCCTGAAAACGAAAAACCGCGGTGCCCAGGGAGGAGGAGAGGGCACCGCGGTCATTCAACGCTGGCCCAGGGAGGAGGAGAGGGCCGCGTATCGGATCCAAGCGTCCGGCGGGAGCAGGGAGGAGGAGAGCTCCCGCCGGTCTTGGCATCACCGCTCAGGGAGGAGGAGAGAGCGGCGAATAGGAGGGGAAGGACCTTCCGGAACGTCCCCGTGATGGGTCCGGAGATGCCAGGGAGGAGGAGAGGCATCTCCGGGATACAACGAACGCTCAGGGAGGAGGAGAGAGCGTCCGTATCTGGTCGTCAGTGTCCGGCGGGAGCAGGGAGGAGGAGAGCCCCCGCCGGTCCTGACATCACCGGCCAGGGAGGAGGAGAGGCCGGCGAATATGTGGGGAAGGACCTTTCGGAACGTCCCCGTGATGGGTCCGGAGATGCCAGGGAGGAGGAGAGGCATCTCCGGGATACAACGAACGCTCAGGGAGGAGGAGAGAGCGTCCGTATCTGGGGTCAGTGTCCGGCGGGAGCAGGGAGGAGGAGAGCTCCCGCCGGTCCTGACATCACCGGCCAGGGAGGAGGAGAGGCCGGCGAACTGTTGGAGCGTTCAGCTCCGGTGTAGGTGCGAGGGTGCCAGGGAGGAGGAGAGGCACCCTCGCCAGTCTCAGTGGCCCAGGGAGGAGGAGAGGGCCGACTGATCCCAACTTTCGTTACGCGGAGGTGCCGTAGGCTTCCTCGTATGCGATCGACTTGATCATCGAGCGGTGCAGGCCGAGGTCCTTGAGCTCCCGGTTGGAGAGAGCGGACAGTTCGGCCACACAGCGACGATACTTGCTGTATTTGGCATAACGGACGGCGACGCCGCCGAAGACCTTGGAGAAGCCTTGCTGGGCTGCTGCGCCAGCGGGGGTGTGCACTGCATATGCCATCTTACTCATCCTTCACGTAACGATCTGAAAGTCGTTAAATCCGTTGCGTCAGTTTTGCATCTTTCCGAGGTCTGCCTTGTTGGCGCTAACTTCGTTGGCTGCTTGACCGCCGCTGTTGAGACTGAATTTACGGATTTGCTGCGTTTGCACAATGGCCGGTTCCTCAACGCCGCTATGCAGAAGGTGCATAAGAGTTGCTGACGTAAAGTCGATGGAAAAATCTGCACGGTTTTTGGGCGGAATATGTACGGCGCCCAGGGAAATAAGCCCTCGAAGAACGCTTGATAAATCAGCGACATCATTCGTGCACATATGTTGTTTTGTCGGAGGTTAGCGGAAACGCCGCGCCGCAGGGCAGGGTGCCCGGGGCAGTTTCCAAACCGCTTTGGGGATCATTTCATGCTGCGCTGCAGCAAGGCATTCTGCGCCCGCATGGCACGCGCAACCCGCTGTTCGGGCCCGCCCCTGTTCCCGCCCTTGTCCCCGCCTGTAAAATGCGCACCTTAGGTTCAGCCCTCGGAAGGAGAGAAAAGTGCCTGTCACACGTGACCAGATTCTGGCGGAACTGAAGCGACTCACGCTGCCTGATGGCGGAAACCTCGTCAGTCGCGACATGGTGCGCGCGCTGACGGTGGACGGTGAAACCGTCCGTTTCGTCATAGAGGCCCCCGATTCCGCCACCGCCCGAAAGATGGAGGCGATCCGCGCCGCCGCGGAGGAGCTCGTCTCGGCCCTGCCGGGTGTTGCCCGCGTCTCCGCCGCGCTGACCGCCCACGAAGATCGCCCCGCGCCCGGCGCGGCCCCGCGCGCAGCTGCGCCCTCCGGCCAGCCGCCCAGCCTCAAGATCGGCGGTCATCCGAAGCCTCAGACGGCGCCGATGAAGCCGGCGGGCGTGAAGCGCGTGCTGGCCATCGGCTCCGGCAAGGGTGGGGTGGGCAAATCCACAGTCTCCTCCAATCTCGCCGTCGCCCTGGCGAAGCAGGGCCGCCGTGTCGGTCTGCTGGATGCCGATATCTACGGCCCCTCGCAGCCGCGCATGATGGGCGCGTCGAAGCGTCCGGCCTCGCCCGATGGCCAGACGATCGAACCGCTGACGGCCCATGGCGTCACCCTCATGTCCATCGGCCTGATGCTGGAGGAGGGCAAGGCGGTGGTCTGGCGCGGTCCGATGCTGATGGGCGCGTTGCAGCAGATGATGACCCAGGTGCAGTGGGGCGAACTGGACGTGCTGCTGATCGACCTGCCGCCGGGCACCGGCGATGTGCAGCTGACCCTGGGCCAGCGGTCCGCCCTGGATGGCGCCGTCATCGTCTCCACCCCGCAGGACGTGGCGCTGATTGATGCGCGCAAGGCGATGGACATGTTCAATACGCTGAAGGTGCCGCTGGTCGGCATGGTGGAGAACATGGCCTCCTTCATCTGCCCCGCCTGCGGGCATGAATCCCATCCCTTCGGTCATGGCGGCGTCGCTGCGGAGGCAGAGAAGCTGGGCGTGCCCTTCCTCGGCGCGCTGCCGCTGGATCTGGAAACCCGCCTTGCTGGCGATGGCGGCACCCCCGTCGCGCTGCAGGATGGCCCTCAGGCAGAGGCCTACGCGGCCCTCGCGGCCCGGCTGGTGGAACGTGACCTGGCCTGAACGCGGCCTGCGGGGTGCCTGTGATGCGCCCGTGATGCGCCAATGATGCGGGGCAGGGCCGCGCAGCGACAGTAATAGATGTATGGGGATCCGATGCGCCCCGCCGGTTCCGGCGGGGCGTTTTCACGTGGCGCGCGTCTTGTGCCAGGGCCTGTTCTGGCGCCTCTGCGGGCGTCTTGGGGCTGCCTGTGGTGGCGCGGGGCGGCCCATGGCGCCGGATCCCGTGCCCTCCCGTGTGATCCGGACTGGTGCCGGGGGCGGCGACGTTCCATCGGGTGCCATGAAATCCCCGCCCGATCTCTCTCCCGCCCTCCGGCTACGGCGCGGGATCGCGGCGAATCACCTCGGCGTGACGGCGGGAACCGGCCCGATCCGGGGCCCGAAGAGGGAATCGCCAGGGGCCGTTAACCCCGTTTCGAGTCCTCTTCGGGCAGCTGGCGGGAACTGAATGGACTTGCGTGGGATTTCATGGGCTGGGATCGTATGGGCGGAAGTCACCGCAATATCTGGTATCTCGGATGGGGTGGGGCGCAAATTGAGCCCGATTTTCACTCCGGAGTGAGATGATGTGACCCCACATCTTGTCTTTCGGACCCTGTTGAGACTACATTTTCCCTCGAATTCCCGTAAAAACCATTTGCGTTCCATGAAGTCCCATGGCAACCATGTTTGCAGATGAGGACGGGGACTTAAGAGGCGTCAGACCTCGCAAGACTTCCCAAGGCAGTGAGTAGTACAGGCACCCCCACTTCATCGCAAAAACCAGAGATCCGGCGCGCGGGGCGAGCAGACATCCCCCCAGGTGGCCGCGCGTAGTCGGACAACCCCGGAAACGGGACGAGGGCGGCGGATAGGGCATGTGGCAGCAGCCCCTATCCGCCGTTTTCCGTTCCAGGGAAGCGTATCTGGAGAATCACGTCAAGGGGGACAGGCAACGGGCAGGGCCTTGAGCGAAAAGAGGTTCACGGGCGAAGAGGAGTTCAAGGTGGACTCCAAGGGTCGGGTTTCCATCCCGGCCAAGTTCCGTACCGTGCTCGAATCCCAGGATCCCGAATGGGCCCCCGGCAAGACCGCCAAGATGTACGCGGTCTTCGGTGGCCACCTCGACGGCTACGTCGAATGCTATTCCGCCGAAACCATGTCCGAAACGGTCGAGATGATCCTGCGCATGCCGCAGGCGGCGCCGCGCACCAAGATGATGCGCCGCTGGTACATCTCCCAGTCCACGGATTTCGCCATCGACGACACCGGCCGCATCGTGCTGCCGGCCAAGCTGCGCGAAAAGATCGGCGTGGCGCAGGGCGGCAACGTGCTGTTCGCCGGCGTCGGCAAGACCTTCCAGATCTGGCGCCCCGATGCCTACGAGGCGATGGTGGCCGAGCAGGAAGAGAAGATGCTGGCAGAGGAAGAGGATTTCGATCCCGAAGCCCTGCTGGACGAACTGCGTGCCGCCTCTCCGGGCGGGGAGGGCTGAGCCATGGCCGAAGGTCCCACCCCCAAACCCAAACCTGCCGGAGCCCCCCATGTTCCGGTCCTGCTGCGCCCCCTGCTGGCGGCCGTGGCACCCGTTTCCGGCACCTGGATCGACGGCACCTTCGGCGCGGGCGGCTATGCCCGGGGCCTGCTGGATGCCGGCGCGGACCGCGTGATCGGTATCGACCAGGATCCGCTGGCCCTGCAGATGGCCGAAAGCTGGTCCGGCGCCTACGGCGACCGCCTGAGCGTGGTGCAGGACAACTTCGCCAACCTTGATGAGGTCGCGGCCGAACATGCGCCCGAGGGGCTCGACGGTGTCGTGCTCGACCTCGGCGTTTCCTCGATGCAGCTCGACCTGGCCGAACGCGGCTTCTCCTTCATGCGCGACGGGCCGCTCGACATGCGCATGTCGCAGTCCGGCCCCTCCGCCGCCGACCTGGTCAACGAGATGGAAGAAGAAGCGCTGGCCAACGTGCTCTTCCTCTACGGAGAGGAGCGCGCCTCGCGCCGCATCGCCAAGGCCATCCTCCGTGCCCGCACCGAGGCGCCCATCACCACCACCCTGCAGCTGGCGGAAATCATCGAACGCTGCCTGCCGCGCCAGAAGCCGGGGCAAAGCCACCCGGCCACGCGCTCCTTCCAGGGGCTGCGCATCGCGGTGAATGACGAATACGGCGCCCTGGCCGAAGGGCTGATGGCCGCCGAACGCGCGCTGAAGCCCGGCGGCAAGCTGGCCGTCGTGTCCTTCCATTCCATCGAAGACCGCATGGTGAAGCGCTTCTTCCAGCTGCGCACCGGTTCCAGCGGCAACGTCAACCGCTATGCCCCCGTGCAGGAGGCAGAGGCCGCGGCCTTCACCCAGCCCACGAAAAAGGGCATCGGCCCCGATGAGCAGGAGCTGGAGGAGAACCCCCGTTCCCGTTCCGCCCGCCTGCGCGTCGGCATTCGCACCGACACACCCGCAGAAGAGATCGACCGCGCCGCCATGGGCATGCCCGGCGCCGCGAAACCGAAGGGGAAAAGACGATGAAGACCTTCCTCTACGTGCTCTCCGCCCTGGCCGTCATCGGCCTGGCCTTCTGGGCCTACCAGGAGAATTACCGGACGCAGAAGGCGATCTCGACCTCCGAACGCCTGCAGTCCTCGATCGCCGATGCCCGCGCCCAGCTGAACATGCTGCGCGCCGAATGGGCCTATCTGAACCGCCCCGACCGGCTGCGCGAACTGGCGGAGATCAACTTCCCCGACCTGCAGCTGCAGCCGCTCGACCCGTCGCAGTTCGGCAAGATCACCCAGGTCCGCTTCCCGCCCCAGCCGGCGCCGGAGATCGTCTTCAACAACCCCGTCGATGTCTCCTCCCTCGGGCCCGCGCCCGACCAGGTGATCGCCGGCACCCAGCCGGGGGATGGCCAGTGAACCGCACGCCCCTCCGCCCGCTTGCCCGCATCCTCGAAGCCCGCGCCCGGGGTGAAAACCCCGACGTGATCGAGAAGGAGAACATCCGCCTCCGGCACGAGGCGATGCGCGACACCTCCCGCGCGCGGGCCGAAACCCGGCTTCTGGTGCTGGGCATGGCCTTCTTCTGTGCCTTCTCGGTGATCGGCCTGCGCATGGGCGTCATGGCCGCCTCCCAGGGGGAGGAGCCGCGCGTGGCCAGCAACGCCACGCCGCCTGCCGTCCAGCGGGCAGAGATCCTGGACCGCGACGGCCGGATCCTCGCCACCAACATGGAAACCTACGCGCTCTACGCGCACCCGCAGCAGATGATCCACCCGGTCCGCGCCGCGCAGGAACTGGCGAAGATCTTCCCGGAACTGGACGAGGCCGCGCTTGAACGCCGCTTCACCGGCAAGGGGAAATTCTACTGGATCCGCCGCACGCTTTCGCCCGAACAGCAGCAGGCGGTGCATGACATCGGCGAACCGGGCCTGCACTTCGGCCCGCGCGAAATGCGCCTCTATCCCAACGGGGCCGTGGCGGCCCATATCCTGGGCGGGACCTCCTTCGACAAGGAAGGCACCTCCTGGGCAGAGTTGAAGGGCTCCGGCGGGCTGGAACATGAATTCGACGAACGGCTGACCGATCCGGCGCAGGCGGGCACGCCCCTGCGGCTTTCCCTCGACCTGACGGTGCAGGCGGCGCTGGAACAGGTTCTGTCGGGCGGCATGAAGCTGATGAATGCCAAGGGCGCGGGCGCCGTCCTGCTGGACGTGAACACCGGCGAAGTCGTGGCCCTGGCCAGCCTGCCGGACTTCGACCCGAACGACCGGCCCCACAACCCGACCTCCGGCCACCCCGACGACAGCCCGCTCTTCAACCGCGCGGTGCAGGGGACCTATGAACTGGGCTCCGTCTTCAAGGCCTTCACCATCGCCGAAGTGCTGGAAGAGGGCATCGCGACCCCCGACACGGTGATCGACATCCGCGGCCCGATCCGCTGGGGTCGCTTCTCCATCTCCGATGACCACTACATCGGCAAGGAAGCCGACGTGCGCACCATCCTGGTCGAAAGCTCCAACATCGGCACGGCGCGGCTGTCGCAGCAGATCGGCGCGGAGCGGCAGCAGGTCTTCCTGCGGCGCCTGGGCCTGATGGATCCCTCTCCGCTGGAACTGTCGGAGGCCGCAGCGACCGCCCCCAAGACCCAGTCGAACTGGTCCGAGCTGACGACGATGACCGTGTCCTACGGCCACGGCATGTCGGTCTCCATGATGAACGTGGCCGCCGCCTATGCCGCGATCGCCAATGGCGGGCGCCTGCTGAAACCGACGCTGCTCAAGCGCACCACGCCGCCCGAAGGCACCCGCGTGATGTCCGAACAGACCGCCGCCCAGGTCCGCCAGCTGCTGCGTGAAGTCGTGACCGAAGGCACCGCCTCCTTCGCCGATGTCGAAGGCTACGAGGTCGGCGGCAAGACCGGCACCGCGAACAAGCTCAAGCCCACCGGCGGCTACTACGAGGACAAGACGATTTCGACCTTCGCGTCGATCTTCCCGGCGTCCAAGCCGAAATACGCGCTGATCCTCATGCTGGACGAAGCCGAAACCTTCATCGCGGGGCAGAACCGGCGCACTGCGGGCTTCACCGCCGTGCCCGTCGCGGCAGAGGTGATCCGGCGGATCGGGCCGCTCCTCGGCCTGCGGCCCGCCGTTGAACCCGCCCCTGCGGCTGCTATAACCCTGACATCGAACTGACCGTCGAACAGGCGGTCCGGGCAGGGGCTCCAGACCCCGGAAAGGCAGCGGCGCATGGCACGGGAAACAGGCGGTTCTGAGGCAGGGCGCAGCGGCGGCGACGGGGCGAAATCCCTTGCCGACCTGGGCCTGACCGCACGCGGCGGGCGCGAGGCGCGCATCACCGGCCTGGCCGTCGACAACCGGGAGGTCGAACCCGGTTTCCTCTTTGCCGCCATGCCCGGCACCCGCATTCACGGCGCCACCTACATCGCCTCCGCGCTGGAGGCCGGCGCCACCGCCGTGCTGACCGATGCAGAGGGCGCGCGGATTGCCGCCGAGGATCTGGCGGGCACCGAAACCGCCCTCGTCGTGGCAGAGGATCCGCGCCAGGCCCTGGCCTGCACCGCGGCCCTTTGGTTCGGGGCGCAGCCACCTGTGATGGCGGCGGTGACCGGCACCAACGGCAAGACCTCCGTCGCGACCTTCCTGCGCCAGATCTGGCAGCAGCTGGGCCATCAGGCGATCAACCTCGGCACGACCGGGGTGGAGGGCGATTTCTCCTGGTCGCTGAGCCATACCACGCCCGAACCCATCACCCTCCACCGGATCCTCGCCCAGGCGGCGGCCTCCGGTGTCACCCATTGCGCGATGGAAGCCTCCTCCCACGGGCTCTCGCAGCGGCGGCTGGACGGCATCATCCTGTCGGTCGGGGGCTTCACCAACCTGACGCAGGACCATCTGGATTATCACCCCACCCTGGATGCCTACTTCGAGGCAAAGGCCTCCCTCTTCACCCGGGTGCTGGCACCCGAAGGGCACGCCGTGATCAACCTCGACGGCGAACGCGGGGTGGAAATGGCCGACCGGGCAGAGGCGCGCGGCCTGGACGTGCTGACCGTGGGCCAGCACCCGGATGCGGAAATGCGCCTGCTGGCACGCCGCTTCACCCCCGAAGGCCAGGTGCTGCGCGTGGGTTTCAACGGGCAGGAATACCAGGTGCCGCTGAACCTGATCGGCGACTTCCAGGGGGAAAACGTCCTGCTGGCGGCGGGGCTTGCGCTGCTGTCGGGCGACGGCCCCGATGATGTCTTCGCCGTGCTGCCCCGCCTCGATGGCGTGCGCGGCCGGATGCAACTGGCCGCGACCCGTGCCAACGGTGCGGCGATCTTCGTCGACTACGCCCATACCCCCGATGCGGTGTCCACCGCGCTGCAGGCGCTGCGCCCGCATGTCATGGGCCGCATCCTCGCCATCGTCGGCGCCGGCGGCGACCGCGACCGCACCAAGCGTCCGCTCATGGGGCAGGCGGCGGCGGAAAACGCCGATCTGGTTTTCGTCACCGACGACAACCCCCGCTCCGAAGACCCCGCCGCGATCCGCCAGGCCGTGCTCATGGGCTGCCCCGACGGGGTGGAGGTGGGCGACCGCGCCGAAGCGATCCTGCGCGCCGTCGATGCGCTCGGCCCGGGCGACGCGCTGCTGATCGCCGGAAAGGGCCATGAAACCGGCCAGACGGTGGGCGACACCGTCTATCCCTTCGATGATGTCGAACAGGCCTCCGTCGCCGTCGCCGCCCTCGACGGGAGGCTCGCGTGAGCGCGCTCTGGACCGCGGCAGAGGCCGCAGCCGCCACCGGAGGCACCCCGCAGGGGGACTGGTCCGTCACCGGCGTCTCCATCGACACCCGCACCCTGGCGCCCGGCGACCTCTTCGTCGCGCTGAAGGCCGCCCGCGACGGGCATGACTTCGTGGCCCAGGCGCTGTCCGCCGGGGCAGGGGCCGCCCTTGTCACCCACCGGCCCGACGGCGTGGCCGAGGATGCGCCCCTCCTCGTCGTGCCCGATGTCCTGCAGGCGCTCGAAGGGCTGGCCCGCGCCGCCCGCGCCCGGATGAAGGGCCGCGTCGTGGCCGTCACCGGCTCCGCCGGCAAGACCTCCACCAAGGAGATGCTGCGCGATGTCTTCTCCGCCCAGAAGAAGACCCACGCGGCCGAGGCCTCCTACAACAACCACTGGGGCGTGCCGCTGACCCTGGCGCGCATGCCCGCCGATACCGAACTGGCCGTGATCGAGATCGGCATGAACCACCCCGGTGAAATCGCGCCGCTGACCCGCCTGACCCGGCCCCATGTCGCCATGGTCACCACCGTGGTCGCCGCCCACCTCGAAGCCTTTGACAGCATCGAGGCGATCGCCCGCGAAAAGGGCTCCATCTTCGAAGGGCTGGAACCGGGTGGCGTTGCCGTGCTGAACGGGGATCTGGGCACCACGCCGATCCTGGTGCAGGCCGCGCGCGACGCCAAGGCCCGCATCCTGCGCTTCGGCGAAAGCCGCAATTGCCACCACCGCCTGATGCAGGTCACCCTGGCCGAGGATTGCCTGGTCTGCGAGGCCCGGGCCTGGCGCACGCCGGTGACCTGGAAGATCCAGGCGGCGGGGCGCCACTTCGCGCTGAACTCCCTTGCGGTGCTGGCGGTGGCCCATGTGCTGCGCCTGGACCGCGCGCTGGCGCTGGCGGCCCTGGGCCGCTGGGTGCCGCCGCCGGGGCGCGGGCTGCGCCAGTGGCGCATCCTGGACCCGCTGGAACGCGCGCTGTCCTTCGAACTCATCGACGACGCCTTCAACGCCAACCCCGCATCGATGGGCGCGGCGCTGGATGTGCTGGCGGCCTCCAAGCCGCGCGACAACCTGGGGCGCCACAGCCACGGCCGCCGCATCGCGGTGCTGGGCGAAATGCTCGAACTGGGCGAGGACGAGCTGCAGATGCACCGCGCCCTGGCCGATCACCCGGCGCTGGAACGGATCGACATGATCCATTGCGTCGGCGCGCGCATGAAACCCTTCTACGAAGCGCTGCCGATGCACCAGCGCGGCCGCTTCTGTGACACCGCCGCGCCGCTGGCCGATCATGCCGCCCGGCTGGTCGACGCCGGCGATGTCATGCTGGTCAAGGGCTCCAAGGGCTCCCGCGTTTCGACCGTGGTTGACGCCCTGCGCAAACTGAGCCATCCCGCCGACGACTGAATTCCCCGAACCACACGACCGAAGCTCTCCGAAAAGGACGTCCCCCGATGCTTTACTGGCTGACCGCGCTGTCAGATGGCGGTGACCTGTTCAACCTCTTCCGCTACATCACCTTCCGTGCGGGCGGGGCCTTCCTGACGGCGCTGTTCTTCGGCTTCTTCTTCGGGCCGCGCCTGATCAACGTGCTGCGCCGCAGCCAGGGCAAGGGGCAGCCGATCCGCGATGACGGCCCCCAGACCCACCTGGCCAAGGCCGGCACGCCCACCATGGGCGGGCTGCTGATCCTGGCCGCGCTGACCACGGCGACCCTGCTCTGGGCGCGGTGGGACAATGCCTATGTCTGGCTCGTGCTCTTCGTCACGCTCTCCTTCGGCGCCATCGGCTTTGCCGACGACTACGCCAAGGTGTCGAAGCAGAACACCAAGGGCGTCTCGGCCAAGATGCGGCTCGCGCTCGGCTTCCTGATCGCGCTGGTGGCCACGCTCTGGGCCAGCTGGGCCCACCCGGCGGACATGCGCTTTGCCCTGGCCTTCCCCGTCTTCAAGGACGTGCTGCTGCACCTCGGCATCTTCTTCGTGCCCTTCGGCATGTTCGTCATCGTCGGCGCGGCCAACTCGGTCAACCTGACCGACGGGCTTGACGGGCTCGCGATCATGCCGGTCATGATCGCCTCCGGGGCGCTCGGCATCATCGCCTACTTCGTCGGCAACACCACCTTCACCGAATACCTCGGCCTGCACTACGTTCCCGGCACGGGCGAGATCGTGATCTTCGTCGCGGGCCTCATCGGGGCCGGGCTCGGCTTCCTGTGGTACAACGCCCCGCCGGCGGCCGTCTTCATGGGCGACACCGGCTCCCTGGCGCTTGGCGGCGCGCTCGGTGCCATCGCCGTGGCCACCAAGCACGAGATCGTCCTGGGTATCGTCGGCGGCCTCTTCGTGGTCGAGGCGCTCTCGGTTATCATCCAGGTCGCCTACTTCAAGCGCACCGGCAAGCGGGTCTTCCTGATGGCGCCGATCCACCACCACTACGAGAAGAAGGGCTGGGCCGAACCCACCATCGTGATCCGCTTCTGGATCATCTCCCTGATCCTCGCCATCGTCGGCCTCGCCACGCTGAAACTGCGCTGAGGCGTCCGGCGGAAGGTGTGTTGGCACACACCCTACGGAAATTTGCCCTCGTCGCAGCCTTGCGGCGGGGGTATTTGCTTTGGCCGAGGGAGCAGGGGGGGCTTTGCCCCCCGCCGCGCGTGCCGCGCGTCTCCCCCCAGGATATTTGGACGCCAGAAAATGGGAGGGGCGGGGCGCCCCGATGCGACCGGGGTTCGCTTTTGGGTGCTGCACAAGCCATCGGAGAGGCCCCCAGCGTATTTCGTCGGGACGAAGCGGAAAGCCGTGGCCCTGCATAGGCGCCAGGCCAAGGCTTCCCGAAACGCCGCCCGCCCCACCGGCACTGCCCTTCTCCTATTCGATGGCTGAAAATACTCCCGCCGGAGGCCATCGGCCGCAAGGCCGATACCCGTCCCTGGCGCCCTGCGCACGCTCCGTTAACGCCCCCGGTTTTCGCGATGCCGCACTGCCGCGATACCGACGCAATACCGACGTTGCGATTTCGGCCCGAAAGCCCTGTTAACCAAGGCTCCGTCGCCCCGAGTCGCTGCACCGCAGTACCGACGTGGCGTGCGCCGCCTTCATCGCCTTGCAACTTCCCGTGCTCCGGGGGCACTGTCGCGGCCACGCAATGCAGGAGGCGCGCATGATTCCGGTGGATGGGTTCGAAGGGCAGCAGGTGGCCATTCTGGGGCTCGGCCGGTCGGGGCTGGCCGCGGCCAGGGCGCTGCAGGCAGGGGGTGCCCATGTGATCGCCTGGGACGATGGCCCCCGCGCGGCAGAGATCGCGGCGGAGAATGACCTGGAACTGCGCGATCTGACAAAACCCCAGTCTCTCGAAGGGGTTGCCTGTCTCGTGACCTCTCCGGGCATTCCCCATCTCTACCCCCGGCCGCATCCCGTCATCGCCGCGGCGTTGGAGGCAGGCGTGCCGGTCGACAACGACATCGGCCTCTTTTTCCGCTCGCTCGGGCAATCCGACTGGATGAGCTTCGACACGCCACCCAAGGTGGTTGCCGTGACCGGGTCCAACGGCAAATCCACGACCTCCGCGCTCATCGCCCATGTGCTGGCCCATGCCGGACGCGAAGTGCAGCTGGCCGGCAACATCGGCCGGGGCGTGCTGGATATCACCCCGCCGGGCGACGGTGGGGTCGTGGTGCTGGAGCTCAGCTCCTACCAGACCGAACTTGCCCGGTCGCTCACCCCGGATGTCGCTGTTTTCACGAACCTTTCCCCCGATCATCTGGATCGCCACGGCGGCCTTGGCGGCTATTTCGCGGCCAAGCGGAGGCTCTTTGCAGAGGGCGGGCCGGACCGCGCCGTGATCGGCGTGGACGAGGTGGAGGGGCGGTTCCTGGCCAACCAGCTCTCGGAAGGGGCGGTCGATGACCGGGTGATCCGGATCTCGTCGGCGGCCAAGCTCGGCGGGCCCGGCTGGCTGGTCTATGCCCGCAAGGGGTTCCTGTCCGAATACCGCAAGGGGCGGCAGGTTGGGTCGATCGACCTGCGCGAAATCAAGGGCTTGCCCGGGGCGCACAACCATCAGAACGCCTGCGCCGCCTATGCGGTGGCGCGCTCCCTGGGGCTCGCGCCGCGTGTCATCGAACAGGCCTTCCACAGTTTCGCGGGCCTGCCGCACCGCTCGCAGCGGATTGCCGAGGCGGGCGGGGTGACCTTCGTCAACGACAGCAAGGCCACCAATGTCGACAGCGCCGTGCAGGCGCTGAAGGCCTTCCGGAGCATCCGCTGGATCTGCGGCGGGTTGCAGAAGGAAGGTGGGCTGGGCCCGCTGCTGGAGGTCACGCAAGAGATCCGCAAGGCCTATGTCATCGGGCGCGAGGCCGAGGATTTCGCGATGCAGCTCAAAGGGTTGGAGGCAGAGGTCTGCGGCGACATGGCCACCGCCGTTGCCCGCGCCACCGCCGAGGCGGAGCCGGGCGACACGGTGCTTCTGGCCCCCGCCACGGCGAGCTTCGACCAGTACGACAGTTTCGAAAAGCGGGGCGAGGATTTCGCGGCGCAGGTGCGGAAGGTGCTGGCGGAAGGGTAATTGCCGGAGCGAAGGTGGATTTCATCCACCCTACACCCGCCCGGAGGGTGGATGAAATCCACCTTACCTGCCTCATCCGGCCGGGCCTTAACTCGGTCTTACCCGGGCCTTACCCCGCCCGGATGGCCTCCGCCGCGGCCATCGCGCTGGCCCAGGCCCATTGGAAGTTGTACCCGCCCAGCCAGCCTGTCACGTCGACGCATTCACCGATGAAATGCAGCTCCGGCAGGGATTTGGCCGCCATCGTCCGGCTGTCCAGCCCATCGGTGTCCACCCCGCCCAGGGTGACCTCCGCCGTGCGGTAGCCCTCGCTGCCCGAGGGCGTCAGTTGCCAGCCGGTCAGCCGCTCCGCCAGGGCCGCCAGGGCCTTGTCCGACTGGTCCGCCAACCGGCCCGACAGCCCCCACTCGGCGCCCAGATGATCGGCCAGCCGCGCCGGCATCAGCGCGTCCAGGCTCCTGACAAGGCTGCGCTTTCCGCCTTCCGCCCGGGCCGCGCGCAGCACGGCGAAGGGATCGGCGCCGGGCAGCAGGTTCACCTCCACCGCCTCGCCCTCACGCCAGTAGGAAGACGCCTGCAGGACCGACGGGCCCGACAACCCGCGGTGGGTGAAGAGAAGCGCCTCGTCGAAGGCTCGCCCGCTGGTCACCCGCGCCGGCAGGGACAGGCCGGAGATCGCGGCGAAGCGTCCATCCGGGAAGGTCAGCGGCACCAGCCCGGGGCGCGTTTCCGTCACCTTCAGGCCGAACTGGCGCGCGATGTCATAGGCCAGCCCGGTTGCGCCCATCTTCGGGATCGACTTGCCCCCGGTGGCCACCACCAGCCGTGCCGCGCGCACCTGCCGGGCCTGGCCGCGCTCCGACAGCTGCAGGGTAAAGCCCTGCGGCCCGTGGGAAATCTCCTCGACCGAGGTTTCCAGCGCCAGGGTCACACCGGCGGCATCGCAGAGCCCCGTCAGCATCGCCACGATCTGTTTCGCGCTGTCGTCGCAGAAAAGCTGCCCCAGGGTCTTCTCATGCCAGGCGATGCCATGCTCGCTCACCAGGCTGACGAAATCCCACGGCGTGTAGCGGGCCAGGGCGGATTTGCAGAAATGCGGGTTGGCCGACAGGAAGTTGCCCGGCTCCGCACCGCTGTTGGTGAAGTTGCACCGCCCCCCGCCGGAGATGCGGATCTTCTCTCCCGCGCGCCGGGCGTGGTCCACCAGCAGGGTGCGCCCGCCCGCATGTGCCGCGCACATCAGGCCGGCCGCGCCCGCGCCAAGGATGATCGTGTCGAAGTCCATGCCGCCCCCTAGCGCCAGCAGGGGCCACCCTGCAAGCCAAAGCTTCGGCAGGGCACGCCGCCCGGGGGCGGCAAGGCTCCGCCGGCAAGCGGCCGGGAGCGGGCGAAGGCCCTGGCCCCGGAGCCGGGTGCTGCCTTGTTTTCAAGGGCGCCGCCCCCGGAGAACCATGCTTCGGGCGGGTGGGGCCCCGGGGCATAGGCAATGTTTCTGACTGGTCTCATGGGGGGAAACGGGCTACACTTGTCGCAGAGGTCCCGTTCAAGGGACCCGATGAGGCAACAGAGCACCGGGCCAACCCGGGCATCAGGCGGACGTCATGACTGAGATGGTATATGGCGCCATCCCCGTGCGGGATGGTGAACCGGTAATTCCCAAGTGGTGGCGGACAGTGGACAAGCTGTCCCTGGCCTGCATCCTGGGGCTTTTCGCGATCGGCATCCTGCTGGGCTTCGCCGCCTCGCCGCCGCTGGCCGAACGCAACGGCCTGCCGCCCTTCACCTACGTGACGAAACAGGCGATCTTCGGCGCCCTGGCGCTTTCCGCGATGTTCGTCACCTCGATGATGAACCCGGCCACGGTGCGCCGCCTGGCCACCATCGGCTTTGCCTGCGCCTTCGTCGCCATCGCGGCGCTTCCGGTGCTGGGCACCGACTTCGGCAAGGGGGCGATCCGCTGGTATTCCCTCGGCTTCGCCTCGCTTCAGCCCTCGGAATTCCTCAAGCCTGTCTTCGTCGTCGTCGCCGCCTGGATGCTCTCCGCCGCGGCAGAGATCAACGGCCCCCCGGGGCGGCTCTATTCCTTCATCCTCATGGTCACCATCGTCGCCATGCTGGTGATGCAGCCTGACTTCGGCCAGGCCTCCCTGATCCTCTTCGGCTGGGGCGTGATGTACTTCGTGGCCGGCGCGCCGATGACGCTGCTGATCTCCATCGCGGGGGCGGTCGTGCTGGCCGGCACCGTGGCCTACGAAAGCTCCGATCACTTCGCCCGCCGCATCGACGGCTTCCTGGCGCAGGACGTCGATCCGACTTCCCAGCTGGGCTTTGCGGCCAATGCCATCCGCGAAGGCGGCCTCTTCGGCGTCGGCGTGGGGGAGGGCCGGGTGAAGATGTCCCTGCCGGATGCCCATACCGACTTCATCATCGCCGTCGCGGCAGAGGAATACGGGCTGATCCTGGTCGCGGTCATCATCGCGCTCTATGCCACCATCGTGCTGCGCAGCTTCAGTCGCCTGATGAAGGAACGTGATCCCTTCATCCGGCTGGCGGGCACCGGCCTTGCCGCCGTCTTCGGTGTGCAGGCCATGATCAACATGGGCGTCGCCGTGCGCCTTCTGCCGGCCAAGGGCATGACGTTGCCCTTCGTGTCCTACGGCGGCTCCTCCCTGATCGCAGGGGGGATTGCCGTGGGCATGCTGCTGGCCTTTACGCGAACCCGGCCCCAGAACCAGATCGCCGATCTGCTGGCGGGCCGTAACCGATAAGAACCGGAATGAATCTCGACGCGCCTCTCCTTGTCATCGCCGCCGGAGGGACCGGTGGACACATGTTCCCGGCCCAGTCCCTGGCCGAGGAAATGCTCGCCCGTGGCTGGCGGGTGAAACTTTCGACCGACGCCCGCGGGGCGCGCTACTCCGGCGGCTTCCCCAAGGAAGTCGAGGTGGAGCAGCTCTCCTCGGCGACGTTTTCCCGTGGTGGCCTGCTGGCCAAGGCCGTGGTGCCCCTGCGTATTGCCGCCGGTGTCATCGGGGCCACCTTCCGCATGTGGCGTGACCGGCCTACGGCCGTCGTGGGCTTCGGCGGGTATCCGGCGATCCCGGCCATGGCCGCGGCAACCCTGCTGAAGAAGCCGCGCCTGATCCACGAACAGAACGGCGTCCTGGGCCGGGTGAACCAGGTCTTCGCGACCCGGGTCGCCGCCATCGCCTGCGGCACATGGCCGACAGACCTGCCGGAAGGCGTGACCGGCTACCACATCGGCAATCCGGTGCGCGCCGCCGTCCGTGACCGCGCGGGCGCGGGCTACATCGCTCCGGGCGACTACCCGATGTCGGTGCTCGTGATGGGCGGCTCCCAGGGGGCGCGCATCCTCTCCGATATCGTGCCGGCCGCCATCGCCGCACTGCCGGATCACGTCCGCGCCAACATCCGCGTGGCGCAGCAGGCCCGGCCGGAGGATCACGACCGCGTCGCGGCCTTCTACGCCGAACAGGGCATCGATGCGGAGGTGGAACCCTTCTTCCAGGACGTTCCCCGCCGCATGTCCGAGGCGCAGCTGGTCATCACCCGCTCCGGCGCTTCCTCCATCGCCGATCTGTCCGTGATCGGCCGCCCGGCCATCCTCGTGCCCTTCGCCGCTGCCACCGCGGATCACCAGACCGCCAATGCCCGCGGCCTGGTCGAGGCGGGCGCGGCAATCATGATGCCCGAAAGCCAGTTCACCCCGGAAAGCCTGGCGGAGAACATCCAGCTGGTGCTTGACCATCCCCAGGGGGCAGAGCAGATGGCCCGTGCCGCGCTGTCGCTCGGCAAACCCGACGCGGCCCACGATCTGGGCGACATGGTCGAATACATCGTGGCGCAAGCCAGACAGACGAAGAAGGACTGAGCGCATGAATGCTGCCGCCACCAAGCTGCCCACCGACGTCGGCCCGATCCATTTCGTCGGCATCGGCGGCATCGGCATGTCCGGCATCGCCGAAGTGCTGCTGAACCATGGCTACAAGGTGCAGGGGTCCGACCTGAAAAGTTCGCCCATCACCCAGCGTCTGGAAAAGCTCGGGGCAGAGGTCTTCGAAGGCCAGCGGGCCGAGAACCTGGAAAATGCCGAGGTCGTCGTGATCTCCTCCGCGATCAAGCCCGGCAATGCCGAACTGGACGAGGCGCGCCGCCGGGGCCTGCCCGTCGTTCGCCGGGCGGAAATGCTGGCCGAACTGATGCGGCTGAAATCCAACATCGCCGTCGCCGGTACCCACGGCAAGACGACGACCACCACCATGGTCGCGACCCTGCTGGATGCGGGTGGCATCGACCCCACGGTGATCAACGGCGGCATCATCCACGCCTATGGCTCCAACGCGCGGGTCGGCCTGGGCGAATGGATGGTGGTGGAGGCCGACGAAAGCGACGGCACCTTCAACCGTCTGCCCGCGACCATCGCCATCGTCACCAATATCGACCCGGAACACATGGACCACTGGGGCGATTTCGACCGCTTGCGCCAGGGCTTCCTCGATTTCGTGTCGAACATTCCCTTCTACGGCATTGCCGTCTGCTGCACCGACCATGCAGAGGTGCAGGCCCTGGTGGGAAAGATTTCCGATCGCCGCGTCGTCACCTATGGCTTCAACGCCCAGGCAGACGTGCGTGCGGTTAACCTTTCCTACAAGAAGGGCGTGGCACATTTCGACGTGTTGCTGCAGGCCGAAGACACCAAGATCGAAGGCTGCACGCTGCCGATGCCGGGGGATCACAACGTCTCCAACGCGCTTTCCGCCGTTGCCGTCGCCCGCCACCTTGGCATGAAGGCCGACGAAATCCGCACGGCGCTGGCCAACTTCGGTGGCGTGAACAGGCGCTTCACCCGCGTTGGCGAAGTGAACGGCGTGACCATCATCGACGATTACGGCCACCACCCGGTCGAAATCGCCGCCGTGCTGAAGGCCGCGCGCCAGGCAACCGAAGGCCGCGTGATCGCGGTCCACCAGCCGCACCGCTACTCCCGGCTGCATTCGCTGTTCGATGACTTCTGCGCCTGTTTCAACGAGGCGGACGTGGTCGCCATCGCCGAGGTCTACGCCGCCGGCGAAGATCCGATTCCCGGCGCATCGCGGGATGATCTGGTCGCCGGTCTGATCCGTCACGGCCACCGCCACGCCCGGGCCATCACCTCCGAAGAGGATCTGGAACGGCTGGTGCGCGAACAGGCCCATGACGGCGACATGGTCGTCTGCCTCGGGGCGGGGACGATCTCCACCTGGGCCAATCGCCTGCCGGAGCGTCTGTCGAAGTAGCGGCGATCGGGGCGCGGGGAACCCGCGGTGATCGAAAAAGCGGCGGCGATGCTCCGTGGCGGAAGTGGTTGATCTGGCTGGAAAAGCTGAGTGCTTTAGTCAGGAGGCCCGGCGCGCGGGCGTTTCGGGGCGCTGCAAGATGCCCCTGCCTGCGGGGTTTCGAACTGCCGGGTTCAGTGGCGCCTCGCAGGGGAGTTCGCGCTTTCCGGGGCCGGTTCGTGCCGCGTCAGTTGCCTCTGCAGCGGTAGGCGGTATCGTGCCGCCGGCTGCGACTCGGGCTGTCGTGGTGACCTGTATACTGCAGGTAAATGTGAAGAATTTTCTTGTTGCTACAGGACCTTGGGGTTACTCTCTTGCAAAACGGCAACAGGCAGGAATTTTCTTGGAATCGCTCTCGGTAAGTCACGCAGACTGTACCGGCAGGCGGATCCGGACAGAGGAGGCAGCACGATGAGCGAATCGATCATTCTCGCGGCCCTCTGGGGAATTGCGGCCAATATCCTCGCACTGATCCCATCCCGCGATGATCACTGGTCGCGCGCCTACCTGCTCATCGCCTGCGGGATCCCGATCCTCGGTTTCGTCACCATGCAGCACGGCCCCTGGGCGGGGCTGATCGTCCTGCTGGGCGGGATGTCCGTCCTGCGGTGGCCGGTGATCTACCTCACCCGCTGGGTGCGTTCCCGGCTCGACTGACCGATGCTGGACCTCGTGATCGTCTTCCTGCTCCCGCTGTTGATCGGTCTCGTCGTCCTGGTGGTGGCCTTCTCCATGATGCAGGATTTCGATCCGCTGCCCGCACTGGGCTTTCCCGTCGTGGGCGGGATCGACGTGGCGGCGATGCATTTCTTCGGGGTTGGTGGCAGCGTGCCGGGCATGAACCCCAGCCTCATCCCCTATTTCGCCTACATGACCGGCTGGGCGATGCTGGTCTTCGGCGCTGCCGGTTGTCTGCTGGGCTGGCTCTGGTCGCTCTGGCGCGGCTGATCG
This sequence comes from Pseudooceanicola sp. NS-SX8, assembly GCF_057380755.1. Lineage (NCBI taxonomy): Bacteria > Pseudomonadati > Pseudomonadota > Alphaproteobacteria > Rhodobacterales > Paracoccaceae > Pseudooceanicola > Pseudooceanicola sp. NS-SX8. The sequence continues at coordinate 3,478,334 of NZ_CM170819.1, read as the reverse complement.
CGCAGCGCGGCCTTGCCGGGGCAGGGGGCGCTTGCTATCTGCCCCCAAAGGCAATCCAACAAGGCAGGAGCACCAATGGCCCGTCCGGAAGAGATCGAAATCCGCGGGAAGCTGACCCCGCAGGGCGACCTGTCCCGGCTGACCTGGCTGCGTGTCGGCGGGCCTGCCGACTGGCTGTTCCAGCCCGCGGATGAGGCCGACCTCTGCGCCTTCCTCGCGGCCCTGGACCCGGATGTTCCGGTCTTCCCCATGGGCGTCGGCTCCAACCTGATCGTCCGCGATGGCGGCATCCGGGGCGTCGTCATCCGCATGGGGCGCAACTTCAACGGCTTCGAACTGGACGGCCCCCGCGTCATCGCCGGTGCCGCCGCCCCCGACAGCCATGTCGCCCGCAAGGCGGCGGAGGCGGGCATCGACCTGACCTTCCTGCGCACCATCCCCGGCTCCATCGGCGGCGCGGTCAGGATGAACGCGGGATGTTACGGCACCTATACCGCCGACGTGGTGAAGGAGGTGCGCGCCGTCACCCGGCAGGGCACCCCCGTGACCCTGACGCCCGAACAGATGGGCTTTGCCTACCGTCATTCCGACCTGCCCGAGGGCTGGGTGCTGACCTCCGCCGTGCTCGAAGGGCCGGCGGGTGACCCGGCCGAACTCGCAGCACGCATGGATGACCAGCTCGCCCGCCGTGACGCCACCCAGCCGGTGAGGGACCGCTCCGCCGGCTCCACCTTCCGCAATCCGGCGGGGTTCTCCTCCACCGGGCGGGCGGATGACGTGCATGACCTCAAGGCCTGGAAGGTCATCGACGACGCCGGCCTGCGCGGGTTTTCCATCGGCGGCGCCCAGATGTCGGAGAAACACTCCAACTTCATGATCAACACCGGCACGGCCACCGCCCGCGATCTCGAATCCCTTGGCGAAGAGGTTCGAAAAAGGGTTTTTCAAAGCCGGGGAATGGAGTTACACTGGGAAATCATGCGGATCGGCGATGATTTGCCGGGGGTAGACCCGGTCGGGGATGGCCTCGAACGCGCCGCCGAAGATGCTGAAAGCGATTCATAACAATGCCTTAAGGCATGGATGAACGACCGGTCAGGCCCCTTGGGCGCAGCTGGTCAGACGGTGCGGTCTCCGCGCCGACCTGAACGAGAAAAGGGCCGGAAAGGCCCGGGACATTGAGGCACATGGGTTCGTCGAGCAGGGCAAACCCGAAAGTGGCACTCCTGATGGGCGGCCCCTCCTCCGAGAGGGAAGTTTCGCTGTCGTCGGGGCGTGAATGCGCCGCCGCTTTGCGGGAAGAAGGTTTCGAGGTCGTCACCGTGGATGCGGGCGACGACCTTGCCGCGCGTCTGGCGGAGATCGCGCCGGAAGTGGTGTTCAACGCCCTGCATGGCCGCTTCGGCGAAGATGGTTGCGTTCAGGGCATGCTCGAATGGCTGCGCATTCCCTATACCCACTCCGGTGTCCTTGCCTCGGCCCTGGCCATGGACAAGGAAAAGACCAAGGCGAGCTATCGCGCCGCCGGTCTGCCCGTGGTCGATAGCCTGCTGGCCGCCAGGGCCGAGATCCGCGCGCGTCATGTCATGGAACCGCCCTACGTGGTGAAGCCCTACAACGAGGGCTCCTCCGTCGGCGTCTACATCGTACCGGAGGGGGCCAATTCCCCGCCTGACGTGGCAATGGACATGCCCGATGTCCTGATGGTCGAAGCCTATGTCGCCGGGCGGGAGCTGACGGTCTCGGTCCTGGGGGACAAGCCCCTGTGCGTGACCGAAATCCTCACCGATGGCTGGTACGATTACGAAGCCAAGTACGCCCCCGGCGGATCCCGCCATGTCTGCCCGGCAGAGGTCCCCGAGGATATCGCGGCTGCCTGCATGGACTATGCCCTGCGGGCGCACCAGGCGCTTGGCTGTCGCGGCGTGTCGCGGACCGATTTCCGCTGGGATGACAGTCGCGGCCTCGCGGGCCTCGTCCTGCTGGAAACCAATACGCAGCCGGGAATGACGCCGACCTCCCTGTCGCCGGAACATGCCGCGGCCTGCGGCATGTCCTTCGGCGCGCTCTGCCGCTGGCTGGTGGAGGATGCCTCGTGCGACCGTTGAGAGCTTCCCGCCGCCGCGCCGCGCCGCGCCACGATCCCGCGCCCTCGCGCTGGTCCTACCGGCTGCAACGCTTCCTGCTGACGCCGGGCTACCGGCTGGCGCTGCGTATCGTGGTGCCTGCCGTGGTGTGCTTCGGGTCCGTCCATTTCTACATGGCGGACGAAGTGCGGCGCGACAACGTCGTCTCCACCATTCGGGGATGGAAGGAAGACTTCGAGACGATGCCTCAGTTCATGGTCCAGGTGATGGAAATCACCCATGCCTCCCCCGGCACGATCGAGGATATCCGGGAGGTCGCCGATCTGGACCTGCCGCGCTCTTCGTTCAACATCGACCTGGCGGGAATGAAGAAGACGATCGAAAGCCTGCCGTCGGTGGCCGAAGCCTCGCTTCAGCTGCGCGATGGTGGGGTGCTCCGGGTTGCGGTGATCGAACGGGTGCCGGTGGCGATCTGGCGCGGGCCTGACGGGCTCGACCTCGTGGATCCCACGGGCGCGGTGACCGGGGCGGTCTACGAACGCTCCGACCGGCCCGATCTGCCGCTTCTGGCGGGGGCGGGGCAACCGGCCGCCATTCCCGAAGCGCTGGCCCTGATCGCGGCAGCCCGTCCGATCCAGGACCGCGTGCGCGGGCTGGAACGGATCGGCGACCGCCGCTGGGACCTGGTGCTGGATCACGGGCAGCGCATCCTGCTGCCGGAAAAGAAATCGGTCCAGGCGCTGGAACGCGTCCTGGCCCTGGACGAGGCGCAGGAGCTCCTGTCGCGCGACGTGGTCGCGGTGGACATGCGCCTGGCGGATCGTCCGACGCTGCGGCTCAGCGATGGCGCGGTGAAGGACTGGCGCCGGATCCGTGACCTGGTGGTCACGACCGGCAATTGACGTAACGGGCAGGAAAACAACGCAGGACCGGCACGAAACGACCGGCAACGAGAGGCAGCAGGCGGCAAGATGAACATGGAGCTCTATCATTCCCAGCGGGCCATGCGGAACATGCGCAAGGCGGCGATGCAACGCGGGGTCGTGGCGGTGCTGGACGTTGGCACGTCCAAGATCGCCTGCCTGATCCTGCGGTTCGACGGCACCGGTCGTGGCGCGCTGCCGGGCGATGGTGTAGGCTCTCTCGCCGGGCAGGCGGGCTTCCGCGTGATCGGCGCGGCGACCACCCGTTCGCGCGGTGTACGCTTTGGTGAAATCGACGCCATGCCGGAAACCGAACGCGCCATCCGTACCGCCCTGCAGGCGGCGCAGAAGATGGCGAAGGTTCGCGTTGACCACGTGATCGCCTGTTTTGCAGGCGCCGGGCCGCGCAGCTACGGCCTGGCCGGCACGGTGGATGTCGAAGGGGAGCAGGTCTCCGAACAGGACGTCTCCCGCGTGCTGGCGGCCTGCGATCTGCCGGACTACGGTGATGGCCGCGAGGTGCTGCATGCCCACCCGGTGAACTTCGCGCTCGACCACCGCTCGGGCCTGTCGGATCCGCGCGGTCAGATCGGCTCCACTCTCGCCACCGACATGCACATGCTGACGGTGGATGCGGCGGCGATCCAGAACCTTGCCCATTGCGTCAAGCGCTGCGATCTCGAACTCGCCGGCATCGCCTCGTCGGCCTATGTCACCGGCATCTCCTCCCTTGTGGAGGATGAGCAGGAACTCGGCGCGGCCTGCATCGACATGGGCGGCGGCACCACCTCGCTGTCGATCTTCATGAAGAAGCACATGATCTACGCCGATGCGGTGCGCATGGGCGGCGATCACGTGACCGGCGACATCTCCATGGCGCTGCAGATTCCGGCGGCCAATGCAGAACGGCTGAAGACCTTCTATGGCGGTGTCCAGGCCACCGGCATGGACGACCGCGAGCGGATCGAGATCGGCGGCGAGACCGGCGATTACGAACATGACCGCCGCACCTGCACCCGGGCAGAGCTGATCGGGATCATGCGCCCGCGGGTGGAGGAGATCCTTGAAGAGGTGCGTCATTGCCTCGATGCGGCGGGCTTCGACCACATGCCGAACCAGCAGATCGTCCTGACGGGCGGTGCCAGCCAGATTCCCGGCCTCGACGGGCTCGCCTCCAAGATCCTTGGCCAGCAGGTGCGCCTGGGGCGCCCCCTGCGCGTGCATGGCCTGCCGCAGGCTGCAACCGGCCCCGGCTTCGCCTCCGCCGTCGGCATGTGCCTTTTCGCGGCCCATCCGCAGGACGAATGGTGGGACTTCGACCTGCCGCTGGATCGCTACCCCGCGCGGTCTCTCAAACGGGCTGTGCGCTGGTTCCGGGAGAACTGGTAAACGCAAGATAATGTGCTTTCGGCGAAATGCCGCGAACGGCAGCCAAACCGCGCCCAGATTTGGTGTTTTTCGCTGTTTATGGGGTGACGCCCGCCGTGGAAAGCGTTAGTGTTTGCAGTGATAGGCAGAAAAAATCCCCGAAAAGGGGACCTAGCAGGCGGAAAATTCGATGACACTGAACCTCAGCGTTCCCGGCATGGGAGAAGAGTTGAAGCCGCGTATCACCGTGTTCGGTGTGGGCGGCGCCGGCGGTAATGCCGTCAACAACATGATCGACAAGGAACTGGAAGGCGTCGACTTCGTCGTTGCCAATACCGATGCGCAGGCGCTCCAGCAGAGCCGCTCGACCGCACGGGTCCAGCTCGGCGTCAAGGTGACCGAGGGGCTCGGTGCCGGTGCGAAGGCCGCCGTTGGCGCAGCCGCCGCCGAGGAAAGCATCGAGCAGATCGTCGACCACCTGGCCGGCGCCCACATGTGCTTCATCACCGCAGGCATGGGCGGCGGCACCGGCACCGGCGCGGCCCCGATCATCGCGCAGGCCGCGCGTGAGCTGGGCGTGCTGACCGTTGGCGTCGTGACCAAGCCCTTCCAGTTCGAAGGCGTGAAGCGGATGCGCCAGGCCGAGGAGGGCGTCGAGAACCTCCAGAAGGTCGTGGACACGCTGATCATCATTCCGAACCAGAACCTCTTCCGCCTCGCCAACGAGAAAACCACCTTCACCGAGGCCTTCTCCCTCGCCGACGACGTGCTCTACCAGGGCGTCAAGGGCGTGACCGACCTGATGGTCCGTCCCGGCCTGATCAACCTCGACTTCGCCGACGTCCGCGCCGTGATGGACGAGATGGGCAAGGCGATGATGGGCACCGGCGAAGCCGATGGCGAGACCCGCGCCCTGCAGGCCGCCGAAAAGGCGATCGCCAACCCGCTGCTGGACGAGATCTCCCTCAAGGGCGCCCGTGGCGTGCTGATCAACATCACTGGCGGTCACGACCTGACCCTGTTCGAACTGGACGAAGCCGCGAACCGCATCCGCGAGGAAGTGGACCCGGACGCCAACATCATCGTCGGCTCGACCCTGGACGAGACGATGGAAGGCCGCATGCGCGTCTCCGTCGTCGCCACCGGCATCGACGCCTCCGAAGTGACGCAGGACATCCCGGTGCCCCGTCGCCGCATGGCCGAGCCGCTGAAAGCCTCCGTCCGCATGGAAGAGCCGGTCGCCGCGCAGGAACCCGCGCCGCAGCCCGCCCCCCAGCCGCAACCGCAGCATCACCAGCCGGCCGCGCGCCAGCAGGGCTATGCGCCGCTGGAAGAGGATCTGGACAACGCGCCCTCTCTCTTCGACGAACTGGATGCACAGCCGGCGCCCGCCGCGCAGCAGTACCAGCCGCAGCATGGCTATACCCGGCCGGAGCCGCGCCGCGTCGTGCAGCAGTCCGCGCCCCAGCGGGAAGAGCATCGTCAGCCTGTCGCCCAGCAGCAGCCTGAGATGACCTACGAAACCCGTCCGGAACAGCGCACCAGCTACGGCCAGGATGACCTGCCGCCGCCGGCCTACCAGCCCCGTCGTGCAGAGGCCGCGCCCATGGCGCATGCGGTCGATGACCCGCGCGAAGCCTATGTCGCGCCGTCCCGTGGCCCGGCCGGTCAGCCGACCCCGGAAACCATGGCCCGCCTGCAGGCCGCCGTCGCCAAGGCCCCCCGTGCCGGCGAAGCGCGCCCGGCACCCCAGCCGGTGCAGCAGCCCGCCCCGCAACAGGCCCAGCCCGCGGCCCAGGCGCATCAGCAGCGGTCCTCCCGGATCAACTCGCTGATCAACCGCATGACCGGCCATTCGCAGTCCGAAGCCGCTGCGCAGCAGCAACCCCGGGTCGAGCCCAAGGCCGCACCTGCCGCCGCGCCGCGCCGTGCGGCTCCGCAGCCGCAGCCTCAGACCCAGCAAGAGGCGGACCCGGATCAGGAACGGATCGAGATCCCGGCCTTCCTGCGCCGTCAGGCCAACTGAGCCGCGAAGTTGCCGTAACGTCCCGGTAACAAAACCGACGTTTCTGCTGACTAGGTTAATTTGAAAGGCCGCCGAAGGGCGGCCTTTCTTATTGTAATCGCTGACTTTTTAACCCCTCACGCAGAGGGGAGCAGGTTTCCGCCCCGCTGCGAGGCGGATGTTTCAATCCGTTGCAAAGAGTGAGTTGAGACTGTTCTCCACAGACCGTACCTAATGAGCAGTTAACGGCCGGGACAGGCCGATAGGGACATTCCTGGGGTACGAACCGTGCAACACACTCTCAAGGCTCCGGCCACCTTCAGCGGCTTCGGTCTGCATTCCGGCAAGCCTGCGACGCTGACGATCCGCCCGGCCAAGGCCGGTTACGGCATCTGGTTCAGCCGCACCGACATGGCAGATGATGACGGCATGATCCCCGCCCGCTGGAACGCGGTGGAGCGGACGGCGCTGTGCACCCGCCTCGTCAACGGCGCCGGCGCCAGTGTTTCCACGGTTGAACATGTGATGGCGGCCCTGGCCGGCTGCGGCGTTTCCAACGCCCTGGTCGAAATCGACGGGCCTGAGGTGCCGATCCTGGATGGATCCGCCGCGCCCTTCGTGCGTGGCATCCTGGCCCGTGGCCTGACCGAGCAATCCGCCCCCACCCGCGCGATCGAGGTGCTGCGCCCGGTCGAGGTGCGCCAGGGGGAGGCCGTTGCCCGTCTGCTGCCCGCCGAACAGCTTGAAATCGCCTTCCACATTGATTTCCCCGATGCCGCCATCGGCGTGCAGGACCGGGAACTGGTGATCAAGAACGGCGCCTTCGTGCGCGAACTCTCCGACAGCCGCACCTTCTGCCGCCAGGCGGACGTGGACCTGATGCAGGCCAATGGCCTGGCCCTGGGCGGTACGCTGGACAATGCCGTGGTGGTCGACGGGGACAGGATCCTGTCGCCCTCCGGCCTGCGTCACGAAGACGAACCCGTGCGCCACAAGATGCTGGATGCCCTCGGGGACCTCGCCCTGGCGGGCGGCCCGATCCTGGGCCGCTACGAAGGCATCCGGTCCGGCCATTCGCTCACCAACACCCTGCTGCGGGAGCTTTTCTCGGACAGCCGCAACTACCGCATCCGCTCCTGCGACGATGCCACCGCGGCGCGTCTGCCCGGTGTCGGCATCACCCCGGATGAAATCCCGGCCGTCGCCTGATCGTGAACGGCATCGACCGGCGGGCCTTTCGCGGCCCTGGCGCAGCCGCCCCCACCGGGGCGGCTTTTTGCCATGCCGGACCCGCGTGTTCGCTTTGCCGGGCTTCCCGGCGCAAAGGCGTTTTGCACCGGAATTTTCTGTGCTAGGACCGGGTTGCGTCGGCTCTCCCGGGCCGGCCCGACTAAGATGACGCTGAAGGGGTTATGCAGGCATGAAGGGCGGCGGTTTCCGATTGAGGCTGGCAGGGGGCACCCTGGCAGCGGCGCTACTCGCGGCATGTTCGAACACTCCCGGTGTCGACAATTCGAAGACGAACATGGAGGCCTTCACGGCCGAACAGATCTTCGAACGCGGCGAATACGAGATGGAGGAGCGCAAGTACGAAGACGCTGCGACCTACTTCTCCGAGATCGAGCGCCTCTATCCTTATTCCGAATGGGCTGAACGGTCGCTGATCATGCAGACCTTCGCGCTGCATTCGGCGCGCAATTACGATGAAAGCCGGGTTGCCGCACAGCGCTACCTCGACTTCTATCCGACCTCCGATGACGCGGCCTATGCCCAGTACCTTCTGGCGCTCAGCTACTACGATCAGATCGACGAGATCGGCCGGGATCAGAAGCTGACGATGCAGGCGCTCCAGGCGCTGCGCCAGGTGATCGAACGGTTCCCGGACAGCGAATATGCCAAGTCCGCGATTCTCAAGTTCGACCTGGCCTTCGACCACCTCGCCGCGAAGGAGATGGAGGTCGGTCGCTACTACCTGAAACGGCAGCAGTACGGCGCCGCCATCAACCGGTTCCGCATCGTGGTGGAGGAGTTCCAGACGACCTCCCACACCCCCGAAGCGCTGCACCGCCTGGTGGAGGCCTACCTGTCCCTCGGCCTGACGGACGAGGCACAGACCGCGGCCGCGATCCTGGGCTACAACTTCCGTTCCACCACTTGGTACGACGACAGCTACAAGCTGCTGACGCGCAAGGGCCTGGAACCGAAGGCGCGCGGCAACGGCTGGCTGGCCAAGATCTATCGCCAGACCGTAAAGGGCGACTGGCTCTGATGCGGCGCATCGCATATCCCTTCGCCCCCTCCGGCGCGTTCTGCCCCGGGGGGATCGGCCCCCGTCACTGAGGGGCGGCCATGCTGCGCGGGCTCGATATCCGGGACATGCTCATCATCGACCGGCTGGATCTCGACTTCCAGCCGGGCCTCAACGTGCTGACCGGGGAAACCGGTGCGGGCAAATCCATCGTCCTGGACAGCCTGGGCTTCGTTCTCGGCTGGCGCGGGCGCGCGGATCTAGTGCGCAGCGGGGCAGAGCAGGGGGAGGTGACGGCGGTCTTCGAACTCGCCCCCGGCCATCCCGCCCACGCCGTTCTCGAAGAAGCGGGCCTGCCCGGTGGCGAAGAACTGGTCCTGCGGCGCATCAACACGCTCGACGGGCGAAAGACGGCCTGGGTCAATGACCGGCGCGCCTCGGGGCAGGTGCTGCGCGCGCTCTCCGAAACCCTGGTGGAACTGCATGGCCAGCATGACGACCGTGGCCTGCTGAACCCGCGCGGTCACCGCGACATCCTCGATACCTTTGCCGAAACCGCACCGCTGAAGGCGCGCCTGCGCGATGCCTGGCGGGCGCGCTCCGCGGCACAGAAGGCGCTGGATACCGCGCGCGCGGCCCTGGTCGCCGCCGCCGCCGAAGAAGACTTCCTGCGTCACTCGGTGAAGGAACTGGATCAACTCGCCCCCGAAGCGGGGGAGGAAAGCGACCTCGACGCGCGTCGTCGCCTCATGCAGGGGGCCGAACGCCTGCGGGAGGACGTGGCCCGCGCACACCAGGCGCTTGGGCAGGACGGGGCCGAAGGGCCAATGTCCGATGCCCTGCGCTGGCTGGAAGGGGCCGCCGAAGGGGTCGAAGGGCGCCTTGACGCGCCGATCGCCGCGCTGTCCCGCGCGCTCGCGGAACTGGACGAGGCCGCCGATGGTGTCGTGCGTTGCCTCGAAGCGCTCGATTTCGACCCGTTGGAGCTTGAGGCCTGCGAAGAGCGCCTCTTCGCCATCCGCGCCCTTGCGCGCAAGCATGACGTGCTGCCCGATGAACTGGCCACCCTGGCCGAGGATCTGCGCAGCCGCCTCGGCGCCATCGACAACGGCGCCGATGAAATCGCCCGCCTCGAAACCGCCCTGCGGGAGGCGACAGGCGTCTACGACGCCCTGGCGGAGGAGCTGACCACCGCGCGCAAGACCGCAGCCGGGCGGCTCGACACCGCCGTGGAGGCAGAGCTGGCACCACTGAAGATGGAGCGCGCGCGTTTCGTCACCCGGGTGGATGCGACGGAACCCGGCCCGGATGGGCGGGATGAGGTTTCCTTCACCGTTGCCACCAACCCCGGCGCCCCCGCCGGGCCGCTGGCCAAGATCGCCTCGGGCGGGGAACTGTCGCGCTTTCTGCTGGCGCTGAAGGTCTGCCTGTCGGGTGACGACAGCGCGGTGACCATGATCTTCGACGAAATCGACCGTGGCGTCGGCGGGGCCACCGCCGATGCGGTCGGTCGCCGTCTGGCGCAGCTGGCGGAAGGCGGGCAGGTCCTGGTCGTCACCCATTCGCCGCAGGTCGCGGCACGGGCGGCGCATCACTGGCAGGTCGCCAAGCGCGTGGAAGGGGATGCGACGCTTTCCACCGTCATTCCCCTGTCGCCAGAGGCCCGCGTGGACGAGCTTGCCCGGATGATCTCCGGCGATGCGGTCACGGAAGAGGCCCGCGCGGCGGCCCGGGCGCTGATCGCAGCCGGCTGAGGCCGCACCGGGGGCAGCATCCTCGTGTCACGCGCCGGTGTCGTGGCGCCCATATCGGAGCGCCCTTCGGTATGTTCGGATGGGGAGCAGCGTACTCCCGTGCCGCGATCTCCTGTTCGGGGAACCCTCGGCACGGGTACACGCAACAGATCACCACTTAACAAGGCTTAAAATCGCACTCCGGGCTTCCCCGGTCATACCCCAGATGGGGCAAAACCGCGCCGCGGAAAGGCTGATCAAGAAAACGTGATCAGAAAGTTTCCCCTAACGTCAAATGCTTACATATGATTTTGCCAGATCGAGCAGGATGTCACCGCGCTGCATGAACAGCAGTTCGCCGGTGTCGGGAACATCCATGTATTCCATCCAGGGGAAGCGACGCCGCCCGGCCGCCCGCATCGCGGGGCTGCTGCGCATGTCCTGATCGCCCTGGACCACGTGCACCGGCAGCCGCCCCTTCAGGGCGTCCAGCTCTCCGGTGCAGTCCAGCCTCTCTCCGTCCACCAGTTCGTCGATCAGCGCGGTCGCGACGCTGCCGCCATCCGCAACCAGCTCGTGAGAGGCGGAAAGCGCCGCGCGCATCTCCGGCTGTTTCAGGGTGGCGCTGTCGGCGGGGGACTGGCCCAGCAGCCTGGACATGAAATCCTCGTAGCCGGTGCGCCGCGCCATGGCACGAGAGGTGTCGAGCATGAAGGGAAGCAGTTCCGGCGTGTAGCGGGCACCCCCCAGGATGAAGCGATGCCAGCGCCCCATTTCGTCGTAATGGGCCGGGGTAGGGGGGATCAGCACGGGATTCGTGCCGATGATCGCACTGACCCTCTGGGGATGGCGGTTGGCCAGCAGTGCGGCGATGCGGATGTCCCCGCTGTAGGCCAGCACAGGGGCCCGTTCCAGCGACAGCCGGTCCATCAGGGCGGCGATGTCATCGGCCGCCTGGCGGAAGCGGGCCGCCGGGTCGTGCGGCCCCTCGTCCTGCAGCATGGCGGGCGACAGCGGGTCGGAGGCGCCGAAGCCCGCGCGGACCGGCACGAGCACCCGCAACCGGGCGGCAGCGGCGGCGGCCTCCATCGCAGCGGGCCAGCGGCAGAAGCCGGTCACCGCATGGGTCCAGATCACCGGCGCGCCGTCGGGGTCGCCCAGCACCAGGTATTCCATCCGGCGCCCATGGCTGCGCATCAGGCTGCGGTAGGGCACGACCGGCAGGGTGCCGCCGCCGTGGCTGAACCGCACCATGCCGCCGGCCCGCCCCCGCTGGGTGCCGCCACGCCGTGCCGGGGCCGGTGCCTCGCTCCAGGCTTGCGGGCTGTCGAACCGTGCGCCCAGGGCGCCGTCGAGGTCCGGAAGATCGCTGGCAGGCGGGGGGCTGGCGGAAAAGCCGCTATCGGGCGAGGCCTCGGCCGATACCAGCGCCTCGACCCAGCTGCGGTCGGTGCCGCCTGCGGGCGCGGTGCTGACACTGCCGTCCCGGGTCACCGGCGTCGCGCTGTCCTGCAGGCTGTCCAGCGGCGCCAGGTCGCTGACCGACAGGGCCAGCCGCAACAACTCCCCCTGGCTGCGGGTCTCGGTCTTGGCCAGGATCGACTTGATCTGCGCGCGCACGGTCTCCACCGAGCGGCCGCGCTCTTCCGCGATCTCCCGGACCGGCCGCGCCTGGGTGAGGGAGGACAGGATCTGCGCCTCCGCCCGGGTCAGGCCGAAGGCCTCCCGCAGGGTTTCCGCCAGGCTTTCCGGCCAGCGCAGCTCGGAGGTGACAACCAGGACGAAGGGAGCATGTCCGGGCGGGCGGTTCAGCGCACATTGCGCCAGGATCAGGCGGCCGCTGCCCTTCAGCCGCAGGCGCAGCACCGAAATCCGCCCGGGGCGGGCCGGCAGGCGCCGGGCGCGGGCAGAGGCCGGATCGGGCTGCTGCCCCATCATCCGCCGCAGAAGCCCGCGCAGGCTTTCCAGGTGGGCGGTTTCCAGGGGCAGGCAGTCGATGCTGTCGCCCCGGTCGATTTGCAGCAGGCTGCGGGTGGCTTCGTTGGCCGCAGACAGGGTCAGCGCCGGGCTGACGGCAAAGGCCGCGGTACGGCTGAACCGATGAAGCTCCGCCTCCTCCGGGCGCAGGGCCCGGGCACCGGATCCCTGTTCCAGCAGGCGCACAACGCGTTGGAAATGCCCGGCGAAATCAAGCCTGCGCGCCGCGCTTTCGGAAGGTGTCACCACGGGGCCGGACAGGGGGGAAAGCCGATGGGCATCGGTCTCTGACCCCGATGACCCTGCCGTGCCCGAAGGTCCCGCCGTGTCCGTGGCACCTCCGCCCGGGGCAGCCGGCTGTCGGGCCGCCTGGTCCAAGGCATGTCGCAGGGGGCGGTTCAGGCGTTCCCAGTCGTCCAGCAGTTCGGACAGGTTGCGTGGATCCACCGCAACATCGTAGAGCCGACCGATCACCCGGTCGTGCAGCCTGGCTGCCTCCTCCGCCTCGAACGCGGTGGTCTGGCGAGGGCCAGGCCGATCCCCCGGCTTGCGCCACGGCCTTTGGTCCATTGCTCGTCCCCTTCTTCTGATCAAATCAGAACCTTTCATGGCGCGCTCTTCAAGCGGGCGGATGGTCGTAGTCCACAGTTTTCTGTCTTTCCGTTGCATCACTCCGCAGCCGGGCCTGTTGCGGGGGCGCTGCGGCCTTTTCCGCGGCGCGGCTTTGTCCTAGGACGGAAGACAGGTTGACCGGGGCCGCGGGGGCTGCGGTGCGCGGGACGGGAAGGCAGGGCAGTGCAGACCAAGGCGCGGGACGGAAGCTGGCTCACCAGGCCGTTGGCCAGGCTCTTCACGCTGATCCGGGCCTATTGGTCCATCCTCAGGACGCGCGGGCCGAACCAGGTCCAGTTCTGGCTGATCGCCCTGGCGGTCGGGGTCGTGGGCGGCTCCGTGGCGCTGGCCTTCCGCAACGGGATCTCCCTGTTGCAGCGCCTGGCCTACGGCGCCGACGATCCGCACCTGATGCACTCCTTCGCGGGCGGGCTGCCCTGGTACCTGGTCCTTCTGGTGCCGATGGTCGGCGGGCTGATCGTGGGGATCATCCTGCATGTCTTCACCCCCGATGGCCGCGTCCGCTCCGTCGCCGACGTGATCGAGGGCGCCGCGCTGAAGGAAGGGCGGGTCGAAACCCGGGCCGGTCTCGCCTCTGCCGCCGCCTCCCTGATCACCCTGGGCACCGGGGGCTCCTCCGGGCGGGAGGGGCCGGTGGTGCACCTGGCCGCCGTCGCCTCCACCTGGGTGCTCAACCGGCTGAAGGCCGATGGCGTGACCGGGCGGGACCTTCTGGGCTGCGCGGTGGCCGCCGCAGTTTCCGCCTCCTTCAATGCGCCGATTGCCGGCACGCTCTTCGCGCTCGAAGTGGTGCTGCGCCACTTCGCGATCCACGCCTTCGCGCCCATCACCATCGCCGCCGTGGCGGGCGCGGTGATCTCCCGCCTGCAATTCGGCGAAACCACGGAATTCGTCCTGCACGACAGCTCCATCCTGGTGCTCTACCAGGAACTGCCGGCCTTCCTGCTGCTCGGTGCGGTCTGCGGCGTGGTGGCGGGGCTCTTCATGCGGGCGATCTTCACCGCCGAAACCGTCGCGGGCCGGTTGCAGGGCCGCTTCTCCGTCCCGCGCTTCCTGCGCCCGGCGGTGGCGGGCGGCCTCCTGGGGCTGATGGCGATCTGGTTCCCGCATATCATCGGCGTGGGCTATGAAACGACCCTGCGCGCCCTGTCCGGCGACATGCTCCTGCGCGAAGCGATGGTGCTGGCGCTGGTCAAGGCGCTCGCCACGGCGATCACCATGGGCGGGCGCATGGGCGGCGGGGTCTTCTCCCCCTCCATGATGCTGGGCGCGCTCACCGGGCTGGCCTTCGGCGTCATCGCGACCAGCCTCTTCCCCGACCATTCCGGCAGCCCCTCGCTCTACGCGCTGGCAGGCCTGGGTGGCGTGGCGGCGGCGGTGCTGGGGGCGCCGATCTCCACCACGCTGATCGTCTTCGAACTGACCGGGGACTGGACCACGGCGCTGGCTGTCATGGTCACCGTCTCCATCTCCACCGCCATCGGATCGCGGCTGGTGAAACGCTCCTTCTTCCTGACGCAGCTGGAACGGCGCGGCATCCACCTGGCCGCCGGTCCGCAGAAGTACCTGCTCTGCATGTTCAGCGTCGCAGGCGTCATGCGCAGACCGGAGGCAGAGGCCGCAGCCCCCGAGGACAAGTGCTGGGAGCTGATAGAGAAGGGGATCTACCTCGATCCCAATGCCACGCTCGAAGCGGCCTTCCCGGTCTTCGAACGCAGCCTTGAACCCTTCATCCCGGTGATTTCCCCGCCGGAGGCAAACCAGCCTCCGCGCCTTCTGGGCGCCCTCTTCCACGTCGATGCGCTGCGCTGCTACAACAAGGCCCTCGCCGCCACGGCGATAGAGGAACACAGCTGACTGGCCCCCACTGACCGGCCCGCACTGATCGGCCCCGAAACGCGAAATGCCCGCCGGAAGGGCGGGCATTGCAGGTCTGGCGACGGGCCGGGCGGGTCTTTCGACCGGCTTGAACCCCGGGCTGGCGGTGGCGGGATCGCTCCCGGATTGCGGCCCGAAACTCAGATCTGTTCGACGGTCACGAAATCGGTGGCGTAGAAGGCCACGTGCCCGGCAATCCGCTGCGCCTGGTCAAGCGGCGCCTCGTAGGACCAGGCGGCGTTTTCCAGGGTCTGGCTCTTCGTCACGATCGAGAAGTAGACCGCGTCGCCCTTCTTGGGGCAGTGGCTGGCATGATCGGTCCGGTCCAGGAAGGCCATCGCGATGTCGTCACGGGGGAAGTAGATGATATCGGGGTGGCCCGCTTCGCTCAGTTCCAGTGCCTCGCGGCTTTCGGCAAGCACGGCACCGCCAGCGCGAACGCTCCAGATGCCCTCCGCCTTGCGGATGGTGATGTCGGTCATGGTCATTTTCCCTTGGTCCCGAAACTCCTGCCGCGTGCGTGTAACAGGGGCGTGTCACCACGCCCCTTGCGGGGTCAGGAAGTTCACAGTTTGGCTGTCGCGCGATCCAACCACAGTGCGGTCTCGGCGTCCAGCAGCGGACGGATCTTATCGCGCACCGTTGCATGATAGGCATCGACCCAGGCGCGCTCCTCTTCCGACAGCTGCTCGGGTGCGATCAGGCGTCTTTCGATGGGCACGAAGGTCAGGGTTTCGAAGTCCAGCATGGCGCGGTTGTCGGCCCCCGGCAGCTCCCCTGCCTCCTGCACCACGATCAGGTTCTCGATCCGGATGCCAAAGGCACCCTCGCGATAATAGCCCGGTTCGTTGGACAGGATCATGCCCGGTTCGAAGGGCACATCGGACACGCGCGACAGGCGCTGCGGCCCCTCGTGAACGCAAAGATAGGCGCCCACGCCATGGCCCGTCCCATGGTCGAAATCCTGCCCGGCCAGCCACAGCGGATAGCGGGCAAGCGCATCAAGATGCTGTCCTGCAAGGCCTTTTGGCCAGCGCAGGCGGGAAATGGCGATCATGCCCTTCAGGACCCGGGTGAAGCATTCCCGCTCTTCGGGGCCGGCCTCTTCGCCCACCAGGAGGGTGCGGGTGATGTCCGTCGTACCGTCCAGGTACTGGCCGCCGCTGTCGACCACGACCAGCTGCCCGGTCTCCAGCTGGCGGTTGCTGTCGCTGGTGACATGGTAGTGCGGCAGGGCGCCGTTCGGCCCGGCCCCGGCAATGGTGTCAAAGCTGATTTCCATCAGCTGGTTGGTTTCCCGCCGGAAGATTTCCAGCCGGGTCACAAGGTCGATCTCGCTCAGGCTTTCGGCCTGTGCGGCGTCGAACCAGGCAAGGAAGCGACACATTGCCACGGCATCGCGCAGGTGGGCCTGGCGCATGCCCTCGATCTCGGCGGCGTTCTTGCGCGCCTTGGGCAGGATGCAGGGATCGCTGCCCCAGTGGATCTCCAGCCCGGCCAGCCGGTCGGCCACCCAGATAGGGCAGGAGTTGCGATCCAGCCTGACGGGTTTCTTCAGCCGCCCGGCCAGATGTTCCAGCGTCGGGCCAAAGGATTCGGGTCCTTCGATGTTCACCGTCGGGCCAAGGTGGTCCAGCAGGGCCTCGTCGCACTTGGCGTCATCGGCGAACAGGGCGACCTGGCCGTCGGCAAAGAGCAGGGCAAAGGCGTGGGGCACCGGGTTGCGGGCGATGTCGCTGCCACGGATGTTCAGGAGCCAGGCGATGCTGTCGGGCAGGGTCAGCACGACCATCGCCTCTCCGGCGGCCTCCAGCTCGGCGCCCAGCCGGGCGCATTTGCTTTCCAGGGTCTCGCCGGCGAATTCGATCGGCTGCGGCACGATGGGGCCCATCGGCGGCTCCGGCTGGTCGTCCCAGATCGCATCGACCGGGTTTGCCTCCACCGCGCGCAGGGCGACGCCGGATCCCTCCAGGCTGGCCGCCAGCCGGTCGATCTCGCCCCGGGCATGCAGCATGGGGTCGTAGCCCAGCACGCCGCCGCCCGGCAGCGCCTGCCGCACCCAGGTGCCGACCTGGGTTTCCGGCCAGTCGATCTTCTCGAACTCGGTGGCCACCTGCGCCTTCACCTGCACCCGGTAGCGCCCGTCCACGAAAACCGCCGCGCGGTCGGTGGTGGCCACGCAGAACCCGGCGGACCCGGTGAAGCCCGTCAGCCAGGCCAGCCGTTCGTCCCGGGGGGCGACATATTCGCCCTGGTGGGCATCGGCGCGCGGCACCAGGAAGGCATCCAGCGCCTCCGCTTTCAGCTGCGCACGCAGGAGGGCAAGCCGGGGTGGCCCCTGGTCGGGGCTGGAGGGCGTTTCGAAAGTCTGGAACATCTGGATCCCCTAAGATCGTCGCGGGTCGGGGATCAATCTAGGTCTCCCTGCTCAGGGTTGCGAGCCGAAATCGAACAGGCAGACGAAACGGGGGCGTCCCCGGGCCGAACAGGCCGGTTCGCGCAGCATCTCCACCAGATGGGGCAGCAGGTCGAAGGGCGGCGCGCAAAGGTCGATGGTGTAGAACCCCCAGCCGTCGATCCGCACCGGAAGGCAGTCGCCCCAGTCCGGGTTGCTGGCCTGCCCGGGGAAGCTGGTGGCGATCATGTAGCGCGCGCTCTGGCGGATCTTCTCCACCACCCGGCATCCCAGGTCGTGGGGCAGGTGGAACAGCACGTCTCGGATGATCACCAGGTCGGCGCGGGGCAGGGGGGCGGTGGTCAGATCCTGCAGCTCGAACCGCACCCGGGGGCCGCCATGGCGCGCGCGCAGCTCGTCCAGCAGGTCCGGGTCCGCGTCCCAGCCCAGGTAGTCGACGCCACCGCCGACCTCCGGCAGGCCCAGTTCCCGCATCCAGTTCCAGTCGCCGCACCCCAGGTCCAGGATCGAGCCGATCTCGCGTTCCTCCAGCGCGCGGCGCAGCAGGGTCAGCGTGGGGCGCGCGGCCTCCAGGAAGGAGCCGGGGCCGGAAATGCTCTCCCGTCCCTCCTCCCGCTGGCGCCTGCGCCCATGGGCGACGAAGGCACGCGCGGCGGTGAAATTGCTCTCCGATGGCGGGGCGGGGGGCAGGTTGTGGGGCTGCGGGCTGCGGGAATGGCGTTCAGGCAGATCAGGGGGCATCAGCGCATCCTTCCGGCGCTCCGCCCGGCGGAGCGCGCACATGGGCCCACCCAGGGACACCCTGCCACCCCCGGGCGCACCGATCCAGCCCGGCGTGCCGGGCAAGACGGGGGCATAATGTCACGGGCGAAGGTGGCCCTGCGCATGAAAAGGCCCGGCTCCCGCTGGGGGCCGGGCCGTTTTCGGGGCCTCCGACTGTCGGGCGGGGCTCAGCCCGCCTTGCGCATGCCAAGGAAGCGCGCGCGCGCCCGGGGATCGTTGTCGAAAAGGCTCGCCAGCTGTTCGGTCATCGCACCGGCCAGCTGATCGACGTCGGTGATCGTCACCGCGCGCTCGTAGTAGCGGGTCACGTCGTGGCCGATGCCGATGGCGATCAGCTCCACCGCCTTGCGCTTCTCGATCATGGCGATCACGTCGCGCAGGTGCTTTTCTAGGAAGTTCGCGGGGTTCACGCTCAGCGTGGAATCATCCACCGGCGCGCCGTCGGAAATCACCATCAGGATGCGCCGCGCCTCGCGCCGGGCCACCATCCGGCGGTGCGCCCATTCCAGGGCCTCGCCGTCGATGTTCTCCTTCAGCAGGCCTTCCTTCATCATCAGGCCAAGGTTCTCCCGGCTGCGGCGCCAGGGCGCATCGGCCTGCTTGTAGACGATGTGGCGCAGGTCGTTCAGGCGGCCGGGCTGCTGGGGGCGACCATCGGCCAGCCACTTCTCGCGGCTCTGCCCGCCCTTCCAGGCGCGGGTGGTGAAGCCCAGGATCTCGACCTTCACGCTGCACCGCTCCAGCGTCCGCGCCAGAACGTCGGCACAGATCGCCGCGATGGAGATCGGGCGGCCCCGCATGGATCCGGAGTTGTCGAGCAGCAGGGTCACCACGGTGTCGCGGAACTCGGTGTCCTTCTCGACCTTGAACGACAGCGGGGTGGTGGGGTTCGCAACGACGCGGGCCAGACGGCCGGCATCCAGAACGCCCTCTTCCTTGTCGAAATCCCAGCTGCGGTTCTGCTGCGCCTGCAGGCGGCGCTGCAGCTTGTTGGCCAGGCGGCCCACGGCGCCCTTCAGCGGGTCAAGCTGCTGATCGAGGTAGGCGCGCAGCCGTTCCAGCTCCTGCGGATCGGCCAGGTCCTCTGCCAGAACCTCCTCGTCGAAACTGTCGGTGTAGACCTTGTAGTTCGGATCCGCGTCGCTGACGGGCTGCGGGGTGGGGGGCTCCTGCGGGGCCTCGCCCTCCGGCAGCTCGGCTTCCTCGGCGGCTTCCTGGTCGGCCATGTCCTCGGCGCTGACCTCGGCCTCGGTCGGATCCTGCTGATCCTCCTGGCTCTGCTCGGGGCTTGCCTCGGGCTGGTCCTCGCTGTCGTCCTCGCCGCTGCTCTCTGGCTCCTGATCGTCCTCGGGCGCCTCCTCGGCGTCGTCCATGGACTCCTCGTCCTCCGCATCGGGATCATCGCCCAGCTGGTCGCCATAGCCCAGGTCGTCGATCATCTTGCGGGCAAAGCGGGCAAAGGCCGCGGGATCCGACAGGCGCTCCTGCAGGTCTTCCAGGGTCCCGCCCGCGCGTTCCTCCATGAAGGGGCGCCAAAGCTCCATCACGTTTTCCGCACCGGCGGGCATCGGGCGCCCGGTGGCCAGGTGACGGATCAGATAGCCCGCCGCCGCAGGCAGCGGCGCGCTGGCGCGATCCTTGATCCCGTCATAGCCAAGGCGGCGAGCCTCGGCGGCGATCTTGTGGTCGATGTTGCCCGCCGTGCCGGGCATGTCGCGCGCGCCCATGGCCTCGCAACGGGCGGTTTCCATCGCCTCGAACAGTTCCCGCGCCATCTGGCCGTCGGGCTGGTATTTCCCGTGGGTCTTGGCGTCGTGATAGCGGTGGTGCAGCGCCAGCGCATCGGCGGTGCCGCGGGCCAGCAGAACCTCCTCCTTCGACATCCGTCGGGACACCTGCGGCAGACGCACCTGGTCGGCGGTCTTGCCCGAAGGGTCGACGCTGTACTGCACGTTCAGGTCATGATCGTCGGCCATGACCTTGGTGGCCTCGGCCAGGGCCTTCTTGAACGGATCGGCGGGGTTGTCGCTGGACTTGCTCATGTCGAAAGATAAAGCACTTGGCCGCGACGCCCGCAAGCGCGAAGCGCCGCACGCGGGCGGTGCTTTGCGGGCCCGGCACATTGTCGGCCCTTCGACGGCGCTGCGTCACGGCTCGGGGGTGGGCTCCGGGGTTGGCTCCGCGCAGCGATCGGTCATGTTTTCATAGATCCGGGCGGAAAGGCGATCACCGCCCAGGATCGCGGCGCGCGCGCTGATCCCGTAGTCGCGCCGCATCTGGTCGAGGGGGGGCACGTCCTCCACCCCGGCGGCCTCGACGAAGGCGCGCGCCTGGGCGCGGATCGCCTCTGCTTCGCGGAAATAGCCGGGATAGGCGCCAGCCACATCCGCAACGCCCAGCCAGAAGGCCGCGCAGCGCGCGGTTTCGCCCGGGTCGTCTGTTGCCTGCGCCCGGGCAGCCGGGGCTGCGGCGACAAGGGCCAGGGACATGAGAGCCACCAGAGGCGTGAGGGAGGAAGGCAGGCTGCGCATGCCGTCCCAGATAGGGCCGGTCAGCTTCGGGTCCACTCGCGGATCAGGGCGCGGCTGTCCATGTCGGCGCGCACGCCGGCGCCGCCGGGCATGCCGCTGCCGAAGGTGTAGCTGGCGGTTTCATCCAGCGACAGCTGGGTCACGGCTTCGCTGGTGACGGCATGGTTGCGGTCATCCACCTCGGCGGTGGCAACCTCGGCGATACCGGCGGGGAAGGCGAGGGCGGAGAGGAAAATAAGGGGTTGGAAACGACGCATGGGGAGCTCCGATCTTGTTTCTGAAAGGGGAGGACCAGCGGGGGAGGGCCGCCGGCGGAGGGGAGTGTGTTTGTATTGTCAAATGAGTTAGGACTCTTTGCCGCAGATTGCACGGGGGAGAATTCGCGCCTCTCGCCAATGTGAAGTGACGCGACCGGCGCTTGATCGGGTGCCGTAGGGGAAGGGCGGGGCGGCGGGTCGCGCGGCGGCCAAAGGGCGCCCGTCAGGCGCCCAGCATCGCCAGGCAGGGGGCCAGAAGAGCCCGCGCTGCCTGGGCTGCGCGGGCGGCATCGGCGGGATCGGCGTTGAAGCGGGCGCGTTCCAGCAGGGCGCGCTGCGCCATCTTCGCCTCGATCCGCAGGGACAGCAGGTCTCGGGGCGTGCCCGGATCAGGGAGGGGACTGGCGGCCAGAAGCTCCAGCATGGTAGCGCGGGCGGCCTGGCGCGCGGCGTCGCCCTCGGCCCCGGTCAGCCATCCATGCTCCACCTCTGCCGACAGGCGCCCGGCGCAGCGGGCGAACTGCGGGGCCCAATCGGTCCCGCGCCCCTCTGTCGGCCCTGTGCCCCTGTCCGCGGGCATCACCGCCGCGGCGGCCCGCCCGTCGCCTGCCTGCAGAAGCCACAGCAGCGCGAGGCACTGCACCGCAAGGGGCACCACGCGCGACGCGGGGCCGGGGCGGCGGGGTGGGGCGGGCGATCTCTCCATCCATCCACCCTGCGCCGCGGGGTTTCCCAAACCCTTAACCGCACGGGCGCAGATACCTCGCATTCGGCGGATCCCGGCCCGGCGCGTCAGGCGGCTGGACAGGGCGCGCGGCCTCCCGCATCCTGTAAGGGCCGGACCCGACCGGCAGATTTCTCGGATCCATTTTCAGCTATCCATTTCGTCTGGGAGGACAGGATGACACCCATCAACAGCGGGGATTACCCCGGCGGCCAGCCGACGCAGGACGTCCTGCTGGGCGGGCTCGGCTTCGACGCCTCCGGCCATCGCGGCGGCGGCATCAACTCTCCGGTCACGGTGACCCTGCCCACGGGCGCCCTGCTGCTGCGCCTCCACAAGGAGGTGGAACGCACCGGCGAACGCGCCGGGGACTTCGGCGCCTGGTGGTTCACCCCGCATGAATTCGAACGGATCGCGGCCCATTTCGGCGTTACCTGGGACCTGCTGATCCATGATCGCCAGCAGGGCAAGTCGATGCTGCACGGCGTGCTGGCCCTGCTGTCGGAATGGTACAGCGGCAGCGCCAAGCAGATCGGCCTGGCCAAGGTCGTGCGGCTGAAATCCCCGCTCTACGCCCTTTACGGCGAAGGGGCCCCGGCCAATTCGGCGGGCTATTCCGGCACGCTGAAACCGGTCTCTCTCGGCGGAGGGAAGAAGGCGCGGCAGATCTACATCCACCAGTGCTGGACCCATGCCGCGGCCATGGTGCCCGTGGGCGGCAACGGCAATTACCCGGTCGATGAGCTGGCCAAGATCGTCAAGAACACCAGCTGGTCGAAGCTGCCCTTCGAATAGGGCGCGATCAAAGGCTGGCGCGGCCGGTCGCCAGATCGGCCAGCAGCGCCACGTGGATGTCCAGCGCATCCACCACCGGGTATCCGGCATCACGATCGAAGGCCAGGTTCAGGTCGGTGCCCGCCAGGATCACCGCCTCGGCGCCCTGATCCTCCACCATGCGGCGGCCCAGTTCAAAGAACTCGGCGCGCTGCGCCTCGGTGCAAATCCCGGCGACGGCGATGTCCTGATAGAGCTTGCCGATGGCGTCCAGGTCCCCCTCGGGCGCCACGGCCTCCACCTTCTCCATCTGGCCGAACAGCCGGGTTCGCATCACGTTGGCGGTGCCCAGAAGGCCCACGCGTTTCAGCCCCTGACCCGCGAAATGGGCATCCAGCGGCGCAATGGCGCTGACCATGGGCAGGCGCGCCCGCGCCACGGTTTCGGGATAGCAGAAATGCCCGCCGATCGACGTGATCGCCGCGCAGTCGCATCCCGCGTCGCGCAGCCGGTCGATATAACGGGCATAGCTTTCGGCCTGTGCTTCCGCGTTCCAGGCCAGGTTGTTGCGGATCAGCTCCTGGATATCGGCATGGACGAGCGTCATTTCCATGCGCCCGCCCAGATCGGCAACCCGGGCCGCGAGGCGCTGGTAATAGACCAGGCTCGCCGCGACCCCGATGCCGCCGATCAGGCCGATATGCATCAGCTTGCAGAAGCAGCCGCGCTTTCGGGCAGCTCTTCGTCGAAGCAGCGCTGGTAGAACTCGGCCACCGTCTGGCGTTCAAGCTCGTCGCACTTGTTGAGGAAGGTCAGCCGGAAGGCATAGCCCACGTTGCGGAAGATTTCCGCGTTGGCAGCCCAGTTGATCACGGTCCGCGGCGACATGACGGTCGACAGGTCGCCGTTCATGAAGGCGGTCCGGGTCAGGCCGGCCAGGGTGACCATCTGGTTGATGATCTTGCGGCCCTTCTCGTTGTTGTAATGCGGCGCCTTGCTGAGGATGATCGCCGCTTCGGCATCATGGCTCAGGTAGTTCAGCGTCGCCACGAGGGACCAGCGGTCCATCTGCGCCTGGTTGATCTGCTGGGTGCCGTGGTAGAGGCCCGTGGTGTCGCCCAGACCCACGGTGTTCGACGTCGCGAACAGGCGGAAGTACTTGTTCGGCGTGATGACCTCGTTCTGGTCCAGCAGGGTCAGCTTGCCGTCGGTTTCCAGAACCCGCTGGATCACGAACATCACGTCGGCGCGGCCGGCGTCGTATTCGTCAAAGACGATGGCGGTCGGGTTGCGCAGCGCCCAGGGCAGGATGCCCTCGTGGAACTCCGTCACCTGCTTGCCGTCCTTCAGCTTGATCGCATCCTTGCCGATCAGGTCGATCCGGCTGATGTGGCTGTCCAGGTTGACGCGCACGCAGGGCCAGTTCAGCCGGGCCGCGACCTGTTCGATATGGGTCGACTTGCCCGTGCCGTGGTAGCCCTGCACCATGACGCGGCGGTTGTGGCTGAACCCGGCCAGGATGGCCAGGGTCGTGTCGGGGTCGAAACGGTAGGTGCTGTCCACTTCGGGCACACGGTCGGTGCGCTCTTCGAAGCCCTTCACCACCATGTCCGTATCGATGCCAAAGGTCTCCCGGACGGAGATTTCTTCGGTCGGTTTGGCGTTGCTATCGAGCGATCCCTCGGCCATGGTCGGCAAGTCCTTCCTGCTTCATTCCGCACCCGCAGCATCCTGCGGGGTCTCGGTGCACCATATCGAAGCGCGCGGCGAGGGAAAGGGCAAAAACGCCCCCGGCAGGGCCCGGCCCGGTTCGTGCCGAACCGGCTGCACAAAGGCTCGTCCGGGGATCACGAACCGCATCGAACGGGGCGGGGCACAGGCCCGGTTCCGAATGCCGGCTGGAATATCGGAGGGCCATTTGGCCACGCTGGAGGAGATCGAAGAGCTGATCACGCGCACCGCCGATGGCGACCGTGGCGCGTTCCAGCGGCTTTACGACCTGACCTCGGGCAAGCTCTTCGGGGTCTCCCTGCGCATCCTGCGCTCCCGCTCCGAAGCCGAGGACGCGTTGCAGGACACCTTCGTGAAGATCTGGCGCAATGCCGATCGCTACCGCTCCACCGGGTTCTCCCCGATGACCTGGCTGATCACCATCGCGCGCAACACCGCCATCGACCGCCTGCGCGCCCGCCGCGCCCGGGGGGAGGATCTGTCGGAGGCAGAGGTTCTGCCCTCCGGCGAACCCGGGCCAGAGGCGCAGGCCATTGCCTCCGGCGAACGTGCGCGCCTTGTCACCTGCCTGTCAGAGCTTGATCCAGACCGGGCGGAAGCGGTGCGCGGGGCCTACCTGGTGGGTCTCAGCTACCAGGAACTGGCGGAACGTCATGCGGTCCCGCTCAACACCATGCGGACATGGCTGCGGCGCAGCCTGATCAAGCTCAAGGAATGCCTGTCGCGATGACTGAAGAGAACCGGCGCGCCCGGACGACGACGGCAGGCGGTGCCGCCTCCGGGAAAACCCGCCGCCGTGGCCGAGCTGCCCGGCCCGCCTCCGGCGAAGGGGCCGCGGCCCTGGATCACCTGCTCTCCCTCCTGTCCACGCCCGAACGGCGCGCGGTGCGCGCCCGCCTGCGCGGGGCCGCCCCCCTGCGGGCAGAGGTCACGGCCTGGGCCAGGGATTTCACCGCCCGCCATCCCGACCTCCCCGAAGAGGAGAAGGTCGCCCGCATCCGCGATGCCCTGCAGGCCCGCCTCTGGCCGGAGGAAGAGGAAGAGATCCCCACCGGCTGGCGCGGCTTCATCGCCTCCCTCGGCCTGGGCGAGGCTGTGATCGGCACCGCCGTGGCCGCCGGGCTGGCCTGGCTGGCCTGGCAAAGCGGGCTCATGGTCCCGGCGACCGCGCCGGACTACCTCGCCGCCATCCGGCCCCCGGTGGGCGAACAGGTCGCTTCCGCCGATCTGCCGGTGCAGTTCGATGCCGCCTTCGATGCCGATCACCGGACCCTGACCCTGGAACGCCAGGGCAGGGAAGCCGCAGAGGGCCGGGTGTTCCAGTTCTGGCTGGTGGCCGGGGATGCCGATCCTCTGCCACTTGCGCTCTGGCCCGACGGGGAAATCAGCCTGGCCCTGACCCTGCAGCCGGGGCCGGCCTCTCTCATGCCCGAAGGCCGGATGGAGGTCTCGGAAGAGCCCGAAGGCGGCGCGCCGGGCACCACGCCGACGGGGGCCATTCTCGCCTCCGGTCAGCTTGTCTCCGCGGCAGAGGCCCTGTCGGACTGACAGCCGCCCCGCCAATTGCCTCCCGAATTCTGGTCCGAATCCTGCCTGCGGAAACCTGCCGCTCCCGTCGCCCGGCCCCCTTCCGATCTTCGGCCGAGCTGCGGAGAGCAAAATTTTTCCCCTATCTTTCAGGCGTCTGGCAGACGTTTCCGAATGGTCTGAAAAACGACTGTCACGTCAGTAACTTGCGCGGGAACCTGCCGGGCCCTCCGGTGGGCCTGTGCGCGGTCAAGTGGCACCGGGGCGTGCAAAGCCGCGGGAACCTGCCGCCCGGCCCGCCGTTGTCTGGGCAGTGAGACCGCAGGGTCCCGTACCCTGATCAACCCCAGCCCGCCGGCTGTCCCCAGGCCATCCACCCCGTTCCCGGACGGGGCCGGATGCCCCTTGGCCCCCGGATAGGCCGGCTGCCAACGGAAGTGAGATCGAAAGTGTCCCAGCCCCTCAAGACGTCCCGCAAGAAGCCCGCCAGCAAGTACCTGCTGCCCCTCGCCGTCGCCGGCGCTCTGCCCCTGGCGCTGCCCGCCTTTGCCGACATCCCCGAACAGGACACCCTGGAAGAGGCCAGCGGCATCGCCAATGCGCTCAACCGCCCGGTCGAGCTGGCCGATCCGGCCGCCGATGATTTCTTCGACGGGGTCGGCCGCGATCTGGACCTTGCGGTGGTGCGCGCCCTGGCGGCCCGTGGGATCGCCGCCGATGGCTGGCAGGTGGAAACCTCCCTCGATCGCCTGGGCCTGCGCTACAACGGTGGCGATCAGCCCGATCCCCTGCGGTCCGGCATGACCGCCCGCACCCGCATCGTGAACCGCAGCGGCCAGGTGATCGACGTGGTGCCGGTGCGCCTGATGGCCCGGCCCGATCTTGCCGCGGTCGATGACGGCACCGAAGTGACCCTGCCCAGCCCCGAAACCTACTACGCCGCGCTGGTCGACTACTACGGCAACCGCGTCGCCGAAGAGGTCGCCGCGCTGCAGTGACCCCCGGGCCATATGCGGCGCCCCTTCCGCCGCGTTTCGTCCCTCAGCCCCGTCGCCGCTCTCCGGCGGCGGGGCCTGCCGTTCCGGCCGGGCGGCGCGACGCCCGTGTGCGCCCCATGCAGGAACCCATGAAAACTTGACAGCCTCCATTGACCCGGCGGAAACTTTCCGGATTCAGTCAGAGGTTTTCATGCTCGCATATACCTACAAGCAATTGCTCGAACGCTTCACCCAGATCCGGGGATGGGGCGGTGATATCACCACCGGCAACCGCTGCGCGCTCGTCGTCGGGGCCACCCTGAAGATCCGCCCGGGCGAAGGGGACGTGACCTTTCACGGCCTCGGCGCCACCAACGAGGCGGTGCGCGACCAGCCCCTGACGAAGCGGTTCTTCGTCAAGGCGACCGAACTGGCCGTGGCGATGGAAAAGCAGCTGGGCCCGCCCAGCTATTCCTGCAGCGGCGCCACCATGCTGCAGGCGATCCGCGACAGCATCGACACCAAGGCAAAGACCTTCAGCACCCCGATCGACGGCAAGACCGGGGTGATCTACCTCGAAGATTGCTGGAGCACGCCGTCGGAAACGGTCTTCAACTGGCTGCCGCTGACCGACAAAAGGCGCAGCGGCGATCATGTCGACCTCTGGAACGGCGAATTGCTGGAAATCTACGCCGACAAGGGCCGTTGGGCCGGGGCCTCTGGCCTGCTGGCGCGGGCCCGGAAGGTCAAGCTGTGGGAAACCAAGGGCTGACCACCGACGGCCCATAGGGGGCAGGGGCCCTGAGCCAGAACCCTGAGCCTGCCCCCGCAGCCAGACCCCGCAGCGGGCTCCTTCGTCGGGGCCTTCGACGGGGCCTTCGACGGGGCCCGTGCCGTCCTGCCGGGCACTGATGCTGCCATGGTCCCCGTGCATGGCGGCTTCGCCCGTGCCGCGCTTGCGGACCCTGCGTCACCTGCGCTAACCCCTTGCCAGTCAGAAGCTTCCGCGACGTCGCACCGGCTTGGGGACCGTTCCCGATCCCGTGGCCCGGCGCCCCCGCATCCCGTCGCGGCGGCCCGTAGCCATTCAGGGAAACGACCGTGCCCAAATTCCTCTCCGGTATCATCGTGCTGCTGCTCTACCAGCTCTGCGGTGAAATCCTCTCCCGTGCCCTCTCACTGCCGCTGCCGGGGCCTGTCCTCGCCATGGTGGCGCTGTGCATTTCCATGGTGCTCTTTCCGCCCGTGCTGGCGACCGTGCGGCCCGTGGCCGACGGGCTGCTGCAGCACCTGTCGCTGCTCTTCGTGCCCGTGGGCGTCGGCGCCGTCGCCCGCCTGCCGGAGCTGTCCTCCCACGCGCTCGCGCTCACCGTTTCGCTGGTGGGGTCCACCCTGCTGGCGATCATCGTCGGCGCCGTGGCCTTTGAATACGTGGCCCGCGCCACCGGCAATGTGGACGAGGAGGACTGACCCATGGATCCCCTTCTGCTCTGGTCCTACCTGGAACAAGGCCCGCTGCTGTGGCTGACCGTGACGCTCGTGGCCTACTGGATGGCCGATGCGATCTTCCGCTTTTCGCGGCGCAAGCCCTGGTGCAATCCGGTGATGATCTCCGTCATCCTGCTGGGCACGCTGCTGCTGGCGACCGGCACGCCCTATGACACCTATTTCGAAGGCGCGCAGTTCGTCCACTTCATGCTGGGACCGGCCACCGTGGCCCTGGCCCTGCCGCTCTACGCCAACCTCAAGCGGGTGAAGAAGGCGCTGCTGCCGCTTTGCGTGGCGCTTGTGGCCGGGTCGTTCACGGCGGTGGTCGCAGCGCTCGGCCTGGCCTGGGCCTTTGGCGTCCGGGGGGAGCTTCTGGCCTCCCTCGCGCCGAAATCGGCCACCGCGCCGGTGGCGATCGGCATTTCCGAAAAGGTCGGCGGGGATCCGGCGATGACGGCCGTGCTGGTGCTGATCACCGGCATGATCGGGGCCATCGTGGTGACGCCGGCGCTGAACGCGCTCGGCCTGCGGGACTGGCGGGGGCGGGGCTTTGCCACCGGGGTTGCGGCCCATGGCGTCGGCACGGCGCGCGCCTTGCAGGTGCACCCCACCGCCGGCGCCTTCGCGGGCATCGGCATGGGGCTGAACGCGGTGCTGACCGGGTTCATCGCGCCCCTGGTCCTTAACTGGTTCCAGTAGGGGCTCAGCCCCCTGCGCCGGCGGGTTCCATCAGTTCGAAGAAGATCCCGCCGGTGGTTTCCGGATCCATGAAGGCGATCCGGCTGCCTCCATGGCCGGGCATCGGCGCCTCGCTCCGGAACCGGACACCCTTGCGGCTGAGCGCCTCCATCACCGCCTCGATCCCCTCGACTTCCAGGCAGATGTGGTAAAGCCCCTCTCCGGTCGCCTCCAGATGGGCTTCCGGCGCGGTCGGCGGCTCCGCTCCCGGCTGGCGCGGCGACAACAGCTCGACCGCGCTGCCGCCCCCCTTGCCGAACATCGCGATCTCCAGCCGGCCATCGCCGCTTCTCTCCACCTGCGGCACGTCGAAGCCGAACAGACCCGTCAGGACCTCGGTCAGCGGGGAGGCCTCGGTCGCCGCAATGGCGACGTGGTGAATGCGCTTGATCTTCATGGGGGTCTCCGCTCTGTCCTGCCCGGATCAGAGCGCGCCCCGCGCCCGGGCGCCAGTGCCCGGCCGCCCGCGCGCCTTCGCAACAGGCCTCCGCCAGCGCCTCTGCCTGCACCGTCGCGCAGATGCCGCATTGCCGGGCAGATCCTGCGCCCCGGGCTGCCGGGCCATCTCCGCTCCGTCCATCGACCGCGACCTGCCCGGGACCCGCGCCATCCCGGGATCATCTCTTTCCCGCGCGCCGGGAGGCAAAGAAAAGGCGCGCCGCAGGTTCCCCCGCGACGCGCCCCTTCCTGCGGATGCCGGCAGGCTTACTTGAAGCTCCGGCTGTCCTTGATCTGATCCCAGGCCCAGACGACCTGCTGCAGCTGTTCTTCCTGGCTGCGGTCGCCGCCGTTCATGTCGGGGTGCAGCACCTTGATCAGCGCCTTGTAGGCCTTGCGGATCTCCGCCTTGGACCAGTGGTCCTTCGCCTCCAGGATCTCGATCGCCTGGCGTTCGGTGGGGGGCAGGCGGCGGGTGTGGCCGTTGTTGTTGCTCTTGCCCGGGTTCTGCGTGGCATTGGCGCCCAGCACCTGGTGCGGATCCTCGATGCCAAGCCGCGCCCAGGCGCGCGCCTCCGGATCGCCCAGGGGCTTGGTCTTGCGTTCCCACACCTTGTCATTGCTGGCCTGGGCGTTCATCTCCGCCTCGGTCTTGCCGTCGAAGAAGCTCCATTTCTGGTTGTATTCCCGAACGTGATCCTTGCAGAACCAGTAGAATTCATCCAGCACGTCCGGGGCCTTCGGCGCCCGGTATTTCCCCGGCTGATCACAGCCCGGATGCTCGCAGACGCGGGTGGAGGTCTCGGACGCGCCGGACATCCCGCGGCGACCGCGGTTTTGCTTCTTCTTGGCAGAAGAAACGGACATATCGAAACCGAAGGGATCGGACTTTGGCATGGGGGCGGCCTCCTGCGTCTTGGGGGAGTTTCCGAGTCAGGCGCTGCAGTTTAGACTATGAACCGACAAGGTGAAGAGGCGAGGAAAGAAAAAATGTCCCGACAGGCAGAGATCCGCGAAAGGCTTCAGGCCGCTTTCGCACCCGAGACCCTGGAAGTCATCGACGACAGCGAAAGCCACCGCGGCCATGCCGGGTTCCAGGAAGGCGGGGAAAGCCACTTCAAGGTGCGCATGAAGGCCGGTGAATTCGCCGGCATGGGCCGCGTGGCGCGGCATCGCGCCGTGCATGAGGCCCTGGGCCCGCTCATGACCCAGATCCACGCGCTTTCGCTGGATCTGTCCGCCTGATGCGCCCCACCTGACATCCGGCGCCGGGGCAGGGCTCCGGCCATGCGGGCAAGGCAAAGCCCCTCCCGGACCGGATCCGGAAGGGGCTGAAGGCTTCAAGTGACAGATCGGTGCCCATGACGGGGCAAAACAGGCCGGGGCAGGCGCGCCCGATCAGGCTTTCTCGTTCTCGTCCCCGGCTTCGGGGGCCGCATCGACCGGCGGCGCGGCGGGGCCGGGCTGCGGTGCGGCCTGGGGCCGCACTTCGGGGGCCTTCACGGCGACAGGCCTGGCTTCGCCGCTTTCAAGGCTGGGTTCGCGGCGGCCCGAGGGGCGGGCCAGCACGCCGTCCACCACCCGGCCCAGCAGGGGGCGCCGGGCGCCATCGCGCGCGCCCTCGCCTTCGGGCCGGTGCAGCGGCACATCGCCCGGGGTGCCCTCGCGGCGGAAGACCAGCAGGTTGCGATAGGTCTGGCGCCCGCGCCGTTCGACCTGCGGCAGCATCTCCGCCCGGCAGTATTCCCAGCCGGCGGCGGCCATCTCGTTGATCACGTCCTCGACGGCCAGGGCGAATTGCGCCTCCGGCCCCTTCACGCCCCGTGCACGGCGCCCCTTTTCCGGGGCGGGCACGACCCTGTATTCCCAGTTCATTTCCGCAGTCCCATCGGTTTGCCTACCCAGTCGGGCATCGGCTCCTTCTGGTGTTCGGCCAGGGCGGCGTCAAGCCTGGCCTTTACCGCCTCGGGGAAAGGGGCGACTTTCGGCCCGCTCTGATCCACGTGCAGGGTGATCCCCTCGCCGGTGGCCGCCAGCCATCCGTCCTCGTGGTATAGCTCCTGGATATAGTGGAACGACTTCGGCCCCACGTCGACCAGCCGCAGGGTCACCCGCAGCTTCGCATCGCTGTGGACCTCCTGCAGGTAACGCACCTTGAACTCCGCCGCGTAGGTGGTGCAGCCGGTGTCCTGCCGATACTGCTCCCCCATGCCCATCTCCTCGGTAAAGGGATCGCCGCCCAGATCGAAGAAGACGCCGTAGTAGGCCATGTTGAGGTGGCCGTTGTAGTCGATCCACTCCGGCTTGATGGTCATGTAGTCGCTGAGATAGGGCATGGAACCTCCGTTTGCGGCGGAGGGTAACAGAGGAGAGGAGGAGGGCAAGCCGGTCGGCATGCCCTCCGATGTCCGTAGCTTTGCCCGCTGTCTTACGCGTGTCTTGCCCGGGCGCCTGTGTCTGCTGCCGCGCCCGGTGCTCTGTGCCCGGTGCCCTGTATCGCGCTGCCCCGTCTCCCGTCACGCTTTCCGGCCTCGGCCTCCCCAAGGCTTCGCGGCCTTCGCCGGGGCCTTTCTCCCGGCCCTTCTCGAGGCTCTGGACCGGTCACCGCATCCTTGCCCCAGCGTGCGCCGGGCGAGTCGTGCCGGCCGCCCGGTCACCTTTGGTAAATCTTCCTTTACGCTCAGGCCCCTGGAAAACGGACCGTCGCGATACAGCCACGATACCGACGTAATACCGACGTTTGCAAATTTCGGCAAAAAGGGCGGGGTTAATGCCCCGCCCTTTGGCTAAGTTGCAAAGTCTGGTTGCGGAAGGCGGGATATCTCCCGCCCTACATGGCGTCGCGCGGCGGGGTGAACGTCGTCCTGCATGGGGTGGCGCGGCGGGGTGAACCCCGCCCTACATAACGCCGAACCCCACCCTGGATTGGCCGTAGGGCGGGGTTTCACCCCGCCGTCCGCCGCTCGCCGCACTCCGACGATCACAGCCCCAGCTTTGCCGCCACCAGCTCGTTCACGGCCTTCGGGTTGGCCTTGCCGCCGGTGGCCTTCATGACCTGACCCACGAACCAGCCTGCAAGCTTCGGGTTTTGCTTGGCTTTTTCGACCTGCGCCGGGTTCGCCGCGATGACCTCGTCGACGGCGGCCTCGATGGCGCCGGTGTCGGTGACCTGCTTCAGGCCCTTGGCTTCGACGATCTCGGCGGGGGAGCCACCTTCGGTGAAGGTGATCTCGAAGACGTCCTTGGCAATCTTGCCGCTGATGTCGCCCTTCTTGATCAGGGTAATGATTTCAGCCAGTTGCGTCGGGCTGACGGGGCTGTCGGTGATGTCCAGATCGTCCTTCTTCAGACGCCCGAACAGCTCGTTGATGACCCAGTTGGCCGCCAGCTTCCCATCCTCGCAGGCCGACACGACCTCTTCGAAGAAGCCCGCGTTCACCACCTCTGCGGTCAGCACCGAAGCGTCGTATTCCGACAGGCCGAAGTCCTTGACGAAGCGCGCCTTTTTCTCGTCCGGCAGTTCCGGGAGGGAGGCGGCGATATCATCCACCCAGCCCTGTTCGATCTCGAGCGGCAGCAGGTCGGGATCGGGGAAGTAGCGGTAGTCATGCGCTTCTTCCTTGGACCGCATGGAGCGCGTCTCGCCCTTGTCGGCATCGTAAAGGCGGGTTTCCTGCACGATCTCGCCGCCCGCTTCCAGGATCTGGATCTGGCGCCGTGCCTCGAAGTCGATGGCCTGCTGGATGAACCGCATGGAGTTCATGTTCTTCAGCTCGCAGCGCGTGCCGAGGTGAGAGAAGTCCTGCGTTTCCATGTACTTCTCGTATTGACCCGGACGACAGACCGACACGTTGACATCGGCGCGCATGTTGCCGTTCTGCATGTTGCCGTCGCAGGTGCCCAGGTAGCGCAGGATCTGCCGCAGCTTGGTGACATAGGCGGCGGCCTCTTCGGGGCCGCGGATGTCGGGGCGGGAGACGATCTCCATCAGCGCCACGCCGGTCCGGTTCAGGTCGACGAAGGACATGTTGGGATCCATGTCGTGGATCGACTTGCCCGCGTCCTGTTCCAGGTGGATCCGTTCGATCCGCACCATGCGCGCCACGCCCGGCCCCATGTCGACCAGGATTTCACCTTCGCCGACAATGGGATGGTACAGCTGGCTGATCTGGTAGCCCTGCGGGAGGTCAGGGTAGAAGTAGTTCTTCCGGTCGAAGGCAGAGGTCAGGTTGATCTGCGCCTTCAGGCCGAGCCCGGTCCGGACCGCCTGGGCAACGCAGTATTCATTGATGACCGGCAGCATCCCGGGCATGGCCGCATCGACGAAGGCCACGTTGGAATTGGGTTCAGCGCCGAACAGGGTGGATCCGCCGGAGAACAGCTTGGCGTTGGAGGACACCTGGGCATGGACTTCCATCCCGATGACCAGTTCCCAGTCGTGTTTCGCGCCCGCGATCACCTTGGGCTTCGGGGTCTCGTAGGTGAGGTCCAGCATGCTCCGTCCTTTCCGGGATTGGCTTGATCCCGGGTTCTAGGACAGGGCGGGAGAGGGGGCAAGAGCCCTCGGCACGCTGGTCAGTGCTTCACCGCCCCGGAACGGCGCGCCTTGACGATCGCGGCGATCTGCGCGGCATCTGCCGCAAGGTCCGCCGGGCTCATCGGCTCTTCGGGCAGGGCCAGGGCCGGACGGGAGCCGCGCAGCCACAATTCGGGGCGGATCTCGCTCATGTGGTGTTCGATGATGGCGTCCGCGGCGGCGTGCAGTTGATCCCGCGTGGCGCGTGCGTCGGCAGACAGGCCCGCCGGGGCGCGGCCGGGCGCCATGGCAAGCGCACAGAAGCCCGCCAGGAGGTTGGCCACTTCCTGACCGGGATGACGGTCCAGGATGTCGAAAAGGCCCCGTCGCAGGCGCGCCCCGTCGCAGGCGGCGGCGGTCTCCGGCTCGGACGACAGGGCGTCGAGCCAGGCCCAGGCATAGGCGCCATCGCCCCAGACGTCGGCAAGGCGGTCGGCAGTGGCACTCGCCGCGGCCTCGATCCCGGCGGCATCGGTTCCGAACCAGCGGGGCAGCAGGTAAAGGCCGAATGTCCGCAGCGGCCCGGGGTTGGACGGATCCAGGTCGATCAGGTCCTCGAAGTCGTCGCGGATGCGCAGGGCCGCGTCGGGATCCCCGGCCAGCAGGGCGATGCGCGCCTCGGCCAGCATCGGGCTGGCTTCCTCCAGCGGGCTGAACCCGTCCAGCAGCTGCGCGGCGCGGGCGAAATGGCGGTCGAATTCCGGGTGCGGCTGCGCGGGGCGGCCGACAGGGGGCAGATCCCCGTGGTAGAGCCAGGCCAGATCCATGTGCAGCCGGGCGACCGTGACCGCGACGGGCCAGTCGCCTTCGGCTGCGATCTCATCCAGGTCGGCGATGGAGGCGGCGCAGGGCTGGCCGCCGCGTTGCAGGGCCTTGCGGGCGGCGCTGACCATGTCGGATCGTGCCCCGGCGGACAGGACCTCTGCCATCCGGATCCCCGCGGGGGAGGTTTCGCGCAGGCGGTCGGTTTCGCGGATCATGCGCGACAGCAGGTCCCAGCGATCCTGGCGGGCCAGGCTCTGACCTTTCTGGAAATAGGCGCGGAACGTGCTCTGCTCCCGCGTGGCGTGACGGATGGGCAGAAGGCGGCGCACCTCGGTCGGGGACGGCTGTACCTCTGCCCGTGCTTCGGCGGCAGAGCGGATGCGGATCTGGCGCCCGCCCTTGGCCGTCAACCTGTCCACGACGGCCTCCTGACCCGGCATGGCTTCGGGCGGAGGAGTGGTGTCCCCGCCGAAGAGGGTCCGGATGCCGGGAAGGGTAGAGAGGCTGCGCATGGAGGTCTCCGCATGTTCGTTACCGGTCGTTCTGGCCGGGGTTTGGGGCCGAAACGTGGCGCCCTCGCGGAGATATGGCGATAAACCGTCGCCACTTCGTTAACATTTGCGGGAAATCACCCTGAGTTGTTTCCCGGCGCGCGCAATTGCGCCGAGAAACGTTTTTGTATCAATGATTTGGCGCCCGCAGACTCACTTGGCGCCCGCAGACTCACCCGGCCAGGATCCGCCCGACCATCTCTGCCGTGTCGCGGCTCAACCCCTCGCGGGCGGAGATCCGCTCCAGCTGGTGCCGGATCATCGCCTGTCGGTCGGCGTCGAAGCGTTTCCAGGTCTGGAAGGCGGTGCACATGCGCGCGGTCGTCTGCGGGTTCAGCGGATCGAGTTTCATCAGCCAGTCCGCCAGCAGGGCATAGCCGTCGCCCGACCCGTGGTGGAAGCCCGCCTGGCTCATCTGCAGGGCGCCGAAGACGGCCCGGAACCGGTTGGGGTTCTTCATGTCGAAGTCGGGATGCGTGACAAGCCGCGCCGCGACGGCGGCGGTGTCGGCGGGTCTGGCGTAGGCCACCTGCAGGGAGAACCACTTGTCGATCACCAGCCTGTCCGCCTGCCACTGGTCGTAGAAGGCCGAGAGCTCCGCCTCGGCCGCCCCGACGGAGAGCAGACAGGTCAGCGCGGCCAGTTGCTGCGTCATGTTGTCGGCCGCCGCATACTGCGCCCGGGCCCTGTCGCCACCATCGAGACGGGTCAGCAGGGCCAGGGCGGCATTGGCCAGCGCACGGGACGCTGCGGGCCCTGCATCCGGCTGGTAGATGCCGGGAACCTGGTTTGTCTCGTAGAGCTTCGCCAGCAGGTCCGGCATCCATTCCGCCATGGCCTGGCGCATCGCTTCGCGCTTGTCCCAGATAAGCTGCGGATCGGGCACGATGCCGCTTTCATGCAGGGTCAGTGCCAGGTCGTCCTCCGACGGAAGGGCCAGGGCCAGGGCGCGGAAGGCCGGGTCCAGCGTCTCGTCCGCCAGCAGGGTCTGCAGCGCGCCAAGATAGCCTTCGTCGGCGGCTACGCCTTCGGTGATCATCCGCAGAAGCGCCTGTTTCGCCAGCCCGCGGCCCGCTTCCCAACGGTTGTAGGGATCGGTGTCATGGGCCATCAGGAAGGCGCGTTCGGCATTGTCCGTGTCGCGGTGAAGGATCACCGGGGCAGAGAACCCGCGCAGGATCGAGGGCACGGGCCGGGCACCCAGGCCGGAGAAGGAGAAGCTCTGTTCGGCCTCCGTCATCTCCAGCAGGGTCGTTTCAACCACCTCGTCGCCGTTGGGGCCGATCAGGCCCACCTCGATCGGCAGCACCTGGGGCAGCTTGTCGGGCTGGCCGGGCGTGGGCGGCGTCACCTGCTTGAAGCGCAGAGTGAAGGTGCCGTCGTTCCAGTCTTCGGTGACATGCAGGCGCGGGGTGCCGGCCTGGCTGTACCAACGCTTGAACTGGGTCAGGTCGCGGCCCGTGGCATCTTCGAAGACCTTCAGCCAGTCCTCGATCGTGCAGGCCTGGCCATCATGGCGCGCGAAGTAGAGGTCGAGCGCCTTGAAATAGGCCTCGTCCCCCACCAGCCGCTTCAGCATGCCGATAACCTCTGCGCCCTTCTCGTAAACCGTGGCGGTGTAGAAGTTGTTGATCTCCTGAAAGCTTTCGGGGCGGACAGGGTGGGCGAGCGGGCCGTTGTCCTCCCGGAACTGGCGACCGCGCAGGTCGATCACGTCGCTGATCCGCTTCACCGGCTCCGACCGCATGTCGGCGGTGAAGGAGGCGTCACGGAAGACCGTCAGCCCCTCTTTCAGGCACAGCTGGAACCAGTCGCGGCAGGTGATGCGGTTGCCGGTCCAGTTGTGGAAGTACTCATGCGCGATGATCGCTTCGATCCGTTCGAAGTTGCCGTCGGTGCTGGTTTCCGGGCTGGCCAGCACGCAGGAGGAGTTGAAGATGTTCAGCCCCTTGTTCTCCATCGCGCCCATGTTGAAGTCATCCACGGCGACGATGTTGAAGATGTCGAGGTCATATTCGCGGCCATAGACCTCTTCGTCCCACTTCATCGACTTCTTCAGCGCCTCCATGCCGAAGGCGCATTTGCCCTCGTCGCCGGGGCGGACCCAGATGTTCAGCTCCACCTCCTTGCTTGATGCGGTGGTGAAGCTGTCGGGATGGTTTACCAACTCGCCCGCCACAAGCGCGAAGAGGTAGGCGGGCTTGGGCCAGGGGTCATGCCAGACGGCGAAGCCATCGCCGCTTTCGACCGGGTTGCCGTTGGACAGCTTGACCTTCTCGTCGCCCTCGATGCGGACGGTGAAGGTGGACATCACGTCGGGGCGGTCGGGGTAGTAGGTGATCTTGCGGAAGCCCTCTGCCTCGCACTGGGTGCAGTACATGCCATTGGACATGTAG
This sequence comes from Pseudooceanicola sp. NS-SX8, assembly GCF_057380755.1. Classification (NCBI taxonomy): domain Bacteria; kingdom Pseudomonadati; phylum Pseudomonadota; class Alphaproteobacteria; order Rhodobacterales; family Paracoccaceae; genus Pseudooceanicola; species Pseudooceanicola sp. NS-SX8. Next base: position 3,440,810 of record NZ_CM170819.1, on the reverse strand, counting down.
AGCCCCTCCAGGGCGAAGTTCTGCGCCGGCGCGATCTCGACCTCGGCTTCCCAGGTGAAGGGGGTGTCGGGGACGGCGCAGGTCAGGCCGGTCTCCGTGACCTCGGGCGTGACGGGGGCGCCGTCGATGCTGGCGCTGATCAGCTCGAGCTCTTCGCCGTGCAGGAAGAAACGCTCCTGGCTGGCGTCGGGGTTCGGGGTAAACCGGATGCGCGACGTGACCCGCGTGCTGTCCGGCGCCAGGCGGAAGGTCAGGTGCACCTCGTCCACGGTCCAGCCGAAGGGAGTGTAATCGGCAAGGTAGATGGTTTCTGCCGGGGTCTTTGCGGCGGCGTCCTTCATGGCGGGTCCTTTCGCATCTCTGGTGGCGCGATCTTGCGCCCCGGGGCCGGGAATTCAAGGGGGGCAATTCAAGGGGGCGGGCGATGCGTTTTCCGGCACGACGGCGGGGCCGACACGCCAGGCGTGCAGAAGATGAGGCCCCGGGGCAGGTTTCTGCCGGATTCCGAAGCGCTCACCCGTGGTGGTGCAGGTGTGCACAGCTATTTCAGTTTTCAAAGGAAAGGTGCGGGGCTATCGTGGGCAGCGCATCAAGAGGCGCGCCATGAAAAGACCCCTGATCGGTATCATTACGAACCTGAATGTCATCGACGGCAACTACCGGACCCATTCCGGCGGGGTGATGAACTGCGAAGCGGTTGCCACCGTCTGCCAGGCGCAGCCGGCGCTGATCCCGGCGGATCCGCGTTACCTGTCCATCGAGGAACTGCTGGAAACCTACGACGGCTTCGTCCTGACCGGGGGGCGACCGAACGTGCACCCCTCAGAATACGGCGAGGAAGAGACCGAGGCCCATGGCGCTTTCGACCGCAATCGTGATGCGATCACCCTGCCGCTGGTGCGGGCCTGTGTCGAGCGGGGGCAACCTTTCGTCGGTATCTGCCGCGGGTTCCAGGAAGTCGCGGTGGCCATGGGATCCACCCTGCATCCCGAGATCCGGGAAATCCCGGGCCGGATGAACCACCGCATGCCGCCCGACGGGACCCTGGAAGAGAAGTTCGCCCTGCGCCACAAGGTGACCTTCACCGAGGGCGGCGTGTTCCACAAGCTGATGGGCGCGCGGGAGGTGATGACGAACACCCTTCACGGGCAGGGCGTGGTGACCCCGGGAAAACGTTTTGTCATAGATGGTTATGCGCCCGATGGCACGCCGGAGGCCGGCTATGTCGACGGTGCCTCGGGCTATACGCTCGCCGTGCAGTGGCACCCGGAATACAATGCCGCCAATGATCCCGTATCCCGCCCGCTCTTCGAAGGGCTGGGAGAGGCGGCGCGGGCCTGGGCCTGCAACCGCCAGGCGATGCCGGTGCGGCGGACCGCGTGATGTCTACCCATTGAAGGGGCGGAGAGGGGGGCTTTTTCCTTGTTTTGATGCCGTCGGAGGTGGGGGAGGCGAAGGTGGATTGGCATCCACCCTACATCTCTCGCCATGGCCCCACCTTTGGTCGCGGTGCACCCACCCTTGGTCGCGACGTCCCAACCCTTGTCGCGATACCCCGCCCCTTGGTCGCGACGCCCCGACCCTCGGTCGCGACGCCACAACCCTCCGTCGTGACGCCACAACCCCGCGTAGGGTGGATGCCAATCCACCTTGGGCCGCACCACCCTGACCCGGGTCAGACCTGCCCGCCGGCGATCCGCACTTCCGTCCCGTTGACGCTTTCGCAAAGCGGATCGCAGAGCCAGAGTGCGGCGGCCGCGACTTCCTCGGGCGAAATCAGGCGCTTGTGGCGATTGAGCTTCACCATCATGTCTCTCGCCTCCTCCTCGGACACGCCGGCACGGGCGGAAATCGCATCGGTGTTGCGGGTCACGATCGGCGTATCCACATAGCCCGGACAGATCGAGTTGAAGGTATAGGGCTGGCCCAGGAAATCCTCGGCAAAGCTGCGCATCATGCCGATCACACCGTGCTTGGAGGCCGCGTAGGCCCCGGCGCCGGCCGCGCCGCGCAGACCGGCGATGGAGGATACCGCAATCACCCGCCCCCAACCGGTGTCCAGCATCGACTGCAGACTTTCCCGGACCGTGAAGAAACAGCCGTCGAGGTTGGTTGCCATGATGCGCCGCCATTGCTCCGTCGGTGTCTTGTGGAGCTTTCGCCCCTCGGCAATGCCGGCATTTGCAACGCAGATCTGTATCGGGCCGCGGGCGGCCACTGCCTGCGCCGTGACGTCGCGCACCGCGCCTTCCTCCGTCACGTCCATGACGGCCGGGAACATCCCGGGCTCGGCCACCTCCTCCAGCACTTCGAGCCTGCGTCCGGTGATCGTGACCTTCGCCCCTTCGGCCACCAGGGCGCGGGCGATGGCCAGCCCGATCCCGGTGCCCCCGCCGGTGACGAGCGCGTGCTTTCCGTCCAGTTTCATGTCATCCTCCCATCTGCGGAAAGAAATTCCGCATATCGGATCCGACCGTAGGACGATCCCCCGTCGTCGATCAAGGGCGGAGGCGATCTGTGCGCAATCCCACCCGGCTCATGGCTGCCATGTCCCAACCGCGTGACAATCCGATTTGCTTGCCAAAGCTTGTGGCAAAGGGGGCGCTCGCTGGAAATGGCCGTGGATCGTCATATGGTTGTGTTTGACAGTCGCGTCGCTTTCAGGGCAAACCCGGCTTAGCTACGCGCGCAATAATATTGCGCGCTGCATACAATTGTGTGCCGGAAACTTCCGGCCATTCGTTAAACCCGTACTCGGAAGGGGGGACGACACAGGTGAAGATCGGAACGCCAAAAGAAGTGTTCGAAGGCGAGGCGCGTGTCGCGATGACACCGGACTCGGCTCTGCAACTGCAGAAGCTCGGCCATGACTGCCTGATCGAAAGCGGAGCCGGAGAGAAGGCCGGCTTCATGGATTCTGCCTATGAGGCGGCTGGCGTGACCGTGGTCGCGGACAAGGCCGCGCTCTACGGCGCTGCCGACATCGTGGCCAAGGTGCGCCAGCCGTCGGAAGAGGAAATCGCACTGCTGCGCGAGGGCCAGACCCTGATCAGCTTCCTCAACCCGGGCGGCAATGCCGACCTGCTGGAGGAGATCAAGGAGAAGGGCGCGACCGCCGTCGCCATGGAAATGGTGCCGCGGATTTCGCGCGCGCAGAAGATGGACGCGCTGTCGTCCATGGCCAATATCGCGGGCTATCGCGCGGTGATCGAAGCGGGCAACAACTTCGGCCGCTTCTTCACCGGCCAGATCACCGCAGCGGGCAAGGTGCCCCCGGCGAAGGTGCTGGTGATCGGCGCGGGTGTTGCGGGCCTGGCGGCCATCGGCACCTCGACCTCCCTGGGTGCCATCACCTATGCCTTCGACGTCCGTCCCGAAGTGGCGGAACAGGTCGAGAGCATGGGGGCCGAGTTCGTCTACCTCGACTTCGAGGAAGAGCAGAGCGACGGCGCCGCGACCGGTGGCTATGCCTCCGTCTCCTCCCCGGAATTCCGCGAGGCGCAGCTGGCCAAGTTCCGCGAGATCGCGCCGGATATCGACATCGTCATCACCACCGCGCTGATCCCCAACCGCGAAGCCCCCAAGCTGTGGCTGGCGGACATGATCGCCGCGATGAAGCCGGGTTCGGTCATCATCGACCTGGCGGCAGAGAAGGGCGGCAACGCCGAAGGTACCGTCGCGGATGAGAAGGTCGTGACGGAAAATGGCGTGACCATCGTGGGTTACACCGACTTCCCGTCGCGCATGGCGACGCAGTCTTCCTCTCTCTACGCGACGAACATCCGTCACCTGATGGCGGACCTGACGCCGGAGAAGGACGGCGTGGTCAACCACGACATGGAAGACGACGTGATCCGGTCCGCCACCGTGACCCATGATCACGAGATCACCTTCCCGCCGCCGCCTCTGAAGGTGGCTGCCATCGCGGCCCAGAAGAAGGCCCCGAAGGAGCCGGAACTGACCCCGGAAGAGAAGCGCGCGCAGGAGGTTGCGGCCTTCAAGAAGCAAACCAAGACCCAGGTGACGCTGATCACCGTGGGTGCGGTGCTGCTGCTGGCCGTGGGCCTGGTCGCACCGGCCAGCTTCATGCAGCACTTCATCGTCTTCGTGCTGTCGGTCTTCGTGGGCTTCCAGGTGATCTGGAACGTCGCGCATTCGCTGCATACTCCGCTGATGGCCGTGACCAACGCCATCTCCTCCATCGTGATCCTGGGCGCGCTGATGCAGATCGGCTCCGGCTCCTGGATCGTGATCCTGCTGGCCGCCCTTTCGGTCTTCATGACCGGCATCAACATCTTCGGTGGCTTCCTCGTGACGCGGCGCATGCTCGCCATGTTCCAGAAATCCTAAGGAGCGCAGAGACATGGAATTTGGATTCACGACGGCGGCCTATGTGGTCTCCGCCATTCTGATCATCCTCTCGCTGGGTGGCCTTTCGGGGCAGGAAAGCGCGAAGCGCGCCGTGTGGTACGGCATCGCGGGCATGGCGCTGGCGGTCTTCGCCACGCTGATCGGCCCGGGCGCGGGCCTGTGGCTGCTGTCGATCGTGCTGATCGTGGCCGGCGGCTCCATCGGGTGGTTCGTCGCCAAGAAGGTCGAGATGACCGAGATGCCGCAGCTGGTCGCAGCCATGCACTCGCTGGTGGGCCTGGCGGCCGTCTTCATCGGCTTCAATGCGCATTTCACCATTCATGCTGTTGAAAAGGCTCATGAAAATGGCGCAGAGGTCATCGGCACCTTTGCCCAGCTGGTGGCGCACAAAACCCCGGTGGAGATCAACATCCTCGCCGTCGAGCTGTTCCTCGGCATCTTCATCGGTGCTGTGACCTTCACCGGTTCCGTGGTGGCCTACGGCAAGCTTTCGGGCAAGCTGACCTCCAAGGCGGAGAAGCTGCCGGGCGGTCACATGCTGAACGCGGGCGCGGCGATCCTGTCGGTGCTTTGCCTGTTCTGGTACTTTGGCACAGACGGTTTCCTGCCGCTCTTCGTCATGACCCTGCTGGCGCTCTTCATCGGGTATCACCTGATCATGGGCATCGGCGGCGCCGACATGCCCGTCGTGGTCTCGATGCTGAACAGCTATTCCGGCTGGGCGGCGGCTGCCATCGGCTTCTCCCTTGGCAATGACCTGCTGATCGTGGTGGGGGCGCTGGTGGGCTCTTCGGGGGCCATTCTCTCCTACATCATGTGCAAGGCGATGAACCGATCGTTCGTTTCGGTGATCCTGGGCGGCTTCGGCGGCAGCGCTGGTCCGGCCATGGAAGTCGAGGGCGAGCAGAAGCCCATCGACGTCGACGGCGTGGCGAGCGCCCTGGAAGACGCCGACAGCGTGATCATCGTGCCGGGCTACGGCATGGCGGTGGCGCAGGCGCAGCAGAACGTGGCGGAGCTGACCCGTAAGCTGCGCGCCAAGGGCAAGGAGGTGCGTTTCGCCATCCACCCCGTCGCCGGTCGCCTGCCGGGTCACATGAACGTGCTGCTGGCAGAGGCCAAGGTGCCCTATGACATCGTCATGGAAATGGATGAAATCAATGAAGATTTCCCGGATACCGACGTTGTCATCGTGATTGGGTCGAACGACATCGTGAACCCCGCCGCGCAGGAAGATCCCAACAGCCCGATCGCCGGAATGCCGGTGCTGGAAGTCTGGAAGGCCAAGACCGTCTTCGTGTCGAAGCGCGGCCAGGGCACCGGCTATTCCGGCATCGAGAACCCGCTGTTCTACAAGGAGAACACGCGGATGTACTACGGTGACGCCAAGGGCTCCATCGGGGATCTGCTGAGCAAGATCGACTGATCCCGAGGGGGCTGGTTAACGAGATGCGAAGGGGCGGTGCGATGCACCGCCCCTTTTGCATGGGAATCGCGATTTTGCGCGGGTTAACAGGGGGATGGGGGCCAAATCGGCACGTCGGTGATACGTCGGTATCACGTCGGTATAGCGTCGGTGCGTATTATTCCCGGAGGGGCGGATTAACGGAGCGTGCGGTGGTTTGGGGGATGGGGCGGGGATGGTGCCGGGACGGCGTGGTCGGGAGGTTGGGGCCCTTGGAAGGTGGATTGCATCCACCCTACGGAGGACGTGTAGGGTGGATGAAATCCACCATGGCGCAAACGGGCGTCGTCGCCCGTAGGGTGGATGCAATCCACCTTCCACCGCCCCCGTCAGTGCAGAAGCAGGTACACCGAAGAGGCGATGATCCAGACCGAGGCCGCGGTCTTGAGCCAGAGCGAGCCCAGGAGCTGCGCGATGCGCTTGGCGAGGAACCCGCCGACCACCGCGCCGGGCACCGCGATCAGTGCCACTTCCAGCCGCACCGTGCCCGCGATCAGGTTCGCCCAGACCCCGGTGAAGACACAGGCGACCGAGACCCAGACCGCCACGGCGATGGCCACCTTGGTGGGGAACTTCCGCAGGATCAGGTAGATCGCCAGGAACTCCCCTATGCCCACGGAAAAGAGCGCCGTCACCGCGCCGCCCAGCACGCCCAGACCCAGCAGCACCCAGATTTCGCCGGGGGTGACGTGGAGCTTGCGCTCCTTCGCGGCCTGGCTGCGCTGCACCCAGGTGAAGACCAGCAGGGTGAGCCCGAGGGCCAGGGAGAAGAGCTTGAAGAAATAGATCAGGTCCTGGCCGTCGATGCGGACATATTCCTGCACCAGCAGCAGGGTGGGGATGCCCGTGGCCAGGGGCGCGAAGGTCAGCGACATCAGGACGGGGGCGGCGATCTTCTCGTTCCAGGCCAGGCTGTCCTTGACGAAGATCCCATGCGCCCAGGTGAGCGCGCCCACCGACATGCCGAAGCACTGGATCAGGAAGGAGACGCCGACGCTTTCGGCGGCGGAGAGGCTGGCCACGGCGCGCAACGCTTCGGGCACGGGGATGGCGCCTTCCTGGATGGCCGAGAAGACCGGCACGAAGACCACGCCGCCGCCGGTGCCCGTCGCATTGGCGATGATCGCACCCAGGATGCCCACCGGGAAGAAGAACCACAGGCCCGAGAGCACCGCCAGCGTCAGCCCGGATTGCGCCAGCAGGTAGAGGTAGGCCGCGATCAGCAGGCCGAGGTGGACCGGGCTCCAGACCCGGAGGAAGCCCTTCATCCTACATCTTGCCCAGCTGACCGGCCTTGAACCGCCAGCGGATGAAGAAGACCGAGACGGGACCCAGAAGCGCCAGGAAGGTCGGGATGAAGACCGAGGCGAAGTGGCTGACGGCCATGACCTGCACCTGGGGCAGGGCAAAGAGCGCCGAGGGCAGCCAGGGGATGAGGCCCGCGCGGGCGGCAAAGAGCACGATGCCGAATTCGACGATGGAGAAGAAGAACTGGTAGGCGAAGGGCCAGTCGCGGTCCCAGCGGAGGTGCTGGATGCCGATGTAGGCCACATCGAGCAGCAGGCCGAGGGCGGTGATCGTGGCCAGGAAGGTCAGCAGCAGCTGGAAGACCGGCCCGTTCCACTGGCCCAGCCAGGCCCAGGTGAAGAGCGCGGTGACGGGAATGCCGATCAGCACGAAGAGCAGCAGGCGGGTCTGGATGCGTCCGGCGAGGGTGGGGATCATCTCTGTCTCCTTTGCATCAGCGGGGGGCGCGCCCGGCGCACCATTTCAGCCATTGTCCGAAGGAGCGCAGCGGGCCGAGGTTCTTCACCCCGTGCTGGCCTTCGGTCACCAGCTGGTCGGTGGACCGCAGGGCGGAATATTGCAGGCCGAGGAAGCTGTCGACGGCGAGGTAGGGCCCGCCGGAGGTGATGGTGCCCGCGGCAAAGACCCGGCCGCGGCCATTGCGCAGGGTTTCCACCTCGAACCCGTTGGAGACCTGCAGCCCGGTGGGCCCGGCCTTCTGCCAGCCCGCGCCCTGCTTGCGATAAGCATGGTTGCGCGGCAGCGCGTAGGTGGAGATCAGGTCGCCCAGCAGGGCGGAGCGGGTGATGTCGGAGATCAGCCCGGTGCAGTCGATCAGGTAGTCGGCGTGCAGTTCGGCCACGTGGCCGTCGGGCCCCTTGATGCGGATCATCACCCCTTCGTGGTCCGCTTCGGGCAGGATTTCGGTGATGTTGCCGTAGACGGGGCGATACCAGCCCTCTTCCTCGCCGCGTTCCGCGATCTCGATCCAGTCGGAGCGCTGCGCGGTGGTGGTGCCGCCGAGCGTGGCCAGCATGGCGCCGCGTTTCTCGGGCCCTGCGCGTTCGTATTCGAAGCGCAGGTCGCCGCCCCAGCAGGCCTTGGGCCAGTTGAAGGGCTGGATTTCCACGTTGGTGCGCACGGGCCGGGAGGCACGGCCGTAGGTCGCCCCGCCGCGCGGATCGAGCTTGGACCGCATGGAGTGCAGGATGACGATGTTGGGGTTCTTGCGGCGCGCCTCCGACAGGCGCTGGATTTCCCGGCTGGCGACGATGCCGCGCCCGCGCACGACGAAGTGCACCGGTTTCTGGCTGCGCTCTGCCTCTTCGAAGATCTGGTCGTGGGTCTCGTAGGCGTTGTGGACCATGTGCCGCTTGTCGGGGTGGCGGGTGATGAAGTCCTGGAAATCCTCGACGAAGCGGGTGGCGGCGTAGCCGGTGGACAGGTGCAGGACATCGGCGATGATGAACTGCTGCCTGCCGCGCCCGCTTTCCAGTTCCCGCCCGCGGGCGCGGTAGGCCACGGCGTAGCGCCCGTCGGTGGTCTTTCGGATCTGCACCGCCTGGCCCTGCCTGAGCATGCCCTGCCAGCCGATGCGCGCCTCTTCCCGGTCGAGGCTGTCGAAGACATCGCCCGCGCGGGGGGTATAGCTTTCGGCCAGGGTGGGTTCCCCGAAGACCTGGAAGATGTACTTCAGCTCCCCCAGGCGGCCGCGCTTGAGCCCGCGCATGCCTTCGCGGCTGGCGTAGCCGGGGAAGCCCCAAATGTTGTCGGGGGTGGAGAGCGAGTTGGAGCGCAGCCGTTCGTGGGAGGGGATCTGCGAGTTCTCGCAGTAGCGCTTGTAGGTTTCGTAGCTGCTGGTGGTGGCGCCGATGACGGTGATGTCGGAGGCGGGCACGCCGTAGCAGCGCAGGTGGTCGACGAAGACGAAGGAACCGATGCCGCCGCCCACGGCGCAGAAGCGGGTTTCGGTGACGGCGTGGGGGCCTGCGCGCAGGGCGGCGGGATCCACCATGTCGGTGTCGAAGAAGGGCGCGGGGAAGGGATCGCGCGCGCGGGACGCGGGGGACGGGCGGGGCGCCGGGTCGGGATTGGGCGCCGGGTCAGGATCGGGTGCGGCCTGCTGCGCGGGGCCGTCTTCGGGCGGGATGTAGGGGCCCGTGGTGCGTTGCTGCAGGATGTCGTTGCCCCGGGGGGTACCGCGCAGCCAGGGCGGCACGCGCCGCAGGCCGCCGGGTTCCGTGCGGGGGCCGACATTGGGCGTTTCGACCAGGCGCAGGGACCAGCCGGGGAGGGAGATGACCTCTCCCTTCCGGACGGTACGGTTGCCGGTGACGGGCTGCCCTTCGAGGAAGGTGCCATTGGTGCTGCCCGCATCGCGCAGGATGACCTGGTGCGTGCTGCCGTCGAGCAGCAGGGAGAAGTGCAGGCCCGAGACGCCGTCGCCGTCGAGTTCCACGTCGCAGTCCCCGGACCGGCCAAAGGACCAGTAGCCCGCCGCTTCGAGTTCGAGCGGCATGGCGGGGCCGGTGGGGGTGCCCGCGCGGTCTGCCTCGCGCACTTCGAAGATCCAGTTGTAGTTGCGGGTCATGTGGTGCCTCCGCCGTGCCTGTTCCCGCCTGATCCTGGTTTTCCGGGGCCGCGCAGCAGGCGGGTGCGGGCATCGCCCAGGCGGGTGCCGCAGAAGGCGCAGTTGCCGTTGGGGATGTAGTCGTTGATCATCCGGCAGTCCGGGTTGATGCAGGGCAGGACGGGCATCGGACCCTCTTCGAGGATGTGGAGGTGGAAATCCGGGGTCGCGATCAGATCACGGTCCACCAGGGGGCGGGGCGCCGTGGCGCCTTCGGTGACCGGGCCCTGGGGCACGCGGTTGATCGTCAGTTCGGTGAAGGGCAGGGGCAGCAGGGAGAGATCGCCCCGCGCGTCGGGGCCCAGGATGATGCCGCGCCGCCGGGGATGGGCCGCCGCGACCTGTTCCAGCGGTTGCGGCGCGGGCTGGCTGACCTTGACGCGGCCGTTTCCACCGTCGGGGCTCGTGATGATCACGAGCGGCGCCTCACCCAGGCGGTAACCGCGGCTGTCCTGGGCATGGTGCAGGTCGATCCAGAGCTGCCGGGTGTCGCGCAGGACCGGGCGGGGCTGATCCACGCTGACCGAGATCGACAGCCCGACGGAGACTAGCGCGCATTGCCGTCCCGGATCGGGCTTCATGAAGATGGCGCGGCCCCGGCCCACCGGGTGTTGGCGATCCTTCTGCACCAGGGCGATGCCGTTGCTGGAGAGATCCCAGATCGCCAGTTCGCCGTTGGCTTCGAGCGAGAGCTTCATGTGTTCGCGCGACAGTTCCGGCACGCGCAGGCCCGTGCCGCTGCGCTGCCCCCGGCCGTCTTCGAGGAGGACCTCATCCCCGGGGCCGCGCAGCAGGCGCAGGGGCAGGGTCAGGCCCGAGACGCGAAACGGCGTGCCGCCCGGGGGCAGCTGCCCCTGGGCGATGGAGAGGGAAACGGTGGGTGCGGTCATCGGGGCAGTCCTTTTGCGCGCTTCAGGCCCGTGTGGGCCGGCACGGTGGCTGCTGGGGCGGTGGCTGCTGAGGCGGTTGGGGCGGCGTGGTGGGGCATCAGGGATCGCCCCCGCCGTCGGCATCTGCGCCGTCCTGCGTGCCGTCGTCATCCGGTTCGCCCTGCCAGGGGGCGTCGGCATCGGGGGCGGTGTAGATCAGCTTCACCTCTCCGAAGGTGAGGGTGTCGCCGTCGTCGAAGGTGCCGGTGGCGACCTTCTTCCCGTTGATGAAGACGCCGTTGGTGGAATCGAGGTCGGTGACGCGCAGGGTGCCTTCTTCGGCAACCGAGATCGTGGCGTGGCGGCGGGAGACGGAATCGTTGATCAGCTGCACCTCCGCATCCTCGGTCCGGCCGATGGTGACGACGGTGCTGGTGAGGGCATAGACGTGCCCCTCTGCCGAGGTGAGCGTGCCGAAGTTGCGCAGGGGCGCGGCCGGTTCGGGATCGGGGGCGGCGGGCATCATGACCTGCACGGTTTCCGGCTGCTTGCGGCCGCGCAGCAGCAGGGCCGCCAGGATCAGCAGAAGGATCGCCCCGATGCCCCAGGCCCAGACCGGGACCAGCGGCACCTCTTCCAGGATCTCGGGCTCTTCCGCGCCGGCGGGAATGGTGAAGGTTTCGCCGCGCCCGTTGGGCCAGGTCAGTTCCAGGGTCAGATCGGCCGTGGGCGCCCGGGGCAGCAGCAGGGTGCCGCCGCCTTCGCCCAGGGCGGCGATGGCCGAGAGCTTCGCCGGGGGGAAATTGGCGCCGCCGGCCGGGGCCTCGGCAAAGATGCCGCCGGTTTCCTCGGACAGGCGTTCGAGGCTTTGCAGGTAGCCCAGTTCGGAAGAGCGCAGGACCGCCCCCATGCCGGAGATGCGCACCCGGGCTTCCCGCGCGCGGGAGGAGACTTCTGCCAGGGTGAAGTTCTGGTCCTCGGCATTGCCATCGGAGAAGACGACGATATCGGCGCGCCCGGCGGGGGTGCCCGGCAGCGCGTCCAGCGCATCGAGCAGCGCTTCGTAGAGGTGGGTGTTCTGCCCGTCGGCGGAAAGATCGCTGTCCAGCGCCGACAGGATCACGGCGTGATCCGGGGTGGGGTCCCGCAGGAGGGTCAGGTTTTCATCGAACCGCGCGAGGCCCACCAGGGTGCCTTCGGGGATCTGGCCCACCAGGTCGCGCAACTGCAGGATGCCCTGGCCCAGAAGCGCGCCGCGCGCGGGGTTGGAGGTATCGACCAGCAGCATGACGACGCGGCCCGCACGGCCCTGGGTGAAACTGGCATCGACCTCTGCGCCGGTGGCATCGGTGACCCGGGTCTTGGGCGCCCCGCCCGATGCCGAGAGCGGCAGGGCGATTTCGCAGCTGTAGCCATCTTCCAGCAGGGCGCAGGGCAGCGTCTGTGCCTGCTGCGCGGCCAGTGGCAGTGGCAGGGAAAGCAGGGCGAGACCGGACAGGAGCCGGAGGAACGGGCGGGAGATGGATCTTGTCTTCATCGGGACTTTCTCGGGCTCGGGTACGGCAGGTCTGGAAGTGGGGCGCTTTGGCGGCGCGGGTCGGATCAGTCCCCCGGGGCCATGCGGGGCAGGGTCTTGAAGCCGGCGCCCCCCTGGCCGGAGACCTTCATCGAGGGGGCTTCGCTTGCGGGTTCGGCGCCCAGCAGCCGGCCCAGCAGGGTGCGGGGCAGGTCGGGGGCATACATCGTCACGCCGGTGGCCAGGAAGGCCAGCGCCAGCAGCAGGGCGGCCAGGGCAAGGACGGGACGGCGCTGGCGCGGTGCGCGGGCGCGGCGGATGCGGGGGGCGCCGGGATCCTCTTCCGGGGGCTGCTGCGGGGCGGTGGCGGTGTTGGTATCCTCCTCCCCCGGCTTTCCGGTGCCCCAGGGGCCGGGCGCGGCGGCGGTGACGGGCCGTGTTGCGGGCCGTGTCGGGGCAGGGGCGCCGAAGCAGAGCACGAGGATCGAGGTATTGTCCTGATCGGGGGCGGCCAGTGCCTCTATCCCGGCGGTGAGCGCGGTGCAGATGGCGCGGGCGCCGTCGCTGGCGTGGGTGGCGACGATATCCGCGATCTCGTCGTTGGTGAGGAACTGCAGCCCGTCGCTGGCCGCAATGACGACATCGCCCGGCTGCAGCTGGCGCGGGGTTTCGGGCAGGTCGATTTGTTCGATCGTCTTGCCGGTGATGGCCGAGGTCAGCTGCGCCCCGTAGTAGCGGCGTTCGTCGGGGGTCAGGGTGGCGGCATCCATGGCCGAGAGGGCCGAGTGATCCTTGTTGATCTGCTGCATCCGGCCCGCGCGCCAGAGGTAGAGCGGGCTGTCACCGACCGAGGCCCACCAGAGCCGGTCTTCGAAGACGACGGGCATCAGCAGGGTGGAGCCCATGTGGCGCAGCCGTGGCGTGGCACGGATGTTTTCCGCGATGCTGCCGTTGGCGCGTTCGATGCCTTCGTGGAGGACGGCGCGCAGGCGGGCCTCGCCTCCTTCCGCGCCGCCGGCTTCGGCGCGCAGCAATTCGTGCAGGCCGTAGCTGGCTTCGAAGAGGACCAGCTGGGAGGCGATCTCCCCGTTGCCTTCGCCGCCCATACCGTCGGCCAGGACGGCATAACCGCACGCCCGGCCAAGGGGGAAGTCGACCAGCAGGCTGTCTTCCTGCTGGTCGCGCGCACCCAACAGCAGGGCGTGGGCGGTATCGTAGGCAAAGCGGGGAGAGGTCATTCGTCGGCCCAGTCGAAGTCTTCGGAGCAGAAGGCGCGGAACCGCAGGGTGGTTTCGCCCAGGCGGATGGTGTCGCCATCCAGCAGTTCTTCGGAGTTCAGCACCGGCTTGTTGTTGCGCCGCACCAGGTTCTGCTTGCCCCCGTGGGAGATGAAGAACATCCGCCCCTCGTCATCATAGGTGACATGGCAATGCGCCTCGCGGGAGATGGTGGTGTCGCCGAAATCGACCTGCACCGCGTTCTCCTCCCCCCGGCCGAGGCTGTTCATGCCGTTGAACAGTTCGACGGAGCGGCCACGCCCCGGGCCCTTGATCACCACCAGCCAGCCGGTGACCGGCATCGCATCGCCCATGTCGCCGGACGCGGCCGGGCTGGCATCGGGCGCGGAGGCGCGGCGACCGTGGCCGACGATGTGCGTCTTGGGGCGGAAGCTTTCGGGTTCGGGAGCAGGTTGGGGGGCGGGCTCCGGCGTGGCGTCGGTCATCGCCTCCTTTTCCATGTGGTCGCGCCCGTAGGGGCGGGTGCGGATAGAGATCCCGTCATCGCCGCTGCCGCCGGCATCGCTGCCGGTGTCGAGCTTGCGGGTCTTGCCGACGGCCTTGCCGGCGGTGCTGGCGTCGTCGTCATCGTAGACGCCGGAGGCATGGAATTTCTTCTTGGTCATCGGTGATCTCCTGAACAGCGGGAGCGGTTAGCGGTAGCCCTTGAGGCCACGACGCGCGGTGACGGCGCCGATGGCAAGGCCCAAGACGGCGCAGAGGCCGAAGATGAGGGTGGCGGAGGGCGGGGTGGTGATCTCGGACGGGCCGATGATCTGTTCGGTGGTCAGCATGAAGGGCAGCTGGCCCAGGAAGAGTGCACAGCCCAGGGCGGGCAGGACCAGAAGCCGGTTGAAGGCCGCATCGTTGGCCCCGCCCTGCGCCGCCCGGGCGCGGCCCTTTTTCTGCTGACGGTGGATCAGCCAGGTGACCAGCGCGGCACAGGCCAGCATGATCGCGGAGGGGAAGGTCAGCACCGGCGTGGTGTCGGGAAATTCCCCGGTGATCGCGATGCGCAGCTCCCGCGTGACCGAGCGCAGCGGTTCGATGAAGGCGGGTAGCGCATCGACGCTGGCGGCATAGACGGTCGCGCAGAGGGTCAGCAGGAAGGGACCGGTCAGCGCGGCGAACACCCCGGAGAGGCCTTCGGCAAAATACTCTCCGGAGGAGGAGGCGCTGGTGGGGCCAGTGGTGCCGGAAGTCGAGGGCGAGGTCGAAGTCGTTGCGCCGGCGGGGCCGGGTGCGGGTTTGGCCCTTTCGCTCGTCTTGGCACGCGCCGTGTCACTTGTCCTGTCGTTGGCCTTCCCGGGGGCGGGCTTCGGCGTGGCGGAGGTGCCGGGGGCACGGCCCTTGAGGTAGCCCTGCATGTCTTCCAGCGAGGGGCGCATGGAGGGATCGGGCGACAGGGCTGCGGCCACGGCATGGTAGAGCGCGGGCAGCCCGTCGTAGTTGCGCGGCAGGGCTTCGACGGTGGGGTAGTGATCGGGCACCTTGTCGCCGGTGATGCAGCGATAGAGCAGGGCGGCGATGGTGTAGACATCGCTTGCCTCGCCCGTGCGACCGCCCTTTTGCAGCAGTTCCGGCGCGCAGGTGGCGGAGGAGGCCTTGTGCTGCTGCGCGCGGCTGAGCTTTCGGTAGAAGCCGCTGTCCTCGAAACGCGACACCAGCGTCAGCTCTCCGCCCTCGGGCAGGCGCAGATCCTCCTGCGTGAGGATGCCCAGGGTGCGGCCCGAAAGGTGCATCTGGCGGGCGAGGGTCAGCAGGGTCTGGCCCCAGGCGATGACATCCGCTTCGGGCGCCAGGGGTTGCCGGGGCACGGGGCGCAGCTGACGGCCGGCCGAAAGCTCTGCCATGTGGTCGGAGAGCCGGGGCGCGAGGGAGGTTGTGCCGCTGCCGCCGGAGGGCGGTTGGGATGGCTGTGCGGGTTTCGGCTGGGGTTTGGCTTGGGGCTGGGGTTTCGGCTCGGGCTTTGGTTTAGGCTGGGGTTGCGGTTGGGGCTGCTCCTCCTTTCCGGCCCCGGCGAAGGCATCGCGGGCGGCCTGGGGCACGTCCCCGTTCAGGGCGATGCGCAGCTGATCCAGGGTGGGGCGACCCGCCGGATCGGGGTTCAGCGCCCAGTGCAGGACGGGGCACAGGATCCGCTCGAATTCCCACTCCGCGGCGTTGTAGCGGTCGCGGGCGGCGGCCACGGCTGTGCGATCCCCGGGATAGGGCGCGCCGGTGATCCCTTCGAAGAGCACGGCGGCGAGGGTGTAGACGTCGGAGGCCTCGCCCGTGCGGGCGCCCTTGGCCGTGAGTTCGGGCGCGCAGGTGCCGCGATCCATCTGCCCGCGGCGGGCACGGCCCAGGGCGCGGTAGAAGCCGAGGGATTTGAAATCCGGGCGCAGCTGCGCGGTTTCCCAGGCATCGCGCAGCAGTTCGACATCATCGACCGTCAGCACGCCGAAGCATTGCCCCGCCTGGTGCAGGTCCCCGGCGATCCGGGTCAGGTCCTTCCCCCAGGAGATGATCCAGGAGGTCGGAGAGACCGGCGCGTCGGAGGGCTTTGTTTCCCGCGACAGGAGGATCTGCCGCAACAGCGCCGCGATGGTGACGTTACCTTCGGAGGGGGCGGGGCCTTTGGAGGGGGCTGGGCCTTCGGAGGGCGCTGGCCCCGGCCGGGGGCCGGTTGTCGGGTCGGACGTGACCTCGTCCGGTTGCGCACCGTCCGGCTGGTCCGTGTCGGGCCCCGGGGGCGGCGGAGGGGGCGGTGGTGAGGTCGGGGCCTTCAGCGCGGCGAGCCAGTCGGTGGCGGAGGCGAAGCGATCGCGGATGCCGAGGGAGAGGCAGGTTTCGACGGAGGCCAGGAGCGCCGGGTCGTGGCCGGGGAAATTGCCCGTCAGCGGCTTCAGCGGGTCGGGATCGCCCTGCATCACCGCGCTTTGCCGGGTGACCGAGGCCGGCGGCATGCGATGGGTGATCATCGCGTAGACCGTGGCGGCCAGGGAATAGAGGTCGGAGGCCGGGCGGTGCGCGGCGGTGCTGCGCACGTCGTAGAATTCGAAGGGGGAGAAACCGTCCTTGCAGATCGCCATGGAGGAGACCATGCGCGAGGCGACGGCCTGTTCCGCCCGCGCCGCGCCGAAGTCGATCAGGATCGGCGTGCCTTCGGTATCCAGCATGATGTTGTCGGGCGCGATGTCGCGGTGCAGGATCCCGGCCTCGTGGATCTGGGCGAGGGTCTGCAGCATGGTGCGAAGGAAGTCCGTCACGAAGGGCGGATCGAAGACCGAGGGGTCGTTTTCCAGGTACCACGACAGGGTGCGGCCGTTGATGAAATCCAGCGCCATGTAGGCGGTGTCGTTGTCGGTGAAGAGCGCCGAGACATGCACCACGTTGGGCGAGGAGATCCGGGCGAGGATGCGGGCCTCTTTCAGGAAGAGGTCGACGCATTTCTGCAGGTCGCCCTTGAACTTGCTCGCCCGGGCGGAGACGCGCAGGCTGTTGCGCGCGCACATCGAGTTGGGGAAGCATTCCTTGAGCACGAAGCGGCGGCCCAGGTTGTCTTCGGCGAAGTAGGTGATGCCGAAACCGCCCGCGTCGATGTAGCGGGTGATGGTGAACTGGCCATTGTTCAGCCGGGTGCCGTTGGGCAGCGCGTCCAGCAGGTATTCATCGCCCTCGGCGGGGGCGGCGGTGCCGTCCTGCTCTGCCCGGACGGCTTCGGAGGGGGAGACCTGGCGGCTGTCGTTGACGAAGAAGGCGACGGTGCGACCGTCGATCTTCTGGCCGACCGCAAGGCGCAGGTGGACGTAGCCGGCGTGCGGGGTCTTCAGCGTCTGGCGGCGGCCATCGGCGGAGACCACGGCATAGACCGCATCCCCCGGTTCGCACCAGCTGCCCATATCGACCTTCGCGGCGGTGACGGTCAGCGGATAGGCGAAAGACGATTCTTCCGGTGATTCAACAGCGTGGAAAGCGACATCGGATGCGGGCATGGATAATTATCTATCTGAAATCAAACTGTTAACACCTCGTCCCCGGCTTCGCCCAGTTGGATCGGCTGGAAGGCGCCGGTCGGAAAAAGCGGAGTTGACGCCATCAAAACAGGTGGCGTGGGGTCTGGCCCGTGAAAATGACCGTCATGACCGGGCGGAAAGCAGAGATGTGGCAGGGTTGCACCATATTCGGGCAGCCCGGGCGGCAGGAGAATTCGGCAGTGGTTTCGGGCCCTTGCATCCCTTGCGGGAGCGGGCCTGCGCGGTGCGCGCCGGGGTTGCGGCAGGCGGTGCGCCGGGTGTTGGGGTGCGTGATCGACGTGACGTCGTGCTGGACCCCGCAGCCGGGACCGGCAGGGTGGAGGGGGGAGCAGATACCCTTCGGGGGGAGGAGAGAGCGATGGACCTGATGCCGTTTGGCCAGGAGATCCTGGCGGCGCAGCCATTTTCGCAGCTGGTGGGCGTGGAGATCACGCGCTTTGAGCCGGGGGGCTGTGAACTGGTGCTTGAGATCGCGCCGCATCACATGCAGCACAACGGCTTCGTGCATGGTGGCGTCAGCGCGACGCTGGCGGACATGGCGCTGACCTTTGCGGGGGGATCTGTCCTGCAGGAGGTGCTGACGATGGAATGGAAGATCAACTTCCTGCGCCCGGCGCAGGGTCGGCGGCTGCTGGCCCGGGGCGAGGTGCTGTCGCACGGGGCCAGCCAGGCGGTGTGCCGCTGCGATATCTTCTGCGAGCAACCCGACGGGACCGAAAAGGCCGTGGCCGCCGCCCAAGGCACGATCGCCCGCAGGCCCGCGCCCCGCAAGCCCGACTGATCAGGGGCCGTCAGTCCAGGGTGATGTCGACGTCCTCTGACGCGAGGTTATCGAATTCCTGCAGCATCAGCGCCTGGGCCCGGGTCTGAAGTTCTGTCGTGGCCTCGCGCACGTCGCGCATCGCCTGTTCGACGGCGGCGCGGTCATAGGGGCGGGCGGCGGCGGCTTCGAACATGCGGCGGCGTGCCTGGCCCAGTTCATCCAGCCCGGCGCGGAAGTCCTCCTTCCGGTCGCTCATCGACAGCAGGACGCCGGCGGTGACATCCTGTGAAAACGCGCGGAACCCTTCGGTTTCGCCGTTGAAGCTGGCGCGCAGGTCGTTGAGGCGCCAGGCCACGCCGATGGCCACGGCGTTCAGCATCAGGGAGAGGGCCAGGACGGCCCAGAGGACAAGCGGGAAGCGGCGACGCAGGGACATTTTCTTCTCCTTACCGACCGGGCCGGGCGAGCAGGCGCAGCGTCGGGTCGAGGCCAAGCGGGTCGCCGCTGGCCAGGGCGATGATGGTGCGGTCCATGGCGTCGCCTCCGGCGGGCCATTTGGCGATGGCCACCGGGGTGGCAAGCAGCAGCGCGGCGAAGCTGGCGGCGATCAGACCCGGGGTGGGAACGGCGATGTGAAGCCCGGCGCGCAGGCGTTTGCCTCGCCATGCGGGGCGGCCCGCACCGGGGCGTCGCGCCTCGGCCTGTTTCGCCTGGCGCAGGATGCGGGCGGTGGTGAATTCGGGTGCGGTGTCGCGCAGGTCCTCGTGGATGGCCCGATCGAGGAGCAGGTCGAAACCGTCTTCCGGTTTTCCGTCTGGCTTGGTCATGGTCGTCTCCTCAGTCAGTTTCGTCGAGCGCGGCACGCAGCGTGCGCCGGGCCCGGACGAGCAGTTGTTCCACCGCGCCGGGGCTTGTTTGCATAGAAGTCGCGATCTCCGCTGTCGAGAGACCGCCGGCGGCGCTGAGCAGCAGCGCCATGCGCTGCCGCTGCGGCAGGGCGGCGATGCGGGTGCGCACGCGGTCCAGATCCTGCCGGGCGGCATACTGGCGATCCTGCCCGGGCTGGTCGGCTGCCGGTTCGGGATCGTCGGGGCCGAAGCCCAGGAAGAAGCCCAGCCTCTGCCGCCGGTAGCGGTCGGTGCACAGGTTGGTGGCGATCCGGAAGATCCAGGATTTCGCCTGCCCCCGGTCGGGGTCGAAGGAGGACGCGCGGGTCCAGACCTTCAGGAATGTTTCCTGGACGATATCCTCGGCCAGGGCCATGTCGGACAGGTAGCGCGCGGCCACGGCCCGTACTGCCCGCCCGTGTCGGGCGATCAGCAGGGTCAGGGCGGCTTCCTCCCCGGCGCTGATGCGCGCAAGCAGCATCGCGTCCTCGGGGGCATCCTCTGGCAGGGGGGCCTGCTGCGAGATCACCTGTGGCTCCGTTTCGTCTCATTGCCTGTCATCTTTACATCAATCCGCGGCCCCGGGGGCGGGACAAATCCCCCGGGACCCGGTGCGGGCCGTCGTTGGCCCCGGGGTTACGGGTTCACGCTGCGGGTGGTCGTGGTGGTGGCGCCGCCGTAGCCCTGCCGGGTGACGGTGGTGCCATCGGAGGAGGTCACCCGGTTGCGCGACTTGGTGGCGCTGTCGCCGTACTGGTTGGTGGCGGTGGTGGTCTTGTCGCATTCGGCCGCCTGGCCTTCGATGCGCACGCAGTTGCGTTCGGAGGTGATCGAGGCGCCGTTGCCGAAGGTGGTGGTGCGGCTGCTGTCGGCCTGGGCCCCGGCGGCGGCGAGGATCATCAGGGTGGTGAGGGTTGCGATACGTTTCATGTCAAAGTCCTTTCGAGGGAGGGGCGGGCGCTTTCGGGACGAAGGGCGCCGCCTGTCAGGGTCATCGAGGGGGCTGCTGCCTCTGGGGGGAGTGCCCTGCAGAAATCTGTCGGGGGTCAGTTCTGCAGGGCCTGGCGCATGGCCGTGATCTCGGCCTGCGACAGGAGGTTGTCGCCGTTGGTATCTGCGGCGGCGAACATGGGGGAATAGGTGGTGAATTCGGTCTGGGACAGGGCGCCGTCGTTGTTGGTGTCGGCCTCGGTGAAGGCGGCGCCGTTCATCGAGCGTTCGAACATGCGGCGCATGCGGTCGGCCTCTGCCTGGGTGATGTAGCCGTCACCGTTGCCGTCGAGGCGGGAGAAGACGCCGACCTTGCGGGCCGCGATCTCGTCCCGGCTGACCATGCCGTCGCCGTTGGTGTCGGCCTGGGCAATCGCCTGGGCCTGGCGGGCGCCGTTCTGCGCCAGCGCCGGGGTGGCGGCCAGCGCCAGAAGCGCGAGGGGAAGAAGAAGCTGTCGGTTCATCGTTGGGCTCCGTTCGTTGCTTTCACCCTGCACTACGGCGCCAGGGGGAAAGGCCTACGCGGGCCCGGCGGGAAATTTGGCCTTTCCGCAAAAAAATACCCGGCGGGTGAGGCCGGGTATTTTCGGGGCGTGTGGGTGGCGTGGCGTCAGCGGCCGCGGATCCGGGGATCGAGCGCGTCGCGCAGCCCGTCGCCCAGGTAGTTGACCGACAGCACCGTGAGAGAGATGGCGATGCCGGGCATGACCACCCGTTCGGGGTTCTGCTGCATGTAGTCCACCGCGTCGAAGAGCAGCCGGCCCCAGGTGGGGAAGTCCGGCGGGAAGCCGAGGCCCAGGAAGGACAGCGCCGACTCGGTGATGATCGCATTGGCGATGCCGAGGGTGGCCGACACCACGATGGGGGAGATCACGTTGGGCAGGATGTGCCGGGCGATCATCATCGCGTTGGTGGTCCCGATGGAGCGCGCCGCCAGGACGAATTCCCGTTCCTTGAGGGCCAGCACGTCGCCGCGCACGATCCGGGCCGTGGGCATCCAGGAGGTCACGCCGATGGCGGTGACCATGAGGATGAAGATGCCCGTCTCGATCCCGAAGGCCTTGGCCAGCGGTTCGCGGAAGAGCAGCACCATGACCAGCAGAAGCGGCAGCAGGGGCAGGGCCAGAAAGAGGTCCGTCAGGCGCATCAGCACGTTGTCGAGCCGCCGGAAGTAGCCCGAGAGCACGCCGATCAGCGTCCCCAGCACCAGCGCCAGCAGCATCGCCGTGACGCCCACGGCCAGGGAGACCTGGCCGCCTTCGATCATCCGGGCCAGCATGTCGCGGCCCAGCTGGTCGGTGCCGAAGGGATGGGCCAGCGTCGGGCCCACGTTGCGCGCACGGAAGTCGATCGCGGCCGGATCCAGCGGCCAGAGCCAGGGCCCGGCGAAGACCCCGAAGAGGATCAGCACGAAGACGATCCCGCCGGCCATGGCGCCCTTGTGGTGGCGGAACTGGACCCAGACCTCTTTCCACTGGGACCGCGGCGGGGCGGAGGGCATGGGCCCGGCGAGCACGCCGCCGGCCTGGGTTGCGCCCCCGGTCGTGGGGGTGATGTCGTCGAGTTCGTCAGTCATAGCGGATCCGCGGGTCGAGGATGCCGTAGAGGACGTCGGCGACGAGGTTGAACACCACGATCAGCACGGCAAAGATGAAGGTCAGGGTCTGGACCATGGGCAGGTCGTTGGCTTCGATGGCGCCGATGAGCAGGTGGCCGAGGCCGTTCACCTTGAAGACCTGTTCGGTGATGATGGCGCCGCCGAAGACCTGCGGCACGCCGAGCGCGATGACGGTCACGACGGGGATCAGCGAGTTCCGCAGCACGTGGACCAGCACGACGACCCGTTCCCCCAGGCCCTTGGCGCGCGCGGTGCGCACGTAGTCCTGGTTGAGGTTGTCGAGCATCGAGGCCCGCATGAAGCGCGAGATCTGCGCGGCATTGTAGAGCGCCAGCACCATCACCGGCAGGAACATCTGGCGCACCTGGAAGCCCAGGGCGGCCCAGCTGTCGACCTCATGCGTCGTGTCGTAGATCGACGGGAACCAGAAGAAGCTTTCCCGCGGCATGTTGACCGAGAAGATCACGATCAGCAGAACGCCGGTGAAGAAGGTGGGCACGGAGTAGCCCACCATCGAGATGAACGTCCCGGCCTGGTCGAAGACGGAATACTGCTTGTAGGCGGAGTAGATGCCGATCGGCAGGGCGATCAGGATGCCGACCACGTAGGAGGTGCCCACGACCCAGAGGGTCTGCGGCAGGCGCTGCACAACGATGTCCATCACCGGCGAACGGGTCTGCCAGGAGATGACGCGCAGCTTGCCGTCGGCCAGGTGGGTGCCGAAGATGTTGTCGATCAGGACCTGGGGTTCGATCCAGAAGAACTGGACCAGCCATTTCCAGAACTGGATGTGGATGGGTTCGCCCAGGCCGAGGGCTTCGCGCATCTTCTGCTTCACTTCGGGCGGCACCGTCAGCGGCACGTTGGCCATCGGATCGCCCGGGGCGAGCTGCAGCAGGCCGAAGATGACGATGGCGCTGGCAAGCAGGGTGGGGACGGCGATCAGCAGCCGTCGGAGGGTGAAATTGAGCATGGAGGATCCCGGCGTCTTGGCGCTGTCCCCGAAAGGCGGACCGCAAGGACGGTTCGGGCGTTCCCGGCCCGAAGGATCTTGCAGCGGTCAGACAGACAAGGTCAGGCGGGGGAGTGGGGAGCCGGGCACGGAACCCGGCCCCCCGTTGCAAGGATCAGTCCTTGATGCGGTACCAGTCGGCCACGTTCCACAGCTCGGAGTCCCAGGTGTTCAGGACCACGCCGCCGAGCGTGTTGGAATGGGCGGAGACACGGCCACGGTCAACCAGCGGAACGATGGTGTAGCTGTCCTTGGTCAGCATCTCGTTCAGGCGGATCGCGATCTCGCCGCGCTTGTCCAGTTCGCCGGTCGCTGCCAGCTCGTCGAGCAGGGCATCGTATTCCGGATCGCAGAAGCGGTTGATGTTCTCACCCTGCCACTGGGAGGACGGCTTCGGCTCGTTGCCGCAGCGGTACATGGACAGGTAGGCCTGCGGATCGGTGCCGTCGAAGTTGTTGGCGTACATTTCGACGTCGGCATAGAACTTCTGGAAGGTGTCGGGGGAGCCCGCGTCACCACCGAAGAAGACGGAGCCGGAGACGTTGCGCAGCTCGGTTTCCACGCCGATCATGCCCCACCATGCCTTGATGGCATCCTGGAAGTTCTGGCGCACGGCGTTGGTCGAGGTCTGGTAGAGCAGGGACAGCTTCATGCCGTCCTTGTCGCGGATGCCGTCGCCGTCGGTGTCGGTCCAGCCGGCCTCTTCCAGCAGGGCCTTGGCGCCTTCCAGGTCCTGGCCGATGCAGTCGGTGTTGGGCGAGGCGTAGAGATCGGGCGCGGGCACGAGGTTGCAGGTCGGGCGACCGGCCTGGCCGTAGCCGATTTCCACCAGGATCTCGCGGTCGATGGCCATGGAGAGGGCCTTGCGCACGCGTTCGTCCGACAGGATGGGGTGGGGCGCTTCGCGGGTGGCGCGGATGTCTGCCGGCAGGTCGGGGGACGGGTCGGTCAGGTTCATCTCGATCCGTTCGACCAGGGTGCCGAAGGCCGCCACGGTGGTGCCTTTGCCGCCCTTTTCCATCTCTGCGATGACTTCGGGGGCCAGCTGCAGGTTCCAAGCGTAGTCGAATTCGCCGGTTTCGAGAACCGCGCGACCGGCCGCTGCCGCATCGCCGCCACCCTTGAAGGTCACGGAGGCGAAGGCGGGCTTGGCGGGGTCACGGTAGTTCGGGTTGGCCGACATGGTGATCACGTCGTTCGGCTTGAACTCGTCCACCACGAAGGGGCCGGTGCCGATCGGGTTGAAGTTCTGCTCGGTGCAGGTCGAGGCGGCAGCGCCGAGGCAGCTTTCGAACTGGGCCTTCTGGATGATCGGGGACTGGCCGCCCATGAAGGGCAGGTAGGGGTTGGGCGTGGGCGCCTTGAAGGTCACCTTGACCGTCAGGTCATCCTCTGCCTCGACCGAGGAGACGGCATCGAACTTGGACAGCTGGGCGCAGCCGCCTTCGGGATGCATGCAGTACTCGGCGGTGAAGACCACGTCGGCGGAGGTGACGGGGGTGCCGTCGGACCACAGCAGGCCCTCTTTCAGCTTCCAGGTGATCGAGGTCAGATCCTCGGACACGCCGCCGTTTTCGACGGTGGGGATCTCTGCGGCGAGCCAGGGCACCAGGGCGCCGGTTTCGTCGAAACGACCCAGCGGTTCGATGATCATCGAGGAGCTCTCGATGTCCTTGGTGCCGCCGGAGAGGTAGGGGTTCAGGATCGACGGCGCCTGCCAGTAGATGATGTTGACTTGGCCGTCGGAGCCGCGCTCGGCAAAGGCTGCCGGGGCAATGGCCGACAGGGCGGCCGCTCCGAGAAGGACGGTTCTCAGATTCATTGGTATCTCCCAGTTGAGTGCCGGGCCTCTTTGGCCCGATCGTTGCCGCAGGCGAGACCCAGAGCGCCTGGCGAACCGCAAGGTCGCCAGGCGCCGATCCCACCCTTGGATGGGATTATCGAAGATCGGATTCGATCAAAAAGCAACCCTTGGATGTGAGCAAACGTGATCGGCCGCGAGGTGCCGTAGCGGCGGCACCGGTCGTGTTTGACTTTTTCGCGAGCGCCTCTGTAGCGTTCTGGGGACACTCCTGACCAAGGCGATCCCATGCTCGACACTCCCGGCTCCGAACACCCTATCGCGCGTATCGAAAACCTGCGTGTCTCCTTCGAAACAAAGGATGGGCCGGTGATCGGGGTCGAGGATGTCTCGTTCCAGATCAACCCGGGCGAGACCGTCTGCATCGTGGGCGAATCCGGCTCCGGCAAGTCTGTTTCCTCTCTCTCGCTGATGCGGCTGATCGAGTACGGCGGCGGAAAAATTGCGGGGGGGCGCCTAATTTTTGACCGGAAGGACGGAAAAGAGCTGGACCTGGCGAAGGCGGACCAGTCGCTGATGCGGACGATCCGGGGCAACGAGATCGGGATGATCTTCCAGGAGCCGATGACGGCGCTGAACCCGGTGTTCACCGTGGGGCGCCAGCTGGCCGAGGGGCTGATGCTGCACAAGGGCATGAAGAAGTCCGAGGCGATGGCGAAGGCGGTGGATCTGCTGCGCGAGGTGCGCATCCCGGAGCCGGAGCGGCGCCTGAAACAGTACCCGCACGAGCTTTCCGGTGGCATGCGTCAACGGGTGGTGATCGCCATGGCCCTGGCCTGCGAGCCGCGCCTTCTGATCGCGGATGAACCCACGACCGCGCTGGACGTGACCATCCAGGCAGAGATCCTGGCGCTGATGGACCGGCTGAAGCGGGAAACCGGCACGGCGGTGATGTTCATCACCCACGACATGGCCGTGGTGGCGCAGATGGCCGACCGCGTTGTGGTCATGTTCCGGGGCAACAAGGTGGAAGAGGGCCCGGTCGCGGAGATCTTCAACGCGCCCAAGCACGATTACACCAAGGCCCTGCTGGCTGCCGTGCCGAAGCTGGGTGAGATGACGGGCAAGCCGCTGCCGGAGCCGATGAAGCTGTTCGGGGTCGAGGGGCAGAAGATCGAGCCGATCCCGGGCAAGGACGAGGTGCTGCTGTCGGTGAAGAACCTGACGACGCGCTTTGCCGTGAAAGGCGGCATCATGCGCAAGACGGTGGCCAATGTGCACGCGGTGGAGGACGTCAGTTTCGACATCAAGCGCGGTCAGACCCTGAGCCTGGTGGGCGAATCGGGCTGCGGCAAGTCGACCACCGGCCGGTCCGTCCTGCGCCTGGTGGAGCCGCAGTCGGGCCAGATCGAGCTGGATCATACCGACATCATGGCGCTGAACGATCGCGATCTGCGGAAGGCGCGCCTGGACATGCAGATGATCTTTCAGGATCCCTTCGCCTCTCTGAACCCGCAGATGCAGCTGTCGGACCAGGTGGCGGAGCCGATGAAGAACTTCGGCACGCTGAAGGGCAAGGCCATGCAGGAGCGGGTCGAGATGCTGTTCGACCGGGTCGAGCTGCCGCGCAGTTTCATGCGGCGTTTCCCGCACGAGCTGTCGGGCGGGCAGCGCCAGCGCGTCGCCATTGCCCGTGCCCTGGCGCTGAACCCCAAGCTGATCGTCGCGGATGAGGCCGTTTCGGCGCTGGACGTGTCGGTGCAGGCGCAGGTGGTGAACCTGATGATGGAACTTCAGGCCGAGCTTGGCCTGTCCTTCCTGTTCATCAGCCATGACATGGCGGTGGTCGAACGGGTCAGCCACCGGGTGGGTGTCATGTACCTTGGCCGGATCGTGGAGATCGGCAGCCGGCAGGCCGTCTTCGAGAACCCGCAGCACGCCTACACCAAGGCGCTGATGAAGGCCGTGCCGATCGCCGATCCGCTGCAGCGCAAGTCGGAGCGGGAGCTGAACTTCAAGCCGATCCCGTCGCCGATCCACGATCTGGACTACGTGGCCGAACCTTCGGTCTACAGCCAGGTCGGTAAGGATCATTTCGTCCTGACCACCGACAGCGGGTACTGAGACCTGCCGCCGCGACCGGCGGGCCGGTGCCCGCCGTCACTTGACCCAGACACAGCCGCGCGGCTTGCCCCGTGTGCCAGGAAAGACCAGACGATGACGTCCCGCCTGTCTCCCCGCGAGATCCAGGAGAAACTGATCTCCTTCCCCACGGTCAGCCGTGATAGCAACCTTCCCCTTATCGACTGGGTGCAGACCTACCTGGAGGCACATGGCGCGACCTGTGTGCGCCACCTGCACCCCAGCGAGCCGAAGGCCGGGCTCTGGGCCTTCGTGGGGCCCGCCGAAGAGGGCGGGATCGTGCTTTCGGGCCATACGGACGTGGTGCCGGTGGATGGCCAGGACTGGTCGAGCGATCCCTTCACCGTGGAGGAGCGCGAGGGCAGGATGTACGGGCGCGGCTGCGCTGACATGAAGACCTTCGACGCGCTGGCGGTCTGGGCCCTGGCGGAGGCTTCGTCTCGGCGGCTGTCCAAACCGCTGCACCTTGCCTTCACCTATGACGAGGAAATCGGCCTGCTGGGCGCCGACCCGCTGCTGCAGGATTGCCTGCCCCAGGTGCCCATGCCCGCCGTGGCGATCATCGGGGAGCCGACCGAGATGCAGGTGGTGTCGGGCCACAAGGCCGGCCTTGCCATCCGCACCGAGGTCACGGGCGTGGAGGTGCACAGCTCCATCGCCTATACCGGCGTATCCGCCGTGATGGAGGCGGCAAAGCTGGTCGACTGGGGCAACCGGGTGAACGCAGAGAACGCCGCGAAGACGCCCGAGGGCACCGATGCGATGTTCGATCCGCCCTGGACCAATGCCCATGTGGGCCTGATTTCCGGCGGGACGGCGCATAACATCACCGCGGGGTACTGCGAGTTCGTGATGTCCTTCCGCTGCATTCCCGGCGAGGAGCCGGAGGATTACGCCGAGGCCTACACCCAGGAGGTCCGCAAGCTGGAGGCGGAGATGCAGGCGGTGCATCCCGATGCCTCGATCAAGCTGACGCGGCTTTTCAATTCGAAGGGGCTGACGCCCGAAGAGGATGGCGCCGCCGACCGGCTGGTGCGCGGGCTGACCGGGGACAACGGATCCCACGTGGTCAGCTACGGTACCGAGGCGGGGTATTTCCAGGCGGAAGGCATTTCCGCCGTGGTCTGCGGCCCGGGCAACATCGAACAGGCGCACAAGCCCGATGAATTCATCACGGTGGAGCAGTTCGAGAAGGGTCTCGACTTCATGCGCCGCCTGATCACGATGATGGAGGCCTGAGATGCCGGTGCGCAACCGCATTGCGGAGATGGCGGAGGAGGTGGGCGGCTGGCGCCGTCACCTGCACGCCCATCCGGAGCTGCGTTTCGAGGAACATGAGACGGCGAAATTCGTGGCAGAGCGCATGCGCGAGGCCGGCTGTGACGAGGTGGTCGAGGGCGTCGGGCAGACCGGTGTGGTCGCGGTGATCCGCGGCCGGGCACCGGGGGGCGCCGTGGCCTTCCGCGCCGACATGGACGCCCTGCCGATCGAGGAGGCGACGGGGCTGCCCCATGCCTCCACCGTGGCGGGCAAGATGCATGCCTGCGGTCACGACGGCCATACCTCTATGTTGCTGGGGGCGGCGAAGTACCTGGCTGAGACGCGGAATTTCGCGGGCACCTTCGTCTGCATCTTCCAGCCGGCGGAAGAGGGCGGCGGCGGCGCAAGGGCGATGATCGAGGACGGGCTGATCGAACGGTTCGGCATCGACGAGGTCTATGGCATGCACAACTGGCCCGGGCTGGAGCCCGGCGCCTTCACCATGCGCGCGGGGCCGCAGTTTGCCGCGCCGGAGCGGTTCGACGTGGTGCTGACCGGGAAGGGCGGCCATGCGGCCATGCCCAACCTCAACATCGACACGACGCTGGCGGGCGCCCATGTGGTGACCGCGCTGCAGAGCATCGTCAGCCGCAACGTCGACCCGGTGCAGAATGCCGTGGTGTCGATCTGCGGCTTCCGGACGGAGACCAACACCTACAACGTCATCCCCGAGGTGGTACATCTGAAGGGCACCTACCGGGTGCATGACGACGCGGTGCAGGAGCAGGTCCGCGCGCGGATCGAGCAGGTCACGACGGCCACTGCCGCAGCATTCGGCGTGGAGGCCGAGGTGACCTTCCTGCCCGGGCCGCCGGTGCTGATCAATCATGCCGAGCAGGTGGGCTATGCCGCCACCGCCGGTGACGCGGTTTCTGCTGCGACCACGGATTTCCCGCCGGTCATGGGCGCGGATGACTTCGCCGAGATGCTGCGCCGCAGGCCCGGCGCCTATGTCCTGATCGGCAACGGAGAGAGCGCGGGCCTTCACCACCCCGAATATGAATTCAACGATGCCATCATTCCCTATGGTATGAGCTTCATCGCGGAGCTGGCCGAAAGCCGCCTGCCGATGCCCCGCTGACCGTCGATCCCGCACCAGACATAGCCCGAGACTTCAAGGAGCCCCGATATGCCCGTCAAGAACCGCCTCGCAGAGCTGCAGGACGAAATCACCGCCTGGCGCCGTGACCTGCACGAGAACCCCGAGATCCTTTATGAAACCCACCGGACCTCTGCCGTGGTGGCCGAAAAGCTGAAGGCATTCGGCTGTGACGAGATTGCCACCGGTCTGGGTCGCACCGGCGTCGTCGGCGTGATCAAGGGCCGTGCCAATGGCTCGGGCAAGGTGATCGGCCTGCGTGCCGACATGGATGCCTTGCCGATCGAGGAGGCGACGGGGCTGGACTATGCGTCGAAGACACCGGGCGCCATGCATGCCTGCGGCCATGACGGCCATACCGCCATGCTTCTGGGCGCGGCCAAGTACCTGGCCGAAACCCGCAACTTCGACGGTACCGTGGTGGTGATCTTCCAGCCGGCCGAAGAGGGCGGCGCCGGCGCGCTGGAGATGTGCCAGGACGGGCTGATGGAGAAATACGGCATCGACGAGGTCTACGGCATGCACAACTGGCCCAAGATCCCGGTCGGGCAGTTCGCCATCCGCTCCGGCCCGTTCTTTGCCGCCACCGACCAGTTCGAGGTCAAGGTGGTGGGCCGGGGCGGTCACGCCGCCAAGCCGCATCAGACCGTCGACCCGATTGTCGCATCCTCGCACGTGGTGGGGGCCATCCAGTCCATCGTCAGCCGTAACGCGGACCCGGTGCACCAGATGGTGATTTCCGTGACCTCGATCGAAAGCTCCTCCAAGGCCTTCAACGTGATCCCGGCCCATGTCACGATCCGCGGCACGATCCGGACCATGACCAGGGAAATGCGCGAGCTGGCGGAAGAGCGGTTCAAGGCCGTGGTCGCACAGGCCGCAGCCGCCTTTGACACTACGGCGGAGATCGACTGGTTCCCGGGCTATCCGGCGATGGTCAACTCCGAGGAGCAGACCGAGTTCGCGGCGGAGGTGGCCAAGTCCGTTTCCGGCGATTGCGCCTATGCGCCGATCACCCTGGGCGGCGAGGATTTCGCCTACATGCTGGAAGAGCGCCCGGGCGCCTACATCCTGGTGGGCAACGGCGACAGCGCCGACGTGCACAACCCGGAATACAACTTCAACGATGATGCGATCCCCGCGGGCTGCTCCTGGTGGGCGGAGATCGTGGAGAAGCGGATGCCGGTCGAGGCGTGATCGGTTACGTTTAGGTTGCTTGAGAGGGCGTCGCCGCAGGGCGGCGCCCTTTTTGATGGTCAGAGGGGGCGGGATGTCGGAAGAGGTGAGGCTGGCGCGCTACCCGGGGCTGGATCCCCGGATCAGCGTGCTGCGCGCAGGGGACGAGGTGGATGCGGTCTTTGTCCGGACCGCGCGGTTCGGGGTGCTGGTGGATACGCTGTCGACGCCCGGGATGTGCGCCCGGGCGCTGGACCTGCTGGCGGATCAACTGCGGGACCTGCCCCTGCTGGTGGTAAATTCGCACATGGACTGGGATCATTTCTGGGGCAATGCGGCGGTGGCAGGGGCACCGATCATTGCCCATGAGACGGCGCTGAAGCGCCTTGCCGGGGGTGAGCCCGCGCGGGTGCTGTCGGAGATGGCGGCGAAGGAGGCGCGCTTTGCCGGGGTGAGGATCATCGAACCCACGATCACCTTTGCCGGACCCCGGATGGCGCTGCACGGCGGCGACCTGACGCTGGAGCTGTTGCACACCCCCGGCCATACTCCCGACCATGTTTCGGTCTGGATCCCAGAGCTCGCGACCTGCCTGGCCGTGGATGCGGTGGAAGATCCCATTCCCGAGGTCTGGAGCGCCGCACCGGGAGACCTGGACCTGCTTCTGCGGTCGCTGGAACGGATCCGGGATCTGGGGGCGCGGCAGGTGGTGCTGGCCCATGGGCAGAGCGCAGACCCGGCGGTGGTCGACAGAAACCTGGCCTATTTCCGCGCGCTGGTCGTCGCTGTGGCGGGGGCCGAGGGCGAGGTGAGCGACCGTCGGGCGGGCTTTATGGCCGAGGATTTCCTGGACTGGCCCACGACGATGCCGGAGCCGGTGCGAGATTTCTACCGCGGGTTTCACCGGTCCAACCTGGCGGCGGTGGTGGCCGCGCGGGATGCGGGCGTGGCGCTGTTCTAGATCTCGTAGAGTTCCAGCGGCAGGCCGTCGGGATCGGCGAAGAAGGTGAAGCGGGCGCCGGTGCCTTCGTCGATGCGGATCGGTTCGACGGCAACGCCCTTCGCCGTCAGCTCCGCCACCGTCTTGTCCAGATCGTCGACCGCGAAGCAGAGGTGTCGCAGGCCCTGTGCCTCTGGCCGGGTCGGGCGCGTGGGGGCGTCGGGGAAGGAGAAAAGCTCGATCTGGCCGCCGCCGGGCAGGGCGAGGTCGAGCTTCCAGCTGTCGCGTTCCTTGCGGTAGGTCTCGGCCACGACCGAGAGGCCCAGCACTTCGGTGTAGAAGGCCTTCGACCGGGCGTAATCCCCGGCGATGATCGCGACGTGATGGAAGCGTTTCAGCATGGCCCCCCCTTGGTCAGTCTTCGGCCAGCATCTCTCGGTAGATGCCGACCAGGGTGGCGGCTTCCTGTTCGATCAGGCAGCTTTCCAGCACATGCGCCCGGGCGGCAGCGCCCCAGGCGGTGCGGGTCGCGTCATCGTCCAGGAGGGCGGCGGTGGCTGCGGTCAGGGCGTCCAGATCCTCCACCGGGACGATGGTGCCGGCGGTGCCGTCGGGGATGAAGTCCTGGAAGGCGCCGGCGGTGGTGGCGACGACGGGCACGCCGCAGGCCATCGCCTCCATCGGGGTCAGGCCGAAGCCTTCCCAGCGTTGCGGCGCGATGTAGAGGTCGAGCGCCTTGAACCAGCGGGAGATGTCCCAGTGCGGATCCTCGGGCAGGAAGATCACCTGGTCGGAAAGACCGGCCTCGGCCACCTCCCGCTTGAGCCCGGCGAGGAAATCGCGGTTCTTGTCGGTGACGCCGCCCATCATCACGGCGGTGACGTTCGGGCGCGAGGGCAGCAGGCGCAGCATGGACCGGATGAAGAGGTCATTGCCCTTCTGGTAACGGATCCGGCCGAAGCAGCCGACCAGCAGTTGCCCGGCGGGCAGGCCCAGTTCGGCGCGCAGGGCGGTCTTGTCGGCGGCGGGTTCGAAGAGGCTGGCGTCGATGCCGTGGTGGATCACGGTGGCAGGCACTTCGAGGAAGGAGGCGGAGCGGGCGGAGGTCGCCACGACCCGGTCCATCTGGCGGATCATCCACTTGGTGAAACCCTTGTGGTCGCGTTGCGCGGCGGAAGTGAAGAGCAGTTTCAGTCGCTTGCCCATCAGCCGCTTCAGGGCGATGCCCGCCAGCATCTCGTTGTTGCGGCGCGCGTGCCAGACCCGGGTGCGGTTGCGCGGTAGGGTCGGCAGGGCAGAGACGGGGATCTGCGGCAGGGCGTCGGGGATGGTCGGGCCGCAGGTGGCGATGGCGATATCGCGGGCCTGCAGCGGGACCAGCCGGTAAACGGTGGAGGTGACGCCGGACATGCGCTTCTTGAAGTTCGGCGCGATGACCTCGATCTCGGAAATGTCGGGGGTCGTCATGGCGGTCTCTCCGGAGGGGCCCCTTGGTGTGCGGCCGGGTGGTGTTGCGCCGGGCTTACACGAGGGGGGCGGAGGCGGGAAGGGGGCCGAGCGCCTGCAGCAGTTCCTCTGCCACGGCGCCAAGGCCCGCGCGCTGATCCTCGCCCAGATGGCGCGCCCGCGCGGAAAGCTGGGCCAGGGCGGTGGCGTCCGTCAGCAGCCGGGTGACCTGCTGCGCCAGCGCCTCGGGCCCGGCGACCTGCAGGGCGGCGCCTGCGCCGTCGAAGGTGGCGTAGGTTTCGGTGAAATTGGCATAGAGGGGCCCGTGCAGCACGGGCGTGCCGAAGCAGGCGGGTTCATAGGGCGTATGCCCGCCCGCATCGCACAAGGAGCCGCCGAGGAAGGCGAAGGGGGCCAGAGCATACCACAGCCCCATCTCGCCCAGGGTGTCGGCCAGGTAGACCTCTGCCGCGTCGGGCGGATCCCCGGCGGAGCGTTGAGCGACGGAGAGGTCGCGGGCCCGGATCTCCGCCAGGATTTCACCGGCGCGCGTCGGGTGTCGCGGGATCAGCAGCAGGCGCAGGCCGGGGATCTGGGCACGGGCCGCGAGATGGGCCTCCAGAACCTGCGCCTCTTCGCCCGCATGGGTGGCGGCGGCGGCCCAGAAGGGGGCGGGGAAGGCGGCCTTCATGGCGGAGAGTTCCGCCGCGTCCACCGGCGGCGGCGTGATCATCGCCTTCAGGTTCGGCCCCTGGCCCACGCGCGCGGTATCGGCGCCCAGATCGTGCAGCGCATCCAGGGTTGCGCGATCCTGGGTGCGGATCAGGGCGAACTGATCCATCAGGAACAGGAAAGTCCGGTTGAAGCGCCGCCAGTTGCGCTGAGAGCTTTTGGAAAGGCGCGCGTTGATCAGGGCAAGTTTCATGCCGGTGGCGCGGGCGCGCACGATCATCTGCGGCCAGATCTCGCTTTCGACGAAGATCCCGGCATCGGGGTGCCAGTGGGCGAAGAAGCGTTTCAGGGCCGCGCCGCTGTCCAGCGGCGAAAACTGGTGCAGGCAGCGGTCGGGCAGCCGTCCGGCAAGCACCTTGGCCGCGCCTGCCGTGCCGGAGGTGATCAGCGCATGGGCCTGCGGTTGCCGCTGGAGCACCTCTTCCACGAGGCCGAGCGCGGAGACGCTTTCCCCCACGCTTGCGGCGTGAAACCAGAAGAGCGTGCCATCGGGCCGGGGCAGGGTGGCGTGGCCCAGGCGTTCCTGCCTGCGGGCGGCGGGCGTGCCTTCGGCCTGCAGCTTGGCAGAGACGCGGCGCCACATCAGCGGGGCGGTCAACGCCGCAACGGCGCAGTAGAAGCGATAGAAGGGCGTCGGCGCCCCGTGCCGGGCCGCCATCTAGCCGCCCGTGTGGCTCATGTGGCGGGACATCTGTCCGCCTGCCTGCTTCCGGGAATAGTCGAAATCGTGGCCCTTGGGCTTTCGCGCGATGGCATCGCGGATCGCCTGGTCGAGCAGGGCATCCTCGGCCGAGGCGCGCAGGGGCGTGCGCAGGTCGGCCATGTCTTCCTGGCCCAGGCACATGAAAAGCTCCCCCGTGCAGGTCATGCGGACCCGGTTGCAGCTTTCGCAGAAATTGTGGCTGAGCGGGGTGATGAAGCCGATCTTCTGGCCGGTCTCGTTCACCCGGACGTAGCGGGCCGGCCCGCCCGAGCTTTCGGTCAGGTCGGTCAGCGTATACTGTTTTTCGAGCCGGGCGCGGACGTCGCGGATCGACCAGTACTGGCCGATGCGGTCCATTTCGCCCATGTCACCCATGGGCATGACCTCGATCCAGGTGAGGTCCATGCCCCGTTCGGCGCAGAATTCGGCGAGGGAGAAGAGCTCTTCCTCGTTGAAACCGCGCAGGGCGACCGCGTTCAGCTTGACCTTCAGACCGGCCGCCTGGGCCGCATCGAGGCCGCGCATGACCTGGGGCAGGCGGCCCCAGCGGGTGACGCGGGCGAATTTCTCCTCGTCCAGGGTGTCGAGCGAGACATTCACGCGGCGCACCCCGGCGGCGGCCAGATCGGCGGCGAAACGTGCCAGCTGCGAGCCGTTGGTCGTCAGCGTCAGTTCCTTCAGGGCGCCGCTGTCCAGGTGGCGGGACATGGCGCGGAAGAATGTCATGATGTCGCGCCGCACGAGGGGTTCGCCCCCGGTGATGCGCAGCTTTTCGACGCCCATGCGGATGAAGGCGGAACACATCCGGTCGAGCTCTTCCAGCGTCAGCAGTTCCTTCTTGGGCAGGAAGGTCATGTTTTCCGCCATGCAGTAGACGCAGCGGAAATCGCACCGGTCGGTGACCGAGACGCGCAGGTAGGAAATGGCCCGCTGGAAGGGATCGACGAGGGGTCTTTGCATGGGCAGAACCTAGGGGGGCGGGGGGCCGCCGACAAGGGTCATTCGTGGGTCACTCGACACCAAGGCGATTGCCGCCTGCGACGGATGCGCTAGCATTCGGGCATGAAACAACTTCGCCTTCTTCTCGTGATTCCCGTCCTTTCCGCCTGTTCGCAGACGGCGCTGACCGACCTGAACCCCTTCGGACGTGGTGCCGATCCCGCCGGGGAGGAGACAGGGGATGTGGCTGGGGATGCCTATTCCTCTTCCGGTGAGGCCTGGACGATGCGGCCGAAATCCCGCGATGACGGGGCGGAGGCGGAGGAAAGCGCGGCAGTCGCGGCGCCGGGCACCGCCGCCTCGGGTGTGCTGGGCACCTCGATCGCGACGCTTGGCACGGCGACGGAGCCGGGGATGTGGCTGAAGACGCCCTTCGTGACCGCCGAGACGGCGGGCAAGGTGCGGGCGCTGGACACCGGGAAGGTGATTTCGGTGCGGCTGATCCCGACGGGCGGTGCGCCGGGATCGGGATCGCGCCTGTCCCTGCAGGCGATGCAGGCGCTTGGCCTGTCCCTGACCGCCCTGGCAGAGGTGGAGATCAGCGCAGGCTGATCAGCCCTCCTCTCCGGAAGGTGCCTCTGGCGTGGCCTCCGGGGTGTTGGCCGGATCGGGCTTCAACTCCTGCGGCAGGTACTTCCCCGCCTCCTTGCGGGCAAAGCCGCGCATGCCGTCTCCGTGTTCCGCGAGGAAGGCCGCGACAGCCTGGGGATCATGTTTGGAGAGGTCACGCAGCCACCAGGCCACGGCCTTCTGGATGAACCAGCGATTGTCGGAGACATAGCCCGCCGCCCAGCCCAGCACCCGCTGGCGTGCGGCGGCTTCGGCCGCGCCCGGATGGTTCGACCGGGTCAGGCCGAGGGTGATCACCAGGGCCGCGCGTTTGGTCCAGAGGTCTTCGTGGGTGGTCCAGGCCTCTACCTCTTCCAGTCGGGAGAGATCGGCCATGATGCGGCGCTGGCCGGCCATGCAGACGTGATCGGCGATGGCCCAGGCGTCGAAATCGGGCACCCAGGAACAGATCAGCCACCAGACCTGCGCGTCGTCGGGCCGGATGCGGGCCTGGGTCAGCAGCTTGGCCGCGGCGATGCGTGCCTCGTGGATGTCGGTCTGCCAGAGGGCGGAGGCCAGCGACAGCCGGTTTTCAAGCGTCAGCGACCGGCGCCACTCCTGCGCCAGATCGTTGATCACCGGGTTCGGCACGCCGAGGTAGCTGCGGGGCACCTTGTGGTAGGCCGCCGCCCCATCGGCGCGGTCGGCATCGGCATGGGCTTTCAGCGCGTCCAGCGCGTCATCGAGGGTCATTCGACCGTCACCGACTTGGCCAGGTTGCGCGGCTGGTCGACGTCGGTCCCCTTGGCGATGGCGGTGTGATAGGCGATCAGCTGCGCGGGCACCGCATAGAGGATCGGGGTCAGCACCGGATCGACCTGCGGCATCTCGATGCTCTGCCAGATGCCATCCTGGGCGGAGGCGAGACCGGCCCGGTCCGAGATCAGCAGCACCTTGCCGCCGCGCGCCATCACCTCCTGCATGTTCGACACCGTCTTGTCGAAGAGCCCGTCGCGGGGCGCCATGACGACCACCGGCACATGTTTGTCGATCAGCGCGATCGGCCCGTGCTTGAGTTCGCCAGAGGCATAGGCTTCGGCGTGGATGTAGCTGATTTCCTTCATCTTCAGCGCGCCTTCCAGGGCGAGCGGATACATCAGGCCACGCCCGAGGAAGAGCACGTCCTGGGCCTCCGACAGCTGGCGGGCGATGTCGGCGGTGGCGTCCATGTCGTCGAGCAGGCGGCTCATCACTGCGGGGACGCCGCGCAGCGCGGACAGCAGGGAAGAAAGCCGTTCGGGGGTGATCGCACCACGCTGGCGCGCCGCTTCGAGGGCCAGCGTCAGCAGCACCGTCAGCTGGCAGGAGAAGGCCTTGGTGGAGGCGACGCTGATTTCCGTCCCGGCGAGGATAGGCAGGGCAAGGTCGCTTTCCCGCGCGATGGAGCTTTCGGCGACGTTGACGAGGCCCAGGATCTTGTCGGCCTTGCCCTGGCAGTAGCGCAGGGCCGCCAGGGTGTCGGCCGTCTCCCCCGACTGGGAGACGAAGAGCGCCAGGGTGCGCGGGCTGATCGGCGGCTCGCGGTAGCGGAATTCGGAGGCGACATCGACCTCCACCGGCAGGCGGGCGATCTGTTCGAACCAGTATTTCGCGGTCAGGCAGGCGTAGTAGCCGGTGCCGCAGGCCACCAGGGTCAGCCGGTCGATGGCGGTGAAGTCGATGCCGTCGCCAGGCAGGGTGATGCCGTCACCCGTTTCGGTCAGGTAGAAGCGCAGGGCATCGCCCAGAACCTGGGGTTGTTCCGCGATTTCCTTGGCCATGAAGTGCTTGTAACCGGCCTTGTCCACCCGAGCGCTGTCCAGGGTCACCTGTTTCACCGGGCGGCTCACCTGTGCCCCGGCGGCATCGTAGATGGTGATGCTTTCGCGGGTGACCACGGCCCAGTCACCCTCTTCGAGGTAGGTGATCCGGTCGGTCAGCGGGGCAAGGGCCAGGGCGTCGGAGCCGACGTAGTTTTCCCCGGTGCCATGGCCGATGGCAAGGGGGGAGCCCTTGCGGGCCGCGATCATCAGGTCCTCTTCCCCGTCGAAGAGGAAGAGCAGGGCAAAGGCGCCCTCGAGGCGCGGCAGGGTGCGGGCGACGGCCTCCTGCGGGGAAAGCCCCTCTGCCACGTATTGCGCGGCGAGCATGGCGACGGTTTCGGTATCCGTTTCCGTTTCGGGCACGAGACCGGCGTCGGCCAGTTCGGCGCGCAGCTCGCGGAAGTTCTCGATGATGCCGTTGTGGACCACGGCGACCTTGCCGACCCTGTGGGGGTGGGCGTTGATCTCGGACGGGCCGCCATGGGTGGCCCAGCGGGTGTGACCGATACCGGACTTGCCGGGCAGCGGATCATGCACCAGCACGTCGGAAAGATTGACCAGCTTGCCCACGGCGCGGCGACGGTCCAGCCGACCTGCGTTGACCGTGGCGATGCCCGCGCTGTCGTAGCCGCGGTATTCCAGCCGCTTCAGCGCCTCGACGAGAAAGGGCGCGGCCTCATGCTTGCCCAGGTACCCGATAATTCCACACATTACTCTGCCTCTTTCGCCTTGGCGGCTTTTTTGGACTTGAGGATTTCAAACAATTTCCGCGCCATGCCGGGCTTGGTAACCTGCCGTGCGCGTCCGATGGCAAGGGCGCCGGGCTCCACGTCGGAGGTGATGACGGAGCCGGAGCCCGTCATCGCCTCGTCGCCCACGGTTACCGGGGCCACCAGCATGGTGGAGGAGCCGATGAAGGCCCGTGCGCCGATCACGGTGCGGTGCTTCATCACGCCGTCGTAGTTGCAGGTGATGGTGCCCGCGCCGATGTTGGTGGCCTCGCCCACGTCGGCGTCGCCGATATAGGTCAGGTGGTTCACCTTGGCGCCGCGGTCGATGATGGAGTTCTTCACCTCGACGAAGTTGCCGATATGGACGTCCTCGGCCAGCTCCGCGCCGGGGCGCAGGCGGGCGTAGGGGCCGACGGTGGCGCCACGGCTGACGTGGCACCCTTCGAGGTGGGAGAAGGCGCGGATGCGCGCGCCGTTTTCCACCGTGACGCCGGGACCGAAGACCACGTTGGGTTCAATCACGGTGTCGCCGCCGATGAAGGTGTCGAAGGAGAAGTAGACGGTTTCGGGGGCCTGCAGGGTGATGCCGTTTTCCAGCGCCTCGGCGCGGGCGCGGGACTGGAAGAGGCCTTCGGCGCGGGCGAGTTCGGCGCGGGAGTTGACGCCCAGGGTTTCCGCTTCGGCGCAGGTTACGGCGCCGGAGGAATGGCCCGCCGCATTGGCCAGGCCCACCACGTCGGGCAGGTAGTATTCGCCCGCCGCGTTGTCGTTGCCAACCTGCGCCAGCAGGTCGAAGAGCAGCGCGCGGTCGGCGCAGACGACGCCGGAGTTGCAAAGGGTTATGCGGCGCTCCTCATCCGATGCATCCTTGAATTCGACGATCCGGTCGAGCCTTTCGCCCTCCATCACCAGCCGGCCGTACCGCGCGGGATCGGCTGCTTCGAAGCCCAGCACGATGACGTCATGACGGGAACGGGCGGCCTTCATCGCCTCCAGCGTCTCGGGGCGGATGAAGGGGGTGTCACCGTAGAGCACGAGGACATCGCCGTCGAAATCGGCCAGCGCGTCGCGCGCCTGGGCGACGGCGTGGGCGGTGCCCTTCTGCTCTTCCTGTAGGACGATCTGGCTGAAGGGGAAGGCCGCTTCGGCGGCGGCGGCGACCGCTTCGGCGCCATGGCCCGCGACGACGACGACGCGCGAAGGTTCCAGCGCCAGGCCGGAGGTGATGGCGTGGGTCAGCATCGGCGCCCCCGCGATTTCGTGCAGGACCTTGGGCAGGTCCGAGTTCATCCGCGTGCCCTTGCCCGCTGCCAGGATCACCAGTGCCGTGCTCATTCTGCCCCCTTGCGGGTCTTTGCCCGCCTGATGCCGGTCCGGGGTGCACCCGGGCCGCTTCGATAGCCTCGACCCGGGCGTTTCCGCTTGCGGGCCATTGTCCTTTGTTCGCGCCCGTTTTATCCGGTGGGCAAGGCTGCGCAAGGCCGGGGGCCGCGCGGGGCGATCAACTTGGGTTTCGGTCCGCAACAATGCGGGCAAAACCCTGCCGGGGAGGAGCCCGGCGGAAAGGACCTTCATGCGCGCCGTCATCTTTGACCTGGATGGAACCCTTGCCGATACCAGCGGGGACCTTTTGGCCGCTGCCAATGCCTGTTTCCGGGCCGAGGGGCTGGGTGATTTGCTGACGCCGGCCGATGCGGGCACGGCGCTGCGCGGCGGGCGGGCGATGCTGAAGCTGGGCTTTTCGCGGGTCGAGCGCCCGGTGAGCGAGGAGGAGATGCTGCGGCACTATTTCCACCTGCTGGAGGCCTACAAGGGCGACATCGCGACCCATACCGTGCTCTACCCCGGGGCGATGGAGGCGGTCGCGGCGCTGAAGGCCGACGGCCACGCCGTGGCGATCTGCACCAACAAGCCCGAGGGGTTGGCGCGGATGCTGCTGGGGGAACTGGGCGTGCTGGGCGACTTCGGGGCGCTGGTGGGGGCCGATACGCTGACGGTGAAGAAACCGGACCCGGAGCCCCTGCGCGAGGCCGCGCGCCGTGTCGGGGCCGATCCCGCGCGCTGCTGCCTGGTGGGCGACAGCGACACCGACCGCAACACGGCCCGTGCGGCGGGCGTGCCGTCGATCCTGGTGGGCTTCGGCCCCTCGGGGGAGGACATGGCCGCGCTGGAGCCCGAGGCGCTGATCGGGCATTTCGACGAGCTTCCCGGCGTGGTCGCCGGGCTGGCTCTGTGACATCCGCGACGCAGACAACCCGGAAGGACGGATCATGACCGAACGGTTTACCGGCAGCTTCACCCAGCAGGAACCGATCCCGGAGGCGGCGATCGAGGCCGCGGTGGCAGTGATGCGCACGGGGCGCCTGCACCGCTACAACACCGTGCCGGGCGAGGCGGGAGAGGCCGCGTTGCTGGAACGCGAATTTGCCGACCTGGTGGGGGCGAAATACTGCGTCGCGCTCGGCTCCGGGGGGATCGCCATCACCACGGGGCTGCGGGCCGCGGGGGTGAAGCCGGGCGATGCGGTGCTGACCAATGCCTTCACCCTGGCGCCGGTGCCGGGGGCGATTGCCGCCGTGGGCGGGCACCCGGTCTATGTCGAGGTGACGGAGAGCCTTGTCATCGAGCTGGACGACCTGGAGGCCAAGATCGGACAGGCGAAGTTCCTGCTGCTGAGCCACATGCGCGGGCATCTGTGCGACATGGACCGGCTGATGGCGATCTGCGATGCGGCGGGCGTGAAGGTGATCGAGGATTGCGCGCATACGATGGGCGCGGCCTGGAACGGGCAGGAAAGCGGGCGGCAGGGCATTGCCGGCTGCTATTCCACCCAGACCTACAAGCACATGAATTCGGGTGAGGGCGGGTTCCTCGTGACCGATGACGAGGAGCTTGCGGCGCGGGCGGTGATCCTTTCGGGCAGCTACATGCTCTATTCCAAGCACCTCGCGGCGCCGGGGGCGGAGGTCTTCGAGCGGGTCAAGTATGACACGCCCAACGTTTCGGGCCGCATGGACAACCTGCGCGCGGCGATCCTGCGTCCGCAGCTG
Source organism: Pseudooceanicola sp. NS-SX8 (assembly GCF_057380755.1). Classification (NCBI taxonomy): domain Bacteria; kingdom Pseudomonadati; phylum Pseudomonadota; class Alphaproteobacteria; order Rhodobacterales; family Paracoccaceae; genus Pseudooceanicola; species Pseudooceanicola sp. NS-SX8. Next base: position 3,399,557 of record NZ_CM170819.1, on the reverse strand, counting down.
GCAACGCTTGCGCAGCAATGCGCAAACTGGAATGCGCGCTACCGGGTGGTGGAGGAGGGGCTGCGCGGCACCCCCGGCCTGACGGTGATCGAACGGCCCGCGGAGGAGCGCTACGTCGGGTCGTCCATCCAGTTCCTGCTTCTGGACTGGGCCGAGGAGGCGGTGCGGGACGTGGTGGCGCGCTGCGCCGCCCGCGGGGTCGAGTTGAAGTGGTTCGGGGATGCGGAGCCGGTGGGCTTCACCTCCCGCTATGACAGCTGGCGCTATGCCGAAAGCCATCCGATGCCGCAAACCGACCGGGTGCTGAAGGGGATCCTGGACATGCGGCTGCCGCTGACCTTCAGCCTGGAGGACTGCGCGTTGCTGGCGCGGATCATCCGGTCGGAAGTCGGGGCCGTCTGGCAGGCGGCCTGATCCGGGATCTGACGTAATCCAAAGGCGCGCCTGCGGCGCATTCCATGCCTGGCGATTTCGCCGGGCGAAATCGCGCGGGTGTCTGGCCACCGGTGCCTGGCTGTTGACCGGCGCGGGGGCTTCCTTCTAGTGTTGTGAACGAGTGTTCATAAACGGGAAGGAGGAGCCCGATGTTCACTGCATCCATGCGCTTCGATCTGGGCGAGGACGTCAATGCATTGCGGGAGGCTGTGCATGTCTGGGCCCGGGATCGGGTGAAGCCTTTGGCCGGCGAGATTGACCGGGACAATGTCTTTCCTGCCGCGCTGTGGCGCGAGATGGGAAAGATGGGCCTGTTGGGTCTGACGGTGGAGGAAGAGTTCGGCGGCACCGGCATGGGCTACCTGGCTCATGTCATCGCGGTGGAGGAGATCGCGCGCGCCTCGGCCTCCGTTTCCCTGTCCTACGGGGCGCATTCCAACCTTTGCGTCAACCAGATCCGGCTGAACGGCACGGCAGAGCAGAAAGCGCGCTACCTGCCGGGGCTGGTGTCGGGTGCCCATGTCGGCGCGCTGGCGATGAGCGAGCCGGGTGCCGGATCCGACGTGGTGTCGATGAAGCTCAGGGCGGAGAAGAAGAACGACCGTTTCGTGCTGAACGGCAACAAGTACTGGATCACCAACGGGCCGGATGCCGATGTGCTGGTGGTCTATGCCAAGACCGATCCGGAGGCCGGGTCCAAGGGGATCACGGCCTTCCTGGTCGAGAAGTCGATGAAGGGGTTCAGCACCAGTCCGCATTTCGACAAGCTGGGGATGCGGGGATCGAACACGGCCGAGCTGATCTTCGACGACGTTGAAATTCCGTTCGAACATGTCCTGGGAGAGGAGGGGCGGGGCGTGCGCGTGCTGATGTCCGGCCTCGACTACGAACGGGTCGTGCTGTCGGGCATCGGCACCGGCATCATGGCCGCCTGCCTGGACGAGGTGATGCCCTACGTGGCCGAGCGGCGGCAGTTTGGCCAGCCCATCGGATCCTTCCAGCTGATGCAGGGCAAGATCGCCGACATGTACACCAAGCTGAATTCGGCGCGGGCCTATGTCTACGAGGTGGCGAAGGCCTGCGACCGGGGAGAGGTGACGCGCGCCGATGCGGCGGCCTGCGTTCTTTACGCCAGCGAAGAGGCGATGGTGGTGGCGCATCAGGCGGTGCAGGCACTTGGCGGGGCGGGGTTCCTGGCGGATGCGCCTGTGGCGCGGCTCTTCCGGGATGCCAAGCTGATGGAGATCGGCGCGGGCACCTCGGAAATCCGGCGCATGCTGGTGGGGCGCGAGCTGATGGCGGCCATGGGATGAGACGTCGACAGGTCCCGTTTCCCCATGAAAAAGGGCGCATCCGATGGATGCGCCCCTGTCCCCCGAAACCTGCAGGATCAGAAGGTGTAGATGTAGGAGACCCCGACCACGATCGGGTCGACCTCTGCGGTGCCGAGGTCGCTGCCGTTCAGGGAGGCGTCCATGTCGATGTCGATCCAGCGCAGGTCGGCGCGGATCTGGCTGTTCTCTCCGATCCGGTAGTCGAGACCGGCATGGGCGGCGAGGCCCCAGCTGTCATCCAGCTTCAGGTTGCCGAGGGAGGAGTCGACGTCCAGCGCGGTGGTGTAGTTCACGCCGATGCCCACGAAGGGGGTGACGGCGCTGGCATTGGTGAAGTGGTAGTTGAGGGAGATCGTCGGCGGCAGCTGCTTCACCGTGCCGACCTTGGACCCGTTGAGGTTGATGTCATGGGTGAAGGGGGTGGCCGCCAGAACCTCTACGCCGAGGTTGTCGGTCAGGAAGTATTCCAGGGTCAGGGTCAGCTGGGTGTCATCGCCGATGGTCACGTCGCCCGCGGTCAGGGTGCCGTTGTCGTCCTTCGGGTTCACGTAGCCCAGGCCCAGGCCAAGGGTGATATCGCCCTTCTGCTGCGCGGCCGCACCGGTCGCCGCCAGTGCCAGAAGGGCCGTGGCGGAGAGGAGAATGGTCCGGATATGCATGGGATGTCCTTTCAGAATGTCATGGGCCCGGGCTTGCGCCCGCAGGAGAGTCGCAGCTTTGATCTGGGTCAAGTGACTGACATGAAAGCAGGATCCTGCGGCGGTTTGGCACAGAGAGGCGGAGGGCGGTCATGAAGCTGAGGTCTGCCATCCTGACGGGATCGGAGGAGTTCCGGGCCAATGTCGCGGCCCATGAGGCGGCCCTGGAGGAGGTGCGCGCGGCGGCAACACTGGCAGCGGCGGGCGGCGGGGAGGCGGCCCGGGCCCGGCATCTGTCACGGGGCAAGATGCTGCCACGCGATCGTGTGGCGGGGCTTCTGGACCCCGGCTCGCCCTTCCTGGAGGTCGGCGCCACGGCGGGGCATGGCCTTTACGACGGGGCGGCACCGGGGGGCGGGATCATCGCGGGCGTGGGCCGGGTCGCGGGGCAGCAGGTCATGGTGTTGTGCAACGACGCCACGGTGAAGGGCGGCACCTACTACCCGATCTCGGTCAAGAAACACCTGCGCGCGCAGGAGATCGCGGAGGAAAACCATCTGCCCTGCGTCTACCTGGTGGACAGCGGGGGCGCCAACCTGCCCAACCAGGACGAGGTCTTCCCGGATCGTGACCACTTCGGCCGGATTTTCTACAACCAGTCGCGGATGAGCGCGAAGGGGATCGCCCAAATCGCCGTGGTGATGGGCTCCTGCACGGCGGGGGGCGCCTATGTGCCCGCGATGTCGGACGTGACGATCATCGTGCGGGAGCAGGGGACGATCTTCCTGGCCGGGCCGCCGCTGGTACGGGCCGCGACCGGGGAAATCGTGACGGCAGAAGACCTTGGCGGCGGCGATCTGCATACCCGCCTGTCGGGCGTGGCCGATCACCTGGCCGAGGACGATGCCCATGCGCTGGCGCTCGCCCGGGCGGAGGTGGCGGCGCTGAACCGCAATGCGCCCGTCGTGGCCCGGCAGCGACCCGAGGCTCCGGCCCATGATCCGGCAGAGCTGCTGGGGGTCGTGCCCGCCGATCCGAAGGTGCCCTATGACGTGCGGGAGGTCATCGCGCGGCTGGTGGACGGGTCGCGGTTCGACGAGTTCAAGGCGCGCTTCGGGGAGACGCTGGTCTGCGGCTTTGCCCATCTGGATGGCTGGCCCGTGGGGATCGTCGCCAACAACGGCGTGCTGTTTTCCGAAAGCGCGGTGAAGGGGGCGCATTTTGTCGAACTCTGTTCCATGCGGAAGATCCCGCTGATCTTTCTGCAGAACATCACGGGGTTCATGGTGGGCCGGAAATACGAGGCCGAGGGGATCGCCCGGCATGGGGCCAAGATGGTGGCGGCCGTCAGCTGTACTGCCGTGCCAAAGATCACGATGGTCATAGGCGGCAGCTATGGCGCGGGGAATTATGGCATGGCGGGAAGGGCTTATGGCCCCCGGTTCATGTGGTCCTGGCCCAACTCCCGCATCGCCGTGATGGGCGGCGACCAGGCCGCGGGCGTTCTGGCCCAGGTCCGGCGAGAGGCGCTGGAACGGCGCGGTACGCATTGGAGCGCAGAGGAAGAAGCGGCGTTCAAGCGGCCCATGCAGGAGCAGTTCGCAAGGCAGAGCCATCCTCTTTATGCCTCGGCACGGCTCTGGGATGACGGGATCGTGGACCCGGGAAAGAGCCGTGACGTGCTGGCGCTGAGCCTGGGAGCGAGCCTGAACGCCCCCATTGAAGAGAGCCGTTTCGGCGTCTTCAGGATGTGAAAACGGGCGAAATCGGCATGTCGGTCTCACGTCGGTATAACGTCGGTATAGCGGCGGTGCGTATCAACGCCGGGGCGGGATGGCGTGCCGTTGGGCGCAGGGCAGGCGACAGAAGGCAAGCGAAGGAAATCAGGGATGATCGCGACACGGTTCACGGAACGGTTCGGCCTGCGGGCCCCGGTGATGCAGGCACCCATGGCGGGGGTCGCGGGCGGGCGGCTTGCGGCGGCTGTCAGCCGTGCGGGCGGGCTTGGCCTGATCGGCGGCGGCTATGCCGAGGCGGGGTGGATCCGGCGGGAGATGGCGGCCGCAGGCGATGCCCGGGTCGGCCTGGGGATGATCACCTGGGCGCTGGCGGCGCAGGGCGCGGCGGGCGAGGCGCTGCTGGAGGAGGTGCTGGCGCGGGATCCGGCGCTGCTGTTCCTCTCCTTCGGGGATCTTGCGGCCCCCGCCGCGCGGGCGCAGGGGGCCGGCGTGCCGGTGGCGGCGCAGGTCCAGGACCTGGAGCAGTTGCGCGCGGCGCTTGATGCGGGGGCGGCGGTCATCGTGGCCCAGGGCACGGAGGCCGGGGGGCATGGCGCCCGGCGGGGCACGATGACCCTGGTCCCGGAGGTGGCGGATTTCCTGGCGGCCCATGCGCCGGAGGTGCTGTTGCTGGCGGCGGGAGGGATTGCCGATGGCCGGGGCCTTGCGGCGGCGTTGATGCTGGGCGCGGATGGCGCGCTGTGCGGGACGGCCTTCTGGGCGGCGGAGGAGGCACTGGTGCCGGAGGGGCAGCGCCTTGCGGTGCTGGCGGCGGGCGGGGACGATACCTGCCGGTCGCGCCTGTGGGATGTGGCGCGGCAGAAGGACTGGCCCGCGCAATGGGATCTGCGGGGGCTGCGCAGCGCCTTCGGCGATGCCTGGGAGGACCGGCTGGAGGAGCTGGCGGCCCGGCCCGACCTGCGGGCGCAATGGGTCGAGGCCGCTGCCATTGGCGACACGACGATCGCCGGGCCGGTGATCGGCGAGGGGGTCGGCCTGATCCGGGAGATACGCCCGGCGGCGGCGATCCTGCAGGAAATGGAGACCGTGGCCGAAGAGAGGCTGGCAGGAAGGGGAGCAGGCGCATGATCGGTGTCTGGAAGGGCGACATCACCACGCTGGATGTCGATGCCATCGTCAACGCGGCCAATTCCTCCCTTCTGGGCGGGGGCGGCGTGGACGGGGCGATCCACCGCGCCGCCGGGCCGGAGTTGCTGGCGGAATGCCGGGGGCTGGGGGGCTGTCCCACGGGGGAGGCGCGCATGACGAAGGGCTACCGGCTGAAGGCCCGGCACGTGATCCATACCGTCGGACCGGTCTGGAAGGGCGGCGGCGCGGGGGAGGCCGCGAAGCTGGCCTCCTGCTATCGCGCGTCGCTGGATCTGGCGGCGCAGGCGGGGCTGCACCGGGTGGCCTTCCCGGCGATTTCGACGGGCGTCTACGGCTATCCGGCGGAAGAGGCGGCGCAGGTGGCGGTGGCGGCCTGCCGGGATTGGCAGGCGGCGCATGGCGAGATGGAGATCCTGCTGGTGGCCTTCGACAGCCGGCAGGAAGAGATCCTGAGGGAGGCGGTCGATGGCTGAGGGCATGATGTTCCGAAAGATCCTGGTGGCGAACCGGGGAGAGATCGCGGTGCGGGTGATCACCACCGCGCGGCGGATGGGGATCGCGACGGTGGCCGTCTGTTCCGAGGCCGACCGCGAGGCGCCGCATGTGCGGCTGGCGGATGAGGCGGTCTGCCTTGGCGGGGCGCGGCCGGCGGAGAGTTATCTGCGGATCGACCGGGTGGTCGCGGCGGCGGTGGAGACGGGCGCACAGGCGGTGCATCCGGGCTACGGCTTCCTGTCGGAGAACCCCGATTTCGTCGAGGCGCTTGAGGCGGCGGGCGTGGCCTTCATCGGGCCTTCGGCGGCGGCGATCCGCGCCATGGGGCTGAAGGGCGCGGCCAAGGCGCTGATGGAGGCGGCGGGCGTGCCCGTGGTCCCGGGCTATCATGGAGAGGAGCAGGGGGCGGCGTTTCTGGCAGGGGAGGCCGCGCGGATCGGCTACCCGGTGCTGCTGAAGGCCGTGGCGGGAGGCGGCGGCAAGGGGATGCGGCGGGTCGATGCGCCGGGCGCCTTTGCCGAGGCGCTGGAGGCCGCGCAGGCCGAGGCGCGAGGCGCCTTCGGCAATGACCGCATGCTGGTGGAGAAATACATCGACACCCCGCGCCACGTGGAGGTGCAGGTCTTTGGCGACGGGACCACGGCGCTGCATCTTTTCGAGCGGGACTGTTCGCTGCAACGGCGCCATCAGAAGGTGATCGAGGAGGCCCCCGCGCCGGGGATGAGCGCCGAGGTGCGCGCGGCGATGACAGGGGCCGCCGTGCGGGCGGCGGAGGCCATCGGTTACAGCGGCGCGGGCACGGTGGAATTCATCGCGGACGGCAGCGACGGTCTGCGCGCCGACGGGTTCTGGTTCATGGAGATGAACACGCGCCTGCAGGTCGAACATCCCGTGACCGAGGCGATCACGGGTGTGGACCTCGTGGAATGGCAGATCCGCGTCGCGGCGGGGGAGCCCTTGCCCGCCCGGCAGGAGGATCTGGCGATCGGGGGTCATGCGGTCGAGGCACGGCTTTACGCCGAGGATGCGGAGGCGGGGTTTCTGCCCGCCACGGGGCGGCTGGACCGGCTGCGCTTCCCCGAGGGGATCCGCGCCGATGCGGGCGTGGCGGAGGGCGACGTGATTTCCCCGCACTACGACCCGATGATCGCCAAGCTGATCGCCCATGGCCCGACGCGGGAGGTCGCGTTGCAGCGGCTGGAGCGTGCCCTGGCGGAGGTCGAGGTGGCGGGGAGCATCACCAACCTCGGCTTCCTCGGCGCGCTGGTGGCGGAGCCGGAGTTCCGGGCGGGGCGGATGGATACCGGTCTGATCGGGCGTAAGGCCACCGCGCTCTGCCACCCGCCGGAGCCTGCGGCCTGGGAGGCGGGGTGGGCGGCCATGGTCGCGCTTGGCCTTGCAGGGGCGCCGGAGCCGCGGCGGGGCTTCACCCTTTGGGTGCCGCTGGTGCGGCATCTGCGGCTGATGCGGGGGGAGGCGCAGGTGGAGGTCGCGGTGGAGAGCCGGGACGACGGATCGCACCTGCTGCGCCTGGGCGATGTCGCGGCGGAGGCGCGCTGGCAGGGCGGCTGCTGGCGCATCGCGGGGCAGCGGGCGCCGGGCTGGCACATGGCGGGGGAGCGGATCACGATGTTCGGCGGCTGGCCCCGGGTCTGGGAGGTCGTCGTGCCCGGCGCGGGGGCGGAGGAGGCGGCGGGGGGCGATGTCATCCTTGCGCCGATGCCGGGGCTTTTGCGTAACGTTTTCGTCAAACCCGGGGAAGCGGTTGCCGCAGGGCAGCGAATGGCTATTCTCGAAGCCATGAAAATGGAACATGCGCTCAGCGCCCCGAGAGACGGTATCGTAGCCGAGGTTCTGGCGGGGGAGGGCGGGCAGGTCGAGGCCGGCGCCGCGCTCATCCGTCTGGAAACCCGCGAGGATGCGGAGGGTTCCGCATGATCAGCCTGCATCACTGCGCCGGGTCCCGCTCCATGCGGGTGTTGTGGCTGCTTCACGAACTGGGCGAGCCCTTCGAAATGGTGGTCCACCCCTTCGACGCCTCGCTGCGCCAGCCGGAGTACCTGTCGCTCTCCCCCGCGGGCCGGGTGCCGGCGCTGGAGATGGACGGGGATGTCTACTTCGAAAGCCTGGCGATCATGGAGATCCTGTGCGAGCGCTTCCCGGCCCGGGGGCTGGGGCGGCTGCCGGGTGACCTGGACCGGCCCGACTGGCTGGTCTGGCTGCATTTCGCGGAGACGATTTCGCAGCACAGCGCGGCGCTGACCCAGCAGCATATCGTGCTTTACGAAGATCACATGCGTTCCCCCGTTCTGATGAAGATCGAGGTGGCCCGGCTGCGCAAATGCCTTGCGGCGATCGAGGCGCGGCTGTCCACGCCGCTGGAAAACCGGGACTATCTGCTGACCTCCGGCTTTTCGGCGGCGGATATCGCCGTGGGGCAGGCCCTGTGGATGGCGCTGCATTTCGTGACGCTGGACGACTTCCCCGAAGTGGCCGCCTGGTACGAGAGGGTGACAGATCGGCCTGCGTTCCGCCAGTCGGTGCCGGACCCGGGCGCGGGCGTCTATGCGAAGGCCTTCTACGCGCCCCTGTCCGAAACGGTCTGACGGGGTTGGTGGGACGGAAATGATCAGGGCGCCTTGGGAGGGGCGCGGGGAGGGGAGATGCCCGAGAGGGTCGAGATTTTCGAAGTGGGGCCGCGCGACGGCCTGCAGAACGAGGCGCGGGCGATCCCGGTGGCCGACAAGGTGGCGCTGGTCGATTGCCTGGGCCGCGCCGGGTTCGCGCGGATCGAATGCGCCAGTTTCGTCAGCCCGAAATGGGTGCCGCAAATGGCGGGCAGCGCCGCGGTTCTTGCGGGGATCACGCGTGTGCCCGGCGTGCGCTACACGGCGCTGACCCCAAACCTGCGCGGGCTGCAGGATGCCCTGGCCGCAGGCGCCGACGAGGTCGCGGTTTTCGGATCGGCCAGCGAGGGCTTCAGCCGCGCGAATATCAACGCCAGTATAGAAGAGAGCCTGGAGAGGTTCCGTCCTGTAGTCGCGGCGGCGGGGGAGGCGGGCGTGCCTGTGCGCGGCTACGTGAGCTGCGTCACCCATTGCCCCTATGACGGACCCGTCGCGCCGGAGGCGGTGGCACGCGTCGCCGTTGCCCTGTTCGAAATGGGCTGTACGGAAATCTCCCTTGGGGAGACCCTGGGCCGCGCCCTGCCGGAGGAAGTGGCGCCGATGCTGCGCGCCGTCCTGCACGAGATCCCTGCGGAGCAGGTCGCCGGACATTTCCATGACACGGCGGGGCATGCGCTTGATAACATAGAACTCTCACTGCGGATGGGGCTGCGGATCTTCGATGCCTCGGTCGGGGGGCTGGGGGGCTGCCCCTATGCGCCCGGGGCTGCGGGAAACGTGGCGACGGAGGCGGTGAAGGAGCGGGTGGAGTCCCTTGGCTACGTCACCGGGCTGCGGGGCGACATATTGGCGGAGGCCGCCGCCATGGCGCGCGGTCTGAGGGGGACGACATGACTTTCGAGACGATCCGCGTGGAGCGGGAGGCGCGCGGTGTGGCCCGGCTCTGGCTTGCGCGGCCCGAAAAGCACAACGCGATGAGCGGCCAGATGATCGCGGAGCTGACGCAGGCCGCAGGGGAGCTTGCCGCGGACGAGGCCGTGCGCGTGGTGGTGCTGGGCGCGGAGGGGCGCAGTTTCTGCGCCGGCGGAGACCTGGGATGGATGCAGGCGCAGATGGCCGCCGACGGGCCGCAACGCCGGCGTGAGGCCCGGGCGCTGGCCGACATGCTGGGCGCGCTGGATGCGATGCCCAAGCCCCTGATCGGCCGGGTGCAGGGCAATTGCCTTGGTGGCGGCGTCGGGCTGGTGTCCGTCTGCGATGTGGTCGTCGGGCTGGAGACGGTTGAAATGGCCCTGACGGAAACGCGCCTGGGCCTGATCCCGGCCACCATCGGTCCCTATGTGGTTGCACGCACGGGGCCCGCCGGCGCACGGCGTATCTTCTTTCAGGGACGGCGTTTCGGGGCGGCCGAGGCGCGGGAGCTGCAGTTGCTGAGCCGGGTGGTGGCCAGCGTGGATGCGCTGGATGCGGAGGTGGAGGCCGAGATCGCGCCGATCCTGCAGACCGCCCCCGGCGCCGTCGCCCGCGCCAAGCGGCTGGCCCGCCTTCTGGGGGGGGCGCCGGGACCCGAGATGGTCGCCCATTCGGTCGAGGAGCTGGTCACCTGCTGGGAAGGCGAGGAGGCGCAGGAGGGCATCGCCGCCTTTTTTGCGCGCAGGGCTGCCCCCTGGCAGGGCTGAGCCCCCCATCGGCCGCCGGGGTCCGCGCTAAACTATGCGTCATGGTGTCACCTTTTGCCGAACGCGCTTGACCTTGGGGTAAGGAGAGGCGGCATTTTGCCGCCTATTTGGGCGGTTTGGGTGACGCAGGATAAACCCGAGTGATTCCGTGTGAAATAGGTGAGGGATTCCGTAGGGTATCTTCAGCGATGCGGCAACGCGGCGTTAACCGCGAACGAAGTCCCCAATTCCTTGGTATTCAATTGTTTATAAAGAAAGTCCAAGGCACTCCTAACCGTGTAAAACGCTCTCCTTCGGTTGACCATGCCGGGGGGCAGGCGTACAACCCACACAGCCTTGTGGGTCCCCGTGATGGACCCGCGCCGCCCATGAAAGGAGCCATTCGTGGAAGAGATGCTGCGGGAATATCTTCCCATCCTCATCTTTCTCGCGGTCGCGATCGCCCTTGGCCTGGTGCTGATCCTTGCCGCCGTGATCATTGCCGTTCGCAACCCCGATCCTGAAAAAGTCAGCGCCTACGAATGCGGCTTCAACGCCTTCGATGACGCCCGGATGAAGTTCGATGTCCGGTTCTACCTGGTTTCGATCCTGTTCATCATCTTCGACCTCGAAATCGCGATGCTGTTCCCCTGGGCCGTGGCCTTCAAGGACATCTCCATGATCGGCTTCTGGTCGATGATGGTCTTCCTCGCCGTGCTGACGATCGGCTTTGCCTACGAATGGAAGAAGGGAGCCCTGGAATGGGAGTGATGACCTCCGCCAACACTGCGGGCGCCGACAAGGAAGTTGCCACCCAGGCGCTGAACAAGGAACTGCAGGACAAGGGTTTCCTGCTGACCTCCACCCAGGATCTGATCACCTGGGCGCGCACCGGGTCGCTGCACTGGATGACTTTCGGCCTGGCCTGCTGCGCCATCGAGATGATGCACACCTCGATGCCGCGCTACGACGCCGAACGCTACGGGATCGCGCCGCGCGCCTCCCCGCGTCAGTCCGACGTGATGATCGTCGCCGGCACGCTGACCAACAAGATGGCCCCCGCGCTGCGCAAGGTCTACGACCAGATGCCCGAACCGCGTTACGTGGTTTCCATGGGCTCCTGCGCGAACGGCGGCGGCTACTACCACTACAGCTATTCCGTCGTGCGTGGCTGCGACCGGATCGTGCCCGTGGACATCTACGTCCCCGGCTGCCCGCCGACCGCAGAGGCGCTGCTCTACGGCATCCTGCAGCTGGCGCGGAAGATCCGCCGTACCGGCACACTGACGCGATAAGGGCAGGGGAGAGACCATGAGCGAAGAAGCTCTGAAGGAACTGGGCGCCCATATCGAGATGAAGCGTCCCGATTGCGTCGCCTCCTGGGAGGTGGCCTTCGGCGAGTTGAACATCGACGTCGTGCCTTCGAACATCGTCGGCTTCGTTGAGTTCCTGCGCACCGACAGCTCCTGCAAGTTTTCCAGCCTGGTGGACATCACCGCGGTGGATTACCCGGAGCGGGCCAAGCGTTTCGACGTCGTCTACCATTTCCTGTCGATGTACACGAACCAGCGGATCCGCCTGCGCGTCGGCGTGCGGGAGGACGAGATGGTTCCCTCGATCTCCGGCGTGCACAAGTCCGCCAACTGGTTCGAGCGTGAGGTCTTCGACATGTTCGGGATCATCTTCTCGGGCCACCCGGACCTGCGCCGCATCCTGACCGACTACGGTTTCCGCGGCCACCCGCTGCGCAAGGACTTCCCGACCACCGGCTATACCGAGGTGCGCTACGACGAGGTGCAAAAGCGCGTCGTCTACGAACCGGTCAAGCTGGTCCAGGAATACCGCCAGTTCGATTTCATGTCCCCCTGGGAGGGGGCCGAATACATTCTTCCCGGTGACGAGAAGAAGGAGGAGGCGAAGTGATGGACGGCTCCAAAGGTTTCGAAGACGCCCAGACGGGCGAACAGCAGATCCGCAATTTCAACATCAACTTCGGGCCGCAGCACCCGGCGGCACACGGCGTGCTGCGCATGGTGCTGGAGCTTGACGGCGAGATCGTCGAGCGCGCCGACCCGCACATCGGCCTGCTGCACCGCGGCACCGAGAAGCTGATGGAAAGCCGCACCTACCTGCAGAACCTGCCCTATTTCGACCGCCTCGACTACGTGGCGCCGATGAACCAGGAACATGCCTGGTGCCTGGCGATCGAGAAGCTGACCGGCACGGTGATCCCCAAGCGGGCGTCGCTGATCCGGGTGCTGTTCTCCGAAATCGGCCGGGTGATGAACCACCTGCTGAACGTCACCACCCAGGCAATGGACGTCGGCGCGCTGACCCCGCCGCTCTGGGGCTTCGAACAGCGCGAAGACCTGATGATCTTCTGCGAGCGGGCCTGCGGCGCGCGTCTGCACGCGGCCTACTTCCGGCCCGGCGGCGTCCACCAGGACCTGACCGACAAGCTGATCGACGATATCGAGGAATGGGCGATCGAATTCCCCAAAACCCTCGACGATATCAACGAACTGCTGACCGAGAACCGGATCTTCAAGCAGCGGAACGTCGACATCGGCCACGTGACCGAGCAGGACATCCAGGACTGGGGCTATTCCGGCGTCATGGTGCGCGGATCCGGCTTTGCCTGGGACCTGCGTCGCGCGCAGCCCTATGAGTGCTACGACGAGTTCGACTTCCAGATCCCCGTCGGCAAGAACGGCGACTGCTATGACCGCTACCTCGTCCGGATGGCCGAGATGCGCGAGAGCACCAAGATCATCCGCCAGGCCATCGTCAAGCTGCGGGAAACCCCCGGTGACGTTCTGGCGCGCGGCAAGCTGACCCCGCCGAAGCGTGGCGACATGAAGACCAAGATGGAAAGCCTGATCCATCACTTCAAGCTCTACACCGAGGGCTTCCACGTGCCCGCCGGTGAGGTCTATGCCGCGGTCGAGGCGCCCAAGGGCGAATTCGGCGTCTACCTCGTGGCGGACGGCACCAACAAACCCTACCGGGTGAAGATGCGGGCGCCGGGGTACATGCACCTGCAGTCGATGGACTACGTCGCGTCTGGTCACCAGCTGGCCGACGTGGCCGCCATCATCGGCACGATGGATATCGTGTTCGGCGAGGTGGACCGCTGATGGGGTCTGTCACGATCTCCGTCTGGCAGCTGCTGGTCGGCGCCGTCTGCGGCCTTCTGGCCGTGCTGGCGGCGCGGGGCGGCTCTCGCCTGGTGATCGGGACTATCGTGGGCGCGGCGGTTGCCGTGCTGATGGACATCGCGCGGGGGTACTTCTGAATGGCGGCGAAGAACCTGACCCGCCTGACGGTGGTCTGCGGCCTGATGGCTCTTGCCGCCTGTGCCACGCCCCCCTCGGACCTGCCCGTGGGCGCGGCCGAGAACTTCAACGATGCCGTCGCCTCCGTCGGCTGCGTGCTGCGGACCGAGCGGGATTACCTGCCGGTCGAGCTGCAGACGGGCATGACGCGGCAGCAGGCCATCGAGATGGCCCAGTACAAGATCGCCACCGGCGAAGCCGTGTCCCTGTCTGACGGGGCCGTGCAGCTGGTGGTCGGGGACTGCGCCGCCTGAGGCGGCAGATGATGCGGTACGGCCCCGGGCCGTGCCGGGCGGATCGACCGCCGCTGGAGAATGGGCCCCAAAGGGCCGGAGCGGAGCCTAGTTCCGCGGAACAGAGAGTAAAGGACGGGACCTGAGCCGATGCTGAGACGCCTGCACCATGAACAGCCCGAAAGCTTCGCCTTCACCGAGGCGAACCTGAAATGGGCCGAGGGCCAGATTTCGAAGTACCCCGAGGGCCGTCAGGCCTCTGCCATCATTCCGCTGCTGTGGCGCGCCCAGGAGCAGGAAGGCTGGCTGACCAAGCCCGCGATCGAATATGTCGCGGACCTGCTGGGCATGGCCTATATCCGTGCCCTGGAAGTGGCGACCTTCTACTTCATGTTCCAGCTGGTGCCGACCGGATCCGTCGCACACATCCAGGTTTGCGGTACCACGACCTGCATGATCTGCGGGGCGGAGGACCTGATCGCGATCTGCAAGGACAAGATTGCTCCCAAGGCGCACCAGCTGTCGGACGACGGCAAGTTCACCTGGGAAGAGGTCGAATGCCTGGGCGCCTGCGCCAACGCGCCGATGGCCCAGATCGGCAAGGACTACTACGAAGATCTGACGCCCGAGAAGTTCTCGGAGCTGCTGGACAAGCTGGCCGCCGGTGAAGTGCCGGTGCCGGGGCCGCAGAACGGCCGCTTCTCCTCCGAACCGCTGGCGGGTCTGGTTGCGCTGACCGAGTGGGAAAGCGGGCGCACGCAGTACAACGCCTCTGCCGCACGTGCGGTGGAAGTCGGCGACACGATCAAGCGGATCGACGGCACCGAAGTGCCGCTGCGCACGCCCTGGCGGGATGAGAAACCGGCAGGCCCGGCGACCGATCCGGAGGTCAAGACCGAGGCGAAGCCCGCGGCCGATGTGCCGGCGGACAAGACCGGCGTGACCAAGCAGGAAGCCCCTGCCGAGGCCGCGGCAAAGCCGGCCCCCGCCGTTTCCGCAGAGGCCGTGGCCGCAGCGGGCGAGGGCGAAAAGCCCGAGGTTCTGGATGGGCCGCGCGACGGCAAGGCCGACAACCTGAAGGAAATTTCCGGCGTCGGTCCGAAGCTGGAAAGCGTGCTGAACGAGATCGGCATCTTCCACTTCGACCAGATCGCATCCTGGGACGCCGCGCAGGTGGCCTGGGCCGACCAGAACCTGGTCGGCTTCAAGGGCCGTGTCAGCCGGGACGACTGGGTCGGTCAGGCGAAGAAACTGGCCTCTGGCGAAGAGACGGATTTCTCCAAGCGGGTCAAGGGCGGCGACGTCTACGACAAGGACTGACAGGGTAAAGACCAACAGGGCGAACTGGCCAGGGAGAGGCAGCTGAGGCATGGGAAAGACCGGTGACATTTGCAGGACGACGGGGCTGGCGCTAGGCGCGGCACTGGCGCTGCTGCTGTTGCTGGCGCTGACCGGCCCGCTGGGGTTCCTTGGGGCCTTCATCATCGCGGTCTTCCTTGGCGCTGCCCTGGTGGTGATCGTGCTGCGGTTCGTCTGCGTCTCCGCCGCAGGGGAGGGGCCTGTTGCCGCCTCTGCCGGGGAAGCCGGTGCTGCCGTGGCCGCGCCGCAGGGCGAGGTGCAGCCGGGGACTCAAGAGGTTGAGCCCAAGGAAGAGCCGGTAGCGGAAGCGCCCGCGGCGGAGGTGTCCGAAGCGGATGCGCCTGTCGCCGAGGAGGCAGATGCTGACGAGGCAGATGCTGACGAGGCTGGTGCTGACGAGGCTGGGCCGGCAGATGACCTGAAACAGCTGAAGGGCGTGGGCCCCAAGCTGGCGGAGGCCCTGGCCGGGGCGGGGATCACCCGTTTTGCCCAGATCGCCGCATGGACCGAGGCGGATATCGCCTGGGTCGAGGAGAACGTGAAAGGCGCCAGGGGGCGGATCGGCCGGGACGGCTGGATCGACCAGGCGCGGGAGTTGTCCGCCGAAAAGGCGGGCTGAGGAATGGAGATGACGGAAGCAAGCGCGAAAGAGCTGGAACAGGCCCGCAAGGGGCGCATGGTCGGGGTGGTAATCGCCGTGACGATGGTGCTCTGGATGGGGTTGCAGCTGATCGGTGGCCAGCTGGGCCTGCCTGAGCGTTTCGTCTTCCTGTTCGATTTTGCCGCCATTGCCGCCTTCGTCTGGGCGCTGGTGGTGGTGGCTGGGATCTGGCGCACGCGCCGGGATGACAAAGGGTAAGACATGCTCAAGGATCAGGATCGTATCTTTACCAACCTTTACGGCATGCATGACCGTTCGCTGAAAGGCGCACAGGCACGCGGGCACTGGGATGGCACGGCGAATATCCTCGCCAACGGGCGCGACTGGATCATCCAGCAGGTGAAGGACAGCGGCCTGCGCGGTCGTGGCGGTGCGGGCTTCCCCACCGGTCTGAAGTGGTCCTTCATGCCGAAGGAAAGCGATGGTCGCCCGGCCTACCTGGTGATCAACGCCGACGAATCCGAACCCGCGACCTGCAAGGACCGGGAAATCATGCGCCATGACCCGCATTGCCTGGTCGAAGGGGCGCTGATCGCCGGTTTCGCAATGGGCGCCGTTGCGGCCTATATCTACATCCGTGGCGAATACATCCGTGAGCGCGAGGCCCTGCAGGCCGCCATCGACGAGGCCTATGATGCCGGTCTGATCGGCAAGAACGCCTGCAAGTCCGGCTACGATTTCGACATCTTCCTGCATCACGGTGCCGGCGCCTACATCTGCGGCGAGGAAACCGCCCTGATCGAGAGCCTGGAAGGCAAGAAGGGCATGCCCCGGATGAAGCCGCCGTTCCCGGCCGGCGCGGGTCTTTACGGGTGCCCGACCACGGTGAACAACGTCGAGTCCATCTCCGTCGTGCCGACGATCATCCGTCGCGGCCCGGAATGGTTCAGCTCCTTCGGGCGCCCGAACAACGCGGGCACCAAGCTGATGGCGCTGACCGGCCACGTGAACAACCCCTGCGTCTTCGAAGAGTCCATGTCGATGACGGTGCGCGAGATCATCGAGCACCACGGCGGCGGCATCCGCGGCGGCTGGGACAACCTGAAGGCCATCATCCCCGGCGGTGCGTCCTGCCCGGTCCTGCCCAAGGAGAAGCTGGAAGACGCGATCTTCGACTTCGACTGGATGCGCGCCAACCAGTCGAGCTTCGGCACCGGCTGCATGATCGTCATGGACAACAGCGTGGACGTGGTGAAAGCCGTGTGGCGCCTGTCGAAATTCTTCAAACATGAAAGCTGCGGCCAGTGCACCCCCTGTCGCGAGGGCACCGGCTGGATGTCCCGCGTGATGGACCGCCTGGTGACCGGCGAGGCCGAGGTCGAGGAAATCGACATGCTGCTTTCGGTGACCAAGCAGGTCGAAGGGCACACCATCTGCGCCCTGGGCGATGCGGCCGCCTGGCCGATCCAGGGCCTAGTGCGCCACTTCCGCGACGAGATCGAGGATCGCATCAAGCGGCAGAAAACCGGCCGTTCCACCACCATCCTGACGGCGGCGGAGTGATCGCGTGACCAAGACGACCCTGAATACCCTTCTGCGTGGCGCCCTGCTGACCGGCCTGGCCGGGCTGGCCCTTTCGGGCTGCGCGCGCCTGCAGGAGGTCGGCAGCAAGAACCGCCCGGTCTTCGACGGCTACTACTTCCGCAGCGACATTTCCTTCGACAAGGATGCGCCTGCCGCCTTCACCGTGTCGGTGCGCAAGCCGGGCCTGTCCCTGGCCGGTGCCCGCGAGGCCGGCCGCTACAAGGCCAACGAACATTGCATCGAATACTACGGCAGCAGCCGGATCGACTGGACCGTCGGCCCCGACGATGCGCCGGAAGCCGTGGTTTACGACGATGCGGGCAACCTGGTGATGACGGGAAGCTGCCAGGGATGGTGATGGGACGGGCATATCCCCTTGCAGTGGCCCAGGCCCTGCCGCGTGACGTGAAGACGGCGGGCACCGCTGCATTCGCGCGCCGGCGGAGCGCTGCGCACGAAGGGGGTGTGGCATGAGCGTGAAGGCTCTCATCCGGGGTGTTTCGCGGGGGCTGCTATTGAATAGCAGCCGGTCCGCCACCGCTCTGCGGGGTGCAACCCCGCAGAAAGGACACCCCATGCGTCTTGCCTTCACCGCCCTGACCGCCAGCCTGACGACCGCCTGTGCGATCACCGCCGCCGGCGCCTCTGCCGCCAGTACCGATCCGCGCCCGCCCCTGCGCGAGGTGCCTCAGATCGACGGCCCGATGCTCTGGGTCGCGATGGCGATCGAGATCAGCGACAAGTGCCCCCAGATCGACCCGCGCAACCTGAAGGGCCTGCTGGTCCTCAACGATCTGCGCAACAAGGCCCGCGACCTGGGCTACAGCAACGACGAAATAGAAGACTATGCCACCAGCAAGGATGAAAAGGCGCGGATGCGCGAGCTGGGCGAGCAATACGTGAAATCCCAAGGACTGGACCCCGAGAAGACGGCGGATCTGTGCAGCCTCGGCAAGACCGAGATCGCGCGGAACAGCCAGATCGGCGTTCTCTTGAAAGCAAAGTGAGCACCCATGTCTGACCTTCGCAAAGTCATCATCGACGACCAGGAGATCGAGGTTAACCCGGCTCTGACCATCTTGCAGGCCTGCGAGGAGGCCGGGGTCGAAGTGCCGCGCTTCTGCTACCATGAACGTCTGTCCATCGCCGGCAACTGCCGCATGTGCCTGGTCGAAGTCGTGGGCGGCCCGCCCAAGCCGACCGCCTCCTGCGCGATGCAGATCAAGGACCTGCGCCCCGGGCCGGAAGGCCAGCCGCCGGTGATCAAGACCAAGTCGCCCATGGTGAAGAAGGCCCGCGAAGGGGTGATGGAGTTCCTCCTGATCAACCACCCGCTGGATTGCCCGATCTGCGACCAGGGTGGCGAATGCGACCTGCAGGACCAGGCGATGGCCTATGGCGTCGACTTCTCCCGCTACCGCGAGGCCAAGCGTGCCACGGATGACCTGAACCTCGGGCCGCTCGTCGACACGCATATGACCCGCTGCATCAGCTGCACCCGCTGCGTGCGCTTCACGACCGAGGTCGCGGGCATCACCCAGATGGGCCAGACCGGCCGGGGCGAGGATGCGGAGATCACCTCCTACCTCAACATGACGCTGGATTCGAACCTGCAGGGCAACATCATCGACCTGTGCCCGGTGGGCGCGCTGGTGTCGAAGCCCTACAGCTTCACCGCCCGTCCCTGGGAACTGACCAAGACCGAGACGGTCGATGTGATGGACGCGCTCGGCTCCAACATCCGGGTCGACACCAAGGGCCGCGAAGTGATGCGGATCATGCCGCGCAACAACGACGCGGTGAACGAGGAATGGATTTCCGACAAGACGCGCTTCATCTGGGACGGGCTGCGCCGTCAGCGGCTGGACCGGCCCTACGTCCGCGTGGACGGCAAGCTGAAGCCCGCCACCTGGGGCGAGGCGCTGGCCGCTGCTGCAGGTGCCATCAAGGGCGCCAAGAAGGTCGCGGGCCTGGTCGGTGACCTGGCCCCGGTCGAGGCAGCCTTTGGGCTGAAGCAGCTGGTCGAGGCGCAGGGCGGCGTGGTCGAGAGCCGCACCGACGGGGCGAAGCTGCCGGCCGGTAACCGTTCGGCCTATGTCGGCAACGTGGCGATCGAGGATATCGACACCGCCAAGGAGATCGTGCTGATCGGCACCAACCCGCGCGACGAGGCGCCGGTGCTGAACGCGCGGATCCGCAAGGCCTGGACCCACGGGGCAAGCGTCACCGTGGTGGGGCCGGCAACGGATCTGACCTACACCTACACCCACGCCGGCACCGACCGGGCCGCGCTGGACGGGCTGAAGGTATCCGAGGATGCCATCGTGATCGTGGGGCAGGGCGCCCTGAACGAGGCCGACGGCGCCGCCGTGCTGGCCGCGGCCATGGGCCTTTCGGGTCGGATGCTGGTGCTGCACACCGCCGCCAGCCGCGTCGGCGCGCTGGACGTGGGCGCGGTGAACGAGGGCGGCATGGATGCCGTGTCCGAGGCCGACGTGATCTACAACCTGGGCGCCGATGAAGTGGAAATCGGGGCGGGTGCCTTCGTGATCTACCAGGGTTCCCACGGCGACCGCGGCGCACACCGCGCCGACGTGATCCTGCCCGCCGCCGCCTACACCGAGGAAAACGGGCTCTTCGTGAACACCGAGGGTCGTCCCCAGCTGACCATGCGGGCGGGCTTCGCCCCCGGCGAGGCCAAGGAAAACTGGGCCATCCTGCGGGCGCTTTCCGCCGAGCTGGGCGCGACCCAGCCCTGGGACAGCCTGGCGCAGCTGCGCAAGGCCCTGGTCGCGGCGGTGCCGCACCTGGCGCGCATCGGCGAGGTGCCCGAGAACACCTGGACCGCCGCACCCGCGGCGAAGCTGGGCAAAGCGGACTTCCGTCCGGTCATCAAGGACTTCTACATGACCAACCCGATCGCACGTGCGTCGGAAGTCATGGCAGAGCTGTCCCGCATGGCGGCCGAACGCGCCGCCGCACCGATGGCGGCCGAATGAAGGCATTTGCGATCATAGGCGCGGGGGTCCTGCTGACCCTGGCGGGTTGCGAGAAGCCCTGTGCATGCGGGCCTGTCGACACCGTCACCCGTGCAGCGTCCCCGACGCTGCCGGGCCGGTCCTACGATGGCATCGAGACCCGTCTCCTGGATGGTGATTTGGTGAATTTCCACGTCTCCATGCGGGGTGCGCGCAGTGCCGAGGATGTCTCGGCCTACGCGGAATGCGCGGCAGCACAATATGCGCTGATCCGCGGCTACGGATTTGCAAGGCATCTGCGCACTAATGTCGCCGAGGTCTCTGGTCACTGGGAGGCAGATGCGGTTTATACCGTGTCGGCAGCCCTGCCAGAGGGTCTGCGGACACTGGACGCAGAAGTCGTCACCGCGAATTGCGCGGAAAACGGAATACCGACGGTGTGAGGACACATGGCTGAGTTTTTCACCTCCAACCCGCTAGGCATCCTGCTGCTGATAATCGGACAGGTGCTTTTGATCGTGGTGCCCCTGCTGGTGTGCCTCGCCTTCCTGCTGTACGCGGACCGCAAGGTCTGGGCAGCGGTCCAGCTGCGTCGGGGTCCCAACGTGGTTGGCATCTTCGGCCTGCTGCAGAGCTTCGCCGACTTCGGCAAGTACATCATGAAGGAGGTCGTGGTGCCGGCGGGCGCCGACAAGTTCGTCTTCTTCCTGGCTCCATTGCTGAGCTTCGTCCTGGCCATGGTGGCCTGGGCGGTGATCCCCTTCAATGACGGTTGGGTCCTGTCGGACATCAACGTCGCGATCCTCTACGTGTTCGCCGTGTCTTCGCTGGAAGTCTACGGCGTCATCATGGGGGGCTGGGCATCGAACTCCAAATACCCGTTCCTGGGCTCGCTCCGCTCCGCGGCGCAGATGATCTCCTACGAGGTGTCCCTCGGCCTGATCATCATCGGGATCGTGATCTCGACCGGGTCGATGAACTTTGGCGACATCGTCCATGCACAGGATGGCAGCTACGGCATCTTCAGCTGGTACTGGCTGCCGCACTTCCCGATGCTGTTCCTCTTCCTGATCTCGGCCCACGCGGAAACCAACCGCCCGCCGTTCGACCTTCCGGAAGCGGAATCCGAACTGGTTGCGGGCTACCAGGTGGAATACAGCTCCACCCCGTTCCTGCTGTTCATGATCGGTGAATACGTCGCCATCGTGATGATGTGCGCGCTGACCACGACGCTGTTCCTTGGCGGCTGGCTGTCCCCGATCCCGGGCCTGCCCGACGGCTTCCTGTGGTTCTTCGGCAAGTGCCTGCTGATCTTCTTCGTCTTCGCGATGACGAAATCGGTGGTGCCGCGCTACCGCTACGACCAGCTGATGCGCATCGGCTGGAAGGTCTTCCTGCCGATCTCCCTGGTCTGGGTGATCCTGGTGGCCTTCCTTGCGAAATTCGAACTCTTCGGCGGTGCCTATGCCCGCTGGATGATTGGAGGCTGACCCATGGCGAACGTCGACTATACCCGCGCCGCCAAGTACTTCCTGCTTCTGGATATCTTCAAGGGCTTCAAGATGGGCCTGAAGTACCTGGTGAAGCCGAAGGCCACGCTGAACTACCCGCATGAAAAGGGGCCGCTGTCGCCCCGTTTCCGCGGCGAACACGCGCTGCGCCGCTATCCCAACGGGGAAGAGCGCTGCATCGCCTGCAAGCTGTGCGAGGCGATCTGCCCGGCGCAGGCCATCACCATCGACGCCGAACCGCGCGAGGACGGCTCCCGCCGGACGACGCGCTACGACATCGACATGACGAAGTGCATCTACTGCGGCTTCTGCCAGGAAGCCTGCCCGGTGGATGCGATCGTCGAGGGGCCGAACTTCGAATTCGCGACGGAAACCCGCGAGGAGCTCTTCTACAACAAGGAGAAGCTGCTGGATAACGGGGCCCGCTGGGAAGCCGAGATCGCCCGCAACCTGGAGCTGGATGCGCCCTACCGATGATCTGTTCCCGTGAACATATGCGAGCGAAAGGGGCCGGCCATGTCTGACCCCCAGAACCCGTTCGAGATGTTCATCCGGCATGCCCAGGACATGGCCAAGGCCATGAACCCGGCGCTGGAGAGCTTCACCCCCAAGGGGTTCGAGCAGCTCTGGCCGACGATGCCGAAGGAATGGATGGAGTTCGCCTTTGGCAACACCGTCAACAAGGAAGGGCTGGACGCAAAGACCCGCCTTTTCCTGACCCTCGCGGGTCTGACAATGCAGGGCGCACAGGCCGAAAGCCAGTTGCGCATCACCGTGCGCCACCTTCTGGAGGCAGGCGCCACGAAACAGGAAATCGCCGAGGCCATCGCACAGATGTCGATGTTCGCCGGTATACCCGCCATGACCAAGGCTGCCACGCTGGCCAAAGAGGTCATGGACGAACACGAGGATGATGAGACATGACTGTCGCCGCCTTCTCCTTCTACCTTTTCGCACTCTGCCTGCTGGTGGGGGGGCTGTTTACCGTCATCTCCCGGAACCCGGTGCATTCGGTGCTCTGGCTGATCCTGTCCTTCCTGTCCGCCGCGGGGCTCTTCGTCCTGCTGGGGGCGGAGTTCGTGGCGATGCTGCTGATCATCGTCTACGTCGGCGCGGTCGCGGTGCTCTTCCTCTTCGTGGTCATGATGCTGGACGTCGATTTCGCCGAGCTGAAGGCGGAGATGGCCAAGTACATGCCACTGGCGCTGCTGATCGGGGTGATCCTGCTGATGCAGTTCGGCCTGGCCTTCGGCTCCTGGACCGAGGCGGAGACGGCGGAAGCGGCGCGGATGGCCGTTGCGCCCACGGATGTTCAGAACACCGCCGCCCTGGGGCAGCTGATCTACGAACAATACTTCCTGGTCTTCCAGCTGGCGGGTCTGGTCCTGCTGGTCTCGATGATCGGGGCTATCGTCCTGACCCTGCGGCACCGCCAGGACATCAAGCGCCAGAACGTGCTGGCGCAGATGTGGCGCGATCCGGCCAAGGCGATGGAACTGAAGGATGTGAAACCGGGGCAGGGGCTCTGAGCTTCTGACCGGTGTCAAACTGCCCCGGTTTCGGCCGGGGCGTGCAGAACCCGGGGTCGCCTGACGACCCCAGCAATCAAAGCGACCCCGGAAGACCGGGGGAAGGAACGGGACAGCGATGAGCATTGCCAGCTGGATAGCCATCTTTTTCGCGGGCGCAGTCGTGCCCGTCGTGGTTGGGCTCGCCGGGAACCGTGCGGCGGGGCTGAAAGCGAAAGGAGTCCGCGGATGATCGGAATCGAACATTACCTGACGGTGGCGGCAACGCTCTTCGTCATCGGGATCTTCGGCATCTTCCTGAACCGGAAGAACGTCATCATCCTGCTGATGAGCATCGAACTGATCCTGCTGTCGGTGAACATCAACCTCGTGGCCTTCTCGAGCTTCCTCGGTGACCTCGCCGGACAGGTCTTCACCCTGTTCGTGCTGACCGTGGCGGCGGCCGAGGCGGCGATCGGCCTTGCGATCCTCGTCTGCTTCTTCCGGAACCGCGGCACCATCGCCGTGGAAGACGTCAACGTGATGAAAGGCTGAGAACATGGTCCCCATCATCCTCCTGGCGCCGCTTTTCGCGGCCATCATTGCCGGGTTCGGCTGGCGTCTGATCGGTGTGAAGGGCGCGCAGTTCCTGACCACGGGCGTCCTGATCCTGGTCTGCCTGCTGAGCTGGATCGCCTTCTTCACCACGCCCGACACCGCACAGCACGTCGAGATCCTGCGCTTCATCGAAAGCGGCACGCTTTCGACCTCCTGGGGTGTGCGGGTGGACCGGCTGACGACGATCATGCTGATCGTGGTCACCACGGTTTCCGCGCTCGTCCATGTCTACAGCTTCGGCTACATGGCGCATGACGAGAACTTCAAGGAGGGCGAGGAATATCGCCCCCGCTTCTTCGCCTACCTGTCGTTCTTCACCTTCGCCATGCTGGCGCTGGTGACCTCGGACAACCTGGTGCAGATGTTCTTTGGCTGGGAAGGCGTGGGCCTTGCGTCCTACCTTCTGATCGGCTTCTACTACAAGAAGCCCTCGGCCGGGGCTGCGGCCATGAAGGCCTTCATCGTGAACCGCGTGGGCGACTTCGGCTTCCTGCTGGGGATCCTCGGGCTGTTCCTTCTGACCGACAGCATCGACCTGGACGTCATCTTTGCCTCCGGCCCGCAACTGGCGGACACCCAGCTGACCTTCCTGTGGACCGACTGGAACGCGGCGAACCTGCTGGCCTTCCTGCTGTTCATCGGGGCCGCCGGTAAATCGGCCCAGCTCTTCCTGCACACCTGGCTGCCGGATGCGATGGAAGGCCCGACCCCGGTGTCAGCGCTGATCCACGCCGCGACCATGGTGACCGCGGGTGTCTTCATGATCTGCCGCATGTCGCCGATCATGGAATACGCCCCCGAGACGATGGCCTTCATCACCTTCATCGGTGCCACGACGGCCTTCTTCGCCGCAACGGTCGGCCTGGTGCAGAACGACATCAAGCGCGTGATCGCCTATTCGACCTGCTCGCAGCTGGGCTACATGTTCGTCGCCGCGGGCGTCGGCGTCTACTCCGCCGCGATGTTCCACCTGCTGACCCACGCCTTCTTCAAGGCGATGCTGTTCCTCGGTGCAGGTTCCGTCATCCATGCGATGCACCATGAGCAGGACATGCGGAACTACGGTGGCCTTCGCAAGAAGATCCCGATGACCTACTGGGCCATGATGATCGGCACCTTCGCCATCACCGGCGTCGGCATCCCGCTGACCCACATCGGCTTTGCGGGCTTCCTGTCGAAGGATGCCATCATCGAGAGCGCCTGGGCAGGCACCGGCGGCGGCTACGCCTTCTGGATGCTTGTCATCGCGGCACTCTTCACCAGCTTCTATTCCTGGCGGCTGATCTTCATGACCTTCTACGGCACGGCGCGGGGCGACAAGCACACCCACGATCATGCGCATGAAAGTCCGAAGGTCATGCTGATCCCCATGGGCATCCTGTCCCTGGGCGCGATCTTCGCCGGCATGCTGTGGTACGGCCAGTTCTTCGGCGACCATGAGAAGGTGAACGCCTTCTTCGGCATCCCCCACCACGCAGAGGCCGCGGCCGAAGGCGCGGAGGGCGGCCATGGAACCGCGACCGAGACCGCACATGCAACCACCGAAGCGGCGGCGGACGACCATGGCGAGGCGCATGCCGAAGCCTACGGCGCGCCGCAGGGCGCGATCTTCATGGGCCCCGACAACCACGTCATGGATGAGGCGCACCACGCCCCGGCCTGGGTCAAGGTCAGCCCCTTCGTCGCCATGCTGCTCGGCTTCGTGACGGCCTGGTATATGTACATCAAGCAACCCGCCCTGCCGGCCCGGCTGGCAAAGGCGAACCGCCCGCTGTACCTGTTCCTGCTGAACAAGTGGTACTTCGACGAGATCTACAACTTCATCTTCGTTCGCCCGGCCTTCTGGCTCGGGGGGCTGTTCTGGAAGCGCGGTGACGGCTCGCTCATCGACGGAACGGTGAACGGCGTGGCCCTGGGCATCGTGCCCTTCTTCACCTGGCTCGTCGGTCGCTGGCAGAGCGGCTACATCTTCACCTATGCATTCACGATGGTGATCGGGATCGCGGCCTTCGTGACCTTGATGACGCTCACCGGAGGGGCTCACTAATGAATAACCTTCTGTCAATCGTCACCTTCATGCCGACGATCGCGGCAGTCATCCTCGCGATCTTCCTGCGGGGCGACGACGCGGCTGCCGAGCGGAATGCCAAGTGGGTGGCGCTGATCGCCACATCGCTGACCTTCCTGGTGTCGTTGTTTATCCTCTTCCAGTTCGATCCCTCCACCGAGGGGCTGCAGCTGATCGAGGATCATCCCTGGCTGCTGGGCCTGCGCTACAAGATGGGCGTCGACGGCATCTCGGTCCTCTTCGTGATGCTGACGACCTTCATGATGCCGATCACCATCCTGGCGTCCTGGAACATCAACACCCGGGTGAAGGAATACATGATCGCCTTCCTGGTGCTGGAGACCCTGATGCTGGGCGTCTTCATGGCGCTGGACATGGTGCTGTTCTACGTCTTCTTCGAAGCGGGCCTGATCCCGATGTTCCTGATCATCGGCATCTGGGGCGGTCCGAACCGGGTCTACGCAACCTTCAAGTTCTTCCTCTACACCTTCCTCGGGTCGGTGATGATGCTGATCTCGATGGTCGCGATCTTCCACCACACCCAGACCACCGACATCGTGGCGCTGCTGGATTACGACTTCTCCTCCGACCCGATCACGATCTGGGGCGTGACGATCCCGGGCGGGTTCCAGACGCTGCTGTTCTTCGGCTTCTTCGTGGGCTTCGCCGTGAAGACGCCGATGTGGCCGGTCCATACCTGGCTGCCTGACGCGCACGTGCAGGCGCCGACCGCCGGGTCGGTCGACCTTGCGGCGATCCTGCTGAAGATGGGCGGCTACGGCTTCCTGCGCTTCTCCTTCCCGATGTTCCCGGTGGGCGCCGACGTGCTGACGCCGCTGGTGCTGTGGCTGTCGGTGATCGCCATCGTCTACACCTCGCTCGTGGCGCTGGTGCAGACCGACATGAAGAAGCTGATCGCCTATTCCTCGGTCGCGCACATGGGCTATGTCACCATGGGCATCTTCGCCGCCAACCAGAACGGCATCGACGGTGCGATGTTCCAGATGCTCAGCCACGGCTTCATCTCCGCCGGTCTGTTCCTGGGCGTGGGCGTGATCTATGACCGGATGCACACCCGGGAGATTTCGGCCTATGGCGGCCTGGTCAACCGGATGCCGATCTACGCGCTGATCTTCCTGTTCTTCACGATGGCCAACGTCGGCCTGCCGGGGACCTCTGGCTTCATCGGTGAATTCCTCACCCTGCTGGGTATCTTCCAGGTGAACACCTGGATCACCGCCTTCGCCGCAACCGGCGTGATCCTGTCGGCCAGCTACGCGCTGTTCCTGTTCCGTCGGGTGGTGATGGGTGACCTGATCAAGGAAAGCCTGAAGGGCATCAAGGACATGGACCTGCGGGAGAAGGTGATCTTCGGCCCGCTGGTCGCGATGACCCTGTTCCTGGGCATCTACCCGAGCTTCGTCACGGACATCGTCGGCCCCACGGTCTCGGTGTTGGTCGAAAACCATCACGCCGCCCTCGACGCGGCCGGTCGCGGCAGCGACATGGCTGCGCCCGTGGCTGCATCGCACTGACCTGGAGGCCAAAAGACAATGTTTCAGGCTGATCTGAACGTCATTCTGCCGGAGATCCTGCTGGCGATCTACGCGATGCTCGCCCTTGTCGTCGTGGTCTACACGGGCAAGGACAAGCTGAGCGGTCCGCTGGCCTGGATCACCGCGGCGGTGCTGCTGCTGGCGGCCATCTGGGTCGGCAGCCGGGAAACGGCGGAGGCGGCCTTTGCCGGGTCCTTCAACGCCGACGGTTTCGCGAAGTTCACCAAGGTGGCGATCCTGCTCTCTGCGGCGGCCGTCCTGGCCATGGGGCAGGACTACCTGTCGCGCCGCGGCGTGAAATCCTTCGAATATCCCGTGCTGGTGGTGCTTGCGGTCATCGGCATGATGGTCATGGTCTCCGCCGGGGATCTGATCGTGCTCTACATGGGCCTCGAGCTGATGTCGCTCGCGCTCTACGTCGTGGCCTCGCTGCGGCGCGACAGCGTGAAGTCCACCGAAGCGGGCCTGAAGTACTTCGTCCTGGGCTCGCTCAGCTCGGGCATGCTTCTGTATGGCTCCTCGCTGGTCTACGGCTTCTCCGGCACGACGCTCTTCTCGGGCATCATCGAGGCCGCGGGTGAGGGGCATGCGCCGCTTGGCCTGCTCTTCGGCCTGGTCTTCATGATCGCGGGCATGGCCTTCAAGGTGTCCGCCGTGCCGTTCCACATGTGGACGCCGGATGTCTACGAAGGCGCGCCGACGCCTATCACCGCTTTCTTTGCCACCGCCCCCAAGGTTGCGGCGATGGCACTGTTCGCCCGCGTCGTGCATTCCGCCTTCGGTGGCATCACCGAAGACTGGCAACAGGTGATCGCGCTGATCTCGCTGCTGTCGATGTTCCTGGGCTCGCTCGCCGCCATCGGTCAGACCAACATCAAGCGCCTGATGGCCTATTCGTCGATCACGCACATGGGCTTTGCCCTGATGGGCCTGGCTTCCGGCACGGCCTTCGGTGTGCAGGCGATGCTGATCTACATGTCGATCTACGTGGTCATGAACATCGGCGTCTTCGCCTTCATCATGTCGATGGAGCGGGATGGCCAGCCGGTAACCGACATCACCGCGCTGAACATGTACTCTGCCTCCTACCCGGGGCGCGCCCTGGCGGTGCTGGTGCTGATGTTCTCGCTGGCCGGCGTGCCGCCGATGCTGGGCTTCTTCAGCAAGATCTACGTGCTGACGGCGGCCTATGAAGGTGGCCTGGTCTGGCTGGCGATCATGGGCGTGATCGCCTCGGTGATCGGTGCCTTCTACTACCTGCGCATCGTCTACTTCATGTACTTCAGCAACTATGCGGAGCCGCTCGACAAGTCGAAGAGCCCGGTGCTCTGGGGCTTCCTCATGGCCTCGGCGGTCATCATGGTGGCCGGTGCCGTGAACCTGTTCGGCATCGAGGGCCTGGCCGAGGCCGCGGCAGCGACGCTTGTCAATTAACGGTTGGGAGGAATGGTGGCCTTCCTCGGAAGAGGTCATCGACCTCGAAGAGACGGACAGCACCATGAGCGAGGCGGCGCGACGAGCGCCGCCTCCTCCTCATTGTGACCTCTGGATCCTGGCGCGCCGGCAGACGGCGGGGCGGGGCACCCGGGGCCGCAGCTGGACCCTGCCCGAGGGCAACCTGGCCACGACCTACCTGACGCGCGGCACCAGGCCGCCGCAGGAGGCCGCCCTGATGTCCTTCGAGGCCGCCCTGGCCCTTGGCGACACCCTGGCCAGTTACACCGACCAGATCGCGCTGAAATGGCCCAATGATGTGCTGGTGCGCGGCTGCAAGATCGCGGGCATCCTTCTGGAGAGCGCAAGCGGTGGTACGGGCGAGCCCTGGCTGTCGATCGGGTTCGGCGTGAACATAGCCGCCGTGCCGCCGGCCGCCGCGTTGCGGGCAGGGGGGCTTCGCCCGATCAGCCTGGCCGATCTCGGCGCCCGGTCGATCCGGGATCAGGAGGCCCCGCCGGGTGTGGAAGAGGTGCTGAGCCTGCTGGCATCGAACCTGCGGCGCTATCGCAAGATCTACGAGGACGAGGGGTTCGAGCCCATCCGCCGCGCCTGGACCGCGCGCGCGCATGGGCTCGGCACCAGGGTGGAAGTGACCACCGGACAGACCGTGCAGCGCGGCATGTTCCGGGGGCTGGGCGAGGACGGGTGCCTTGTCCTGGAGACGGCCCGAGGGCCGGTGCGGATCGCTTCGGGCGATGTACGCTACGAGGAGGAAAACCATGCTTCTGGCAATTGACTGCGGCAATACCAACACCGTCTTCTCGGTCTGGGACGGAGAGGAGTCGCTGTGCACCTTCCGGACCTCGACCGAGCATCAGCGGACGGCGGACCAGTACTATGTCTGGCTTTCGACTTTGCTCGTGCACAACAAGATCGCCATGGACATCGACTCGGTGATCATCTCCTCGACCGTGCCGCGGGTGGTCTTCAACCTGCGGGTCCTGGCGGACCGCTACTTCAACTGCCGCCCGCTGGTGGTGGGCAAGCCGGAATGCGCCCTGCCGAACCCGCCACGGGTGGACGAGGGGACGCAGGTGGGCCCGGACCGGCTGGTGAATGCCGCGGGGGCCTTCGACCGCTACGGCGGCGACCTGATCGTGGTGGACTTCGGCACGGCCACGACCTTTGACGTGGTGTCGCAGGACGGGGCCTATGTGGGCGGCGTGATCGCCCCCGGCGTCAACCTGTCGCTGCAGGCCCTGCACGAGGCGGCGGCCGCGCTGCCGCATGTGGATGTCACCAAGCCGCAGAAGGTCATCGGGACCAATACCGTGGCCTGCATGCAGAGCGGTGTCTTCTGGGGCTATGTCGGCCTCGTCCGGGGGATCTGCGACCAGATCAAGGGCGAATACGAACGTCCCATGCGTATTATCTCTACCGGGGGGCTTGCACCTCTGTTCCAGCAGGGCGATACGCTGTTCGACCACTTTGATGAATTCCTGACCATCCACGGCCTCAGGGTCATCCACGACTTCAACCAGTCATTGGGGACTACATGAGCAACGAACGGCTGATCTACCTGCCTCTGGGCGGCGCCGGCGAAATCGGCATGAACGCCTATGTCTACGGCTACGGTGAACCCGGGCAGGAGCGGCTGATCCTTGTCGATATGGGCGTCGCCTTCCCGGACATGGACACGACCCCCGGGGTCGACCTGATCTTTGCCGATGTGACCTGGCTCGAACAGAACAAGGACCGCCTGGAGGCGGTCTTCATCACCCATGCGCACGAAGATCACGTCGGCGCCGTGGGGCATCTGTACCAGCGTCTCGGCAATCCGAAGATCATCGCACGCGCCTTTACCGCCAATATCGCCCGCGGCAAGCTGGCCGAATACGGCGTGCCGGACGAGGCGGTCACCACTGCCTCCGCCTGGCCCGCGACGGTGAATGCCGGCCCCTTCAAGATCGGCTTCCTGCCGATCTCCCACTCGATCCCCGAAAGCTCCGGCCTGGTGATCGACACGCCGGCAGGCCGCGTCCTGCACACCGGCGACTTCAAGCTGGATCCGAACCCGCTGGTGGGCGAGGCCTGGGATCCTGAACTTTGGGCGGATGTCGCCAAGGGGGGCGTCAAGGCGCTGGTCTGCGACAGCACCAACGTCTTCAGCCCGAACCCCGGCCGGTCCGAGGCCGAGGTCGGCCCCGAGGTCGAGAAGCTGGTGGCGGACGCCAAGTACATGGTCGTCGCCACGACCTTCGCGTCCAACGTGGCGCGCGTGCGGACCCTGGCCGAGGCCGGGGAACGTGCCGGGCGGTCGATCTGCCTGATGGGCCGCGCCATGCGCCGCATGGTCGAGGCGGGGCTGGAAACCGGCGTGCTGTCGTCCTTCCCCAAGGTCGTCAGCCCCGAAGAGGCCCGCGAGATCCCGCGCGAGAACCTGATGCTGCTCGTCACCGGCAGCCAGGGCGAACGCCGCGCCGCCTCCGCCCAGCTGGCACGGGGCAAGCACCACGGCATGACCCTGCAGGAAGGAGACATGTTCCTGTTCTCCTCCAAGACCATTCCGGGCAACGAGAAGGGCGTCATCGCGATCATGAACCAGCTATCCGAGCTGGGCGTGGACGTGGTCGATGATCACTCGGGCCGCTACCACGTGTCGGGCCACGCCAACCGCCCCGACCTGGAGACGATGCACCGCGTGACCGAGCCGCAGATGGTGATCCCGATGCACGGGGAGCACCGTCACCTGCGCGAGCATGCCAAGATCGCCATGGCCGCCGGCCGTGCGGCCGAGGTCTGCGTCAACGGCATGATGCTGGACCTGTCGGGCAATGCGCCCAAGGTGGTCGAACATGTGGAAACCGGGCGCACCTACCTGGATGGTTCGGTGCAGATCGGCTACCTCGACGGGATCGTGCGGGACCGGATCCGCATGGCGCTGAACGGCCATGTCACCGTGACGGCCGTGCTGGACGAGGAAGACGAGCCGCTTGGCGATCCCTGGTGCGACCTGATGGGCCTGCCGGAAACGGGCAAGTCCAACGCGCCTCTGTCGGACGTGCTGGAGCATGACCTGAGCCAGTTCCTGGGCCGGGCCGATGCGAAGACCCTGCGGGACGATGCGAAGCTGGAAGAGGCCCTGCGCCGGATCGTCCGCAACTCCGCCAACGACGAGATCGGCAAGAAGCCCGAGGTCACGGTGGTGGTGTCGCGCCTGACACCCTGATCGTCTTTCGGGGCAGGGGGCGGCGCATCCAGCTGCCCCGGCTGACGACCCGAGCGAAACCTTCATCCTCCAGCCCGGCGCCCTCTGCGTCGGGCTGTTGCGTTTCCAGCTCCGACAGGAGGGCCAGCAAGCCCGGGGACCTGTGCGCGATCGGGTCGAACTGCAGGCCCATGCGGCGATCAGAGGTCCAGCGCAGATCGGAGCGGAACCCGCCCACGTCCTGCAGGCGGAAGATCAGCCCGGTGAAGCGACCGTAGTTCGCCACATGCATCGGCAGGCAGATGCCAGCCCCGCCAAGGGAGATGTCGACCAGCTGCGCGGTGACCGAGAGGTCGTTGAAGATCAGCGTGCAGGGGCGCCGCAGGGCATAGCGGCGGTGGCGGCGGCGTGTCTGCAGGTTTTCCGGGGGTATCACGATGCTCATGGCGGGCTCCCTTTGCCGCAGTATTCGGCGGGGCCCCTTACCAGAGCGTGAAGAGCGCAGGCGAAGTGACGCGAATTGGCGCCGTTCGGGCAAGGAAAAACGCCCCGGCCATGGGGCCGGGGCGTTCTGAATTCCGTTTGGGGTCAGGTCTGCTTTCGCGATCAGCTTTCGGGGGCAGGTCAGCTGGCGCGACGCTGCTCGAAGGAGAGGGCGATGAAGCTGGGCAGGTGATCGCCCATGCCCACGACCTTGTTGTCGTTGCCACGCGACTTGCCGCCGCGGGAAGAGCGGGGCTTGCTGTCGGAAGAAGAGTTGCTCTTCTCCGCGGTCTTGTTTTCCGGGCTCTTCTTCTCGGACCGTTCTGCGCGGGCGGGCTTTTCCTCTGCCACGGGGGCGGGCTGCTGCGCCTCTGCCGCGACGGGGGCCGCGTCCTTCTGCTCATCGCGGGAGCGGGTCCGGCTGCGCGAGCGGGAGCGGGACCGGGAGGAGGAGCGGGTGCCCTCTTCTTCGGCTGCAGGGGCCGGGGTCTCTTGCTTCGCGGGCTTTTCGACGCCCGGCAGTTCAAGGCGGGGGATCTCCATCGAGACGAGCGCCTCGATCTCGGCGAAGTTCTTTTCGTCGCGCGGGGTGCAGATCATGATCGCCTTGCCCTTGCGGCCGGCGCGGCCGGTCCGGCCGATGCGGTGCACGTAGTCCTCGGAATGGGAGGGCACGTCGAAGTTGAACACGTGGGAAACGGAGGGCACGTCGAGACCGCGCGCCGCCACGTCGGAGGCGCAGAGGATCTTCAGGGAGCCGTCACGGAAGCCGTCCAGCGTCTTCATCCGCTGGGACTGGTCCAGGTCGCCATGGATCGGTGCAGCGTCATAGCCGTACTTTTTCAGGGACTTGGCGGTCACGTCCACGTCGGTCTTGCGGTTGCAGAAGACGATGGCGTTGGTCAGGCTGTCGCCTTCCATGTCGATCAGCTGTCGCAGGATGCGGCGCTTCTCGGAGCCTTCGCGGTCCTTCCGGGTCGGCTTGTACATGACCACTTGCTGGGTGATCGTGTCGGAGGTCGTGGCCTGCCGCGCCACCTCGATCCGCTCGGGTGCGGAGAGGAAGGTGTTGGTGATCCGTTCGATTTCCGGCGCCATGGTGGCGGAGAAGAACAGGGTCTGACGGGTGAAGGGCGTCAGGGAGAAGATGCGTTCGATGTCGGGGATGAAGCCCATGTCGAGCATGCGGTCGGCTTCGTCCACGACCATGACTTCCACGCCGGTCAGCAGCAGCTTGCCGCGCTCGAAGTGGTCCAGCAGGCGGCCCGGGGTGGCGATCAGCACGTCGACGCCGCGGTCGATCAGGGCATCCTGTTCCTTGAAGGAGACGCCGCCGATCAACAGCGCTTTCGTCAGCTTCAGGTACTTGGTGTACATGTCGAAGTTTTCTGCGACCTGGGCTGCCAGTTCCCGGGTGGGGCAGAGCACCAGCGAACGCGGCATGCGGGCGCGGGCGCGGCCCTTGGCCAGGCGGGTGATCATCGGCAGGGTGAAGGAAGCCGTCTTGCCGGTGCCGGTCTGGGCGATGCCCAGCACATCCTTGCCCTTCAGGGCATGGGGAATCGCGCCCGCCTGAATCGGCGTCGGCGCCTCGTATCCGGCGTCTGCGATGGCTTTCAGGACCTTCGGGTCCAGGTCGAGGTCAGAGAACTTGGTCATATGTATCCGATCTATACGGACACTGTTTGGCCCGTAGCGTCTAACGTCCCAGGGCCCGATGGGCCCCTCGCGCCTGTCTTTGGCGCGATTTACGAGCGGGGGCATATCCCAGATGGGGCAAAAGGTCAATCTGACTGGGGCTTTGCCGAGGCGAATCCCGGGAAACAGAGGGTTTCTGTCGCGCGTTTGCGGCGAGGGGCCGGTGGCCGGGCGCAGAAAGGGGGGCGGAGCCCTGCAAAAAGCTCTGTCGGACCGCTGTCAGCTGGGGGCCTCGGGGAAGTGCTTGCGGCGCAGCGCGGGCAGATCCATCACCGCCTCCCGCAGCAGCCCTTCCTGCATCAACCGCTCTCTCAGGTCGGGCATGTCGGCGCAGACCTCGGTGAAGAAGCGCCGCAGGCCCGCTTCGCCTTCGGTGTCTTCGAGGGTGGACAGCAGGGTGTGCAGGTTGACCGCGCCGGTCAGGGCCGGGCGGTTCGGTTTCAGGTCCGCGCGGTAGGCGCCCCGGCTCAGCCGGAAGCGGAAATGGGCCTTCCATGCCTCCCACGAGGGCGCGTGGAGGTGCGCAAGGGCGATCTGTGGGAGCTCCGTCTGGGCGGGATCTTCCTCTCCGCCGGCGACGAGGCGATGGATCTTGAAACGGACGTTCTGCAAGCCCTTGCGCACAAACAGCTTCCCGGCCACGTGGGAGAGCATGCCGCCGTTGAGGTAGGCGCCGAACTCCGGGTAGATCCGTGCCGTTTCTGCCTGGCGCTGCGCCTGCGGCAGGGAGAAGGCGCGCAGGCGGATGAGTGCGGAGGGCGGCGAGCCGGGGGGCGGGGCCAGCATCTCCTGCGGGCGCATGCGGGCGGACAGGATCGAGGCAGGCAGCGCCGTCAACGCCTCCGACACGGTGGTTTCGGGCAGCAGGAATTCATCGACGTCGATATGGCCCAGCCAGTCCAGCGTGTTCTTGCGGGTATAGCAATGGCTGGCGTTGATCACCTGCCGCAGCTGGTGTTTCTCCGGGCGCCCGGTCGTCGAACGGCGTTTCCAGTAGCTGTCGTCACAGCGGATCGCGCTGATCCTGGGGTGGGCCTTCAGCAGCGGGTAGACCGGATCCTGCGGATCGTCGAGGAAGATGGTCAGCCGGCGTGCGCCAAGTTCCAGGTGCCAGGCGGCGAAGTTCAGCACGGCCTCCGCCGGGGCCCTGATGGTGGCGACGAGGCCCCAGGTCGCGCTCATGCGGGGATGTCTTCCGGCAGGCGGCCGAAGACCCGGAGGCAGCGCGCGTCGAGGTCCAGGTCGCGGGTCACCAGCATGCCGTATTGCGCCAGCCTGTCGCGCAGTTCGGGGGTGTCCGCGCAGACCTCTTCATAAAGCTGATGCAGGCCCTTTTCCCCTTCTTCGGCAATGAGATAGGTGAGCACGTCATGCAGGGTGAAATGGTTTTCGCGCGGGCGGTAGGAGCCCTGGGCAAGGCGGAAGTCCAGCTTGTCGATGAAGTCTTCCCAGGACCGGACATGGGCATGGCCGACCCAGCCGCCCAGCAGGGTTGCGCGGTTCTGGACCTGCTTTTCCCCGATGTAGGGGCGGTGGAGGTCCAGGCGGAGCCCCTTGATCCCCGTGCGGACGATGGACTTGCCCTGGATATGCCCGACGAAGCCGCCGCGCAGGTGTTCTCCGAAGGTGGGGTAGACGGCGGAGGTGGCGTATTTCTCGTGCCCGGCATCGCGGTCGGTCAGCTTGAAGTGCATTTCGCCCCCCGCCAGCAGTTCGGCCGGGTGCAGTTGCAGCACGGCGACCTTGGGCGGCAGGTGGGCCAGCACCCAGGACAGCCGGCGCGGGGGCATCAGGTATTCGTCCACGTCGATATGGGCGAGGAAGTGATGCTGGCAGCGCTCGTAGCTGCGCGTCGCGTTGCGGCACTGGCGCTGGCGGTGGTCGACGGGGCGCGGCCGGTCGAAGCTGGCCCAGTGGGCCGCGTCGCAGGGGATGACGTTGACGCGTGGTTCGGCGGCGAAGAAGGCGGTGGCGGCCGGGTCGGGCGCATCGAGGTAGAGGTCGATCTGCGCCGCGCCTTCATCGAGGTGGTAGGCGGTGAAGCGGGCGAGCTCTGCCAGCGGGGCCTTCACGGTGGCGGCGATCGCCCAGGTCACCTTGTCCGGATCCTGTTCAAGGGGCAGCCCCTCTGTCGACGCGATGGCGCGGCTGTCGGTTACCTTCTTGATCTGAAAGAGCTTCCTGGCTTCGCGCGCCTCGCCTTTGCGGCGGGCCTCCCGCATGGTGCGGAAGCGGCGGAAGACGGTGCGCTCATCCTCGTCCAGCAGGAGCAGCAGGCGCTGCGCGAGGGGCCAGATCACCGCGTCCTGCGCCGCGTCCTGCCAGAGCCGGCCCAGCATGTTCACGTCCAGCCCGCCGGAGTGGATGGCGTAGGGATCCATTTTCAGGGCCAGGACACGCGGCCGCTTGCGCTGCTCGCTGAAAGCTTCCCATGGTTCCGCCCCGGAGTGCAGGCGCTCCGTCTCGTAGAGCTTCATGGTGGAAAAGAGCACGGTCAGCGCATGGCCGATGCGGCGCTGGATCTCATTCTCACCGTGATCGGCGAAGGTGGTCACCGCAGAGACCATCCAGCGGGCATCGAGGTGTTCGAGCAGGAAGTCCGCCTCTTCGCGCCACATGCGCAGGAAGAGGGGCGCCGTCTGGGACGGCTGGTCGCGCCGGCGCAGGTTGGCGATCAGCAGGCCATGCAGCGCCAGGAGCTCCGGCTCGCCTTCGAACTGGGCCGTGAGCTCCCTCATCTTGTAGGCGAAGCTGGAGCGGGAGGAGCGGAAGGGCTCCTCCACCGGGTGGACCATGCGGGTCCGGAGGGGCCGGAAATCGAGGTTCTCCGGCGGAAGGGCCTCTCCGGGGGCGAAGGTCATCGGCGCGCGTCGCCCCTCCATCTGGGCAATCACGCGCCGAAAACCGCCATATGTAGAAGAGCCGCTCATGACGCCACCATGCCCCCGGAGCGACCCCCTCGCAAGTCAGACCATCATCTCTTTCGTGGCCGACAGGGTGATCTCCGGGTAGTCGCGTTCGACCCGGTCGATGTCCCACTGCAGCCGGGTGAGGTAGACGACGTCGCCGTCATGGTCGTAGCTGATGTGCTGCTTGTTCGCGTTGACGAATTTGTCGACGGCAAGCTTCGGCCCCGAAACCCAGCGGGCCGAGGTGAATTGCGACGGTTCGAAGCGCACCGGCAGGCCGTACTCGAGCTCGATCCGCGACCCCAGCACTTCGAACTGCAGGGCGCCCACGACGCCGACGATGAAGCCGGAGCCGATGGAGGGTTTGAAGACCTTGGCCGCGCCTTCCTCGGCGAATTGCATCAGGGCCTTTTCCAGGTGCTTGGCCTTCATCGGGTCCCCGGCACGGACACCCTGGAGGAGTTCCGGGGCGAAGGACGGAATACCCGTAACACGAAGAGCTTCCCCTTCGGTTAACGTATCGCCGATGCGCAGCTGGCCGTGGTTCGGAATGCCGATGATGTCGCCGGCCCAGGCCTCTTCCGCCAGCTCGCGGTCGGAGGCGAGGAAGAGCACGGGGTTTGAAATCGCCATGGGTTTCTTGGAGCGCACATGGGTCAGTTTCATGCCGCGCTTGAAGTGGCCCGAAGACATGCGCAGGAAGGCGACCCGGTCGCGGTGCTTGGGGTCCATGTTCGCCTGCACCTTGAAGACGAAGCCGCAAACCTTTGTT
Source organism: Pseudooceanicola sp. NS-SX8 (assembly GCF_057380755.1). Lineage (NCBI taxonomy): Bacteria > Pseudomonadati > Pseudomonadota > Alphaproteobacteria > Rhodobacterales > Paracoccaceae > Pseudooceanicola > Pseudooceanicola sp. NS-SX8. The sequence continues at coordinate 3,361,624 of NZ_CM170819.1, read as the reverse complement.
TCATCGGGAGAAACCTGACGCGGTTCCGCCGCCGTCGGCTGCGGTTCGGGGCCGAATTCACCGATGCCCTCCATCAGTTCCTTCACCCCGAAGGAGTTGATGGCGGAGCCGAACCAGATGGGCGTCAGCGTGCCGTCCAGCAGCGCCTGCTGATCGAAGGGAGGCAGCAGTTCGCGCGCCATCTCGACCTCCTCGCGGAGCTTTTCAAGCAGGTCGGCAGGGATGTTTTCATCCAGCTTGGGATCGTCCAGGCCCTTGATCGAAATGGATTCCGCCACCTTGTTGCGGTCGGCGCGGTCCATCAGTTCCAGCCGGTCGTGCAGCATGTCGTAGCAGCCAAGAAAATCCCGGCCGACGCCGATGGGCCAGGAGGCCGGCGTCACGTCGATGGCCAGGTTTTCCTGGATTTCATCAATGATATCAAAGGTGTCACGGCTTTCCCTGTCCATCTTGTTACAGAAGGTCAGGATCGGCAGATCGCGCAGGCGGCAGACCTCGAACAGTTTCTGGGTCTGGCTTTCCACACCCTTCGCGCCGTCGATCACCATCACGGCCGCATCCACCGCCGTCAGCGTCCGATAGGTGTCTTCGGAGAAGTCGGAGTGGCCGGGCGTGTCGACGAGGTTGAACCGGAAGTTCTTGAAATCGAACGACATTGCAGAGGCGGAGACGGAGATCCCCCGGTCCTTTTCCATCTGCATGAAGTCCGACCGCGTCCGCCGCGCTTCCCCCTTGGCACGCACCTGGCCGGCCATCTGGATGGCGCCACCGTAGAGCAGGAACTTTTCCGTCAGGGTCGTCTTCCCGGCATCCGGGTGAGAGATGATGGCGAAGGTCCGGCGCCGGGCGATCTCGGGCGGCAATTGGGGGCGGTTGGAAGCGGTATCGAGCATGTCGCGGCGTATATCAGGGATCGGAAAAAGGGCAAGCGCGGGGGTGGAGCGGGGCCTTCGGACGGGGCGTTAACCACCGAACGGAAGCAACGTCCCGAACGTCGGTATCACGTCGGTATCGTGTCGGTAAGCCGTCGGTGCGCCGGATCGGGTTAATTCCGTAAAGCTTGATGAAGAAAGTCCTGCGCCTGCGGGCGGTGCAGCACGGGACCGGTGGCGGGCAAACCGGCGGCAACCCGGGGCCTATCCGGGGCCTACCCGGGGCCAGCCGAGGGCGGGAGGCGAAGATCGGCCGGTGACGGCGCGCGAAGGTTTCCCAAGGGGCAGGGGGGCTTACCCAACACACTCCAGAATGCTACGTGAACGTTTGATAATGACAACTGGAGGACGGCCCATGGGGCTTCGCGGAGCGTTTCGACGGCGCAGGCAGCGTCGCAGGATGGAAGAGGCGCTGCGCGCGGAACAGGCTCATCGGGCAGGGCGCCCGGGGCCGAAGTGGCGGGAACTGACCCCCTGCCGCCACGGGCTTTACGATGCCGGATCGGCGCAGATCGGCAAGCGGCTTTACGTCTTTGGCGGCTACAGGGCCCTGCACGATACCTCTGACAGCGTCGATATCTTCGACATGGCCGACAACCGCTGGCTGCCCCCCGTCGCGGTGCCGCAGGGCTTCCCCAGCTCGCATGCCTCGGTCGTGGCGGACGGGCGGCGCTACATCTACATCGTGTCCGGCCAGGTCGGCCCGGAGTGCCGCCCGGCGATCACCACCGGCTTCGTGATGGACACGCGCACGGGCAAGTGGCACCCGCTGCCTGATCTGCCCGCGGCGCGCTATGCCTCCACCATGCAGCTGTGGCGGGGGCGCCTGCATCTTGTCGGAGGGGCGGACGAGGACCGCTGGACACCCCGGGCGGAGCACTGGTCCATCGGGGTCGACAACGGCCGCGCGACCGAGGAGAGCTGGCGCCGGGAAGAGCCGATCCCGGTTCCGGGCATGCACCGGGGCAGCATCGTGATGAACGACAGCCTCTACGTGCTGGGCGGCCAGCAGGGTGATTTCATGGCCATCGAGGGCGATCCGGCATTCACCTGCACGGCCGAGACCGAGGAGAGCTATATCGCGGCCTGTTTCCGGCTGGATGCCCCGCGGGGCAAGTGGACCCGGATCCGCGACATGCCGATGGCGGCGTCGCACATCGATTTCTCGATCCAGGCCGTGGGCGGGAAGATCCTGGTCGCGGGGGGGCAGGTCTACAAGTACCCCGAGCATTTCCATCTGCGGCTGACGGACCTGGTGCAGGTCTATGATCCGGCGCGCGATCGCTGGGAAATCGCGGGCCACCTGCCGAGACCGCTGAAGCTGCCGGCGACGGCGCTGCACGAAGGGCGGCTGGTCGTGACGGGCGGGCAGGAAGCGCAGCCCCTGAGCGACAGGCCCGGGGCGATTTCGGACCGGACCTGGGCGATGGAGACGACGGCCTTCGTGCCCGCGCCCTCGGCGGTGACGGGGGCGCGGCAGACCCTGCGCGCGGGCGCCCGGCCGGAGGCGCTGCCCGCGGGCAACCGGTTCGACGGACGGCGCATCCTGCTGGTCACCCATGAGCTGACCCGGACGGGGGCGCCCCTTTTGCTGCTGGAAACGGCGAAGGCGTTGATTGCCTCTGGCGCGGAAGTGCGCCTGGTCTGCCCGGGCAACCCGCGGCTGGACGATCCACTGATGTTGGATTTCCCCGTGGCCCTGGTGCCCTTCGAACGGGCGGAAGAGCTGGCGCGGGAGGCAGACCTTGTGGTGGCCAACACGGTGGCGGCCCCGGTGGCGGATTGGATCGCCGAGGTTCTGGCGCGCGATCCCTTCCTGGCGGCGAAGCTGGCCTGGTGGGTGCATGAGATCGACGTGGAGGGATATGCCGCGGGCGGGCGGCTGATCGGGCAGGCGGCGGCGGCCTTGTTTGACAGCCAGGCCTGCCTGGCGGCCTGGGAGGGGGCGGTCGATGTGCCGGCGCGCCGGGCGGTGCTGCATCCCCCGCTGAGCGAGACCCTGCTGGAGGGCACGACTCGTCTGCTTTACCCGCAGCCTGATCCGCTGGACCCCGATGCCGCAGGTGCGGTGCCCCAGGACCGGGAGGCGCTGCGCCGCGCGCTCGGCTTCGAGGAGGGGGATTTTGTGGTGCTTTGCGTGGGATCGGTCACCGAGGCGAAGGGGCAGATCCCGCTATTGCGGACCGTGGCGAAACTGGCGCGGGACCAGCAGCTGCCGGTGAAGCTGATGCTGGTCGGGTTCCGGGATGCCCGCCATCGCAGGCGTTTCCTGCGCGGGCTGAGCCGGGACGAGCGCCGGGTGCTGCGCCCCGAATGGGCCTTTGTCGCGCGGCCCGACCTGGGCGCGCTGCTTCACCTGGCGGATGCCCATGTGACCAATTCGCAGGGGCGGCCCGGGCAGAAGGCGGAATGTTTCGGCCGGGTCACGACCGAGGCGATGGCGCATGGCCTGCTGGCGCTTGGCACGGAAAGCGGCGGCACGGCGGAGATCCTGCGCGATGGCGTGACCGGGGTGCTTTACCCGGTGGGCGAGGCAGGCCAGCCCGTGCTGGCGGAGAAGCTGGCGGCGCTGGTGCGCGACCCTGGGCGGGTGGCCGAACTGGCCGCTGCCGGCCGGGCAGATGCGCTGGAACGGTTCCGCCAGGAAGACATGCTGCGCGCGATGGAAGCGCTGCTGGCGCCGCTGATGCCGGGCCCCGAAGCCGCGCAGGAGGCGGCGGCAGAGGCCGGGCCGGTCAGTGTTCCGGTGAAATAAGGCCCGGGCAGGGGCGGTGGTGTCGGGAAGGGCGGCGGCGGATCAGTGCCGCCGCTGTCCGCTATTGCCGCCCTTCACCGCGTCGATCAGCAGCGAAAGCGCATCGGGCCGGTTCAGCGCCTTGGGCGAGATTTCGAACCGCAGGTGGGCCTGGTCACCGTGGTTGGGCAGCACCCGTTTCAGGGCCTGGCCCAGCTCCGGATCGAGCTCCGGCGGCAGGACCGCCATGGTGCGGGTGTCCAGCAGCAGAGTTTCGGCGGCGATGCCTTCGGCGTAGATGATCTCGTGCCGGTCGAAGAGCAGCTGGAAGTAATCCACGAAGCCGCCGTCCTGGCGGTAGATCGTGTCGCCGTTGACCAGGTGGCGGGCCCGGACGAGCACTTCCTTGTGCCCGACGCCCAGCCGGTCCTGGCGCTGGTAGATGAACAGCCGGTGTTCGGGGCTGACCACCAGGTCATTGGTGTTCGACAGGACGCCCGCGCGGATCACGATGGGGGCGAAATCGCCCGAGGCGCGGTGGGTCTGGTGACCGACCCAGCGGATTTCCTGCGGCCCGTCATCGCGGGTCAGCACCCGGTCGCCGACCTTCAGATCCTCGATCGCGCGCTGCGCGCCGGAGGCCAGGGTGATCATGGTGCCACGGGTGAAGGAGACGCAGCCGACCTCGGCGAACTTGCGCGGGGCGGAGCGGCGGTCGATCCCCACCAGGCGGTAATCGTGGCGCGGCACGAGGGGGGCAAGCGGCAGGGCATAGACCTCGTCCACGTCGCCGCGGGCATCGACCGCGACGAGCACGAGGATTTCCGTGGTTTCCCCGTCGGGGGACATGAAGATGAGGCAGCTGTCGAGGTGCAGTGCCATGCCTGCCCCCCCGGTGGGGGAACCTTCGGCGACGCGCATCGTGCCATCGGCGCGCATCTGCACCATCATCCGGGCCTGTTCGGTGCCCGGCTGGAACCAGTAGATGTCGTCGGGCACGAGGTCATCCGCGAAGGACAGGCTGTCGCCCTCGTTCACGCCATGGACGACCTCGAGCGCGGAGGCTAAAAACACGGGAATGGCCGTGGCCGGTTGTGTGGGAATGGCAGTCATTGCGCTCTGCTTACTCCATGTCTGCGACGTGCCGAAGATCTATCGATCGATTGTGGCGGGATACTGGCGAGTTACGGCTGATTTCGCGGAAAGTTTCGGCCCGGCGTGCGCAGGCACCGGGGGCCGCTGAGAGGGAGAAGACCTATGGATCTGGGAATCAAGGGAAAGCGCGCGCTGGTGACGGCCTCGTCCAAGGGGCTGGGGCGCGGCTGTGCCCTGGCGCTGGCCGAGGCGGGCGTGAACCTGGTGCTGAATGCGCGCGGCGCGGAGGCGCTGGAGGCGACGGCGGAGGAGATCCGCACGACCTACGGCGTCGAAGTGACGGCGGTGGCCGCCGATATCGTCAGCGAAGAGGGCCGGGCCAGGGTCCTGGACGCGGCGGGGCAGGTCGACATCCTGGTCACCAACGCGGGCGGTCCGCCCCCGGGCATGTGGATGGACTGGGAGCGCGAGGATTTCATCAAGGCGCTGGACGCCAACATGCTGACGCCGATCGCGCTGATGAAGGCGCAGCTGCCGGGCATGATCGAACAGGGCTGGGGTCGGGTGGTCAACATCACCTCCCAGTCGGTGAAATCGCCCATCGGCGTGCTGGGCCTGTCGAATTCGGCCCGGGCCGGCCTGACCGGCTATGTCGCGGGCACCGCGCGGCAGGTGGCGCCCCACGGCGTGGTGATCAACAACCTGCTGCCGGGCATCCATGACACCGACCGCGCCGCCTCTCTGGACGGGGCCGTGGTGAAGAGCCAGGGGATCACCCTGGAAGAGGCCCGCGAGGCGCGCAAGTCGGGCATTCCCGCGCGCGCCTATGGCACGGCCGAAGCCTTTGGCGAGACCTGCGCCTTCATGTGTTCGCAGCACGTCGCCTTCATGATCGGGCAGAACATCCTGCTGGATGGCGGGGCGCTGCACTACACGCTGTAAGCGCGCTGCATGGCGGTAAGGGGGGGGCGTCCGTCGGGCGCCCCCTTTTGCATTGCCGCGCGGCGTCGGGGGGCGCGGTGGAGGGCGGGCATGCCAAGCCCACCGTGCCGCAAGCCGTGCCGATTGCGCGGTGCGGGGCGGGCTGCTAAGACACCTGAAACCCGACACAAAGCATCGGAAAACAGGCCACATGCCCGAGCAGACCCCGCGATTGGAGATCCGCAACCTGTGCCGTTCCTACGGTGGGACCGAGGTGGTTCGGGACGTGTCGCTGCAGGTGATGCCGGGGCAGGTGACCTGCCTTCTGGGGCCCTCGGGCTGTGGCAAGTCGACGACGCTGCGGATGATCGCCGGGGTCGAGATGCAGGACAGCGGCACCATCCATGTGGACGGCGACCTGATCTGCGACACCCAGTTCCGCATCCCGCCCGAACGGCGCCGGATCGGCCTGATGTTCCAGGACTTCGCCCTGTTCCCCCATCTGACGGTGGCACAGAACGTGGCCTTCGGTCTTGACGGATCCAAGGCGGCGCAGCGCGCCCGGGTCGAGGAGCTGCTGGCGCGCGTCGACCTGCTGCGTCATATCGACAACTACCCCCATCACCTGTCGGGCGGGGAGCAGCAGCGCGTGGCCCTGGCCCGTGCGCTGGCCCCCCGGCCCAAGGTCATGCTGATGGACGAGCCCTTCAGTGGGCTGGACAACCGCCTGCGCGACGAGATCCGCGATCAGACGCTGGACGTGCTGAAGGAAGAGGGTGCGGGGGTTCTTCTGGTCACCCACGAGCCGGAAGAGGCGATGCGCATGGCCGACGAGATCGCGCTGATGCGCGGAGGCCAGATCGTGCAGCAGGGCGCGCCCTACAACATCTACAATGCCCCGCGTGACAAGGCGGCAGTGGCCTTCTTCAGCGATATCAACGTGATCCGTGGCACGGTGCAGGGGGCGCTGACGGAAACACCCTTTGGCCAGTTCTTCGCGCCCGGCCAGCCCGACGGCACGGAAGTGGAGATCGTCATCCGGCCGCAGCACCTGCGGATCGACTTCGACCGGGGCGGCACCGGCCCGCTGCCGACGCCCGAACATGGCGTGGCCGCTCGCGGTGTGGTTGAGCGTGCCCGATTCATGGGCAATGAATCCCTCGTCGAGTTTCGGATGGACCACGACGGGTCGATCCTTAAGGCGACGGTGCCGAATGTCTTCCTGCCGAAACCGGGCAAGCCGCTGTGGCTGATGATCCGCCGGGATCGCTGTTTCGTCTTTCCTGCAGGGGTCTGAGGGCTGCGCAGGCGGGGCCTGTCCCGCCCCGGTATGCCCCTGGACGGCGCCCCGCCCGGTGTCTTTCCGCCGCCCGCACCGCCCCGGCGTGCGCAGATCCCGGGCCGAAACCCGCCCGGATGCGGCGGGCCCGGCTGGCGGGAACTGGCCGGTGCAGGCGCCGGAGGCCCCCCGCAAGTGGCGCCCGGAGTGCAGGTATAATCAAATTTCCCCCTAGCGTGCGCTTTGGTTCTTTCAACCCGCCGCCCGAGCGATTAGATAGTCTACCACCAAGGAGGCATGGCCTCCGTTCCAGGGGAGAGCTGAAATGCTGAACAACATCGGCCCCATGGGCCTGCTGCTCATCGCCGTCGTGGTGCTGGTGCTCTTCGGGCGCGGCAAGATTTCGTCCCTGATGGGCGAAGTCGGCAAGGGGATCACCGCCTTCAAGAAGGGCGTGAACGACAGCACCGAAGAGCTTGAAGAACAGAAGGCGGCCGACGCACGCGACGTCACGCCCGAAGAGTCCAAGGACAAGGCCTGATCTGACATGTTCGGAATGGGCGGCACGGAGATCCTGCTGGTCGGGATCGTGGCCTTGATCGTGGTCGGACCGAAGGAACTGCCGGGGCTCTTCCGCTCCGTTGGGCAGTTCGTCGGCAAGGCCCGAGGCATGGCGCGGGAATTCACGCGCGCCATGGAGGATGCAGCCGACCAGTCCGGCATGAAGGAAGCGACCAACACCTTGAAAGGCCTGTCCAACCCGAAGAAATACGGGATGGACAAGGTGAAGGAAGCGGCCGATCCGCTGAAGTGGAAGCCGGGCAGCGAGACTGCGAAGCTGGCCGGTGAACGGGCCGAGGCGGCGAAAAAGATCCACGACGCAACCTCCAAGGCCGCGCAGAAGCGGCTGGACGGGGAAGCGGCCGCCAAGGCGGCCGGTACGGGATCGGGTTCGACGACTGCGACCACGACCACGGCCAAGCCGCTGGCGGTGCCTGAACTGCCAAAGTCGCGGCCCACGGTGTCCGCTGCCCCGGTGGAGGAGGCGCCCGCGATGCAGGTCCAGCAGGGCCTGCGCCAGACCGCCGGCCAGCGCGCCGCCGGAGCCGCCCGCAAGCCACAGCCCAAGACCCGCGGCGCCCGCGCCGCCGCATCGCCGCGCAGGCCGGTCCGCAAGGGCTGACCCGCGGCCAGGCGCCTGTTTCCAGGCCTGATTTCACGAGGGACCCCATCCATGGCTGATCAGATCGAGCAGGACGAGCTGGAGGACAGCTCCGCCCCGTTGATCGAACACCTGGCGGAGCTGCGCACGCGGCTGATCCGCTGTGTGCTGGCCTTCGTGGTCGCCATGGTGATCTGCTTCAGCTTCGGCGGGCAGCTCCTCGACTTCCTGCTGGTGCCGATCGAGAAGACCATGCGGTCGCTCGGCAACCCGAACCCGGTGATGCAATACACTGCGCCGCAGGAATACTTCTTCACCCTTGTGCGGATTTCCATGGTGGGCGGCCTCGTGCTGTCCTTCCCGATCATCGGTTACCAGATGTGGCGTTTCGTGGCGCCCGGGCTCTACAAGAACGAGAAATCGGCCTTCCTGCCCTTCCTCATCGCCTCTCCGGCGCTGTTCCTGCTGGGCGCGGCCTTCGCGCAATATGTCGTGGTACCCATGGCGATGGCCTTCTTCCTGGGCTTTGCCGATGTGCCGTCGCTGGTCGCGGCCCTGGCGCAGGGCGCGGATTCGGTGGGCGACGCGGTGGAAAGCTCCGGCATCGAGATCGTGTTCAACGGCAAGGTAAACGAAAGCCTGGACATCACGCTGAAGATGATCGTGGCCTTCGGCCTGTGCTTCCAGCTGCCGGTGCTGCTGACCCTGATGGGCAAGGCGGGGCTGGTCAGTGCGGAGGGCCTGAAGAACGTCCGTAAGTATGCCATCGTCGGCATCCTGATCCTGGCCGCCATCGTGACCCCGCCGGACGTGGTGACGCAGATCACGCTGTTCGTGGTGGTCTACGGGCTCTACGAGATTTCCATCTTCATGGTGGGGCGGGTCGAGAAGCGGCGCGAAGCCTACCTGAAGGCCGAGGGCCTGTGGGATGAGGATATCGACGGGGAAGGCAGCACCGAGGTGGCCGAAACCGATGGGGCGGATGAGGCCGCCGGCGACAGCGAAGAGACCGACAGGAAGACGTGAGGCCCGAGGGGCCGGGGGGAGAGATGTCCGAGGACCTGAGCCGCATTGCCGCGGCGCTGGAGCGCATGGCGCCGGCGCCGCTGGACGCACCCGATTTCGACAGTGCCGATGCCTTCGTCTGGCATACCGCGCCGGAATGGCTGGAACCCGTCACCCGGGTCGCCCGGGTGGAGATCGGCCTGCTGGTGGGCATCGACCGGTCCCGCGACACGCTGCTGGCCAACACGCTGCAATTCGCGAAGGGGCTGGGCGCCAACAACGCCCTGCTCTGGGGCGCTCGGGGGATGGGCAAATCCTCCCTCGTGAAGTCGGTGCATGCAGAGGTGCTGCGCCAGGGCCTGCCGCTGAAGATCGTCGAACTGCAGCGGGAGGACCTGCCCTCGGTCGGGCGGCTGCTGCAGTTGCTTTCGGCCAGCTCCCATCGCTTCCTGCTCTTCTGCGATGACCTGTCGTTCAGCCATGACGACCAGCATTACAAGTCGCTGAAGGCGGTGCTGGATGGCGGGATCGCCGGGCGGCCGGAGAACGTGCTGTTCTACGCCACCTCGAACCGCCGCCACCTGATGCCCCGCGACATGATCGAGAACGAACGCTCGAGCGCGATCAACCCCAGCGAGGCGGTGGAGGAGAAGGTCTCCCTCTCGGATCGTTTCGGCCTCTGGCTGGGTTTCCACCCCTGCGACCAGGACGAATACCTTGCGATGATCGACGGCTATTGCGCGGCCCACGGGCTGAGTGTCGATCCGCAGGTGCTGCGGGCGGAGGCCATCGAATGGCAGGCGACGCGCGGCGGCCGGTCGGGCCGGGTGGCCTGGCAGTTCTTCATGGATCTGGCCGGGCGCCACGGCATCAGCGCGGGCTGACATAGCCCCGGGGACGAGGCCCGTCCGGCTGAAAAAGCGGGCAGGCACCCCTGGATCGGCGGACGTTTGGCATGAGCGCGTGCACGCTCCCCCTCGAAAACGCGCCCAGCATCCGGCGCGCGCCCGCAACTCCCATTTTTTGGCCAAAAATATCCTGGGGGGAGTCTCCGAAGGAGACGGGGGGCAAAGCCCCCCTCCCTCTGGCGCTCCGCTCGCCCCGGCGCCGTGCTCAGGTCCCGGAGAGCATCCGCGAGATGCGCAGCGCGTAGCGGTCGGTCATGCCGGAGGTGAAATCGGCCAGCCCGTGCAGCGCGCTTTCCGGCCCGTCGATGCCCCGCAGGTCGAGGGAGAGCGCACGGCGGAGCTGTTCGGAGGGTCCGGAGAGCCTGTCCGGATCCCAGCCGCAGCCGGCGAGGTCCTCGTAGATCGGCAGCACGCCTGACAGCACGTTGTGGATGACGCGGCGGCCCGAGACTTCCAGCTCCGTCTTGCGGGGGGAGGTGAAGATGCGGGTGCGTGCCAGGGTCTTGATCTGCGCGAATTCCGCGGCGCAGGCGGAGGCGTCGATCAGCGCGCCGGCGAAGTCCCCGGACATGATCGCATCATACTGGGCTTCGAAGGCGGTGGTGCAGGCGTCGATGGCCACGCCGATGGCCATGGCGCGCAGGGTGGAGACATGTTCCGCCGGGGTCTGGTCCGTGGGTTCGCGGCTGCTGCCGATGAGCGCTTCCAGCGGGGCGCGGACCGCCTCGTAGGGCAGGTCGCCAGAGGTGAAGGCATCTTCGAGGTCGACGATGTTATAGCAGATGTCATCGGCGGCCTCGACCACGAGGACCAGCGGGTGACGGCGCCACCAGGGGGCCTGGGGCAGGCCCTGGCGGGGCAGGCCGAGCGCCTCTGCCGCTTCGGCGAAATAGGCGGCCTCAGTGGCGAAGAGGCCGAATTTCTTCAGCCCCGAATAGCCTTGCCGGGTGGCCTCCGGCAGGGTGGCGCGGGTGGCGGCGGTCACGGGGTACTTGGTGAAGGCACCCAGGACGGCCTTGGACAGGCGCATGCCGCCACGGCCGCGGTACATTTCCAGCCGGGTCAGGATGCGGAAGCCCTGGGCGTTGCCTTCGAAGGCGGTGAACTCGTCCCGCAGGGCCGGGTCCAGGGTGCCGGGCAGGCCCTGGCCCGCGTCGAAGCGGGCGGCGAACCAGTCGCCTATGGCTTCCTCTCCCGAATGGCCGAAGGGCGGGTTTCCGATGTCATGGGCGACGCAGGCGGCCTGCACCACGTTGGCGAGGGTGTTTTCCTCCCCCGGGGGCAGCTCCCCCTGCGCGGTCAGCCACTGGCCGATGCGCATGGCGAGGGAGCGGCCCACGCTTGCGACCTCGACCGAGTGGATCAGCCGGTGGTGGATGTGGTCGTGATCGTAGAGAGGGTGGACCTGCGTCTTGTTGGCCAGCCGCCGGAAGGGCGCGGAGAAGACGATGCGGTCATGGTCCTGCACGAAGACGGAGCGGCCGGGCGCGCCGCGATAGGCGCTGTCGCCCAGGCGTTCGGCCGACAGGAGGGCGGTCCAGTCCATGGCGGGATCCTTTTGGCAGGAGGGGCCGGGCTGACGGTAGGGCCGGGGTGCAGGATGGCCGGGGTGCTGGGTGGTCGGGGGCGCGGGCGGGCAGATGCCCGCGCGCCCCCGGGCCCTTGTGGTCAGCGCAGGTAGTCCATCGGGTTGACGGTTTCGAGGCCGTTGCGGATCTCGAAGTGGAGGTAGGCATTGTCGCCGCCGGGGACCTGGGCGATCTTCTGCCCCTGGGAGACGCGGTCGCCCTTGGCCACGGTGATGCCGGTCACGTTGGAGTAGAGCGACAGCAGGTTGTCCTCGTGCTTGACCACGATGACGGAGCGGTTGTCGGTATCCTCGATGATCGCGGCGACGGAGCCTGCGGCGGCGGCCGAAACGGCGGTGCCGGGATCGGCGGCCAGGTCGATGCCGTCGCTGCGGCCCTTTTCGTACTCCCGGATGATCCGGCCGCGCAGCGGATAGGCGAAGCGGCCCGAAGGCGCCGCCTGTTCGGAGGAGAGATCGGGGGTGACGGTCTGGGCGACCTCTTCGGCCTGCTGGCGGGCCTCCGTCTGGCTGGGCGGGGTTTCCTGCGGCAGCGGTGTGGAGGCCGAGGGCGGCACCGGCGTCGCCGTGCCTTCGCCGGGGGCGGAGGTCTGGGCGGCGGTGGTGGTGCCGCTTTCGGTGACCAGCGGGATCAGCAGGTACTGGCCTTCGCGGATGGTGAACTGGCTGTCGAGCCCGTTCCAGTCCGCCAGGGCGCGCACCGAGACGCCGTAGAGGCGGGCGATGGTATAGGCGGTTTCGCCACGCTGGACGCGGTGGCGGATCGGTTCGTTGCCGACCTGGCGGGCGGGTTCGCCGGCGGTGGCGGGCGGCAGGGTCGCGACCGAGACCTCGTTGTCGGCCGCACGGTCGATCGCGGAGCCGGCCATGGAGCTGATGTCGACCTGGCCCGGGGGCAGGATCGGCCCGGTGCCGGCGGCGCCGGTGGCGGGGGAAGGTTCGGAGACGCGGGAGGACAGGGCCAGGATTTCGCCTTCGCGCAGCTGGCTGTCGACCTCCAGCCCGTTGTAGCGGGCAAGTTCGGCGGGATCGGCGCCGATGCGGTAGGCGACATCGGCGACGCGGTCGTCGCGGCGGGCCACGACCACCTGGTAGTTCGGGTAGGAAATGATGCCGCGATTGTCCGGCGCGGGGCGCGGGGCAGAGGCATTGCGGGCCGCATCGGCGGTGGTGAAGGCATCGAAGCCCCCCCGCAGGTCGCTGTCGAGGGTGCAGCCGGCCGCCAGGGCCAGCAGGCAAGTGGCCGCCATCAGGCGGGCCGGTACGCGTCGATATCCGGTCATCTGTCCGATCCTCATCCGCTGCCCCTTCGGGGCTTGTCGTTCGTCCGGTCTGTGCCGGTCTTGTCCTGCCGCGGGGCGCCGCAGGTGCGGGCCGTCACGGCGCCTGTAGTTCACTGTATCCGGTCGCCTGGCCGCCAGGGCGGCGGGGGCAGCAGGATCGCAGCGGTGCCGGGCCTACTCCTTGCCCATGCCTTCGACAAGGGGAACGAAGCGGACCGGGCGCAGCTCGTCGTAATCCAGCCCGGTTTCCAGCTTGCGGACGCGGATCAGGCTCTGGACCGTGTCCGACTGGCCGACGGGCAGCACCATGATACCCCCCGTCTTGAGCTGAGCCAAGAGCGGGCCGGGCGGGTCTTCGGCCGCGGCGGTCACGAGGATGCGATCAAAGGGCGCCTGATCGGGCAGTCCGAAGGAGCCGTCGGCGGCAAAGGTGGTCACGTTGACCAGGCCCATGCCATCCAGCACCTTCTTGGCTTCCCGCACCAGGCGGGGGTGGCGGTCGACGGTATAGACCCGGCGCGCCAGCTGGCTGAGGATCGCGGCCTGGTAGCCGGAGCCGGTGCCGACCTCCAGCACCTTGTCGCGCGGCTGCACTTCCAGAGCCTGGGTCATGAGGCCCACGACCGAGGGCTGGGAGATCGTCTGCCCGCAGGCGATCGGCAGGGGCATGTCCTCGTAGGCGCGGTCGGCGAAGATGCCGCGGATGAAGGGGCCCCGGTCGACCTTTTCCATCGCTTCCAGCACGCGCTTGTCGGTGACCCCGCGGGAGCGGAGCGCAAAGAGAAACTGCATCTTGCGTTCGGCGATTTCGAAGTCTTCGTCTTGCGGGGTCATGCGGGTCGGGGTCCTTTGCGCGCCTCTGGCGAACGATTGCCCAAACCGTGTCGCGGGGAAAGGGCCTGCGTGGCGCAGGGGCGCATTAGAGGGTCACTCGATGCTGCGAAGCCCCTCTATCAGCTCATGCGCGGTCAGATCAGCCCGCATCGGCGTCACCGAGATGTAGCCGGAGAGGTTCGCTTCGACGTCGCAGCCGGGGGTGCAGGCGCCGTGCTGGTTGCCGCCCTGCGCCCAGAGGAAACGCCGGCCCGAGGGAGAGGTCTGCGGCGTGACCGAGAAGGAGGTGTCGGGGCGGTAGCCCTGCGGCACGACGCGGGTGCCTTTCACCGCATCGGCGGGCTGGGCGGGGAAGTTGACGTTGTAGAAGGTGTTGTAGTTGCCCGAGACGGGCTTGTGCAGCGCCAGCAGCTTGCGCAGGACCTCTGCGCCATGGGTGCGGGCCGCTTCGAACGGATCGTCGAGCTTTGCATTGTTCGGGCCGAAATACTGCGACAGGGCGACGGCGGTCAGCCCCTGCAGCGCGCCTTCCATGGCGCCGCCGATGGTACCGGAATAGACCGCGTTTTCGCCGGAGTTGTTGCCCCGGTTCACGCCCGAGAGGACGAGGTCGATGGGCTTGCCCGCCAGCACGTCATGCACACCCGCCAGCACGCAGTCCGCGGGGGAGCCTTCGGCGGCGAAGCGGCGCGGCCCCAGTTCGGAGATCATAGTGGGATGGGCGTAGGAGATGCAATGCGCGACGCCTGACTGTTCGAAGGCGGGGGCGACGGTCCAGACCTCTCCTCCCGCGCCTGCGAGCTCGGTCGCGATGGCTTCGAGGACCTTCAGGCCGGGGGCGTTGATGCCGTCGTCATTGGTGATGAGAATGCGCATGCCTGTGGTCCTTGCCGTTCGATCCGGTTTGCGACCTGCATAGGGGAGGGGAGGCGCAGGAGCAAGGCGGGGCAGGCGCCCGGGGGCGGCAAAAGCATTGAAATAAAGCAACGAAAGGCCCCGCCGGGTCCGGGGTGACCGGCCCGGGCGGTCACCCCGGACGGTCAGCCAGGGGGCGGTTCAGTCGATGAGGGCGAGCAGGCGGCGGGCCTCTGCGCCCGGGTCGGCCAGGCGGGCGCGGTCCTCGCCGGGGAAGAAGCGGGCGCGGGTGGCCGTGGGCATGGGGTTCGGGGTCAGCACATGGACATGGGGCCCGGTGTTGACGGTTTCCGCCTGCCAGCTGCGGACCATGGCGACCTGGGCTGCCTTGGTGGCGCCGTAGGAGGAGAAGAACTTGGCCCCTGGCGCGGTGGGATCGTCGAAGAAGACGGCGCGGCCGGTGGTGCCCAGCAGGGGCGCCACGTAGGGCAGCAGGTGGCCCATGGCGGTCAGGTTGGTGGCCACGGATTTCGACCAGTCCTTGGCATCGACATGGGAGGCCGGGGTCAGCGGCGCGGCATGCACCGCAGCATGGACCCAGGTCGCCACCGCGCCCCAGCGGTCGAAGATCGAGCGGCAGAGCTGTGCCATGGCCTCGGGCAGGCAGATGTCCATCGGCGCCAGGGTGGCCGAGCCACCGATCGCCTTGATCCGGTCGTCGAGTTCTTCCAGGCCGCCGACGGTGCGGGCAACCGCGACCACGTGGTGCGTGCGCGCCAGTTCCAGCGCGAAGGCCGCGCCCAGCCCGCGCGAGGCGCCGGTCACAAGAGCCACGGGAAGGTCGGTATCACCGGCGGGGCGGGGGGCGTTCTGGTCCGTCATGGCGGTTTTCCTGCCGTGTCCCGGGCGACCGGTCAAGCGTTTCGGGGGCGCAGCGGCGCGGACGGGACGGAGTGACGCGGGAGGGATGAGCGCCGGGCTCAGGACGGATCGGCCGGAAGGGTCAGCCGGTAGGCCTGCCCGCGCGCGACGAGGGAGACCTCTCCCTCGCCGATGGCGGTGATCTGCGCCCCGGCGATCCTGTCCCCGGCGCGGGCGCGTTCGATGCGGCCATTGGCGGTACGCAGCAGGGCTTCCTGGCCCGAGGGGCCGGTGATCGTGCCGAGCAGCGCCAGCTGGCGCAGGGGCAGGGCGTCTTTCTGGGTGGCGGTCTGTGCCGGGTCGTAGCTGGCCATGGGGCCTCCGTTTCATGGAGGCGGGCGTCTCGCATGGAACGGCGGTGGGGGAAAGGCCCGGAGAGGCGTCGGGGATGCGACGGGGCGCCGCGTCGGCGCCCGGCTGCCGGGCAGGCCCGGGTCAGTCGGCGGAGAGCTGCGGCCGGATGTCGTGATCGGCCTGGGCGTAGAGGTCGAGCAACTGGTCAAAGGAGATGCCCTCTTCCTGCGCCTCGGCCAGGGGGCCGTCCTCTGCCAGCAGAAGGGGGCGGGCGCCGTCCTCTCCGGGCTGGAGGGTGACGGGGGTGCCGAGGCTGCCGGGGAAGAGCGGCAGGTCGTTGGCCAGCTGCGCAGTGGCGGCGGCGAGGGGAGTGCCTTCGGTGATCAGGTCGAGGTAGCCGTAGAAGACCTCTGCCGGGACCTCGGCCCAGGGGGCGAGGTAGAGCACTTCCTCGGTGCCGCGAATGGGCAGCGGCAGGACCGCGTGCAGGAAGCGCTTGTCGCCAAGGCGGCAAAGCTCCGGCGCGAGGCGGTCTTCGCCTGCGGTGACCTCGGGCATGTCGTCGGTGGGTTCGGCGTGGGGCCAGGCGGAGGGCATGTCGAAACCGATGTCGAAGACGCCGCCGAACTTGTCCTGGAGGCGGCGCCAGCGGGCGTCTAGGGCGAGGAGGGTCATGGGGCGCGTCCTTTCGGCTGTCTGCCCTTCCGGGCTAGCATCCCCGGCGCGCCGGGGCCAGCGGGATGCGCCGGGCGAGACCGCTTCCGGCAGGCGTGTTCGGGGCAGAAGAGGTTGAGCCCCGCCCGGCTTCGCGCCGTCCCGCTCTCTCACTGGGTCCGAAATACTCCGGGGGAGGCTCCGGGACGGAGACGGGGGCGGAGCCCCCCTGATCAGCCGGGAGCGGCGGGGCATCGGTCGGTGGATTGGCATCCACCCTACGAGGGGTATCGGTGGATTGGCATGCACCGTACGGAGGCTTCGGTGGATTTCACCCACCCTACGGGGGCATCGGTGGGTTGGCGTGGACCGTACGGGGGCACCGGTGGATTTCATCCACCCTACGGGGCATCGGTGGATCGGCGGGGACCGTATGGTGGCATCGGCGGATTTCATCCACCTGTAGGGTGGATGCCAATCCACCGATGCCACGCGCAGCAAAAAGGCAGCCCGAAGGCTGCCTTTCTCGGTTCTGGAACAGGGGCTTACTCTGCCGCCTTGAGCTGGAAGCCCTTCTCGACCTGGTCGGAGGGCACCACCGGATATTCGCCGGAGAAGCAGGCGTCGCAATACTGCGGGCAGTCGTTGTCGCGGCCCGAGGCCTCGCCCGCGGCGCGGTAGAGACCGTCGAGCGAGATGAACTTCAGGCTGTCCACCTGCAGGTGGTCGCGCATCTCGTCTTCCGACATGGTGGCGGCCAGCAGCTTTTCGCGTTCGGGCGTGTCGACACCGTAGAAGCAGGGCCAGGCCGTGGGCGGGGAGGCGATGCGGAAGTGGACCTCTGCCGCGCCGGCATCCAGGATCATCTCCTTGATCTTGCGGGAGGTCGTGCCGCGCACCACCGAGTCGTCCACCAGGATCACCCGCTTGCCCTTGATCAGCGCACGGTTGACGTTGAGCTTCAGCCGCACGCCCATGTTGCGGATCTGCTCGGTCGGTTCGATGAAGGTCCGGCCCATGTACTGGTTACGGATGATCCCCATGGCATAGGGGATGCCGCTTTCCTGGCTGTAGCCGATGGCCGCCGGCGTGCCGCTGTCGGGCACGGGGCAGACGAGGTCGGCATCGACCGGGCTTTCCTTGGCCAGTTCCACGCCGATCTGGCGGCGGGTTTCATAGACCGACCGGCCCGCGATGATCGAATCGGGACGGGAGAAGTAGACATGTTCGAAGATGCAGAACTTCGACGGCTGCGGCCGGAATGGATGCGAGCTTTCGACCTTGCCGTTCTCGTTGATCACGATCATTTCGCCGGGGGCGATTTCACGCACCAGTTCGGCGCCGATGATGTCGAGCGCGCAGGTCTCGGACGAGAGGCAATAGCCGTCGGCCACCTTGCCCAGCACCAGCGGGCGCACGCCCAGCGGGTCACGGACGCCGATCAGCTTGGTCCGGGTCATGGCGATGACCGAGAAGGCGCCTTCGACGCGGCGCAGGGCATCTTCCATGCGCGAGGGGATGTCCTTTTGCAGCGAGCGCGCCATCAGGTGGATGATGCATTCGCTGTCCGACGACGACTGGAAGATCGAGCCGCGCTCGATCAGTTCGCGGCGCAGGGCATCGGCATTGGTGATGTTGCCGTTGTGGGCAATCGCCGCGCCACCCTTTGAAAACTCTCCAAAAAACGGCTGCACGTCGCGGATCACCGCGGCCTTCTTGCCGGCGGTGGAGTAGCGCACGTGGCCGATGGCGAGCGGCCCGGGCAGGGTCTGCATCACCGAGTGGGAGGTGAAGTTGTCGCGCACGTAGCCGAAACGGCGGGCAGAGTTGAAGCCCTGTTCGGGGTCGTGGCAGACGATGCCGCCGGCTTCCTGGCCCCGGTGCTGCAGGGCGTGCAGGCCGAGGGCGACGAAATTCGATGCATCGGTCACGCCGATCACACCGAAGATGCCGCATTCTTCCTTCAGCTTGTCGTCATCGAAGGGGTGGGCAAGGAAACGCTTTTGAGCGGCAAGCGAGGCGGGGGGCGCTTTGCGGGCGGCCTTGGTCATCGGGCAGACGTCCTGGGCTGGGTACGAATGAGGGCGGCGAGCTTTGGCAGCAAGGGAAATGCTCCGAATCCGGTCATGTCCTTCGCGCCCCTCTTACGCCGGGGGACGCCGAGTGTCACGAAAGGATCACATGGAATCTTGTGTCAGTCCACTGCCGATGCCGTGAAGACCCGCCCCGCCGGGCGCATGCGCCCGAACGGGGAGCAGGCTGATCAGCTGTCGGAGGCGGTGCAAACCGCTGCCAGCTCTTCATATTTGGTGGTGATCCAGCCCAGTGCGCGTTCCGGATCCTCGTTCTCGATCTTGTCGGTGAGCTTGGCGAAAACGGCGGCAGAGCGGGAATTGTCGACCGAGGGGACCGGCTGGCTGGTCA
Organism: Pseudooceanicola sp. NS-SX8; assembly: GCF_057380755.1. Classification (NCBI taxonomy): domain Bacteria; kingdom Pseudomonadati; phylum Pseudomonadota; class Alphaproteobacteria; order Rhodobacterales; family Paracoccaceae; genus Pseudooceanicola; species Pseudooceanicola sp. NS-SX8. Next base: position 3,342,735 of record NZ_CM170819.1, on the reverse strand, counting down.
GCATGGTCTTGTAGATGAAGAAGGCGATGGCCACGAGCAGGACGCCGCGGGCGATGCCGAAGAGGAAGCCCGCCGCCTGGTCGATGCCGCCCAGCACCGAGCGCTGCACCACCGAGGCGAAGGCCGGGGTGAAAAGCGAAGCAATGGCCAGGGCAATGGCGAAGAGCACCCCGAAGGAGGCGATGATGGCCAGTTCGCAGCTGTCGGCGAGGTAGTCGCCGAGCACCGGGATTTCCTTCACCAGCGGCTGCAGGTTCGGGGCGAAGATGAAGGCCACGACCGCGGCCAGGATCCAGCCGACGATGGCCAGGCATTCGCGGACGAAGCCGCGGGAGTAGGCCAGGATGGCAGAGATCAGGATGACCGCCGCGACGATTCCGTCGACCAGAGTAAAACCTTCCATGCGCTCGCATCCCCGCCTTGTGTTCCGCGGGTGCCGGCTTTCGCCAGTCTTTCCCGGGGGTTGTACGCCTCATCCGGCGCCGAATATCTCTCCGACGAAGCTGGTCAGATCCGCCATGCGGAGCAGCTTCAGCCCCTGGTCGCCGCCGGGTTTCCCGCCGGAGGGGGCAATCGCGGACGAGAAACCAAGTTTCGCCGCCTCTTTCAACCTGTTTTCCGTCTGACCCACCGGTCGGAGGGCCCCGGAGAGAGAAATCTCGCCAAAAACAACGCAGTCGGCGGGCAGGGCGTTGTCCTCCCGGGCGGAAAGCAGCGCGGCGGCGACGGCGAGGTCGGCGGCGGGTTCGGAGACCTTCATGCCGCCGGCCACGTTGAGGTAGACATCGAGCCCGGCAAAGGGGATGCCGCAGCGTGCCTCCAGCACGGCGAGGATGGTGGCGAGTCGGCCACCGTCCCAGCCCACCGTGGCGCGGCGCGCCTGGCTGTGCGGAGAGGGCGCCACAAGCGCCTGAATTTCCACGAGAACCGGGCGCGTGCCCTCGATCCCGGCAAAGACGACGGAGCCCGGGGTGGGCTGGCCCCGCTCCCCCATGAAGAGGGCGGAGGGGTTGGTGACCTCGCTGAGGCCGCCGCCGGTCATCTCGAAGACGCCGATCTCATCCGCGGGGCCAAAGCGGTTCTTCACCGCGCGCAGGATGCGGAACTGATGGCCGCGCTCGCCCTCGAAATAAAGCACGGTATCGACCATGTGTTCGACCACCCGGGGGCCGGCGATCTGGCCTTCCTTGGTGACATGGCCCACGAGGATGACGGCGGCGCCCCGCCGCTTGGCGAAGGTCGTCAGCTCATGCGCTGCGGCACGGACCTGGGAGACGGAGCCGGGGGCGCTGTCGACCTGGTCGGACCACATGGTCTGGATCGAGTCGATCACCACCAGGTCGGGGCGTTCCTCGTCCAGGGTGGTCAGGATGTCACGCAGCGAGGTGTCGGCGCCCAGCTGCACCGGGGCCTCCTGCAGGCCGAGGCGGGAGGCGCGCATGCGCACTTGGGCGGAGGCCTCTTCGCCGGAAATGTAGAAGGTTTTCAAACCCCTGGAGGCAAAGGCTGCGGCGGCCTGCAGGAGCAGGGTGGACTTGCCGATGCCCGGGTCGCCGCCCACCAGCACGGCCGAGGCGGGCACGAGGCCGCCGCCCAGGACGCGGTCCAGCTCCTCCATCCCCGAAGAGGTGCGGGGCGGGGGCACTTCCTTCGCGGAAAGATCCGAGAGCGCGACGCGCTTGCCCCGGGCCGCGCCCAGCGTCTTGCCGGAGGGGCCGGCGGAAAGGGGCACGTCTTCCGTGATGGAGTTCCAGGCGCCGCAGGCTTCGCAGCGGCCGGACCACTTGGGAAAGGAGGCACCGCATTCGGCGCAGGAGAAGGTGGTGATCGGTTTTGCCATGGGCAAGTGATGCCCGAGCCGGGGCGTCCGGGCAAGGGCATCCGGGTGATCCGTGAACGGAAAGTGAACGCGCCGAACCCCACGTCGGTACTGCAGTGCGGCGAATCGTGGCGGAAACCCCGGGTTAACAGGGCTTTCGGGGCGAAATCGCAACGTCGGTATCACGTCGGTATTGCGTCGGTATCGCGGCGGTGCGGCATCGCCGGAGGGGCCCGGGTTAACGGCGCGCGCGGTGGGGATCGGTCTGGGGCCGATCGCCTCCGGGGGGAGTCTCCGGCACGGAGACGGGGGGACGGAGCCCCCAGTGATCAGCGCACGGCTTCGATCGGGCCTTCGGCGCGGCCGTTGATGAACTGGTCGACGTAAGGATCGCCGGAGCTGTCCATCTGCGCCACCGGCCCGGTCCAGCGGACCTTGCCGCCGTGGAGCATGGCGACCTCGTCCGCGATGGCGCGGACGGAGGTCATGTCGTGGGTGATGGTCAGCGCGGTGGCGCCCATCTCGGTCACGATTTCCCGGATCAGGTCGTTGATCACGCCGGACATGATCGGGTCGAGCCCGGTCGTCGGTTCGTCGAAGAAGATGATCTGCGGATCGGCGGCGATGGCACGGGCCAGGCCCACGCGTTTCTGCATGCCGCCCGACAGCTCTGCCGGCAGCTTGTCGGCCACGTCGGGGGTCAGGCCGACGCGGCGGAGTTTCTCCACCGCGATCTCCTTCGCCTCGGCCCGGGGGCGCTTGAGCGAGCCGCGCAGCAGACGGAAGGCGACGTTCTGCCAGACGGGGAGAGAGTCGAAGAGGGCGGCGCCCTGGAAGAGCATGCCGAAGCGGGCAAGGAAGGCGTCGCGGTCGCCCCGCATGGCGTCCTCTCCATCCACCAGGATCTGCCCGCCGTCGGCCTTTTCCAGTCCGAGGATGCATTTGAGCAGCACCGACTTGCCGGTGCCCGACCCGCCGATGATCACCGTCGAGGTGCCGGTGGGCACGGTGAGGTCGACGCCGGCGAGCACCTGGTGGGGGCCGAAGCTCTTGGTGACTGAGTGCAGCTCTATCATACCGAGAAGAAGGCTCCCGTCAGGAGGAAGTTGGCGGTGAGGATCAGGATCGAGGCGGCCTGCACCGAGTTCTTGGTGGCGCGGCCGACGCCCTGGGCGCCGCGGCCGGAGTTCATGCCGGAGTAGCAGCCCATCAGGGTGGCGATGAAGCCGAAGGCCACGCCCTTGACGAGGGAGGAGATCACGTCGAGCGGTTCGATGAAGTCCCAGGTGTTGCGGATGTAGACCGCGGGGCCGAAGCCCAGGGAATGTACGCCGACGGTGAAGCCGCCGAAGATGCCGATCACGTCGCCCAGGCCCACCAGCAGCGGCACGGTGACGATGCCGGCCAGCACGCGGGGCACGGTGAGGTATTTCATCGGGTGGGTCGACAGGGTGACGAGGGCGTCGATCTGTTCGGTCACCTTCATCGTCGCGATTTCGGCGGCGATGGAGGAGGTGACGCGGGCGGCGATCATCAGGCCCACCAGCACCGGCCCCAGTTCGCGCACCATGCCGAGCGCCACGATCTGCGGGACCACGGCCTGGGCGTCGAAGCGGGAGCCGCCGGCGTAGATCTGCAGCGCCAGGGCGCCGCCGGTGAAGAAGGCCGTCAGCCCGACAACGGGCAGCGACAGCCAGCCGATGGAGCCGAACGCATGGAGCATCTCCCGCCCGTAGAAGGGCGGGGTCAGCAGGTGACGGAAGAAGCCGAGGGCAAAGAGGGTGACCCGGCCGACGAGGGCCAGGAAGCCGAGGGCTGCGCCTCCGATCCCGGCGAGCAGGCGGGCGGGGAGGGAGGCGCCTGCCATGATCAGCCGGTGAAACGGCGCGCGTAGCGGCCGCCCAGGGAGGTCAGGATCTCGTAGCCGATGGTGCCTTCGTTGGCGGCCAGCGTGTCGATGCCCTGCACCTCGTTCAGCAGGGAGAGGCTGTCGGGGACCTCTGCCAGGTCGGTGACGTCGACGGTGATCAGGTCCATCGAGATGCGGCCGACCAGCGGGCAGGCGGTGTCGCCGGCGTAGAGCATGGTGCCCGGGGCCATCAGCCGGTGCAGCCCGTCGGCATAGCCGGCGGCGACGGTGGCGATGGTGGTGGGGCGCTGGGCGATGAAGGCATTGCCGTAGCCCACGGATTCGCCCGCCGGGATGTGGCGGGTCTGGATCACCGGCAGGTCGAGGTAGACGACCGGCTGCGCCTCTTCGTAGGGCAGGCCGCCGTACATGCCGCAGCCGGGGCGCACCACGTCGAAGTGGTAGTCGCGGCCCAGCAGGATGCCGCCGGTGGCGGAGAGGGATTTAGGCGCATCGACACCCTCCGTCATCTCGCGGAAGGCGGTGAGCTGCTGCAGGTTCATCGGGTGGTCGGGTTCGTCGGCACAGGCGAGGTGCGACATCACCAGCTTCGGACCCAGCGGCAGGGCTTCGTCGCGCAGGGCGGCCCAGTCGGCGGGTTCGAGGCCGAGGCGGTTCATGCCGCTGTCGAGCTGGATGCCGAAATCGGCGTCGGGCAGCGCGTCGCGGTGGCGGCGGAACTGTTCGGCGGAGTTGAGCATCGGCGTCAGCTGCGCATCGCGCAGGAGGGCGGTGTCGCCTTCCATGTGGCCCGCGAAGACGTTGATGCGCGGCCCCGGCCCGAGGGCTGCGCGGACGGCCACGCCTTCTTCTGCTGCGGCGACGAAGAAGGTGCGGGCACCGGCCTGGGCGAGGGCGGTGGAAACGGGCGCGGCGCCGAGGCCGTATCCGTTGGCTTTCACGACGGCGCCCGACTCGACGTCGGGGCCGGACAGGGCGTCGAGCGCGCGCCAGTTGGCACGAAGCGCGGCGAGGTCGATGGTCAGGCGAGAGGTGGTCATGGGGGTTTCTTGATCCCGCCGCGCGCCAAGCGCAAGGGGAAATGGACCCGATCGCATGCTGGACCAGACCGTCGCCGGCGGCTGGACCAGCCGGGACCGGAACGGGCGCTTCCGCCCGGGCGGCCGGTTCAGGGCGCAGAGAGCGGGATAGAGGCCGGATTTCGGCCGGTTTCTGGCTGGGATGTTTCTGGCCGGGATGTTTCTGGCCGGGATCAGGCGGGTGGCGGCAGCAGGCGGCGGATCATGTCATCCGTGAAGGGACGGGTCAGCATGAACCAGCCGCGCGCCAGCACGGCGTCGTGATCGGCCTCCCCCCGGGTCAGGATGATGCGGGCCCGGCGGGCAAGGAGCACGGGCTCCAGCTCTGCCGCGAGCAGCTGCGCCTGGGTCATCTCAAGGATCACGGCCGCGATGGAGACCTCTGCCTGGATCGCGGCGGCGAGCTCCCCGGGATGGGTGATCTGCCGCACGTGACAGGGGCCTGCGCTTTGCAGCCCGTCGGCCAGGTCGGTGGCGATCAGCATGTCGCTTTCCAGGACAAGGTAGACCGGCGCCTGAGGTGAGGCCTGGGGTGTCGGTTCGGGTGGGGGATCGAAAGGGGTGTCAGCGGGGGACATTGCGGGACTCCATGCCGCCCCGTCTGGAACAAATCGGGCGATGGCGCATTAAACTGTGACATATCTGGAGAGGAATGTTCCGATGCCCACCGAATGCGGCAATTGTCCGCTGCGCAAGCACGCGATCTTCGACCCGCTGAGCGAAAGCGAGGTGGAGTTCATGTCCCGGTTCAAGACGGGGGAGCTGATCGTGGATCCGGGCGGGCAGCTGATGCTGGAGGGATCGAATAGCCCCCATCTTTATACCGCGCTGGAGGGAATGGGCCTGCGCTACAAGACGCTGGAAAGCGGTGAGCGGCAGGTGATCAACTTTGTCATGCCGGGGGACTTCATCGGCCTGCAGGCCGGGGTGATGCGGGAAATGCACCATTCGGTGGAGGCATCGAGCCGTATGAAACTGTGCGTTTTCAACCGCGAGGCGCTTTGGTCGCTGTTCCGGGATCACCCGGGGCGGGCTTATGATCTGACATGGCTGTCGGCGGTGGAGGAACGCGTTCTGGGCGAGAGCCTGGCGGTGCTGGGCCAGATGAGCGGTGCGGAGCGGGTGGCGCGGGCCTTCGTGCGGCTGCATGACAGGGCGGCGGCGCTGGGCCTGGCGCAGGGGGGCGCGATGGATCTGCCCTATCGCCAGCAGGACCTGGCGGATGCGCTGGGCCTGTCGCTGGTCCATACCAACAAGACCCTGCAGAAGTTGCGCCAGCAGGGCCTGGCGGAATGGAAGCGCGGCCGCCTGAAGGTGCTGGACCGGGTGGCGCTGGCGGAGCTGGCGCAACTGGATCCGACGGCGAATCCCGACCTGCGGCCGCTGATCTGATCTGCCGGTCGCCCCGGCAGGGGCCGGGAATGCGACGGAAATGGGACGGGAATGGGCGGGGATACGGACGGGTACTGGCCCGGCAATGGTTGGGACAGGCCCGGGTGGCGGTCGCGATCCATCCCGCGATTGCGCGGCAGGGCGGGCGCTTGCCGGGTCTTTTTCGTATCTTTTTCGTTACCTTTTCCGCCCTTTTTCGGCCCTTCGGAGGGATGGCAATCCGGGGCGGCGATATGGGGCGCAGCCGAATAGTTACCACAATTTGCCCCAAATTAGGCCCTTACGCGCGAGTAGAACCGGGGCGTGTCAAGGAGCGGTCAAGTGTGGGCCGCAGGGGTAAGGTAGACGATGTTAAAGAATTTCATGCGTGCGCCCTCGGGCGGGGTAAAGCCGCGACGGATCACGCCGGGACAAGCTGCGGGGAAGCCATCGGCGGCCCTGTCCATGCCGAAACCGGGGCCGCAGGCCGGATCGCAGCAGGCGCAGCCGATGGAAACGGGGCCGCAGACCTGGGTTGAAGTGCCAACGACCTACCGCAAGCGGGCGAAGTGGACGCCGAGCATCGGGGAGTACTTCCCCAACTTCTCTGCCGAGTCGACGACCGGCCAGATGACCTTCCACCCCCATGTTTCCGGTCACTGGACGCTGTTCTTCAGCATTGCGGATGCCTTTTCGGAAACCTGCACACAGGAGCTGGCCGCGGTGGCGCGGGTCTACGAGGACCTGAAACGTGAGGGCGTGCGCGTCGTGGGCATCGCCCGCAACCCGATCCCGGAACTGCACATCTGGCTGGAACAGATCCGACAGGAGACGGGCCGCCGGGTGACCTTCCCCGTGATCTCTGACCCGGACGGGGTGCTGACCGGCACCTTCGGCATGATCCACCCGCTGGCCGAGGACAATTCCGCCATCCGCAAGACGATCATCATCAGCCCGGAACTGAAGGTCAGCATGCTCTTCGAATATCCGCTGTTCATCAGCCGGTCCCTGGACGAGACGCTGCGGACGCTGGATGCGGCGCGGGAATATTACGACGCGATGCGCGCCCGCTACTGAAGGCCCGTCGGCGGCGCAGTGGCGCCCTTACTGGTACGGGTGAGGATGCCGGTCTTGTCGGGCAAGTCTTGTCGGGCAGGTCTTGTCGTGAAGGCTCGGGGATGGGCCGGAGGGGGGAGACGCGGGGCATCGGGAAAAGGGACACGAGAAAGGCGCGCCGGGGGCGCGCCTTTTCGTTTGGGCCTTTCCTGCGTCCCCGGGCACAGGCTCTGGCAGCGGCTCTGGCACTTGGGGACCCGGGCGATCAGGCGGTCGCGGATTTCTGTGCGATCTGCAGCATCAGTTCCGTCGCCTTGGTCATGTCCTGCACCGAGACCCATTCCAGCGGCCCGTGGATGCATTGCATCCCGGTGAAGAGGTTGGGCGTGGGCACGCCCAGTTCGGTCAGGCGGGAGCCGTCGGTGCCGCCGCGGATGGGCCGGGCGATCGGTTCGACCCCGATGGCGCGGGCCGCGTCGCGGGCCAGTTCGACCGGCGTCATGTCCTTCTCCAGCCAGTAGTACATGTTGCGGTACTGTTCGGTAATCTCGCAGGTCACCGTGGCGCGGGGTTCGGTGGCGGCCACCGCTTCGCAGACCTTCGTCAGGATCTCTCCCTTCTGGGCCAGGCCGTCGCGTTCGAAGTCGCGCAGGATGAAGGTCAGCTTCATCTCTGCCGCGTCGCCGGTCATGTCGGTGCAGTGGATGAAGCCTTCGTAGCCGCTGGTGGTGTCGGGCGTCATGGTGTGGGCCGGCAGCGCCTGGGTGATCTTGGAGGCCAGGTGGATGGCCGAGACCAGCTTGCCGGTGGCGGAGCCGGGGTGGATCGACACGCCGGTCACGGTGACATGGGCGATGTCGGCGGAGAAGGTTTCATAGACCACTTCGCCCACTTCGGCACCGTCGTAGGTATAGGCGAAGTCGCAGGCGAAATCGGCGGGCAGGCGCTTGTCCACGCCGCGGCCGATTTCCTCGTCCGGGGTGAAGGCGATGCGGATCGGGGGATGGGGGATTTCGGGGTTGTCTATCATGTGTTTCGCCGCCGCCATGATGATGGCGATGCCCGCCTTGTCGTCGGCGCCCAGAAGCGTCGCGCCCGAGGCGGTGACGATGTCGTGGCCCTGCTTTTCGCCGAGGTAAGGGAAGTCCTTGGGCGAAAGCACCAGTTCGGGCGCATCGGGGAAGGTGATGTCGCCGCCGTTGTAGCCCCGGATGACCCGCGGCTTGACGCCGGTGGCGTTGTATTGCGGCGCGGTGTCGAAATGGGCGCAGAAGCCGACGGTGGGCCCGGCGGCGGTGCCGGGCACGGTGGCCAGCACGGCGCCGTAGTCGGTGACGGTGACGTCCCTTGCGCCGATCTCCTTCAGCTCCGCTTCCAGCAGGCGGATCATGTCCCACTGGCATTCGGTGCTGGGCGAGGTGGGGGACAGCGCGTCGGACTGGCTGTCGATGGCGCAGTAGCGGACCAGGCGATCTTCGAGTTCGGGGCCGAAGGTGGCGGACATGGGAGACTCCTTTTGTTGCCCAGAGGGAAAGGCCGCGGCGCGGGAGTGTCAAGGGTGCCGCCTAGGGGGGCGGGTTGGGGGCTTTGCGCCCCGTCGCCGGAGGGCGACCTTATGAGAAGGGAAGGGGGGCTTTGCCCCCCGTCGCCGGAGGGCGACATTGAAACAGGGAAGGGGGGCTTTGCCCCCCGCCTCCGTGCCGGAGGCTCCCCCCAGGATATTTGGGGCCAAAAAATGGGAAGGGCGGGGGAGCGGATGGCGGGGGCGGCGATTCGACGGGCGAGGGGAGGCGGGTGGCAGGGCACGGGCGCGGCGGATGGGGCGCAGGCGGAGGGAGGGCGGTGTGGCCGGGGATGCGGGAGGGGTTTTGTATTTTTTGTCAGTGGGTTGCGGGGTCGTCAGGGCGAGGGTGACCATGTCACTGAAGCGCGGGCGCGGGCGGCGTAGCCTTGGGGCAGAGAGCAAACACAGTTCAACGGAGGACCCTATGAAACCCCAAGCTTCCCGTCCGGCGGACCAATGGTCCCCGCTCTATTACCTAGCGTCCGTGGGCGCCGGCGGCCTGGCCGTCACCTTCTTCATGTACCTGATGTTCTGGGTGAAGCACCCGGGCCAGCCCGTGCCGGTCTTCGAGGACATCACCGCGGCCCTGGCCACGGCGGGCCCGCTGTTTTCCGCCGCGATCTGGATCGCCATGGCGGGGATCGCGGTCTTTTCGGCCATGAACCTGTACCTGCTGGTCTGGAACCTGCGGCGCACCGGGCCCTTCCTGGCCTCCGAACATGGCGCGGCGCTGCACATGTCCAATGCGCAGACCCAGATGACCGCGCTGCCGCTGGCGCTGGCCATGTCGATCAACGCGATGTTCATCCTTGGCCTGGTCTTCGTGCCTGGGCTCTGGGGCGTGGTTGAATACCTCTTCCCGGTTGCCATGCTGGCCTTCCTGGCCGTGGGCGTGATGGCCCTGCGCCAGATCGGCCGGTTCGTGGCCCGCGTCATCGGGTCTGGCGGCTTCGACTGCACCAAGAACAACTCCCTGGCGCAGCTGCTGCCCGCCTTCGCCCTCGCCATGGTCGGTGTCGGCCTGTCGGCCCCCGGTGCGATGAGCGTCAATGCCGTGACCACGGGCGTTTCGATCGTGCTGTCGACCTTCTTCCTGGTGGTTGCCGTCGTCTATGGCACCATCAAGCTGATCCTGGGCGTGCGGGCCATGCTGGAACATGGCGTGGCCGTCGAACAGGCGCCGACCCTGCTGATCGTCGTGCCGATGATCACCGTGCTGGGCATCCTGCTGGTCCGCCAGTCCCACGGGCTGCACGTGGCCTTTGACGCCCATACCTCGGGTGCCGACATGCTGGTGATGCTGACGCGGCTGCTGTCGGTGCAGGTGGCCTTCGGCCTGTTCGGGCTGGTCGTGCTGCGCGCCACGGGCTACCTGAAGCGCTTCGTCAGCGGACATGAGACCTCTGTCGGGTCCTATGCCCTGATCTGCCCCGGTGTCGCCCTGTCGGTGATGATGCACTTCTGGATCAACAAGGGGCTGGTCGCGGTCGGCCTGATTGCCAAGTTCGGCACGGCCTACTGGGCGCTGACGGGCGTGGCCCTGGCCCTGCAGCTGTCGATGATCGTGCTGATGCTGGTGCTGAACCGCCGCCACTTCATGCCGGCCCGCCAGGGCGCACGGATCGCGGCCGAATGAGGGCCCGGTGAATGAGGGCCCGGTGACGGGATCCGGCACGGTGTTGGCCAGACCCTGCCCGGGGTATCCCGGGCGGGGTTCTTCGTGCCCGGGCAGGGCAGAGGAGGACAAGAGCATGACTATCGGTATCGACGCAGGCGGAGGCCCCCGGGGTGAACCGGAGAGCGGTTCGGAGAGTGGTTTGGGGCGCGGATGCCCCGGGACCCCGGACGAGATCGCGCGGATCGCTTTGGAGCAGGCGGTGCGAGGCGCGGGCGGCCGCCCGCGGGAGGCGGCTGCGGGCGCGACCGCCTTTCGCTGGCACGGGCCGCCGCGGGCCTTCGTGCTGTTGCAGTCGGGGCGCGTTTCGGTGCGCTTCCAGACGCGCAACCGGACGGTTCCCATGGCGGAATGCCGGGCCAGCGCCGGGCAGGACTGCATGCCGGTGACCGCCGCGATCCTGTCGGGGACCGGGCTTTCGGTGACGGCGCAGTGCCTGGAACGGACTCGCTGGCTGGAGCTGGAGCCTGCGGCCTTCCGTCGCCTGGTGGCGGAGGATGCGGCCTTTCGCAAGGCGCTTTTCGCCCAGCATGCAAGGCGTTTGCCCTGGTTCTTCCAGCGGGTTGCGGGAAGTGCCGCGCAACGGATGGACCAGCGGATCGCGGAATGGTTGCTGGAAAACGCCGCCGCAGGTGCGGTAGAGACGACGCACCAGGCCATGGCAGCCGATCTGGTGACCGCGCGAGAGGTGATTTCCCGCCGGTTGAAGGACTTTGCCAACCGGGGCTGGATCGAACAGGGGCGTGGGCGCATCCGGGTGACCGGCGCCGCGGCCCTGTCGCGGCTTGCCAGGGGGCAGGCGGTCTGGGGCGAGACGGCCTGGGACGGGATGCCGGAGGGGCGGGACCGTTCCGGCCGCAGGCGCCCACAGGACGCCGGGGCAGGAAAGTGACGACGCCGGAGCGGCCCAGAGCGCCCGGTCGGGCAGGAAGGGCCGTTGAACATGCACGACGCCGTGGCCACAGGAACGCCGGCAGAGGCCGGGATCCGCGATGCCGTTTCAGGGGCAACCCAGGGGGGGACCCACCCCCGGACAGGGGTCCCATCCGAGGCCCCGCCAGAGACCCGGAAAGAGGCGGGCGCGGGCGCGGGATCGGCCAGGGCAGATCGCAGCGCCGCGCGGGCGCGCATGCAGGCCCGGATCATCACCCCGGTGAAGGCGGAGCTGCGCCGTGCGGGCATCCTTTCGGTGCTTTCGGGCGCGCTCTGGCCGGTGCAGGCCGCCGCCATCGCCTGGGCCGTGGCGGGCTGGGTCGACGGGGTGGAAGGGCTGCAGCGCAGTCTTTGGGCCGCCGCGATCTTTGTTGCCACGGGCATCCTGCGGGGGCTGCTGGACCGGGTGTCGGGCGGGATCCTGTACCGCGCCGCGGACAGCACTATCGCGCGGGAACGCGCGCGGCTGATCGGGCGGGAAGCGCGCCGGCCGGGCGCGGCGGGATCGGCGGCCGTGGCGGCGCTGGCGGTGCAGAAGCTGCCGCTGCTGCATCCCTGGATCACCCGGTATCACGTGGCCATGCTGCGGACCTCTATCCTGCCGCTGATCTACCTTGCCATCGCCTTCTGGTTCAGCTGGGCCGTGGGGATCGTCCTGCTGGTCGCGGGGCCGCTGATCCCGGTGTTCATGGCGCTGGTGGGCATGGCGGCGGAGGAGGCCTCTCGCCGCCAGATGGACGAGATCGGGGATCTGAATTCCATGCTGATGGACCGGCTGGGCGCACTGGCCGACATCCGCCTGCTGGGCGCCGAGGCGCGGGCGGCCGAGGATTTCGAGACCCGGGCCGACAGGCTGCGGGAAAAGACGATGGCGGTGCTGCGCATCGCCTTCCTGTCCTCTACCGTGCTGGAGCTTTTCGCGGCGATCGGCGTGGCGATGGTGGCGGTCTTCGTGGGCTTCACCCTGCTGGGCGAGGTCAACTGGGGCAGCTGGGGCGGCGGGCTGAGCCTCTACCAGGGGCTGTTCCTGCTGTTGCTGGCGCCGGAGTATTTCCAGCCGCTGCGCGACCTTGCGGCGGCCTGGCACGACCGGGCGTCGGGTGTCTCCGTCGTGGCGGAGCTGGAGGAGATGGATGCGGCGCCGCGCACCGGCCTGCTGGGCGAGGGCGTGGAGGCCGCGCCGCTGCCGGGGGCGATGCGCCTGTCGATGCGGGGCGCGGTGGCCGCGCTGCCGGGGCGGGCGCTGGCGCTGCCGGACCTGTCGCTGGAGGCGGGTGAAAGCCTGGCGCTGGTGGGGCCTTCGGGCGCGGGCAAATCGACCGCGCTGTCGGTCATCGCGGGGTTGGTCCCCCTGCTGGAGGGGGGGGTGATGGTCTGCGACCAGCCGCTTGACGCCGCGCGCGCCGACGGCTGGCGGGCGCGGCTGGCGCTGGTGCCGCAGCGGGTGCATTTCCCCGACAGCGAGCTGGGCCGGTGGCTGGATCCCAAGGGCAGCGGGCAGGACCCGGCCCCGGCGCTGGCGGCGGCGGAGGCGGATCGCATCGTTACGCGTCTGCCCGGCGGCCTGGCGGCGCGGCTGGGGGAAACCGGCGGCGGCGTCTCCGGCGGGGAGGCGCGGCGGCTGATGATTGCCCGGGCGATCATGCAGGGCGCGGACCTGGTGCTGGCGGATGAACCGACCGCCGATCTGGATGCCGAGACGGCGGCGCGGGTGACGCGCGCGCTTCTGGGGCTGAAGGCACGGGGCGCGGCGCTGATCGTGGCGACCCATGACCCGGCGCTGGCGGCAGCGATGGACAGGCAGGTGCAGATCGCGCCGGTCAGCACGGAGGGTGAGGCATGAAGGCGTTGTTGCGTGTCCTGAAGCTTGTCCTGCGCGCCAGTCCTAAGGCGATGGCGCGGGGCGCGGTCCTGTCGGTGACGGTGCTGCTGATGGGGGTGGCCCTGCTGGGCCTGTCGGGGTGGTTCATCACCGCCACCGGGCTGGCCGGTCTGGCCGGGATCGGCATTGCCTTCAACGTGTTCCAGCCCTCTGCCGGGGTGCGGCTGCTGGCGCTTGGACGCACCGCCGCGCGCTATGGCGAGCGGGTGCTGACCCATGACGCGACGCTGCGGGCGCTGGCGGCCCTGCGGGTGGACCTGCTGCGCCGGCAGGCGCGGGCCGGTGGCCGGGCGCTGGCGCAGCTGCGCAGCGAGGCGGTGCTGACGCGGATCCTGGCGGATGTGGATGCGCTGGACGGGGTGATGCTGCGGCTGGCGCTGCCGGTCTTTGCCGGGCTGGTGACCCATGCCGCCGTCTTTGCCATGCTGGGATGGCTGGCGGGCTGGCCCGTGGCGCAGGCGGTGGCCGCGCTCTACCTGCCGCTGGCGGCGCTGGTGCTGTGGCGGCTGGGCCGCGCGGCCATGGTGCCATCGCGCGAGGGAGAGCGGGAGGCGCAGGCCCTGCGCCGGGGCATGATCGACATGATCCGCGATCGCGAGGCGCTGATCCTGGCCGGGCAACTGGCCGGCGCGGAGGCGGAGCTGCTGGCCGGCGACGGCCGGGCGCGTGCGGCATCGGCGGTACTGGACCGGGCCGAGCGGCGGGCGGGCTTCGGCCTGGCCGTGGTGGTGGCGCTGGCGGTCGGCGGGGCGCTCGTCATGGGCGCGCAGGCGGTCGACGCGGGCACGCTGGATCCGGCGAAGGCCGCGATCGCGATCTTCGTGGCGCTGGCGCTGGCCGAAACGGTGCATCCGCTGCGCCGCGGCTTTTCCGAACTGGGCCGGATGATGGATGCGGCGGGCCGCGTCGCCCCGGAGGCGTCGCCCGTGGGCGGGACGACACGGGGCGGGGGCCAAGGCGCTGCGGGCGCTGCGCTGCTGTCGGTGGATCTGCCCGAGGTCGGGTTGCAGTTCACCCTGGCGCCGGGGGAGGCGCTGGCGCTGGAAGGGCCATCGGGCATCGGCAAGACCACCCTCCTGATGCGGATCGCGGGCCTTCTGAGCGAGGGCGCAGAGGCGTCCCCGGGACAGATCACCATCGCGGGCCTGTCCCCGGCCGACTGGGACGAAGCCGCCCTGAGGGAGGTGGTCACCATGTTGCCGCAGCGGTCCGCGCTGATCGCGGGCAGCATCCGCGACAACCTGACGCTGGCCCGGCCCGGGGCGGATGATGCGGCGCTCTGGCAGGTGCTGGAGGCGGTCGCGCTGGATCACGAAGTTCGTGAACGGGGCGGGCTGGAGGCCCAGCTGGGCGAGGGCGGGGCCGGACTTTCGGGCGGTCAGGGGCGCCGGCTGGCGCTGGCGCGCTGCCTGTTGCGCCGTCCGTCCCTTCTTTTGCTGGACGAACCGACCGAGGGGCTCGATTCCGAAACGGCCGACAAGGTGTTGAAAAACATCAAGGAGCTTTTCCCGGACTGTGCCGTATTGGCCACCTTGCATCGCGGCGGAGATCACGAAATCTTTACGCAGCGACTCACTTTTTCTTCCAGAATGCCCCTGTGACTTGACCTAGCGCAAACACGCATCCTCGAGGTCTGATTAGTACCAGTTGTGATGAAGTCACCTTCAACGGTGATCTTGTCACATAGGTCCGGATGCTTGGGGAGGTATGTCCGGGAGAAATGAGGAGCGGGCGAGTCGCCTTTGAGGACCTGCCCGATCCGGAACCAAGGAGGCCAGAGATGGAGCTCGACATCGTAGAGCTGTCACGCCTGCAATTTGCACTGACAGCTCTGTATCACTTCCTCTTCGTGCCGCTGACGCTGGGTCTTTCGATCCTCGTTGCGATCATGGAGACGGTCTACGTCATGACCGGCCGCCCGATCTGGCGGCAGATGACGAAATTCTGGGGGACGCTTTTCGGCATCAACTTCGTCCTTGGCGTTGCCACGGGCATCACCATGGAATTCCAGTTCGGCATGAACTGGAGCTATTACAGCCACTACGTGGGGGACATCTTCGGTGCGCCGCTGGCGATCGAGGGGCTGATGGCCTTCTTCCTCGAAGCGACCTTCGTCGGCCTGTTCTTCTTCGGTTGGGACAAGCTTTCCAAGGTCTCGCACCTGGTGGTGGCCTGGCTTGTCGCCATCGGCTCCAACTTCTCGGCCCTGTGGATCCTGATCGCCAACGGCTGGATGCAGCACCCGGTGGGGGCCACCTTCAACCCCGACACCATGCGCATGGAAATGAACAATTTCTTCGAGGTGCTCTTCAACGAGGTGGCGCAGGCCAAGTTCGTGCACACCGTCAGCGCCGGCTATGCCACCGCGGCGGCCTTCGTGCTGGGCGTGTCCTGCTGGTACCTGCTGCGGGGCCGGCACGTTGACCTGGCGAAGCGTTCGATCACCGTTGCGGCCTCCTTCGGGCTGGCGGCGTCGCTGTCGGTCGTGGTGCTGGGCGACGAGTCGGGCTATTCGGCCGGGCAGACGCAGAAGATGAAACTCGCCGCGATCGAGGCGATGTGGGAGACGGAAGAGGCGCCCGCGCATTTCACCCTGGTCGGCATCCCCGACAAGGAAGCGCGCGAGACGCATTACGCCGTCCACATCCCTTGGGTCATGGGCCTGATCGGGACCCGGTCGCTGACCGAGGAGATCCCGGGCATCAAGCAGCTGGTGGCCGAGAACGAGGACCGGATCCGCGACGGGCTGATCGCCTATGATGCGCTGATGACCATCCGGGCACAGCATGACGCCACCCCGGCCGCCGTGCGCCAGACCTTCGAGGACCATTCGGAGAACCTGGGCTATGCCTTCCTGCTGAACCGCTACGTGGAAGACCCGCGCCAGGCGACCGATGACCAGATCGCCAAGGCGGCCTGGGACACGGTGCCCGCCGTCGGATCCCTGTTCTGGGCGTTCCGCATCATGGTTGCCATGGGCGTCGTGCTGATCGCGGTGATGGCGCTGTTCTTCGTCCGCTCCAGCTTCTACGGGCAATCCTATCCCCGCTGGGCGCTGCGCCTTGGCCTCTATGCGCTGCCGGCGCCGTGGATCGCCGTGGAAATGGGCTGGATCGTGGCCGAGTACGGGCGTCAGCCCTGGACGGTCGATGGCATCCTGCCGACCGCGCTTTCGGTCAGCCACCTGACCGTGGGTGACCTGCTTCTGACCATCGCGGGCTTCGTGATCTTCTACACCGTGCTCTTCATCATCGAGATGGGTCTGATGATCAAATACATCCGCAAGGGCCCGGTCGAAGATGTCGAGGAAACCGAAATCTGGGAACAGCGCCATGCGGCCCGGCTGCAGGCCGATCCCGCAATCGCTGCCGCGGAGTAACAAGCCATGATTCTTCACGATCTCATAAGCTATGACGTGCTGCGGGTGATCTGGTGGGTGCTTCTGGGTGTCCTTCTGATCGGCTTCGCACTGACCGACGGTTTCGACATGGGGGTCGCGGCGCTGCTGCCCTTCGTGGCGAAGACCGACGTGGAACGCCGCGTGGTGATCAACACCATCGGCCCGGTCTGGGAAGGCAACCAGGTGTGGTTCATCCTGGGGGGCGGCGCGATCTTTGCCGCCTGGCCACCGCTTTACGCGGTCAGCTTCTCCGGCTTCTACCTGGCGATGTTCGCCGTGCTGGCCTGCTTCATCCTGCGGCCCGTCGGCTTCAAGTACCGCTCCAAGCGGGACGGCCAGCGGTGGCGGAGCAACTGGGACAAGGCGCTTTTCGTCGGCGGTGCCGGCCCGGCGCTGCTGTTCGGCGTGGCCGTGGGCAATGCCCTGCTGGGCGTGCCCTTCCACCTCAACGACCTGCTGATGCCGCTTTATGACGGGTCCTTCTACGGCAAGTTCCTGGGGCTGCTGCGTCCCTTCGCCATCCTGGCCGGTGTCGTGTCCTTCAGCATGCTGATGATGCACGGTGCCGCCTGGCTGACGGTGAAGACCGAGGGCGTCATCAACGCCCGGGCCCGTCGCATCGGGTCGGTCGCGGGTATCGTCGCCATGGTCGCCTATGCCCTTGCGGGCCTGTGGCTGGCCTTCGGCGTGCAGGGCTACCAGATCACCAGCGAAGTGGCGGCCAACGGCCCGTCCAACCCGCTGCTGAGCGAAGTGGCCCGGGGCGGCTCCTGGCTGCAGGCCTATGCGCTGCGTCCCTGGATCGTCATTGCCCCGGTGCTCGGCTTTGTCGGCATGGGCCTGGCGGTGCGCGGTCTGCGCAAGGGGGGCGAGGTTTCGACCCTGCTCTTCTCCAAGATGGGGATCCTGGGGGTCATCAGCTCTGTCGGGCTGACGATGTTCCCGTTCATCCTGCCGTCGAACGTGAACCCCGCAAGCTCGCTGACGGTCTGGGACGCTTCGTCCTCTCACCAGACGCTGTTCATCATGCTGATCGCCGCGGTGATCTTCGTGCCGATCATCCTGGCCTACACGGCCTGGGTCTACAAAGTCCTGTGGGGCAAGGTGACCGAGGATGACGTGACCGGCCCGTCGCACAGCTACTGACAGAAAGGAAAGCAACGATGTGGTACTTTGCCTGGCTCTTGGGGCTTCCGCTGGCTGCCGGCTTTGCCGTGCTGAACGCTATGTGGCTTGAGATGCAACGCGACCGCCGCCTGGCGGGCGAGGTTGACACCCCGGTCGAGAAGTAAGCCGCTGGTGGTGGCCGGACCCGCGCCGGCCACCACCCCGATGACCGATCATTTCGCAAGCTCCGACCGAAGGGCGGGATGCGTCAGGCCTCCCGCAGGGGAGGGGCTTGCGTGATGATCGAAGCAGGAATTTTCCCGGGCGCGCGCCTTGGTCGCGCAGGGCGAGCCCGGTTTTCACGTGCCGAGCCGGGATCTTGCGCTAAGCTGGCCCCCGGCGGGTGCGGGCTGATTGCGGGCCCAATTTGTTGGCCCAATTTGTTGGCCCAATTTGTTGGCCCAGTCCGTTGGCCCAATCTGTTGGCCGGGGCTGCGGCGCAGGAGGAGGATTTGAGATGACGACGACTTCCGAACAGACGCCGCAACGGCTGGTCAATTTCCCGATCTCCTTCTTCGGCATGTCCATGGGGCTTTTCGGCCTGACCCTGGCGCTGCGGGCCGGGGGGCTGGGCGCAGTGGCAAGCCCGGTGGGCTGGGCCGCGATGGCGGTCTTTGCCCTGCTTCTGCTGGCCCTGGCGGCGAAGGCGCTGCTGCACTGGGAGGCGCTGAAGGCCGAGTGGCATCATCCGGTGCGGCTGGCCTTCTTCCCGGCCGTCTCCATCTCCATGCTGCTGTTGGCGGCCTTCCTGCGGGAGGAGGCCCCGGCGCTGGCGCACTGGGTCTGGATCCTGGGGGCGGCGGTGCAGGCCGTGCTGACGCTGGTAGTCATTTCGGCCTGGATCTCTGCCCGGGCGTTCGGGCCGCAGCAGCTTTCACCGGCCTGGTTCATCCCGGCGGTCGGCAATGTGATCGTGCCGCTGGCAGGGGTGCCGCTGGGGTTCATGGAGCTGAGCTGGTACTTCTTTTCCGTCGGCGTGCTGTTCTGGATCGTGCTGCTGACGCTGGTCTTCAACCGCCTGATCTTTCACGAGCCGCTGCCGGGCAAGTTGCGCCCCACACTGGTGATCCTGGTGGCGCCGCCCGCCGTGGGGTTCCTGGCCTGGGTGCAGCTGCATGGCGGCGCGGTGGATGACGTTGCCCGGGTGCTGATCAACGCGGGCTATTTCTTTGCCGCCCTGGTGGCAATCCAGGTGCCGGCGCTGCTGAAGCTGCCCTTCGCGTTGAGCTTCTGGGCGCTGTCCTTCCCGCTGGCGGCCATCACCACGGCCAGCTTCCGCTTCGCGGCGCTGACCGGGTCGGGGTTCCACCGGGGGATCGGGCTCCTGCTGCTGGTGGCGCTGGTGGTGACCATCCTGGGGCTGATCCTGCGCACCGCGCGCGCGGCGGCGGCCGGGGAAATCTGCGTACCGGAATAGGAGGCGACGCGGTGAGCGAGGATATCGACTGGATCGAACGGTTCGAGGGGCTGAAGGCCCTGCCGGAGGACACGCGCCGCCGGTTGCGCCAGGGCAGCCGGGTGAGCCGTTTCCCCATGGGCGCCGTGCTGTTCGAGCCGGGGCAGGAGGCGGATCGCCTGCTGCTGTTGCTGTCGGGCACGGTGCGGGTGCAGCAAAGCTCCGACAGTGGGCGGGAGGTGTTCCTTTACCGGGTGCATGCGGGCGAAAGCTGCGTGCTGACCACCGCCTGCATGCTGGCCTTCGAGGATTACGCCACCACCGGCGTGGCGGAGACCCCGGTCACCGCGGTGGAGATCCCGCGCGGGACCTTCGACGGGCTGGTGGCGGAGAGCAAGGCCTTCCGCGAGTTCGTCTTCCGCGCCTATGCCCGGCGGATCACGGACCTGTTCACGCTGATCGACGATATCGTCTTCCAGCGGCTGGACGTGCGTCTGGCCGGGCGGCTGCTGCAGCTGGCGGATGAGGACGGGGTGGTGCATGCGACCCACCAGGTTCTGGGTACCGAGCTGGGCACCGCGCGGGAGGTGATCAGCCGCCTGTTGTCGGATTTCCACAAGCGGGGCCTGGTGAAGCAGGCGCGCGGGGCGGTCTGCCTGACCGACCGGGAGGCGCTGGAGCGGATCGCGCGCGGTGGCAGCGAACGCTGAACCTCGCTTGGTGATCTTGTCACCGTCGGGGCGGGGCCTTTCGTGGCAGGATGCGGGCACTAGATCCGCGTTCTTCCTGAAAGGAGGTCGTCATGTCCGTGAACATGGGAAAACTGGACCGTGGGCTGCGCATCGTGCTGGCTGTGGTTCTTCTGGTCGTCGCATTCGGGACCGGCTGGGCCGGCGCGGGCCTGTGGCACTGGCTGGTGCTGCTGGTGGCGGTGATCATGGGGGTGACCGCGATCGTCGGGAACTGCCCGCTGTATCGTATCGTCGGTCTGAAGACCTGTCGGGATTGCTGATCCCGGCGCGGGCCGCTGGTGAGGGCCACTGACAGCTCAAGGGCCAGGGAAAAGGCCGGCCCGCTTGCGCGGCCGGCCTGACGGGATCTGCGGTGATGCGCCTGCCCGTGGCGGGGATCACGGATCCCACTGGGTGCGGAACCGTTCCCAGGTCTTTTCGCCCGCCAGGCAATCGGCCGCAGGGCTGAGGCCCGCCGCAGGGATCACCCGGTAACCCGTGCTGGGCGCAATGCGCGGTGGCGGCAGGGCGGCGATTTCCAGCACGATCTTGCGGCGCACGGCATCGGCGAATTCATCCCAGCTGCGCACCGGGATCATGAAGGCGCCATGCCCGCCGATCACGCAGTCGCGGTAGTAGGCATCCAGATCATCCAGCGTCCATTGCGAGCCGACGCCCTCTTCGGTCATCAGGGGCAGCCCGTTGATCGTGACGCCTCGCGCCAGCAGCCGGTCGCGCGCGGGCACCACCGGATCGCCGGAGTTGTTGGGCCCGTCACCGGAGACATCCACCACCCGCCGCAGCCCCTGGTAGCCGTTGTTGTCCAGCGTTTCGGCGGCGTAATCGAGCGCGGAGGAGATCGAGGTGCGCTGCATGCCGTGGGGCTGGTTCTCCATCAGCAGGGCCGCGATGCGTTCGGCATCTTCGGCGGTGCTGATCGTCGTCCAGTCGACCACGACGCGATGGGATCCGGGGCCGGCCCATTCGACGTAGGTCACGGCGATCCGGCCAAGGAAACCGTCCCCGATCACATCCAGAACCGCACCGGAGGTCAGCGCGGCGGCATAACCGTGGCGCTGAATCTCAAGCTCGTTCGGGGTCATGGAGCGGGAGACATCGACCATCAGGGCGAGCTCCACATCCACTTCGACCAGGGTCGGATCATAGGCGAAGAGATCGGCGGAATCGGCCGAGGCATGGGCGGGGATAAGCAACAGGGGCAACAAATGTAACAGGCGCATGACGAATTCTCCGTTCGGTTCGGTAATTCTGTCCAGCGTTTTTGCCGCAGCGCAGCAAGTGAGAGCGGTAACCACCGGAATAGATGCGCAAGAAAGTAGCGAATTTACCTTAACGCGAGCTTGTCCGGAACGTGCTGCTGCAAATTCTCCATATATACAAGGCTCGCGACGGGTGAGTCGCTTGACTTCTCATGTTAACAAGTGGTTTCTGCACATGCGAAATGCCCCCGGCGAAAAGCGGCGCCGAGAGGTATCTTCGCCGGAAACCGCAGCCTGCGCACCGCCCAGGCCGGAGGCGTGGAAGGACGCGGGCTCAGGCCCGGTTTCCCCGTGAATTCAGAACTTTGGCGGATGGGGCGCGCGGGGCGCCCTCAGTACCCGCCCTGATCGTTTTGCCAGGGCTTCACCAGGTTGCCGAAGCGGGTGAAGCGACCTTCGAAGGAAAGCTCCACGGTGCCGATGGGACCGTGACGCTGCTTGCCGATAATGACTTCGGCCTTGCCGTGCAGACGTTCCATCCGTTCCTGCCAGGCGGCCATATCTTCCAGCTTGTCGTCGGAAGGTTTCTCCCTTTCGACGTAATATTCTTCCCGGAACACGAACATCACCACGTCGGCGTCCTGTTCGATCGAGCCCGATTCGCGAAGGTCCGACAGCTGGGGCCGCTTGTCGTCCCGGCTTTCCACGGTACGCGAGAGCTGGGACAGGGCGATCACCGGGATGTTGAGTTCCTTGGCGATGGCCTTCATGCCCATCGAGATTTCCGCGATTTCCTGCACCCGGTTGTCGGCGGTGCCGCGGCAGAGCTGCAGGTAGTCGATGATCAGCAGGTCGAGGCCATGGGTCCGCTTCAGGCGACGGGCCCGCGCGGCCAGCTGCGCGATCGGCAGGGCGGGGGTGTCGTCGATGTAGAGCGGGCAGGCTTCGAGATCCTTGGCAGCCTGAACGAAGCGGCGGAATTCCTCTTCGGTCATGTCGCCCTTGCGGATCTGTTCGGAGGGCACTTCGGCGGCTTCGGACAGGATACGGGCGGCCAGCTGTTCGGCCGACATTTCGAGGGAGTAGAAGCCCACGACGCCGCCTTCGATCGTGCCGACAGACCCGTCGGGCTTGGTGCCCTTGCGGTAGGCCTTGGCGACGTTGAAGGCGATGTTGGTCGCGAGCGAGGTTTTCCCCATCGAGGGACGCCCGGCGAGGATCAGAAGGTCGGATGGGTGCAACCCGCCGAGCTTGCGGTCCATGTCCATCAGCCCGGTGGAGACACCGGCCAGGCCGCCTTCGCGCTGGTAGGCGGCATTGGCCACGTTCACGGCGTCGGTCACGGCCTTCAGGAACGACACGAAGCCCTGTTCGGCGGAGCCCTGTTCGGACAGCTTGTAGAGCTTCTGTTCCGCCTGGATGATCTGTTCCTTGGGGTCGTTTTCGACATCGACCTTGCTGGCCCCGTCGGAGATGTCGCGGCCCAGCCGGATCAGTTCCCGCCGGATGGCGAGGTCGTAGATCATCTGGGCGTAGTCGCGCACGGCGTAGGAGGAGACGGCCGCACCGGCGAGCTTTGCCAGGTAGGAGGGGCCGCCCAGTTCCTGCAGGCCGGGATCATCGGCCAGGAAGGCCTTCAGCGTGACGGGAGAGGCCAGGTTGTTCTTGGCGATCCGGGCCGCCGCGACCTCGAAGATGCGGGCGTGGACGGGATCGTAGAAATGGTTCGCACCGATGATCTGCGCCACGCGGTCGTAGACATCGTTGTTGGTCAGGATGGCGCCCAGCAGCTGCTGCTCCGCCTCCACCGAGTGCGGCATTGCCTTCGAGAGATCCGCTTCTTCGCCGGTCGCGTTGAATGTGGTGATCTCGTTCATTCCAAGCCCCTGATGACACAGTTGTGGGAAACATGCGCGATCCCGCGGCGGTCCGGTGACCTGCCGCGGGACGGACCTGCCTCGGCCGTCCGGATCTTGCCGCCGGATCGTCCCCCGTGGAAGGAGGTCTTAGCCGCAGCGCCCGGGCGGAGACAATCGGGATATCCTGTGGATAAGCTGTGCATGGTTCCATCCTACCACAGTTCGTGGCAATTTGCGCGGCTTGCCCGAGATATTGGGAATGGCCTGTGTTGTGACCGGCGGAGGTCTGCCCGGAAGTCAGGCAGGGCGGGGCCGGATCGGCTGCCCCCGCGTCTACGATCTGGTCGGTGAACGGGGGACAGCTGTTTTGCGGCGGTGCAGCGAGTCGGGCGGGCCGGTGCCCGCCTAGTCTCGTCAGCCCTTGCGGGCTTCCTGCCATTCGCGCGGGGCGTTGAGGAAGGTCTCGACCTCGTCCAGGGTCTTTGCGTCGAAGGCGCCACGGCGGCGTGCCTCGGCCAGGACATCCCACCAGGTGCACAGGTGGTGCAGCGTCACGCCGTGTTCCGCCAGCGTCTCCTCGGTGCCCTTGAAGATGTCGTAGTAGAAGATCACCGCGGTGTGGTTGCAGCTGGCCCCGGTTTCCCGGATCGCATCCACGAAGGACAGTTTGGAGCCGCCATCGGTCGTCAGATCTTCCACCAGCAGGACGCGCTGGCCCTCGGTCATGACGCCCTCGATACGGGCGTTGCGGCCGTAGCCCTTGGGCTTCTTGCGCACGTAGGTCATGGGCAGGGCCATGCGTTCGGCCACCAGTGCGGAGAAGGGGATGCCCGCGGTTTCGCCGCCGGCGATGTTGTCGAAGGCTTCAAGGCCCGCGTTGCGCATCACGGTGCAGGTCATGAAATCCATCAGCGCGGAACGGATCCGCGGGAAGGAGATCAGCTTCCGGCAGTCGACGTAGGAGGGCGAGGGCAGGCCGGAGGCCAGGGTGAAGGGGGTTTCGGTGTTGAAATCCACTGCCTTGATGTCGAGGAGCATCCCCGCGGTCAGCCGGGCGATCTCTTCTTTCGACGGGTAGGAGCTGGGGATCATTGTCGGTGTCCTCTCGTTGACCTGTTCATATTCGACGGCCGGAAATACTCCCGCCGGAGGCTCGGGGCGCGCGCGCGCCTGTGGCGCGTCCCGAATGGGCGTTCTGCCGTCACTCGGCGCTGACGGCCGAGACGTGCCAGGCGGGGATGAAACCGGGATCGAAGACGGTGACGGGGCCGCCGGCCTTGGTCTCGATCTTCGCGGGGTATTCCGTGGGCGACTTTTCCAGCGTCAGGGTGCCGGGGTTCGGCGCGAGGCGGTAGAAGGCGGGACCGTTGAGGGAGGTGAAGCCCTCCAGCTTGTCCAGCGCGCCTTCCTCGTCGAAGACATGGGCCAGGATCGCCATGGTGTTGGTGGCCGTGAAGCAGCCCGCGCAGCCGCAGCCGCATTCCTTGGCCGGGTCCACGTGGGGGGCGCTGTCGGTGCCCAGGAAGAAGCGCGGATCGCCCGAGGTCGCCGCCTTGCGCAGCGCCTGCTGATGGGTGGCGCGTTTCGCGACCGGCAGGCAGTAGTAGTGGGGCTTGATGCCACCGACCAGGATGTGGTTGCGGTTGATGACCAGGTGGTGCGTGGTGATCGTGGCGCCCAGGCCTGCGTCGGCGGAGCGGACGTAGTCGGCCGCGTCCGAGGTGGTGATATGTTCCATCACCACGCGCAGTTCGGGGATTTCCTTGCGCAGCGGATCGAGGACCTTGTCGATGAAGACGGCTTCCCGGTCGAAGATGTCGACCTCGGGATCCGTCACCTCGCCATGGGTGCAGAGCGGCAGGCCGATTTCGGCCATGCGTTCCAGCACCGGAATCACCTTGCGGAAGTCGGTCACGCCGGAATGGGAATTGGTGGTGGCGCCCGCCGGGTAGAGCTTTACCGCCTTGACCAGGCCGGAGGCGGCGGCGGCGGCGACATCGGCTGGATCGGTGCCCTCGGTCAGGTAGAGAGTCATCAGCGGCTCGAAGGTCATGTCTTCGGGCAGGGCGGCCAGGATGCGGTCACGATATTCCGCTGCATGCTTGGCGGTGACCACGGGGGGCACCAGGTTCGGCATGATGATGGCGCGGCCGAAGTGGCGCGCGGTTTCGGGCAGGACGGCCTTCAGCATCTCGCCGTCGCGCAGATGCAGGTGCCAGTCGTCGGGGCGGCGGATCGTGAGGCTCTGGGTCATGCCAAGCGCTTTACGACATCACCCCGCGGCGCGCCAGAGGGTAGCGGGGCAAAGCTGACGCCGAGGTGCCCCCGGGCGCGCGCGTCAGTCGAGTTCGTGGTTCAGATCGTCGAAGCTTTCGGCCATGTCGGGCTGGCGGCGCAGGCGGCGGCGGAAACGGGGCAGGTTCATCCGCTGCGTCACGTTCCGGCACAGGGCCTGGATCAGCGCCTCTCTTCCGTCCGCTTCCAGCGCGGTCAGCAGGTTGCGCAGGTAGGGCGGATAGCGCCGCCGGCGACGGTAGAGCGTGGCGAAGCTGCGCGGATCCAGCCGGCGCATGGCGGCGAGCCGCAGCAGCGTGTGCAGCATGCCCATCCGCAGCAGCGACCCCTGCAGCGCCGCGCCGAGGAACCGCAGCCGCAGCAGCGTGACATTGGGCCGGGCGAAGAGCGCGGCATGCATGCCGTCCAGGTGTTCGGTCGGATCGTAGAGCACCCAGGCGCGTTCGGCGGCATCCAGCATGTCGGGCGCAAAGCCGTAGCGGGAGGTGAAATCAAGCCGCCGCATTTCCATGAAGCGGTCATCCCATTCCGCCAGCGTCGGATCCAGCGTCGCCTGGGGCTGGATCGCGAGCACCAGCGCCCCGGGCGCGGCCACGGAGAAGGCACAGGCCGCATAGGCGCAGGGGCCCGCACCGTAGAAGACCACCCGGTCGAAATCTTCGAAGAAGCCGCGGTCGACCAGGTCGTCGACATAGGCATAGACGTCTTCGTCGCGGAACCAGGTATCGCCGTCGGAGACGAGGCAGAGGTGGGACCAGCCTTCTTCGCGCACCATGCGCCAGCCCAGGGGCTGCGCTTCTTCCGTCAGGCCCTGGATACCGGCCTGGGTTTCGAAGGTGACCAGAAGGGTGGAGCCACCGGCGATATAGGCGGCGAAATGGTGTTTGCCGAGGTTGCGGAAGCCACCGCGCGCCGCGGCGATCCCGGCAAGTCGCGACAGCCAGTCCGCCTTGCCCAGTCCCTGCAGGGAGACCGAGAGGTCGGTTGGAATACTGGCTGTTGTCTGCTGCTCCGTCATGGGACCCCTGGCTACCCGGCGGCGGTTTCTCCGCCTTGTTCGACGCCATGATGCATGGCGATTTGGGCGAAAGTAGGATGTTCGGAGGGAAATGAAAGCGCCTTCAGCCGCCGGTTGAGTCGCTGCCTTCATCGCTAATCCTGCGGGATTGCATGGCGTATTTCGCGATGTAGCGCGCGGCGCGCAGGGGCAGGGGGCGCGTGGGCGGTGTCAGCAGCATCCGGCCCATCAGGGCGCGGAAGGGTTCGCGCAGCATCAGGTCCTGGAACCGGTCATGCCGCCAGGTGACGGCGGCGCCGTGCAGTGCGCCGAGCCTCGGGTCGGCTTTCAGCCGGGCCAGCTCCGCCTGCATGGCGGGGGCGTGGCGGAGGATGCTGCGGTCTTCCTCTGCGGCGAAATTCCGTTCGACCCAGTAGTCCATGCCCAGCATGTCATCGGCATGCACCGCCCGGCCACGATCGGCCTTCAGGATGAAGCTTTCCATCGCGCCAAGCGCGTAGTGGTTCAGCTGCGCCAGGGCGTAGTTCGACTTTCCGTAGTTGGAGAAAATCCGTTCACGGCGGAACTTTTCCGGCAGGGCCTCGCCGTCGGAGCCGAACCAGCGCGCCTGGTCGAGCCGGCTTGCCACCGGCGCGCGGGGCCGGTGCACGCCCACCTTCCGGTAGGTGCCGTCATTGCGATAGAGCGTCTTGAACATGGAAGCCCGCCAGGGCCAGTGCAGGACCTCGGGCGCGGCCCGGGTGAAGGTTTCGGTCACGGGGGTGTCGTCGTAGTGCACGACGCCGCCATTGCCGAAGAGCCGCCACGTGAGGGTGATCGCCGTCGCCTCGGGCAGGGCGGAGAGCAGCGCCGGGATGGTGCCGTCGCCCACGTGGATATTGACGAATTCGTCGATGTCGAAGGGCAGGATCCAGTCGGCCTGCTGCACGATGTCGAGCTTTTCGCATTGCTTGAGCGCGGTGAACTGGATGCCGCGTGCATCATAGGGCCCGTCGTTGCGGACATGGGTCAGCACGCCCAGTTCCGCCAGCCGGTCGAGCATCAGGTCGGTGCCGTCCTGGCAATCGTTGGAAAACACGAGGAAATCGGTGAAGCCGATGCAGCGGTGATGGGCCAGCCATTCCAGCAGGAAGGCGGCTTCGTTCCGGACGGTCAGGATCGCCAGCACCCGCATCAGTGCGCGGGCCGCCGGTCAGCTTTCGACGTCGAGGGCCAGCGCATAGGCGACGCGCTCCGTTTCGGTCAGCTTCAGTTTCAGCGCCTGGGTGTAGAGCTCTTCGAACTCTTCCATCCCGTGCAGTTCGGCGGCCTTGGCGCGGTGCCAGGCAAAGCCCGCCTCGTGCAGGGAGCGCAGCTTGTCATCCTCCAGCAGGCGGGCCAGTTCGGCGCGGACGCGGGGGATGTTGCGCTGGATCGTGATGTCACGGTTGTCGGACCAGTCCATGCGCACCCAGTAGTTCAACCCGATGGAGCGATCGACGTGCAGGGCGCGGCCGCGCTGCCGCTTGATCAGGTAACTTTCGGCGGAGCGCAGGGCGTAGTGGTTCAGCTGCAGAAGGTCGTAGCCGATGTTCTTCTGCGAGCTGCGCCAGCCGTTCTTCAGCACGTCCTTCGTCATCGGCTGCCCCGATCCGTTGACCCAGGAAACCTGCGGCTGCTTTGCCTCGTCCAGCTTGTTCGGACGGTGGCAGGAGATCTTCTGGTAGGCGCCGATGTTGCGGAACATGGTCTTGAACCCCCAGACGGTATGGGGCTTGGGGCAGTATTTCGGCGCGGCATGGTCGAACTGGGCGATCACCAGGTCATCCTTCAGCGCGCTGACGCCGTTGTAGCCGAAAAGCCGCCAGGTCATCGCGACATTGGTGGCATCGGGGACGCGGGCAAAGAAATCATCCAGGGTGCCGTTGCCGGTGCGGATGTTGACGAATTCGTCGACGTCGAAATGGGCGATCCATTCCGCGTCGCGGATCAGCGGTTCCTTCAGCGAGGCATCCAGCGCCGATTGCTGGGGGGAATTGCCCTGCCAGTTGTCGTTGTTGCGGTGCTGGACGATGCCCAGCTCCATCAGGCGGTCCAGGATTTGTGACGTGCCGTCGGTGCAGTCGTTGGTGTAGATCAGGAAATTGTCGAAACCCACGGCGCGGTGATAGGCGACCCATTCCAGGATGTAGGGTGCCTCGTTCTTCATGCAGCCCAGCACGACGCGGCCGGAGTTGCCTGCGGGCAGGCTGCGGGGCGTGATGGGGGTATAGGGCGGAAGCTCTGCCTCTTCATCGACCTGGCCGATGTTGTTGTGGGGCGCGAAGGCGCCGCCCTTGATGTTGTCGAACCGGGCCACGGCATCGGGGGGCAGGATCGCGCGCGCCTCGGCCGAGAGGCCGCCTCCGGCGGGGCCTGCTGTCGCAGGCGCGGGGGCTTCGCCGGTGATCACCTTGGCCTCCGCGATCTTGCCGTCGCGCTCTTCCTTCGTGGCCTTGTCGATGCGCCAGCGGAAGGACAGCAGGTACTGGGACGCGCGGTAGCCGAATAGGGGATCGGCCTCGGCCCAGGGCACGCCGGGGGCGGGCAGGGCGAGGTCGGCGGCAGAGAGGGCCGGTTGCGCGGGCAGAAGGGCGGCATTGCCGGGCGCGAAGCGGGCGCAGAGCGCGCCGAGCTCGGCCGGATCCATCGCGGGGCCATCGACCGCGATCTCGTTCAGGAACCGGATCCAGAGCTGGCGCGGCAGGATCGCGTCACGCGATTGCAGGTAGGCCTGCAGCAGGTCGTTCATCTGCCGGGCGCGTGTCAGCGTGGCCGCCGGCACCTGACCGGGGACTGGCACTGCCTCTCCCTTGCCGATCTGCGCTTCGAGGCCCAGCATGTCGCGGATTTCATCGGTGACGTTTTCGGAATGCATTACCTCCGGCCGGTAGGGGCGGAAGATCACGCGGCCGGGGCCGAAGACGGCCTCCCAATGGGTCTGCAGCGCGGCGTAGTCGAGCCAGAACAGCGGGCGCTGGATCGAGGGGAAGATGCCGCGCAGCGGGTCGGGTTCGGGGCAGGCATCGAGGCAGGAGGTCCACCAGTCGGCGGTCTGGGGGATGGCCTGTTCCACGGCAAGCGAGCTGGCGCGCCCTTCCATGACCTGCGCGGCATAGGCGCGGGCCATGGCGGTGGCCTGATCCGCCAGATGGGCCACGACCGTGATGTCGTCGGACAGGGGAAGCAGCAGGTTGCGCAGCGTTTCCAGTTCGGAGCGGCGGGTCAGGCCGGTCGCAAGCTGAGCGCAGGAAATCACGAGAGTGGAAGGGTTTGCGGACTGAACTTCACGTAGAAGATCAGCGCCGACCTCTTCGCGCAGGGCGCGCTGCTTCTCGGGCAGGATGTGACCGCGGTTGAACCGCAGCGGATCGACCTGATCCGGGTCGGTGACCGCCATGAAAAGCCGCGCCTGGTTCTTCTTGCCCGGCGAGCGCGGGTAGAGGATGCCATGGGATTTCAGCTGATCGCGCTTTTCGTGCAGCGTCGTCTGCAGCGCGAGCGACCCCGCAGGTTCGGTGCCGATATGCAGGATGATCTTCATGCGGTCTGATCCCGGTCTTCGTTTTCATCCGCCGGGCGGGAGGTGTTCTCGTTCGCGCGGCCCCACCAGGGCAGGGCAAAGCCCAGGTGCGCCTCCAGCTTTGGCTGGGCGTCCGGATCGGCCACGTCGAAGCTGAGGAAGGCGTCATCCCCGGCAAAGATCCGGTCGAGGTGGGCATAGTGGCCGTCGATCCAGCGGGCCAGCTGCGCCTCTTCCCCGCCGAAGCCTGCAGGCAGGCCGGGCAGGGAATTTTCCAGCAGCCGCTTGGGCATGTTCGTCCAGCGCATCATGGAGTTGGCCAGCCTTGCCGGATCGCGCCGGGTGGCGGTGAATTTCACATGCGGGTGGCGTTCGCGGATCGCGGCGATCAGGGCATAGTCCATCTGCGGCCAGGCGGAGCGGCCCTGGTGCAGGAAGGAGGCCTCTGCCACGGCGTCGAATTCATGCAGAAGTTCAAGCGGATCGCCGGAGCCGTAGTAGCCACGGTAGAGCACGAGACCGACGAAGTTCCGGTTCATCGCCTGGTCCGCGGTCTGCCCGCGCCGGATCCGGTGGTCGGCCACGTTGAGCTTGGCCGCCGTCATCGCTTCGGCAAAGGAGGTGGTGCCGGATTTCGGCAGGCCGAGGTTGATCACGCGCATGCGGTGCATCGTCAGAGCCTCCCCAGTTCGGCCAGCAGGGCTTCTTCGCGCGGTGGCAGGGTCGAGGCTGCGCGGAGCTGATCGCGCATGGCGGGGTAGGGCGCCTGGTCGAGCAGGGCGTCGCGTTTGGCCCGGTGCAGGGCGCAGGCTTCCTCGTGCAGCGCGGCGATGCCGGGCAGGGCCTTCAGCCGGTCCATCTCCGCCGTCAGGGCGGGCAGGTAGCGCTGTATCGACAGGTCCTGCCAGGCGACGTCGGCGCGTTCACGCCAGTAGCTGTCATCGAAGGCACGGCCTTCGCGGTTCACGTCGCCCCGGTCGTTCTTGACCAGGTAGCTGTCCAGCGAGCGCAGGGCGTAGTGGTTGAGCGTCGCGAGATCGCGGGCGCCCTTCGCGGGGAACTTGCGGATCCGGCGGGGATTGTCGGCCACCAGGAACTTTGGCGGGACCTTCCTGCCGGATCCGTCGGTCCAGCGGGGCCGCTTGGCCGGGGCCAGCCTGTTGCCGAAGAAGGGGCGGTGCGCGCCGTAGTAGCGCAGCGGAAAGTCCTTTCGCACCAGCGACTTCACCTCGATCGCGGTTTCGCCGCACCAGATGTCGGGGTTATGGCTGCGGGTGAACTGTTCGATCACGGGACGGTCTTCGAACCCGTCGATCCCGTCGTTGCCGAAGAACTGGAAGGTGACGGAAATCGCCTGGGGGTCGCCGCAGGCGGCGATCAGGGCCGGGATGGTATGATCGCCCGTGTGGATGTTGAGGAATTCGTCCACGTCGGCGATCCAGACCCAGTCGGCGCCGGTCACGATGGTCTGCCGTGCCGCGTCCTTCAGCGCTTCCATCTGGTAGTTGCGGCCCTGGGCGGGGTTGGGCAGGTGCCAGACCAGCCGGTGATCTTGCAACCGGTCCAGAAGGCGGTCCGTCGCGTCGGAGCAATCGTTGGAGTAGAACAGGAAATCCGTGACCCCGATGACCCGGTTGAAGGCGATCCATTCCAGCAGGAAGGGGCCTTCGTTCTTGACGCAGGTGACGGCGGTTACCTGCATCGCGAGGCTCCTTTGCCACGGCGGCAGGGGGTGCCGACAGGGTCGCTGAAAAGGGCGTCGGCCGGGGCAGCTGTTCCGGATCTGGCCGCGGATCTGGCCTGCGTTGCGATCATCTGTGTCCTGCCCTTCGCCATCGTCCGTATCGTCCATGCGCCCGGGAATGGACGCCCTCGTGATCTGACACGTGATCTGACCGGCGATTGTGGTTGTTCTTTGGCGGAAAGATCGCAATTTCCGGCCGTTGCGTCAATCGCGCCCCCGTTTCTTCCCCGTCTTGCGGCAGGCTGCGAGCGCCGGAACCCGGTGGGCGATGCGTTGAAATTGAACCAACTCGCGCTCTCGGGTGTTGAGTGGCAACGACCGGGGCATGAGCAGGCCCCGGCGGAGGAGAAAGGACACGTAAGTATGACCGCACGAGTTTTCAGGAATGGCACGGCGCTTGCCCTGTCCCTGGCCCTCGCGCTGCCCGGTACGGGCATGTCGCAATCTGCCCCCGGTGGGCAGAAGGGCAATGGTAATGGTAACCGCGCAGAAGCCTGCGCCGGGCTGAGCGGGCAGGACCTTCAGACCTGCATCGAGAATGGCCTGCAACGTGGCGGCCCGGGCCGGAAAGGGAACGGGCAGGGCGAGGGCCAGCCGGGCAACGAAGAGCCGCAGGGCGAGATGCCCCAGCCCGCAGCCCCCGATCAGGAGCCCGATCAGGAGGTCGCGCCCCAGGCGCTGCCGCAGGTCGGGGACCAGCCTGAGCCGGAGCAAGTGCCCGAACAGATGCCCGAACAAGCGCCTGAGCAGGCGCCAGAGGCAGAGCAGGCCCCCGAGCCGGCCCCTGAACCGCAGGCGGAGCCTGAGCAGGCCCCTGAGCCAGCGCCAGAGCCGCAGGCCGCACCGGAACAGGCCCCCGCGCCTGAACCGGCCCCCGAAGAGGAGCCCGCACAGGAACCTGCGCCGCAGCCTGCCCCTGAGCAGGCGCCCGAACAGGCCCCCGCGCCCGAGCAGCAAGCCGCACCCGCACCGGAGGCTGACGCCCCGCCCAAGCCCGACGCAGAGGCCCGGCAGCAAGCGGAGCAGCAGGCCGAGCAACAGGCAGAACGTGCCGAAGAGCGTGCAGGCGTGGCCGCAGCGCAGGAAGGCGCAGAGGCGGCGGACGTGGACGATCAACGCGTCACCGAAGAGAATTCCCGCTCCTCGGACGAGGAATTCTCCAATAGTGTCAGTGCCAACGCCCCCGCATCCGCGCCGCAACAGGCCCCGGAGCAGGATCAGCGTGCCCGGGATGACGACGGCGGAAACGACCTGCTGGAAACCCTGGGCAAGGCCGCGATTGCGGGTCTTGGCGCCTATGCCGTGGGCAAGATCCTGTCCAATGGCGACAAGGTTGTCACCAACTCCGGTGACCGTGTCGTGGTGGAACGCGACGGCCGTTACGTGGTCCTGAAGGATGACGATACGCTGCTGCGCCAGCCGGGCAGCGACGTGCGGACCGAGACCTTCAACGACGGCTCCACCCGCACGACGGTGACCCGCGAGGACGGCACCCAGGTGGTGACGATCCGGGCAGCCGATGGCACGGTGCTGCGCCGGACGCGCGTGCTGCCCAACGGGCAGGAAGTGCTGCTGTTCGACGACACGCGCCAGTTCGACCGCGTGCAGGTGCAGGACCTTCCGCAGGCCCCCGCGCAGCCGGAAATCACCTATGACAACCGCAATGCCGGTGACCTGGCCCGCGCGCTGGAACGCTACCAGACCGGGGCGGACCGGACGTTCTCTCTCGGCCAGGTGCGTGACATCGGTGCCGTGCGGAAACTGGTGCCCGAGATCACCGTCGACAACGTGAACTTCGAAACCGGCAGCGCCGTGATCCGCCCCGAAGAGGCCCGCGACCTGGCAGAGCTGGGGCAGGCCATGGTCGAGATGATCGAGGAGAACCCCTCGGAGGTGTTCCTGGTCGAAGGCCATACCGATGCGGTCGGTCAGGCGAGCTACAATCTGGCCCTGTCGGACCGGCGCGCGGAAAGTCTGGCGCTGGCCCTCACCGAATACTTCGGCGTTCCGCCGGAAAACATGGTGGTCCAGGGCTATGGCGAGGGCGACCTGAAGGTGGCGACCTCCGACGCGGAGCGGATGAACCGCCGCGCCGTCGTCCGCCGCATCACGCCGCTGCTGCAGGGCGAATAAGCCACCGCAAATGCACGAAAATTCGGGTCGTCCCCCAGGTGGGGGCGGCCCTTTTCACGTTTTCGCGCCAGGCCGGGGGGGCACGGCTTGTACTCTGTCGCCGCATGGCCCTTACTGGGGCCGGAACGCCGGGCAGGTGCCGGCATCACGGTTCGGGGGAGAGATCCGATGGACGCATTCGACATGATCCCGGAACAGGCGCTGGACTGGCACCTGTCGGGCAAGGGCGCGGCCCTGGCCACGGTGGTGGAAACCTGGGGCAGCGCGCCGCGCCGCGTGGGCAGCCAGCTGGCCATTTCTGGGGAGGGGGAGATCGCGGGCTCCGTCTCGGGCGGCTGTGTCGAGGGCGCGGTGGTGACCGAGGCGCTGGAGGCGCTGGAAACCGGCGCGCCGCGGCTTCTGGAATACGGGGTGAGCGACGGTGACGCCTTTGCCGTGGGCCTGGCCTGCGGCGGGACCATCCGGGTGCTGGTGCAGCCGGTGGGCGGGGCCTTTCCCGAAGACCTGTTGCAGGACCTGGTGACACGCCGCGCGGACCGGCAGGCGGCGGCGGTGATCTCGGCCCCGGAGGGGGCGGTGACGGAGGTCGTGGCAGAGGGATTTCCCGAGCGTTTCCGCATGGATAGATCCGGTTTCGAAGAAGATGGCCGCTTCGTCGCCGTGCACAACCCGCCGCTGCGGCTGATCGTGGTGGGCGCCGTGCATATCGCCCAGGCGCTGGTGCCGATGGCGCGGGCGACGGGGTTCGATCCGGCGGTGGTCGACCCGCGGGAGAGCTTTGCCTCCTACGCGCGCTTTCCGGGGGTGCGGCTGCTGACTGACTGGCCGGATGAGGCGGTGGCGGAACTGGGGCTGGACGCACGCACCGCGCTGGTACTGCTGACCCATGACCCCAAGCTGGACGACCCGGCGCTGGAAGCCGCGCTGCGGTCCGACTGTTTCTACATCGGTGCCCTGGGGTCGAAGCGGACCCATGGCAAGAGGTTGGAACGCATGGCCGAAAAGGGCTTTGCCGACAAGGACCTGGCGCGGATCCACGGGCCTGTCGGGCTCGATATCGGGGCGGCGAATCCGGCGGAGATCGCGGTGTCGATCCTGGCGGAGCTGGTACAGGTCCTGAGGCGCGGCGCATGAAGTTCGGAGAGGTCCGCCTGAACCGGGCGGAGGGGGCCATCCTGGCCCATTCGCTGGAACTGCCGGACGGGACGCGCCTGCGCAAAGGGCTGCGCCTGGGCACGGCCGATCTGGAACGGCTGCGCTGGTTCGGGATCGACCGGGTGACCGCCGCGCGGCTGGAAGCGCATGACGTGCACGAGGATGCCGCGGCCGAGGCGCTGGCCCGGGCCCTGGTGCCGGAACGGGACGGGCTGCGCCTGGGCGTGCCGGGCACGGGGCGCGTCAATGTCTTTTCCGAGACCCCGGGTCTGGCCGTGGTGGACGCGGAAAAGATCAACGCGGTCAACGCGATACATCCGATGATCACGGTGGCCACGGTGCCCGAGTACCAGCGTATGGCGGTGCGGGGCATGGTGGCCACGGTGAAGATCATTTCCTACGCGGTGCCCGATGCGGCGCTGCAGGCGGCCTGCGACGCGGGGCGGGGTGCCTTGCGGCTGCAGCACCTGGCGCGCCCCCGCGCGGTGCTGGTGCAGACCTTCACCGGAGAGGTGCCGGAGCGGACCGGGGTCCGGGCGGTGTCGACGCGGCTGGAGCGGTTGGGCGCGGGGCTGGTGGCGGAGAGCAATGTCCCGCATGAGGAAGAGGCGCTGTCGCTGGCGCTGGCCTCTGCCCGGGAGGCGGCGCGGGCGGATGTGATCCTGGTGCTGACCGGCTCGGCCACCTCGGACCCTGACGACGTGGCGCCCGCCGCGCTGCGCCATGCGGGCGGGCAGGTGACCCGGTTCGGCATGCCCGTGGATCCGGGCAACCTGCTGTTCTTCGGCGATCTTTCCGGCACCCCGGTGATCGGCTTGCCGGGCTGTGCCCGGTCGCCCGCGCTGAACGGGGCGGATTGGGTACTGGAACGGATCCTTTGCGGGGTCGAGGTCACCTCTGCCGATGTGGCCGGCATGGGGGTGGGGGGCCTGCTGAAGGACATCCCGACCCGGCCGCAGCCGCGCGACCCGAAGTGAGGCATCCTTTCGCAGTGTGACGGCCCGGGAAGGTCCGTGACGGCCCGGGAAGGTCCGTGACGGCCTGGTGATGCCTGCCGGGGGCATCTTTCCTTGCCCCCCGGGGCCTGCCATGCTTGAGTGCGGGTACTAGCCAGCCCCGGGGGGAGCCATGCCCAGCATCAGTTTGAAAGTGAACGGAAAAACCCGCAGTGGAGAGGTCGAGGGGCGCACGCTCCTGGTCGAGTTCCTGCGCGAGGGGCTGGGCCTGACCGGCACGCATGTTGGCTGCGACACCTCGCAATGCGGTGCCTGCACGGTGCATGTGGACGGGCTGCAGGTGAAGGCCTGCACCATGTTCGCGCTGGAGGCCGACGGGGCGGAGGTGACGACGATCGAGGGGGTGGCGGCACCCGACGGCACGCTGTCGGCGCTGCAGCAGGCCTTCCAGGACAATCACGGCCTTCAGTGCGGCTTCTGCACGCCGGGGATGATCATGTCGCTGTCCAAGCTGATCGAGGTGAACCCCAAGCCCAGCGAGGCGGAGATCCGGGACCACCTGGAAGGCAATATCTGCCGCTGCACCGGCTACCACAACATCGTCAAGGCGGCGCTGGCGGCCACCGGGCAGCTGTGATCCGTTAACGAGATCCTGCGGCACCGTCGACAACGTCGGTACTGCAGTGCAGCGACTCAGCCAGCGAAACCCATGGTTAACAGGGCTTTCGGGCCGAAATCGGCACGTCGGTATAACGTCGGTATTGCGTCGGTATCGCGGCGGTGCGGCATGGCCGGATCCGCCGGGGTTAACGGTGCGCGCGGTGGGTTTTGGGGGACGTGATGGCCGGGCCGCGTAAGGGGGCGGGCAAACCCCGGGCGCGGGAGAGGTGTGGGAGAGGTGTGGTGCATGGGGGCTTGGGGAGTTGCGGTGGATTTCATCCACCCTACGAATGTGGGCAGGCGGTGGATTTCAGGCTTGGGGAGCAGTGGTGGATTTCATCCACCCTACGAATGCAGAACGCCCTCCCGGTTGGGGGAGGGCGTTGAGCATCGGGGATCCGTCAGACGGGATCAGCGCGCGAGCGGGCCGATCATCATGACCATCTGGCGGCCTTCCATCTTCGGCATGTTTTCGACCTTGCCGAGTTCCTTGACGTCTTCCGCCACCCGTTCCAGGAGTTCCCGGCCGAGGTTCTGGTGCGCCATCTCGCGGCCCCGGAAGCGCAGGGTGACCTTCACCTTGTCGCCCTTTTCGAGGAACTTGATGACGTTGCGCATCTTGACGTCGTAGTCGTGGATGTCGGTGCCGGGGCGGAATTTCACTTCCTTGACCTCGATCACCTTCTGTTTCTTGCGGGCTTCGGACTCGCGCTTCTGCTGTTCGTACTTGAACTTGCCGAAGTCCATGATCTTGCAGACCGGCGGGGTCGCGTTGGGAGAGATCTCGACCAGGTCGAGACCGGCTTCCTCGGCCAGTGCCATGGCACGGGCGGGCGGCACGACGCCGATGTTTTCGCCCTCGGCGCCGATCAGGCGAACTTCGGGGGCGCGGATGCGGTCGTTTACGCGGGGGCCGGTGTCACGGGTCGGCGGCGCGTTGTGGGGTCTGCGAGCTATGGTTTTCGTCCTTTGATCGTTGATCGGATTGAGGCGGCAAAATACGCGCGAGGCTGGATTTTTTCAAGCGCCATTTCGCGCATTGCCGGGCAGAACGCAAGAGGGGCGGCCGGAGTTCCGGCCGCCCGCTGCGAGATTTTTCAGGGTTCTGGCGAAGCCACGCGGGGTGGCTCAGTCGACGAAGGCTTTTTCGACCACGTATTGCTTGGGGTCGGAGTTCGCGCCCTCTTCCAGGCCGTAGCCTTCGAGCAGTTCCTTGATGTCGATGTTGAAGGCCAGGTTGCCGCAGACCATGCCACGGTCGGTTTCCGGGTTGATCGGGTCGATGCCGAGATCGCGGAACACCTCGCCGGAGCGCATCAGGTCGGTGATGCGGCCCATCTTGGGGCTCTCTTCACGGGTGGTGGTCGGGTAGTAGCGGATCTTCTTCCAGAAGCCTTCGCCGATCAGCTCGTTCAGCAGCTCGTCTTCCTTCAGGCTCTCGATCAGCTCTGCCCCGTAGGTCAGTTCGCCCACTGTCCGGCAGGTGTGGGTGATGACGACCTCGTCGTAGTCCTCGTAGGTCTGCGGTTCGCGCAACAGCGAGGCGAAGGGGGCAAAGCCGGTGCCGGTGGCGAAGAACCACAGCCGCTTGCCCGGCAGCAGCGCGTCATGCACCAGGGTGCCGACGGGCTTGGGGCGCAGGATGATCTCGTCGCCGACCTGGATGTTCTGCAGGCGGGAGGTCAGCGGGCCGTCAGGCACCTTGATCGAGTAGAATTCCATTTCCTCGTCCCAGGAGGGGGAGGCGATGGAATAGGCACGCAGGATCGGCTTCACGCGGCCGGTCTTTTCGTCCGGGTCACCCATCAGGCCGATCATCACGAACTCGCCCGAGCGGAAGCGCAGCGAGGCGGGACGGGTGCAGCGGAAGGAGAACAGGCGGTCCGTCCAGTGCTTCACGAAGGTGACTTTCTGGGCGTCCGGCAGGGCGGGCGCCTTGGGGGCAGCTACATCGGTCACGGTCATCTCGTTCATTTGTGTACAAAGGATCTCATCAATCCTTTCCCTAGCTTTAATTTGACCATCTGGAAAGAGTTTACGC
This sequence comes from Pseudooceanicola sp. NS-SX8, assembly GCF_057380755.1. Taxonomy (NCBI): domain Bacteria; kingdom Pseudomonadati; phylum Pseudomonadota; class Alphaproteobacteria; order Rhodobacterales; family Paracoccaceae; genus Pseudooceanicola; species Pseudooceanicola sp. NS-SX8. The sequence goes on along the minus strand of NZ_CM170819.1, from coordinate 3,304,170 downwards.
GCGTCGCAGGCGCGACTGGTAGTCATGTGCCTGCCAATTAGCCCGGAATTTCCACTGGGCCTCGGGCTGGCGGGCGGCGAGGTCGTCGGAAATCTCGACATCGTCGAAGCCCTGGCGGCGGGCCATGGCGTATTGATCGGCGATGACATGGCCGGTGGCGCGCAGGTGGCCGGTATAGCCGCGCTGGCGCAGGGTGCGGCCGATGGTGAAGCCGCGCCCGTCAGCGAAGGAGGGGAATTCGACGCGCACCATGGCGGCGCCGGCGAAGTCGACCTCCTGCGGGTTGGTGTCGGAGGGCAGGGTCAGCACCTGGTCCTCTGGGAAGGCCGCGCTGTCTGCGGCGAAGCCTTGGTCGGTCACGATCACGGTCATGCCTGGGGTCCTCTCACGATCTTGCCATCCACGATATGGATGCCGCATTCAACCTTGTCCTGTCCACGCCAGCGTCCGGCGCGGGGGTCTTCGCCCGGTTTGACGGGCGAGGTGCAGGGCGCGCAGCCGATGGAGGGGTAGCCGCGGGCGACAAGCGGGTGCTTGGGCAGGCGGTTTTCCTCCATGTAGGCCAGCACGTCTTCGGGGTGCCAGTGGGCCAGCGGGTTGACCTTGATCCGGTCATGGCCGTCGGCCTCGAAGAATTCCAGCGCGGCACGGGTGCTGGACTGGAAGCGCTTGCGGCCGGTGATCCAGCCGTCGAAGCCCGAAAGCGCACGTTCGAGCGGCACCGTCTTGCGCAGGGCGCAGCAGGCGTCAGTGTCGAACTGGTGCAGGGTGCCGTCGGGGTCCTGCTTGCCCAGGTCCAGGTCGGAGGCGCGGATGATCCGCACGTCCTTGAGGTTGAGCCGTTCCGCCACTTCCTGCTGGTATTCCAGGGTTTCGGTGAAGAGCATCTGCGTGTCGATGAAGAGCACCGGCACGGTGTTGTCGATGACCGACACCAGGTGCAGCAGCGCCACCGACTCGGCCCCGAAGGAGGAGACCATGGCCAGGTCCCCCACGTCGTGATCCCTGAGCGCCGCTTCCAGCACCGAGGTTGCCCCGTGGTGCCGGTAGCGGTCGTTCAGCCGGTCGACCCGCGCGGCGAGGTCGGGCGGCACCGTTGCGGCGCCGAAATCCATGGCTGCTTCAGGCGGCATTGGCTTTCTCTTTCTCCGGGTAGAGCGCGGCCTTGAAGGGCTGGGCGCCGACACGGCGGTAGGCTTGCAGGAAGGTTTCTTCCTCTCCCTCGCGCAGGTCGAGGTAGGTCTTCAGGATCGTTTCGATCGCGGTCGTGATCTCGTCATAGGCGAAGCCCGGGCCGGTGCGTTCGCCGAGCGTCGCATCTTCGGAGCCGTCACCGCCGAGGGTGATCTGGTAGTTTTCCACGCCCGCGCGGTCCAGCCCGAGGATGCCGATATGGCCCACGTGGTGGTGGCCGCAGGCGTTGATGCAGCCGGAGATCTTGATCTTCAGCGGGCCGATTTCATGCTCCAGCTTCAGTTCGTCGAAACGTTCGGCGATCTTCTGCGCCACGGGGATCGAACGGGCGGTCGCAAGGGCGCAGTAGTCCATGCCGGGGCAGGCGATGATATCCGACACCAGGCCGATGTTGGCGGTGGCGAGGCCCTCGGTCTTCAGTGCGGCGAAGAGCGCGGGCAGGTCGGATTTGTGCACATGCGGCAGGATGACGTTCTGTTCGTGGCTGATGCGGATGTCGTCATGGCCGTATTGCTCCGCCAGGTCGGCGATCAGGCGCATCTGGGCCGAGGTCGCATCGCCCGGGGTCTCGCCATGCTTCTTCAGCGAGATCTGCACGATGGCATAGCCCGGCTGGCGGTGTTGGGCCAGGTTGGTGTCCGCCCAGGAGCGGAAGACCGGATCGCTGTCGTAGGCCACGTCGAAGGCATAGGTCGGCGCGTTGCGGAAGGCGGGCGGGGCGAAGTGTTCGCGGATGCCCGCGAGCATTTCCTGGTCGACGCCGGTGAAGAGCGGCTTGAGCTCCGCAAAGCGGGCCTCCGTCAGCTCCCGGTAGGTGTCGAGGCCGTTCTCGTTCACCGTGATCTTGATCCGTGCCTTGTACTTGTTGTCGCGGCGGCCCAGCACGTTGTAGGTCGAAACGATCGCCTCGGCGTAGGGCAGCAGGTCTTCCTCGGGGAGGAAGTCGCGGATGACCTTGCCGATGACGGGCGTGCGGCCCAGGCCGCCGCCGACGAGCACGCGGTAGCCGCGCTTGCCGTCAACCTCGCGCAGCTGGATGCCGATGTCATGGGCGCGGATCACCGCGCGGTCATGTTCGGACCCGGTGACGGCGAACTTGAACTTGCGCGGCAGGAACTGGAATTCCGGGTGGTCGGTGGACCACTGGCGCAGCAGTTCGGCCACGGGGCGGGGATCGCCCACCTCATCGGCGGCGGCACCTGCGAAGTGGTCGGCCGTCACGTTGCGGATCGTGTTGCCGGAGGTCTGGATGGCGTGCAGCTGCACCTCGGCCAGGCTGTCGAGGATATCGGGCACATCCGGCAGCTTGGGCCAGTTGTACTGGATGTTCTGGCGCGTGGTGAAGTGGCCATAGCCCTTGTCCCACTTGTCCGCGATGAAGGCCAGCTGTCGCATCTGGGCGGAGCCCAGGGTGCCATAGGGGATGGCCACGCGCAGCATGTAGGCGTGCAGCTGCAGGTAGAGACCGTTCATCAGGCGCAGCGGCTTGAACTCGTCCTCGGTCAGGGAGCCGTCGATGCGGCGGGCAACCTGGTGGCGGAACTGGTCGTTGCGGCTGGCCAGGAAGGCGGTGTCGAAGTCGTTGTAGCGATACATGGCTCAGGCCTCCGCTTGCTTGCCGTGGAAGTAGTTGGAAGGACCGGTGCGCCGGAAATCCTCCCGGAAGTGGGTGGGTTCGGGGCCGGAGTCGCCGGCTTTCATGTCGGTCAGGTAGGCGCCGACGATTTCGGACTGGCGGGCCGAGGCCTCGATCAGGCGCAGTTCGGCATGGGCCTCGTCCGTCAGCAGCTCTGCCTCGGCCAGGTCGCGGGTCCAGGTGTCGTCGGCGGTCAGGTAGACCACGTCGCCCTCCAGCAGGGCATTGGCGGTGATCACTTTGGGGGTGAAGGGACGGGGCATCAGGCGGTTTCCTTCAGTTGCACCGCATGGGCGGTGGCGAGGCCGGGAATGGTGTCGACGGTGAGGCCACCCTTGCGGCAGCGGGCGGCGAGCCCGCGCGGCAGCGGCCGGTCGGAGAGGTAGAGGACATGGGCACCGCCATCGGCGGCCAGCGTCAGCAGCTGGTCGAGGGGCGGCACGTCGAGCGGGCGGGGCAGGGCCACGATGCGGGCCTCGCGCCGGGCGAGTTCCAGCACGGCGGGCGAGATGCCCTGGTCGTGGACGACCACATCGGCGGTGTCGAGGGCACGGCGGGCCTTCATCGTCATCAGGTCCGGGTCGGGCGAGGCGGTGACGGTCAGCGTCAGCCGGCCTTCGGGTGCGGGGGTATCGAGGTGGCGGGCCAGCAGCGCCTGCAGGGCGGCGCGCAGATCGGTGCCCTCGGCCACGGCGGCGGGGCCCGCGGTGGCAAACCAGGCGGCCCAGAAGGCACGGCGGGGCGCGCCATGGGGCAGGGCCTCTGCCGCATCGCGGAAGTCGCGGGCGGCGGCGGCCAGGTCCGCCGTGGCGGCGGGCAGGTGTTCTTCCAGGTGCCGCTTGACCGCGCGGGCCAGCATGGGCGCCGCGCCTTCGGTGCCGATGGCGACGGTGAGCGGCGCGCGGTCGACCATGGCAGGGGTGATGAAGGCGGAGGCGGCCAGATCATCGACCACGTTCCAGAGCACGCCTGCGTCCTGCGCTGCGGCCGCGGTTTCCGCGTCGCGGGCCTCGTCCTCGTCTGCCGCGTAGACCAGCGTGGCGCCGGTGACGTCGAGGGGGGCATCGGTGAGCTGAAGGCGCCCCTCGGCGGCCCAGGCGCGGATCTCTGCCGCGGGGGCCTCGGCGTGCACGGTGATCGCCGCGCGGGTCTTCAGCAGCAGCCGCAGTTTCGCGATGGCCGCTTCCCCGCCACCCGAAAGGACGACGCGGGCGCGGTCCATGTCGAGGAAGATCGGAAAGTGGCGCATGGGACGGGTCCTTTGGCTGCTGTTGACTTGCCTCTAGAATAGGAAATATTCCTGTTTCGGCGCTATGGGGGCGCGGAAATAAGAAAAACGGTTCCTCCGCGCGGCGGCGCGATGGTCCGTGTTCCATGGATAGGGGAAAAGGGCGAATGACTGTCCGCCTGGACCAGACAGACCGGAAAATCCTTTTGCAGCTGCAGCAGGACGCGGCGCAATCGCTGGACGATATCGCGCGCCAGGTGGGCTCTTCTAAGACGCCGGTGTGGAACCGGATCCGCAAGATGAAGGAAGCGGGGATCATCGGCCCGCAGGTGGCCCTGCTGGATGCGGAGGCGCTGGGATTCGACGCCTGCTTCTTCGTGCTGATCCGCACCTCGGAGCATGAGGCCGACTGGCAGGCGAAGTTCCTGCAGGCCCTGAAGGATCGCCCCGAGGTGCAGGAGGCGCACCGGCTGGCGGGGGACATCGACTACATCCTGAAGGTCCGGGTGAAGAACGCCCGCGCCTATGACGCCTTCTACCAGGCGCTGATTTCCGAGGTGAAGGTGCACAACGTCACCGCCCTGCTCAGCATGGAAGAGATCAAGTCGACGACCGCGCTGCCGCTTTGAAGAGGTCGGCCTGGCGGCCGATGCCTCCGGCGGGAGTATTTTCGGCCATCGAATAGAAGCAGGACGGTGCCCGGTGAGGCGGCGGACGTTCGCAAGAGGGGCGTTCCACGCCCGGGGCGGAGAGGGAGGCCGCCCCGCCCCGGCACCGTCCCGCTCTCTCACCGGGCCCGAAATACTCCGGGGGGAGCGCAGCGGGGGGGGGCGGAGGCCCCCTCCGCCCGACCCGTCAGACCTGCACCATCAGCTGTTCGAGCCCGTGGAAGTGGTAGAGATCCGCGTATTGCGGATCGCCGGCCAGTTTCAGCTCCGGGCAGCGGTTGAACAGGATCGGCAGGGCGTGGCGCAGTTCCAGCCGGGCCAGCGGCGCGCCGATGCAGAAATGTGCGCCTGCGCCGAAGGAGGTGTTGGTCTTCACCGGGCGGGAGGGATCGAAGACCTCTGGCTTGTCCCAAGCCAGCGGGTCGCGGTTGGCCGCCCCCAGCAGCAGCGCCACCTGGTCGCCGCGTTCGAAGGTGCGGCCTGCAATCTCTGCCGTTTCATAGGCATAGCGGGTGAAGATGTGCAGCGGCGGGTCGTGGCGGAGGACTTCCTCCACCGTGCCGTCGACCGTTTCCGGGGTCAGCCAGCGCGCGGCCTCGCCGTGGCGCAGCAGCGCCAGGGTGCCGTTGCCGATGGTATGCACCGTAGCCTCGTGGCCCGCGTTCAGCAGCACGATGCAGGTGCCCACCAGTTCGTCCATGGTGAGCTTTTCGCCCGCCTCTTCCGCCGCCAGCAGTTCGGTGATCAGGTCGTCGGCGGGGTTGCGGCGCTTCTCCTCGGCATAGCCGCGGATGTAGGCCGCGAAGTCGGCGGCGGCCTTCGCGGCGGCCTCCTCGATCGCGCGGTCGCGGCGGGCCTGGTACATGGCCACCATGGTGTTGGACCAGTCCAGCAGCTGCGGCCCCATCTCTTCGGGCACGCCCAGCAGGCGGCAGATGATCTTCACCGGCAGGTCGGTGGCATAGGCGGGGATCAGGTCGAAGGGCTCACCTTTCGGGAAGGCGTCGATCAGGCTGTTGCAGATCTCCACGATGTCCGGTTCCAGCTTGCCGATGCGGCGCGATGTGAAGGCGCGGAGGGTCAGGCTGCGCATGCGCTTGTGCGGGTCACCGTCCAGCGAGAGCATGGAGTATTTCTCCACCGCCTCGAAGGGTGCGATATGCGCGGGCACGGGGGTCTTCAGTTCCTCCGGGCATTCGCGGCCGAAGCGTCGGTCGCGCAGCAGGGCGCTGACCGTGTCGTGGTCGAAGACGGCGGGCATGCCGTAGTCGGTCCAGTCATGCATCGGGCCGCGGGCGCGGGCGCTGGCATAGAAGGGGTAGGGGTTCTGGACGAAGGCGGGGTCGGTGGGAGACTGGGAGAGAGTGGCCATGGCTTCTTCTGGCGAGGAGACGGTTCCAAGGCAAGAGGGCGCGCGCTAGGAAGGGGGCGGAGGTAACGCGATGTCACGGCGCCTGGCGCTTCCTGCTCTTCTCGTGGCGCTGGTGGGGGTGATCTCGCTGGCGGTGTTCAACGTGGCCTATCGCCAGTCGCTGAACGCGCTGGCGCAGCGGGGGGCCTCTGACCTGTCGCTGGCGGCCGACCGGCTGACCGGGCAGCTGCAGCGCTACCAGGATCTGGCGGTGATGCTGATCGAGCACCCCTCTCTCGGGGCCGTGCGCTATGGCCATGCCGGGCGGGACGAGGCGGAGGAGCTGCTGCTTTGGGCGATCGACCGGACGGGGGTGCGCAACATGGCCTACCTGACGCCGGAGGGGCGGCTTCTGGCCGTGGCCCGGGCAGAGGAGATGCCGGGCGATGGCGCGGGCGGTTTCCCCGATTATGTCACCGCCGCGCTGAAGCGGGCGGCGGACGGGGCGCTGGGCACCGGGCACGGGGTGCTGCCGGCGGCGGCGGGCAACCCGCCCGGCCGGGTCTATGTCTTTGCCGCGCCCCGCTTTCGCGCCAATGGCGGGGTGGAAGGGATCCTGCTGGTGCTGGTGGACGTGGCGCGGCTGGAACAGGAGTGGCGCGGCGACCGGCCCGCGGTCTTCTTCACCGATGCAGGCGGCGATGTCTTCATCTCCAACCGGTCGGAGCTGCTGGGCTGGCAGCGGGAGGGCGCGGGGCTTGCCCCGCCCGGCGGCGCCGCAAGCGCGCCCGGGATGTCGCGGCGCGATCTTGGCGGGCTGGACCTGTGGCACATCGACTGGGGGCCCTACCTGCCGAAGCGGGCGCTGCACCTGGCGCGGGACCTGCCGCAGGTGGGGATGCGGGCGGAGGCGCTGATCGACGCGGCGCCGGGCCGGCGGCTGGCGCTGCTGCAGGCGGCGGTGGTGGGGCTGGTGCTTTTCGTGTCGGGGGCGGTGCTGCTGGTCATCGCCGGGCGGCGCCGCGCCCTGGCCGAGATCAACGCCCTGCTGGAGAGGCGCGTCGGAGAACGCACGGCGGAGCTCAAACGCGCACAGGACGAGCTGGTGCAGGCGGGCAAGCTTTCGGCGCTGGGGCAGATGTCGGCGGGGCTGAGCCACGAGCTGAACCAGCCGCTGATGGCGATCCGGCAATTCGCGGGCAATGGCACGCTGTTCCTGGAGAAGGGCAAGCCGGAGCGGGCGGCGCAGAACCTGGAGCGGATCGAGGAACTGGCGGGGCGCATGGGACGGATCATCCGCAACCTGCGCGCCTTCGCCCGGCAGGAGGCGGAGCCGGCACGGCGGATCGACATCGCCCACGTGCTGGATACCGCGCTGGAGATGACGGAGGCGCGCATCGACAAGGAAGGCGTGGCGCTGGAGGTGCAGCGCCCCGAGGGTGCCGTGCCCGCCATGGGCGGCGAGGTGCGGCTGGCGCAGGTGCTGGTCAACCTGATCACCAATGCGGTGGATGCCATGGCCGCCAGCGAGGAAAAGCGGCTGGTGATCACGCTGGAGGGCGGCCCCGCGCCGCTGATCCGGGTGGCCGACAGCGGACCGGGCATCGAGAGCCCGGAGAAGATCTTCGATCCGTTCTACTCGACCAAGGAGGTCGGTGCCTCGGAAGGGATGGGGTTGGGCCTGTCGATCTCCTACGGGCTGGTGCAGAGCTTTGGCGGGATGATCCGGGGACGGAACCGGCCGGAGGGGGGCGCGGAGTTCACGGTCGAGCTGGAAGGGGTGGCCGGGTAGGGGGCGCTGCCCCCCGCCTGCGGCTCCCCCCGGAGTATTTCGGGCCCAGTGAGAGAGCGGGACGGTGCCTGGGCGTGGCGGACGTCGGCAAGAGGGGTTTGGGGCGCGGGACGGCAGCGGTCCGGTGTCATTGGCGGCGGGCGGCCCTGCTCTTTCACTGGGCTGAAAATACTCATTTCTCCCGGCGGGGCTGGGTGCACCGCCGGAGGTGAAGTTCGCAGGAGTTGGCGGGCTGGCGGTTGGCGGGGTGGCGCGCTAGGGTCGCGGCCGGGAGGATGGACAGGTGATGAGCGAGACCGCGATGGTGAACCGGGTTCTTCTGGTCGACGATGATGCGAGCGTGCGTGAGGCGCTGGCGCAGACGCTGGAGCTGGCGGATCTGGATCCGCTGGTGGCGGGCAGTTTCATCGAGGCGAAGGATCACATCGGGGCCGGCTTCGACGGGGTTGTCCTGTCGGATATCCGCATGCCGGGGCGCGACGGGTTCTTCCTGCTGGACCATACGCTGAAGACCGATCCGGAGCTTCCGGTGATCCTGCTGACCGGCGAGGGGGATATCCCAATGGCGGTGGATGCGATGAAGCGGGGCGCCTTCGGGTTTCTGGAAAAACCATGTGCTGCCAGTGAGTTGCTGCCCGTTCTTGAGAGGGCGCTCAAGACCCGCGCCCTGGTGCTGGAGAACCGCCGCCTGAAGGCCCAGCTGGAGAGCGGGGATCCCGCGGCGCGGATGATCTTCGGCCGTTCGGAGCAGAGCCAGGCGTTGCGCCGGCAGGTGCGGCAGGTGGCGGGCACGGGGGCCGAGGTGCTGGTGACCGGCGCGCCCGGGGCCGGGATTTCGAAGGTGGCGGAGGTCATTCACCTGTCGTCCCGCAGGGCGCAGAGGCCTTTCGTGAAACGCGCCTCTGCGGGCCTGTCGGAGGCGGGGTTGCAGGCCGCATTCCAGGAGGCGCTGGGCGGGTCGCTCTACCTGGACGAGATCACCCAACTGCCGCAGGACACCCAGTTTGCCCTGTCGGAGATGCTGGAGGCGCAGCCGGGCGCGCGGCTGTTGGCGGGCAGTGCGGCCAACCCCGAGGAGGCGGTGGCCCAGGGGCGGTTCGGCCACGACCTCTACTACCGGCTGGAGGTCATGCGGGTGCATATCCCGGCGCTGAAGGAGCGGCCGGAGGATATTCCGGTGATGTTCCGCCAGTATGTCGCCCAGGCGGCGGAGCAGGCGGGGCTAGCCGCGCCGGAGGTCACCCCGGAGGTCGTGGCGCAGCTGATGGCGCGGGACTGGCCCGGCAATGCGCGCGCCCTGATGAGCGCGGCGATGCGGTTCGTGCTGTCGGGGGGCAAGGGGGAGGCCGAGGAGGCCAGCGACCTGAGCCTGGCCGAACAGATGGCGCAGATCGAGAAGAGCCTGCTGGCGGCCGCGCTGCGCCGTCACGAGGGGCGTGCCAGCGCCGCGGCCGAGGCGCTGAAGCTGCCGCGCAAGACATTCTACGACAAGCTGACCAAACATGGGCTGAAACCCGAGGAGTATCGCTGAGGGCGAGGGCCTGGGCAGGCCGCGCTGCGGTCAGGGGCTGGGACAGAGGTTGGGACAGGGGCTGGGCGCGCGAACGCCGCAGGGGCAGGCAGCGGGAGGCGGATCCGGGCGGGTGCCGGGGCCGGGAGGGCACTTTGGCGTGCAGCTCCCCTTGCCATTCCCGCCGCTTCCTGAGCGGATGGCCGCAAAGCGCGGAAAGCGTGCAAGGCAGGACGGACGGCAGATGACCAGGATCAGGATTGCCGCCAGGACCCCCGCGCGCGGGGTTGCGGCGATATTCACGCTCAACGGGCTGGTGATGGGCACCTGGGCGGGGCGCATCCCGGCGCTGGTGGACCGCTGGGCGCTGAACGAGGCGACGCTGGGCCTGTACCTGCTGCTGCTGGGGATCGGGGCGCTGATCGCCTTTCCCTTTGCCGGGGTCCTGGGGGACAGGTTGGGCGCGCTGAAGGTGGCGCGCTGCACCATGGTGTTGCTGCTGGCGGCGCTGATCGGGGTGGGCCTGGCGCCGGGGCTGGTACCGCTGGGGGTGGCGATCTTCCTGGTGGGCCTGTTCCACGGCGCCACGGACGTGACCATGAACAGCTGGGCCAGCGAGGTCGAAAAGGCGCTGGACCGGCCGATCATGTCGGCGTTTCACGGCATGTGGAGCCTGGGCGCCGGGCTGGGCGCGCTCGGCGGTTACGGCGCGGCCCATGCGGGCATCGGGCCTGCGTTGCATTTCATCATCGTGCCCCTGCTGGCCACGGCGCTGCTGCTGCCCTTCACCCTGCTGCCCTGGCAGTCGGAGCGGCGGGAGCGCGGCGACGGGCCGGTCTTTGCCCTGCCGCGCGGGCCGATGATCCTGGCGGGGCTGATCGCCCTGGCCGCGGGCCTGGGCGAGGGCGCCGCCGCCGACTGGGGCGCGGTCTACTTGCGGGAGGTGCTGGGCAAGGCGGAGGCGCCATCGACCCTTGGCTACGCGCTGTTTTCGGTCTGCATGGTGGGCGGGCGGCTGGGCGCCGGGGCGGTGATCCAGCGGCTTGGCAGCGTGCGGGTTGCCCGGCGCGGTGCCTTGCTGGCGGCGGCGGGGATGGCGCTGGTGGTCTGGGCGCCGGGGTTCGTGCCGGTGCTTGCGGGCTTCATGGCCATGGGCCTGGGCTATGCCGCGATCATCCCGCTGGTGTTCAGCCGCGCGGCGGTCGATCCGGTGATCCCGCCGGGGCAGGCCATCGCCGGGGTGGCGACGCTGGGCTACGGGTCGATGCTGCTGGGGCCGCCGCTGGTGGGGCTGGTGGCGGAGCTTTCCTCCCTCCGGATCGCCTTCGGGGCCATCGGCCTGTGCGCCCTGGCCATCGTGGCCCTGGCCCCGGTGCTGGAAACCCGGCCCGGCCGCCGCTGAGGCCCTTGCCGGGTAGGCGTGCCGGGTGGCCGTGCGGGGCGGCATGCGGGGGGCGGACAGCGGGCGCGGCCAGGGGGAGCGAAACCTGATTCCTCAACATGGGTTCGGACTGTGCGGAAATCCGCACGAGGCCCGGGGTGCGCTGTGCGGATTTCCGCACGACTATTTGCATGGCGGCCATGCTTGGCACGCATGGATCCGTGCAACACTTTGATATGTATTCAAGATTCCTGATTTCGCAGTCGCGGCGAGAGTTTTTCTTGAGCGGTCCCTCGCCGTTGCCGATTTTCACTGCACCGGGGCCGGGATGAGCCCCACGACCTTTTGGATCCGGGAGGAGACCCAGATGAAATTCCTGACCACGACCGCCATTGCACTGACCCTGGCTGCCACGGCCACCGTTGCTTCCGCGAACACGGAAGGCTGCGATGACGGCGAGATGGTGATCAAGTTCAGCCATGTCACCAACACCGACAAGCACCCCAAGGGCATCGCGGCAGAGCTGCTGAAGACCCGCGTCAACGAGGAGATGGACGGCAAGGCGTGCATGGAGGTCTACCCGAACTCCACCCTTTACGATGACGACAAGCTGCTGGAAGCCATGCTGCAGGGCGACGTGCAGCTGGGCGCGCCCTCGCTGTCGAAATTCGAGACCTTCACCAAGGTCTTCCGCATCTTCGACCTGCCCTTCATGTTCAAGAACATGGAAGCGGTGGATGCCTTCCAGAACTCCGAAGCCGGTCAGGACATGATGTCCTCGATGGAGAAGCGCGGCCTGGCGGGCCTGGCCTTCTGGCACAATGGCCTGAAGCAGTTCTCTGCCAACAAGCCGCTGGTGCACCCGGGCGACGCCGAGGGCCTGAAGTTCCGCGTGCAGGCCTCCGACGTGCTGGTCGCCCAGATGGAGGCGCTGGATGCCTCGCCGCAGAAGATGGCCTTCTCCGAAGTCTATGGCGCGCTGCAGCAGGGCGTCGTGGACGGGCAGGAGAACACCTGGTCGAACATCCTGGGCCAGAAGTACTTCGAGGTGCAGGACGGCATCACCGAGACCAACCACGGCCTGCTGGACTACATGGTCGTGGCCTCCGTCGACTGGCTGGACAGCCTGGATGACGACGTGCGCGAGCAGTTCCTGACCATCCTGCACGAGGTGACGGTGGAGCGGAACGCGGCGATTGCCGAGGTGGACGCCGCGGCCCGCCAGGGTGTGCTGGATGCCGGTGGCACCATCCGCGAACTGACCCCGGAGCAGCGCGCCGAATGGGTCGAGGTGATGAAGCCCGTCTGGGACGAATTCACCGGCGACGTGGGCCAGGACAACATCGACGCGGCACAGGCGATCAACGCCCAATATTGAGCCCAGTGCTGTCAAGGTACTGAGCAAGGCACCCGCCGGGCGACCGGCGGGGCCTGATCGGGGAGGGGCGCGGGCCGGGTGGTCCGCGCCCTTCCGCAGCACCCGCGCAGGACGCGGGACATCCAACAACGCAAGCAGCAGAACGGAAAGGGGCGGACCATGCATCCTCAGCCCGGGGAAAGCTTCATGGATCGGATCGAGGAAACCCTCATCGCGGTCATTCTGGGCGCCATGACGCTCATCACATTTGCCAACGTGGTGGCGCGTTACGTGTTCAACGCCAACATCCTGTGGGCGCTGGAAGCCACCGTCTTCCTGTTCGGCTGGCTGGTCCTTCTGGGCGCCTCCTACGCGGTGAAGAAGAACGCCCACCTGGGCGTCGATGCCATCGTGGAGATCGTCCCGCCCGCGGTGCGCAAGGTGCTGGCGCTGATCGCCGTGGCGATCAGCATCGCCTTTGCCGCGCTGCTGCTGAAGGGCGCCTGGGATTACTGGGCCAACTTCGCCAACCTGCCGCAGACCGAGGGCCGCTGGTTCCCGCTGGGCTTCGAGGAGAAGTTCCGCCCCAAGGCCTGGTACGAGGTCAACGACATCCCGATCCCCGAATGGCTGCGCTTCCTCGAGGGGGCGATGAACGACGGGGACGAATACGAGAAGCTGCCGCGCTTCATCCCCTACGCGGTGCTGCCGCTGTCCATGGCGCTGCTGCTGTTCCGGTTCATCCAGGTCGCCGTGAAGATCTGGCAAGGCAAGATCGACCGCATCGTGGCGAGCCACGAGGTCGAAGACGAAATCGCGGAAGTCCGCGAACTGCGCGGGGAGAACTGATCCATGTCCGTCGTCATCCTCTTTGCCCTCGTCGTGGGCTGCATGCTGATCGGTGTGCCGATCGCGGTGTCGCTGGGCATGTCCTCCGTCCTGTTCCTGCTGGTCTACAGCGATACCTCGCTGGCCTCGGTCGCGCAGACGCTGATGCAGGCCTTCGTCGGGCACTTCACCCTGCTGGCGATCCCCTTCTTCATCCTGGCGTCGTCCTTCATGTCGACGGGCGGCGTGGCGAAACGGATCATCCGCTTCTCCATCGCCTGCGTGGGGCACCTGCAGGGGGGGCTGGCCATCGCCGGCGTCTTCGCCTGCATGATTTTCGCCGCGCTGTCGGGCAGCTCGCCGGCGACGGTTGTCGCCATCGGCTCCATCGTGATCGGCGCCATGACCAAGGCGGGCTACACCAAGGATTTCGCCGCGGGCGTCATCTGTAACGCGGGCACCCTTGGCATCCTGATCCCGCCGTCGATCGTCATGGTGGTCTATGCCACCGCGACCGACGTGTCGGTGGGCCGGATGTTCCTGGCGGGCGTCATCCCGGGCCTTCTGGCCGGTCTGATGCTGATGGTCGCGATCTGGGTCATGGCCAAGGTGCGCAACATGCCCAAGGGCGAGTTCGCGGGCATGGGCGAGGTCCTTTCGTCCTTCAAGGAAGCCTTCTGGGGCCTGATGCTGATCGTCATCATCATGGTGGGCATCTACGGCATCCCCGGCGTCACCGGCGCGATCTTCACGCCGACCGAAGCCGCCGCCGTGGCCTCCGTCTATGCCTTCATTGCGGCGAACTTCATCTACCGTGACATGGGCCCGCTGAAGGGCGCAGAGGGCGGGCGCAACCTGTCGCTGGTCCAGAAGCCCCTGGCCCTGGTCACCGCCTGGTTCCACCGCGACACCAAGAAGACCCTGTTCGAGGCCGGCAAGCTGACCATCACGCTGATGTTCGTCATCGCCAACGCGCTGATCCTGAAGCATGTGCTGACGGACGAGCAGATCCCGCAGATGGTGGCAGAGGCCATGCTGTCGGCGGGCTTCGGCAAGGTGATGTTCCTGATCGTGGTCAACGTGATCCTGCTGATCGGCGGCCAGTTCATGGAACCCTCGGGCCTGCTGGTCATCGTCGCGCCGCTGGTCTTCCCCATCGCCATCGAGCTGGGGGTCGATCCGATCCACCTCGGGATCATCATGGTGGTGAACATGGAGATCGGCATGATCACCCCGCCGGTCGGTCTGAACCTGTTCGTCACCTCCGGTGTCGCGGGCATGCCGATGATGCGGGTGGTGAAGGCCGCGGCGCCCTTCCTGGCGGTGCTCTTCGTCTTCCTGATCATGGTGACATACATCCCGTTCCTGTCGACGCTGCTGCCAAACGCGGTGATGGGACCGGAGATCGTGACGAACTGAGTTTTTTACTGGTGAACTGTTGTGTGAAGGCGGCGTCCCTGTTGGGGCGCCGTTCTTTGCGTGACAAGTGAGGTGCGCGGGGGGATCGGCCTGCGGCCGATGCCTCCGGCGGGAGTATTTTCAGCCATCGAATAGGGGAAGGACGCGGCACCCAGGGGCGCGCGCGTCCTGCTGTTTCCGGGACGGAAATGTGTTGGGGGTGACGTCGGGGCGGTGGCGGGGGGCAGGGCCCCCCTTTCTGCCTTCAGGTGCCTGCGATCAGGCCTCTTCCAGGGCCGAAATGATCGGGGCGAAATCCGCGGCCTTCAGGGAGGCCCCGCCCACCAGGGCGCCGTCGACGTTGGAGATCGAGAAGATCTCCTGCGCGTTCGAGGCTTTCACCGAACCGCCGTAGAGCAGCCGGACGGAGCGGCCCACGCCGGTGCCGAAGCGGTTTTCCAGGCGGTCGCGCATGAAGTCGTGCACTTCGCCGATCTGGTCGGCTGTGGGGACCTGGCCGGTGCCGATGGCCCAGACGGGTTCATAGGCCACCACGAGGTTTTCGCCGTTCGAACTGTCGGGGATCGACAGCGACAGTTGGCCGCCGATGATGTCGAGCGTGTTCGTCGCCTCGCGCTGGAACTGGCTTTCACCGACGCAGATGATCGTGGTCAGCCCGACCTCCTGCGCGGCCTGGGCCAGGAGGCGCACCTCTTCGGAGCTTTCGCGGTGGTCGGCGCGGCGTTCGGAGTGGCCCAGGATCACGGCGGTGGCGCCGACGTCCTTCAGCATCTCGGCGGAGATGTCGCCGGTGTGGGGGCCGGCCAGCTTGTGGTGGCAGGTCTGGCCGCCGATGAAGATCGGGGTGGACCAGCACATGTCGACGGCAGGCGCCAGCAGGGTGGCCGGGGGGCAGATCAGGATATCGCACCCGGGATCGGGATTTTCCTGCTTGAGCTTTTCCAGCTCTTTCAGGGAGGCCCGGAGGCCGTTCATCTTCCAATTGCCGGCGGCAAGTTTTCTGCGCATCGTGCTTCCCTTTTTCCGAAGCGGTCCCGGGAGTTATGCGGGGCGGAACGGAGGGTTCCGCAGGCTTCGAGGTCATTCTTCCCTTTGACGGTTCAAGGTCAAGGGAATGATAGCGCCCACATGGGATCTGGCCAGCACGGAAGGGAAAACCGGGGGGGCGGATCCGGCCACGGATCAGGAGGCGGGTGTCTTTCGGGCCGATTTCCGCGCCTTCTGCTGCCGCTTCTTCGCGGCCGCGGCGCGGGCGGGATCCAGCGAGAGCCGCGCCCAGTGGAGCGCCTCTTCGGGGTCGTCCAGGGCGCTTTCGGGCAGGGACATCAGCGAGGTCACCTGGCGGGTGCCGGTGGCGCGCGTGTACCAGAAGGGTTCGGACCCGGCGTCGCGGAAGGCGCCTTCGGTCGTGTCGTCCGATTTCATGTAGACGGTGCCGGAGGCGGAGATCATGGCGAACATCGCGTCTTCTTCGGCATAGATCGCCGCGCCGGAAAACATCCGGCCCGTGCGCAGCGGGCCCAGGCCGGAGAAGAGATCAAGGACGTGTTCGACAAAGTCGGGATCGACGGCCATGGCGGGTCCTTTGGGGGCTTCCGCCGGGCGGGGCAACCGCCGGGCGGCGCTTACATGCCTTCGAACTTGATCGATTCGCCGCAACCGCAGGCTTCGGTCACATTGGGATTGTTGAACTTGAACCCCGACTCGAGCAGCGAGGTTTCGTAGTCGATTTCCGTTCCGAAGAGGAACATCTGGGCCATGGGGGCGATCATCACCCGGGCGCCGTCCTGTTCGACGACCTCATCCATCGGATCGACGGACTGGACGTAGTCCATGGTGTATTCCATGCCCGCGCAGCCGCCCTTCTTGACGCCGATGCGCAGGCCCTGGTGGCCGTCCTTCTGCATCAGCTTGACGATCTGAGCCGAGGCGCGCGGGGTCATGGTGACCGCCTGTTTGCCGGGAATGCTGAACATGGGCGTGAACTCCTTTGGGGTGAAAATAGGCCTTTGGGCCGCAGATTCCAAGATCCAGCGGAGGCGGCAGCCCCGTGCAGCGGTGCAGGGCCGCCATGTGGGCGCCGCAGGCCTGGGCGTGAGACACTTTGTCCGTTCGCACGCGGCGGGGTGCGCTTGCAGGGGGCGGGGGATGGGGCTAGCGGTGACGCAGGGGCAGGCGGCCGGGCGACCGGCGCGGCCCCGTCAGCCCGCCTTCCTCTTCCCCCGTATCGGCGCCGGACAGGTGCCTTGTTCAAAAGGGTTTTTCCGTGATTGTCCGCAAACGGCCCAGCATGCTGGCGCTCTTCTTCGTTCTCAAGGGATCCGTGGTGCAGCGGATCTGGCCGCAGGTGGTGGCGATCCTCGCGATCTCCTGTGCGGTGGTCTATGCGCACAAGTACCTGAGCTGGTTCCACCTGACGCTGGATCCGGGGCCCTTTGCGCTGATCGGGATCGCGCTGTCGATCTTCCTGAGCTTCCGGAACGGCGCCTGCTACGACCGCTGGTGGGAGGCGCGCCGGTTCTGGGGGCTGATGATCCAGACGGCACGCGACGTGCTGCGCCAGTCGGTTGCGATCGAGGGCACGGCAGAGCGGCGCCGGCTGCTGATGGCGCTGGTGGCTTACGCGCGCCGTGCGGCAGGCCAGCTGCGCGGACGCCCCGAGGCAGAGAGCGCGGATGCAGCGCTGGCCGAGGCGGAGCAGGTGATCGCGGTGCTGGAACGGGACGGCCGGCTGACCCTGTCGGAGGCGCTGGTGCTGCGCGAGAGCCTGACGCGGATGTCCTCGGCCCTGCTGGGCTGCGAGCGGCTGGCCAATACGCCGGTGCCCTTTGCCTACACGCTGCTGCTGCATCGCACGGCCTATATCTATTGCACCATCCTGCCCTTCGGCTTTGCCGATACGCTGGGCTGGGCGGCGCCGCTGGTGTCGGGGCTGGTGGCCTATACGTTCTTCGGCCTCGATGCGCTGGCGGAGGAGTTGGAGGAGCCGTTTTCGGATCAGCTGAACGCGCTGCCCCTGACGGCCTATGCCACGACGATCGAGATCGCGCTGCGCCGCGGCCTGGGGGAAACGGACCTGCCGGAGCCGGCGCGGCCGGTGAACTTCATCCTGAGCTGAGGCAACGGGGCCCCATAGGTGCCGAAACGCGAAAGGCAGGCCCGGGGGCCTGCCTTTTTCATTGGGTGTGACGGGATTTGCCGGATCGGGCACCCGCATTATGCACCCGGATCAGGCAAAAGCGCGCATCGGCTGGATCGCGGGGGCGCCTTCGACCTCTGCCAGGGCTTCCGACAGGGCGGGGTAGCCTGCGCCCATCAGCGCCTGGCGCACGGCCTGGCGGGTGATGCCGAGGCTGTCGGCCACGGTGGAGTGGGTCGGCGCATCGGGGGCGAACATCGGCAGCACGGCCTTGGCCTGTGCGGCGGTCCAGCGGGCGGAGACGTGATCGACCAGGCGGGCGACGGCGGCCAGCTCGGAGCCGTCACCATGGCCGAAGCGGGCGCCCTTGAGGCTGTCGAGGATGCCGAGCGAGGTCAGGAAGGCCAGGCCTTCGGCGCGGGTCAGGTCGCGCGAGGCGGGCACGGTGCCGGGGCCGGTGACCATGGCGATGGCAGTATCGAACTGACGCCCCCTGGAGCGGATCCCGGCGCGCATCGCCAGCGCTTCGCGCAGGGCGGAACGCGCCGGGCTCAGCACGATCTGCCAGCCGGTCAGGCCGATCCGGGTGAAGCAGACCGGCGCATCCTGCCAGCTGCGGATCATGCGGGCGGCCTGGCCGAGCCCCTCGTAGCATTCGGCCAGATCGGACTCGGTCATCTTCGGCCCGGCGAGGATCTCGCCGGACAGCACCGTGATTTTCTGTGACATTCTGCTCTGCCTTTATGTTTTTTGGTTGGGTTTTTGCCTGTTTGTTATTGTCGGCAAGGTTAACCCGTTTCGGCAATTCTGGGAAGCCTGAATGCTTCCTGCATGCGGAATTGCCACCCATGCGGGAGCGCAGGGCAGGGGATGCAAGTATCGGAAAGATAAGAGGAACGAAGCTGGGCCGGACCGGGGAGCCGGGCCTGACTGGCAGGGCCGGGGGTAGGGCTTCGCGGCAGGGTCTGGCTGGCGGACTGGGGATGGTTGGGGGCCGGGTCGCCTTGCCCGGATGGGCGGCGCCGGTTGGGGCCTGCCCGCGCAGGAGGGCGCCCCCGGGCGGGGCGCCTTGCGCGATCCTGCAGGGCGACCGCTTAAATGACGCCCGGTCTTGTTACATGAAACCCAGTTCCAGGCGGGCTTCGTCGCTCATCATGTCCATGCCCCACTGGGGTTCCCAGGTGAGCTGCACATCGACGGTCTTCACCCCGTCCAGGGGTTCCACGGCATCGACGACCCAGCCAGGCATGTCGCCGGCGACGGGGCAGCCCGGCGCGGTGAGGGTCATGATGACCTTCACGTCGTTTTCCTCGGAAATGTCGATCGTGTAGATCAAGCCGAGGTCGTAGATGTTCACCGGGATCTCGGGGTCGTAGACCGTGCGGCAGGCCTCGGTCACCTTGTCGTACAGCGGGTGGTCCGTCGTGGAGGGCGCGATCAGCGGGGCGCCTTCGAGCGGCTCGGATTGCTCGGTCATGGTGTCTCCGTCCTTTTCCTGACAGAAAATATAAGAAGTCGCGGCGCCGGGGTCCAGAGGGGGAGGGCAGTTGGCCTGCCGGCGGCGCCCGGCGGGGTCAGATTGGTTCGATATCGCCCAGGGCACGGGTGGCGTGGAACTCTGCCTCCCAGGCGTCGAAGCGGCCTTCGGCGATGGCATCGCGCATGCCCTGCATCAGCTCCTGGAAGTAGTGCAGGTTGTGCCAGGTCAAGAGCATGCCCGAGATCATCTCGTTCGAGCGATAGACATGGTGGAGGTAGGCGCGCGAGTAGCTGCGGCAGGCGGGGCAGGTGCAGTGTTCGTCCAGCGGGCGCGGGTCGTCGGCGTGGCGGGCGTTCTTGATGTTGACCACGCCACGGCGCGTCCAGGCCTGGCCGGTGCGGCCCGAGCGGGAAGGCAGGACGCAGTCCATCATGTCGACGCCGCGTTTCACCGCGCCCACGATGTCGTCGGGCTTGCCCACGCCCATCAGGTAGCGCGGCTTGTCCACCGGCAGCATCCCGGGGGCGTAGTCGAGGACCTGGAACATGATTTCCTGGCCTTCGCCCACGGCCAGACCGCCGATCGCGTAGCCGTCGAATTCGATCGCCTTCAGGGCCTCGGCGCTTTCCCCGCGCAGCTCTTCCACGTCGCCGCCCTGCTGGATGCCGAAGAGCGCGTGGCCGGGCCTGTCGCCGAAGGCGTCGCGGGACCGCTGTGCCCATCTCATCGACAGGCGCATCGACTGGGCGATGCGGTCGAAATCGGCGGGCAGGGCGGGGCATTCGTCGAAGCACATGACGATGTCGGAGCCCAGCAGCTTCTGGATTTCCATCGAGCGTTCCGGGGTGAGGCTGTGCTTTGAGCCGTCGACGTGGGAGCGGAAGGTCACGCCTTCCTCGGTCAGCTTGCGCAGGTCCGAGAGCGACATGACCTGAAAGCCGCCGCTGTCGGTCAGGATCGGCTTTTCCCAGTTCATGAACTTGTGCAGCCCGCCGAGGCGCGCGATGCGTTCGGCCGTGGGGCGCAGCATCAGGTGATAGGTGTTGCCCAGCAGGATGTCGGCGCCGGTGGCGGCCACGCTTTCGGGCATCATCGCCTTCACCGTCGCGGCAGTGCCCACGGGCATGAAGGCGGGGGTGCGGATCTCGCCACGCGGGGTGGAGATCACGCCGGTGCGGGCGCGGCCATCGGTGGCCTTGAGGGAAAAGGAGAAACGCTGGGTCATGATGGCGCGCAATAGCGCGCGGCGCGGGCTTTGACCAGATGTTCCGGATGGTCTTCCCTCTGGGCCGTATGGGCGCCGTCCCCGCGGTGCTGCCCGTGGCCCGGGGGCCGACATGAGTATTTGGGGCCGTCGAATGGGAGCAGGGAGGCCCTTCGCCCCATTCGATGGCCGAAAATACTCCGGGGGAGTCTTCGCCCTGCGAAGACGGGGGCGGAGCCCCCTGCGGCGGTACCGGCGGGTATGAAAGCTGTGGACAAGTCCCGTCGCCCTCGTTTTTCGCCGAAACCTCCTTATATCGAGCTTGCTGCCACCTGCCGCTGCGGGCAGGATGGCGGGAACGCGGTTGAAGTCCGGGCCGAGCCTGCCCAGATTAACAGACTGTAAACCGGAGATGGCCAATGGTTGCCGCCGAGCGGGACCGGTGCCGTCTGCCCAAGATCAAGGAAAGAGCATGCAAGAGCCTCTCAACCCCTCCTACGCCGTGCTGCCGCTGCGCGATATCGCAGTCTTCCCCCATATGATCGTGCCACTCTTCGTTGGCCGCGAGAAATCGGTGCGCGCGCTGGAAGAGGTGATGACGGAGAACAAGCAGATCCTGCTGGCGAGCCAGAAGGACCCTGCCGAGGACGAGCCCTCCGCCGACAGCATCTACAGCACCGGCGTCCTGGCCAATGTCCTGCAACTGCTGAAGCTGCCCGACGGCACCGTGAAGGTGCTGGTCGAGGGCACCACCCGCGTGCGTATCGCCGAGTACCTCGAGAACGACGAGTATTTCGAGGCCCGTGCCGAGCTGCTTGAAGAGACGCTTGGCGACGAGGAAACCATCGAGGCCCTGCTGCGCTCCGTCGCGCAGGAGTTCGAGCGTTATGCCAAGGTGAAGAAGAACATTCCCGAGGAGGCCCTGTCGGCCGTGGCCGAGAGCGACGAGCCCTCGCGGCTGGCGGACCTGGTGGCAGGTCACCTCGGCATCGACGTCGACCAGAAGCAGGAGCTTCTGGAAACGCTGAGCGTCTCGGATCGTCTGGAGAAGGTCTACGGCCTGATGCAGGGCGAGATGTCCGTGCTGCAGGTCGAGAAGAAGATCAAGACCCGCGTCAAGTCCCAGATGGAGCGCACGCAGCGCGAATACTACCTGAATGAGCAGATGAAGGCCATTCAGAAGGAGCTGGGCGACGGCGAGGACGGCGAAGGCGAAATCGCCGAGCTGGAGCAGCGGATCGCCGCGACCAAGCTTTCGAAGGAAGCCAAGGAAAAGGCCGAGGCCGAGATCAAGAAGCTGAAGTCGATGTCGCCGATGTCGGCCGAGGCCACCGTCGTGCGCAACTACCTCGACTGGATGCTGTCGATCCCGTGGGGCGTGCGGTCGCGCGTGAAGAAGGATCTGGTCGGCGCGCAAGGCGTGCTGGACAAGGACCATTACGGCCTGGAGAAGGTCAAGGAACGGATCGTCGAATACCTGGCGGTGCAGCAGCGTTCGAAGAAGCTGAAGGGGCCGATCCTGTGCCTCGTCGGCCCGCCGGGCGTCGGCAAGACCTCCCTGGGCAAGTCCGTCGCCAAGGCCACGGGGCGCGAGTTCATCCGCATCTCGCTGGGTGGCGTGCGTGACGAGAGCGAGATCCGCGGTCACCGCCGGACCTACATCGGCTCCATGCCCGGCAAGATCATCCAGGCGCTGAAGAAGGCCAAGACCACGAACCCGCTCATCCTGCTCGACGAGATCGACAAGATGGGCCAGGACTTCCGTGGCGACCCGGCCTCGGCCATGCTGGAAGTGCTGGATCCGGAACAGAACGGCACCTTCGTGGACCACTATCTTGAAGTGGAATACGACCTGTCGAACGTCATGTTCCTGACCACGGCCAACAGCTACAACATGCCGGGGCCGCTTCTGGACCGGATGGAGATCATCAGCCTGGCCGGCTACACCGAAGACGAAAAGCGCGAGATCGCGCGGCAGCACCTGGTGGACCAGGAGGTCAAGAACCACGGCCTGAAGGCCGGGGAGTTCGAGGTGACCGATGGTGCCCTGACCGAGATGATCCAGCGTTACACCCGCGAAGCGGGCGTGCGGAACCTGAAGCGCGAGATCGCCAAGCTGGCGCGGAAGGCCGTGACGATGATCGTCAAGGGCGAGACCGACAAGGTCGTGGTGACCGAGGACAACCTGGACGACTTCCTGGGCGTGAAGAAATTCCGCTACGGCCTGGCCGAGAAGGAAGATCAGGTGGGCGTCGTGACCGGGCTGGCCTGGACCAGCGTGGGCGGTGACCTGCTGTCGATCGAGGCACTGCGCCTGCCGGGCAAGGGCCGGATGAAGACCACCGGCAAGCTGGGCGACGTGATGAAGGAGTCGATCGACGCCGCATCGTCCTACGTCCGTTCCATCGCGCCGGAGATCGGCATCAAGCCGCCGCGCTTCGACCACTGGGACATCCACGTCCACGTGCCCGATGGTGCCACGCCGAAGGACGGGCCCTCGGCCGGTCTGGCGATGGTGACTTCCATCGTGTCGGTGCTGACGCAGATCCCCGTCCGCAAGGATATCGCCATGACCGGCGAAGTATCCCTGCGCGGCAATGCGATGCCCATCGGGGGCCTGAAGGAAAAGCTTCTGGCCGCGCTGCGCGGTGGCATCAAGACCGTCTTCATCCCCGAGGAGAACGAGAAGGACCTGGCCGATATCCCGGACAACGTGAAGCAGGGGCTGAAGATCATCCCCGTGACCCACGTCCGGGAGGTGCTGGAGCAGGCGCTGGTGCGGCAGCCCGAGGCGATCGAGTGGGACGAGGAGGCGGAAGAAGCGGCCGCCGCTGCCCGCGCCAAGGCCGCCGAGGAAGCCGCGCGTCAGGCCACCGCACACTGATCGCGCCGAACCGGGCGGGGCCGGGTGACCGGTTTCGCGCCATGGTAGAACAGGGCCGCGCCCCCCCGGGGGCGCGGCCTTTCTTATGCGCGCGTCGCCGTTAATTCGCCCCTTCGAGGCGAAAAACGTCCACCTGCCCGTGAAGGGCGGCCGCATGGCTGATAGGGTCGGGTCAGGAGTAGCCAAGCAGTGAGGGAACCCACCATGGCCACGAAGACCACCACGACCTCCGCCGCAGCCCGGGCCGCGGCAGCCAGCGCCAAGGCGGCCAAGGTTGCAACGGCGCCGGTCGAGGCGCCCGCCGAAGATATGCCTGCCGCAGATGTCCCTGCGGAATTGAAGAAGAAGGAGCTGATCGACCGTGTTGTCGAGCGTTCGGGCATCAAGAAGAAGGATGCCAAGCCCGCCATCGAGGCGATGCTGACCGTTCTTGGCGAGGCCCTGGGCGAGGGGCGGGAAATCAACCTGCAACCCCTTGGAAAACTGAAGATCACCAAGATCAAGGACCTGCCCAACGGCAAGGTCATGACCACCCGGATCCGCCAGAGCGGGCAAGCCCTGGAAGAGCTGGAGGGTGCTTCGGCCGCAGAGAATGAAATTTCTGCGAAAGAGGGCCTTGCAGAGGATGAAGAGTGACGGTAGAGAACGCGCCACGGCGGGTGATTAGCTCAGTGGTAGAGCGCTTCGTTCACATCGAAGATGTCAGGGGTTCAAATCCCTTATCACCCACCATCTAACTCGCTGAAAAGCCTCGGTTCCGACCGAGGCTTTTTGCTTTTGCGAGGACCGACCGAGTTCAGTGAACCCGGGGGTTGGCTCCGGACGCACATGAGACCCGGCACATCGACAGCATCCTGCAAATGCTTGGGCAGGTAGTGGCCCTAGGTGGAGAAGGTCGCGGTCGTGTTTGAGTGGCCCAAGACCTGACTGACCTTCTCCGAGGTGGGGGCTGTGCGAAAGCCGCGCGCGAGGCAGTGTGAGGTCGCATCAGGCTGGCGACACAGCACGTGCGGCGTTTCAGTCGACGTCCAGCGTATCGGGCAACGCTTCCGCATTGCGGTCGACGTGAAAGTCGACCCGGTGCAGGAGGCCGGTGAAGTTGCGCTGTACCTCGCGGTCCGGATCGACCGGTGGCAGGTTGTCCTTGCCGAGCGTGAGCCCTGTCAGCGACGGGCGCAGGAGGGTGTGCGGAACTGTGGCGCGGCCTGCGGGTTGCCCGCCGATGAACACCTCGGCCTCGCCTTGGCGAGACCCCGTCCGGGTAAAGACCATGCTTAGCTGACTGCGTCCGGGCGGCACCGCGATGGTGGAGGTCAGGCGCGTGACCTCCAGCCCCGCATAATTGTAGATGTAGACCAGCCGGTTGCCCGTGATTTCCAGCATGTAGCCGCCGCCGTAATTGCCAAAGGCCAGCAGCGTGCCGTCTTCCGTGCCCAGGGGCCGCTCCAGATCAATGTCGATGCGGTGCGAAGCATCGGCCACGACGGGGGCGGTCTCTGCCGGAATGGTGGCGATCGGCGGGTAGTAGGTCGAGCTGTCGCGCCACCGGGGCGCGCCGGGGCGCGGCGGCGGCGCGAAGAGGGCGTCACTGTCGTCGAGCGGCAGAACACCGTAGCGACCGGCCTCGGCCCACCAGCGTTGCTTCATCTCGGCAAGTTTCTCGGGCTGGGATCCGGCAAGGTCGTTCAGCTCGGAGAAATCCTCATCCAGGTGATAGAGTTCCCAGGCCTCCGAAGTGAAGTCATCGCCGGTCTTGTGCTTCGTCACGGCCTTCCAGCCCCGGTGCCAGACCGAGCGGTGACCGTACATCTCGAAATACTGGGTTTCCTTTTGGGTCGGTGCGTCCGGGGCGTCGAACGCATAGGCAAAGCTTTTGCCGTGGATCGGCATCTGGGCCACGCCCTTGATGATGTCGGGCGCATCGACGCCGCAGAGTTCGAGGATCGTGGGGGTGATGTCGGTCACATGGGTGAACTGGTGGCGCATCCCGCCCGCATCGGCGATGCCCCTGGGCCAGCTGACGATCATCGGGTCCCGGACACCGCCGCCATGGGTGAAGGATTTGAACAGCTTGAGAGGCGTGTTCGAGGCCTGTGCCCAGCCCCAGGGATAGTTGGAGGCGCTGCGCGGTCCACCGATCAGGTCGATGTCGCGGGTCCCGTCCTCGTAGGTTTCGGGGATCTGGTTGAACCAGCGGATCACGTTGGTGGTCCCCGGCGGGTCACAATCCACCGAGGCCCCGTTGTCGGAGATCAGGACAATGATCGTGTTGTCGCGCTGCCCGGTCCGGTCGAGAAAATCGAGCACGCGGCCAAAGCTGTGATCGGCGTGATCGAGGAGCGCGGCATAGGCTTCCTGCAGGCGTTCGGCCACCGTTCTTTGTTCGGGGGTCAGGCTGTCCCAGGCCTCGACCCCGGGGTTCGAGGGCGGCAGGTCGGCGTTTTCCGGGACCAGCCCCATGGCCTTTTGCCGGGCGAGCCGCTTGATGCGTTCTTCGTCCCAGCCGTCCGAGAACCGGCCCCGGTACTTGTCCAGCCATTCCTGCGGGGCCTGATGCGGGAAGTGTCCCGCGCCGTAGCACAGGTAGAGGAAGAAAGGTTTGTCCGGCCAGATCGAGACCTGATCCGACAACATGCGCACGGCCTTGTCGGCCAGATCATCCGACAGGTGATAGCCGTCCTCGGGGGGCGCGGGGGGATCGACGCGGTGATTGTCCTCGAAAAGTTCGGGGTAATACTGGTCGGTCGAGCCGTTCATGAAGCCATAGAAGCGGTCGAACCCGCGCCCCAGAGGCCATTGGTCGAAGGGGCCGGCGGCATTGGCGCGCTCGGTGGGGGCAAGGTGCCATTTGCCGACCGCGAAAGTGGCGTAGCCGTCCGATTGCAGCATCTCGGCCAGGGTGCCCGCCCGGTGGTCTATCGCCCCACGTCCGGAGGGCCAGCCCATGTCGGTATTGGCGAGGTAGCGCATTCCGACGGAATGGTGATTGCGCCCGGTCAGGAGGCAGGCGCGTGTCGGAGAGCACAGCGTCGTCGTATGGAAGTTCGAGAATCGGAGCCCGTCATTGGCGAGGCTGTCGAAATTCGGGGTGTCGATTCCGGAGCCGAAGCATCCAAGATCGGAATAGCCGACGTCGTCGAGCACCACGTAGATCACGTTGGGGGTGCCTGGCGCGGCGGTCGGAAACCCGGCGTAGGTACGCTCGGACTCGTGATGCGTCAGGCCGAGGTGGGGGGAATTGGTCATGGGTATGGTCTTTGGATCAATAGGCGGTGATGGACCGCAGGTAACGTTTGAGAAGCGTGCGCCCGAGCAGCCGCCAGGCCCTGTCGGTGGCGAAGCCCAGAAGGCCCAGAACGACAATGGCGGAGAACATCCAGTCGACCTGGAAATAGAGGCGCGAGGTCCAGATGATGTAGCCAAGCCCGCTGTCAGCGGCGAGCATTTCGGCCGCCACGATCACCAGGAAGGACGAGGCAAGCGCCAGGCGCATGCCCACATAGATCGACGGCAGTGAGGCCGGGATCACGCAGCGCCAGAACACCTGTGTCGACGAGGCGCCGAGGCATTTGGCTGCATTGATCTTGTCGGTCGAGATCGAGGCCACGCCGCTTGCCGTGTTCACCGTGACGATGAACCCGGTGGCATAGGCGATGAGCAGGATCTTCGACATTTCGCCGACGCCGAACCAGACGATGAACAGGGTGACGAGGGCAATCGCCGGCACGAAGCGGAAGAAGTGGATGAACGGGTCCACCATGGCGCGGGTCGCCCGCGACGAGCCCACCAGAAGCCCGACGGGAACGGCCACCGCGCTGCCCAGGATCCAGCCGCCGAGGATGCGCATCATCGAAATCAGGATCGAGGAAATGAGGGTGCCGTTCAGCAAGAGCTCCCAGGTGGCGGCGAGGGTCGCTAAGGGCGAGGGCAGGAAGGTGTCGTCGATGAACCACATCGAGGTGATCTGCCACAGGATCAGGACGATGCAGACGCTGAGCGCCGACAGGAGGAAATCGGATTTCATAGTTCGTCCCATTGGGTAGAGGATTCCCGCTCGATGTCCGCTTCGATCGCCCGCACGGCATCTGCAAAACGCATGTCCAGATCATCGCGGGGATAGGGCAGGTCGATGTCGTAGCTGCGGGTGATGTTGGCGCGGGGGCCACGGCTCATCACGGCGACCCGTTGGCCCAGGATCACCGCCTCGCGGATGTCATGGGTGACATAGACCATGGTGCGGCCGGTCTTTTGCCAGATCGAGATCAGCTCTTTTTGCAGAACCCGCCGGGTCAGCGCGTCGAGCGCGGCGAAAGGTTCGTCAAACAGGACAAGATCGGGCTCGGCGGCGAGCGTACGTGCGATCTGCACCCGCTGCTTCATGCCGCCGGACAATTCGTGAGGGAATTTGTGTTCGTGCCCCTTCAGGCCGACAAGAGCGATGTATTCGGCGGCGATCCGGGCGCATTCGGATTTGGATTTCCTGGCCACGGAAGGCCCGAAACCCACGTTCTGTTCGACCGTCAGCCATTCGAACAGCGGGTCGTCGATGGATTGAAACACCATCCCGCGCCGCCGGTTCGGACCCGAGATCGCCTCGCCATGGGCCGTCACCCGACCTTCGGTCTGGGTCTCGGTTCCCGCGACGATCTTGAGCAGGGTGGATTTGCCCGAACCGCTGGGACCGACAAGGACGAAGAACTCGCCATCTGAAATGTCGAGCGACAGGTCCGCAAGGATCAGATCGCTACCGGCGGACTGACCGGGATAGGCCATGCCGACCCGGTCGAAGCTGACCGCGGGAGAGGTCGGGGCGGCCGAGAGGCCGCCCGTATCTTTGGTGTCCGTCACGCTCATTCCCCGAGTTGGACGGCGTCGGGCGACACCTGCATGAGGTAGTCGGGCACGACGACGGTATCGAAGGAGATATCCGCGTTCATGTTGTCGGCGGCAAAGGCCGCGATTGCTTCGAAGCCCGTGCGTTCATAACCGGTCAGGGCGAGCTTGAAGGTGTTGTACCCCAGGAGCTTCAGCACGGCATCTTCCGGCGCGCGGGTGTGCGACGCGATGATGGCTGCGGCTTCTTCCGGGTTGTCGGTGATATAGGCGCTGGCGGCGTCCATCGCCTTGAGCACTGCAACGATCGCGTCGGGGTTTTCTTCGACAAACGTCGTGGTGCCGGTGATGTAGGCGCTGGAGCTGAGGCCCGCGGCGCTGTCATCGACCAGAACGTAGTGCTTGCCATCCTCGATGGACTTGTCTGTCCCGTCCGCCCAGACGAAGGAGGCGTCGATGCGGCCCGATTTCAGCGAGGCGACCAGTTCCACGAGGCTCGTGAACCCGACGAGTTTGACATCGTCCTGGCTCAGGCCGTTGGCTTCGAGGTACTTGACGGTCACGAGGTGTTCGAGTGTGCCGGTGGCTATCCCGATCTTCTTGCCCGCAAGGTCTGCGGCGGTTTCGATCTCGTTGGCGACCACCAGCTTGTGCCAGCCGGGATTGGCGCGGAAGATGCCCGCCAGAACCGTCAGCCGGCCATTGGTGGCGCGGGTCACCGTTGGGAAGTCGAGGCCCACGGCAAGATCGGCACGCCCGACGATCATCGAGTCGATCGCTTCGACCCCCGTTGCAAAGGTGGTGATGTCGGCGTCGATGCCCTGGTCTTCGAAATAGCCCATGTCCTGGGCGACCCAGATCTGCGAGCCGGTGGTGTAGGGGTCGACCCCGAAGCGCACGGTGGTCATGTCATCGGCCAGTGCCGATTGGCCAAGCGAGGCCAGTAGCATGGCGGTGGCCGCCATGCCCGAGAGACGTTCGAATCTCATTTGGTTTTCCTATTCCTGTTGGAGGGTTTGACGCTCTACGGCGCCTTGGCAAAATCGAGAGGTGAGAGCGGAGTGACGCTGCGCGCCACGACCATTGCGGGTGACATCCAGCCCGTTGAACACAGCGCCACCGAGCCATCGCCCGAACGGATCGTGGCGAGGTTCTTGAGAATGGCGGTGCCACTGTCGACCTGGAGAATCTTCGCGATTTCGGGGGGGGCCAATTCGGCCGAGTTCAGGGTTTCAAGGGTGGCACCCTCGGCCTGGATGTGATCCTGAAGCGGCGGCAGCACGTTGCGGATCTTGTCCGTCTTGAAGGCGTCCAGCGGGACGCCGGGCAGGATGTAGTGATCAATCAGCACGCAAGGTTCGCCGTTGGCCAGAAAGAGCCAGCGCAGATAGCCAAGCGGCCTGGGCGCGTCCCATTCAAAGCGTTTGATGAGCGCGTGGTCCGGCGTCACGGTGCCACGGTCCAGCTCGATCAGGCCGGGGGTCAGGCCGGCTGCTTCGATCATCCGCCAGAAGCCGAAGGTCACGCCAGGCGAGTTGTAGATCGGCGGTTCCGCGACAAAGGTGCCGACGCCGTGCTTGCGGTTGATCACCGACTTGGCGATCAGGTCCGAATAGGCTTCGCGCATCGAATTGCGGCTGAAGCCCAGGATGCGGCTCATCTCCATCTCCGCAGGCAACTTGTCGCCCGGGGCCAGCCCCTGCTCGGAAATGTAGGAAATGATGTGTTCTGCAACCGTGCTCGCCACGTTCTGACTCCAATTTCTTTTGCCTCACCTAAAGAGGTAGGACGTCCTACCACCTTGTTTGGGGAAAAAGGCTCTGGCAAGATAAAATTGCCAGTCAGCGAGCGAGGAACCGAGCAAATGTCCTGTTGCAGTCCAAAATCTTCGCGTTCGCAGGCCCCCTCGATACTGGCACGGCCCTCTGCCGCGGGTGCGACGGTCGCAAGCGGTTTCGATGGTATGGTGATGATCCCGGGGGGAGACTATTCGATCGGCTACGACGGCCCCGAGGCGAATGTCGGTGACCGCGAAGGGCCCGTCCGAGAAATCTCATTGCCCGATTTCCGGATGTCCAAAACGACCGTTACCAATGCAGACTTCGCGCGATTCATCGCTGAAACCGGCTATGTCACCGACGCCGAGACGCTTGGATGGTCTTTCGTCTTTGCGCCACAGATGCATCCACAGGCCATGGTGTTCGAAGATGCGGACACGGTTGCGCCGGAATGGTGGATGCCCGTGGCGGGCGCCTCCTGGCAGCGACCTGACGGGCCGGGCAGCACCCTGCTTTTGCGTGCCGATCATCCGGTCGTCCATGTGTCGCATCGTGACGCCGAAGCCTTCGCCGCCTTCCATGGCAAACGGCTCCCGACCGAAGCCGAGTGGGAAGTGGCCGCGCGGGGCGGGTTGGATCAGGCGATTTATGCCTGGGGCAACGCGCTGCATCCCAATGGCAGACACATGTGCAATATCTGGCAAGGCCGGTTCCCCGACAGCAACACGGGCGAGGACGGTTGGCTTGCGACGGCCCCCGCCGAAAGCTTTCCCGCCAATGGCTATGGCTTGTTCAACATGCTCGGAAACGTCTGGGAATGGACATCATCGCACTGGCTTGCCGACCCCACAATCCGGGCCATGCGCGGTGGCTCCTACTTGTGCCACGCGAGTTATTGCAACCGCTACAGGGTCTCTGCACGAACATCGAACCACGTGACAGCGACCTCCAGCCACCTGGGATTCCGGCTCGCGGCTTAGGCGGCCGTGATCCTGGTGCATGGGTGTGAGCCATGGGCATCGCGGCAAGGGGTCTGCCACATGGAGAGCGATCCCTTTGGCATTTGGCAGGGAGTGGCGGGTCTCCGGCCCGAAGCCGTCCACGATACAGGGGGCTATTCACGCCTTGTCTGAACCGCGGAATGGCGCAACATGGCGGAGGACCCCGTGATGCCTGACGATCCATGGATCTCTTGCTGGCGGTCCTTCGCCCCTTCGGCCGCTTCAGAACAGCAGGTTTGAGAAATGCACCGCGCGCTCTTCCATCAAATCTTCCCTGACGGCATCGAAGCTCTGGCGCTCTGCTCGGATCGAAGTTTTCCGCGCCACAGCCATGACGAGTTCGGCTTCGGCTACCTCGTTGCGGGTGGGCAGGAAAGCTGGAGCGGGCGCGGGCTGGTCGAGGCTGCGCGCGGCGATGTCATCACTGTCAATCCGGCCGAGATCCATGACGGGCGCGGCCACCCCGGCGCGCCGCGCCACTGGCGGATGCTGTTCCTGACGCCTGCCGCCCTTGCCCGCGCCGGGGACCTGACTGTCGCGGGCGTGGAATGGCAGGACCCGGTTCTTTCGCACCCCGCGACCCTGGGCGCCGTGGCGCGTGCCTTTGCGGCGGTGGTGGAGGAGAGGGCGGATCCGGCCGAGATTGAAGAGGCGCTGCTGTTCGCAATTCGCGCCCTGCTGGGTGAGGCATTCGAGGTTGGGGGCTCCGTTGAAAGCAAGATCGGGGGCGGGGTGCGCAAAGGGGCGTCCTGCGGACCGGTTGCACGGGTGCTGGACCTGATCGGGCAGGACTGGGCGGCGCCCCTGTCGCTGGGGGCTTTCGCCGCCGAGGCGGGGATGAGCCGTTATGCCTTCCTGCGCCGCTTTGCCCGCGAGGTCGGCATCACGCCGCATGCCTATCTGACCCAGCACCGGGTGAAGCGTGCGCGCGAGGGGATCGCTGCGGGGCTTCCGATCGCCGAGGCAGCGCTGGCTGCGGGCTTCGCCGACCAGAGCCACCTGACCCGCGCCTTCACGCGCCAATTCGGCCTGACGCCCGGTCGCTTTCGCGCCGCGATAGAGGCCTGAAAGGGCAATATCCTTCAAGCCGGCGCCCGCCAGGACCGGCTATTGCACAAGCATCCCGGAACCCACGGCGAGGATGCAATGCGCTTTTCCTATTCCCCTCACATGCAAAAGACCTTCCCCGGACGCGTGACGGCAGTGATTGCGTTGCGCGCGGTCAGCCCCGACGCCGATGCCCCGGCGGTGCTTGCGGGGTTCCGGCGTGACGCGGCGGCAAGATTGACCGGCGCGACCGAGGCCGACTTCCCCGAGATCAGGGCATGGCGCGCCGCATATGCGCAGATGGGGCTGAAGCCCACGAAATATCGCTGCGCGGCCGAGGCGCTCCTGCGGCGGTTCCGCAAGGAGGGCGACCTTCCCGCAATTCATCCGCTGATCGACCTGTGCAACGCTGCCTCGCTGGCCTTTGCGACGCCGGTGGCGGTCTTCGACCTTGACCAGGTCACCGGCGATCTGACCGTGGGGGCCGCGCGCGGGCAGGAGAGATACCTGGCCTTCTCCGGCGAAACGGAACACCCCGAGGCGGGCGAGGTGATCTTTGCGGACGACGCGGGCGAGGCCCATGCCCGACGCTGGGCGCACCGGCAGAGCCGGCAGTCCGCTGTCAGCCCTGCAACGCGCCGTTCGCTGATCGTGGCGGAGGCGCTGCACGATGGGGCGGCAGACGACCTGCGGCGCCTTCTGGGCGCGTTGACGGTGGCGCTGCCGCAGGTTGCGACGGTGAGGCAGAGCGTTGTGCTCGACCAGCCCGAAGCGAGCTTTGACCTGCTGCCGGAAGGGGATGCCTGAGCCATGAGCGCCGCCTTCCTTCTGACCTCGCTGATCGTGGTGCTGGCACCGGGCACGGGCGTTCTTTACACGCTGGCCACCGGGCTTTCGCAGGGCACGCGGGCCAGCGTTGTTGCCGCCGCGGGCTGCACCCTGGGGATCCTGCCCGCGATGCTTGCCGCGCTCCTTGGCCTTGCGGCGCTGTTGCAGGCCAGTGCGACGGCTTTCGATCTCTTCAAGATCCTCGGTGCCCTGTACCTTCTGTGGATGGCCTGGGCCGTGCTGAGAGAGAAAGGCGCGCTCGAAATCGCGCGGGACCGGGGGGCGGTTTCCCTGCCGCGCGTGGCGCTGGCGGGGTTTGCGCTCAATATCCTCAACCCCAAGCTGGCGATCTTCTTCCTGGCCTTCCTGCCGCAATTCCTGCCCGCCGGTGAGGACGCGCCGCTGGCCCGGATGCTGGAGCTTTGCGGGGTCTTCATGGCCATGACTTTCGTGATTTTCGTGGGCTATGGCGTTCTGGCGGCACAGGTCCGCCGCCTGGTCGTGAGGCGCCCCGCCGTGATGGTCTGGCTGCGACGCGGCTTTGCCGGGGCTTTCGTCCTTCTCGCCGCGCGCCTGGCCTTCGCGCGGGTGTGATCACCGACCGAAGTCAGGTGGGGAGGGGGCGGGCAAGGCCCCTCGATACCGCGGGCAGCTTTCGGACCAACACGCGCTGTGCGAGCTTCGCGGCTCTTCGCGACAGGCTGCTGCCTAAAATTGGCTCAGGGGTACTTCCGCCTGTACAGCAAGGCCCGAGCCGCGTCTTTCCCGGGATTCATCCACCGAAATTGTGGATAACCTGGTGCGGGGGGTGTCTGTGGTGAGGCGCCGTACCGGGCCGGTGCGGCAGGCCTTCGAACAAAGGCCTGCCACGGGAAGAAAGGGCAGTCGCAAGGGCCGACACCCGCAGAGGCACCAGGGAGGCGGGAGCCCTGCGGATACAGGCTGGGGCGCGCTCAGGCGAACCCGGGCGAAGGCCCGTCTCAGGCGTTGTCGGTCCGGCGATAGCCATAGTCCGCCGCGAGGTTGACCATGGAGCGAAGGGCGGTCAGCAGACCGGTTTCGTTGACCTGGAAATTCTCTTCGTGGTGGAAGCCCGAGCGGCCGCCATCCTCCTCGTCCAGCCCGACCCCGACGGTGAAGAACATCAGCGGGGCGACCTTGGAGAAGTTGGAGACATCGTCGAGGAAGCAGGACTGCACCTCCACCAGGGGTTTGTCATCGGGGGCCACGCGGTCGAGCGAGGGGCGCATCATCCGGGTCAGCTCCGGATCGTTGTGCACGATGGGGATCCGGGCGTACCAGTTCACGTCGGCCGAGCCGCCTGCCGCTTCGGCTATGCCCTTGGCGATCGCCTCGACCCGACCTTCGAGGTAGGGGCCGCTTTCGGCATCGGTGAAGCGCAGCGCGCCTTCCAGCATCGCTTCCTTCGGGATGACGTTGAATTTCGTCCCGCCCTTGAAGATGCCGATCGACAGGGTGACGGCGTTTTCGTTCACGTCGACGTTCTTGGCGGGGACCGATTGCAGCGCGGTGAGGATCTGCGCGCCGATCAGCAGCGGATCCACGGTGCGCCAGGGATAGGCACCGTGCCCGCCGCGGCCCTCGATGTTGATGCGCAGCATGCTCATCGCATAGGTGCCGTCGCCCTCGTGCAGGCGGATCTCCCCGGCGGTGCCGGGGCGTTCGTCCTGCAGGACGTGGAAGCAGAAGAAGGCATCGGGTTTGGGATCGTCGAAGACGCCGTCGGCCACCAGCCGCTCGGCGCCGGACAGGCCCTTCCAGTCGGGCGCGGGGCCTTCCTCGGCCGGCTGGAAGACCAGCATGACGCTGCCCTTCAGTGCGGCGCGTTCCTCTGCCAGAAGCTCGGCCACGGCCATCTGCACGGCGGTGTGCGCATCATGGCCGCAGGCATGCATCACCGGCACCTCTTCGCCGCCCCAGTTGGCGCGGGCGGTGGAGGCGAAGTCGAGCCCGGTCTTCTCCTGCACGGGCAGGGCGTCCATATCCGCGCGCAGCGCCACGCAGGGGCCGGGCTGGCCGCCTTTGAGGATGCCGATCACCCCGGTGCTGCCACCCAGGCCGCGCCGCACCTCGTCAAAGCCCAGCCGTTCCAGGTGATCTGCCACGATCCTCGCGGTGCGGTGTTCCTGGTTGCCCAGCTCCGGATGGGCATGGAAATCGCGGCGCCATGCGATCATCCGGTCGAAGATCCGCTCCGCCCCTAGGTCGAGGCGGGCCTGCAGTTCAGCCTGGGGAGAACGTTCGGAGGAGGACATGGCGAAGCCTTTCAGTGGACCAGGACGAGGGCGATGGAGGGGAAGAGGATCAGGAGAGCCAGGCGCATCAGGTCTGCGGCGATGAAGGGCGCCACGGCGCGATAGATCCGCCCCAGCCCGATATGCCGCGCGATCGAATTGATCACAAAGACATTCATGCCGATGGGCGGGGTATTCACGCCCAGGGTGACGGTCATGACGTAGATGACACCGAACCAGACCGGATCGAAGCCGAGCGCCTTGATGACGGGATAGACGATGGGCAGGGTCAGCAGGGTGATCGCCAGTTCATCCATCAGCGCGCCCAGGATCAGGTAGCCCAGCAGGATCAGGAAGAGCACGCCGTAGGGGCCGAGCGGCTGGTTTGCCAGCCAGCCGATGAGCGCGGTGGTGGTGCCGGTGACGGTCAGGAAATAGCCGAAGACCAGAGCGCCGATGACGATGGTGAAGATGGCCGCGCTCATCGCCAGGGCTTCACCCAGGGCTTCGAAGGTGGCCTTCAGCCCCAGCCGTCCGCGCAGCGTACCGATGAGCCAGGCGCCGAAGGCCCCGATGCCCGCGGCTTCGGTTACGGTGAAGATGCCGCCGTAGATGCCGCCGATGATCAGCACGAACAGCAGGGCGATGGCCCAGACGCGGCTGAGGGTCGAAAGCTTCTCCTGCCAGGTGCTGCGGGCGGCGGCGGGCAGGCTGGCGGGGCGCAGGAAGCCCAGGACGACGATGGTCAGCCCGTAGCAGAGCAGGCCCAGAAGGCCGGGCAGGATGCCGGCGATGAAGAGGTCCGCGATATCCTGCTGGGTGATGAAGCCGTAGAGCGCGAAGACCGAGGAGGGCGGGATCATGATGCCCAGCGTGCCGCCCGCGGCGATCACCCCGGCGGACAGGCCGCCGTCGTAGCCGTTGCGCTCCATCTCCGGCAGGGCGACGCGGGTCATGGTGGAGGCAGTGGCCATGGAGGATCCGTTGACGGCGGCAAAGCCCGCCGAGGCGACCAGCGCCGAGAAGGCCATGCCGCCCCGGAACCGGCCCAGCCAGGCCTGGCTGGCGCGGAACATCTCGAGGCTGAGGTCGCTCTTCGCCGCGAAGACCCCCATCAGGATGAACATCGGGATGATCGAGAATTCATAGGCGGTGAGAGAGTTGAAAGCGACCTGGCTCAGCATGGAAATGGCAGGGTCGACGCCCACCACCATGGAAAAGCCGGTGAAGCCCGCGATGGCCATGGCGACCCCGACAGGCACGCGGATCAGCAACAGGACCAGCAGGATGGCGAAACCCGCGAGGGCGATGAGGGAGAGCGACATGAAGGGTCCTTCGGCGGAAGTGCGGAGGGGCGTGCAGGGAGTGGGAATGCAGGTGGGGGCCGGTCGTCAGACCGGCCCGGCCTCCGGCGGGAGGGTCTCGTCGGCGGGGCGGCGCAGGTGGCGCAGCCCCAGAAGGACCAGAAGGCAGGCCACGGCAATGCCCAGTGTCATCGCGGCGTGGAACCCCCAGAGGGGGATCCGCAGCTCCGCCGTGGAGATGCCCGAGAGCATGTTCTTGAACGCGCGCTCGGCCATGGCCCAGGTCAGCAGCAGCAGGAAACCGGCGGTGATCAGCCGCGCGGCCAGGTCCATCACCAGCCGGCCCTGCGGGCCCAGCAGCTTCCAGACCCCGTCGATGGTGATGTGCTCCGACCTGTGGGTCGCCAGGGCGATCCCCCAGGCGAGCGCCAGGCCCTGCGCCATGCGCGTCAGGTCGAAGGCGTCCATCAGTGCGCTGTTGAAGACGTAGCGCAGGACCACGCTGGCGAAGGTGATCAGTGTCACCACCCCCAGCATGGCGCTGGCCAGCAGCTCGATGGTGCGCAGGGCCCGGTCCATCATTCTGCCGCAGCCTTGGCCGCCGCGATCTCGGCTTCGAAATCAGCGCGGATCGCCTCGGGGTCCAAGCCCTTCTTGCGCAGCGTCTCGGCCCAGCGGTCATAGGCGGGCTTGGTGGATGCCTTCCAGGCGGCCAGTTCCTCGTCCGTCAGGTCATGGATCGTGTCGCCCTTGTCGGCCAGGATCTGGCGGCCGCCGTTTTCGAATTCGACCCAGCTTTCGCCCATCTTCACCGCCCATTCGGGCGAGCAGACGGAATCCACCGCCGCCTTCATCTCTGGCGACAGGCCTTCGTAGCGGTCCTTGTTCATCACCACGCCCGCGCCGACGTAATAAAGGTCGGTGCCCAGGTGGTAGGGCACGGCATCGGCGATCCCGAAGAATTCGAGCGATCCCCAGGGGAAGGTGATGGCATTGGCAACGCCGCGTTCGATGGCCTGGCGGGCCTCGGTCGCGGGCACCTGGACGGCGGAACCGCCCAGATCGGCGATGTACTGCGCCATGGCGGCGGAGCCGGGGCGTACCTTCATGCCGGCGACATCACCGGGCAGGGCGACGGGGCTGGCGGAATGCAGGCTGCCCGGCGCGCCGGTATGGGCGAGGCAGAAATGCACGTCGGGCATCTCCTGAGCGGCATATTTGGCATACCACTTGTCCACGGCGGTCGAGGCGACATCGCGGTCGGCCTCGATCGAGAAGGGCAGGTCGATCAGGTCGGCAATCGGGAAGGCGCCGGGGGTGTAGCCGAAGTTGACCCATGCCAGGTCGACGATCCCGTCGCGGGCCATGGCGTAGTGGTCGGCCGGGGCGCCCATCTGGCCCGCCGGGAAGACCTGCACCGTCAGTTCGCCGCCAGACGCTTCTGCCAGCGCATCGGCCCAGAGCTTCACGTCATTGTCGAAATAGTGGCCCGGGGGAAGGAAGTGGGAAAAACGCAGGCTGTCGGCCATGCCGGGGGTGGCGGCGCCGACGATCATGCCGAAGGTGGCAAGCGCGGAGAGCTTGGAGGAGAGTTTCATGGGGAGTTCCCTGTTGGTGGTTCTTGCTTGGTCTTTGGGTCTTGCCGGATCAGCCGAGCGCTTCGTTCCTGAAGGCGGAAAGCGTGTCGGTCAGAAGGGTCATCATCTCGTCCAGCTGGGGTTCGGTCAGCACCAGCGGCGGGGTGATCATCAGCCATTCGCCATAGCGCCCCCCGGCGGTGGAGCGGGAGTAGAGCAGCAGGCCGCGTTCCATCGCCAGGTCGACAATGCGGGAGATCGCACGGGCGGAGGAGGGGAAACGCGTCTTGCTGTCCTTGTCCTGCACGATCTCGATGGCCTGCAGCAGGCCGATGCCGCGCACGTCGCCGACGATGTCGGACTGCTCCATCAGCGCCAGAAGCCGTTCGCGCAGCAGCACACCCATGCGGGCGGCATTGCCGATCAGGTCCTGATCGACGACCTCACGCATGACCGCGTGGCCCACGGCGCAGGAAAGGGGATTGGCGCTGTAGGTATGGCCATGCATGAAGCCGCCGGCCTCGACGACGGTCTGCACCATCTCGCGCGGGGCCAGGACCATGCCGAGCGGGGTGTAGCCGGCCGCCACGCCCTTGGCGAGGGTCACCATGTCGGGGCGCGCATCGGGCCAGTGCTCCGCCGCGAGGAAGCGCCCGGTGCGACCGGCGCCGCTCATCACCTCGTCGAAGATCAGCAGGACGCCGTGGCGGGTGCAGATCTCCCGCACGGCTGCATAGTAGTGGTCAGGGGCGACCAATGCGCCGGTGGCAAGACCGCCGACCGGTTCCATGATGAAGGCCAGGACGTTCTCCGGGCCTTCCTCGAGGATTGCTTCTTCCAGCGCGCGGGCACAGGCGCGTGCATGGGCGTCGGCATCCATGTTGTCGGGGGTGCGATAGGTGAAGGGGGCGGGCACGCGGGGCATGATCCGCATCACCGGCTCGAAGACCGCATCGGTTTCGGGATCGCCCGTGACCGCGGCGGCGCCCAGCGTGGCGCCGTGGTAGCCCGGGTTGCGCGCCAGGACCTTCCAGCGCTGCCCCTGGCCGCGGGCCACCGCATACTGGCGGGCCAGCTTGATC
This sequence comes from Pseudooceanicola sp. NS-SX8, assembly GCF_057380755.1. Lineage (NCBI taxonomy): Bacteria > Pseudomonadati > Pseudomonadota > Alphaproteobacteria > Rhodobacterales > Paracoccaceae > Pseudooceanicola > Pseudooceanicola sp. NS-SX8. Next base: position 3,265,394 of record NZ_CM170819.1, on the reverse strand, counting down.
GCGGCTTCGGTCGCTTCCGACCCGCCGGAGACGACGAAAACCCGTTCGAACCCGGGGCCGGCGAGGGCCGCGACCTGTTCCGCCAGCTGCACGTTGGTCTCGTTCTCGAAGAGGGCGCGGGAGGCGTAGCAGACCTTGCCGGCCTGTTCGGCCATCGCCTCCAGAACCCGGGGGTTGCCGTGGCCGATGTTGCAGACCACCGGCCCGGAGGTCGCGTCGAGGTAGCGCTTGCCGGCGGTGTCCCACATGTAGATCCCCTCTGCATGGGAGATCGTCGGACGGCGCGGCGCGTCGAGCGGCGTGTAGAAGACCTGGATCGGTCCGCCCCGCTGGTCGAACGGGCCTTCGCCGGTTGCGCCACGCGCCGCTTCTGCCGTGTCGGGAATGCCCATGTCCTTGTCCTTCCTGTCGCGCACCGCCGGTCGGGCCCTGCGGCCCTTGCCCGTGCTGGTGGCGGTCTTCCGTGATTTCCTGTTCACCGTACAAGAGTAATTGTACGGTGAACAAGAGGCTTCGGCGGGAAGCATGCGAAAAGGGCGCCGCCAGGCTTGGCAGCGCCCATGAATTCATCATCTGATGCGGAGCCTAGTCCTGTGCGAGCAGCGCTTCGAGCCCGCTGACGAAGGCATCGACGTAGAGATCGAAGCCGCCCTGAAGCGGGCTGACAGCGCCGTTGGCCCATCTGAGCAGGAAGGCGGAGCCCAGCATTTGAGGCGCCATGCGCGCGACCATCGGGTATTGCGCGGCGTCGATGGTGGCCGAGAAGCCCTTCAGATCCTCTTCCAGATCGTCGGCATCGGGCGGCAACATGGCGTATTCCTGCGTGGCAAAGCCCACCATGGCGCCGACCACCGCATTGAAGGCATGGATCAGGAGGTCATCTCGGAACCCCGCAGTTTCGAGCTTGGACAGGATCCCTTCGATCAGGTCGACGTTGACCGAGGCGTTGGAGACCAGGTTGACGCCGATCAGCGGAGCCACGTTGGGGTGGCGGGCGATGCACCGGCGATAGCCGGTGAACAGCGCCTTCAGCCAGTCCTGCCAGAGCAGGCCGTGATCGGGCACCACGTCGGTCAGCACCAGCGTGACCACCTCTGCGATCAGCAAGTGCCGGCTGGGCGTGTACCAGTAGATGGCCGTCGGATAGCAGTCGAGCGTCTTGGCCAGGTTGCGGATCGAGAAGGTCTGCAGGCCTTTTTCGTCGATCAGCTTCAACGCTGTCTCGACCACCAGTTCCTTCGACATTCCGGGCGCGTTCCTGTCCGATGACGGGCTGCGCCGCGAAGGGGTTCGGGATTTTGTCGCCATGCCAGCCTTCGAAGGATTCGTGCCGTCGCGGAAGACTGCGGACGGGACCATGTGTGCCAAGCCACCGGGGTGACCGGCATGACAGTTAGTGCATGATCGGCCGCAGGTCCACCGGTGCCGGGGCGGTCCGATGCGCGACCAGGGCCGTGTGGGAGGCGCTGCCGGGACGAGACGGGCGGCCAGGGCCAGACCGCAGATGCCGGGCGGCCCTTGATGTGCTTGCGCTTCCCGCCTGTCTTCCACTACCGTCTGGTGGAAAGCCAGCCCGTCGAACATTTGCGGTGTTCCCGGTGCTAGCCAGATCCACCACAGGAGGGGGGACTGGCATATGGCCGTTTCTTTCGTGCAGTTCTGCCGGCATGCCCGGCGCCCGTACCATGGATGAACCACCCATGGGCCACTGGATCGCCGACCTGTTCCGGCGCCATCATCCCGAGCTTTTGTCCCGGGCCGCGCGGCTGGTCGGCGACAGGGATACAGGGGAGGATGTCCTGCAGACGACCTATGTCAGGCTGACCGCCTCGCGGCGCGACGGGATCGGCATCGCCAATCCCCGCCACTATGCGCTGACCGCCCTCAGGCATGCCGCCTTCGATCATACCAGGAAGCGCCGGCGCGAATGGCTCTACCGGATCGACGTTGACGGGGTGGAGGATCTGGCCGGAGGCGGCGACCCGGCGGAGGCGATGCTCTTCCGGGAAAGGATCGCGCAGCTGGCCATGCTGCTCAACGAGCTTCCGGAGGCCTGTTCGGCGGTCTTCCTGATGAACCGTCTGGAAGGCCTGACGCATCGGGAAATCGCACTTCGGATGGGGATCTCCGTCAGCATGGTGGAAAAGCACATGATGCGGGCATTGCGACTGTGCAGAGAGGCCCGGCGGCTCGAGCTGGCCGGGGAAGAGGCGGCGGGTGTGGGCCGCGGGGCGGGCAGCAGGTGAGCGCGCGTCGGCTTGATCCGGGCGGAGCGCCCGAAGAGGACCTCTGTGACGAGGCGCTGGCCTGGATCATGCGCATCCACGCGGGCGATGCCGGTGGGAAGGCGCGGGAGGGTTTTCGCCACTGGCGGGGGCTGAGCGCAGGGCATGAGGCCGCCGCGCGGGAGGCCGAAGCAGTCTGGGGCATGACCTCCCTTGTGCACCGCGACCGGCGGACCGGGCGGATCGAACCGGGTCGGGAAGTGCCGAGGATTGCGCGGCGCGATGTCCTTCGCGGAATCGCTGGCCTTGCCGTTCTGGGCGGCGGGACCCTTGCCGGTCACCGACTGTCGCGGCGGTTCAGGTCCGATCTGGTGACGGGCGTGGCGGAACGGTCGCGGATCGCCATGGGGGGACGTGGCGAGTTGATCCTGAACGCCTGGACCGCGCTGGACAGTGAGGAGGCGCCGGAGGCGCGCCGGCTGACGCTGCACGAGGGGCAGGTTTGTCTGCACCAGGATGCGGGGCATGCCTCCCTCAGGGCCGGTCCCTTGTGGGTGCAGACCTCGGGCAGGGCGACGGTGGACGTGAACCGCAACCTGCCGCACGGCCAGGTCGCGGTGGCCTCCCTCGGGGAGGGAGTGGTCGTGCTGGCTGCCGGCAGGGCAGCGCTGGACGTGCCGCCGGGCGCGCGGGTCGTCTATGACCGGGCAGGTGTTCCACTCTCCATGGCCGAAGATGGGGCCGCCGCCGCTCTGGCATGGCAGGAGGGGGAGCTCATCGCCGAGGCCATGCCGCTGGAGGAGGTCGTTGCCGCGCTGAGGCCATGGTCGCATGGCTGGATCACCATTGCGGAGACGGGCTTGGCGCAGCTGAAGGTCAATGCCGTGCTCGATCTTGAAGATCCCGCTCGGTCCCTCGAAGCACTGGCACTTGGCCTGCCGCTGCGTTTGCATCGGGTGGGGGATCTGCTGACGGTGCTGGTTGCGGTATAAAATATATAGGTAAGTCAGTGTGTTGAAAATTTGTTGATGGAAATTGTCTGAAATCGTTGAGGGCATCTGCCCCGCCCGTCGTCTCGGTTAGTGAGGGACCAGGAAATCCCTGGGGACATCGAGTGAAAGGGACAACCAGATGATGCCGAATGGGACAACGCCGACCCCCGCAGGGCGAGGCCGGGGCAGAGCCGTGATCAAGACGCCAGCAAGGTGGCTGGCCGTACTCATGATGAGCACTGCATCACCTTTGGTGCTTCTGCCGCAACCGGCGCAGGCGCAACAGGTGGGTGGCGCGGCCAGCTACAGTTTCGACATTCCGGCGCAGCCCCTTGTGCGGGCGCTTTCGGCCTATGCGCGAACCACGGGGCAAAGGCTGGCCTATCCCGCTGCACTGGCTGATGGGCGAACCAGCCGCGCCGTGCAGGGACGTTACGGACGCGACGAGGCGCTTGGCCTGATGATTGCCGGAACCGGACTGGGCTACCGTGTGGAGGGGCAGGCCGTGACGCTCTTTCAGATCGGCGGGACCGACCCTTCGGCCCTGCGCGGGGACGGGGAGGATTTGATCCTGGATCCGATCACGGTCCTGGCGCAGCCACGGCAAGACGCGACCTCTGGCGCGGGCTTCCGGAATGCGCCGGACTGGGTCTATCGCAGTCCGACCAGCGTCAGTGTCGTCGGAAGGGAAGCGATCCGGGAGGACCCGCCGCGCCAGTCCGCCGATCTGCTGGATGACGTTTCGGGCGTTTACACGTCGGACAATCCGCAGGATCCGGGGCTGAACGTCAATATCCGTGGCATGCAGGACCAGACCCGCGTGAACACCATGATCGACGGGGTCCGGCAGAACCTGCAGCTCTCCGGGCACGGATCGACCGGGTTCACCTACCTCGATCCGGCGATGATCCGCGCGGTCGAGGCGCAGAAGACGGTCAGTTCCGGGGTTGGCGGGGCGGCCTCCCTTGCCGGATCGGTCAACTTCCGTACGCTGCTTGCCCAGGACCTGCTGGATCCCGGTGACAGGTTCGGCGGAGAGGTGGACGTGACCACGGGAAGCAATGCCTTCGATTTCCAGGGATCGCTTGCCGCGGCCTACCGACTGTCGGATCGGGTGGCGCTGACAGGCGTGATCAGCCGGAAGAAGATCGGAGACTACGAGATCGGCCAGAACGGGGAGGTGCTGGATTACAGGGACAACGTGACGGGCGAAGCGCCTGAGTACACCAATTCCGAAAGCTCCTCCGGCCTGCTGAAGGCGGAGATCGACCTCGGCGATTTCTCCGACCTGACCCTGAGCTGGCTGGGCTTCCGCAGCGAATACGCCACGGGCGATGGCAGTTACACCGACACCAATACGACCACCAACAACACCCTGCGCGCGGCCTATGCCTACAACCCCGATACGCCGCTCGTCGATCTGGCGGCAGACCTTTGGTACAACCATGTCCACGTCGACCAGTACCGTCCGCCGCGGTCTACCTATGATGCCTTCGACGTCGATTACGAGATCGGCACGATCGGCGGCAGCCTGCAGAACACCAGCCGTTTCCTGCCCGCCGGTCGCGACCTGGCGCTGAACTACGGTATCGAGGTCTTCCGCGACAGGACCGAGACCGACCAGCAGGGCACCGATGACACGGACGATCCCGACGGCGACTGGTTCACCGGTCCCAACCCGGAGGGAGAGCGCGCCGTCGCCTCGGCCTTTGCGAATGGTGAGCTTTCGCTGGGGCGTGGTGTCTCCCTGGCGGCGGGACTGCGCTATGACCACTACACGATGCAGGCAACCGCACGGGCACAGGACCTGATGACGGGGAGCTGGGATGACGTCGAGATCGACACGGACGACGGCCGGTTGCTGCCCTCGGCGCGGCTGGCCTGGCAGGCAAGCGAGGCGCTGCAGCTCTTTACCTCCTATTCGGAGGGGTTCCGTCCGCCGAACCTGATGGAGGCGGCTCTCGGCGGTACCCATATCGGCCTGGGCTACGGCATGTTCATGCCCAACCCCGACCTGCGGCCAGAGACCTCCCGGACCTGGGAGCTGGGCGTCAACGTGCTGGCCGACAGCGTACTGCGCGAAGGGGACGCTTTGCGCCTGAAGGCTGTCTACTTCGACCGCAGTGTCGAGGATTACATCCTCTACGGTTTCAACAGCTACGGCCAGGCGATGAACGTCAACGCCGTTGGCACCTCGACCATGAAGGGGCTGGAACTGGAAGCGAACTACGAATCCGAACGGTTCTTCATCGGTGCCAGCTACACGAAGCTCGACAGCGATATCTCCGATCAATTCGAACATGAGGCGGCCGGTGTCATCACTGGTGGACTGACCGTCTACGTCCCGCCCGAGGACAAGGCGACGCTGCAGTTCGGCCTCCACCTGCTGGATCAGCGCCTGACGCTCGGGACGCGGGTCACCTATGCGGGGGCGACGACCTACCTCGGCAACAATGGCTACCTCGACGATGTGCGGGCCTACACGGTCTATGACATCTTCGCCCGCTACCAGCTGACCGACCGGGCGGAGCTGCGCATGGCCGTGAACAACCTGACCGACGTGGCCTATGCCGACAGCCTCGGCACGCCGGACTATCCGGCGCCGGGGCGCACGGCGATGATTTCGCTGAACATGACCTTCTGAGACTTCTCCACCCAGACGGCAGAGATGGACCCGGCCCTGGCCGGGTCACCCAAGACGCCCCTCACGGCTGGATACCGGGGGCACCAATCAATCTCTTCTGAAGAGGATATCAAGATGACTGTGGATATTTCCATCTCGGGCGATTTCGCCGGCTACCTGGCGGATTACAGCACCTTTTCCCGCGCGGGCTGGGGCTGGTTCAATTCGAGCAACCCGTTCGACTTCACCGGCGACGATTACGCCAATTCCGAAGCGGCGCTGCCCTTCGCCTCGTGGAACGCCAGTGAACGCGGCTTCGTCGCGGAATCGGTCGATGGCTGGGAGTACAGCACCGGCAACATCGAAGGCTCGCTCGATCACATCAAGATCGGCTACGGCCTGACGGCCAACAGCTCCGAGGATTTCGACACGATCACCACCGTGGCCGATTTCGACTTCGGCGGCGTCGTTGCCGATGGGGAGGGCAGTGCCGGGCAGGAACTGGTCTACGCCTTCATGACCGGCGACCTGTCCTATCTCGAAAGTTACCTTGCCACGGAAGGCACGCGCCAGACCGGCACCACCTCTGCCGACGTCTTCCAGGGCTTCGGCGGCGAGGATACCTTCGTCTTCGACGATGATCTGGGCGACGACACGGTCGAGGATTTCGATGTGACCGAGGATATCATCGAGCTGAACCTGGAGGATACCGACTACGACAGCTTCGCCGAGCTCTCCATCGCCAATGACGCCAATGGCGACGCGGTGATCGACCTGGGCGACTACGGCTCCGTCACGCTGGCCGGGGTCGATGCCGGCGATGTCACCGCCTCGAACTTCGCCTTCACCGATGCGGCCCTGGCGGCCTGACGCAGGATCAATGGATCTTTCGTCCCATATCGCCCCGGGCCGGGTCCCGGGGCAGGCACCGTCGCGATCCCCGATCGCGGCGGCGGCTTCCGTTTTGTACCGCTCGGTGCTCGGTCTGGCTCTGGTCAGCCTCGTCGTCAACCTCCTGGCGCTGACCTCGCCGATGTTCATGCTGCAGGTCTACGACCGGGTGATCCCGAGCCGCAGCATGCCGACGCTGGCAGGTTTCGCGGTACTGGCCGTGATGCTCTATGCCTTCCAGGCGCTGCTCGACGTGCTGCGCGCCCGGGTTTTCCTGCGGCTGGGCGAAAGCATGGACGAGGCGCTGTCGCGGCAGGTGCATGCGGAGATCAACGCGGCGGCCCTGCGCGGCCGCGCGGGGGAGGGGGTGCAGCCGCTGCGCGACCTCGACAATATCCGCAACTTCATCGGTGGGCAGGGCGCGCCTGCCTGGTTCGATCTGCCCTGGCTGCCCTTCTACCTGTTGCTGTGTTTCCTATTGCACCCCTGGATCGGTGTCACCGCCAGCCTGGGGGCGGTCGTGATGGTGGCACTGACCCTGCTGAGCGCGCGGCTGACGGCCGGGCCCGCCCGGGCAACGCAGCGCCTTGGCGCGACCCGCCAGGACATGCTGGAGGCGACACGCCGCAATGCCGAGGCCGTGCGCGCCATGGGAATGGAAGCGCGGCTGGCCGACCGCTGGCAGGCGGTGAATGCCGGCTACCTCGCCGCGAACCGGCAGGCGGGGGACATCAGCGCCCTTCTGGGCGGCATTTCCCAGTCTCTGCGGCTGATGCTGCAATCGGCGATCCTGGCCGTGGGCGCGGCCCTGGTGATCCGGCAGGAGGTGTCAGCGGGTGTCATGATCGCCTCCTCCATCATGATGGGGCGGGCCATGGCGCCGGTCGACAAGGCCATCGCAAGCTGGAAGAGCCTGAGCGCCGCACGTCAGAGCTGGCAACGTCTGGGTGCCCGCCTCGGGCGGGCCGGGGGCGCAGGGCCGGGGCTGTCCCTGCAGCCGGCCTGCGGGCGGCTCGACGTCCGGAGCCTGAGCGTTGCCGCGCCGGGCAGCCGCGCCCCGATCCTGCGCAACCTGTCCCTGCAGGTTCCGGCTGGCAGCGCCCTTGGGGTGCTGGGGCCCAGTGGTTCCGGCAAGTCGACGCTGGCGCGAGCGCTGGTCGGGCTCTGGCCGCCTCTGGCGGGGGAAGTCCGGCTCGACGGGGCGCTGCTTGGGCAATGGGAGGCGGAGGCGCTTGGCCGGAACCTCGGCTACCTGCCGCAGGATGTGGAGCTTTTTGCCGGAACGGTGGCGGAGAACATCTCCCGCTTCGATCCTGTGGCCGGGAGCGAGGACATCATCGCCGCCGCCCGACAGGCGGGGGTGCATGATCTGATCCTCGGGCTGCCACAGGGCTATGACACCCTGTTGGGGGAAGGCGGCGCGACCCTGTCCGGCGGCCAGCGGCAGCGGATCGGTCTTGCACGGGCGCTTTTCGGCAACCCGTTCCTCGTGGTCCTGGACGAGCCGAACGCCAATCTGGATGCGGAGGGGGAGGCCGCCGTGAGCCGCGCCATTACCGCCATTCGGGCGCGCGGTGGCATCGCCGTGATCATCGTGCATCGTCCTGCGGCCCTTGGCGCGGTCGACCTCGCTCTGATGCTGAAGGATGGGCGGCAACTGGCCTTCGGGCGGAAGGAGGAGGTGCTGGCCAAGGTGCTGCGCCCGCGTCCCACGGTCCCGGAAGGGGCTGGCGAAAGCCTGGCCTCGGTTCGCTACCTGCTGCCCGCAGAGGGCGACGAGGCGGAAGAAAAGGGAACGGAGGCGGTAAGCCATGGATGATGTCGGGGGATATAGCGGGCAGGGACCTGCCGCATTGGGCGCGCGTCGACATCTCCGGCTGGCGGCCTGCTCTGCGGTGCTTCTGCTTTGCTGCCTGTTTGGTTGGGCGGTGACGGCCCAGCTCTCCGGTGCCGTCCTGGCCGAGGGGCGGTTCGTGGTGCGGTCCCACGTCAAGGATATCCAGCACCCGGACGGCGGCGTGGTGGCGGATATCCTGGTGGAAGAGGGTGACAGGGTACAGGCGGGCCAGCTTCTGATCCGGCTGGACGGGACGCAGCTTGCGGCGAGTCTGGCCATGCTCTCGGACCGGCTTGACGAGTTGCAGGCCCGTGCGGCCCGGCTGGAGGCCGAAGCAGCGGGCGCCGCCGAGATCGACTTCCCCGGGGCGCTGCTTGCCCGCGCGCAGGAACCGGAGCTTGCCATGATCCTGCGGGATGAGGAGGAGTTGCTGCGCTCCCGCCGGGAGGCGAGACAGGGACAGAGGGCCCAGCTGGAAGAGCGGATCGCGCAGTATCGGCTTCAGGCCGACGGGCTGGCGGCGCAGCAGGGAGCCTATGAACGCGCGCTTGCGGTCCTGGAGGAGGAGATTTCGGGGCTGAGGCGCCTGCGTGGCGACGGTCTGGTGACGGTCGAACGCCTCAACTCCCTCGACCGGGAGGCCGCGACCTACGAGGGGGAACGGGGCGAGGCCATCGCCGGACAGGCCGAGGCCGCGGGCCGGGTGGCCGAGATGCGCCTGCAGATCCTGCAGATCGACAGCGACTTGCGTGTCGAGGTGAGCCAGGAGCTGCAGGAGACCCGGGCGCAGATCGCGGAATATCGGGAACGACTGGTCGCCACCCGGGACAGTTTCGCACGGATCCGGATCACCGCGCCGCAGGCGGGACTGGTGCACGAGCTGTCGGTCCATGCGCCGGGGGCCGTGATCTCCCCGGCGGAGGCGGTCCTGCAGATCGTGCCGATGGACGATCCCCTGCAGGTCGAGGCACGGGTGGCGCCGGGGGATATCGACCAGATCTATCCCGGGCAGGCGGTGTTCCTCCGCCTGAGCGCGCTGAACCAGAGAACGACGCCCGAGGTCGCCGGGCGCGTCACCGGCGTCGCGGCCGAACTCTCCGAAGATACGCGCAGCGGGGCGAGCTTCTACCGCGTGACCGTCCTGCCCGAGGCCGATGAGGCGACCGACGAGGTGCTGGGGCAGGCGGTGCCGGGCATGCCGGCAGAGGTCTTCCTGCGCACGGAGTCACGCTCGGCTCTTTCCTACGTGCTGAAGCCGCTGTCCGACCAGTTCTCGAGGGCCTTCAGATCCGAATGAGTGGTCCATTCCGGAAAGCGCCGCACCCCGCATGCGGGGGCAGCGGCCGGCATGTTCGTTTTGCGCGCCGGGGACTATTCTGCCGGTGCATGCGGGGGCGCTTTGGTCTCCGCAGCTGACCGGGTGGAGCGGGGTTCCGGGCTAGGTTGCGGAAGGCGCCACCGCCGAACGGGGCGCTTGACCTGCTGCGCTGTTACGAAATTAACGGTGCCATCTCCTGAGGTCTGGTGTTCGCACCAGATTGGCAGGCCGCTTTTCCTTGCTTTCGGTAGGCGTCACCCTTTGAATTTCCCCCGACCGGGCCAGACGTGCTGGCCGCCCAGATGTCGGGTGCAGTCGCTTCTTGGGATAGAGGCTTGGCAGGCTAGTGACTGGCGCATGTCGAGACGGATTTTGGCGCAGGTGAGCGACTTCTCAAGCGTCACTCAAAGGCTCATCTGGCAGCTTGGCTGAGACGATGTCGGTAGCCCGCTGGAGACGTCTTGGAAAAGCTGCGAAAGGCGCTTCAGTTCAATGACCCGGGGCCTGCCGGGGCGGATGGGGCCCGGCGGAGAAGGCAGGGTCTAGCGGAGGACCGAGACGCTGACGGGCACGTCCTGCCTTGGCAGATAGCTCGACCAGATGCCGATGATTTCCTGCATGCTCTGGCTGACGCCGCCGCCGCCGGCCGGGCCACTAACGTAAAGGGCTTCGACCTCGGTGCCTATGCGCCGGGCGTCGTCCGCGCTGCGACAGCGCGCGGCGACCCTTGCCCTGACCTCTGCTGAGGGGTTGGCCTGCTCCGCTCCGTCGCCGAGAGCGGTCATGGCGATCAGGTCGAAGGAGATATCCTCCGGCGTGACCTGCCGGGCCAGGCGTTGGCGGACCGTGTCGAGCGCCAGGCGGGCGCGGTCATGGGCGGTGGCGCCGGCATAGGAGATCTGGCCCTCGCCGATGAAACCCGCGCGATAGCCTACGGAGACCTTCAGCTGCTCGGGTGCGGGGCGGCCGGTCGCGCCTGACAGCCTGACACGATCCGGCGCGGTCTGTTCGATCAAGACGCGGGAGAAGTCGGCGGTGACATCCGGGGTCAGGTAGTTGGCGGGGTCGAAGACCTCGTACAGGAGCTGTTCCTTGCAGGTGGCGGGGCAAACGCTGCCCCCGGTGCCGGGCAGCTTGTAGATCTCGAGCGATCCATCTTCTCGGAAGTCGCAGATCGGGTAGCCGATGGTTTCGAGGTGGTCGACGGGTTTGAAATGCGGGTCGGCAAAATAGCCGCCGGTCACCTGCGGGCCGCACTCCAGCAGGTGACCTGCCAGGGTGGCCTGGCCGATGCGGTGCCAGTCGTCGAGGCTCCAGCCGAAGCTGTGCAGGATCGGGCCGACGAAGAGCGACGGGTCGGCAACCCGCCCGGTGACGACAACGTCCGCGCCGCGCGACAGGGCCTCGACCACGCCGGCCGCGCCGAGGTAGGCGTTACCGGAGACCAGGTCGCAGGTGGCGTCGCCCAGGTCCTCTCCGGTTTCGGCAATCGGCGTGTGCGGGCCGATGTGATGGCGCACGTCGTCACCGGTGACGACGGCAATCGAAAGTTGCGGGAGGCCCAGATCCCGGGCGATCTGCTGGATGCGCCGGCCTGCCGCGAGGGGGTTTGCCGCGCCCATGTTCGTGACGATCCTCACGCCATTGCGGGCGCAATGGGGCAGGACGGCCCGCATCCGCAGCTCCAGCATGGGATCGTAGCCCTGTGCCGGGTCCTTCTGCTTGGCCAGTTGCGCCGCGGCAACCGTGCGTTCCGCCAGGCATTCGAAGATCAGGAAATCCAGATCGCCATGTTCGGCCAGGGCCACCGCAGGTTCGACGCGATCGCCGGCATATCCGGCGCCGGTGCCAAGTCTGATGGATCGCATTCTGCCGGACCTCCTGTCGTCTGTCTGCGCGAAACGGCCTGTCGAGCATGGCACCGATCAGGCGGCAGGATAAGTTAGCTCGCTGCGGCTATTTATTACATTCGATTATGAATTGTTCGGCCTGCGCCTATTCGAGGGTGATGGTGTCGAGGACGCGGAACTTCTCCATCGCGTTTGTGGCGATGCTGCCGCCGCCGCGTTGGAACATGTTGAACATCTGCAGGGTTGCCGGGGTGTGGGCGCGTTTGAGCAGGGTGATCAGTCCGATTTCCCGACGGGCGAGGAAGGTGTCGATGGCACGCAGTTTCAGCCCGTGGAGTTCAAGCCCGCCAAGGGCCAGTTCCGGGATGAGGGCAAAGCCGACGCCGGCGCGGACAAGGCCGACGGCGGTGGCGAGGCCGGTAATCTCGCTCTTCTGGTTCAGCCTCCGGCCGGTGCGTTCGCAAAGCTGCTGAACCTGGTGGTGGACGCTGGTATGCGGCGCGAAGCCGACATAGGGGCGCTCGCACAGGTCATCCCAGCTGGGGTTCTCGATGAAGGACAGCGGATCGTTTTCCGAGCAGAGGCAGACCAGTCGATCGGTGATGAAAGGGGTGAAGCGCAGCATGGGATCTTCGCCCGGGCTGGCGCCGATGCCGAATTCTACGTCACCCTGCTTGACGCTATCCTTCAGATGGTCGCCCAGCATCTCGTAGACGCCGACGTCGAGACCGGGCAGGAGGCCTGTCAGTTGCGCGACGATGGAGGGCAGCACGCTGGCGGCGACGGAGGGCAGAATGGCGATGCGGACGCGGCCCGCGCGCATGTTCCGCATATCGTCCATCTGCTGGTAGGCATCGTCCAGGTCGCCCAGTACGCGGCGGATCTGCTGGGCAAAGATGCGGCCTTCGTCTGTCAGGTCCACCCGCCGTGTCGTGCGGTTGAACAGCTTCATGCCGATTTCACCTTCGAGCTGTCGGATCAGCTGCGACAGGCCGGGTTGGGTGATGTTGATCTTGATCGCCGCCTCGGAAAAGGAGTCGGATTCGACCGCTGCGATGAAGGCACGCAGCTGCTTGATGTTCGCATTCATGGGTTCGTGTCGCACAGGGGATGGGCAGTTCCGCGCGGGGCATGGCGTCGGTCTGTCCGGGGATGTGGCCCAGCTTTGCGGCGGAGCGGTGAAAAGCAAGGCTTTCCGCCTGATCTGCCTCGATTGAGTGCGAAATCTTATAAATCGGACGCAACTCGTAATTTGAGTGCTGCCGTCTTTGGCGATTTCTTCAGGGCAAGGCCCCGCGTCAGCCGGGGCCAGAGACATATCTCAACCGGGAGCAAGACATGAAGACCTTCGCCAAAATGACGCTGTCGCGTCGACGCGCCCTGCAACTGATTTCTGGCACCGCGGCCACCGCACTGCTCAGCGGTACGGCTCATCAGGCCCAGGCCGGCGCGGCCGAGAATTCCGTCAACATCGGGCATATTTCGCTGCGGCACCTCAACCCCGCGATCCAGGCCGGCAATGCCACGGGCCTGCCGGGGGTCCAGATCTTTGCGGGTCTGCTGCGCCTGGATGCGGACATGCAGCCGATCCCCTACCTGGCCGAAAGCTGGAACGTGGCCGAGGACGGGCTGAGCTGCACCGTCAAGATCCGCAGCGGCGCCCTGTTCCACGATGGTACGCCGATCACGGCGGAAGATGTCGTCTTCTCCCTCATGACGGTCAAGGAGAACCACGCCAACGGTCGCGCGATGTTCGGCGGCGTTTCGGGGGCCGAGGCCGTCGATGAGCTGACCGTGTCGATCACCATGGACTATCCGCTGCCCGCGCTGCTGACGACCCTGTCGGCCTACACCCTGCCGATTATTCCCAAGCATATCTACGGCGAAGGCGACATCCTGGAGAACCCCGCCAACCTGGCGCCGGTCGGCTCAGGCCCGTTCAAGTTCGTCGAATATGTTCCCGACAGCCACGTCACCCTGGAGAAGTTCGACGACTTCTTCCTGGAGGAAAAGCCCAAGCTGGATCGCCTGAACTTCATCATCATCCGTGACGCGATCACAAGCCTGATCGCGGTGGAGCGGGGCGATATCGACTACCTGCCGTTCGCGGGCATCCCGATGCGCAATATGGACCGGATCCGCGCCAACGAGAAGCTTGCAGTGACCAGCGACGGCTACGGCATCCTTGGCCCGATCAACTACCTGGAAGTGAACCTGCGCAGCGAACCCCTTTCGGACGTGCGGGTGCGCAAGGCCATGGCCTATGCCATGGACAAGGATTACATCGCCGACACCCTGCTGAACGGCGAGGCCAAGCGGCTGGACGGCCCGATGCACAGCTCGAACGTCTTCGCGAGCGATGACCTGGTGATCTACGACTACGATCCCGAGAAGGCGAAGGCCCTTCTGGACGAGGCAGGCTACCCCGAGAAGGCCGACGGCACCCGGTTCGAGCTGGACATGCGCTGGTATCCCGAGCCGGGCAACATCAACAGCCAGGGGCCGGTTGCCCAGTACCTGAAGGCGCAGTTCGCCAAGGTGGGGATCAAGATCAACCTCGTTCCCTCGCCTGACTTTGCCTCCTGGTCCAATGCCATCGGCAACTGGGATTACGACCTGACCATGAACGCCAGCTGGAACCAGGCGGATCCGACGCTGGGTGTCAGCAAGTCCTACCTGAGCAGCTTCATCAAGAAGGGCGCGGTCTTCGTCAACACCGAGGGCTACAACAACCCCGCCATCGACGATCTGCTCGACCGTGCCGCTAAGGAGCCGGATTTCGACACCCGCTATGCGATGTACGCCGAGTTCCAGAAGACCATCAGCGACGAGCTGCCCCTGATCCACACCAACGAGGAGCCGCTTTACACTGTCTACAACAAGGCTCTCGCGGATCTGCCGACCACCGGCTGGGGTATCCTGTCGCCGATGCTGGACATGCACTGGACCAAGGCCTGATCCCATGACGGAGACGAAGATCTGGCCGAACGGGGCGCGCTGCGCGGTTTTCCTCAGCTTCGATTTCGATGCCGAGACGAACTGGATGGCCCGCCACCCGGACAACATGAAACGCCCCGGGACCCTGTCCCAGGGCACCTATGGGGCGCGCGAAGGCGTGCCCCGTATCCTGAAGCTGCTGCAGGAAGAAAGCCTGACCTGCACCTTCTTCGTCCCAGGCTGGGTGGCCGAGAACCGTCGACCCATTGTCGAGAAGATCGTCGAGGCGGGCCACGAGATCGGCCATCATGGCTATCTGCACAAGTGGGTCGATCCGAACCGGCCCGAGGAGGAGGAAGAGGAATTCTACGGAGGCCTGCGGGCGCTGATCGAGGTCACGGGCAAGTCCCCCGTCGGCTACCGCGCGCCTTCGGGGGAGACCAGTCCGAACCTTGTCCGGATGCTGATCGACAACGGGTTCCTCTACGATACCTCGATGCTGGACGGGGTCATGCCCTATCGCCACCGGCTGAAGGATGACGACCGTACGCTGATCGAATTGCCCTGGGCCTGGGGCCTTGACGACGTGCCCTATCTTTCCACTTCGATCGCCTTTCACCGGCCGATCATGTCGGCCGAGAACATCCTTGCGATCTGGAAGGCCGAGTTCCGTGCGATCTACGAAGAGGGCGGGCTGTTCACCCTGATCAACCATCCCCAGGCCATCGGGCGGCCATCGCGGATCCAGATGCTGCGCGAGATGATCCGTTACATGAAGAGCTTCGAAGGGGTCTGGTTCGGCACCGGCCAACGGGTCGCGACGGCCTGGGATCGTTCGGGTGCGCAGGGGATCGAAGACCAATGGCTCAGCCCGTTTCTTGGTGAATAAGTCATGTCGAAACCCTTGATGAAGCGGATCGCGAACATCGCCTTCCTGCTGATTGCCGTTCTGATCCTGAATTTCCTGCTTATCCATGCCTCACCCGGCGATCCGGTCGATGTGATGGCCGGAGAGATGGGGGGCGCGGATCCTGAGGTCCTGGAGAAGCTGCGCGCCGCCTACGGGCTGGACCGGCCGCTGCATATCCAGCTGCTCAGCTATCTCGGCCATGCGCTGCAGGGGGATTTCGGGACCTCCTACTACTACAAGCAACCGGTGACCGAGGTACTGTTGCAGCGGATCCCGGCGACAGTGCTGCTGGTCGCGACTTCGGTCATCCTGGCGACGGTGGTCGGCACGTTGCTGGGGGTCTTCTCGGCGTTGAAGCCGAAATCCTGGCTGAGCCACTTCGTCACCGCGATCTCCTTGGCGGGCTATTCGGCGCCGGTCTTCTGGACGGGGATCCTGCTGGTGATCTGGCTGTCGCTGTCGGTCCCGCTGTTCCCGGCCAGCGGGATGGAGACCATCGGCAGCGCGCGGGAAGGCCTGGCCCACGTGAAGGACGTGGCCATGCATCTGGTGCTGCCCGCCCTGACGCTCGCCTCGACCTACCTGGCGCTCTACAGCCGCCTCAGCCGGACCTCGATGATGGAGGCGCTGAATGCCGACTACGTGCGGACCGCGCGGGCCAAGGGCGCATCCCGTGGGCGGGTCGTCTTTGGCCATGCCTTCCGCAATGCGCTGATCCCCATCGTCACCATCGTGGGCCTGCAGTTCAGCCAGGTGATGGCCGGGGCCGTGGTGGTCGAGACGGTCTTCAACTGGCCCGGGCTGGGCCGGCTTGTCTTTGAATCCATCCTGCGCCGCGACTATCCGATGCTGCTCGGCGCCCTGTTTTTCTCTGCGGTCATCGTGGTTGTCGCCAATGCGCTGACGGACCTCTGCTACCGCCTTATCGATCCGAGGATCCGCACCAATGGCTGATGCTCCCACGTCCCTGGGTGCGGCCCCGCCGCCGCGCTTCGAAACCCTGCGCCTGTTCCTGACCAACCCGTCCGGGCTGACCGGCACCCTGCTGCTGCTTCTGATCATCGTAGTTTCGGCCATCGGGCCGGCTCTTTACGGGGTGGGCGGCTTCGACATGGCGGGGCCACCGTTCATGCCGCCGGACAAGGACTTCTGGCTGGGCACCGATTTCCTGGGCCGCGACGTCATGGCGGGTGTCCTTGTCGGCGGTCGGGTGACCCTGGCCGTGGGCGCCCTGGCGGCCGCGATCACGGTGACCATCGGCATCGGCGTCGGGGCGCTGTCGACCTCTGACCGGGCCTGGTTGTCCTTCCCGGCCACCAAGGCGACGGAATTCTTCCAGGTGCTGCCGCCACTTCTGTTCGCCATGGTGATCGTGACGCTCTTCGGCGTGTCTCTCTGGGTGATCGCCATTTCCATCGGCCTGGTGGCCTGGACGGCCACCGCCCGCCTGACCCGCGCAGAGATCCTGCGGATCCGCAACCTGGACTACGTTGATGCGTCTCGCAGCAGCGGGGCATCGAGGGCGCGGCTGCTTTTCCGCGTGGTGCTGCCGAACGCCTTGCCGTCGATCATCGTGTCTACGGCGCTGGCCGTGGGGACCTCGATCCTGTTCGAAAGTGCGCTGTCCTTCCTTGGCCTGGGTGATCCCAACATGATGAGCTGGGGTTTCATTATCGGCGAGAACCGCGACTACATCCTTGTCGCCTGGTGGGGCGTGCTGGGGCCGGGGGCGGCGATCTTCCTGTCGGTCCTGGCGATCAGCCTGATCGGCGACGGCATCAACGATTCCCAAAATCCCAAGTACAGGTCCCGTTGAGCATGGCTGTTGCAGAATTCGACAATACGACGATCACCATTGTTCGCCGGGAGGGCGAGGCGAGGGTCATCAACGGTGTTTCCTTCGCGGTGGACGAGGGGGAAACCATGGCCGTGGTCGGGGAATCCGGCTGTGGCAAGAGCACACTCGCGCTGGCGGCAATGGGCCTGCTGCCCGATGGCTTCCGCGTGAGCGGCGGGGAGATCCGCGTCGGTGCGGAGCGGATCCAGGATCGGTCGGACAGAGAGTTGCGGCGGCTGCGCGGGGCGCTGATGTCGATGATCTTTCAGGAGCCGATGACGGCGCTGAACCCGTTGCAGCCCGTGGGGCGTCAGGTCATCGAGGTGATACGCCTGCACCGCGACGTCTCGCGGTCGGATGCCGCGGCCATGGCTCTGGAGATGCTGCGCGCGGTGGAGATTCCGGAGCCGGAATCGCGCATGGCGGCCTATCCGCACCAGCTGTCTGGGGGCATGCGGCAACGGATCGTGATCGCCATCGCTCTGGCCTGCCGACCGAAACTGCTCATCGCGGATGAGCCGACAACGGCGTTGGACGTGACCGTGCAGGAACAGATCTTCGACCTGCTGAAACGCATGCAGGAGGAAACCGGCATGGCGATCATGCTGATCACCCACGATCTGCACGCGGTGTCGGAAATGGCCGACAGGGTGTCCGTCATGTACGCGGGCGAGTGCGTCGAGACGGCGCCGACCGGGGCGCTTCTTGCCTCGGCCCGGCATCGCTACACCGAGGCGCTTCTGGGCAGCGCACCATCGCTGCGGCTGGGCGTGAGCGCGGCCGACCTGCCGCAACCGCTGCCTGAGATCGCGGGCCAGGTGCCGCAGCTTGGCGCGCCGCGCCCCGCCTGCGCCTTTGCGGCGCGCTGCACCCTGGCAGATGGACGTTGCCACGATGACGTCCCGACCGAACAGACAGAGACCGGCCGCAGCTATTGCTGCTGGCATCCCGGAGGCCTGGCATGACCGCTGAAACCCCACCCCTTCTGAGCGTGAAGAACCTGAAGGTTCATTTCCCCATGAAGAACGGCAAGACGGTGCGCGCCGTCGACGACGTCAGCTTCGAAGTTCGTCCGGGCGAAAGTTACGGGATCGTCGGTGAAAGCGGATCCGGCAAATCCACGACCGCCCGCGCGCTGATGCGGCTGGTAGAGGCGACCGCCGGGGAAATCCGGTTGGACGGCACCGACCTGCGGGCTCTGCGCGACGAGGGGCTGCGCAAGGCGCGCCGGGATTTCCAGATGGTGTTTCAGGATCCCTTCGCCTCTCTCAACCCGCGCTGGCGCGCCGGGGAGGCGGTGCGTGAACCCCTGCTGTCACAGCCCGGGACGGAAGCGGAGAGGGACCGGCGCGTGGCCGAGGTGCTGGCCGAAGTCGGCCTGCCTCCCCAGGCGGCGACCCTGTTTTCCCACCAGTTCTCCGGCGGACAGCGCCAGCGGCTTGCCATCGCGCGCGCCCTGGCCAGCCAGCCGCGCCTGATCGTCTGCGACGAGGCGGTGTCGGCGCTGGACGTGGCGATCCAGGCGCAGGTGCTGAACCTGCTGCGGCGGCTGCAGGACGACTACGGGATGTCCTATGTCTTCATCTCGCATGACCTGGCAGTGGTGCAGCAGGTCTGCCACACGGTGGGCGTGATGTACCTGGGCCGGCTGATCGAGGATGCACCGTCGGCATCGCTCTTTGCTGGCCCATGGCATCCCTACAGCTGGTCGCTGATCTCTGCCGCGGCCCCCGCCGACGTGCGCCCGGGGCTGAAGTTCGCCTTTGCTGCGAAGGGGGAGCCGCCGAGCCCGATCAACGTGCCGAAAGGCTGTGCCTTCGCCGGGCGCTGCCCCTTCGCGATCGACCTGTGCCGCAGCGAAAGACCTGACCGCAGGGAGGTCGCGCCGGGCCATGGCGTGGCCTGCCACCGCGCCGAGCTTGTCCACGAAACAGGGGCGCGCATCATCGCGTCGCGCCCGTCCACGGCCGCAGACGTGCCGGCAGAATGACCAAGAGGAAGACCCGATGACCAGACAGGATTGGCGCAGCCGCGCAGGAACCCCCTTCGAGCCTCAGAAATACCCGGTGCGCGCGAAGGGCGGCATGGTCGTGACGAACCACCCGCTTGCCTCTGCCGCGGGGATCGAGGTCATGGCGGGCGGCGGGAACGCCATCGATGGCGCCATCGCCTCTCTCTTCACGCTCAGCGTGGTCGAGCCGATGATGGTGGGCATCTTCGGCGGCGGCACGGCACTGATCCGGCTCGCCTCGGGCGAGGAGGTGGTGCTTGACGGACTGTCCTATGCCCCGGCCGCATCTGCCCCGGACAGTTTCCGCGCGGTATCGGACAGTTGGCCTGACTACATGGAGGTCGAGGGACGGGAGAATGCGGTCGGGCCGAAATCCATTGCCGTGCCGGGCAACCTGAAGGCCTGGTGCGAAACGCTGGAACGCTATGGCAAGTGCGATTTGACGACGGTCATGGCTGCCGCGATCCGCTACGCCGAGCTGGGTTTCCAGGCGACCCCCTACCTGTGCAATTGCATTGCCGGTGTCGCATCCGACCTGGCGCAGGATCCGGCGATCGCTGCGATCTTCCTGCCGGGGGGCAAGCCGCCGGTGCCGGGCCATGTCATCCGCCAGCCCGAATATGCCGAGACGCTGAAGCTGATCGCGCGGGAGGGGCCGGATGTTCTCTACGGCGGCGAGCTGGGCCGCCGTGTGGCCGAGGCGCTGACCGAGGCCGGGTCGTTCCTGCGCGAGGAGGATCTGCGCGACTACCGTACCATCGACCGGACACCGGTGAAGGGAGAATACCGGGGCGTGCAGATCACGGGCTGCCCGCCGCCCTGTTCCGGCGGGGTACACGTGGTGCAGATGCTGAACCTTCTGGAAGGCTTCGACGTGACCGAGCTGGGCTTCGGTACGGAGACCGGTGTTCACCTGCTCTACGAGGTGCTGAAGATCGCGGCGACGGACCGACGGGCCTCCACCGCTGATCCGGACTTCGTCGACGTGCCGGTGGAGAAGCTGATGGCGAAAGCCTACGGCGATGAGCGCCGGCCGGAAATCGATCTGACCCGGGCCAAGGCATTCGAGGCGGCGGCGCTGTCGAACGAGTCGCAGAACACCACGCATGTCACTGTTGCCGATGCCGAGGGCAACATCGTCACCTCGACCCAGACGATCAACTCTCTCTTCGGGGCGCGGATGCTGATCCCCGGGACCGGGATCATCCCGAACAACTACATGTATCTGTTCGATCCGCATCCCGGGAACACGCTGTCCCTGGTGCCGGGCAAGCGGATCACCTCGACCCAGTCACCGCTGATCGGCTACCGCGACGGCAAACCCTATTTCGCCCTGGGTCTGCCCGGCGGGCCGCGCCTTTACGGATCCGCGATGCAGGCGGTCGTCAACCTGATCGACCACGGCATGACCCTGCAGGAGGCCGTGGAGGCGCCGCGCGTCTGGACGCAGGGGCAAGACAGCGAATGCGAAAACGAGTTTTCCGAAGCCCTGCAGCAGCGCTGGACAGAGATGGGGCATCCCATCGTCCCGGTGCCGCATATCGCGGGCGGCATGTGCGCGATCGAGTTTGTCGAGGATGGCGCGATGATCGGTGCGGCTTGCTGGCGCGCGGATGGCACGCCGATGGGCATCGGCGGTGGCCTGGCCCGGGAGGGGACGCAGTTCTGGCCTGACTACCGCCGGAATTCCCGCGATCATTCCGAAAAGAAGTCCCGGGGACCGGCAGAATGAGCAGACCGGGTTCTTCCCCCGGACGGGTGCGCTTGCTTGACATTGCGCATGCGCGCGCAGGCGACAAGGGCAATGACTCCTGCATTTCTGTGATCGCCTACGATCTTGCCGATTACCCTTTCCTTGAAAAGGCGCTGACCCGAGAGGTGGTGAGGAAACACTTTGGCGGGATCGTCCAGGGGGAGGTGGAGCGCTATTGCCTGCCGCACCTCGGCGCGCTGAACTTCGTTCTGCGCAAGGCGCTGGCGGGTGGGGTCACGATTTCCCTGCGCTTGGACCGGCATGGCAAGACCTTGTCCGGCGTGATGCTGGACCTTGAATTGCAGCGCCCCGATGACGCGGATCACCCTGTCCAGGCGGGGAAGGGCGTGCCCCTGCGCGCCGGGACCTAGGTGTTCCCTTGAGGCCACGTGCTTAAAAGCCCCGGAGTTCTTCCGGGGCTTTTCGCGTTTTGACTGTGAGGCAGGGCATCAGGCGACCTCTATCCAGGTGCTCATCCCTGCGGCGGCATGGGCCAGCATGTGACAATGCAGGAGCCATTTGCCGGGATTGTCCGCGGTGAACGCGATTTCCACCGGAGCGCCCGGGATGCTGAGGATCGTGTCCCGGAGCGGGCCGAAGCGGCCGTCGGGGAGGACTTCGCGGAAGTGCATTCCGTGCAGGTGCATGGCATGTGCGAAGGCGGTGTCGTTGATCAGGCGCAGGCGCAATGCCTCCCCTCGCGCCAGCCGGACAAGCGGGGTCTCGGTAAGGCCGACCTGACCCGAGAGCGCCCAGAACTGACCCTGCCGCGCAATCTCTCCAAAAGTCATCTCCCGCCCCCTGTACCGCGCGGAAGAGAGCCGCCCCATGGCGCCACCCTCCATCCTCAGATCAAGGGATCTGGCGCCGGTCAATTCGGGCGGCGTCATGCGGGGGTTTGGGGGCAGCGGGGCAGGTGGTGGCCGTTTCGTCCCAGTGTCGGAGCTGCGCGGTTGGTCGCTGACCGGGAACCTGACCTGGGCGCGCCACTCCCCGTCCTGGCCGAGGTTGAGCAGGGCGGCTTCGGTGCCTGCGGGCGCCGTGACGTCGACAATCAGGTCGATCCGCTGTGCCGGGGCAAGCACGAGGCGGGAGGTCACCGGCTCAACCACGGGCAGGGGCATGCCGTCCAGGGCAATTTGCCATCCCGTCAGCCCCTGCAGGCCCAGGACGAAGATGCGCGCGTTGGCGCCGTTGATCAGGCGCAGGCGTATCCGCTGGTTCCGTTGCACGGGGAGGGACAGGTTGTAGACCCCGTTGGCGCCGGTCAGATTGCCCAGACGTCCGCCGTGGCTGAGGCTCATCGGCAGGCCGAAGGGCAGGGAAAACTGGGCGTCGGCGGGATCAAGCAGCCAGTCGTCAAGCAGGAGTACTTCGTCCCGGTCAACGTCCGGCAGGGCAGGTTCCTCGACGATCAGCGCGCCGGCGAGGCCGCGGGCGACCTGTTCCATGGAGTTGGTATGGGCGTGGTACCAGTAGGTCCCGGCATCCGGCAGGGTGAAATCGTAGTCGAAGGTGGCGCCGGGCGACACCGCGTCCTGTGTCAGCCCTGCGACACCGTCCATCGCGTTGTCGATGCGAATGCCATGCCAGTGGATCGAGGTCGGGACCGGCAGTTCGTTGACGAGGCGGCGTGTCAGGCGACCGCCCTGCGGCAGGCGCAGCACCGGCCCCGGCAATTGTCCGTCGTAGGCCCAGACCTCGGTTCTGGGGAAGGAGGGCGGCGCGATCTGCGCCTGTGAGACACGGGCGGTCAGGGCGCGCGGGGAGGCCGCGCGGGCCGGCAGGGCAAGGGCCCCGGCGGCCCCTGCAACGCCGGCGCAGAAGGCGCGGCGGGAAAGGTTCCTGGGCATGTCAGTCGATCCCGTTGGCACGTTGCAGCGCCCGGATGTAGGCGACGATATCGGCGACGTCCGCCCGGGTCAGGCCCGTTTGCGGGGGCATGTCGCCGAACTTCCAATGGTGGGATCTTACCCCGTTCTGAACGGCCATCTGGAAGGCGATGTCGCCGTGGTGCGAGAGTTCGTAGATCTTGTGGACCAGTGGCGGGCCGAACCCCATGCGGCCTGTGGCATTCTGACCGTGGCAAGCAGCGCAGACGGCGTCGAAGGTGCGTTGCCCCATCTGCGCCTGTGGGCCGAGGCTTTCGGGAAGCGTGATCTGGACGATGGCGTCACCTTGGGCAGGTGTCGTAGCAGGGGCCGGTGTGCCGGTCGTGCCGGACCGGGCCAGGTACCAGCTGCCGCCTGCAACCGCGGCGGCGGCAATGGCCAGGGCGGGGAGGAACTTTTTCATGTCGATATCCTGAAAGGCGCGGCCGGGGCCGCGTGGTCGCATCCGGGCGGAGGTCTCCGCCGGTGAAATTGGATGCGTTCAGGCGCGGGGTGGGGGCAGGATCGTGGCAGGAGGAAACGACGGCAGGCCTGCGTCGGGGGCGGGCACCTTCGCCTGCGATCCGGGCAAAGTTATCTCCGGAACGCCGGGAGCACTGCTCAGGACGTAAAGGGCGCAGGCGGCGCCATGTTGGCAGTCCCGGTGCGATGAGGGCATCCCGTGGCTTTGATCCGCCTCGGCCATCTCGGGTATGACATGTGTCATCCCGGGGCACTCAGGGCAGGTGCCGCGGTGATGGCCCTGGTGCGCGACGGCTGCCCCGGACGCCAGCGTCCAGGCGATGAGGACTGTCATCACGAGCGTCAGAAACAGCCGCACGTTTTGTTTCCCTGCCATGGCCATTGGAAGAGTTCTGCCTGATTGCCGCCAGATCGGTCCGTCAATGCGGGTCGACGGGACGGGCGAGGTTGTCGAGGATGGCGCAATGCGGGGTGTCGTCGCCGTGGCATTGCCCGATCAGCGATTGCAACTGCGCTTCGAGGTCCTGCAGCTGGCTGATCCGGGCCTGCACGGCTTCGAGGTTGCGCATAGCCAGAGCCCTGACGTCGCGGCTTGCACGGGTTTCATCCGCGTTCAGTTCCAGCAGGCGCCGGCATTCTTCCAGCCCGAAACCAAGGTGGCGCGCCTGCGCCAGCATGCGCAAGCGGGTGATCTGGCGGTCGCCGAAGTCACGGTAGCCGTTTTCGGCGCGATCAGGCTCTATCAGACCGATCTCTTCGTAGTAACGGATCGTCTTGACGGTGAGCCCGGTCTGTTTTGCAGCCTGTCCGATATTCATTAGCCTGCTCCTTTCGTATGTCATATAAAGGTTCCAGCTGCTGGAGGGTCAAGGGGCAGCTGCGCGCCCTGGAAACCTTGCGGTGTCGGGGGGAAGTTGGCGGGAGAAAGTCATGGGTGCATCGGCGGTCGCTCTTGACCCTCCAGCGGGGGGAGACCTTACCTGATCGGTTGTCAAACGAACCAAGGAGTCCGAGATGAGCCTCTACAAGGTAGAAGACATGAGCTGTGGCCACTGCGTTTCCACGATCGAAAAGGCGGTCGCATCAGCCGACCCTTCGGCCAGCGCCACCTGCGATCTGACGGCCAAGACCGTGAAGATTTCCGGCACTTCCAACATTC
The DNA here is from genome assembly GCF_057380755.1 of Pseudooceanicola sp. NS-SX8. NCBI lineage: Bacteria > Pseudomonadati > Pseudomonadota > Alphaproteobacteria > Rhodobacterales > Paracoccaceae > Pseudooceanicola > Pseudooceanicola sp. NS-SX8. The sequence continues at coordinate 3,240,697 of NZ_CM170819.1, read as the reverse complement.
AGGCGGTTCTGCAATCGATCCGCACCGCAGGTTACGAGCCCGTCCCGGCCTGAACGGAGGGCTCCCCCGCTATCCGGGGGCAACACTCAAGCGGCCCCGTCGTGGAGATCCATGGCGGGGCTTTCGTCTTTCGCCGCCCGGGGCGCGGGGCGAAGCAACTGGGGAAGTGCTTAGCGCAGAGGCGCGGGGTCTTGCCTGGGGCCTGCGTGAAGCGGCCGCCCACTTGACCTGGCATGCGGGCTGGGCTCCCCTGATCCTCCGATCCGAACAGGCCGGAGCCTCCCTGCGGGGACCGTGTGAACCGAAGGCCCCTGAATGACCACGATTACCGTAGAGCGCGCCCTGCGGCTGCCCGATGACCTGCGGGTCGCCCGTGCGGAAAGCGCGCCCCACCTGGGGCCACGGATCCTGTTCTTCAGCGGGGGCTCCGCCCTGAACGGTATTTCACGCCGGTTGAAGCGGTACACCTTCAACTCCATGCATCTGATCACCCCCTTCGACAGCGGCGGCAGCAGCCAGGTCCTGCGGGAGGTTTTCGACATGCCCGCCGTGGGGGATCTGCGGTCGCGGCTGATGGCGCTGGCGGATGAGACGGTGCTGGGACAGCCGGACATATATGCGCTGTTTTCCCACCGCATGCCGAAAACGGGCGATCAGGCAGAGCTGCGGACGGCGGTGGAGGACATGGCGCAGGGGGGGCATCCGCTGATTGCGGTCATTCCGAAACCGATGCGGCAGCTGATCCAGGAACAGCTTCAGGCCTTCCTGGCCGAGGTGCCCGACAGTTTCGACTATCGCAATGCCAGTATCGGCAACCTGATCCTTGCAGGCGGATACCTGAGCCATGGGCGCGCTCTGGAGCCGGTGCTGTTCCTGATGTCGAAGATGGTCGACGTGCGCGGAATCGTCCGTGCGATCGTGGATGAGAACCTGCAGCTTGGTGTGGAGCTGGCGGATGGCTCTCGGGTGATCGGACAGAGGGAAATCAGCGGGAAAGAAGGGCCGCCGCTGGCCAGCCCGATCAGGCGCTGTTTCCTGAGCGATGGTGGCGGGACCGAGTGCACGCCGGCCTCTGTCCAGCTGGAGGCGCGGAACCGCCAGATGATCGAGCGGTCAGAGGTCATCTGCTATCCGCCGGGCAGTCTCTATTCCAGTGTCATCGCCAACCTTCTGCCCGCGGGTGTGGGCCGGGCAATCGCCGCCCGCCGGGTGCCCAAGGTCTACCTGCCGTCACTTGGCGAGGATCCCGAGGCCATGGGCCATGACCTGACGGCGCAGGTGGCCGCGATCCTGACGCCGCTGCAGCGGGATGCCGGGGACGACGTGCCGGTTGCGCGGCTGATGACCCATGTCCTGTGTGATCGGAGCGTGCCGGAGGCGGCCTGCGCGGCCGTGACCGAAAGCTTCGGGATCCCCTGCATTCGATTGCCGCTGAAGCAGACAGATGTACAGAAGTACGATGCCACAGCGGTCGCCCGGATGCTGGTCTCCCTCACCTGAGGGGCCGCGTCAGTTGGCGTCTTCGGGGAAACGGGCGCGGGTGCGGTTGGCAAAGGCCACCAGGGAAAGCATCACCGGCACCTCCACCAGCACGCCCACGACGGTGGCCAGGGCCGCGCCGGAGTTCAGCCCGAAGAGGGAGATCGCCACGGCGACCGCGAGTTCGAAGAAATTCGACGTGCCGATCATTGCGCAGGGCGCGGCGATGCGGTGCGGCACCCTGAGCAGGAAGGCTGCGCCGTAGGCCAGGGCGAAGATGCCGTAGCTCTGGATCAGGATCGGGATCGCGATGAGCGCGATCACCAGCGGGCGGGACAGGATCACCTCTCCCTGCAGGCCGAATAGGATCGCGACGGTCGCGATGAGCCCGATCATCGATAAGGGCTTGATCCGCGCCGAGAAGGCTTCGATCGCGGCGGGGCTCGCCAGAATGCGGCGGGTGATCAGCCCTGCGACGAGGGGCAGGACGACGTAGAGCAGGGTGGCAAGGACCAGCGTGCTCCAGGGAACGGAGATTTCCGTGACCCCCAGCAGGAAGGCGACAATGGGGGCAAAGACGACTACCATGATGAGATCGTTCACCGAGACCTGCACGAGGGTATAGGTCGCATCCCCACGGGTGAGTTGCGACCAGACGAAGACCATGGCTGTGCAGGGTGCCGCGCCCAGAAGGATCAGGCCGGCGATGTATTGTGCCGCATCATCCGGCGAAATCCATGGGGCGAAGACGTGGTCGAAGAAGAGCACCGCGAGCAGGGCCATGGTGAAAGGCTTCACCAGCCAGTTCACAACGAGCGTAACCAGAAGTCCCCGGGGCTGGCGTGCAACCCCGGCCACGGCGCCGAAGTCGACGTTGACCATCATCGGGTAGACCATGGCCCAGATCAGTACCGCGACCACCAGGTTGATCGAGGCGACTTCGGCCGCGGCGACGGCCTGCACCAGCCCGGGGGCAAGCAGGCCGATCAGGATGCCGCCCGCCATGGCAAGCGCAACCCACAGGGTCAGCAGCCTTTCGAAACGGCCCAGCGGTTCGGGCGGCGTGGCGGTGGGTGCGGTCATCGTGTCTCTCCGGTCGTTGGCCATCAGGGCGCAGCATGCAGGCGGGAGATGTCGTCCCCGTGATGATGCCGGTCGGGCCGGGCCGCAATCGGTGCGGTGGTCCGGAGTGTCCGAGCCGTTTTTCGGTAAGTGGTGCCGTGCCCTGCGTCAAGCGAGGCAGGGGCCAGTACGGCGATCCGCGCGTGCGGGGAGGGTCAGCTGCCGTTTTGCCCGCCGGCATAGCGAGAGGGAGAGACGCCCTTCTTGCGACGAAAGGCTGTCGCAAAGGCAGCGGGGCTGGCGTAGCCCGCGATATGGGCCGCCTCTGCGACGGAGGCGCCTTCGCGCAGGGCCTCTGCCGCGAGGTCGATCTTCAGGTCGCGCAGCCGGTCCAGAACGGTCTGCCCGCAGCCCCTTTCGAACAGCCTGCGAAGCGAGGAGACGGAGGTGCCCACGGCGGCGGCCACCTGGGGCAGGGTGGGGAGGGGGCCGGGCATTGCGGCAAGCCGTTCGGCCCTGCGCAGCTGGTCACGCTGGTGGGCGCTGAGCCCATCATCCTGCGACAGGATCCCCTCCATCGCATGCTGGACGAGGGACATCCCCAGGGCTTCCGAAGCGAATTGCAGGGCGACCTGCGCCCCATCCCCGGCCGCGCGCAGGGCAAAGAGCCGTTCGGCGTGGATCACGTCATCGGCGCTGGCCGTCCATTGCGCGATCCGCTGCGACTGCCCACGCAGGACCGCTTCCCTGGCGACACCGCGCGCGGCGAGCCAGTCCCAGTCGAGCACGACGGTGACCTTGGTGAGCTTCTGACCCCGCCGCACCCTCCGGCGAAACTCCGACGGCTGATCAAGGGCAGAAAGAAGCAGTCGGGCCGGTTGCCCGTCTTCCCGCGACATGTCGAGCGGGGCACCGGCAACGGTCGCTTCGACCTGGCCCGACAGGACGAGGTGAAGGACGATGTTGGCCGGGCGCAGGTTCCGGGTTTCGAAATCTTCCTCGGCCCGGGAATCGTGGAGGTTGACGGTAAAGCCCGAGGCCGTCCTGGCGCCTGCGCGCGCGCCGCGCATGACGACCCGGTCGAGGGGCAGGGTGGCACCGAAATCCTGCCCGGGCGTTGCCAGGCGTTCTGCCACATCAGAAATGCGAATCTGTCCCATGACCGCCGGTCACCCTTCCATCTTTGGCGTTTTGGATGAGGTTTTTGGCGTTTGGCAGAAGGTCCATGGCTGGTCGAGACCTTACAGAGCTTTTATCGACTAAAAAAGTCAGAAATTCGGGATAGTCAGGGACAGACCTCATGAATGCCTTCACGCGCACCTCGCTCCGCATGGCTCTCTTCGCTTCAACCACTCTGGCCGGGCCCGCATTTGCGGAGGATATCGTCCTGCCGGCGATCCAGGTGGATGGTTCGAGCTACGAGACCGAGGATTCGGATAGCTACACGACCAACCTCGTTTCCGTCGGGGAAAAGGCGACGATGACACCGCGCCAGGTGCCGCAGTCGACTTCGGTGGTGACCAGCGAACAGATCGAAGATGGCGGTTACACCGCGCTGGAGGAGGCGCTGGCAGATACGCCGGGCATCATGATCCTGAACAACAACGTCGGCCGGTCCTCGATCTTCTCTCGAGGTTACGAGTTCGACTATCTCTACTTCGATGGCCTGCCGGCGCCTGTCAGCTCCATCTACGGCACCCAGCCCGACCTTTCGATCGTCGACCACGTGGAGGTGCTGAAGGGGCCGAACGGGCTGTTCATCGGCACCGGCGAACCCGCAGGCTCGATCAACATGCGCCTGAAGCAGGCCACCGCGACGGAAACGACGGGCTATGCGAGCACCTCTCTCGACAGCGATGGACAGGTGCGTGGCGAGTTCGATATCTCCGGCAAGCTGAACGAGGATGGCACCCTGCGCGGCCGCTTTGTCGCGGCTTATGGCGATGGCGACAACTTCGTCGATGGCGTCGAGAACGGTGTCACTTCGCTTTACGGCACCGTTGCCTGGGACGTGACGCCTGACACCCAGCTGACCTTCTCCGTCAGCCACATGGAACGCGATATCGTCCCCTACAACGGCCTGCCGACCGATGAGAATGGCGATCTGCTGTGGCTGGACAGCGACGCGACGACTGTTCTGGACTGGAACAACTTCGAGAACGAGACGACTGATGTCGTTCTGAGCGCAGAGCACTACTTCGACAATGGCACCCGCCTGAAGGCATCGCTGCGCCAGTCGAACCAGTCGGCCAATATGCTTTACGGCTATTCCGGCAGCACGGCGGATTCCGACAATCAGATTTCCAAGATTTCCTGGCTCGCCCGTGATTTCGATCAGGACAGCCTTGCGCTGGACCTGCATGCGGAAATCCCGCTGCAGTTCGGCAGCTGGGATGGTGCCGCGATCGTCGGCGCAGACTGGCAGAAGGTCGACAGCACGATGTACCAGGCGCGCGGGTCCGTTACGGGCACCTGGGATCTGGACGATTGGGACAGCTCCGCCGTGGATGAACCGGACGTGACCTATTCCACCAAGACCGACACGGAAACGACGTCCCGCGGGCTCTACTCCCAACTGCGGCTGTCGCCGAACCAGGCGCTGACCCTGATCGGGGGCGCGCGGCTCAGCTGGTACGACGGGACGGTCACCGAGACGACGATTACCTCCGGCGACACTTCGGTCGAGGACTACGATGTCGATGCCCAGGTCACTCCCTTTGCCGGTCTGACCTACGACATCACGCCTGATGCGACGCTCTACGCCAGCTACTCCGAGATCTTCATTCCGCAGTCGGAGCTGGATGTGAACGGCAACCTGCTCGATCCGATCGAAGGGCAGCAGTACGAAGTGGGCGTGAAGGCGCAACTTGGTTATGGCATCAACGCCTCGGCCGCGCTGTTCGACCTGACGGAGGTGAACCGCCCTGTCTCCGTGACCGGGACCAGCTACTACGAGGCCGAGGAAAAGGTGCGTTCGCGCGGTCTGGAACTGGAGCTTTCGGGGGAGGTCGGTGAGAACTGGCACCTCGCGGGTGGCTACACCTACACCCACACCGAGTACCTGAACGGTGACAGCGAAGGGGACACCTTCTCCACCTACACGCCGGAACACATGTTCAAGATTCAGGCGCTCTATGATGTCGATAGCGGTCCGCTGACCGGTTGGAGCTTCGGCGGCCGTATCACGGCGATGTCCAGCTTCTCTTCCAAAGGTGTGGTGGCGCCGGCCTACCAGGTGGTGGACCTGCTTGCGAAGAAAGAGATCGCGGATGGCATGACGCTGCGGATGGGGGTCGATAACGTCTTCGACGAGGCCTACTATACCCGTGTCGGTGGCACGACCGTGTTCAACTTCCGCGGTGCCCCGCGTACCTTCAACGTTGCGCTGACGAAGGAATTCTGAAGCCCAGGGGAGGGCGTTCGCCCTGAAGACGATGACTGACCGCCTTTCCCGCAACGAACCGTTTTCGACGGATCTGCCACCTGTCACGCCCTGGAGCCCCCGGGGCGTGACGCAGTTTGATATGACGACACCGGGCGGAGAGGTGTTTCGCATCCTGCTCTCCGTGCCGGACGGCCCCGTCCCGACGGGTGGCTACGGCCTGATCTGTGCCATCGACGCCGGCTGGACCTTCGGAACGCTCTGCGACGCGCTGCGGCTTCAACGCGAAAATGGTGCCGGGCCGACCATCGTCGTCGGTGTCGGTTGGCCCACGCCCGATCTGGTGGACATGGAGCGACGCGGGCGCGATCTGGTGCAGCCTGCATCGGAGGAGGGGCATCGAGAGGATACGCTGCAATTCGTAACGCGGCAGCTGCTGCCGCTGATCGAAGGGCTGCATCCGGTGAACCAGGCCCGCAAGCTGATGCTTGGGCATAGTTTCGGCGGCGCCTTCACCCTGCGGATGGCGATTTCGAACAGCCTCTGCTTTTCCCATTTCGCGGCTGGAAGCCCCTCCATCTGGACCGATCCTGACTGGTACTTTGCCCGGTCCGGGGATGCCGCGCCACGATTGCTGATCACCCTCGGCGCGCTGGAAGATCCTGATGCGGAAGGCGCGGGCGTGCAGCCGCTTGACCGGTTGGAGCGGCTGCGGGCGCGGGACATGTTCGGCCGTGCCAGGCGTATGGCAGGGAAAACCGGCGCCCGTCTGGTGACCTATGAAGGGGCGACGCACGGGGCCTCTGTCACACCTTTCCTGGCAGAAGCGGTGCGATTTCTCTGGCTCTGAGGGCGGGGGTGTTTCGCCTGGGGGCTGTCAGGTGCCCCGGGCGAGGTGGGCTTCGAAGGCGCGCAGGGTGTCAGGCGAAACGTGGTGTTCGATCCCCTCTGCATCGACCTCTGCCGTTTCCGCAGGGACGCCGACCGCGATCAGAAGATCGACGACGGTCCGGTGGCGTGCTCGGACAAACTCCGACAGTTCCCGCCCGGCATCGGTCAGGAAGACGCCACGGTAGGGGCGTGATGTCGCCAGGCCTTCACGCTTGAGCCGGGCCACGGCCTTGGTGGCCGTCGGATGCGCAACGCCCATGCGCGCGGCGATGTCGGCAACGCGCGCCTCACCGTGAGAGGCGATCAGATCGCCGATCATTTCCACGTAGTCTTCAAGGATTGCACGGGCCTGGGCCTCTCTCGTGCGGGCAAAGCGATCGGCCAGTTCGGCCGGTGTCGCCTGGGCAGGCGTGACCGGTTCTTCTGATGCGGATTCGGTCATTTATCCTCCCGTCGTGCTCGTCCAAAGTGGTGCTGGGCGAGGCTTCAGGTTAGCACATTTAAGCCGCGGAAATCAATGTAGCCTAGGCTGGATTTTGCCTGCGATGGGGCGTGAACGCATCTTTGACAGGCCGCGGGTTGGCACGGGGTGTGCCGGACCTATATGCCCTGTTGCACAGAATGTAGCCAAGGCTATATTTCAGCGAGTCCCGTCCGGAGAGCCTGATGAACATTACCGATCGCACGCGCCAGGGCATGTCCGCCGTCCTCTCCGGGAACCGGCGAGGACTGTTTGGGCGGCTGCTGTTCGTCGGGCCGGCCGTCATCGCCTCCATCGCCTATGTCGATCCGGGGAACTACGCGACGAACATCCAGGCTGGTGCGGGCTATGGCTACATGCTGCTTTGGGTCGTCCTGCTGGCCAACCTGATCGCGATGCTGTTTCAGGCCCTATCGGCGCGGCTGGGGATCGTCACCGGCAAGAACCTGGCGGAGATGTCGCGGGATCACTTCCCCCGTCCTGTCGTCTGGGGCATGTGGGGCGTGAGCGAGATCGCGGCCATGGCGACCGACCTGGCGGAGTTCCTGGGCGGTGCCATAGGTCTGGCCCTACTGTTTGATATTCCGTTGCTCTGGGGCATGGTCGTGACCGCCATCGTGACCTATGGGATCCTCGTTTTCGAACGTCAGGGGTTCCGGCCGATGGAGCTGATCATCGGGGCGATGGTTGGGATCATCGGGCTTTGCTACCTCGGGGAAGTTTTCCTGGCTCCCATCGCCTGGGATCAGGCGCTGAGCGGGCTTGTGACCCCGCGGATGCCCGATGCAACGGCGCTGACCATTGCTGTGGGGATCATCGGGGCCACGGTGATGCCGCACGCGGTCTACCTACATTCCGGTCTGACGCAGTCTCGGGCGGTGATGCGCAACGATGGTGATCGTCGGCGCGTCCTGGGGTTCTCGAATGTCGAGGTCGTGGTTGCCCTGGCCGTTGCGGGGCTGGTCAACATGGCCATGGTGATGATGGCTGCCTCCGCGTTCCACCAGGGGCACAGCGAAGTGGCCGAGATCGAGACGGCCTATCACCTGCTGACCCCGCTTCTGGGATCCGCCGCTGCGGCCGTCTTCCTCGTTTCGCTGATCACTTCGGGGGTGTCGAGCTCGGTCGTCGGGACCATGGCGGGGCAGATGATCATGCAGGGCTTCCTGCGGGTGCGCGTGCCGATCTGGCTGCGTCGGCTGGTCACCATGGCTCCAGCTTTCGCGGTCGTGGGGCTGGGCTACAACGCGACCGATGCGCTGGTCATGTCTCAGGTCGTGTTGTCGATCGCGCTGCCGGTGCCGATGATCGCCCTCATCATCTTCTCTGCCCGACGCGACATCATGGGCGACTTCGCGGTCGGACCCGTGATCCGGCTGTTGTCGATCCTCGGCGCGGTCCTCGTGCTGGGCCTGAACTTCGTGTTGCTCGCCCAGACCTTCGGCCTGCCCATCCCCTTCCTGGCTGACTGAGCTTACCCTGCCTGCAACCTGTCGGAGACGTCCTGTGCGGTTCGCTGCAGTACCGGGAGGAGGTCCATCGCGCGCGCATAGGACAGCCGTTGGGAGATCGACGAGATGGAGATCGCCAGAAAGGGCAGGCCGACCGGGTTCGGGACCGCGACGGTCAACCCGGTAATGCCGGTGAAAGTCACGTCCTGTGCCCAGCCAAAGCCGCGCTCCCGCGTGAAATCGACCTCATCCCTCAGGGAGTCGGGGGTGGCGCCCAGAAACAGTGCCGCGTCGCCCTGGGCGCGCAGGATGATGTCTTCCGAATCCTCCTCCGGCATGGCGGCGAGCAAGGCGCGTCCGCAATGGGTGGAGACAAGGGGGCGGCTCTGGCTGGCGCTGACGACATGGGTGCGGATCGGGTAGGCGCCTTCGCATCGCAGGAGGTAGTGGGCGTAATCGCCCTGCCGCATGGCCAGGTATGCGGTGTCCCCGGTCTCGTCCGCGAGGCGCTGGATCAGGGGGCGCAGGGCCTCCGGATCACCAACTGGGCTGGGGGCACTGAGGCCGAGTTCATGCATCAGTGGGGCGAGCTGATACCGGCGGTCCGGGGTCCGGCGCACGAACTTTTCGGACACGAGGGTCCCGAGGATCCGGTGGGCCGACGGGCGGCTCAACCCCGTGGAGCGTGTCACGTCGATCAGCCGGGCACCACGGGGGCCGTGGCGTGCGACCTCTCTCAGGATGGCGCAGGTGCGTTCCACGACCTGGCTCTTGCTGCCCCTGTCTTCCCTGGGGGCCGACTCTGCTTTTGTCGATGTCTCGCCCATGTGAGCTCCGATAGGTCCGGTATGCGGACATGTATATGGTCGATCCTCGCATGTGGAAAGGGTCGTGTCTGTTAATGTTTGACAATTGTCGTTGTCTTGGGCGCAAGGTCAGTTTGACATGCGGACTATTGGAGGAACTTCGCTATGAACTTTCGTCGATTTGAGGGTCAGGTGGCGGTGGTGACCGGGGGATCCCGCGGGATCGGCCGTGCGGTCGCGGAGCGGCTGGCCGAAGAGGGCGCGCGGGTGGTTGTCTGGGATTTGGCGGGGGCTCAGGCGGCTGCCGGCACCTTGCCTGGGGATGCGATCGGCCTCGATGTGGATGTCAGTGATGAGGCCTCGGTCGAGGCCGCGGCGGTTCGTACCCGGGAGGTTTGCGGTGCGGTTGACGTCATGGTGACGGCCGCTGGCATCACGGGGGAGACCCGGCCCGTCCTGGGGCATCCGTACGAAAGTTGGCGCCGGGTGGTCGATATTCACCTGGGGGGTGTGTTCCTCTGCGCGCGTTCCGTGCTTGAGGATATGGTGGCGCGGGATCGGGGGCGGATCATCGCGGTTGCCTCCGTTGCGGGGAAGGAGGGCAATCCCAACGCCTCCAGCTATTCTGCCGCGAAGGCGGGTATCATCGGTTTCATCAAGTCGCTGGGCAAGGAGCTGGCTGCGACCGGGGTGCGCGCAAACGTTATCGCGCCGGGGCTGATCAACACACCCCTGATGCAGCAGTTGCCACCCGAGCAGGTGGAGTTTTCGCTGTCCAGGATTCCCCAGGGACGATTCGGTACCGTGGAGGAGTGCGCGGCGATGATTGCTTTCATGGCGAGCGAGGAATGTTCGTTCTGTTCGGGGGCGGTGTTCGATCTTTCGGGCGGGCGGGCGACCTATTGACCTTCGGGTGAGTTTAAAGTCCGTTTGGCAAACTTTTTGTGGTTAAGCGTATTTCCATGATGTCATTGATATAGATCAATAAACACATGGATTGCTCTTGGGGTCTCTCAAAAAACGCCCTTTCACGGATCTGATAGTCCATCATGCGGACTGCCGAAGTTGACTGTCAGATCCCACATTTGGCATTTGTGTAATCACGGGAAACAGGCCGCTCTGCCCCAGCCCAGGGCAGCGGCGGTCAGTGGTTCCGGCGGGAGTGGCCCGCAGGAGGAGAGTTTACGGCATTGCTGGTCCGGCGTGGAGCCGGCAGCCCGCGCAAGCGGGGTGGGACAGCTTTGCCTTCAGGGAGGAATGTCCATGAAAGCACCCAAGATCCTTTTCACCTCTGCCTTGGCGATCTGGTCGGCGACCGGTGCGATGGCGGAGACCTTCAAGTTTGCGATGATCGATCCCTTCTCCGGGCCGGCCGCGATGGTGACCGAACGTATCGAGAAGGTCCTGCGCTATGCCGTGGACGAGGTGAACGCCGAAGGCGGCCTGAACGGCGAGCAGATCGAGATCCTGACCTTCGACAACAAGATGTCCCCGCAGGAAACCGCGATCCAGGCGCAAAAGGCGATCGATGCCGGCGCAACGATCCTGCAGACCAGCGTGTCGTCGTCCAATACCTTTGCGCTCGTGGATTTCGTCAGGAAGCATAACCGCCGCAATCCGGACAACAGGGTCATCGTCTTCGATGGGGCGAGCCACGATCCGGCGATCACCGGTGAAAAGTGCAGCTACTACAGCTTCTCCTGGGTGCTGAATGCCTATGCAAAGACTGCCGGGCTGGCGACCTACCTGAAGGACCGTCCCGACATCACCAAGGTGTTCCTGCTCAACGCGGAAGGATCTTCCGGGCAGACGAGCCGACAGGCCTTCATCGACATGGTGGGCGAGGCGCGGCCGGATATCGAGTGGGTGGGCGATGACACCCACCCGCTGCAGAAGATCACCGATTTTGCACCCTATATCGCCAAGATCCGTTCCTCTGGCGCGCAGGCGGTCATTACCTCTGACTGGGGCGCTGACCTGGCGCTCGTGCTGAAGGCAGCCGGCGAAGGTGGTCTGGACGCAGAATGGTACACGTTCTTCTCCACCGGTCCGGGTGCGCCGACGGCGATTGCCCAGGCCGGGCTGGATGGGCTGGTCTACTCCGTCTTTGATGGTGACGCCGGGATCCAGGACGCGGCGCTGCAGGCGCATGAGGTCGCGTTCCGCGAGGCCTCCGGCATCTCTGCCAGCCCCTTCCCGGGGGATACCTCGGCGCTGCGCGCGCTGTCCGAAGCGGCGGCCAAGGCGGGCAGCAATGACGTCGATGCCCTGGTTGCCGCGCTCGAAGGGGCGCAGTTCGAGACCATCTTCGGGGCACAGGCGACCTCTCGCGCAGAGGATCACCAGCTGCTGACGCAGATGGCCGTATCCAAATTCGAGCCGAAGGGTGAAGGTGAACTGGACGAGGAAGGGACCGGCTGGGGCTGGACCAATGTTGCCCTCATCCCGGCGGCGGAGATCACCCTGCCGTCGACCTGCGAAATGGATCGTCCCTGATCTTCCCCTCCGATCAGGCGGGGAGGCGGCGCGCCGCCTCCCCAACGTCCCTCCGGTTCCCTGCGAGACTGCCATGACCAAGAATTCCTATCCCTATCGCGTCGTCACCGAGGGCCTCGGGTTTCCCGAAGGTCCCGTCGTCCTGCCGGACGGCCGCGTGATCGTCTGCGAGATCAAGAACCGCTGCCTGACTGCCGTGTCCCCCGACGGCACCAGGGAGGTGCTGGTGCAGATGGAGGGCGCCCCGAACGGCGCCGCCGTGGGCGCCGATGGCGCGCTTTACATCTGCAACAACGGCGATGGCTTTGCCTGGGGCGACCCGGGCGGCGTGACCCAACCCGTCGGTGGCAACCCCGATTTCAGCGGCGGCCGGATCGAGCGGGTGGACCTGGAAACCGGCGAAGTCACCGAGCTGTACCGCACCATCGAGGGCCATGACCTTCTGATGCCCAATGACATCGTCGTCGACCGCGACGGTGGGCTGTGGTTCACCGACCACGGCACCCGCACCCCGCGCAGCTTCCTCCACGGGGGTCTCTACTACGGCAAGCCCGACGGTTCTTACGCCTGCGAGATCGCCTGGCCGATCACCACCGCCAATGGTGTGGGCCTCAGCCCGGATGAAAAGACCGTCTACGTGGCGGACACCGAAAGCGGCCGTCTTTACAGCTATGCGATCACCGGCCCCGGCGAGATCGAGAAGCCCAGTCCCTTCGAACCGGGCGCCGCCGTGCTGGCCCAGCTGGAGGGCTTCCGCCGCTACGATAGCCTGGCGGTCGAGGAATGCGGCAACATCTGCTGCGCCGGCCTGACGCCTGGGTGCATCTCGGTCATCTCGCCCGAGGGCAAGGAGGTCGAGACGGTCATCACTCCCGACGCCTTCACTACCAACATCGCCTTTGGCGGGCCGGACATGAAGACCGCCTACATCACGCTGTCCGGCTCTGGCCAGCTGATCGCCATGGACTGGCCGCGGCCGGGTCTGAAACCTAACTTCTCGGGGCTTTGATCACATGGGCATGGATGTCATTTCCTTCTCGATCCTGAACAGCGTCCTTTACGGCATGCTGCTGTTCCTGCTGGCTTCGGGCCTGACACTGATCTTCTCGATGATGGGCGTGCTGAACTTCGCCCATGCCAGCTTCTTCATGATCGGCGCCTACCTGGGCTACGAGATTTCCAAGGACATCGGGTTCTTCCCGGCGCTGGTGCTGGCGCCGCTGATCGTCGGCTTGCTGGGCGCGCTGGTCGAGCGATACGGGCTGCGGCGGGTGCACAAGTTTGGCCACCTGGGTGAGTTGCTCTTCACCTTCGGCCTGGCCTTCGTCATCGAAGAGGCCGTGCAGATGATCTGGGGCCGGTCGAGCCAGAACTTCCGCGTGCCCGCGGCGCTGGACTTCACCGCCTTCGAGATCTTCGGCACCGGCTATCCCGCCTTCCGCGTCTTCATGCTGGTCGTCGCGGTCGCAATCTTCGCCGGCCTCTGGCTGCTGCTGACCAAGACCCGCGTCGGCCTGATCGTGAAAGCTTCGCTGACCCACCCCGAGATGGTGTCAATGCTAGGTCACAACGTGCCCATGGTCTTCATGGCGGTCTTCGGCGTGGGCTCGGCTCTGGCCGGTATCGCGGGCGTCATCGCCGGGCCGGTGCTGGTCACCCAGCCGTCGATGGCGGCGGCGCTCGGTCCGATCCTGTTCGTGATCGTCGTCGTGGGTGGGTTGGGCAGCCTTGCGGGCGCCTTCATCGCCTCGCTGATCATCGGCTTCATCCAGACCTTCGCCGTGGCGATCGACCTGTCGGTCAGTGACGTCTTCGGCTGGGTCGGCGTCACCGAGGCACCCACCTTCCTGGGGCCGATCATCACCGATGCCTGGGGCGTGACCGTCGCACAGCTGGGGCCGGTCATTCCCTACCTGCTGCTGGTCGTCATGCTGATCTTCCGGCCTGCGGGCCTTGTCGGAAAGCGCGGCTGAGGCCGCGAGGAGAGGAGACAAGACCTATGACCATGAATGCGATCAACACCGACCGCCCCGGCGCCGTGCAGCAGCTGTTGCCTACGACGCTGCCCTGGGCCGCGATTGTCGTGGTGCTCTTCACCCTGCCGATGCTGTTCCCCGGCACGGCCATGATGTCGACCCTGAACTACCTCGGCACGATGGCGATCTTCGCCCTCAGCTACAACGTGCTGCTGGGCCAGACCGGCCTGCTGTCGCTGGGCCATGCCACCTTCTTCGGCCTGGGCGGCTTCATCGCCACCCACGCCCTGCTGGGCATGGCGGATGCGGGCTGGAACTTTCCCCTTCCGCTGCTGCCGCTGATCGGGGGCGCCGGCGCCTTCGTGCTGGGCATCTTCGGTGGCTGGCTGGCGTCGGGCCGGGGCGGCATGCCCTTTGCCATGATCACGCTCGGCCTGTCCGAGCTGGTCTATGCGGCCGCCGCGATCTTCCCCCATATCTACGGGTCCGAAGAGGGGATCTCGATGGACCGGATGGAGCTGGGCTCCAGCTTCGGGATGAATTACGCCAGCCAGACGGACATCTACGTTATCGTCGCTGTCTGGTTCGTGATTTGTGCCGTCGGGCTGAAATACTTCACCACCACGCCGCTTGGCCTTCTGGCGAATGCCGTGCGCGACAATGCCGAACGGGTCGAATTCCTGGGCTTCTCCGCCCGCCGGGTGCGGATGTGGACCTATGCGATTGCCGCCGGCGTGGCGGGTATCGCGGGCAGCCTCGCGGCCATCAACTTCGAGATCATCACGGTGATCGAACTGGGGGCTGCCACCTCGACCCTGGTTCTGCTGATGACCTACATCGGCGGCACGCGGGTCTTCTTCGGCCCGGTCCTGGGCGCCATCGTCATCGGACTGATGAAGGTCTGGCTGTCGGACCTGACGCCCGCCTGGATGATGTACTTCGGCCTGCTGTTCATCTTTGTCGTCATGGTCGCCCCGGGCGGTCTGGCCGGGATGATCGTCGGTGCCGCGCGGATGATCCGTGCCGGCAAGCTGGCGCCGCAACTGCCGCTGCTGCTGGCCATCGGTGCCCTTGGACTGGTGTCGCTAGCGGGCATCATCATGCTGATCGAACTGGGCTACCGCGCCGGGCTGGACGCGCCGCTTGGGCCGCAGATCTCCATCCTGGGCCTGCCGATGAACGCCCATGGCGTTCTGTCCTGGGCGCTGGCCGCCGTGCTGGCCGGGGGCGCGGCCTTCGCCATCCGCCCCCTGCTGGACCGCCTGGCCAGCCTGCGACACAGCCTTGGCGTGAAGGGAGAGAAAGCATGACCACGAATGCCATCGAGATCCGCGATCTGAAGAAAAGCTTCGGCCCGGTCGAGATCATCCGGGGCGTGAACCTGGACCTGCACGCGGGCGAACGTCATGCGCTGATCGGCCCCAACGGGGCGGGCAAGTCGACGCTGTTCCACCTGATCTCGGGCCGGATTGAACCGACCAGCGGCGTCATCAAGCTGCATGGCAAGGAGATCCAGGGGAAATCCCCGGCCGAGATCGTCCATGCCGGCCTGTCGCGGTCTTTTCAGATCACCAATATTTTCCCCGAGATGACGGTGCTTGAGAACCTGCGCTGCTCGGTCCTGTGGAAGCTTGGGCATCGCTATTCGGTGCTGCGCCCGCTGGGCCGGCTGAAGGACGTGGACGCGGAATGCACCCGCCTGCTGGACGAGCTGGGCCTGACGCATCGCCGCAACCACCGCGCCGACAGTCTGACCTATCCCGAACAGCGCGCGCTGGAGCTGGGGCTGGCCGTTGCCAGCGGTGCCGAGACGCTGCTGCTCGACGAACCCATGGCGGGGATGAGCCATTCGGAGACCGCCGCCGCGCTGGAGCTGATCATGCAGGTGACCGAGGGGCGCAGCCTTCTGATGGTCGAACACGACATGGGTGTGATCTTCGAGATGGCCGACCGGATCAGCGTGCTGGTCTATGGCCAGATCATCGCCACCGGCACCCCGGAAGAGATCCGCGCCAACCCCGCCGTGCAGGAGGCCTACCTGGGCACCGCAGGCGAGGGGGAAGCCGCATGACCAAGCCAGAGCTGGACATCAAGGCAGAGACCCTTCTGGGCATCCATGGCCTGCAGGCCTGGTACGGCAAGAGCCACATCCTGCACGGCGTCGACATGGAAGTTCGCCGGGGCGAGATCGTGTCGCTTCTGGGCCGCAACGGGGCAGGGCGCTCGACCCTGCTGAAGGCGGTCATGGGCGCGATCGAGACCAAGGGCGAGGTGGATTTCATGGGCGAGAACCTGGTGGGCAGGAAGCCGCACCAGATTGCCCATGCGGGTCTGGGCTACGTGCCCGAAAGCCGCGACATCTTCCCCGAGCTGACGGTTAAGGAAAACCTTGTCCTGGGCCTGAAGCCCAAGGGCGAGGGGCGTTGGACGATGGAGGAGATCTATGACCTCTTCCCGGTGCTGCGCACCCGCGCCGACACCCGCGCCGGATCGCTGTCGGGCGGGGAACAGCAGATGCTGACCATCTGCCGGACGCTGATCGGCGATCCCGAGCTGATCATGGTGGACGAACCGACCGAGGGCCTCGCGCCCAAGATGGTCGCCGCCGTGGGCGAGTTGCTGGAACAGATCGCGGCCCGGGGGATCTCGATCCTGCTGGTGGAGCAAAAGCTGGTAATCGCGCTGGACATCTCTCACCGGGTCTACGTGATGGGCCATGGTGAAATCGTATTCGAAGGCACGCCCAAGGCATTGATGGACAATGCCGAGGTGCGCGCCGAATGGCTGGAGGTATGACCATGACGAGACCTGTTGCCCTGGTGACAGGGGCCCGCCAGGGGCTTGGGCGCGGGATCGCGCTGGCCCTGGCGGACAGGGGTTTTGACGTTGCAGCGGTGGACCTGCTGGAAGACGAGAAGTCCGAAAGCCTGCTGGCAGAGCTGTCGGCCAAAGGGGCCAAGGGCTACTTCGGCGTGATGGATCTGGCGGATCTCTCCGCCCACGAGGCCGCGCTGGACGCGGTCGAGGCCGCCCTTGGCCCGGTCGATGCGCTGATGAACAACGCGGGCATCGCCTCGCGTCCGCTGACCGACCTGCTGGAGATCAGCCCCGAGGCCT
The DNA here is from genome assembly GCF_057380755.1 of Pseudooceanicola sp. NS-SX8. NCBI lineage: Bacteria > Pseudomonadati > Pseudomonadota > Alphaproteobacteria > Rhodobacterales > Paracoccaceae > Pseudooceanicola > Pseudooceanicola sp. NS-SX8. The sequence continues at coordinate 3,223,556 of NZ_CM170819.1, read as the reverse complement.
TTGACCGCAACCTTGGCATCAACCTGCGCGGGACCTTCTTCCTGACCCAGGCGATGGCGAACCGGATGGTGGGCCGCGACAGCGTGCACTACCGCTCGATCACCTTCATCGCCTCGATCGCGGCGACCCATGTGTCGACGGACCGCAGCCCCTACTGCGTGTCCAAGGCGGCGCTGTCGATGGTGACGCAACTTTACGCCGACCGGCTGGGCGCCTCCGGCATCGCGGTGCACGAGATCCGTCCGGGCTTCATCCGGACCGAGATGACCGGATCGGCGCCCACGGGCAAGATCGACGCCTATATCGAAAGCGGTGCCGTGGCGCAGAAACGTTGGGGCGAAACCTCCGACATCGGTCGCGTGGCGGCAACGCTCGCCTCGGGCGATCTGCCCTATGTGACCGGCCAACCGATTTACGTGGACGGGGGGTATCACATCCCCACGGCCTAAGACCCCGGGCCGAAAGGCCCTGAACAGACCCAAATGATCCCGCAGCCGCAGGCCTTCCTGCGGCAGCCGGTGGCGCTTGCCCGCGTCATCGGGGCGGGCATCGTCATGCAAAGGAGAGAGACATGCTCGATGAGGTCCAATATCAGGACGGTGCAGTGACCGTCGATGGCGTGACCGTCCGCTACCGCGTGGCGGGCCCCGACAATGGCCGCACGCCGCTGGTGCTGGTGCATGGCACCGCAGGCTCGATCGACGGGCATTTCGGCTACATCTTCCCGATGATGGCCTACCGTCAGCGGGTCATCGCACTGGACTGGTCCGAGCCGGACGGCGAAACGGTCGAGCTGGCCCATCTGGTGGCCCAGGTCCGCGCCGTGATCGAGGATGCGGTGCCCGAAGGCCCGATCACCCTGCTGGGCTATTCGCTGGGCGCCTGCGTGGTGGCCAAGGTCGCGGCAGAGCTGCCGGGCAAGGTCGAGAACCTGATCCTGGTCGCCGGCTGGCTGAAGACCGACACCCATCAGAAGATGCGCAACCGGGGCTGGCGCAAGCTGCGGGACGAGGACAGCCCCTCGATCACCGAATACATGACCTTCTGCGCCTTCTCTCCCGCCTTCATGAACATGAAGACGCTGGACGACATGGTAAGCGCGGCAGGGATGCTGAAGATGTCGCCCTTCGTCGACAAGCAGATGGATCTGAACACCCGGATCGACATCGCGGCGGACTGCGAGACCATCGCCGCCAAGACCCTGGTGATCGGCTGCGCCTACGACATGATGGTGCCCAAGCATCATTCCAAGCAGCTCTTCGGCGCCATCGAGGATGCCCGCTATACCGAGATCCCCTCGGGCCATGCCGTGGTGCATGAACGCGCGGCCGAGCTGTTCCACCAGATCGACATGTTCACCCGGGCCCCGGACACCTATCCGGCCGGCACCATGATCCCCGCCCAGAAACCCTGACGCCGAGATAACGGAGGTTCCCATCATGACCACCCACAGCAAGATCATCATCATCGGCGCGGGCTTTGCCGGTGTCGGCATGGGCATTCAGCTGAAGCGCACCGACCGCAACGATTTCCTGATCATCGAACGGGCCGAGGATGTCGGCGGCACCTGGCGCGACAACCACTATCCAGGCGTCGCCTGCGACGTGCCCTCGCATCTCTATTCCTTCTCCTACCTGCCCAAACCCGACTGGAGTCGGGTCTTTTCCCCGGGACCGGAGATCCAGCAGTACATCCGGGATTGCGCCGCGGGCGAGGGCCTGCTGGAGCATATCCACTTCGGCACCTCTATGCTGGCCAGCCGCTGGGACGATGCGACGAAGCTCTGGACCATCGAGACCGACAAGGGCGACTACACCTGCAACGTGCTGATCACCGGCACCGGCCACCTGGCCGACAGCCACATGCCCAAGATCGACGGGATCGAGACCTTCACCGGCGACCTGTTCCACTCGGCCGACTGGAACCATGAGGTGCCGCTGGAAGGCAAGCGCATCGGGGTTGTCGGCTCCGGCGCCTCGGCGATCCAGATCGTGCCCGAGATGCAGAAGGTGGCCAGCGAGATGGTCGTCTTCCAGCGTTCGGCCCCCTACATGATCCCCCGCTGGGACCGTGCCTTCACCGAGGGCGAAAAGCGCATGTTCCGCCGTGACCCCTCGACCGTGGAGGCCATGCGGTCGGAAATTTTCTGGGCTGGCGAATACAACTTCGCGCAGCGCCGCAACGTGCCCCGCTTCATCGCAGAGGCCCGCGCTCTTGCCCTGGGGAACCTGGAGCAGAACGTGCCCGACCCCGAGCTGCGCGCCAAGCTGACGCCGAACTACGACGTGGGCTGCAAACGCCTGCTGATCTCGAATGCCTACTACCCCGCCATGTGCGCCGAGAACACGACGCTGGAGGCCTCGGCCTTGGCAAAGATCGACGGCAACATGGTCTATGGCGCCAGCGGGGAGGGCTATGAGCTGGACGTGCTGGTCTTCGCCACCGGGTTCGAGGCTGTCCGTCCGCCCTTCGCGGCGCGGGTCTTCGGCACCGAGGGCATCAGCCTCGACGCGCATTGGGACAAGGGCATGCAGGCCTATGACTCCATCGCGGTCAATGGCTTCCCGAACCTCTTCATCATCAACGGGCCGAACACCGGCCTGGGCCATAACTCGGTCGTCTACATCATCGAGGCGCAGGTGAACTACATTCTGGAAGCGCTGGATCACCTTGAAGCCCAGCAGGTCCAGGTTTTCGAGGCCACCCGCGCCGCCGAAGACGCCTACATGGACAAGCTGCAGGGCCGGGCCGAAGGCACCGTCTGGCTCGCTGGCGGCTGCAAGTCCTGGTACGTCGATGAACGCTCCGGCCGCCTGACGCTGGTCTGGCCGGACTATGCGCATTCGTTCCGTGACGAGAACGGCCACTTCCACCCCGAGGGCTACGAGATGTCCACGGGCGCTGTCGCAGCCGAGTAAGGAAAGACCATGTTGAAGGACAAGATCATCATCATCACCGGGGTTTCCTCGGGGATCGGTCAGGAGACGGCGAAGCAGGTACTGGCGGCTGGCGGCAAGGTCGTCGGGATCGACCGCAACCCGCCTGCGATCGAGATGCAGGAGTTCCATCAGGTCGACCTGATGGACGAGGCCGCGGTGGACGAGCTCATCGCCAAGTTGAGCGACCTGAAGGCCGACGGTCTGGCCAACATCGCCGGTGTGCCGCCGACCGCCCCCAAGGAAGTGGTTCTTACGGTGAACCTGGTGGCACTGAAGAAGCTGACCATGGGGCTGGTGGGCAGCCTGGCCGATGGGGCCTCAATCGTGAACCTCGCCTCTCTGGCCGGTCTCGGCTGGGAAGGGGAGGTCGCCAAGATCAAGGCGGCCGAGGGGCTGACCCATTCCGATGTCCCGGCCTTCTGCGCGGCAAACGGGATCACTTCGGAGAACAGCTATTTCTTCACCAAGCAGGTGCTGGTCGCCTGGACCCACCAGAACCGCTGGACCTGGCGCGACCGGGGCATCCGCATGAACAGCGTAAGCCCCGGGCCGGTGGATACGCCGATCCTGGGTGACTTCCTGGAAACCCTGGGCGAGCGCGCCGAGGAGGACATGCGGATCATGGACCGTCCGGGCAGGCCCACGGACATCGCGCCGGTGGTCACGTTCCTGTTGTCGCCGGGTTCGATCTGGCTGCGGGGCGTGAATATTCCCTGCGACGGTGGTATGAGGGCCCATATCGAGGCCACGTCCAACGGCCTGGAATGAGGAGATAATCATGAAGGATCTGGATCTTCTGATCGGTGGCGAGAATGCCGCCGCCGAGGGTGGGCGCAGCTATGACCGCGTGAATCCGGTCAGCGGCGAAACCGCGACCCGCGCGGCGGCGGCGTCCGTTGCCGATGCCAAGGCTGCGGTTGCCGCGGCACAGGCGGCCTTTGCCGAATGGTCCGCCCTGGGGCCGGAGGCGCGCCGCGCCGTGCTGGTAAAGGCGGGCGACATCATGGATGCCCGTGCCGGTGACTTCGTTGCCGCCATGACCGAAGAGACCGGTGCCACCAGGATCTGGGCCGGATTCAACGTGCACCTTGCCGCTGGCATGCTGCGCGAGGCAGGCGCCATGACCACGCAGATCGGCGGGGAGGTCATCCCCTCGAACAAGCCGGGCACGCTGGCCATGGCCGTCAACAAGCCGCGTGGCGTCTGCCTGGGCATCGCGCCCTGGAACGCGCCGGTGATCCTGGGGACGCGCGCTGTCGCCATGGCGCTGGCTTGCGGCAACACCGTAGTTCTGAAGGCATCGGAGATGTGCCCGCGCACCCATCGGCTGATTGGCGAGTGCCTGACGGAGGCGGGGCTGCCCAAAGGGGCGATCAACGTCATTTCCAACGCCCCGGAAGACGCGGCTGAAGTGGTGAAGGCCCTGATCGAGGCGCCCGAGGTGCGGCATGTGAACTTCACCGGATCCACCGGAGTCGGTCGCATCATCGGTCGTCTGGCCGGTGAGAACCTGAAGCCCGCGTTGCTGGAACTGGGCGGCAAGGCGCCCTTCGTGGTTCTGGAAGATGCAGACCTGGAGGGCGCGGTGAATGCGGCGATCTTCGGAAGCTTCATGAACCAGGGGCAGATCTGCATGTCGACCGAACGTATCATCGTCGTGGATGCCGTGGCCGATGCCTTCGTCGAGAAGCTGGCCGCCAAGGCCGCGACCCTGCCGTGGGGCGATCCGGCAAAGGGCGATGTTGTGCTGGGCTCGCTGGTCTCTCCGGAAGCGGGTGCAAAGATGGAAGCCCTGATTTCCGATGCCACGGCGAAGGGCGCGACACTCGTGGCTGGGGGCGCGTGCGAAGGTGCCCTGCATTCCGCGACCCTGCTGGACGGTGTGACGCCCGAGATGCGCATCTACGCCGAGGAAAGCTTTGGTCCGGTGAAGTCCGTGATCCGCGTGGCAGACACGGAAGAGGCTATCAGGGTCGCGAACGATACCGAGTACGGACTTTCCTCGGCCGTGTTCAGTCAGGATATCACCCGGGCGCTTGATGTGGCGAACCGCCTCGAAAGCGGCATATGCCACGTGAACGGCCCGACGGTTTCGGATGAGCCGCAGATGCCTTTCGGCGGTGTCAAAGCCTCTGGCTATGGCCGGTTCGGCGGCAAGTCGGGGATCGCCGAATTCACTGTGCTTCGCTGGATCACGATCGAGGATCCCAAGCAGCACTATCCTTTCTGAGGCCCTCGGGCCGACACGATATGGACAGCCCCGGTCACGGCCGGGGCTTTCGTTTTTGCAAGGCGGATAATGGGTGGGGAATCGCGGGTCCGGGAAGTTACTCCTGATTTGATCTTGTCGCGCGGAAAGTTCGTGTAAAGATAGGGCTGGTCGTTTGAGTATGGAGGGCGCGCGCGTGTCGGGTGGCAAGATCAGGAACATGGAGGAATTTGCCTCGGTTAGCGGGCTCTCTCGACCGACGGTTTCGAAATACTTCCAGGATCCGATGAGCGTGCGCGCAACGACCCGGGCAAGGATCGAGGAGGCGCTGGAACGGTACGACTATCGACCGAACGTCTTTGCCATCAATCAGAACCGGAAGCTGACGAAGAATGTCGGCATCGTGGTTCCCTACCTTGCGGATCCCTTCTTTGCCGAACTGGCGCGCAACATCGAACAGCGATGTATCGATGTCGGGTATCAGCCAACGCTCTACAGCTCACACGGGCAGCAGGCGCTTGAAAACGACATCCTCGACAGTCTGCGCTCTCTCAAGCCCGCGGGCGTGCTTCTCGCGGCGCTCGGGCGGGGATCGGACAAGGCGGTGGTGGAGAAGTTCTGCGCCGATGTCCCGACCGTGCTGTTCGACAGCTTCTTGCCGGATTTCGGCCTGGCGTTCGTCGGCTCCGATAACCATCAGTTTGCCAAGCTCATCGTCGAGTATCTATGCAGGTCCGGCGAGCCGCCCTGCTTCTTCGAGATGGAGACACCAGCCAACCCGAACGCGAACAGGCGTCGGCTGGGATACATCGAAGCGATGGAAGCGCATGGCCACGAGCCTCGGATCGTGCGTGCGCCGGGCGAGGGCTGGGACTTCGAGGAGATCGGCCTTCGCGGGGGCCTGGCGGCGCTTGATGAGGGCGCGTTCAATACCAATACGGTTCTTTGCAGCAATGACCGACTGGCAATCGGTTTCCTGACGGCGTGTTACAAGCGCGGGCTGAAGGTCGGGCTGGAACCCGATTGCCAGATTCGCGTCGCCGGGCAGGATGATCACCCCTTTTCACGCTTCACCTGCCCGCCGATGACCACGGTCGCGCAGGACTACGAGTCCGTTTCCCGCACCTCGGTGGAGAGGCTGTTTCAGGCCATAGAGGGCGATGAAAAATCAAGGGAAAATACCTTCTTCGAAGGGCGGCTCGTGATGCGGGATTCTGCGTGAGCAAAGTTAAAAATTTCCGCGCGTAAAATTTATTTTGACAAGTCATGAGAGGCTTGGCTAGGGTCTGCAGGCATCCAGAGTTAAGGGAGGAAAAGGATGTTTGCCAAGAACGCACTTCGTGCGGCGACTGCACTTACGCTGATTTCGGCGGTTGCGGCCCACGCAGGCACCATCACCATCGCGACCGTGAACAATGGCGACATGATCCGCATGCAGGGTCTGACCGACGATTTCACCGCGAAGACCGGCCACGAGGTCGAATGGGTGACGCTGGAGGAGAACGTGCTGCGTCAGCGCGTCACCACCGACATCACGACCAAGGGCGGTCAGTTCGACATCATGACCATCGGCATGTACGAGACCCCGATCTGGGGTGCCAACGGCTGGCTCGTGCCGCTGGACGACCTGTCCGACGACTACGACGTGGACGACATCCTGCCGGCCATGCGCAATGGCCTGTCCGTCGACGGCACGCTCTACGCGGCGCCCTTCTACGGCGAAAGCTCCATGATCATGTATCGCAAGGACCTGATGGAAAAGGCCGGCATGGAAATGCCCGAGGCGCCGACCTGGGACTTCATCCGGGATGCGGCCCTGGCCATGACCGACAAGGACAACGAGATCTACGGCATCTGTCTGCGCGGCAAGGCCGGCTGGGGGGAGAACATGGCCTTCCTGACGGCCATGGGCAACTCCTTCGGCGCGCGCTGGTTCGACGAGGACTGGCAGGCCCAGTTCGACAGCGACGCCTGGAAGGAAACGCTGACCTTCTATCTGGACCTGATGGACAAGGCGGGCCCTCCCGGTGCGTCCGGCAATGGCTTCAACGAGAACCTTTCGCTGTTCCAGCAGGGCAAGTGCGGCATGTGGATCGACGCCACGGTGGCGGCCTCCTTCGTGACCAACCCCGATGACAGCTCGGTCGCCGACCAGGTGGGCTTTGCCCTGGCGCCCGACACCGGCAAGGGCAAGCGTGGCAACTGGCTCTGGGCCTGGGCGCTTGGCATCCCGGCGGGCACCGACAACGTGGACGCCGCCAAGGAGTTCATCGAGTGGGCGACCTCGAAAGAGTACATCGAGCTGGTCGCGTCCAAGGAAGGCTGGGCGAATGTTCCCCCGGGTGCACGGACCTCTCTCTACGAGACGCCGGAGTACCAGGAGGTGCCCTTCGCCAAGATGACCCTCGACTCCATCAACTCTGCTGATCCGCTGGAGCCCACCGTCGATCCGGTGCCCTATGTCGGCGTGCAATTCGTCGCGATCCCGGAATTCGCGGGTTTCGCCACCGAAGTGGGGCAGGAGTTCTCTGCCGCGCTGGCCGGCCAGCAAACGGCCGAAGAAGCGCTGGAAAAGGCCCAGGCCCTGACCACCGATGCGATGGAAGCGGCCGGCTACTGAGCCGTCCATGCTGACAACCTGACCGAAGGGCGCTGGCGTGCGCCCTTCGGCACTTCACCCAAAGACCCACACCCTGACGACGATCGGCGCCGCGCGCCGGTGGCGGAGGTGCTTTCAATGGCAACACAGCATTCCCGATCCGCAGCCCGGCTGATGATGGCCCCAGCGGTGATCCTGCTTCTTGGCTGGATGTTGGTTCCTCTCACCATGACCCTTTGGTTTTCCTTCAAGAAATACCTGCCACTGAGAGGTGGCGACCTGGGCTGGGTGGGCTTCGACAACTATGTCCGCTTCGTTTCCTCCAGCTCGTTCTGGCCCGCAGTTCAGACGACCCTGGTCATCGTCCTTGGGGTTCTGGTGATCACCGTGGTCTTCGGCGTGCTGCTGGCGATCCTGCTGGATCAGCCGATGTGGGGACAGGGAATCGTGCGGATCCTGGTGATCGCGCCCTTCTTCGTCATGCCGACCGTGTCGGCGCTGGTGTGGAAGAACATGTTCATGGACCCGGTGAATGGCTTGCTTGCGCACCTGTGGAAGGCCTTCGGGGCGGAGCCCGTCTCCTGGCTGACCGAGGCCTCGCTGCCCTCGATCATCCTGATCGTCAGCTGGCAATGGCTGCCCTTCGCGACACTGATCCTGCTGACCGCGATCCAGTCGCTCGACAGCGAGCAGTTGGAAGCGGCGGAGATGGACGGCGCCCCGGTGATCAAGCGCTTCTGGCACATCGTATTGCCGCACCTCGGGCGGGCGATGACGGTGGTTGTCCTGATCCAGACCATCTTCCTGCTGTCGATCTTCGCAGAGATCTTCGTGACCACCCAGGGCTCCTTCGGGACCCGGACGCTGAGCTACCTGATCTTCCAGCGCGTGCTGGAAAGCCAGAACGTCGGGCTCGGCTCCGCCGGTGGTGTCTATGCCATCATCCTCGCCAATATCGTCGCGCTCTTCCTGATGCGCATCGTCGGCAAGAACCTGGACGCCTGAGGAGGAGAGACCGTGGCACGAGCCGTCAGAACCAACCGCAAGATCCTGAACACCGTCCTTGCCTGGGCCGTGGGGCTGCTGATCTTCTTCCCGATCCTCTGGACGATCCTGACAAGCTTCAAGACCGAAGCCGATGCGATCGCCAGCCCGCCGCTGTTCCTCAACTTCCACTGGACGCTGGAGAATTACGCGGTGGTGCAGGAGCGCTCGGACTACATGCGCTACCTGTGGAACTCGATCATCGTCGCCGGCGGTTCCACGCTGCTCGGCATCATCGTGGCGGTGCCGGCCGCCTGGTCCATGGCCTTCGTGCCCTCCAAGCGGACCAAGGACATCCTGATGTGGATGCTGTCCACGAAGATGCTGCCGGCCGTGGGGGTGCTCTACCCGATCTACCTGATCTTCATCCGTCTGGGTCTGCTGGACAGCAAGATCGGCCTGGTGGTGGTGCTGATGCTGATCAACCTGCCGATCATCATCTGGATGCTCTACACCTACTTCCGCGAGATCCCTTCGGAGATCCTGGAGGCGAGCCGGATGGATGGCGCGACCCTGCGGGCGGAGATCCTCTATGTGCTGACGCCGATGGCGGTGCCGGGCATCGCCTCCACCATCCTGCTCAACATCATCCTCGCCTGGAACGAGGCCTTCTGGACGCTGAACCTGACGGCTGCGAAAGCGGCGCCGCTGACGGCCTTCATCGCCAGCTACTCCAGCCCCGAAGGTCTGTTCTACGCCAAGCTCTCGGCGGCCTCCACCATGGCCATCGCGCCGATCCTGATCCTGGGCTGGTTCAGCCAGAAGCAGCTGGTGCGCGGTCTGACCTTCGGCGCGGTGAAGTGAAACAGGCCAGCATGGCCCGGAAATAGAGCCCTGAAACAAGGACTAGAAGACAATGGGACGTATCACCCTCGACAAGGTCACCAAGCGGTTCGGCGACCTGGAAGTCATCCCGCCGCTGGACCTGACCATCGAAGATGGCGAATTCACCGTCTTTGTCGGCCCGTCCGGCTGCGGCAAGTCCACCCTGCTGCGGCTGATCGCGGGGCTCGAGGACATCTCCTCCGGCCAGATCCGCATCGACAGGGAGGATGCCACGCATGTGCCGCCGGCGAAACGCGGGTTGGCCATGGTGTTTCAAAGCTACGCCCTCTACCCGCATATGTCGGTGAGGAAGAACATCGCCTTCCCCCTGCGCATGGCGAAGCTGGACAAGGCAGAGATCGACAAGCGGGTCGAAAACGCCGCTTCGGTGCTGAATCTCACGGATTACCTGGACCGGCGTCCCGGGCAGCTTTCGGGTGGCCAGCGGCAGCGGGTGGCGATCGGCCGTGCCATCGTGCGCGAACCCGCAGCCTTCCTTTTCGACGAGCCGCTGTCGAACCTCGACGCTGCGCTGCGGGTCGGAATGCGCCTGGAAATTTCCGAGCTGCATGAACGGCTCAAGACCACGATGATCTACGTCACCCACGACCAGGTCGAAGCGATGACCATGGCCGACAAGATCGTGGTGCTGCGCAAGGGCAACATCGAACAGGTGGGCAGCCCGCTGGAACTCTACCGCAGTCCGCGCAACCTGTTCGTTGCCGGCTTCATCGGCTCTCCGAAGATGAACTTCATCGAGGGAGAAGAAGCGGCGAAGCACGGAGCCCACACCATCGGGATCCGGCCCGAGCATATCGACGTGTCGGCCGAAGCAGGGCAGTGGTCCGGGAAGGTGGGCGTATCGGAACATCTCGGTTCCGATACCTTCTTCCACATCCATGAAACCGGCCTGGCGGAAACGATCACCGTGCGGGCCGGGGGGGAAGTTTCCATCCGCCACGGCGACCGGATTTTCCTGACACCGCGTGACGACTCCGTTCACAAGTTCGGCGCTGACGGCCTGCGCTTTGACTGAACGGCCCTTCCGCGCCCATTCGCGGGCGCGGACACCGCGGCTCCTCCCGCGCCCGCTCCTCGTGCGAAAGACCTGCTCATGAAACTTTGCAACGCCACACTTTCCGACCTCCCGGAGACCATGCTGCGCCCCGTCTACGATCGTGATGCGATCACCCCGGGCATCGTGCATATCGGCATGGGGAATTTTCACCGGGCCCATCAGGCCTGGTACCTGCACAGGCTGATGCAGGAAGGGCAGGCGATGGACTGGGGCATCCTTGGCGCGGGGGTGAGGCCCTATGATGCCACAATGCGGGAAAAATTGCTTGCCCAGGACGGGCTGACAACGCTGATCGAACTGGACCCCGCTGGCACCTCGGCCGAGGTCATCGGCTCCATCATCGGGTATATTCCGATTGCGGAGGGGAACGGGCCGCTGATTGCCCAGATGGCCGCACCGGAGATCCGGATCGTATCGCTGACGGTCACGGAAGGCGGCTATTACCTTGATCCGGCGACCAAGAAATTTGATCCCACCCATCCCGACATCGCTCATGATGCCGCTGCACCGCTGGCACCGCGCACGGCCTTCGGGGCCATTGTCGCGGCGTTGCGCATGCGCCGGGCAGAAGGGACGGGGCCCTTCACCTGCCAGAGCTGCGACAACCTTCCCGGCAACGGTGCGATCCTGAAGGAAGTCGTCACCTCTCTGGCCAGGCTATCGGATCCAGCGCTTGCCGACTGGATCGAGGCCGAGGTGAGCTTTCCCAATTCCATGGTGGACTGCATCGTGCCGGCCACCGGGGCGCGCGAACTTGCCCTGGCGCAGGGTTTCGGTGTCGAGGACATGGCGCCCGTCACCCATGAGAACTTTCGCCAATGGGTGATAGAGGACAAATTCTGCGCCGGTCGCCCCGCGTGGGAGAAGGTCGGGGCGACCATCTCTGAACATGTGCATGACTTTGAGGCGATGAAGCTGCGTATCCTCAATGGCGGCCACCAGATCATTTCGGACGCCGGAGAGATCCTGGGCCTGACGACGATTGCGGAAACCATGGCTCACCCGCTGATCCGGGGCCTCTTTCGCAAGATCGCTACAGAGGAAATCGCGCCGCATATCCGCGACGTTCCGGGCATGACGCCAGAGGCCTATGTCGACCTGATCGAGAGGCGTTTTTCCAACCCTGAGATCCTGGATACCGTGCGCCGCGTGGCCTTCGACGGGTCATCGCGCCATACCGGGGCGCTTTTGCCTGTGATCCGGGAGGGATTGGCGGGTGGCGCGTCGGTCGCGGGGCTTGCCCTGTCCCAGGCTCTCTGGGCGCGAATGTGTAGCGGTGTCAGGGAAAATGGGACGGTCATCGAACCCAACGATCCGGTCTGGGAAGACCTGGTCGGTGCCGCTGTCGCTGCCCAGCAGGAGCCACAGGCCTGGTTGGAGCAACGACAGTTCTATGGCAGCCTCGCCGACGCTGCCGACTTCGCGGAGAGCTTCGCCGGCTGGCTGCAGGGTTTGTATGATCACGGGGCAGAGGCGACCCTTGCCGCCTACCTGGACGGCTGAACCATGAGCTTTCTCGGGATCGACCTTGGCACCTCGGGCCTGAGGGCGCTGCTGGTGGATGCGGAGGGGGTGCCGATCGGGGCGGCGGAGCGAGCCTGCACCGTGCAGTGTCGCAAACCCGGCTGGTCGGAGCAGGACCCGGCAGAGTGGATTGCCGCCCTGGAGGACGCAGTGGCAGAGCTTCGTGCCAGCCACCCCGAGTTCGCGGGGCTGCGTGGCATCGGTGTCGCGGGGCACATGCATGGGGCGACCCTGCTTGATCGCAAGGGCGCGGTGCTGCGCCCCTGCATCCTGTGGAACGACACCCGCAGTCATCTCGAGGCTGCAGAACTCGACCGGACGTCGGGCGTGCAGGAGGCTTCGGGCAACATCGTCTTCCCCGGTTTCACGGCGCCCAAGCTGGAATGGCTGCGGATCCATGAGCCCGAGGTCCACGCGCGGGTCGCCACGGTCCTTTTGCCGGCGGCTTTCCTTTCGCGCTATCTGACCGGCGAAAACGTGGCGGACATGTCCGACAGCGCGGGGACTTCCTGGCTGGATCTGCGGGCAAGGGACTGGGCTTCGGGTTTGCTGGGTGTTTCGCACATGCGGGCGGATCAGATGCCCCGGTTGGTAGAGGGATCGGCGCATGCAGGGGATCTGCGCGCGGAGCTTGCCGCACGCTGGGGGCTGTCGGGGCCGGTTGCCGTTGCGGGTGGTGCTGGGGACAATGCTGCAGCCGCTTGCGGGATCGGGGCGCTGGATGAAGGGCAGGGGTTCGTTTCCCTTGGAACCTCCGGCGTGCTGCTGGTCGCGCGGGATGGCTGCATGCCCGCGCCGGAAACCGCCCTGCATACCTTTTGCCATGCGGTGCCGGACCGTTGGTACCAGATGGGCGTTATGCTTTCGGCAACGGACAGCCTGAACTGGTTTTCCCGCATTTGCGGTCGCCGACCGGCAGAGCTGACAGCGCTTCTGGGAGAGGACGTCGCCCCGCCGGGAAGGGAGCGGTTCCTTCCCTACCTCGCAGGCGAAAGAACGCCCCACAATGATGCGCACATACGCGCAGGTTTCACGGGGCTCGGGACCGAAAGCGACCTGGCGGCAATGACACGCGCGGTGCTGGAAGGCGTCTGCTACGGTTTGCGCGACAGTGCGGAGGCCCTTCGGGCTGTCGGGGCCAGGCCGCAAACGCTCCATGCGATCGGCGGCGGGACGGCCTCCCGCTATTGGTTGCGGTTGCTGGCGACCGTGCTGGATCTGCCGCTGCTCAGACCGCGCGGAGGGGAGTTCGGCGCGGCACTGGGCGCCGCACGGTTGGGGATCACCGCCGCGACGGGGCGCCGGCCCGAGGATGTGATGCTTCCGCCCACGGACTGCGAACGGATCGAACCCGTGGCCGGGTTGAAAGACCAGTTCGACGAAGGCTACGCCGGCTTCCGCGCGGCCTATGCGGGGCTTTCTGCCATTCAATAGGGCGTCGCGCCTCCTTTTCGAAAAGGCAACGGACCCGCAAAAGGCAACCGGCCCCGCGGAAGGACGCGGGGCCGGATCCCCCGGTACCCGGGGACATCGGGCCGGAGGCCGAGGGGGAGACGGCCGAAGCCTGGATGGAGACGACGGCATCCGCCCGGGGGATCTGAAGGACGGCAGCAGCGGGAGGGATGTGGCCGCTGCCGTCCGACCTCGCTTCAGAAGAAGCCGAGCTTGTTGGGGTTGTAACTGACCAGCATGTTCTTGGTCTGCTGGTAGTGGTCGAGCATCATCTTGTGGGTTTCCCGCCCGATGCCGGATTGCTTGTAACCCCCGAAGGCCGCGTGGGCCGGGTAGGCGTGGTAGTTGTTCACCCAGACGCGGCCGGCCTCGATGCCGCGACCGAAGCGGTAGGCGCGGGTCCCGTCACGGGTCCAGACGCCGGCGCCGAGACCGTACATCGTGTCGTTCGCGATCGCCATCGCCTCTTCCTCGTCCTTGAAGGTGGTGACTGAGACCACGGGGCCGAAGATTTCCTCCTGGAAGACGCGCATCTTGTTGTGGCCCTTCAGGATGGTCGGCTGGATGTAGTAGCCGTTGGCGATGTCGCCGTTGAACCGTGCCGCGGCGCCCCCTGCCAGGACTTCCGCGCCTTCCTCGACCCCGATGGTCAGGTAGGACAGGATCTTGTCCTGCTGCTCGGCCGAGGCCTGCGCGCCCACCATGGTGTTAATGTCGCGGGGGTCTCCCTGAACGATGGCTTCCACCCGCGCGATGCAGCGCTTGATGAACTCCTCGTAGATGTCTTCCTGGATAAGCGCGCGGGACGGGCAGGTGCAGACCTCTCCCTGGTTGAAGGCGAAGAGGACGAAGCCTTCGACCGCCTTGTCGAGGAAGGCGTCATCTTCGGCCATCACGTCGGAGAAGAAGATGTTGGGGGACTTGCCGCCGAGTTCCAGCGTGACCGGGATCAGGTTCTTGGTTGCGGCCTTCATGATGATGCGGCCTGTTTCGGTCGAACCGGTGAAGGCGATCTTGGCGATCCGGTCGCTTTCGGCCAGCGGGCTGCCCACTTCGGGGCCCATGCCGTTAACGATGTTCAACACGCCGTCGGGCAGAAGGTCCGCGATGCATTCCACCAGCACCATGATGGCGGCCGGGGTCTGCTCCGCAGGTTTCAGCACGATGCAGTTGCCCGCGGCCAGGGCCGGGGCCAGCTTCCATGCGGCCATCAGGACCGAGAAGTTCCAGGGAATGATCTGCCCCACGACGCCCAGGGGTTCGTGGAAGTGGTAGGCCACGGTGTCCGCGTCGATTTCGGACATGGTGCCTTCCTGGCTGCGCAGGACGCCTGCGAAGTAGCGGAAATGGTCGACCGAAAGCGGAATGTCTGCCGCCATCGTTTCCCGGATCGGCTTGCCGTTGTCCCAGGTCTCCGCGGTGGCGATCAGCTCCAGGTTTTCCTCGATGCGGTCGGCGATCTTCAGCAGGATGTTGCTCCGTTCCGCCGCGGGTGTCTTTCCCCAAGCGTCCTTTGCCGCATGGGCCGCATCAAGGGCCAGCTCCACATCGGCGGCATCGGAACGGGCGACTTCGCAAACGGTCGCGCCGGTGATGGGGGTGATGTTGTCGAAGTAGCGGCCACTGACGGGGGCGACGAACTTGCCGCCGATGAAGTTGTCGTAGCGCTGTTTGAACGGCGAGGTGTACTGCCCTGCGGCCTGTGTCATCTCGTTCATCTTGGGTCTCCTCCATGTGCCCGGATCCTCCATCCGGGTGTCAGGGAAGATGGCAGTGGCCGAAGGATTCGTCAGGATGGGGCAAGCATTCGGATCCGGCGAAGTGTCTCAGATCAGAGACAGGGGCCAGGTTCTCTTGCGGCTAGTCGCCGATGCCGAGGCGCTTCATGCGGCGGTAGAGCGTGGCGCGGCCGATCCCGAGGTCGCGTGCGGCCTCCGAAACGTTTCCGCCGGCGCGGGTCAGGGCCCGCTTGACCGCGGCCCGTTCCGCCTTTTCGAAGCCCTTGGCGCCGTCTTCGCGACCGAAGAGATCCGATGCCGGACGGGGTCTGAAGCTGCCGCAGGTTTCCAGGCCGAAGGCGCGGCGGGCTTCGCGGGTGGCGCCGACGACGATATCGTCATTGTCCACCGCGAGGAGCGCGCCCGCGATTGCCTCACCTTCACCGGTCACGACGATCCGGGCCTTTGGGAAGGAGGAGCGGAAGAAGTCCGCCTCGATTGCGCGGGCGGTTTCACCGACCATTGCCGCGATCAGCCGGTTGAAGCCCTCGGTCTGGTCGGCACGGGCTGAGGACACATCAAGCGCTGCCAGGATCTGGCCATCCGGATCGAAAATGGGCGCATCCATGCAGGACATGCCGATATTGCGCGCCATGAAGTGTTCATTGCGATGGATCGTGACCTGCCGCTGTTCTGCAATGCAGGTGCCGATTCCATTCGTGCCCTCCGCCGCTTCCGACCAGTCGGCACCGGGGCTGAGGCCCCAGTCGCGGAAGGTGTCCGCATCCCCGGAGGAACATCGCTGGTCCAGGATGATCCCGCTGCCATCCGTCAGCAGGACGCCGCAGCCGGACTGGCCGACCAGGTCGAAAAGCTGGTCCAGCTTGGGCGCGGCGATGCGCATGAAGCGTTCCAATTCGCCACGGCGGGTGGCAAGGGCCTCCTGGGCGAGGCGATCAACGGGGGTTTCGGTCGCCGGGTCCAGCCCGAAGTGCGTGGCCGAACGCCGCCAGGACGCAGCCAGGGGCGAGCGTGCAGCGGCGGAGCGCGACGCAATGGCGCTCATCACCCGTTCGATATGCAGGCTTCTGTCGGTAATTTCGGTCTCCTCCACGACCTGATTACCCCAGAGTAAGCCTACAGACAATTTGCAAGTTCAAGAGATGCCCGATTCCCGGCGTCTTCCCGCCCCGGTAGAAGGGGCGGGAACGCGGTTGGCGCGCCTCATTCCGGCCTAGCGAAGGATGTTCAGGGCGTCGAAATCGACGCTGTCCGTGGCCGAGGCCAGATCCTCGATCGAGTCGTACAGAAGCTCCAGCGCGTAGTGCGGATTATGCGCGTAGATGCCCGGGTCTGCGGTGACCAGCTTCCAGTTGTAGGCCGCCTTGAGGGATCGCGGGGTCCAGCTGCCGTAGCTCACCGTCTTGCCATCAACCTGATCCGCGACACCGTCGCCGTTCGCGTCTGCGAAGAAGTACGGATAATGCGCTTCGAAGACGAGCGCGGTGCCGGCCACCTCGCCGGTGTAGGCGACAAGGGTATCCATCAGTGTCTGCGCGTTCGCGGCGATGTCGGACTGGATGCCCACGGACAGGTTGCCGGACCCGTCATAGCTTTGCTTGCGGATTCTGATGGCGCGCGGGCCCTCTGCGTCGTGGCAGGTCGTGCAGGTTTCCACTTTGACTTCGAGACTGTGCTTATCATGGCAGGAGACGCAGGTGGCGACCGGACGGGCGTGGAAGAAACGTCCCGAGTAGGTCTTGCCGTCGTAGTGATAGCCGGAACCGCCATATCCGCCGAGCCAGCTGGCCGCTGCCGTGGCGTAGTGGGGATTGACGAAGCGCAGCGACGGGTCGGGCGTGTCGACGGGCTTGTCCGCAACCGCACCGGCCACGCTGCTGCCTGCGGCACGACCGGAGTGGCAGGTCATGCAGGCGGCTTCGACCCCGACCACCGGGTGCACGACACCGGAGGGCAGGGTGATTTCCGTGATGGAGGCGAGCCCGTCGTTGTGACAGGTCTCGCAATCGACCACGCCGCCGGTCGGAATCGGGTTCTCCGGCAGGCCGGGGGCGCTGCCGTCGAGGCCATGGAAGCTGCGGAAGCCCGCGCCGGAGTGGCAAACGGAACAGTTGGGCGGGATTTCGCCGTCCTCGTCCCAGTGGCGGAAGGCCTCTGCAGTGGCGTCGGAATGCCCGCCTTTCAGCCAGGCGGTGATGGCCGCGGTGTTCTGCGCCGAAAGCGCCTTTGGTTCAAATGGGCCTGCTTCCGGCAGGACGAAAGGGGTGACTGCATCGTCCTGGGCAACGGCCGGAACGGCGGTGGCGCAGAAGCAGGCGATCAGAAGTGAAACGAAGTGTCTTTTGGCTGCAAAGAGACCTGGCATTGGTTTTTCCCTGATGCTGGCTTTCAAAATGGCGTTCCCATGCCATAGTACCTTCGGTGGCGTATTGAGCAATGTGCGAGTGGGTGCCCGGCCAGATCATGCCATCAAATTGGAGGGACGATGTTTCAACGTGCGATTGAGGCAGGGCTGGCTCTGCCCACTCAGGGCGTGTCCGTTTCGGCGCCGGCACTGACGGATCTGATCACCGACGAGGCTGCGATCACGGCGAATCATGGCGAACATCTGCGACTGGACATGCTGGTGGCGGAAGATGCCCCGATCCCGGCTGGCGCTCCGGTCGCGCGGTTGCGCGATCACCCCGAAATCTGCCTGGTGGCGCCGATGCCTGCGCGGGTCGCGCAGGTGCGACTGGGGCCGGGTCGGCAGCTGAAGGAAATCGTCCTGTTCCGGGAACCCGGGGAGGACCGCCATCAGCATGACGTGGAAGGTGCGGCTGCCGGGGATGACGGCGCCTTGCGGGCGCTGATGCAGGCAAGCGGGCTCTGGCGGGCGCTGCGCAGCCGTCCTTTCGGGCGTATGCCCCGATCGGAGGAGATCCCCGCCGCCATCTTCGTCATGGCGGTCGACAGCCGGCCTCTCGCCGCCGACCCGGTGGCACAGCTGGAGGGCCGTGGAGAAGAGTTGCTCCGGGGTCTGGCAGCCCTTGGGCGACTGACGGAGGGGCCCGTTTTCCTCTGCCAGCCTGAAGGGCCTCTGCTGGCCGGGCCGGGGGCGATCGAGGGCCGGTTGCAGGTTCTGACCTGTGGTTCTCTTCATCCCGGCGGGCTGGCCGGGTTCCGCATTCATGCGAGACACCCCGCGTCGGTCGAGGCGCCGGTCTGGGATGTCGCGGCAGAGGATGTGGCCGATCTCGGTGCGCTGCTTATGAGCGGGATGCGCCCGATGCTGCGCACCGTTTCGGTTGCCGGTCCCGCCATGACCGAGGCGCGTTTGCTTCGCTGTCAGGAGGGGGCGAGCCTGCGCGGGCTGTGCCATGGTTTCACGAAACCGGGGGCGCAGAGCCTGCTGCTCGGATCCTCGCTGGAGGGGCGTGAAGGGGCCTGGCTGGGGCCGCGCGACCGGCTGGTGACGGTTTTGCCAAGGCACAGGCCTCCGCACAGGGGTCATTGGTTTCGCGCCGCGTTGCGCCGTGCGGCTCGACCGCTGCCGATCATCCCCTCTGCCGCGCTGGAACAGGCGCTCGGTGGTACGCTCGCCGGGGTTGCGCTTGTCCGCGCCCTGTCGTCCGGAGATGACGAAACCCTGGTTTCGCTCGGGGGGCTATCCCTGCTGGAGGAGGACCTGGCCCTTGCTGATTACGTGACAGGGGCGGAGCCGCCGCTGTCGACGATGCTGCGGGTGTCCCTTGATCGCATCGCGGCGGAGGAAGCCGCATGAGCCGGGGGATCTGGGATAGGGAAACGATTGCGCTTCTGCTGCTGATCTGCCTGATGCCACTAGCCCTGGCATGGCTCTGGTATGGCGGTATCGAGGCCTCGGGGCGCCTTGCCCTTGCGTTGCTGGTGTCCGGGATCTGGCACCTGTTCTTCATGATTGCCCGCGCGCAGCCTCCCAGCTTCGCCGGGGCGGTGACGGCGTTGGCCGTGGCGATGCTGGCCCCCGAGGATCTGGGCCCGGCCCGGCTGATCCTGGGGATCACCTTCGGATCGGTTATGGGCGAGCTGGTCTTCGGCGGCTGGGGACGCAATGTCATCAACCCGGCAACGGTGACGCTTGCCTTCCTGGGCTTCGGTTTCCCCGCCGCCCCCTGGCCCGAATTCGTTCTGCCGGTCGCCTGGGCGGCGATCCCCGCGGCGGGGCTGGGTGTCCTGTTGGGTGTGCTTCCGGGGCGCGTTCTGGCCGGGGCGCTGCTGGCGGCGGGCGTGACCTGGCTCGCCTCCGGGGGGAGCTGGCCCCAGGGCCTGGCCGAGGTGCTTCCGGCGGCCTGGCTGGGCCTCGTTCTGCTGGTCTGTGATCCGGTCGCCAGTGCCGCAACCCGACCGGGCCGTTGGGGCAACGGTCTGCTCTACGGGGCGCTGGTGGTGCTCTTCGCGGTTGGCTGGCAGGGCGGCGAACCGGTTCAGATCACGGTCTCCGCAGCGCTTCTGGCATCGCTCGCCGCCCCGATACTCGATGAGACCGCCCTTACCATCTGGCGCGCAAGACGGAGGAAGTACCTTGGCTGACCTCAACCCATTCTCCGCCTGGCGCCGGCTGCTGGCCCTGCCGAACGAGAGCCGGACCAAGACTGTCGTCGTGGCCTTTCTTGTCTCGGCCTGCTGCGCGCTGATGGTCAGCGGGGCGACGGTCATCCTTCGGCCGATCCAGGCCGCCAATCGCGCGGCGGAGGAGCAGGCCCGGCTGGAGGCGCTGATCGCCGGCATTCCCGGTATGTCGGACCTTCTGGAACAGTCGGGCGGCACGCTTTCCACGGTCGTGATCGACCTCGACAAGGGGCGGGCGGCGACCCAGATCACCCCGGCGACGCTTGAAACCGCCCTGGGAGACACCGCGAACTGGACCGTCCTGGATGCGGGCGACGACCTGGCCGGTCTGGTGCAGCGACCGGACTACGCGCAGGTCTACCTGCTGCGGACCGGAGAGGAGATCTCCTTGCTGCTGCTGCCGTTCAGCGGGCAGGGGTACAACGGTCAGATCGACGGCATTCTGGCCCTGAAGGGGGACATGCACACCATCGCGGGGCTGACCATCACGGATCAGTCCGAAACACCCGGCCTCGGGGCCCGGATCGAGGAGCCTGCATGGCAGTCCTCCTTCAACGGGGTGAAAACGGTCGACGCCGCGGGGGAGGTCCGCTTCGCCGTCGCCAAGGGGCCCGCCGCGACCGAGTACGAGGTCGACGGGATCACCGGGGCCACGCGGACCAGCTCCGCAATGACGCGGATCCTGCGGTTCTGGCTTGGGGACCTGGGTTACGGCCCGCTGATCGAGGCCATCCGGCGCGGGGAGTTCTGATCCATGACCGCGCCGTCCCCCCTTTGGTCCACCTTCACGGATCCGCTGATCCGGCAAAACCCGGTGACGCTGCAGATCCTCGGTATCTGTTCCTCGCTTGCGGTCACGACTTCCTTGCCGACGGCGCTGACCATGGCCGGTTCGCTGACGGTCGTGCTGGTCCTGTCGGCGGGAATTATCAGCCTGATCCGGCGGCATATCCCGGACACCATCCGGCTGATCGTTCAGATCGTCATCGTGGCCTCGCTCGTGATCGTCATCGACCAGTTGCTGCAGGCCTACCTGTTCGAGATCAGCCGGAGCCTGTCCGTCTTCGTCAGCCTGATCACCACCAACTGCCTCGTGCTGGGGCGCACCGAAAGCTATGCCCGCCTGAACCCGCCCGTACCTGCGATGATCGACGCCTTCGGCAACGGGCTGGGCTATTCCCTGATCCTGTGCATCGTCGGCGCCTTGAGGGAGCTTTTCGGCGCAGGCAGCCTGCTTGGCATTCAGGTGCTGCCGCTGGTCGAACAGGGGGGCTGGTTCACGCCGCTTTCGCTGATGCTGCTGGCGCCCTCGGCCTTCTTCATCCTGGGGGGGCTTGTCTGGGGTATCCGCAGCATCTGGCCGGAACAGGCGGAGCCGGCTGAATTCACCGCACCGGATACGACAGAGGTGCCGGAATGAGCGCGCTCTGGTCCCTTTTCCTCTCTGCCGCTTTCGTCGAGAACCTGCCGCTTACGCTGTTTCTTGGCCTCTGCACCTTTCTGGCCCTGTCGAAACGTCCCGAGACGGCCGTGGGACTGGGCATCGCGATGATTGCGGTGATGGCGGTGACAACGCCCCTGAACCAGGTGATCTATGCCTTCCTGCTGGCGCCCGGCGCCTGGGCCTGGGCGGGCTATCCCGAGATCGACCTGTCCTATCTCGCCCTCGTTGCCTTCATCGGCGTCATCGCCGCGATCGTGCAGCTGCTCGAAATGCTGCTCGACCGGTTCATGCCGAAGGTCCACGCGGCCTTCGGGGTCTTCCTGCCACTGCTGACCGTGCAATGCGCGATCCTTGCGGGAAGCCTGTTCATGGTCGAGCGCAACTACTCCCTGGCGGAAAGTTTCGTCTTTGGCCTGGGCGGTGGCACGGGCTTTGCTGTTTCGGTCATCATGCTCAGCGCGATCCGCGCCAGGCTTGCCTATGCCGATCTGCCCGCAGGCCTGCGGGGGCTGGGCATCACCTTCGTCCTCGCCGGGCTGATGTCGCTCGGCTTTTCCTCCTTTGCCCAGATGGCCGCGCCATGACCGACGAGATCCTCCTGGCTTCCCTCATCGTTGTCCTGCTGGTCGTGGGGCTGACACTTGGCCTGCTCTTCGCCCGGCGCCGCCTGGTGCCGCAGGCGGCGATATGCGTGAGGGTCAACGGTTCAAGGGAGATCGAGGCGCAGCGCAGCGATCGCCTGCTTGGCGTGCTGCATGGGGCAGGTATCGGCATTCCGGCGGGCTGTGGCGGGTCGGGCACCTGCGGCCTGTGCCGTGTGATCGTGGACGGGGAGGGCGCCGGCGAAGCGGGCGCGACGGAACGTGGCATCCTGTCTGCGGCAGAACGCAAGGCAGGCAAGCGGCTGGCCTGCCAGACCCAGCTGCGCGGCCCCTGTTCCGTGACGGTTCCCGATGAATTCCTGTCCGGCGGCGGCGGGTTCGAATGCGAGGTCGTGTCGAACCGCATGATGGCTCCGCTGATCCGCGAACTGGTCCTTCAACTGCCGGAGGGGCATGAGTTCAATTTCCGTGCCGGCGGCTTCATGCAGCTCTCCGCCCCGGCCTACGAGCTGGACTTCTCCGCCATGCCGGTCGACGAGGCCTTCCGCGATGCCTGGCACATGGCCCGGTGGGACACGCTGGTGGCCGATGCGCTGCGCCCGGTGACCCGGGCCTATTCCATCGCGTCGCGCCCGCAGGATACCCAGGCGGGGCAGGTGGTGTTCAACATCCGCCTGGCCGTGCCACCCGCCGGGCGGGAGGAGGAAATCCCGCCAGGGCAGGTGTCCTCCTGGCTCTTTGCCCGGCAGCCGGGTGATCTGGTCCAGGTTTCGGGGCCCTTCGGGGAAATCCACGTGCAGGACACTGCAGCGGACATGGTTTTTATCGGCGGGGGCGTCGGCATGGCGCCGCTTCGGGCGATGATCCACGAACAGATCGGCCTCGGGACGGGGCGGAAGATGCGATACTTCTACGGCGCGCGTTCCGTCGCGGACCTGTTCTACGTGGAAGAGTTCGATTCCATCGCCGAGGCGCATCCGAATTTCAGCTGGATGCCGGCCCTGTCCGATCCCGCCCCCGGGGATCGCTGGACGGGCGCGACGGGCTTCATCCACGACAGTGTCCGGCGCGCGATGGCAGGACATCCCGCGCCGGAGGATTGCGAATACTACCTTTGCGGGCCGCCGGTGATGATCTCTGCCGTGCTGGCCACGCTGGAGCGGCTGGGGGTGGAGCCGCAGAACATCTTCAAGGACGATTTCGGAGGCTGAGCCATGATGAAGCAGCAAGAGCAGACCCAAAGCCGCCGCCGCTTCCTGGCGGGATCTGCGGGCACCCTGGCCCTGCTGGCGGCGCCCGGATTGCTTCGGGCGGGAGCCGGGACGGAGATCCTGCGCGGCGGCGCCTTCGGGACGCAATGGCAGGTGACCCTGCCCGCGGGGGCCGGCGTGGACCGCCTGAGGAGCCCCCTGGCCGCACTTCTGGCAGAGGTCGACAGGCAAATGTCGCCCTGGCGGCCTGACAGCGATATCTCCCGCCTCAACCGGGCCGGGGCGGGCAATTGTGCCCTGCCGGAGGAGGCGATGACGGTAACGCGCGCCGCGCTGGAGCTGGCTCGCGACAGTGGCGGGCACTTCGACCCTTCCGTGGGGCCGCTTGTCGCGCGTTGGGGGTTTGGCCCGATCCAGGGTGATCAGCGCCCCGATTGGCGCGGTTTCGCGGCGGAGGCGGGCGGTGTCGCCAAGTCGCATCCGGGGCTGACGCTGGACCTGTGCGGCATCGCGAAGGGCTATGCCCTCGATCGCATGGCAGAGCTGGTTCAGGCGGCCGGGCACGACAGTTTCGTCATCGACCTGGGTGGGGAGCTGACAGCGCGGGGCAGGCATCCCACGGGCCGTGCCTGGCATGTCGCGGTGGAAGATCCGCGCGCGGGGCAACCGGGGCTGGCGGCGGTGCTTACCCTGACACGGAGCGTTGCGACCTCGGGGGTGAAGACCCAGGGCTACGACCTGGACGGGCGGCGCTATTCCCACATAATCGATCCCCAGGCAGGCGCGCCGGTGGACGCGCGGCTCTTGTCGGTTTCGGTCCTGGGGCAAACTGCGATGCAGGCGGATGGTTGGGCCACCGCCCTGTTCGCGGCGGGCGACGCGGGGCCCGCGCTGGCACGGGCGGCCGGTCTTGATACGCTTTTCCTTTCGGCAGGGCCAAACGGCCTGCACCGGGAGGTCACCGGCGCCTTCGCGGACCATCTTGTGTAGGGGGTGGCCATGGAATTGCTTCTTGTCTTCCTGATCTTCCTGCTGGCTGCGGGGGGGCTTGCGCTTGGCCTCGCCTTCGGACGCGGACCGGTGAAGACGTCCTGCGGGGGGGCGGTGTCCTGCGGGAAGCGTGTCGCCTGTGATTTCTGTCCCAACCGCGCCAGAGAGGAGGGCGAGGCATGACGACCGAGGCCCGTGTCGCCGCCATCATGCAGACCGACTGGGTGGAGGTCACCCCCGAGATGCCAATGCGCCGCGCGGCGGCCCTGCTGGTGGAGGCCAGGGCCGCCGCAGCGGCCGTCGTGGACGAGAGCGGTATGCTGATCGGTATCCTGACCCAGAAGGACTGCTTCCGCCCCGCGCTCTACGCCTCCTACTACCAGGAATGGAAGGGCACGGTGGCCGAGAACATGACCGCAGATGCCGTGAGCGTCGCCCCCTCGGATGACCTGATCACCGCCGCCGAGGCCTTCATGCAGTGCCCCCACCGGATCTTTCCCGTGGTGGAAGATGGGCGCGTCCTTGGCATGCTGCGCCGTTCGGATGTGCTGAGCGCACTGATGGACATGGGCTGAGCCCTGCAACCTCTTGCACCGCGTCCTCCGATGCAGTAGCCCGGCAGGCTCTTCTGCTCCGGAGACCTTCCCATGACCGCTTCTTCTGCGGGCCCCGTGCTCGCCATCGACTTTGGCACCTCCAACTCCGCCGCGGCGGTTCTGGAGGGCGGAAAGATCAGGCGCATCCATATCGAAGCGGGCGAGGAAACGCTGCCGACCGCGGTCTTCTTCCCGGCAGACAGCAACCAGATGCTGATCGGGGCCGCGGCCTCGGAAGCGCTGATCGAGGGCGACGAGGGCCGCTACATGCGCGCCCTAAAGAGCGTTCTGGGCACCGGGCTTTTCCATGAAAAGCGGCTGGTTGGCGGAAAGCGGCGTACCCTGGCAGAGATCGTGACGAGCTTCCTGGTGGCCATGCGCAGCCGGGCGGAGCAGGAGACCGGGCAAGGCATGACGCGCGTCCTGTCGGGGCGGCCGGTGCATTTCCACACCGCGGATGCGGAGCGTGATGCGCGCGCCGAAGCGGACCTGCGCGGCTGCTACGAGGCGGCCGGGTTCGAAGAGATCTCCTTCATGTACGAGCCGGAGGCCGCTGCGCTGGCAAGCCTGGGTGACGGGGGGCCGGGGGCGCTTGGCCTGATCGTCGATATCGGCGGGGGCACCTCGGATTTCACGCTCTTCCGGGCAGAGGGCAACGGGATCGCGATCCTGGCAAGTCACGGGATCCGGCTGGGCGGGACGGACTTTGACCATGCCGTGTCGATGACCCATGCGATGCCGCTTCTCGGGCTGGGCGGGCAGCTGCGCCGCACCCTGGGCGAAGGGCTGTTGCCGGTGCCCAAGCCGATCTACGTGGACCTGTCGACCTGGGCGACAATCCCGTTTCTCTACAGTGCCGAAACCCGCCGCGCCGTGGCCGATATGGAAGCGCACGCGGTGGAGCCGGTTCCGATGAAGCGCCTCGCCACGGTGATCGAGGATCAACTGGGCCATGAACTGGCCTTCGCGGTTGAACGGGGCAAGATCGCCGCGAACGGGCCGGAGAAGGCTGGGCAGATCGCCATGGGCATGATCGAGCGGGGCCTGTCTGCCCGCGTCACGGCAGGGTCCGTCAACGGTGCCCTGTCGGAAGCCCGCGAGGCGCTGCGCGGTGCGATCTATGAAACGATGATGGCGGCGGGCGTGATGCCTGCTCAGGTAAGCTCGGTCATCCTCGTTGGGGGCTCCAGCCTGATGTCGATGGTGCAGGAGGAGGCGCAGGGGATCTGCCCCGGTGCGCAGCTGCGCCGGTCCGAAGCCTTTACCGCCGTGGTGGATGGCCTGGCGCTGGCAACCGCCTGACGGACAGTCATTTTCCACCCGCCCCGGGGTGGTTGTCGGCCGGGGCAGGCGACCAGAGCCCGATGTCGGTAGCCGGGGGCGGTGCGGGGCATCGTGATCGGCGGCGCGGCGTCCGCCCGATGCAGAAGCGCCCGATGCACAAGCGAAGGCCATTTCCTGTCACGCTTTGGTAGACCCGGGTGGCGGCGGGGTGCAGGATGCTTGAAAGTCGTCTCTCAATCTGTGAAGTCATGAAGACGTCACATGGAGATCATCCCACATGACCGCCGAAGCCTCCTCGACCTTTCACCACAAGCTCGAGACACTGGTCCGCCAGATCTATCCCGATCATGACGCAGAGACCCTTGCGGAGGAGCTGGCGGAGGCCTTCTGGCCCGATGGCACGACGCGCCGTCGCCGGGGCCGCGTGCCGGGCAACCGGCAGTGGTCCGAACGGGACGCCCTGGTGATCACCTACGGCAATTCGATCGTAGACGGGGTGCATAAGCCCCTCGATCTGTTGCGGGATTTCCTGCACAACCGCCTGGCCGGGGTCGTGAACGGGGTGCATATCCTGCCCTTCTTCCCCTGGACCAGCGATGACGGTTTCGCGGTCACCGACTACCGCGCGGTGAACCCGGTGCTGGGCGACTGGGCGGACATCAAGCGGATCGGATCGGAATTCCTGCTGATGTCGGACCTAGTGCTGAACCACGTGTCCTCCAGCTCTGCCTGGTTCAACGCCTACAGACAGGGGCACGAACCCTTCGACAAGTTCTTCTTCGAGGCCTCGCCCGATGACGATCTGAGCGACGTTGTCCGCCCGCGCACCCATCCGCTGCTGCGGGAGGTGAACACATCTCGCGGGGTGCGCCATGTCTGGTGCACCTTCAGCCACGACCAGGTCGACCTCGACTTTCGCAATCCGGAGGTGCTGAAGGAATTCCTGCGGGTCATGCGGCTGCACGTCGACAACGGCGTGCGGATCATCCGGCTGGATGCCGTGGCCTTCATCTGGAAGCAGATCGGCACCAAGTCGATCCACATGCCGCAGACCCATGCCATCGTGCGGCTGATGCGGCTGTTTGCCGATTTCGCGGCGGAGCCGGTGATCCTGCTGACCGAAACCAACGTGCCCAATGCCGAGAACCTCAGCTATTTCGGCAACCGGAACGAGGCGCATGCGGTCTACAACTTCTCGCTGCCGCCGCTGGTGCTGCACGCGATGCTGGCAGGGACGGCGAAGAACCTGATCCGCTGGCAGGCGACGATGCCGCCGGCGCAGCTGGGCTGTGCCTACCTCAACTTCACCGCCTCCCACGACGGGATCGGCATGCGCCCGGCCGAGGGCATCCTGAAGCCGGAGGATCAGGCGCAGATCGTTGATACGATGAAGGGTTTCGGCGGTCGCGTGTCGATGCGCGCCCTGCCGGGCGGGGGCGAGGCGCCCTATGAGCTGAACATCACCTGGTTCGAGGCGATGAAGGGGACCTTCAAGGGCGAGGATGAACACCAGGTGCAGCGGTTCCTGGCATCCCAGACACTGGTGATGGCGCTGGAAGGGATCCCGGCCTTCTACATCCATTCGCTGCTGGCCACGCCGAACGATCAGGAGGGGGTGGAGAAATCGGGCCACAACCGTGCGATCAACCGCCACCGCTGGGACTATGAGGCCCTGCAGGCGCGGCTGGACGATCCGGCGACCGACCAGCACCAGGTGCTGAAGGAAATGCGCCGCAGGATCGGTGTGCGCCGCCGCCAGCGGGCCTTCCACCCCAATGCGACGCAGTTCACCCTGCAGCTGGACGACCGCATCTTCGGCCTGTGGCGGCAGAGCCTGGACCGCGACCAGTCGATCTTTGCCCTGCACAACGTGTCGGGTGACGACATGGAAATCGACCCTATGGCGATCAACCTGATCGACGGGGAAGACTGGGTGGACCTTCTGACGGACGAGGAAATCGCCACCGGCGGCGCGCCCATCCGTTTCGCGCCCTACCAGTGCCGCTGGATCACCAACCGCGGCTAAGTCACCACAGTTCAAGGCAAAACGAAAACAGGGCAGCGGGAAGATCGCTGCCCTGTCTGCATTTCGTGACCCTGTGGAGCATGGCCCGTTGCGGGGGATCTACTTGAACTCTTCGAGGTCAGCGGCCACGGCCTTCAGCATGTCCGACATCAGGTCCGGATCCGCCGAATGCACCCGGTTCCACGTCGGGATGAAGGGTGTTTCCGACGGGTTGTCGAGGAACATGTGACCGGCCTCGATGATGTTTTCGGCGAAGAGTTCCACCGCGCCTTCTTCTGCGTGGCGGTCGATGTAGAGGCCATTGGCCTTGGCATCGTTGTAATAGCAATCCAGCAGGTCGAGGGCGGAGCGGTAGTAGGTGGCCTTCAGCGTGCGGAAGACTTCTTCGTTGAAGACGGTGCCGTCGGCGGCCAGCTTGCGGAACATGGCCTTGCAGATGTCGATCGACATGCGCGACAGGCCCTTCGTCTTGTCCTCGGGCGAGAGGTCCTGGTGCTTGTGGTCGTAGTTGTCCGCGATCTCCACCTGGCAGACAGACTTGGGGGCGAGGTTGCGCCAGGCCTCTGAAAGGACACCGATTTCCAGGCCCCAGTCCGAGGGGATGCGCAGGTCGGGCAGGATGCCGGTGCGCATCGCCATTTCGCCCGAGAGCGGGTAGCGGAAGGCGCGCAGGTAGTCGAGGTAATCGCGGTCCCCGATGGTGCGCTTCAGCGCGATCAGGATGGGGGAGACCAGCATGCGGCTGACCCGGCCATTGATCTTGTTGTTGCCGACGCGGGAATAGTAGCCCTTGGAAATCTGGTAGGGGAACGACGGGTTCGCCACCGGGTAGACCAGCCGGTTGAGCAGGTCCTTTTCGTAGGTGACGATATCGCAGTCGTGGATCGCCACGACCGAGCTGTCGGCGCAGGCGATCAGGAAGCCGAGGCAGCCCCAGACGTTCTTGCCCTTGCCGTTCTCGATCGGGCCGAGGCCGAGCGCGGTCAGGCGGTCCTGGATGGCGGTCATGCGCGGGCTGGAATTCCAGATCACCACGTGGTTCTGCGGCAGGGCCGAGAAGAATTCACGCGCGTGGCGGTACTGCTCCTCCGTCGCCTGATCGAGGCCGATGACGATGCGGTGGAGGTAGGGAACCTCCGACAACTCCTTGATGATATTGGGCAGCGCATCGCCTTCCAGCTCTGAATAGAGGGAGGGCAGGACGAGGGAAATCTTCCGGCTGGCGCCGTAGCTGGTCAGTTCGCGTGTGATATCCTCCGACGAGCGGGTGCGCAGGTTGTGGATGGTGGCAATATTGCCGTTCTGGTGAAAGTCAGCCACCTAAGGGCCCCCCGTGGTCAGTCAGGTCAGTCTGGATATTAACTTCAGCATCATTTCATTCCAGCCCGAAGGGCCGGGTTTGGTGCTGCGCAGGATGGCGCCGTCGCGTTCGCCCTTCAGTTCGGGCAGCGGGGCGCCGTGCGGATTGGCTATGATCACGCCGATGTCGGCATGTTCCAGCATTTCCCGGTCGTTCGGGGCATCGCCCAGGGCAATGGAATGCGGCGCGCCGAAGAGGGCTGCGGCTTCATCCATGCGGTCGGCCTTGGTGCCGCCGAAGGACAGCGTGAGGTAGCGACCGCCGCGGCGGGCGGTGATGCCAAGGGTCGACAGGGCCTCGATGAAGGCGGTCTTTTCCTCGTGGCTGCCGGTCCAGATGCCGGGTTCGGAGTAGGCGCGCTGACAGGCCATGCGGGCCTTGTGTTCCGGCAGGCCTGCATCCTCCATCACGCCTTCGGGACCCATGTCCCCGAAACCGTTGAATTTTTCACGCAGGGCCGGATCAACCTCTTCCAGCAGGGCCCGCAGGCGCAGGTAGGTTTCGCCACGTTCGGGCGGAGCCTCCTTCGGCATCAGCAGGCCTGCGCCATTTTCCACGATGGCCGGCGCGGCCGACAGGCGCAGTTCGTCCCGCAGGGCGTGGATTTCCGGCCCGGTCTTGGACGAGGCCAGCACGACCGGCACATTGCGCGCCCGAAGCTGTGCCAGGGCGGGCAGGGCGGCGGCGTAGGCATAGTCCTCATGGTCGAGGAGGGTGCCGTCGAGGTCGGTGAATACGATGAATGGAGGATTTGTCATGTCACCCCCTTGCGTCCCCTGCACGGCTTGGAGTAATTCGGCGGCCGGCGGGTGATTAGCTCAGTTGGTAGAGCGCTTCGTTTACACCGAAGATGTCGGGGGTTCGAGTCCCTCATCACCCACCAGGTCTTCACAACACAACACATGTAATCGTCCTTCGGCCTCCGACGGGACAATACGCGCGGCACCCGGAAGCCGTGGGGGCCGTTCGGCGGAACCGGTGCTTGCTGCCCGGGATCCGCTTCCCATTAGTGGCAGATGCCGCGGGGGGAGAAAACATCTGTTGTTTAAATTCGCGCCGGGCGACCGGGGCGGCCGGAGGTGTTCGGGGGCAATTTCCCGGGAGCGGGCCTGTAGGGGAAGGGATTTCCGGCCGCCGGAAAAGTGCACAAATCCTGAGCGGCGGAGACATGCAGGCGTTGGGATGCCCCGGGTAAAGGCGGGAAGCATGAGCACTTCCAGTGCCGCGGTCGGTCGGGGATCCAACTGATATCAAAGGTGGAATTTTCGCCACCGTTGAAAGGTGGGCGCTGGCTGACGGGCTGCCGAGATATATGTGTACGTATGGATTTCGGGCGGAAGCGGAGCTGTGGAGCCGTTCGGGAGGCTGGAGGCGGGCCGCCTGTGGGGCGATGGGGGAGGACCAACCTGGTGCCTGCGCGCGTCGGGGCGCTGGCGTGGACATGACAGGTTGAGGGGGAGGTTAGCGGCAATCCTTTCTGAAACCTTTGCGCTGGCGCACGATCGGTCGCGCGCAGGAGAGGCTGGACTTGACCGTCGATCCGTCGCTTCTTCGGAAAGAGGGCCCTGAGGGGCACAGAGGAAAGGAGAGGGCGATGAGCTATCCCCATGTCAGCAAGGAAGAGTTCCGCAACGGCATGGCCTGCCTGGCGGGCGCGGTGAACATCGTGACCACCGACGGGCCGGCAGGGCGGGCAGGCTTCACCGCCTCGGCCGTCTGTTCGGTGACGGACACGCCGCCGACCCTGCTGGTCTGCCTGAACCGGGCGTCTTCCGCCGCGCCGGCCTTCCTGGGCAACCCGGTGCTTTGCGTGAACACCGTGGGCCCCGTGCACGAGGATCTGGCGATGCGGTTCGGCGGTCGCACCCCGATGGAGGCGCGGTTCGAGGGCGCGGGCTGGTCCAGCCTGGTGACCGGCGCGCCGGTGCTGGAAGGGGCGGTGGCCTCTTTCGACTGCCAGGTGTCGGAGCGCCGCACCATCGGCACGCATGAGGTGATCTTTGCCGAGATCGTGGGCCTGCGCAGCCAGGCCGATGCCCCGGTTTCCGCCTGGTTCGCCCGACGGTTCCACGCGCTGCCCGGTTGAACCCGGCGGCCGGGGGTGACGGCAGGAAATCGCGGGTTTGTCTGCGTCTTTCCAAGGGCTTGCATGTTTTTTCGAAAGCATGGGTTTTTCCTGCTTGACGCCTCCGGCCCCTCCGCATAGAACGCCCCCCACGGTGAGAGAGCGGTTGTAGCTCAGCTGGTTAGAGTGCCGGCCTGTCACGCCGGAGGTCGCGGGTTCGAGCCCCGTCAACCGCGCCATCACCGTCCTAGAAAGCGCCCCCTTTTGGGGGCGTTTTTTGCGTTTGGGCCCAGGCCTTTGGCGGGAAAACCCCGTGGGAAGGGCGGCGCGGGGAGGCGCGGAAAAAAGACGGGGCCGGGGGGCGTTTTTCGTGCATTTTCCCATTGACGGGATCGGGGGCTATAAGTATTCCACCCCTCACGCGCGGTTGTAGCTCAGCTGGTTAGAGTGCCGGCCTGTCACGCCGGAGGTCGCGGGTTCGAGCCCCGTCAACCGCGCCACTTCTACCCCATCAGTGACACGATGAAACGCCCCCTTGTGGGGCGTTTGTCGTTTCTGGGTCCTGGTTTGGGGCCGAGTTTGCGTATGGGCCCGGGGTTGAGCCCGGGGCGTCCGGGGCCGGGTTTTCGGCGTGCCGGTGGAGCCTGGGCGCAGGCGAGTGGCGGGCGTGAGCCGGTGGCGGGGTTAACCCCGCCCTACGGCTGCGAACCCCACGTCGGTACTGCAGTGCAGCGACTCGGCGCGAAAACCCGGGTTAATCGCTGAAAAACCTCGAAAATCGCGATGTCGGTATCACGTCGGTATTACGTCGGTATCGCGTCGGTGCGTTTTGGCGCGCGAAGGCGAAGGTTAAGGGGGCGTGCGGTGGGTGTGAGGTTTGGGGGCCGCGCGATGTGGGGGATGGTGTGGGGGATGGTGGATTGGCATCCACCCAACGGGCGCTTGTAGGGTGGATGCCAATCCACCTTTGGGCGGGTGATCAGGAGCCGTGATCAGGGGCGGGAGTGCAGGTCGGCATAGGTGAACCCGTCGGGCCAGGTGCCGATCCAGAGCCAGCGCTTGCGGTGCTGGAGCTGGTAGAGCACGTGGTCGAGATGCGCCACGTCGAGCCAGAGCCGGATCGTCTGATCCGCGTCCTTGTAATAGGGCGCCTTCAGGTCTTCGGGCCGGCGGAACCGCAGGATGCCGCGGGTGGCCTGGGAGTTGGGGGTGGCGATGCCCGTCAGCTCTATCTGGGAGAGGCCGCGCAGCGCGGGCGCGGCCTCTGTCCCGGTGGTATGGATCATGTCCTGCACCAGCATGATTTCACGCCGCACGTCGGCCACGCTCGCGGAGGCATAGGGCTCCGCCTCTATGGCATGCAGGCGGGCGTCGATCTCTTCCTCGATATTGAGTGCCATGGCGTCTTTCCTCCGGATCCAGGCGAGTTGCCGGGGCCGGGGAAAGACGCGGGGAGGTTCAGCGGCTCAGCGCGTCCAGCACACGGGCCCAGCTGCGGATTCCATGATGGAAGGAGTTAAGATCGTATTTCTCGTTGGGCGAATGCAGGGCGTCATCTTCCAGTCCGAAGCCGATCAGCATGGCATTCATGTCGAGGATTTTCTTGAAATGCCCCGCAATCGGGATCGAGCCGCCGCAGCCGATGTAGGCGGCGGTGCTGGGCCATTCGTCGGTCAGGGCGCCGCGGGCCTTTTCGAAGGCCGGATCGGAGATATCCATCTGGCTGGCCATGGAGGCGCCGTGCGCCTTGAATTCGACCTTGCAGTCGGCGGGCAGCAGGGACTGGACGTAGGCGCGGAAGTTCTCCCGGATCTTCAGCGGGTCCTGGGTGCCCACGAGGCGGAAGGAGATCTTGGCGTGGGCCTTGGAGGGCAGCACGGTCTTGAACCCTTCGGAGGTGTAGCCGCCCCAGATCCCGTTCACTTCGCAGGTGGGGCGGGACCAGACCATTTCCAGCGGCGTTCGATCCTGTTCGCCGGCGGGCACCGAGAGCCCCACGTCGCCCAGGAACTGGCCCGCGTCGAAGCCGAGGCCGTCCCACTGGGACATCAGCTCTGCCGGGAGTTCCGGCACACCGTCGTAGAAGCCGGGGATGGTGATGCGGCCCTCGTCGTCATGCAGCGCGGCGATGACCTTGGACAGGGCGCGGATCGGGTTCATGGCTGCGCCACCGTAGAAGCCCGAATGCAGGTCCTTGTCGGGGCCGGTCACCGTCAGCTCCTCGCCCAGCATGCCGCGCAGCATGGTGACGATGGCGGGCGTTTCGGGGTCGAACATGGCGGTGTCGCAGATCAGCGCGAAGTCGGCTTTCAGCTCCTCCGCGTTCTCCTTCATGTAGGGCACGAGGGAGGGGGAACCGCTTTCCTCCTCTCCTTCGAAGAAGAAGGTGATGCGGCAGGGCAGGGCGCCGTGTTCCCGCGTCCAGGCGCGGCAGGCCTCGACGAAGGTCATCAGCTGGCCCTTGTCGTCGGAGGAGCCGCGACCGCGGATGACGCGGCCCTTGGCGGTATCCTGGATCTCCGGCTCGAACGGGGGCTTGTCCCAGAGGTTCAGCGGGTCGACCGGCTGCACGTCGTAGTGGCCGTAGAAGAGGAGGTGGGGGACGTCATCGCCCTCGGGGCCGACGTGGCCGACGACCATCGGGTGCCCGGGGGTGGGCCGCTTGGAAACATCGGCGCCGATGGAGGTGAGATCGGCCACCAGCCAGTCGGCGGCGGTTTCACAATCGGCCTTGTAGGTCGGATCGGTGGAGATCGACGGGATACGCAGGAGTTCCATCAGCCGTTCGGTGGCGGCGGAAAGATCGGAGTCGATGCGGGAGAGCACTGGCTCCAGCTGGGATTCGGCGGACATGGGGGGGCTCCTTCAATTGCTCGCGCGAAACCTAGCAAAGGGCGGGGGCTTGTCCAGCAGCCAACGGGACGCAGCGGCCGGGATGCCTTCGGCGGGGCCGCTGAGGGGTGGCAAAAACCCCGGTCGGGCGGAGCCGGCCGGGGGTGAAAGGGTGTGGTGATCGAAAAGGTGAAGAAAAAATACCTCAAGTACTTGTGAAAAGATGCCACGGGTCGGGCCCATCCCGTAGTAGAAACGGTGGCGAGGAGGAACGCAAAGCCCTTTGCCGCTTGATCCGGCAGGGCTTTTGACTGTCTGGATGAACTTTTGGCAGACTGTGGATCTCGCTTTTTGTTGCTTGACCCATGTCAAAGTTGCCGGACGCGTCATTTTGTAACGCTCTCCTATGGGAGTGATGAACTTATTTTCATTCCAAAGTCGGGAGGGCGATGGTAGACCCGAACCGCCCGAGGGGTGAAAACCCGGGGGGAGGACCCGAGGCGGCCCGCCGTGAGGCGGACCAGGAAACGACGGACCGAGGACAGAGGGGACCCCCATGGAAGGGTCCCGCATTCGAGCGAAGAAACGCGCAAAGACGACCGGCAGCGGCCCGCCAAGGTGTATACGAAGCAAGGAAAGACCAAGCCCGTGACTTACGAAGCCCAACTGGACCAGGCACTCGGCAAGCTGCACGAAGAGGGACGCTACCGGACCTTTATCGATATCGTCCGCCACAAGGGACGTTTCCCCCACGCCACCTGGCGCCGTCCCGACGGGACCGAGACGCCGGTGACCGTGTGGTGCGGCAATGACTACCTGGGCATGGGGCAGCACCCGGTGGTGCTGGAGGCCATGCATGATGCCATCGACACCGCGGGTGCGGGGTCGGGCGGTACGCGCAACATCTCCGGCACGACGCTCTATCACAAGGCGCTGGAGGCGGAGATCGCCGACCTGCACCAGAAGGAAGCGGCGCTGGTCTTCACCTCTGCCTATGTCGCCAATGACGCCACGCTGTCGACCCTGCCGAAGCTGTTCCCGGGCCTGATCATCTACTCGGACGAGCTGAACCATGCCTCGATGATCGAGGGCGTGCGGCGCAACGGTGGTGCCAAGCGGATCTTCCGCCACAACGACGTGGAACACCTGCGCGAGCTGCTGGAGGCCGACGATCCCGCCGCGCCGAAGCTGATCGCCTTTGAATCCGTCTACTCCATGGACGGCGATTTCGGCCGCATCGACGAGATCTGCGACCTGGCCGAGGAATTCAACGCGCTGACCTATATCGACGAGGTCCACGCGGTCGGCATGTACGGCCCGCGCGGCGGCGGCGTCACCGAGCGTGACAACAACGTCCACCGGATCGACATCGTCAACGGCACCATGGCCAAGGCCTTTGGCGTGCTGGGCGGCTACATCGCGGCCTCGGCCAAGATGGTCGATGCCATCCGCAGCTATGCGCCGGGCTTCATCTTCTCCAGCTCGATCCCGCCGGCGGTTGCCGCAGGCTGCGCGGCTTCGATCAAGCACCTGAAGACCGACCAGGCGCTGCGCGACAAGCACCAGGAGGGCGCCGCCATCCTGAAGACCCGCTTCAAGGCGCTGGGCCTGCCGCTGATCGACCATGGCAGCCACATCGTGCCCGTCATCGTCGGCAACCCGGTCCACACCAAGATGCTGTCGGACATGCTGCTGGAAGATCACGGCATCTACGTTCAGCCGATCAACTTCCCCACCGTGAAGCGCGGCACCGAGCGCCTGCGCTTCACCCCCAGCCCCGTGCACGGCCCGCTGGAGACCGAGAAGCTGATCCGTGCCATGGATACGCTGTGGTCCCACTGCGCCCTGAACCGGCAGGAACTGGCGGGCTGATCACCTGTCCGGGCCTGAGTGATCGGGCCCGTTCCGGGATGCCGCACCACCTGGCAAGATATACAGACCCCCGCACCGGAAACGGCGCGGGGGTTTTTCGTGTCGTGGTCTGGTCGGAGCGTCGGGGGCCTTGCGCCAAGTCTGCCGCGTGGGGGGCGGGGCGCCATGCCCGCGGCCGTGGGGTGGCTGGGGGGGGATCGGGGCCGGATCCTTGCCAAGGGCGTTCGGCGGGTGGCTGCCGGTCGCGATCACGACCGGGCGCGTAAACGTTAACGTGTGTGCTGTGAGCTTGGCGAAAGAACGCCTAAATATGGCGGATGACGCGCCTTGGCCGCACCAAATAGCTTGAAACATGTTACCGTCTTCTAAACAAAGAAGAGGATCCGAATCGGGGGATTTCGGACTTCCGTAAGGCAGATGGGGCAGCGGGATGATGCGGCGGAGACAGCCTGTCAAAGACCAGGCTAACACCGAACCTAAAGGTTTCGACGATTTCGAACTACGCCTCGGCGACATGATGCGCGGCGAGCGGGCCACCCTTGGCAAGTCGCTGCTGGATGTTCAGCGCGAATTGCGGATCAAGGCAAATTACATTGCCGCGATCGAGAATGCCGATCCCGATGCCTTCGATACGCCGGGCTTCATTGCCGGTTACGTGCGGTCCTACGCGCGTTACCTGGGCCTGCCCCCGGACGAGATCTATGCCAAGTTCTGCGCCGAAAGCGGGTTCACCACCGCCCATGGCATGTCGGCCGAGGCCTCCTCGCGCTCCAAGCCGGAGCAGCGGGTCGAGAGCCGGAAGGCAAAGCGCGGCAGCGACCCCTTCACCGATCCCAACACCCCGTTCATCCCGCAGGGCGAAAGCTGGCTGTCGAAGATCGAACCGGCGGCTGTCGGCTCCTCCCTGGTGCTGCTGGCGGTGATCGGCGGGCTGGCCTATGGCGGCTATGCCGTGCTGAACGAAGTGCAGCGCGTGCGCTTTGCCCCGGTCGAGAATACCCCGGACGTGCTGGCGGACCTGGATCCGCTGGCAGGCGCCACCCGCGTGGTGGAGGACCCGGTCCAGAGCGCCGATGCGGCCTCTGGCGTGTTCAACCCGCCGAGCGACGGGATGGACCGGCTCTACCGGCCCAAGGCGCTGGACGTGCCGGTGGTGGTTTCGCGCGATGCGCCGATTTCCACGCTGAACCCTTCGCAGGTCGGCACCTTTGCCAGCGCCGGTGCGCCGTCGCTGCCCAGCCCGGAAACGGGCGTGGTGAGCGAGGAAGACCGTGCTGTCGCCATGGCCCTGGGGCTGGACGGCGGCGATGCAGGGGCCGAAGCGACGCCGACGAGCCCGCAGGTCGTGGCCGCGGCCAAGCCGGGTGTCTCCCTCGTGGCCGTGCGCCCCGCCTGGGTGCGGGTGCAGGGATCCGACGGGACGATCCTGTTCGAGAAGATCCTGGACGCGGGCGAGAGCTACAAGCTGCCCAATACCGAAGAGGCGCCGGTGCTGCGCGCGGGCATGTCCGGGTCGATCTACTTCCAGGTGGACGGGCAGCTTTACGGCCCGGCCGGGCAGGGCACCAATACCATTCGCAATGTCGCGCTGTCGGTGGATGATCTGAAGACCAACTACGCCCTGGCGGATCTGTCGCTGGATCCCGAGGCGGAGAAGATGATCGCCGTGGCCGAGGCAGACGTGGTGGCCGACTGAGGCCCCGCTTCGAGGTCCCTCTCGGGCCGCCAGACCTGATTTCCAGCAAGCGCCCGGGCCCATGGTCCGGGCGTTTTGCCGTCCTGTCACCGAAGGTTCACTTGATGCGCCCCGCGGTGCGGCCTAGACGGGCGCCCTTGCGAAGGGTGAGGGCAGGGTGATGAGCGGAAATAATGGCTGGGATGCCTCTGCCGGGGCCTGGATGGCCGCGCAGGGAGAGGCAGGGGATTTCGCGCGCCAGTTCGTGCTGGACCGGGTGATGCTGGGCCGGATCAGGGGCCGATTTGGGGGCCGGGTTCAGGAGCAGGGCCATCTGGCCGCGCTGGATGTCGGCTGTGGCGAGGGTCGGTTTGCGCGGGTGATGGCGGCGGAGGGGCTGGAGGTCACGGGGCTGGAGCCAGTGGAGGCGCTGCGGGCGCGGGCGCAGGCGCTGGATCCGGGCGGGCGCTACATCGCCGGGCGGGCCGAGGCGATGCCATTTCCGGCGGAATGCTTTGACCTGGTGGTGAGCTACCTGACCCTGATCGATATCGACGGCCTGGAAGATGCGGTGGCGGAGATGGCGCGGGTGCTGCGCCCCGGCGGCAGCCTGCTGATTGCCAACCTCAACCCGATGGTGACTGCCGGACACTGGGTGAAGGACGCACAGGGCCGGCGGCTGCACTACGCGATCGACAACTACCTGGAGGCCCGGGCGGAATGGCAGGAATGGGCGGGCATCCGGATCCTGAACTGGCATCGCCCGATGGAGGATTACATGAAGGCGCTGCTGGCGCAGGGGCTGCACCTGCTGCATTTCGAGGAACCCGCGCCCCATGGTGGCGATCCGGCCCGGGTGGCCCGGCTGCGGCGCATGCCCTGGTTTCATGTCATGGAGTGGCGCAAGCCGCAGTGATGGCAGCAGTGATGGCCGGGGGCAATGTGACGGGGGGGGCGGCACTGGTCGCGCGGGGCCTGTGCACCTATCTGTAAGCTGCGCGCCGGGCGGCGCATTGCACCCCTTCGCCCACTGTCGTATCCCTGCCGCACAGCGCAACGAGAAGGCCTGTCCCATGTCGCATAATCCCGTCCGTCCCTGGCGCAACATCGACCGGCGCGAGAGCCGCCGCATCATGGTGGGCAATGTGCCCGTGGGGGGCGGTGCTCCGATCTCGGTCCAGACGATGACCAATACGGTGACGACCGATGTGAAGGGCACGCTGGACCAGATCATCCGCGCGGCCGAGGCCGGGGCGGATATCGTCCGGGTGTCCGTGCCCGACGAGGCGAGCGCCCGCGCGATGAAGGAGATCTGCCGCGAGAGCCCCGTGCCGATCGTGGCCGACATCCATTTCCACTACAAGCGTGGCATCGAGGCGGCAGAGGCGGGTGCGGCCTGCCTGCGGATCAACCCCGGCAACATCGGCGATGAAAAGCGCGTGGCCGAGGTGATCAAGGCCGCCAAGGACCACAACTGTTCCATCCGCATCGGCGTCAACGCCGGGTCGCTGGAAAAGCACCTGCTGGAAAAATATGGCGAGCCCTGCCCGGATGCGATGGTGGAGTCGGGTCTGGATCACATCAAGATCCTGCAGGACCATGATTTCCACGAGTTCAAGATCAGCGTGAAGGCCTCTGACGTCTTCATGGCCGCCGCCGCCTACCAGATGCTGGCGGAGCAGACCGATGCGCCGATCCACCTCGGCATCACCGAGGCGGGCGGGCTGACTTCTGGCACGATCAAGAGTGCGATCGGCATGGGCAACCTGCTGTGGATGGGGATCGGTGACACCCTGCGCGTGAGCCTTTCCGCCGATCCGGTGGAAGAGGTGAAGGTGGGCTACGAGATCCTGAAGAGCCTCGGCCTGCGCCACCGGGGCGTGAACATCATCAGCTGCCCCAGCTGCGCGCGGCAGGGCTTCGACGTGATCAAGACGGTCGAGACGCTGGAAAAGCGGCTGGAGCACATCAAGACGCCGATGTCGCTGTCGATCATCGGCTGCGTCGTCAACGGCCCCGGCGAGGCGCTGATGACCGACGTCGGCTTCACCGGTGGTGGTGCGGGCAGCGGGATGGTCTATCTGGCGGGCAAGGCCAGCCACAAGATGAGCAATGCCCAGATGATCGACCATATCGTCGAGGAAGTGGAAAAACGCGCCGAGGCGATCGAGACCGGCGCGGTGGAAGCGCAGGCCGCCGAATAGGCGCGCCGGGCCGGGTCAGGTCGGGCGCAAGACCCTGCGCGGGGTCCATGTCTGGTGAGGGGGGATCCGGGCGTGCCCGCGCGGGGCGCCCCTGATCAGCCCGATCAACTGCCCTTGAGCAACAGCAGGACGATCAGCAGTCCGATGGCGATGCCGAAAAGGGCCTTGCCCAGCTGCCAGAGGGCCAAGGGCAAGAGCACCAGAAGGTCCAGGAGCCGGTCGGAGAACCGCCGGGGCCTGTTCGGAGTTGCATCAGATTCCATCTGGCAACCTTAGCACGAATTTTGTCGGGTGGGATAGGCGCAGGCATGAAGATGCGGCGGCGGCGCAGGATCGCCGATGGCGCGCCGCGCCGGTGCGGAAATCCTGCTGTAATGGCCGTCATTCGCCCAGGTAGCGCCGCAGCACGACCGCAGGCATGGCACCCCGGATCAGTCTGTCGGGCATGACGTAGGAAGGGGCCGTGTCCAGGTCCAGCTGGCGGGCGAGGGTGGCTTCGGCCTCTACCTCGTTGCGGACCTCTGCACTGTTGGCGGCGGCGGTGAGCGAGGCGGTGTCTTCGCCCAGGGCGTCCAGCACGCGGGCCGGATCGCTGTCCGGGGCCTGGGCCAGGGCGGCGCGGAAGGCACCCGCCGCGGCGGGGCCCCTGGCATCCAGAAGGGCGCGTTCCAGCAGGTCGGCCGGGCGATCGGTCAGGCTGCGCAGTTCCACCCGAAGGCCGGGCATGTCCTGGGCCAGCTGTTGCAGCGCCTGTTCCGCGGCGAAGCATGCGGCGCAGGCGGCGGAGGTGAACAGGGTGATCGCCGCGGGCCCGTCCGCGCCGAACCCGCGCGGCGAGGGCGCGAAGAGCGCATCGCGATTGGCACCGATCCCGTCCAGGTCCCCGGCGATTTCGGCAGAAAGATCGGAGGCGGCATCTTCGGCCATCAGGCGGCGCGCCTCGGCGCGGGTTTCCTCTATCAACTCCGGATGGGAGAGCAGGAGGGCGCGCATTTCTGCCGCGAAGAGCCCGGGCGAGGCGGAGAGTTTTTGCCAGAGGCCCGGTGTGCTGTCCTGTGTGCTCTGTTGGGCCATGGCGGGGGCGGGCGAGAGCGCGGGCCAAAGTGGCGGGAGCGCCAGGAGGGCCGTGAGCAGCATGCGGCAGGCGGGGGTGTGCCCCCGCCGCTGTGGCCGCCTCCGGCCCTGCCGGGGCTGCACGGCCGCGGGTCGACCGGAGGGGCGGCTCATTTGTCGCGCAGCTCCGCCACGATGGAGCGCATGCCGTCGAGCGGCACGTAGCCGGGCAGGACGGTGCCGGGCAGCACGAAGGTGGGCGTGCCGGAGATTTGCAGCGTCTGCGCCAGGGCGCGGTTGGCCTGGATTTCCTGGTTGATGCGCGGATCGTCGAGCGCGTCGATCACCGGCGCCGGTTCGATCCCCAGGCTGCTGAGAAGGCGGGTCATCGAGACCTCGTCATAGCCGCCGTTGTAGGCCATCAGCGCGTCATGCATGGCCTTGTAGGCATCGTCGCCCGCGACCAGGCGGGTGGCGATTGCCACGCGGGAGGCCGCGACGCTGTCGTCGCCCAGGATCGGGAATTCCTTCAGCACGAAACGGATGTTGCCATCACTGCCGACCAGTTCCTCGACCTCTTCGAAGGCCTTGCGGCAGTAGCCGCAGCGATAGTCCATGAACTCCACCAGGGTGATGTCCCCTTCGGTGTTGCCGCCGGTCCAGGAATAGCCGTCGTTGAAGAGCGCGTCCTGGTTGGCGGCGATCATATCGACCTGGGCCGCTTCCTGCTGCTGCGCCTGACGGTCCTGCAGGACCTGGATGGCTTCCATCAGGACTTCGGGATGTTCGAGGAGGTAGGCGCGGACCTCGGCCCGGAACTGGTCCCGTTCGGCGCCGGTCAGCGGCGTGGTGCCGGGGATGCTTTCCTGTGCGAGGGCAGGGCCCTGGGGCAGGAAGAGCGCGGCGCCCATGGCGAGGGCTGCGGTTGCGGCCAGGAACGGGCGGGAGGTGCGGTGGGACATCATCGTTCTTTCTCAGGGTAGGTGTCTGGCATCAGGTAGGTGCGGGCATCAGGGTAGGTGTCTGGCGTCAGGCGCGGAGACTGGCATCAGGATCGGTGTCTGACCCGGGGGGCTGCCCCGGAACCGGAGTGCCCGGGGGGCGAAGCCGCCGGGCGGGCGCCCGGTGCGAAAGAGGGCGGAGGGGCTGCATCAGTCATCCTCCTTCGTGGCATTGAGCACATCCTGTGCGCGTTGCCAAGGCGGGGAGCCTCGCGACAGCAGGCCCGAGGCGCGTTCCGCCTGTATCCGCGCATCCTTCATGCGGCCGGAGAGGGCGTGGCGTTCGGCGACCGACAGGGCGGCCATGCCGGGCTGGCCCAGCTGCGCATAGGCGGAGCCGAGATCGCGCAGGACCATGCCGTTGCGATAGTCCAGCGCGCGGGCTCGTTCCAGCACCGGCAGGGCGGCGCGCAGACGCGCATCGCCCCCCTGCACGACCATGGCGTGGCCGAGGGCTGCCAGGATCAGGGGATCTCCGGGCGCCGCGGTGCCGGCGGCCCGGTAGGCGGTTTCCGCCGCGGCGAACTGGCGCCCTTCCAGCAGGATCTGCCCTTTCAGTTCAAGGTAGTAGGGATCGCCCGGGCGCAGGGCCAGCGCCTGGTCCATTAGCGCCACGGCACCGCGCCAGTCCGACCGGCGGTGCTTCACCACCGCAAGGCGCATGTATTCGATATCCCGCGCCGGGCTTTCGCCCGCCCGCGCCTCCGTCCACTTCGGATTGCGAATGAAGGCGGAGAGCTTTCCCTTCGCGCGTTCGTACCAGTAGGCGTCATCGGTGCGGTTCTGCCCCTTGCCGCCATAGCTGTCGGCCAGGGCCTGCAGCCGCCGCAGCCGGTCGCGCGACAGGGGGTGGGAGCGGGCGTAGGGATCCTGACGCCCTTCGGACAGGAGCTCCTGCCCGGAGAAGACCTGCATCAGCGTCACCGCGCCGCCGGTGTCCAGCCCGGCCAGGGACATCCAGCGGATCGCGGTCAGGTCGGCGCTGCTTTCTTCCGCCTGGGTATGTCCGTAAAGGATGCGCCGCGCGGTGCTGGCCATGCCGAAGGCCACCCCCGCGCCGGCGGCGCTGTTGCCAGACCCGGCCGCCGCCGCGATGCCAAGCGCAAGGCCGAGCTTGGCGATCCGTTCGCTGTGTTCCAGGTTCAGGGCGCGGCGGGTGATGTGGCCATTGGCGATATGCGCGGCCTCGTGCCCGATGACGAACTGAAGTTCCGACGCGGAGGCGGTGCGCAGGATCATGCCCGAATGGATGAAGATCGCATCGCGGCTGATCACGAAGGCATTCAGGCTGCTGTCATCCACCACGATGATGGGCAATTGCGTGCTGAGCCCGGCGGCCTGCAGCACGGGCGAGGCCAGACGCCGCAGGGCATGTTCGATGTCGGGATCGCGCAGCAGGGAAACGGCCTGTGCAGGCGCGGCGAGAATAATCAGGCAGAGTGCCAAAACTGTGCGCAGGTGCACCGACAACCTCCGCTGTTTTCCCGTGCCCTTGGTTGACCTGAGGATGCGGGCCTGTTGAAACGAATGCAACCCGAAGCCACCATCGGAGGAGAGCATGAGAGTTTCAACCCGGGGAGAGGTTGATCCCTTCATCGTGATGGATGTCATGAGCCGGGCCGCAGCATTGGAAGCGGAAGGCCGTGAAATCATTCACATGGAGGTCGGCCAGCCAGGTACGCCGGCACCGAAGAAGGCGCGAGACGCGCTGAGCCGCGCCCTGGAGGCCGACCAGCTGGGCTATTCCCTGACCCTGGGCCTGCCGGAGCTGCGGCAGGGCATCGCGGCGCTCTATGATCGCTGGTACGGCGTTGACCTGGATCCGGAGCGGGTGGTTGTCACCTCCGGCTCCTCCGCCGGGTTCCTGCTGAGCTTTGCCTCCCTGTTCGACGTGGGCGACCGTGTGGGCATCGGCGCGCCGGGCTATCCCAGCTACCTGCAGATCCTGAAGGCCATGGACCTGGAGCCGGTGGTCTTCGAAACCGCCGAGGCCAACCGGTTCCAGCCCGCGCCCGAGGATATCCGGGGGCGGAACCTGCAGGGCCTGATGGCGGCATCGCCCGGGAACCCGTCGGGCACGATGCTGGACCTGCAGGCGATGCGGGACCTGGCCGGGGCCTGCGCGGCGGAGGGCACGGCCTTCATCTCGGACGAGATCTACCACGGGCTGCATTACGAGGAGAGGGCACATACCGCGCTGGAAGTGACCGACGATTGCTACGTCATCAACTCCTTCTCCAAGTATTTCAGCATGACGGGCTGGCGTGTCGGCTGGATGGTCGTGCCCGAAGACCACGTGCGCCGGGTGGAGCGGCTGGCGCAGCACATGTTCATCTGTGCCCCGACGGCCAGCCAGGTTGTTGCCTGTGCGGCGCTGGAGGCGACGGAGGAGCTGGAGGCGAACCACGCGATCTATGCCCGCAACCGCGCGCTGCTGCTTGACGGGTTGCCGAAGGCCGGGTTCACCCGCATCGCGCCGCCTGATGGCGGGTTCTACATCTATGCCGATGTGAGCGAGCTGACGTCGGACAGCCTGGCCTTTGCCAAGCAGATCCTTGAAGAGGCGGGCGTGGCGGTGACGCCGGGGCTCGACTTCGACAAGGCGCGGGGGCGGGGGACGCTTCGGTTCTCCTACGCGCGGGCGACGGCGGACATTGAGGAAGGCCTGTCGCGGCTGACCGGTTTCATGGCGCAGCGGGTGCCTGCGGGCTGATCCGCCGGGGCATCCGTCGGCCCCCCGGGGCGGGGCGGAAAGAGC
Source organism: Pseudooceanicola sp. NS-SX8 (assembly GCF_057380755.1). NCBI lineage: Bacteria > Pseudomonadati > Pseudomonadota > Alphaproteobacteria > Rhodobacterales > Paracoccaceae > Pseudooceanicola > Pseudooceanicola sp. NS-SX8. Next base: position 3,178,584 of record NZ_CM170819.1, on the reverse strand, counting down.
ATCTGGAGACGACGAAGGGCGCCCCGACGGGCGCCCTTTCGAGTCCGGTGATGCAACCTGGCTGGTCGGCCCGCCGGGCGGGCCGGGGGATCAGTTGAAGGGATCGTTCAGCCGCAGCAGGCGCGCGTGGAAGGTCGGCACTTCGCTGACGTCGATGATGCCGGAGCGCCGGGCGCAGTCCAGGACCAGGCCGGTGTCATGGCCCAGGTGTTCGTAGACCAGGCGCGCCACACGCGGGCCGGAAAGCGATTCCCGGATCGTGCGCGTGGTGTAGCCTTCCCAGTAATTGTTGTTGTAGGTCGCGACCTTGGCCAGGAAGTTGAATGAGCAGGTGACCGAGCCGCGGCGCGAGACGAGCGCGGCGACGCCGGCTTCCTGCGTCAGGACGATGCCGCGGTATTCCCGGGTGAAGTTGTTTTCCGGCAGGCCCTGCTGGCTCATCGAGGCGCGGGGTTCGAAGCCGCGCAGGAAGGTGAAGCCGCCGCTGCGCGTGATGTGGACCAGGCCCAGCACGGCGCGCGTGCCGTCGGTGAAGCTGATCCGGGTAAAACGGTAGAAGCCGGAGGGGAAGTCGTCCTCCTCCACCTGGGTGGCGGAGCGGCCGATGTATTCGGAAATCACCGGGTGGTGCAGCAGGTCGTTGCTGCCGGGGCGGATCTTGTCGACCGGTTCCAGCAGAATCCGGGCATCGGTGCCGAAGAACTGGCAGATACGGTGCAGCACATCGGGGCGCGGGAAGCTCTCCCCCGACAGGTAGCGGTTGTATTGTGTCCGGTTGATCCCCAACTCTCGACACAGGCCCGCAATCGACGGGTAGCTACCGCTGAGTTGTCGCAGGTTCGCGCCGAAGATGTTGCGAAGTTCAACCGGCTTGAGTTCCGGCTGATCCGTTTTCGCGATTGAGTCAGCCAATTTCTACCGTCCTCGACGTTACCCGGGCCCATCGTCTCATCTGCATTCCACTTTTTCGTCTTCTTTTTCTCGGAACTGACGCTATAAGACGTCACACCTGTATCTGTATAACGTCAATTGGCGCCGTATGCGACACAAAAACTGTCTAGTCGACACGGAAAGGCAACTGGGAATTGGGACTGTTTCGGATACTCTTGAGTAAAGGGTAGACGCGGAATGGGTTCACGGGGAAGCCAATGTTCGGGATAGTGTTGTGGCGGGCAGCCGACGACAAATCGGCTGTGGTATGGTGCGAAGATCAAGGTGATCTTGCATTTTTTCGTGCGAATTCAGCGGGTAACATGGCTGCCGGTCTCAGCCTTGATCCCGGGGATCTGCTTCAGTTCGATTTGAGCGAGTGTGGTGACATGCGCATGGTGAAGAACCCGCGTGTCGTCGAGGAGGATCATTATCCCTCGCTCGCCTGGCGACTGAAGGAGGCCAGCAATTTTCAGATGCCTGCGTCTGGAAAGCAACACCCGACGCCACCCAGCGACGCGGGACGGCCCATCGTGGTGCCATTTCCCGACAAGGCGAGTCGGGACGCGCGGCAGCGCAAGCGGCAGCGCTACTCCTGATCTGACGGAAAGACGCCGGAAATTTGCAAAGGCGGGCCCCTTCGGGAGGCCCGCCTTTGTCATTTCCGGCGTTCGCAGTTTTGAGCGCCTGTCGTTCTGGGGCGGTCGTTCCGGGTCTTTCATTCCCGGGGCACTTTCGGGCCCGGGACATTCCTGGGCGCGCGCGAAATTGCGCATCGGCGACTTCGGGGCGCATAAGCCCGGACGGGCCGGGCTGGCCCGCCCTGTCAGCTTTCGCCGCGCGACAGGGCCGCGACGCCCGTGCGGGCCAGGTCGGCCAGGCCCAGCGGGCGCATCAGGTCCGCGAAGGCGTCGATCTTGTCCGGTGCGCCGGTCAGTTCGAAGACGAAGCTGGAGAGCGTCGAATCCACCACCTTGGCGCGGAAGATATCGGCCAGGCGCAGCGCCTCGACCCGCTTCTCGCCCTCGCCCTCGACCTTGAAGAGCGCCAGTTCGCGTTCCACCGAGGGGCCTTCGACGGTCAGGTCGTTGACCTTGTGCACCGGCACGATGCGACCCAGCTGCGCCTTGATCTGTTCGATCACCTGCGGCGTGCCGCGGGTCACGATGGTGATGCGGGACCGTTTGCCGGTGTGATCGACCTCCGCCACCGTGAGGCTTTCGATGTTGTAGCCACGGCCCGAGAAGAGGCCGATGACGCGGGCGAGCACGCCGGCCTCGTTGTCCACCAGGACGGCCAGGGTGTGCTGTTCATCCGCATCGCCGTAGGTGGCGCGCAGGTTGTAGGCGGAGTGGCTCGTCGAGCCTTTCTTGAGTTTCAGAGCGTTCATGTTTCTTCCTCCGGAGGGAGCCGTTGCGAAGACGGGGTGAACCCCGCACGACGTAACCTGTATCGGTTGGCGCATGGCGGGGTTGAACCCCGCCCTACGGAGCGTGCATCAGGTGGCGCGGCGCCGGGTGGCGTAGGGCGGGGCTCACCCCGCCTTCCATCACCGCCCGGTCAGACCAGCACCGCGCCGCCGGCCTCGATCGCGCCCTCGGTGGAGGCGTCGCCCAGCAGCATCTCGTTATGCGCCTTGCCCGAGGGGATCATCGGGAAGCAGTTCTCGTGCTTCTCGACCAGGCAGTCGAAGATCACCGGACCGTCGTAGTTGATCATCTCCATGATCGCATCGTCGAGGTCGGCCGGGTCGGAGCATTGGATGCCCTTGGCGCCGAAGGCCTCGGCCAGCTTGACGAAATCGGGCAGCGATTCCGACCAGCTCGACGAATAGCGCTCACCATGCAGCAGCTGCTGCCACTGGCGGACCATCCCGAGGCGTTCATTGTTCAGGATGAACTGCTTCACCGGCAGGCGGTACTGCATGGCCGTGCCCATCTCCTGCATGTTCATCAGCCAGGACGCCTCACCCGCGACGTTGATGACCAGCGCCTCCGGATGGGCCTGCTGCACCCCGACGGAGGCCGGGAAGCCGTAGCCCATGGTGCCGAGGCCACCGGAGGTCATCCAGCGGTTCGGCTCATCGAAGTGGAGGAACTGTGCCGCCCACATCTGGTGCTGGCCGACCTCGGTCGTGATGTAGCGATCCATCCCCTTGGTCAGTTCCTCAAGCCGCTGCAGGGCGTACTGCGGTTTGATGATCTTGTCGGAGTTCTTGTAGGAAAGGCAGTTCTTCGTCTTCCAGCCCTCGATCTTCTGCCACCACTTGGCCAGGGCCTCCCTGTCCATCTTGCGGCCGCGGGCCTTCCAGACCTTCAGCAGGTCTTCCAGCACATGGCCGACATCCCCGACAATCGGGAAATCGACGTGGATGATCTTGTTGATCGAGCTGGGGTCGATGTCGATATGCGCCTTGACCGAATGGGGCGAGAAGGCATCGGTGCGCCCGGTGATGCGGTCGTCGAAGCGGGCGCCGACGCAGATCATCAGGTCGCAGTCGTGCATCGCCATGTTGGCCTCATAGAGGCCATGCATGCCGAGCATGCCGAGCCACTTGTCACCAGAGGCCGGGTAGGCGCCGAGGCCCATCAGGGTGGAGGTGATGGGCGCGCCGGTGGCCTCCACCAGTTCGCGCAGAAGCTGGCTGGCGCCGGGGCCGGAGTTGATGACGCCGCCGCCGGTGTAGAAGATCGGCTTCTTCGCGGTTTCCAGCGCCGCGACGAGCTCGGTGATTTCCTCCATGTCGCCCTTCACGGGCGGCTGGTAGCGGAAATCGCCGCTCTTGGGTTTGGGCATGTAGGTGCCGGTGGCGAACTGCACGTCCTTGGGAATGTCGACGAGCACCGGGCCGGGGCGGCCCGAGGTGGCGACGTGGAAGGCGGCGTGCAGCAGGCGGGGCAGGTCGTCCGTTTCCTTCACCAGCCAGTTGTGCTTGGTGCAGGGGCGGGTGATGCCGACGGTGTCGGCTTCCTGGAAGCCGTCGGTGCCGATCATGAAGCTGGGCACCTGGCCGGAGAGCACGATGAGCGGGATGGAATCCATCAGCGCGTCGGTCAGGCCGGTGACCGCGTTGGTCGCGCCCGGCCCGGAGGTGACGAGCGCGACGCCCGGCTTGCCGGTGGAGCGTGCGTAGCCTTCGGCGGCATGGACCGCGGCCTGTTCGTGACGAACCAGGATGTGACGGATGTCATTTTGCTGGAAGATTTCGTCGTAGATCGGCAGGACAGCGCCGCCCGGGTAGCCGAATACCGTGTCCACACCCTGATCCTTCAGGGCCTGAACCACCATTTTCGCACCAGTCATCTGACGTGCCATTTCGTTTCTCCGTCTCCTGCCGCCTGGGCGGCCTCTCTTGGTTCGCAGCGCCGTGGCGCGGGCAACAAAAAACCCCCGGGGGTGATACCGGGGGCGCATGGGGTCCTGAACGGGAGTCCGGTGGTCACCGGCCCATGCGCCAATCTCCTACGATGACTACTAGTGCGTTCATGTCCCGAGGGGCTCCTTCGTTATGGCAAGGAGGAATAGGAGCAGAGTTGCGGAAGGTCAACCGCTAATCCGGGGCAAAAATGTCGTGAGGGGGTGTTTTTCTTTTCGAAAGTTGCGCTGAACGGGGTGGATCTTTGTCGTGCCGGTGGTTTTGGCGGCATTTGGCCGGGTCGGGGAGTCGCGCCGGGCGCGTTTCGCCCGGCGAGGGGCCCCCGGCGGTGGCGATGCGCTTTCCGTTCCGGGGGCGGGGATCGGCGAAGGGGACTGCGGCCTAGCGGATCGGTGCCAGGAGTTCCGGCGCGGTGACCAGCTGACGCACGTCGTGGGAATGGTCCTCTTCGAAGACATTGCCGTTGTGGCCCCAGCGGTAGAGGGAGGCGATGTCGAGCCGGGCGCAGTTGGGGCGCACGGACCAAGTGACCTGCAGGGGGGAGCAGGTCGACTGGGTATAGGACGCCCCGGTGGTAGAGCCGTGGAACACCACGGGCGTTCCGGTGTTGGAGGGCAGGGCGCGCGGCTGGGGACGGCCTTCGATCATGGTGCCCCCATGGGCGAAGGTGGCGAAGTCGAGCGCGAAGGGATCGTTCACCAGCAGGAAGACCTGGGATTCGACGCGCAGGGTCGGGTTGGAGCAGCTGTCGGACAGGCAGGATCCCAGGCCCGGGCCCGGCTGGACGTCGCAGGATGAGTAGACCCAGTGGACCTCTATCGTGTCGCCGGGTTTGACATGGCCGAAGGGGCCGTGCCCGAAGGCCGGGTCCTGCAGCTCTGCCGGGGTCAGGCGATCCGTCTCATTGCACTTGTAACCGCCGGCATGGGGATCGCCCGACAGGATCGAGAAGCCGGGCCCCTTGTGTTCGGCATTGGTGTGGGTGTGGATATTGCACAGGTTCATCGCCTGGGGCGGCGGCGCCAGCGGGAAGACGATGCCGTTGCGCCCGGCGGAGGCCGCGATGTCACGCGGGGTCTGGGGACCGAAGCCGGTGCAGAGGCCGCCCTCCGGGGCTGCGGGCATGGCGGTGTGGGACGCTGCCGGGGTGGCGGAATGGCTGTCGGGAGCGGCGGGCGCCGCATGGGCATCACCCGAGGCCTGCACGGCATGTGGCCAGAGGGCGCAGAGGGTCAGCAGCGCGGCAAGGGGGAAACCGGGGCGGGACGAGCGGGGGAAGGGCATGGGACCTCCTGTCTGGGCTGCCCCGTGGATAGGGGGGTGCCCTTTCCAAAAGGTTGCTTGCTGACAGGTAGGTTAACGGTTGTGCGCCCGGGCGGACAGGTGGTCAAGGCCCTGGGATCAGGTCAGAATTTCTTGCCGGTGCCGTGCAGGACGCCGTGTTCCATGGCGTAGCGGGTCAGCCCGGCGGTGGAGGAAATGCCGAGCTTTGTCTTGATGTTCTTGCGGTGCGTTTCGACCGTGCGGACGGAGATGTCGAGCGCCAGCGCGACTTCCTTGTTCGACTTGCCCTGCGCCAGCTGCAGCAGGATCGTCTGTTCCCGGTTGGTCAGATGCCCGCCGGTGTCGCGCGGCGCGAGCGAGCCCTGCGCCCCGGTGCAGAGATAGCGTTCGCCGCCCATGACCACGTCGATGGCGCGCTTGATCTCATCCGTGGGCACGTCTTTCAGGACGTAGCCCATGGCGCCGTGATCCAGCGCGGTGGAGATGTATTCGGGGCTGTCATGCATCGACAGGATCAGGATCTTCAGGCCCGGGTGTTCTTCCAGCAGGATCTCGCAGGCCGTGAGGCCGCCCATTTCGGGCATGTTGAGATCGAGCAGGATGACGTCGGGCTTCACCTCCTCCACCGCGTCGATGATGGCGCGGCCGTTGGCATAGGTGCCGACCACGGCGATGTCGGGGAAGCTGTCGAGGATGGCCTCGATCCCCTCGGCCACCATGGGGTGATCGTCGACGATCGCGACGCGGATGGGGGAGGTGGTCATGCGCTGTCCTTTCCGGCGCGGCGGGAGGAGGTCCCGGCGAGCGGCTTCTTGTCCTGGGCGTCGAGATCGGCGGAGCTCGGGTCGATCACCTTGGAGGGGGGCACCGTGACCTCGATCAGGGTGCCGGTTTCGGGGCCGCTGCGGTGGGAGAGGATCCGCAGGGTGCCGCCCATCTGCTCCACCCGTTCCTGCATGTTCCGAAGGCCCATGCCACGGGCCTGTTCGGGATGGGCGGGCAGGCCGCAGCCGTTGTCGGAGATCTTCAGCGTGGCACCGGAGCGGTGACCGCGCAGGTCCATGGCGAGCTTGGTCGCGCCGGAATGGCGTTCGATGTTGGTCAGGGCTTCCTGGGCGATGCGGTAGAGGCTGATCTTGGCATCGTTGTGCAGGCGGTTGCGGAAGACGACGGTGGTGAATTCGACCTCCATGCCGGTGCGGGCGCCGAAGTCTTCGACCAGGGCCTTCAGCGCGGGGCCGAGGCCCAGGTCGTCCAGCACGCCGGGGCGCAGGTCGCGGGAGATGCGGCGCACCTCCTGGATGGCTTCCGACAGGGAGGCCATGCCACGGTCCAGCGTCTCTCCGGCGCGCGCGTCGCCGGCATCGAGCCGCCGCCGCGCGCTGTCCAGCGCGTAGCGGACACCGACGAGCAGCTGGGAGATGCCGTCGTGCAGCTCCCTCGCCACGCGGCCGCGTTCCTCTTCCTGGGCGTCGAAGACCCGTTGGGTCAGCTCCCCCAGCTTGGCATCGGCAAGGCGCCGTTCGCGGATGTTGATCAGCAGGCCCGAGGAGAAGACGAGGATCAGCGCGCCGGCGGTGATGCCGCCGATCTGCAGGAAGGTCTTTTGCACCCTCTCTTCCACGTCGGCGCGGGCCTGGGCGGTGGTGGCCAGCACGTCGTCGATGAAGACACCGGTGCCCATGGCCCATTTCCACGAATGCAGCGCGGTCACGTAGGAGACCATCAGCCCTTCCTGCCCGGTGGAGGGGCGCGGCCAGAGGTGGGTGACATAGCCCGTGCCCTCACGCGCGGTGTCGATGAACTCCCGCACGACGTATTTGCCATTGCTGTCCTGCAGGTTCCACCAGTTGCGGCCGATCATGCCGGTCTGGCGGGGCGAGACGAGGTTGGTGCCGTCGTAGTCGTAGACGAAGAAGAAGCCGTCATCGCCGTAGATCATGGCCGAGAGGATCTGCTTCACATGTTCCTGCGCCTCGGCGTCGGTGGGACCGGCCATGCCGTAGATCCGGTTGAGCCCGTTGCGCGCCTGGTCGACGTAGTTGCGCAGTTCGGCCTTCTTCGCCTCGATCATCTGGCGTTCCAGCGCGGCGATTTCGCGTTCGGCCAGGGCACGGGACTGTGCCGCCACCAGCAGCGAGATCGCGGCCACCGCCAGGATGAGCGGAAGGGTGGCCAGAAGAAAGAGCTTCTGGCCGTAACTCAGCACGACGCGGTCGGAGATCCATCGCGAGAGGCGGGTCATTGCACTTCCATAGCGGGCGGCCCGGATGATTCCCAGAGCGGGGCTGCGGACGGAGGAACAGCGGAGAATGGCAGAGGGAGTGACGCAAGGAAAACCTTCGTGAGCCCGGTGAAAGCTACGTGAAAACCCGTATTGCGCAGTACTTTTCGCCAAGATTTCGGGCGATCTACGTAATCTTTGGTATTTCCCGCCTCGGTTCCTGTCGTCTAGGTTCGCCGACACTGCAAGGGAAACACCCCGGGGAGAAAGGGGGTGTTTGTTGAGACATCATGGGGAGGAGCCCAACATGGATCGTCGTTCTTTTCTGAAAACCTCCGCGATCGGCGGCGGTGCAGCCGCTGCCGCTTCGCTGGCCGCTCCGGCCGTGGCACAGGGCCAGGTCAAGCTGACCATGGTCACCACCTGGCCGCGTGGCCTGGCTGGCGTCTGGGACTCGGTTGAGCGTTTCGTCAACAACGTCAACGAGATGTCCGGCGGCAGCATGGTCGTCGAGGCCAAGGCAGCCGGCGAGCTGGTGGGGGCGCTGGAAGTGTTCGACGCCGTGACCGCGGGCCAGGCCGACATGTACCACGGGGCCGATTACTACTTCGTCGGCCAGCACCCGGCATGGGCCTATTTCACCACCGTGCCCTTCGGCATGACCGCGCCGGAAATGATGGTGTGGTACTACGCCAACGGCGGCATGGCGCTGCATCACCAGCTGGGCGAGATCTTCGGCCTGAAGAGCTTCCTTGCCGGTCAGACCGCGGCGCAGGGTGGCGGCTGGTTCCGCAATCCGATCAATTCCGCCGATGACTTCAAGGGTCTGAAGTTCCGCATGCCGGGCCTTGGTGGTCAGGCGCTGGCCAAGCTGGGCGCCTCCGTGCAGGTTCTGCCGGGCGGCGAGATCTACCAGGCGCTCAGCACCGGCGCGCTGGACGGGACCGAGTGGATCGGGCCGTGGTCGGACGAGAAGCTGGGCCTGCAGGAAGTCTGCAAGAACTACTATCCCGCCGGTTTCCACGAGCCGGGTGCGGCGCTGTCCGTGGCGACCAACCTGGACGTCTTCAACGGCCTCACCCCGGAACAGCAGAAGATCATCGAGGTCGCTTCCGCCGAGGCGCATCAGCACAACTACGCGCTGTTCATCGCCAACAACGGCCCGGCGCTGGATCGTCTGCGCTCCACCGGCATCCAGGTCCAGGAATTCCCCGATGACGTCTGGGATGCCTTCGGCTCCGCCTCCAAGGAGGTCCTCGACGGCTTCATGGATGACGAGATCTTTGCCGAGATCCGCACCTCTGCCGAGGCTTCGATGAAGTCCGCTTCCGGCTGGATGAGCGTTTCGGACGCGGCCTACACCGCGCAGCGGAACCGCGTCCTGGGCTGATCGCCCCAAGACACCAATCAAACCCGGGCTGCGCATCGAGATCGGTGCGCAGCCCTTCCTGACAAAGACAGAGGCGGGGGAAACGATGCTCGACGGGCTCATCTGGTTCGTGACGCAGCTCGGCCTGGGGTTCTACCACATCGGTTATGCGGTGACCCATCCGGGGCTGTGGCTCGACTGGTCCAACAAGGAAGCGCTGATCCGCTTCGTTTACTACGGCGGCTCGGTCGAGTTCTTCTTCGCCGTCTTCGACATCTTCCTGGTGGTGACCATCGCCGGGATGATCTTCCGCCCGTTCATGTGGGGCTGCGTGCGGGTGCTGGAAGGCTTCGCCAACGCCATGGGCCGCACCGCCGCCTGGGCGGGCCTGATCATGGTGGCGCAGCAGATCCTGATCGTCTTCCTGCAGTCGATCTTCCGCCAGGGCGAGATCACCCTGTCCCCCTTCGGCGTGGGCTTCACCCAGTCGGTGGGCTGGTACGCGGAGGGCCTGAAGTTCTGGAACGCCGCCGTTGTCGCGCTTTGCGTATCCTACGCATTCGTGCAGGGCAGCCACGTGCGGGTCGACCTGATCTATGCGGGCGTGGGCCATCGCGTGAAGCGGATCATCGACATGTTCGGGTCGCTGTTCTTCATGATCCCCGTTGCCACTCTGACCTGGATGTACGCCTGGTTCTTCCTGTGGCGGCACCTGATCACGCCCAAGGTCTCTGCCTCCGACAAGCTGGAGATGATGCTGCGCAAGGCGCGCATCGTGAAATGGAACGTGGAGACGATCGGCTTCAGCCCGGACGGGTTCAACGCCTACTTCCTCTTCAAGATCCTGATCCTGTGCTTCATCGCGCTGGTCTTCCTGCAGGCCATCGCCTTCTTCTACCGCTCCTTCCTGGAAGCCGTGGAAGGGGAGGAGAGCGCGGGCAAGTACCTGGACATTGATACGCTTGGCGCGGGCGAAGAAGCCTACGAAGGCACGCACTGAGGGAACCTGACACATGCTTTTCGGACTGGATGGGGTCGAAGTCGGCCTGCTCATCGTCTTCCTGAGCCTTTTCGCGGGGATCCTTTCGGGCTTCCCGGTGGCTTTCGCAATTCCGGGCGCGGGTCTGTTTGCCTTCGCCATCATCGCCTATCTCGATTCCTCGGGCGTGCTGATCCACCAGGCGGTGGATACCGGCAGCGACGCCTACAGGGCGCTTACCGCCTCGGGGGTGCATCCCGACACGATATCGCACTTCCGCTACCCGGATCTGCCGCTGATCGCGCAGCCCGTCTTCGAACGCGGCTGGGAAGTGGCGATGGACCGCAACATCAGCTTCATCGTGAACCGGATGAACGAGCGCGTCTTTGCGGGCCAGTCGATCGAGACCCTGCTGGCGGTGCTGATGTTCGTCATGATGGGGATCACGCTGGAACGGTCGAAGATCGCCAATGACCTGCTGACCACCATGGCGCGCGTCTTCGGCCCGCTGCCGGGCGGCCTGGCCGTGTCGGTCGTCGTCGTGGGCGCCTTCCTGGCGGCCTCCACCGGGATCGTCGGTGCGACTGTTGTCACCATGGGCCTGCTGTCGCTGCCCACCATGTTGCGCGCAGGCTATTCGCCGGAACTGTCGACGGGTGTCATCGCCGCCTCGGGCACGCTGGGGCAGATCATTCCGCCCTCCATCGTGCTGGTCCTGCTGGGCACGCTTTCGGGCGACCTTTACAGTGCCGCGCAGGAAGCCCGCGCGCAAAGCTTCGGCTGTACCGATGCGCTGACCTACCTGGGCAAGCCGGCGGTGGTTTCCGTGGGCACGCTGTTCCAGTCGGCGATGCTGCCGGGCATCCTGCTGGCCGGTCTCTACGCGCTTTATGCCTTCGTCTACGCACTGGTCCGGCCGCAGCACGCGCCGGCCGTCCACAGCGGGCAGCACACCCAGCACGAGGTGATCACCCGGGGCGAGGCGCTGACCTGGTTCTTCGCCGTGCCCGCGATCCTGATCGTCGGTGTCGTGGTCCTGGGGCAGCTGGGCGTCGTCGGGTCGCAGGACCTGACCGTGTCGAACTTCGCCCAGGGTGGCGAGGGCGCGATCCTGCGCACCAATGTGTCCGAGACCTGCCAGGCCGCGATGATCGAGCTGCATGGCCAGTCCAAGTGGGACATGGCCGTCGCGCAGCAGGCCGCAATCGAGGCTTCGGGGGGTGTCACCGAGGGGCACGAGCTGTCGGCGGAGGAAATCACCGCAGCCATCGCTGCCAAGGCCGCGGGCGCGGCCCCGATCGGCAAGGGCATCGCCACGATCATCGTGCTGCTGGGGCTGGTCCTGGCCACGGCGCGCGGCGTGCGGCCGGGTGATGACGGCAAGCCGCTGCTGATCGGCGGGATCGCCCTGGCGGTGATCGCCGCGCTGGACGTGCTGTTCATCCATCCGGGCATGTCCCCCGGTGCGACCCTGCTGATCATCGCGATCCCGCTGGCGGTTGCGCTCTGGTCCTGCAAGCATGCGGCGGCGCGGCTGGCCAGCAACGAGCTGATCCGCGTGGTCTTCCCGCCGCTGGTCCTGATCGTGGCCGTGCTCGGCTCGATCCTGGGCGGCATCACCAACCCGACGCCCGCCGCGGCGCTTGGCGCGGGCGGGGCGATCCTGCTGGCGGCCTTCCGCAAGCTGAAGGAGGAGGGCCGCGACCCCTGGGTCATCACCTGGTCCACCTTCGCCCTGATCGCGCTGATCCTGCTGGGCGCCAACTTCGACCTGCGGATCAACCAGAGCGTCGTCACGGTGGAAAGCTATCTGGCCTATATCGCCGCCGCGATCTGCTTCATGTTCGCCTGCTTCGGCCTGTGCTATTCCGGCTGGGTGCTGCTGCGGACCTCTGTCCTGGGCAAGATCGTGCGGGAAACGGCCAAGGTCACCTCGATGGTGTTCACCATCCTGGTGGGGTCGCAGTTGCTGAACCTGGTGGTGATCTCCTTCGGGGGTGAGCACTACATCCAGGACTTCCTGCGCAGCTTCGACAGCGAGTTCCAGGTCTTCCTGATCGTGATGCTGGTGCTCTTCGTGCTGGGCTTCGTTCTGGACTTCCTGGAGATCATCTACATCGTCATCCCGATCGTGGGCCCTGTCATCTACGGCGGCACCTTCGATCCGAAGTGGGTGACGATCATGATCGCGGTGAACCTGCAGACTTCCTTCCTGACCCCGCCCTTCGGCTTTGCGCTGTTCTACCTGCGCGGCGTTGCCCCGGCGAGCGTGACGACAGGCCATATCTACCGCGGGATCATACCCTTCGTGCTGATCCAGGTGGTGGGGCTCGCGCTGCTGTGGTTCGTGCCGGGGATCGTGACCCTGGTGCCCGACCTGCTGGGCAAGTAAGGCACCGCAGCGTCGGCCAAGGGCGCGCAGTGAAACGAAAAACGGCCCGGCAGAAATGCCGGGCCGTTCGATTTCCGGCTGTGGCCGGGGGCAGCGATCACTGAACGATGGTGATGACTTCGCGGGTCTCCGGGTTCACGATGACCGGGTGCTGCTCGGTATAGACATAGGCGAACTGGCTGTCGGGCACGGGCGTCAGGGTGACCGTGTCGGGCACGACGTAGCCCGCGACGGCCTGGCCGTTCATCGGCACGACCTGCACCGGGTGCTGCTGCACATAGGTCACCGTCTTGGTGTCCGGGGTCAGCTGGTTGCCGGCCGTGGCGCCGATCGCAGCCCCGACAACGGCGCCCACCGGACCGCCGACGACGGCCCCGGCGGTGGCCCCGGCGACCAGGCCGCCCGTGGCATTGGCCTGTTTCTGTTCGCTGTTGTCGGTGGTGTAGGTGGTCGTCTGTGCGGCAGCGGCGCCCGCGATGAGGGTGGTCCCGGCAGCGGCGGCGAGGATGGCTTTCTTGAACATGTCGTGTCCTTTCTTGTCTTCCGGTCTTTACTCTGGGCGGGGTCATGGCCGCCGCCCTGCATGAGGAGACAACCGGGCCGATGCTGTCCGGGTTCGTCACGGCGGGGGCCGTATGGCGAAAATGGCGGGGAACCGCCGCCGCTCAACCGCAGGGCGCGGATTTCGCGAGCCGTTTGCCGCCGGTTCCGGCACGCGGCCGGGTTGGCCGGAAAATCTTCGGGAAAGAGGCCCCTGGCGGCGTCAGGTCTGGCGGGGATTTTCCGCGAATTGCAGCAGGTCCCAGCGGTTTCCGAAGGGATCGCGCCAGACGGCGACCCGGCCATAGGGTTCGTCCCGGGGGGCTTCTTCGAAGGTCACGCCGGCGGTCAGCATCGCGGCATGATCACGGTCGAAGTCATCGGTTTCGAGGAAGAAGCCCACGCGTCCGCCCGCCTGGCGCCCGATGGCCGCCGCCTGATCCGGGCCGTCGGCCCGGGCGATCAGCAGGCGGGTGTCGCCGCCCGGGGGCGCGACGAGGACCCAGCGTTTCGTCTCTGACAGGGGGGTGTCCTCGATCAGGTCGAAGCCGAGCCGGGTGACGTAGAAATCGAGGGCGGCGTCATAGTCGGGCACCACGAGGGCGACCGCGTGCAGACGCTGCGCGGCCATGCTCAGCGCTGCGTGCTGCGGGTGTCGGGCAGGGTGATGTTGGCCACCTGCTCCGCGATGGGGTCGCTTTTCAGCGGATGGGTGGTGCTGTCGTAGTCGGAGGGATGGCGCATGCGCTGCCAGCGTCCGCCGTGGTAGAGCTCCAACCCCGAAAACTTGCACTTGTAGCCCATCTTGGGCGACCCGGGGACCCAGTAGCCCAGGTAGACATAGGGCAGGCCCGCCTGGCGGGCGATCTCGATATGATCGAGGATCACGTAGGTGCCGAGCGAGTTCCGCTCCATCTCCGGATCGTAGAAGGAGTAGACCATCGAGACGCCGTCATCGAGCACATCGGTGAGGGCTGCGGCCTTCAGGCCTTCGTCGTCGATGTATTCCACCACGCGGGACCGGATCGGCGTTTCCTCGATCATGGCGGCGAATTCGAAGACGTCCATGTCGGCCATGCCGCCATCGGCGTGGCGGCTGTCGAGGTAGCGGCGGAACAGGCTGTACTGGTCCTCTGTCGCCCAGGGCGAGGTCGCACGGCGTTCGAGATGGGCATTGCGCTTGATCACGCGCTTCTGGCTTTTCGTCGGCGTGAAGGCCGAGACGTCGATCCGGGCCGAAAGGCAGGCGGCGCAATCGGCGCAGGATGGCCGGTAGAGCACGTTCTGCGAGCGGCGGAAGCCCTGCTTGGACAGCGTGTTGTTCAGCTGCTCTGCCGAATCTCCCTGCAGGGAGGTGAACAGCTTCCGCTCCATCCGCCCATCGAGATAGGGGCAGGGCTGCGGGGCCGTGACATAGAACTGCGGGGCGAGCGGAAGCGAGTGACGCATGGACAGGAGCGGATAGAGGACTGAAATCTGGGGGAAACCGCGCGGATCCTCGGATATTGGGAAAGAGGGCCGGCGGGCCTGGGGTGGCGGTGGAACGGTGACCGACGCAGGAGGGTATGCCGGTCGTCGGGGAAAGATAGCAATGATGCCGCCCTCCGCCAAGCCCTTGGGGCAAAGGCCCCCCGCGCCGGATCGGCGCAGGGGGCGGGATGGGGTCGGGACGGGGTGCCGGCCTGCGGGGTCAGATGCGGTAGCTGTTCACCGCTGTGGTGTTCAGCGCCATGTCGGTCAGGCCCTGGCCGCGCGGGGTCACGATCATCAGGATGACCGAGATCAGCTGCAGCGGCGAAAGCGCGAGGGAGACGGTGTAGCCCAGCACGTGCAGCAGGGCTTCGCCCCCATCAAGGCGCTGACCTTCGAGGTTGCGGAACTCGATCCCGAAGAGCCGCATGCCCCAGGTGGCGGAGCCGGAGGCCACGGTGATCAGCCGGTAGAGAAAGCTGACGACCAGCACCACGCCGGGGAAGAAGAACAGCGACAGGAAGACGGTGAAGGGAATGGTCAGCGCCGAGACCGCGAGGATCAGCGCCATGTCCACCAGCCAGGCCAGGCCGCGCTTCAGCGCGACGCCCTGGTAGGGCGAGGGATCGGTGATCGGGTCGGGCAGGGGCAGGGACATCTGTGTCTCCGGTTGGAAAAGTCGGGGTGGGGCAAGAGGTTGAAAGGAACCGGTTGAAAGGAACCGGCCCCCGGAGAGCGGGGGCCGGGACGGGAGGGGCGGCGGGGCCCTTGGTCAGGAGCGTGACCGGCTGGTCAGACCTCTGCGTAGGGCTTGGGTGCCGGGCCGGTGTCATCATCGCCGGAGATGGCGGGGGTGTCACGTTCGGCGCGGGCCCGGGTGGCGCGTTCATCCATGAACTGGTCGAACTCGGCCTTGTCCTTGGCCGCGCGGAGGCGTTCCAGGAAGGCTTCGAACTGATCCTGTTCCTCTTCCAGCCGGCGGAGGGTTTCCTCCTTGTAGGCGTCGAAGGCGGTGTTGCCGGAGGACTTCATCGCAGAGAAACCGGCACGGTGCATGGAGTGCATGCGGGACATCGGGCGGCCACGGCCGCGGCAGGACTTGGCGAACATCTGTTTCCCCCAGATCATGTAGAAGAGGATGGCGAGGCCGACCGGCCAGAAGAACACGAAGCCCAGAACCATAACGGCGATCCAGGCCCCTTTGCCCTTGCTGTCCAGCCAATCCTCCGTGCGGCCCAGCCAGCTGCGCCGGACGGGCGCGTCGTGGTGGGTGTAGGCGGCGGTGGTCATCTTCGTGTCTCCTCGTGTGCTAATGTGAATGTCTTTCACATTGGATAGATGCGCACGGGAGGGCCGCCCCGCAAGGGGTGATGTGAATGTTTTTTACATTATATGGATTTACTCAGTGAAATCAGCGGACTGCGCACCTGTCATCCCGGGGAGGAGGTGGGCGTCGAAGGCGAAAACATGCCGCGGGGTGCCAGCGGCAGCCCAGATCCGGTCGAAATCCAGCAGGCGGGGATCCAGGAAGGCGCGGATCGGGTTGAGGTGCCCGACGGGGCTGACCCCGCCGATGGCAAAGCCGGTCTGGGCCCGGATCAGCGCCGCATCGGCCTTGCCCAGCGGTTCGCCCGCCAGGGCCGAGGCCTTGGCCGCATCCACCCGGTTGCCGCCCGCGGTGAGGAAAAGGATCGCCTCGCCGCTGTCCTCGCCCCGGAAGATGATCGACTTGGCGATCTGGTCGATGGCGCAGCCTGCGGCATCGGCAGCCTGCTGCGCGGTGCGGGTCTCCCCCAGGTCCTGGATCTCGGCCGGGATGCCGGCCTCTTCGAGGGCGCGCTGGACGCGTTTCAGGCTCTTGCTCATCTTCGGGTCTTCCTTGTCGTCTTCGGGCCGCAGCATGGCGCCTCGGTCGGGGATTGACCAGAGGGCCGGGGCACCGCAACGTCGCGCCATGGACGACATTCTTGCGATCACCCGCCTGCCGCGCGCCTTCGACCCCGAAAAGGGAGCCGAGATCCGGGCGCTTTTCCCGGAGCTTCACGGCGACATGGGCGCGCTGCTGGAAGGTACGGCCGGGTCGTCGCCCTATTTGGCGGGGCTGATGGTTAAGGAAGCCGAATGGCTGCGCACGGCGCTGGCGGCGCCGCGGGCGGCGCTGTCGGCAGAGGCTGCGCGGCTGGCGGCGCTGGAGCCGCTGGACGCATCCCTGGGGGCCGAGCTGCGCCGGGGCAAGCGGCGGATGGCGCTGATCGTCGCGCTGGCGGACCTGTCGGGCGCCTGGCATCTGGAGATGGTCACCGGCGCCCTGTCGGATTTCGCCGACCTCTCGGTGCAGCTGGCGTTGCGCGCGGCGCTGGCGGCGGAGCTGAAGCGCAACAAGCTGCCCGGGATGAGCGAGGCGGATCTTGAGACGGGCTGCGGCCTGACCATGCTGGCCATGGGCAAGGGCGGCGCGGGGGAGCTGAACTATTCCTCCGACATCGACCTGATCGCGCTTTACGACGAGGCGCGGTTCGAGGACCACCGGGAGGCGCGTCCGGCGCTGATCCGGGCGGTGCGCAAGATGTCCTCGACCCTGAGCGAGATCACCGGGGAGGGCTATGTCTTCCGCACCGATCTGCGGCTGCGGCCCGATCCGTCGGTCACGCCGGTCTGTGTCGGCATGGAGGCGGCGGAGCATTACTACGAGAGCGTGGGCCGCACCTGGGAGCGGGCGGCCTATATCAAGGCGCGGCCCTGCGCGGGCGATCTGGCGCGGGGGGCGGAGTTCCTGCGCGCGCTGCGGCCCTTCGTCTGGCGGCGGCACCTGGATTACGCGGCGATCCAGGATGCCCATGCGGTGCGGCTGGCGATCCGTGACAGCAAGGGATACGGCGGGCCGCTGGAATTGCCGGGCCATGACATGAAGCTGGGCCAGGGCGGCATTCGCGAAATCGAGTTCTTTGCGCAATTCCATCAGCTTATCGCGGGTGGCCGGGATCCGTCCCTGCGCATTCGCGGCACGGTGCCGGCGCTGCACAAGCTGTCGGTGGCGGGCTGGCTGCCGGGGGAGTTGTCGGCACGGCTGGTGGATCATTACCGCGCCCACCGGGAGGTGGAGCACCGCATCCAGATGGTGAACGACGCCCAGACCCACAAGCTGCCGGGATCGGAGGAGGGGCTGGCGCGGCTGGCGGCCCTTTCGGGCCGGGACCTGGCGGAGATGAAGGCGGATCTGCGGCGGCGGCTGGAGGATGTCCATGCCACGACGGAGGCCTTCTTTGCCCCGGAAAACGGGGTCACGCCGCCCTCGGACGGGCCGGATACCGATCACGGCGGTTTCGACGAGGCGGTGCTGGACCGCTGGTTGCATTACCCGGCGCTGTCTTCCTCCCGCGCGCGGGAGATCTTCGGGCGGCTGCGGCCGCAGCTTCTGGCGGCGCTGAGCCGTGCGGCGAAGCCGGAGGAGGCGCTGCAGGCCTTCGACGGCTTCCTGAAGGGGCTGCCGGCGGGGGTGCAGCTGTTTTCGCTCTTCGAGGCGAACCCGCAGCTGATCGACCTGATCGGCGATATCGCGGGGACGGTGCCGGACCTGGCGCTGTACCTGAGCCGCAATTCCGGGGTCTTCGACGCGGTGATCGGAGGGTCCTTCTTCAGCGGCTGGCCCGGTGTCGATGCGCTTGACGCGCAGTTGCGCGCGGTGCTGGAGCATGAGGCGGATTACGAGACCAAGCTGGATGCGGCGCGGCGCTGGCAGAAGGAATGGCATTTCCGCATCGGGGTGCATCACCTGCGGGGGCTGATCCCGCCGGAGGAGGCGGGGGCGGAATATGCGGACCTGGCCGAGGCGGTCTTGCGCGCGCTCTGGCCCGTGGTGCGGATGGAATTCGCGCGCCGTCACGGCCCCTGTCCGGGGCGCGGCGCGGTGGTGATGGGGATGGGATCCATCGGCGCAGGGCGGCTGAACGCGCGGTCCGACCTGGACCTGATCGTGATCTACGATGCCGCCGGGCAGGAGATGTCGGAGGGCAAAAGACCCCTGCCGTCAAAGGTTTACTTTGCGCGTCTCACCCAGGCGCTGGTCACCGCGCTTTCGGCGCCCATGGCGGAGGGGCGGCTTTACGAGGTCGATATGCGGCTGCGGCCCTCGGGCAACCAGGGGCCGGTTGCGACCTCTCTGACCGCCTATCGGGAGTACCAGGAGACGGCGGCCTGGACCTGGGAGCACCTGGCGCTGACGCGCGCGCGGGTGGTGGCGGGGCCGGAGGTTCTGGCGGCGGAGGTCATGGCCTTCCGCACGGGGCTGATCGCCAGGGGGCGCGAGGCGGGGCCGGTGCTGCGCGACGTGGCGGAGATGCGGGGGCGGATTCTGCAGGCCAAGGGCGCGGGTGCCCCCTGGGAGGTAAAGGTGGGCCCCGGGCGCAACCAGGAGATCGAGCTGATGGCCCAGGCGGGTGGGTTGATCGCGGGCGATCCGGAGGGCTGGATCGCCGACGGGTTGCGGCTGGCGGTGACGGCGGGCTGGATGCGGGATGACGAGCGGGAGTTGCTGGCGAGCACCTACCGGCTGCTGTGGAACATCGGCCAGGTTGGAAAACTGTTGAGCGACAAGGTTCTGGACCCCGAAGCCATTGGCGAGGGCGGGCGCGCCCTGCTGCTGCGCGACACCGGGGCGGAGAGCCTGGAGGCGCTGCAGGCGGCCTTCGAGCTGGCGACCCGCAGCGCGGGCGAGGCCATAGGCGAGATCCTGGCCCGGGAGGCGGCACCGGCCGAGGAGGCGGCGCCATGAAGGGCGATGCGGCCGATCCCAAGGCGCTGATCCGGGAGGCCTACCGGATCGAGGGGATCACCGGCGCGGAATGCCGGTCGATCCTGGTGGACTGGGCGCTGAGCCTGGCCGAGGGGCAGGACCCGCGCGCGGCGCTGCGCCTGCTGCTGGACCGCCATGGCAGTGCGGCGCCCGATCACCCGATGACCGCGCTGCTGGAACAGGGGCTGTCGCAGGGCGGCGGCGGGCGGCGGCGCGGGGGGTGGCGCGGAAGGCGGGGTTAACCCCGCCCTACGGCATCGTTTCGAACGTCGGTACTGCAGTGCAGCGACTCAGCCCGGGAAACCCATGGTTAACAGGGGTTTCGGGGCGAAATCGGCACGTCGGTATAACGTCGGTATTGTGTCGGTATTGCGGCGGTGCAGAAACGGCGGAGGGCCCCGGGTTAACGGAGCGCGCGGTGGTTTTGGGGGAATGGTGGATTGGCATCCACCCTACGACGACAGCGCGACCCGTAGGGTGGATGCCAATCCACCGTGCGTCGCGCCGACGGTGCGCGCGTCGCTTGTGTATTTGGGGCCAACAAATGGGGGAATGCCGCCCCGTTCATTTTCTTGTTCGCAAATATCCTGGGGGGGGAGACGGGCCGCAGGCCCGCGGGGGGCAAGGCCCCCTCGCACGGTCCAGTCAGTGCAGCCCTTTGCGGATCCGTCGCAGCGCCGCCCAGGTCAGCAGCACCACCACCGGTGTCAGCCCCGCCGCCAGCCACGTCTTCCCGATCCCGAGGTACTTGTCCACCGGCCCGGCCACGTAGAGCGCCAGCGAGGTCGCGTAGTAGGAGATCGCCACCACCGAGAGCCCTTCGACCGTGTGCTGCAGCCGCAGCGCCTCGTCCGAGCGGCGGTCCATGGAGACCAGCAGTTCGCGGTTCTGGCGCGACAGCTCCACCTCCACCCGGGTGCGCAGCAGCTCCCCCGCGCGCCCGGCCCGTTCGGTGAGCTGGGACAGGCGCCGCTCGGTCGCCTCGACCGTGCGCATGGCGGGATCGAAGCGGCGCATCATGAATTCCGCGAAGGTCTGGCGGCCCTCGAAACGGGTTTCGCGCAGCACCCGGATGCGGGCGTTGACGATGCGTTCATAGGCCAGCGTGGCGGAGAAGCGGTAGGCGGTGCGCGAGTGCAGCTGTTCCAGCCGGGTGGCGATGTCGAGCAGGGCCTGCAGTGTTGCCGCCGCATCGGTGTCGGGCTTGCCGATGCGGGCGATTTCCGCCGTCAGGCGGGTTTCGCATTCGGTCAGCTCCGCCCCCATGTCGCGGGCGCGGATGAGGCCCAGCATGGCCATGGCGCGATAGGTTTCGACCTCGCACAGGCGTTGCAGGATGCGGCCGAGGCGGGCGGGGCCGGTGCCGGGGCGGGCCATGACGGTGAAATGCATGTCGCCCGCCGGGTCGGGGTGGAAATCGCCCGCCACCACCACCTGATCGTCGATCATGCGCGACAGGGCGAGGCTGTCTTCGGCATGGTCTTCGCGCAGGCCCGCGTGGACGGCGGCGTCATCGGCGGCCTCCAGCAGGCGGAAACGGGCGGAGGCGATGCGGCCCCCCACGGCAGAGCCGAGGATCTGGCGGGCGCAGTCCATCACCTGCGCCTCGTCCGGGCCGGTGAGCAGGTAGGTGACGAACTCCGTATGGCTTTCCCATTTCAGGGTGAGCGGGCCGAGGCGCCCGGACCAGTGGGTCGCCTCCGCTCCCGGCAGGTCGAGGCAGGCCGCGGTCAGAAGCGTGTCGAGCTGGGCGCGTTCCGCCGCGCGGTCGCGGTCGGAGCGGCGCAGGGGCCGGAGCGCCACGAACCAGGCGAAGCTGCCGGTGGTGACGGTGGGAAAGGGGCGGGCGTGCAGTTCATCCACGGTGGCGGCGCGCAGGGGGTGGTCTGACTGCAGGAAGGGCGTCTTGGGGGCGTCCATTGGCAACTCGTCTGGGGGCAGGGACCGGGGGGAGCCGGGCCTGTCGGGGGGCATCAGCAGATGCGGGGAAGTTGTTCGCCAACGAGCATGTCGACGATGCGTTGTCCACCGAAAGCGGTGCGCATCTTGACGGGCACGGTGTCGCGGGGGCGGGCGCGGCCGATGATCGCCGCATCCCGGCCCGCAGGCGTGGCGCGCATGGCGGCCAGCGCGGCCTGGGCCTGATCGGCGGGGGCGAAGAGCACCAGCGTGCCTTCGTTGGCGAGGTAGAGCGGGTCGAGGCCGAGGATTTCGCACATCCCCTTCACCTCTGCCCGCAGCGGCAGGGCGGCTTCGTCCAGTTCCACGGTGACGCCCGCCGCCTCGGCCATTTCGTTGAGCGAGGAGGCGAGGCCGCCGCGCGTGGCGTCGCGGGCGGCGCGGGTGTCGGGGGCGGCGGCCAGCACCGCCTCCATCAGCGCGTTGAGGGACTGGCAATCCGATTGCAGCGGTGTCGACAGCGCGAGGTCGCCGCGTGCCGCCAGGATGGTGGCGCCGTGATCGCCCAGCACGCCGTTGACGATGGCCACGTCGCCTTCGCGGATCTGCGCCGCACCCATGTCGCGGCCCGCCGGGATCACGCCGACGCCTGAGGTGGTGATGAAGACCTTGTCGCAGGAGCCGCGCCCCACGACCTTGGTGTCGCCGGTGACGATGCGGACGCCCGCCGCTTCGGCCTCCCGCGCCATGGAGGCGACGAGGCGGCGCAGCAGGGCGATTTCCGTGCCTTCCTCGATGATGAAGGAGGCGGAGAGCCAGAGCGGGGTGGCGCCACCCACGGCAAGGTCGTTGACGGTGCCGCAGACCGCCAGCTTGCCGATGTCGCCGCCGGGGAATTCCAGCGGCGTGACGACGAAGCTGTCGGTGGTGAAGGCCAGACGGGTGCCGGGGGTGGCGAGTGCCGCATGGGTCAGGCGGGCCTGATCCTCGTCTCCGTCGGGTTGGAAGACATCTGTGAAGACCTCTTCGATGAGGTCGCGCATGGCCCGGCCGCCGCCGCCGTGGGAGAGGGTGACGTGGCTGTCGCGGAGGCGGGAGGGTTTGGTGGCGGCGTTCATGGCGGGTCCTCTGGGCATCTTGGTGAGGGAGGCGCCCGACCCTGGGGGGGCGCCTTGGAACGGGTGGGCGGCGTGGTGCCTCGAAGCATCCATGTGGGCGCTTCTTCTGTCCGACATCGCCAATGCGCCCTCCCGGGGGGAGGGTCGGGCGCCGCCCGGCGTGCCGCCGGGCGAAACCTTTGATCTGTTGAGGCTCCCCGTAATGGGGAAGTCTCAGGCGGCACCCGATCTGGGAGGACAGGACGGGGCCGCCCGGGACCGAGGCCCCCCGAGGGTGGGGTTACTCGGCCGCGACGCGGGCGCCGCCGTAGGTCCAGTAGGCGGCACAGGCGCCTTCCGAGGAGACCATGAGCGCGCCCAGCGGCGTGTCGGGGGTGCAGCCGCGCCCGAACTGCGGGCAGGCGGTGGGTTTCATACGGCCGGTCATGACCTGTCCGCAGGCGCAGCCTTCGGGTTCGGGCACGGGCGTGCGGCCGGCGGCGGCGGCATAGCCCAGGCCGAATTTCTCCTCCGCATCGAAGGCACGGTAGGCGGCGCGCATCCGCAGGCCGGAGGCGTCGATCTCGCCAAGTCCGCGCCATTCGAAGGAGGGGCGTTCCTCGTAGACATCGGCGATGGCGGCGAGGGAGACGGCGTTGCCGTGTTCGGGCACGACGCGGGCGTACTGGTTTTCGACCTCGGCCCGGCCCTGGCGGATCTGTTGCAGGACCATGAGGACCGATTGCAGCAGGTCGAGCGGTTCGAAGCCCGCCACGACGATGGGTTTGCCATAGTCGCGGGGGATGAAGTCGTAGGGGTGCACGCCGATGACCATGGAGACATGGCCGGGGCCGACGAAACCGTCGAGCAGCATGTAGGGGTCATCCAGCAGCGCCTTGATGGGCGGCGGCACGGTGATGTGGTTCACGAAGACGGTGAAATTGGTCAGGCCTTCACGCGCCGCCTGCTGGACCGAGAGCGCGGTGGAGGGCGTCGTGGTTTCAAAGCCGAGGCCGAAGAAGACCACTTCGCGGTCGGGATT
The DNA here is from genome assembly GCF_057380755.1 of Pseudooceanicola sp. NS-SX8. Taxonomy (NCBI): domain Bacteria; kingdom Pseudomonadati; phylum Pseudomonadota; class Alphaproteobacteria; order Rhodobacterales; family Paracoccaceae; genus Pseudooceanicola; species Pseudooceanicola sp. NS-SX8. Next base: position 3,155,190 of record NZ_CM170819.1, on the reverse strand, counting down.
GCGGCGGGCGAGTTCCAGCGCGTCGAGCGGCGAATAGACGGTGCGGACATCGGCGCCGGCGGCCTTGGCCTGAAGTAGGGATCCCTTGGTCCCCGGCACGCGCATGGCGTCGCCGAAGGAGGTGAAGATGACTTCGGGCCGGCGGGCCAGTTCGACGGCTTCGTCCACGCGGGCCATGGGCAGGACGCAGACCGGGCAGCCGGGGCCGTGGATGAATTCCACGCCCTCGTGCACCAGCTTGTCGAGCCCGTAGCGGAAGATGGAATGGGTGTGGCCACCGCAGATTTCCATGATGCGGACGGGACTTTCGGCGGTGGCGCCTATGGCGTCGGCCTCCCGCGCGATGGCCTTCAGCAGGGCCTGCGCCTTGGACGGGTCGCGGAATTCCTCGACGTAGCGCATCAGCGGGCCTCCACGGCAACAGGGTGCGCCAGCGCGCGGTCGCCCTCTGCCATCTGGTCCAGCGCCTCCTGCGCCTCGCCCAGTTCGCGGAGCGCGTCGAGTGTCGCGGCGGCCTCCGCCTCGTCGATGACGGCCATGGCGAAGCCGACGTGGATCAGCACCCATTCGCCCACGAGGTCATCCAGCGGGCGGTCGGCGACGGGGGCCAGCGAGACCTCCCTCCGGACGCCGGAGATTTCGGCCAGGCCCATCTGCCGGTTCGGGTCGGAGATCGCGATGATCTGGCCGGGAATACCAAGGCACATGTCTCAGTCCTCCTCTGAAATGGATGCATGGGGTTCGATGCCGTAGCGGTCGAGCTTGGCGCGCAGGCCGACCCGGGACAGGCCCAGTTCGGCGGCGGCGCGGGACTTGTTCCACTTCAGCCGGGTGAGGGTTTCGCCCAGGATCCGCATCTCCATGATTTCCACCCGGTCCTTCAGCGTGCCTTCGAGCTGGCTGAAATCGGGGGCGGCCACCTGGGCGCCGGCGCCGTCGCGGGGATCGCGCGATTGCAGGATGTGGCGGGAGATGAGATCGGCCCCCAGGGTCACGTCCTGGGCCAGGATCAGCATGCGGGTGACCTCGTTGCGCAGCTCGGGCAGGTTGCCGGGCCAGTCGTAGCCTTCGAGGAAGTGGATGGCGTCGGCGGCCAGACCGCGCACCGGTTTGCCATGTTCCTGCGCGACCTCGTGCAGGTAGCGTTCGGCGAGCAGGATGATGTCGTCGTTGCGGGCGCGCAGGGGCGGCAGGGCCAGTTCGGTCACCTGCAGCGCGTAGTAGAGGTCCGAGCGGAAGCGCCCTTCGGCCACCATCTGGCGCAGGTCGGAGTGGGTCCCGGCGAGGATGCGGGCATTGGTCGTCAGCGTCTCATGCGCGCCGTAGGGCTGGAACGCCCCTTCGGTCACGACGCGCCAGAGCGCCATCTGCATGGCGGGCGAGAGCGTGTCGACGCCGTTGAGGAAGACCGTGCCGCGCGCGGCCTTCTGCAGGATGCCCGTGCGCGATTGCGGGGTGCCGGGCAGGGCGCCGCGCCGCGCGCCGAAGAGTTCGGCCGCCAGGGCTTCATCCCCGAGACCGGCGCAGTTCAGTTCGAAGAAGGGCTTGTCGGCGCGCAGGGAGCCGTAGTGGATGGCGCGCGCCAGTTCGGTCTTGCCGGTGCCTGGCTCGCCCGTGATCAGCACGGGCACGTCGAAGCTGGCGAAGTGGCGCGCGCGGGAGATCGTGGCGTTCAGCGGCGAGTTCGGGCCGCGCAGCACCTTGTCGAAGCCAAGGCCGGCCTGCAGCAGGCGGCGGCGTTCCTCGGTCCGTTGCGCAGCCGCGGTGCCGAGGTAGCGCATTTCCAGCGTCATGCGTTCGTGATCGCGCGCCAGGTCGAAGAGGCGGGAGGCGTTCTTTACCGCCATCAGCAGCTGGTCGGGGTGCCAGGGCTTGGTGATGAACTGGTAGATGCCCGCCTCGTTGATGGCGTCGATCATGTCGGAGGTTTCGGTGTAGCCGGTGACGATGATGCGGACGGTATCGGGCCAGCGGTCGCGGACCTCTGTCAGCAGTTCGATCCCGGTCTTGCCCGGCATCCGCTGATCCGAGACGACGACCTGGACCCAGTGCTGCTCCATCAGTTCCCAGGCCTCGGCCGCATCGGCGGCTTCGAGGACGGTGAAATCGTCCTCGAGCGCCATGCGCATGGCGGCGACGGAGTGGGGTTCGTCATCGACGACGAGGATGGTGGGCAGCTGATCGGCCATCATTCGGCCGCCTTGCGGATGCGTTTGGCCATGGCTTCGCCCTTGAGCCAGGCGATCCAGCGGTTCAGCCCCTCTCCGGTGCGGGCGGAGACGCGGATGACCTCGATCGTGGGGTTCACGCGTTTCAGGTTCGCCTCGTAGAGGTCGAGGTCGACATCGCAATGCGGGGCAAGGTCGACCTTGTTCAGCAGCGCGATGCGCGAGGCGGTGAACATGTCGGGGTATTTCAGCGGCTTGTCCTCGCCTTCGGTGACGGAGAGGATCGCCACCTTGGCGTCTTCGCCCAGGTCGAAGGCGGCGGGGCAGACGAGGTTGCCGACGTTTTCGATGAAGAGGGTGGTTTCGGGGGCGAGGGCGAGGTGTTCCATCGCGTGCCCGACCATGTGGCCGTCGAGGTGGCAGCCCTTGCCGGTGTTGATCTGGATCGCCGGCGCGCCGGTTTCGCGGATGCGGTCGGCGTCATTGGTGGTCTGCTGGTCGCCCTCGATCACGGCGAGGGGGCCTGCGTCGGCCATGGCGCGGATGGTGGCGCAAAGCAGCGTGGTCTTGCCCGAGCCGGGGGAGGAGACGAGGTTGACGGCATAGGCATCCAGCGCCGCGAGGCGGGCGCGGTTGGCCGCCGCGTAGCGGTCGTTCTGGCTGAGGATGCCGGTCTCGATCTCGATCAGGCGTTCCTGCGACATGCCGGGAACGGCGGTGCCGGCCGGGCCGGTGCCGTAGTGGATGTCGTGGGAATGGGCGTGGCCGTGGTCGTGGTCGTGATCATGCCCGTTGTCATGGTGGTGATGGCCATGGTCATGCGCGTGATCGTGGGAGTGATCGTGCCCGTGCCCGTGCCCGTGATCGTGCCCGTGTTCATGGTCGTGGGAATGACCGGCGAGACTGGCGTCGCCGCAACCGCATACAGTGCACATCAGAGCACCTCCATGTCTTTAATCTGCATTTCATCGCCGCCCTGGGGCAGCAGCTTGCCCCCGCCGCAGAGCGGGCAGGGCGACAGGCGTTCGGGGATCTCGACCTCGGCCATGCAATCGTAGCAGAGCGCCTTGCCGGGCAGGTCGATCATGATCAGGTCTGCGCCCTCGGCCTTGGAGCCGCGCATGACGATTTCCCAGGCGAAGGAAAGGGCGGATTTCTCGACCCCGGCGAACTGGCCGATTTCGAGGCGCACGCGGGTGACGCGGGTCACGTCGGGGCGGTCGGCGGCCTGGTCGACGACGCGGCGGATGCCTTCGCAGAGCGACATTTCATGCATCGGGGGCCTCCGGCGCAACGTTTTCCGCAAGGGGCACCAGTTCGACGGGCGCGCAGGGGTCGAGGATGTCGAGGAGGAGCGGCGCGAGCCCCGCGCGGTCGGCGGGCAGGGCTGCCAGCGACAGGTCCAGCGCGCCGCCGGGGGCGAGCATGTGATCGGTCGGGGTGATCCGGGCGAATTCGGTCACGAAGCCTTCCTCGGTGGCGATGCGCAGGCCGGAGCTGCCGCGGGTGGCGGGGACGACCGCCGTGCCCGGGGTGGGGCAGGTGACGGCGGGCAGGGCGCCGGTGAGGGCGCTTTCGGCATCGTAGGCCCGGGCGGCGGCCCGCCACAAGGGGCCGTGGTCGAGCGCGGCCAGCGCGGGCCGGTGGGCCTGGCGCGTGGCACAGGCGTTTTCCACCGGGCGGTCGGCCCAGATCGTGCCGGGCGTGACCGGGGGCAGCGGGGCGATGGCGCCCGCCGTGCCGAAGGCCCGGTCGATGGCGGAAAGCAGCGGTGCCACGCCATGGCCCGAGCGCAGGAAGGACGCGAAGTCCTCGGGGCTTTCGGGCGCGGTGCCCGTGGGCCCGAAGAGCGCGGTGGCGACGCCCCGGCCTTCGGTCCAGCCTTCGGGCAGGGCGCGCACCGGCAGGCCCAGCAGGCGCGGCCAGGTCACGAAGAGCTTCATCAGGTGGTCGCGCAGCACCTCTGCCGCGATCGGCGCGGGGTCCACCGCCCGGCCGAGCGCCGCCTGAAGCGCCGCCCCCTGCGCCGCCCGGCACAGCGCGAAGAGGCGGGGCAGCAGGGCTTCCACCTCCTCTATGCTGCGGCCCACCACGAGGCGTGCCACCGGCAGGGCGGGGCCTGACCGGGCGCGCAGGGCGGGAATGGGGGTGAGGGGCTTGTTCATCTCAGGCGGTGGTGTCGTCGGGGGTTTCGGGGGAGGGTGCGGGACGGTCGTCGGCAAGACGGTCTTCGGCGAGGCCTGCTGTCAGCACCGCGCGGCGGGTGGGCGCGGGGTTCAGGATCGGCACGGGCGGCTCTTCTGCTGCGACTTCTGCGGCCGCCTGCGCTTCAAGCTCTGCCTCGCGGGCGGCGCGGATGTCGGCGCTGCGGTCGGTTTCGGCCCGGTTCTCCTCGTCGAAGATCGCCTGCATCACGGCGCGGGCCACGTCGGTCGCATCCTTCTGGCGGGTGAAGTCGCCCATGGGGGAGAAGAGCGAGCAGGCCTTGTAGCCGCCGATGGCGTCGCGGGTGTTGTGCAGGAACTCGTAATCGCCGGAGGGGAAGGAGATGACCTCCTTCTCGCCGGTGGTCAGGGTCCATGCCTCGCCATCTGGCAGCAGGATCAGGTTCATGAACCAGGGCGAGACCAGCACGCCGAGGAAATGGCCGTTCCAGGTGCGGAAGCCCACGGCCTCCACATGCAGCGCCTTGTTGACCAGCGGCACGTCGCGCATCTTGGAATGCCAGACCTCGTTGAAGTCGTCGACGAGGCGGGCGGTGATTTCGGCAATGCGGGCCGCTTCGCGCATCTCGTCCGCGCCGGGATCTTCGAGCACCATGAACTGCGCCGCGGGCGCCGAGCAGGTGGGGCAGGTCCAGTCCTCGGGCAGGGCGGAGAAGGGCGTGCCGGGGTCGATCTGGCGGCTGTCGTCGCCTTCGGCCGGGTCGTAGGGCGTCCAGCAGACCTTGCATTCCATGATCGCCTGCGGGCTGATCTTGTCCTGCGCGCCGAGGTAGGAGCCTTCGAAGGTCGCCTTTGGGGTGTTCATCGGATCGCCTCCACGACTTCGCGCAGGCGTTCGGCGCTGTCGGAGAGGTCTTCGCGGGCGGCGAGCACCACTTCGGGCATCGCCGTGATCTCGTAGGTGTCGAGGATCAGCTGGTCGGTGGAGTTGTAGAACTGCACGTGCCAGCAGCGCGGCAGGGCCTGGGCGGTGATGCGGCAGTTGCCGTAGCCGCGCGACAGGATGTCGACGGAGCCTTCGCCGAGCCGGGCGGAGAGCCAGGCCAGGTCTTCCTCGGTATGGGGCAGGAGGGAGAGGTTGATGACGTGCAGCTCCACCCCGGGATTGGCGGAGTGGTCGTGCAGTTCCGACAGCAGCGCGGGGGCGTTGACGACGCCTGCGCCCGGCTTGTCGTCGGTGGGGCGCTTGAAGGGTTCGAAGGCGCGGGAGATGGCCATGTCGGGGACCTGGCCCACCTCCACCGCGTCGATGCCCGAGCCGGTGAGGGACCAGACGCCGGCAAAGACGGATTCCTGCACGCGGATCGCGGGGATGCCGCGCACCTTCATGGCCACTTCGCCTTCGCCCAGGGTTTCCGCGATGATCTTGCGCGCCTCGGGGTCGATCCTGGACAGGTCGTAGCGTTCGGCCTTGCCGCCTGCGGCGACGCGATCGGCGGCATCGGCCAGGGTGGTCAGCAGGGCGAGGGCGGCGGCGGGGGCATGCTCCACCTCCGGCAGGTGGGTGGTGTAGGTGCGCATGTCCTGTGGCATGGGCATGTATTCCAGCTCCTCCCCGTCCTCTGACGCCTGGGAGCCGGGGCCGTAGCCGGTGGGGGGCATGTGGAAGTTCTGCATCTTCGGATCCTCAGGCGGCGGGGGCGGTATCGGGGGAGGGCTGGACGGCGAGGAAGCGCGGGATCCGCGCCATGTAGTCGTCCCAGTCGCGGACGCGGGCGATGCCGCCGAGGCAGGCGCCGTCGCGGAAGAAGATCAGCGAGGGGGTTTTCAGCACGCCGGTGTCCTCTCGCAGCTTCGCCTCTATCGCGTCGCCGGCGACGGCGCAGTCGAAGGCGCGTTGGAAGGCCATATGAAGCTCCGGCAGGATGATCGCCACATCGGGGGTTTCGAGGTTGCGGGCGGCATCGCCGGGCACGAAGACCAGGTGGGTGCCGGGCCGGTCGAGCCAGAGGGCGAGTGCGGCCGGATCGTCGAGCTTCGGATAGCCCAGGTCGTCGATCAGCCGGGAAACGAGGGGGTGGGTCATCGGATCATCCTTCGGTTTGGCCGGCGGCCTGGGCGGCGGCGAGATGGGGCGGCAGCTGGGGGCCGCGGGCCTCGATATCGGCGAAGGGATCGGGGCTGCCTTCGACGCCGCGGGCGATGTCACGCAGGCCCTGCAGCGCATCGAGGATCTGGTGGGCCTCCTCTTCCTCCAGCACCGCGCGGGCGGAGCCGAGGAAGGTCAGCACCCAGGTGCCCGCATTGAGCGGGCCGGTGAGGGCGAGGTCGATGAGCACCTCCCGGTCGCCATCGGCGGCGGTTGCGATGAGGTCATCGCTGTGGAGGATCAACATGGGGATACCGATACACATGGGCTTGCTTTCAAAGGTGGCTGGCGTGCAGGCGGGGGTTCCTGTCGGGGGAGGTCAGCCGTCGGCGGGGAAGAAGCGGACATCGCCCGTGCGGCAGGCCTCTGCCTCGGACGGGCGGTTGCCCTCGTAGTTTTCGCGGCGCAGGGAGATGTCTGCGAGGTCGTTGGTGGCGGTTTCGCCCTTGGTCGCGGTGTGGCCGCGCGCCGCCAGCCAGTCGCGGGCGATGGCGATGGCGGGGGCGATCTGTGCCTCGACCGCGGGGCGCAGGCCGCCGCCGTAATCTTCCAGCTCCACCGGCTGGCAGCCGATCAGCACGATCTGCGCTGGGCAGCAGCCCATCAGCTGTGCCGTGGCCAGCACGTCCTGGAAGCCGGTCTGGTGAAGCGACATCTTCTTGGCGCCCATGAAGGACGGGACGTCGTCGCCTTCGACCACCTTCAGGGTGCCGGGTTCGAGGCCGTAGTCGACCGCGTCGAAGACCACCATGGCCTCGACGCCTTCGAGGAAGGGGAGAAGGTAGAGACCCTGGGTGCCACCATCGAGGAGGTGCACTTCGGGGCCGAAGGAAAGGGTGCGGGCGGTTTCCTCGACGCAGCGAACGCCGAAGCCTTCGTCTGCCCAGAGCACGTTGCCGATGCCGAGGATAAGGGCCTTGCCTGTCATGTGAGATGCGCCTCCGCTGGTCTTCACGGGGCTCCTCTCCCCGCAGGTGGGGCCAATCTAGGGGGCGGGGCCGGGGGTGGACAGCAGAATGCCAGTTTCGAATGGGTTGGGGTAAGGCGTTGAAAGTATTTGCTTAATACTGGTTTTGGAAGTGGGTTTTGTGCTCTTTGTGGTAACTTGGTTTCCGGTTTGGCGCAAAGTGTGAAGGTGGCTGTCCACATAAGAAAGGCAGGCCCCGAGGGGCCTGCCGATCATCCGTCACGAAGTTTCCATTCGAGTCGCGAAGTGGTCACTCCGGCGCGTCATCCTTGAAGGTGCGGTGGCCCGAAATCATGGTGGAGACCATGGACTGCCGGGACATGATGTCTTCGCGGATGGCGGCGTAGATGTGGATCATCATGAAGATCACGATGGCATACATGCCGATGTGGTGCAGCGAATGCAGGATCTGGCTGTTGCCGATCCAGTCGCGCAGCGGGCCGAAGATCGCATCCAGGATGCCACCCTGGCCCACGCCTTCGGCGTAGAGCGCGAAGCCGGTGATGATCATGAAGCTGAGCCCGACGGTCATGAAGAAGAACATGGCGATCTGGGCCAGCGGGTTGTGCCCGATGTATTTCTTCGGCACCGGTTCCAGGAAGAGGTACCAGCGCATTTCGTGGATGATCTCTTTCCACCAGGTCTTGCGGAGCAGGGGCAGGTAGAACATCTGCCGGGCGTGGTGGTTGCCCACGAAGGCCCAGTAGATGCGGCCGAAGAAGCCCGCGGTCAGGATCATCGCCGCCGCGAAATGGGCGAAGCGGATGTAGCCGAAGACGAACTGGTGCGTGGCCTCGCCGATCTGCATCGAGGGCGGCGGGGAGCCGATGAACCAGCCGGTGACGATCAGCACGAGGATCGCCGCGGCATTGATCCAGTGCCAGAGCCGCACCGGCGCCTCGTAGACGTAGATCGAGGTCTGGCGGGTGACCTGGTGGTCGCCCTCCAGGTGGTGGGCGTCGGCGGTGCCGAGCGGAGCCGACTTTGCGCCCGAGGGGGAGGCGCTGCTCATTTCCGCGCCCTCCGCGCGACGTGGAGCGCGATGCCGGCGGCGACGATCAGCACCAGCGCGGGCAGGAGGTGGGCGGCGGCATGGGCCGCGACCCCGTGCACCGGCCCGTGCAGCCCGTGGGCCGAGGCCGCCCCGGGAAGGGCGGCGGCAAGAGCGATGAGCGCGATGCGTTTGATGGACGGTTTCATGGTGAGTTCCTCCCTCAGCGAACCTTGACTTCGGTCAGCACGTCGCCGTCGGGCGACATGACATGGGTCGAGCAGGCGAGGCACGGGTCGAAACTGTGCAGGGTGCGCAGGATCTCCACCGGCTCTTCCGGCCGGGCCATGGGCGTGTTCATCAGGCTGGCCTCGAAGGCGCCGATATTGCCCTGGGTGTCGCGGGGCGAGCCGTTCCAGGTGGTGGGCACGACGCACTGGTAGTTCTCGATCCGGCCATCCTTGATCTTGATCCAGTGGCCAAGCGCGCCGCGCGGCGCTTCGGTCATGCCGACGCCCTTGGCTTCGGCGGGCCAGGTGGAGGGATCCCACTTCTCGATGTTCGCCGTCGTCTCGTCCCCGTTCTTGATGTTGGTGACGAGCTTGTCGAAGAAGTGCTGCTGCAGGCGGCCGCAGTATTCGGATTCCAGCGCCCGGGCGGCGGTGCGGCCGAGGGTGGAGAAGATCGCCTCGAACGGCAGGCCCATGTCGGTCAGCAGGCCATCGACCTGGTCCTTGATGTCCTCGTGCCCCTTGGCATAGCCGACGATGTAGCGGGCGAGCGGGCCCACTTCCATCGCGTGACCCTTCCAGCGCGGCGCCTTGATCCAGGAGTATTTCGCCGCCTCGTCGAGTTCGAGGATGTTGGTGCGGGTGCCCTTGGCGTTCGGGCCGAGCTCGTACTGGGCTTCGGTGACGCCGTCCCAGGGGTGCAGGCCCTTGCCCGGTTCGCCGTAGGTGTACCAGGAGTGATCGACGTATTCCTGCACCTGTTCGGGGTCGCGCGGATCGACGTCGTGCACCTGGGTGAGGTCGCCGTTGATGATCGCGCCGCGCGGCAGGTGGAGCTGCTCGGGCGAGAAATCATTGGGATGTTCGGGGATGTCGCCATAGGCCAGGCAGGCCTGGGAGGAAAGGCCGCCGCCGTAGAGCCAGTTCTTGTAGAAGCCGCCGATCGCCTTCACGTCCGGAATGTAGACGTTGCGGTTGAACTCCTGGCTCTTCTGGATGATCGACTGCACCAGGTTCAGGCGTTCTATGTTGATCGCGCCGACGGCGCCGGTCGAATGGACGTTGATCGGGCAGGGCACGCCGCCCACCAGCCAGTTCGGATGCGGGTTCTTGCCGCCGAAGATGGTGTGGACCTTGACGATCTCCTTCTGGAGGTCGAGCGCTTCGAGGTAGTGGGTCGTCGCCATCAGGTCCGCTTCGGGCGGCAGCTGATAGGCGGGGTTGTCCCAGTAGCCGTTCTTGAAAAGCCCCAGCTGGCCGGATTCCACGAACTTCTTCAGGCGGTTCTGCACGTCGCGGAAGTAGCCCGGGGAGGACAGCGGGTGGTTCGGGCCCACGGTCTGCTGCAGTTCCGAGGTCGCCTTCGGATCCGCCTTCAGCGCGTTGACCGGGTTCACCCAGTCCAGCGCGTGCAGGTGGTAGAAGTGCACCACGTGGTCATGGATCTGCAGCGCCAGCTGCATCATGTTGCGGATCGAGTTGGCGTTGTCCGGGATCTGGATGCCGAGCGCATCTTCCACCGCGCGGACCGAGGTCAGCGCGTGGGTGCCGGTGCAGACGCCGCAGATCCGTTCGGTGAAGGCCCAGGCGTCGCGCGGGTCGCGGCCCTTGAGGATCACTTCGAGACCGCGCCACATGGTGCCGGTCGACACCGCGTTGCGGATGACGCCGTCTTCATCGACGTTCACTTCGCAGCGCATGTGGCCTTCGATCCGGGTCACCGGGTCGACGACGATGCGCTTGCCGGAATTGTCGAGGCTGAAGCCGTTGGGAGTCTGGACGACCATGGATTACACCTCTTCCTTGGACTTCACGTCCTGGGTCTTGCTTTGGGTCTTGCGTTGCGCCGATTTCAGGGCCGAGACGGCGGCATGGAGCGCGATGCCCCCGCCGACGACACCGGCCGCCGTCAGGCCTACCTTGTCGGCGTTTGCCTCCACCCCGAACTGGGTGAGGTCGGTGACGCGGTTGTAGAAGCTGCCCTGATCCCAGAAGCCGTCCTCGGAACAGCCGATGCAGCCGTGGCCGGACTGGATGGGGAAGCTGGTGCCTTCGTTCCAGCGCACGGTGGAACAGGCGTTGTAGGTGGTCGGGCCCTTGCAGCCCATTTTATACAGGCAGTAGCCCTTGCGCGCGTTCTCGTCGTCCCAGGCTTCGACGAACTGGCCGGCGTCGAAATGGGGGCGGCGGTAGCATTTGTCGTGGATCCGCTGGCCGTAGAACATCGCCGGGCGGCCCTGACGATCCAGCTCGGGCAGGCGGTCGAAGGTCAGCATGTAGGTGATGACGCCGGTCATGACCTCGGCAATGGGCGGGCAGCCCGGGACCTTGATGATCGGCTTGTCGGTGATGACCTTGTGCACCGGCGTGGCGCGGGTCGGGTTGGGCTTGGCCGCCTGGACGCAGCCGTAGGAGGCGCAGGCGCCCCAGCTGATGATCGCCTTGGCGTCCTTGGCCGCGTGGCGCAGCTGTTCGACGAAGGGCTTGCCGCCGACGATGCAGAACATGCCGTCCTCATCCAGCGGCGGGTTGCCTTCGACGGCGAGGATGTAGTTGCCCTTGTACTTCTCGATGGTGTCTTGCAGCGCGGCTTCGGCGGCGTGGCCGGCGGCGGCCATCAGCGTGTCGTCATAGTCGAGCGAGATCATCGACAGCACGACGTCCTTGGCCAGCGGGTGGGCCGAGCGGATGAAGCTTTCGGAGCAGCAGGTGCATTCCAGCCCGTGCACCCAGATGACCGGCGTGCGCGGCTTGGTTTCCATCGCATGGGCGATCTTGGGCACGAAGGCCGGGCCGAGGCCGAGGGCGGCGGCGGTCAGCGAGCAGTACTTCATGAAGCTGCGGCGGGTGATCCCCTGCCGGCGCATCACGTCGTAGAAGGTTTCGATCTGCTGGGTCACGTGGGTCCTCCGTTCCTGGCCTTCGGGTCCTGTCATTCAGGTCCTGCTATTCGGGGCGCTGGCGGGCCTGATGCAGGCGGGCCCGGCGTCCGGGTGCGACAGTTTTCGCGCGTATGCGGCCGTATGCGGAGGAGAAAGTGATGGTGGGTCGGATATCTTCTTTGTTGTTTTAAATCAGGTGTTTGTACTTCACATTTGATGTATCGCATGTGCGCGTGGCGGAAGAGCGGTTTCCGACTTTTCAAGCGATGCGGTCAGGCGCTTTCCAGTTGCGCCAGCGCGATGAGCGCCTGACCGAGGGCGAGGCTGCCGTCATTGGCGGGGGTGCTGCGGTGCAGCAGCACGGGGGTGTCGCCGAGCGCGCGCAGCGTCTCTGCCAGCAGGCGGGCGTTCTGGAAACAGCCGCCCGAGAGGGCCACCGCGCGGGCCTCCCCGGCGTCCACCAGAGCGCGGGCGCGGGTGGCGAAGGCACGGGCGAGACCGGCGTGGAAGGCGGCGGCACGGGCGGCGTGCGGGGTGCCCGTGTCACGGTCGGCCAGGAGCGCGCGGAAGAGCGGCGCGGGGTCGATCAGGGGGCCGTCGGTGCCGAGGTCGTAGCCCTCGTGCAGGGCGTCCCCGGCCATCGCTTCGAGCCGCATGGCGGCCTCGCCTTCGTAGCTCTGGCCGTCGGGGCAGATCCCGAGGCAGGCGGCAACGGCGTCGAAGAGCCGCCCGGCGGAGGACGACAGCGGGGCGTTCAGGCCCTTTTCGGCGGCCATGCGGGCCATGGCGCGGGGTCGGTCGGGGAAGAGCGCGTCGGCGCGGTCCGAAAGCCCGGCCTGGTCGAGGTGTGCCAGCGCGTTGCGCCAGGGTTCCCGCGCGGCCATGTCGCCCCCGATGAGCGGCGCGGGCGTCAGCCAGGCATGGCGAGTGAAGCCGTCGTAATCGCCCAGCAGAAGCTCTCCGCCCCAGAGCGTGCCGTCGGTCCCGAGCCCGGTGCCGTCGAGGATGATCCCCGCGACCTTTCCGCCGTCGCGGGGCCAGAGAGCTTCGCTGAGGCATGCGGCGAGGTGGGCGTGGTGGTGCTGCACCTCCACCACCGGCAGGCCCTTGGCATGGCCTGTCTCATGCGCGTGCCGGGTGGCGCGGTAGCCGGGGTGGAGGTCGCAGGCCACGACCTCGGGCCGGTGATCGAAGAGCTGCGCATAGTCGCGGTCGGCCTGCAGGAAGGCGTCGAAGGTCAGCGCCTCATCCAGTTCGCCAAGGTGATGGCCCAGCAGGGCCTGGCCGGACTTGACGAGGCAGATCGCGGATTTCATCTGGCCGCCGTAGGCCACGACCTGACGGTCGGGGAAGCCTGCGGGCAGGGGCAGGGTGCCGGGGGTGCGGCCCCGGGCACGGCGCAGGACCATGGGGGGATCGGCGCGTTCGACGCTGTCATCCAGCCTGCGGGCGATTTCGCGGTCATGCATCAGGAAGGCATCGGCGAAGGGCGCCAGCTTGTCGCGCGCCTCGTCATTGCCGATGACCTGCGGTTCGCCCGAGAGATTGCCGGAGGTCATCACCAGCGGGCGTTGCAGCGCATCGCAGAGCAGGTGGTGCAGCGGCGTGTAGGGCAGCATCCAGCCGAGGAGCGACTGGCCGGGGGCGAGGCCGTCGGGCAGGGGTGTGCCGGCCATGGGCAGCAGCACGATGGGGGCGGCGGGATCGGTCAGGCGGGCTTCGGCGGCGGGGCCGACCCGGGCATGGGTCCGCAGGAGCGGGAGCGGCGCCATGAGGGCCAGCGGTTTCGCCGGGCGGTGCTTGCGCGCGCGCAAGTGGGCGATGGCTTCGGGGTTGGTGGCGTCGCAGGCAAGGTGGAAGCCGCCCAGCCCCTTGATCGCCAGGATCTTCCCCTGTTTCAGCAGCGCGGCGGCCCCGGCAATCGGATCGCCGCCTTCGGAGGGTTCCAGCCAGAGGCGCGGGCCGCAGTCGGGGCAGGCGATGGGTTGGGCGTGGAAGCGGCGGTCGGCGGGGTCCTCGTATTCGGCGCGGCAGGCGGGGCACATGTCGAAGGGCGCCATGGTGGTGTTGGCGCGGTCGTAGGGCAGCCGTTCCAGGATCGTGAAACGCGGCCCGCAATGGGTGCAGTTGGTGAAGGCATAGCTCTTGCGGCGGCCCTCGCCCCGGATCTCTGCCAGACAGTCGGGGCAGGTGGCGGCATCGGGGGTGACGCGGGTGCGGGCCCCTGTGGGACCGGAGGCGCGGATCTCGAACGGGCCGGTGGGGGCGGTCTGCGCGGCGGAGACCTCCACCGCGTCGATGCGGGAGAGCGGGGGGGCGCTGTCGCGGAGACGGGTGGCGAAGGTTTCGGCGCCGGGACCCACGATTTCCAGCAGCACGCCTTCGGCGTCGTTCAGCACCCAGCCCGAAAGGCCCATGGCCTGCGCCAGTTGCCAGACATGGGGGCGGAAGCCCACGCCCTGCACCTGTCCGCGCACGCGGATGCGGAAGGCCGGGCCCATCAGTGCACCGTGCAGACCATGCAGGGGTCGAAGCTGCGGACGATGTGCTGGACGGTGAGCGGCGTATCCTCGGCCTCGCCCACCTCGGCGCCGACCAGCGCGGCCTCGACCGGGCCCGGGGTGCCCGTGGCGTCGCGGGGGGAGAAGTTCCAGGTGGTGGGCGCGATGATCTGGTAGGAGGCGATGCGGCCGCCCTCGATCCGGAGCCAGTGGCCCAGCGTGCCGCGCGCGGCCTCCACCAGCCCCACGCCGCTGCCGTCGCGGGGCGGCACGGGGGCGGACATGAAGCGGGCGCCGGGATCCAGCGCTTCGGCCCAGGTTTCCAGCAGCATCTGCAGGCGGGCGATTTCCAGCAGGCGCCCGGCGATGCGGGCGCGCACGCTGGCCTCGGCGGCGAGCGAGAGGGCCAGCGGGTGGCCATCGACGACCTGCCGGGCGAGCGCGCCGACCTCGACCGTGCGGCCCGCGAGGCGCGGCGCCTTGCACCAGCTGTAGGCGGGATCGGCCATGTCCTCATCCGGTTCGGTGATCCCTGCGGAGGGGTGGGCGGCGTCACCCAGCATCCAGGCGTGGGAGAGGTCTTCGGTGATCTGCGCGGGGTCGAAATCGGCCACGCGGCCCGCCTCCCAAAGGCCGGATTTCATCGCGCGACCTTCGGCCAGCGGGTAGGCGCCGCAGGAGAGGTAGCGGGCGGGGCCGGTGCCGATCCGTGACAGGCCGAGGTCATGTGAGATGCGCTGGAAGAGGCCCGCGTCGCCGGTATCCCAGGCGGAGAGCTGATCCGGGGTGGCGAGGGATGCGAAGGCTTCGAGCGGCGCGCCGAAGAGGGTCTCTTCGAGGTAGCGGCGGAAGCTGCGCAGCACGGTGCGGATGCGGATGCGGTCGCGGGCATCGGGGGCGCGGGTGACGCCGCCGGGCTGGATGGCAAGGGTATGGGGCCACTTGCCGCCCAGAAGTCCGACGATGTGGAAGAGCTGCGCGCGGGCCTCTGCCGCGCGGCGCACGGCGCTGCCCTGCTGCGCGGTGAACCGTGCCACGGCCTGATCGTGCCAGCTGCGGCCCGCATAGGCGGGGCGGGCGAAATCGGGCATGAAGAAGAGGTTGAAGTGGGTGATGTGGTCGGCCAGGTTTTCCACCCCGTGCAGGATCGCGGCGGCCAGCGCGCCCTGCGGCGGCATCTGCGCGCCGGTGGCCTGGGCCAGGGCAAAGGCCGCTGCCGCCGACTGGCTGACGGAGCAGATGCCGCAGATGCGCGGCGTGATCGTCAGCGCGTCGCGGGGATCCTTGCCCACCAGCAGCATTTCAAACCCACGGAAGAGGGGCGAATTGGCGCGGGCGGCGGCGACATGACCGTCGCGGATGTCGAGGCTGATTTCCAGGTCGCCCTCGACCCGGTTGAAGGGCCCGACGAGCAGTTGTCTTTCGGTCACTTGCGCTTGCCTCCCGGGGTGCCCGGCGGGATGCGCAGCCGGTCGGAGTGGGCGTTTGTCTCGACGCGTTTCGGCGTGGCGGCCTTGGACAGCGAGGCGAGCGCCATGAACCAGGCCTTGGGCATGTCCGAGGGCAGGCCGATAGGAATGCCCGCAATGTTCGGCGTCTCGGTGAAGGGGTGCCGGGGTTCCTCGAACTCGGGCGCGGTGCAGTTGATGCAGGGATAGTTGCCCGAGGTGCAGGAGCCCGACCCGTTCCAGGGCCGGATGTTGCAATCGCCATGGGCCTGGGTGCCGACGCAGCCCAGGTGCTCCATCATGCAGCCGATCTCCGACAGCTCCCGCGCCGAGGCCTTGTACTCGTAGAACTCGTTCTTGGTGCAGCCGTGGTGCACCAGGTGGTCGGCGTAGAAGCGCGGGCGGCCGAGCGGGTCCAGATCGGCTTCGCCCAGCTTGTCCTCGGCCAGCAGGAGCAGGGTTTCGGTGACCCAGCCGGGATGAGTCGGGCAGCCGGCGATGTTGATCACGGGGCGGCCGGAGCGGGCGCGGAACCCGTCGTCGAGCGCGCCGCCCTTGAGCTTTCCGTCGAAGGCCAGGCCCATGGCCCCCGCCGGGTTGCCGCCCGCGGAGGTGACGCCGCCGAAGGCCGCGCAGGTGCCGACGGCGATGACGTCGCGGGCAAGCGGCGCGAGGCTGCGCACCCAGTCGAGCATCGAGCGCCCGGTGCCCGCGAGGATGTGGAAGCGTCCGGTGCCCTTCGGCCCGGTGACGATGGAGCCCTCGATGCAGAGCGCGTCGAGGGGAATCTCCCCGGCCTCGATGCGGGAGAGCAGGCGGCGCACCTCTGCCCCGGTCTCGATCGAGACGGAGGGGTGCCAGAGCAGGTCGATGCCCGCGTCGGAAAAGAGGTCGAAGAGGTTCGGATCCTCGGCGCAGAGCAGCGACATGGTGCAGCCGCCGCAGCCCGCCGATTGCAGCCAGAGCAGATTCATCGGGTGGGGGCTCCGTCAGGTTGGGAGAGGGCCGGTTGGGAGAGGGGGAGGGAGAGGCGGAAGCAGGCGCCGTGGTCTGTCGGGCAAAGGGTCAGGGTGCCGCCGTGTTCTTCGGCAATCTTGTTGCAGATCGACAGGCCGAGGCCGGTGCCCTGGCCCACGGGCTTGGTGGTGAAGAAGGGGTCGAAGATCGCCACCCGGTCTTCCGCCGCGACGCCGGGGCCATTGTCGGTGACGGTGAGGATGGCGCGGTCCTTCTCGCGGGAGATGTCGATGGTGACGGCGGCGTCCTCCTGCCCGCGCTGCGCGTCCATGGCGTTCTGGATCAGGTTCATGACGATCTGCTGGACATGGCCGGTGGTGCCGGTGACGATGAGGCTGTCGAGGCCGGTGAACTGCGGCACGATGCCGGATTTCGAACCGCGTTCGATCCAGTGGGCGGCGATCCGGGCGGTTTCCACGAGGTCGAAGGGGGCGCGGGTATCGCTGCCGTCGGCGGAGAGCCGGCGCAGGTCGGCCACGATGTCGCGCACCCGCTCGGCCCCGTCGCGGGCGCCGTGGATCGCCTCCCTCAGGTTCTTCAGGTTGCGGCCCAGCTTGAGCTCCTCGCGGAGCGCGATCAGCTCGTCCCGCTCGGCCCCGGCCTGAACCCGTTCGAAGTAGGTCTCGAACCGGCCGAGATATTTTTCCAGCGCATGGGCATTGGCGTAGACGAAGCTGATGGGGTTGTTCAGTTCATGCGCGACACCGGCGAGGAGGCGGCCGAGAGAGGCCAGTTTCTCGTTCCGGACCAGCTGCAGCTGCGCTTCCTTCAGCTGCCGGTGGCTGCGTTCAAGTTCCGAATAGGCCTGGCGCAGCTCGCCCAGGGGGCGGCCGACGAGGACGGCGCCCATGACGCGGCCCCGGTCGTTGATACGGGCCGAGAGGGCGATTTCGAAGGGCGCGGGGCCATCGGTGGTGACGATCTCCGCCTCGAACTGGGCGGGGGCGCGGGACAGGCGCAGCCCCTGCAGGGCGGTGTCGAGCTGCGCCGCGCCCGCTTCCGTCAGGAGCTCCCCCACGGGCCGGCCCGCCAGCGCCTCGGGGCGGCAGCCGGTGGCGGTGGCGAGGGAGGCCGAGACCTCCTCCATCGTGCCCTCGCGGTCGAGCACGGCCATGACCTCCGTCACGGAGCCGAGGATGGAGGCGATGAAGCGGCGCAGGTCCTGCAGTTCGGCGTTCTGCCGTTCCAGCTGCTCCTGGTGGGCGACGAGCTCTGCATAGGAGCGGTCCACCGCCTCGAGCACATTGGCCCAGGCGTCGTCGGTGAAAGCGCTCTTTGGCAGGTCGAGTTCCATGCCGTCCCCGGTGGTGAGATCGGTTAACTCTAGGGGAGGTCGGCCCGGATTGAAATGGGCAGAAGGGGGCTCTGCCCCCGTCTCCGGAGGAGACAGATGGGAAGGGAGGGGGCTCTGCCCCCGTCTCCGTTCCGGAGCCTCCCCCGGAGTATTTCGGGCCAACGAATAGGGGAAGGGCGTCCTTGTTCTATTCGTTGGCCGGAAATACTCCCGCCGGAGGCTTCGCCCGGCACGGGCGAAATCGACATGGATGCGGGGCGCGGACAGACAAGCGGCGCGCCGGGGCGGGCGCGCCGTTTCAAGGTCGTTCGACGCTCGGGTCAGCGCGGCAGGGCGGCTGCTTCGCGGGCCAGTTCCTCGATCGCCTTCCAGTCGCTGGCTTCGACCAGTTTCTGCGGGGCCACCCAGGAGCCGCCGACGCAGAGGATGTTCTTCAGCGACAGGTAGTCCATCGCGTTCTTCATCGAGACGCCGCCGGTGGGGCAGAAGGAGACACCGGGGATCGGCGCGCCAAGGGCCTTGATGGCGGCGGCACCGCCGGCGATTTCGGCCGGGAAGAACTTCTGCACCTCGTAGCCGCGTTCCAGCAGGGCCATGACCTCGGAGGCCGTGGCCGCGCCGGGCAGCATCGGCAGGTCGGCTTCCTCGGCCGCCGTCAGCACCTTGGCGGTGGAGCCGGGGGAGACGCCGAACTTGGCGCCCGCTTCGATGACCTGGGTCACGTGCTGGGGCGTCAGGATGGAGCCTGCGCCTACCACGCCGCCTTCGACCTTGGCCATTTCGCGGATGACGTCGAGCGCCACGGGCGTGCGCAGGGTCACTTCTAGCGCGGGCAGGCCGCCGGCCACCAGTGCTTCGGCCAGCGGGCGGGCGTGGGCTACGTCATGGACGACCAGCACGGGCACGACGGGGGCGAGTTCACAGATCTTGCGCGCCTCGACGGAGGCGAGTTCCGGGGTCAGCATGTCTATCTCCTCAGACGACGTTGGAGGCGCCTTCGCGGGCGGGCGAGGCGTTCTGACGGAAGGTTTCAAAGAGTTCGCGGCCGATGCCGAAGCTGTTGGCCGAAAGATCCGGTGCCGCCGGCGTGCGCGAGGCGAGATCGGCGTCGCAGGTGATGGTGCCGTTGACCGCATCCAGCTTCACCACGTCGCCGTCCTGCAGCCGGGCGATCCAGCCGCCGTCGGCGGCTTCGGGCGACAGGTGGATGGCGGCGGGGACCTTGCCGGAGGCCCCCGACATCCGGCCATCGGTCAGCAGGGCGACCTTCAGCCCGCGGTCCTGCAGCACCGACAGCGTCGGCGTCAGGGAGTGCAGTTCGGGCATGCCATTGGCGCGGGGGCCCTGGAAGCGCACCACGACGATGGTGTCGGAGGTGAATTCGCCCTTCTTGAAGGCTTCCTTCACGTCGTTCTGGTCATGGAAGATGCGCACCGGGGCCTCGATCACGTGGCGTTCGGGGGCCACGGCGGAGACCTTCATGATGGCCGTGCCCAGCTCGCCCGTCAGGGATTTCAGCCCGCCGGTGGCCTGGAAGGGATCGGAGGCGGGGCGGACGATCTTGTCGTTCTCGGACTTGCGCGCGCCTTCGGACCAGGTGAGCCGGCCGTCGATCAGCTGCGGCTCCTTGGTGTAGAGTTCCAGCCCGTCCCCGGCGACGGTCTTGGTATCGTCGTGCAGCAGGCCGTCATTCAGCAATTGGTCGATCAGGTAGCCCAGGCCGCCGGCGGCGTGGAAGTGGTTCACGTCGGCCAGGCCGTTGGGATAGACCTTGGCCAGCAGCGGCGTGACGGCGGAGATCGCGTCGAAATCTTCGGGATCCAGGATGATGCCGGCGGCACGCGCCATGGCAGGCATGTGCAGCACCAGGTTGGTGGAGCCGCCGGTGGCCATCAGCCCGACGATGCCGTTGACGAAGGCCTTTTCGTCCAGGACCTCGCCCGCGGGGCGGAAGTCGTTGCCGAGCGCAGTGATTTCCAGCGCGCGTTCGGTGCCTGCCACGGTGAGCGCGTCACGCAGCGGCGTGTTCGGGTTGACGAAGGAGGCGCCGGGCATGTGAAGCCCCATGAACTCCATCAGCATCTGGTTGGAATTCGCAGTGCCGTAGAAGGTACAGGTGCCGGGGGAGTGGTAGGAGGCCATTTCCGCCTCCATCAACTTGTCCCGGCCCACTTCGCCCGCCGCGAACTGCTGGCGGACCTTGGCCTTCTGATCGTTGGGCAGGCCCGAGGGCATGGGGCCCGCAGGCAGGAAGACCGCCGGGATGTGCCCGAAGGTGGCCGCCGCCATGACGAGGCCCGGGACGATCTTGTCGCAGACGCCGAGGTAGAGAGAGGTGTCGAAGCAATTGTGCGAGAGCGCGATGCCCGCCGCCATGGCGATCACGTCGCGGGAGAAGAGCGAGAGTTCCATCCCCGGCTGGCCCTGGGTGACGCCGTCGCACATGGCGGGCACGCCGCCTGCGACCTGCGCCGTGGCGCCCTGCTTGCGGGCGGCTTCACGGATGAGGTCGGGGAAGCGTTCGAAGGGCTGGTGGGCCGAAAGCATGTCGTTGTAGGCGGTGACGATGCCGAT
The DNA here is from genome assembly GCF_057380755.1 of Pseudooceanicola sp. NS-SX8. NCBI lineage: Bacteria > Pseudomonadati > Pseudomonadota > Alphaproteobacteria > Rhodobacterales > Paracoccaceae > Pseudooceanicola > Pseudooceanicola sp. NS-SX8. The sequence continues at coordinate 3,134,804 of NZ_CM170819.1, read as the reverse complement.
GTTGGGCGCCCGGCCAGTGGCCAGCGCTTCCTGGTCGAGGGGCACGCCGGCATAGGCGTGGGCCTGGTTGCCGCAGGTCAGGTGGGCGCGCACGGGGCCCGCATCCGCCGCCTTGCCGATCCGATCGAGGTAGGTCTCCCGCCGATCGCGGGAACGTTCGATGATGCGATCGGTCACATCGGCGATGGTCTGATTCAGGGACATGGCTGGGGTCTCCGCTTTGGCGTCGTCCGCACAGGCACCCGGAATGGGGTGCGCGAGTCGAATGGGGAATCTCACTGGCACTTTAGCGCTAACGGGCCGGGATTCCAGCCCGGTTGCGCCGCCACGGGTAAAACAGCAGCTCGTAGCGCGCCGTGAAAGACGGCGGGAAATCTACGGGCCTGTACACATCTCCTTGGGCTTGCCGTCAGCTTGCCGCATTTCAGCCTGCTTTCCCATGCAAAAGCGTAGTTGCAAGAAGCACGGGCACAGAAGTGCCGGAGGGTAGAATGACTTATCGGATCGTGAGCCGCAGTGTGGCCCCGCAGGGCACGACTGCCAAGCCCCTTCCGCGCGGGGTCCGGAGCGGGCCTCGGCTGCAGGGGGCGCGGTGGCGCTGCATCCAGCCGCTGGAGCTGGAGGTGATCCGCGATCCGCTGACCGGACAGGAATGGCTGATGATGCCGATGTTCCGCGCCCGGGAAGAGCTGCAATGGCCGGCGGCAGAGGTCCTGGCCTTCCCCGGGCTTCAAGACGAGATTTGACGAATTCGCGCGGGCCACTGCCCTGCGCGTCCACAGGCGACATTCTGTCGTTCCCGACTTCCCCAATTCAGGGAAGACCTATAGGAGGGTGGCCATGCAGCCATCCTCCTCTTTTCCGTCTATTCGCCTGAAACCCAAGTCCGATGCCCGGAAGATCCGGCATGGGTTCCCCTGGGTCTACGACAACGAGCTTGTCACCGACCGGCGCACCAAGGCGCTGGCGCCGGGGAGCATTGCCCTGCTGGAGGATGCCGAGCGGCAGCCGCTGGCGCTGGTGGCGGTGAACCCGGCCAGCCGGATCTTCGCCCGGGTACTGGACCGCGCCGATGCCGCCCTGCCCGAAGGCGGGCCGGACAAGGCCTGGTTCGCCGCAAGGCTGACCCGCGCCCTGCGGATGCGCGAGGTGTTGTTCGATGCGCCCTTCTACCGGCTGATCCATGCCGAGGCCGATGGCCTGCCGGGCGTGATCATCGACCGCTTCGGCGATACGGCGGTGATCCAGCCGAACGCGGCCTGGGCCGATACGCGGATCGAGGCGCTGAGCGCCGCGCTGGTGTCGGTCACCGGGGTGCGCAATGTGCTGAAAAGCGCCTCTGGCCGGGCGCGCGGGCTGGAAGGGCTGGACGATGTGTCGGGCGTTCTGGCGGGCACGGCGCCGGATGCGCCGGTGCCGGTGCAGATGAACGGCGCGACTTACATGGCCGACGTCACGGGCGGGCAGAAGACCGGGCTCTTCTACGACCAGCGGCCGAACCATGCCTTCGCGGCGCGGCTGGCCAAGGGTGGTCGAGTGCTTGACGTCTTCAGCCATGTGGGCGGCTTCGGCCTGGCCTGTCTTGCAGGCGGTGCGACCTCTGCCCTGGCAGTCGACGGATCCGCCCCGGCGCTGGAGCTGGCGGCGAAGGGGGCAGGTGCCATGGGCGCGGGCGACCGCTTCGCCACGCGGCAGGGCGATGCCTTCGCCACGCTGGAGGCGCTGGCGGCCGAGGGCGAAAGGTTCGAGGTGATGATCTGCGACCCGCCGGCCTTCGCGCCGAACCGGCAGGCGCTGGATGCGGGTCTGCGCGCCTATGAGCGGGTGGCGAAGCTCGCCGCGCCGCTGGTGGCCGAGGGCGGTTTCCTCGGGCTCTGCTCCTGCTCCCAAGCGGCGGACCTGGCGAAGTTCCGCACCGCCTCGATCCGCGGCATCGGCCGTGCCGGGCGCGATGCGGCGCTGATCCACACCGGCTTTGCCGGGCCGGACCACCCGATGCACCCGCAGCTGGCGGAGAGCGGCTACCTGAAGTCGCTGTTCTTCCGGCTGTGAAGGCGGTCCTTGACGCCTGCGTCCTCTACCCGACGGTGATGCGGGAAATGCTGCTGGGTGCGGCGCGGGCGGGGCTTTACCAGCCCGTCTGGTCCGCCCGGCTGCTGGAGGAATGGGCGCTGACGGGTCGCAAGTTCGGCCCGGAAGTCGAGGCCCAGGCGCGGGGCGAGATCGTCCTGGCGGAGGCCGCCTTCCCGAAGGCCCGGGCCGAGACCCGGCCCGGGATCGAACAGCGCCTCTGGCTGCCCGATCCGAACGACCTGCATGTGCTGGCGCTGGCGGTGTCCAGCTCTGCCGACGTAATCGTCACCGCCAATGCCAAGGATTTTCCCCGCCATATCCTGGCGGAAGAAGGGGTGAGCCGCGCCGATCCCGATGGGCTGCTGCAGGGCTTCACCGAAGCTGCGCCCGATGTCATGGCAGAGATCGGGGCGCGGGTGCTGGCTACCGCGCGGCAGCTCTCCGGCGAGGACTGGACGATGCGGGCACTGATGCGCAAGGCGCGCCTTCCGCGCACCGGCAAGGCGCTGGAGCGGCTGGAGGGCTGAGGTCGGCCTGCGGCCGATGCCTCCGGCGGGAATATTTCCGGCCATCGAATAATCACAGGAAACAGCGCCGTCCCGGGTGCTCCGCCCGGCCGGGCAGGTTGCGCTTCGCTGCCTCCGGGGCGCACGGGCCATGCTCTCTCACCGGGCCGAAAATACTCCGGGGGGAGCGCGGCACGCGCGGGGGGCAGCGCCCCCCTCCCGCCATCTCAGCTGGGCACGGCGCCCAGGGCCTTCAGCTGCTCTGCTGCGATCTCGTAGCTGCGCATGCGCGCGCCGTGATCGTGGATCTGGCCTGCGATGATCACCTCGTCCGGTTCATATTGTTCGAGGAAATCCGCGATCTGGCGGCGGACCATTTCCGGCGTGCCGGTGGCCGAAACGCGGAAGGCGCGTTCGACCTGGGCCAGCAGGGCGGGCGGCACGTGGTCCTCGATCACCTCCACCGGGCGGGGCAGCTTGCCGGGCATGCCGGTGCGCAACCGCGCGAACCCTTGCTGCATCGAGGTCTTGAGGAAGAGCGCCTCTTCCTCTGTCGGCGCCGCGTAGACGTTCATCGCCAGCATGAAATAGGGCTTTTCGAGCCATTCCGACGGGCGGAAGCCGCGCCGGTAGACCTCCACCGCCTGATCCAGCGCATCGGGGGCGAAGTGGGAGGCGAAGGCATAGGGCAGGCCCGCCTGGGCCGCCAGCTGCGCGCCGTAGAGCGAGGAGCCGAGGATCCAGACCGGCACATGGGTGCTTTCGCCCGGCACGGCGTGGAGGGACTGTCCCTCCTGCGGGTCACCGAGATAGGCCAGCAGTTCGCCGACATCGCGGGGGAAGTGATCCTCGGCACCGGCCATGTGGCGGCGCAGGGCGCGGGCGGTGGCCATGTCGGTGCCGGGTGCGCGGCCCAGGCCGAGGTCGATGCGGCCGGGGTAGATCGTGGCGAGCGTGCCGAATTGTTCGGCCACCGTCAGCGGCGAGTGGTTGGGCAGCATGATGCCGCCCGATCCGACGCGGATCCGTTTCGTCTGGCCCGCGATATGGCCGATCATGACGGCCGTGGCCGAGGAGGCGATGCCGGGCATGTTGTGGTGTTCGGCCAGCCAGTGCCGGTGATAGCCCAGCTCTTCGGCGCGTTGTGCGAGCGCCACGGAATTGGCGATGGCGTCGGCGGCGGTGCTGCCCTCGGGGATCGGGGCGAGGTCGAGGAGGGAGTATTTCATGGTCTTCCTTTCTGGGAGCCCGGGGAAGTCAGGCTCCGGTCCAGCGCGCGTCGAGCTTTGCGATGGCGGCGACGCGGGCGTCGGTCTTGGGGTGGCTCATGAGCCAGGCGGGGCGGCCCGCGCCCGTCGAGCCGGTGAGGTGTTCCAGCTTCTGCAGCAGGGAAACCTGCGGGGCGGTGCCGATGCCGGCCTTGGTCAGCAGGGCTGCGGCATAGGCATCGGCCTCGTATTCGTCACTGCGCGAGAGGCGCGCGGCCAGAAGCGACATGGCGGCATTGGCGATCATCGGGCCGAGGCCCGGGATGAAGCGGCCCAGGATGGCGGCCAGACCGACCCGCAGGGCATTCTGACCGGAGAAGTCGATCATCCGGCGGCGGGAGTGGCCGAGGGCAACGTGCCCCAGTTCGTGCGCGATGACCGAGGCCAGTTCCTCTGCCGTGACGCGTCCGGCGCGGTAGGCTTCGAGGAAGCCCCGGGTCAGAAAGATCCGCCCGTCGGGCGCGGCCAGCCCGTTGATCGCCGGAATGTCGTAGAGGTGCACCTTGATCCGCGGCAGGTCGAGCGCCGTGGCCATGCGGGCGGTCAGCTCCCTCAACCCGGGTTCCACCAGTTCGGCGGAGCGTTGGTCGAGCTGGGCCTTCAGCCGCCAGGCCGAGAAGCGCCAGACGACGAGACCGTAGAGCACGGCAAGCAGGATCGGGGTGAACTTCAGCATGGCACCGATATGTGGGCAGGGGAGAGGCGTGGCAAGGTGGTTGGTTGCATCCCGTCACCCGCCCGGGCCGCTGCGGGGCAGGGTGCCGCCATCGTCACGGGCATGCGCCACGCGGGCCTTGCGCAGGGCACGCCGCAGCCAGAGGCCGAAGATGGTCATCAGCACGAGACCGGCGAGCATGCCGGAGAGGTCGGAGGCGAGTTCCGCAACGGTGCCGATGGAGGCGGCGAAGCTGTAGCCCAGGCCGACGTAGGCCAGGACCCAGGTGGCCTCTCCGGTCACGCTGCCGAGGGAGAAGGCGCCGCGCGGCATGCGGGCGGCGCCTGCGGCGAAGTTCACGTAGGGCCCCAGCGGGGACACCAGCCAGCGGGAGAGGAAGACGGCCACGACCCCGCGATTGTCGAGGAAATGGCGCGCGCGGGCCATGGCGTCGCGGGCGGAGGCGCGGTTGGCGAAGCGCGGTTCAAGCTTTTCGAAGGCGGAGCGGGCGATCTGGTAGCCTGCCTGGTCGCCCAGGACGGCCCCGATGAAGGCCGCGATCATGACGCCGGGCAGCGCAAGATCGCCCGAGGCAGCGAAGGCGCCTGCCGTGAGCATCATCACCGAGGTGGGGATGGGCAGGGCGAGGCAGGACAGGAAGGTGCCGATGCCCAGCAATGGCAGCCCCCAGGTGACCAGCGCCGCGACGAACCACTCTGTCACGGGCGCGGCCCCGAGGCGGTTTCGAGCCAGGTGGAAAGGCGGGCGAGCAGGGCGGCTTCGGTCTCGCCGCTGGCGCGGGCGATATCGGCGATGGTGGGCGGCTTGCCCGGGGGACGCTCGGTGATGCCAAGCTGGGCCGCGACCTCTTCGACCGGCAGGTGCCAGGAGTGGGCGATGTAGCCGGGGGTCATCCAGGCCTCGGGCTCCAACCGCTGGTGATCGGCCCAGTAGGCGGCGAAGAGCAGGGTCCGGACCACGAAGAACAGCGTGATGGCCAGCCCGGCGGCGAAACCGGCGGTGGCGAGGGGGTGCTGTTTCCAGAGCTGGCGCAGGGTCGACATTCGGGGCCTCCGCCACCAGAAAACGTGATCCGGCGGCGGAGGTCGAGAGGAAAGCGACGTCCCGGCCTGATGAAACCTGCAGGGGCGGGGCGTTGCGGAGTGCGTGTTTGCACGCACCGTCATCGGGGCAATTGCCGGGCCGCTGCGCGTGGGTGCGCAGGCGACCGGGGTGCGAGTATCAGACCAGCCTGGCTTCCAGCGTGATTTCCGCCGCAGCGAGCAGGCGGGACACGGGGCAGGTTTCCTTGGCGGTTTTCGCCGCTTCCTGGAATTTTGCCGCGTCTGCGCCGGGGATCGCGGCCTCCAGCACCAGGTCGATGCCGGTGATGGAGAAGCCGTCGTCGCCCTTGTCCATCTTCACCGTGGCCTTGGTTTCCAGCTTGTCGGCAACCATGCCTGCCTCTTCCAGCACCTTGGAGAGCGCCATGGTGAAGCAGCCGGCTTGGGCCGCGCCAATCAGTTCTTCGGGGTTGGTGCCCGGTTCGTCGCCGAAGCGCGTGTTGAACCCGTAGGGCTGATCCGACAGCGCGCCGGACTGGGTCGAGATATGGCCGGTGCCCTTGGTGATGGTGCCGGACCAGCGGGCGGAGGCTGTCTTGCGGATCATGGGAAACTCCTTTGCTTCAGTTCATGGAAACAACGGGCCCGACCCGCCGGGAGTTCCTGATCGCGTCAGCGCAGGAGGTCGCGCATGCCCTGGTCCAGGCCCTGAAGGGTCATGGGCACCATGCGATCTTCGAAGATCTCCCGGATCATGCCGATGGAATGGGTGTAGTCCCAGTACTTGGGTGGCACCGGGTTGATCCAGATGTGGTCGGGCCAGTGTTCGCGCGCGCGCTGCAGCCAAGTCTGGCCGGCCTCGGCGTTCCAGTGTTCGTTGGCGCCACCGGGGTAGGCGATTTCGTAGGGCGACATGGAGGCGTCGCCGACGAAGATGCACTTGTAGTCGGCGCCATAGGTGCGCAGCACCTCCCATGTCGGGATCTGTTCGGTCCAGCGGCGGGCATTGTTGCGCCAGAGGCCTTCGTAGAGGCAGTTGTGGAAGTAGTAATGTTCGAGGTGCTTGAACTCTGCCCGGGCGGCGGAGAAGAGCTCTTCCACCACCTTGATGTGATCGTCCATGGAGCCGCCCACGTCGAGGAACAGCAGCACCTTCACCGCGTTGCGCCGTTCGGGGCGGGTCTGCACGTCGAGGTAGCCGTGTTCGGCGGTGGCGCGGATGGTGCCGTCGAGGTCGAGCTCTTCATGCGCGCCGTCGCGGGCCCATTTGCGCAGGCGTTTCAGCGCGACCTTGATGTTGCGGGTGCCCAGTTCCTGGGTGTCGTCGAAATCGCGGAACTCCCGCTTGTCCCAGACCTTGACCGCGCGGCGGTGGCGGCTTTCCTTCTGGCCGATGCGCACGCCTTCGGGGTTGTAGCCGTCGGCGCCGAAGGGCGAAGTGCCGCCCGTGCCGATCCACTTGTTGCCGCCCTGGTGGCGCTCCTTTTGTTCCTCCAGCCGCTGCTTGAGGGTTTCCATCAGCTTGTCGAAGCCGCCAAGCGCCTCGATCTGGGCCTTTTCCTCTTCGCTCAGATGCTTTTCGGCCATGGAACGCAGCCAGTCGCCGGGGATTTCCACCGCTTCGATGACCTGTTCGAAGCTGATCTCCTCCAACCCTGAGAAAGCTGCGGCGAAGGCACGGTCGAAGCGGTCGATGTTGCGTTCGTCCTTCACCATGGCGGCGCGGGCGAGGTAGTAGAACCCTTCCGGGTCGTAGGTGACGAGCCCGGCCTTCAGCGCTTCCAGGAAGGTGAGGTATTCGCGCAGCGACACGGGGACCGCGTGCTGACGCAGCGCTTCGAAGAAGGGAATGAACATGGCCGCCTCCCGGTCGTCAGGGGCGGGGTCGCGTCAGACCAGTGCGCGATGCACGAAGAGCGTCAGGAAGAGCCCCGCCAGTCCGAAGAGGATGGCATGTACGGCCGCATATTGGAACATGTCCTTGGTGTTGCCGCCACGTCTGCGGGCGCGCAACGCGCCGAAGATGGCGCCGATCACCAAACCTGCAAGTGCGAACATGCCACTCCCCCTGCTGTTCACCTGGTGCCGTGCGGGTGCGGGCAGGGCTCAGCTGCGGGCGGTGAGCCCTGCGAGCGCGTCGATTTCCTGCAGGCGGGCGCGCACGGCCCAATCCGGACCGAAGCCGTAGCGTGCCCAGCCAAGGGAGTCCAGCCGGACGGAGCGGGCCTGGTCCTTGTGGCCGGTCATTTCCAGCGCCTCGGCGCGCAGCATTTCGATGTTGGCGAGAAGGACCGCGTTCTGGTGCAGCTTGGCGACGGTATCCCGGCCCTGAAGCAGGCGCAGGGCCTTTGCCCCGTCCCCGAGGGAAAGCGCATGGGCCGCAAGTTGCACGGCGGTGTGGGCGGCGTGGATGCGGGTTTCGGGGCGGCTGGAGTAGATGGCATGCGCCTGTTCCAGGTAGGTTTCGGCCTGGGCGGGGTCGCGCACCTGAAGCAGGCGGCCGAGGATGTAGTAGGCGAAGGCGAGGCGCTGATCGGTCCAGCCGCTGGACTGTGCGATCGCCAGGGCCTGATGTGCGCCGCGAATGCGGGTGGAGGCCGATCCGCCCGGGGCCAGGGCCAGGGAGACGGCACGCACCCAGGTCTGGGGCGTTTCGGGCAGCGGATGCGCGGGGGCGCTGGCGCCACCCGGGTTGAGCCGGGCGAGGATGCCGGGCAGCCGCGCCGCGACCTCTTGCCGGGTCATGCCGGAATGAAGCTCCGGCGCGTAGGTGATCCGCAGCATCATCATGTCGAAGCCGGTCAGCACGGTCTGGATGTTGTCATCGTTGAAGGTGCTGTAGGGCAGCCGATAGAGATCGTTGAGCGGGCCGAGGGACTGGGCCAGTTCCTCGTGCAGGCAATCGCGCAGTTCCTGGGGCGCCGCGTCGGAGGGCACGAAGATCGCGAGGCGGTCGCGCTGCCTGAGCTGGGCCCAGTCGGTGCGGCCCTGGCGCCGGGCGCCGCGGTATTCCGACAAGCGGGAAATGCCGGGCACGACGAAGCAGGCGGCCTCTGGCAGCTGGTTGCGGATCTGGGCGCCGCTGACGGCATTGATCGTCAGGTTGCCGGTCTTGCCGGTGGGCAGGCGGGCGATGTCGATCCCGGCCTCGCGCCGGATGCGGCCGATGACCTGATCAAGATCGCGGGCCAGCCCCGGGGGGACATTGCCGGTGAGGCCGATGCGGATCGGGCCTTCGAACCGGGTGAAGACAGGCAGGGGCCGGCCGGATTCAAGGTTGAAGCTGAGGTCGATGAAATCGCGCGCCAGGTCGGAGTTGGCGATGCGCGGCATCGGCATAGGCGAGGCGGCCGGGAAGACCTTCATCGGGGGCAGGGCCGGGAAGGTCTGGGCCGCGCGGGTCGGCGTTGCCGCCGCGTCCGGTGTCGGCGCCATGCAGCCCGAGGTGGATGCGACCATCGGAATGACCAGACAGGCCAGGCCGAGGCTGCGCAAGCGGGGCAGGGCGGGCGACAGGGAGGCGAGGGAACGTCTGATCATGCTTTCTCCATCTCGTAGATGATGAAATCGGTCTTGGTGGCCATCCGGTCATAGAGCTTCTGCGCGGTGGCATTGCCCTGCTGGGTCATCCAGTAGACGCCGGCGCTTCCGGCTGCCTGCGCGCGTTCGCGCACCGCCTCGATCAGGGCGCGGCCGACGCCGCTGCCCCGGGCCTCGGGCGTGGCGAAGAGATCCTGCAGGTAGCAGATATCCGCATCGTACCAGTTGTGGACATGGAAGAGGTAGTGCACCAGGCCCACCGGCATCCCGCTCCGCCAGGCGAGCAGGGCGAACTGTGGGCGTGCGGGATCCAGCAGCCGCGAAAAGGTCAGGTCGTAGATCCCCTGCGGCAGGGTGGTCTGGTAGAATGTCAGGTAGCCCTGCCAGAGGTTCTCCCAGGCCTCGCGGTCCTGGGGCTCAAGCGGGCGGATCTCGATCGTCATGGCCGTTCCGGAAGTCACTTGTACACAAGACCTACGGCATGACGGGCGAAGGGCAAAGAAAATTGCGCAATTGCGCGACACGGCCGGATCACGCCTGCGGGAACGACGCTTTGGCAGGCGGGCACTAACGCTAAGGGAGAGCGCCTAGCGCCTTTGACCCCTCGCCATGAAGGCCAGGCGTTCGAAGAGGTGCACATCCTGCTCATTCTTAAGCAAGGCACCGTGCAGCTTCGGCAGGGCATTGGCGCCCTCGCGCCGCAGGTCCTCTGCGGTCAGATCCTCTGCCAGCAGCAGCTTCAGCCAGTCCAGAACCTCGGAGGTCGAAGGCTTCTTCTTGAGGCCCTGCATCTCCCTCAGTTCAAAGAACTGGGTCAGTGCGGTCGTGAGGAGATCGGCCTTGATGCCCGGGTGGTGGACCTCGACGATCTTGCGCATCGTGTCCATGTCCGGGAACCGGATGTAGTGGAAGAAACAACGCCGCAGGAATGCGTCCGGCAGTTCCTTTTCGTTGTTCGAGGTAATGATGACGATGGGCCGGTTGACGGCCCGGATCGTTTCGCCCGTCTCGTAGACGTGGAACTCCATCTTGTCGAGTTCCTGCAGCAGGTCGTTGGGAAACTCGATATCGGCCTTGTCGATCTCGTCGATGAGCAGGACGACACGTTCCTCCGCCTCGAAGGCCTGCCAGAGCTTGCCGCGGCGAATGTAATTGGCCACGTCATGAACGCGTTCCTCGCCCAGCTGGCTGTCGCGCAGGCGGGAGACGGCATCGTATTCGTAAAGCCCCTGCTGGGCGCGGGTGGTCGATTTGATGTTCCATTCGATCATCGGGGCGCCGATGCTCTGGGCGACCTGCCTGGCCAGTTCGGTCTTGCCGGTGCCGGGTTCGCCCTTCACCAGCAGGGGCCGCTGCAGCACGATGGCGGCGTTGACCGCAACCGTCAGATCCTCGGTCGCGACGTAGTCGTCGGTGCTTTCGAAGCGTGTCGTCATCTGCCCTCTCCCTCTGGTCTCCCTCCGGAGGTAAAAGTCCGGCCCGGGCTTGGCAAGCATGCTGGCATGTGACGCGGGGGCGGGACGGGCTTCGTTAACCGGCCGATACACGACGTTAAGCAATCTATTTGAGCAAATTTGTCGGAAGTTGCGGGGATTACCCTTTCGCATTTTAGCGGTGCAGGAGGGGCGGGCGCCTTTGCGGGCCGGAGGGGGCAGATCACCGATGTGTGAGCTAAGTCCCTGCGGCAGCGTAGCTTTCCCTCTGCCGTCGGGCGTGCCGTCTGCCGGGATTGTGCCTGTGCCACAAGGGCTTCAACAGGCTTTCCATACGGCCGCGCGCTCGGATTGTGTAGTGACAAGAGGGGTCCAACCCGTTAAGGCCCTCCGAAGGGGACCCTGCCGCCTGATGAGGCATCTCTCAGCCAGGCGACGGACTAGCTCGGGAGCCGCTGATGAAAGCAGAATCTTTCCTTGAAGACGACTATCGTCCTGCAGAGGACGAGCCGTTCATGAATGAACGGCAGACGGAGTATTTTCGCCGCAAACTCTTGTCGTGGAAGGAGGATCTCCTTGCCGACAGCCGCGATACAATCGAAGGCATGAAAGACAGTACCCGCAATATTCCTGATATTGCGGACCGTGCCAGCGAAGAGACCGATCGGGCTCTTGAACTGCGCACCAGGGACCGCCAGCGCAAGCTGGTCGCCAAGATCGATGCAGCCCTGCGCCGTATCGACGAAGGCGAATATGGTTATTGCGAAGTGACCGGTGAGCCGATCAGCCTGAAACGGCTGGATGCCCGCCCGATCGCGACGATGAGCCTGGAAGCCCAGGAACGTCACGAGCGCCGCGAGAAGGTGCATCGCGACGACTGATGCTCCGGTCGTGGCAGGGCGGTCCGGCAGCGGGCAAGCCGGACACGGCCAGATGCGGGGGCGGGGGCAGTCTTTCGGGGCGATCCCGTCTTGCCGGAGCGGAGCTGCACCCCGCTCCGGCGCAACACCATCGCGATGAGAAATGGACGACGCCGGGGCCTGCCCCGGCGTTGTTCGTTTCGGGCATTGCCGCTTGCATCACCCCTGCGGAAGGCGCCATATCGCCCCGCCCGGCGCGGCGACACGGCGATTCCGCCCGCCTTCCGGGTCATCGGAATACCCGCGCGCAGGCCAGGGCCCCGCGCGGCAGGAACAGGAGAGAGCCCTTGTCCCCCGACGGGTCCCTAGAAGGGCGCAGGATAGCCATCATCGGAGCCGGTATTGGCGGGCTCGCCGCGGCGCGTGCGCTGGCGCTGCGCGGGGCGGAGGTGACGGTGCTGGAACAGGCGGAGTGCATCCGCGAGGTCGGCGCCGGCCTTCAGATCAGCCCCAACGGGTCGGCCGTGCTGCGCGGTCTTGGGCTCAGGCCCGAACAGATCGGCATGGCGAGCGAAGCCGTGCACCTGCTGGATGCGGGCGGACGCACGGCTGTCCGGATGGACCTGGCCCAGAGCGGCGGGGGCAACGGCTACTACCTGTGTCATCGGGCCGATCTGATCGGCGCCCTGGCCCATGGTGCGCGGGAAGCCGGTGTGCGGCTGCGCATGCTGCAGCGGGTCGAGGACGTGACGACGGGGGCGGAGCCCGAAGTCCGGATCGCCAACCGGGCCCGGATGCGCCCGGCGGTTGTCGTGGGCGCGGATGGGCTGCATTCAAGGTTGCGGGCCGCCATCCTGGGGGACGCAAAGCCAAGGTTCACGGGTCAGGTTTGCTGGCGCGCGGTCGTGCCCGCTGCCCCCGGCGATCCGGCGGGCGCGGAGGCACGGGTCTACATGGGGCCGGGGCGGCACCTGGTGACCTACCCCCTGCGGGGCGGTCGCCTGCGCAACATCGTGGCCGTGGAGGAACGGCGCGAATGGGCGCCGGACAGCTGGAGCCATGAGGACGATCCGGAAAACCTGCGCCGTGCCTTTGCCCGTTTCTGCCCCGAAGTGCGCGAGCTGCTGGCCAGGGTCGAAAAGGTCAATCTGTGGGGGCTGCATCGCCATGCGGTTGCGCCGTCCTGGCATCAGGGCAGCACTGCCTTGCTGGGCGATGCCGCGCATCCGACGCTGCCCTTCCTGGCGCAGGGGGCCAACATGGCACTGGAAGATGCCTGGGTGCTGGCGGATTGCCTTATGGATCCCGAACAGCCTTCGGTGGCCACCGCGCTGGCCCGGTACCAGGCGCTGCGGCGGCCCCGTGCCAGCCGGGCGATCCGGACGGCCAACCGCAATGCCTGGAAATACCACCTGCGGTTCCCGCCGCTGCGGATGGCCGCGCATGCGGCGCTGCGGATCGGCGGCAGCCTTGCGCCCACATCCATCGTGCATCAGTTCGACTGGCTCTACGAGCACGACGTGACCGGCGGCAGGACCCTGGCGCCGGCGCTCGACTGGTCGCCGTCAGAGGGCGATCTCTGCCCATAGGGGCACGTGGTCGGAGGGCTTCTGCCGCCCGCGGATCGCCGCGTCGATGCCGCAGTCGCTGACGAGGTCGGCACACTGTGGGGTCATCAGCATGTGGTCGATGCGGATGCCGTCATTCTTGTTCCAGGCGCCAGCCTGGTAATCCCAGAATGTGTAGTGCCCCGGGGCGGCATGGCGGGTGCGGAAAATCTCGGTGTAGCCGAGGTTCAGGATGCGCCGCCAGGCCGCGCGGCTTTCGGGCCGGTAGAGCGCATCACCCTCCCATTTCTTGGGATTTGCCGCATCCTCCGCCTGGGGAATGATGTTGTAATCGCCCAGCATCACCGCGGGCTCTTCGGTCTTCAGGAGCTCTTCGGCGCGCCGTTGCAGGCGTTCCATCCAGGCCAGCTTGTAGGCGTATTTGCCGCCTTCGATCGGGCGCCCCGCCTCGTCAAGCTCCACCGGGTTGCCGTTGGGCAGATAGAGGCCGCAGATCCGCAGCGCCGTCTTCTCTCCCACGACAGTCGCCTCGATCCAGCGGGCCTGTTCATCCGTGTCATCACCCGGAAGCCCGCGGGAGACGTCCTCCAGCGGCAGTTTGGACAGGATGGCGACCCCGTTGAAGCTTTTCTGGCCATGGGTTTCGACCTGGTAGCCGCGTTCCTCGAAAAGCTCTCGGGGGAAGGCCTCATCGATCGACTTGATCTCCTGCAGGACGGCGACGTCCGGTTGCGCCTCGTCCAGCCAGTCGGTCAGCGCAGCCGCCCGCGCCTTGATGCCGTTGATGTTGAAAGTGGCCAATTTCATCGGCGGAACCCTTTTTGCTTTCTTTTGTGACGCTATAGCGCAACTGTTGCCCCCGTGTGCGTCCGGTATTTCACCTTTGTCGGGAATTCGCGCCCACGTAGCATGTCCCGGGTCTTTTCCGTCTTCGAGACCCTGCTGTCCAGCCGCTGCGTTGGTTGCGCGCGATTCACGCGATTCGTGGTTCCCGCGGCGAAGGTGCTGCGACGAATCTCCTTCATGTTCCCGAGATGTTCCGTCGTTTGAGGGCAGGCGAAAACGCCTGTCAAAATTTCAGCAACGTTAAGTTGTTTGATTGGATGCAATTATTTGCCGCAAGAAGTTATTGTGAATAACTTTCGGTTGACACGTATTCGGTGAAAAATCTGTTTCGAACGCCCGATTGTCGTGCAAGCCTGATCTCACTCGTCCTTTCTTTTCAACGACTTGGAGATCAAGATGTCTGCCATCCGTAAATCGGTGAAAGCCGAAGCCGTTCGTGTGTCCGCTGCAGAAAGCATGCTGAATGGCGAACTGACCGAGATGTTCACCTCCAGCGCTGCGCCTCGCGCAGAAGCTGATCTGCTGGGTGGTTCGGCCCTGGAAATGTTCACCTCCTCCGCCGCTCCCGTGTCCTTCGATGCCGCCTCCGGTGACGCAGTCGAAATGTTCACCTCCTCCGCCGCTCCGGTGACCTCGGAAGCCGCCTCCGGTGACGCAGTCGAGATGTTCACCTCTTCCGCCGCTCCGGTGACCTCGGAAGCCGCCTCCGGTGACGCAGTCGAGATGTTCACCTCCGCCGCCGCTCCGGTGACCTCGGAAGCCGCCTCCGGTGACGCAGTCGAGATGTTCACCTCCTCCGCCGCCCCGGTGACCTCGGAAGCCGCGTCCGGTGACGCTGTCGAAATGTTCACCTCTTCCGCCGCCCCGGTGACCTCGGAAGCTGCTTCCGGTGACGCAGTCGAGATGTTCACCTCTTCCGCCGCCCCGGTGACCTCGGAAGCCGCCTCCGGCGACGCAGTCGAAATGTTCACCTCCTCCGCTGCTCCGGTGACCTCGGAAGCCGCCTCCGGCGACGCGACCGAGATGTTCACTTCCTCCGCCGCGCCGGTTCGCGCGGCCAAGTAAGCCGCTCCAAGAGCCGAGCAAACTTGCCCGGACCGGGCAGGGGAGCGCCAGAAAGGACGTTTCCGTCTGATCGCAGCGCAACCCAGGCCGATGGCCCAGAGCCGCCGGCGATCAGACGGAAAGGATCACCCATGTCCAATATTGTCCAACTGACCTTCCCCGCCCGGAGCCAGGGCCGGGCCGCGCGACGCGCGGCCCTGCTCGACCGCTTCGCCAGCGAACGTCGTTCTGTCGATGACGTCTTCTGGCTGAAGGAAAATGCAGAAGTCCTGAACATCCTCGAATGCACGGGGCAGACCCTCGCATCGGGCGCGCTGCCCGACGCCGCGCTTGCCCCCTTCGAGGAGGTCTATGCCACGATCGAAAAGCGCATGGGCTTCTTTCCGCAGTACTACCGTTTCTATCTTTCGATCTGCCTCGACCTCGAAGCGCTCGGCATGCCCGGGAGCAAGGCAGAGGCGCTGGTGCACTGGGCACAGGCCCAGGGGCTGGCGGGGGCGGAACTGTCCGACCTGCAACGGGCCGAGGCGCGTCGCCTGATGCTGCGCCGGGGAATCGACCCCAGTGACAGCCGCGAAAGCTCCGATCAGTTGACCGATCGTTTAATGTCCTTCGCCTCCAGAACGGGCACTTTCATGTTGCCGAACAAGAAAGCTGCCTATGAACTAACCCATATCCTGTTCTACCTGAGCGAGTATGGAAGAAATGCCGTGCAATTGCCCCATTCCGTTGGGGAAAGCCTTAACTTCGCGGGAACGCTGGCATACCTTGACCTCAATGCGGACCTCCTGGCGGAAATCTGCGTCGCCATGCGCCATGCAGGTCTGACCCCGCCCAGGGCCTGGGAAACCTGGTTGAGCCGCGAGACAGACGGGTTCACCGTCGACGCGTGGGAGGGATCCATGGGGCATGACGACTATCACGAGTACCTCGTGACGAACTGGGCCCGTGCCGCTGCCGGCGACGATCCGTTCCTTGCCCCCATCCCCGAAGGCTCCGTCCGTTTCTATGCGCCGCGTCGTCCTGCGGGTCCGCTGCGCCGCATGTCGCGCTGCCTTCTGGAGCTGGACGAGGCCCGCAGCAGCGACTGGCAGCGGATGGAGGATCCGATCCTTTCCTCCCTGGCGGACGAGACGGAGGTTGCCCATCTCGACGCGGCCCGTGACGCCTGCACCGATTTCGAAGCCTTCTTCGCCGGGTTCTCCCGTGCGGCGGTCGCGGCGCCCCTGACGAGGGCCATCGCTTGACACTTCCGACGACGAAGAAGCAACAGGCCCTCAAGGCGACCCTGATCGGGGTCGCGCTGGTGCTGTTCTACACCGCCTGCATTTCCTCGGCCGATGCGATCACGAAATTCCTGTCGGGCGGCTATGCGGCGCCCCAGCTCTACGTGATTTCCGGCGTGCTGGTTGCTGTCTTCTGCTTGGGGGCCGAAGCGGTCAAATCCGATGGCCGCGCGGTGATCGACGCGGTGCGCACGTCGCGGCCGCTGGACATGGCGGTGCGCTCCGTCGCGACGGTCATTGCCTCTGTCTGCTACTTCTATGCGTTCAAGCTGCTGGATTTCGCAGAGGTCTTCATCTTCATCGGCCTGATGCCGATCTTTGCGGGGCTCCTGTCCGGCCCGCTTCTGAACGAGAAGGTCTCGCTCGCGGTGTGGTTCGCCCTGGCGGCCGGGTTCGTCGGTATCGTCTGCCTGTTCCCCGATGGGGTGCATGCGATCGCGACAGGCCACGTCGTGGCGATCGGCGCGACGGCATCCGGGACGCTGTCCATGGTCATGGCGCGGCGCATCGGGAAATTCGAAAGCAATTCCCTGGCGCAGGTCTTCTGGCCCAATGCGACCCTGGCGGTGACGATGGCCCTGGCGCTGCCCTTCGTCTACAAGCCCATGCCCCTGCATGATATCTACTGGGTCGGCGCCTATGCGGGAACGCTGTTCATCGCCCGTTGGGTGCTGGTCGTGTCGCTGCGGCTGCTGGCGGCCTATGTCGTCACGCCGCTGCTGAACCTGCAGTTCGTCTGGATGGTCATCCTGGGCGCCGTGGTCTTTGGCGAGCATACCAGCAGCAATATCTACTTGGGTTCTGCCATCGTGATCGGATCCGGCCTTTACCTGATCTACGATCAGCTGGCCCGTGGCATGGTCGTGCGCGCCGGCGGGTACAAGACCCTTGCCGCCGTGGATGGTGCAGACAAGCCGGCGGCCCCGGCCGAGTAAGGCCGCGTCGTCGCCATTTCAAGGCAGCCTCTGAATGAAAAGGGCCGGAAGCAGTGCTTCCGGCCCTCTTGCGTTCGGGATCTTCGGGGGGCGTCAGATCGAAAACGACGTGCCGCAACCGCAGCTGGAGGTGGCATTGGGGTTCTCGATCACGAAGCGGGCGCCGATGAGCTCTTCGGTGAAGTCGATGACCGCGCCGGCGAGGAAGGGAAGAGAGGTCGGGTCGACCACGACCCGCTGGCCTTTGCCTTCGAGGACAAGGTCATCATCGGCCACGTCGTCAAGCTTGATGTCATACTGGAAACCGGAGCAGCCGCCGCCTTCGACGGCGACACGCAGGGCCTGGCCATCGGCACCGATCTCGGCCAGGCGGTCGAAGGCGCGATCCGTGACTTTCGGGGGCAGGTTCATGGATTTCTCCTGGAATTTTGGCGCGGCAAACCATTGCAGTCGCCGGGAATTTGCCAGACATTTTGCATGTCTTTCCCCGCCAATATAAGGAGAAGGACAAAGGGCGACAAGAAGCCGAAGGAACCATGCCATGCGCGCGCGTTTTGCCTCCGACCCCGAGCAGTCCCGGGGGCGCCTCTACCCGGAAGAAGAAAGCGCCTTCCGCTCCTGCTTCCAGCGGGATCGTGACCGGATCATCCATGCCTCCGCCTTTCGGCGTCTGAAGCACAAGACCCAGGTCTTCATTGAACACGAGGGCGACTACTTCCGTACCCGGCTGACCCATTCGATCGAGGTGGGGCAGGTGGCGCGGACGATCTGCGGTGCGCTTGGCCTGAACCAGGAGCTGACGGAGGCGGTGGCGCTGGCCCATGACCTGGGCCATACGCCCTTCGGTCACACCGGGGAGGACGCCATGCATGAGCTGATGGCGCCCTTCGGCGGGTTCGACCACAACGCCCAGGCGATCCGCATCGTCACCAACCTGGAACGGACCTATGCCGAATGGGACGGGCTGAACCTGACCTGGGAAACGCTGGAAGGGATCGCCAAGCACAATGGCCCGGTGGAGGGTCCCGTGCCCGCAGCGCTGGCGGCCTACAATGCGCGGCATGACCTGGAACTGCATACCCACGCCAGTGCAGAGGCGCAGGTGGCGGCGCTGTCCGACGACATCGCCTACAACAACCACGACCTGCACGACGGTCTTCGGGCCGAGCTCTTCTCCACCGACGAGCTGTCGGAGTTGCCGATCCTGCACGACTGTTTCGCCGAGGTGGATCGCAAGTATCCCGGGCTGAACTACTACCGCCGCCGGCACGAGGCGCTGCGGCGGTTCTTCGGCGTGCTGGTGGGCGACGTGATCGACGTGAGCCGCGCCAACCTGGCGGAGCTGGATGCCGCCAGCGTGGAGGAGGTCCGCGCCGCGGGGCGCCCGATGGTGCAGTTTTCCGGCGGGGTCTGGACCGACCTGAAGGTCATCCGGGAATTCCTCTTCCACCGCATGTACCGCGCCCCCGAGGTGGTGGAGATGCGCAAGAAGGTCACCCGGATCATCATGGAGCTGTTCCCCATCTTCATGCAGCATCCCGACTACCTGCCGAAGCAGTGGCGAAAGGATGTGGAGGAGATCGAGGGCGACGAGCAGAAGCTGGCGCGGATCGTTTGCGACTACATCTCCGGCATGACGGACCGCTTCGCCATAGTGGAGCACGCGCGGATCACCGGCGTGGATCCGGAGCCCGGGCTGCGTGCCTCTGGTCCCGGCCATATCCGCTATGCCGATCGGGTGGCGGAACACGAGAACGAGTGACGGGGCTGGCAGGCCGGGCCTAGGAGGGCAGGTCGACGACGCTGCCGTTGCTGCGCTGGCATTTCCCTGCGGCCCTGAGGTCGCTTCCGTGCCGCTGGCGGTTGGTTTCAAGGATCCCCCGCGCCTCTGCCATCCGGACAATGTCGATCCGGGTGTAGAAGCTGAAGGCGCGCGGATCGTCGTTTTCGGCCTGGGTGTAGATATGGAGCTGCTCGGCCTCTTCGAGGAGAGGCAGGACATCTTGAGCCAGCTCTACCTCTCCGGTGTCCATGTCCCTGATGACGATGGTGCTGCCGCGATTGGTTTCGATCACCAGCGCGAAGGGGAAGCTTCCGGCGAAGGTTTCGAACCGCTGATCGGGGAGGCCGGGGAGGGAAGCCATGGAGGCCCCGTCCGGGATGGGCAGGACAAGGCGAAGCACAGGCTCTCCGTCCTGCCAAGCGTACCAGATCGACAGCGGACGGTTCGTGACCGGCACGCCCCCGGCGGTCACGGTGTCGACGTCGCGGTAGGTGCGCATCTCTGCAAGCATGTAGTCGGAGCCGGTGAATTCCCCGGGCGCGACAAGGGCGACAGGATGGACCCCGGTGGAGATCGCCCAGGGGCCCAGAGATCCTTCGAAGGCGCAGGGTGGGATAGGCTGCGCCGTGGCGGGGGCGGCCAGAGGCGTTGAAAGCAGGAGGAGGGCGAGGCGGGCGGCGCGGAGATGCGGCATGTAGATCCTGTCGAGGCGGAGGGGTGTCGCCGGGTCAGCCTGTGCGCGGGGGCGCGAGGGGGCAACCGGCGGTGCGGCCAGGGGCGGGGTTTTCATGGCTTTGGTCGGCGGATGCCTCTCAGGGTGGCACGCAGGGAGGCATGCAGGGCCGGGGGGGGGGCGGGCGCCGGATCGACGCCGTGACGTGCTCTTTGATTGACCTCTGGCGCGGCAGTGATAAACCCGCGCGGAACCCATCAGGAAAGATCCATGAACCTCTTTACCGATATCCGTGCTCTCGTTCTCGACACTCTCGACACCCTGGTGGCCGAGGGGCGCCTGCCCGAAGGCCTGACCTTCGACAACGTCGCCGTCGAGCCGCCGCGCGATGCGGCGCATGGGGACATGGCGACCAACGCCGCCATGGTGCTGGCCAAGCCCGCAAAGATGAAGCCGCGCGACATTGCCGAAGCGCTGGCGCCGAAGCTGATGGAAGATCCGCGCATCACCTCCGCCGAGGTCGCGGGCCCGGGCTTCCTGAACCTGCGGCTGGCAGGCGACGCCTGGGGCGGGATCGTCCACGCCGTGCTGGCGCAGGGTACCGTCTACGGCAAGTCCGACATGGGCGCGGACAAGAAGATCAACGTCGAGTATGTCTCGGCCAACCCGACGGGGCCGCTGCACGTGGGCCACACCCGGGGGGCGGTCTTCGGCGATGCACTGGCAAGCCTGCTGGACTACGCGGGCTACGACGTGACCCGCGAATACTACATCAACGACGGGGGCGCTCAGGTCGACGTCCTGGCGCGGTCCGTCTACCTGCGCTACCTCGAATGCTTCGGCCATGAGGTAACCTTCGAAAACGGCACCTACCCCGGGGATTACCTGATCGAGGTGGGCGAGAAGCTGAAGGCGAAGGTGGGCGATGCCTATGTCGATCAGCCCGAAGATGTCTGGCTGGAAGAGGTGCGGGAGTTCGCCACCGACGAGATGCTGGCGCTGATCCGTCAGGATCTGAAACTGCTCAACGTCGAGATGGATGTATTCTTCTCCGAGAAGTCGCTTTACGGGACCGGCAAGATCGAGAAGGCCATCGAACGCCTGAAGGCGCAGGGCCTGATCTATCGCGGCGTGCTGGAGCCGCCGAAGGGCAAGACGCCCGAGGATTGGGAGCCGCGCGAGCAGACGCTGTTCAAGTCCACCGAGCATGGTGACGACGTTGACCGGCCGATCATGAAATCGGACGGCGCCTGGACCTATTTCGCCCCCGACATCGCCTATCACTACGACAAGGTCGAACGCGGTTTCGATCAGCTGATCGACGTCTTCGGCGCCGATCACGGCGGCTACGTGAAGCGAATGAAGGCGGCGGTTTCGGCCCTGTCCAATGCCTCCGTTCCGCTGGACATCAAGCTGTGCCAGCTGGTGAAGCTGTTCAAGAATGGTGAACCTTTCAAGATGTCCAAGCGGGCGGGTACCTTCATCACGCTTCGCGACGTGGTCGAACAGGTCGGCCCCGACGTGACCCGTTTCGTCATGCTGACCCGGAAGAACGACGCGCCGCTGGACTTCGATTTCGACAAGGTGTTGGAGCAGTCGAAGGACAACCCCGTCTTCTACGTGCAATACGCTCATGCCCGTGTCTGTTCGGCTCTGCGGCGCGCGAGCGAGGCGGGCATCGCCTGTGATGACGCCACGCTGAACGCGGCAGACCTGTCCGGGATGACCCACGAGTCCGAACTGGCGGTTGCGCGGAAGCTTGCCGAATGGCCTCGCCTGGTGGAGATCGCGGCCCGCACGCATGAGCCGCATCGCGTGGCCTTCTACCTGTACGAACTGGCGTCTGATCTGCACGCGCTCTACAACCGCGGCAACGAGGAAACCCAATTGCGTTTCGTCCAGGAGGATGCACCGGCGGTTTCCCAGTCGAAACTGGCACTTGCCCGGGCCGTGGCCGTTGTCATTTCCGCAGGTCTTGGTATCTTGGGCGTGACCCCGGCAGAAGAGATGCGCTAACGCACCGCCGCCGGAAGACGACAGGCACGACCCCAGAACCAGTGGCAGGACCGGGCAGATAAGCCCGGCGGGCAGAGGCATATGGCAGATTTTCCGGCGGACGGGCGCTATGCGTCCTATGACCATCAGCAGTCAGAGGCGGCCCAGGGGCCGTCTTTCGGCAGCCTGGTCACATGGGTGGGCGCCGCCCTTTCGATTGCGCTGGTGGCGGGCGTCGGCGTCTGGGGCTACCGCATGGTGATGCGGGATGTGTCCGGCGTGCCGATCGTGCGCGCCATGACGGGGGAGGCCCGCCGCGTGCCGGAGAGTGCCGGTGGCCAGCAAACCGCATTCCAGGGCCTTTCGGTCAATCACGTTGCCGCATCGCAGGGCGCCGAAGATCCGGCGCGCGAGGTCCGCCTTGCACCTGCGCCCATGGGGCTTGGCGATGCCGCCTCTGCCGAGGAGCGGGCCGAGGTGCAGCGCGCCCGAGAGGCGCAGCAACCGGAACCTTCGGCCAGCGCCGGGCAGGACAGCGACAGTGACCTGGCTGCGGCCGAGGCATTCGATACCACCGATCCGCAGAGCATCGAGGACCTGGCTTCGGCCCTGGCGGCGGGCACCGACCCGCTGGCGGAAACCGGGCCGAAGGTCGTTGCGGCCCCCGAAAGCACCGAGGCCCGCAAGGGGCCGGCGGATCCATCCGGGCTGCATGTTTCCGTCCGGCCGAAGCAGCGTCCGGAAGGGCTTCTGGCGAACCTCGTCGCCCGGTCTGTCGCGGCGCCGGTCGCCGCCGCGCCGGTCGACGTGGAAGTCGCCCCGGAAGAGGTGCCCGCAGGGACCCGTCTGGCCCAGCTTGGTGCCTTCGCCTCGCGGGAGATCGCGTTGCAGGAATGGAGCCGTTTCGTGAACCGGTTCGAAATCTACATGGATGGCAAGCGCCGGGTGATCCAGCGTGCCGAAAGCGGCGGGCGGATCTTCTACCGGCTGCGCGTCATGGGCTTTGACGATCTGTCCGACAGCCGCCGCTTCTGCGCGGCCCTGGTGGCCGAAGGCGCGGACTGCATCCCGGTGTCGGCGAAGTAATGGCCTTCGGTGCCATCATCCTGGATCCGGAAGGTCCCCGGCTGATGCCGGAGGAGGCGGCGCTGTTCCGGCAGGCCGATCCCTTCGGCTTCATCCTGTTCGGACGCCATATCGAGGATGCCGAACAGGTGCGCGCGCTCTGCTCCGACCTGCGCGAGGCCGTGGGCCGCGAGGCACCGATCCTTCTCGACCAGGAAGGCGGCCGGGTGCAGCGTCTGCGGGCGCCCCTGGCGACCGAGTGGGAAGCACCGCTGGAGTTCGCCATGGCGGCCGGTGAGCTGGCGGAGGAGGCGATGCGCCTGCGCTATGCCATCACCGCGGCGGAAATGCGCGCCCTGGGCATCGACGTGAACTGTGCCCCGCTGATCGACGTCGCCGGAGAGGACACCCATGCCTTCCTGCGCAACCGTTGCTACGGGTCGGATCCAGCGACGGTCGCCCGCCTGGGCCGCGCCGTTGCCAACGGGCTCACCCTGGGTGGGGTGCTGCCGGTGATGAAGCATATCCCGGGGCATGGGCGGGCGATGGCGGACAGCCACCATGAACTGCCGGTTGTCACTGCGGCGGCCGAGCTGTTGGAAGAGAGCGACTTCGCGCCCTTCATGGTGCTCAACGATCTGCCGATGGCGATGACCTCTCACGTGGTCTACGAGGCGCTGGATCCGGAGCTGCCGGCGACGCTGTCGCCCTCGGTCATCCAGGCGATCCGGAACCGCATCGGGTTCGACGGGCTGCTGATGACGGACGACATGGGCATGAAGGCCCTGAGCGGTACGCCCGAAGCCCTGGCGCTGCAGGCGCTGGATGCGGGGTGCGACGTGGTGCTGCAATGCAATTCCTCCCTGGATGTCCGGACACGGGTGGCAGAGGCCGCCGGGCGGATGACCCCGGACGCCCAGGCGCGGGCCGAGCGGGCTCTGGCGCAGCGGCCTGCCGCTGCCGCGCTTGACATTGACGCCCTGAAGGACAAGCTGTCCGCTCTCTTGAACGGGTAAGTCATGGCCTCCGACGATTTCGAAGACGATACCCCGCTTCGGCGGTTCGAGGCCGGTACGGCCGATGGACCCGACGGGCAGGGGCGCATCACCGTGGCCGAAAGGCTGGCGGCGGAGGCGCTGATCGTCGACGTGGAGGGGTTTGAAGGCCCGCTCGACCTTTTGCTGACGCTGAGCCGGACGCAGAAGGTGGATCTGATGAAGATCTCCATCCTGACGCTGGCGGAGCAGTACCTGGCCTTCGTGGAGAAGGCCAAGACGCTGCGCATCGAACTGGCGGCGGATTACCTGGTGATGGCGGCCTGGCTGGCCTTCCTGAAGTCGCGCCTGCTGCTGCCGCCCGACCCCGAGGAAGAGGGACCGTCGGGTGAGGAACTGGCCGCCCACCTGGCCTTCCAGCTGGAACGCCTGCAGGCGATGCGCGACGTTGCCGCCCGGCTTATGGCGCGGGACCAGAAGGGCCGGGACTTCTTCGTGCGGGGCGTGCCGGAAACGGTGGAACGGGTGCGGAAAGTGACCTATTCCGCCACCCTGCTGGAGCTGATGCAGGCCTATGCCCGGATCCGTACCAAGGATGAATTCCGCCCCTTCGTGATGGACCGCGACAATGTCTTCACCATGGAGCAGGCGCTGGAACACATGCGCGGCATGGTGGGCTTTGCCGGCACCTGGACGGAGCTTTCGGCCTACATGCCGCCCGGATGGACCCATGACCCGGTGCGCCGCCGTTCGGTGACGGCGGCGACCTTTGCCGCCTCGCTGGAGCTGGCCAAGGAAGGCAAGGTCGAGATCCGGCAATCCGAAACCTTCGCGCCGATCCAGCTGCGCCGCAGGGAGAAACGAGACAATGGCTGAGACAGAGCAACCGCAGGAAGATGGTCCGGTCGCAGAGGGCGACGAGGCGATCCGTGACAGCCTGTTCGAAGCCCCGCCCATGGGGGAACAGGAACGGATGGTGGAGGCGATCCTCTTTGCCTCGGCCGAGCCCGTGACCGTGGCGGACCTGAACGCGCGGCTGCCCCATGGCTGCGATGGTGCGGCGGCGGTGGACCAGCTGCGCAAGCGCTACGAGGGGCGGGGCGTGCGTGTCGTCCGCGTGGCCGAGGCCTGGGCGATCCGCACGGCGCCCGACCTGGGGTTCCTGCTGCAGAAGGAAACGGTGGAGACGCGCAAGCTGTCCCGCGCCGCGATCGAGACCCTGGCGATCATCGCCTATCACCAGCCCGTCACCCGGGCCGAGATCGAGGAAATTCGTGGCGTGTCGGTCAGCCGGGGCACCATCGACCTGCTGTTGGAGCTGGAATGGATCCGCTTCGGCCGCCGTCGGATGACCCCGGGCCGGCCGGTGACCTTCATCGTCACGCCGATCTTCCTGGATCATTTCGGCCTGGAGACGCCGCGCGATCTGCCCGGTCTGAAGGACCTGCGCGCCGCCGGCCTTCTGGACAGCCGCCCGCCGCCGGGCCGCTCCGAGGAGGACGAGCGGGAGGATGACGAACAGACGGATATGTTCGAGGAAGACGATTGAGCCGCGAGCCCGCTATCACCCACGCTGTCACCTCTGCGTGAAAGGCCATGAAATCAACGCGATTTCCTGTTAGCGTCCTGCCATCCGGCGAGGGCCGGGAAACCGGAAGGGAATGGCCATGAACACCGACCGACTGATCCGCATGATCTTCAACCGGCTGCTGCGCAAGGCGGTCAACCGGGGTGTCGATGCGGGAGCAAAGCGTCTTGCCGGGGATGATCCGAAGGCGCAGCAGACCTACCGCCAGAGCAAGAAGATGGCGCGCCAGGCCCGGCAGGCGCAGCGCATCACGCGGCGCCTGGGCCGCTTCTGATCCGTCAGATCGCGACGCGGCGCGGGGCCAGGCATTCGGCCAGGGCCGCGAGGCAGCAGATCATCGAGATGACCGTGCAACCCATCAGCCCGGCTGCTTCGAACGGCAGCCGGAAGCTGAGCGCGCCGCCGAGCACGGCAAGGTAGGTGATGGAGGAGTTCAGCCCCAGGATGGCGCCCCGCTGGCCGCTGTCGAGGCCGGCCAGGCGGCCAACGACAAAGTTCAGCGCAAGGTGTTGGACGATCCCCCAGAACAGCGCGACACCGCAGATCAGCGCGTAATGCGCTGCCGTGGCGGAGAAGCCGAGGTAGGCCAGGGCAAGCCCGGCAAAGCTGATCGCGCCCGCGCGGGGCATCGGAAGCCGGTCCAGCTGACGGTCGAGCAGCGCCGAAAGCCCGAAGCCTACCCCGTAACACAGGGTCACGAAGCCTGCGGCGTCGGTGCCAAGGCCCAGGTTCACGGCCACGTGGACGCCGATGAAGGCGAAGGTGCCGTAAAAGCTGGTCATCAGCAGCCCGGCAGAGATCAGGCCACGGGCGATCCCGGGCACCTGTAGCGCAGTCAGCGGAGAGGTCACGCTGCCCCTGCGTCGCACGGAGAGGTCGGCCCGCGCCAGTGCCAGATAGAGCAGGGACATGCAGGCCAGGAGGGTGCCGTAGACCGCGCGCCAGCCCACCCATTCGGCCAGGAAACCGGCCCCTGCGACACCGGCCACCAGGGCCAGGGTCCAGCCCGACAGTACGAGGCCCATCGAGCGTTTCTCCTGCCCCTCGGGGCCCAGTTCCGGGGCAAGGCCGTAGATCGCGGGGATGGCAATGCCCGCGCCCAGCCCGCCGATGGCCTGGGCCAGGATCAGCACCCACTTCCCGGGGGCCAGAACGGAGGCCAGAAGCGAGACCAGCAGCAGCACCAATGCCTGCATGAGGGCACGCCCGGGGCCGATCCGGTCGGCACGGGGGGCCAGCAGCAAGGCCGAAAGCGCGGTGGTGCCACCATAGGCGGCGGCGGCCTGCAGCACCTCTGCCGGGGCGGTGCCAAGGTCGGAGGCAACCGCGGCCGAAATGGGGGCAAGCACCATGGAGTTCGCCCCGACAACGGCAATGGCGCCGGTCATCAGGGCAAGCGGGCGGGTCATGAAGGCCATGTCAGGCGCTGCGGAAGTGCTTGGAAAGCTTCAACCCCTGGCCCTGGTAGTTGGAAGCGATTTCCTGCCCGTAAAGGGTTTCGGGGCGCTCTGCCATGGTTTCGAAGACCAGCCGGCCCACGACCTGTCCGTCTTCCAGCACAAAGGGCGCTTCGTGGCAGCGCACTTCGAGCACACCGCGCGATCCTGCCCCACCGGCCCCGGCATAGCCGAAGCCCGGATCGAAGAACCCGGCGTAGTGGACGCGGAATTCGCCGACCATGGCGAGGTAGGGGGCCATTTCCGCCGCGTAGTCGGGCGGGATCGTCACCGCCTCGCGGCTGACAAGGATGTAGAAGGCGCCGGGATCGAGGATGATCTGGCGATCTTCTGTCCGCACCGGCTCCCAGAACTCCTGCGGATCGTATTGCCCGATCCGGTCCAGGTCGATGACCCCGGTATGCGGTTTCGCCCGGTAGCCGACCAGGCGGTCGGGCCCGGGGGAGAGATCGACGGAGAAGCCAAGCCCCTGTTCGATCACGGCCCGGCCGTTGACCAGCGGGGTGTCGGCGTGCAGGGCGCGCAGCGCGTCGTCCGACAGCGCCGCCTGCCCGGAGCGGAAGCGGATCTGGTTCAGGCGCATCCCGGGCCGCACCAGCACAGAGAAGCTGCGCGGGCAGATCTCTGCATAGAGCGGGCCGGTGTAACCTGCGGGGATCCGGTCGAATTCCGTGCCGCCGTCGGTGATCAGCCGGGTCAGCAGATCCAGCCGCCCGGTGGAGCTTTTCGCATTGGCCATGGCGGCGATGCCTTCGGGCAGGGCCAGCCCTTCCATCAGCGGCACGACGTAGACGCAGCCCTTTTCCAGAACGGCCCCTTCGGTCAGGTCGACCTTGTGCATCTCGAACTCCGCCAGCCTGTCGGCGACGGTCCGGCCCTCCCCGGAAAGGAAGGAGGCACGGACCCGCCAGGCGACAGTGCCGAGCCGCAGGTCGAGGCTGGCCGGCTGGATCTGCGCGGGTGTCACGGCGGGCGTGCCGGTGATCTCCCCACGGGCGATCATCTGTTTCAGGTGCTGGCTGGGCAGGATGCCGATCATGGGGGCGCCTTTCGTTCTGGAGGCGCAGACTAGGGCCTTCGGGCGCCGAAGAAAAGCCTGTCAGCACCTGGCCAAAGGGGGAGAGGGCGGGGCCCGGGCACTGGCCTTTGCAGCGATAAATCGGGCGTGGCGCAGAAACGAAAAAGCCGACCCGAGGAGAGCTAACACTCTGCCACGGATCGGCTTTTTGGGAGAAATGGTCGGGCTAGCAGGACTCGAACCTGCGACCTTCCGTCCCCCAGACGGACGCGCTACCAGGCTGCGCTATAGCCCGACGGTTTGCGCTTTCTATCCGATCTGCGGGCGGGGGCAAGGGCTTTTTTGGCCATCGGTGCGCAATTTTCAGATGCGGTTTTCGGCGGGTCAGCGAAGGGCTGCCAGGCGCTGCGCCAGGGCCAGTGCACGGGCCGCGACGGGGGCGGGCAGGGGGCTGGTACGCGCGGCAAGACGGGCCAGGACGCCGGGGGGCGGGGTGATCTCGCTGTCTTCGGGATCGGCCGGAACATCCGCAACGCGCAGGGCGGCCATGGCGACCGGCGCAGATTCGTCTGTCGTCAGATCGACCGGTGCGGCGTCTTCGGGGGCAGAAACCTCGGGCACGGGGTCTTCGGCTGCGGCCTCTTGGGGCGCAGTGTCCTGAGGCTCAGTCGGGGGCAGGTCTTCTTCCATGGAAGCGAAGAGGTTGAGCTCCTCCGCCGTTTCGACGGGATCTTCCTGCGGTGCAGGAGCAGCCTCCGACGGCATGGCATCCACGACGGGAACCTCTGCCGGGGGCTCTTCCATCGTCTCTTCCGCGGCCGTGTCTTCGACGGAGGCTTCCGAGATCGGGGGCGCTGCCGGCTCTGCGACGGGCGCAGGGCGCGGCTTGAGCTGCACGATCTCCGCTTCCAGCGGCACGGCAAGGTCATCCAGCGGCGGTGACATGGCGGCGACATGAGAGGTGCCGCGTTCGCGCAGCAACTTCTGCACGCCCTTGATCGTCATCCCCTCTTCATGGAGCAATCGCTTGATTCCCCCAAGCAATTCCATGTCGGTACGACGATAGTAGCGGCGCCCGCCGGCCCGCTTTACAGGTTTGACCTGGGAGAACTTGCTTTCCCAGAAGCGCAGCACATGGGCCGGGGTTCCCAACCATTCGGCAACCTCGGAAATCGTGCGGAACGCATCGGCGGACTTGGGCATTACGGCGAGCCTCAGCTCTTGTTGCCGGCGGCCACACGGTCCTTCATCAGATGCGAGGGACGGAAGGTCAGCACGCGCCGGGGGTTGATCGGCACTTCCTGACCGGTCTTCGGGTTGCGGCCGACGCGAGCGGCCTTTTCCCGGACCGAGAAGGTGCCGAAGGAAGAGATCTTTACCTGTTCGCCACGCACCAGCGCGTCGGACATGTGTTGCAGCACGGATTCGACCAGCTGTGCGGAGTCATTGCGAGACAGGCCGACTTCCCGGAAGACGGCTTCGCTCAGATCCATTCTGGTCAGGGTCTTTTCACTCATCGGCGGTCCCTTTCTGGTTGGAGGGAGCATAGGCCCGCCGGTTTTTCCGAGTCAATATCAATGGTTTGTCCTGCAGAGGTGATGCGGATCCGTATCACCCTCGAATTACCAGCGCAGGATCACCGATCCCCAGGCCAGCCCGCCGCCGATCGCCTCGGTCACGAGGAGGTCGCCGGGCTTGATCTTGCCCTCTGCCACGCCGACAGAGAGCGCCAGCGGGATGGAGGCGGCGGATGTGTTGCCGTGGTCCTGGACGGTGACGATGACCTTGTCCATGGACACGTCCATCTTCTTGGCCGTGCCCTGGATGATGCGGATGTTGGCCTGGTGCGGCACGATCCAGTCGACATCGGCGGGCGTCAGATGGGCCTTTTCCAGCGCCGCCTCTGCGGTGGAGGCGAGCTTGCCCACGGCCTGACGGAAGAGGGGATTGCCCTGCATGCGCAGCTTTCCGGCGGTGCCGGAGCTGGACACGCCGCCGTCGACGTAGAGCATGTCGCGGTAACGACCGTCCGAGTTCAGGTCGACCGAGAGGATGCCGCGATCATCGGAAGAGCCGGAGCCGGTGCGGGATTCCAGCACCAGCGCACCCGCGCCGTCGCCGAAGAGCACGCAGGTGCCACGGTCTTCCCAGTCCATGATGCGGGAGAAGGTTTCGGCGCCGATCACCAGGATACGGTTGGCCTGTCCGGAAAGGATCATGCCGTTGGCATTGGCCAGCGCGAAGATGAAACCGGCGCAGACCGCCTGGACGTCGTAGGCAAAGCCCCGGGTCATGCCGAGCCCTTCCTGCACCATGGTGGCGACGGAGGGGAAGGTCAGGTCGGGGGTGGAGGTCGCGACCACGACGCAGTCGATGTCGTCCGGCGAAAGCTCTGCCATTTCAAGAGCTTGCTTGGCCGCCTTGATCGCGAGTTGAGAGGTCGTTTCGCCCTCTGCCGCGAAGTGGCGCCGTTCGATCCCGGTGCGGGTGCGGATCCATTCGTCGGAGGTGTCGAGGGTCTTCTCGAACTCGGCATTGGGGACCACCCGCTCGGGCAGATAGTGGCCGATACCCGTTGCGACTGCGCGTATTGTCATTCGTTCCCCGTCCCTCGTTCCGTGGCATCCTGAGCCAGCGAAACGGCGGATGCAACCCGTGCGGCGATCTTGTCCTGAAAACCGCTGGCTGCGAGCTGATAGGCCAGTTTGATGGCGGCGGAAACCCCCATGGCGTCGGCGGAACCGTGGCTTTTGACGACAGGTCCGTTGAGCCCGAGGAAAACGCCACCGTTCACACGGCGCGGGTCGATGCGTTTCTGCAGGCGCCGCAGCGAGGTCAGCGCCAACAGGGCCGCGACGCGGCTGAGCGGCGAGAACTTGAAGGCTTCCTTCAGCAGGTCGCCGATCAGCTTTGCCGTGCCTTCGCCGGTCTTGAGCGCAATATTGCCGGTGAACCCGTCCGTCACGATGACGTCGCAGGTATCGCCCGGGATATCGCCGCCTTCGACGAATCCCACGTAGTCGAAATTCGCGGATTCGGCGGCGCGGGTGATCAGCTCATTCGCGACCTTGAGTTCGGGACGGCCCTTGTGCTCTTCGGTGCCGACATTCAGCAGGCCGATCCGGGGACGGGCGAGGTTCATGCCGTTGCGCGCATAGGAGGCCCCCATGAGCGCATATTGAAGCAAATCTTTCTCATCCGCGCGGATATCGGCGCCGACGTCCAGCATGACGTTGAAACCTTGCGGATTCCTTGACGGCCAGAGCACTGCGATTGCCGGGCGGTTCACGCCGGGCAATTTCCGCAGTCGCATCATCGACAGCGCCATCAGCGCGCCGGTATTGCCGCAGGAGACGCAGACCTCTGCCTCGCCGGCGCGCACCGAGTCGAGCGCGGACCACATCGAGGTGTCCTTGCCGTTGCGCACCACCTGGGAGGGCTTGTCGTGCATCGTCACGACGCCGGAGGCATCGCGGATCTGCACGCGGTCAGCCAGGCCGCGCCTGCGCGCCACCAGGCGCTCCAGCTCGTCCCGGGGGCCATGAAGGATGAAGTCGATTTCGGGATTCTTGCGCGCAGAACGCGCAATGCCGGCAACAACGGTTGCCGGCCCGCGATCGCCGCCCATGGCGTCGATGGAAAGAAGGATGCGCCGGGGTTCCTTCGCGGACTGCGGGGATGCCCCGTTGTCCGGTACTGGCGCAGATGTCGCAGTCATTTAGGACAGTTGCCCCCGGCCTTCACGTGCTTATGCCGCGTCTTCGTCCAGATCGATTTCGTCGGCCACAGCGACGACTTCACGCTCACCGTAGTGACCGCAGGACGGGCAGACGTGGTGCGGACGCTTCAGTTCGCCGCAGTTGGAGCACTCGTTCGGGTTCGCCGCGGTCAGAGCGTCATGTGCGCGACGATTGTTGCGGCGCGACTTGGAGACTTTGTTCTGTTGGACAGCCATGTCACAACCTACTCAATTCGGGGGCCGAAGCGTTGAACCCGGCCCGGTTTCTCGTGGATGCGAGGCTCTTAGTCGGACAGGCCCGTCGCATTCAACCCAAAATTCGGATGGAGGCGCGAAAATACTTCGAAAAATGCGCCACGCAAGCGATTCTTTGCGGAGAGTCAGTCTCCGCCCCCCTCCTTGCGTCCTTCGCGGGCCTTCAGGAGGTCCGCCAGGTTGGCCAGCGGCCGGGCGTCTTCGTCGGTCATGGCCTTCTCGCCGGGCTTGGTGAAGGTGCCGGTTTCCATCTCTGCGCCCTCTGCCCGGGGGTAGAGGGGCAGGGCAAGGGCCAGCGCCTCCGCCATCACTTCTGCGGGATCAATATAGGCGCCGAGCTGTTCGAGGGTCTCGTCCTCGGGCATCTCGACCTCTTCCTCGGAGGTGGTTTCGTCGCGCAGATGGGGGGTGAAGCGGCGCGTCACCTCCTCTTCGATGCGGGTGGTGACGGGGGCCAGGGTGACGGAGCAGGGCTGCACCACGGTGGCGCCCAGGTGGCCCGTCAGGAGCCAGTCATGCTTGCCCGCGGTGCGGATCTGCCCCTTGAAGGAGAGCTTGCGCAGCGCCTGCAGATCAAGCTGGGCGGCAAGTGCATCGAGGGCGGCACCCTCGGGGGCGAGGGTGAAGGGAGTGGGCGCCGTCTTGGGCAGCGTCGAGACGCGGAGGCCGGTTTCGGAAGGTGCGGACATGGGGGCCTTTCCTGCTTTCTTGCGTCAGTGTAACTCGTTATGTAGGCGAGGTAGAAGCCTGTGAACTGGAAAACAAGAGGGGCAAGATGAGGCGGATCGGCAAGCGCGCGAGCGGAATCGTGACCCTGATGGCTGTGCTGGCGATTTCGGGCTGCACGGCGCAGTACCGCAATCATGGCTACGTACCGGACGAGTCGGTGCTTTCCGAGGTCACCGTCGGCGTGGATACCCGCGACACCGTGCTGGACGTGGTGGGCGTGCCCACGACGCAGGGCGTGATGGACGACGGCAGCTTCTATTACATTCGCAGCCGTGTGCGCCACTACGCCTGGAAGAAGCCCGAGGTGGTCGAGCGTACCGTCCTGGCGATCAGTTTCGACAGCCGCGGCGTGATCAGCAACATCGAGACCTTCGGCCTGCAGGACGGCAATGTCGTGACCCTGGAAAGCCGCGTGACCAGTTCCTCCACCGCCGACAAGACCTTTGTCCGGCAGCTTCTGGGCAACCTTGGCCGCTTCGACGCGGCCAGCGTTCTGGGCGGCGAATAAGCCGCCCGGCGGGGGCCGCCTGCCGCGGGCGCGGGGGCGGTACGATTGAACTTGTCACGACGCGGTCACATCTGGCGTGATACGGAACGGAACCGATCCGTTCCATGTCGCCGGAGTGACTGACATGCTGTCGCTGAAGAAGGGGCGCTATGCCGCCCGCCTGGCCGAGACCCAGGACGACATCCGCGCCGCGCAGCGCCTGCGGGCGCTGACCTTCCTGGGCGATGCCGCCCTTTCCGATGCCGACGATTTCGACGCGATCTGCGCCCATATCCTGGTGGAAGACCAGCGCGATGGCGGGCTGGTCTGCTGTTTCCGCATGCTGCCGTTGCAGGCGGGGCGGGAGATCGGGCGGTCCTATTCCGCGCAGTATTACGAGCTGTCGGGGCTGGAGAGCTTCGAGGGGCCGATGGTGGAGATGGGGCGGTTCTGCATCCATCCGGCCTATCGCGATCCGGATATCCTGCGCGTCGCCTGGGGCGCCATGACCGCCTATGTCGACCGCAACGGGGTGGAGATGCTCTTTGGCTGTTCCTCCTTCAAGGGGACCGATGCCGAGGCCTACCTTGATGCCTTCGCCATGTTGAAGGAGCGGCACCTGGCGCCGAAGCGGTTCCTGCCGCGGGTCAAGGCGCCGAAGGTCTTCCGCTTTGCGCAGAAGCTGCGGGCCAAGCCGGATGCGAAGCGGGCCATGCTGGGGATGCCGCCGCTGCTGCGGACCTACCTTTTGATGGGCGGCTGGGTGTCGGATCATGCCGTTGTCGATCCGAAGATGAACACGCTGCATGTCTTCACCGGGCTGGAGATCAAGGCGATCCCGCCCGCCCGTAAGCGGCTGCTGCGCGCCACGGCGGGGTGAGGCGAGGGGCGGGATGTCGGGGTGTGTGGCGGGGAGGCATTGCGGGGAGGTATGGCGGGGTGAACCCCGCCCGACGCCGCGCAAGTCCCTCGTAGGGCGGGATTTATCCCGCCGCCCGCGCGCACGGAGCTGTTGTCCCGCCGCGTGCACGGAGCGTGATGCATCTCCCCAAGGCCTTCAGGAATAATCCCGCCCCTTGCGCGGCCGGAAGGCAGGCAGGGAGAGGTTGCGCATGAGCGCGGCGCCGCGCAGCGCCACCACCAGGACAAAGCCCGCGACGGCGGCCAGAAGGCGTGCCTCGCCCCCCGCCAGGATGACGACGGTCGCGGTGGCGCCGAGGGCGGCGGCGGTCACGTAGATTTCCCGCTTGAGGATGATCGAGGGTTCCTGGCCCAGGGTGTCGCGGATGATGCCGCCGACGCAGCCCGAAAAGACCCCCATGACCACGGCGACGAGGCCGGGGGTGCCCTGGTCCACGGCCTTGAGCGTACCGGCGATGGCGGCGAAGCCCAGCCCGAAGGCATCGAGCCAGAGGATCAGCGCCATGCGGGAATGCACCCGGCTGGCGGTGAAATGCAGCGCCACGGCGGTGGCGAGGCAGAGCGCGAGGGGCAGCGGGTTTGCGACCCAGAAGACCGGCACGTCCAGCAGCAGGTCGCGCAGGGTGCCGCCGCCGATGCCGGTGATCGCGGCGAACCACATGAAGCCGAAGATATCCAGCTCCTTGCGGGAGGCGACCAGCGCGCCGGTGGTGGCGAAGACCAGCGTGGCCAGCCCGTCGGCGGCAAAGAGAAGGGGCTGTTCGATCATCGGATCCTCCGGACTTGCGGGCCCAGCTAACGCGAGCCGGGGCGGGGTGCCAAGGGGGCGCGGTTGGGGCGCGGTTAACGAAACCCTGCCGCGCCGTGTCCAACGTCGGTACTGCAGTGCAGCGAATCGATGGGGAAATCGCGGGTTAACAGCGGTTTCGGGGCGAAATCGGTACGTCGGTACAACGTCGGTATTACGTCGGTATCGCGACGGTGGGGAGAGGCGGGATGGGCCCGGGTTAACGGGGCGCGCTGTGGGGGCGTTGTTGAGAGGTTGGGGGTGGTGGGTTGGCACCCACCCTACGGCGGCGGCGGGGTGCACCCAGCTTGCGGTCGGAGCGGCGGGTGGCGGGCGCGGCGATGCCTCCGGCGGGAGTATTTTCAGCCATCGAATAGGGGAAGGGGGCGGCGCGTCCCTGGAGAGGTCGGGGCGAGAGGGGCGGGCCTGGGCGCTTGCTTGTGGCGGGACGTCCGGGGCGCCTCGGTCCTGGTTCTTCTTGCGGGAAAGACGCGGGGGAGGACTTTCCCGCACGCAGATTGGGTCAAGGGCCGCTCTGCCTCTTCGCTGGCAGGTTCGGAGGCGGCGGGGCGGGGCGCGCCTGCTTCCCATTGACGCCGTCGCATTGCCTGATTAGCTGCGCGACATGGCACAGGCACCTCTTCTCCAGCTCTCCTCGATCTCGCTGACCTTCGGCGGCGATCCCGTTTTCTCTGACCTTTCGCTGAGCGTCCAGCCGGGCGACCGCGTTGCGCTCGTCGGGCGCAACGGGTCCGGCAAGTCGACCCTGATGAAGGTCATGGCCGGCATGGTCGAAGCCGACCAGGGCGATGTCGTCATGGCCCCGGGCACCACCGTCGGCTACATGGAGCAGGAGCCGGACATGTCGGGTTTCGCGACCCTGGGCGATTTCGCCATGTCGCGGCTGGATATTTCCGAACAGTACAAGGTGGAGATCGCGGGTGAGGGGCTGAAGTTCGATCCGGCCCGTCCGGTCGAGACCGCTTCGGGCGGGGAGCGGCGGCGCGCGGCGCTGGCCAAGCTGATGGCCGAGTCGCCGGAGCTGATGCTGCTGGACGAACCGACCAACCACCTGGACATCGAGGCGATCGCCTGGCTGGAAGCCGAGCTGGGCCAGACGCGCGCGGCCTATGTGCTGATCTCCCACGACCGCGCCTTCCTGCGGAACCTGACGAAGGCGACGCTCTGGATCGACCGGGGGCAGGTGCGCCGCCAGGAGAAGGGGTTCGAGAACTTCGAGGCCTGGCGCGACAAGGTCTGGGAGGACGAGGATATCGCCCGTCACAAGCTGGATCGGAAGATCAAGGCCGAGGCCCGCTGGGCCGTTGAGGGCATCAGCGCGCGGCGCAAGCGCAACCAGGGGCGCGTGCGCAACCTGGCGGCCCTGCGCGAGGAGCGGTCGAGCCAGATCCGCCGCAAGGGCGCGGCGGCGATGGAGCTGGAGGCCGGGCCGTCGAGCGGCAAGAAGGTTTTCGAGGCCGTGGGGCTGGGCAAGGCCTATGCCGGCAAGCAGATCGTGAAGAATTTCGATCTGCTGGTGAACCGGGGCGACCGGGTGGCCTTCGTGGGCCCCAACGGCGTCGGCAAGACGACCCTGCTGAAGCTGCTGATGGGCGAGGTCGCGCCCGACGAGGGCAGCGTGAAGGTGGGCACCAACCTGGTGCCTGCGGTCTTCGACCAGTCGCGCGCGGCGCTGGATCCGGAGATGACCCTGTGGGAGAGCCTGACGGGCGACAAGGAGATGCGCGTCAGCGGTGCGGCCGACCAGGTGATGGTGCGCGGCACGCCCAAGCATGTGGTGGGCTACCTGAAGGAGTTCCTCTTTGACGAGGCGCAGGCCCGGGCGCAGGTCAAGTCGCTGTCGGGGGGCGAGAAGGCGCGTCTGCTGCTGGCCAAGCTGATGGCGAAGGAAAGCAACCTTCTGGTCCTTGACGAACCGACCAACGATCTGGACGTGGAAACGCTGGACCTGCTGCAGGAGCTGCTGGACGATTACGACGGCACCGTCCTGCTGGTCAGCCACGACCGGGATTTCCTGGACCGCGTGGCGGGCACGACCATCGCCATGGAGGGCGACGGGCGGGCCACCGTCTATGCGGGCGGCTGGAGCGACTACCAGGCGCAGCGGGCCGAGCGGCTGGCGGAGGCGCCCGCGCCCAAGGAGGCCGCAAAGCCCAAGGCGGAGGCGGCCAAGCCCGCGCCCGCCCCGGCGCCGAAGAAATCCGGCCTGTCCTTTACCGAGAAGCACCGGCTGGAGGAGCTGCCCTCCGTCATCGAGCGTATCGAGGCGGAGATTGCCAAGCTGGAGCAGTTCCTGGCGCAGCCTGATCTGTACCACAAGGAGCCGGTGAAATTCACCAAGGGCAGCGAGGCCCTGGCGGAGCGGCAGCAGATGCTGGCGGATGCCGAGGAAGAGTGGATGGTGCTGGAGGAAAAGGCGGGCGCCTGAGCGGCAGGGGCGCCCCGCCGCGGTGCATGGTGATCCGGCGGGCGTCGCGGAAGCCCGGCGTTTCGCAGGGGGCGGTGAGGACCTGCCGGGCCTGTGTCTTCGGCGTGATGCAGGGGTCTTTCCGATCCGCCGTGCGGCCGATTTCGGCCAGTCAGGTGAGCGCGTTCGCCGCGCGGCCCGGGGGCCGTATCACCGCCGCTGGCCGGGCGGGGCCGTGAACCAGCCGCGTTTCGACACCACGCCGAGTGAGATCACGGCCAGGATGATCCGATAGAGGTGGTGCAGCGTGACCACCGCTGGATTGGCGTTGAGCGAAAGCGCCACCAGCGCCATTTCGGTCACCCCGCCGGGGGCGAAGGAGATCGCCAGCACGTCCAGCGGTTGCCCGGTGAGAGAGGTGATCGGCAGGGTCATCGCGACCCCCAGCAGGATCATCAGCACCACCGAAAGCCCCGAAAGCCAGAGCGCGCGCCAGAGCCTGCGGGCCTGGATGCCGGCAAAGCGGGTGCCGAGCGATGTACCCACCACCACCTGGCAGAGCGAGATGACCCATTGGGGCGCCTCGATCACGGCCAGGCCGGAGAGGGTGAGCGCGGCGGCGCAGATCATCGGCCCGATCAGCTGTGGCGCGGGCAGCGGGGTGCGGCGGAAGACCAGGATGCCCGCGATCGCTGCCAGCAGGACTTCGGGCAGGTGTCGCAGGCCGACGGGGTGGCCGGAGAGGCTGACCCCGGCGGAAGATCCCAGGGGGTGGCCGTACCACAGCGACAGGCCCACGGGCAGCAGGGTCACCACGACGATGATCCGCAGGAACTGCTGCACGGCCAGGATGCGCACATCCGCCCCGGCGCGTTCGCCGGCGATGATCGAGTCGATCAGCCCCCCGGGCGTTCCGGCGTAGAAGGCGGTGGCGCGGTCGTAGTGCCCCAGCCGGCGGAACAGCTGGTAGTTCAGCGCATGGGCCAGCGGC
Source organism: Pseudooceanicola sp. NS-SX8 (assembly GCF_057380755.1). Lineage (NCBI taxonomy): Bacteria > Pseudomonadati > Pseudomonadota > Alphaproteobacteria > Rhodobacterales > Paracoccaceae > Pseudooceanicola > Pseudooceanicola sp. NS-SX8. Next base: position 3,096,794 of record NZ_CM170819.1, on the reverse strand, counting down.
ACGAAGAGCGTCAGCGCGGCGATGGAGGCGGCCATGCGGGGCAGGTGGCCGAGGATTTCCCAGGTGATCTGCGCGCCGATGGTGGTGCCGATGATCGCGATGAAGAAGGCGCGGAAGCCTTCGGGGAAGCGGTAGTCATCGGGCAGCAGGCGCGGAAAGCCCCCGGTGACGATGGCCACGCTGAAGAGCGAGCCCAGCATGTAGGGCAGCGGAAGGTGGATGAAATGCGCCAGCAGCCCCCCGAGGAACCCCAGCACCAGAAGCGCCGCGGCGCGCAGGATCACCGGGCCGAGACGGTCCAGGTCGAACCGCCGGGGGCCGGGGGTAACCGGCGTGGAGGCGGCGCCTTCGGGACGGGACCCCTGTGGGCCTTCGGCGTCGGGGCCAGAAGTCGTATCGGGACGTATCGTCTCGGCCTGTGTCTTGTGGGGGCGTGTCTTGTCGGGCTGGGGCAAATCTTCGGCGGCCGGTCTTGGCGCACTGGCGTGCCGGGGCCCGGACGGCTGCAGGAGAGGGCCGGTCCGATTGGGCCGCCCGGCTGCGGGCGCGGGGAAGGGAGCGCCGCTCCGGGCAGGCCGGAGAGGGGCGCAGGCGTCAACTTTGCCCCCTATCTGTACGGAACCCCTTGAGCCGTCAAGGGTATCCGCGCGGGTGCCCGGGGCGGCAAGGGGGCAGCGGCGCAGCCCTGAGGCGGGTGCTGCGGCCCGGCGGGGCCGTAGAAAAGCGACGCCCGTTGCGCGCATCGCGCAGTGTCGCCTTCGCGCCGCAGGTGCGTTCCGACCGCTGAGATGAGGATCCGCGCCCGGCGCCGGAGCACGACCCCACGCGGTGTCGGGCCCGACTGTATCGGCGCAGGCAACGAGGCTGAAACCGCGCCGGGTGTGTGTTTCAGGGCCTGAAGTCGACACTTCGGAGGGCCGGGTGGCGAGCGTCAGGTTCCGCTTTTGAGTATAAACGTAGTTGGTGCGGAGCGTGCAGCGTAGGGCCGTGCGCCGCCGCCTTTCTGCGGGTGCTCGTCATCATGCTGCAGCGATCATGAAGGGCGGTTTTGAGGCGGAAATACCTAGCCTGAGCCGAATCTTCGCGGCGGGTGCATAGGTCCGCTCCTTGTCCTCTGCGACATTCGCGCCAGGCGCAGCGTGACGTCAGGCGCCGACACGAAGGGCGGGTAGCCGCCGTTCGTTGCGGCGATAATCCGATTGCCCGACAAAGGTGGAAGCAGACATTCGGAGCGGACAAGGGGCGAGTCTTGTTCTGCGCCGCAGCAAGAGCGCACTGAGCTCGAACTACCGTGCCGTTGCGAAACCTTCGCTGAAGCTTCATTCGAGCCCTTGGCGATCGACCACTCTAACCGCGGTATACGCATGGTGGCCGTGTCTTGCTGACGTCCGCCGATGCCCCGGTAAGGGGGGGGACTCGGTGTTCAGCGGTTTGGTCCCTGGAACTCTGCCTGCAGAAAGTCCAGGAAAGCCCGGACCGATGGGGTGCTTCGGCGGCTTTCCGGCCAGATCGCGGTGATCTGGCTGCGCTCGACGGTGAAGGCGTCCAGCACCGGGACGAGCGTGCCGCGCGCGACGTGCGGCGCCGCCAGAAGGGTAGAGGTCATGCCAATCCCCGCACCGGCCAGCAGCGTCTGGATGAGGGCGTCACTGGCATCCACCGTGATCGCGGCCTCGGGCCGGATCTCCGTGATGCGCACACCCGTCTGAAAGGGCCAGGGCATCAGCATGCCAGAGCTCTGGTAGCGCAGGGTGACCGTGTCGTGATGTTCGAGGTCCGCCGGACGCTGCGGGTGCCCACGCGCCGCAAGGTAGGTGGGCGCGGCATAGCAGCAGAGCCTCTGCACGGCCAACTTGCGCGACAGCAAGCGCGAGTCTGCAAGCGCGCCGATCCGGACCGCGATATCGATGCCGTCCTCAACGAGGTCCACGATCCGGTCGCTCAGCCGAAGGTCGATGACGACGTCCGGATAGCGCGCCCGAAAGCGCGGCAGAGCGGGTGCGATCACGTGGATGCCGAGCGGCAGCGGGGCCGCGATCCTGAGCCGCCCGACAGGTTCGGAGCGCAGGGAGCTCGCCGTCTGCTCGATATCCTCGGCCGCCTCGATCAGGCGCAGCGCGCGCTGGTGCAGCTCCTGTCCCTCCGTGGTCATGGCAATTGACCGCGTGGTGCGAGTGAAGAGCGCGACGCCCAGCTGCTCTTCCAGCCGCCGCACACTCTTACTGACGGCGGAGGGTGACACCGACAGCGACCGCGCCGCAGCCGAATAGCTGCCGAGCGAGGCGGTGCGGGCAAAGGCGATGAGGCCGGTCAGGCGCTCAAGTCCCATATATTCCATGAAGGCACAACTCAACTGACTTTCCGCTGAATTATAAACCTACAAGGCTGCGCGTATCTACTCGTCATCACAGGCAGGCCCGAAGATGGTCTTACGAAGGAACCCCAGATGACCCAGATTATGAAAGCCGTCCGCCAGCACAGTTTCGGCGGCCCCGATGTCATGACCTATGAAGACGCGCCGATCCCCACACCCGGCCAAGGCGAGATCCGGATCCGCGTGAAGGCGGCCAGCCTCAACCCGCCGGACTGGTACCTGCGCGACGGCTACAGCGCGCTGCCCCCGGAATGGCGGCCCAAAGAGAATTTCCCACTGATCCTCGGCACCGATGTTTCGGGCGTGGTCGACCTGGTGGGCGACGACGTGACCGGCTTCATGCCGGGGGATGAGGTCTATTCCATGGTGCGTTTCCCCGATGCGATCATGGAAGGCTCGGGCGCCTATGCCGAATATGTCACAGTGCCTGCCGCCCAGGTCGGCCACAAGCCCGCCGTGATCGATCACGCCGCGGGTGCAGGCGCGCCCATGTCCCTGCTGACCGCCTGGCAGTTCCTGGTCGAGGTCGGCCACGACGCGCCGAACCCGTTCCAGCCGGTGGCGCACGCCCCCATTCCGCTGAAGGGCAAGCGCGTGCTGGTCAATGGCGCCGCGGGTGGCGTCGGGCACCTGGCCCTTCAGGTCGCCAAGTGGCAGGGTGCGCATGTGATCGCCGTCGCCTCGGGACGGCATGCGGAGCTGCTTCGTGATCTCGGCGCGGATGAGGTGATCGACTACACGCAGATGAAGCCCGAAGAGGTCTGCTCGGATCTCGACCTGATGCTCGACTGTGTCGGCGGGGCGGCTGCGGCACGCTTCCTGGCCTGCCTGAAACCCGGAGGGGCGCTGTTCATCGTCAACCCGCTGGGCTTCGACGGGCACGCCGAGGCGGATCGGCTGGGCATTATCGTCTCCTCGACGCAGGTGCGCTCCAGCGGCGCGCAACTTGACGCCGCGGCGCCCCTGCTGGCGGACGGCACGATCCGCGTGGTGACCGACACCGCTCTGCCGCTGGCGCAGGCCGCCCGCGCCCACGAGCGCGCGGCCGAAGGCCACATCCAGGGCAAGATCGTCCTGACCGTCGATTGATTTCAACCTGCCACCGGGGGCGCCACCTGCCCCCGGTGATCCAGCAAGGGGAACTCCCGTGCCCTCCGCAACCGCACTCCACGCAGGCAGCTCCGTCTGGTTCGCCATGGTCGGCGAGGTCCTTGTGACCGCGGCCCGCGCAGCAGACCTGCCCGCAGATCTGAACGTCTCGCTGGTCGAGCACTACATCGACGGACCCGAAATCGCACCGGGCCTGTTCCAGGGGCTTCGCTTCGATATCAACAACGGCGTGTCCAGCTTCCGCACGGGCGTGATGCAGGGTGAAGTCGGCGACATCACCATCCATGTGACGGCCGAAATTGCGCGGAGGCTGAACCAACTCTACGCCTCGGACCCGACCCTGGCGCAGGTTCAACAAGCCGCGCTGGCAAACGATCAGTTTCGCATAGAGGGAGACCCGTCCAGACTTGGTGCCTGGTTCGGAGCGACCCATGATGAGATCGTGTCCAGGACAGCTGGCTCCTCGGTGAAAGGGCCCGCAGGACATCGCGGGGCATAGCCGGGCCGGATCGCTGGCCCGGTGGTTCCATGATCCTGCGCGGCGTTTCAGCACGATCCGCGGACTGGCCTGTCCGGTGTGGGGATATTGCTCATACGGACGCCCTTAGTTCGTGAACGGGGCGAACGGCAAAAAGATCCGCACTGCGGTCATCTGGGCGGTGGAAATGCTGAGCCAAGGCCCGATCGGCCGCTTCGGTGACGCTGCGCCGCAACGCGCACCAGGACAGCGAATGTACGTTCAGGGCCGGCATTGCCGGGTGTCAGTCTCGACCAAGATCAGCCCTCATGCTGATCCTGGCACACCTCGATGAAAGCACGGAGGGGCCGCGGAGCATGGCGGCTTGGGTAGTAAAGGCGGGGCCCGGTGCGGGCGGGCCACCTATCGGGCAAAACCGGCACAAGATCGCCTGATGCGAAATCCGCGTCCAACCAGTTGCGGAATGTCGCGATTATTCCTATGCCGGCCCGTGCGAACCTGAGACCGGTGTCGATCGCGTTGACGCCGAGGATAAGGCGCGGGACTGGCTCGACCGTGATTGTCCGGCCGTCTTCCACAAGCTGCCAGGGCAGGAGCGGTCCGTCAGGCAGGCGGTAGCGGATCGCCCGGTGCTCGATCAGATCCTGCGGCGTCGCGGGCGTGCCATGCGCCTTGAGGTAGTCCGGCGCGGCAGCCAGCGCGATTTGTTGTCTCCGCGGCCCGATCGGGATCGACACCATGTCCTGTGCCAGCACCTCGTCGTAGCGGATACCGGCGTCGCAGCCGGCTTCCACGATGTCGACGATGCCGTTCTCCACCACGATCTCGACCTCCACCTCCGGGTGGCGGTCGTGGAACGCGGCGATAAGCGGTGGCAGCACATCGGGCATGACGGCTCCGGGCACGTTCAACCTGAGTCGCCCGCGCACGAGATCGGCGGTTTCTGCGGCCTCGGCGCGGGCCGCCTCGAGCCCGTCGAGAAGCGGACCGATCCGGTCGGCCAGCGCGCGGCCGGCATCCGTGCAGGCCATGCTGCGCGTGGTGCGGCGCAGCAGGGGCACGCCGAGCGCCGCCTCCATCCGAGAAACGGTGTTGCTGACCTTCGACGGCGCGAGACCAAGCCGCCGGGAGGCGGCGCGAAATCCTCCTTCACGGACAACCGTATGGAAGATGGCAAGGTCATCGAGAGTGTGTCTGTTCTTCATGAGGAACAGGCTATTCGAAAATTGCACGGTAGTCATGTGAAACAAGAACAGCCAAATCTCCGTCATGGCGGTGTCGGATCATCCGGCCTCGCACTTCACATCAAGGAGACCGATATGCTCATTGTCACTGGAGCAACCGGACAGCTCGGCCGCAGGGTCGTGGATCATCTCAGACATATGGTGCCGGCCGGTCGGATCGGCATCAGCACTCGCGACCCCGTGCAGGCGGCCGATCTGGCCGAGGCCGGCATCCGCGTGCGGCGCGGCGACTATGACGATGCCGCCAGCCTGCGCCACGCATGGGAAGGGGCAGAGCGGATCCTGCTCGTCTCCTCGAACGCCGCCGCCAGCGGAGGCGATCCGCTCGCGCAGCATCGCGTGGCGATCGAGGTGGCGCGCGAGATCGGTGTCGGACGGCTGCTCTACACAAGCCAGATCTCGGCCTCGCCTGTGTCGCATTTTCCGCCCGGACGAGATCACGCAGCCACCGAAGCCATGCTGGCTGAGTCTGGCCTGGCCTGGACCGCGCTGCGCCATGGGTTCTACGCGGCGAGTGCCGTCGGGATGAACGCCCACGGCTTCGCGCAGGGAACGCTTTCCGGGCCCGAGGACGGCAAGGTAGCCTGGGTCAGCCATGACGACCTTGCCGAGGCCGACGCCCGTTTTCTCGCCGGGGAAGCTACGATCGACGGTGCCACGGCTCCGCTGACCGGACCCGAGGCACTCGACCTGGCGGATCTGGCGCGGATCGCCTCGGAGGTCACGGGCCGCGCCATCGCGCGGGACGTGATGTCTGAGGAACAGATGGAACGCGGCGCGCGGCAAAGCGGTGTCCCTGAAGGTGCGATCGCCATCATGCTGGGCTATTTCCGTGCGGCGCGCGCGGGCGAATTCGACCGCCCGAACCCAACCCTCGCTCGTCTTCTCGGACGCGACCCAGTGCCGATGGCGGACGTGCTGGCCAGAGCATCGATCTGAGGGGCAACCCGGGCCGCAGATCGGTGCGAAAGGGGGGGGGAGCGATGTCACTTGGAACAACGCTCTCTCCGTGCGCAGGCCGCAGTCAGATTGTGCAAACGGACACTGAACAATCGTAGCGAAACGGAGCATCGTCCGAACCGCAGACCTTGGTCGGCACACAGTGCTGCGCAAAAATCAGGGATAGCCGCTTTTGGAACGCTGCACCGCAGAGGGGCCCATCCCGACGAATGTCTGCTAATGGGATGTACCGACCACTAGCTGCGCTTGGTTCGAATGTCCGCAGAGGGCCGTCTCTGCAGGGAAGACCCTCTCGCCTGGGTGTCCAGCACGCTGCGCCGCTGCAAGTCGGCTTCGAGCCCTTTACCGCCTGCACTGGGCCGGTCGCAACGGCCACCGCTGCCAGCTATGCGCTGGACGCGCTGCACCGCCGCATGACCCCTTCGAGCCCGAACCGGCCCCATACGACGCCTCGTGCCGCCGGCCCAAACGCAGTGGAAAGAGGTGTGGCTGAGACCTTCGAGACGAATCCGGCAAAGTTGGGTCGGACCGTGATTGCTTGGTGTCAGACCATCGCTTACGGCGCGGTCAGATTTACAGGGAGGCGCCCACGCGGCCATGCGCCCTGCACAGATTTCCGACGTCTGTTCACTCCGGATGACCTACCGAAAACCGCGCCGCTTCGAAGATGAAGGGCATCAGCTTTCGTCCTTGTGCCGACAGGCGATATTCGACGCGCAGGGGTTTCTCGTCGAAATCGATCCTTTCGATGAGATGGTTGGCTTCCAGTTCCCGCAGATGCTGGGTCAGCATCTTTTGTGAGATGCCCGGAATGTCCCGCAAGAACTCCGAAGAGCGAATGGAGGGATCTGCAAACAGGCGGAACAGTATGGGAAGCTTCCAGCGGCCCTGGATCATCCGGATCACGCGGATCACATGTTCCGCCGTGCCATCCGGGCCCAGGCAGGCCGCCCGGTGTTCTGCCGTGACAGGCACATTTTGGTGCGTACTTGCCTCGCCCATCGTCTTGTCCCCATCTGTGTCCTTCGCACGACAACATGGAGCGAACAGGATGGATCTGCAACTCAACGACAAGACCGCGTTGGTGACCGGCAGCAGCAAAGGCATCGGAGAAGCCATCGCCCGGACGCTCGCACGCGAGGGCGCAAAGGTCGTGGTACACGGCCGCGATCCCGCGCAGGTGGAACGCGTAGTCTCTGCCATCCTCGCGGACGGGGGCTGTGCCCATGCGGTGACAGGCGACCTGACGCAGGATGCAGAGGTCGACCGCCTGGTGCAGGACGCCCAGAGACTGGTCGGCAGGATCGGTATCCTCGTCAACAACGCCGGCGGGTCCGGGGCCAAGGGTGACTGGCAGGCGCCGTCGTCGGCGCAGGACTGGGCGGCCACCCTTGATCGCAATGTGCTGGCCGCCATGCGGATCAGCACGCGCCTTCTGCCCGCGATGCGGCAGGCGGGCTGGGGACGTGTCATCAACATCTCGAGCGGTGCCGCGACGCTGCCTCCGGCTGCCGGGGCGGATTACGCGGCGGCGAAGGCGGCGATCAACGCCATGACAGCGTCAATGGCCAAGGCGGTTGCCGCCGATGGCGTGACGGTCAACACCATTGCGCCCGGATCGATCAGGAGTGCCAAACTTGAAGCCGGTTTCCGCACTGTCGCTGCCATGCGGGGCTTTGCGAAGGAGGACGCCCCCTGGGACGACATTCAGCGCCAGGTCCTGCCGCTCTTTGCCTCTGTCCCGATGGGCCGGGTCGGGGCGCTGGAAGAACTCGCGGATGCGGTCGCCTTCCTGGCCAGTCCGCGGGCCAGCTACATCACCGGCGCGAAGCTGCATGTCGACGGCGGCTTCTCCTGCATTCCCTGAAGGCCGCGCCCGGTCCTTGCCAGCACCGCGGCCTTGATCGCGGGTCGGCAGAGAATGCCTCTATCCCATTGCCAGCCGCGGGCTGGCCTCTGCAAAAGGAATGAACCCTTGTGCCTCTTTGATCACCTGACCCTGAAAACCACCCGTTTCGCCGAGATGGTGGCCTTCTATGAAGCGGCGCTTGCCCCCCTCGGCGTTACGAAGCTGTTTTCAATGGAGCGTCCCGACGGTGGTGTCGCGGGGTTCGGGCGGAGCCGGGCAGAGCTTTTCATCTCTGCCATTCAGGGCGCCCGGCCCACTCCGGTCCATGTGGCCTTTTGCGCCAATGATCTTGAGGAAGTGGCGGCCTTCCACGGGGCTGCTGTGGCCGCCGGCGGAACGGACAATGGGTTGCCGGGACTGCGCCCGAAGTATCACGACGCCTACTTTGCCGCTTTCGTCATAGATCCGGCAGGCAACAACGTAGAAGCGGTCTTCCATGGTGCTACCTGACCCCGTGCGTCTGGAGCTTTGGCTGCAACTGGCTGCTCCAAAGGCAGCTTCGTCCGCGGAGCTGACCTTGGCGTGCCAGACCTTGCTGCGCGATGCCATAGATGGCCGGTTTGGGGAAGCTGCGCTGCAGCGGAGCCAGCTTGGCGAAGGGCCGCACAGGGCCGAAACGCGTGGATACGGTGGCGCGAACGTCAAGAAATACCTGCCGCGCCACCGCATGTCCGCTTCGAGCTTTCCCGACGTCGGTGACGCATCCTATTTCGGCATCCCCGGCGGGTGACCCGGCAGCGCTCGGGCGCTTTCCGGGCGCAGCCCGTCGAAGATGATCGCCAGGTAGCGCCGCCAGACCGTCTCGTCCGCTTCATGCATATGACTGGCGATATAGCCGGGTGCGCACATCAGGAGGGCAACGTCTGCGCCGTTGACGTCCTTGCGGAGTTCCCCCTCGGCCTTGGCGCGCTCGACAAGCTCGTCCAGCACGGTCAGGAGATCACTGCGCGCCGCAGCGATGACGTCGTTCCCCACATAGGCATCCTGCATGAAGGAAAGCCCGCGCTGCTGCCGCTGCGCCGCCCCCAGTTCAAGGAAATCGTAGAGAGCCTTGGCGCTGTCCGGCGCGTCGAGATGTGCGCGCCCTTCCGCGATCAGGTCTTGAAGACGGGTGACCACGACGGCTGCCAGCAGGTCTTCCTTGGTGGCGAAGTGCCGAAACACCGTGCCCTTCCCGACGCCTGCGCGCCGGGCGATCTCGGCGACGGAGACATCCACACCGAGTTCGACAAAGGCCTCTTCGGCTGCCTTCAGCAGCGAAGCCTGGTTCTTCAACCCATCCGAGCGAGGTGCGCGAGGCTTTGACATGACATCTCCAAAATTTAACGGACCGATCGGTCCGCTTATTGATCCAGCCCTTTAAGGTGACTACATGGTCCGTTTAGAAGCATGACTCAAGAGGATCACATCATGAAAGCCCTTCTTACCCGCGAATACGGCACCCCCGACGTGCTCTCCGTCGAAGACATCGAACGTCCCGAAGCCGGTCCAGGCCAGCTTCAGATCAAGGTGAGGGCCGCCTCGGTGAACCCCGCCGACATGCGTCTTCTGACCGGAGAGCTGAGCGCCTTCCTGGACCTGCCCTTCCCCCATGTGATGGGTAACGACTTTGCCGGTACCGTCACGGCGGTTGGCGAGGGGGTCAGCGGCTATGCCGTGGGCGACGAAATCTTCGGCTACGCAAGCCCCCGGGTGATGCGGCCGATGGCGGGATCGCGCCCCTCGGTCGGCACCGGCTCCATGGCCGAATACATGGTGGTCGAGGCGGATACGCCGGTGATCGCGCGCCGTCCCGCGACAGTTGAACCCGCGAAGGCCGCTGCCGTGGCAACGACCGGGCTGACTGCGCTGGCCGCCGCCCGCGCAGGTCGCGCTGCGGCAGGCGAGAGGGTTCTGGTGATCGGGGCCTCTGGTGGCGTCGGCACCGCGCTGATCTCCCATCTCGCCTCGCTCGGGGTCGAAGTCGCGGCAACGGCCAAGCCGGGGGACCAGAGTACGCTGGCAGCCCTGGGGGCCAAGCAGTTCACCGGATATGACGCAGCGGGCTATCCGGTCGATCTGGATGCGATCTTCAACCTCGCCTTGCCGGGCCATGAACTCTCCGATGCAGCGGGTCACCTGCGCAGCGGCGGGCGCCTCGTGTCGATCACCATGCCGCCGCTACAGCCCGACATGATCTCCCGGCAGGACATCGAGGCGATCTTCGTGGCGGACACCGAAGGACAGATCGCCACCATGGAAGACGTGGCAAGCGTTCTGGAAGAGGGCAAGCTGACGCCCGTGATCGCTGCAACCTTCAGCCTGGAGGATGCTGCGGCTGCCTATGCCGCCTATGCCGGCAAGGGTACCGTCGGCAAGATCGTCGTTCTGCCCTGACGCGGCTCTGGTATTGTCGCTCCGCCTTCACCCGGCGGGGCGGCGATGCAAATGTGAACTGCGACTTTCCCGATGGACACCTGTGTCGCGGCGTGCTCTTGTCGCACCGCCAATGAGGGGCGACGCTGCGCAGTGCCACGAAGGTCCGGTATGGGGAAGCCGCGCTGCGGCAACTATGATCCGCGCCAATGACCGCTGAGGGCCGCCAGTGACGGCGGCCCGGTCCATTAGATTTCAACACTTTCGGAGATGGCAAGCGCGTCTTCTAGGTCCACGCCCAGATACCGGACCGTGCTGTCCATCTTGGTGTGTCCCAGAAGAAGCTGTACGGCGCGCAGGTTCCCCGTCTTCCGATAGATCTCCGCGACCTTCGTCCGGCGCATGGAGTGAGTTCCGTAGGATGTGGGGGCCAGGCCGATGGATGACACCCAATCCCGAACGAGACGAGCGTACTGCCGTGTCGAGATGTGCAGGCGCTCATGGAAACGGCCCGGCCAGAGAAATTCCGAGCCGACCATCAACGGCTCTTCCATCCAGCGCGACAGCGATTTCCGCGTTCCTTCCGTGATCTCAAACCTGACCGGCCGTAGAGTCTTGCTTTGAATGATCGATGCACGTTCCTTGACCTGGCCGGAAGCGTAGACGTCGACGACCTTTAGTTTCACCAAGTCGCAGCCACGGAGCTTGCTGTCGACGGCCAAGTTGAAGAGGGCAAGGTCGCGATGGTTCCCGGCGATCTCCAGGCGAACGCGGATGGCCCAGACATGTTTCGGCAAAAGTGGGCGTTTCTGACCGATCAGGCGCCCCTTGTTCCAGGCAGGGCGGCAAGCGCGGATGGCAGGTAAGTTGGCAGTAGGCATGTTCTGTCCTCCAACCTCCTCGCCCAGCCTCGACACCAACCTCATGTTGGTGACACAGTATACCACATCAAGCCAGCCCACCGCGAAGGTCTGCTTCGAGCCCAGAGCTGCCTTTTGGTTTACTCTCTCTTTGTTACCGCTTACCGTCTAATCCCATCCGTCTAAAGGCATATTGGGATTTTCCAATCGAGACTTTACAAGTTTTTGGTGAAGGAGAGCACATGACCGCAATAGCCATTTGGCGCAACGATGAAGTCGCAGAGAATCCATCCCTATGGGCCGTTGCAGATAGCAAAGTGTCTGGTAGCAGCGGGCAACAGCTTGTCGGGGATGCCGTGAAAGTCATGTCGCTCCCGATAATCTGCCGACGTCCCGATGCAGATGGATTTTTCAGCGATGCCTATTTCGTTCACACACTTGGTTACTGCTTCGCAGGCAGCACGCTTATGGGCCAGAATACCTATCTTGGTCTGTCAATGCTACTATCGAACCTCATGTCGACGACGTCTTACATTCCCTCGATCGAGGACATCGCCCGTCAGATTCTGGCATATCTAAAAGTCTCGTTCCGTGATTACAGCTCAATAGCAGCGGAACAATCTCTTTTTGAAACGGCTCTGTTTGGCTATTGCCACAGGACACGACGGTTGGAGATTTTCGTTTTCAGACCAAAGCTAGTTGAGGGCGTTTTCGAAGTCAGTATCGAAGCCTACCAAGACCTGCATACTTGTGACTTCGTATATCTTGGCGACTATAAAGAGACGCTTAGACAGGAAATTAGGGAAGCCTTTGCCGGTAAGGCTGTACCAGGTCGTCCGATTGCGCGCGCTCCGCGCTTTGTTATTCAAGATCATATAGCAAGCGATGAAAGCCCTACTATCGGCGGCGATCTGCAACTCGCAATAGCCGATAGATTTGGACTGAAACCGTGCGCACTCTGTAAGCCCTATGTTTTCGGGCAGCCAGCGGCATATTCTAGCTTTCTCGGCAGAGAGCAAACGAGCGATTTGACGTCTGTCGGCGAAGCGCAGGTGATGCTCGAAAGGATGGTATAAAAGCTAGTTCAGCGGCATCCGCAAAAGTCCGCTTCGTCCGCAGAACGCCGCCTGCATGATCCTTTCCCGCGTCTTTTTGGGGCCTTGGGGAGAGATGCAAATCAGCGGCAGAATCCTCCCTGCCGGTGAGGGGACCGGCGTCTCCATGCGCGGCAAATTGGAAAAAATCGCTATCGTGAAGAAGGTCGCCGAGCGTCGTAGTTGGGGCGGGGGGATTGGCGAGCTCAGATCCGCCGTCAGCAACTCGACGAAACGTCGTGCCGGGGGCAGCGGCTGCGGCGGCTGATGACGGGCATGGGGCGAGTGATCGTCGGATCGACCAGGGGCGCCGCCGCGACCTTGGGATTGCGGATGGCCTGGGCTCCCCGTTGAGGTTCGTGCAGGAGGTGATCGGCGCCGGCCGGATGATGCATGCCATGGGCTACCCCTGGCAGTAGGTGCCGGAGGAGGTCGGCGTCTTCGGGCACGTGGATGTGCCCGTGGCGCGAAAAGGCCTTCTATGGGGAGGTGCGCGCAAGGCCTTCAGGATCTGAGGGGAGCTTTCCGGGCTCCATGGCTTGCGCGGGGATCACCCTTCGGCCAGCAACTCCTTCAGGAAGCTGTTGGCGCAGGCAATGAAATTCTCGGCTGCCTGGCTCAACGGCATCTCGGCGTTGAAGGCGAAGGCGAAGCGGTCAGTCATGGCCGGCGAGATCGGCTTCTGCACCACCGGCAGGTGCGCGAAGTCGCGCGCCATCAGCCCGTTGACGATGGTCAGGCCCAGCCCCTCGGCCACGAGGGAGCAGGCGGACATCACCGAGTGCGCCTCGATCCGCACCGAGGGGCTTTGGCCGGCAGTCCAGAAGGCCGCGTCGAGATCGCGACGCGGCGCGCGCATCCGTCCCAGAAGGATCAGGGGTTCGCCGTTCAGGTCCTCCATCTTCACCTCGTCCTGCGACGCGAGGGGATGTCCCTCTGGCATGACGCAGACGCTGCGCGCGGAGATCGTCGGCAGGATCGTGAGCCCCGCGCGCTGGATCGGAATGCGCAGGAAGCCAAGCTCGGCCCGGTCGTCCTGCAGCATCCGCTCAATGGAATCATAGGGGCCCGTGTGCAGTTCGACCTGCACGCGGTCGTTTTCGGCCAGAAAGCGGCTGAGGATGCGCGGCATGATCGACAGGGTCATGCTGGCAGGCACCGCGACGCGCAGGCGCAGGGCAGGGGAGTTCCCCCGCCGGAGTTCCCGCGCGTGATGCTGGAGACGCTGGCCACGGTCCACCATGCCGAAGATCTGCCCTTGCAGGGCGCGGCACTCCCGCGTGGGCACCAGTCGTCCTCGGTCGCGCACGAAGAGGTCCAGGTTGAGCTCCGACTCCAGCTGTCCAATGCGGCGTGAGACGGCAGACTGGGTTATCCCCAGGTCCGCTGCCGCCGCCAGGGTCGAGCCCTTTTCCAGGACGACGCGGAAGGTTTCGAGAAGATTGAGCTGCATCAGAGGGTCCGTGATGGGTATGCGAGTCTCGCATATAAATTGGCCAATTTCTCATAATATTGCATAGATGCGAATCTTCTCTCAAGCTCTTCCGAAAACAGGGACACAGCAAAGCAAGCCATGCCTAAGAACATGACAGACCAATCGGACCGGGGCGGCGCCCGATGACGGTTTTCATCCTCCGCCGGGTGCTTCAGGCCATTCTGGTCCTGATCGTCACCTCTCTCGTCGTCTTTCTCGGTGTCTATGCCATTGGCGACCCGCTGGAGATCCTGCTGCCCGCCGATGCCTCCATGGCCGAGCGCGCACAGGTTGCGGCCTCGCTGCACCTCGATGACCCTCTGCCGCTGCAATACTGGAACTTCGTCACCTCGGCGCTGCAGGGCGATTTCGGGCGCAGCTTCGTTTACAACCGGCCCGCGCTGGACGTGATCTTCGAGCGGCTGCCCGCGACGCTGGAGCTGGTGACGACCTCCCTGATCCTGTCGCTGATCCTCGGCATCCCGCTGGGCCTGATCGCGGGTGTGAAGCCGGGCAGCGCGACGGATGAGACGATCATGACCGGTTCGATCCTCGGCTTCTCGCTGCCGAACTTCTGGCAGGGCATGATGCTGATCATGATCTTCGCCGTCTGGCTGGGATGGTTGCCTTCGACCGGGCGGGGCGAGACAGGTCAGATCCTGGGCATTCGCACGAGCTATGCCACCTGGGACGGCTTCATCCACCTGTTGCTGCCCGCCACGAACCTGGCGCTGGCGCAGATCGCCCTGGTGATCCGCCTGACACGGACGGGCGTGCAGGAAACCATGCCGCTGGACTTCGTGAAATACGCCCGCGCCCGCGGCATCAGCGAGCGGCGGATCCTCTTCGTGCATGTGCTCAAGACCATCCTGATCCCCATCGTCACCGTGCTGGGGATCGAGTTCGGCAGCCTCATCGCCTTCGCCGTGGTGACCGAGACGATCTTTGCCTGGCCCGGTGTCGGCAAGCTGATCATCGACAGCATCAACATGCTCGATCGGCCCATCGTCGTCGCCTACATCCTGGTGATCGTCGCGATGTTCATCGTCATCAACCTGATCGTCGACGTGCTCTATTCGCTGCTCGATCCCCGCATCCGGAGCCGCGCATGATGACCACGATCTCCCTCCTCAAGGGCGAAAGCATGGCGGCGCGCATCCTGCGTGGCCTGCTGTCCAGCCCCAAGGCGACCCTCGCCGCGGTTGTCTGCCTGATCCTCGTCTTCTCTGCCATCTTCGCGCCGCTGATCGCGCCGCAGAACCCCTACGACCTGAACGAGATCGACTTCTTCGACGCCAAGCTGCCGCCGATGAGCGAAGGCTATTCGGGCATGACCTATATCCTCGGCACGGACGGGCAGGGGCGGGACATGTTCTCGGCCATGCTCTATGGCTTGCGCACCTCGCTGGCGGTCGGCGTCACCTCGGGTCTGCTGGCGATGCTGGTCGGGACCTCTCTTGGCCTGATCGCGGCCTATCGTGGCGGGTTCCTCGACAGTTTCATCATGCGCTTTGTCGACCTGATGCTGGGCTTCCCGACGATCCTCGTGGCGCTGATGGTGCTGGTGGTCTTCGGTCAGGGCGTCGGCAAGGTGATCCTGGCGCTGGTCTTCGTGCAATGGGCCTATTTCGCCCGTGCGGTGCGCGCGACCGCGCTGGTCGAATCCGGCAAGGAATACGCCGAGGCGGCGCGCTGTCTGGGCATCCCCGCCTGGCGCATCATGGGCGGGCACATCCTGCCCAACTGCCTGCCGCCGCTGATCGTCATCGGCACCATCCAGGTGGCCAGTGCCATCGCTGCCGAGGCGACGCTTTCGTTCCTCGGGATCGGCCTGCCGATCACCCAGCCCTCCCTGGGGCTGCTGATCTCCAACGGCTACCAGGTGATGCTGGCCGGGCTCTACTGGATGTCGGTCTACCCGGGGCTCTTGCTGCTGGTGCTGGTCTTCTCGGTCAACATCGTCGGCGACCGTCTGCGTGAAATCCTGAACCCGAGGCTGGCCCAATGAGTGATCCCCTTCTGGAAGTGCGCGGGCTGCGCACCTGGTTCGAGACGCCGAAAGGCACCGTGAAGGCCGTCGATGGCGTGGACCTGACCCTGCAACGGGGCGAGATCCTGGGGCTGGTCGGTGAAAGTGGTTCGGGCAAGTCCATCACCGGCTTCTCCCTGCTGGGGCTGGTGGATCCGCCGGGCCGTGTGGTCGAGGGCGACATCCGTTTCCTGGGCGAGGACCTGCGCACTGCCAGCCCGCGCCGGTTGCGCGACCTGCGGGGCAACCGTATCGCGATGATCTTCCAGGATCCGATGATGACGCTGAACCCGGTCCTGCGCATCGGCACCCAGATGATCGAGACGGTCCGCGCCCATGCCAGGGTCAGCAAGGCCGAGGCCCGCGCCATGGCCCGTGATGCCCTTGGCCAGGTCGGGATCCCGCACCCCGATGAACGCATCGACGCCTATCCGCACGAGTTCTCGGGCGGTATGCGGCAGCGGGTGGCCATCGCCATCGCCCTGCTGCACAAGCCCGACCTGATCATTGCGGATGAACCCACCACCGCGCTGGACGTGACGATCCAGAGCCAGATCCTGTCGGAGGTGCAGACCCTGACGCGGGAGATGGGCATGGGGCTGATCTGGATCAGCCATGACCTTGGCGTCGTGGGGCAACTCGCCAGCAAGGTGGCCGTCATGTACGCGGGCCGCATCGTCGAGCGCGGCAGCGTCGACGAGGTGCTGGATGCGCCGCGCCATCCCTATACCCGGGGCCTGATCGACAGCCTGCCGATGGAGAATGACCGGGGTCAGCCGCTGCGCCAGATCCCGGGCAATGCGCCGCCGCCGCTTGGCCGCCCCGAGGGCTGCCCCTTCCGCCCCCGCTGCGCCCGCGCGACCGAGGCCTGTCTTGCCGAACCGGCCGAGACCGAGGCGCAGGGTCGTGGCTGGCGCTGTTTCCACCCGCTTGAAGAGGAGGTCATGGCATGACTGCGCCCACTCCGATGATCGAGGTGGCCGGTGTCACCAAGCATTTCCGCCGCAAGACCGATCTGGCCGAACGGCTGGCCAGGCGCGTCGGCCTGGCCGAGGAGCCGCCGACCGTCCATGCGCTGGATGACGTCTCCCTGCAGATTGATGAGGGGGAGGTTGTGGGCCTGGTGGGCGAGTCGGGCTGCGGCAAGTCCACCCTGGGCCGCGTCGTGGCGGGCATGCTGCCCGTGACCGCCGGCCATGTCGCACGCAACGGCCGCGACATCGCGGGGCTGAAGGGGGCGGAGGCGCGTGCCATGCGGCTGGCCACGCAGATCATCTTCCAGGATCCGATGTCCTCGCTCAACCCGCGCAAGAAGGTCATCGACATCATCGGCGAGGCGCCCCGGTTGCACGGGCTGGTGAAACGTGGCGAGGTTCGCGCCGAGGTCGAGCGGCTGATGGGCCTGGTCGGTCTGGATCCGGCCATGGCCAATCGTTACCCGCACCAGTTTTCAGGTGGCCAGCGGCAACGCATCGGCATTGCCCGCGCGCTTGCGGTGAACCCGGATTTCCTGATCTGCGATGAAAGCATCGCGGCGCTGGATGTCTCGATCCAGGCGCAGGTCATCAACCTGCTGGTGCGCCTGCGCGAGGAACTGTCGCTGACGCTGCTGTTCATCAGCCATGACCTGTCGGTGGTGCGCTACATCTCGGACCGGGTCGTCATCATGTACCTGGGCCGGGTGGTGGAGACAGCCCCCACCGACCGCATCTTCGACGCGGCGCGCCATCCTTACACCCAGGCCCTGCTGGAGGAGATCCCCCGGATCGACCGGCGCGGCCATCGTTTCTCCTCGGTGAAAGGGGAAATCCCCTCGCCGGTGAACCCGCCGAAGGGGTGCCATTTCCACCCCCGATGCCCCCTTGCCATGGACAGATGCCGGACGGAACGCCCGGTGCTGACCCAGGCCAACCCCGGCCATTCCGTTGCCTGCCATCTTGATGGCGGCACCGGGCGGCCGCTTTCCCAAGCCGGCGTCACGACCGGCGAGACCCTCGAAAACGACTGACCAACAAGGAGCCAACCCATGCGCCTGACCAAGACCGCCGCCCTCGCGGCCCTTCTGTCCACCACCTGGCTGATGCCCGCCTGGGCCGCCGATCTGACCATCGGTCGCGCCTCCGAGCAAAGCTCGATCGACCCGCAGTTCTCGCGGACCGGCAACAACCAGATGACCTCCACCATGTTCTTCGATCGCCTGGTGGCCTTCGACGAGAACCTGCAGGTTTCCCCCGGCCTGGCCGAAAGCTGGGAAATCGAGGATGACACCACCTGGCTGCTGCATCTGCGGCCCGGGGTCACGTTCCACGACGGGTCGGCCTTCACCGCCGCCGACGTGGTCTATTCGCTGGAGCGCGCCGACGAGGTGCCGAATTCGCCCGCGCCCTACACCGACATGGTGTCGTCCCTGGCCACGGTGGAAGCCGTGGATGACCTGACCGTCCGCATCACCACCAACGTGCCGAACCCGGCGCTGATGGAGGACATCGGGCGTGTCTTCATCATCTCGAAGGCCGCCGCAGAGGGAAAGGCGAGCGAGGACTTCTCCTCCCCCGCCACCGCAGTCGGCACCGGACCCTATGTGCTGGAGGAGTGGAAGCCGGGCGAGACCCTGACCATGCACGCCAACGAAGGCTACTGGGGCACCGTGCCGGAATTCGACGAGGTCGAGATCCGCTACATTTCCAACGACGCGGCCCGCGTGGCGGCCCTGCTGTCGGGCGCGGTTGACGTGATTGACGCCGTGCCGCCGCAGGACGTGGCACGCCTGGAAGACACCGAGGGCATGCATGTCTTCTCGGCCCCCTCGGGCCGGGTGATCTACCTGGGTCTGTCGATGCGGTTCGACCAGGCGCCGGCGGTGACCGACCTTGACGGCAACCCGCTGCCCGGGAACCCCTTCAAGGATGCGCGCGTCCGGAAGGCGATCTCCCTCATGATCGACCGGGAACTGATCGTGGATCGCATCCTTGGCGGTTCGGGCGTGCCCGCGGGCCAGCTGGTGCCCGACGCCCTTGGCGGCCACAACCCCGATGTGCCGGCCGACAAGCCGGACGTGGCCAGGGCCAAGGAACTGCTTGCCGAGGCAGGCTATCCCGATGGCTTCGGCCTGACGCTCTACAGCTCGAACGACCGCTTCCCCGGCGATGCGGACCTGGTGCAGGCCCTGGGGCAGATGCTGTCGCGCGGCGGGCTGAAGGTGAACGGTGTCGAGGCGCTGCCCTACTCGGTCTATTCCAAGGCGGCTTCGGCGGGTGACTACGGTGCCTTCGTCTTCTCCCTGGGCTCCTCCACGCCGACCTCGGCGCCCAACCTGCAGTCGCTGCTGCACACCTACGACAAGGAGGCCGGCAAGGGCGCCTTCAACCGGGTGCGCTTCTCCTCTCCCGAGTTTGACGCGGCGCTGGACGATGCCCTGCAGGAGTTCGACCCCGAGACCCGGATCGCGAAGCTTGAAAGCGCCACCAAGCTGGTCTTCGACGAGACGCCGATCGTGCCGCTCTACTGGCAGAAGGTCCATTGGGGCCTGCGCGACGGCCTGACCATCGAGGCCGGTCTGTCCGAACAGACCCTGCCGCAAAACGTGACCTCTGACGAGTAATGACGACCATGACCACCCCCAATGACACCCTGCTTGAAACAGCTTCCCTGACGCCGGCCGAGCCGGTTGCGCCGGGGGTGGTCGTGCATCGCAACGTGATGGTTGCGATGCGGGACGGCGTGCACCTTGCCACCGATGTCTATCGCCCGGCAGGGGCCGGTGGCGGCGCGGATCCCGCGCCCCGTCCGGTGATCTTTGAACGGACGCCCTATGACAAGGCGGGCACGCCGCGGACCGAGCTGTC
The DNA here is from genome assembly GCF_057380755.1 of Pseudooceanicola sp. NS-SX8. NCBI lineage: Bacteria > Pseudomonadati > Pseudomonadota > Alphaproteobacteria > Rhodobacterales > Paracoccaceae > Pseudooceanicola > Pseudooceanicola sp. NS-SX8. Next base: position 3,077,062 of record NZ_CM170819.1, on the reverse strand, counting down.
CGTGGCGCGCCCCACCTCCTACAGTCGCCCCGAGCTGGCCATCAAGCTGGTCGCCGAAGGCTACGTGGTGATCTGGCAGGATTGCCGGGGGCGCTACGACAGCGAGGGCAGCTTTACCAAGTACCTGAACGAGGCCGAGGACGGCTACGACAGCATGGTCTGGATCGCGGGCCAGGATTTCGGCAACGGCCGCGTCGGCACCATGGGGCTGAGCTATGACGCCCATGTGCAGATGGCCATGGCCTGTCTGAACCCGCCGGGGCTGACCTGCATGGCCGTCGATTCCGGCGGCTTCTCCAATGCCTTCACCTGCGGTATCCGCCAGGGGGGCGCGCTGGAGATGAAACAGGCCACATGGGCCTACAACCGCGCCATGGAGGCCCCTCTGGCCGTGGCAGATCCCGCCGTTCTGGGCGCCATCGAGGCCGAGGATCTGGCCGGATGGATGACCCGCACGCCCTGGACGAAGGGGCGGTCCCCGGTGCGTTGGGACCCGGATTACGAAGACTACCTGCTGGACCAGTGGCAGCACGGGACCTTCGACGACTTCTGGAAGAAGACGGGCATCTGGGCGGCGGGCTATTATCACGATTTCCCGAAGATCCCGATCATCTTCATGTCCAGCTGGTATGACGCCTATGTCCAGACCACGCTTGAAAATTATAGCGGGTTGAAGGGCGCCGCCGCGCGGCCGTTGACCCTGATCATGGGCCCCTGGACCCATGGCAACCGGTCGCGCCGGATCTTCGGCGATGTGGATTTCGGCCCCGAAGCGGTCTTTGACGGCCAGGTCGACGAGGACTGGCTGGCCTTCCGGGTGAAGTTCTTCGCGCGCTGGCTGAAGGGCGAGGACCAGGCGGAGAGGCTCCGTGACGAGCGGGTGCACCTCTTCGTCATGGGCGGCGGCTCTGGCCGCAAGACCCCGGAAGGACACCTTGACCATGGCGGCCACTGGATCGAGACCTCCGACTGGCCGATCCCCGAGGCCGAACCCCTGACCCTTTATCCGGCGCCGGACATGTCGCTGTCGGCGACCCCGGCGACGGGCGAGATGGGCTATGCCTACGATCCCGCCAACCCGGTGCCGACCATCGGCGGTTCGCTGACCTCGGGTGAGCCGATCTTCGAGGGCGGGGCCTTTGACCAGACCGAGGACGCGCGCTTCTTCGGCTGCAGCAATCCCGGGATGCCGTTGATCGCCCGGCGTGACGTGCTGTCCTTCCAGACGGGGCCGCTGGCCGAGGACCTGCTGGTGGCCGGTCCGGTGACGATCCGGCTCAAGGTCTCGACCGATGCGCCCGATACCGACTTCACCGCGAAGCTGGTCGATGTCTATCCGCCCTCGCAGGACTACCCGCGCGGCTATGCGATGAACGTGACCGATGGGATCTTCCGGGTGCGCTATCGCAAGGGCTATGACCGCCCCGAGCTGGTCGATCCCGACGAGGGGGCGTTCGAGATCGCCATCACGCCCTTCGCCACGGTGAACCTGTTCAAGGCCGGCCACCGGTTGCGCCTGGATGTCTCCTCGTCGAATTTCCCCAAGTACGACATCAACTTCAACACCGGAGAGCCCGAGGGGACTGCGCGCGGCAGCCGCGTCGCGCACAACACCGTTCATCTGGGCGAGGGCACGGCAGTGGAGCTTCAGGTCCTGAGAAGGTGATTGGCCTGCCCTGTGTAGCCCGGGGGGGCGCAAGGACAGCGCATGCTGGCGAGCCGGGGCCGCGGGGCGAGGACGGTCTGTTGCGGCCATTGGGCGGCGCGCCTTTCGCCAAGGTGCGCTTTCCCAGGGTGGCCGCTTGAGGCATTGCGCAGCATGGCCTTGCAGGCGGAGGTCAGCGGTGCGGACAAAGCGCCATTTCGCTGCGGCTGCGCCAATGGCTGCTTTCGGGAAGCGCAGCATCAAGTTGCCGGCTGGCATCCTGATCCGAAGTTGAGACACGCGCATAACCGAATTTCATGCAGGTATTTTGCAACAGGGTTTTGCGACAGCCAGCCCCTTGAAATCATTCACCCACAGAAAGCGTTGTAAAGCCGTTCCGTTCTAAGGCAGCCTTACCACTCTTATCCTTTCCTCCAATTTTTTTGCAATTTCATTATCTCAATCTCAGAGTCAGACTTAATTGAGAAGTAAACAGTTTCTTCAGGCGATGTTCCAAGTGCTTCGCATCCAAAGTCATCGTTTCTAACGACCACTTCGAGGTTTTCATCTTTGAAGATGATCTGGTAATCGGAAGCAAATGTAGACGCTTCTACGACTGGCATCCCCAAAAAACCGAAAAGTTCTAGCAAGCCCCTCTCGCGCTCAATATCTTCTAAAATATATGGAAAATACCCCACACCATTGTCGTCTGGATCAAGAGGTGCTGCTAACGTAATTTCTGGCATTATTCGCTGACCAGATAGAAGGGAGAGCGTGCGAAAGCTGCACTAGGGTTTTCGCAAACCATGAAGTTGACTGGAGCGCCGCCGCCTTGCCGTTGTGCATTTTCATACATTCTTTGCAGGCCAAGAGATTGAATGTGGGCAAAGTCGAGCGTGTCAATATCGCGGTCGAACAGCTCGCGCACATCGGCGCGTATGTCAGCAAGTGCGTTGGTGGCGTACAAGCAAACGACGAAGAAAGCACAGAAAATACGCATGGAACGGTTTCCAAATCAAATCACCCAAGAGTTTTCACAAAATGGTCTCTCAAACAACCGGACATTCGAACTTGGCGCAGCATCGGTAACTATGGGCTCGAAGCCGACCTTAGTTGCGAAGGTTCTGGAGGTGGGCTCAGGGCGCGAAAGCGCCAGGGCACCTCGGACTGGATTGCGCGCGCCCGGCGTCCGCGACCTGCGCACTGCCAACCTTGGATCGCCGGAAAACGCTGCGCCGAGGACCGAGCGTTGGCTTCGCGGGGAAGGTCACTTGTCTGGGGCGCAAGCTCGGCGTGCTGGCGATCGCAAGTGTGATTGGTGAAGGTCCTGAGCGCCCGCGCATCCGGGCGTGACCTGTTCTTGAAGGTGCTGGCGTGGTGTCCCGTGGGCCGCGTTCCGTGTGGGGCGGATTTCGCCCCAAGCCATTCAGGATTCACGACAAGTTTGGAGGACGTGGAGCGGGTAGCGGGCGCCAATATGGGATTTCTGTCGATTTCTATCTGTATCGAAGGCCGCTAACCGTCAAGAGTTCTTTGGATTTTTTGAAACACCCCCTTGCAGTCGATTGCGTCCTGTATCAAGTTTTTTGGCTAGCGGGATGGCGGGCTTGGAATGCGGGGAAAGTTATATTCCGGGTTCGCGCGCCACTCGTAAGGGGTGAGGTGCTTGGAGGGCGATATGCCGAAGAGAGCGAAGGAGTTGGGGCCGCTGGACATCAAGCGCGCGGCCCACAGTGGAGACCGTGACCGGAATGAATGGCATGCGGTCGGCGGCGTTTCCGGCCTGCTGCTACAGATCACGCCAGGCGGTGCAAAATCCTGGCTGCTGAGGACCATGATCGGCGGCCAGCGCCGAAGTGTCGGCCTCGGGCCATATCCGGAAATCTCGCTCGCAGCGGCCAGGGACAAGGCACGAGAGGCCAAGGCGCTGATCGAGCAGGGGGGCGACCCTATAGAGGAGAAAAGGGCGGCCCGCGCCGCCCTGGCGGCGGCCCGTGCGCGCCATCTGACGTTCGGGGAAGCCGCTGATCGGTGGATCACGGCAAAGCTGGCGGACCGCCCGGGGAAGTCGCAGAAGGCCGTGAGGTCCACGTTGACGCGGTACGCGTTCCCCGAAATCGGCGCCATGGGAGTTCAGGATGTAACCGCCCAAGACGTTCTACGCGTCCTGCAACCCGTGTGGTCCGCTAAGCCTGATACCGCCCAGAAGCTGCGGACCTACCTCGAGGGGATCATGGCGTGGGCGACCGTTGCGGGGCATCGCATGGGCGATAACCCGGCGGTCTGGCGTGGTAATTTGAAAGAGCTTCTTCCTGCTCCTGCTGTTGCTGCCAAAGCCAAGTCCGGCAACTTCCCAGCGGTTCCGGTTAACCAGCTTGCGGGCTGGTGGTCCGAGCTGTCTGGTCGCGAAGGCATGGGAGCGTTGGCCCTGCGCTTCGCGGCTCTATGCGCGAGCCGGTCGGGCGAAGTTCGCGGCGCGACATGGGATGAAATCGACCTCAAGGCAGGAACATGGGTTATCCCGGGTGCCCGGATGAAGGCCGGTTCTGAGCATCGGGTCGCGCTGTCGACTGCGGCTATCGAACTGCTCAAAGGGGTGCCGAGGATGGCCGATGTTCCTTATGTCTTCCCGTCCGTAACCGGAAAGCAGATGTCCGACATGACGATCAGCGCCGTCATGCGCAGGATGCAGGGGGATGCCGAGGAAGCCGCCAAAGCTGTCGGCGAAGACCCAGAAAAGGCGGGCTGGCGTGATGCACGCTCTGGCCGTCCGGCTGTCCCGCACGGCTTACGGTCGAGCTTCCGCGATTGGTGTGCCGAGCGTGGTGTGGATCGCGATCTGGCCGAACTTAGTTTGGCACACGTCGTCGGGAACAAGGTTGAGCGAGCGTATCGCCGCTCGGACATGTTCGAGCGACGCCGGGCATTGATGATCGCATGGAGCGATTTCCTGCACGGCGAGGACGCTGGTGTTGTTGTCGCGTTTCCTGCTGTCGGCGGGTGATTGGAGAGAATTGAATATCTTCGTATAGAGGGGTTGCAATCGGCTACCTTTCGCTTACCTTTCTAGGTATCGGACAAAGCCCCAATCCGAATAGTTGCCTCCGCAAAGTGCCGAGCTGTTGATTGAAGAAATAGGGGTCTTCGACAACGCGCTGCTTCTGAAGCAGCACCAGCACAAGGGGGCGATCATGCCCAATATTTCCGTTGCGCCCAGTGGCGCACAAATGTCCCAGCCGGGGCGTTTCTATCTCACCGACAAACAGGTCGCTGAACGTTTTGGTGTTACTCGCGTCACGGTGTGGCGCTGGCGTAAGGCTGATCCAGAGTTCCCGGACCCGATCCAGCTCTCGCCCGGCTGCGTGCGTTTCAAGCTCGCGGATCTTGAGGCCTGGGAAGCCGCGAAGGCAGGTGTGGGCGAGGCGAAAGCATGACCTTGGAAGTGAAAAACCCCGGCGCGGGTGTCACCGCGACCGGGGCTGGAATGGACGGATCCACCAAAATCCTTGGCTCCGACATTACCTCCATCACGACCGTCGGACAAGCGCTGTGTGGCCGGGAGGTACGGGAATGAGCGATCAGAACTTCAACGGGTTCAGGTGGCTGAAATCGGTCAGACGCACTATCGCTGGACGCCGCTCGCCGATGCGCGACCTGGACTTCCTCGGGTGCGCTCTTGCCTTCGAGTTGATGCAGAAAGATGGTCGCTTCTTCCTCCCATATGAGGTGCTTGCTGAAGGGGCCGGATGCTCTCGGTCAAGCGCGGCAAACATCTTATCGAGGATGAAGCAGGCAGGCGTTATACGCCAGGCGGACAAGCCGATCAAACGCAAGCGCAACCGCGAGCCTGGGCGCCTGTCACCGACCTATCAGGCTGTCATCGTTGCCGAGCAAGCCTCTGGTATTTCGTCCACCAAGATGGACGAAATGGAGAGGGGGATTTCGTCCAAATCTCAAGACGAAATTACTTCGCCGCCGGAAAGCGATTTAGTCCACGCTGGTGGACTAGTTTCGTCCACGGAGCTGGACCCCATATACTGTACGACCCTTGAACGGGGCGGGAGCGCCCTGGGGCGCGCTTCCGCCTCTTCTCCAGACGCGGTTTCTGGGTCTGAGGATTTTCTTGTCGTGGCCGACGATATCGACAGGGCCGAAAGCGCGACGGATCGTGGGGGCTGGGCACAGGGGCACGAAGCCCCTGTTCCCATCCCCGGTACGGAACCTGATCCGGACCCAGTTTCTGAACTTGCACAAGCTCTCGGTGATCAGGATTTGGCGCGCGAAATCATGCGTGGCGCGATCATGGGCCTGTCCGGATACGATGTCGCATACGCCCAATCTTGTGCGCGTCTTCTGCGCCGGATCATTCGAGATCAGCGCATGGGCTGGGACGACCTGCGGGCGTACGTCATCGCCATTGTGAAGGCCAACGGTGACGATGGCGAGAAGGCTGTTGCGAAGGCCAAGGCCCTCATGGGCGATATAGACCGCAATGTCGGCGTGGCGGCGGAAGACCTCGTAAGCCTGCACGATGGTCTCGATTGTCACGAGGTGGCCGAGGCAATCCTGACAGGGATCAGCGACGGCGACCACGCCGCGCTTAAATGGACAGCCGCCACCATTCTCGATGCGATCCAGTGCGGTGAACCAGGAACGGCCAGCGCTTCATTTCAGCGTCATGTCGATGTGCTGACCGCACTTGTTGGCGCAGATGGCGCGGCGACGTTCATGGCGGCGGTCGTGAATGCAAAGGCGGCTCGATCTCGGACCGAGCCGAAATTCACTCTGGCAGATGGAGCGGGTCAGCATGGCTGAGGTCATCAAATTTCCTGAAACTGCAATCGCTGACCCGGACCGGCGGCTTCCGGTCTGGCAGCACATGGGCGATGGCCCATCGGCGGAGATTATCGCCTCGGGTGAGGCGCTCGTGCGCTGGTTCCGCTTCGACCCGCGTGACGCAGCTATCCTCGGCTGCGCGATCCGAAACCGCGCCGAGGCGGCTGCCTGGTGGCGAGCGCACCTGGCAGAGGTTCGGGCGCATATGCGGGCACGGCATATGTCTGCCGAGCAGATCGAGCGTGTCACCAAGGCCTACACTGGCCTAGTGAAAGCCGAAGTTGCGATCTTCCGGGAAGCAACGCTGAGCGCCGACGAACTGCGCCGGGCGGGATGTTTGGCGGCGATCCACGACCGCAAGCAGGTGGGCGACGATGCCTGACCGCGACGACAGCGGCGTGGACCGGCCCGGCGATGGCCGGGGCCGGGCCGAGCTACCTGGGTCGCACGCGATCCCAGCGCATGATCGCGTGGATCCGTCTGGTCACCGCGAAAAGGCCGTCGATGACCCCGAGTTCCTCCCCATGGGTGATCCCGATGGCGAGTGGCGGAAGCCGGACCGCTGGCTGCACGCAGCCTTCGGGGGCGATCAGCGGCCCGCGCAGGACGTGCTTTGCAGGGCTGACGCCGCCGAGATCTTGGACCACTGGTTCGCGGCGGCTGAGTGGTGCTTGATGGCCATGGAGCCTGGCGTCCGCGCGATGGGCCGCCGCATGGAAGAGGCCGGGGAAGCGATCCTTCGCGGAGACAAGGACGCCGAAGGCCGCGCGGTGCCCCTCGGGCGTATCATGGGCCTTCAGCCGCCAGCGGGAACCACGGCAACAGCTCGGATCGCCCTGCGCCGCCGTGACCAGCTCCTTCGGGGTGCGCGTGCTGCGGTGCCGGAATGGGCGAAGGCGACTGACCGACAGGCGGCATCAGCCATCATCAAAGCATTCGAGCGGTATGCGGCTGGGGCTTGGACAGCCGATCAGTACCGCGAGACCCGCCCGCCTTTGGCTCCGGCCTCGTTCTGGTGGCAAATCCTCCGCCTGAAGCTGAACAAACCGATGCCCGGCATTGATCGGCTGGAGGACATCCTCGGGGCCTGACTGGATGGTCCGGAATTTGCTGCGCCAGCGAATTCCGGGCCTTTTGATCCATGATCTGCGGAAAGCGAAATGGAGGCTTTCCGACGATGACGACCAAGCTTGAATTTGATCCCAGCCGTCTGCTGGTGCTGGACCGCAAGCGGCGCGAGGCACGCGCCCTGCAGCGTGCAGCCTCGGACGAGTATCAGGCTACCCGCGAGAAACGCGAGGACGCCCAGGGGCGTGCTGCCATGGCACGCCGCAAGGCCGAGGAAACGCGGGGCGAAGGCCATGCCTCTGGCCTCGCCATGGCTGAGACGGTCGAGGCTGAAGTCGGCAAGTTGTCCGAGCAGATGGCATCGAAACAGCGCGAAATTGACGCCCTTGGCGTATCCGCAGGTCGGGCGAATACGCTGTTCCGGACCTGCCTCGCTTTCGCCGTCGAGCATGACCTTGCCGTACCGGATCTTCTGGCCGACGAGGCCGCAAAGGTTCGTGGGGGGATCATCTGATGGGTTTCCTCGACAAACTCCGCTCCTCCCGGTCCGCCGTCAGCGATGCCTTTGGGGAAATTGACCTATTGCGCGAGCAGGTGGCCGAGGCCAAGGCCGAGCTGCGCCGGATCGAGAGTGCCCCCCAGCCTGTTGCAGAGGCGTTGGCCGCGTTCGATGCGTGGGCCGAACGCCAAGCGACCAGCGCCGTTGACCGCCTGCGTCCTGGCCGCCTCCTGGAACCGGCCGCCGCGCCTTCCGGTTTGCTCCTTCCTCACGTCGTGACACGGGTCGGCGACGAGCTGATCGGCAACCACAGTGACGTTTCCGACATGCTGCTCGGCCTCATTCTGGCCTCGTCGATGCCCACCTTCCGGGAAGTCGTAGCAGGCCAGCTCGAAGACCTCTTGGCGGGCCGGGAGGCGCTGACCACCGACCAGCGCACCGCCCGCATGGCCGAGGCCGAGGCCGCGCTGCTTTCCCTGGAGTTGGCCGAAGAGGCCGCTATTCGTGCGCTTGAGGCCACTGGCGTGGCCGTGGAGCGCCGCGCCGACGCCGACCCGCGCGCGGTGCTGGCGGCAGACGCATCGCTGCCCGGGTGAAGGAAATTGCCGCCAGTCCTTTCCATTTCCGCTGGCGGTAGGCAGCGGGCGATTGGCGGTTTCGCCCGCCGTCACAACACCCCCGTGCGGCCCTTGGCGGGCCGCACGGGGGTGCTTTGGGGGCAAGGGGGGGACCCGTAGGGACCGTTCAGCGCCCGCTAGGGGGCGGCGCAGAAGCGGCCCGATTTTTCGCCGTTTCCCAGACCATGAAATTCGCGGTGCGGTGGCGAAAGTCCACGGCCAGCCGAACCACCCCAACATCCTGATCAGCAATCGAAAGGCCGAAAATTGGTTGAGAAAAAATCGCCCTCCAAAACGTCGTTTCCCCCCGCTGTGGTGAGGCTCCTGCGCCGTGCCAGCGAACAGCTCCGCCCCCAAACCGAGCAGAAGGAAGACAAAAATGAACACGAAGCTTGATGACTCCAGCGAGGCAGTCCAGCGCCGCTCGAGGAAGGTGGCCGACCTGATGGGCGCGGTCCCAGCCACCGCCCCGACCGCCGAGCGCGATGCCGCCCGCCGCCGGGCGACCGAGCAGGTCGAGGCCGCGGAACTCGCCGAAGCACAGGCCGCCGCCGCTAAGGCCGAGGCGGCCGCCGAACGTGGCCGGATCGCCGCCATCGTCTCTGCGGGCACTGACCTGAACCGCCCACGGCAAGCGTTGCGCCTGGCGCTCATGGGACCAGTCGATGCCGCTCAGGCGCGAACCATCCTGTCGCACCTTGCGCTTGATCAGGATGCTGACGCAGCCGCCCTGTCGCTTCCGGGGGCGGCGTCGTTCGGTGATCAAGCTGCACGGGCCGAACGTGAACGCCTCTCGGCCATCTTCGGCCATCCATCTGCCGAAGGGCGATTTCGTGCTGCGTGCGCTCTGGCCCTCCAAGGCGATTTCGTTCCGGCCGAGGCGGTCGCCGGGCTTCTCGCTGGCCTCCCGAGGGAAGCCGCTGCGCCGCGCATCCGGACCCTGGACGACCTGATCGCCGAGGAGGAAATGATGGCGTCATTCGGCGATGGTGGAGAAGACGGGGGCCACGCATCGAAATCCGAGCGGTCCGCCGCAACCTGGTCTGCCGCCGTCGCTAAGGCCAACGCCGGACTGGGCGCAGGCGCCGTGTCGGCGTCTGGCAAGGTGCAAGCGGACGCAGATCGCGAGCCGATTTCTTTCGCTGACGATGCCAATTTCGGATCACGGCAAGCGGCTGAAGCGGCGATCAGCGAGGCGCGCACCAAAGCCAGAGGTGGGCTTTGACTGCGATCCCGACCGACGAAATCGCCACCTCCGATGCAGCTAAGCTGATGGGTATTTCGGACGCGATGTTCCGCAAGTTGGCCTCGAATGGCCATGTCGTTCGTCACCGCCGGGGCTTCACCACGGTAAGCGGCGCCATCCAGGGTTACGCAGCCTTCCTGCGGGAAGGCGCGGAGCGCGCCGACGCGAACGCACCCCAGGTGCGCAGCCACCAGGCCAAAGCCGAGAAGGTCCGGCGGGCTACGGCCCGGCGCCGGGCCGCCTTGATCGAGCGGGTCGAAGTCGAGCAGCTGGTCGATCAGATCACCGCCGAAGCCATCGCCCGGCTTCGGGCGGTCGATGTCATCGGACACGTAGACGGTCAGACGGCCCGGGTCTTCGCGTCGGAGGTAGAGGCCGCCTGCCAGAGGATCGAAGCGGCCCGGGTAAAGGTGATCGCTGGCCTGCGTGGCGAGGATGTGGGGGAAGACGATGATGACTGACCGCCAGCAGGTTTTCATCCCCATCGCCACCCTTCGGCGGGTCTGCGGCGCGGAAAACGGCGAGATTGAGGGCCTTGTCCGTGCTCGCCTGATCGCAGTTAGGGACGGCCAAGTCAGCTTGGTCGCCGGTGTCCGGGCGTTCCTCGACCACCTGCGCGCCTCGGCCCGCGATGCCTCTCTGACCGCCGCCCAAAATGAGGCGCGCGCGGCTCGCGCCGAGGCCGCTGAACTCGACCTGTTGCTGGATGAACGCAGCCTGATCCCGGACCACGACGCCGACGACGCCATAGCCGCGATCACGGGCGCGATCCTCCGCGAATTCCACTCGGTCCCGGCCCGCACCACGAGGGACATGACCGCTCGCCGCGTCATCGATGGTGCACTTCATGAGGCTCAGACCCAGCTCGCCAGGGCATTCACCACCGGCCAGCCCGCCAAGCCCGCGACGGGCCGGAAGGCCCGTGCTGGGTTGCGCCGGAAGGGGGCCACCTCATGACGGGCTCCGGTATCAACTTCAGCACGCCGCCTGCGCCGGGCACCACGCTGGCCCAAGGCGGCCAGACCATCACCGTCACCAGGATCGCCCCGTATGAGCGCCGGGACGGGAGCCCGAGCTTTCTAATCGAGTGGCGCGGTGCCGATGGGCGGCTTGGCGTCAGCGGCTTGCGGGCGAAAAGCGTCCGGTGGGGCCAATCCTTGGACGAGGCCCTCCGCTGGTCGGTAGAGGGCCGCGCAGGGCAAGCCTCGCACGGCGATGAGGTGGGCATCCCGGCCAACCGGAAGCCCCGCCCGGCGAAGCCGCCGGAGCCGCCGAAAGTACGGCTAGGTCTTCGGATCGACGCCGAAACCGCCGACCGGCTACGGGCGCAGGCCGACATGTCCGCCTTCGCCGAACGCGCGATCCGCGCCGCCCTCGACCGGCTCGGGGCCAAGGCCCAGGACGGGGACGGTGCATGATGGGGCACGGTCCGCGCATTGACTTCCTCCGGCCTCCGCGCCTCGGCACGGTGGTCTCATTCCGCTCCGGCGCGTCCCTGACCCTTCTGAGGGTGCTGCCCTTCCATCGCTTGGACGGCGAGGAGGATTGGCTATTGGAGTGGTGCAGTTCGAAGAATGGCCGTACTTGCGTCTCCGGCCTCAGGTCCCGAGGGGTGATTTGGACGACCGCCGAGGCCTACCTCGCCTCCATCGAGAAGGCCCGTGCCCGGCTCACCGCAAACCTTGAGAGAACCTCATGACAATCACGACGACCCGCTTCACCGTCACGAATGCCGCCTACACGCCCGTCGCGCAAGGCTGCGCCAATGCATCAATCCGCCCCCTTTCGACCGGCGGCCTTCGCCTGATCGGGAGCGCCGCGCTCCCGGCACCGGGCGCGACCGCATTTGCGCCATTGGTCCAGCGCGAAGATTTCCAGAACCTCGATACTGAAACCGATGTGCTTTATCTGCGCGCCGAGGGCGAAGACGTGGCCGTTGTCGTGTTGACGTGGTAGCGAATGGGTGGCGTGTGGCGGCTCCTCGCCGCGCGCCGTCATGTCGTCCAAGGTCCGCTGGATGACGCCCGGATCGGCTGCCTCTGCGTCCCGGATCTGGCGCGCCACGTGGATCTCGTCGCGGCGGAGGCCAAGGTCGGCGGCGGTTGCCGGGACTGCGTTGCGGTCGTCAACGCAGTCAGGCCGACCGCCACCCTTCGATACCTCCCCCCGCTCTTGCGCGGCGTCATACTCTTCCTACACCCTATCGAAACGGACCCAGGAAGAGGCATCGTCGCCTGTCATCCTGTGGGCGGCTTTCCTGAAGCCAGCATCCATCCACGCCTTGGCTTGAGGATGGCCGCCATTCGCCCACCAAACCGCGACGTGGGACCGCGACGAAGTTGGCAGGCTTGTCTCAAGGATCTGCTCCATTGTCGCGAAGCTGAGCGTTTCTGCCTGCTGCGAGGCTGGGAGCGACAGCAGATACGTGTTGAGTGGCGTGTACTTACCATAGTCGCCGGGCCGTCGCGTGGCGGCTACGTGCAACTTGGCTTCGACCTCCGGGACGGCACCGACATTCTCGGGATTGGTTTCTGCCTCTGAAGGGATTTCGCCTGCGGTCATCACCAAGGCCAGCTCGTAGTGCCAGTTGGTGCGCGTGTTCGTGTCGAAACGGCGCATCTCGACGCCCGGGATGACCGGAGCATCGGAGAGGGAGTGGTATGCAATCCGCTTGCCGGAATAGCTTCGGGAAAGCCGTTCGAAGGCCGGCAAGTAGCTGCGTCCGCCGACGAAAACCAGCTCTGCATCGGTGTCTTGGGGAAGCATTTTGAAGTCCAGCCAACCTTCGTCGCTTTGGCGCAGGGCATGATCCGGCGTACCCGGCGACCGGCTGAAGGTGACGTCGTAGTTCGGCAGCAGGAAATCGCTTCTCACGATGCCCCAGCAGGCCGACAGGATGTACGCGTGGTCGGTCAACCTACCGAGGCTTGCGTAGGCCGGGTTCGTGTAAAGCTGGCCAGCGGCATGGAGGCCGAAGGGGTTGCTTCCGGTCTCGCGATATCGGGCATTGTAGGCCAGAACAAAGCTCCGCCAGGTCTGGCCGTCATGGGCGATGTCATCAGGATGCACCGCGCGGGTGCCTGAAACCGAAGGAGCCAACGCAGGATCGGCCACGAACCGGATCTCTGTCCCATCGAGATCGAAGAACCACCCGCCGGGGCGCTTCGATTTCGCGCATTGCATGACGACACTTCGGGTGGTGGTTGCAGTTGGTGTCGCGGCACGTCCCGATGCGAGCTGCGCAAAGACCTTCAGGAAGCCCGGATCATAATCCTCTTCGACATGATTGCTGTTCCACAGCCCGGAAGAGCGGATTGACGCCCGGTCACTCATGTGCCCCAACCACCCCTGCGACGGGTGCTCCTGCCCTGCCAAAAGGGCGATTGCATTGCGTTCGATATATCCGCGCAGGGAGCTCCGACCAGGCGCATCGGGCACGTCCAGCCATGCGATTGTCATTTGTCCCAATACATCGCTGACCCGCGCTTCGAGATCGGCCTCGACTGCGCGCTGGTCCGGAGTGCCACACTTGTTGTCTCCCCAACCGGGAAGATCGGCTCCGGCTTTTCCTAGAAGCGCCCGTCCGACACGGTCGCGGAAAACGGATCCCCTGTGATTGCCGCCCTTGGGTGTAACCGTGCCGCGGTGCTGGCTCAGGCGCCCCCAGAGGGTGGACTTGCTCCCATCCGTCAACGCATGGGTGCCAATCCGGACAACTCGCTGGGAACCATCCGCACGCGTCTCGCCGTCTTCAAAGAAGAAGTAGACGCCGCGCTCAGGCCAAGCATTCTGTCCGCTGCATTCGCCCAGACGTCGTGTCGGCAGCTGCGTCAGGATGCTGTAAAAGGCCTCGACATCTTCCAACCGTTTCGATTGCATGGCTGCAAGATCCTTAACCCATTTGCCAATAGAACCAGCATGGCAATCATTCGGTGCAAAGACCATCCCCCCAAGGGAAGGACCCGGACATACGAATGCGCTGTTGAGCCAGTAGGACATCCAGAGCGGCGCAGAGCATCCTTGGTCGGGTCCTCCCGAGCCTCCACCATCTCGTCTAGCGCCCGCTCCGTCACGCCCGGATCGGCTGCCTCTGCGTCCCGGATCTGGCGCGCCTCGTGGATCTCGTCGCGGGGGTGGCAAAGGTCGGCGGCGGTGGCCTGTGTAACGTGGACCTCGGCAATCAGGCTGCTTTGCGCCTGCTTGGCCTTTGCTATGGGTCCGGCGTTCTTGGCCGCATTATAGGTGCTAGGCGACTTCTGTTTGAAGAATATGTTCGCCAATGTCTAAGACGCTGTCGAGCGCGCGAAGGCGGAGTTCTTCTTGATCAGCTTGCTCTTCGAGTGATTGATATGCTTCTTCCAAGTTCGCTTGCTGCTTTTCGGTGATCTGTGGGTCATCTTTGCGAGGGCGCTGTAGGATCATTTCATGCTGCCGCGCGAACTGTGCGCCTGGCTCTCGGTCGCGTTCGACCTTGAGGTCCCAGAGGCGACGCTTGATGAGATTTACGGACCCGCCAAGAGCGCTAGCTCGTAGTGTGCCGAAATTGGCGACCAGCTTCGATCCGGAAAAATCTATGACGATCTTATGGCTCGCTCCCTTCATTCGTCGTTGCCTGCCTTCACGCAGGTCAGGGCTGAAGAAGTTCGCGAAGCCCTCGCGCCGGGCCTTCACGTAGTCGCATACCAAGAATGGCAATCGGTCTCCGGTTCCCTCTGCGCCAGCGATGCTCAAATCCCGATCTTCGACAACCTCAAGCAATTCGGCCTTCGGCTCGACGTAGAGGGAGGACAGTGCCGCGAGCCAGCTCGTGGCGACGGTTTGAAGGCTGTACCCCTCGGCCTCTCGAACGTCACCGAAGACGATGCCAGACACAGCGGGATTGGGGCTTGTAATTGCCGCCTCTGCGCGTGTGGCTAAGTCATGTCGAAGGTGTTCACCCGCGACTTGTATCGCACTTACTGTGCCTGCGGCATCCTCGCCATAGAAGCATGTCAACCGGTCCAGTCGGTTTGCCCACTCTAGATGGAACCCCGGTCCATTGAATGCGGCTACGCCCACAACGAAGCGCTCATACGACCCGGAAATCGGCTCGAAGAGCACAGGGACCCACCGGGCGCGAACACTATCACGCAGCCTCGGGAACAGGTTTGTATCCAGTGAGACTTCCATCATACCATCGTCGGCACGCCGAGCGCCTTGCTTGCGAGGATCGGCACCTTAACGGCCCGCTTCTCTAGAAACTCTTTAAGGGCCTTCACATTTTTGACCGGCAGAAGTTCTGCAACGCGGCTGTTCTTCGAAGCTTCGGACGCGTCGAAGCCCGAAATCTCTGCCCCGAACTGCCGCACCTCGGTCGCCCGCTGCCGCTTCTGCTCTATCGGCAGGCGCGGCGTCAACCATTCACCTAGGCGGTTTCGATACTCGGCATCTGGGTCTAGTTGGTCTGCTTGCCAGTTCGGGCCGGTGAACGAGTGCCCATGGTCGATAAGCCAGAACTCACCCTTTCCGCCGAACAGAAGGTTTCCCGGATGCCTGTCTGTATTCGCGATCCAAGCATCATAAGCATATAGATCACCGAGGTCATCCCATTTGATGATTTCCCCAAGTAGCGCTAACTGCGCTGGTAGGTCCGATCCTTGAAGGTGATAGGTGATATTCGGGACTTTGACATCGGAGCTGACGAAAACAAGGTGCGATCCGTCTGTTGTGGATGGTGCCTTTTTCACGTCCAGAATGCCGGTGGTGACGAGGCCAAGGTAGCAGTCCGGGATTGGTAATCCGACCTCCCGAGCGACCGTGTGTGCGACAAGCTCGTTGCAAAGTTGGCAGAGGTCTAAGTCTTTAATGATCGCCTGCCGGATTGCCCCCTCAGAGGTCAGGACTTGCCCTCGAAATGTATCATTGACGTTGTTGCCGTGTTTGAAGCCGGTGGCCCCGAGAAGAACGGTTGCGAGTTGGATTGCGGGCATATTCAATCTATCAATCAAGGGCGAAGCTATCGATGCGATCCCTCATGGGGATAATGCCAAAGCATTTCGAGACTTTGACGTTTCGTCAAGATCACGCGATGATTACCTCTGACGGCGCTCCTGCCTTGCATACGCATGGGCGCTTTCTCTAACTATCTTGCAACGTTCATTCCGAAAGCTCCAGTTTCGTGCTAGATGTTGGGTGCTTTGCGCGCACGGTGCCCGTGACGATCTTTCACCCACTTGCCCGATGGAGCTTTCCCGGATGACGACGAGACCACGCCAGGACTACCGGCCCCATTCTGAGGAGAAGCGAGGATGAGGGATTGGCTGGACGATTTCGCGTCTGGCGGCTCTCTGCCAGCCCTCAATGCGGAGACCTGGACGCCGGAACGGGTGGGCGAGGTCATGATCGAGGCCGTCCGCTGGGCGCACTACACGGGCGGGCCTGTCGGCCCCGCCGGGTTCCGAGGTGCCAGCAGTGTTTTCAAGTTGCAATCCACCCTGGCCGATCATCTGGACGAAGGCTGGGGCCTGCCTGAGATCGCTGGGGATGACGAACCCGAAGAGCGCCGCCGGTGCATCCTGCCAGCGCCTGCGAAGGTCAGCGCCTTAGAGGCGGCCCTGCAATGGCCCGCCGACTACCTGATCCCCGCGAACGCCGGGGCTGCGGCGATCCTCAACGTGTGGGTGCGCTGCAAGGCATTCAGGCGCTCGTTCAACGGCACTGTGAAGCGCCGCAACACGATCAGCCGGGGCGCGGCCTACCGGCTCCGGGATCGGGGCCTCTCCCTCATATCCCAAGGCCTCGACCACGATGGGGTGCCGGTCGCAGTTTGATTATCCAAGAGGTCGTTATCGGATCGCTCCGACGTTTCACGGTATCGGGTGTGTTGCCACCTTGTACGGAAAAACGTCACCGAGATCACGGTCGAGGTCGAGGCCATTAAACAGGCGGAGCGGTTCCGTGGGGGCCCATAAGTTCACGCCTCCGGTATGAAATAGTACGAAGCCATGTTCGTGGGCCGCTCCCATTGAAATGGTTCCTCCAACAGTCTCGTCCAGGTTTTCTTCGATCATTTTTTCAATGACCTTATTTGGCGCTCGAAGCGAGGGCGGCACGCCATCTCTAGTGAGATCATCGTATGTTTTTTCGAATTCGCTCCTTCCGCTCCCTAGAACTAGCCACGTAGCGCCGTCTTCTGTCGGGGCTAGCGGGAAATCAATCTCAACCCTGAAGTCATTTTCACTTCCCTGCGGAGATATGTGGGCGACCTTCCAAGTCGAAGTATGCGGGCACCAGCCGAACAGCGCTGACCAAAATTTTCCGTCTCCACCCAGTTGGCGTCTTTCAATCATGAACTTCTGAGCTATCTTGCGGACGAATTCTGCGACTTCCTCGAAGCGGGGTGGGTTAGTCCGATTGCCTGGCCGCGCCAGCTGCTGAAGGAGAGTGGACGCAGTGATAGCTGTCATGGATGCCGGAGCGGCGCTTCCAGCATATACGAAGCCAAACTGCGTCCAGTAGTGTGGTGCCCGCAAATAACCCTCTATATCCTGAGCATGGATTGTAATAGGAATGGAGTGAATTTTTGCGACCATTTCGGTAACTACCTGATCTTGCTCGCCAGCAACCAATCTGCTGTCGGCGGCGCACCAAAGATGGTTACCCTGTTGCCAGATTGCCGCTACAGTCATGGCGCTCTCCAAATGCAAAATACTCCGATGTTCATACTTCAGGCCATCTTTGGGAGCAACGAATTGCCGTTGAGACGGTTTCCGTTTTGATCGTTGTTCGAGCATCGGTTTGCTCAACGTCACCTCGATGCTCCGATGGAGGGTTGGAAGAGATCGGACTTGTCCACGCGCCGGAGTTGGATTTCGGCCCTGGGTCGTTGGATTTGTCAGCATGTGGCAGGTGGGTTTGTTTCCACATTGCCCGGGTCGGTCCGGCTGGTGCATCGCCGCCTGGTGGCAATCCCACACTGGAGACCGACATGCCGACCACCACCATCAAGGCCCACCTCGATGCCGCTCTTGCCGCCTATGCTGCCGCCTGCCATGCCCAGGACCCGGAGGCGGTCGAGGACGCACTTGCTGCCGCCCATGCCGTCACGGGGGCCATGCTGCCCCGGCCCGCCGAGACGGTCGCGGCGCTGAAGCTGAAGGCAGAGCAGAGGCGATGGCGTGGGAGCTGGAAGGGGTGACGCCCGACGCCTTGCAGGCCGATGATGTGGCCCTTGGCGTGTTCCGGGGCTTGCTGGACGATATCGCAGGGCTGCGATGACCATAGCGGCCCGGCGCTCGGCATGCGCTTCCAGCGCGGGCCGTGGCGCTCGTGTCCCGGGTCTCTTCCTCTAGCAGGCCCACGTTCGCATGATCATGGGGTGGGCTTCGCGCCTGCTTTGCCGTCTGCAACACGTTTCTACATGTTTCATGGCGTATTGCCGGGGTTGGCTAGCGTGTTGGCTATCTAGTTGCCCATTTTCTGGGTTTCTATTTTAAAATCAATCACTTGTGGGGTTGATTGGAGCGGGTAGCGGGAATCGAACCCGCGCGTTCAGCTTGGGAAGCTGACAGGCTACCATTACATCATACCCGCCGCGCGAGGGATGAGGTATGGCAAGCCGGCGATCCCGTCAAGCGGGAAGTGTCACGGGGGGATCGGTTACGGGGGGATCGGTTGAAGGGCGTGGGGGCTGCGCGCGGCACCGGCGGGGCCAGCGGGACGGGGTGCCTCGTCCGGACGACCGGATGCGCTGTCCAATTCCGCCCCGAGCCGGAAAGTGCTGAGGTGCCTGGCCTGCTCTGGGCGGCTGGAGGTTTCGTGCGGAGAGCGGGGCGGTCTGCGCGGGTGGGCTCCTTCGTTCGGCGAGGCTGCGGGAGGGAAGTTGCGGACCAACTTCGCCAGGGGGGCGGCTCGATGCGGGCGCAGTGTGCCCAGGGTGTGCCAGGACGGATCAGCCGCGCCTGCGCCTGCGGGGGCGGCCATCGGTGCCGCCGGTGTTGAAGCTCACCTCCGGCAGGGTCACCAGGCGGGCCAGTTCGGGGAAGGGATCGGAGGCGTGGGGCAGGGCGTTGGCGGCCACGAAATGTGCCTGGAAGGACGGGGCGATGGCGGTTTCGATCTTGGTGATCCGGGCGACGTTCGCCTCCACCGCCGCGCGGGCGTCGATATCGCAGAGCGCGATGCGCGCGCCCGTGCCCGCGGCATTCCCGGCGGAGGTCACCCGGTCGAGCGGGGCGTCGGGGATCATGCCCAGCACCATGGCGTGCTTGGCCGAGATATGCGCGCCGAAGGCCCCGGCCAGCACGATGCGGTCGACGCGGTCCACGCCCATTTCGTCCATCAGCAGCCGGGCCCCGGCATAGAGCGCCGACTTGGCCAGCTGGATGGCGCGCACGTCGCCCTGGGTGACGGTGACGACCGGGCCGCCCTCTGCCGTGCCGTCATGCAGAAGGTAGGCATGGGTGCGCCCCTCGGGGCGGCAGCGGGGGCTGCCGGTCTGTTCGGCGGAGCCGATGAGGCCCGAGGCATCGAGGAGGCCCGCCATGCGCATTTCCGCCAGCACCTCGATGATGCCGGAGCCGCAGATGCCGGTGATCCCGGTGGCTGCGGTGGCCGCCGCGAACCCGGGATCGTCGGACCAGAGGTCGCAGCCGATGACGCGGAAGCGGGGGTCCTTCGTCACGGGGTCGATGCGCACCGCCTCGATCGCGCCGGGGGCCGCGCGCTGGCCGGAGCTGATCTGGGCGCCTTCGAAGGCGGGGCCGGTGGGCGAGGAGCAGGCGAGGACGCGGCTGCGGTTGCCCAGCAGGATCTCCGCATTGGTGCCGACGTCGATGATCAGCACGAGGTCGTCGGAGGTTTCGGGCGATTCCGAAAGGGCGACGGCGGCGGCATCGGCGCCGACATGGCCCGCGATGCAGGGCAGCAGGTAGGCGCGGGCGCGGGGATTGATGGTGGAGAGCTGCAGCTCCGCCGCGGGCAGGGAGAGGGCGGAGGAGCGGGCGAGGGCGAAGGGGGCCTGGCCCAGTTCGACCGGGTCGAGGCCCAGCAGGAGGTGGTGCATCACCGGGTTGCAGACGAGGGTCGCCTCGGTGATCAGGGCGGGGTCGAGGGCGGCTTCGGTGGCGAGGTCGGCAGCGAGGGTGGAGAGCGCTTCGCGGACGGCGCGGGTCATCTCTGCCTCGCCGCCGGGGTTCATCATCACGTAGGAGACCCGCGACATCAGGTCTTCGCCGAAGCGGATCTGCGGGTTCATGAGGCCGGAGGAGGCGCGGACCTCGCCGGTTTCGAGGTCGGTCAGGTGGGCGGCGATGGTGGTGGAGCCGAGGTCGATGGCGAGGCCGCAGAGCGGGCCGGTCTGCAGGCCGGGCCAGAGGTGCAGCAGGCGCGGTGGCGCGCCGGTGTGGTCGCGGTGGAGCGCCGCGGTGACCTTCCAGTCGCCCTTGCGCAGCGTCTTCTGCAGCAGCGCCAGCAGGGAGAGGTCCGCCGTGACGCCCTCGATCCCCCATTGTTCGGCAAGCGCGGCGGAGAGCCGTTCGAAATCACCCGAGGGATCGTGCATGTCGGGTTCGGCGACTTCGACGTAGAACAGCCGGGAGGCGGGGTTCATGGTGAGGGTGCGGGTGTCGGCGCGCTTGCGGATGACCTGGCGGTGGACCTGGCTTTCGGCGGGCACGTCGATGACCACGTCGCCCTGGATGGTCGCCTGGCAGCCGAGGCGGCGGCCCGGTTTCAGGCCACGGACACGGTCGTAGCGGTCTTCGACGGCGTTGACGGGGGAGAGGGCGGTTTCGGCGACATGCAGGCCATGCTTGGGGAAATCCCCGAAGGCCGGGGCGACCTGGCATTTCGAGCAGATTCCGCGCCCGCCGCAGACGGAGTCGAGGTCGACGCCCAGTTGCCGGGCGGCCTGCAGCACAGGGGTACCCGCAGGCACGCGCCCCCGTTTGCCCGAGGGGGTGAAGATGACGAGCGGGTCCTGATCGGTCATGGCATCGGTCACGGCACCGGTCATGGCGGGCCTTCCTTTCAGACAGGTTAGGCGAGGCGCGCGCGCGGTGAAAGCCCCGGGGCGACATGGCGGCGGGTGGGGGCGACATGGGATGCAGGACGGGCGGGACGCAGGACGGGCGGGGCGCAGTTGCCGGAGGAACCGGCAGGGTGAGGCCCTGCGGGCACGCAAGCCCCCGCCACGCCGCCGCGGCGATTGACGTGCTGGTCAGCGGTTCCTAGGACTGCCGGGCCTGCCCGGGTTCGCGCCGCCCGGACCGGTGAGATCAGGGGCAGGTCGCAGGGGCCAGGGGGCCGGCCGCATGAAACTTTCCGCCAATAACGCGATCTTCATGAACGTACTGCTGTGGAGCCTGTTTCCGCTGCTGACGATGCTGATCGGCCCGACCCAGGACATCTGGGCGGTGGCCTTCCTGAGCCAGCTTGTGGGGCTGCTGGTCAACTGGCCCTTCAGCGGCGCGCGGGCAATCCGCGACGTGACGGTGCGCGCCCTGCGGCAGGAGCCGCGCTATTTCTTCGTGATGGCGGCGGCCTCTGTCTTCCTGCAGTATTTCTTTGCCCGCTCCGCCGAGATCGTGTCCGGCGCGGTGTCCATCGTGATCCTGGAGCTTTGGCCGGTGCTGGCCTACGTCTTTGCCGGTCGCTTCATCCAGAAGGAGTGGGAGCGTCCGACGGTGGCCAACCTGGCGGTGCTGGCGATGAGCGTGCTGGGGCTGATCGTGGTGATCTTCCCCGAGCTGGTGGACGCGCGCCGGGCCACGGCGGGTGCCACGGCGGGCGAGTGGGAGGTGAGCGTGTCGCTGCCCGCGGCCCTTGGTGTGGGCTTTGCGGTGCTGGCGGCCGTCGCCTCTGCCGCGACGATCCTTCAGACGGAGCTGGCCCGGCGGGTGTCGCCGGTCAAGACCATGGGCGATGCCGCGGCCATGGTGGGCGCGCTTCGTGTGGCGGGGATGGTGATCTGCGGCGTGATGGCCCTGCTGACCGGGGCGGATTTCGGCGATCCGGTGACCTGGGAACTGGGGCTGGGGTTCGGCGTGACGGGCTTTGGCCTGGCATCTCTGCTGGCGGTCTACGGCGTCAACTTCTCTCGCAGCACGTCTTCGATCCTGCTGTGGTTCCTGGCGCCGCCCCTGGGCCTGTTCTGGGTCGCGGCGATCCATGGCGGACGGATCGAGGAAACCACGCTGGTGGGCTTTGCCATCATCTTTTTGGCCAACTGCTTCCTGAACACGGCGGAGCTGCGGCGGCCGTCGTTCATCGTGTCGCTGTGCGCGCTCCTGCTGGCGGGCATCGGCGTGCTGTACCTGCCGATCCTGCCAGGGGAGGACTACTACGACGTGATCGGGGTGCTGGTCGCCTTCTTCTCCATCTTCACGGCCTTCATCGTGTCGCGCAAGACGGAGGTCTTCGCCCAGGAAGCGCATATGCTGGCGGAGGCCTGCGAGGGCTGTGACGCCCCCACGCGGGCCCGTCTGATCGAAGGGCTGGAGCGGGGTGAGCCGGGCAGGGATCGCGCCGATCCGTTGCTGGAACGGCTGGTGCTGCTGCGAGCGGCCTCGCCCTACTATTCCGAGACGATCGTTTCGACGATCCTCGCGGTGGCGGTGATCCTGATCGCGCTGATGTTCCGGACCGGGTCCCTTCTGGGGGATGCCTTTGCGGTGGTGCTGGTCTTTTCCGTGGCCTATTCGCTGATGCACCTTTACGAGATGACGTCCCGGCGGCGCGCCTGGCGGCGCCTGGCGGAGCTGTTGCGGCAGGATCCGGTTGTCCTGGCGCGCAGGCGGCGTCAGCTGGTGCTTTTCTGTTTCGTGGTGGCGGCGCTGCTGGTGGCCATTGCGGTGCTGCTGACCGATCGGCATCTGCACAACCTGTTGTCCTGAAACGCACCATTGCGCGGGGGCGGTGCAGGCATTTTCGCCTTTTACCTCCTCCCAAGACATGCAATAGGGAAGCGCCAAGTGATCTTGTCCATGGAGTGACCCGATGGAGATTCGCGAGGCTCTCACCTTCGATGACGTACTACTCGTACCTGCAGCTTCTTCCGTTCTGCCCAGCACGGCGGACACGAGGACGCGGGTAACCAAGCGGATTTCCATGAATATCCCGCTGCTGAGCTCGGCCATGGATACCGTGACCGAGGCGAAGATGGCCATCACCATGGCCCAGGCCGGCGGGATCGGCGTGATCCACAAGAACCTGAGCGTGCTGGAGCAGGCGCAGGAAGTGCGGCGGGTGAAACGTTTTGAAAGCGGTATCGTCTACAACCCCGTGACGCTGACGCCGGATCAGACCCTGGCGGATGCCAAGGCCCTGACCGAGCGCTACGGCTTCACCGGCTTCCCCGTCGTCGACAAGGACCACAAGGTTGTCGGCATCGTCACCAACCGCGACATGCGCTTTGCCCAGAAGGACGAAACGCCGGTTCGGGTGATGATGACGAGCCAGAACCTGGCCATCCTGGTAGAGCCGGCGGACCGCCAGCAGGCGATCGAGATGATGCGCGAGCGACGGATCGAGAAGCTGCTGGTGACCGACAAGAGCGGCAAGCTGACCGGGCTGCTGACCCTGAAGGATACCGAGAAGGCCGTCCTGAACCCCACCGCCTGCAAGGATGACCTGGGCCGGCTGCGGGTGGCTGCGGCCACGGGCGTCGGCGAGGCCGGTTTCGAACGTTCCGAAGCCCTGGTGGATGCCGGGGTCGACATCCTGGTGATCGACACCGCCCACGGCCACAGCGAAGGCGTGGTCGCGGCGGTGAGCCGGGCCAAGCAGCTGTCCAACGATGTGCAGATCATCGCGGGCAACGTGGCCACGGCCGATGCCACCAAGGCGCTGATCGCGGCAGGGGCGGATGCGGTGAAGGTCGGTATCGGGCCCGGATCCATCTGCACCACCCGCATGGTGGCCGGTGTCGGCGTGCCGCAGCTGACCGCGATCATGGATTGCGCCAAGGCGGCGGGCGACGTGCCGATCATCGCGGATGGCGGCATCAAGTTCTCGGGCGATTTCGCCAAGGCGATTGCCGCCGGGGCGAGCTGCGCCATGGTCGGCAGCATGATCGCCGGCACGGATGAAAGCCCGGGCGAGGTGATCCTGTACCAGGGCCGGTCGTTCAAGTCCTATCGCGGCATGGGCAGCATGGGCGCCATGGCGCGCGGCTCCGCCGACCGTTACTTCCAGAAGGACGCGGCAAGCGACAAGCTGGTCCCCGAAGGGATCGAAGGCCAGGTGCCCTACAAGGGGCCCGCAGGCGCCGTCATTCACCAGCTGGTGGGCGGTCTGCGCGCGGCCATGGGCTACACCGGGAATGCCACGGTGGACGACATGCGCATGGGCTGCAACTTCGTGAAGATCACCGGCGCCGGCCTGTCCGAAAGCCATGTCCACGACGTGCAGATCACCCGCGAAAGCCCGAACTACCGGATCGGCTGATCCGGCGGCATCGCCATCGCTGAACTTGAATCGCCCGCTCCGGCTTTCCGGGGCGGGCGTTTTCCGTCTGGTCGCGATACGTCTCGCCGGGATCGGGCGAAATGTCGGGAATGCGCAAGCGGAGGGGCCGCGGGGCAGGTGATCCCGATTTCCTTTGCCGGGGGCAGGGATCGCTTAGGGCAAGCGGGTCAGGCGGCCAGTTCGGTGCGCCAGGGCGGGTTGGCGCCTGCGCGGGACACGGTGACCGCGGCCACCTGCGCGCCGAAGTCCATGGCGCGGGCCAGGGCCTCGTCCGGGATGGCGGCAAGTCGTGCCTTGTCGAGCAGCCCCTGGTCCGCGAGGCTGGCCAGAAGGCCCGCGTTGAAGGTGTCGCCGGCACCGACGGTATCGACGACCTCTGCCCGCCGGGAGGGGACGTGCAGTTCCCCTCCGGCGCGGAAGGCGGTCGCGCCCTCGGCCCCGCGGGTCAGCACGACGATCGCGCCGGTGCGCGCCTGCAGGGCGCGGGCCTGCGCATCGCTGTCGCCATCGGTGGGGTGCAGCCACTCCAGATCCTCGTCGGAGATCTTGATGATGTCCGCGCAGGGCAGCATCCGGTCCATGCGGTCGCGGAACCTGGCCTCGTCCCGGATGAAACCGGGGCGGATGTTGGGGTCTATCATCACCAGGTGATCTGAGGCTTCGCGCGTGCAGAGCGCGGCGTAGGTTTCGGCGCCCGGTTCCACGGCGAGGGAGATGCCGCCGAAGTAGAGCGCGGCGCAGCTGTCGGGCAGTGCGGGCAGGTCGGCCGGGGTGATCATGCGTCCGGCGGAGTTTTCATCGTGAAAATCGTAGGTGGCGCTACCGTTCCTGAGAGTGACATAGGCCATGGTGGTGGGCCGGTCGGCACGGATCAGCAGGGAGGTGTCCACGCGGCTGTCTTGGAGCGCTGCGACGAGCCTTTGCCCGAAGAGATCGTTGGAAATGCCGGAAATCATGCCGCAGGCCTGATCCAGTCGCCCCAGGGCCACGGCCGTATTGAAGACGGCGCCGCCGACATGGGGCACGTAGGCGGCACGGCCATCGGCGGTTTCGGCGGGGATCATGTCGATCAGGGCTTCGCCGCAGCAGATCAGCATTCCGGTCTCTCCTCGGGACGTCTCGGGCGGCTCCTCTGCCGCGCTTCGTGAGGGCAAGCTTTATGCCAAACGCCGGGTTCGGTCGAGAAGGCAACTTCGCTTTCCGCAGTGCGCGGCGGTCGGGGCGCGGGTGCGTGGCGGTTTTCGCAGGGATTTGTCCCGGCCCCCTGTACGTAAGGCTGTGGATAACTCTGGGGGTTGTTGGGGAGTTTCCGTTGGACAAGGGCGGAGTGTGGTGGAGGCGGCTGGGTGACCTTGGGGAAATGGGATTCCGGACGATGCCGCGCTGTCTGGATGGTGTGTTGCGCCGCGTTTTGGAAATATCAATATATAATGGTGGCTTGACTTCTGAAGCTAATCTGAAGCGTGAGGCTGTCGCGCTGGCGTCCGCGTGCCGTGCGCCGGGGCGCCCTGCGCTCCGAAGCGCCGGAAAGGTGGATTTTCCCTGGGTGGGGAGAAACGTGGATATCCTGTTTGTCTTTTTCGATAGGTTGGGACGCGGGCGCAGGGCGTCTGTGGCGCGTCCGGCGCCGGCGGGATTTCAACGCAAGCTCAATGACTTGCCGTTTGGGGCGGGGGGATTTGCTTGCGTGACCGCCCGCGCCCGGGCGTCGATCCGGGGGGTGATTCCGGGGCGGTGCTTGCCTCGACAGGCGCTGGAGAGTAGGGGAAAGTCCTCTGCCCCGGGGGCGGAGCGAATTTTCAGGAGGCTGCGATGAACCAGTGGGTCAAACCGGAAGAGACCGCCGTGACTTCGGTCCGGGAGGCGCTGTCGGCGCTTCTGGGGGAGCGGCTTCAGACCGGCCAGGCAATCCGGGAGCAGCACGCGAACACGGCGACGGGCCGGGGCACGCAGGCGCCGGACATGGTCGCCTGGCCCGAAAGCACGGCAGAGGTGTCGGCGATCCTGAAGGCCTGCTGGACCCATGGGGTGCCGGTGATCCCCTTCGGCGCGGGGTCGTCGCTGGAAGGGCAGCTGAATGCGCCGATCGGCGGGGTGTCCATCGACATGAGCCGGATGGCTTCTGTACTGGAAACCCATCCCGAAGACCTGTTGGCGGTCGTGCAGCCCGGTATCACGCGCAAGCGCCTGAACGAGGAGCTGCGCGCGACGGGCCTGACCTTCCCGATTGATCCGGGCGCCGATGCCTCGGTCGGGGGCATGTGCGCGACGCGGGCGTCGGGGACCAATGCGGTGCGTTACGGCACCATGGCCGACAATGTGCTGGCGCTGGAAGTCGTGCTGGCGGATGGCACGGTGATCCGGACCGGGACGCGGGCAGCGAAATCGGCTGCGGGCTATGACCTGACGCGGCTGATGATCGGCTCCGAAGGGACGCTGGGGGTGATCACCGAGGCGACGCTGCGCCTGCGTGGCATCCCGGAGACGGTTCTGGGCGGGATCGCGGCCTTCCCCGACCTCGACAGCGCCGTGGCGACGGTGATCTTGCTGGTTCAGATGGGCCTCGACATCGGGCGGGTGGAGCTGCTGGATGCGATGCAGATCCGCGCCTGCAACGCCTACAGCAAGCTGGACCTGGAAGAGACGGTGACCCTGTTCTTCGAATGCACCGGGAGCGAGGCGGTGGCGAAGGACACGGCGGAAACCTTTGCCGAATTGGCCAAGGATGCCGGGGCGACCCATATCGACTGGTCCAGCGATCCGGACACGCGCAACAAGCTCTGGGCGGCCCGGCACGACAGCTACTGGGCTGCGCTGGCGCTGCGGCCCGGGTGCAAGGGGCTGGTTTCGGATGCCTGCGTGCCGATTTCGGCCCTGGCGGAGAATATCGCGGCCGCCCAGGAAGACCTGCTGGCCAAGGGGCTGGTGGGCACGATCCTGGGTCATGTGGGCGATGGCAATTTCCACGTCGTGCTGATGACCGATCCGGAGGATGCCGAGGAGGCGGCGAAAGTCGATGACTTCCTGCATGGCATCACGCTGCGGGCGCAGGCCGCCGGTGGCACCTGCACCGGGGAGCACGGGATCGGGCAGGGCAAGATGGGCGCGCTGGCCGAAGAGGCCGGGGCTGCCATCGCGGCGATGCAGGCGGTGAAGGCGGCGCTGGATCCCAGGGGCATCCTGAACCCGGGCAAGATCTTTGACATGACGGCGGGGGGCCACTGATGCAGCCTGCCGCGCGCATTGCCGCCGCCGCCGAAATCCTCGACCTCATCCTGCGGGGCGAGGCCGCCGAAAAGGCGCTGACCACCTGGGCGCGCAATGCGCGCTATGCCGGATCGAAGGATCGGGCCGCCGTGCGGGATCACGTCTTCGACGCCCTGCGCTGCCTGACGAGCTTTGCCGCGCTTGGCGGTGCCCCCACCGGCCGTGGCGTGATGATCGGCCTGCTGCGGGCGGAGGGCCGCGACCCGGCGGAGGTTTTCACCGGGGAGGGGCATGCGCCTGCTGCGCTCACCGAGGCGGAGCTGGCGGGCGGTGCGCTGCCCGATGATCCGGCGGAGCGGCATGACATTCCGGGCTGGGCCTGGGATGATTTCGCCGCCTCCCTGGGCGAAGATGCCGTGGCCGTGGCTGAGGCCCTGCGGGCCCGCGCGCCGGTGCATGTGCGGGTGAACCGTGCCGTGACCTCCCGCGCGGGGCTGATTGCGGATCTGGCGGAAGAAGGCATCACCGCGGTGCCGGTCGACCTGGCGGCAGGCGCGCTGGAGGTGACCGAGGGCGCGCGCAAGCTGCAGCGCACCGCGGCCTGGGAAGATGGCCGGTTCGAGATGCAGGATGCGGCCAGCCAGGCGATTTGCGAAGCCGTGCCCCTATCTGACGGGATGCGGGTTCTGGACTACTGCGCGGGCGGGGGCGGCAAGTCCCTGGCATTGGGCGCGCGGGCGGATCTGAAGCTTTACGCCCATGATGCCGCGCCGCAACGGATGAAGGATCTGCCTGCCCGGGCCCGCCGTGCCGGGTTGCGCGTGGAGCTGCTGGAAACGGCCCAGGTCGCCGGCAAGGCGCCCTATGACCTGGTGTTCTGCGATGTGCCCTGTTCGGGAAGCGGTGCATGGCGTCGTGCGCCTGAGGGCAAGTGGCGCCTGACCCGTGAGCGGCTGGAGGAGCTGACGCGCATCCAGGCCGGGATCCTTGACGAAACCGCGCCCCTGGTCGCGCCGGGTGGGCGGCTTGCCTATGCCACCTGTTCGCTGTTCGACGCCGAGAACGGTGCCCAGGTGGAGGCTTTCCTGTCGCGGCATCCCGGCTGGCGGCTGGACGGCAGCCTGCGCCTGACCCCGCTGGACGGGGGCGACGGGTTCTTCCTGGCCCAGCTGTTGCGCGACTAAAGTCGCAAGCGCACGGTGGCGGACGCCATAGGCGCAATGCGCAACGCCTGTTAATCTCTGTTTAAGCTCTTCCATCGCAGTTTGGCGTGGTTGCCGGAGATTGGTCAGGAGGGCGCATTGGCGGAAATCGGCACGCAGAGTGGCAGGTTTGACCCGTTCGGGCGGGAGCCCGGCGCGCGGACCGCTGCGATCGTCACGGTGAGTTTCCTGTTCGTGGTCCTGGCCGCTGTCGTGCCGGAGACGCGGCTGTCGCTTGCGCTGCTGCTGAGCGGGGTGAGCCTGGCGGCCCTGGCGGGCATGAAGGCCTGGCGGTATCGGCAGCGCGGCGTGCCCCTGTCCGATCAGGCCCCGGATCTGCGCGCCCTGCTGGAGGATGATCCCCTTCCCGCGCTGATCAGTGGCCCGGAGGGGGAGGTGCTTTTTGCCAATGCGGCGGCCACGCTTCTGTCCGATGCCCCGCGAGACGGCGAAGCGCCGAGTGTTCCGCAGACGGTCGAGGCCCTGCTGGCCGTCCGGATCGACGCGCCCGCCGCCCTGTTGCGGCGGCTGCAGACCGCCCTGGGGCGGAGCGGCGCGGCGAGTGAGGACCTGGTGACGCGGACGGGGCACCTGCGCCTGTCGGGGCAGGCGCTGGACGGCGGGCAGGTGCTTTGGCGGCTGGAAGAGCTGGAGCCCCCGGAGCCCGAGATGCCAGAAGACCTTCCGGTGCTTTCGGTCGGGCAGGGCGATGCGATCCTCTACATGAACACCCCGGCGCGCACGCTGGCCGGCGGGCGTCTGCGGCGGCTGGATGAACTGGTGGTCGACGGCCCGGAAGGGCCCGAGGGCCGGGTTGTGCTGCGCACCGCCGAAGGCGCGGAGACCCGGCTTCTGCGGGAGGAACCCCGCGCGGGCGGGCGGCGGGAAATCCGCCTGCTGCCCCTGCCGCGGGAGGTGCCGGAACAGGACGGCTCCGCGATCTGGTCCATGGTGGATGCGCTGCCCCTGGCGATCCTGCGCCTGTCCAGCGCGGGCATGATCGAACTGGCCAACGACGCTGCCTGCCAGTTGCTGAGCATTTCGCGCTATCCCGAGCTGAGCCTGGGGGATCTGACCGAAGGGCTTGGCCGGTCGATCCCGCAATGGCTGTCCGAAGCGGCGGCACAGGGGCCGGACGGCGGGCCGAAGCCGCATTCGGAATTCCTGCGGCTGTCACGCTCCGAACTGGAGGTCTTCGTGCAGGTGACGGTGCGGCCGGTGATCCATGAAGGACGCGTGGCGCTGATCGCGGTGCTGTCGGATGCGACTGAGCTGAAGACGCTGGAAGCGCAATTCGTGCAGAGCCAGAAAATGCAGGCCATCGGGCAGCTGGCCGGTGGCGTGGCGCATGATTTCAACAACCTGCTGACCGCGATCACGGGCCATTGCGATCTGCTGCTGCTGCGGCACGACCAGGGCGATCCGGATTACGCGGACCTCATCCAGATCAACCAGAATGCCAATCGGGCGGCCTCTCTCGTCGGGCAGTTGCTGGCCTTCTCCCGCAAGCAGACCCTGCGGCCGGAAACGCTTGATCTGCGCGATACCCTGTCGGACCTGACCCACCTGCTGAATCGCCTGGTCGGGGAAAAGGTGACCCTGTCGCTGAGCCATGATCCGGTCCTGCCGCAGATCCGGGCGGACAAGCGGCAGCTGGAACAGGTGCTGATGAACCTGGTGGTGAATGCGCGCGACGCGATGCCGGAGGGCGGCGAGATCCGCATCACGACCGAGGTGCTGGAGCTGGAGGACGAGATGAAGCGGGACCGGGCCATGGTGGCGCCGGGCCGCTATGTCAGTGTGCGCGTCGATGACACCGGCTGCGGCATTCCCCCGGACAAGCTGCCGAAGGTGTTCGAGCCCTTTTTCACCACCAAGCGGGTGGGTGAGGGGACCGGGCTGGGCCTGTCGACGGCCTATGGCATCGTGAAGCAATCCGGCGGGTTCATTTTCGTCGATTCCACCCCGGGCGAGGGGACGAGCTTCACCCTGCTGTTCCCCGCGCGCGACGCGATGGAAGCCGTGGAGGCCGAAGCCGCGCCGCCCAGGCTGGAGGAGATCGCCGCGCGGGGGGACGGGGTCGTCCTGCTGGTCGAGGACGAGGCCCCGGTCCGCGCCTTCGCCAGCCGCGCGCTGCGTCTGCGCGGCTATTCCGTCCTGGAGGCGGAAAATGCCGAGCAGGCCCTGGAAACGCTGAAATCCACGACGCGAAAGATCGATGTCTTCGTGACCGACGTGATCATGCCGGGCATGGATGGGCCAAGCTGGGTCCGTGAAGCGTTGAAGACCCACCCGGAGACCCGGGTTGTCTTCGTTTCCGGCTATGCCGAGGACAGTTTCGCGGAGAGCGCGTCGAAGATCCCGAACTCGGTCTTCCTGCCGAAACCATTCTCCCTGGCGGAGCTGACGGAGACGGTGCAGGCGCAGATGCGTTAGCGACCCTGGTGACCGCCCATGGGGATCGACGCGTAGAGGTCGAATTCCTCGGCATGCTTGCGGCGCAGCTTTGCCTCGACCGCGGGGGAAAGGCTGAGCGTCATCTCGGGCGAGACATTCTCACGCTCGGTCTCGAACCGGGTGTCCAGGCGTGTTTCGAGGAAACCGCGCAGGGAGGCCTGGTCGTCGTAGCGGAAGAGCCGGGTCGCGCAGGTGCCGTTCCCGGCGGGTTCGAGGAACTTCGCCTGGCTGCCGACATTGGCGAAACCGGGCCGCTGGCCCTTGCAGTATCCCTCGACGAAGGTGTCGAAGCTGATCCCGTGGGTGGCGTTCGGGTGGCCTTCCATGAAGGGGCGCTGACGGAAGCGGTACCAGGAGCCGAGCCAGGAGACAGGCTCCCGGACAACGGCCAGGATATCGACGTCATCGCTGATGAACTTGTCCACCATGGGGCGGAAAAAGCGGTTGTAGCGATAGACGGGGGCATGTTTCAGCTCAGGCGGATTGGCGATCACCAGGTCCGCCAGCGGCGCAAGGGCAGATTCGTAGGCGGTTGTTCCGGTCTTGGGCACCGAGAGGAACACCAGCCGTGCCTTGGAAAAAACAAGCATTCACATCCCCTTAGCTCTCTCCTGAGAGCGTAAACTACTCTTTAACCATCTCTGCGCAAAGTCGGGAAACAAAGAATTAGATTGAAATGTTCTCGTTTTGCCCTCATGTTCCCGGAACAAGAGGCGAACATAGGCAGCAATTGCCGCCCCATCCCGGGTATGAAATAAGGGTGCAGAAAATGGCAACGGCAGATCTTCTTTCCATGAATTCCAAGAAAGACCCCAACAAGCAGAAGGCGCTGGATTCGGCGCTCGCGCAGATCGAACGCCAGTTCGGCAAGGGCTCGATCATGAAACTGGGCGGCAAGGATGCCATCCAGGAGATCGAGGCGACGTCCACCGGCTCGCTGGGTCTGGACATCGCGCTCGGCATCGGCGGCCTGCCCAAGGGCCGGATCATCGAGATCTACGGTCCGGAAAGCTCGGGCAAGACGACGCTGACGCTGCACTGCGTGGCCGAGGAGCAGAAGAAGGGCGGCGTCTGCGCCTTCGTCGACGCGGAACATGCGCTGGATCCGGGCTATGCCCGCAAGCTGGGCGTGGACCTGGACGAGCTTCTGATCTCCCAGCCCGACACCGGCGAACAGGCGCTGGAAATCACCGACACGCTGGTGCGGTCCGGCGCGGTTTCCATGGTCATCGTCGACTCGGTCGCGGCGCTGACGCCGAAGTCCGAACTGGAAGGCGACATGGGCGACTCGAGCGTGGGCGTGCATGCCCGCCTGATGTCCCAGGCCATGCGCAAGCTGACCGGTTCGATCGCGCGGTCCAACTGCATGGTGATCTTCATCAACCAGATCCGGATGAAGATTGGCGTGATGTTCGGCTCGCCCGAGACGACCACGGGCGGCAACGCGCTGAAGTTCTACAGCTCCGTCCGCCTCGACATCCGCCGTATCGGCGCGATCAAGGACCGGGACGAGGTCGTCGGCAACTCCACCCGCGTCAAGGTGGTGAAGAACAAGGTGGCCCCGCCCTTCAAGCAGGTCGAATTCGACATCATGTATGGCGAGGGCATTTCCAAGACCGGCGAGCTGCTGGACCTGGGCGTGAAGGCCGGCGTGGTCGAGAAATCGGGCAGCTGGTACAGCTACGGCGACGAGCGGATCGGGCAGGGGCGTGAGAACGCCAAGACCTTCCTGAAGGAGAACCCCGACCTGGCCTTTGAGGTCGAGGACAAGATCCGGGCCGCCCACGGGCTGGATTTCGGCGCGGGCTACAAGGACGACGGCGACAACGACGACGTGATGGAGGGCTGAGGCCCGAGACGGATCCGCGACGGGGCGTGCAGAAGGCCGCCCCGGGCCGGTGCCGGGGCAGACTAGCGAGAGGAGCGGCCTTCGGGCCGCTCTTTTTCATTTCCGGGGGCAGATCCTGGTTGCGGGATGGCGTGCAGCTGACCTGGGGATTTGGGTATGTGGGGGGGAGATCCGGGTTTTGAGAAGTCGGGGAAGGCGCGGGCGAAGGGGGGATGACGGCAGATTGGATCGGGGTGAAGGTGGATTGCATCCACCCTACGGGCAGCCGGGGGCGGTGGTTTCGGGGCGAGGACGCGCGCCGGCAGGTGCATTTCCATGGGCCAAGCCTGCGGGGGCGGTAGACACTTCTGCCACCGCCCGCTACATCAGCGGGACCGTCAGGCAACCGGAACAAGGGCCGCCCGAAATGAAGACGCTGAACGAGATCCGCTCGACCTTCCTGAACTATTTCGAGAAGCAGGGACATACGATTGTCCCTTCCTCTCCGCTGGTTCCCCGGAATGATCCGACGCTGATGTTTGCGAACTCCGGCATGGTGCAGTTCAAGAACTGCTTCACCGGGGTCGAACATCGCGACTATTCCCGAGCGACCACCGCCCAGAAATGCGTGCGCGCCGGGGGCAAGCACAACGACCTCGACAACGTCGGCTACACCGCGCGTCACCACACCTTCTTCGAGATGCTCGGCAACTTCTCCTTCGGGGATTACTTCAAGACCGAGGCGATCCCCTTTGCCTGGGAGGTGGTGACCAAGGAATTCGGGATTCCGAAGGACAAGCTCTACACCACCGTCTACCACACCGATGACGAGGCGTTCGAGCTGTGGAAGAAGATCGGGGTTCCGGAAGACCGGATCATCCGGATCGCCACGTCGGACAACTTCTGGCAGATGGGCCCGACCGGCCCCTGCGGCCCCTGCACCGAGATCTTCTATGATCATGGCGAAAAGTTCTGGGGTGGCCCTCCGGGATCGCCGGAAGAGGACGGTGACCGCTTCATCGAGATCTGGAACGTCGTCTTCATGCAGAACGAGCAGTTCGAGGACGGCTCGATGCGGGCGCTGGACATGCAGTCCATCGACACCGGCATGGGCATCGAACGGGTCGCGGCGCTGCTGCAGGGCACCAACGACAACTATGGCACCGACCTGATGCGCGCGCTGATCGAGGCCTCGGCCCATGCGACCAGCACCGAACCCGACGGCCCCGGCAAGACCCATCACCGGGTGATCGCGGACCACCTGCGCTCCACCTCCTTCCTGATCGCCGATGGCGTGATGCCGTCGAACGATGGTCGTGGCTACGTGCTGCGCCGCATCCTGCGTCGCGCTGCGCGCCACGCGCACCTGCTCGGCTCCCAGGATCCGCTGATGTACCGGCTGGTGCCGGAACTGGTGCGGCAGATGGGCGAGGCCTATCCGGAACTGCGCCAGGCCCAGAGCCTGATCGAGGAAACGCTGAAGCTGGAAGAGACCCGCTTCAAGCAGACGCTGGACCGCGGTCTGAAGCTGCTGGACGACGAGCTGTCGGGCCTGCCCGAGGGCGCGGAGCTGCCGGGGACATCGGCCTTCAAGCTGTACGACACCTACGGCTTCCCGCTGGACCTGACGCAGGACGCCCTGCGCGAGAAGGGCCGCGCGGTCGACACCGACGGTTTCGACGCCGCCATGGCCGAGCAGAAGGCCAAGGCGCGCGCCGCCTGGGCGGGCACGGGCGAGGCGGCTGACCAGGCCGTCTGGTTCGATATTGCCGAGCATCACGGTGCCACCGATTTCCTGGGCTACGACACCGAGACGGCCGAGGGCCAGATCATCGCCGTGGTGAAGGACGGCGCGCAGGTCGACAGCATCGCCAAGGGCGAGACCGTCACCCTGGTGCTGAACCAGACCCCGTTCTACGGCGAAAGCGGTGGCCAGGTGGGCGACACCGGCGAGATCCGCACCGAAAGCGGCAAGGTTACCGTGACCGACACCCGGAAGGTGGCCGGCGTCTTCCTGCACATCGGCGAAGTGACCGAGGGCAGCGTGAAGAAGGGCGAAGCCGCGGTGCTGGAGGTCGATCACGACCGCCGGTCGAAGATCCGCGCCAACCACTCCGCCACCCACCTGCTGCACGAGGCCCTGCGCGAGGCGCTTGGCGATCACGTGGCGCAGCGTGGCTCTCTGAATGCGCCGGACCGCCTGCGCTTCGACTTCAGCCATGGCCATGCCATGACGGCCGAGCAGTTGGCCCAAGTGGAGCGGGAGGTGAACGCCTTCATCCGCCAGAACACGCCCGTAGAGACCCGGATCATGACCCCGGACGACGCCCGCGCCATCGGTGCCCAGGCGCTGTTCGGCGAAAAGTACGGTGACGAGGTGCGCGTCGTGTCGATGGGCAATGCGCCGACCGGCAAGGGCGCCAAGGGCGATACCTGGTCGATCGAGCTCTGCGGCGGTACCCACGTGGCGCGCACGGGCGATATCGGGGCCTTCGCCCTGACCGCCGAAAGCGCCTCTTCGGCCGGTGTGCGCCGGATCGAGGCCCTGACCGGCGCGGCCGCCATGGCCGAGCTGCGCGGGCGTGACCTGACGCTGACCTCGATCGAGGGGATGCTGAAGGCCCATGGTGCCGAGGCCGTGGACCGCGTGAAGGCGCTGATGGATGACCGCAAGCGGCTGGAAAACGAGGTGGCCCAGCTGAAGCGGGAGATCGCCATGGGCGGCGGCGAGGGCAATGGCCCGGCCGTGGAAGAGGTCAATGGCGTCAAGTTCCTGGGCCAGGCGCTGCAGGGCGTTTCGGGCAAGGACCTGCGCGCGCTGATCGATGCGCACAAACAGCGGATCGGGTCCGGTGTCGTGCTGCTGGTGGCGGAAGACGAGGGCAAGGTGGCCGTGGCCGCCGGTGTCACCGATGACCTGACCGGAAAGGTTTCCGCCGTGGACGTGCTGAAGGCAGCGGTGCCTGCCGTCGGCGGCAAGGGCGGCGGTGGCCGTCCGGACATGGCCCAGGGTGGCGGCAAGGACTTTGCCGGTGCCGAAGAGGCGCTGGCGGCCGGCCGCGCCGTTCTGGAAGCGTAAGGAGAGCAACATGCCCGAAGCCTATTGGATCGCCCATGTCCATGTGACCGACGAGGAGGCCTACGCCCGCTATGCGAAGCTGGCCGGCCCCGCCATCGCCAAGCACGGTGGCAAGTTCCTGGCCCGCGGCGGCCGCTACGTGCAGCTGGAAGGCAACGACCGGTCGCGCAACGTGGTTGCGGTTTTCCCGTCGCTGGAAGAGGCCGAGGCCTGCTATCGCGGGCCCGACTACCAGGAAGCGCTGAGCCATGCGCGCGGCGCCTCGGAACGCGATCTGATGATCGTCGAGGGCTTCGATCCGGAGTGATCGCGCCCGAGATGCAGGGATCTAGGGAAAAGCTGCGCCAAGAGCGCGGCTTTTTTCGTTTCTGCCCGGCTGGTAAGCTTGCCCGAAAGGGAGGCTGACATGCTGGACACCATCACTTTCGGGATCATCGGCAGCGGCATGCTGGGCCGGGCCATCGGGCAGGGTCTGTTGCGGGGCGGATTTCCGGCGGCAAACCTCTGGATGGCCAACCGCAGCGGGGCCCGGGTTCCGCTTGATGGTGGGGAGGGTGTGAATTTCACCGCCGACGCAGGGGCGCTGGCGCGTGGATGCGACGCTGTTCTGCTCTGTGTGCCCCCGGCGGCCATGGGCGCGCTGGAGGTCGACCTGTCGGAGCGGCTGGCGCTATCCGTGGTGGCCGGGCTGTCGCTGGAACGACTTCGCAAGCTGACCGGCGCCCGCCGCGCGATCCGCGCCATGAGCAGCCCTGCCGCGGCAGAGGGGCTGGCCTATACGCCCTGGGTGGCCTGCGGCGGAGCGACCGCGCAGGACCGGGTGGTGGCCACGGCACTTTTCGGTGCCATCGGCACCACAGACGAGATCCAGCAGGAAACACAGCTAGACGACTTCACGGCAATGACCGGCCCCGTGCCGGGCTTCGTCGCCTATTTCGCCGACAGCATGATCCGCCACGCCGTGGCGCGCGGCATCCCTGAGGAGATCGCCACGCGGGCGATCCGGCAGCTGTTCCTGGCCTCTGGCGAGATGATGAAGGAGGGCGCCACGCCCGCCGCGCAGGTGCAGGAGATGATCGACTACGCCGGGACCACGGCAGCGGGGTTGCTGCGGCTTCAGGACGGCCCCTTCGACGCGGCGCTCTCTGCCGCGCTGACGGCGGCAACGGAAAGGGCGCGAAGCATCTAAGCTCCGCGCCCCTCTCTATTCGACGGCTGAAAATACTCCCGCCGGAGGCGTGGCCCGGTCAGGGGCCAAACCCGGTCAGGTTCAGGAACGGGACATCCGCTTACGCTCGTGCGGATCCAGGTAGCGCTTGCGCAGGCGGATCACGTTGGGCGTCACTTCGACCAGTTCGTCGTCGTTGATGTAGGCGATGGCCTCTTCCAGCGACAGGGTGATCGGCGTGGTCAGGCGGACCGCATCATCGGTGCCCGAGGCCCGCACGTTGGTCAGCTTCTTGCCCTTCAGCGGGTTCACTTCCAGGTCGTTCTCGCGGGAGTGCTCGCCGATGATCATGCCCTGGTAGACGTCGGCCTGGGCACCCAGGAACATCTTGCCGCGCTCTTCGAGGTTCCACAGCGCATAGGCCACGGTCTGGCCCTGTTCCATGGAGATCAGGACCCCTGCGCGACGGCCGGGGATCGGCCCCTTGAAGGGGGCCCAGCTGTGGAACACGCGGTTCAGCACGCCGGTGCCGCGGGTGTCGGTCAGGAATTCGCCGTGGTAGCCGATCAGCCCGCGGGAGGGGACATGGGCGATGATGCGGGTCTTGCCTGCGCCAGCCTGCTTCATCTCCACCAGGTCACCCTTGCGGGCGCCGGTCAGCTTTTCGATCACCGCGCCGGAGTATTCGTCGTCGACGTCGATGGTGGCTTCCTCGATCGGTTCGATCTTGTTGCCGTCCTCGTCTTCCTTGAGGATCACCTGCGGGCGGGAGATCGACAGTTCGAACCCTTCGCGGCGCATGTTCTCGATCAGGACGCCCATCTGAAGTTCGCCGCGACCGGAGACTTCGAAGGCTTCGCCGCCGGGGGTGTCGGCGACCTTGATGGCGACGTTGGTCTCGGCTTCCTTCATCAGGCGGTCGCGGATGACGCGCGACTGCACCTTCTTGCCGTCACGGCCAGCGAGCGGGCTGTCGTTGATGCCGAAGGTCACGGTGATGGTCGGCGGGTCGATCGGCTGGGCTTCCAGCGGTTCGTCCACGGCCAGGGCACAGATGGTGTCGGCCACGGTGGACTTGGTCATGCCCGCCAGCGAGACGATGTCGCCTGCAACGGCTTCCTCGATGTCCTGCTGGGCGAGGCCACGGAAGGCCTGGATCTTGGTGCAGCGGAACTGTTCGACCTTCTGGCCGATGCGGGAAATGGTCTGGACCGTCTGACCGACCTTCAGCTTGCCCGATTCAACGCGACCGGTGAGCATGCGGCCCACGAAGGGGTCGGACCCCAGGGTCACGGCCAGCATGCGGAAGTCATCGTCCTGCTGGGCGATCTGCTTCGGCGCAGGGACGTGGTTCACGATCAGGTTGAACAGCGCGTCAAGGTTCTTGCGCGGGCCGTCCAGCTCGTTGTCTGCCCAGCCGGAGCGGCCGGAGGCATACATGTGCGGGAAGTCGAGCTGGTCTTCGTTAGCATCCAGTGCCGAGAAGAGGTCGAACACCTCGTCCAGGGCGCGGTCGGGCTCGGCGTCGGGCTTGTCGACCTTGTTCAGCACCACGATGGGGCGCAGGCCCAGGGCCAGTGCCTTGGAGGTCACGAACTTGGTCTGCGGCATCGGGCCTTCGGCGGCGTCCACCAGCAGGACCACACCGTCGACCATCGACAGGATGCGTTCCACCTCGGCGCCGAAGTCGGCGTGGCCGGGGGTGTCGACGATGTTGATGCGGGTGCCTTTCCATTCGACCGAGGTGGCCTTGGCGAGAATGGTGATGCCGCGCTCACGTTCCAGGTCGTTGCTGTCCATGGCGCGTTCGGCCACGGCCTGGTTGGCACGGAAGGCCCCGGATTGTTTCAGCAGCTCGTCGACGAGCGTGGTCTTGCCGTGGTCGACGTGGGCGATGATGGCGATGTTGCGCAGATCCATGGGGCGTCCTTACTGGGTTTGGGCAGCCCCTAGCCCGGGAACGTCCGAAAAGGAAGACCCAAAGCGGTCCTTAGCCGATCAGGCGGCCCAAAGGGGCAAGAAAACGGCTGTTGAGCCACGTATGGCCGGTCTGTTCCACCCGTGCGCCGCTTTTGAGCTTGAACCGCACAAGGCCGCTGGCGCGTTTCCCGTCCAGCGGGCCGAGGTCGATCGCCGTGATGCCACGGGCAGCGCAGAAGCGGGTGGCCTGCCAAAGAAGGAGGTTGTGCGCCGACAGGCGGCGCCCTTCGGGGCCGGACCAGCCGATGTGATAGGTGGCTCCGGGGGCATGCAGCAGGAGCAGGATGGCGGCGACGACCTTTCCGTCTTGTCGGGCGGTGAAGAGCCGGGTTTCCGGCCAGTGCAGGGCGAAGGCCGCAGGCAGGCCACGGTAGCCCCTGTGCCTGCGCTGCCGTTCTTCGGTCGCAAGCAACCAGTGCGCAGGGTCGCGGGGCAGGGGCGCCCCGGTCACCTTCAGCCCCGCCCGCTGGCCGTGACGCAGGCGGTTTCGCCACTTCTGATGCTGCAGGGCAAGCTGGTCTTCGGGGCAGGGCAAGACGGGCAGCGTGGCGCGCGACTGCGGTGTCATAAGGGGAATGGCGCCGCTGCCCCGGAACTGCCGATCCTGGCCTGCGTCGCGTGCGGACATCAAAAGCGGTCCCGGCGCAGAGGGCGGAAGGCCGACCGGGGCTGGAAGCCAGAGCAGCCGGAGCGGCCCGATACGCCGCTCCACGCAGAGCGCGCCGCAGGGCAGGCGCGCAGTGCGCAGGCCCATGGTCGCGAGGGTCGTCGCGTAGTGCAGGTGGCCCTGCATCCGCAGTGTGCCGGCCTCCGGGCATTCGGCAAAGTCTTTCATGGCACCGTTAAGCCAATGAAAACCTATTCTTCGGTTAATGGGGCCATGAGACAGAGCAATCGAGTTGAAAACACCCGCCATTCCACGATCCGGGAGGCTCGGCCGACCTGGCAGGCCGCGCTGCTGCTGTTCCTGGTCCTGTCGACGCCGGCGTGGATCGTTCTCACCGTGGTGGAGGTTTTGCTTTTCCCCTGAACTGTCCCCGATCTGTTCTGGATGCGGACCTGACCCGACACGGGCCCCTGCGACACAGGTCCGGCGTCGGGTTTTGCCAAACGGTGTCTTTCCCCTTTACCTCCAGCGCAAAAGCGTCAGCTTGCGGAGGGTCTCAAAGGAGGATTCAGATGCCCTACGTCGCCGCCGACAGCCGTTATGACGCGATGCCCTACCGCAGGCTTGGCCGTTCGGGTCTCAAGCTTCCTGCGGTGTCCCTGGGACTTTGGCACAATTTCGGGGATGATACCCCGCATGCAACCAAGAAGGAGATCCTGCGCACCGCCTTCGACCTGGGTGTGACGCACTTTGACCTGGCCAACAACTACGGCCCGCCCTACGGCGCGGCGGAAACCGCCTTCGGCCGGCTGTTCGACGAGGATTTCCGGCCCTACCGGGATGAGCTGATCATTTCTTCCAAGGCGGGCTGGGACATGTGGCCCGGGCCCTACGGGGATCTTGGCAGCCGGAAGTACCTGATCGCCTCGCTGGATCAGTCGCTGAAACGGATGGGCCTCGACTATGTCGACATCTTCTATCACCATCGCCCCGATCCGGAGACACCGCTGGAAGAGACGATGCTGGCGCTGGATCAGATCGTGCGATCCGGCAAGGCGCTTTACGTCGGCATTTCCTCCTACAACTCGGAGCAGACGCGGGCCGCCCATGCGATCCTGTCTGAGCTGAAGACCCCCTTCGTGATCCATCAACCGAGCTACAGCATGCTGAACCGCTGGGTCGAGGACGACGGCCTGCTGGACACGCTCGAGGAGCTGGGGATGGGATCCATCGTCTTCACCCCGCTGGCGCAGGGCCTGCTGACCGGCAAGTACCTCAGGGGAATTCCCGATGGTGCGCGGGCGACCCAGGGCAAGAGCCTGTCGCCGGATCTGATCGACGACAGGATGATCGCGCGCCTGAACGGACTGAACGAGATTGCCGGCGCGCGTGGGCAGACCCTGGCCCAGATGGCCGTTGCCTGGGTCCTGCGGGCAGGGCGGGTCACATCGGCCCTGATCGGGGCGTCGAAGCCGGGTCAGGTGACAGAGTGTGTCGGTGCGATCAGCAACCTGGAATTTTCCGACGAGGAGCTGGCGGGGATCGACGCGCTGCTGGCAGCCTGAGGTCTGCGGGCGCAGCGCTCTGGAGCACCCCCGAAGGGGCTTGAACGAAGACGCCCCCGCAGGTCCTGCGGGGGCGTTTGGTTGTCCGTTCCCTTGCGGGTGGGATCAGAACGGGATTTCGTCGTCGAGATCGCTGCTGCGACCGCCGCCCGAACTGCCGCCGAAGCCGCCGCGGTCATCATAGCCGCCGCCGGAGCCACCACGGTCGTCGTAACCGCCGCCGCCACCGCCGTAGCTGCCGCCACCCTGGCCGCCACCGTAGCTACCGCCACCGCCGCCGCCTTCACCGCGACCGTCGAGCATCGTCAGTTCCGACTGGTAGGGGCGCAGGACGATTTCGGTGGAGTAGCGGTCCTGACCGGACTGATCCTGCCACTTGCGGGTTTCCAGCTTGCCCTCGATGTAGACCTTGGAGCCCTTGCGAAGGTACTGCTCCGCCACGCGGACCAGCGGTTCGCTGAAGATGGCAACGGTGTGCCATTCAGTGCGTTCCCGGCGTTCGCCGGTGTTGCGGTCCTTCCAGTTTTCCGAGGTGGCGATCCGCAAGTTGCAGACCTTGCCGCCGTTCTGGAACGAGCGGACCTCGGGATCGCGCCCGAGATTGCCGATCAGGATGACCTTGTTGACGGAACCTGCCATGCGTCTCTCCCCTGTGAGTGTCCTGTAAGTGTCGTTTCCGTGCGCCTCGAATCCGAGGCGGGTGTTCGGAGCGTTACACCAAAGCGGGCCGCAAAGGGCAAGCATCCGAAGCTCCGTACAGGGATCCTGATCGCGATCCCGATGCGGGGTGCGCAAAGCGTGGCAGGGCGGCGAAGGCTTGCCAAGGGGCTTCCTTCGGGGGTGCCATTTTCCGCATGGGGCGTGTAGTCTTTGCCCGATTGGCGGGAACCCGCATCGAAACCGGAGTTTTGCACCAAATGCAGCAAGCGCTTTCGCGGGTCGCGTCGGCCCTGATCGCCGGATCCCTTTTCGCCGGTTCCGCCCTGCCCGTGGCGGCGGATGTCCTGTCTTCGAGTTCCAGCAAGGCCCGTTTCGGGGCGCAGACCAGCCTGCTTGACCGGCGGGCTGCGGCGCAGAAGGCGCCGTCGGTCTACATCGCGCCAACCACGGTCGTGACGCCGACGAAATGGGGCGCGCCCGCCTGGACCGGATCCTACGCGGGGCCCTATCTGGACATGGCCCGATCCGCCGCGCTGCGACATGGCGTGCCGGAGGGGATTTTCCTGCGGCTGGTCCAGCAGGAAAGTGGGTGGAACCCGGGCGCGGTGTCCCACAAGGGGGCGATCGGCCTGGCGCAACTGATGCCCGAAACCGCGCGTCTTCTGGCAGTGGATGCAAGTGATCCCTACGAGAACCTGGATGGTGGTGCGCGCTACCTTGCGGAGCAATACAGCGCATTTGGAAGCTGGCCGCTGGCGCTGGCCGCCTACAACGCGGGGCCGAAAGTCGTGCGTCGCTACGGGGGGATCCCGCCCTATGCCGAGACTCAAACTTATGTGAAGGCGATCTGGGGCAGCTGATCCCGGCGCCGTTCCAGCCTTGTTTTTCTGAACCTGACGCGGCCCGGCAATGTCTTGCCGGCCGCTTTTGCTTTGTGGAACCCGCAATTTTCCGGTGCTCCGGGGAACTTTGACGGGGGGCATGCCTGTTGTCTCCCCAGAACGCGACGCCGCACCCTGACAGGTTCGCCTGAGGGAGAGGACAAGGCGCCGCGAGAGAGCGAAGTAGAAAGGATTTCACTATGCGTAAGGCACTGATCATCCCCGCAGTTATCGCCGCATCCATGACCGCGATCCCCGCGTTCGCCTATGAAGGCCCGATCGACTCGGTCAAGGCCGACGTGCCCGAGGCCTCCGTCGTCGACGGCAAGTTCCCGACCGCCTACCTCGACAGCGTGTCCGAGGATGTCACCATGGCCATGATGAAGGCCCTGGACACCAAGGTTGAAGAAGGCGCCGGTATCAAGATCGAAGCCTCCGTTCTGGGCATGGAACTGGCCCCGGACATGGGCACGATGGAAGGCCAGGTTGCCGTCTACAAGCAGAACGGTGACATCCTGACGACCTTCAACGTGGATCTGGAAGCCGACACCATGGCCGGCAACACCGATCCGAACGCCTACTACATGCCGATGGTCGACAAGTTCGCCTCCATCGCGGCCGAGCATATCGACGCCCTGCCTGTCGTGCCGGCCGATGAAGCCATCGAAGGCGAAGCCTCTTCCGAAGGCTGATGTCGACAAATGTGACCTTTTCGGGTCGCAACGGGTAGACAGACGCCCCCGTGCCAGCCGGCATGGGGGCGTTCTCGTGTGGGCCTGACCAGTAAGGCCCTGCGCCTTCGTGCCGGGCCTACTCGGCTGCGATCTTGATCACCGGTTCCATCTCTTGCAGCTCGGCATCGCTGAGGTGGCACTTGATCTGGTGCCCGTCGAAATTCCGCATCGGCGGGACCTCCCGCTCGCAAAGGCCGCCGTCCACGCGCCCTTTCCATCGGCACCGTGTCTGGAACGGGCAGCCGGGAGGCGGATTGACGGCCGAGGGAATATCGCCGTCCAGGACGATGTGGGTTTTCTCGACAGAGGTGTCCGCAATCGGCACGGCAGAGAGCAGCGCCTCGGTATAGGGATGATAGGGCGGGGCGAAGACCTCTTCGGTGGTGCCAAGCTCCACCACGTGGCCGAGGTACATGACCATGACCCTGTCGGAGAGGTAGCGCACGATCGACAGGTCGTGGGAGATGAACAGAAGCGTCGTCTTGTGCTGGCGCTGGATCTCCATCAGCAGGTCGGTCACCGCGGCCTGAACCGACACGTCGAGCGCGCTGACAGGTTCATCGGCAACCACGATGCGGGCGTCACCGGCGAAGGCGCGGGCGATGCCGACGCGCTGCTTCTGCCCGCCGGAAAGCTGGCGCGGCATGCGGTCGGCGAATTCGCGGGGCAGCTTCACCAGGTCGAGCAGGGTGAGCATGCGGTCGCGCCGTTCGGCATCCGAGGAACCGACGCCGAAGACCTCCAGCGCGCGCATGATCTGGCGGCCCACGGTCATCGAGGGGTTCA
The DNA here is from genome assembly GCF_057380755.1 of Pseudooceanicola sp. NS-SX8. Lineage (NCBI taxonomy): Bacteria > Pseudomonadati > Pseudomonadota > Alphaproteobacteria > Rhodobacterales > Paracoccaceae > Pseudooceanicola > Pseudooceanicola sp. NS-SX8. The sequence goes on along the minus strand of NZ_CM170819.1, from coordinate 3,032,552 downwards.
GCGTGTCGAAGGGGTTCTGGAACACCATCTGCACGTCGGCCACCGTCTTGGTGTCGCGCCGTTCGATCGGCGTGTCCTGGATTTCCCGATCGTCGAGGATGATGCGCCCTTCGGTCGCCGTTTCGAGGCCCATCAGCACCTTGGCGAAGGTCGACTTGCCGCAGCCGCTTTCGCCGACGATGGCGAGGGTCTCGCTCTCCCGGGCTTCGAAGGTGAGGGTCTCGTTGGCCTTCACCACCTTCTTTTCGCCCCCCTTGAAGAGGGCGGAGGCGGCGACCTCGTAGTACTTCTTCAGGTTCTCCATGCGCAGGACGGTGCGGCCGACCTCTGCCTTTTCGTTCTGGGCGGCGACCTGGACGGGGGCGTTCCAGTCGATCTCCTCCTGCCGCAGGCAGCGGGTCTCGTGGCGCTCATCTCCCTTGACCGGCGACATGCGGATGTCCTTGGCGTCGCAGCGGCCCGCTTCGAAATAGTCGCAGCGGGGGCCGAAATTGCAGCCGGGCGGGCGTTCGTGGGGCAGGGGGAAATTGCCGGGGATCGCCACCAGGGGGCGGGCCGTCTTGTCGGCGCCGGGCAGCGGGATGGAGCGGAAAAGGGCCTGGGTGTAGGGGTGACGCATCTGGTCGAAGACATCCGCGATGGACCCGCGTTCCACCGCCTCGCCCGAGTACATCACGCAGAGCCTGTCGCAGGTTTCCAGCACCAGTCCGAGGTTGTGGGAGATGAAGAGCATCGAGGTGCCGTACTTCTTCCCCAGGTCCTTCACCAGTTCGACGATGGCCGCTTCGACCGTGACGTCGAGCGCGGTGGTCGGTTCATCCAGGATCAGCAGGGCGGGCTTGGACATCAGCGCCATGGCGATGACGATACGCTGCTGCTGGCCGCCCGAAAGCTGGTGCGGGAAGGAGTTGAGGATGCGCCTGGGGTCCGGCAGCTTGACGTCGGTGACGACCTGCAGGGCACGTTTCCAGGCTTCCTCCTTGCCGATCCCCTCGTGGATCATCGGCACTTCCATCAGCTGCTTGCCGATCCGCATGGCCGGGTTCAGCGAGGCCATCGGCTCCTGATAGATCATGGCGATCTCGTTGCCGCGGATGTGGCGCAGTTCCTTGTCGGACATCTGCGACAGGTCGCGGCCCTTGAACTTGATCGATCCGCCGGTGATGCGCCCGTTGACGCCCAGGTCCTGCATCACGCCGAGCGCCACGGTGGATTTGCCGCAGCCGCTTTCACCCACGAGGCCCACGGCCTCCCCCGGCTGGACGGAGACTGAGAAGTCCATGACTGCGGGGATTTCCCGAAGCCGGGTGAAGAAGGAGATGGACAGCTTGTCGATCTCCAGGATGGGTCCGTCATATTCGGGCTTGTCGCTCATGACACCTCTCCATGGGGCGCGCCACTCACCCTTATTTTCTGGCGTAAAATATCCCGGGGGTCCGGGGGCTGGCCCCCGGTCCCGCCGTCTCAGTCTTTCAGACTTTCCTCACGCAGCCCGTCGGCCAGCAGGTTCAACCCCAGCACCAGCGAAAGCAGCGCCACCGCTGGAACGATCGCCGGGTGCGGATAGATCGACAGCAGCTTGCGCCCCTGGTTGATCGTCGTCCCCCAGTCCGGGCTTTCCGGTGGCAGGCCCAGGCCGAAGAAGCCGAGCGTGCCGAGCAGGATCGTGGTGTAGCCGATGCGCAGGCAGAAATCGACGATGAGGGGGCCGCGGGTGTTGGGCAGGATCTCCCACAGCATGATGTACCAAGGGCCTTCGCCGCGGGTCTGGGCGGCGGCCACGTAGTCCCGCGTCTTGATGTCGAGCGTCAGGCCCCGGACGATGCGGAACACCGTGGGCGCATTCACGAAGACGACCGAGACGAAGACGACGAGGATCCCGCCGGGAATGTTGAAGAGGTCGAGCGCCCCGGGCAGGAAGGCCACTCGCGTTTCCGGATCGGAGATCAGCGAGAGGTAGGCCCAGCCCAGCACGAATACCAGCACCGCGACCATCACGTTGCGCCTTGCGGGCTGCGTCCGGTAGCGGGAGTTCACCAGCACCACCAGGAAGACGATGGGGAAGATGAAGAGCGCCATGGCCATGTAGCTGGGAATGCCCGTCTGTACCATTTCGGGCGTGACCAGCAGGTAGAAGAGCAGGATGACCGGGAAGGCGAGGATCAGGTTGGCGAGGAAGGACAGCGCATTGTCGAGCTTTCCGCCGAAGTAGCCCGCCGGAAGCCCGAGGGTGATCCCCACCATGAAGGCGAAGAGCGTGGCCAGCGGCGCGATGCGGATCACCACCCAGCTGCCCGCCACCATGCGGGAGAAGACATCCCGGGCAAGCGTGTCGCCGCCCAGCAGGTAGTAGGGATAGTCGCCTTCCTCGGCCCCGCGCAGGGGCGTGCCGGGGACCTTGTTCTTCATGCCCGTCGCGGCAGAGAGCGGATCATGGGTGGCGATCCAGTCGAAGAGGCCGACGCAGAGCGCGGTATAGACCCAGAACATGACGAGGCCAAAGCCCACCATGCCGATCCAGTTGTCGAAGAGCTTGCCGTAGAGCCCCAGCCTGCGCTTGTAGGTGACCGAGACGGCAAAGGTGATGATCAGTGCGATCCAGACCGGGATGAACCGGATCAGCAGGTCGAGGATGATCTGTCCCCAGGACAAGGGTTCCATGTCGCGTGCCTCCTCAGGAAATCCGGATCCGGGGGTTCAGGTAGACGTAGCCGATGTCGGAAATCAGCTGTGTCACCAGAACCACCAGCACGGAGACCACGGAGATCCCCAGCAGAAGGTCGATATCGTTGTTGCCGGCGGCCTGCACCAGCGCCCAGCCCAGGCCCTTGTAGTTGAAGAGCGTCTCGACCACGACGACGCCGTTCAGCAGCCAGGGGAACTGCAGCATGATCACCGTGAAGGGGGCGATCAGGGCATTCCGCAGGGCGTGCTTCAGGACGATGTTGCCGAAGCTGACGCCCTTCAGCCGGGCGGTGCGGATGTATTGCGCGGTCATGACCTCTGCCATCGATGCGCGGGTCATGCGGGCGATGTAGCCCATGCCGTAGAGAGAGATGGTGAGGACCGGCAGGAAGAAGTTCTCGAATGTGGCGTGTTCCATGGCGGCCGTCGCCGTGCCCTTGAACCACTTCAGTCCGACGGCGGAGGAAGTGAAGACGGCGATCAGGATGACGCCGGAGACATATTCCGGGGTTGCGGTCGTCAGGATCGAGAGGGTCGAGAGGGACCGGTCGGTCTTGGAGCCTTCGCGCATGCCGGCCAGCACGCCGATGATCAGCGCGGAGGGCACCATCAGCAGCATGACCCAGAGCATCAGCTTGCCCGTCATTTCCAGCCGGACGGCGACGATGGAGGCGACGCTGTCACGGAAGACGCGGCTGTCGCCCCATTCGCCTTGCAGGATGCCGCAGAAGCGGGGCGCGGTGTCTGCTGTCAGGTCCCCTGTGATGCAGCGGCCCGTCACCCTGTCGCCCCGGTCATTGGTCCAGCCCGGAACGACGCCCAGCCATTCGCCGTAGCGTTGCAGGGTAGGCTGGTTGAAGCCGTTGTTCTCCAGCCAGCCGGCGACCTCCTCGTCGGTCATCCGGCTGTTGCCTTCGTACTTGGCGACCTTTTCGAGGTTGGGTGGCAGGTTGGTGAGGAAGAAGACGATGAAGCTGAGGCAGAGCGCCGTCAGGATCATCGTTCCCAACCGTCGGAGGAGAAAGAGCAGCATCGCATGTCCCGTCGGTGGCGTCCGGGGCGGGCCCGGTGGTCATTGGTGGCGGCCGAGGAATCGAGCGGGCCGCGGAGGTTTCCCCGCGGCCCGGACGGTTTCGGATCAGGCGTCGATCCACCACTTGTAGTGATGCATCTCGAACGTCGGGTGCTGTTCGGCATCCATGACGTTCTCCTTCGCGTGGCGGAAGAGGGAGCGCCAGTAGGGCTGCACCATGACGCCTTCGTCCAGCATGATGGTTTCGAGCTTGGCCATGATCTCGCGGCGCTTGTCGGCATCGGCGATGGACAGGGCCTCATCGAGCAGGCTGTCGAACTCGGGGTTGGCCATCGCGCTTTCGTTCCAGGAACCGCCGGACTTGTAGGCCAGGACCATCACCTGAACGCCGAGAGGACGCATGTTCCATTCGGTGGCGGAGAAGGGGTAGGTCAGCCAGTCGTTCCAGAAGGTGGAGCCGGGCAGGATCTCCCGCTTGATGTTGATGCCGGCATCGCGCATCTGGGCCGCGACCGCATCGCAGGTTTCCGACTGCCACTGGTCGTCGATGGAGACGAGAGTGAATTCGGTATCGGCCACGCCCAGCTCTTCCAGCTTGGCCATGGCGGCGGCGGGGTCGGTGGGGATCGGCGGCACTTCGGCATACTCGGGGTGGATCGGGCAGACGTGGTGGTTTTCGGCCACCGTGCCGTAACCGGCATAGCCCAGCTCCAGCACGACGGCGTTGTCCACGGCCATGACCAGCGCCTTGCGCAGTTCCGGGTCGGTGTAGGGTTCCTGATCCTGGTTGAAGCGCACGGTGATGGTCGCCGCCGTCACTGCCTCGGACTTCTTCCAGCCCATGGCGTCCAGCACCTCGATGAATTCGCCGGTCGACTGGTAGGTCATGTCGATCTCGTCCGAATCCGCGGCCGCGACCCAGGAGGCCATGTCGGTGCCGAAGTCGATGAACTCGATCCGGTCGAGGTAGGCGCCTTCGCCCCACCACGCGTGGTCGGTGTTCTTCACCAGGACCTGCTTTACGCCGACTTCGTTGGTCTCGGGCATGTAGGGGCCGGTGCCGATCGGGTTCACCGAGGGGTCGCTGCCGTCGTAGGAGGGGTGGACGATGGCCGCCGGGTAGTCCGCGAAACCGGCGATGATCGTAATGTCGGGAGAGGAACATGCGAGCTTGACGGTGTGGTCGTCGACCACGGTGATCGCGCCGTCGATGGCCATGCCGGTCTCTTCGTCGATCAGCGACGACAGGCGGGAGGCCATGGAGTTGCCCTCGACACCTTTTTCGCACCAGCGGTTGAGGTTGAAGGCCACGTCCTCGGCGGTGAAGGGGTCACCGTTCGACCAGGTGACGCCCGGGCGCACGTGCAGGGTGTATTCGGTCGCGTCGTCGTTGACCTCCCAGCTTTCGATCAGCATGCCCTTGAAGGTGCCGTCCTTCTGGTACTCCACCAGGTATTCCAGCCAGCCGCGGGCGAAGTTCGCCATCTGCGACCAGTCGAAGTTGCGCGGATCCTTGAGGGCCTTGCATTCCATCTGCACGCGCAGGGTGCCGCCGGCCTTGGGGGTGGTTTGCGCGACCGCGGGTTGGTCCAGGCCGCCGAGGGCATAGACCCCGGCAGTGGCCACGCCCAGCGCGGAGGTGCGGGCCATGAACTCGCGCCGGCTGAGTTTGCCTGCCTTGAATTCTTCCGCGTACATGCGGGCCGCCGGGTGGACCTTCGCCAGCGATTGATCGTGTTTGGTCATGCCATTCTCCCTGTGATGACGTGTCCCCGTGCCCCCGGTTTCGGGACGGAGCGTTTTCGCGTCCAGGCCTCTTGCCGTTCCGGATGGGGAACCGGGCCTTCTCTGGGCGGCATTTCCGCAGGAAAAAGCCGACCCGTCAATTCGTGTCTTCGCCGTTTCGTAGTCCAAAAGCGACATGGCGACCACCCGAAAGCGACATGTGCGCACATGACTTTGATCCCCGGCGCCCCTCGGCATGGCGGGTATCTCTCTGATCGCAGGGGCATCCCTGACCGTCGGAATGTCAGTCGCGATCAGTGCAGGCTGTCTGCTGGCCCGACCATACGTCAAAGTTCATTTGCGGCGGCGCAGGGCGGTCGGAGTCTTGCCGGTGTGTTTCTGGATGAATCTGGTGAAATAAGCGGCAGAGGAGAAGCCGAGCATTTCGGAGATCAGTCCGATCGGAAGGCCGCCATCCTGAAGCATCTGGCGTGCCTCGTGAAGGGAGCGGCCGGTCAGGATGTCGGCGGCGGTAATCCCGGCGGTCTGGCGCAGGGTGCGGGTCAGGTGGGTCGGCGTGACGCCAAGCGCCGTGGCGAAGTCCGCCATGCTCTGCCCGGCGCGAAAGTCCCGCTCGACGAGGGCACAGAACGCGGCAGACAGACGGTCGGCTGCCTTGGGCGTGCCTGTCTGGGCTGGTTCGCTTGCCAGATTGCGGCGCAGCCAGACCGAGAGCAGACCGGCGTGGGCGCGCATGGCTTCCGCGCCGAAGGGGCGATGGGTTGCCTGTTCGCGCTGCATCGCGTCGATCACGGCGATCAGCTCCGCCTGTGCCATGCTGTCGTGGACGCGCAGGTGCACCGGGTCCGGCGGCAGGACGAGTCCGACTTCGGTGGGAATCTCCACCACCTGGCCATAGCTCTGCTTGCCGACATCGAGCATCATCAGCGTTCCGGCGGGCACGAAGAGTGTCGTGTTCATCGTCAGGCCTCGCCTGCGACCGAGCACGATGGAACGGCCCTGTCCCTTGCTGAGATGGATGAAGAGATGGTGGGGCCGCGCATGCGGCAGTTCCAGCCGCCAGCTTTCCTTTGCGGAAAGCTGTGCCAGTGTCTGACTTCTCACAGTGGAAGGCGTGTGGTCTGCCAAGGTCTGAGCTGTCTTTGCTGGGTGTCCCGTACCCGTGGCCGAACTAGAGCGATATTGTATCCACAAGTAAAGGCTTAGCCGGGAAAGACCTGCTGCCAGTCCTTCATTCGGGTCCTGAACCAGGTGCGCTGCCTCTTTGCGTACTGCCGTGTCGCCACGATGGCCTTTTCCCTGGCTTCATCCAGGGCGAGCTCGCCCTGCAGGTGCGCGATGAGTTCCGGAGCGCCGATGGCGCGCGACGACGGTAAGGTCGGGTCCCAGCCGTCGAGGTTGGCCCGGGCTTCCTCCAGTGCGCCCTGGGCAAGCATCTGGTCGAACCGCCGTTCGATCCGCGGTGTCAGCCAATCGCGTGGCGCCTCCAGAAGCATGCGGTTGCAGTCAGTTCCCGGCAGCAGGGGGGCGGGGGTTTCATCCTGCCAGGCGGCAATGCCCCTGCCGGTCGCCTGAAGGACCTCCCATGCGCGTTGCACCCGTGCGGGATTTGCCAGATCGATTCGCGCCGCACTTTCGGGATCCAGCGCGGCGATCATGGCGGGCAGGTCATCCTCCCTCAGGGCATCGCCTTCGTCGCGGACGTCCGAAGGGATTGGCGGAATTTCGACCAGCCCCTCGGTGAGCGCCCGGAAATAGAGGCCCGTGCCGCCGATGATGATCAGCCGGTCCGGTCCGTCCAGCAGTGTCTGGACGGCGCGCAGCCAGGCGCCGACGGAATAGGCGACCTGCCTCGGAACGTGGCCGAAAAGCCTGTGGGGCAGGGCTGCTTCGTCCTCTGGCGAGGGCCGCGCGGACAGCAGGCGCCAGTTTTCATAGACCTGCAGGGCATCGGCATTGACGATCAGCCCGCCGTCCCGGGCCGCTATTTCCATGGCGAGCGCGGATTTGCCGGATGCCGTCGGCCCGGCGATGAGCACATGGCGGGCGTCTGGGCGCAGCTGTGCCTGTGTCATCCGCACCGTTCCGCGAAGCTGAGACTGCCTACCATTTCCCACATTGAACCCATGCGCCTTTTCCGACATTTTGCCGGCGATCCTAGTCCCCCGCCGCGAAGGAGCGCAACATGGCCGAAACCGCGCAGGAGCCCACCTACAAGCGAGTGCTCTTGAAGATTTCCGGAGAGGCCCTGATGGGCAACCAGGGCTTCGGGTTGCATCCGCCCACCGTGGAGCGGATCGCACAGGAGATCAAATCCGTCCATGACCTGGGTGTCGAAATCTGCATGGTCATCGGCGGCGGCAACATCTTCCGCGGGCTCGCCGGCTCGGCACAGGGGATGGAGCGGACCACGGCCGACTACATGGGTATGCTGGCGACCGTCATGAATGCACTGGCGATGCAGTCCGCCCTGGAAGGGCTGGGTGTCTACACCCGGGTGATTTCCGCGATCACCATGAACGAGGTGGCGGAGCCCTACATCCGTCGCCGCGCCGTGCGACACCTTGAAAAGGGGCGGGTCTGCATCTTTGCCGCCGGCACGGGGAACCCGTATTTCACCACAGACACCGCAGCGACCCTGCGCGCGAACGAAATGGCCTGCGAAGCGATCTTCATGGGCAAGAACGGCGTCGACGGGATCTATGACAAGGATCCGAAGACCAACCCGGATGCCAAGCGCTACGACAAGGTGACCTATGACGAAGTGCTTCAGAAGAACCTGAAGGTCATGGACGCCTCCGCCATTGCCCTGGCGCGGGACAACCACAAGCCCATCATCGTCTTCCCGCTGGATGAGCCCAATGGCTTCAAGGGCATTCTGGAAGGCAAGGGGACCTATACCATCGTGCGCGACTGATACCTGGCGACGTGTGGTTTTGAGATGTCCGGTTTTGCGACGTCTGCTTTTGCGGGGGCCGTCCGAAAGGGCGGCCCTTTGCTTTTCCCGAAGCCGGGCTTGCCCGCGCGGGCCATCGGTCTAGGATCCGGGGAAGGTCATTTAGCTCTCCCGAGGAGGCCTCCATGCGCATGTCGATCGACGTCCGGATGCACTACAGTTTCCCGCAGGCAAACACGGTGAACCTGGTTCTGGAAGCGGCGCCATTGCCGGGGCAGATTCTGCACAACGCCTGGATGGACCTTGGCAGTGCACAGGTCTACCGGATCCAGGGGGACTGCGGGATCGGTGAACGCATCTGGGCGGTGCTGACCCAGCCGGAGATGCAGTTGCACTATACGGCCGAGGTCGAGATCACGCGGCAGACCCCGCCGCTGGAGACCATGGGGGCGGCGCCGTTGCACGGCCTGCCGACGGAAGCGGCGCCCTACATCCGTCCGTCACGCTATTGCCAGTCGGACAAGTTCGTCGCCTATGTCGGCAAGCATTTCGGGCACCTGTCCGGTGGGGCGAAGGTTGCCGCGATCCGCGACTGGATCACGGCGGAACTCTCCTACGTTCCGGGCAGTTCCGACGCGGATACCAATGTGCTGGAGACTTTCGCGAGTCGGCAGGGCGTCTGCCGGGACTACGCCCACCTGTTCTGCACCATGGTCCGCGCCGCGCAGATTCCCGCGCGCGCCGCGGCGGCCTACGGCCCGGATGTGACCCCGCAGGACTTTCACGCGATCGCCGAGGTCTGGCTGGACGGCGCATGGCATCCCGTCGATCCGACGGGCATGTGCGCGCCTGATGAGCTTGCGGTGATCGCCGTCGGGCGGGATGCCTACGACATCGCCTTCATGGAATCCCAGGTGCCCGCGACTTTGCTCACGCAGGACGTCCGCGTGATCCGGGCCTGATCTGCTGGTCTTCAGCCCAGGTGGATCCGGCCCTCGGGGTATTTCACGCGCGGTACCGTCCGGGTCGCTAGGAAATAGCCCAGTGTGAGCGGGCCGACGCGGCCAAGGAACATGATCGCGATGATCACGGTGCGTCCGAAGCCCGAGAGTTCCCCGGTGAAGCCACGCGAAAGGCCGACGGTGCCGAAGGCCGAGACCACCTCGAAGCTGACATCCAGGAAATGCCCGTCATGGGTAGACGCCAGAAGGAATACGCCGAGGAAGACGAGCACCGTGCTGATCGCGGTGAGGGCCATCACCTTCAGGACCTCTTCGAGGGAAATGGACCTGCCGAAGGCGTTGAGCTGCGTCCGCCTGCGGAAAAACGCCACGGTCGCAAGGCACATGACCACGAAGGTCGTCACCTTGATCCCACCCGCGGTGGAGGTCGGCCCGCCCCCGATCAGCATGAGCGCGATCATCATCAGCGAGGTGCTGTCGTGCATGCCCGCGATGTCGGTGGTGTTGAAGCCTGCGGTACGGGGAGTGACGCCCTGGAACCAGCTGATCAGCAACCGCGCCGCGACGCTGTCGTATTGTCCTAGGGTTCTTGGGTTGTGCCATTCGAGGATCGCGAAGACGCCCATGCCCCAGATGGTCAGGCCGAGCGTACCCAGCAACATGATCTTGCTGTGAAGGGAGTAGGTGGCCCAGCTTTTCTTGCGCGCGACATCATCGAGCACGACATAGCCGATGCCGCCGATCATGAAGAGTGCGGGAATCGCGAGATTGACGAGGGGGTCGGTCGCGAATCCGACCAGCCCGTCCGGAAAGGTCGAGAAGCCCGCGTTATTGAAGGCGGAGACGGAGTGGAACGCCGCCGCCCAGAGGCCCCGGGGAAACCCCAGGACAGGCACGAAGCTGACCGACAGGACAAGTGCCCCTATCGCTTCGCAGATCAGGGTCACGCGAAAGATCTGTTTCACCAGCCGGGTGATACGGTGAAGGGAATCCTGGTTGAGGTCATCCCTCAGCCAGAGGTGACCGGTCAGCCCCAGCGGCATCCGCAGAAGGGCCAGCACCATGACCGCAAAGGTCATCAGGCCAAGTCCCCCCATCTGGATCAGCACCATCATCACGGCCTGTCCGAAGACCGTGAATTCCGTTCCTGTATCCACCACCGCCAGCCCGGTCACGGTGACGGACGAGGCGGCGGTGAAGAAGGATTCGGACCAGCTCAGCGGGGCGCGGACGGACCAGGGCAGCTTGAACGCGAGCGCGCCAAGGCAGATCAGGACCGCGTAGAGCAGCGCCAGCATGAGGGGCGGCGGGGCCTTGCGCAAACGTCGCATGAAGGCCCGCAGGCGTCCGCGCAGCAGGACGGGGCCGACCTTGTCAGACCGCATCGCCAAAGGCGCGCAGATCCGCCCGTTTGCCCAGCATGATCAGGCGGTCGTCTTTCTGGAGCGTCAGGACGGTGCCGGGGGTGCACTCCCGGAACTCGGTCCCGCGCATCAGGCCCAGAAGCCGCAGGCTGGGCCAGTTGCCGAGGTTCAGATCGGCGATCTGGCTGCCTTCGAGGCTGTCGGAGACCGCCATGTGAACGACCGAGTGACCGTTGCCGAGACTCATGTAGTTCTGCACCATCGGCGTGTTCAGCATCTGGGCGATGTGACGGCCCATTTCCTGTTCCGGCAGGATCACCCTGTCAGCGCCGAGCTTCGACAGGATCCGGTGGTGGGTCTTGTTGGACGCCTTGACCCAGATCTTGCCGATCCCCAAGAGCTTCAGGTTCATGGTGGTCAGGATGCTGGACTGGAGATCGTCACCGATCGCCACCACGGCACATTGATAGCGGTCGAGCCCCGCTTCGCGTAGCGCGACTTCGTCCGTGGTGTCCAGGATGGCGGTGGCGGGCAGCTGTTCGGCCATGCGCGAAACCGACTGCTCGTTGCGGTCGATGCCGATGACCTGGTTGCCGAAACGGGCCAGTTCCAACGCGATGGTGGAGCCGAAGGCGCCCAGGCCGATGACAGCGAAATTCTGGTTCTCTCGCACGAAGGTCTCCTTCGGACCGTTCCTCGTGCGGGGCAGCGTTGGCCTGTCGCGGGAGGAGTGTCAAGCCGGTGCGGTGCGGCAGCTGCCCGCGATTGCGGCGCCCGGGGTCTCGTCCGTTCGCCCCAGGGGCTGGCCCCCATGGCGCAGGCAGATCCTACTGCAAATTACTATACATCCCCGAGCCGAAGACTTAGAAGGCCTCGGAAAGTATGACACTTAAGCGGGCCAGAACATCATGTCTGAAGATTTCGAACTCGATACCGACGACCTCAAGCGCCGCATGGATGGCGCGATGTCGAACCTGAAGACGGAATTCGCCTCTCTGCGGACTGGCCGTGCCTCTGGTTCCATGCTGGAACCCGTGATGGTCGACGCTTATGGGCAGCCGACCCCGATCAACCAGGTAGGCACCGTGAACGTGCCCGAGCCCCGGATGGTGACGATCAACGTCTGGGACAAGTCGATGGTCAACAAGGTGGAAAAGGCGATCCGTGAATCCGGCCTGGGCATCAACCCCCAGATGAACGGCACGATCATCATGCTGCCGATTCCCGAGCTGAACGAGGAACGTCGCCGCGAGCTGACCAAGGTCGCGGGCCAATATGCCGAACACGCCCGCGTTGCCATCCGCAACCTGCGTCGCGACGGCATGGACCAGATCAAGAAGGCCAAGGATGGCATGGCAGAGGACGACCAGAAGTTCTGGGAAGCCGAGGTGCAGGATCTGACCGACACCTACATCAAGAAGGTCGACCAGGCGCTGGAGACGAAACAGCAGGAAATCATGCAGGTCTGAGCGCACTGCCGGGCGTGTGCCGCCCGGCTGCGTACAGACCCGCTGCCGGTGACGGGAGGGGTACATGTCGGAAGAGGTGGAAGCTCTCGGAACGGGCGACATCGCGGCGGCGGAGGCTCGTCCGTGCCACGTTGCGATCATCATGGACGGGAATGGCCGGTGGGCGACAATGCGCGGACGCCCGCGCCTGTTCGGCCACCACGCCGGCGCGCGGCGGGTGCGCGAGATCGTGGAGGCCTGTCCCGATCTGGGGGTGAAGTACCTGACGATCTTCGGGTTCTCGACCGAGAACTGGAAGCGGACGCAGATCGAGGTTGCTGGGCTCATGTCCCTGTTCCGGTCCTACATCCGCAAGGAAGCGCGTGCGCTGCGCGACAAGAACGTGCGCGTTCGCTTTATCGGTGACCGTCCCGGGCTGGATGAGAAGCTTCAGGCCCTGATGGACGAGCTGGAGGAGATGACTTCCGGCTGCACGGGGACCAACCTGACCATCGCGCTGAACTATGGCGGCCGGGACGAAGTGGCTCGCGCAACCAAGCGCCTTGCCGAAGATGTCGCTGCAGGGCGTCTGCTGCCCGAGGCGATCGACGAGGAAACCCTGCCGAAATACCTCGATACCTGCGTTCTGCCCGATCCGGATCTGGTGATCCGGACCAGCGGCGAGGCGCGGATTTCCAACTTCCTGCTCTGGCAGTCGGCCTATGCGGAATACGAGTTCATCGACACGCTCTGGCCGGACTTCACCAAGGATGTCTTCGCCGGCGTGCTGGAGAATTTCGGCAGCCGCGACCGACGTTTCGGCGGGGCGAAAGGCTAGGCTCATGGCTGATCGGAAATGGTCCGACCTGGCACCCCGGGTGGTTTCGGGCGTTGTCATGGTTTTCGTTGCACTGCTGGTCATATGGGCCGGCGGGCATTGGTTCCGGGTGTTCATCGCCCTGGTTTGCGGGGGCATGATCTGGGAACTGGGGCGTATGTGCGCGCCGTTGAAGCCCACGGTCGCCATCCAGATGGGCGGCATCGCGGCGCTCTGCGCTGCACTGGCGGTGTACCTGCCGGGGGGCTATGCGCTTCCCTTCCTGCTGGCGCCGTCAATGGTGGGGCTGTCGCTGCTGCCGCAGCGGCGTGTCATGTTCCTGACCTTCTGCGCCATGATCCTGATCGCGGGATACGGCATGGTCCGTCTGCGTGACGACCAGGGCGCGCTTTGGCTTGGCTGGCTGGTTGGTGTCGTCGTCGTTACGGACATTGCGGGCTACTTTGCCGGGCGGATCATCGGGGGGCCGAAGTTCTGGCCCCGGGTCAGCCCGAAGAAGACCTGGTCCGGTACGGTTGCCGGGTGGATCGCGGGGGGGGTCCTCGGGCTGGCCTTCGGGCTCTGGACCGGGGAAGGCGTGCACCTGGCGGGCGTATCGGTCGCATTGTCCATGGCTTCGCAGATGGGCGATATGGCCGAGAGCGCAGGGAAGCGGCGAGTCGGGATCAAGGACAGCTCGAACCTGATCCCGGGCCACGGCGGCCTGATGGACCGTTTCGACGGCATGCTGGGCGCCTCTCTCATGCTGCTTCTGACAGGGCCCTGGACGGGCCTGTTCTTCATCGCGGGGTAATATGCGCCGGATCACGATTTTCGGGGCCACCGGCTCCATCGGTCAGAGTACCGTTGACCTGATCGCCCGGCGGCCGGACGACTTTGCGGTAGAGGCCCTGACCGGGGGCCATAATATCGACCAGCTTGCCGCGGATGCCCGACGTCTGGGGGCCAAGCTGGCGGTGACCGCACATGAAGAGCGCTACGGTGATCTGAAGGCGGCTCTGGCCGGGTCGGGGGTGGAGGTCGCTGCAGGGCAGGGAGCGCTGATGGACGCGGCCGATCGCCCTGCCGACTGGGTCATGTCGGCAATCGTGGGCGCCGCCGGTCTGGCGCCGGGTCTGGCCGCGCTGAAGCGCGGCGCGGCCCTGGCCCTGGCCAACAAGGAAACACTGGTCTGCGCAGGGCCGTTGGTACTTGAAACTGCGCAGCGTTCCGGCGCGGATCTCTTGCCCGTCGACAGCGAGCATTCCGCGATCTACCAGGCGCTTCTGGGGGATGATCCGGCTTCGGTCGAGCGGGTCATCATCACCGCATCCGGCGGGGCGTTCCGCGACTGGACGCTCGAGGATATGGCGAAGGCGACGCCGGAGCAGGCGGCAACGCATCCCAACTGGGACATGGGGCTGCGGATCACGGTGGATTCCGCGTCGATGTTCAACAAGGCGCTGGAACTGATCGAGGCGAAGGAATTCTTCGGCTTCGCGCCCGAACAACTGGAAGTGCTGATTCATCGTGAAAGCCTTGTCCACGCGCTGATCGGGCATGTGGACGGTGGGATCATGGCGCACCTGGGGCCGGCCGACATGCGCCACGCGATCGGCTATGCGCTCAACTGGCCTGCCCGCGCACCGCTGCCGGTCGACAGGCTCGATCTTGCGAAGATCGGCCGGCTGAGCTTCGAGGCCCCGGATCCGGCCCGCTTCCCGGCGCTCGCCATCGCCCGGCGGGTGATGCAGCGTGGGGGACTGTCGGGGGCCGCGATGAACGCGGCAAAGGAAGTGGCGCTGGACGCCTTCCTGGCCCGCAAGATCGGTTTCATGCAGATGGCGGACGTCGTTACACGCGTTCTTGACCGGATAGAGTCCGATTCCGGTCTCATTGATGCCGCCTTCGATCTTGATAACATCCTTGCCATGGACCAGATCGCCCGTAGCTATGCGCAAGAATGCGCGTGCGGATGACAAAGACAGGAAGTTTTTAGAGCCCCATGATGAGTTTTCTGCCCGAGTTCGGGAACCTGCTTTACGTCGTCATCGCATTCATCGTTGCGCTTTCCATCATCGTCGCGATCCATGAATACGGGCACTACATCATCGGCCGCCTGTCCGGCATCAAGGCCGAGGTTTTCTCTCTGGGGTTCGGGCCGGTCCTGTTGAGCCGCGTCGACAAGCACGGCACCCGCTGGCAACTGGCGGCGCTGCCCTTCGGCGGCTACGTGAAATTCCTCGGGGATGGCGACGCCGCATCTGCCGGAGCGGACGAAGAGGTGGTGATGCGCCTCAGCGAGGAGGAACGCCGTCACACGATGCTTGGCGCGCCTCTCTGGGCGCGTGCGGCGACCGTTGCCGCAGGCCCTGTCTTCAACTTCATCCTGTCGATCCTCCTTTTCGCGATCCTGCTTTTCGCGCGCGGCGATGTGGCGGAGCCGCTTGCCGTTGGCCAGCTGCGCCCGCTGCCGGCGATGCTTGCAGAGGGGGAGACCCTGGAAGAGGGGGATGAGATCGTCTCCATCGGTGGCGTGACCTTGCCGGCGCTCGACGATGCGGAAGGCATGGAAGGTTTCACCGAGAAGCTGCCCCTGGCGCCGGAGCTGGACTACGGCGTGCGTCGGGATGGTCAGGAGATGACGGTGACCGGCCCCTATCCCTATCCCCCGATCATCCTGCAGCTTGCCCCCAATTCGGCGGCCTATGATATCGGCCTGAAGAACGGGGACGTCATCACTTCGGTCGATGGAACCCCCATCTTTGCCTTCGATCAGCTGAAGGAACGGGTCGAGGGATCTGACGGCGCCGCTCTGTTGCTGACGGTCTGGCGCCCTTCGCTGAACGATACGCTCGAATTTGCCCTGACCCCCCGGCGCGTTGACGAGCCGGATCCCGAAGGTGGGTTCCGGACCGAATGGCGGATCGGGATCGCGGGCGGGATGGCTTTCGATCTTGCCACGCAAAGGGCAGGCATCGTCGCATCCTTCCTTGGCGGAATCCAGCAGACCTGGGGTGTCATCGTCAGCTCGCTCTCTGGTCTTTACCACATGATCACCGGTGCGATTTCTTCGTGCAACATGACGGGACCCATCGGTATCGCCAAGACATCGGGGGCGATGGCAAGCCAGGGCGTGACAAGCTTCGTGTGGTTCGTTGCCGCGCTTTCGACCGGCGTGGGCCTGCTGAACCTCTTCCCGGTGCCGGTGCTTGACGGCGGCCATCTTGTCTTCCATGCCTACGAGGCCGTGCGTGGGCGTCCGCCCTCGGATCGGGCGTTGCGGGTCCTGATGGCAGCGGGGCTGACAATCGTGCTGTCGGTCATGGTCTTTGCCCTGACCAACGATGTATTCTGCCCCTGATCACCCGACATGAGGATGGTTTTCGGGGCTGGTTTGCTGCCCAGATGTTGCCGCAATCGCTGCCCGATTTGCGCCTCATTCTGACGCGAATGTGCGCGCAAGTGCGAAGCCGGTAACTTCGCCAAAAGACGAAAGGGTGGAGAGATGTCTCTTCTTCGAAAAGGCTATCGCGGGCTTGCCGTGCTGTTCGATCTGAACGCCGACCTGCTGCTTTACGTCGGGGCGATCATGCTTGCCCTCGCCAGCGCTGCCTACCTGGGTGATGCGCTGCTCTGATCGCCCTTTCCAGGGCTTCCCCTGGATGGCGTGAACGCAGACTGGCCGATTTTTTCCTGAACGCGCGTGTCTGATCCGGCCGCGCGTTTTGCAGTTTTGACAAGTGGTTATTACTCCGATACTCACATCTCAACTGGGATGTCTGAGTGGGTCTTAACGATGACGAACGCCGAACTGGCCGGGGCTGCCACCTCGCTGCGCCGTACCAAAATGTCCATGCCGCTGGCGGCCGCCATTTTCGCCGTTGTGACAGGTGTTTCTGTCACTGCACCGCAGGTGCTGCTCGCTCAGAGCTACGTTTTCAACACTGTCAGCATCGAGGGGAACGAACGTATCCCGACCGGCACGATCCTGTCCTACGCGGGAATCGCCCGCGGTCAGAGCGTCTCTGCCGCCGATCTGAACGAAGCCTACCAGAATATCGTGAACTCCGGCCTGTTCGAAACGGTCGAGCTGACCCCGCAGGGCGGAACGCTGGTGATCAACGTGTCGGAGTATCCGACAATCAACCGCATTTCCTTTGAGGGGAACCGCCGCATCAAGGACGATGCGCTGTCCGAGATCGTCAAATCCACTTCCCGGCAGGTCTTCTCGCCGACACAGGCCGAAGCAGATGCAGCCCTGATTTCAGAGGCTTACACTCAGCAGGGCCGGTTGGCGGCAAAGGTGACCCCGCGGATCATCCGTCGGTCTGACAACCGCGTCGACCTTGTCTTCGAGATCTTCGAGGGCAAGAACACCGAGGTCGAGCGGATCTCCTTTGTCGGCAATACCGAATTCTCCGATCGTCGCCTTCGTCAGGTGCTGGAGTCCAAGCAGGCGGGCCTGCTGCGGGCCTTCTTCCGCTCCGACACCTTCGTCGCGGACCGGATCGAGTTCGACAAGCAGGTGTTGAAGGACTTCTACCAGTCTCGTGGCTACGTCGATTTCCGTATCACCGGCGTGAACGCGGAGCTTTCGCCGGAACGAAACGGTTACACCGTGACCTTCAATATCGAAGAGGGTCAGCAGTTCAAATTCGGCAACATCACGACGACGAGCGAATATGAGGGCGCGGATGCGGCCGAGTTCCAGGCGGCGCTGAAGGTGAAGCCGGGCATGGTCTATTCGCCCACCCAGGTCGAGAATTCCATCGCGCGCATGGAACGCCTGGCCAACAAGCAGGGTCGGGACTTCCTGCGGATCGAACCGCGCATCACCCGCAATGATCGTGACCTGTCGCTGGATGTGGATTTCGTCCTGTCCCGGGGGCCGCGCGTCTTCGTGGAACGGATCGAGATCGAAGGCAACACGACCACGCTGGACCGGGTGATCCGCCAGCAGTTCAAGGTTGCCGAGGGCGATCCCTTCAATCCGCGCGAGATCCGCGAGAGCGCGGAACGCATCCGTGCGCTCGGCTACTTCTCGAACGCGGACGTGAATGCGCGGGAAGGGACCCGTCCGGACCAGGTGATCGTCGACGTCCAGGTCGAAGAGGCGCCCACCGGGTCGCTGTCCTTCGGGGGCACTTATTCGACGACCGATGGTTTCGGCCTTGCGATCTCGTTCCGCGAGAACAACTTCCTCGGTCGCGGTCAGACCCTTGGTGTGACTGTTTCCGGCGCGAGCTCCGACACCGAGTATGGCCTGAACTTCGTTGAACCCCATCTGCTGGGGCGTGATGTGGCGCTGAACTTCGGGCTGAACTACGCCGAGACGGAATCCGACTACTCCGACTACGATACCCTGTCCGGGACCTTCGTGACCGGCCTGACCTTCCCGGTCAGCGAAAAGTCGACGCTGAATGTGAACTACAAGCTCAACGGCGCGGACATCAATCTGTCCGACGATGCCGAGGTCGGTTCGCTGCTGGAGGCGGAAGCGGATGAGGATCTGCGGTATTCCTCGTCGCTTGGCTACAAGTACACCTTCGACAGCCGCCTGACCGGTCTGAACCCCAATGCGGGTTACCTGCTGGAATTCGCTCAGGACTTCGGCGGGGTCGGTGGCGATGTGGAGTTTGTCCGCTCGACCGCCCGCGCCATCGCGCAGACCAAGGTGCTGAACGAGGAAGTGACCCTGCGGGCGACCTTCAAGGCGGGCTCCATTGCCATGCTGGGCGACAACACGTCGCTGGCGACCGATCGTTATCGGATTGGGTCGTCCATCATGCGGGGCTTCACGCCGGATGGTATCGGCCCGCGGCAGTACAGCGACGGCAATTATGATGATGCCTTGGGTGGCGTGAACTACGCGGTCGCACAGTTCGACGCGGAATTCCCCCTTGGCCTGCCCGAGGAACTGGGGATCACCGGTGGTGTCTTCTACGATATCGGCTCCACCTGGGGGCTGGATGAGTCCGCGTCGGATGTGATCTACGAAGACTTCTCCCTGCGTCAGGTCATTGGTGTGTCGCTCTTCTGGAATACGCCGATCGGGCCCCTTCGGTTCAACTGGTCCAAGGCGCTTCAGAAGGAAGAGTACGACAAGGAACAAACCTTCGATCTGTCGATCCGGACCGACTTCTGAGGCCACCTTGGCGCATCTGAGACCCCTTTGTGCAATCCCGGTCCGGCTTTTGCTGGCCGGGATTTCCGCGTTCTGGATTGCTGGTCCCGTCGGGGCACAGCAGGTGACGCCTGACGCGCCTGATCAGTCCGCCGCGCCGGAGCTTATCGTCCCGCGCTCTCCCGTTCTGGTGGTCGACAGCGAAAGGTTGTTTTCCGACAGTCGCTATGGTGCCAAGCTGAGCGAGGAGCTGGAGGCGAAGGCGGCGGAAATCGCGGCCGAGAACCGGAAGCTGGAAGCCGACCTGGGCCAGGAGGAACAGGATCTGACCGAGAAGCGGGCGAGCATGTCGCCCGAAGACTTCCGCGTTCTGGCTGATGCCTTCGACGAAAAGGTGACCCGCATCCGTCGCGAGCGGGAGCAGGAAGCCGCGGGTCTGGGGGAGGACAACGACCAGATCCGCCGGGAATTCCTCAAGGCGGTGGAGCCTGTTCTAAACCAGATCATGCAGGAGGCGGGCAGCGCCGTGATCCTTGAACGCAGGACGGTCTTCGTGACGCGCGGGGTGATTGACATTACCGATGAGGCGGTACAGAGGATCGACCAGACGCTGATGCCGAAGGAGGGGGACGCGGAACAGCTGGATCCCTCGACGGAAACAGGCGACACGGATGAAAGCCCGGTGCAGGACAATGCCGGCGCGGATGTTCCTTCTTCCGGTGGCAGCGTGGAAGGCGCCGCCGACGGGGACTGACCGGGGCGGGGCCATTCCGCTATCCGAACGACCTTTCGCCTGCTTGCCGCCACGCAGGCGACTTGCTAGGGACAAGCATGACAAGAGCCTTGCCGGGGGCGCCTAGCGCTCATGGCTCCACGAGGAAAGAACCCATGACCGAGACGCTTCAGAGCGCGGATATTGCACGTATTCAGCGCATCATTCCCCACCGCTACCCCTTCCTTCTGGTCGACAAGGTGGTGGAGATCGATGGCTATACCTCGGGCAAGGGCATCAAGAATGTCACGATGAACGAACCCCACTTTCAGGGGCATTTTCCCGGCAAGCCGATCATGCCTGGTGTGACCATCATCGAGGCGATGGCGCAGACCGCTGGCGTGATCGTGGGGGCTGCTCTGGGTCTGGAAGACAAGAACGCCCTGATCTACTTCATGTCGATCGAAAAGGCCAAGTTCCGGCGCATGGTCGTGCCTGGCGACGTCCTTGAAATGAAGGTCGAAACCCTGCGTGGCAAGCCCGGCGGCAAAATGTGGAAATTTGCCGGTGCCGCAACCGTCGATGGCGAACTGGCCTGCGAGGCCGAGTTCATGGCCATGCTCGACCTGCCTGCCACGGAGGCCTGACCCATGGCGATCAGCCACGAAGCCATCATCCATCCGTCGGCCCTGATCGAGGACGGAGCCGAGATCGGCCCCGGTGCCAAGGTCGGCCCCTTCTGTCACGTCGGCCCCAAGGCCGTGCTGGGCGCGGGCGTGGAACTGATGAGCCACGTGGTCGTTCAGGGCATGACCGAGATCGGGGACGATACCCTGGTCCATCCCTTCACCGTGCTTGGCGGGATCCCGCAGGATCTGAAGTTCAAGGGCGAGGAAACCCGTCTCATCATCGGCAAGCGGAATCGGATCCGGGAAACCGTGACGATGAACGCCGGTACCGCGGGCGGCGGTGGCGTCACCCGGGTGGGGGACGACGGCTTGTTCATGGCGGGCTGCCATGTCGCGCACGACTGCCAGGTTGGCAGCAATGTCATCGTGGTGAACAACGCGGCTCTTGCCGGGCATTGCGTCATCGAGGATGAGGTGATCATCGGTGGCCTGTCCGGGGTGCACCAGTGGGTCCGGATCGGCCGCGGGGCAATCATCGGCGCGGTGACCATGGTAACCGCCGACGTGATCCCGCACGGCCTGGTCCATGCGGATCGTGGCCGCCTGGAGGGGCTGAACCTGGTCGGTCTTAAGCGGCGTGGCGTGGCACGTGCCGACATCACCGCGCTGAGGGCCGCCTTCCAGATGCTTGCGCAGGGCGAAGGGGCCTTCCAGGACCGTGCGCGACGCCTTGGGGAAGAGACCGAAAGCGACTACGTGCGCGAGATCGTCGATTTCATCACCGGACAGACCGATCGATCCTTCCTGACCCCGGGAGCCTGACCGATGGGCTGGTGGAGCGGGCGTCGCAAGGACGCTGATCCGGCCTCGAACGGGGCTGGTGGTGGCGGCCGTCTGGGCGTGATTGCCGGAAACGGCGGCTTGCCGCTGAAGCTCGTGGCGGCTGAACCAGACTGCTACGTTGCCTCCTTCGAAGGTGTTGACTGCTTGTTGCCGGAAGAGCGGCTGACCCGGTTCCGCTATGAAAAGCTCGGAAGCCTGTTTGCCGCGATGAAGGCTGAGGGGGTCACCCGGGTCGTCATGGCCGGTGCCCTGTCACGCCCACAGATCGACCCCAAGCAGCTGGACCTGACGATGCTTCGTCTGGCGCCCCGCATCATGAAGGCCCTGACCGGGGCCGGTGACGATGGCCTGCTGCGTCTGGTGATCTCCATCGTCGAGGAGCAGGGGTTCAGGGTCATCGGCGCGCACGAGGTGCTGCCGGAGATCACGGCCCGGCCAGGGCTGCTCGCGGGGGAGCCTCTGAGAGGGCAGGCCCTGGCGGACAAGGCGCGGGCGAAGGACATCCTTGGCGGTCTTGCCCCGCTCGATATCGGTCAGGGCTGCGTGGTGGCGGGCGGCCTTTGCCTGGGCATCGAAACGGTACAGGGGACAGATGCCCTTCTGCGCTTCGTGGCCGAGACGCCCGAGCGGCTGCGCAAGGCGCCGGGTGTCTTTTGCAAGCTGCCCAAGGCGGGGCAGGATCTGAGGGTCGACATGCCGACCATCGGCCCCGACACCGTGAGAGGGGCCGCCGCAGCGGGTATCGGTGCGATCGTCATCGCTGCAGGCAAGGTACTACTGGTCGAGGCAGAGACCCTGCCGGACCTCGCCCGGGAACTGGGCGTTTCAATCCTCGCGGAGGAAATCTGATGCGTGTCTTCGTGATTGCGGGCGAACCTTCGGGGGACAACCTTGGGGCGGCAGTGATGGCGGGCCTGAAGGACCTGACGGGTGGCGCTGTGACCTTCGACGGCGTCGGCGGCCCCGGGATGGAGGCGCAGGGCCTGCGTTCCCGCTTTCCGATGGAAGAGCTGTCGGTCATGGGGCTGGCGGAGATCCTGCCGAAGTATTTTCATCTGAAGCGTCGGATCAGGGAATGCGCGGATGCGGTCCTTGCAGATCCGCCGGATCTTCTTCTGACCATCGACAGCCCGGATTTCTGCCTGCGGGTTGCGGCCCTGGTCAAGGAAAGCTCCGACATTCGGACCGTGCACTATGTGGCGCCCACCGTCTGGGCCTGGCGCCCCAAGCGCGCGGACAAGATGGCGAAGGTGATCGACCAGGTGCTCGCGCTGTTTCCGTTCGAACCGCCCTTCATGCAAGCCGCTGGCATGGATTGCGATTTCGTCGGTCACCCGATCGCGACGTCACCGCAAGCCAGCCCGGAGGAAGTGCGCGCCTTCCGCGACGAGACGGAAATTGGCGATGACCCTTTGATGCTGGTCCTACCGGGCTCCCGCAAGGGAGAGGTGGCGCGTCTTGGGCCGATCTTCGGGCAGGTCGTCGAGCAGATGCGGAACCGGCATCCCGAACTGCGCTTTGTCCTGCCGGCCGCGGCAAACGTGGCAAACGAAGTCGAAGCGATGGTACGCGACTGGCCGTCCGGCGTGGTCGTGCTTGACCCGCGGGACACGGACGGAGAGGCCTTCGCCAGGGCGAAACGTGCTGCCTTTCATGCCGCGGACGTGGCATTGGCTGCGTCCGGCACGGTGTCGCTTGAACTGGCCGCAGCAGATACACCGATGGTGATTGCGTATCGCATGTCCCCTTTGACACAGTTCATCATGAGCCGGATGCTGATCACCGATACCGTGACCCTGGTGAACCTTGTCTCTGACAGTCGTGTCATTCCGGAGTTCATCGGCGCGGATTGCCATCCTGACAAGATTGCCCCGGCCCTCGCCCAGGTGTTGGAAGATCCTTCCGACCAGTTCGATGCGCTTGAAGCGACGATGGCCAGGTTGGGGCAGGGTGGCGAAGACCCTGGCCTTCGCGCCGCCCGGGCAATTCTGGAGCGGCTGCCCTGAAACGCAAACGCGCGCCTTGGGGTGCGCGTCAATCGTTTCGGGCAGGCGCGGGCGTCAGTAGCCGCGCCAGATCCAGCCACCACCTAGGATCCGGCTGCCACCGGTTTCATAGAAGACGCAGGCCTGCCCGGGGGAGATCCCTTCCTCCGCCGTCAGAAGTTCAACCTCTGCCTCCGTCTCCGAAATCGGTCGCAGGATCGCTTCGCGCGGCGGACGGGTCGACCGGACCTTGACGGAGATATGGTGCTCCGCCTTGTCGGTCATCTTGCCTTCGCCGATCCAGTTGATTTCCCGCACCGGGACCGTCCGCGTTGCCAGCAACTCCTTGGGGCCAACGATGACCTGCTTCTTGTCGACGTCCAACTTCACCACGTAAAGGGGTTCGCTCAGCCCGCCGATCCCGAGGCCGCGACGTTGACCGATGGTGTAGTGAATCACCCCTTCGTGGGAGCCCAGGACGCGGCCGTCGGCGTGAACGATCTCACCCGGCTCGGCGGCACCCGGGCGCAGCTTTTCGATGACCGAGGCATAATTGCCGTTCGGCACGAAGCAGATATCCTGGCTGTCCGGCTTGTCAGCCACTGCCAGACCGTATTGGGCGGCCAGCTCCCTTGTGGCTTCCTTGGAGGGCAGATGGCCCAGCGGGAAGCGCAGGAATGACAGCTGTTCGGGCGTGGTAGAGAACAGGAAATAGCTCTGATCGCGGTTGGCGTCTGCGGCGCAGTGCAGCTCCGGCCCGTTGTCTCCGACCATGCGCTGGATGTAGTGGCCGGTGGCCATGCAATCCGCGTCGAGGTCCTTTGCCGTTTCCAGCAGGTCCTTGAACTTCACCCGCTCGTTGCAGCGGATGCAGGGCACAGGGGTGGCGCCAGCCAGGTAGCTGTCGGCGAATTCGTCGATCACCGCGTCCTGGAAGATGTTCTCATAATCAAGAACATAGTGGGGGAACCCCATTTCCTCGGCCACGCGACGGGCGTCGTGGATATCGATCCCGGCGCAGCAGGCACCCTTCTTGGCCAGGGCGGCGCCATGGTCGTAAAGCTGCAGGGTCACGCCCACGACGTCGTAGCCTTCCTCGGCCAGTTTGGCGGCCACGACGGAGCTGTCGACCCCGCCGGACATTGCAACGACCACGCGGGTTTCCGACGGCGGCTTCGCGAAGCCGAGAGAGTTCAGCTCTGGTGCCTTGTCGAGTGCCATGGGTGCTCCTGATCTGCCGGGACTGGGACGACTCGTCGGCCCGGCGTGAATAAGACCAAGAGAATATAGGAAAATGCGAGACACTCTCAACCCGCCGTTTCATCCGGCGTTAAACCCCTGCGTCAAGGATGGTTTCGATCTATCGAGGGTCGGAGCGATGTACTTGAAGAAGGTCCAGGGCCCAAGGGCCGTTACGCTTCCGGATGGAAGCGTGATGACGAGGGCAGATTTGCCGCCTGCGGAGACCCGCAGGTGGGTGGCATCGCGCAAGGCTGCGGTCGTGCGGGGGGTAGTCCATGGTCTCATTTCCCAGGATGAGGCTTTGGAGCGATACTCGTTGTCGAGTGAGGAGTTCCTGGAGTGGGTGAGCGCGGTTGCGAACCATGGCGAAGAGGCCCTGAAGGCGACCGCGTTGCAGAAATATCGACAACCTTAAGTTGTTGGTGCGGTTGTTGTTAGCCGATAACTTTAGGTTAACCAATTGGCGTCACGATTAATCACATCCAGGGGATTAACGGAGAGAACTCGGCATGCGCGTGCTTTTGGTAGAAGATGACCCGACGACTTCGAAAAGCATCGAATTGATGCTGACTCATGCCAATCTGAACGTCTACACGACGGATCTGGGCGAGGAAGGGATCGATCTTGCCAAGCTGTACGACTACGACCTGATCCTGCTGGATCTGGGGCTGCCGGACATGAACGGGCATGAGGTGCTGCGGCAATTGCGTCTGGCACGGATCGAAACGCCGATCCTGATCCTCTCTGGCGCGGATGATACCGAAAGCAAGCTGAAAGGGTTCGGTTTCGGGGCGGACGATTACCTGACGAAGCCTTTCCACCGCGAAGAACTGGTTGCGCGGATCCATGCCATCATCCGGCGTTCCAAGGGCCACTCCCAGTCCGTCATTCGCACTGGCCGTATCGAGGTCAATCTCGATGCTAAGACGGTGGAGGTCGACAGCAAGCCGGTTCACCTGACCGGCAAGGAATACCAGATGCTGGAGCTGCTTTCGCTGCGCAAGGGCACGACCCTCACGAAGGAAATGTTCCTCAACCATCTCTACGGCGGCATGGACGAGCCGGAACTGAAGATTATCGATGTCTTCATCTGCAAGCTCCGCAAGAAGCTCTCGACGGCGACGGAAGGCAACAACTACATCGAAACGGTCTGGGGGCGTGGCTATGTCCTGCGTGACCCCGAGCCGGAGCACATGGACGAAAAGAAGATGGCCCTCGGCGCGGGCTGACAGCGCCGATCAGCCGAATTCCGGGCGGCCACCACTCACGGCGAAGACCGACTGGACCTTGTCCCGCGCGCCCCCTATCTCTTTCCCCACCGGTTCACCCGGTATGGAACAGTGATAAGGGGCGCCGTGAATGTCGGGTGAACTTCAGGAAATCTCCGTTGAAGTATTGACGAAATCCGAAGCCAGAAGGGAGCTTGCCCGGCTCGCGGACCTTCTGTCTTCTGCGAATCTCGCCTACCATCAGGAAGACACTCCGGACATTTCCGACGCGGAATATGATGCGCTGAAGCAACGGAACGCAGCGATCGAAGCACGGTTCCCAGAGCTCAAGCGCGAAGACAGCCCGTCCGAACAGGTCGGTGCTGCGCCGGCGGAAGGGTTCGGAAAGGTCCGTCACGACGTTCGGATGCTTTCGCTCGGCAATGCCTTCGCCGATGAAGATGTGCAGGAGTTCGATGCCCGTATCCGGCGCTACCTGGGGCTGTCAGCCGAAGCTGCACTGCCCTATACGGCGGAGCCGAAGATCGACGGGCTCAGCCTTTCGCTGCTCTATGAAAATGGAGAGTTGGTGCGCGCCGCGACCCGGGGCGACGGGGAGGTCGGAGAGAACGTAACCGCCAACGCACGTACGATCTCAGATATCCCGACCCGGTTGAACGGCGCCCCCGAAAGGCTGGAGGTTCGCGGAGAAGTCTACATGTCCCATGAGGACTTCCAGGCTTTGAACCAGCGACAGGAAGAACAGGGGGCGAAGACTTTCGCCAACCCCCGAAATGCCGCTGCGGGTTCACTGCGCCAGCTGGACGCGGAAATCACTCGCAGCCGTCCGTTGAAGTTCTTCGCCTATGCCTGGGGCGTGTTGTCCGCCCCCCTCGCGGACACGCAGATGGGCTCCATCGAGCGCCTCGATGCCCTCGGGTTCCAGACCAATCCCCTCACGCAGCTGTGCAACGGTCCCGAAGAGATGCTCTCGCACTACCGCAGGATCGAGGAACAGCGGGCGACACTCGGGTACGATATCGACGGGGTGGTCTACAAGGTTAACGATCTTGATCTCCAGGCGCGCCTCGGATTCCGTTCCACCACGCCCAGGTGGGCCATCGCGCACAAGTTCCCGGCAGAGCTGGCCTGGACCCGGTTGGAGGCAATCGACATTCAGGTTGGCCGAACAGGCGCCCTGAGCCCGGTTGCCCGTCTGCATCCGGTCACCGTTGGCGGCGTGGTCGTGTCGAATGCGACGCTGCACAATGAGGATTACATTGCCGGTCGGGACAACCGGGGGGAGGAGATCCGCGAGGGCAAGGATATCCGCGTTGGCGATTGGGTGCAGGTCTACCGTGCCGGAGACGTGATCCCGAAGATCGCCGATGTCGATCTGTCCAAGCGCCCCGAGGGCACCGAACCCTTTCATTTCCCCGAGCTTTGTCCGGAATGCGGCTCCCAGGCGATCCGCGAGGAGGGTGATAGCGTCCGGCGTTGTACTGGCGGACTGATCTGCCCGGCACAGGCTGTTGAAAAATTGCGGCATTTCGTGTCCCGATCTGCCTTCGATATCGAAGGGCTCGGAGCCAAGCAGGTCGAATTCCTTTACGCGATGTGCTGGATCGCAGAACCGGCGGATATCTTCACCCTCCAGCGGCGTGACCTTGCGGGCGAACGACTGGTCCGGGATCCGGCGGATGTTGTCGCACGCAGCGACCACGATCCGGATCGGCGGCTGGAATTGCTGTCCGAGCTTGCAGAGATGTTGCGGACCGCGGGTGTTCCGGCAGATGAAGCGGACGCGGGCCATGTGTCCAGCGCGATCCGTCACCTGGCGGATAAGCCTTTGGCGCAGATCAAGGGTTGGGGGGAGAAGTCTGCCGAAAACCTGTTCGCCGCAATCGAAACGCGGAGAAAGATCGAGCTCAACCGAGCGCTCTTTGCGCTTGGAATTCGGCATGTGGGGGAAGTGGTCGCCCAGGATCTTGCGCGGCATTTCGGATCCTGGGAACGCCTTGCAGAGGTCATCGACCTTTCGCGCCCGGCACAGGAACGTCACCTGCTGGCAGAGGCGGCCGAGGCGGAAGAGCGTGCCCGGGCCAGTGATGAGGGGCGTCGCGCGAACCTCAAGGCCGCCCGCGAAGCGGTTTGGGCCCAGGATCCTGCCATTGCACCAGAAGAGCGCGCGGCCTGGGATGAAATCACGGGTATCGATGGGATCGGGACGAAGGTTGCCGCTGCCCTTGTTGCAAGTTTCGCCCAGGGCGCAGAGCGCGCCTCGATCGACAGGCTCGTGGCGGAGCTGGATATCCAGGAAGTCGAAGCCCCTCAGGCGAGCGATAGCCCGGTTGCCGGGATGACCCTGGTCTTCACCGGGACGCTTGTAAAAATGACGCGCAGCGAAGCCAAGGCGCGGGCAGAGGCGCTAGGGGCCAAGGTTTCCGGCTCGGTCTCTGCCAAGACGGACATCCTGATCGCCGGGCCGGGTGCCGGATCGAAGGCAACGAAGGCAGAGGGCCTGGGCGTGCGGATCATAGATGAAGACGACTGGCTACAGATGATCGGCGACGCATGAGCGGCCGGCCGGAGGTCCTTTTTCCGCTATTCGCGGCACTGGAATCCCTGGAAGGGGTGGGGCCGAAAACGGCAAAGCACCTTGGTCAGCTTGCTGTCGAAGTGCCGCGCGACATGCTCTTCATGCTTCCCCATGGTGTGGTGGACAGGCGTCGTCGCGCGACGATCCTGGGTCTTCAGCTTCCCGCGATGGCAACGGTGGAGGTCACCGTCCTGCGGCACCATCCCTCCCGCAGCCGTGGAGGCGCCTATCGCATTCGGGTGGAAGATGCAGAGACGGAATTCGACCTGGTCTTCTTTCACGCGCGTGGCACCTACCTGCAGCAGATCCTTCCGGAGGGGGCGAGGCGGGTCGTTTCTGGCAAGCTGGAGCTTTACGATGGCTTCGCGAACATGCCGCATCCCGATCACGTCCTGCCGCTGGACGATGCTGACGAGATCCCTGAGTTCGAGCCGGTCTATCCTCTGACCGCAGGGGTCACGCAGCGATTGATGGCGCGGGCCGTGCAATCGGCGCTGTCGCGTGCCCCGCTGCTTCCGGAGTGGATCGATCCGGGGCAGCGCGCATCAAAGCTCTGGCCGGATTGGCGCGCGGCGCTGGAGCAGGCGCATCGGCCGGACGGGGTGGATGCGACCAGCCCGGAGGCGCCAGCAAGAGAACGCCTGGCCTACGATGAGCTTCTTGCGCATCAGCTGACCCTTGCATTGGCGCGCATGGTCGAACGCAAGCGCGCGGGGCGTTCCACGCAGGGGGATGGCCATCTTCGGGCGAAGGTTCTGAAGTCCTTGCCCTATGACCCCACTAGCGCGCAACGTCGTGCGGTGGAAGAGATCGCGGCGGACATGGGCCGGGAGGATCGCATGTCCCGTCTGCTGCAGGGGGACGTGGGGGCAGGCAAGACGCTCGTCGCATTCCTTGCGCTGTTGATCGCGGTGGAGGCCGGCGGGCAGGGCGTCATGATGGCCCCGACCGAGATATTGGCGCGTCAGCACATGGAGGGGTTGGGCTCGCTCGCCGCGGCTGCAGGGGTCCGGCTGGAGATCCTTACCGGTCGAGACAAGGGTGCGGACCGCGCGGCGAAGCTGGAAGACCTCGCTCAGGGGCGGATCGACATCCTTGTGGGCACCCACGCGGTGTTTCAGGCTGACGTGAATTTCGCGGATCTGCGACTCGCCATCGTCGACGAACAGCACAGGTTTGGCGTGCGCCAGCGGTTGGAACTGGGCCGAAAGGGGAAGCGGGCTGATATCCTCGTGATGACGGCCACGCCCATTCCGCGGTCGCTGAGCCTCGCGCAATACGGCGACATGGATGTTTCCATCCTGGACGAGAAACCGCCAGGCCGGAAGCCGATCCGCACCACGCTCAGTTCCACCGAGCGACTGCAGGAAATCGTGAACCACCTGGATCGTGCCACGGGGCAGGGGCGACAGGCCTACTGGGTCTGTCCCCTGGTCGAGGAAAGCGAGAAGAGCGACCTCACTGCAGCGGAGGAACGGTTTCGTCTGCTTCGTGCCCAGCTGGGAGAGGGGCGCGTCGGACTGGTGCATGGTCAGATGCCGCCGGAACAGAAGGATGCGGCGATGGCCGCGTTTCAACGTGGTGAGACAGACGTCCTTGTGGCCACAACCGTGATCGAGGTTGGCGTCAACGTGCCCAATGCGACCATCATGGTGATCGAACGCGCCGAAATCTTCGGCCTCGCTCAGCTGCACCAGCTGCGTGGACGCGTGGGACGAGGTGATCAGGACTCGACCTGCCTGCTGCTCTACCAGGCGCCGCTGTCAGAGGCGGGAATGCGACGCCTGACCCTGTTGCGGGAAACCGAGGATGGGTTCCGCATTGCAGAGGCGGATCTGGAAATGCGGGGGGCAGGTGATCTGATCGGGACAGCCCAGAGCGGGGTGCCCCGGTTCCGGATCGCTGATCTGGAACGACAGACGGCGCTGATGGCTATCGCGCAAAGCGATGCTCGCACACTTCTGGCCCAGGACCCGAGCCTGGAGTCGGAGCGCGGCCGCGCAGCGCGCGTTCTGCTCTGGCTGATGGGACAGGATGAGGCGATCCGTCTGATCAACGTCGGCTAAGTCGCTGGAATCCTGTGGGTATCCCATTTTGTTCGCAAAAGTTCTTAAAAAGTTCTTTACGGACGGCGATGGATGTGAGAACAAAAGGGCAACGAAGTAAAATCAACACCAACAGGTAAGGATCCGACACATGCTGAACGAACTGCTCCGCGTTGCCCGCACTTCTCCCTCGGCTTTGCTGCAGGACATTTGCGGGGCTGTTGCCCTTGGCGTGCTTCTGCTCGGTTCTCTTTACCTGCCGGCCCTTGGTTGACCCTCGTTTCTGCCTGCATGTCGTAGCAGGGCGCGTCATTTCCCCCGAGATGTCGGTTGGATAGCCTGTCCAGCCAGCCGGGATCGCCTCATCGCCCGGAACGCGCCCTCTGTCCCAAGCGACACTGCATACTTTGCCGCCGCCTCCCTGCCAGGAGCGCGGCGGTTTTTTCTTGTCGAGCCGACGGCGCGCGAACAGCCAAAAATCGTAGGCGGTGTCAGAACGCGTAGGCCAGGCGCAGCCCGCCCCAATGCCGGTTCTTGACGAAGATGGGGGCGGAAAGATCCTTCATCAGCCTGAATTCGCCGCCGCCCATGTCTCGTCTATAGACCTGCAGCAGGAAGGGATCGGTGCTTCGCCCGGCTTTCAGCCCAACACGGTCGTCGAAGATGCGCCGGTTACGGCAGTGGGCCATGTTCCAGACCGGATCGTCGCTTTGCGGGTGAGAGAATTTTTCGTTGTGCGTCGGAAGGTAGCCATTGCGATCTACTGCGGCGCAGAAGGTCACGCGTGGATCGAGCGCAAGCGCTTCTTCGAGAAGATCGGGGAGGATCTTGTCGGTCAGGCCGGCAAAGCGGGTTGTCACCTGTTCGGGGTCGCTGCGCGGGACAGGGCGATAGTTGGTGTCGAACAGATCTTCGAAGGAGATCCGGCCGTCGCCGACGGCTTCTTCGAACCTCTGAGAGATCAGCTTGGCCCGTTCCTGCACATCACGAATGAAGGCGCCATCGTCGGAATCACCGCCAGCGATGACAGAATCCTGTACCATCGCCTCCGACAGGTCCCGCAGGGTCTGCAAGCGTTCGTGCACATCGTCCACCGCGCCCACACTTTCGCGGATGATCATGAAAGTGCTTTCGATCTGCGGCGTGTAATCGCGCAGGGCGCGGTCTGCCTCCACCGCGTCATCCCGGACCAGCTTCATTCGGGCGACGGAGCGATCCATCGCATCCTTCACCTCACCGTTCTTGGTCGTAACCTCATCCCCCGCGCGCGCGAGGTCCCGGGACGTTTCGGATACGGTCGAGGTTTCCGTTTGCAATTGGGTGATCCAGTCAACCAGGCGCTGGATGTTGTCTCCTATCGTTTCGGCTGCGGTGCCGGTCTGCTGGGAGAGGGTGTTGATCGCATCGGCCACGACCGAGAACCCCCTGCCGGACTCGCCGGCACGTGCCGCTTCGATCTTGGCGTTGATGGCCAGCATGTTGACCTGGGCCGCAATGGCCGCGATCTGGTCGTTGCTGCTCTGGACGTCTTCCAGCACGGTTTCGACGTCCTGCGTCCTGGTGTTCAGGGTCAGCACCCAGGTCAGGACGCTGCGCGCGTGCCTGCCGGCGATTTCCGCCGTTCTAATGGCATCTTCGAAGCTGGTCTGAGTGTCTTCCAGCTGCGCATAGGCATCCTGGATCGTGGTCATGACGCTGGCGTTCATCTGCAGAACGGCACCGGTTCCGCGGCGGACCGACTTCAGCTGAGCCAATAGATTTTCGGTGCGTGAGGTGAGGTCTTCGAGAAAGCCGTCCACATCGACGATTTCCTGCCCGAGGGCCGAAGCGTTCCGGGCCAGCCGATCGAGCGATACGCCCGCCGGTTCTGCGTCCTGAAAATCATGATCCTGTTGCATGGCGGGCCGGTCCTGTTGCGCCGTCCCAGCCATAGGCAGGAAACCCTGCGAAGGGGTTAAGCGCAGTCGGTCTGCGCGGCCTGTTCAAGCGCCTCGGAGAGGGCTTCCAGAGACAGGAGAATGGAGGCGTGGCGGTTCTTGTAGTCCCGGGCGGGTTCAAGCACGGCAAGCCCATCGAAGGGCGCATCCGGAACCGGGCCATTTTCCTTCAACATGGAGCGCAGCTGATCCCGAGCCTTCAGGACTTCTGTCTTGCTCCGCCCCAGAACGGCACCGCCGACGACGCTTGCCGCCGCCTGACCCAGGGCGCAGGCGCGCACATCCTGCCCGTATTCAACGATTTTCCCGTCTTCAACGCGCACATCCACGGTTATGGTCGAACCACAGAGGGGCGCACGCTTTCGGACAGTCGCATCCGGGGCCTCCAGGCGATCCTGCTGCGGGATCTCTGCCGCCAGGGCGAGGATACGCGCGGAGTAGAGTTTGATCAGGTCGGTCTCGCTCATGGCTGGTCCTTTCGGCGCTTCTCCCCTAGATAGGCCGCAATGGTCCCGCAGGAAAGGGGCCGAAGGAGTACCGATGCGTTTCGACCCGAGCAATTTGAAATTCGATGCAAATGGCCTGATCCCGGCAATCGCCCAGCAGCATGACACAGGCGAAGTCCTGATGATGGCCTGGATGAATGCCGCCTCGATCGAGAAGACGCTGGAAACCGGTCATGTCACCTATTGGTCCCGTTCGCGTCAGGCGTTCTGGGCCAAGGGGGAGAGCTCCGGCCACATGCAGAAGCTGATCGAGCTTCGCATCGACTGCGATCGGGATTGCCTTCTGATCATGGTCGATCAGAAAGGGCCTGCCTGTCACACCAACCGGCGCAACTGCTTCTACACCGCCGTGCGCGACGGTGAAGAGGTGGTCTTCCTCGATCCGATGGAATGATCAGGGCGTCAGCCCGACCATCTTCATGACTTCTCGGGCGCTCTTGCCTTCTTCGCGATAAAGGCGCAGTGCCCGGGCGTCGTCTCGCTTCGCGAGACGCTTGCCCGCGCCATCCCGTATGAGCCGGTGGTGATGGTAGCTTGGCGTGGGCAGGCCAAGCAGCCTTTGCAGGACAACGTGGATCGGGGTCGCCTCGAAGAGGTCCTGTCCCCGGACAACCTCCGTCACTCCCTGCGCCGCGTCATCCACGACAACGGAAAGGTGGTAGGAGGTGCCCATGCCCTGCCGGGCCAGCACGACATCGCCTACCCGGTCCAGCATCCGGCGCCAGGCAATCGGCCTTTCGCCGGTTTCGCCGTTCGGCCCCTTGCCGGTCTCGGTGAAGCTCAGGGGGGCATGGCGACTGACCCGCTCCAGAGCGCGGGCCATGTCCAGCCTCAGAACGGCATCGGGGAGGGGGCCCTTGGGGGGCACGGACGGACGGCAGGTCCCGGGATAGACGATCCCGTCGGGGCCGATTGCAGGTTCCGCGCCCTCCTGCGGGGCGGAGGCGGCCGCAGCAATGTCACGTCGGGTGCAGGTGCAGGGATAGAGCAGGCCACCTTGCCACAGCGTTTCCAGCGCGGCGCGATAGGCCGGCAAGCGTTCGCTTTGACGCAGAACAGGCTCGGGCCATGACAGCCCGAGCCAGTGAAGGTCTTCTATCAGCAGCGCTTCCCATTCGGGGCGGCTGCGGCTCTGGTCGATATCCTCGATGCGGAGCAGAAACGTCCCGCCCGCCGCCTCGGCCCGCCGTGCTGCAGTCAGCGCCGAAAAGGCATGGCCAAGGTGCAGCGGCCCGGTGGGTGAGGGGGCGAAACGGGTTACGTAGCTCATGGGCTCTCGCGTCGGGTCTCCGGTTCAGCGGCGGCGGATCACCATCACGCGGGAGGTGCTGCCGTCACTGCGGATATGCGGCCCGACTTCGGAGAAGTCCAGCACGGCTTCCGCGCTGTTGATCGTCCGGTCCAGCATGCGCATGTATTCTTCGTCCTCGAGGGCACGGGAATTGTAGCTGAGAGCCAGGCGCCCGCCGGAGGGCAGCGCCATGAAGATCGCGGGCACGCAGGACGCGGGTGCGGCACCCGGCGAAATCGAACCGCTTGCGGCCACAAGGCGATACCGCGACAGCAGCCCGGGATCAGGGTTGTGACCGGTCGGCAGGGGCACCAATTTCTCGTAGAGGTTCTTGGACTCTGCTTCCCGCAGCATGCCTTCGGAGACATCCGCGCCATGCAGGCGGGTGAAGCCCGCATCTGCCAGGGCTTCGCCGGATAGTCCGGTGCCGCATCCGAAGTCGAGCACGGGCTGTCCCAGCTCGGCGTCCTTGATGCAGGATTTCAGGGCTGCGGCGACACGACCGGGGGTCTGGTATTCGGCCTTCTCAAGCTCCTTGTCGTAGCTTGTGGCCCACTGATCGTATACGTCACGTTGCGCTTCGGCGTCGGAGACGCCGTAGATTTTTTCCAGATAATTTTCAGACATGGGGCCCATATATACCCCTCACACCCAAGATAAAAGCGCAGGCGAGCCCAATGGTATGGGGCTTGGGTGCGGAGGCGCACAGCGCTTTGCCGGTCAGTCCCTGCCGGGGCCGGTCCGAAAGCGGCGGTCCGCGTGGCCCTGGTAGATCAGGATCCATGCCAGGATGATGAACATCGGGTGTGTCAGCCCGCCGGAGAAGATGATCGCGGGCACCCAGATCAGGAAGACCACGATGGAAAGGATCGGCCGCCCCGCGAAGAGGATCGACAGGGGCGGCAGGAACAGGGCCAGGACGTAGTTCATGGGCATAACCTCGGATCGGGTTGTGCCGCTTACTCCGCCGGGGCGGGCGATGCGGCCAGCCAGTCAGACCATAGGGCCTTCGCTCGGTCCGTGTAGGCCTTGTAGCGATCTTTTCTGCCACGCCGTCCGCCCTTCAGGCCGGTGACGGGCGGGAAGAGCCCGAAATTCACGTTCATCGGCTGGAAGGTCTTCGCCTCGGCACCGCCGGTGATGTGGGTCACCAGCGCGCCCATGGCGGTTTCCGACGGAACCGGCGGCAGCTCGGCTCCCAGGATTTCCGCGACGGCCAGACGCCCGGCCAGCAGGCCCATGGCGGCACTTTCGACGTAGCCTTCAACGCCGCTGATCTGGCCCGCGAAACGGATGTTCGGTCGGCTTCTCAGGCGCATCTGCTCATCCAGCAGAAGGGGCGAGTTGATGAAGGTATTGCGGTGGATCCCGCCAAGCCGCGCGAAGCTGGCGTTCTCCAGTCCCGGGATCATCTTGAAGACCTCGGTCTGCGCGCCGTATTTCATCTTCGTCTGGAAACCGACGATGTTGTAGAGCGTGCCCAGCTTGTTGTCCCGCCGCAGCTGCACAACGGCCCAGGCCTTTTCATCGGGCTTGTGGGCATTGGTCAGGCCGACGGGCTTCATCGGCCCGTGGCGCAGGGTCTCGCGACCGCGTTCGGCCATGACCTCGATCGGCAGGCAGCCGTCGAAGTAGCCCGCCGTCTCGCCCTCGTGGAACTCGGTCTTGTCGGCGGCCAGCAGGGCGTCGATGAAAGCCTCGTACTGCTCCTTCGTCATCGGGCAGTTGAGGTAGGCCTTCTGCTCCTCCTCGGTTTCGCCCTTGTCATAACGCGACTGCATCCAGGCCACGTCCATGTCGATGCTCTCGGCGTAGACGATGGGGGCGATGGCGTCGAAGAAGGCGAGGCTCTCGGCGCCGGTTTCGGCCCGGATGGCCTCCGCCAGCTTGCCCGAGGTCAGCGGCCCGGTGGCGATGATCCAGCGCCCCTCGCTAGGAAGTTCGGAGATCTCACCCGCCTCGATGGTAATCAAGGGGTGGGCCTGAAGTGCGGCTGTCACCGCCTCGGAGAAGGGATCCCGGTCAACGGCCAGGGCGCCGCCTGCCGGCAGCCGGTGACGGTCGGCCATCTCCATGATCAGCCCGCCGGCCTGTCGCATTTCCCAATGCAGCAGACCCACGGCATTCTGCTCGTCATCGTCGGAACGGAAGGAGTTGGAACAGACCATCTCCGCCAGGTTGCCGGTGCGATGCGCGAAGGTTTCGACCTGGGGACGCATTTCGTGGATGACCACGGGAATGCCCGCCTGCGCCGCCTGCCAGGCAGCTTCGGAGCCGGCCATGCCGCCTCCGATGATATGGAGTGTCTCTGTCATGCGCGCGATCTAGGGGAAAGAGGCTGGCTTTGCTAGCCCCTTCGCTCTTCTGAAGCAGCAACCATGCATCGGAACCGGTCGTGATCGACGTACTATGGTTGCGTATGTCAGGAGGTGCGGAGTGGGTCACCGTTGCTTGCTGCGGCGCCAGAGAGAGCTTGGCTAGGAGGGGGTGCCGCCGGTGACCCGAACTTCGCTGAGAAAGGCGCATCCCCATGCGCCTCGAGCTTCCCCTAGGTAGCTGAAAGAAATGGGGCGGAAAAGTGGCGAGTTCCGAACCACACTGGATCTGATCGGGAAACAATTCATTCCCAACGAAGTTTGTATTGCAGACTTCGAGACGTTTTCGCCGAAACTTGGTTGTCTCCGAGTGGGAACCAGTGCGGATGGCGCGGCCTGGGCCGCAATTTTGACACGCGCGGGGGCTCCCTTCAGTCGCGATGCCAGGTCGGGGAGCGCTTTTCCAGAAAGGCCTGAATGCCTTCGTCGGTGTCTCCGTCCAGCATGTTCTCAACCATGGCTGCGGCGGTAAAGGCATAGGCGCTGTCCAGATCCATCTCGATCTGATTGTAGAAGGCCGGCTTGCCGATCCGAAGTGCGGTGTTGAGCTTTGTCGAAAGCTTGCGCGCCAGGGCCATTCCCTCGGCCTCAAGCGCCTCCGCCGGCACCGCGCGATTGATCAGTCCCAGCTGCGCTGCACGTTCAGTTCCGATCATGTCGCCGGTGGTCAGCATTTCGAAGGCCATTTTCCGCGGGATGTTGCGGCTGAGAGCAACCATGGGCGTGGAGCAGAACAATCCGATGTTCACCCCGTTGACGCCAAACCTCGTACCCTCGGCCGCGATGGCCAGATCGCAGGAGGCGACGAGCTGGCAGCCCGCGGCGGTGGCAATGCCGTGGGGCAGGGCGATCACCGGCTGCGGCAGGTCGCGAAGGCCCGTCATGACGGCGGCGCAACGGGCAAACAGATCGGCGAAATAGGCGGCGCCCCCGTCCTCCGCCTGTCTTCCCGCCTGCATCTCCTTCAGGTCATGCCCGGCACAGAATGCGCGACCAGCACCGGACAGAAGAACAACCCTTGCACTGCGGTCCTGCGCGAGGGTTGCAATCTCGGTGGTCAGGGCTGCCAGCATTGCGTCACTCAGGGCATTCAGCCGCTCGGGTGCATTCATGGTGAGTTGAACGATCCCGTCGCGATCCTCTCTTTCAAGAATTGCCATCTTGTTTCCTCCCTCTCCTGAGGGAACTCTAGGAGGGATTGGAGAGGGAGGAAAGCATGGTCCAGGTGATGGATGTCGCGGCACTGGAAGGATTTCTGGAGGCTGCATTTCCGCAGGTTTCTGCGGACTACAGGGTAGAGCAGCTGACGGAGGAGGGGATCCGGATGCGACTTGTGGTCGAGGATCGGCATTTGCGTCCGGGGGGGACCGTGTCCGGCCCGGCGATGTTCGCCTTGGCCGATGTTGCCGTCTATCTCGCTGTGCTGTCGCGCATCGGCCCAAAGGCACTGGCCGTCACGACCAACTGTTCCATCGACTTCATGCGCAAGCCTGCGGCAGGCCGCGATCTGATCGCAGAGACCCGTCTGCTCAAGCTCGGACGGGGGCTTGCGGTTGGTGACGTGTTGATTCACTCGGAGGGGAACGAAAAACCCGTCGCCCGGGCCACCCTGACCTACTCGATCCCGCCTGAACGCTGAAATTTGTGGGGTATTTTGATACCTAAATTTTACCGTTTTGTTTTTAAAGGAGAAAATCGAATATGTGTCGCTTGACTGGCACGCGGGCGGCTGTATAACCCGCCCATCACTTCGCCCGCGGGTCTTCCGACCTTGCGGGCTGCCAATTTCCAAAGGGCACCCGACATGAAAACCTTCTCTGCGACTCCCGCAGACATCGAGAAGAAGTGGATCATCATCGACGCGGAAGGCGTCGTGCTGGGCCGTCTCGCCTCGATCGTCGCCATGCGCCTGCGTGGCAAGCACAAGCCGTCCTTCACCCCCCACATGGACATGGGCGACAATGTCATCGTGATCAACGCTGACAAGGTCCAGCTGACCGGTAAGAAGCGCGCCGACAAGCGCTACTACTGGCACACCGGCTTCCCGGGCGGCATCAAGGACCGTACCTATGGCCAGATCCTCGAGGGCAAGTACCCCGAGCGCGTCGTGACCTTGGCGGTCAAGCGCATGCTGCCGGGTAACCGCCTGTCCCGCCAGCAGATGACCAACCTCCGCGTCTATGCCGGCTCCGAGCACCCGCACGAAGCGCAGGCGCCGGAAGTGCTGGACGTCAAGTCCATGAACTCCAAGAACACCCGGAGCTGATAGATGGCTGATCAAGTGAATTCCCTGGAAGACCTGAAAGACGCCGTCTCCGCCGAGGCCGTGTCCATCGAGGTCGACGCTCCCCGTGAGCCCGTTCGTGACGAACTGGGCCGCTCCTACGCCACCGGCAAGCGGAAGGACGCCGTCGCACGCGTCTGGATCAAGCCCGGTTCCGGCAAGGTCGTCGTGAACGGCAAGGAGATGAAGGTCTACTTCGCTCGTCCCGTTCTGCAGCTGATCCTCAACCAGCCCTTCCAGGTTGCTGGTGTGGAAGGCGAGTTCGACGTCATGGCAACCGTCAAGGGCGGTGGTCTGACCGGTCAGGCCGGTGCCGTGAAGCACGGTATCTCCAAGGCCCTGCAGCTGTACGATCCGTCCCTGCGTGGCGCCCTGAAGGCCGCTGGCTTCCTGACCCGCGACAGCCGCGTCGTCGAACGGAAGAAATACGGTAAGCGCAAGGCGCGCCGGAGCTTCCAGTTCTCCAAGCGTTGATCCGCTTGCAGGCACTGTTTTGGGAAAGGCCGCCTTTGGGCGGCCTTTTCTTTTGTCCGGAAAAGGCATCGCGGATCAGGGGCGAAGCTCGTCATAGGGGACCATCACATGGTCCCGGTAGCTTGGACGGGCTGCAAGGCGTTCGTAATAGGCTGCCAGCCGTGGAAGCGCGGCGCGCTCGATCTCGATATCGAAATAGCGATAAAGAACATGGCCGAACTGGATGTCGGCAAGGGAAAACTCCGGCCCGGCAATCCAGTCATGTCGGGCCAGCTGGGCCTCGGCGATCTGGAGTTTCTGCTCCAGCGCGCTGACGGCCCCCGCGATCGCTTGCGGATCACGCTCTTCCGCTTGGGTTCGGACGACACGCCAGAACACCGGGCCGGTGAATGCCATCGCAATGTTGATCTTGGCCCATTCCGCCCAACGGTCGATCTCTGCACAGGCGACGATATCATCCGGCCAGAAGGGCCCACGACCGTATCGGCCGGCGAGATAACGCAGAATGCACCCGCTCTCCCACAGGGGCGGATTGTCGGCATCCTGCAGCACTGGAACGGTCCGGTTCGGGTTCATCGCGATGAAGCCAGGCGTGTCCGTGCCGCCATGGCGATGGCCGACGTCATGGCGGTGATAGGGCAGGCCCAACTCACCCACACACCACATGACCGCCTGCACGTTGGAAGAGGTCCTGCGCCCCCAAATCGTAAGCATGAAAGCCCCCATCATCAACGAGGGCAGGGTAGAGCCTGCGCCAAACGGCGCAAGAGCCTCCGAGACAAGGGCGGAACGAATGGACCTCAGGCCCGTCGACGATCACCACTGGGGCGGATCTGCCAGCTGCTGTCGCCAATCTGGTTCGCTGCTGCGCCGATGGAGAACTGCCCGACCCGGTTTGCCAATGCCTCTGCCGTTTCCGAGAGAACGGCATTGGCGGTGATGGTTTCCTGAAAGATCGTCGCGTTTCTCTGGGTGAAGGCTTCGAGTTCGGTGATCGCCGCGTTGACTTCGGTCAGGCCGCGGGACTGGTCCGCCGTGGCGTCGGCGACGGCCTGCATGCGCTCTGCCGTACGTTCCACCGCGTTGCGGATCGAGCCGAGCGCGGCCCCTGTGTTCTTGACCAGGTCCACGCCCCGCCCGACATGACTGGCAGAACTGTTGATCAGCGTGTCGATTTCCTTTGCCGCTTCGGAACTGCGCTGCGCCAGGGCGCGAACTTCGTTTGCAACGACGGCGAAACCGCGCCCCGCCTCTCCGGCCCGAGCCGCTTCCACCCCGGCATTGAGGGCGAGGAGATTGGTCTGAAACGCTATGTCATCGATGACGGTGATGATCTTCCGGATCTCGGCGGAGGAACCTTCGATCTGATCCATGGCCGTGACGGTGCGTTCCATCACGGCAGTCCCCGACGTGGCCTCCCCCTTCGTTTCCTCAGTTGCCGTGCGGGCGGCCCCGGTGTCGGTTGCGATGTCCCGGATCAGCGACGTGAGCTGCTGCAGCGTTCCGGCCGCTTCGGACAGGGTTGTGACCTGCTTTTCGGTGCGACGGCCCAGATCCTCGGCGGCGTCGTTGATTTCCCGTGACTGGATCCGGATCGAATCCACTTCCTTTGTCACGCCGGCCATCGCTTCTTCCAGGCGGGCGACCCCGACGTTGAAGCTCTGGGACAGGTCGGCAAAGGCGGGAGGCAGCGGGCGGTCGATGCGCGTCGTCAGGTCGCCGCGCGCAAGACAGGCCAGCTTTTCCTGAAGGTGGGCAATGACTTCCTCGATCTCTCGGGCATGGCGGTCCTGGGTTGCCAGTGTCTCCGCCTCGGCATGTCGGGCGGCTTCGGCGTTGTCATGGGCGTCGCGCAGCGCCTCTTCGGCGCGGGTGCGGGCCGCGGTCGCATCGGCCGTGGCTTCCCGTGCCAGTCGGGTTGCCTCCTCCGCGTCGGCCTTGCGTCGTTCGGCCTCTTCCAATGCTTGCTGCACCTCCGCCATCGTCTCTTCAAGCTTGGCCGCGCGGCGCTCGGAATACACGGTCTGCACAAGCCGGAAGTGGACGATCAGCATCAGGTTGGCGACGGCCAGCAGCACGGCGGTGGCATGAAAGGCGATGCGCATCAGGTTGAAGCCAAGGCTGTCGGTGAGGAAGGAAACCGAGGGCATCAACAGGACCGCCAGAAGGTGGTGCAGGACGATCAGCAGGGTGGCGTAGATCAGCGCGGGGCGGGAGCTGAGCGTGGCAATCGCCGTGAGCGCGGTGAAGTAGAGCATGTGGCTGTCGGGCTGCATCACATGCCGCGCGATCGCGGCGTTGAAGAGGATACATTGCCCGACGAGCAGCAGCGAGATCAGGATCCGGCCTTCCTTGCCGGGGTTGCGCAGGGTCAGGAAGGCGAGACCTGCCAGCAGGGCGGAGGCCGGGGTGACAATCCAGAACGTGCCATTGGCAGCCAGGAGGGCCGCACCGCCAATCGCCAGGACGGAGACGAGGCAGACCCAGGCGATGAGCCACTGCGCAAAGGCGCGGTATTTCTCGAACCTGGCGCCGAGCGCCGCGGGATTGATGGCCGGGGTATCCCGGAAAAGGGAGCTGAGCGTCACGAAACAAACCCCGATAGACCTCGGGCCGGAGCCCGAACAACATCGGGGCAGAGGTGACAGATTCGTCTTTCCCGGGACTTAACGGGTCATTTGTCGGCGTCGATCAGCCCCAGCCCGCGCAGGTAGACACCGATGCCGCTTTCCAGCAGGTCCTCGGGTGGGAAGGGGCTTTGGCGACCAGGGGAATTCCGCGCGAAAAGCTCCACCACGCCGTGGCTCATCGCCCAGATATGGGCGGTGAACATCGACGCCGGCGGCCGCTTTTCCGGGGGGATGTGGCGTGACAGGTCGTCGGCGGCCTTCTCCATCACGTCCCAGGCCCGGCGGGCCACTGCGGCCAGCTCCGGCGTGCGATTGACCGAGATGCCGCTTTCGAACATTGCGATGTAGTGGCCCGGGTACTTGCGGGCAAAGGCCAGGTAGGCGCGGCCCGTCGCCTCGAAGGCGGCAAGGGCCGAAGGCTGGCCCTTTTCGTAGGCGAAGGCGATGACGTCGGCGAAGATCTCGTAACCTTGGCGGGCCGCTTCGGCGATCAGATCCTCGCGCCCTTCAAAGTGGCGGTAGACGGCGGCGGGGGTGACGCCGGCCGTCTTGGCCGCCTCGGAGAGGGTGAAACCGGTCGGACCCTTTGCCTCGATCAGCGACAGCGCGGCCTCGACAAGCGCCTGGCGGAGGTTGCCGTGGTGATAGCCGCGTTTCTTAGACATCCCAGATCTCCGGTCCGCCTCCGATCTTGGGGTCGAGCGCGCCAAGGGCCTTCTGGTCCTTGCGGTCATAGGGCAGCGCATGGAGGACCTGACGGATCGCTTCCAGCCTTGCACGCCGCTTGTCGTCGGACCGCACGACAGTCCAAGGGGCCGTCGGCGTGTGGGTGCGGCTGAGCGTTTCGGCGATAGCGGCCGTGTAGGCATCCCAGCGGGCCAGCCCGTCAACGTCGATCGAGCTGAGCTTCCACTGTTTCAGCGGATCCTTCTCCCGATCCAGGAAGCGGCGCAGCTGTTCCGCGCGTCCGACGTTGAGCCAGAACTTAAAGACGTAGATGCCCTCTTCGACCAGCATCGCCTCGAACTGGGGCACCTGGGCGAAGAAGTGATCCCGCTGCGCGGGCGTGCAGAATCCGAAGACATGTTCGACCACGGCGCGGTTGTACCAGGACCTGTCGAAGAAGGCGATTTCACCGGCACCGGGCAGGTGGGAGATGTAGCGCTGGAAGTACCACTGGCCGCGTTCGGCGTCAGAGGGTTTGGGCAGCGCCACGACACGTGCGCCGCGCGGATTCAGGTATTCGCGGAAGCGCTTGATCGTGCCGCCTTTTCCCGCCGCATCCCGACCTTCGAAGATGCACAGGATCCGCGCGCCGCTTTCCTTCGCCCAGACCTGCATCTTCACCAGTTCGACCTGCAGTGCCTCCAGCTCCTTCTCGTAGGCCTTGCGGGGCTTGCGTTCGCTGTAGGGGTAGGAGCCGTCGATGATGTCATTGCCATCGGCGCGGCGAATGGCATTGCGCAGGGCATTGGGGGCGTCGTGCTTGTAATAGGC
Source organism: Pseudooceanicola sp. NS-SX8 (assembly GCF_057380755.1). Lineage (NCBI taxonomy): Bacteria > Pseudomonadati > Pseudomonadota > Alphaproteobacteria > Rhodobacterales > Paracoccaceae > Pseudooceanicola > Pseudooceanicola sp. NS-SX8. Next base: position 2,989,217 of record NZ_CM170819.1, on the reverse strand, counting down.
ACTGATGGCCCCGTTGAAGGGAAGGTTCATCGGCGATTTCCTTTTTGACCTATATGGCGACCGCTCCGCCCTGGCGCAATGCGTCCGTTGCGGCGGAGCGGTTCGGCGACGCGCCGGAAAGGCCGTGGGAGCTGCCCGTCAGGGCAGGCGCGACTGGCTGCCGATCTTTGCCAGGTCGTAGGGCGTGGTCTGGTAGATGTGATTGATCCAGTTGCCGTAAAGCAGGTGGGCATGGCTGCGCCAGCGGTTCAGCGGGCGCCCTGCGGGATCATCGCCGGGGAAGTAGTTGACCGGCAAGGTGATATCGGACCCGGATTCGACGTCGCGGTCATATTCCTGCTTCAGCGTGTCACTGTCGTATTCGAAATGGTTGAAGACGTAGAGCGCGCTATGCGTCGGATCCTCGACCAGGCAGGGGCCGGTGTCGGCATTGCCCAGAAGCGTGCGCAGCCCGTCGCCCGCCGCGTCGATGTCGTTCTGGCGCATCTCGGTCCAGCGGCTGACGGGCACGGTGCAGATGTCGGAGAACCCGCGCAGGAAGGGCGAGGCGGGATCAAGGTTTTCCTGAGGGTAGAGGCCGAAGCTCTTGGCGGGCAGCATGTGCTTGGGCACGCCGTGGAAATAGTTGATCATCGCCATTCCACCCCAGCAGACGCCGAAGGTGGAATGAACGTTGCTCTGGGTCCAGTCGAAGACGCGGGTCAGCTCGTCCCAGTAGGTCACCTCTTCGAAGGGGAGGTGTTCGATGGGCGCGCCGGTGATGATCAGCCCGTCGAACTTCTCTCCGCTCTCGGCCACTTCGGCGAAGGGACGGTAGAAGCTCTCCATGTGCTCGGCTGCCGTGTTGCGGGTCTGGTGCTCGGTCATGCGGATCAGCGAAAGCTCGATCTGCAGGGGCGTGGCACCGATCAGCCGGGCGAATTGATTCTCGGTCTGGATCTTCTTCGGCATCAGGTTCAGCAGCCCGATGCGCAGGGGACGGATGTCCTGACGCGCCGCCTGATCCTCCGACATGACCATGACGCCTTCGTGGGTGAGGACATCATAGGCAGGCAGGTCGGAAGGAATCTTGATGGGCATGTGTCAGGTCCGATGGCTAGGGATCGCTTAGCTAGTCTCTTCTTCGCGGCGCGCAAGCGCCTTTTCGATCAGTTTTTCAAAATCAGCAGCGGATTTCACGGCAGCCACCTCATCTGCGAGAACGGTGACGCCACGTTTCGCCATGGCCGCGTAGCGCGGCTGCCGATGGGCGAGCGCCCTGGCGTAGGTCCAGCGCACGAAGGCGTCGGGGTCGACTTCCTCCGGTGCCTGACCGGTCTCCATCTGGTAACTCTCCCAGGCGGCACGCAGAAACGCGGGTTCGTAATACATGGGCTTGGGGGCCCGGTCAAAGCGGCGCACCAGTTCTTCGGTATGGGCATCGTCGCCCTTGATCCAGACCAGCAGCGCGGTGTCTTCCAGCAGAGTGAGAAGCGGATCCTCGGGGTCCCAGGGATCGACCACTTCACAGATGGAGCCGCCGCTGTCGCAGACGAAATGCGGATAACCATAAAGATCGACCGCGCGGCGCGCGAACCGCGGGGTGTCCGACAATGCCGCGATCTCTGCCACGCGGTGCTGATCCTGGCGGACCATGTATTCCTCGAAGGCGAGGCCGCCGCGGGCGGGATCACCCGGCTTGCCCAGGTAGGTGGACAGGGGGGCGAGGTTGTTGAAGGTGATGTTGGAGCCGATGTAGATCGAATCCGTCATCAGCAGGTCCCGCAGGAAGGGCACCTGCATCGCGTGCCGCTTGGCATTGTCGGCGATGTGTTCGCCCATGTAGCCGGTGCCGATGCGGTAGTCGATCGAGTAGTGGAACCAGGTCCCGGCGTCGCGGAGCAGGTTGGAGACATGGGTCTTGCCCAGCCCCGACATGCCGAAGAGAAGAACGCGCTTCTGCGCCGCCTCGCGCCAGTCCTGCGCCGATCCGTAAAGCATTGTGACCCCTTGCTGTCTGCCGCTGCCCTGTCTGCCGGGCGGTTGCCTGACGGTTAGGCGAGAGCGGGGCGCGGGTCAAACCGGAATGGCCCTGTCGTGGCCCCCTGGGCCCGGGCGCGTCGCGATCGCGCAGGGTGTGACCTAAATGAGAAACCCCCGGTCCTTTCGGGCCGGGGGGTGTCTTGTCGCTGTCGGATCAGAAGGTGTAGGCGATCTTCAGGCCGAACGCGACAGCGTCGTTGTCGGTGAAATAGGCCCGCGCCGTATCCGGGGTGCCGGTTTCCGGATCGGCATCGCCGACCCAGATCTTGCTGACCCCGCCGGAAATTTCGAGCTGTTCGGTCACCTTGTAGGCCAGGCCGAGCGCGAGTGCGGTGGAGCCGGTCGAGGGGGCAAGAGGCGACACGAGCTTGTCGCCGGAGGCCTCGTAGGCGACGGAGATGGAGCCGGAGAGCTTGTCATTGAAGCGGCGCCCGATGCCCAGGCGGTAGGTGGTGGTGTCATCGAGATCCACCAGGTCCGGCCCATAGGTCGGGTCCACCTTGAACTGGGAGTGGCGTGCGTAGCGCACCGACCCGAAGAGCAGCGTGTCCGCAGCGACCCCGGTCTGGAATTCGAGGTTCCAGCTTTCGGGGGTCTTCGAGGTCAGCGTGCTTGTAAGCCCGGAGGCGATCATCGGGTTGTCTTCCACCGTGTCGAATTCATGCGAGATGGCGGAGTTGTAGGTCAGGGCGACCCGCAGGGCGATGTCGGGGATTTCATAGGCAGCCCCGAGGACATAGCCGGTGCCGGACCCGTCGTTGAGCTCCACGTTGTAGCCGCTCAGCGTGGAATAGGCGGCGCCCGAAAGGGTGATTTCGCCGTCTGCCTGCTGGAAGCGGACCCCGCCGAAGGCGCTGAAGCGTTCGGTGAACTGGTACTTTGCCAGCAGGGTCAGCGCGGTCACGTCCGCCTGCGCCTTCGTCCCGCCGAGCACCGGGCTTTCCGGCCCGTATTCGATGTCCGCTCCGAAGGGCTTGTCGTAGATCAGCGCGATCGCGACCTTGTCGTTCACGTCTGCCTTCACCGCGAAGCTGGGCAGGGCAAAGTCGTTGCCGACGTCATCGATATCATAGGTCGCGACATCCGTGCCGGACAGGGACGGGGAGACGGAGCCATAGCTCAGCTCCACCCGGTTGCCCTCGGCATAGAGGATCATCGCGGATTGGGTCGTACGTTCGATCCCGCCGGCATGAGCCGCCGACGCACCGAGAAGCGCCAGAATGGCGCCTGCCTGTAATTTCATTTTAACTCCTCCCGAATGCAGGCGCGGGGCCTGACAAACGCAAATCTACCAGCCAATTCCAACGTCGATCAACGTGTCTGGCAAGTTGACGTTGGGGGAAGCCTGCGTAAAGGCAGGCTTTTGGGGAGGGGTTGTGGCCAGCATGCAATAGCCTTCGCTGCAGTGCCGCGAAGATCCGCGAATATACTGCATTTGCACTGTAAATATTGCTGCATTGCAGAATATCTGTGCAACGCGGGGTTGCGTCATTCCGGCCTGAAAGAGCGCTTCGTGACGTTGCGTCGTGGGTAGGAGAGCGTTCTCGCTTCCAACCCGGGATCATTTGAACGCAAAGAAATGTGCATTCGTATGGGAACGGTTGCGAAACCTGACACGCGCGTGAATTGCAACGGCAGCGCATTTTGCGATTGCTTTCACAATTCGGGACATCCGCGCCGCGCTTCGGACAATGCAAATTTGGCCCGCAATGATTAACAACCCCGCAGGGGAGCGTCCGTTCAGTGCGCCGCGGGTGTCCTGGCAACGGCGGGGCGGGTTTCGCCCCTGATGTTGAGGAAATTGCCTGCGAAGATCACGACGGCGCCCGCGAGAACCCAGGGGTCGAAAGCTTCGCCTGCGAAGAGCGTTCCGATGAGGACCGCGAGGGGAAGGCGGGTGAAGTCGATCGGGACCACCACGGTCGCCGGTGCGAAGCTGAGCGCGGTGGTGACGCAGAAATGTGCCAGAAGCCCACAGCAGCCGACCAGGACCAGAAGCGGCAGTGTCTGCCAGGTGGGCAGGGCGAAGTCGAGGTCGTAGCCGGCGCAGATCAATCCGAAGATCGACTGCGTCACCGTCATCCAGAAGATGATGGACAGCGTGGGCACGTCGCGGGTCAGCCGCTTGGTGCTGACGAGGGTGATGGCAAAGGCGATGGCGGCGATTGCGGCAGCGATCACGCCGGGGCTCAGGCTCTGGGTTCCGGGGCGGGTGACGAGCAGGATGCCGACGAAGCCGAGCAGGGCCGCCAGGACGCGCATCCGTGTCAGCCGTTCTCCCAGGACCAGCGGGGAGAGGACCAGGACCCAGAGAGGCGATGTGAACTCCAGTGCGAAGACCTGGGCGACCGGGATCAGGGCCACGGCGTAGAACCACAGGTTCTGGCCGGTGAAATGGGCGATGTTGCGCAGGATGTGCAGGCCCATCCGTTGCGTGCCGATCTGGTCCCAGCTGCGTCGCGCGGTGATCACGACCAGCATGATGGCGACGCCGGTAAGGGATCGCCATGTCATGATCTCGAAGGTATCCAGGCTGCTGCTGAGTGCCTTGCCCGCGAAAGCCATGATGAGAAAGCTCGTTACCGCGCCGCTCATCCAGATCACGGCGCGCAGGATATCTCGTCTGGTGGTCACCGGGGCTCCTTCACTGATCAGCCTGACTGATCGGGGGCCTTTTCGCCGGGATCCGGGCCTGGTGCAAGCCCGCCTGAAGCGTCAGGCGTTCAGGCGAGTGCCAGCGTGCGGCGCAGGCTGGTCAGATTGCGCAGGGTGACAGGCAGGCCCAGGTCCTTTTCGAGCCGTGATGGCACCCTGGACCGGCCAAGGCCCTTGGGCGCGTGCAGGTACACACAGGAGTTGCCCTGGATCAGTTCCTCCCCCTGAGTGCAGACCGGCGCCAGCGCCTGAAGGTTGCCGGGCGCTGTGCCATGGTAGAGGGCAACGTGAAGGTGTTTCGGGTCCGCCTCGGGGTAGGGCAGTTCGCGCAGCACCTGCTGCAGGTCCGCAGCAGTTCGGGCAATGGCAGGCGGGCGGAAGCCGAAGGCTGTTTCGATCCTTTCGGAGGTCCAGGCGGCAACCGCCAAAGGGTCTTCCCGTTCAATGGTCAGGGCGATGTTGCCGCTTTGGATATAGGTGGCGACATCCCGGGCCCCGGCATCTTCCAGCGCCTGTCGCAGCGGAGCCATGGGCAGCTTGCCCGTTCCGCCGACATTCACGGCACGGAGGAAGACCAGCCAGCGCATCACATCAGGCCGGGCGCTCGTCCCACCTTGGCGGCGAGCTTGCCCACGGTCAGGCCCTGGATGAGGATCGAGAAGATCACGACGCAATAGGTCGCCATCAGGATCATGTTTTTCCACTCGCTGTCGGGCAGCGACAGTGCCAGGGCGACCGAGATTCCTCCCTTCAGCCCACCCCAGGTCATGATCGGCACGGTCCCCGGACCGAAGTCGCGGAAGACCTTGAGGATGAGGATCGGGATGGCCACGGCGCCGAAACGGGCCAGCAGCGAAAGGACGATGGCAAGGGCCGCGGCAGTGAAGAAGCTGGTGTCCATGGTCACGGCGAAGACTTCCAGCCCGATGAGAAGGAAAAGCACGGCATTCAGGATCTCGTCGATGAGATGCCAGAAGGTGTCGACATATTCGCGGGTCTTTTCCGACATGCCGTGGCGCGCGCCGATGTCGCCGATCAGCAGGCCCGCGCAGACGGCCATGATCGGTGCCGAAACGCCGAGGATCACGGCAAGTTCGTAGCCGCCGAATGCCAGGGCCAGGGTGATCATGACTTCGAGGGAGGCGTCGTCGATCCGGCGCATCAGGCGGAAGGTCAGGTAGCCCAGCACGAGGCCGAGCAGGCCCCCACCGACCGCTTCGCGCAGGAAAAGCTGCAGGGCGGCGGCCGCTTCGGAGCTGTCACCCGCGGCGGCGTGTTCGCCCGTCACGCCGAAGGCCAGCCCCACGAGGATCAGGTAGACGACGTAGCCCACGCCGTCATTGAACAGGCTTTCGCCGGCGATCACCGTTTCGAGGCTCTTGCGCAGGTTGGCCGCACGCAACACGCCCAGCACCGCCACCGGATCGGTGGGGGAGATCAACGCCCCGAAGACCAGCGCCACCAGAAGCGGCATGCCTGTCAGCCAGGAAAAGCCCAAGCCCACGATGGCGGTGGAAATCGCAACGCCGAGAGTTGCCATCAGCAGGACCACGGGCCACTGCGCGCGCAGGTCCGACACCTTCACGTGCAGGGCGCCGGCGAAGAGCAGCAGCCCCAGCATGCCTTCCAGCAACGCGTCGGAGAAATCGATGCCCAGGACCAGTGACTTCAGCTGATCGGCCAGGGCGAAGGCAGGCACCAGGCTGTCAATCAGCAGCATCACGAGGGAGGTCACCAATGCCACCAGCAGTATGCCGATGGAGGACGGCAGTCGGAGGAAGAAATAATTGATCGAGCCAAAGGCCGCGGCCAGGACGATCAGCAGCGAGGCGACTTGCAGGATGTTCATTGGAAAAGTCCGGGAGGATCAGAGGTTTCCCCAGCGTTACCATGGCCCGTCCGGAAGGGCTATTACCCCGCGGGGCATAAATCCACCAGCAGCGGCAAATGGTCCGAGGCGATGCGCGCGGGTTGATCAAGATGGACGCGAACGGGCCCCGCCCGCAGGTCCCCGGCAAGGGCAAAGCGATCAAGCGGGCCGATGGGGCGCGGCGCAGGATAGCTGGGCGGCGAGGGCAGGAGGTCCAGCGGGCCCAGTTCGGCATCCAGGTCGGCCCCGGTCCCCCAGGCGTTGAAGTCCCCGGCCAGGAGAACCGGCATGGGCGCGCGCCCTTCAAGCGCATGTCGCAGGGCCGCGCATTGCTGCCGGCGGGACCGCGCGACGAGCCCGAGGTGCGCCCCCACCAGGCGCAGGGGGCCGAGCGGGGTCGAAAGCTCTGCCAGGATGGCGCCGCGCGGCTCTATCCCCGGCAGGTCCAGGCGTTCCGTCAGGGTAACGCCGATCCCCGGCCGGAGGAGCATCGCATTGCCGTGCCAGCCAAGGGAGCCGCCGCGACCGAAGGGCACGACCTCCCAGCCTTCGGCTCGGATCATGTCGGGGGGCAGGGCCGCGGGGCGGGGCGGCAGCCGCTTGTCTGCCTCCTGCAGCACCGCAACCTGTGCGCCGGTGTCTTCCAGCACCTCCAGGACCCGCCGGGGGTTGCGTCGAAGATCCAGTCCGACACATTTCTGGAGGTTGTAGGTTGCGATCCGGAGTGGAGAAGCCTTCATAGAGTTCAAATGGCATTGCAGTGGCAAGGGTTCCAGCATGTTTTCAGAACAGACACTCGTGACGCGGCTGATCTGGCTGTCCCTGCTGATTTCCGCAGCGGGGGCGCTGGTGACCGGACGGTGGTCGCTGGCGTTCGTTTCCCTTGCCACGCTGGGGCTGTCGGTCGTCCCCCTCTACGTGGCCAGGTGGATCCATATCCGTGTGCCGCCCAGCTTCATGGCGGCGGTTGTGCTTTTTGTCTGGGGCACGATCTTTCTGGGAGAAGTCTTTGATTTTTATTACCGGTACTGGTGGTGGGATGTCGTGATGCACGGCGGTTCCGCCGTAGGTTTCGGCATCATCGGTTTCATCCTGGTCTTCATCATGTTCCAGGGGGATCGCTACGCCGCTCCGCCGATTGCGATCGCCTTCTTCGCCTACTGCTTTGCCGTGTCCATCGGCGCCACCTGGGAGGTGTTCGAATTCAGCATGGACCAGCTCTTTGGCACCAACATGCAGAAGTCGGGCCTGATGGACACGATGGGGGATATCATCGTTGACCACCTGGGGGCGATCCTTGGGGCCTCCGCCGGGTTCTTCTACCTGAAGGGGCAGGAAAAGGGCGGCCTGCCGGGGATCATCCACGATTTCGTCAGCCGCAATCCGCGGTTCTTCAAGCGCCTGAAGGACTGGCAGGAAAAGACCGGTAGCGACAGCGACCGCTGATCAGGTGCCGCAGAAGGTCGTTTCGATCTCTTCGCCGGGGGCCGGGGGACGGGCGAAGGCTGCGTCCTCCTCCGCCAGGGTGAAGGGAGATGCGAGAACCTCCGTCAGCTTGCGGAAGGGGCCCGGATCGCCCGCCTCCGCCGCCGTCAGCGCCTGGTCGACACGGTGATTGCGGGGGATGACGGCGGGATTTGTCGCCTGCATCAGCGCCTGGGGCGCCTCTTCTCCCGTCAGCCGCGTTTCCCAGTCCCGGCGCCAGGCGGTAAAGGCTGTGCGATCGGTAAAGAACGCCTCCGCTCTGGAAGGATCATCGGACAGGGCCCTGAAGCTATTGGTGAAATCGGAACCTTCGTTCTGCATCAGCGTCAGCAGGCCGTCGATCAGCGGACGATCCGCCTCTGTCGCGCGTGCCAGTCCGATCTTGGCGCCGAAGCGTTGCAGCGTGGCCCTGTCGATCAGACCGGGCATGGCGTGAACCGCTTCGGTATAGGGGGCGACCATTGCTTCGGCGTCCTCTTCCAGCAGCAGGAGAGCCGAGGCAAGCTGCGCCATGTTCCAGGGCAGGATATGCCGTTGGTTGTCATAGGCGTAACGGCCCTGGCGGTCGATGGAGGAGAAGACGGTTTGCGGATGGTAGGCATCCATGAAGGCGCAGGGGCCATAGTCGATCGTCTCGCCGGAAATCGAGGTATTGTCGGTGTTCATCACGCCGTGGATGAAACCGATGGACAGCCAGTGGGCGACCAGGTCCGCCTGTCGCGCGATGACGCCGCGCAGGAAGGCAAGCGGGCTTTCGGCCTGGGGATCGTGCCGGGCAATGGCATGATCCAGAAGGGTTTTCATTCGGGCCGCATCGCGCCGTCCGGCGAAGAATTCGAAATGACCGACACGCAGGTGAGAGCTGGCGACGCGCGTCAGGACCGCGCCCGGAAGGGGGGCGTTGCGCATCACCGTGTCCCCGGTCGTCACCGCTGCCAGCGCGCGCGTGGTGGGGACGCCCAGGGCGGCCATCGCCTCCGACAGGATGTATTCGCGCAGGACGGGGCCGATTGCCGCCAGCCCGTCCCCGCCACGGGAGAAGGGCGTGCGCCCGGACCCTTTCAGCTGGATGTCGCGCCGGCGCCCGTGGACGTCGATCACCTCCCCCAGCAGAAGGGCACGACCGTCGCCCAGCTGAGGAGAGAAGCCGCCGAACTGGTGCCCTGCATAGGCCTGGGCCAGTGGCGCTGCGCCTTCGGGCAGATCATTGCCGGAAAAGGCCTGCGCCAGCTCCTGGGGCGAGGGATCGCCCTGCATTCCCAGCTCTGCCGCGAGGGGGGCGTTGAAGGCCAGCAATTCGGGGGCGGAGGCCGGCCGCGGTTGCTGGCGGACAAAGAAGCCCTCTGGCAGGGCGGCGAAGCTGTTGTCGAAGGAGAAGCGCAGTGTCATGGGCCAAAGGTAAGGCCTGCCGGGGCGCTTTGCCAGAGCCCCGGCAGGTGGGCCTTCGGTCTGGGACGGTCAGAGCCGGGCCAGGCGTTCCGTCAACAGGTCGAAGAAGCCCTGGGCGTCCGCATCCCCGATGAAGAGCGCATTGGCGGGCCGGTCTGTCACCCGCCACCAGTCCGCGACGGTCATGCCCAGGGTAAGTTCGGACCCCGTTTCGATCTCCACGTTAATGTGGCGGCCGGAGAAGAGCTCCGGCTTGATCAGGTAGGCGGTAACGCAGGGATCGTGCAGCGGACCGCCATCGGAGCCGTATTTCTCCACGTCGAAACGTTCGAAGAAATCGCACATCTCGGCCACGGCATGGCCGACCTTGGTGTCGAGCGCGCGGAAAGCTTCGATCCGCGGCCGGGTGCACAGGACCTTGTGCGTGACATCCAGCGGCATGACCACGATGGGAACACCAGATTTGAACACGATATCAGCGGCTTCCGGATCGACCCAGATGTTGAATTCCGCCGCCGGAGTGATATTGCCCACCTCGAAGTAGGCACCACCCATGAGGACGATTTCCTGCACCTTTTCGACAATGTCGGGGGCCTTTTCGAAAGCCGTGGCGATATTGGTCAGGGGCCCCAGGGGGCAGAGGGTGACGCTGCCGGCGGGTTCGGCGCGCAGGGTGTCGATGATGAAGTCGACGCCGTGCTGTTCTTGCAGCGCCATCGTGGGGTCGGGCAGGACGGGGCCGTTCAGGCCGGTCTGGCCGTGGACATGTTCGGCCGTGTGCAGCTTGCGCTGCATCGGTGCGTCGCAACCGGCGAAGACCTTCACATCCGGCCGGTCGGCCAGTTCGCAGACGATGCGGGCGTTTTTCTGGGTGAGCGGCAGCGGCACGTTTCCGGCAACGGCGGTGATGCCCAGCACCTCGATCTCTTCCGGGCTGGCCAGGGCCAGCAGGATGGCGACGGCGTCGTCCTGCCCGGGGTCTGTGTCGATGATGATCTTGCGCGCCATGGAGGGGTCCTTCCGGTAACTTTTCGCCGGACCCTGACCGGATGGTCGGGAATTGTCCATGCTCGGCACGCGCCTGCCCGGGGCGGTGCGCGCCTTGCACCATTTTCTGGCTGAAAAGATGCACTTGCGACGCCGGCGGAGGGCGGCGGGAGGCGCGACCGCCGACCAAGGGTCAGCCGTCGAAGTCGACTTCTTCCAGCAGCTTCAGCGCCTCGGGCCGCAGGTGCGCCAGGTCGATCAGCGACACGTCATCCGGAGTGAAGCTGCCCCAGCTCGCCACCAGTTCCGAGGGTTCGGTTCCGGGCACGATCGGGTATTCGAAGTTCTTCTCCGCATAGATTTCCTGCGCTTCATGAGAGACGAGGAACTCCATGAATTTCAACGCGTTTTCCTTGTTGGGCGCGGCCTTCGTCATGGCGATGCCGGAGATGTTCACATGCGCCCCGCCATCTTCGAAATGGGGGAAGACGATGCGGGCGCTTTCGGCCCAGTCGCGCTGTTCCGGATCGCTGAGCATCTTGCCCATGTAGTAGGTGTTGCCGAGCGCGATATCGCATTCCCCGGCCCAGATCGCCCGGACCTGGGAGGTATCGTTGCCCTGGGGCTTGCGGGCAAGGTTGGCCTTGAGCGCGGTGAGCCATTCCTTCGTCGCTTCCTCACCGTGGTGGTAGAGGTAGGCGGAGGCCAGGGCGACGTTGTAGGCATGCAGGCCGGAACGGGTGCAAAGGCGGCCTTCCCACTTGGGATTTGCCAGGTCCTCGTAAGTGGTGACTTCGCCATCCGCGACACGCTCTTTCGAGGCATAGATCACCCGGGCGCGGGTGGTCAGGGCAAACCAGCTGCCGTCAGCGGCCCGGAAGCCTTCGGGGATGGCCTGCTCCAGCACCGGATCGCTGACCGGTTGGGTCACGCCCGCGTCCACGATGGCGGAAAGACGCGCGATATCAACGGTCAGGACCAAATCGGCGGGCGACCGCATGCCTTCTGCCTTCAGACGTTCGACCATGCCCTGTTCCAGGTAGGCCACGTTGACCTCGATCCCGGTTTCAGCGGTGAAGGCCTCCACCAGCGGGGCGATCAGCTCCGGCTGGCGGTAGGAGTAGAGGTTCACCTCTTCCGCCGTGGCGGGCAGCGCGAAGGCGGTGAGGGCGGCAAGGCTGGTCAGGGAACGGGCGTACATGGAACCTCCGGGACGTTCTGAAGAACTCTGAAGAGGTTATGAGGGCGAAGAGACCTGCGGGTCAATGTCCGATGAAAAGGCTAGGGCTTTCATGCCGGCCGGGCGGCGGATCAACTGGCGGAAGACTTTGCCGCTTTCTCGATGGCCTTGGCCGCGTCCCAAAGGGCGTCCATCTCTGCCAGGTCGCTGTCGGTCGGCGCCTTGCCTTTTGCCTTAAGTTCGTCCTCTACGTGATTGAAACGGCGTGTGAATTTAGAATTCGCGCCGCGCAATGCCTCTTCGGGATCCACGCCCAGGTGTCGGCCAAGATTGGCCACGACGAAAAGCAGATCACCATATTCCTCGACCACTTCGGACTGGGACAGCGTGTCGCGCGCCTCTGCCAGTTCGGCGGCCTCTTCGGCGATCTTGTCGACGACCTGACCGATTTCCGGCCAGTCAAAGCCGACCCGCGCCGCGCGTTTTTGCAGTTTCACCGCCCGCATCAGCGCCGGAAGGCCAAGCGCGACACCATCCAGTACGCGGACTTCGGATTTCGCTGCACGTTCGGCGGCCTTGATTTTTTCCCAGTCGACGGTCTGTTGCGCGGCGGACTTGTCGCGGCTTTCGTCCCCGAAGATATGCGGATGACGGTTAATCATTTTCTGCGCCACCGTTTCGGCGACACTGTCGAAGTCGAAAAGCGCGCGTTCCTCGGCCATCTGGCCGTGGAAGACCACCTGAAGCAGCAGGTCGCCCAGCTCTCCTTCCAGCTCGTCCCAGGCCTCGCGCTCGATCGCGTCGGAGACTTCATAGGCCTCTTCGATCGTGTAAGGCGCGATTGAGCCGAAGTCCTGTTCGATATCCCAGGGGCAGCCGGATTGCGGATCGCGCAGGCGGCGCATGATCTGGCGCAGGCGCGGAAGGCCTGCTTCGACGTCATGGATCGGATCACGGCTCTCTTCGGCCATTGCAGCGCCTCGTCGTTTGGGATTTTCTGCAAAACTGAACCTAGCGATCCAAGGAGTCCAGACCATGCCCGTGGTCAATCGCATCGCCGGCCTTGCCGAGGAAATGGAAGGCTGGCGAAAGCACCTGCACCAGATCCCCGAGATCGGCTTCGACTGTTTCGAAACCGCGGCCTTCGTGGCCGAAAAACTGCGCGAATTCGGGATCACGGCGGTGCATGAGGGCATCGCCAAGACCGGGATCGTCGCCATCATCGAGGGCCGCGGAGAGGGCCCCACGATCGGGTTGCGCGCCGACATGGATGCGCTGCCGATGCAGGAGGAGACGGGCCTCGACTATGCGTCGAAGAGCGCCGGCGCGATGCATGCCTGCGGCCATGACGGCCATACGACCATGCTGCTGGGTGCGGCCAAGTACCTTGCGGAGACACGGAATTTCGCCGGTCGCGTCGCGCTGATCTTCCAGCCGGCCGAAGAGGACGGCGGCGGCGGCGGCCGCATGGTGGAAGCGGGCATCATGGACCGTTTCGACATTTCGGAGGTCTATGCCCTGCACAATGCGCCGGGGCAGCCGCTGGGATCCTTCCAGACCACGCCGGGCGCCATGATGGCGGCGGTGGACACGATCCACATCCATATCACCGGGGTGGGCGGCCATGCCGCGAACCCGCATATGACCCGCGATCCGATCCCCTGCGCCGTGGGAATCTATGCCGCGATCCAGACGATCCTGTCGCGCAACCATGATCCGCTGGCCGATCTGGTGGTCTCGATCACGCAGATCCACACCGGCAGCGCCGAGAACGTGGTGCCCGAGAAGGCCTATATCAACGGCACGGTGCGGACCTATGACCCCCTGGTGCAGGACATGGTCGAAAAGCGCCTGAGGGAGATCGTGGCAGGCCAGGCCGCGGCCTATGGGGTCGAGGCGGAGCTGGTTTATGAGCGCTGGTATCCGGCGACCATCAACGATGCCGGGAAGGCCGCCTTTGCCGTTGACGTGGCGAAGGAGGTGGCCGGGGAGGCCAAGGTTTTCTTCAATGACCAGAAGGAGATGGGGGCCGAGGATTTCTCCTTCATGCTGAACGAGCGGCCCGGCGCCTACCTGTTCCTGGGGCAGGGCAACACCGCGCCGGTTCACCATCCGAAGTTTGATTTCAACGACGAGATTTCCCCCATCGGTGCAAGCTTCTTTGCCCGGGTGGCGGAAACCGCATTGCCGCTGAAGGAGGCGTGACATGGCGCTGGAAGATGCGAAAACGCAGGTCGATCAGGCCTTTACCCGGGCCGCCGACCGGGGGCTGAGCTATGAGAACGCCTTTGGCGGTGCCACCAGCTTCCTGCGGCGGCGCTATACCAAGGACCTGGCGGGGTTCGACCTGGCGGTGACGGGGGTGCCGTTTGACCAGGCGGTGACGAACCGGACCGGCACGCGGCTGGGACCACGGGCGATACGGGAGGCCTCCACCCTGCAGCCCTATGATCCGCCCTATGGCTGGGGCTTTGATCCGCTGGGCGAATTTGCCGTGGCCGATTACGGCGATCTGGCCTTCGATTATGCCAAGGTGGCGGAGTTTCCCGAGACGCTGACCAACCATATCCGGGGCATCCTGAACCAGGGCGCGGGGTCGGTGACCCTGGGCGGGGATCACTACATTTCCTTCCCCATTCTAAAGGCTTACGTCGAGAAGTTCGGGCCGATGTCGCTGATCCATTTCGATGCGCACAGCGACACCTGGCGTGATGACGACATGGGGCGGATCGACCATGGGACGATGTTCTACAAGGCGATCAAGTTGGGGCTGATCGACCCGGCACGGTCGGTGCAGATCGGCATCCGGACCGTCAACGAGGATGGCGATTTCGGCATGAACATCATCGACGCGCCGGAGGTGCATGAGATCGGGCCGAAGGCCGTTGCCGCCCGGGTGAAGGAGATCGTGGGTGACTTCCCGGCCTACCTGAGTTTCGATATCGACTGCCTTGACCCGGCCTTTGCACCGGGCACGGGCACGCCGGTCTGGGGCGGGCTGTCTTCGGGCCAAGCCGCTGCGATCCTTAGAAATATCGCCGGGGTCAACCTGCAGGGTGGCGATATCGTGGAGGTCTCTCCGCCCTTCGACACCACTGGCGCCACGGCGATTGCCGGCGCCCATGTGGCGATGGAGATCATTGCGCTCTGGTGCTGGACGCGGCGCTGAGCGGCGCCGGGAGGGCGGGGTTAACCCCGCCCTACGGCATCGTGTCGAACGTCGGTACTGCACTGCGGCGAAACGGAGGCGAATCGGGGCGGTTCTGACGGGTTAACAAGGGTTTGGGGCCCGAAATGCAACGTCGGTATCACGTCGGTATTACGTCGGTATCGCGACGGTGCAGGACCGCCGGAGGGGCCGGGATTAACCCGCCGTACGGTGGGCCGGGAAAACGCCGTTCCGGATACTTGAAACAGAAAATAAAGGGGCCCGGGCGACGCTTGGGCGGGCTGTGGGCGGCAAGCGCAAGCGCCCCGGACGGCGCCGGATCAGGGCCCCGGGTGGGGCTTTGAGGGGGCGGTGTTCGGGGGCGCGAAAGCTCTGGCCTCTTGACCCGATGACGGGGATCGGCAACAGCTTCGCCCCATGATTTCAGAAGACAGGCTGGCCCGCATCACAGGGCGATTTGAATTCATCGAGGCCCGGATGGCCGAGGGCGGCGGTGACTTCGCCGCGCTGGCGCGCGAATACGCCGAGCTGAAGCCGGTGGTTGAAGCGGTGCGCGCCTACGAGGCGCTGCGCCGCGACATGGAGGAGGCCGAGGCGATGCTGGCCGATCCCGAGATGCGCGCCCTTGCCGAAGAAGAGCTGCCTGCACTGAAAGCCCGCCTGCCGGAGCTGGAACATGAGCTGCAGCTGGCGCTGCTGCCCAAGGACGCCGCCGACGCCCGCCCCGCGATGATCGAGATCCGTCCGGGCACCGGCGGCGACGAGGCGGCGCTTTTCGCGGGCGACCTGCTGCGGATGTACCAGCGCTATGCCGAGGCGCGCGGCTGGAAGTTCGAGGTGGTCGAGATGGCCGAGACCGAGCTGGGCGGGATCAAGGAAGTGACCGCCGCGGTGAAGGGCGAGGGCGTCTTTGCCCGGCTGAAGTTCGAAAGCGGCGTGCACCGGGTGCAGCGGGTGCCGGCGACGGAAAGCGGCGGGCGGATCCATACCTCTGCCGCGACGGTGGCCGTGCTGCCCGAGGCGGAGGAGGTCGACGTGGAAATTTCCGCCAACGACCTGCGGATCGACACCATGCGCGCCAGCGGTGCGGGTGGCCAGCACGTGAACACCACCGACAGCGCGGTGCGGATCACCCACCTGCCCACCGGGATCGTGGTGACCTCTTCCGAGAAATCGCAGCACCAGAACCGCGCCATCGCGATGCAGGTGCTGCGCAACCGGCTGTTTGACCTGGAACGCCAGCGGGCCTCCGACGAACGCGCCGCCGACCGCAAGGCGCAGGTCGGCAGCGGCGACCGCAGCGAGCGGATCCGGACCTACAACTTTCCGCAGGGGCGCATGACGGATCACCGGATCAACCTGACGCTCTACAAGCTGGACCAGGTGATGCAGGGCGACCTGGACGAGGTGATCGACGCGCTGATCGCCGATCACCAGGCGAAGCTGCTGGCGGAGGAGGGCGCATGAGCGGCCAGAATGGGACCCCGAATGAGACCCTGACCGATACGCGCCAGGCGCTTGCCGCGGCCGTGGGCCGCCTGGCGGAGGCGGGGGTGGATGACCCTGCACGGGATGCGCGCCGCCTTCTGGCCCATGTGCTGGGCCTGGCGCCGGAGCGGCTGTCCATCGACATGCCGGCGGACCTCGGCCCCCAGGCCGGGGCCTATGCCGCGGTGATCGCCCGCCGCGCCGCGCGCGAACCTGTCAGCCATATCACCGGCACACGGATGTTCTGGGGCCAGGATTTCCATGTTACCGCCGATGTGCTGGATCCCCGGCCAGAGACGGAGGAACTGGTGGCGGAGGGGCTCTCAGTGCCTTTCGAGCGGGTTCTGGACCTTGGCACCGGGTCCGGCTGCATCCTGCTGAGCCTGCTGACCGAGCGTCCAGATGCGACCGGCGTGGGCTGTGACCTGTCGGCCGCCGCCCTGGCCGTGGCGGAGGCCAACCGGGAGACCCTGGGCCTGACCACCCGGGCGCGGCTGCTTCGATCCGACTGGTTCGGCGCGGTCGAGGGGCGGTTCGACCTGATCGTGTCGAACCCGCCCTATATCACCGAGGCGGAGATGGCGGAGCTTTCGCCCGAGGTCCTGCGGGAGCCGGGCATGGCGTTGAGCCCCGGGGGCGACGGGCTGGATGCCTACAGGGTGATCGCGGCCGGGGCGCTGGCGCATCTGACCCCCGGCGGTCGCATCGCGGTGGAGATCGGCTGGCGGCAGGGATCTGCCGTTGCGGCACTTTTCCGCGAGGCGGGTCTTGAAGATGTCGGCATTCGGACCGATCTTGATGGCAGGGACAGGGTCGTGAAGGCCCGGGCGCCACTTACGCCCGGTAAAATCGCAGAATCTGCGTAAAACTATCACTTCTCCCTTGTCTTAATCAGTCCGACATGGTTAGTCGGATCTATCCGGGTTGCGGACGCGCCGTTTGACAGCGTCCCCCGGGTGCCAAGCCAGAGATAAGCCGCTCGCATGGATCCGACGCAAGACGCGCCGCGAGAGATGAGCGGTCCCTTAGAAAGAACAAGGCTGGACAGCTGACCTTATGAGATCTTCGAAATCCCGTTCGCGCAACAAGTCGCGTAACCGTTCCGTCGGCAATATCGTCAACCGCGTTTTCGATTCCTCGGGTCCCGAGGGAAAGGTGCGGGGCACGCCGCAGCAGATCATCGACAAGTACAATCAGCTTGCACGCGATGCGCAGCTGGCCGGTGATCGGGTGGCCACGGAAAACTTCCAGCAGCACGCCGAACATTACCTGCGCATGCTGGGCGAAGCCCAGAAGGAGCAGGATCAGCGCCGCGAGCAGCAGGAACAGGAAAACCGCCAGCGCCAGTCCGAACGGGACCGGGAGCGGGCGCAGCGCCAGGAGCGCGAGAGCAACGGTGACGACAACCGCGGCGATCGCAACGAGGCGAAGCAGGATCACCGCAACGCGCGGAGCGACAAGCCTGCCGAGGCCGTGACCGAGGTGGAGGCCAAGGCCGCCCCCGAGGAGGCCAAGGGCGAGAAGTCCGAAGGCAAATCGGAGGGCAAATCGGAGGGCAAATCCGGCGCACGCGCGCGGTCGTCCCGGTCCGGTGCCGCCGCCGAGAAGGCCGCGAAAGCCGCGGAAGAGGCCAGCAGCGCCCCTGCGGAGAAGCCGAAGTCCACGCGCACGCGGTCCAAGAAGGCAGCGTCGGGCGATGACACGGTGGCGCCGAAGGCCAGCAGGTCGCGTGCCGCCAAGAGCGATGCGGACGATGTGATCGACATGTCGTCGGACGATGACAGCTCCATGCTGGTCGAAACGCCGGAGAATTCCGCCGACAAGCCGGCGCCGCGCAAGCGGGCCAGCCGCAGCAAGGCGGCCGCGGCAAGCGAAGCGCCTGCGGGCGACGGGCCGGCAGAAGCGGTGGAGTGATCCCGCTGCAGTCTGGAAATTGAAAAGGGCGGTCCCGCGGGGCCGCCCTTTGTCGTTTCGGTGATCGGCTGTCTTCAGCCGGCCACGATGTTGCGGGCCAGGGCGCAGAACTGTTCGAGGCCCACGGTCTCTGCGCGGTCGGTCGGCTGGATGCCGGAGGCGAGCAGCCGGTCTTCGAGGTCGGGCGCCAGGCCCTTCAGCGCGGCGCGCAGCATCTTGCGGCGCTGGTTGAAGGCGCGGGCGACGACACGTTCCAGGACCTTGGGATCGGCCGGGTAGCGTGGTTCGGGCAGGGCCGTCAGGTGCACCACCGCCGAGGAGACCTTGGGCGGGGGCGTGAAGGCTTCGGGCGGCAGGGAGATGGCGATGCGCGCCTCTGCCCGCCAGGAGGCCAGCAGGGCCAGGCGGCCATAGGCCTTGGACCCGGGCTGCGCCACGATGCGTTCGGCGACCTCGCGCTGGAACATCAGGGTCAGGCTTTCCCAGAAGGGCGGCCATTCGGGCGGCGTCAGCCAGCGCACCAGGAGTTCGGTGCCGACGTTGTAGGGCAGGTTGGCCGCCACGCGGATCGGGGGCGTCAGATGCGCCAGGGGATCGACTTCCAGCGCGTCGCCCTCGATCACCTGCAGGCGGCCGGGGTAATGGGCCGCGATCTCTGCCAGGGCAGGCAGGCAGCGGCTGTCCTTCTCGATCGCCAGGACCTTGCGGGCGCCTTCGGCCAGCAGGCCACGGGTCAGGCCGCCGGGGCCGGGGCCGACCTCCAGCACGTCGCAGCCGGTCATGTCGCCCGCCTGGCGGGCGATCTTGGCGGTCAGGTTCAGGTCCAGCAGGAAGTTCTGGCCCAGCGACTTCTTGGCCGCGAGACCATGGGTCGTGATGACATCCCGAAGCGGCGGGAGCCCGTCGATGGCCGCCATCTTACTCGACGATGCGCGCTTCGGAGCGCAGCTGGGCCAGGTAGCCATCGGAGTAGGAGGCGAGGCGACGGTTCTGCAGCTGCTGCAGAACGGCGGCGCGATCCACCTCTGCCGCGTCCGGGGCACCGGCGGGCGTGCGACCGCAGAGCATCAGCAGCATCAGCGTCTGGCCATCGTTGCGGGTGAGTGCGGTCGAAACCTCGTTGTCGTCGAGCTTGGCCAGCTCGATGGCGATGTCCTGCGGGATTTCGGAGGGCGCTTGCGACTGGCGTTGCAGAACCTCTTCGGGCTGACCCTTGGCCACGGCGTAAAGATCGTCGCAACGGTCAAGGCCCGCTTCGATCTTGGCGGCGGTTGCCAGAGCGTCGGCGGAGCGGCCGCCGGGAATGAAGTACTGGGCGTAGTCGATGGCGGAGTAGCCCTGACGGGCGCCGCCGGTTTCACGCACCGCGCGCAGCTGGAAGATGGCGTAGGCGCCGTTCACTTCGATCGGCTGGGTCACCTGGCCGGGCTGAAGGCCGAGGATGGTGGATTGCAGCGCGGGCGGCAGGTTGGAGACGTTCATCCAGTTCACGCGGCCCCCGGCATCGCGGCTGGGCGCGGCGGAGTAGTCCCGCGCGGCAGAGGCGAAGGCGTCGATGGAGGTCAGCTGCGCCAGCTGGCTGGCCAGGTTCAGGGCCGCCTGCGGATCGCCCGCCGTCGGAATGAAGATTTCGGAAATCAGCACCTGCAGCGCGCCCTGCTGGCCCTGGCTGGCAATGGCGCGATCAACCTCTTCTTCGGTGATGTTGACCTTGCCTGCGAAGAGGCCGCGCACGACCTGGCGCCAGATCACGTTGGCGGCGACGAAATCGCGGAAGGTCTGTTCGGCGACGCCCGCACCGGCCAGCTGCTGAACGAAGGTGTCCTTGTCGAGGTTCGCGCGGGAGGCAAAGTCGCTCATGCCGGCATCGACATCGGCCGGAGAGGCCTTGATGTCGAAGCTGTCGGCGGCGCCTTCCTTCAGGCGATCCTCGATCAGCTGTTCTCGGGCCAGTTCGGTCGTGTCGCCGGGCGCGTTGAAGATGGTGAGCATCCGCGCGCGCTGGTCGATCTCGTACTGGGTGATGACCTTGTCGTTGACGCGGATCGCCGGGCCGAAGGTCTGCGCCCGGGCATCGGGGCCGGAGGTCGCGACCAGGGAAAGACCCGCGAGGGCGGCAAGGGCCAGGCTGCGGCCACGGGAAAGCGCCTTGAGGAGCGGCTGTCGGGTCGGAACGGATCGGATCATGTCTGCCTGCGTCTCTTTCTGCCCTGACCGGGCTATCTGCCGGGGCCGGGTCGCGCGCCTGTCGGCGGCCGTCCGGTCCTGCCCCTATCTATATCCTTTTGTGCCCGCGCCTCAATCGCTTCCTGTGCGCTGCCGCGGCTTCTGGCCGCCCGGGCGCATCGCTGCCGTCTCAATATCGGTTGGGCCCGTATCCGTCATGACCGTATGGGTCACGAGCAGGACTTGACCGAGGTGGTGCCGCCGGAGGTGGCGGAGAAGCCGCGCAGTTCGATGGTGAAGCTGAAGTCGGTGGAGGGGGTGAGCACGGTGGAGGAGGCGAAGCTCTTGGACACGGCGAAGGCCACGTCGACGCATTCGTTCGACCATGTGACGCCCAGGCCCGCTTCGGCCAGGCGGTCATCGGCCACGTCGTAGCGCATGTTGGCGGAGGTGAGCCAGGTATCGCTCCAGCGGTAGTCGCCCGCCAGCACCCATTCGGAGATGACGTTGGGCCGGTCTTCCTCCGCATCCGCATCCAGCCAGACGTAGGAGGCGGTGATGCCTGCGCGGGCGTTCTGCCAGGCGGCCTGTGCCTCGGCCTTGCCGGGATCGAGGTCTTCGCCGAAGAGGCCGCGCGCGGCGAGAGACCAGCCGTCCGGCCCCACGATCTGCCCCGCCACCAGGATGTCCGAGAAGGTGCCGGAGAGGCCCGAGCTCTTGGTGAAGTCGTCGGAGGGGTTCTGTTGCACGATCTGGCCAAGGACCAGCCGGCCATCCCAGCCGGAGGGATCGAAATGGGCCCAGGAGACGCCGTAGGCACCGCGCCAGCCGCGTTCGCGGCGGTCGGGGGCACTGAACCGGGTGAGGCCCAGCAGGTTGCCTTCGTCGAATTCGAGCCGGGTGCTTTCGTCGTTGGCGACGTTGAGGTTGTGCCCGCCGGACCAGGCGATCTGGCCCACGGGTTCCAGCACCTGGGTGGCGCCGGTGGAGGTCACGCGCGACAGCGGCCAGCGCAGGGTGACGGCGGTCATGGGGGTGAGGCCGGCCTGGCTTTCGGGCAGGTCGGCGTCCTGGGCGGTATAGAAGGCATCGGCGGCGAGGCCTGCCATCACTTCCGCACGGATGCCCGCGGGCAGGGTGTACCAGCGGCGCCAGTCCGCGGTCGCGGTCAGGCGGGTGACGTCGCGGCCATCGGTGATGTCGTCCGCGTCGCTGCCGTCGGTATCGCTGTCGGAGGAGCGGTAGTGATTGTGCAGCTCGGTCCCCAGGCGCAGTTCGCCGCCCAGGGTGGAGGGGAAATAGCGCTTTTCGTAGGTGGCGTCACCGATGATGGAGGGCAGGGTCGCGTTATCCTCGTCATCGCGCAGGGAGTAGTAATTGGTGAGCGAGAGGCTGAGCCATTCGTCGCGGCGGGCCCGTTCGACGGCGATGCGGCTGTCGAGGCGGTCCTTGTCGGAATAGTCGTAGTCGTTGAGGTAGCCGTCGTCGGTGACCGCTTCGAGGTCGAAGGTCAGGACCATGTCGCGGGGCAGGTTGAACCGGCCGGAGGCATCGACATAGCCCCGGGTCTGGCCCGGCAGCAGGTCGTCGCTGGACACGGCGCCGGTGACGGTGACATTGCCGTTGCGGAAGATCTGGCGGTAGCGCAGTTCGACGGTGCGGGTGTTCTGCGACAGGTAGGGGGTGACGCGCAGGTCGCGGCTGGGGTCGATGGCCCAGAAATAGGGCAGCTTCAGCCCGGTCCCCAGTTCCGAGTTGCGGCTGAGCGTGGGGATCAGGAAGCCGGAGGCGCGGTCCTGGCTGGGATCGGGCATCCGCAGGTGCGGCAGGTACATGACCGGGATGCCCTTCACCTCGAACCGGGCATTGTCGAAGTAGAGCTGGCCTTCTTCGACGTCGTGGGTGACGCGGGTCGCGCGGATCTGCCAGAGCGGCGTTTCGCCGGGTTTGCAGACCTTGCAGGACGAAACGGTGGCCTTGTAGAGCTCGTTATAGCGGCCCTCGCTGCGGGCGAGCTGTGCGGCGGCAAGCTGTACCTGGGAGGACAGCATCATGCGGGCACCGGTGAGCAGGCCGTTGCGCAGATCCTCGTCCAGTTCGGCGCTGTCGGCGATGATCACCGTGGCGCCGTCGTCTTCGGTCAGGCGGATCGGCCCTTCGATCATCAGCTCGCCGGTGGACTGGTCGTAGATGATCCGCGAGGCGGTCAGGCGGGCGCCGTCCTGGAAGGCTTCGACGTGGCCTGCGGCAATGATGCGGTCCTGGCCGTCCAGGGCGACGCTGTCGGCAATCAGCATGGCCGGATCGGCCGCCGCGCCGAGGCTGGGCACCAGGCCTATGAGCGCGGCCAGGGCCGTGGCGCGGCGCGCACGGGCGAGGAAGGTACGGGTGAGGGCGGGAGCGGCGGGCATTATCCGTCCTCCATTTGCAGCAGCAGCCCGGTGGCGAGCAGGACCGCGGCCACGGGCGGGGACCAGGCAGCCATGAGGACGGGGATCTGCCCGTTTTCCCCAAGCACCTGGGCGAAGTTACGTACGTAGTAGAGGGCAAAGCCCAGCAGGATCGCCATCAGGACCGACTGGCCGGTCTTGCCGAAGCGGGCATGGCGCATGGTGAAGGCGGCAGAGACCATAACCATGGCGATCAGGAACAGCGGGCGCGCCAGTTCCATGTTGAACCAGACGGCATGACGCCGGGCAGAAAAGCCGGCATTTTCGAGCTGTTTGATATAGGCAGGCAGTTCCCAGATCGGGATCGCCGAAGGATCCCCGAAACTGTCGCGGATGCCCTCTTCGGTCAGGGTCGAGGGGATCGAGTAGTGATCATGGGTTTCCGCGCCGGCCTCCGGGTTGTTGCCGCGCGTCAGGGGCCAGATCTTAACCCCGTCAAGCTCCCACGCGCCATCGACGAGGCGGGCGCGGTCGGCCTCTATCCGGCGCAGGGGGCCGCCGTCGCCTTCGTTCGGGCCGGCGGGCGCGTAGGAGATCATGGTGACCTCGTAGAGCTCGGTCGCCTGGGCATTGGCGCGGGCCGCCCGGATCACCGTCTGGCCTTCGGCGCCGCCCTGGCGCAGCCAGAGCCCTTCGGCGGAGACGGAGAGCGTGGCCGCCCCGCCGGAGCGGTAGTGTTCGGCCACGTCGTCGTATCGCTTGGAGGTGGAGGCGACGATGGGGTTGATCATGGCCACCGACAGGACGCCGATGAGGAAGGCAACCACCAGCGGCGCCATCAGGGCGCGCAGCCCGGACCGGCCGACCGCCCGGCTGACCACCAGTTCCGACGACCGCGCCAGCGCGATGAAGAGCGCCACGGTGCACAGGATCATGATCAGCGGCAGGATTTCATAAAGACCCGCAGGCACGTTGAGCAGGACCAGCCCCAGCACCTGGGTCAGCCCGACATCGTAGCCCGACATTTCGCGCATCTGTTCGACCATGTCGATCATGGCCGTGAGCAGGAAGAAGATCCCGAGGATCATGAGGAAGCTGCGGGCGAAGCGGCGGGCGAAGTAGAGGTCTAGGATCATCGGGCGATCTCCGCCACGGGGCCACGGCGGATGCGCCGGGGCATGGCCGCCCAGGCCAGCAGAAGGCCCGCCAGACCGACACCTGTCAGGAAGGGCAGGTAGAGCAGGGGCCAGAGCGCCCTGTCGACCCGCGTCGCATCCACCACGACCCCTTCGACAACCTTGACGACCACCAGCAGCACGATGGCGAAGATGATCTGCTTCCAGACGCCGAAGCGGGAGAAGCCGCCGACCTGCAGCGCGGCAAAGCCGATCAGCGCCGCGACGATGCACAGCAGCGGCTGGGTGATGCGCCCGTGCGCTTCCTGGACCACGCGGCCCGGGGTGCTGCCGGTGCGTTCGGCCACGCCCACCGGATCGGAAAGCAGATCCCAGATCGGCAGGTCACGCGGGCCCAGAACGACCTTGCCGGACACGTCGATCAGCGCGCCGACGTCATAGGCGAAGTCCTTGAAATGCGTGGTGTAAAGCCGGTTCGTCGCGGTATCCAGCGTCTGCGCCAGCCCGTCGATCATCACCAGTTTCGGTTCCGGGGCCGCATCGGCGCTTTCTGCGGCGTTGATCAGGTAGGCCCGGGCGGCGGTATAGGTCTGCACCTCTTGCGGGTCGCGCCGGTCCGACAGGAAGATGTCGTGGAGCGTGCCGTCGGGGTCGATCTGCCGGATGTAGAAGGTGATGTTGCCGGCCGGGTGCAGGAAGGTGCCTTCGGTCAGCATGCGCGCTGTCACATTGCGCGAGATTTCCTGATTCCGCCGGACGATTTCGCCGTGGGAGAGCGGCACGAGGATCTGGGTCAGCACCATGAGCATGGCGGCGGAGATCAGGCCGAACCAGACGGCGGGCCGGGCCAGGCGCCAGGGAGAGAAGCCGGTGGCCTGCATGACCACCAGTTCGGAATCGGAGCTGAGCCGGTTGGTGACGTAGACCGCCCCGGCAAAGGCTGCCATCGGCAGGGTGATGCGGATCACGTTGGGCAGGGTCAGCGCGGTGTATTCCAGGAAGACCCAGGCCGATTGTCCGTCCGCGATGAGCTGATCGAAGAGCCGCACCGCCGAGTTGATCCAGTAGATCGCCACCAGCACCAGTGCGAAAAATCCGAAGAGCATCATCAGTTGCGACAGGATGTATCTGTCGAATCGCGCCACGCGCACCCCCCGGGAGGACCTTGGTTCATGAGTCAAAACAGCAGCCTGCGCCCCGCCCCCCGGCAGGTCGCTGGCCGACATTAGCGGGTTTGACGGGCAGGGAAAACTGCAATCTGGTCAAAGGCGGCGTGGCGGGTTAGCGTCGCCCATCAAAGGCCCCGGACCCTCCGGCGGCGTCCGGACCGGGACGGGTCCGTTGACGGCCGGGCGGGCAGGCGGGCGCCCCCATCCGCCCGGGCCGCCACGCGCGTGCCGCAGGGCGAAGCTGACAAGGATGATGCTCTTGACCGATCCCGTTTCCCTGCGTTTTTGCGACCCCGATCTTGATGCCCTGGCAGGCCAGACCGGCCGGGTGGCCCTGGTGGTGGAGCCCGATGGCCGCCTGTCGGCGCCGGCGCGGCGGCTGAACAAGCTGACCCGGGGGGCGCTGGCGCGGATGATCGAGGCGGAGAGCTGGGCCGGGCGGAAGCCGGGTGAGGTGATCTCCCTCGCCTTTCCGGCGGGGCTGGCGGCAGAGGCGCTGGACGTGGTGGTGCTGCCCAAGAAGCCCGGGGCGGAACTGGCGCGCAAGACCGGCGCGAAGCTGGGCAAACTCCTGGGCAAGGGCGGGATGCTGGTGCTGACCGCGGGGCTGAAGGCGCCGGCGGAGCTGGCGCTTGGCCTGAAGCTGCGGGCCTATGACTACGATGCGCACAAGAGCGTCAAGGCAGGCGAGAAGGGCGATGTGACGGTGATGAGCCCCGCGCCCGAGGTCGATGCGCTGGCGCTGGATGCGCTGGTGGCGGGGGTCTTCTTCACCCGTGACCTGGTGAATGCGCCGGCCAACGTGCTGACGACGGAGACCTTCGCGGCAGAGCTGCAGGGGCTGAGCGATCTCGGCGTCGAGGTCGAGGTCCTGGAAGAGGCGCAGCTGGAAGAGCTGGGCATGGGCGCGCTGCTGGCCGTGGGGCGGGCGTCTTCGTCGCCGTCCAAGGTCGTGGTCATGCAGTGGAAGGGGGGCGAGGCGGAGGCGGCTCCGCTGGCGCTGGTGGGCAAGGGGGTCGTCTTCGACACCGGCGGCATCAGCCTGAAGCCTGGGCCAGGCATGGAGGAGATGACCATGGACATGGGCGGCGCGGGGACCGTGGCGGGCACGATGAAGGCGCTGGCGCTGCGCAAGGCCCAGGCCAATGTGGTTGGCCTTGTCGGCCTGGTCGAAAACATGCCGGGCGGCGATGCCTATCGTCCGGGCGACGTGCTGACAGCGATGAACGGCAAGAAGATCGAGGTGCTGAACACCGATGCCGAAGGGCGCCTGGTGCTGGCCGATGTCCTTTGGTACGCGCAAGAGCGGTTCAGCCCGGCGGGCATGGTGGACCTGGCGACGCTGACCGGGGCGATCATCGTCGCGCTTGGCCATGAAAACACCGGGGTCTATTCCAACGAGGACGGTTTCTGCGAGGCCTTCCTGAAGGCCGCGAAGACCGAGGGCGAAGGCGCCTGGCGGATGCCGCTGGGGCAGGGCTACGATGACCTGATCAAGGCGCGGGTGGGTGACATCAAGAACACCGGCGGCCGGCCTGCCGGGTCGATCACCGCGGCGCAGTTCCTGCAGCATTTCGTCAAGCCGGAGACGCCCTGGATCCACCTCGACATCGCGGGCACGGCCTTCACCAAAGGCGGCACGGCCCTGGCGCCGGGCGGTGCCACCGGCTGGGGCGTGCTGGCGCTGAACCGGCTGATCGCCGACGGCTACGAGACGAAGGACTGATCCCTTGGGAGAGGTCTATTTCTACCACCTGACCCGATCCTCGGTCGACGGCGCGTTGCAGGCCCTGCTGCCGCGCGCGCTGGCGGCGGGATGGAAGGTTGCGGTGCGCGGGCAGGATGCGGAGCGGCTGGACTGGCTGGATCAGAAGCTGTGGCTGGGCCCGGAGGAAAGCTTCCTGCCGCACGGACAGGACAAGAACCCCCATCCGGAGCTGCAACCCGTGCTGCTGACCCTGGGCCAGGCCGCCAATGCGCCCGATTGCCTGATGTCCATTGATGGCGCGGCGGTCGATCCGGGGGAGCTGGACGGGCTGAAACGGGCCTGCATCCTGTTCGATGGCCATGACGAACCAGCGCTGTCCCATGCCCGAGGGCAATGGAAGGCGCTGACCGGCGCGGGCTGCGCGGCCGTCTACTGGTCCGAGGAATCCGGGCGGTGGGAGAAGAAGGCGGAAAGCGCTGCGAAGTAATTGCCTGCGGCGGGGGAAGTGATCGCCTGCGGCGGGAGCTGGCGGTTGATCGGGGCAGCCCTGACGGACTGCCCCCAATCGCAGTACTCTGTCAGAGCGCGCGGAAACGTTCCGCCTGCCGCGCAGTCCAGAGGAGGTCGAGTTCGAAACCTTCCTCCGTCTGGCGTTCTGCCTGGACGATGCCTTCCTTGAAGGCCCAGGCGCGGCGCTTGCCATCGGTGAAGGGCAGGGTGATCGTCTCTCTCACCCGTTCGGTATCCAGCGCGCGGGTGATTTCGGCCAGAAGCTCCGTCAGGCCGGCACCGGTGATCGCGGAAATCGGCAGGATCGTTTCATCCCGCACGGCGGAGGTCATGAGGCGGTCCGCCTCTCCCTCCGGCAGGAGGTCGATCTTGTTCCAGACTTCCAGCACCGGCACGTCTTCGGACAGGCCGAGATCGGCCAGGATGTCTTCGACATCGGCCTTCTGTTCCCGGGTTTCGGGATGCGAGATGTCGCGCACATGCAGCACGAGATCCGCTTCCAGCACCTCTTCTAGGGTGGCGCGGAAGGCCGCGACCAGCTGGGTCGGCAGGTCCGAGATGAAGCCCACGGTGTCCGACAGGATCACCTCTGCCCCGGTTTCCAGCTTTACCCGGCGCATGGTCGGGTCGAGCGTGGCAAAGAGCATGTCCTTGGCCAGCACTTCCGCCCCGGTGAGCCGGTTGAAGAGCGTGGATTTCCCGGCGTTGGTGTAGCCCACCAGTGCGACGATCGGGAAGGGCACCTTGGCACGGGAGGCGCGGTGCAGCTCCCGGGTTTTCACCACCTTTTCCAGCTGCTTGCGCAGGCGGACCATCTGGTCGTCGATGGCGCGGCGGTCGGCCTCGATCTGGGTTTCGCCGGGGCCGCCGACGAAGCCGAGCCCGCCGCGCTGCCGTTCAAGGTGGGTCCAGGCGCGCACCAGGCGCGTCCGCTGGTAGCCGAGGGCGGCCAGTTCCACCTGCAGCACGCCTTCACGGGTGCGGGCGCGGTCGGAGAAGATTTCCAGGATCAGCCCGGTCCGGTCCAGGATCTTCACGTCCCAGGCCTTTTCCAGGTTGCGTTGCTGTTTCGGGCTGACGGGGCCGTCGATCAGCAAAAGCTCGACCTCGGCCTCCTTGAGGACCTGTTTCAGTTCCTCGACCTTGCCGGAGCCGAAGAGGGTTTTCGGCTGCGGCGTGGCAATGCGCACCAGCTGATCGCCAACCACCTCGAGCCCGGGGAGCGCATGGGCAAGGCTGACCGCCTCCGCCAATGCGTAGCGAGGCGCGTGGCGCGCCTCTTCCCCCTTGAACTCGGGGTGGATCACGAAGGCGCGGGTGAGCGCCGTTTCATGTCCGATCAATTGTCGCCGTCGCCTTCGTAAAGGGAGATCGGTTGCGACGGCATGATCGTGGAGATCGCGTGCTTGTAAACCAACTGTGCCTGTCCATCCCGGCGCAGCAGCACGCAGAAGTTGTCGAACCAGGTGATCACGCCCTGGAGTTTGACACCATTAATCAAGAAAATAGTGACGGGAACCTTGGTTTTCCGAACGTGGTTCAGGAATGCGTCCTGGAGGTTCTGTCTATCGGAAGCCATCTTGTTACGCCTTTATAGTCGTTTTTTATCGCCGTGCGCGGCTCTTGCGGGCCCGAGTATGGAGAGGAGACTGGAAAGATTCCAGCCCCGATCTTCGATTGGCATGCGCTGACGCAGGTGTGCATCAGTCGCGCCACAGGTCCGGGTTGAACAGGGCGATGATCGCCAGCAGCTCCAACCGGCCGAGGATCATGAAGGCGCAGAGCGTCATCTTGGCCGTGGAGGAGAGATCGAGCAGGGCGACGGGTTCGGCGCCGCCATGCACGGTGAGCTGTCCGGCATTGGCCAGGGCCGCGACCGACAGCACCGTGGCGCTTTCGAAATCGATGCCCAGGGCCGAGAGGATCGCCATGCTGGCGGCCAGGCAGATCGCGAAGAGCATGAAGAAGACCCAGGCCTGGAAGGCGCCGTGGCGGCGGATGCGGCGCCCGGCGATGCCGGTGCCGGAAACGGAGGAGGGATGGACCAGCCGGTCGAGCTCCCTCCGGCCCTGGAGGTAGAGCGTGTAGACGCGCAGCAGCTTGACGCCGCCCGCGGTGGTGGCCACGCCGCCGCCCACCATGGCCAGCCCCATCAGGACCATGCCCGGCGTGGCCAGCCCCGACCAGGCCTGTGCGGTCTGCCAGTGCATGCTTTCCCAGCCGGTGGTGGTGAGGAAGGAGAGCACGGTGAAGATCGCCCCCCAGAGCGCGCCGAAGCCCAGGCCCAAATCCTCGCCCGAGCCGACGTCGAAGGAGGCGATCCAGTGGCGCAGGAAGAGCAGCAGCGGCACCACGATGACGATGGAGATGCCGAGGCGGAATTCGGGGTCGCGGTGCAGGCGGATCCGTTCGGTCACTGTGTCGGAGGAAAAGGCGACGCGGGACAGGGCGATCAGGAGGAAGGCGGAAATGATGACCTCCCCCCAGACGCCGGAGCCGCCTTCGGCCGGGCCGCCCACGGGGGAGATGCCGGAGGTGCAGAGCGTCGACATGGCGTGGATCACGGCAACCAGCGGGTCGTCGCCGGCGATCAGCAGCAGCACGCAGAGCGCGGCGGTCAGGCCGACGTAGATCGGGCCCAGCTGCATGGCGCCCCGGATCACCCGGCGGATGACGCCCGCGCGCTGGAACCGGGCCATGCGGCTTTCGCCTTCTTCGCGGCCCGCGGCAGTGATCTCGAACCCGCCCAGCGACAAGGGCGCCATGACGGCGGCGGCGGAGACCCAGATCAGGAAACCGCCCATCCAGGCGACCTGGGCGCGCCACAGGTGCAGCGGGGCCGAGAGCCTGCGGGGATCATCGAAGAAGGTCATCCCGGTGGTCGTGAAGGAGGAGACCATTTCGACGTAGGCGTTGATGAAACGAGTGTTGGGCAGGCTTTCGGCAAAGGGCACGGCCAGCAGTACGGGCAGGCAGAGGAAGGCCGCGAAGAGCGAGAGCAGGGCGAAGAGATCGGCGCGGCCCGTCGCCTCTTCCCGGCGGCTGCCGCGGGCCAGCCCGATCATGACCGCCACGGCGGTGCCCAGGATGGCGGTATAGAAGAAGGCCCGCGCGGTGGCGAAATCTTCCATGCCAAGCGCGAGGCCCGCAGGCACCAGCATCGAGACGGAGAGCAGCGCGAAGAGCACCAGGAAGAGGGGCTGCCCTTCCAGCCGTTGGGAAAATGTCTGCTGCGCGGGGACCGGCGGATGCATCCGGCGGCCCTAGAAGTAGTCGATGGAGACCTGCAGCAGGCGCTCCACTTCCGGGACGTCGGGGGTCAGGGCGAAGAGGATGATCGAGTCGCCCTCTTCGATCAGCAGATCGGCACTGGGGCGCATGACCTTGCCGTCCTTCATCACGGCGCCCACCAGCACGCCTTCGGGGAAGGCGATGTCGCGGATCGGACGGCCGGCCATGGGCGAGGTGGAAAGCACGTCGGCCTCGATCACCTCTGCCTCGGCGTCGCCGATGGAGTAGACGCCGCGCACGCGCCCGTGGCGGATGTGGCGCAGGATCGAGGACACGGTGGTGGCACGCGGGTTGATGTAGGCGTCGATGCCCAGCGGCGCCATCAGCGGCACCAGCGTGGGGTCGTTGATCAGCGCGATGGCCATGGGGCAGCCCAGGTTCTTGGCCCGGACGGCGGCCAGCATGTTGGTCTTGTCGTCATCGGTGATGCAGAGCACCGCATCGGCGCGGGAAATGCCCGCTTCGGCCAGCAGGGCCGAATCCAGGCCGTCGCCGTTCAGAACGATGGTTCGTTCCAGGGCGTCGGCGGCCCTTTCCGCCACCTTGCGGTTCTTTTCGATCACCTTGGACCGGATCCGGCGGCCGGATCCTTCCAGCCGCTTCGCGACCGTCTGCCCGACATTGCCGCCGCCGATGATCACCACGCGATCCTGCTGCTTGTTGGTCTTGCCGAAGACCTCCAGGCAGCGGGCAACGTCGTCTGCGTGGACGCAGATGTAGCATTCGTCCTCGGGGAAGATCTGATCGCCGGGTTCGGGGGCAAAGAGGCGGCCTTCGCGCCGGATGCCCACCACCACGGCCCGCAGGGTCGAGAAGAGGTCGGTCAACTGGCGCAGGGGGGTGTTCACCACCGGGCAGTCCGGGTCGATGTTGATCCCCAGCAGTTGCGCCTTGCCCTGCATGAACTGTTCCACGTCGAAGGCGGCGGGGGCTGCAAGCCGTTGCAGCGCCGCTTCGGCGACTTCCAGTTCGGGAGAGATCACGACGTCGATCGGCAGGTGATCGCGGCGGTAGAGATCGGAATAGATCGCTTCGAGATAGGAGCGCGCCCGGAGGCGGGCGATCTTGCGCGGCACCGAGAAGACGGAGTGGGCAACCTGGCAGATCACCATGTTCACCTCGTCCGAGAAGGTGGCGGCGATGATCATGTCCGCGTCACGCGCCCCGGCCTGGTCGAGGATGTCGGGGTAGGAGGCAAAGCCCGCGATCCCCTTCACGTCGAGCGTGTCGGTGGCGCGCCGCACGAGGTCCGGATTGTTGTCCACGACGGTGACGTCGTTGTTTTCGCCAGAAAGGTGCCGGGCGATCTGCCAGCCGACCTGGCCTGCCCCGCAGATGATGACTTTCATGGTTTCGGATCCCGCTGTCCCTGCGCGCTATACGAAAAACCTGCATGGCAGAGCAGGCAGGAGCGGTCAATTCAATTCAATGAGTTTGTACCGCCCGGTTAATTGTGCCGTCTGCGATGCCCTTGAGGCGGCGGCATGTGTCTGGGCTGGCAATTGATGGCCTGTGCCGGCCTGTGCTGGCCGGGCCGGATCCCCGGATGACGGGCGGGGCCGCCATCCGGGGGGGGATCAGCCGCCGGTGGGAAGAAGGTGCGTGACGCCGACCGCCGCGGCCCGTGCAAGCCCCTGGTCAAGGGACATGGGGATGTATTCCCCGCGCCGCCAGCGTTCGCCCAGGTCATCGTAATGGCGCGACAGGAAGTGGCCGGACTGGCCCGTCGCGGTCACGAAGACCGAACTGTCGGGGTCGGCGAAGTCGTAGACCCCGCGATAGCCCGCGCCGTGCACGTTGAGGAAGGGGTTGTCCCCGGTGCCAGAGGTCAGCCCCCGCATCAGCGTGTTGTCGCCGCCCGAGGTGCTTTGCCGGATGTTGAAGAAATACCGCAGCACGGGGACGTTGCCCAGGAACTGGTGATCATGGGCCGCCTGGTGCAGGTCCCCCCAGCGGAGGCTTTCGAGGTTGTCGCCGTAGCGTTCCTTGATCTTCAGCAGGGCCTCGTCCAGCGCCTGGCGGGCAATGTCGGTGCAGCTTTCCTTCGGCGTCGACTGGATGATGTCGCACCAGCGGGAGGCCCCGTCGATGTCACGGTAGACGCGTTCGATGAAGACCGGATCCACATGGGTGAAATCATCGGCAATCGGGCCGAGCTCGTCCCGGATCAGCTTGTCCTGAAGCTCCCTCAGCCAGGCGGCGTAGAGCAGCGGTTCGGGGAGATGTTCGTTCATCTCTCCGTTCCAGTTCGCCAGCAGGTTCAGCGCCTGTTCGCGCAGGTGTTCGGGCGTGCCGTCGGGCGCGGGTTCGCCGGTGTACCACAGGTCCTTGCCGATCAGCGGCAGGAGCGAGCGGGCGGTGAAGGAGACGGTATCCAGCTGCGCCTCGATGAAGCTGTCGCGGGTATGGACCTGGCGGGTCTGCATCAGCCGCTGCCAGCGGTGGATCCGCTGGGTGTCGCCCCAGTCGAAGGTGACGTTTCCGGGGAAGGGCCGGTCGGTGAACTTGTTGTTGGTATTGCCCAGCAGCCCGCCCGGCGGGTCGATGATCTGCACGTTGTCGTCGTAGGGCAGGGTGCCGGACCACTGGTTGTGCTTGACCCAGCCCAGGGTGGGCAGGCGGCCCTTGGTGTCATGGGCCGGATCGCGCGCGGGTACGGCGCCGATCATCTTGAAGGCGATGCCCGTGGCGTCCGCCAGCATCAGGTTCTGCGAGGGCGCGATCTGTGGGCGCGCGGCCTCGATCGCCTCTTCGACGGTGCGGGCGTACATCAGGTTCACCCCGGCGGACAGGGTGGTGTCATCGGGCGAAAGCGCGGTCCAGGCGACGGAGGGAACATGCCCCGGCGGGGTGATAGAGCCCAGGCGATAGAGCGAGCCGGGCAGGACGGGGCCGTTGTCCGTCCAGCGCAGGGTCAGGGTGACGGGCTTGCCGTCCTTGATGTTGATGATCGTCTTGCGGGTCTCGAACCGTTTCCAGCCGTCGGCGGTGCGGTATTCCTCGGGATTGTCGGGGTTCACCTCTTCCATGTAGACATCGGCATCGTCGAGGTAGGAGGAGGTCAGCCCCCAACCGAGGAAGTGCGAACGGCCCGACAGGATGGAGGGCAGGCCGGGGATAGTGGCGCCGATGACGCCGCCCTGCTGCAGTTCCATCCGGGCCAGGTACCACAGTGTCGGCGCGGTGAAGCCCAGGTGCGGGTCATTGGCCAGCAGCGTGCCACCGGTGGCTGAGCGCGAGGGCGCGGCGGCGAAGGCGTTGGAGGCGCCGGCGAAATCCTTGCTCGCGAAGGGGGAGAAGGTGCTGTCGGGCAGCCCTTCTGGGGTGAAGCCGCGGGACGGCGTCGCATCGGCATAGCGGGTACCGGGCCCGTCGAGGGAGGGCATCAGCGCGGCATAATCGGGCGCCGCGATGGCGGTGCCGGGCGCATCGGGCAGGATGTCTTCCAGCATCGAGGGATCGGGCAGGGCGGCGAAGACCCGGGCGCGCTCCACCTCTGAGGCGAGGCTGCCGGAAAGCTGCAGCGCCATGAGCTTGCCGATGGCGATGGAATCGGCGGGCCGCCAGGGGGCGACGGTGGCATCGACCAGGAACATCTCCGGCGCGCCGCGGCCCAGGGCATCGCGGTTGACCTCGTTGATGCGGGCGTTGACGCCTGCAGAATAGGCTTTCAGCGCGGCCAGGGTGCGGGGATCCTGGTCTTCCACCGACTGCAGGGCGAGGTTGTAGAGGTCGAAGCGCCGCATCAGCCGGTCGACCGACAGGGTCCGGGTGCCGAAAAGTTCGGACAGGCGGCCCTGGGCGGTACGGCGCAGGGTGATCATCTGCCACAGCCTGTCCTGGGCGTGGGCGTAGCCCAGGCCGAAGAAGACGTCATCGTCGGTCTTGCCGAAGATATGCGGCACATCGGCGGTATCGCGCACGATTTCCAGCGGCGCGGAGAGGCCGTCGACCTTCAGGGTCTTGTCGTAATCGGGCAGTGAACGCGAGGCGAGGAAGTAGATTCCGACGGCAGCGATGACCGAAAGCACGACCAGTGCCCCGGCAATGCGCAGCAGCCAGCGGAAAAGGAATTTCATTGGTTCTCCTGCCCTTGCGTTCCGGCGAGACGCCGGACAGTCTGGCGCCACGATTTACAAGCGGCGCCGGTTTCCGCACCGGCGCGTGCAGCATTACAGGGGAATGAGCCATGGTGAAAGTCGCCTTTCTGGGATTGGGCGTGATGGGCTATCCGATGGCGGGCCACCTGGCCGCCAAGGGCCACGAGGTCACGGTCTACAATCGTACGACGGCCAAGGCCGAAGCCTGGGTGGCCGAGCACGGCGGGGCCTTTGGCAAGACCCCGGCAGAGGCCGCGGCCGGTGCCGATTTCGTGATGACCTGCGTCGGCAACGACGACGATCTGCGTGCCGTTTGTGCAGGTGAGGGCGGCGCCTTCGAAGGCATGGCGCCGGGCGCGGTGCTTGTCGATCACACCACGGTGTCGGCCCGCGTCACGGCCGAGCTTTACGCCATCGCCGCAGAGAAGGGCTTGGGCTATCTGGATGCGCCGATCTCCGGCGGGCAGGCGGGCGCCGAGAACGGCGCGCTGTCGGTGATGTGCGGCGGTGACGAGGATGTCTTCGCCAGGTGCGAGCCGGTGATCGACGCCTATGCCAAGGCCTGCCTGCTGATGGGCCCGTCGGGCGCGGGGCAGCTGACGAAGATGTGCAACCAGATCGCCATTGCCGGCGTGGTGCAGGGCCTGTCGGAATCGCTGAACTTCGCCCAGGCCGCCGGTCTGGACGGCGAGAAGGTGATCGGGGCGATCAGCCAGGGGGCTGCGGGCAGCTGGCAGATGTCGAACAGGTACCAGACCATGCTGGCGGACGAGTTCGAACACGGCTTTGCCGTCGACTGGATGCGCAAGGACCTGAACATCTGCCTGTCCACGGGCGATGAGATCGGTGCGCCCCTGCCGATGACCGCGTTGGTGGACCAGTTCTACAAGGACGTGCAGGCCATGGGGGGCGGTCGCTGGGATACCTCGGCGCTGATCAAGCGGCTGAAGGCCTTCGGTTGAACCGGCGAGGATCCGTTTCAAGGAACGCGAAAGGGGCGCAATGCGCCCCTTTTTCATGTCTGCCACGTGAAGTCTGCCGAGCAGGCTTCAGTGTGGCGAGGCGTTGGAGAAGAGCTGTATCACCGCGATGCCCGCGCCGATCAGCAGCATGCCGAGGATCGCGGGCAGGTCGAGCTTCTGTCCGAAGATGACGAAGCCGATGATGGCGATGAAGACGATGCCCATCCCGGACCAGAGCGCGTAGACCACGCCCACCGGCATGTGGCGCAGGGTCAGCGAAAGGAAGTAGAAGCTGAACCCATAGGCCACCAGCGTGATCGCGGAGGGCACGAGCCGGGTGAACTGCTGGCTGGCGTGCAGCGCGGAGGTGCCGATGGTTTCAAGCGCCACGGCGATGACGAGGGTCAGGTAGGCGGGCATCGGGGATCCTCAGGTCGCGACGTACCAGTCCTTGCGGTGGTTGATGGCGATGACGAAGTTCACCACGATCGAGCCGAGCAGGGACCACAGGAAGGCGGCGCCGGGCAGCACGAAGAAGGCCACCACGTAGAGACAGGCATCGAAGGCCAGCTGGGTCCAGCCGGCGCGGAAGCCGGTCTTGTCCTGAAGGTAGAGGCCCAGGATGCCGATCCCGCCCAGCGAGGCGCCATGCCGGAAGAGCGCCAGAAGGCCCGACCCGGTGACGAAGCCGAAGAGGATGGCGCCGACCCAGGGGGTGAGTTCCGCAAAGACGACCTGGGTGCCGATGAATTTCGACAGCACGGCGAGCATCAGGACCGAAATGAAGGTCTTCACCGTGAATTTCAGCCCCATGCGCGTGTAGCCAAGCCAGTAGAACGGCAGGTTCACCACGAAGAACACAGGTCCGAAGCCCCAGCCGGTGACATAGGCGATCAGCACGGCAAGGCCCGCGGTCTGGCCCGTGACCAGGCCGAGCTGGGTCAGGATAACGATGCCGAAGCCCGACATGGCGGTGCCGTAGAAAATGCCCTGGATGTCTTCCAGAAGGCTGTGGCCGGCCTTGCCGGTTTCCGTCCGCTGTTCAGGCGTGTTCGTGTCGGTCATCTTCGTCCCCGGGTGATGGTGCGTCCGTCGTAATCCGGGGGAAATTGACTGTCCAGAGGCGGTCAGTCGGCGATGTAGCGGTCCCGCCGGTGGTTGAAGGCGATGACACCGTTCAGGATCACGGCCCCGTAGAGCGAATAGAGCACGGTGCGGGTGTCGAACAGGAAGTAGGCGATCGTGAACAGGACCGCGTCGATGATCAACTGCACGTAGCCCGCGCGGAAACCTGTCTTGTCCTGGATCAGCAGCGCGATGACCCCAAGTCCGCCGAGTGATCCCTTGTGGCGGAAGACGCCAAGCAGCCCGTAGCCCGTCAGGCATCCGAAGATCGTGGTGCCGAGGATCGGATTGAGGTGTTCGAAGCTGAGCCCCAGGGGCATCCAGTCCACCATGATCGACAGGGCGGTGACGCAGAAGAAGCTCTTGAGCGTGAATTCCGCGCCCAGCCGTTTCCAGGCGAAGGCGTAGAAGGGCAGGTTCACGGCGAAGAAGACCGTGCCGAAGCTCCATCCGGTCACATAGGCGATGATCAGCGCCAGCCCGGCGGTCTGTCCGGTGATGAACCCCAGCGACGAGATGAAGACCAGGCCCGTGGCCGTGGTCAGCATGGCGATGGCTATGCCCTGGATGTCTTCGAGCCAGGTGTGGTTCTGACGATATTCGGTCGGAATGGGGATAGGTGCGGGCATGTTTCTCCCTGGAAACAAAGTCAGCAATGCTTCCTCTTTTTAGCGCATCCCGTTCCGCCTGCACAGGGGGGATCGCACAATCCGTGGCCATCTGACGCCGGGTGCCGGCGGAGCGGCGCAGGGTGTGGCATCCGGGGGCGCCTGTCGGGGGCGCCCAGGGACCGGGCGCATGCAAAAGGGGCGGCCCTATGGCCGCCCCTTTTGTCGTTGCTGTCGTCAGGACGATGGCGGCCGTCAGCCGCGCAGGGCCTTGTTGAGGTTCTGATCGACCTTTTCGAGGAAGCCCATGGTGGTGAGCCAGCCCTGGTCGGGGCCGACCAGCAGGGCGAGGTCCTTGGTCATGAAGCCCGATTCCACGGTTTCCACGACGACCTTTTCCAGCGTGGTGGCAAAGGCCATCAGCGCGGTGTTCTCGTCCAGCTTGGCGCGGTGCTTCAGGCCACCGGTCCAGGCGTAGATCGACGCGATGGAGTTGGTGGAGGTCTGCTTGCCTTCCTGGTGCTGGCGGTAGTGGCGCGTCACGGTCCCGTGGGCGGCCTCTGCCTCGATGATCTTGCCGTTGGGCGTCATCAGCTGGGAGGCCATCATGCCGAGAGAGCCGAAGCCCTGGGCCACAGTGTCGGACTGCACGTCGCCGTCGTAGTTCTTGCAGGCCCAGACGAACTTGCCGTTCCACTTCAGCGCGCAGGCGACCATGTCGTCGATCAGGCGGTGTTCGTACCAGATGCCGGCGGCCTTGAACTTGTCGGCGAACTCTGCCTCGTAGATCTCTGCGAAGAGGTCCTTGAAGCGGCCATCGTAGGCCTTGAGGATCGTGTTCTTGGTCGACAGGTACACCGGCCAGCCCACGGTCAGGCCGTAGTTGAAGGAGGCGCGGGCGAAGTCGCGGATCGACTCGTCGAGGTTGTACATCCCCATGTAGACACCGGCGTCGGGCGCGTCATAGACGACCTTCTCGATCTCGGTGCCGTCCTCGCCGACGAACTTCATCGTCAGCTGGCCCTTGCCGGGGAAGTGGAAATCGGTGGCCTTGTACTGGTCACCGAAGGCATGGCGGCCGACAACGATGGGGTTGGTCCAGCCGGGCACGAGGCGCGGCACGTTGCGGCAGATGATCGGCTGCCGGAAGACCACGCCGCCGAGGATGTTGCGGATCGTCCCGTTGGGCGAACGCCACATCTTCTTGAGGCCGAATTCCTCCACCCGGGCTTCATCCGGGGTGATGGTGGCGCATTTCACGCCGACGCCGACTTCCTTGATCTTCTCGGCCGCGTCGATGGTGATCTGGTCTTCCGTCTCGTCCCGGACCTGAATGGACAGGTCGTAGTAGAGCAGGTCGATGTCCAGATAGGGCTCGATAAGCTTTTTCTTGATGAAATCCCACATGATGCGGGTCATCTCGTCGCCGTCGAGTTCGACGACGGGGTTCTCCACCTTGATCTTCGTCATGGGCTGGCTCCCTGCGATGTTCGGAACGGGCTGGAATCAAGCCGCGTGCGGCTTTCATCGCTTCCATAGACTAATCTAATGTTAGCGGAAACCCCGGTATGCGTTGGTATACAACTTTTCGTGCGCAGAGTCCGGCTTCGCCCGTGCCGCGTGCAGCCGATAGGCGTCAGCGGTCGCGCTTACGCTCCAGCCCGCGCATGCGCAGGGTCAGGGGGAAGGAAATGAGGCCCAGGACCGTCAGCGTCAGCAGCTGCGGCAGCAGGGTGCCGTCGAAAAGCTGTGCCACGATGGTGGAGACGATCGCCCCGGTGATGGTGGAGATCGCCCCCAGGACAGAGGCGGCGAGGCCCGCGATATGTCCGATGGGTTCCATGGCCAGCGCGTTCAGGTTCCCCATGGTCAGGCCCATCTGGTAGAAGACGGCCCCCTGCCAGAGGACGTAGAAGGCGAAGTAGCCCGCGCCGTGTCCACCGAAGAGGTGGACGCAGAGCATCAGGAGGCAGAGCGCGAGGAAGACCGCCTGGGTGACCGAAATGATGAGCCGCATGCCGTAGCGCCCCACCAGGGCCGCGTTCACCATGGAGGAGGTCGCGCAGAAAATGCCGATCCCGAAGAACCAGAGCGGGAAACTGTCGGCACGTTCGAAGATCAGGGAGAAGGTGGGTTCGATCATGGAGATCGAGGTGAAGAGCATCGAAAAGATCGCGGTCTGCACCAGGATCGACAGGCGGACCATGGGGATGGCGAACATCTCCTTCATGGCGTCGATCAGGGCACGGGCGCGGAAGGCGCGGCGCGATTGCTGCGGCAGCGGCTCGTCCAGGCGCGTCGTCAGCCAGAGCGCGGCGATGAAGGCAAAGAGGAAGAGCACGACGAAGAGCCCGCGCCAGCTGGTGGCGGAGATAATCAGGTCGCCGATGAAGGGGGCCATGGCCGGGAAGATGGTGAAGACGATCATCACGAAGGAGATCAGCCGGGCCATTTCGCGGCCCGCGTAGAGGTCGCGGATGATGGCGATGGAGACGATCCGGGGGGCCGAGGCGCCAAGCCCCTGCAGGAAGCGCGCGAAGATCAGCATTTCCATCGTAGGGGCCCGCCAGGCAAGGACGGCCCCCAGGAGGTAGAGCGCGGTGCCGGTCAGGATCACCCGCTTGCGTCCGAAACTGTCCGACAGCGGCCCGGTGAAGAAGGTGCCGATGCCCATGCCGACCATGAAGGCCGACAGGACCAGCTGGGCATTGTTGCGCACGCCATCCGCCAGGTCGTTGGCGATTTCCGGCAGGGCGGGCAGCATGGAGTCGATCGAGAAGGCGACGGTGGCCATCATCATGGCCATCAGGCCAACGAATTCCACCGGGTGCAGGCGCTTGGGCATCTGGTCTCCTCCCTCTGCGATTTACATGCGGCTAGCAGGTTTTTTCGCGCAGTACCAGCGCCGCCCCCGGCGCGCGCGCATGGGGCCGGCGGGCGGACGCGTTGCGCAGGCCGGGCGGCCCTTGGCGGCGGTTCCGATGCGCGTTCGTTGCCAGGGGCGGATGGTCGGTGTCAGGCGGTGCCGGCGTCTTCGTCCGCCGCGATCTGGCCCGCGATCTCGTCGATGACCTGCAGCCAGAGCTCCACCGGCTGGGCGCCGGGCACCGCGTGTTTCTGCGCGACGATGAAGGTGGGCACGGAGTTGACGCCCATCTGGCGGGAATGGGCGTCGCGGTCGCGGATCGCCTGTTCGTCGGCGTCGCTTTCCAGCAGGCGCGCGACCAGGGCCGCATCCATTCCGGCGCTGTCGGCGATATCGCACAGGACCTCGTGGTTGCCGATGTCGCGCCCTTCGCGGAAGTTGGCCTTGAAGAGCGCATCGACCACCACGTTCTGCACCCCTTCAAGGCCCGCCCAGTGGATCAGCCGGTGAGCATCCAGGGTGTTGGGGGTGCGGGTGATGGCGGGGAAGTCGGCTTCGATCCCTTCATCGCGGGCCCGGTCGGCGATCTGGCCATAGACGCGGTCGGCCGTGTCTTCGCCGAACTTGGAGACGAGGTAGGCGCGGCGGTCCATGCCTTCGCGGGGCATGTCGGGGTTCAGCTGGAAGGGATGCCATTCGATCGTGAAGGGATGGGCCGGCCGCTCTGCCAGGGCGCGGTCGAGCAGGGTCTTGCCGATGTAGCACCAGGGGCAGATCGGATCGGAGAGGATATCAAGCTTCACGGTCATCGGATGTCTCCCAGAGCGCGCGGAGGGCGGCGCGCTGCAGTTTGCCGTTGGGATTTCGCGGCAGCACGTCGAGGTGCTGCCAGATGCGGGGCTGCTTGTAACGGGCCAGCCGCTCCGCCGCCAGAGCGGAAAGCGCCGCGGGATCCTGCGGGGTGCCGGTGTAGAAGGCGGCGATGAGGGTGGCGTCTTCCTTCACCTCCACATCGGTCACCGCGATCTCGGTCACGCCGGGAAGGTCCGAAAGCGCGGCCTCCACCTCCAGCGGTGAGACGCGGTAGCCGCCGGCGTTCATCATGTCGCCCGTGCGGCCGATATAGGTGACGGAGCCGTCGGCGGCCATGGTGCCGTGATCGCCGGTCAGGAACCAGTCGCCGGACATGCGGGCGGAGGTGGCCTCCGGCGCGTTCAGGTATCCCAGCATCAGGCCGGGATCGCTGCGGGCGACGGCGATGGTGCCTTCCTTTCCCAGCGGGACGGGCGTGCCGTCGGGGCCCAGGATGGCGATGCGGCGGCCCTGCTGCGGGCGCCCCAGGGTGCCGGGCGCGGCAGGGCCGGAGGGGGAGCCGGAGAGGAAGGTGGAGACCTCTGACATGCCGAAGGCCTCGTGGATCTCCAGCCCGGTGGCATCGCGCCAGTCCTCCCGGATCCGGTCGGAGAGCTTTTCACCCGCCGACAGGCCGTGGCGCAGTTTCGGCAGGGACAGCTGCGGGTGGTGCGACAGCAGCTTGCGATAGACGCCGGGGGCGGCGGCAAAGAGCGTCGCCTCGTGCCGTTTCAGAAGCAGGGGCAGGCTTTCCAGCGGCGTGCCCTC
The DNA here is from genome assembly GCF_057380755.1 of Pseudooceanicola sp. NS-SX8. NCBI lineage: Bacteria > Pseudomonadati > Pseudomonadota > Alphaproteobacteria > Rhodobacterales > Paracoccaceae > Pseudooceanicola > Pseudooceanicola sp. NS-SX8. Next base: position 2,947,407 of record NZ_CM170819.1, on the reverse strand, counting down.
GGCCGGGATGAGGGCGGTGGCGCCGAGGGTCCAGGGATCCATCAGGCCGGTGCCGAGGGTGAAGGTCCAGTTGAAGGCACCGGCGTGGAGCAGGCGGTCTGCGACCTGCAGGCCGTACCAGTCCCGGTGCATCATCTGCCGGGCCCAGATGGCGCGGTGCGCGTGCTGCACGGCGCGCGGATGGCCCGAGGTGCCGGAGGTGAAGACGATGTAGGCGGGCCGGTCGGGGTCCCCCATGTGCCAGTCGGCGGGCGGCAGGTCGCGCATGGCGCGCAGCGCCTGCGTACCGAGGACCGGCACCTGAACAGTCGGTGTCGCGATGCCCTCTGCCTGCAGGATGGCCGCCGGGGCGACGGTGGCGATTATCTGTGCCACCTCTCTCTCCGTCAGCTGGGCGGAGGTGGGCACGGGCACCAGCCCCGCCGCAATCGCGCCGAGGTAGGCGATGGGAAAGTCGACCGAATTGCCCAGCCGCATCAGCACAACCTGGCCCGGGGCAAGCCCCGCAGCGAGCAGGCCCGTGGCCGTGCCCCGTACGGCTGTTTCAAGGCGCGCAAAGCTCCACCTTTCGGCGCGTGACAGGCCAAGGATCGACAGGGCGACCTTGTCCGGCGTTGCCGCACCGGCGGCGAGGACGTGCCGGGCCATGTTGAAGGGCGCGGGACAGGGCGCGAAGGGCCCCCGGTCGCAGAGGGAAAGGTCTGTCATGACATATTGCTAGGGGGCGGGCGGGGCCGTGGCAAGCGTTGCGCCAGCGTTGCAAGCGGACGCCACCCTGCCTATAGACTGGGACATGAACGAGACTGATCCGCGCACACTCATCCGCATCGCCCGCGAGAACGGGGAGGAAACCGGGGGCGAACCCCTGGACCTGGGGGAGCGCGTGCGCGAGCTGCGCCGCGCGCGGGACTGGACGCTGGAGCAGGCCGCGGTGAAGGCCGGCATGGCGCGGTCGACCCTGTCGAAGATCGAGAACGGGCAGATGTCGCCCACCTACGACGCGCTGAAGAAGCTTGCGACGGGGCTGGGCATTTCCGTGCCGCAGCTTTTCACCCCGCCCAAGGCACAGCAGGTCATGGGGCGCATGGCGCTGGACCGTTCGGGCGAGGGCCAGCCGCAGGCGACGGCCACCTACGAGCATGACCTTCTGGCCGCGCGGCTGACCCGAAAGCAGATGTTGCCTTACCGTGCCCGCATCCGCGCCCGGTCGATGGATGAATTCGACGGTTGGGTGCGCCACGACGGCGAGGAATTCCTCTACGTTCTGACCGGTGTCATCAGGCTCTATACCGAGTTCTACGAACCGGTGGAGATGCGCCGGGGCGACAGCGCCTATTACGATGCCTCGATGGGGCACAACGTGATTTCCGTCAGTGAGGACGATGCGACGATCCTCTGGGTCACCTCGCTGAGCTGAGCGGCAGGGCGTCAGCCCGTCCGCCCGAGGGTGGGCGATGAGGGGGCCGATGCGGCGCCGTCATCCCCGAACGCCTGATCGTCATCGTAGACGTCTTCCCCGTCATGCACGAAACGGCCGGAGTTGGAGATGTTCTCCATGTCCTCGTGCTCATCCATGTGGATGTCCGCGGGGGCGGCGCCGGCGCGCCAGTCCTCGATCTCCTCGTTCAGTTCCGTGACGTCCCTGCCGGTCCTTTCGGCGAGGTAGAGCGCGAGGCTTGTCTGGGTCCCGTCGAGGGCGAGAAGGTCTGCTTCATTCGCATCTGGCCAGCGTTGCCGGATCGCGGGGACGAAAGCGGGCTAGTGGCGGGCGATGGCGTGCCATTGCATGGGAAGCTCCTTTCCTGGTGTCGGAAAGGAAAACGCCGGGCAGGCGCCCGGCGTTCCGCGGTTTCATGGCTGGTGAAGCGGCGGCGGCGTTACTCCGCCGTGTCCATCCACCAGACCTCGGGCAGGAAGTAGAAGCCGTCGCCGTAGATCGGGATCACGTCGGGATGCTTCAGATCCTTGTCATGTGCGATGCGCCCCTGACCGTAGGTGAAGATCGGGATCACGTAGCGACCGGTCGTCAGGATGCGGTCCAGCGCGCGCACGGCTGCGGTGAAGTCCTCGGAGGAGCGGGAGGCGAGCATGGAGTCGACCATGGCGTCGATTGCCGGGTTCTTCACGCCCATCAGGTTGCGCGATCCGTTCTGATCGGCGCTGTCGCCGCCCCAGTAGATGCGCTGTTCGTTGCCCGGGGAAAGGGAGAACTGACGCCGCATGTCCGTCATGTCGAAATCGAAGGTTTCCATCCGCAGGGTGTACTGGGCCGAGTCCACCGTGGTGATCGTGGCGTCCACGCCAAGCCGTTCCAGCGCATCCATGTAGATGTCGATGATCGACTCGTTCTGCTGATCGCCCTGGCGCAGAAGGATTTCGAAGGACAGCGGGTCGCCGGCGGCATTGTAGCGCTTGCCGTCGTCCGCGACCGTCCAGCCTGCCTCGTCCAGCAGGTCCGCCGCATGGGCGAGGTTGGCGCGGTTGCGGGCCGATCCGTCACCGACGGGCAGGTCGTAGCCTTCGAGCGCGCCGGGGGCGAGGTCTTCGGCATAGGGTTCCAGCAGCTCCTTCACGCGGCCCGTTGCGGGGCCATGTTCCATCCCCAGCTTGGAGTGGGAGAAGTAGGAGGTGATCCGGGGCTGTTTGCCGCCGGTGATCGTTTCGTTGATGTATTCGAAATTGAAGGCATAGATCATCGCGTCGCGAACGCGGATATCGTCAAAGGGCGCGTGGCGGGAATTCATCACGTAGCCGGTAATGCCCGAGGGCCTCTGCGAGGGAATTTCCGATTTCACGATGTCGCCGGATTGAACGGCGGGGAAATCGTAGTCGCGATCCCATTTCTCTGCGTTGAATTCGCGAACGAAGGAAATTTCGCCAGCCTTGAATGCCTCGAACAGGACATTCTGATCGCCGAAGAATTCGATGCGGATCGTTTCGAAATTCTGCAGCCCCTGAACAACGGGAACGTCCTTGCCCCAGTAATCGGGATTGCGCTTGAGCACGACATTGCGGCCGGGGTCGAAGCTGTCGATCACGTAGGGGGAGGACCCGATGGGAATCACGTCCAGGCCGGACTGGGTGAAATCCTTGCCTTCCCATTGCGCCTTCTTGAGGATCGGGCGCATGCCGACGATGAGGGCCAGTTCGCGGTCATCGGTGTTGAAGGTGAAGCGGATCTTGTTCGGGCCGGTCTGCTCCATCTTCTCGATCTTGGACCAAAGGCCGAGGTAACGCGCGTTGCCTTCCGTGCCGAGCGTTTCGTAGGACCACATCACGTCTTCGACCGTGACGGGGGAGCCGTCGGAGAACTTGGCCTCGGGACGCAGGGTGAATTCCACCCAGTGGCGATTCGGGTCTGTCTCGATCGATTCGGCGAGAAGGCCGTAGACGGTGAAGGGTTCATCCTGGCTGCGGTAGACAAGGCTTTCGTGGGTCAGGAAACGCAGCTGCCAGGGGACCTGTCCGCGCACGATGAAGGGATTGAGGCTGTCGAAGCTGCCGGTATTGCCGGTCACGAAGGTTCCGCCCTTGGGCGCATCGGGGTTGGCGTAGGGCAGATGGGTGAAATCCGCGGGAAGGGCCGGTTCTCCATACATGGCAAGGCCATGGCTTGGTTCAGCCTGCGCGGGAATCGCTGCTGCGGCGCAGAGAATCGCCCCTGCGAGCAAGCCTGCGAAGCCGCGCAGGGCCTGACCGGGATTGAAGGAGTGTTTGGGTTTCATTTCGCTGCTGCTCCCTGGAAACCTTGTTTTGTTGGTCTGCAGCCTAGACGCGGACTCCCGCCTTTTCAAACTTTTAGCTTTCATGACGGCGCAGGATTGCTTATAAAGAAGCCACTGCTCGATAGGTTTCTTGCCTGTATGAAACCTGCCTCAATAACTGAACGCCGGCTTCGTGCCGGCGTTTTTTTTGTGCCTGTTCCGGGGCCGCTGGCGGGCCTGTTCCGTCGGATGCAGAGGCCTGGATGCGCTGCCGTTTCGCCTGTCTTGCGCGGCTCCGGCGGGCGGTTCGGGCGGACACGCGCCGTTCATGAATTTGCACGAGCCCGCGACGGCAGGGCGGCTTTCCCTCGCTTTTCGCATTCGCAGCATTATTGTCAGCCTCGACCGGGTGCGCCCGGAGAGATGAGGAGAGACCAATGAGTGTAAGCGGCAAGACGGCGATCGTGACCGGATCGACCAGCGGCATCGGCCTGGGGGTCGCGGAGGAGCTGGCCAAGGCAGGCGCCAAGGTGGTGCTGAACTCTTTCACCGACACCGACGAAGACCACAAGATGGCAGAGGAGATGGCGGCGAAATACGGCACCGAGGTGCGCTACATCAAGGCCGACATGTCCAAGGGCGAGGAATGCCGCGCCCTGATCGAAAAGGCCGGGGGCTGCGATATCCTGGTCAATAACGCCGGGATCCAGCATGTGTCGGCAATCGAGGATTTTCCCGTTGCGAAATGGGACGCGATCATCGCGATCAACCTGACCAGTTCGTTCCACACCATCGCGGCGGCCCTTCCGGGCATGCGTGAAAAGGGCTGGGGCCGGGTGGTCAACATCGCCTCGGCCCACGGTCTGACCGCGAGCCCCTTCAAGTCGGCCTATGTCAGCGCCAAGCACGGTATTGTCGGCCTGACCAAGACCGTGGCGCTGGAGACGGCCGAAGTGCCGATCACCTGCAACGCGATCTGCCCGGGCTACGTTCTGACCCCCCTGGTGGAGGCGCAGATCCCGGACACGATGAAGAAATACGACATGTCCCGCGAAGATGTGGTGCGCGATGTCCTGCTGGAACGCCAGCCGTCCAAGGAATTCGCGACCACCGAACAGATCGGGGGCACGGTGGCCTTCCTCTGTTCGACTGCGGCGGAACAGATCACCGGCACCACGATCAGCATCGACGGAGGCTGGACCGCGCTTTGACCCGTGCGGGGCGCCATCACGGCGCCCCGTCTTCAGTCCTGGGAGGCTGCTATGGCCGAGACGAAACGGATCAACCTGGCCCTTCAGGGCGGCGGCGCCCACGGGGCCTTTACCTGGGGCGTGCTGGATCGGCTGCTGGAGGACGAGGGGCTGGAATTCGGCGGCATCTCGGGCACCTCGGCCGGAGCGATGAACGGCGCCGCGCTGAAGGCTGGCTGGGCGAAGAACGGGCGCCAGGGCGCGCGTGAGGAGCTCGACTGGTTCTGGAGCCAGATGGGTGCGGTGGAAGAACAGGGCTTCTGGCCCTGGTTCCTGGCCGGGCTGCCTCTGCCCGGCACGCGGGAAATCGGCAAGGCCGTGGAATATTCCCTGGCGGGGCAGGTGGCCGACATGCTGTCGCTGGTGACGACGCCCTATGCGCTTGGCCCCTTCTACCGCAATCCGCTGCGCCCCATCGTGGAGCGGTTCGATTTCGACGCGGTCTGCGGGTGCGACGGGCCGGAGCTGTTCATCTCTGCCACCAAGGTGCGGGATGGCAAGATCCGCGTCTTCGAAGGCAAGGAGGTGACGGCGGAGGCGATCCTGGCCTCGGCCTGCCTGCCGACGATTTTCACCGCGATCGAGTTCTTCGACGAGAAATCAGGCCGGGAGGAAGCCTTCTGGGATGGCGGCTACGCGGGGAACCCGGCGCTCTTCCCCCTGTTCAAGTCGCATCTGCCCGATGACGTTCTGATCGTATCGCTGAACCCGATGGAGCGGGACGAGTTGCCTATGCTGCCTGCTCAGATCCAAAACCGGATCAACGAGATCAGCTTCAACTCCTCCCTGCTGCGGGAATTGCGCGCAGTGGAGTTCGTGCAGCGGCTGCTGGAGGAGGGGAAGGTCACCACGGCGGAGAAGAAGCGCATCCTGGTGCACTGGATCTCGGAAGACGAGGTGATGCAGGATCTTTCGGTCGCGACGAAAATGTTCCCCAACGGCTACCTGCTGACCACGTTGAAGGAAGCGGGGCGCAGGACGGCGGATCGGTTCCTGTCGGAAAACCGATCCGCGCTGAACGAGCATTCGACGATTGATCTGAAAGAGATGTTCACCTGACGGACAGGGCCCGCGCGCGCGATCAGGATCAGATCAGGACCGGCGTGCGGGCTTCGAGGGATCGCTGGCGTTCGGGTAGACCAGTCCGGCAGAGATCACCAATTTCGCCGCGTCTTCGATCGTCATGTCGAGCTTGATCACGTCCTCTTCGGGGAAGAAGAGCAGGAAGCCGGACGTCGGGTTCGGCGTGGTGGGCACGAAGATCGACAGCAGTTGCGATCCGGTCTCGGCGCGGGTGGAGATTTCGCCCTTCGCCTCGGTCGAGACGAAGCCGATGGCCCAGACGCCCTTGCGGGGATACTGCACCAGGCAGGCTTCTTCGAAGCTGCGTTCGGACTGGGCGAAGACGGTTTCCGCGATCTGTTTCGCGCCGGAATAGATCGAACGCACGAAGGGCATGCGATCAACGACGCTTTCGCCGTAGCGGATCAGCGAACGGCCGATCAGCCCCTTGGCGATCCAGCCGATGAGGATCGTGAAGACCAGGAAGAAGATGATCCCGACACCGCGCAGGTTGATGCCGATGTATTGTTCGGGCTGGAAGCGTTCGGGCACCAGCGGCAGGACGAAACCGTCGACCCAGCCCAGCATGGTCCAGAGCAGCCAGAGCGTCAGCGCGACAGGCGCGATGACGACGATCCCCGTCAGGAAGGAGGAGCGCAGCCGGGCAAAGATGCCAGCGCGCGGGGCAGGTGCGGGGGTCTCGTTCAGGGGATCGTTCATCTCGATGTCGCGAAAGGGGTTTCGGCTCAGTAACCTATGCACCTTGACCGGCGCCCGCAATGGGGCGCCGGAGAAATGGCTGACCGAACCTTACCCCAGGTTCGCAGGGCCGGGGTTCAGGTCAAGGCTTGGGCAATCGCCGCGGCAAGGCGGGCATTGTTGCGGACCAGCGCGATATTGGTGACGAGGGAGCGGCCCTCGGTCAGTTCGAACATGCGCTGCAGCAGGAAGGGGGTGACTTCCTTGGCGGTGATGCCCTGCGCCTCTGCTTCGGAGAGCGCCTGGGCGATGATCGGGTCGATCTCCGCGCGGGGGATCTCATCCGCTTCGGGGACGGGGTTCGCGACCAGTTGGCCACCGGGCAGGCCCAGGGCGCCGCGCATGCGGTGCGCCGCGGCGATGTCGGCTGCCGTGTCCATCGACAGCGGCGCCGTCAGGCCGGAGCTGCGGGACCAGAAGGCGGGCAGTTCCGCCTGACCGTAGGCGATGACGGGAACGCCGTAGGTTTCCAGCACTTCCATGGTCTTGGGGATGTCGAGAATGGCCTTGGGCCCTGCCGCCACGACGGTGACAGGGGTTTCGGCCAGTTCCTTGAGGTCGGCGGAGATGTCGAAGCTGAGCTCGGCCCCGCGGTGCACGCCGCCGATGCCGCCGGTTGCGAAGACCTCGATACCCGCCAGGCGGGCGGCGATCATCGTCGCGGCCACCGTGGTGGCGCCGGTGCCGCCGGTGGCCATGCAGGCCGCCATGTCGGCGCGGGAAAGCTTGGCCACGTCACTGCGCTGTGCCAGCGCTTCGAGTTCATGGGCTTCGAGGCCGGCGTGCAGCGTGCCGTCGATCACCGCCATGGTGGCGGGCACGGCGCCGGCTTCGCGGATATCGGCCTCGACCTGGCGGGCGGTTTCCAGGTTCTGGGGGTAGGGCATGCCGTGGGTGATGATCGTGCTTTCCAGGGCGACGACGGCACGGCCCTGGGCCTGCGCGGCAACCAGTTCCGCAGATTTGGAGAGCTTGAGCATGGGGAGGTCCTTCAGGATGGTCTTGGGCGGAGAGGGCCTAGAGGCCGGTCTCTCCGGAAACGTAGCGGGCGGCGGCGCCGAGGGCGCGATCCAGCGCCTCCTGCCGGTTGCAGCCCTGGGCTTCGGCGACGATATGCGCCGCCATGAACGTATCGCCGGCGCCGGTCACCCGGGTCACCAGCACCTCGGGCGGGCAGCCGGTGACGAGGCCATCGGAAGAGGCATCGCAAGCCAGGCGGCCGCCGTCGGTCACCAGGACACGGTTGGCGCCGCGTTCGATCAGGCCGGTGGCCGCGGCCTCGGCCGTCGTGAATTCGCGCTGACAGAGCAGCCCGGCCTCTTCGAGGTTGACGTAGAGCAGGGCGCGGTTGCGGGTCAGGAAAGGGCGGAGCCGCTCCGCCTTGCCGGGAGAGGCCGGGGCGACCCTCAGGTCTGCCTCCGCAAAAAGGGGCGAGGCCGCGATCTCTTCCAGCAGGGAGAGGGTCAGGTTCCCGTCCAGGGCCACGGGCCCGGCATAGGGCGCGGCGGCGCTGGCAAGGGTGCCGTCCGACAGGGGGCGCAGGATCTTGGCGCCGGCCGCTTCGAGCGAATGGGCATCGGCGATGGCCGCGATCAGGCCATTGGCCCCTTCGACGGCCATGTAGCGGTCTGTCGGCAGATCCTCGGACCGGTAGACATGCGCCGTTTCCATGCCCAGATCGGTGCAGGCGCGGATCAGTTCATCGCCCTCCGGGTCCTGGCCGATCGCGGTCAGGAGGGCCGGGCGCATGCCGAAGCGCGCGAGGGTCATGGCGATGTTCATGGCGACGCCGCCGGGCAGGCGCGTGATGCGCCCCGGAACGTCGGAACCCTGTCGCATATGGCTGGCCGAACGGCCGATGATGTCCCAGAGCACCGATCCGATGCAGAGGATGTCCGGGCTGTTGTCGGAATGAGGCGTCATGCGCTCTTGTCGCCGCGAATGCGGCGGGGCGCAAGCCTTGGCGTGCAGCGGCGGTGTCGCGTCATGTGCCATGCCGGCTGAGCGGGAACCTGCGCTTGCGTATGCTCTTGGGTGGATTTTTGTGGCGCTAACCTGAAATTGCGATATGCCTTTGCCACCGGATGCGCCTGTTGCCGTCCGCCCATGGCCCTGCGTCATGGAAGTAACCAGTTGCCGGAGTTGTTGGCGTGACGTTTCTGAATAGCCCGACCGGAGGGGCGCGCCCGGGGCGCAAAGCCGGGATCCGGTGCAACCTCATCCTGGTGGTGATGTTTTTCCAGTGCCTTTTCGCCGTGCCCGCGATGGCCGCCGACGGGCAGGGCGGTGACGCCCTGGGGCAAGAGGGGCTTCCTTCTGTCGTCACGGTGTCCGCGCAGGACAGGGCCCTTTCGGTCAGCCTTGTGACTGCGCCCGAAAAGTTGTTGTCCCTTTTGCCGACAAGCCAACCCGAAGGCGCGGGCAGCGAGGCCTGGATCGAAGACGCCTGGCCGCGACTTTCTCCGTTTTTCGAGGTTGATGACGGGCAGGAGCGTTTCATCACGCTGCAACTTGACGCGGTCGCCGTGCCGGACAGCCTTGCGGGCCTTGTCAGGCTGGACCTTTCGGGGACGTTGCCTCCGGGTCGCGTGCAATACCGCCTGCCGTGGGCGGAGAAGCTGGGCATGATGGTTCTCCATCAGGTTCCGGCGGCTGGTGCGGATCCGGACGGGGCCCTGACGCTTCTGATGCAGCCGGGAGACACCGCGCCCCTACTGGCTGCAGAGGGGGGCGTTATCCGGTCCGCACTTCCGGTGGCGCTTTCCTACATTCCGACAGGGTTCGCGCTGATCCTGTCCTGGTCGCCGGCCTATCTGCTTTTCCTGGTGGTTCTTCTGTTGGGGCACCTGGGATCCGGGCGGCAGATCCGGGGGCTGCTGGCCTATGCTGCGGGTCACAGTGTCGTGCTGTCCTGGCTCGTCGGTGCGCGGGCCGCCCTGCCAGCGCCTGTCGCTGGCCTGCAGGAGCATCTGCCGCTGATCGTTGCCGCCACGACCATCCTTTTGGCGCTGAGCTATCTGGGCAAAAAGGAGCTTGGAAGACCGCGACAGATCTTCGTGGCCCTGTCAGGTGCAGTTCACGGGGTGGGGTATGCTGCGGTGTTGACGGCAGGGGGGCTTCCGGTGCGGAACGAGATCGCGGTCTTCCTTGGGGGCAGTGCGGGCCTTTTCATTGCGGAAATCTGGACCCTTCTCGCTGTCTTCGTCCTGGTCGGTCACTGGCAGGACGGGGAAGCCAGGTTGCCACGACGGCTGAGGGCGCCTGTGGCCATCGTTGCATCGCTCGCCGCGATCGGGCTGGCCTTCGCCTGACAGGTCGCGGGCTCGTCCGTTGGCCGGGGATAAGGCCTGACCGGCGCCACTTTGCAGGCAAGGGTTGCGCCCCCGCGCGATTGGCTCTATAGGAGCGCCACTCAATCCCGCAGGTGGGGTCGGGCCCATGGGGGAGACATCCCCATGCGTCCACCGGTTGACCATAAGGTTCACACCCCCGCCAAGGCGCAAACCGGAAAGGAAAAGAAGCATGGCTCTTCCCGAGTTCTCCATGCGTCAGCTGCTCGAAGCTGGCGTGCACTTCGGCCACCAGACGCAGCGTTGGAACCCCCGCATGGGCGAGTTCATCTACGGCGCGCGCAACGGCATTCACATCCTCGACCTGACCCAGACCGTCCCGATGCTGGACGCTGCTCTGAACGTCATCCGCGAGACCGTCGCCAAGGGCGGCCGTGTCCTCTTCGTCGGCACCAAGCGTCAGGCCTCCGCGCCGATCGCCGAAGCCGCTGAAAAGTGCGCACAATACTACATGAACCACCGCTGGCTGGGCGGCACGCTCACCAACTGGAAAACCGTGTCCCAGTCCATCAACCGTCTGAAGGAAATCGACGAGAAGATGGAAGGCGGCGCCGAAGGCCTGACCAAGAAAGAGCGTCTGGGCATGGAGCGCGAGCAGGCCAAACTGCAGGCCTCCCTGGGCGGCATCCGTGAAATGGGCGGCATTCCCGACCTGCTCTTCATCATCGACGTGAAGAAAGAGCAGCTGGCCATCGCCGAAGCCAAGAAGCTGGGCATTCCGGTCGTCGCCATCGTCGACACCAACTGCTCCCCCGAGGGCGTGGATTACATCATCCCGGGCAACGACGACGCGGCCCGCGCGATCTCCCTCTACTGCGACCTGGCCTCCCGCGCTGCGCTTGACGGCATGACCGCCCAGCTGGGCGCCGCCGGCGTCGACGTTGGCGAGCTGGTCGAGGGCTACGAAGAAGAAGCCCTGGCCGCCGAAGCTGCGGAAGCGGAAGCACAGGCGTAAGCCGGTCCGTTACAGAACTGTCACCGGCCGCATGGTAACGGCGGCCGGACCCTATTTCAGACCGTAAGGAGATCACCCCATGGCGATCACTGCTGCACAGGTTAAAGAACTGCGCGAGATGACCGGCGCAGGCATGATGGATGCCAAGAAGGCGCTGACCGAGACCGACGGCGACATGGAAGCCGCCATCGACTGGCTGCGCACCAAGGGCCTGGCGAAAGCTGCCAAGAAATCCGACCGTACCGCTGCCGAAGGCCTGGTGGCCGTCGAAGTGAACGGTGGCGTCGGTGTGGCTGTCGAGGTTAACGCCGAAACCGACTTCGTCGCGAAGAACGCCGAATTCCAGGAAATGGTTGCTGCTATCGCAACCGCCGCGACTGGTGTCGACACCGTCGAAGCCCTGGCCGAAGCCGACGTCGCAGGCAAGAAGGTTTCCGAACTGCTGACCGACAAGATCGCGAAGATCGGTGAAAACATGACCCTGCGCCGGATGGCGAAGATCGAGGGTGATGTCGTTTCGTCCTACGTGCACAACGCAGCTGCCCCCGGCCTCGGCCAGATCGGCGTGCTGGTTGCCATGACCGGTGGCGACGAAGCCTTCGGCAAGCAGGTTGCAATGCACATCGCAGCCGTCAACCCGGCCGCGCTGAACGAAGCAGAGCTGGACTCCGCCGTGGTCGAGCATGAGCGTCAGGTTCAGATCGACATCGCGCGTGAATCCGGCAAGCCGGAAGCCGTGATCGAGAAGATGATCGAAGGCCGCATGAAGAAGTTCCTGGCGGAAGTCACCCTGCTGGGCCAGAACTTCGTCGTGAACCCCGACCTGACCGTCGAGCAGGCTGCCAAGGAAGCCGGCGCGACCATCACCGGGTTCATCCGCCTGCAGGTCGGTGAAGGCATCGAGAAGAAGGAAGAGGATTTCGCAGCTGAAGTGGCCAAGGCTGCTCAGGGCTGATCCCCTCGCGCTGCGGCGAGCTTCCGAGATTTGCAAAAGGGCCGGGAAATCCCGGCCCTTTTTCTGTGCGTGCGCGTAGGGATTTGGCAAGGCCTTGAGGACATTTCCGATTTTGACCTTGAGCTCTACCACGGTTGAGGGGGTAGCCTTCGACTGAAGATGGAGGGAGGGACGGCGCATGTCCGATGGTGTTTCGATGTTTCGGCGTTTTCTGCTGGCGGGCGGGTTGACCAATCTCGGGGATGGGGTGGCCACTCTTGCCTGGACCTGGCTTGCCTCTCACCTCACGCGGGACCCGCTGCTGATCACGATGATGCCCGTGGCGTTGCGCCTTCCCTGGTTCCTGTTCGCGATGCCGGCAGGGATCGTGACCGACCGCGCGAGCCGGAAGAAGCTGTTGCTGACGATGGATGTCGCGCGGGGGCTTGCCTTTGGCCTGGCGGCGGCTGCGATCTGGCAGGCGCTTCCCCTGGGCGAACCACCGGACCACGGGACGACAAACGCCGGTCTCTTCGCGCTTCTTGCCGGCTGTGCCGCGCTGATCGGGGTGGCAGAGGTGTTTCGGGACACGGCCGCGCAGACAATCGTGCCATCGCTCGTGCCAGACGACCAGCTGGAGAAGGCCAATGCCCAGTTCTGGACGGTCGAACTTGTCGGGAACACCCTGCTGGGGCCGGCCATCGGGGCCTTTCTGATCGCGGCCTCGCTGCCGCTGCCGTTCCTGCTGAATGCGGTGGCCTACCTTCTGGCGGCGCTCTTGCTGATGGGGCTGGACCTGCGGCGCCGTTCCGCCCCGCCGCCCCGACGTCACTGGCGACGGGAACTGGCCGAGGGCGCAGGGTTCCTGATGAAACACCCGATGCTGCGCCTTCTGGCGATCTTTACCGGTGTTTTCAACGGCCTGCACCAGATGGTCGTCGTGGCCCTGGTTCTCTTTGCCCAGGAAAACCTTGGGCTGGAGGCCGGCAGTTTCGGGTTGATCCTTTCGGCCGGGGCCTGCGGCGGGATCCTGGCCGGTCTTATCGCGGCGCCGGTGATCCGGCGCATGGGCGGGGCGTTGGTCGCCCAGTACTCGTCGCTCCTGTGTGCGGTTGCCTTCCTGCTGGTGCCCGTGGCCTCGGGCGGTTTCGGCCTGGCCCTGAGCCTGATGCTCTTTTCCTTCCTGGGACTGCTCTGGGATACCGTCTCCGTCTCCTTCCGGCAGCGCGCGGTGCCGGACGAAATGCGGGGGCGGGTGAATTCGCTGTACCGGATGGCGTCCTGGGGCATGATGCCCGTGGGCCTGACGCTTTCGGGGCTGGTGGTACAGGTCAGCGAAGGGGTCATGCCGCGGCACCTGGCGTTGACCATGCCGTTTTACGTCGCGGGTATCGGAATCCTGATCCTGACGCTTTTTGCTTGGCGCTCCATCGGCACGGGGTTCAGGCCGGGCGCCGCTGCGCCGCAGTGCTGACAGCCAGACGCAAAAACGGTGCCGGTCGGGACAACCGGCACCGCCATTTGGCAGGGGTTTCGTCGAATGGGGATGGTACGATCACCCCGCCGAGTGCCAGATTGGAGGGTGGACCAATACACCCCCCAACCGGCTCCGGTCTCCCGGTCGGACCGCAGAGCCTTGGTATCGCAAGGATCCGATCCGAATGTTCCATGGCTCAAAGCCACCACTCACGGAACATCTGCAGAATGCTGTGTTTGTCGCCTGACGGGAAGTAAGGGAAACCTTACCTGATCCCAAACACTTACAGGAATCAGTCCGAAAGGCAGGAATTCCATACCCCCGTGAAGGTATGGAATCAACGTCAGGCATCGAATATGAACATCTGATTTAGGAAGGCCGCCTTCAGAACGGCCTGGGCTGTCGTTTCAACGTTGAGATTCTCTCTCGCAAGGCGAAGGTGCTTTTCCACCGTGGCAGTCGTCAGCCCCATCAGGAGCGCGATATCCTGGGTCGTCTTGCCGTCGCCCACCCACTGCAGGGCCTCCCGCTGGCGTCGGGTCAGCTCCCGCGCGGGGCCGGAATAGGGCAGGGTCAGGATCTTCAGATGGGCGACATTGTTCATGATGACGATGTCGCGGCCATGATCCGCCCAGACAGCGTCGACCTCGTCCTGGCTCATCCCCGGGCGGGCAGTCAGCGCGATGGCCCCCTTGGTGCGGGGCGAAATGCTCTTGAACGAGATGGAGTAGCCGGCGGTCACGCCCATCGACCGGTTGAATTCTATGACCTTGCGCTCACTCTCGGTCAGGACACCGGCAGCGGTCATCTCTCCCAGGATGCGCCAGGAACAATCGCCCTCGTTATCCAGCGCCCAGCGTACCATCGGCGCGTGGAAGTACAGGCCATGCTCCAGAAAGGCCTTGCGATAGGCCTCGGTATGATTGGTCAGGATGACGAAGTCTTCAGGATCGCCCAGGGAAGTGGCGGTGCGGTAGCGGGTGAAACCATAAAGCAGGCGATCGAAGCCGTATTCGGCCATGCGGCGACAATGCAGGTCCCAAAGCGCTTCGATCGAGGGCGCGTTGGTGAGCAGCTCGAGATATTCCCGACGCATCATCCTTTTCGGTCCCCCCCGACAAACATGGCCCTGTGGGACGCCTAAGAATATGGGGCGCGCGCCAGGTTCAGAGCCGACAGAAATTCATTACCCGGCGGGTTTAGCCCGAGTAGTGATCCTTTGTCGAGCATCTGTTGGTGCGGCAACGGCCCGGTTGGCCCGGGGTGTTGCGCAATGGCGTCTGCTTGCCCGCTTGTTGGACAGTGTCGCGGCGGCTTTGCCCAAGGGCACGGGCTGCCACCGGACAGGGGGCGATCACCAGAGGTCGAGGTCACCCGCACCGTGCGAGGGCGGTTCCTCTTCCTGCGGGCGGTTTCCGGACGCCTTTAGGATGGGCTTGATGGAATCTCCCATATCGACGGTTTCGTGGAGTGCCTCGTGGGTCAGGTGATGCCCCTCTGCCCAGTCCAGTGCGGGACCGAACCGCAGCAGGATGCCTTCCAGGTCCTTCAGGGCCTGACGCATGTAGTCGATGCGCTGCAGGGTCAGGAAAGCATCCTCCGTCAGGGGTTTGCAGCTGCAAAGGCTGGCCGAAAGCGCATCTTCCAGGCCCGTTGTGAGCGAGCGCAGGCCGGAGACCTGGCCCGCCAGGATCTCTGCCAGCTCCGGGGCGGGAAGATTGACGTGGCCCGGATCGCCGGCGGGCATTTTAGGGGAGGGTGCGCGGGACATCGTTTTACAGTCGCCCGACCACGGCCTCGATGCAGCTGCGCAGGTCATTGGGTTCAAACGGCTTTTTCAGGAAGTTGTTCATGCCGAGCTGCTTGCCCTTGTCGATGATCGCCTTGTCGGCCTTGCCGGTGATCAGGATGAACCCCACCCCTTTCGTCTTGGCCCCGGTGCGCAGTTGATGCAGCAGTTGCAGGCCATCCATGCCCGGCATGTTGAAATCTGAAATCACCAGGTGAACAGGCTTGGCTTCCAGGGTCTTCAGGGCGGTTGGCCCATCGGCAGAGGTGGCCACATTGCGGATTCCGAAAGCGTCCAGGGCCTGGGTGATGAGGCCGCGGCTGGTGGACATATCGTCCACGACCATGATTCTGATCTGGTCTCTGAGAGCCATCGATCGTTCCTTCCCGACTTAGGATGCCTTGGGACCGGCCGCCCTGTAGGCGGTCATTCCATTGGGTTCGAAGAGATGCATGGCCGAATCCGAAATCCGCTCGGAATGGCCGAGAAAAATCCAGTTGCCGTCGGCCAGCCGCTGGCGGAAGCGGGGCCAGAGCGACGCCTGGGTCGCCGCATCGAAGTAGATCACCACGTTGCGGCAGAAGATGACATCGAACTGACCCTTCATCGGCCAGTCGCGCAGCAGGTTGAGCTCCTTGAAGCGGACGATCCTGCGGATCTGGTCGCTGACCCGGTAGTGGCCGCTGCGCGCGTCCCGTTCCATGTAGTTGCTCAGCATGTCCGACGGTATTCCGGCAATCTGCTGTTCCGAATAGACCGCGTCGGTGGCTTTCTGCAGGATGGCGGGGTCGATATCCGTCCCCAGGATCAGGATATCTCGACCGACGAGATCCGGCGCGGCCTGGTGCAGGCACATCGAGATCGAATAGGGCTCCTGCCCGGAAGAGCAGCCGGCAGACCATATGCGGATCCGATGGCCGGCCCGCGCCCGTTGCAGCATGACCGGGACGATCTTTTCGCGCAGAATGTCGAAGTGATGGGACTCCCTGAAGAAGTGCGAGACGTTGGTCGTCAGCGCGGAGATCATGTAGCGGCGCTCTTCCTCCCCTTCGGAAGAGGACACGAAGCGACAATAGCTTTCATAGCTGGGCTGACCCGTGGCCATCAGCCGCTTGCGCAGCCTCGACTGGACCATGGTCATCTTGCCCTCCGCCAGGACAAGCCCGGCTTCCTGCTTGGCCATGGTGGCGATCGCTGCGAAGGACTTCGCATCCATCGCCATGGACGTCGTATCGGAACCCCCGCGCGTCATGCGGCCTCATCGCTTGAAACGGGCACCACGGCGTTGAGATCAAGCACCCGGATCATCCGGTCGTCGATCACCGTCAGGGCGCGCACGACCGAGAGGGAGGGATCGGAGGACATGTCGGGGGGCGGTTGCAACTCGTCCTCGGTGATGGCGACGATATCGGACACGGCATCGACCAGGAGGCCGGTCAGGGTCCCGTGCAGCTTGACCACGATGATCACGTTGCGGTCATTGGTTTCCTGCGACGGCTGGTTGAGACGCCGCGCAAGATCCATCACCGGCAGGACCGTGCCGCGCAGGTTGATGACGCCGCGCATGTAGTCCGGCGCATGGGGCATCGGCGTCGTCCGGGTCCAGCCGCGGATTTCCCGAACCGACATGATGTCCAGCGAATACTCCTGATCCGCGACGCGGAAGGTCAGAAGTTCGAGGTCCTTGTTCTGGCCCTGTTCACTCATTGGCGATCATCCTTTCAGAAAACATGAGATCCGCACCGCGCATGTGGCCCATGCCGGCAATCACGTCGGCCGGATCGAGGATTAGGGCGATTTGACCATCGCCCAGGATGGTCGCCGCGGCGATGCCCGGCGCCCTGTAGAAACTGTCGTCGAGCCCCTTGATGACGACTTGGCGCTGATCCTGGATCCCGTCGATCACCAGGGCCGCCCGGCTGCCGTCTTCCAGGACGATGAGCAGGACGATGGAGCCTTCGTCGGTCTTGCGGGTATGTCGATAGCCCAGCATCACGCCCAGATCGTAGAGCGGGACGAAGCCGCCGCGCACGCGGACGACGTAGGACCCGGGCCGCAACATCTGCACATCGTCGGGGCCAAGGGAGAGGGTTTCGACGACCACGTTCAGGGGTAGGACAAGGGTTTCCCCCGCAACGTTGACCACCATCCCGTCCAGCACCGCCAGCGTGAGCGGGAGGCTGATGGAGAAGGTCGTGCCCTTTCCGGGTTCCGAAGCGATGGAGATCCTGCCGCCGAGGCTTTGGATGGAGGTCTTGACCACATCCATGCCGACGCCGCGCCCCGAAAGGTTCGAGACCGTCTTCGCGGTCGAGAAACCGGGCAGGAACAGGAGGTTGTCGATTTCGCCGTCGGAAAGCTGAACATCCGGGGCAATGAGGCCCTTGGTGACGGCAATTTCCTGCACTCGCTTTCGGTTGATGCCCGCGCCGTCGTCCGCGACCTCGATGATGACGCGCCCGGACCGGTGCGCTGCGGTCAGGGTCACTGTGCCTGCACGGGGCTTGCCGAGCTCCTGCCTGGTCTCTGCCGTTTCCAGCCCATGGTCCACGGCGTTGCGGATCATGTGCGTCAGCGGATCGGCCAGGCGTTCGATGACCGTCTTGTCGACCTCGGTCGCTTCGCCGTCGGTCACGAGGCGCACTTCCTTTTCGACCGCTGCAGAGGCTTCACGCACGATGCGCGACATGCGCTGGAAGAGCGACTTCACAGGCTGCGCGCGGATCATCATCACGCTGTCCTGGATGTCGCGGGTCAGGCGCTGAAATTCCTCCAGCCCGTTCATGGCGTCGGAGTGGGGGGAGAGGCCGGCCTCGTCCAGGCTTTGCGACAGCATGGCCTGGTTGATAACCAGTTCCCCCACGAGGTTCACAAGCCGTTCGATCCGCTCAAGATCCACACGGACCACGGATTTTGCCTGACCCGCGCCGGATTTCTTCTGCTCCGGATCGGCAGGTTCCTTGGCCTCTGCGGAGGCGGGGGGAACCACGGCAACCACCGGGGCGCTGTCCTCCGGTGCGTCGGTTTCAGGTGCCTCGGGTTTGGGGGTGTCGGCTGACGGGGGCAGGCCTTCGGGCCTGTCTTCGTCGGGTGCGGGATCGGCCGCTTCTGCGCCGTCTTCACCGGTGATCTCGATCTCGCACAGCCCGTCCACGAATTCGAAGACATCGCGGATCTCCGGCTCTGCCGCTTCCGTCTCAAGCTCCACCAGCCATTCGATGTAAGGGGTCTCCGGCGCGAGCTCCTCCAACGAGGGGAGGTCGTCGTAGACACAGCGCACCTCTGCTTCGCCCAGATCGCAAAGATTGCGCAGCAGCATCAGGGGTTCGTTGCCGGTGGCGAAGAGCTCCTGGTCCGGTTTGAAGCGGATGGTGAAGCGGTTGGTTGTAGGGGCAAGGTCCGGCAGGTCGAGCGCGAGGCCCAGGCCCAGGGGCTGAAAATCCTCTGCCTCAACCTCCTCGCTGCCGCCTTCCTCGCCCAGCAGGGCGTCGAGACGTTCCAGCAGTTCCTCGCTGGTAGCTTCGGGCAGGGGGGTATCGTCACGACAGGCGCGCACGAGGTCCGACAGGTGATCCGCAGCCAGGAAGAAGAGCTTCATCGCCTCGCTGTCGGGATGAAGTGCCCCGTTGCGCACCTCGTCCAGAACGGTCTCGTAGCGGTGCGCGAAACGAACCAGCGCCTCCAGCCCGAAAGCGCCGGCGCCGCCCTTGATCGAATGGACGGCGCGGAAGACGACGTTGATCGTTTCCGGATCTTCGCTGCCCTCGTCCATTTCCTGCAGGCCATCCTGCAGCGCTTCCAGCAGTTCCTCGCACTCGATGAAGAACGAGGCGCGGATTTCCGCCATCGGGTCGTTCTGATCGGACATTTCCAGCCCTCCTCTAGCCGGCAACCATCTGCAGGGCCTTGACGAGCTTGGCAGGGTCAAAAGGTTTGACAATCCAACCCGTTGCACCGGCCTCGCGGGCGCGCATCTTCAGTTCCGGCGCGCTTTCTGTGGTCAGCACGAGGATGGGCGTGGCCCGGTGTTCCTCCTGCTCGCGGACGGCGTCGATGAAACCGAAGCCATCCATGCGCGGCATGTTGATGTCGGTGATGATCGCGTCGGGACCCAGGCCATCCAGGACCTCGATCCCGTGAACACCATCTTCGGCCAGGTGAACGTCGAAGCCTGCGGGCATCAGGGCCATGCGGATCATGTCGCGCATGGTGCGGCTGTCATCGACGGCCAGAACCTTGAGACTCATGCCTTGCCCTCCGCCAGGGTTTCCGGGGAAAAGCCCATCTGGGCCATCTGTTCGACGACCTTGTCGCTGAAGTTGGTGAAGGTGATTGCGTGTCCCTTGCCGCGCAGGGAGGCCGCGGCGGCGAGGAGCACCTGCAGGCAGAGGGCGCCGAGATGCGTGACCTGCGCGCCATCGACGACGACATCGCCGTCGAGCCGCGCCCTGAGTTCCTCCGCCAGGGGGGCGGCTGCCGGCAGATCCAGCTTGGGGTGAAGGACCAGCGGCTCTGTCATGGCCACCTGCCGGTGTCCAGAAGGCGAGGCGAATACATGCCAGACTCCCATCGTTCCATTGCGTCACGAAGGTCATAGGTCCGGGCGTGTTAAGACGAGGTTACGCTGGAGCGGTCTTTGCACGGCTTTTGCAGGCGATGCCTGAAGCGGCGGCGACAAATTTATGAAAAGAAAGGAAAAGTTCCGGGGGGCCGAAATGATTTCAGGCCCTGCTGGCAGGCAGCAGGGCCCTTTGGGCGGGACCGGGTCACGCGGGAGCGGGCGCGGGGCGGGTCAGCCGCGGCGGCGGCGGCGACCGCTGCGGCCGGACCCGGCGGCGGCGGAGGCACGGGCGGCCTCGGCGAAGCTGGCGCCCTCGGCCACGGCATCGACCACGCGGGAAAAGCGGATCCACTCTCCGCCATTGGGATCGGCGTTCATCAGCAGGTTGGCGGCCTTCACCGCCTCCATCTCCTGCTGGCGGACGGGATTCATGATGGCGGAGGTCATCCCGGCGCCGATCGCCATGGGCAGGAAGGCGGCGTTGACGCCGTGCCGATGCGGCAGCCCGAAGGAGATGTTGGAGGCGCCGCAGGTCGTGTTCACCCCCAGTTCGTCCCGCAATTTCCGCACCAGTTCAAAGACTTGGCGCCCGGCCGTGGCCATAGCGCCGACGGGCATGACGAGGGGGTCGACAACGATGTCATGGGCGGGAATGCCGTAGTCCGCGGCGCGCTGGACGATCTTCCTGGCGACGGCGAAACGCACCTCCGGATCCTCGGAAATGCCGGTGTCGTCATTGGAGATCGCCACGACCGGCACGTTGTATTTCTTTACCAGCGGCAGGACGAGGTCCAGGCGCTCTTCCTCGCCGGTCACGGAGTTCACCAGGGGGCGGCCCTGCGCCACCTCCAACCCGGCTTCCAACGCCCCGGGAACGGAGCTGTCGATGCAGAGGGGGACATCGACAAGCCCTTGAACAAGTTCGACAATCCGGCGCATCAGCGGCGGTTCGGTTTCATTGGGATTGGGGTTGGAATTGTAGACCACCCCGGCGTTGATATCGAGCACGGCAGCCCCGCAGGCGACCTGTTCCAGCGCGTCGCGTTCGACGGTGGAAAAATCACCCGCCTCCAGCTCTGCCGCGAGCTTCTTGCGGCCCGTGGGATTGATGCGTTCGCCGATCACGCAGAAGGGTTCGTCGAAGCCGATCACGACCGATTTCGAAGCGGATTCCAGGACTGTGCGGGCCATTTGCCCCTCCTTTGAAAACAAACGAAAAAAACGTCGGTATTACGTCGGTATCGCGTCTGTAACACGACGGTTGGTTTGGGGCCGGGCCGGCCCCGGGTGAGGCCCGCAATGACCGCCGGAGGGGAGGGCGCGGCCAGGCACGGGGTGGGGTGGTTTGAACCCCGGGCTGTCGCGTCAGGCTTCGGCGCGCAGGGCGGGGCCGCAGCCGTGGCGTGCGGCATAGTCTGCGGCGGCGGAGATCCCGCCGAGGGGGAAGAGGTGGACCTGTTCGATGAGCCCGCGATCGGCGGCGGCGGCGAGATCGGAGAGCACCTCCGTCGGTTCATAGGGCAACATCAGCTTGCCGATATCCATCGCGCGCTTTTGCAGCACCCGCAGGGAGGGGCCGACACCGCAGGCCACGGCGAACTTGATCAGGGTCTGCAACCGGGCCGGGCCGGCGAGGCCCAGGTGGACGGGCAGGGTGATGCCCTCGTCCCGCAGGCGGCGCGACCAGGCCAGCACCGGGGCGGCGTCGAAGGCGAACTGCGTCACCAGCGCCATCTGCGCATCGGTACGTTCGGAGAAGGCCTGTTTCCAGCGCAGCGCCGCGGCGACCTGGGCATCGGAACCGTCGGGGTCGATGTCCATGTTGCCTTCGGGGTGGCCGGCGACCTGCAGCCGGGTGAAGCCAGCACGGTCGAAGAGGCCGGTTTCCAGCAGCTGCATCGAGCTGTGGAAGGTGCCCCTGGGCTGGGCCAGCCCCCCGGCCAGCAGGAGCGCGGCGCGCACGCCGGCCTCCCCCTGGTAGCGGGCGATCCAGTCATCGAGGGTGGCGGCATCGGGGATCAGCCGGGCGGGGATATGGGGCACGACTTCGAACCCGTCATCGGCGAGGCGGGCGGCGGTTTCCACCATGTCGGAGATCGGCGTGCCGTCGATATGGGCGATGTAGACCCGGGTGCCTTCGGGCAGGAGCGCGCGGAAATCTTCGACCTTGGCGGCGGTGCGCGGCATGACCTCTATCGAGTAGCCCTGCAGCATGGCGGAAATGCCCGGCTGGGGATTGGCCTGAGCCGTGCGGGCGGCAGCCGGGGCGGAGGGCCCGGGGGCGGATCTGCGGCGGAAGGGGAGGATGGCCATGGGCGGCTCCGAGATATGAGAGGGGGCGGGCTTCGATAGGGTGAGCCCCGTTGCGGTGGGTCTTCCGGTGGTCTGGTCTTCGGTCTGGTCCTTGTTGGCCCCGGTTGTCAGGCCCGGCTATGAGGCGGGCGTTCACTCCTGGGGCGCATGGCCGCCATTGGCGATCAGCGTTCTGAGCCTTTCGGGATCATAGGCGGCGTCGAGCCGGGCGATTTCGTCGGATGCGACCTGTTGCGGGTCGCCGTCGACCTCCCTCGGATCGCCCTTGCGCCATTCGGCGAGATAGGCGTCGGTGCCATGGGCGCCCGAGGCCATGGCGGCGCGGTCGATGGCCTGTTCGAACCGTTCCGGCAGCGGCGCCTTGGCCGCGCGGCGGCCCCGGCCGACGATGACCTGGGCGGGGATGTCGCGCCAGTAGAGGATGGTGAGATCGGGCATCGGGGCGGTCCTTTTGGACGAGCTTGCGCGCGCCCGCGCCCCGGGGCGAGGCCGGGCGCGACCCTCGGCGGCGGGAATGCGACCTGTGGCGGGGGGATGGTGGTGGTGTGGGCGTGGTTTGGCGTTTGTGGGGGATGGGGTGTGGGAGGATGGTGGATTGGCATCCACCCTACGGGAGGTGCGTGCGTGCACCCTTTGTCCTGCGGCTGTGATCACGTTGGCCGCGCAACCATCTTGCGCGGTGGGGGCTAAATGATTACTTTCAAAAACAACACGAAAAAGGAGGGCGCGACCATGGCGCCCAGGCGTCCCAAAGGTGCGGGCGCTTTCCCGAAACCGGTCGAGAGTCCCGCATCCCCACAACCCGATCCGTCGGAGCTTTATGCTGCGCTGGATCTGGGAACAAACAGCTGTCGCATGCTGATCGCCCAGCCCAAGGGTTCTCAGTTTCATGTCGTCGACAGTTTCTCGAAATCCGTGCAGCTCGGTTCCGGGCTGGAACGGTCAGGCAGGCTGTCCCGGTCCTCCATGGCCCGGACGGTCCAGGCCATGCGGATCTGCCAGCAGAAGCTGAAGCGACACAAGGTGGAGCATATGCGCCTTGTGGCCACGGAAGCCTGCCGGCGGGCCTGCAATGCCCGCAGCTTCATCAACCAGGTGCGTCGCGAGACGGGCCTGAAGCTGGAGATCATCGAGCCGGAGGAAGAAGCCCGGCTGGCGGTGATCAGCTGTGCGCCGCTGGTGAGCACGCGGACCGAGCAGCTGCTGGTGGTGGACATCGGCGGCGGCTCGACCGAGCTGGTCTGGATCGACCTGACGAGCGTGCCCCAGCGCGACCGGCCGAAGGCGATCATGCGGCTGCATGCCGGGTTCCACC
The DNA here is from genome assembly GCF_057380755.1 of Pseudooceanicola sp. NS-SX8. Classification (NCBI taxonomy): domain Bacteria; kingdom Pseudomonadati; phylum Pseudomonadota; class Alphaproteobacteria; order Rhodobacterales; family Paracoccaceae; genus Pseudooceanicola; species Pseudooceanicola sp. NS-SX8. The sequence goes on along the minus strand of NZ_CM170819.1, from coordinate 2,923,938 downwards.
CGCCCGAAAGCCCGTTCCCCGCCGCCAAGGTGGTGGACTGGATTTCCGTGCCGCTGGGCGTGGCGACGCTGCGCGACCAGTTCCGCGACGTGGAGGATGACAGCGCGCGGTTCGCGCTGATGTCCTGGTTCTTCGAGGAGAGCCTGGCGGAGTTCGCCCCCTACAAGGACGAGCAGGCGCGCGAGGGGTTCCAGATCATCGGGACCTCGGGCACCGTGACCACGGTGGCGGCGAGCCACCTTGGCCTGAAGCGCTACGACCGGACGAAGGTGGACGGGCTGCGCATGACCAGTGACCAGATCGACCGGGTGATCCGGGGGTACCTGGAGCTGGGCGAGGAAGGGCGGCGGAAGGATCCGCGCATCGGGCAGGACCGGCAGGCGCTGATCATGTCCGGGGCGGCGATCCTGCAGGCGCTGCTGCGCTGCTGGCCGACAGACCGGCTGAGCGTGGCGGACCGTGGTCTGCGCGAGGGGCTGCTTTATGCGCAGATGTCGAAGGACGGTGTGCTGGAGGATGGGCCTTTCTGAGGGGCCTTGAGAGGAATGGATAAGCCCGCCCCCTTTGACAGGGGGGCGGTTTTGCTATTCTAGGCGTATCTCTTGATGAGAGCGGGTGGGGGCGCTGCCCCCGTCGCGGCGGGGCCGCGACTCCCCCGGAGTATTTTGGGCCAACGAATGGAGCGGGCGCGTGGCGAAGAAACCGACCGGAAAGAACACCTCGGGGCGGGGACAGCGGGATCTGACCGTGAAGGTGAAGACCGCGCGGGGCCGCAAGCTGAGCTCCACCCGGTGGCTGCAGCGGCAACTGAATGACCCCTACGTGGCACGGGCCAAGGCCGAGGGCTATCGCGGGCGCGCGGCCTTCAAGATCATGGAGCTGGATGACAAGTTCCGCTTCCTGGTGAACGGCGCGCGGGTGGTCGACCTGGGCTGTGCCCCCGGTGGCTGGATCCAGGTGGCCGTGCCCCGGATCAACGCGCTGGGCGAGAAGAAGGGCAAGGCCGTGGGCCGGATCATCGGCGTCGACCTGCAGGAGGTGGACGAGATCCCGGGGGCCGAGGTCCACCAGCTGGACTTCATGAGCGACGATGCCGATCTGCAGGTCAAGGAATGGCTGGGCGGTGAGGCCGACGTGGTGATGAGCGACATGGCTGCCGCCTCTTCCGGGCACAAGCAGACGGACCACCTGCGGATCATCGCGCTTTGCGAGGCGGCAGCCTACCTTGCCTTCGACGTGCTGAGCGAGGGCGGGACCTTCGTGGCGAAGGTGCTGGCCGGGGGCGCGGAGGGAGAGCTGCAGAAGCTGCTGAAGCAGAACTTCACCAAGGTGCACCACATGAAGCCGCCGTCCTCCCGTTCCGACTCGTCGGAGAAGTTCGTGGTGGCGACCGGGTTCCGGGGCCGTGGCGGGGCCGGCGCCGCGGATGAGGACGACGAGGCGTGAGGCCTGGCCCTGCCCGGGCGGGGTGAGCGCCATAGACCGGCGCAACGGCCCGCGAATGTGATCTGACCTGGGACCCCGGCCTGTGCCGGGGTTCTTTCGTCTCAAGGGGTGCGGTGCGCCGGTCGGTGGTGCGGCGGGGCTTTCGCTTGGGCGTCAGGGGGCTATGGTGCGCGTGAATGCGGCCTTTGCGGTGCCGCGCGGCAGTGAAGGATACGGATATGAGCGGTTTGGCCATCACCCTTGGGGATCCTGCGGGCATCGGGCCCGAGATCGCGCTGAAGGCGCTGGCGGAGGCCGGGACCGATGCGGGCGTCCTGCTGGGTCAGCGCGTCGTGGCCGAGCGGGCGCTGGGCCTGCTGGAGGGGGACTGGTCCCTGCAGGTGGTGACGGGCATGGCCGAGGCGCCTCTGTCGCCCCGGCATCTGCGGCTGCTGGAAACCGGCGAAGCGGCTCCGGCGCCCGCGCCCTATGGGGCTGTCAGCGCTGAGGCTGGGCAGGCCGCCCATGACGCGATCCTGAAGGCGATCCGCCTGTGCATGGCGGGCGAGGCCGCGGGCATCGTGACCGCGCCGATCCACAAGGAGGCGCTGAGCGCCGCGGGGGTGAAGTTCCCCGGTCATACCGAGATGCTGGCCCATCACGCAGGCGGTGTCGAAGTGGCCATGATGCTGGCCAATGACGTGATCCGTACCGTGCTGGTGACCATCCACGTTTCGCTGAAGGATGCGGTGGAACTGGCGACCTTCGAGGCGAACCTGAGGGCGATGCGTCTGGCCCATGAGGGCTGTCGCGCCTTCGGTATTGCCACGCCCCGGGTGGCCGTGGCCGGGCTGAACCCCCATGCCGGGGAAGGCGGGCTGTTCGGGCGGGAGGAGATCGAGGTGATCCGCCCCGCGATCGAGGCCGCCCGCGCCGAGGGGATCGACGCCAGCGGCCCCTGGCCGGGCGACACCGTCTTCATGCAGGCGCGCAAGGGGCAGTTCGACGTGGTGGTGGCGCAATACCATGACCAGGGGCTGATCCCGGTGAAATACCTTGGTCTGGAAGAGGGGGTGAACATCACCCTGGGCCTGCCCTTCGTGCGGACATCGCCCGATCATGGCACCGCCTTCGACATCGCGGGCAAGGGGCTGGCCGATCCGCGGTCCATGGCGCTGGCGCTGAGGCACGCGCAGGCCATGGTCGCCGCCCGGGGCTGAAACGGGGCCGATTGCGGCCTGCTGACGCAGGGGCGCGGGAGCGGCCCGGGGGCCGATCTCGTTTAACGGCGAATTAACCGTCTTTCCGCGACAGTTGCGGTGCTGGATGGGGCGCGGCCGGAGAAACCGCCGCTTCCCGCCGGCCGTGCTTTGCCGCGGGAGGGCAGGATGAACATGGAGACGAACCTGGGCCGGATCCGGACCCAGCTGAGCGGGATGGAACGCATGGTGCGCATCCTGCGGGCCGAGATCGAGAGCCAGATTTCCGAGGTCGCGCCCGGGGACCTGGACCGGTTGAGCGAGATCCCCTCGGGGCTGTCGACGCTGTTCAGGGATGCGGCCCCGCTGGCTGCGACCTCTGTCGAGCCTTACAAGCATTTCGCCAAGGGCGTCTGGGTCGGCATGGACCAGGAGGTTGGGGCTACCGGGGCCACCATCGGGCTCAAGGCGCTGTCGCCCGGGGATCCGGCAAAACGCGGCGTGGCGCGGCTTTCGGTGAACCCGGTCTTTCCGCTGGTGGAGAAGCCCCGGTGGGTGACCCTTGAAACGACCCTGTCGGTCGAGGCGCTGAAGTCGGCCAGGGGGCTGCGGGTCGATACCGTCAGCTTCTTCGAGATCGGGCCGGGCAACAGTGCGCAATTGCCGCGTTCGGTGACGCTGACGCTGCGGCTGCACCGCAAGGATGGCCGGGCGACGGATCACCTGGGCTACCGGATCCCGGTTTCGACCATGCCCTTCGAGCACAGCGCCCGATTTGGGGCCGCCGCCCTGGCCGAGCTGAACCTGGAGGAGGTGACCGAGGCGCTGGTCATCCTGGAGCTGCCCCTGGCAGGTGTCTATGCGCTGAAACTGGATCATTTCCAGGTGCTGGCGGTGGAGGAGGGCTGATGCGGATCCTCTACGTCTCCCGCGAGACGCCGCTGACCCCTTCGGGGGGGATTGCCACCTACCTGGAGTACATGGTGCCGGCGATGGAGGCCGCGGGGCACGAGGTGTTCCTGTTCACCTGGTCCGAGGTGCAGCCCTTTGCCCGCCCCGCGCGCCACGCGCCCTTCCGCCGGGAGAACGTCCATGTGGAGGCAGTGGACCCGAAGGAGGTCTGGCGCGTCTGCCCGGTGGAGAGCCACAACCTGTTCATCGCGACATGGCTGGCCGACCGGATCGCCCAGAAGATCCGGGAGTGGGAGATCGACGTGGTGGAGGCCACGGATTTCCTGGCGCCCTGCCTGTCGGTCTACCAGGCGCTGCAGAACCGCAGGGGCGCGCGGGATTGCCTGTTCGTCACCTACAACCACGGTTTCATCGAGGATTTCTTCGAGGCCGACCAGATCCCGATGCAGGCGGGCGCGCGGATCAATCACCTGTGCGAGCGTCAGCAGGCGCGGGTGTCCGACCTGGTGATCGCGCCTTCGCGCGCGGCCGCCGCCCGGCTTGAAAGCTACGGCATTGCCGGCAAGGTTGCCCAGGTGCGCGAACCCTATGCCTTCCGCCTGGAGGGAGACCCCTGGCCCGGGCTGCGGGATGAGATCCTCTACATGGGGCGCATCTCGATCTCCAAGGGGATCGACAAGCTGATCTATCTCGCCAACCTGCTGCACGAGGTGCATCCGCTGCGGCAGATCCGGCTGGTGGGGCGGGTCGTGGACACGCCCTTCCGGATGCGGGACATGCAGGATTACGTGCGTGCCCGGCTGGCGCCCGGCCTGCGGGAGGCGGTCTTCTTCAGCGACTACCTGCCGCGGGAGAGGGCGATGGACCTGTTGGAGGCGGGGGCGATCTGTCCGCAGCTGGGCAGTGCGGAGACCTTCTCCTACGCCTGTATCGAGAGTATCGACGCGGGCCTGCTGCCGGTGGTGCGCGATGGCACCCCCATGGCGGAGTTCTTCCCCGAGGAACGGTTGCATCACCTGCTGGATCCCAGGATGGGATCGGTGCGGCAGATGCAGGGGCAGATGGCCCGCATGCTGGAGGAAGCGGGAGGCATCAGCCGCGATATCCGCGCCTATTGCCGGGAGGTCCTGGCGCCGGAGCGGATCGCCGGCGAAATGGGAGAGGTCTACGACCGCGCGCTGGGCGCCAAGCGGGGGCGCAGCACCCATGCGGTGGCGCGCCGCGCGGCGGGGCCGGGGGATGTGACGGTACTGATCCCCGCCTACAAGCCCGGAGAGGAATTCCCTGAGACCATCGACAGCCTCGCCTGGCAGAGCGCGGGCCCGCCCCGCGTGCTGATCTGCGACGATGGCAGCCCCGAGGCCGCCCGGCCCTGGTTCGACTATGCCCGGGCGATGCTGCCCGATTGCCAGCTGATCCGGCAGCCCAACGGCGGCCTGCTTGCGGCGCGCAACACCCTGGCGGAGGCCTGCGAGACGGAGCTGTCGCTGTTCCTGGATACCGATGACCTGCTGGCGCCGGATCTGCTGGCCCACCTGCTGGAGGCCTGGAACGAGAACCCGGCCCGGCCCGACGCGGTGATCCCGCAGCGGCGCAATTTCGGGGAAAGCGCGGAGCCGGTGCTGGCGCATCTTCTGGGCGACCACCTGCACCTGCTGACCAACGACTACCGGATGACGGCCCTGATCCCCACGGCGATCCTGCGCGATATCGGCTTTGACGCCACGCGCCGCAACGGAGAGGGCGACGACTGGGCGTTCTGGCTGGAATTCACCGCGCGCGGCCACCTGGGCGCGCTGCTGCCGGAGCAGGGGTTCTTCTACCGGTTCCGCAAGGGATCCATGTCCTGGCCCTGGTCGGAGGGGCAGAATGCCGGATCGCGCCTGATGGTGAGAGAGGCGGCGCTGGAGATGTGCCGCGCGGATCCGGCGCGGGCGGCGATGCTGGCGCGGGCGCTTTACGCAGAGGGGGTGAGCCGATGATCCCTGACAATAGGCTGCCTGTAAATTCGACCCGGAAAACGGCCGGGCCGCACCCAGAGACCCCGGTCCCCGGCGCGCCAGGACCCATCCCCCTGATGGATTTCGCCCGGACGGTAGTTCCCCTGACGGGTGCCGGCCCGACCTGTGTCACCCCTGGGCGCTATCCTCTGAAGCCTGCCGGCCTGAAGCGCAGCCAACCGGCAGCTGTCGGGCCGAGTGCCGGCAATCCTGCCCCCGTGCGGCTCCCTTCCCCCGGGGCGATGTGCCGTGGCGGCCATGGCCTGTTTTCGCGGCCCGTCTTGCGGGCACCGCAGCGCTGCGCCGGGGGCGGGCGGGGTGCCGGGCCTTGCGGGGTCTTCGATCCGGCTTCCGGGCGCGCCCACTGCGTGCCGCGGCCCGCATTTGGCCAGCCGCATGTGCCTGCGCGGCGGGAGGGCGTCCCGCCTATCCGCAGGGAGCCGCACGAAAATCCGTCTCGATATCAGGGCAGGTGTTCGGGCCGGCAGAGGTCGGGCGCCTTGTCCCGAGGGGGCCAGACGCGCGCCCGACATGTGGGTTGGCGTGTGGTGCCCCGTTCGCGGGACGCCCGGATCAGCCGGGTCCACGCAAGCCGTCCTCTCACTGGGCTCCCTGCCAACTCGGGCCCCGGGTCCGGCCCGGGGATCCGTCCTCTCCATCCGTCGCCGCAAGGAGCCTGCCCATGGCACAGACTGACCTGATTTTCCTGCTGGGCCGCCATCGCAGCGGCACCACCGTCTTTCGCGACCTGCTGGAGCGGTGCGGCGGGCTGAACTGTCACGAGATCATGAGCGCCAAGCTGGAAGCTGAGCGGGGTTTTTACGGCTATGTCGCGCGCCGGGTGGCGGAGGATCCGAAATGGGTCTGGCCGATCCGCCATCAGCGGCTCTTTGCGGATTACATCGGCGAGCTCCGCCAGGAGGCGGCGGGGCGTCCGCTGCTGCTGGACCTGAAATACTGGGGGCTGAACCTGATCCCGGTTTCGGAGGATGTGAGCAATGCGCGCCCCTTCCTGGTCTCCTTCATCGATGGCCGGGATGCGCCGGTGATCCAGATCGTGCGGCGCAACAAGCTGCGGCTGATCGTGTCGGAGGCGCTGCTGAATGCGTCGGGCAAGTGGTTTGCCATGGCTGGCGAGGGCGCGCAGGAGGAAAAGCCGAAGATCACCCTGGATCCCGACACCCTGATCCCGGAGATCGAGCGCCTGATCGGCATGGATGTCGCGATCCGGCAGATGCTGGCTCCGCTGCGCAACGGACATGAGCTGATCTACGAGGAGATGTTCGACGAGGCGGGCAATTTCGCGGAACAGACCCGGTCGCTTGCGGCGCAGGTGATGGGCGTGCAGGAGGTGCCGCTGGCCCCGTCGCATCGCAAGATGAACCCCGAACCGCTGAGCGAGATCCTGGCGAATTACGACGCGGTGGCGCAGGCCCTGCAGGACAGCCCGCACCGCTGGATGCTGAGCGCGGCGATGTAGCCGCGACCGGTGACTGGGGCGTCGGACGGGGTCTGAGAGCGGTGTTGTGGGCGGTGTTGTGAGCCTGAGTGATCGGCCCGAGGATGACCCAAGTCAGGGAGCGAATGACTGGCGGGTGTGCGGGGCAAGTGCAGGGGCAGAAGGCTATCTCCCGCGCCTCGGGCTGAGAACCTGGGCAGCAACCGGGGGTCAGGTTTGGCCACTGGGTCAGGGCCGAGGCGCGCGGGGCGATTTTGGGGGGGCGGTTTGAGGGCGTCGCGCGCGCCGCCGGGTCAGACGGTGTCGATGCGCAGGGAAAAGGTCAGGGTCGAGGTGACGCCATTGCCGAAGAAGCCGCCCTCGACCGGCATGGTGGCGGATTGTTCGGCCGCCGCGGCCAGGACGACGTGCCCGTCGGTGACGGCGATGCCGTGGGTTGGATCGAACCCGCGCCAGCCATGGGCGGGACCTGCGCCGGGCAGGAAAACCTCTGGCCAGGCGTGCAGGTGCCGGCCGCCATCGACGGATTCGGCCCGGGCCTGGTAGCCGGAGGCGAAGCGCGCGGGGATGCCCTGGCTGCGGCAGGCGGCCATGAAGAGCACCGCAAGGTCGCGGCAGGCACCGCGGGCTGTGTCGAGGGTCTGGCGCGCGGTCTGGGCGTTGCCCTCGGTCCGGATGTGCCTGTCCGTCCGCTGGTAGAGCGTTTCGGTCAGCAACAGGAGGAAGCGCGCCGGATCGCCCCCCGCGCGGGCGGCGAGGTCCCGGGCGAAGGCCGTGACGGCGGGGTCTTCGCCGGGCCCCAGGTACTCTGGCAAGCCGGCGGGCGCCCAGGGCAGGGGCGGCAGCGCGGGCAGGGCTGGGCGTGGCGGCGCGGTGTCGCCGCTGAAGCGGCTGGTGATGCGCAGTTCAGTCGTGTCGGTGTCGAAGCCGAGCCGGGTGATCCGGTTTCCGTCGGGATCCGGGCCTGTCGTGCGCCAGGCAGGCGTGGGACAGACCTCCAGCCGGTGATCGAAGTGCCCGGCATCGTCGCGCGGTGTCAGGCGCAGCAGGTGTTCGGCCAGGCGGACGGGCGTGGAATAGCGGTAGAGCGTGTCGTGCTGGACGGTGAAGCGCATGGGGATCCCGGAGGTCGGTTGCCGCGATCAGAGCAGGCGAGGCCGGGCAGGGCAAGGCATGTGGTCGCCGCAGGGCCGGTATGGGGGCCGGGATGGGGGCGGGTGATGCGCGGAGGGCAGCCGGATCGGGCCGGCGCTACGATGGCGGTCATTCGACCGCGCGGCAATCGGCTGCCGGGCCCTGGGTTGCTGAGCTCTGATTGCTGGGCCTGGAACTGCAGGGCCAGTGCCCTGCGGGCCCCGGCCGGGCATGCCGCTTTCGGGGAAAGTGGCGGAGAGACAGGGATTCGAACCCTGGGATCCCGTGAAGGATCAACGGTTTTCGAGACCGCCCCGTTCGACCACTCCGGCACCTCTCCGCGGGGGTCGTGGAGGGCCGTCTAAAGAGAAACGCGGACGGGTTCAAGAGGGGTTTTCAGGGACATGACAGGAAATCTGGGCGGGAGCGCTGATCCGGGGCCGGACAGGACCCGGGCGGGAGGCAGCGCGGGGCCTGTGGAGGGGCGCGCAGGGCGGGGACAGGGTCGGGGTACGGCAGAAGTACGGCAGGGGGTACGGCGGGGCCGGATCGGTGGTATGATGGGAGATGCGGCGGGGAGCCGCCCAGAAAGCTGACGAAGGCCGTCATGCACGGCAAGGTGAGGGGGCGGGGGCTTGAAAGCCCGGGCCGAAGCGCTTCAATCTAGGGTGATGATCACGAGGAGACACCGGATGACCGAGATCCAGACACGCCCCTTCCAACGTCCGCAGCGCGGCCGCGTCGCGGCGCGCAGCGCTGCCCGGGCCCTGCCGCAGCCGCGGATGGTGCTGACGCTGGTGCTGGGCACCCTGGCGGTGCTGATGGCGCTGGCCCTGCCGGGCCGGGCCGCCAGCCGCGAAGAGGCGCAGGATTTCCTGCGCGTGACCGGTTTCGACGTGGCGCTGGACGGGATCGCCCTGTCGGCGCCGGACGGCCCGGCGATGCTGGGCATCGACGATCCGGGCTTCGAGGGGCTGTGGAATGTCATGGCCCAGAAGGTCTTCACCAGCGACGAGATGCAGGATATCGCGCTTGGCATGCTGGAAGAGACGCTGACCGAGCAGGAGATGAGCACCGCCCGCGACTTCTACGGCAGCGAACTGGGCCAGCGGCTGGTCGAGGTCGAGGATGCCTCTCACATGGATACCGACCCGACGCGGGGCGACAAGGCGATGGCCGTGCTGACCGAGCTTTTGGAAAACAAGGACGTGGATCGCGTCGCGGCGCTGGAACGGCTGGTCTCCGCGCTGGATGACACCAGCGACGGCGCGGAGGCGATGGCGGAGGTGCAGGCGCGTTTCATGATCGCCGCGCGCAATGCCGGGGTGATCGAGCTGCGGGTCGGCGATGACGACCTGCGCGACATGATCGCCCAGCAGTTCCGCGAGATGCAGAGCAGCGACGGCACGCAGCGGGCGGTAGCCAATGCGGCCTTTACCTACCAGGACTTCACGGTCGAGGAGATCGAGGCCTATGCCGATGCGCTGGAGGATCCGGGCATGCAGAAGGTCTACGAACTGATGAACGCCGTGCAGTACGAGGTCATGGCGAACCGGTTCGAAACCGCCGCGGGCCTGCTTTCGGGCGCCCAGCTGGGCGAGGAGCTTTAACCATGGTGGGGGCCGCGGCGCGCCTGGCGACCGTGGCCCTGCCGGTGCTGCTGGCCACCCTTCCGGTCTGTGCCCGGGCCGATCCGGGCGGCGGCGCCCCGGGCACAGGAGAGCAGGGGGCGGGCGAGCAGGGCGCGGCAGAGCTTTACCGGCTGCTGCAGATGCCGCGGCTGGTTGCGCTGATGCGGCTGGAAGGGCTGCGGATGAGCGAGGGCCTGGCCCGCGACTATCTTGGCCCACCGGCGGCCCCCAGGCTGCGCGATCGCGCCGATGAGATCTTTGACACGCCGCGCATGGATGCCACCCTGCGCGGCGTTTTCGTGACCTGCATGGCCCGGGCGGGCGCGCCGCTGGTTGACCGGCTGATCGTCTACTACGCGGGGCCGGACGCGCAGATGGTGCTGGCCGCCGAGATGGAAGCCCGGCAGGAGATGCTGGACCCGGCGGTGGAGGAGGCGGCCTATCGGGAGGCGGCCCTTGCGCAGGTCGAGGACCCCCACCTTTTCGCCGCCGTCACCGCGATGATCGAGGCGGGCGACCTGGTGGAGATGAACCTGGGCAGCGCCCTGACCGCGAACCTGAAGTTCTACGAGGGCCTGGCCCGTGGCGGTGCGCTGGCGCTGAGCGAAGCCCAGATGCAGCAGGAGGTCTGGCAGCAGGAGGAGGAGATCCGGCTGGAAAGCGAAGGCTGGCTGCGCGCCTTCCTGACCCATGCCTATGCCGATCTGCCCGACCCGGTGCTGGATCGCCACGTCGCGATGGCCGGCACGGCGGCGGGCCGGCATCTGAACGGTGCCCTTTTCGCGGGCTTCAACGTGCTGTACAATGAAGCCTATCACGCGCTTGGCCTGTCGGTCTCCGCCCTGATGGCGGGGGAGGATCTTTAGGGATTTCGCGCGCAGCCCCTTGCAGGGCTTGACAAGCAGGCCGTTCCCCCTGATAAGCCGCCCATCCCGGCGGGCCCGTGCCTTGCCGGGCGTTTCAATTTCGCCCATGACAGGGCGCGCAGTTCGAAGGCGACCGACAGGTGGGCGAAGGTTCACCGGGTCACAACACCGGAAACGGGGGCCGCAGGACGCGTCAGAAAAAGGAAGAGCACATGTTTGCGGTTCTGAAAACCGGCGGCAAGCAGTACAAGGTCCAGTCCGGTGACCTGCTGCGCGTCGAAAAGCTGGCAGCTGATGCCGGCGAGAAGATCCAGTTCAATGACATCCTGATGCTCGGTGGCGACACCGTGACCGTGGGTGCCCCCTTCGTGACCGGCGCTGCCGTTCAGGCCGAAGTGGTCGACCAGATCAAGGGTGACAAGGTCATCTCCTTCGTGAAGCGCCGTCGTAAGCACTCCTCGAAGCGCACCAAGGGCCACCGCCAGCAGCTGACCCTGCTGAAGATCACCGAGATCCTCTCCGAGGGTGGTGACAAGACCGGCGTCAAGGCCGCCATCGGCACCGGCTCCATCGCTGGCGTCGTCGAAGCTGCGCCCGCCAAGAAGGCCGAGAAGAAGGCCGCTGCACCCAAGGCCGCCCCGGCTGCCGAAGGCGCCGACGACCTGAAGAAACTGTCCGGTGTGGGCCCCGCCCTGGAGAAGAAGCTGATCGCCGCTGGCATCACCTCCTTCGCCCAGATCGCAGCCTGGACCGACGCCGACGTTGCCAAGTTCGACGAAGAGCTGTCCTTCAAGGGCCGCATCGAGCGCGAAGGCTGGGTCGAGCAAGCCAAGGAACTGGCCCAGTAAGGGCCCCGTTAACAGGAGACACGCAAGATGGCACACAAAAAGGCTGGCGGTTCTTCCCGCAACGGTCGCGACTCTGCCGGTCGCCGCCTCGGCATCAAGAAGTTCGGTGGTGAGATCGTCATCTCCGGCAACATCATCGCACGTCAGCGCGGCACCAAGTGGTACCCCGGCGAAGGCGTTGGCATGGGCAAGGATCACACGATCTTCGCCACGACCGACGGCAACGTGAAGTTCCACAAGGGCCTTAAAGGCCGGACCTTCATTTCCGTCCTGCCAGTCGCTGAAGCCGCCGAGTAAGCCGACCTTCATGCGCACATGATAGAGGGGATCGGCTAAAGCCGGTCCCCTCAGCCGTTTAGGAGGTGAAGGGGCCAGACCCCCAGAGGAGCACCCCAATGGTCGACAGCAGTATCAAGGATCCGATCAAGTCCCGCAGCAGCGCCATCCTGGCCGCCGCGGCCGACCGTCCCGCGCCCGAATTCGATCAACCCGTGATCGAGGGGGAGGAGCTGGACCTGCGCCCGCTGCGCTATGCCGACAGCGGCATGATCGACCTTTACGCGCGGGACGAGCGGGTGGCGAAGATGACCACCTCGGTGCCGCATCCGCTGCCACCGGGGACGACGGACAGCTTCATCACCCGGGCGCTGGCACCAAGCCCGCGCGAGGTGATCTGGGCGATGGATGCCTCCCGCCAGGGCGGGCCGGAGCTGAAGGGCGTGATCAGCCTGAAGCGGATCGACGGCGAACAGTCCGAGATCGGCTACTGGGTGGCACCGGCCTGGTGGAACGGCCATGCGGCCTCTGCCGCGGTGGAGGCGCTGATTGCGGCGAACCCGCTGGGCGACCGGAGCTTCTTCGCCTCGGTCTTCCAGGACAACCCGGGCGCGGCCCGGGTGCTGACGAAGAACGGTTTTGAATACGTGGGCGATGCCGAGAGCTATTCGGTCGCCCGGGGGGCCAAGGTCGCGACCTGGACCTATATCCGAAAACTCGATTGAGCCGCGGGCGCGCCTGAGTTAGAGCGACCTTTGCGGCAGGGAAAGCACGATGAAATTCCTCGATCTCGCAAAGGTCTACATTCGCTCCGGCGCGGGCGGGAACGGGTGCATCTCGTTCCGGCGCGAGAAGTTCATTGAATACGGCGGGCCTGATGGCGGCAACGGCGGCAAGGGCGGTTCGGTGATCGCCGAAGCCGTCGAAGGCCTGAACACGCTGATCGACTTCCGCTACCAGCAGCACTTCTTCGCACAGAACGGGCAGGGCGGCATGGGCCGCCTGTCGACCGGGCGCGATGGCGACGACATCATCCTGAAGGTGCCCGTGGGCACCGAGATCCTGGAAGAGGACGAGGAGACGGTCATCGCGGATCTGACCGAGGTGGGCCAGCGGGTCGTCCTGGCGAAGGGCGGCAACGGCGGCTTCGGCAACGCGCATTTCAAGACCTCGACCAACCAGGCGCCGCGCCGGGCGAACCCCGGGCAGGAAGCGGTGGAGCGCACGATCTGGCTGCGGCTGAAGCTGATCGCGGACGTGGGCCTGCTGGGCCTGCCGAACGCGGGCAAGTCGACTTTCCTGGCCGCGACCTCCAACGCGCGGCCTAAGGTGGCGGATTATCCCTTCACCACCCTGCACCCGAACCTGGGCGTCGTGGGTGTGGACGGGGTGGAATTCGTCGTGGCCGACATCCCGGGCCTGATCGAGGGTGCCAGCGAGGGCCGCGGCCTGGGCGACCTGTTCCTGGGCCATGTGGAGCGCTGCGCAGTGCTGCTGCACCTGGTGGACGGCACGGCCAACGAGGTGGCCGAGGATTACGAGACCATCATCGGGGAGCTGGAAGCCTATGGCGCCGGCCTGTCCGAGAAGCCACGCATCACCGTGCTGAACAAGGTCGACGCCCTGGACGAGGAGCTGCGCGAAATGCAGCGCGAGTTCCTGGAAGAGGTGACCGGCGGCCCTGTCATGTTCATGTCCGGCGCCACGGGCGAGGGCACGACAGAGGTTCTGCGCGCCCTGCGCGCGCGCATTGACGACGATCGCCTGCGCCGCAAGGGAGGCGACGAAGAAGAGGAGGATGCGCCTTGGCATCCCTGACGCCTTCACTGGCGGGCGCGAAGCGCCTTGTGGTGAAGATCGGCTCGGCCCTGCTGGTCGATGCCGCGACCGGCCATCTGAAGGCCAACTGGCTGCAGTCGCTGTGCGATGACGTGGCCGAACTGAAGAAGGGCGGCACGGAAGTCGTGCTGGTGTCCTCCGGCTCCATCGCGCTTGGGCGCGGGGTGCTGGGTCTGGGGCTGGGCCCGCTGGCGCTGGAACAGGCGCAGGCGGCCGCGGCCGTGGGGCAGATCGGCCTGGCAGCCGCCTATGACCGGGCGCTGAAACGGCACGGGATCACCGTGGCGCAGGTGCTGGTGACGCTGGAAGACAGCGCCAACCGCCGCCGCTACCTGAATTCCCGCAACACGCTGGAAGCCCTGCTGGGCTACGGGGCGGTACCGATTGTCAACGAAAACGATACAGTCGCCACGGATGAGATCCGATATGGAGACAATGACCGGCTGGCCGCCCAGGTCGCGGTGACCGTCGGGGCGGACCGGTTGGTGCTGCTGTCGGATGTCGACGGGCTTTATACCGCCAATCCCGGCGATGATCCGACCGCGACGCGCTTCGATGTGGTCGAGCGGATCACGCCGGAGATCGAGGGCATGGCGGGCGACGCCGGGTCGGGCCTGTCGAAGGGCGGCATGAAGACCAAGCTGATGGCCGCCAAGACCGCCAGCGGCGCGGGTTGTGCCATGGCGATCACGCTGGGATCGCGGATCAACCCGCTGAGAAAGCTGGCAGAAGGCGCCGCCGCCACCTGGTTCACCGCCGAGGGCGACCCGAGCCATGCGCGCAAGGGCTGGATCGCCTCGATGAAGCCGCAGGGGCGCTACGTTCTGGATGCGGGCGCGGTGCGGGCGCTGCTGCGGGGCCGGTCCCTGCTGCCGGCCGGCGTGACGCGGGTCGAGGGCCAGTTCGGCCGGGGCGAGGCGATCGAGCTGGTTGGCCCGGACGGGATGGTCCTGGGCCAGGGGCTGACGCGCTATACCTCGGAGGAGGCGGAGGCCATTCGCGGCCACCAGAGCCAGGAGATCGAGGATCTGCTGGGCTATCCCGGGCGCGCCGCGCTGGTGCACAGGGATGACATGACAGTTGCGGTGCGCGTGGCGTAGGCTGCGCGTATCACCACCACCCGAGCGGACCCGGATCAGCCGGGACGGCGGGTTTCGGGGAAGGCCCCGGCGCGGGAAGGCCCCGGCACAGGAAGGCCCCGACACAGGAAGGCAAGGAGAAGGCCATGAAGGACATCGAGGATATCGCCGCCACCATGCGCACCATCGGCGAGGCCGCAAAGGCCGCGAGCGCCGAACTGGCCTTTGCCTCCCCAGCCCGCAAGCACGCGGCCCTGATCGGGGCGGCCGAGGCCGTCTGGAACCGCCGGCAGGAGATCATCACCGCGAACTGCGAAGACATGGTCTATGCCGAGGAGAAGGGCCTGAGCGCCGCGATGCTGGACCGGCTTCTGCTGGACGAGGCGCGGATTCGCGGCATCGTCGACGGTCTGCGCGCCGTGGCGGAGCAGAAGGACCCGGTGGGGGATGTGATCGCCGACTGGGACATGCCGACGGGGCTGAACATCAAGCGGGTGCGCACGCCCCTGGGCGTGATCGGCGTGATCTACGAGAGCCGCCCGAACGTGACCGCCGATGCCGGTGCGCTGTGCCTGAAGTCGGGCAATGCGGTGATCCTGCGGGGCGGATCCGAAAGTTTCCACAGCTCGCGGGCGATCCATGCCTGCC
Organism: Pseudooceanicola sp. NS-SX8; assembly: GCF_057380755.1. NCBI lineage: Bacteria > Pseudomonadati > Pseudomonadota > Alphaproteobacteria > Rhodobacterales > Paracoccaceae > Pseudooceanicola > Pseudooceanicola sp. NS-SX8. The sequence continues at coordinate 2,908,622 of NZ_CM170819.1, read as the reverse complement.
TGGTGGAGGGGCTGAAGTCCGCCGGCCTGCCCGAGGCCGCGATCCAGCTGGTGCCGACCCGGGACCGGGCGGCGGTCAAGGAAATGCTGACCATGGTGGAGACGATCGACGTGATCGTGCCGCGCGGGGGCAAGGGCCTGGTGGGCCTGGTCCAGCGCGAGGCGCGGGTGCCGGTCTTTGCCCACCTCGAAGGCATCTGCCACACCTATGTGGGCGCGACGGCCGATCCGGCCATGGCGCTGGAAATCGTGCTGAACGCCAAGACCCGGCGCACCGGGATCTGCGGGGCGATGGAGTGCCTGCTGATCGACTGGCGGTTCTACACCCAGCACGGGCCGATCCTGGTCGAGGCGCTGCTGAAGGCCGGGGTCGAGGTGCGCGGCGCTGGTGAGCTGCAGAAGGTGGCGGGTGTCACCCCGGCGCAGGCGGATGATTTCGGGAAGGAATTCCTCGACATGATCTGTGCCGCCAAGCTGGTGGACGGCGTCGACGAGGCGATCGAGCATATCCGGGCCTATGGCAGCCAGCACACCGAGGCGATCATCACCGAGGACGAAAAGGCCGCGGCCTATTTCTTCGAGCGGCTGGATAGCGCGATCCTGATGTGGAACGCCTCGACCCAGTTTGCGGATGGGGGCGAGTTCGGCATGGGCGCCGAGATCGGCATCGCCACCGGCAAGCTGCATGCACGTGGCCCCGTGGGGGCCGAGCAGCTGACCAGCTTCAAGTACCAGGTGACCGGCAAGGGCACGGTCCGGAGCTGAGATCCGCAGGATCCCGGAAAGGGCGCGGCGCCGACGGTGGCCGCGCCCTTTGCGTTCAGGCTCAGAAGGTGAGTGTGAGGCAGCCCTCGCCTGCGCGCAGATCGAGGGTGCCGAAACGGGCGCGCACGAGGGCGGGCAGCAGGGCGAATTGCACATGCGCGGGCATGATGGCGGCGTCTTCGCCATCGCCTGTCAGGGCCTCCCAGAAGGCGGGGTCGGGGCGGTTGATCAGCGCAGGCCCCGAGACTTCCCATCCGGTGTCGCTGTCATCGGGGCGCGTGACCGTGATCGTACCCCCCTGCGGCATCGCGCTTTCCATGCAGAGCAGCGCCAGGAAGACCTCCTGGATGTCGGTGCGCAGGAAGTCCCCCTGGGGCGTCCAGTCATAGGTGATCCGGCCGGAGCGGCTGAGATCGTCGAGGATGGCGGCCACTTCGCGGCGGCCGATCTTCTGCCCGTCACCGGCCATGCCGAAGGCGATGCGCATGAAGCGGATCTTGGCGGAGGCGGCGGAAACGGAATCGGAGATCAGCATCATCTCCGGCCCCTTGAGGCCGCCATCGAGCGAGAGCAGTTCCAGCCCGTTCTGTATGGCGCCGACCGGGGAAATCAGGTCATGGCAGATCCGTGACCCTATCAGTGACGCCAGAAGATGCGTATTCTGCATCGGAGATCCTTCCTACCTGCAAACGGTCAACTCTTAACCCGATCGGACCCCCGATGAGCCTCAACTCCCTTCTTGAACCCGGCACCTGCGTGCGACATCCCTCTCAACCCGAATGGGGCGTGGGGCAGGTGCAGTCCAATATCGGCGGCCGGATCACGGTGAACTTCCCCGAGGCCGGCAAGGTCGTCATCGACGGGGATCGGGTGGACCTGATTCCTGTCTTCGACCACTGAAGCCGCCGAATGGTATAGAAGAGGTTAATTCGACTTTTACGGATCAAGCTATTCGCAATAGGTCGGAGTTTTCGCCCCATCCTGCCGGGAAATCGGCCCCGGATGTGCCCCGCCGCCTGCCTGCCTGGGGCGGCGCGGGTCCTTGCCCTGACGACGGGTCTTGCCTAAAACACCGCAACCGGCGGCAGGCCGGCGCGGGGAACGCCCCGTGGAACCGGGACAGCACAGGCAGGCATGACCGCAAACGGACCGCACTTCGAAACCCGCCTGGCCGCCAGCGAGGCGGAAATCCACGCCGCCCAGCATCTGCGTTACAAGGTCTTCGTCGAGGAGCTTGGCGGAGGTGGGGCCATGGTGGATCACGCCGCCCGGTTGGAGCAGGATCGCTTTGATCCCCATTTCGACCACCTTCTGCTGATCGACCATTCTCGTCCGGGGCCGCTGCGGGAGCAGGTGGTGGGCGTCTACCGCCTGCTGACCGACAGCGCCGCGAAGGCGGCGGGGCAGTTCTATTCCGCCGATGAATACGACCTGTCGAAGCTGACAGCATCCGGGCGCAGGTTGCTGGAACTGGGCCGGTCCTGCCTGCATCCCGACTATCGCGGCGGCCCGGCGATGATGGTGATGTGGGCCGCCCTGGCAGACTACGTGGCCGAGAGGGGGATCGAGATCCTGTTCGGCGTGGCCTCTTTCCATGGCACCGATATCGAGGCCCTGGCTGCCCCGCTTTCGGTGCTCCATGCCCGCCACCTGGCGCCGGAGCCCCTGCGGGTGCGGGCGCAGCCGGGGGCCTTTCAGCGGATGGACCTCGTGCCCGAGGGGGAGCTGGACCGGGTCGCGGCGATGCGCGCGGTGCCGCCGCTGATCAAGGGGTACCTGAAGCTGGGTGGTTTCGTGGGGGAGGGCGCCTACGTGGATCATGCCTTCAACACGGTCGACGTCTGCCTGATCCTGGATACCCGGCTTCTGAACGAGAAGCAGAGCCGCCTGTTCCGGCGCGGAGAGTGAAATGAACCAGACCTGGGAGTCCGAGACGCCGCCGGAAGAGGTGAAGATCACGCCCGCCGGCTGGGGCCGTGTCGTGCTGCGTGTCCTGGCCCTGGGGCTGATCCTGCTGGTCTGCCTGATCCTGCTGCTGCTGGTGCGGCTGGTCGAAAGCCCCTTCTGCGGCCTGCGCCGCCCGGTGTCGCCGGTGTTCCAGATGATCACCTGCCGGGCGTTCTTCCTCGTCTCCGGGATGCGCCTGAAGGTGACGGGACGCCCGATGCGGGAGCGAGGCGCGCTGGTGTCGAACCACACCAGCTGGCTCGATATCTTCACGCTGTCGGCACCGCGGGCGGTCTTCTTCGTGTCGAAGTCCGAGGTCGGGGGCTGGCCGGGGATCGGGCAGCTGGCGAAGGCCACGGGCACCGTTTTCATCAACCGCCGCCGGGGCGATGCGAAACGTCAGCAGGAGGTGTTCCTGGAACGGCTGCGCGCCGGTCAGCGGCTGATGTTCTTCCCCGAGGGCACATCGACCGACGGGCGGCGGGTGCTGCCGTTCAAGTCCTCCCTCTTCGGGGCCTTCTTCGACCCGGAGCTGCGGGACTTCTGCCATATCCAGCCCGTCAGCGTCCTCTACCGCGCGCCGCGCGGGGGCGAGCCGCGGTTCTATGGCTGGTGGGGCGCGATGGAATTCGGCGCGAGCTTCCTGAAGGTGCTGGCCGCGTGGCCGCAGGGCGGGGTCGAGGTGATCTACCACCCGCCCCTGAAGGTCGCGGATTTCGCGGACAGGAAAGCCCTGGCCGCGGCCTGCGAAGCGCAGGTGCGCGGCGGCATGCCCTGGGACTGGCAGCGCGAGAGCTGAGGATCAGAACCGGTCGGTCAGCGCCTTGAGCGCGGCGACGGGATCTTCGGAGGCCCAGATTTCATCGCCGATGCCGAAGAAATCGGTCACCGGCGCCAGCTTGCCCACCAGATCGGGGGTCAGGCCGCCTTCGGCGACGACGGGGATTTCGATCATCTGCGACCACCATTCGAAGACCTCGAATTCGGCGGTTTCGCCATCGGTGAGAGCGGTTTCGCCCACCGGCCCGAAGGAGATGTAGTCGCAGCCCGCTTCGCCGGCGGTCATGCCGTCGTGACGGGAGGTGCCGCAGAAGGCGCCGACGATGGCGTCGTTGCCAAGGGCCTTGCGCGCCTTGCGGACCGAGCGGGAGCCGTCTTCGAGGTGGACACCGTCCAGCCCCATGCGTTCGGCCAGCAGAATATGGCGGTCGATCACCAGGGCCACGTCGCGGGCATGGGTGACTTCGCGCAGGGCGTCGGCGGCCCGGCAGATGCGGTCTTCGTCGTGGGAGGCGAGCGCGAGGCGCACGCATGCGATCTCCCGCGCGTCCAGGACGGCGGCAAGCCGGTCGGGGAATTCCATCAGGTCGAATTCGGGCGGGGAGATCAGGTAGATCTGCGGCTGTTCTTCCTGGGACATGCGAGCCTCTTCGAGTTTCGCGCCGCTATAACGCGTAAGCGTTGGCGGTGCAAAGGGAATGCGTGGGCAGAGGGGGCGCTGCCCCCCGCGCGTGCCGCGCGTTCCCCAGAGTATTTCCGGAGTAATTCGGCCGGGTTGAAGGGATGGGGACGGCACCCGGAGCCGTGCGGCAGGTTCGGAGGCGGGCGTGGCCTGCACGGTATGGGGCGCGGTTGCGGCCTCAACCCGCCGGAAATACGCCTGCCGGAGGCGTCGGCGGGCCGGGGCACCCTCGACAGGGAAGGCCGGCGGGGATAGGAGGAGGCTTCAGTCAAAAGAGGTATCTCCCATGTCCCAGCCAGCCTTCGTCCTCGTCCGTCCCCAGATGGGGGAGAATATCGGCGGGGCCGCGCGGGCGATGTGGAACTTCGGCCTGGACCGGATGCGGCTGGTGAGCCCGCGCGACGGATGGCCGAACCAGAAGGCGGTTGCCATGGCCTCCGGCGCGGGGCGGCTGCTGGACGAGGCGATGCTGTGCGAGACCACGGCGGATGCGCTGGAGGATTGTTCCTACGTCTTTGCCACCACCGCGCGGGCGCGGGGGCTGACCAAGCCGGTGGTGACGCCGGAGCGCGCGATGGAGATCGCGCGGGAGAAGATTTCCGGCGGCGAGAAGGTTGCCGTGCTTTTCGGGCCGGAGCGTGCCGGGCTGGAAAACGACGACATCGCGCGAGCCAATGCGATCATCAACGTGCCGGTGAACCCGGAGTTCGCCTCCCTCAATCTGGCGCAATGCGTCTTGCTGACGGCCTATGAATGGCGCCGTCAGGCGGTCGATGTGGAGGCGGAGCGGATCGAGATGGCGGGCGCGGACTGGGCCACCAACGTCGAGGTGGAAAAGCTGGCCGATCACTACGAAAACCGGTTGGACGAGGCGGGCTTCTTCTTTCCCGAGACCAAGGCGGAGGGCATGAAGATCGTGCTGCGGAACCTGTGGTCGCGGATGCCGCTGACGCGGTCGGACGTGCAGATGATGCACGGGATCCTGCGCCAGATGGTGCGCTGGAAAGAACGCGGCGACTGACTGTCTCACCCTGACGGATACACCCGTCCGTAACATGCCTGTGGCTTGTCCCCGGCCATAGTCGGGACTAGGGTCCGCGGGCCAATGAGAGCCAGCGAGGGCCATGCATGAGCGAGAAGCGCAGCATTTTCGAAGAGGTCGGCACCGACCAGAAGGCAGAGATCCGCACCGGCGGTATTGATGCGGGCAAGCGGGGGGCGCGGCGCGGGCTGCGCATCTGGCTGGCGATCCTGTTCCTGATGGTCGTCGCGATGATTGCCCTGGGCGGGCTGACCCGTCTGACCGACAGCGGCCTGTCGATCACCGAGTGGAAGCCGATTTCCGGGGCCCTGCCGCCGATGAATGCCACGGACTGGCAGGCAGAGTTCGACCTTTACAAGCAGATCCCCGAGTTTGCGGAGCAGAACAGCTGGATGCAGCTGTCTGACTTCAAGCAGATCTACTGGTGGGAGTGGAGCCACCGCAACCTGGGCCGTGCCATCGGGCTGGTCTGGGCCATCGGGTTCTTCGGTTTCTGGGTGGCGGGCCGCATGCCGGCCGGCTGGCTGAAACGCAGTTTCCTCGTGGGGGTCCTGGGCGGGCTGCAGGGTGCGGTCGGCTGGTGGATGGTGTCCTCCGGCCTCGGCAACGACATGCTGGACGTGGCGTCGTACCGGCTGGCGGTGCACCTTGGCCTGGCCTTCGGCATCCTGGGCACGATTGCCTGGTACGTCTTCCTGCTGGGCCGGGAAGAGCGCGACCTGATGCAGGCGCGCCGCGCGCGGGAGGCAAAGCCCTTCAGCCTGGGCACCGGGTGGATGCACATGGCCTTCATCCAGATCCTGCTGGGCGCACTGGTGGCCGGGATCGACGCCGGGCGCAGCTACACCGACTGGCCGCTGATGGGCGGGCAGGTCTTCCCGCCCTATGCCTTCGATATCGAGCCGGTCTGGCGCAACTTCCTGGAAAATCCCGGTCTGGTGCAGTTCATCCACCGGTGCTGGGGCTACCTGTTGCTGATCTTCGGCACGGTGGTCTTCCTGAAGGCGCGCCGCTCGCCCAACAAGACGACCCGTGGCGCCTTTACCCTGGCCTATATCGCGCTTTGGGGGCAGGTCGTCCTGGGGATCACGGCGGTGATGACCGCGGCCCAGCTGCATGTGGCGATCACCCACCAGCTGTGGGCGGTGCTGACCTGGGTGCTGATCATCCGCGCCCGCTTTGCCGCCGCATATCCCGTTTCCACCAGCGTGAGAGGCTGAGATGACCACCGGAACCAACCTTCCCCTGGCCGAGCTGCTGGCCTTCCAGAAACAGACCGAGGCCCTGGGCCAGGTTGCCGGCCGGCTGGGCTGGGACCAGGAGACCTACATGCCGCGTGGCGCGGCCGAGCAGCGGGGCGAGGAAATGGCGGCGATGGAAGCCGTGCTGCACGCCCGCCGCACCGATCCCCGCCTGGGAGAGTGGCTTGCCGCCTGCGAAGGCGCAGAGATGAGCGAGGCGGATGCCGCCAAGCTGCGCCATATCCGGCGGAACTACGAACGGGCCGGCAAGATCCCTTCGGACCTGGCCGAAGAGATCGCGCGGGTGATGTCCGTGGCCCAGGGCCAGTGGGCCGAGGCACGGGCGAAGGATGACTTCGCCGCCTTCGCGCCGGTGCTGTCCCGGGTGATCGAGCTGCGCCAGCAGGAGGGGCAGGCCCTGGCTGATGGCGGGGCGGATGGCGGGAGCGTCTACGACGCGCTGGTCAACGATTACGAACCCTTCGCCACGGCCGCCCAGCTGGGCGAGATGTTCGCACAGATGCGTCCGCGCCTGGTGGCGCTGCGCGGCAAGGTCCTGGAAAAGCCCGAGCCCGCCGCGCTGAAGGGACATTTCCCGGCGGATGCGCAGATGGCGTTCACCCGCAAGCTGGCGCTGGCCTTCGGGTACGACATGGAGCGGGGCCGGATCGACAAGGCGGTGCATCCGTTCAGCTCCGGCTCCGGGGCGGATGTGCGGATCACCACGCGGACCAATCCCGAGGATCCGTTCAACTGCTTCTACTCGACCATCCATGAGGTCGGCCACGCCTGCTACGAGCAGAACATCGACGCGGGCTACATGCTGACCCCGCTGGGGCAGGGCGTGTCGATGGGCGTGCACGAAAGCCAGAGCCGGATCTACGAGAACCAGCTGGGCCGGTCGCGCGCCTTCACCGAATGGATGTTCCACCAGATGCGGTCCGATTTCGGAGAGATCGGTGTGGACAGCCCCGAGGCCTTCTATGCCGCCGTGAACCACGTCAAGAACGACTACATCCGGACCGAGGCGGACGAGCTGCAGTACAACCTGCACATCATGCTGCGCTTCGACCTGGAACAGGCGCTGATTTCCGGTGACCTGAAGGTGGCGGATCTGGAAGCGGCCTGGAACGACCGGTTCGAGGCCGACTTCGGCTATGCCGTGCCGCGCGCTTCGCTTGGCTGTCTGCAGGATGTGCACTGGTCCTGCGGCCTCTTCGGCTACTTCCCGACCTATTCCCTGGGCAATGTCTACGCCGGTTGCCTGGCCGAGGCGATGCGGGCCGAGGTCCCGGACCTGGACGCGGAACTGGCGAAGGGCATCACCACGCCCGCCACCCGCTGGCTGGCAGAGAAGGTGCAGCGTCACGGCGGGCTGTACGAACCGCGCGACGTGATCACCCGGGCCTGCGGCAAGGCGCCGACGGCGGGGCCGCTGCTGGATTACATCGAGGCCAAGTTCTCGGAGATCTACGATCTCTGACCCCGCGTGGCGGTGAGACATGAAAAGGGCCGCGCGGGGTTTTCCCGGGCGGCCCTTCGCGTTGCGGCTTCGGCGATCAGTAGCCGGGGTATTGTTCCAGCGAGTCCCGGGCGCGGAAGGTGGGGCCGTCACCGAAGGTGAAGGTCACCAGGACGGAGGCGATGGCCGCGCCGTCATCGGTGCTGCCGGCGGTCATGCCCAGGTCGATCCCGTCCTTCAGCGCATAGGTGGCACCGATGTAGCCATAGCTGCGATCCAGCGGATCGCCGTTGTCGGCCACGGCGCCGGCAAGGAAGGTCCAGCGGGGGGCGCCGGTGGCCACATAGGTCAGGTCGACCCCGTAACGGCTGCCGTCCGTGGTTTCGGCGATGTCGTCGCGGTAGGCGGCGTAGGCCTCGACCCCGAAGCCATTGGCCTCGTAGGCGATTTCCCCACCCCAGAAGTAGGAGTTGCCCGGGCGGCGGTCCTCTGCGGCGAGGTAGACACCGTAGGATAGGGAGTCGGTCGGGGCATGGTAGAGGTGCAGTGTGGCCGAGGGCGCGGTCGAGGTGTGATTCTCGTGCTTGCCGGTGCCGAGGTCGAGCTGAACGCCGATGTTGTTCCAGATCATGCCGTCGAAACTGCCGCGGATCCGCTTGGTGTTCACGCCGGTATCGTCATTGTGGGCGACCTCCACCTTGACCTGGCCGTCGAGCACGAGCTGTGCTTGGGCGGCAGCCGGGCTGAGCATCGGCGCAAGCAGCAGGAGCGCGGGAAGGCAGCTGCGGGTGGACGGGAAACGAGGGGAAGACTTGATCATGGAAACCATCCGTGTCTGGGCCGACGTCTGGGCCGGTGTACCTGAAAGGAGCCGGTCCGGGCAAAGGCGGGCGGGCCCTGACCGGCTGGCCCGAACGAAATTGCAGTGTTTTTCCTGAAAGTAAACGATGCAATCGCCCATCGGACCCTGCAAAAGCGCCCGCCGTGCTGTGCGGGTGACGCGGCTTCCCGGTGTGCGATGGCGGTCTGCCGTGGCTGTGAAACTGCGCGTCACGCGGCGAGGGGCGCAAAGAAAACGGCCGGCTGTTCGGGCCGGCCGAGTGAAAGGGATTGACGGGGTAGAAGCGCCAAGCCTTGGTTTGGAGGGCGCTGCGAACCGGGGTCCGCCGCTGAACGGGCGCGTTGAGCCCCCTCCGAAGACATGTGCCATCTCCGATCCGGACAGCCCGTTGCGGGCCCTGGAACCGGGGGCATCTGTATCTGAAAATTTTGTCCCTGTTCAACCGTTGGGAGAGGTTTGGTACCTTCCCGGGTCCCAATGGAACACGTTCAGTTGCGCATGACAAGAACTATGGGCATGCGGAAGGCTTGTCGGGATGAAAATGCCCGACATACCTGCGGTTGCATTGATCAGAAGACCTCAGGTCGTTTCGAAGTCGTTGAACCGTGCCGTGATCCAGTCCGCAACCAATTGAAGAAGCGGGTCCTTGCGACGGGTTTCGTGGAAACACAGGTACAGCGGCGTCTGCAGCGGGCGGCTGTCGGGGTCGAAGGGGATCAGGCCGGGATCGCTTTGCGCGGCGAGCGTGGGCACGATTCCGGGCAGGCCGGTGCTGCGAACGGTGTTGAGCGCATCCAGAAGTGTCTCGACACGGATCACCGGGTCCCGACCACCCATGATTGTGCGGGCGTGCTGCAGCGGCGGGTAGCGGTCATGCAGCCCGTGGAGGCCGACCCACTGTCCGTTGCGCGGGCTGTCGGGGTAGCAATAGACGTTGGTGGAATACTTCCCGATGAAACGCACGACCAGGCGCCCCTGCTGGGGCCGGACGGCCGAGATGAACAGGTCGTTGTCGCCGAGCGCATCCTGGTAGAACTGGTTGGCAAAGCTGATTTCCAGCTCCGGATGGCTGGTGAGGAAGTCCTTCAGACCGGGCAGCAGGATGCTGGCGGTGATGGAGGGGGAGCAGCCGATGCTGACGTGCCCATTGGCACCGCTCGCGCTGGTGTCGCGGGCATTGAGGTAGGATTCGATCTCGTTCTCGAAGGCGGTGATCGTTTCGATCAACTCGCCGATCGCCTCGTTCGCCGTCCACCCTTGCGGGGTCTTCAGGAAGAGATCGAAGCCCAGCGTCTCTGACAGGCGTGCCAGACGGCGGGAGACCGTCGCGGGATTGGTTTCAAGAAGCCGTGCGGCGGCGCTCATAGAGCCGGTCTTGTGCACGGCAACCAGGTAGCGGAGGTCGTCCCAGTTCTTCAAGTCAATGCGCTCCAAGGGGCGTGGAGCCGGGGGTTACCCGGCCTCACCATCTTCACCGTCTTCCTCACCCTGGTCGACAATACGGGCGACGGAGACGACATGCTCATCTTTACCCGTATTAAACACACGAACACCACCCGCGCTACGGGAACGGAAGGAAATTCCCTCTACTGGCACCCGAATGGACTGCCCGCGAGAGGTGGCGAGCATGATTTGGTCATCCAGTTCAACGGGGAAGGAAGCGACGATCGGACCACCGCGCATGGCCTTGTCCATGGCGGTGACACCCATGCCACCACGGCCACGCACGGGGTAATCGTGGGACGAGGACATCTTGCCGGAACCGTTCTGCGTCAGCGTCAGGATCAGGTTTTCAGCCGCCGACATCTCTGCGTAGCGCTCCTGCGGGAGCAGGCTGTCGGCGTTGCCCTCTTCCTCGTCGCTTTCCGCTTCTTCGGTCACGCCGGCCATCAGACGCCGCATTTTAAGGTATGCGGCACGTTCGTCGGAGGTCGCTTCGAAGTGGCGGATGATGGACATGGACACCACGCCGTCATTTTCGGACAGGCGGATGCCGCGCACACCGGTCGACTTGCGGCCCTTGAAGACCCGCACGGCGGTGGTGGGGAAGCGGATCGCGCGCCCGGAGGCCGTGACCAGCATGACGTCATCCTCATCGGAGGCGATGCGCGCATTCACCAGGCTGACACCTTCGGGCAGCTCCATGGCGATTTTACCATTGCGTTTAACGTTGGTGAAATCGGAGAGCGCGTTGCGGCGCACGTCACCGGCCGAGGTGGCGAAGACGATCTGCAGGTCGCCCCATTCCTCTTCGTCCCGGTCCACGGGCATGATCGCCGCGATGGAGACGCCGGTGGGAATGGGCAGGATGTTGACGATCGCCTTGCCCTTGGACGTCCGACCACCAAGCGGCAGGCGCCAGGTCTTCAACTTGTAGACCATGCCGTCGGTGGTGAAGAACAGCAGTTGCGTGTGGGTATTGGCGACGAAGAGCGTGGTGACGGCATCGTCTTCCTTCATCGCGCCACCCGACAGGCCCTTGCCGCCGCGTTTCTGGCTGCGGAAGTCGGTCAGCGGGGTCCGCTTGATGTAGCCGCCCGCGGTGACGGTGACGACCATGTCCTCGCGTTCGATCAGGTCCTCGTCTTCCATGTCGCCGCCCCAGTCGACGATCTCTGTCCGGCGGGGCACGGCGAAGAGGTCCTTCACCTCCTGCAGCTCGTTCGAGATGATCTCCATGATCCGCTCGCGGGAGCCGAGGATTTCCAGGTATTCCTTGATCTTGGAGGCAAGCTCCTGCAGCTCGTCCGTGACTTCCTTCACGCCGATCTGGGTCAGGCGTTGCAGGCGCAGTTCCAGGATGGCGCGGGCCTGGGTTTCGGACAGGTTGTAGGTGCCGTCCTCGTTCATCGTATGGGTCGGGTCGTCGATCAGGCGGATGTAATCCGCGATCTCGGCCGCGGGCCAGCGGCGGGTCATCAGCTTTTCCCGGGCCTCTGCCGCATCGGCGGAGGCGCGGATGGTCGCCACGACCTCATCCACGTTGGACACGGCGACGGCCAGGCCGCACAGGATATGCGCCCGTTCGCGGGCCTTGCGCAGCAGGTAGGCGGTGCGGCGCGCCACGACGTCTTCGCGGAAGTCGATGAAGGCCGACAGGAACCCGTAGAGCGACAGGGTTTCGGGCTTGCCGCCGTTCAGCGCCAGCATGTTGCAGCCGAAGGATGTCTGCATCGGGGTGAAGCGGAAGAGCTGGTTCAGCACGACCTCGGGGGTGGCGTCCCGTTTCAGTTCCACCACGACGCGGACACCCTGACGGTCGGATTCGTCCTGAACATGGGCGACGCCTTCGATCTTCTTGTCGCGGACCTGTTCCGCGATCTTCTCGATCATGGCGGACTTGTTCACCTGGTAGGGGATCTCGTCCACGACGATGGCGTAACGTTCCTTGCGGAGTTCCTCCACGTGGGTCTTGGCCCGGATGATGCAGGACCCGCGCCCTTCGAGGTAGGCCTTGCGCGCGCCGGACCGGCCCAGGAGGATCCCGCCGGTGGGGAAGTCGGGGCCGGGGACGTAGTTGATCAGTTCCTCGGTCGAAAGATCCGGGTTCTCGATCAGGGCAAGCGTGGCATCCACGACCTCGCCCAGGTTGTGGGGCGGGATGTTGGTGGCCATGCCGACGGCGATACCGCCTGCGCCGTTGACCAGCATGTTCGGGAAGCGGACGGGCAGGACCGAGGGTTCCTTGTCCTTGCCGTCATAGTTGTCCTGGAAATCGACGGTTTCCTTGTCGATATCGGCCAGCATGTATTGCGCCGGCTTGTCCATCCGGACCTCGGTGTAACGCATGGCCGCGGGCTTGTCCCCGTCCATGGAGCCGAAGTTGCCCTGGCCATCCAGCAGCGGCAGGGACATGGAGAAGTCCTGCGCCATCCGGGCGAGCGCGTCGTAGATCGCGCTGTCGCCGTGAGGGTGGTACTTACCCATGACGTCGCCCACGGGACGTGCCGACTTGCGGTAGGGCTTGTCGTGGGTGTTGCCCACTTCGTTCATCGCGAAGAGGATCCGGCGGTGCACAGGTTTTAGGCCGTCGCGCAGATCCGGGATGGCCCGCGAGACGATGACCGACATGGCATAGTCGAGATAGGAGGAGCGCATCTCCTCCGTGATGGAGACGGAGGGGCCGGCCGCCGGAGCGGGGCTTTTTTCCTGATCGTTTTCAGGGGTTTCCGGAGTATCGGTCACGTGCAGCGCCTGTCTTGGGAACGGTTCTATATCTTGTTGACAGAACTATAACATCGCCACGATCTGGGGTGCAATGCTTGCGCAACCATGGATCTGGCAGCCGCCGGGACAACCTGATAACAGGCTGTTTTTGTTGTATTTTAACTGATCTCGATCAAGGCTTTTCGCAGGTCTGGATAAAGGACGGGATCAGGATGCGCGAAACGGAGCTGATGCTGAAGGGATACGGGCTGACCACGGCGGAGATTTTCTACCGCATGCCCGACTACAGGAACGTGCTGAACAGCTACATCTAGCAGGAGTACGACCTGGCGCCGGATCACCCCCGGCTGTTCGAATTCATCGCCTTTTGGCAGGAGAAGATCGAGGGCCCGCTGCATTCGGTGCGCTATACCCATCGAAAGATGATCGGCAGCGGGGAGTGGCGCAATGTCGTCGGAGAGCTGCGCTATCACTGACGAAAAGGGCGCCCCGGGGCGCCCTTTTGTTGCTGTGCCGGACATCCGGCCGCCCTGGTCATGTCGTTTGGATCAGGGAATGATGCGGGAGTACTTCAGGCCCTCGACCGTCGCGCCGACGCGCAGGCCCGCCTGGGCGAAGATCACCGCGATCACCGGGGCGAGCGAGGTCGTGGTTTCTGCCCGCAGCGTCTCGCCCAGGTTGTTGAAGACGATTTCCGCGTCGGCCCCGGCGGCCCAGCCGTCGTTGCGGCGGAAGTCCTGCAGGGCGTCCTGGGTCATGAAGAACAGGACGTGGGCATATTGCTGCGCGCCGATCTGGATGCCGGCGCTGGCGCGGGTGGCGGAGTAGTAATCCACCGTGGCCCCGCCGACGCGCAGTGCGCCGCGCCCGTAGCCGCCGCCAATGCCGAAGCCTGCCTCGGTCAGCAGGGGCATCACCAGCATGCCGGCGGCCTTGTTCGACAGATCCCGGGTGCCGGGAAATTCGGAATACATCTGCGCCAGGGTCGCATCGACGCGGGCGTCGATGGTGGCGGCGCCGTTGTTGGCAAAGCCGTTGCCGGAGCAGGCGGATACTGCTGGCACGGCGGCCAGCGCGGAGAAGGTGAATGCGCGTCGCGTCAGATGGGTCATGTCTGTGCCCTCTTGCCCGATCCCGGGGCGGGATCGTGATGTCGATGAACTGCCTCTGCCGGTAGGCCGGCTTTTATGGCGCCATTGATAGCGGTCCGTCGGGGAAGTGTCACCAAGTGTTGATCGCACCAGGGCGAAAAAGGCATAAACGGGCCGAGCAGGCAGCACCGGCAGGCGCCCGGACGGCTCTGCGCCCGGGCCCCGTCGCCTTGGCGAGGGTCAGGCGGTCAGGCGGGCGAAGGCCGGCGCGAAATAGCTGAGCACGCCGTCACAGCCCGCGCGCTTGAACCCCAGCAGGCTTTCGACCATGGCCTTTTCCCCGTCGATCCAGCCGTTTTGCGCCGCGGCCTGGATCATCGCGTATTCACCGGAGACCTGGTAGGCGAAGGTCGGCACGCCGAAGCTGTCCTTCACGCGGCGGCAGATGTCGAGGTAGGGCATGCCGGGTTTGATCATCACCATGTCGGCGCCTTCCTCCAGGTCCCGTGCCACGAGGCGGATCGCCTCGTCCGAATTGCCGGGGTTCATCTGGTAGGTCTTCTTGTCGCCCTTGAGCGCGCCGGAGGCCCCGACGGCGTCCCGGAAGGGGCCGTAGAAGGCAGAGGCATATTTCGCCGCGTAGGACAGGATCATCACGTTCTGGAAGCCGCCGGTTTCCAGCGCGGTGCGGATCGCGCCGATGCGGCTGTCCATCATGTCGGACGGGCCGATGATGTCTGCGCCCGCTTCGGCCTGGGACATGGCCTGTTTGACCAGGGCTTCGACCGTCGGGTCGTTGACCACCTCTCCGTCCACCACATAGCCGTCCTGGCCGGTGTCGGAGTAGGGGTCCAGCGCGACATCGGTCATCACCATCATCTCCGGCACGGCAGCCTTGATGGCGCGGATGGCGCGGTTCGACAGGTTTTCCGGGTTCCAGGCCTCCGCCGCGTCGGCGCTGCGCTTGTCCGCCGGGGTGTAGGGGAAGATGCAGATCGCGGGGATGCCCAGATCGAACGCTTCCGAGGCGGCTTCCGCGATGCGGTCCACGGAACGCCGGAAGACACCGGGCATGGAGGGCACCGGCTCTTCATGGTTTTCGCCCTCGCAGACGAAGACCGGCCAGATCAGGTCCTTCACGGTAAAGACGTTTTCCTGCACCAGGTCGCGGATCGCGGCGGATTTGCGGGTCCGGCGCAGGCGCGTTGCGGGAAAGGGGGCTTGGATGGGTAGCATGATCTGTCTCCCGGACATGTGCCGGAACGGGATGCCATGGATCGGGCGACAACCTCAAGACCTGGCACGAGGCCCGGCGCGCGTTGGCCTGCTCACCTTCACGTGTCCTTCTTCCGGGCGCGGGGGCGCCCTTGGGGCTGACTGGGGGGCTGGGCAATCGCCGATGCAACCGTTATATCCGGTCGACACGGACTGACGTCGAGTAGAAAGGACATGTCGCCGGTGGGTGCTATGGCCACGATTTTTCATCTGATCGACCTGCGGTCCTTCTCCAACCTGTGGTTCTGGCTTTCGCTGGCGGTCATCTGGTCCACGACGAGCCATTGGGTGCTTGGCGTGCCCTTCGACCTTGTGCAGCGGGCGCACAGGAAGGGCGGGCAGATCGAGGCCGACATGCGTGACCTCGTCCGGATCAACGTGAACCGCATGCTCTACATCTCTGATAATGCTGGTGAAATTGCGGTTGGAGTGTTGAGCTTCGTTTTGACCGCACTTGCGATCCTTGGGTTCTACTACTGGGTGGAGTTCTGCCAGGCGCTTGTCCTGATCGGTTTCCCGATGACCCTGGTCTGGCTGCTTTCGATGCGCACGGCGCGGCAGCTGGGGGCACGGCCCGAGATGACGACGCAGGAAATCTATGCCCGGATCCGGGGGCTGCGGCTTTCGATCCAGATCATCGGCCTCTTCGCCATCCTCGTGACTTCTTTCTGGGGCATGTTCGTCAACGGCATGCACAGCACCTTCGGAGGCTGAGCCTTGGCATCGAACGAGCATTTCACCCTCGGCGGTGCGCCCGAAGGCTATGACGCGGCCCTCCTGCTGAAGGAAGTGGCCAAGACCGGCGCGCCGGTGCTGCATGTCGCGCGCGATGACAAGCGCATGGCGGCGATGCTGGATGCGCTGCACTTCTTCGATCCGACGATGCCGGTGCTGACCTTTCCCGGCTGGGATTGCCTGCCCTATGACCGGATCTCGCCCAATGCGGATATCTCCGCCACGCGGATGGCGACCCTTGCCGGGCTGGTCCACGGCATGCCGGATCAGTTCATCCTGCTGACCACCCTGAATGCCGCGACACAGCGGATCCCGGCGCGGGAGGTGCTGAAAGAGGCGTCCTTCTCTGCCCGGGTGGGCGCGCGGGTCGATGAAACTGCGCTGCGCAACTTCCTGGTTCGAATGGGCTTTTCGCAATCCCACTCGGTGACCGAGCCCGGCGATTACGCCATTCGCGGCGGCATCATCGACATCTTTCCCCCGGGGCCTTCCGGCCCGGTGCGGCTGGATCTCTTCGGGGATGTGCTGGACGGTGCGCGGCGGTTCGATCCGGGCAGCCAGCGGACGACGGACAAGCTGGACCTAGTGGAACTGGCGCCGGTGTCCGAAGTGATCCTGGATGAAGCGGCGATCACCCGGTTCCGGCAGAACTACCGGATCGAGTTTGGCGCGGCGGGCACCGATGATCCGCTGTACGAGGCTGTCAGCGCAGGGCGCAAGCAGCAGGGGATGGAGCACTGGCTGCCGTTCTTCCATGAGAAGCTGGAAACCCTGTTCGACTTCCTGCCGCAGGCGACCGTCACGCTGGATGACCAGTCCACGCCGGCGCGCCTGTCGCGGTGGGATACCATCGCGGATCAGTACGAAAGCCGTCGGATCGCGCTGCAGGATCGTGCGCGGATGGGCTCGGTCTACAAACCCGTTCCGCCGGCGCTGCTCTACCTCGATGATGCCGCGTGGGAGGCAAAGGTCGCGGGCCGTCGCCTGCTGCAGATCTCGCCGCTTGCGCAGTCGCCGGGACCTGGGGTGCTGGACGCGGGCGGGCGCCTGGGGCGCAACTTCTCGCCCGAGCGGCAGCTTGAAAATGTGAGCCTTTTCAAATCTCTCGCGGATCATGTGAAGGCAAAGCTTCAGCTGGGGCCGGTGGTTGTCGCCTCCTATTCCGAAGGCGCGCGGGAGCGGCTGGAAGGGCTGATCGCGGACGAGGGGCTGAAGGAGGCGATCTCGATCACCGATGCCAGTCGGATCGACAAGCGCGGTCTGCACCTGGCGATCTGGCCGCTGGAACACGGGTTCGAGGGGACCTGGAACGACCGGCCGCTGACGGTGATTTCCGAACAGGACGTGCTGGGCGACCGGCTGATCCGCGGCGCACGGCGCAAGCGGCGGGCGGAGAACTTCCTGACCGAAGCGCAGAGCCTGAGCCCGGGTGACCTGGTGGTCCACGTCGATCACGGCATCGGTCGCTATCACGGCATGGAGGTGATCACCGCCGCAGGTGCCGCGCATGAATGCCTGCTGCTGGAATATGCCGAAAACGCGAGGCTTTACCTGCCGGTCGAGAATATCGAACTGCTGTCCCGCTATGGCCATGAAGAGGGCCTGCTGGACAAGCTGGGCGGTGGTGCCTGGCAGGCCAAGAAGGCCCGGCTGAAGGAACGCATCCGCGAGATGGCGGACCGGCTGATCCGGGTTGCCGCCGAACGTGCGCTGCGCCGCGCGCCGATCATGGAGCCGCCGGAGGCCGAGTGGAACAGCTTCCTGGCACGGTTCCCCTACCAGGAAACCGACGATCAGCTGTCGGCGATCGACGATGTGCTGCACGACATGGACAGCGGCCACCCGATGGACCGGCTGGTCTGCGGCGACGTCGGATTCGGCAAGACGGAGGTCGCGCTGCGGGCCGCTTTCGTCGCCGCCATGTCCGGCGTGCAGGTCGCGGTGATCGCGCCGACCACGCTGCTGGCGCGGCAGCACTACCAGAATTTTGCCGAGCGGTTCCGAGGATTTCCTATTCAGGTCAGTCCCTTGTCCCGTTTTGTCGGATCGGCGGATGCAACCCGCACCCGCGCCGGGATCACGGATGGCACGGTCGATATCGCCGTGGGCACCCATGCGCTTCTGGCGAAGGGGATCCGATTCAAGAACCTCGGCCTGCTGATCGTCGACGAGGAACAGCGCTTTGGCGTGGGGCACAAGGAACGGCTCAAGCAGCTGAAGAGCGACGTGCATGTGCTGACCCTGACGGCGACGCCCATTCCGCGCACGCTGCAGCTGTCGCTGTCGGGGGTGCGGGATCTGTCGATCATCGGTACGCCGCCCATCGACCGGCTTTCGATCCGCACCTATGTCAGCGAGTTCGACGGGGTCACCATCCGCGAAGCGCTGCTGCGCGAACACTATCGCGGCGGGCAGAGCTTCTTCGTCGTGCCCCGGGTCAGCGACCTGCCGGAGATCGAGGATTTCCTGAAAAACCAAGTGCCCGAAGTGAGTTACGTGACCGCGCACGGGCAGCTGGCCGCCGGCGACCTGGACCAGCGAATGAATGCCTTCTACGACGGCAAGTATGATGTGCTGCTGGCCACGACCATCGTGGAAAGCGGTCTGGACATCCCGCGCGCCAATACGATGGTGGTGCACCGGGCGGACATGTTCGGGCTGAGCCAGCTTTACCAGATCCGGGGCCGCGTGGGTCGGTCGAAGACCCGCGCCTATGCCTATCTGACCACCAAACCGCGGATGAAACTGACCGACACGGCGCAGAAACGGCTGCGGGTGCTGGGGTCCCTCGATACGCTTGGGGCCGGATTTACCCTTGCATCCCAAGACCTTGATATCCGGGGTGCCGGCAACCTGCTGGGCGAGGAACAGTCGGGCAACATGCGCGACGTGGGCTATGAGCTGTACCAGTCGATGCTGGAAGAGGCGATTGCCAAGATCAAGTCGGGCGAGGCCGAGGGCCTGCTGGACGCCGAGGAGACCTGGGCGCCGCAGATCAACCTGGGCGTGCCGGTGCTGATCCCCGAACATTACGTGCCGGACCTGGACCTGCGCCTTGGCCTCTACCGGCGTCTGTCGGGGCTCACTACCAAGGTGGAACTGGAAGGTTTCGCGGCAGAGATGATCGACCGGTTTGGGAAATTGCCCAAAGAGGTCAACACCTTGCTGCTGGTCGTCCGGATCAAGGCCATGTGCAAGCGGGCAGGGATCGCCAAGCTGGACGGGGGCCCGAAGGGCGCCACGATCCAGTTCCACAACGACAAGTTCGTGTCCCCCGAGGGGCTGGTGGAATTCATCCGCGATCAGCGCGGGCTGGCCAAGGTGAAGGACAACAAGATCGTCGTCCGGCGCGACTGGAAGTCCGAGGCGGACCGCATCAAGGGCGGCTTTGCCATCGCCCGCGACCTGGCCGAAAAGGTGGTCGAAAAAGAGAAAAAGGCGAAAAAGGCAAAGGCCTGAAAACGCCGGAAAAAAACGTCGGTATTACGTCGGTATCGCATCGGTATCCTGCCGGTGGGATTTGGCCCTGCGGGCCAGCCTCCGGCGGGGATATTTGGGGCCAGAAAATGGGAGGGCCGGGGCGCGATGACGCTCCGGCCTTTTGGGTTTTCGGGCCTGTTTGGTTTTTGGGCTGGCTGGTTCGGCGGGCTGGGTCGAGCCGGCGAGGACTGCGTGGCCCGGTTTAGGGTGCGGACCGGGTCAGAGGTGCTTTTCGAAGAAGTAATCGGGGTAAGGATCGTCGTTGAAGCGGTCGATCTCGGTCCAGCCGGAGTTACGGTAGAGCGCGACGGCTTCGGGCAGGGCCGAGTTGGTGTCGAGCCGCAGGGTGGCGATGCCGAGGGCGCGGGCGCGATCCTCCAGCGCGGTCATCAGTTTCCGGGAGAGGCCGAGGCCCCGGGCGGAGGGGGCGACCCAGAGGCGCTTGATTTCAGCAACCGGGGTGCCGTTGCCCTTCAGCCCGCCGCAGCCGATGGGCAGCCCGTCGGACATGGCGAGCAGGAAGCTGCCTTTCGGCGGCTGCATGGCGGTGGCTTCGGGATCGCGGGACAGGTTGACGTCGAACCCGGTTTCGAAGCGGCGCGAGAGTTCGGCGTAGTATTCGCCGAGGCAGTAGCGGGCGGCGTCGGAGCGCGGGTCGGCCTCTTCCAGGGTGATGCGGTCGCGGCCCAGGGCCGAGGCCACGAGATCCATCGCCGCCAGCAGGGCGTCGGGCCGGGGGTGGCGGGCGATGGCATCGCGGGCGCGGTCATCCGAGAGCGCCTCGTAGGCGGCGAATTCGGCCTCTCCCGCGGGGGTGAGGGCGGCGAGGCGGGCGCGGGCATCGGCCGGATCGGGCCGGGTTGTGATCAGCCCTTCGCCTTCGAGGCTGCGCAGCAGGCGGGAGAGCAGGCCGGAATCGAGGCCGAGGTAGTCGCGGATCTGTGCCACCTCTGTCCGGCCCTGGCCGATGGCGTTGAGAACGCGGGCAGCCCCCAGCGGGCGGCCACGGCCGAGGAAGGAGTGATCGAGGACGCCGACCTCTGACGTGACGGCGCGGGAGAAACGGCGGAAGCGGGAGATGGGGGTTGGTGTCATGATAGCTGACGTTTGTCAGGTAATTGGGGGTGGGTCAATCGGGTAGTTGACTTGGGTCAGCTATCTGGGGTGGGGGAACCCCGCCCTGAGCGGAGAGCCTGTAGGGTGGATGGCAATCCACCGATCGGGCGCTCGCCGGCGCGGGTGGGCCCGGATGGGCGTGCGTCGGGATGGGCGTGCGTCGGGATGGTGGATTGGCATCCACCCTACGGGGCTGTGGGCCGCATGTGGACCGTGGGGCAATTGGCGCAATGTGGGGTTTGACCCCGCCGCCCGAGGGCACCCGGTGGCGCCATGGTGCGGAGCGAGGCCGTAGGGCGGGGTTTACCCCGCCGTCCGGCGGTTGGGTGGGGCGGCCTGGGGATGGGTGGGGATGGTGGATTGGCATCCACCCTACGATTGAGCACAGCAGGTTGCGGGGCGGCTTTGCATGGCGGAGCGGGCGCAGAAGCACGATGCACCGAAGCCGAAATCGGCGCGGGCCAGGGCCAGGTCAAGGCGCTGGCGCACATGGGGCAGTTCGGCCGTGTCGCCGCGCGCGGCCAGGCAATCGTGCAGCCCCTTGAGCGACCAGACGTTGTCGGGGTGATGCGAGGCGCGCGGCAGGCCGGGCAGCAGGCCCAGGTCCTGGCGGTAGACCTGTTCCGCCTCCGCCACCTGGCCCTGTTCGAAGAGCAGCGCGCCCAGGGCATGGCGCGCGGGCTGCATCCAGCCCCAGGGTTCGTCGTAGGGCAGCGCATCGTCCAGCGCGACGGAGCGGCGCAGGGCGGCGAAGGCTTCCTCGAAGCGGGCCTCGCGGTAGAGAATTTCGCCGCGCAGCATCTCCCGGGCGATGGCGAGCAGGTCGGTGACGCGGTTGTTGTGCATGAGCCGGCTGTCGGGCACCGCATCGGCAGCGGCGAGGAACTGCTGTTCCAGGTCGAGGGCTGCGGGCACATTTCCCAGGGCCGCATGGGCCAGTGCCTTGCCGTAGAGCGTGTAGGCGGTGCGGCAGCGGTGGAGGTCGCGGTCGGCGGGCAGGGGCAGGTCCAGCAGCTCTTCCCAGCGGCCGAAGCGGATCAGCAGGTGCGGCTCCATCGCCAGGAAGCTTTCGAAGAAATCGGCCATGGGCGGGCTTTCGATGCGCAGCATCTCTTCGGGGGTGGTGTCTGCCAGCAGGCGCAGCGCTTCGCGCGCGGGGGCCTCCTGCCCGAGGAAGAGCGCGCCGTATAGCACGAAGTGCAGGTCGTGCTGGCGGTAGCCGGTGTAGAAATCCAGCCCGCCGGCGTGGTCGTACCATTTCATGTCCGCGCGCACCGCCTGCTGGTTCCAGAAGACCGTGTCCTGGTAGGCGCCGCAGAGCACGTCGATATGGGTGGGCATATGCACCAGGTGGCCCGCGTCGGGCACCAGGGTGCGCAGGGCATCGGCGGCGGGCAGGGCCGCTTCGGGGGTGGGCGACATCTCCATCAGGTGGATGTAGAGGTGCAGCAGCCCGGGATGCGCCATGGCGCCGGGCCGCGCCAGGGCGGTTTCCAGCAGGCGGCGGCATTCGAGGGTTGCAGCACCGGGGGCGGGTTCGCCCGTCTTCAGGTCCCACATCTGCCAAGGGGTGAGGTTCAGCAGCGCCTCTGCCAGGGTGCAGGCGATGTCGGGGTCATCTGGCAGGATGTCATGGGCGGCGCGCATCGCCTCGGCGAAGGACTGGTCCCAGGGGTGCATGTCGTCGCGCGGGGTGGCGGCGGGATAGCGCGCGGGCAGGGCTCGGATCAGCGCCTCTTCGGTGGGCGTTGCGCCGTCGAGCCGGTCGAGCGCGGCGCGCGTCGCCTCATGCGCCTGCAGCAGGGCCTGTTCCCGGGTGGGCCAGTCCATCAGCCGCCAGGGGTAGTTGTAGTTCGGCCCCGAGGCATAGGCGACGCCCCAGTAGGCCATGGCACAGTCGGGATCGTGGTCGATCGCCCGGCGGAAGCAGCGGATCGCCTCTTCGTGGTGGTAGCCGTGGGTCCAGGCGAGCCCGCGGTCGAACCAGCGCTGCGCCTTGGCGGAGGTGGTGGTGACGGGCAGGGAATAGGTGCCGAGGTCGAAGGGGTAGGTCATGAGGCGTCGTCCGTGGCGGGCGGGGTTTCGGGGGCGGGGAAATTCCAGCAAATGTTCAGGATGGTGGTAATTTGCGCGCTGGCCGCGCGACCGACTTTGGCCGCTTCCGCTTCGAGGAGGCTTCTGAAGTCTGCGGCCCATTGCAGTTCATCCTGCCAGTCATCTGTCCCCTGCGTTCGCCCTGCCATGGTCATGAAGAGCGAGCGCAGGGTCCCTTGCTGGCCGGAGTGGAAGGCTTTCAGAAAGGCGCGCAGCAGGCGATCCTGGTTCAGGCGGTGCAGGACCGGAACGTCATGGTAGTTCTTCCGGCGGTTGTCTTCGGAAAACTCTTCCTGAAAGGCCAGAAGATCCGTTTCGGCGAGGTGGAGCAGGGCCTCAAGATCATCGGCCTCGCATTGGCAGTACGCAGCGACCTGAGCCTGCGCCATGGCGTCGAGAAGGGGGCGCGTGTGGTCGTTCAGGTTATACGAACGCCCTCCGTAGCTAAACCGGTCAAGTTCGCCGGACCAATTCAGCGTGATCCCCTTTTCCGCAGGCGGGACCAGATCGTTTTCGGCGAGATATGAAATCCGGTCGAGTATCCTGTCTCTCATTTGTTCGGGCGTTTCCGCCACTCCGCCTTCTTTCGCGAGATCGATCAAGCTGCCGGCGATATGAAGAAAGGGCCCGGGGACCATGGGGTGTTTCTCGAAGATTTCCGAGTGCAGCTCCTCGATGAAATGACCCAGCTGGTCCCAGCCCAGCTCCAGCCGCCAGTCCCAGGCGCGCTGCCAACAGGGCTCCTCCTCTTCAATCCTGTGAAACTGTTCTGTTTCGGCCAGTTCCGCGTTCAACTGATCGTCGGAAGCATACCCTTTCCGGAACAGGCTTACCCCGAGTGTCTGAGAGAGCGTCGAGCCGGAGAAGGCAAGAACGTCGATCCCCTTGTCTCCGTAGCGATCAAACAGGGTCCTGAGGGAATGGTGATCGGCCGGATCTTCGGCTTTCCGCAGAATCGCACGATCGGAGCGATTTTCCATTCTTGCAGGATCGAGCGCGCCACTCTGGATCTCCATGGCAAAGACCAGGTAGGTCCTCACGAAGCGGGCCATGGCCTCTTTCGCCTCGAAGAACTTCGGGTCGATCCGGTTCAGAACCATTGCGCAGTCGCGGATCGCATGGCGGACAAGGCGAAGGTTGCCTGTCTGCGACAGGGCGAAGACCTCTTGCACCAGCGTTTCGTGGGTGCTGAACCAGTCGCGGCCGCGTCCCTTCGGGACCTTGGCAAGGAAGCGGCCGTAAGCCGCGGAGAAGTCAGGCGCGAGCGGGAGAGTCTTGCCGATCAGCTTTTCCTTCTGCTCCCGGAAGACATCGACGTTCGCGTGCTTGTCGCTGTTGGCGAGCAGGATCACCCGCTTGCCGCCGTGTTCGACGAAATCGTTGATCAGACCGAAGAGGGACCGGGCGTCGAGGGTGCTGCGTTCGAGGTCATCGAAGATCAGCGTGTCGGGCAAGTTGTCGAGCATCGCACGTTCGGCCATGTCCCGGCCCAGCGTACCGAGCTGAGCGAAATCCGGTGCGCCGGGGATGGCCGACAGAGCCGCGCCCAGGGCCTTTCCGATCTTTTGGGTGCGTTGGAGGGTTTTGGTGCGCAGGCTTTCGGCCAGCAACGCGCGGGTGAAGCCCAGCCTGTCCGCCACGCCATTCAGGGTGACGTAGCGGGCGGTGTCGTCCTTGAGCTCAGGACCCAGCACGTCCCTGACGAAATGCGTCTTGCCGGCGCCCCAGGGGGCGTCGATCAGGATGGCATATCCGGGCGCATCCAGTTTCATGTATTGCAGAAGCGCCGCGCGCGCCGCGTCGTTGGGGGACATCCGTTCCTCCGGTCATGGCAGAGGGAGGCTAGGCAAACGGGGGCGTGTGGTCCAGTCCCGAAGGAGAGGCGTCAGCCGAGGAAGGCGCGGATTTGCGGGGCGATATGGGCCCAGAATTCGGGCATGGAGCGGGAGATGGCGGCGCCGACGCGGGCCTCGACCATTTCGAAGGTCGCATTGTGGTTGAGCCAGGAGACCCCGCCGGAGGCGAGGTTCTGCAGCGGAGGCTGGAAACGGTCCAGCGCCTTGGCGAATTTCGCATCCGGCGTCGCGGCGGCTTCGAATTCCTGCCAGAGCGCGAGGAGCGGTGCGCCCTCTGCTTCGGGCAGCATGCCGAAGAGGCGCTCGGCGGCGGCGAGTTCGGCCGCTTCGGTTTCCGCCTGGCCCGCGGCGGTCTGGGCGTAGATGGGCACATCGCCCGCGTCGATCTCCACCAGGTCATGGAGCAGCAGCATGCGCAGCACGCGCGAGAGCGAGACGCCGTCGGGCGCATGTTCGCCCAGTACCAGCGCGTAGAGGGCGAGGTGCCAGGAATGTTCGGCGGAATTCTCGTGCCGGGAGGCATCGCCCAGGGTGGTGGCCCGGTTGATGCCCTTCAGCCGGTCGGCTTCGGCCAGGAAGGCGGAGCGGGCGGTGATTTCGGGCGTGCCCACCGTCATTTCGGAGTGGAGGTAGGCGAAGAGATCGGGGCGGGTGTCGGCGATGAGCCGGGCGCGGCCGGTGGCGGTATTGTCGCGGGCGACCTGTTCGTGGTCATCGCGGCGGGGGCTGGCGGCCCAGACCTGCAGCACGGGGATGGCGAAATCGACGGTCTTGGCGAGCAGGGCGGCTTCTGTCTGCTTCGCCTCGAATTCCTCCCACAGGGCGCGCAGGCGGGGGCCCTGATCGGCGGGCAGCAGGGAGAAGAGACGGTCGGCTGCGGCCTCTTCGGCGGCGGCAAGCGCAACGGGGTCATAGGGCAGGTCGATGGGCTGATCGCCTGCGTCGATCTCCACCAGGTCGTGCAGCAGGAGCATGGCGAGGATGCGGTCGAGGGTGCCGGTGTCGACCTCGGGCAGCCAGATCATGGCGCCGAGGGCCGCCTGCCAGGAGTGTTCGGCGGAGTTTTCCTGCCGCGACTGGTCGGTCAGGGTGGAGGCGCGGGTGACCCCCTTCAGCTTGTCGGCTTCCTGCAGGAAGGCGAGCTGGGCGTCGAGCCTTTGGCTGTCCATGGGTCTGCTCCTGTCTGTTGCGCCCGGGGTAGGAGCATTGCGGGGCAGGTGCAAGGGGTGGGGAGGTGGAAGGGGGCGCTGCCCCCGTCGCGGCAGGCCGCGACTCCCCCGGGATATTTCGGGCCAGAAAATGGGTGGGGCCGGTGCGGGGCGCCCGTGCGTTGGCGGATGGGGCTTGCGTTTCGCGGCCGGGGCGGTTTCCTGGGGGAATGGTTAACCTGGTTCTGATGCACAAGGCGGACTCGATCTACGAGGATGAGCCCGACAGGGTCTACGACTTTCCCCGCAGCTATCTGAAGGCGATGCGGGAGGCCGTGGGCGACTGGGTGGTCTATTCCGAGCCGGTGAAGGCGGGGCCGCGCGGCTATTTCGCCGTGGCGAAGATCATGGAAGTGATCGAGAAGCCGGGCGTCGAGGGGCGCTACCTGGCGGTGATCGCGCCGGGGAGCTACCTGGAGTTCGATAGCGAGGTGCCGCGGCTGGAGCGCGGGCGCCCCTGGGAAGCCGCGTTGAGGGAGCCGGACGGCAGCCCGAAGAAGGGCGGCGCGGTACAGCTGGCGGTGCGGCGCCTGCCGGAGGCGGAGTTCGCGGAGATCGTGAACCGGGGGCTGCCGCAGGAGCTGGAGCGGATCGAGGCGGTGCGGTACGACCCGGCCGCCCTGGGCGTGGCCGAGGGGGCGGAGCCCTTCGAGCGGCCGGTGCTGGAACGGCTGACGCGGCGGCCCTATCGCGACGTGGCGTTTCGACGGAAGGTGCGGGAGGCCTATGGCTATCGCTGTGCCATGTCGGGGCTGATGCTGCGCAATGGCGGCGGACGGCCCGAGGTGCAGGCGGCGCATATCCGACCCGTCGAACGGCAGGGCAGCGACAGCGTGCGCAACGGGCTGGCGCTGTCGGGTACGTTGCACTGGATGTTCGACCGGGGGCTGATTTCGGTGGCGGAGGATTGCCGCACGATCCTGATCTCTCGCAACAAGGTGCCGGGGGATGTGGTGGAACGGCTGCTGCCAAGGGACGGGCGGCTGATTTCACCGCGCGATCCGCATCATGCCCCGCATCCGGAGAACCTGCGCTGGCATCGGGAAAATATCTTCGGTCAGGTTCTGTCGGCCGGGGACACCCCCTGGGGGTGAAATGGCGACCGCGGGCCGCCGCCTGTCGGTTCAGCCTGTCGGTTCAGCTCTGGCTTTGGGCCTGGCCTTGCGCCTTCTGTTCCGCCCGCAGCTCCTTCACCCGGCGCAGGAGGAAGTCCCGCGCCGCCCGGTCGGCCAGGCGGACGCGGATTTCCGTCAGGAACGCTTCTTCAAGCGTCTGGGAGGAGGCGCCCAGGACATTGCCTACCTCGACGTAGAGGCGATCGTGGCCGGTGGCCTTCATCGCGGCCATGCAATCCTCCGCAAGGGTGGCGGCAAGGCTGTCGAGGGTGGCGGACATGGGCGCGGCTCCTCAGCGGCTGGTTTCGGTCAGGCGCCGCTTCACGTAGTCGGTGACCGAGCCCAGCATGTGCTGCATCTGGTCCTCTTCCGAGAAGAAGTGGCCGGCACCGGGCACCTCTTCGTGGGTGATGGTGATTCCCTTCTGCTCCTGCAGCTTGCCCACCAGGGAGCTGGTGTCCGCGGGCGGTGCCACGCGGTCGGCCGCGCCGTTGATGATCAGGCCGGAGGAGGGGCAGGGTGCCAGGAAGGAGAAGTCGTACATGTTCGCCGGCGGTGCGACCGAGATGAAGCCGGTGATTTCCGGACGGCGCATCAGCAGCTGCATGCCGATCCAGGCGCCGAAGGAGAAACCGGCAACCCAGCAGTGCTTGGAATTGGAGTTCATCGACTGCAGGTAATCGAGCGCCGAGGCGGCATCGGAAAGTTCGCCAACGCCCTGGTCATATTCGCCCTGGGACCGGCCCACGCCGCGGAAATTGAACCGCAGCACGGTGAAGCCCATGTTGTAGAAGGCGTAATGCAGGTTGTAGACGACCTTGTTGTTCATCGTCCCGCCGAACTGCGGGTGCGGATGGAGCACGATGGCAATCGGTGCGTCACGGTCCTTCTGGGGGTGGTAGCGGCCTTCCAGGCGACCTTCCGGTCCGGGAAAGATGACCTCGGGCATTCAGTACTTCCTCAACTATCGGGCGGGCCGCGTCCGGTCCGCCGCTGTGTCTCTTTTCCCCGCGTGCGTCCCGTGCCCGATCCGGCGCCCCCGCGCGGCCGGGAGTGAACCTTCATTCTTGACGAATATTATCGGGTACCTTAGAAATATTCTAAAGAGGACCGAACCTCTGGCGACGGGTGTCAAAGCGAGATAATCCGGGCCGGAGCGAAGGTCAATGAAATCAACCGTCCCGAGAGGGTGACGCATGGTCCTGGAGGCCGAGTCACCACCACGGGGCCAGCTGCGGCGCCGGACCGAGGGCGCACGTGGGTCGAGTGAGGAGTGGGCAGATGAAGCTGAGCACCAAGGGGCGTTACGCCATGGTCGCGCTGGCAGATATCGCGTTGCAGCCGGAAGGCAGCCTGGTCGCGCTTGGCGATATTTCCCGCCGCCAGTCGGTGTCGCTTCCCTATCTCGAACAGCTTTTCGTGAAGCTGCGCCGGGCGGGGCTGGTCGCCTCCGTGCGGGGGCCCGGCGGGGGTTACAAGCTGTCGCGGCCCGCGCCGGAAATCCGCGTGGTGGATATTCTGGCCGCCGTCGACGAAACGGTGAGCGCGATGCACAAGGGCGCGGGCGTGTCGGGCGGGCAGTCGGGCAGCCGGGCGCAGTCGGTGACGAACCGCCTGTGGGAAGGTCTGTCGGCGCATGTCTATGTCTTCCTGCACCAGACGACCCTTGGGGACGTGGTCAAGAACGAGCTGGCGCCGTGTCCCGCCGTGCCGAACCTGTTCCAGGTGGTGGACGAGTGATGGAACGCGTCTACCTGGACCACAATGCCACGACCCCGCTGCGGCCCGAGGCCAAGGCGGCCATGGTCGCGGCGATGGAGGTGGCGGGCAACCCGTCCTCCGTCCATGCCGAGGGGCGCGAGGCCAAGGGCCTGGTGGAGCGTGCGCGCGCCCAGGTTGCCGCGGCGCTTGGCGCGGAGGGCAACGACATCGTCTTCACCTCCGGCGCGACCGAGGCCTCTTCGCTGGCGATGGCGGGCCGGGGCCTGCGCGTTGCAGGGGTGGAGCATGACGCGGTGCTGGCCTGGGGCGCGGGCGAGCGGATGCCGGTGGATCACGCGGGCCGGGTGACGGTGGAGGATCCGGCGGGATCCTGCCTGCAGCTGGCCAATAGCGAAACCGGGGTGGTGCAGGCGCTTCCCGAAGGGCTGGCCGTCAGCGATCTGACCCAGGCTTTCGGCAAGCTGCCGGTTGCCTTCAACTGGCTCGGCACCCAGATGGGGATCGTCAGCGCGCACAAGCTGGGCGGACCCAAGGGCATTGGCGCGCTGGTGCTGAAACGTGGCACGGATCTTGCTGCGCAGCTTCGGGGTGGTGGCCAGGAGATGGGCCGCCGGGCCGGGACCGAGAACCTGATCGGCATCGCGGGCTTCGGCGCTGCGGCCGAGGCGGCGGCGCAGGAGCTTGCCAGCGGTCGCTGGGATGCGGTGCGACAGATGCGCGACCGGCTGGAAACCCTGCTGGCCGAAGGGCTGGCGGACCTGGGCGAGAGCCCGGAAATCGCGGGCGCCGGTGCGGACCGGCTGCCCAACACGATGTGCCTTGTCACCCCCGGCTGGAAGGGGGAGACACAGGTCATGCAAATGGATCTTGCGGGCTTTGCCGTTTCGGCGGGGTCTGCCTGCTCCAGCGGGAAGGTCCGGGCGAGCGGGGTTCTGCGCGCCATGGGCTACGACGAGGAGGCGGCCTCCGGTGCGCTGCGGGTCAGTCTGGGCCCCGACACGCGGCCCGATGATATCGAGCGCTTTGCCAGGGCCTGGCTGGCGCAGAGGAAGAAGCGGCGCGCAAGGGCGGCCTGAGCCACCCCCGCCAGCAAAAAGACCCGAAATTGAACTGAACAGGCGGGGCCCGGACATGACCCCGGGCCGCCACCCCCGAAAGACGACGCCCGCGCAATGCGGGCCAGCCGGACAGGACGAGATGATGAGTAAGATGGATACCCCCGAAGTGAAGGAAGGCGTCGATCAGGAAACGGTGGATGCCGTCGCCAAGATCAACACCTACAAGTACGGCTGGGACACGGATATCGAGATGGACTACGCCCCGATGGGCCTGTCCGAGGACATCGTGCGCCTGATTTCCACCAAGAACCACGAGCCGGAGTGGATGACCGAATGGCGTCTGGCCGCCTACCAGCGCTGGCTGGAAAAGGAAGAGCCGGACTGGGCCATGGTCGACTACCCGGAGATCGATTTCCAGAAGCAGTACTACTATGCCCGCCCCAAGAGCATGGAAGAAAAGCCCAAGTCGCTGGACGACGTGGATCCCAAGCTGCTGGAAACCTACAAGAAGCTGGGCATCCCGCTGAAGGAGCAGATGATCCTGGCCGGCGTCGAGGGCGCCGAGGAGATGAAGGACGAGGCAGCACCCGAGCGCAAGGTCGCCGTGGACGCGGTGTTCGACAGCGTTTCGGTGGGCACCACCTTCCAGGCGGAGCTGAAGAAGGCCGGCGTCATCTTCTGCTCCATCTCCGAAGCCATCCGGGAGCATCCGGAGCTGGTGAAGAAGTACCTCGGTTCGGTCGTGCCCGTGTCGGACAACTTCTATGCCACGCTGAACAGCGCCGTCTTTTCTGACGGCAGCTTCGTCTACGTGCCGCCGAACACCCGCTGCCCGATGGAGCTGTCCACCTACTTCCGCATCAACGCGGAAAACACCGGCCAGTTCGAACGCACGCTGATCATCGCCGACAAGGGCAGCTATGTCAGCTACCTGGAAGGCTGCACCGCGCCGCAGCGCGACACCGCGCAGCTGCATGCGGCCGTGGTGGAGATCATCGTCGAGGAAGACGCGGAGGTGAAGTATTCCACCGTTCAGAACTGGTTCCCCGGCGATGACGAGGGCAAGGGCGGTATCTACAACTTCGTCACCAAGCGTGCCGATTGCCGTGGCGACCGCTCGAAGATCATGTGGACGCAGGTCGAAACCGGCTCTGCCGTGACCTGGAAGTACCCGTCCTGCATCCTGCGCGGCGACGACGCCCAGGGCGAGTTCTATTCCATCGCCATCACCAACAACTACCAGCAGGCCGATACCGGCACGAAGATGATCCACCTGGGCAAGAACACACGTTCGCGCATCGTGTCGAAGGGGATCAGCGCCGGGAAGGCCCAGAACACCTATCGCGGCCAGGTCAGCATGCATCCGAAGGCCAAGGACAGCCGCAACTACACCCAGTGCGACAGCCTGCTGATCGGGTCCGACTGCGGCGCGCATACGGTGCCCTACATCGAGGTGCGCAACAACTCCTCCCGCGTGGAGCACGAGGCGACCACGTCGAAGGTGGATGACGAGCAGATGTTCTACTGCCAGCAGCGCGGCATGGACGAGGAAGAGGCCGTGGCCCTGATCGTCAACGGCTTCTGCAAGGAAGTGCTGCAGGCGCTGCCGATGGAGTTCGCCATGGAAGCGCAGCAGCTGGTCGCGATCAGCCTGGAGGGATCCGTCGGCTGATGGCTGAGGCCCGCGATCCCCTGAAGCTCTACTGGTGGGCGGCGAAGCCGAATTTCGGCGATGCCATCAGCCAGTTTGCCGCGGCCCATGCTTCGGGCCGCGAGGTGATCTGGGCCAACTACGGCAGCCAGGACATCAGCGCCATCGGGTCGATCATGCACATGATCCGCTACGGCGACCGCAAGCCCCGGAAGGGGCCGAAGCCGGTGGTCTGGGGATCGGGCATGCTGCGGGCGGTGGAGCTCGACTTCGTCGAGAATGTCGAGTTCGCCTGTGTCCGCGGCCCGGTGACCGAATCCCTGCTGGAGATCGAGGTCGCGGGCTACGGCGATCCGGGGCTGCTTCTGGGGGACTATCTTGGCCCGCAGGACCGGCGCGACCGGATCGGCCTGATCCCGCATTATTCCCACGCGGGCGACCCGGCGTTTCAGGCCATGGTCGAGGCCAACCCGGTGCTGGAGCTGATCGACGTGCGCGCCGACCCGCTGGAGGTCTGCCGGACCATCGGCAGCTGTGCCCATGTCGTCAGCTCCTCCCTGCATGGGCTGATCGTGGCGGACAGTTTCGGGGTGCCGAACACCTGGCTGAACCCGGCGGGCATCCACGTGGCGCCGAAGCTGAAGTTCGTGGACTACGCCGCCGGGATCAACCGGGCCATCGGCCGTCCGGTCGAACTGGCGGAGCTGCCGGGGATGCTGGCGGGGCTGCCGCAGGGCGATCTGCCCTACGCGGAAGGTATCGCGCGGTCGAAGGATGACCTGATGCGGCTGTTCCCGGAACGGCTGCGGGCGTGAGAAGGAGAGAGACGATGATCGTGACCACCACGAACAGCATCGAAGGGCGCCGCATCACCGAGTATCGCGGCCTGGTCGTCGGAGAGGCGATCATGGGGGCGAACTTCGTGCGGGATTTCTTTGCCTCGATCACCGATGTGATCGGCGGCCGGTCCGGCGCCTACGAGGCCAAGTTGCAGGATGCCCGCGACACCGCCACCCGGGAGCTGGAGGCGCGCGCGGCGCGTCTGGGCGCCAATGCGGTGGTGGGCGTGGACCTGGATTACGAAGTGGTGGGCGACAGCATGCTGATGGTGTCGATCTCCGGCACGGCCGTGGTGGTCGAGTAAGTGGCCGAAGCGCGCGCGGATACCGGCCTGCAGCGGCCCGAGCTGACCTTCCCGGAGGCGGAGGCCGAGGCAGTGCGCCTGGCCTACCGTGAGGCCGGGGTGATCCTGGAATACGGATCGGGCGGCAGCACTGTCCTGGCCGGGGAACTGGGCCGGCAGGTCACCACGGTCGAGAGTGACGGGGCCTGGGCGCAGATGATGCGCGACTGGTTCGAGGCCAACCCGGTGCCGGGCAAGGTGGAGGTGATCCACGCCGACATCGGGCCGACCAAGGAATGGGGCCATCCGGAGACCGACCGGAGCTGGCGCCGCTTTGCCGCCTATCCGCTGGCGGTCTGGGGGCGGGACCTGCCGCATCCGGACGTGGTGCTGGTGGACGGGCGGTTCCGGACCGGCTGCGTGCTGGCGACGGCCTTCAACATTACCCGTCCGGTGACGCTGTTGCTGGACGACTACAAGAACCGCGAGCAATACCACGAGATCGAGGATTTCGTGGGCAAGCCAACCCTGATCGGCCGCCTGGCCGTGTTTGACATAAACCCCATGCCGGTCCCCGCGGATCGGCTTCTGGATGTGATCCGAATGATGACGCAGCCCTGATGTGCTGCGTGAGGAAAGGTAAAAACATGTTGGAAATCAAAAACCTGCACGCCCGACTTGAAGAAGAGGGCAAAGAGATCCTCAAGGGCGTCAACCTGACCGTCGAGGCAGGCAAGGTGCATGCCATCATGGGCCCGAACGGGTCGGGCAAGTCGACGCTGTCCTATGTGCTGTCGGGCCGTGACGGCTATGAGGTGACCGACGGGTCGGCCACCCTGCTGGGCGAGGACCTGCTGGACATGGACCCCGAGGAGCGCGCGGCGCTTGGCGTCTTCCTGGCGTTCCAGTACCCGGTGGAGATCCCCGGTGTGGGCAACATGACCTTCCTGCGCACCGCCGTGAACGCACAGCGCAAGGCGCGTGGCGAGGAAGAGCTGTCTTCGACCGAATTCCTGAAGGTCGTGCGTGAAAAGGCCAAGAGCCTGAAGATCGACGCCGAGATGCTGAAGCGCCCCGTCAACGTCGGCTTCTCCGGCGGGGAGAAAAAGCGCAACGAGATCCTGCAGATGGCCATGCTGGAGCCGAAGCTGTGCATCCTGGACGAGACCGATTCCGGTCTGGACGTGGACGCGATGAAGCTGGTGTCGGAAGGCGTGAACGCCCTGCGTGACGAAAACCGCGGCTTCCTGGTGATCACCCACTACCAGCGCCTGCTGGACCACATCAAACCCGACGTGGTGCACATCATGGCCAATGGCCGCATCGTGAAGACCGGCGGCCCCGAGCTGGCGCTGGAAGTCGAGCACAACGGCTATGCGGATATCCTGGCGGAGGTCGAGTAATGTCGGCCATCCTGTCCCGGACCATCAAGACCAAGCCCTCCGCCCGGCGGACGGAGGAGACCGAGGCGCGCATCGGCGCGATGACCTGTGGCGCGACCGAAGGCTGGACCCTGGAGGCGCGGGAGGCCGCGCTGGCGCGGGTCAAGGCCATGGGCCTGCCGCAGCCGCGTGACGAATACTGGCGCTGGACCCGTCCGGCGACCCTGGTGCAGACCGAGGCGCCCAAGGCCGCCGTCTTCGATCCGGCCGAGGCGCCGGTCTTCGACAGCATCGACCGCCTGAAGATCGTCTTCGTCGACGGCGTCTTCAGCCCCGAGGAGAGCGACCCGCTGGAGCTGGAAGGCGTGACGATCGAACGCCTGGCCGAGGCCACCAGTGACATCCACTGGGCCAAGGGCCTGTACGGCGCGCTGGAAACCGCGGGCCAGGATCCGGTGGAACGCCCGCTGGCGGCGCTGAACACCTGGGCTGCGACCGACGGCGTGCTGATCCGTGCCACCGGCAAGGCGGCGAAGCCGATCAACCTGATCTATCGCCATGGCTCCGAAACCTCCGACGCGGTGCTGCACCACGTCATCAAGGTGGAAGAGGGCGCCGATCTGACGGTGCTGGAAAACGGCCCCGCCGCGGCGCGTTTCAGCAAGTGCATGGAAGTGGACGTGGCCGACGAAGGCGCCTTCCACCACGTGCGCAGCCAGGGCCGTGACCACGAGCGCCGGGCCTTCACCTCGATCTTCGGCCGTCTGGGCCGGGAAAGCCTGTTCAAGAGCTTCACCCTGACCGCCAATGGCGTGCTGACCCGGAACGAGGCCGTGCTGGAGCTGCTGGGCGACGACGCGGTGGCCCATGTCGCGGGCGCCTGCATGGGCGACGGCGATTTCCACCACGACGACACGGTCTTCGTGACCCATGACGCGCTGAACTGCGAAAGCCGCCAGGTGTTCAAGAAGGTGCTGCGCAACGGCGCCAAGGGCATCTTCCAGGGCAAGATCCTGGTGAAGGAAGGCGCGCAGAAGACCGACGGCTACCAGATCAGCCAGTCGCTGCTGCTGGACGACGACAGCCAGTTCCTGGCCAAGCCGGAGCTGGAAATCTACGCCGATGACGTTGCCTGTTCGCACGGGTCGACCTCTGGCGCGATGGATGACACGGCGCTGTTCTACCTGCGGTCGCGCGGGGTGCCGCAGGCCGAGGCGCAGGATCTGCTGACCATCGCCTTCCTTGCCGAAGCGCTGGAGGAGATCGAGGCGGAAGAGCTGCGCGAGGAACTGCTGGGCCGTCTGACCGCCTGGCTGGAGCGGCGTCGCGGCTGATGTCCCTGCTGCGCAACATCGCGGCCAGCTACCGCGCCCCCGACACGGTGGTGGGCCGCATGCTGGACGAGGGCGCCCGGGAGGACCGGGCGCTTGCGTTTTGCATGGGGGGCTGTGTCGCGATGTTCGTGGCGCAGTGGCCCCGGCTTGCGCGGGAGGCCTGGCTGACGGGCGAGGATCTGCAAATGATGCTGGGCGGTGCGCTGTTGGGCGTTGTCTTCATCCTGCCGCTTGCGCTTTATGTGCTGGCGGGCCTGTCGCATGTCGTCGCGCGCCTGGTCGGCGGCAAGGGCAGCGGGTACGGCGCCCGGCTGGCGCTGTTCTGGGCGCTGGTTGCGGCGATGCCGCTGATGCTGCTGCACGGGCTGGTATCGGGTTTCATCGGTACGGGCGCGGCGAAAAGCGTGGTTGGCCTGCTGTGGTTCGTGGTCTTTCTCTGGGTCTGGATGGCAGGCCTGCGAGAGGCGGAGCGGGCCCGGGGGTGAATGTCCCCGGGGGAATTTACGCCCCACCCGGGGATGAACGGCAAGGTGGCCGCAGGTCGGGCCACAGAAGAGGCCATAGAAGAGAGATGATGCAGGACTGGGTTGAGCTGGCGCGGGACAGTGTGCTGGATCCGCGAAGCGCCGCCGTGCGGCTGCAGAAGATGCCGGTGCCCGATGGGGTGCCGATGCTGGTGCTGGCCCTGCTGGCGGTGCTGAACGGCATGCTCTATTCGCTGCTGCTGCACGGGATCGTGCCGATGGCGCCGGTGCTGCTGGCGGTCCTGTCGGGCGGGATCATCTGGATCAGCGCCTGGCTGCTGCAGATGGTGGGCGCCCAGTTCGGCGGGGTGGGCACCATGGCGCAGCTGCTGCGCGTGGTGCTGTGGATGCAGGCGATCCGGCTTGTGGCGCAGGTGGCCCTGCTGGTGTTGTCGACCTTGCTGCCGGTGCTGGGCCCGTTCCTGAGCATGGCCGCAGGCATCTGGGGCATCTACATGACCATCTGTTTCGTCGCGGCGGCGCACCGGTTCGCGACCCGCTGGAAGGCGGTCTGGGTGCTGGGCGTGGTATTCGTGGTGACGCTGGTCGTCACCTCTCTCGCGGCATCCATCCTGGCGGGGTCGATGCCCGCCGGTCTGGATACCTGAGCGGGTGAATTTGCGGTGGCCCTGGCCGCCCGGAGGTTTGAAAATGTATGACGTGAACGCGATCCGCAAGGATTTCCCCATCCTCTCCCGTCAGGTGAACGGCAAGCCGCTGGTCTACCTGGACAACGGCGCCTCGGCCCAGAAGCCGCAGGTGGTGATCGATGCGATCACCCGTGGCTACGCCGAGGAATATGCCAATGTGCACCGCGGGCTGCACTTCCTGTCGAACCTCGCGACGGAGAAGTACGAGGGTGTGCGCGCCAAGGTGCAGCGGTTCCTGAATGCCGCCTCGGAGGAGGAGATCGTCTTCAACTCCGGCACCACGGAGGGGATCAACCTGGTCAGCTACTCCTGGGCCGCGCCGCGCCTGCAGGCCGGCGACGAGATCATCCTGTCGGTGATGGAGCATCATGCCAATATCGTCCCCTGGCACTTCCTGCGTGAACGTCAGGGCGTGGTGCTGAAGTGGGTCGACCTGGAGCCGGACGGGTCGCTTGACCCCGAGAAGGTGATCGCGGCCATGGGGCCGAAGACCAAGCTGGTCGCGATGACGCAGATGTCCAACGTGCTGGGCACCGTAGTGGACGTGAAGACGATCTGCGCCGCCGCGCGCGAGCGTGGCATTCCCACGCTGATCGACGGGTCGCAGGCGGCCGTGCACATGCCCGTGGACGTGCAGGAGATCGGTTGCGATTTCTACGCGATCACCGGGCACAAGCTTTATGGTCCCTCGGGGTCGGGTGCGATCTACATCCGGGCCGAGCGCCAGGCCGAGATGCGCCCCTTCATGGGCGGCGGCGACATGATCAAGGAAGTGACACGCGACGGCATCTGCTATGCCGAGCCGCCGATGAAGTTCGAGGCGGGCACGCCGGGCATCGTGCAGACCATCGGCATGGGCGTGGCGCTGGACTACATGATGGACATCGGGATGGAGAACATCGCGGCCCATGAGCAGGATATCGCGGCCTATGCCAGCGAGAAGCTGCACGGGCTGAACTGGCTGAACATCCAGGGGCAGGCGCCGGGCAAGGGGGCGATCTTCTCCTTCACGCTGGACGGGGCGGCCCATGCGCATGACATTTCCACCATCCTCGACAAGAAGGGGGTGGCGGTGCGCGCGGGCCATCACTGCGCCGGGCCGCTGATGGAGGTTCTGGGGATCAGTGCTTCCTGCCGGGCGAGTTTCGCCATGTACAACACCCGCGAAGAGGTCGACGTGCTGATCGACGCGCTGGAACTGGCGCATGATCTGTTCGCCTGAGGGGCTTTGACGGGGCCGTCGTGATCCTGGCCCGAGCTTCGCGAGGGTGTCGGAGCGGAGATTGACGACGGGGGCGGGTCCGGAGGGGCCTGTCCCCGTTTCGCATTCCGCCGGAGGGATGGCCCCCAGGATGGCTTGGGGCAGGCGTCTGACAGGGCCTTGGGGCCGGGGATATGCAGCTGTTCCGGCGAATTTCATCCAGACGTCACGGGGGCGGTGGCTTTGAAGGCGCCCGTTGGATTTGTCGCGCCGGAACAGCGGGTTGTGCGGTGATGGGGAAAGGGCGAGGCGGCGCTTTCGGCGCCTGAAACGGGCGTTTGCGACATTTCATGCGTCGTTTTCGGCCTCGGCGGGTGTCAAAGCGGGGGCAGGGCGTTAGTCTGGCGCCAGTTCAACAACCCGAGGAGCCCCGCATGTCCCTGCTGACCGAAGCCGACGAGATTTCCCAGATTGCCTTTGGATTCATGGGGTCCAAGGCGCTTTTCGCAGCGCTGGAGCTCGGGGTTTTCACGGCATTGGCGGAGGGGCCGAAGAGCGCCGCCGAGATGGCGCAGGCGGCCGGGATCCACGAGGATCGCGCGATGACGCTGCTGACGGCGCTGGCGGGCATGGGGCTCGTCTCCGTCGAGGCGGGACGCTTTGCCAATTCGCCCGCCGCCGAGGCCTTCCTGGTGAAGGGGGCGAAATACGACTTCGGCGACTACCTGCGCCTGCAGGTGGGCAAGCAGATGTACCCGCTTCTGGACCAGATCGAGGGCGCGCTGACCGGCAAGATGGACGAGGACGCGACCGGATCCTACGCCGACTGGTTTGCCGATCCGGAGGAGGCGAAGCTTTATTCCGAGAGCCAGCATGCCGGGTCCCTTGGCCCGGCGCGGCAGCTGGCGCGGAGCCTGGACCTGGAAGGGCGCAGCAAGCTGCTGGACGTGGGCGGTGGCACGGCGGCCTTTGACATCGTGCTTTGCGGCAAGAACCCCGATCTGACGGCGACGGTGCTGGAATTCCCGAACGTGGCCGCGCTTGGCCGCCGCTACGTCGAGGATGCGGGCCTGTCGGACCGGATCACCTACATGGAAGGCAACGCGCTGGAGACGGAGTTTCCCGGCGGCCAGGACCTGGTGCTGATGTCCTACCTGTTTTCCGGCGTGCCGGGGGAGGCGCACGAGGATCTGATCGCCCGGGCCAAGGCGGCGCTGAAGCCCGGCGGCCTGCTGCTGATCCATGATTTCGTGGTCGAAGCGGATCGGACCGGGCCGTCGCTTGCCGCGCTCTGGCAGTTGCAGCACACGGCCTTCACGCCCGAGGCGCGGTCGCTGGATGCGGGATGGCTGACAGGCACCCTGGTGGAGGCCGGTTTCGAGGATGTGGGCATCCGCACGATGATCCCCGAGATGACCATGCTGGCCCAGGGTCGCAAGGCCTGAGGTGCGGGATGGGCTGCGGGTGGAAGTCCCGTGCCCATCGTCAGAAAATTGCCCCGGCGTGCGATCGGGCCATTGCCCCCCGCGCGTCGAGCCGATATAGGGACGCGACAGGCACCCGTAGCTCAGCTGGATAGAGCGCTGCCCTCCGAAGGCAGAGGCCATAGGTTCGAATCCTATCGGGTGCGCCATTTTGAAATCACTACCCTCCAAGTACCGTAAGGCCTTGAACGGCAAGGTGGTTTCGGCAGTTCGAACACCTGATTTTCGGCAGAACTCCATGGGGCGAGTGAAAACGAGCCGCAGGATCACCTTCTTGAGTGTGGTATTGGCTTTTTTCCATATCTCATAAGGGTTTGAGAGAAGCTTCATCGCGAGTTCGAACATTTCGTCGAATGATCGGTCTGGGAAGCTGATAGCTCGTATCTGCGACTCCACTCGCGCCCTTTCACTGGTTAGCTCCAAGGCTTTGGCCTCGTACGCTGCTGCAATCACATCACTCTGGGTCTGAGCCGCGCGGCTGAGGATGTTGGAGCTGTCCTTCTCTAGCTGAGAAAGGCGCTGTCGGAGCTTTCCGATCTCCTGTTTGGCCCAAGTCTCTCGCCGCGCCCATGCATCTCTGAACACCGCTTCGGCAAGCTTCAGGGTCGCCGGGTCTGGTTGAAGCGACCTGAGCAGTGCCTCGAACTGAAATTCGAGCTTCTCGCGCCCGACCGACTTCCCCTTTTCCGGGCACGCGCGGTACTGACACAGGTAGTAAGGGTCCTGACGGCCAGTCCCGCTCCGGGACCAACACGCGGTCAGTGAGTGTCCGCATGATGCGCAGGTCACGAAACCACGGAGAGGAAATTCCAAGTTGATGTCCTTGCGAGCTGGCGCCACGGCAGCTGAGTTCAGTCGATCCTGAATGATGAGGTAGGTGTCGTACGAGATGAGTGGATCGTGGAACGCTTTCGTTAGTGGAATGCCGCGTTCAGGCCGCTCAATGTATCCGGCATACAGCAGATTGGTGAGCATTTGCTTCACCCGGTCCAGCGAAACTTCGGTTCCTCGGTAATGCTTGGGGAACTCAGGTTGAGTTTCGAGGAAGCGCTTGACCTCCGTCTGCGACTGGAAGCGTCCGGTTGCATATCCGTTCAGCGCCTCTGCGAGGATCGAAGCCACAGGTTCCTGCCTGACTAGGACCTTGCCGTCACGTCCTCGTCTTTCGTACCGATACCCGGTTGGGGCGGCAAAAGTCCAATACCCCCCTTGAAGGCGCGCTATGACCCTGTCTCGGGACCTCTCACGATTTTTCCCAGCCTCGAGTTCCCCTAAGAGAACCCGTAGCTTCAGGAGAAAGTTCGAATGAGCGTCAGCCGGTGTTTCGAACTTAGGGCTCTCAAGGCGCGCACCTAGAGACGCGATCTGCTTGTTCAGCTCGCCGTAAACGACCACGTCCCGCGCGAAGCGGTCGATGTCGTCAACGACCACCACGAGATTTTCGGCTCTCTGCACCTTGAGGTAACGGACTAGGGCTTTGGTGCCTGAACGTTCGCCGACTGTACCTGAGACGATGTCACTGAATACTTCAGCGACGTGATAGCCTCGAGTTTCGGCGTAGTTCCGACAGCTTCTTTCTTGACTGGACAAGCCAGTCCCTTCAGCGACTTGCTTGGCTGATGAAACGCGCACGTAGATCACGCATTTCTGCTTCTTTTCGATGGGTGTTACTTCATGCATGACTTACCTACTTGATCGAGGTGGGACCTGCAGCGGCGTCGTCGCCGCTGCCAGGCATCAAGTGATGTCTCCTGAAATTCAAACTTCAGGCGACCTTCCTGCTGAATTCATCGACCGCGCGGATGATTGCGCCGTCGAGGTCATCGAGGTCATCGAGTTCTCCGGCTACCTCAGGATGCTGAGCGGGATGAAGGCCATATGCGAAGTCGACGACACCGAT
The DNA here is from genome assembly GCF_057380755.1 of Pseudooceanicola sp. NS-SX8. Taxonomy (NCBI): domain Bacteria; kingdom Pseudomonadati; phylum Pseudomonadota; class Alphaproteobacteria; order Rhodobacterales; family Paracoccaceae; genus Pseudooceanicola; species Pseudooceanicola sp. NS-SX8. Next base: position 2,867,697 of record NZ_CM170819.1, on the reverse strand, counting down.
CATGAGCAACCAGAGTGCCTCGATGAGCTGTCGCTGGGCGTCGGGCGTCGGAGCGATTTCCGAAAGATAGGTCTCGTAGCGCTTGATGTCAGGAATCTCGAGCCGATGGCGGCGGCTCGGAGTGGGGAACGGGATCACGTTTTCATTGTTCATGGGCATGTTCGAACGGCCTTGTTGCACATATCAGTGCTGAGGATTCACTGCGCGAATCCAGAGCGTTAGTTCGGGGCCATGCCGAAGCCCACTCCCACCCGCTATCGTACGACGAACTGGTCCGAATATAATGCGGCGCTGCGCCAGCGGGGATCGCTCTCGATCTGGTTCGACCCAACGACGACTTGGCACGCCGGAAAGACCGGCAAACGGGGGCGGCCCGAGACGTTCTCGGATGCCGCGATCCAAACCTGCCTGACGCTGAAGGTCCTCTTCGGCCTTCCACTGCGGCAGACGGTCGGGCTGGTCGAGAGCCTGATCCGGATGGCGGGGCTCGACTGGCCAGCTCCGGACTATTCGACGCTGTGCCGACGGCAAGCGCGGATCGGGGTGCAGATCCCCTATCGCCGCTCGGGCAAGCCCTTGAACCTGCTTATCGACAGCACGGGGGTGAAGTTCCGTGGCGATGGCGAATGGCTGGCCCGGAAGCATGGCTCCTCCCGCCGGAGGCAATGGCGCAAGGTTCACATCGCCATGGACACGGAGACCGGCGACATACGCGCGGTCGAGTTCACGTCAAGCCGCCAAGGCGACAGCCCCCTGCTGCCAGACCTGCTGTCGCAAATTCCCGAGGGCGAGGAGATCGCCACGGTCACCACCGATGGCGCATACGACACACGCCGATGCCACACCGCCATCATCGAGCGCGGCGCCGATGCCGTCATACCGATCCGCCGGAACGGCCGCGCCTGGAAAGAAGACTGCTCCGCAGCATTGGCGCGAAACGAGATCTTGCGCGCGACGCGTCACCTCGGCAGGGCACTCTGGAAGAAGTGGGCCGGCTACCATGTCCGAAGTCGGGTCGAGGCACAGATGAACCGGCTGAAGCTCTTCGGCGAACGGATCATGTCCCGAGACCCCGACCGCCAAACCGCCGAAATCCAGATCCGCATCGCCATCATGAACCGCTTCTCGGCCCTCGGCAGGGCCGAGATCAAAGCCGTGGTCTGAAGCCGGCGGGGAGAGGGGCTCCTCGTCAGGTCAGTCGAATAGCGCAACAAGCCCACTCCTTGAGTGCACTCTGATTGGCCTTTCAGTGGTGGAGCACCGGTTGGACGTCGCCGCCATTGAGCTTCAAGTCTGCCTTCGCATCATGAAGATGTCTCCAGCCGCCCAGCAAGGGTGAAGCGGCTTAACTCCGCCTCCCAAGCTTGCAGCACGTTGAACAAGGAGTTCGAAGTTTGTCCCTTCAGGTGCGCCAATCATATCAGATAGTTGTGCTTTTTGTGTGCGGTGGTCCGTGTGATCCTGACAGGATCGAGTGCTACACTGCGGCGCTACACCGGGAGTCAAATTCGGTTCGGATTCGTCGGCAAAGCAATTGCTTTTTGAGGAACCCGCCCGAGTTCGCGTCTCTCATCACCCTCCGTTTGATCCGCAGACAGTGACGAGACGATGATACCGTGGCGCAAGGGCTTTCCAAGGGCCTTGCCGGTGCTCTTCTTGCAGTCGATTTTGGTGACGTTTCCGCCGGGCCTGCAGGTCGGGGCGGTTTGCGCGCCGGAGCGAGACCCAGGGAGGCCCATCGGCCGGGGCGTGCCCGGCCGATGGGGTAAAGTTCATCAGTCTTCCAGGAGGCCGCCCCAGAAGACCCGGCCATCCTCGTTGGCGGCCAGAAGGTGGCCGCCGGTTTCGGTGACGGCCATGGCGACGATGGGGGCGCCCGGCAGGGCTTGCACCATCATCGGCTCTGCGCCCTCGCCGGTGCCGCTGCCCAGGATCGCGCCATTGGCAAAGCCCGTCAGCACCACGTCATGATCGGGCAGGCCGCAGACCGCCGTGGCCATGACACCCTGCATCGGACAGAGCGGCAGTGCGCCCTGGCCCATCGGGCCGTTGATGCCCGCGAAGGGCCAGAGGATGGCCCCTTCGGCACCGGAGGTGGCCAGCCAGGGCAGGGCGCCGACCCAGGCCAGCCCCAGCACCTTGGCGGGGTAGCCGGACATGCGCAGATCGGCCTTGTCCTTCAGGCGCCAGCCATGGAGCGCATTCTCCTGCATGGAGGTGATCAGGAACTTGCCATCGGGCGACCAGGTCACCCGGATGTGGCTGCCAGCCCATTTCAGGCTGGAAGACTTCCATTTGCGCGCATCGCGCGTCCAGAGGGTGACGCCACCGTAATGGGCCACCGCCAGGCGCTTGCCCTTGGGATCGAAGGCCATGGCGCCGACGGTCGAAGGGTGTTCGAGGGTATGCCTGCGCCCGTCTTCCTGGATCAGGTGCACCGTCTTGCCCACCGATCCGGCCATGACACCGGTGACGGAAACCGCCACCGTGTCGACCCATTTGCGGGGAAAGCGCGCGAGCTCCTCGACGCCCTCGGGGCGGGTGACGGCGAGAAGCCCGTCATCGCCCCCGGTCAGCACGGCACCGTCGCGGCCAACGGCCATCGCCAGGATCGCGCCATCGTGAACCGGGCGTTCCTCGGGGGGCGTGTCGGTGCGAAAGATGCGCAGCATGCCATCGCCCCAGGCCGAAATGACCGACGTGCCATGGGCTGCGGCCTCCACCGGAACGGCGCCGGTCTCGAAGATCTCGCCGTCGCGGCCCTGGGGCAGCAGCGGGCGCTCGGTCGTGGAGGCGCCGATCATGCGGCCTCGCAGGCGGCAAATCCCTCGCGGAGGTTCATGCCATCGAGGTTGCGCCCGATGAAGACCAGCTTGGAGCTGCGGGGGCCTTCGGGCCAGGGGCCGAGGTAATCGCCGTCCATCAGCATGTGCACGCCCTGGATCACGAAGCGCCGGTCATCGCCGCGGAAGTCGAGAATGCCCTTGGAGCGCAGGATGTCCTGACCCTTGTCGCGCAGAAGGCCGCCGAACCAGATGTTGAAACGGTCCGGGTCGAGCGGCTTGTCGGTTTGCAAGGAGATCGAGGAGACGTCCTCCTCGTGATCGTGGTCATGTTCCTCGGTGAGGAAGCCCGGCTCGATCTCGAGCACGCGATCGAGGTTGAAGGCGTCGAGCCCGAGGACCGCGTCCAGTTCGACGCCGCATTTCTCGGAATGCAGGATCCGGGCATAGGGGTTGATAGAGCGGATGCGCGCCTCGATCTCTGCCAGAGCCTTGGCATCGACGAGATCGACCTTGTTGAGCAGCACGACATCGGCAAAGGCGATCTGTTCGGCCGCCTCGTGGGCCTCGTCGAGGTGCGTGGGCAGGTTCACGGCATCCGCCACGGTCACGATCGCGTCGAGACGGGTTTTGCCGGCCACGTCCTGATCGACATAGAAGGTCTGGGCGACGGGGGCGGGATCGGCCATACCGGTCGTCTCGATCAGGATGCCGTCCAGCTCTCGGCGCTTCATCAGGCCGGTCAGGATGCGGATCAGGTCGCCGCGCACGGTGCAGCAGATGCAGCCGTTGTTCATTTCGAAGACTTCCTCGTCGGCATCCACCACGAGTTCATTGTCGATGCCGGTCTCGCCGAATTCGTTGACGATCACGGCATATTTCTTGCCGTGCTGTTCGGTCAGGATGCGGTTGAGCAGCGTGGTCTTTCCGGCTCCCAGAAAGCCGGTGAGGACGGTCACGGGTATTTGTGCGGGCATGGTGCTTTTCCTTGAGAAACTGGCGTTCTGGAAACGGGTTGACGCAACCTGCGGGCGGAAACCTGACAGGCGGCGGATGTGGCTGGAAGAGAGGGCGGGCCGCCGAACGGGTCGCCACCCCTTGCTTCCGCGCTGTTCCGGCATCCCGGTGATGCCGGACCCGTTGCCCGGCCAGATACTTGAAGCCGGGATTTATTGCTACGTTATAGCATAACAAGATTCCTCCGAAAGACCAAACCCGTGGCCGGACAACTCCGGCGATTGCCGGCCGCAAGGTGTCTGGACCGGGAGATCCGGGAGAGAGGAGTGGTGCAGACGGGCCCGGCCCTGATGCCGGAGGGGCAGCACGTTCATGGCAGTAAGGGAGGCGGTCGGGCGGGGGGGCTCTGGGAGGCAGGACCCCGCGCCGGGCCGGGTCAGGACATCTGTCAGAACATCTGGGCGCCGATGTAGCTGCCTTCGGCGACGGCGGGGGGCGTGTAGAAGATGGCCGAGCCGATATGGGCGATATACTCGTTCAGGGCGTCATGGGCGCCGAGCCTGGTCTGCAGGGTTTCAAAGCCCGAGGGATCGTTCTGGTAGGAAATGAACAGCAGGCCGGCATCCAGCATGCCGAGGCTGTTGATGCCGTCGGTGTAATTGTAGCTGCGACGCAGGATGCGCAGGCCATTGTTGTGCTCATGCGCGGCGAGGCTGATGTGGGAATCCGCCGGGATCAGCAGGCCGTCGGGGCCCTCGGCGGTGAAATCGGGGGTGTCGAATTCCTGCTCGCCGCTCAGGGGCGCGCCGCTCACCTTGTGGCGACCGAAGACGGCGTTCTGATCATCGATCCGGTCGGTGTCCCAACTCTCGATCTGCATGCGGACCTTGCGGGCCACCTGATAGCTGCCGCCGGGGCCCCAGACAGGGTCGTCCGACCAGACGAACTCTTCCATCTGCTCCGGGGTGGAGATGTTGCGGGTGCCATCGCGGAAGCCCAGCAGGTTGCGGGGCGTGGTCTGGCCGGTGCCGGCCGAGGCGCGGCCGAAGCCGATCACGGCCCAGCGGGTGGCGGCGGCGCCGGTGGACTTGGCCAGACGGGCCAGGACGCGGATCGCGTGATAGGCTACCTGGGGGTCATCGGCGCAGGCCTGCAGCGAGAGGTCGCCGCCGGTGAGGGCGGGGTCGAAATCATCGCCGGGGAGCTGCTTGAGCGGACGCAGCGCGGCGGGGCGGAAGGCCTGCAGGCCGAGCCGCTCGTCGAAGAGCCCGGGGCCGAAGCCCACGGTGACGGTGAGGGAGGCTGGACCGAGATCCAGCGCCTCGCCGGTGTCCAGTGCCGTGGCATGGGCGCGGTTGGGCTCGACCTGGCCGACGGTCTCGCCTTTCTGCATCTGGGCGATGGAGGCGGACCAGCGGGCCAGCAGGAGCTGCAGGTCGCGCGGATCATTGGTGGTGAGGTCGAAGGTCATGAAGACCGCATGGCGCTGCGGCGGTGTCGCGATCCCGGCCTGGGGGCCCGAGCCGTAGAAGGGGTGGCTGAGCGTCAGGTCCACATGATCCTGCGGGGCGTCAGCAGCCGTTCCGGCATCGGTTGCACCGGTTGCTGCGGCCATGGCGGGGCCGGCGAGAGGGGCGCTGGCGGCGGCCAGGAGCAGGCTGCGGCGGCGGATTTTATGATCGGACACGGGAAACCTCCGGGAATTGGCAGTGGGATCAGCTGGGGAGGGGCCCGCCCCGGAACGCCAGGTGGCGCGCCGGGGCGGGCAGAGGCATCAGCCTGCGGTCGCGACCTTTTCGGCGATGCGCGACAGGGGCTCCTGCAGGGACTGGATGGCCTGGCTGAGCTTGACCTTGTCGGAGGCCTGCAGATCGGAGGTGTAGAGCGCATAGCCGCCGGCAACCGAAGGATCACGATAGCCGTCGAGCTGGCTGCGGATGCTGGCGAACTCGTCGCTGACCCGGCGGGTCAGCTCGGGGTCGATCTTTTCCATGCCGGGTTGCAGGTAGGCGAAGGCCTGCTGCGCGCCCTCGACGTTGCCGGCAAAGTCGAGCAGGTCGATATGGCTGTAGGCTTCTTCCTCGCCGGTGATCTTGGTGTTCTGGACCTCTTCGAGCAGGTCGGCGGCACCGTTGGCCAGGTCTTCCGGCCAGAATTCCAGCGTCGGGGCGACTTCGTCGAGCAGCTGGACGTTTTTCACCAGCTCGGCCGAGGTGGCCTTGGTCTCATCGGTGATCTCGCCCTTTTCGAAGATATCGCGCTCGATGGCGTGGAAGCCGTGCCAGCCGACATCGGGGTCGATGTTGGAGGCGCGCATGTCGATCAGGTAGTCGAGGTTGCCGTGGTTGTCGGTGGCGTCGAAGCCGTCGAGCACGAAGCCGTCGACGTCAGATTCCACACGTTCGTAGAAGGGGCGGGCGCGGGCATAGTCGAGCTTGGCTGCTTCCAGGTCGCCGGCGTCGATGTCGTCGTTCAGGCGGGTGACGGCCACCAGCATGGCGTCGACGGTTTCGTTGACGTATTCGGCATAGCCCTCGGTGCCTTGCTGAAGCAGCGTGGCCGCGTCACCCTGGGGCCGCGGTGCGGCGGCGCCGGTCACGGTGAAGGCCACCTTCTGCTCGGCCGCGCCGGGGCAGTAGACCTCGTAGTCGCCGCCCCCCAGGGTGACGGTGAAGGACACCGCCGGCAGGCCGGGGGCGAGGTTTTCCTTTTCGCCCATGATGCGGTTGCCCGAAAGCAGCTCGACCTCGGTCAGGGCGGTGGCGGAGACATTCTTGACGGTGAAGGTGACGGGGCCGGCGGCTGCCTGGTCGGCGCTGAGAACGCAGCTGCCGCCGTTGTCGGAGGTCAGCGAGATGGTGACCTGGGCAGCGCCGTTTTCGTTTGTCTCGGCCGTCTGGGCCGAGACCTGCCCGGCTGCGAGAAGCGCGACCATCGGGGCGGACAGGAGAAGGGGAGATGCTTTCATCAAAGAGATCCTTTCGGAGCTGGTTCGGCGCGAGCGCCTTGGGTTCTGAGGAAACGTTCAGGGCTGGCGCGGCGCATCCTGCGCAGGCTGGCGCCTCCACGAATGGCCAGTGCCAGGGCGACGGCCAGCACCACGGCGGGCAGCTGTCGCGCCCAGAGGCGCCATTCCTGAAGGGTCGTGGCATGCGACTGCAGGGCAGTCGTCATCTCGGAAACATAGGTGGGATCGGCCTGCCAGCGCGCCGGGCCGACGAGGGCGAGGAGCTGTGGCGGCAGGTCGCGGACGCGCAGGGTGCGCGGGGTGTCGAGGCCGCCCCCGGAGAGGGTGACGGTCACGGCGGTTGTTCCCTGCAGGTCGAGCAGGCTCTCGCCGACCGACCAGGAGTTCGCGCGGCGCGTCGCGGTCCATTTCGCGTCGTACGGTCCGGGGTAGCGTGCGGGGGTGAGGCCGATCGGGCGCCGTCCAGCGTTCAGCGTGACCAGGGTGTTGAAATCCAGTTGCGCGGCGCCTTTGACGCTATCGATCTGCTCGGCGGAGGCGGCGCGCGTCATGATGCCGTTGTGCAGCTCGTCCCGGCCCTCGGTGTCGCTCATGCGCAGGGCGGCGCCCTCTGGGCTGTCTTCGGTCTGCCAGGTCACGAAGAGCGTGTTCCCCTGCGTGCCCGAGCGCAGGCGGGCGGAGCCATGGCCGCCGCCGCGCTGTGCCACCAGAGGGGCGGAGACATGCCCCCTGAGGGCGGGGCGCGGGATCATGAAGAGGCCGGCGGAGAGGGCGGCGAGCGCGACGGCGAAGCCCATCTGGATCTGGGCCACGCGCCTGGGGGCGGGGCGCAGCCGCTTCGGCCAGTAGAGAACGAGGGAGACCGGCACGAGATAGGCGAGCCAGCCCAGCACCTCGATCAGGCGCGGATCGGCGGGAATGCCGAGCACGCCGGTGAGGAGCGCGGCCCGCACGGTGCCCGGCTGGACCAGCAAGGTGAGGTTCATTACCTGTTGCTGGCCGCCGTTCAGCCAGCCGGCCTCATGGGCGGTGCGCAGTGTGGAGACACAGAGACCCGCCGCGACGAGGATCAGGAAGGCGCCGGTGAAACGGAAGAACCGGCCGAGGTTCATGCGGACCCCGCCGGTATAGATGCCCCAGCCGATCAGCACGGCAATGGCGAGCCCGACCAGCGCGCCGATGGCTGCAAGCTCTGCCGAATGCGCGGCGGAGAAGGTTGCGAGGAAGAAGACCGCGGTTTCAAAGCCTTCCTTGAGCACGGCGAGGAAGGCCATGGCCGCGAGTGCCAGCGCGCGTCCCTTGCCGAGGGCGGCCGCTGCTTCGGCTTCGAGCCCCTGTTTCATCTCGCCGGCGTGACGGTCCATCCAGAAGATCATGCCGGTGACGAAGACAATGGCGATCACGCCGATGACGGTTTCCAGCGCCTCCTGCTGGGCCTGCGGCAAGCTCTGCTGCAGAAGGGTGAGCCCGGCGCCGACGGCACAGGAGAGTGCGACGGCCAGCGCGACACCGGCCCACATCGGGCCGAGGCCATGGCCGTTGCGACGCAGGAAGGCGGCGATGATCCCCACGATGAGAGAGGCTTCGAGCCCCTCCCTGAGTGCAATGACGAACGTGGCGAGCATGTCCCTGACCCTTCTTCTGCGCAGCTCGGGAGGCCGCGCGGCTGTCCTTTCCGAGTGCCGGATCTGATGTCATGGCCGCAGAAACCGGCCGCAGCGCAATCAATTCCGACAAAAACGATCTCCTATTCAGTCTGCTCAAGCAGGGATAGTGTCAAATCACGCCGACGCGATCTTGGCCGAACCAGTGCCCTTGCCGGGCCGGGCACGCGGCGGGGAGGCGGGCCTTTCAGGCAAGGCAGCTTGGAACGGAGGGCAAAGGCGAATGGGGGGATGGGACAGCGATAGTCCGGGGAAAGAATGGCCGGATGTAGCGAAATGTCGCGGGCAGTGCCCGGCAGGGAAAGCAGTGGATGAACCATGCGGCCTTTGGCGCAGGAGAGCATGACCTGCATAGGGGCGGGCCCGGCCCCTGACGGACCCGCCAAGAGGCGCGGCGGCGCGATCTTCCTGCACATCTCTGGCGGTGAATCGCCCGATCAGGCGCCTTGGGTCATCGCCTCTGCCGCGGCGCGCATGTGGTCCGGCGGGTGGTTGCCATTGCAGATCAGCCCGGACGGCGAGGGCGTTCAGCGCGCGCCCCAAGCGAAGGATCTCTGCCTTGAGCGATCCGGGCCGGGGCGGGGGAAGGTGAACCCGCGCGGGTTACGCCACCGCAAGCGCCAGCAGGTACTGCGCCAGGGCAAATACAACGTGCGCGATCAGCACGTAGACGATCATCCCGCCGGCGTTCGGCAGTTTGCGGGCGAAGAGGCCTCCGCCCATGCCGGGCATCAGGATGATCAGGCCCGCCAGGGTGCTGATCACGACGCCGATCAGGAAGAACGGCAAGAAGCTGGGCGCCGAGATGAAGGCGGCCCCCCAGAAGAGCGGGAACATGATCGCGTAGCCGATGCCGACCAGGTAGTGGAAGATCCAGCCGGTGGCGGCCTCGGCCCCGCTGTGCGGGCGGGTGTCGCTGCCATCGAGGACGGGGCGCCCGGCCGGGAGACCCAGAAGCCAGCGCCCGACGGAGGGCCAGTGCGTGCCCGGCATCCAGCCGATCCGGGCGGTGAAGACCCCCCAGAGATCGAGCGCGATGGTGGATCCGATCCCGACGACGAGGATGAAGGTGATGATGTCTGTGGTCATGTGAATCTCCTCCGATGCTGTCGTTGGGGTAGCGCTGCCATCGCGCGGTGATAAATTCTGTTTCGCGCTTCGATTGATTTCGAAATCAGATCAATCGAGACCCAGGATCTGATCGAGCTGGCCGGCCCGTTCCATCGCCAGGAGATCCGAGCAGCCGCCGACGTGGATGTCGCCGATGAAGATCTGCGGCACGCTGTGGGCGCCGCCTGCACGGGACATCATGCAGCGGCGCTTGTCGCCTTCCATCACGTCGATCTCGTTGAAGGCCACGCCTTTGCGGGACAGCAGCGCCTTGGCGCGCGTGCAGAAGCCGCAGAAGGGCGTGGTGTAGATGTCGATCTTTGCCATGTCTTGTCCTTCTTTCGGAGGCAGGCTTTCGCAGTCAGGTTTTGCGGTCTGGTTTTCGCAGGCGGGGCGCCCGAAGGCGCCCCGCCGCGTTCCGGTTCCGGGGTTCAACCGATGGTGATCTGTGGCGTCACGTCGATCGTTACGCCCGCCTTCTTGGCCAGGTTGCCGACGACACAGACCCTGTCTGCCGTCGCGATGGCGTTCTCGGCCGCTGCGCGGTCGGCGTCGGTGGCGTCCGCGCTCAGCGCCAGGTTCGCGGTGTGGCGAATGGCAAAGTCGTCGTCCGTCGCGGTCGCCTGCGTGTCGACGGAGATGCTTTCCACGGGCACCTTCTTGTTCGCGGTGATGGCCCGCAGTGTCGCCGTGAAACAGGCGAGCGTCGCGGAGGTGAAAAGCGACTTGGGATCAGCCCCCGCGCCAGAACCGCCGAGCTCCGCCGGGATGCCGATGCCCACGTCCCAGCCTTCGCCGGTGATCGTGCCCGCGCCCTTGAAATCACCGTCCCAGGTGGAGGTCATCTTGATATCAGCCATGGGTCTTCTCCTTCGTTTGGTTCATCCTTCGTTTGGGTCAGGCCGCCTTCACGGCCTGCACGTATTGCGCCTTGGGGTTCAGGCCGACGACCATGTCGACGGGCTGCCCGTCCTTCATCACGATCACGGTGGGGACGGAGCGGATGCCGAAGGCGCCGGCGATCTCGGGCGCCTTGTCGATGTCGACCTCCGCGAAAGCCGCAGTGTCGGAAAGTTCCGAGGCGACTTCGTTGTAGGTCGGCTCCAACGCGATGCAGGGCTGGCACCAGGTGGCCCAGAAACGCAGGACCTTCACGCGGCCCTGGCCGCCCATGAAGCTGTCGAAGTTGCTGGCATCCAGCGTGGTCACGTCTTTCGTCATGTCTTTTCCTTCAGTTTGATGTGTCGTCGGGGTTTCAGGCCGGAACGGAGAGGGGCAGCCCGGCGAGGTAGCGTTCGGCCTCCAGCGCGGCCATGCAGCCCTGGCCTGCGGCGGTGACGGCCTGGCGGAACTGGTCGTCCGCCACGTCTCCCGCCGCAAAGACACCGGGAAGGCCGGTGGCGGTGCTGTCGGGCTTGGTCAGGATGGTGCCGCCGGGTTTCAGCGGCAGCTGAGTGCCAAAGACCTCCGTCGCCGGGTCATGGCCGATGGCGATGAAGACGCCCTCGGTGGGCAGTGCGCGCAGGGTGCCGTCACGGGTATCGCGCAGGGTGACGCCGGTGACGACCCTGGGGCTGTCCGTGCCGGTGATCTCGGCCACTTCGGAGTGCCACTGCACCTCGATCTTCGGATGTGCGAACAGGCGATCCTGCATCACCTTCTCGGCCCGCAGGCTGTCGCGGCGGTGGATCAGGATCACCTTCTCTGCGATACCGGCGAGGAAGAGCGCCTCTTCCACTGCGGTATTCCCACCGCCCACGACAACCACGGTGCGGCCCCGGTAGAAGAACCCGTCGCAGGTGGCGCAGGCGCTTACGCCGCCGCCCTGGAAAGCGGTTTCTGACGGCAGGCCCAGCCAGCGGGCCTTGGCGCCTGTCGCAATGATCAGCGCCTCCGCAGAATAGCTGGTACCGCTGTCTGCTGTCAGGTTGATTTCTGGTTTCAGCCGGGCGTCGGTGATGATGTCAGTGACCACTTCGGTCCCCATGCGCAGGGCCTGGTCGCGCATCTGTTCCACCAGCCAGGGGCCCTGGATCGGGTCCGCGAAGCCGGGATAATTCTCCACGTCGGTGGTAATGGTCAGCTGCCCTCCGGGTTCCAACCCGGTCAGCAGCAGCGGCTCCAACCCGGCGCGGGCGGCGTAGATCGCCGCCGTCCAGCCCGCCGGGCCTGAGCCCAGGATGATGAGTTTGCGGTGCATCGTCTTTCGTGCCCCTTCGCTTGCCTTTGTCGTCGTGACAGACATATATGCGGCGAAGGACGGAGTTTAATTTCGCATTAGCTATCGCAATAAATTCCGAAAGAGCATCAATGGGGCGGTCATGGAAATCAAGGAACTGCGGTGCTTCACCCGCGTGGCAGAGACGCTGAACTTCAACCGCGCTGCCGAGATGCTGAACATGAGCCAGCCGGTGGTGACCAAGACCATCGCTCAGCTGGAGCACAAGCTGGGGGTGAAGCTGTTCGAGCGGACGACCCGGCGCGTTTCACTGACGCCTGCGGGCGTGGTGCTGCGGCGAGAGGCCGACGGGCTGCTGGCGCATCTCGATCAGGTGCAGCGGGCCGTGCGTCATGCGATTGCCGAAGAAAGCGGGCGCTTTGCCATCGGGGTCACGCCGCTGGCGATGCAGACGGTGTTTCCAGGCGTCATCCGTGGCTTCCGCGCGGCGCATCCGGAGATCGAGGTCTCCATCCACGAGCTGCCCACGGACGCCCAGGTGAAGGACCTGCTGGCCGCCGATATCGACGCCGCCTTCCTGCTGATGCCTGCCGAAGACCCGGCGCTGGAGGTGCGAGAGATCCACTCGGAACAGATGCGCCTGGCCGTGCCGGTGACGCATCCGCATCTGAAGACGCTCGGCAATTCGGCCCTGCCGCTCTCGGCCTTCGCGGGGGAGACCTTCATCATCCCGGCCCGCGCCCAGAACCCCGGCGTGCATGACGAAATCATCCGCGCCTGTGCCGTCTCCGGCTTCCGGCCGAAGGTGAAGGATTGCACCGAGGGGCAGAGCTGCCTGTGCCTGGTGGAGGCGGGAATGGGCGTGAGCTTCGTCACCAACCGCATCGATTGTGCGGCCAGTGGCGACATGCGGATCGTGGATCTGGAAGATCCGGCGCCCTCGCTTTCGGTGGCGCTTGCCTGGCGGAAGGACGACCCCTCGCGGCTGCTCGACACCCTGCGCGATCTGGCGTTGGAAGGGGCCGCCGCCTGACGGCCCCTCTTTGGTCATGCCGCCTCGGGACACTCGCCACCATTGCGCGCCCGCAGCGCGGCGCAGTGGCGGCGGTCGATGCCGGCGCTGACCACGGCCAGAGCCAGGCCGGCCAGCACCACGACCCCGGCCACCGGACCGGTCATGCCGAGGCCGAGGTGATCGACCACCCAGCCACCGCCGCCCGCGCCAAGCGCGATGCCGAGGTTGAAGGCCGAGATGTTCATGCTGGACGTCGCATTCACCAGCCGGGGCGCGATCAGCGCCGCCTGGTTCACGGCGTAAAGCTGCAGGATCGACACTGAGCCGAAGGCCACGATGCCCCAGATGATCACCAGCGGCGCGACGGTCATCAGCTTGCCCGCGAAGGGGATCAGCAGCAGCAGCGCCAGGGACATCACGCCGTAGATCCCCAGCAGCACGGGCATTGCGCCGACGCGGTCCGCAATCCGCGCGCAGACAAGGTTCCCGATCGCCACGGCGACGCCGTAGAAGAACAGCAGCGTGCCGATGCCGTTCGGGGTCATGCCGGTGAACTGCTCAAGGATCGGGGACAGGTAGGTGAAGGCCACGAACGACCCGCCATAGCCCACCAGCGTGATCGCGAACAGGAGCGCGAGGCGCGGCTTCAGCACGACCGACATCTGCTCTGCGAAGGAAGAGGGCGCGGGCCGTTCGATGTTGCGCGGCAGGAGCCATGCCAGCGCCAGGAAGGACAGCACGCCGATGCCGGTGACTGCGACGAAGGTGGCGCGCCAGCCGAAGTAGTTGGCGATGAAGGTGCCCACCGGCACGCCCGAGATCAGCGACAGGGTGATCCCGGTGAACATGGTCGCAATGGCCTGACCCGCCTTTTCCTTCGGCACCAGTTGCGCGGCGATGACGGTGGCGACCGAGTAGAAGACGCCTTGCACGACACCCGACAGGATGCGGCCGACAAGCAGCGTGCCGAAGGTCGGTGCGAGGGCGGAGAGCGTATTGGCGATGACGAAGAGGACCATGAGGCCCAAAACCAATTTCTTGCGGTCGAACCGCCCCGTCAGGGCGGTCAGCAGGGGGGCGGCGACGGCCACGGCCAGCGCGTAGATGCTGACGGTGAGGCCCGCGGTGGCCAGGCTCACCTGGGTATCACGGGCGATTTGGGGCAGGATGCCGACGATCACGAACTCGGCCATTCCAATGGCGAGCGCCGCAGCCGTCAGGGCCCAGACTCCGATAGGCATGAGGATCTCCGATAGCTTGAGAGGCCCGACTTGATAAGCGGGCGAGATGCCTATGGATCTAGGGGCGGTCGGGAAGGACGTTAAATTCCAATATGGAATTGGTTTTGATTTGATGGCCAGGGGAGCGGTTCGCGTGCGAGCTATTCCACATGCAGCTTCCCAAAACCGGCCATCCGCAGCCTCGTGCAGCATGGTCTCGCCAGTCGATGCAAGCAGTCTATGTTTCGGGACCATTCGTGTGTTGTGCAGCATCCGGCCCCCTGGGCTCGAACCGGTCATGCGGCGGCACGGCAGACCATACGCCCGAACTCGACGACGTGATCCTTGCTGGAAAATCGCACAAGGCCGCGGTTACTGCCGTCATGAGGAAGCTTGTCGTCCTTGCGAACGCATTGATCAGGGATGGCAGAAGATGGGTGCCAGATCCCTCTTGATCATCACGGATACTCGGCAGCATCCTGTGGATGCGCCTGCCGGGCAGTGGATGGCGCCTATGGCACCCGCCGCTGCCATGAAGCGATCCTCGAACATGGGACAGAACCGATCATACCAATCCGTCGCAATGGCCGAGTGTGGAAGCCGGACTGCCCCGCCGCGATATCGCGAAACGAGATCCTGCGGGCGACGCGTTGTCTGGGGCGATCAATCTGGAAGAAATGGACTGGCTACCACGCGCGAAGTCGCGTCGAGGCGCAGAAAAACCGACTGAAGCTTTTGGGTGATCGGATCATGTCACGAGATCCCGACCTCCAGACCACCGAAATCCAAATTCGCATCGCAATCATGAACCGCTGTTCGGCCCTCGGACCGGCCAAGATCGAAGCTTTGGCATAAAGGCCGACGGGGAAAGGCGCAGATCGCCCTGTCGTCGGATTAGTGCAACATTGCCCCTTGAAACGACCCCGCTCAGTCCCGTCGTGCCTTCAGCGCGTCGACCACCAGCCGGAAGGCAGGCGCGCTGTGGTGGCGGTTCGGGTAGTAGAGGTGATAGCCCGGCAGGGGCGGCGTCCAATCCGCCAGCACCTGGCGCAACGAGCCGTCTGCCAGTTGGGGCGCCGCCTGGTCGAGGGGCATGTAGGCCAGCCCCTGGCCGGCCAGCGCGCTGTGCAGGATCAGCTCAAGCGTGTTGAAGGTGACCGCGCCGTCGACCCGGACACGCTTGGTCTCAGTGCCCTTGGCCAGCCACCAGGCGCTGATCGTGTCCGACGTCGGCAGGCGGAGGTTGATGGCGCGATGCGCGCCCAGATCCTCCGGCGTCTTCGGGGCGGGATGGCGGTCGAAATAGGTGGGTGCTCCGACGATGGCCATGGGCACTTCGGGGCTGATCCGGACCGAGATCATGTCCTTCTCGACCTGTTCACCCAACCGCACGCCCGCGTCGAACCGATCGGCCACCACGTCGACCAGCCCGTAGTCGACGATGACCTCGACCGTGACATCCGGGTAGTCGGGCAAAAGCTCGGCCAGCGCGGGCAGCAGTACGGTCTTCGCGGCGTGTTCGGTGCTGGTGATGCGGATATGACCGGAAGGCCTGTCGCGGAATTCGCTCAGCTCGGCGAGGTCGGCATCGATCTCGCGCAGGAGCGGCGCAAGCTTGCGGATCAGCCGTTCGCCCGCCGGGGTGGGCGCGACGCTGCGCGTGGTGCGCGCCAGAAGGCGCAGGCCCAGCCGGTCCTCCAGCCGCCGCACGATCTGGCTCAGCGCGGATTGCGAAATCCCCAGCCGCAAGGCGCCGCGGGTGAAGCTGCCTTCCTCGGCCACCGTGACGAGGGCCGCCAGATCGGCGATATCTTCGCGCCGCATTCATCACCTCACTTATAGGTCCATGAAGGACCTACCGTCTAATCACTGGACTTCTCAAGGGTCATATTGGGTGCAACGACACGCACTGAGCCCAGAGGAGCCAGAGAATGCAGAAGATCACCTTCCCCAACACGAACAACCCCGCCATCGAGATCTCCGCCGTCCTGAACCTGCCCGAGGGCTTCGAGGCGGGGACCCGCTACCCCGCCATCGTCGTCTCCCATCCCGGCGGCGGCGTGAAGGAGCAGACCGCTGGCACCTATGCCGCGGATCTGGCGAAACATGGCTTTGTCACCATCGCCTATGACGCTTCCTACCAGGGCGAAAGCGGCGGCAACCTCCGGCAGCTGGAAAATCCCTACATTCGGACCGAGGACGTCAGCGCGGTGATCGACCACCTGACCACGCTCGACTTCATCGATGCGGAGCGGATCGGCGCGATGGGGATTTGCGCAGGCGCCGGCTATACCGCGAATGCAGCGATCAACGATCGCCGGATCAGGGCCGTGGGCACGGTCAGCGCGGTCAATGTCGGGGCGATGTTCCGCAACGGCTGGGACAATGACGTGGCCGACGCCGACGCGCTGCCGTTCCTTGAGTTCGGTTCTTCGGCCCGTACCAGCGACGCCGCGGGAGGCGCGCTCGCACAGATGCCGTTGGCCCCGATGAAGGAAGAGGACGCGCCCAATGAGGAGATGCGCCAGGCCTGGGAATATTACCACACGCAGCGCGCCCAATGCGCCACCGCACCGGGCTATGGCCTGGCCCGCAGCCTGACCCAGTTGACCACCTACGACGCCTACAACTTCGCCGAAAGCTACCTGACCCAGCCGTTGCAGCTCGTCGCCGGCAGCGTGGCGGGCAGCAAGTGGATGAGCGACGATCTTCTGGACCGTGCGGCCAGCACTGACAAGGCGCTGCACGTGGTGGAGGGGGCGAACCACATGGAGCTCTACGATGGGGCTGCGTTCGTGGACGAGGCGGTCAACGTGCTGGCACCGTTCTTCCGCGAAAAGCTTGGTGCCTGATACCTCGGCGCCCCCATGATCCGGCCGGTTCCTGGGTGCAGTGTCGCCCGGAACTGCTGGCATCAACTTTTGAAGAAGTGGACCACGGCCCGAAACGTGGTCCACAGATTGGACCATCAGGCATCAACAAAACAAGTCCGAAAATGTCCTGGAAAGAGGAGCGCATCGGCCAGCGCGCCTCCCCCCGAAACCTTCTCCGACGGCGCCACTCAGACCTGCCTGATGCTGAAAGTGCTGTTCGGCCTGCCGCTCCGCCAGACCGTCGGTCTGGTCGTAAGCCTGATCGAGATGGCGGGGCTCGACTGTCTATGCCCGACTATTCGACGCTGTGGCGGGGTCAGGCCCGGATCGCTGTGCAGATTCCCTATCGGCGCTCCGGTGCGCCTCTGAACCTGCTGATCCCCTCTCGGCCCTGACCAGCCGTTCACAAGGTTCGGACACGCTGCGGTGCAGCTTCCCGAACTGGTCCATCCGGGGCATCGTGCAACAGCATCTGGTGGGCTAACCAGCGGTATTCGTCCGGTGGTCGCAAAGTGACAATTGAACCGGCTGGATGAACGGGCAGCGGAACGAGCGCCGACGCCTCGAGGGCCGCGCCCGCGTGTTTAGGCAACTTGGGAAGGCGCGCCAGGTTGGTCGGCGGACCAGGAAGTATCGCCGCCAGTAGACCCCTTGACCGTGAAGCACTCCACGACCCCGGACAGTTGCCGGGTTTCCTGTTCGAGCGCGGCACAGGCGGCCGTGGTCTCTTCGAACATGGCGACGTTCTTTTGAGAGGCATTGTCGAGCTGGCCGACCGCCTGGTTGATTTCGCCGATGCCGCGGGACTGCTCGCCGGAAGAGGTGGCTATATTGCCGACGTGTTCCGAGATCTCCACCACAGAGGCGATGATCGTCTCCAGCGCCTTGCCGACCTGGCCCACCGAGCTGACGCCACTGGCAATCTGTGACGTTGACTGACCGATGATCCGATTGATCTCGCTGGCTGACTCAGAGGCCCTCTGGGCAAGCGCACGTACCTCCTGGGCAACGACGGCAAAGCCGCGCCCGGCCTCGCCCGCTCGGGCCGCTTCGACCCCGGCATTGAGCGCCAGCAGGTTGGTCTGGAAAGCAATGTCGTTGATGACGGCGGTGATGCGGCTGATCTGTTTCGAGGATTCCTCGATACTGCCCATGGTGGCGACGGCTTCGGTCATGACCCCGCGGCTGGTTTCGGCACTGCGCCGAGCCGATCCGACCAGCTCATTGGCCTTGGCGGCGCCACTGGCGGCAGAGGCGACGGAGCTGGTCAGTTCTTCCAGGGCAGCGGCGGATTCCTCAAGGGTGGCGGCGTCGGATTCGGTGCGGCGCGAGAGGTCCGCCGCAGCGCGGGCGATTTCCTGAGAACTGTGCGAGATCGTCTGGGTCGAGTCGGACAGCTGGTGGATCATCTTGCTGAGTGTGCCGATCGCGGCGTTGTAGTCCGTGCGCAGGGCATCATAGGCCCCTGGGAAAGTGTCGTGGATCTCGTGGGTAAGATCGCCGGCGGCAAGTTGCTTGAGGCCCGAGGCCAGAGCGCCGACAACCTGCTCCTGTTCTTCCGCGCGCTCCCGGGCGACCTTTTCCTCGGTCTCCTGCAGCATTTTGCGCTCCAGTGCGCCGTCCCGGAAGATCTGCAGCGCCCTGGCCAGGCGACCAAGTTCGCCACTGCGTGCCAGGCCGGTGACTTCGGCCAGGTCGCCGCCTGCCAGGCGTTCGGTGGTCCGGGTGATGCGATTGAGCGGGCGCACGACCATGAGCCATGTCAGCAGGGGCAGCACGCAGAAGAGGGCGAGACTGAGAATGCCGATCAGGGACATGCTGGCCCGGGCGCTGGTGATGCTGGCCTCGATCGATCCCGCCGCGGCACCGATCGCGGAGCGGGCGGACCGGCTGTAGGCCGAGATGCGGTTGAGGATTTCGGTCACGGTTTCGGTGGCGGTGTGTTCCGCCTTCAAGGCATCCGCCTTGGCATCGAGGGCTGCCGCGCGGATCGGGGAAACGCCGGCGTCGGGATCCGCGAGGCCAAGCATGGCATCAATGGCGGCCTGGAGTTCGGGCGTTTCGCCGGCCTGAAGCTCGCGCAGGCGCCCGGCGGCCCCGGAAAGGGCGGCGGTACGACGCGCAAGTTCCTCGGGGGTGCGGGCCAGCGAGGCCTGAAGCGCCGTCGCGAAGAAGGCCTTGGCAACGCTGTCGAGGGTGCCGATCTCCATGATCCGTGTCACCTGATCATCCAGGAGCTTGCGGATCGCGTCGGAATTGCCCGCCTTCGTGTCCTCGGTCTGAATCTCCAGCTCGAAAGAAATGTCATCCAGGGCCGTCGCGAGTGTCGTGTCGGAGGTGCGACGCAGTTCGAGAAGGTCGCGGATATCGGGCTTGCGGCTGAAGGGGACGGGTTCGAAGGCGGCAGCCATGCCGGCACGCGTCGCATCGACCGCTTCGGCGGCGGCCCGGGTGCCGGGATCGGCCGCCAATTGTCGGGTAAGCACGTCGAGCGCCTGCGTGGAAGAGAGCTCCAGGTCGTGGAGGATCGAGAGGGTGGCGCTGTCGCTGGTGCGCAGGGCGGCCAGGGCCAGGCCGCTGATCAGGTTGATCTCCGCCCGGGCCTGCTGGGTGGCGGACAGGAGGGCCACGTCGCGGCTGACCAGCTCCGTCAGGCGCTGGTCGACGCCTTCGATGGTGGCCTCGCCGTTCATTGCCAGCTCGAAGTAGGCGTCATCGGCGGCCGTCGCCAGGGCGGCGGAAAGCTGGGTATCCAGGTCCGTGGCATGGTCGACCGCTGCGGCGATTTCGTCCCCACGCAGGAATTGCGTCTGCCGCGCGGTCGCGAGATCCGCCAGCGCCTGGCCGGCACGCCGCAGGGCAGGTTGCAAATCGTTGCGTGCCTCGGGCGCGAGCCTCGAGATGCGCTCCTGCGCGGTGGCGATGATCGTGTCCGTTTCGGATTGCATCTGCTGCAGGGTGGGGAGGTCCATGGCGGCGAGCAGGTCGGAGAGGTTGCGGCTGATTTCCTGGGCGGAGCTCGAGACATCCGCACTTTGTTCCAGTTGAGGCAGTCTTTCCGAGCCGAGGTGTCCGACCTCCGTCGCAACGGACTGGAACACGTTCCAGCCGACGACGACAGCAGCCGCGGTCATGGCGGCCATTGCGCCAAGGACCACGACGAGACGTGCGAGTACGCTACCGAAGAAATCCATGCTGAAGCTCGTCCATTCCACATTTCAGTGCGGGGCCGGCCCCAAGAGCCGGCGCCCTTGTTCCATGAGCGGCGTGGGGGTGTCCCGGGGCGCGGCCTCAGCCGCCCTGACCGAAGGGCACGGGCATGAAGCTGCCGTCGGGCTGGATCTGGGTCAGAAAGACGACGTCCGACCCCTGGTTGTCATTCGCCCCGTAGGTGAGGATGAACCCGCCCAGATCGAGGGTGCCAAGCCCCTGCAGCGCCGCGAGATAGCTTTCGCGGGTCAGATCTGTGCCTGCGGCTTCAAGCGCGGCAATGGCGACGCGGCCGGTGACGTAGCCTTCCAGGGAGACGAAACCGGGCTTGGCATCCGGATCGGCGGCGGTCAGCGCGGCGTGATAGGTGGCGACGAGGGGAATGCCGTCATCCCAGGGGAAGGGCACGACCTGGCTGATGATGACACCCTCACCCTCTGGGCCAAGTTCGGCGGCCAGGGCATCGGAGCCCACGAAAGAGATGTTCACGAAGACCGGCGACATTTTCATCTTGTGCGCCAGACGGATGAATTCGGCGATCGGCTTGTAGGCGCCGACCATGACCACGGCCTGGGGATCGGCCTTGCGGATAGCCAGCAGGGCGGACTTCACGGCGACGGTATTGCGGGTGTAGGTGCCCTGAGCCACCAATTCCATTCCGTGGCTTTCCATCGCGGCGGTCACGCCGTCCAGGCCGACACGGCCGAAGCCGTCATCCTGGTAGAGGATCGCGATCCGTTCCAGGCCCAGATCATCGACAAGGTGGTCAATCCAGACCGCGGTTTCCGCACCATAGGTCGCCCGGATGTTAACTACGTTCTTCAGCGCCGGGTCGCGCAGAAAGCCGGCGCCGGTGAAGGGACCGATGAAGGGCAGGTTGGCGGCCGTCGCAAGGGGCTGCGTCGCCTGCGAGGTGGGCGTGCCGACGGGGCCGATGAGGCCGATATGGGCGTTGTCCTCGATCACCTCGCGGACCACGGTCATCGAGCGGTCAGGCTCGTAGCCGTCGTCATAGGTGTCGAGCGCGATCATCCGTCCGTTCACGCCGCCATTCCGGTTCGCCTCCTCGAAGGCGGCCTCGATCCCCTGGCGCATCCCGGTGCCGAGTGCGGCGGCGGGGCCGTCGAAGGCGGCGACCTGGGCGAATGTGACGGTTGTGTCCGTAATTCCCTGTTCCGCATGGGCAGGGGACAGGGCAGCGACGGCGAGCAGAGAGGCCACGCCGAGTACGTGCTTCATCATTGCAGGGTCCTTCCGACAAGAGCATCGCAAGGAGGCTTGGCACGAATTCCTTGCCAGAAGCTTAGGCCCGTTCAAAAGAAGCCGTCTTTCCTTAATGAAATCATACGACCGACCGCTTCCCGGATCAGGCCCCGAACGGGGAGGGGGCGAGGGACAGCCACCCCTCGGCCCGCAGTCTGGGCAGGTTTTCGGGATAGTGTCAGGGAACAATGTAGCAGGTCCGGTTCCTGTGGTACTGCAAGGTTTGGCACCCGTCCTGCAACTGTTGCCTGCCAGCCAGAAGACTGTCGCGGCGGGCACAATTCATCAGGTGGACATGGGCGTGCGCGGCAATATCGGCCTAGCCGAAAGCGCCGATTGAGAGCCAGGGCATTAAATTTAAATCCACTATCCCATAATTGACTGCTGCTCAGTCCCCGGAAAGGCCGCGATTGAAGCTGATGTCTGTGAATAAAGGGGGGCAGGCAACCTTGCGGTCGATTACAGCAACAAGTTCATCCGTGCGTCCGCTCCCGACGCCTGCTGGACGCTTATGCGCAGCGCAGAGAATGGTGGTTCTCCGCCCGTCTCGTCGCCGGTCTTGCCAGGCGCGACGTGGCGGCAGTCTCCGACCCAAAGGGCGGGGACTGGTCATCCGGCGAGCCTCGGCCGACAGCTGACACACCGAACAGAATACTGCCGACAAAAAGGTACCTCCCCCGATCACTCGCGGGGGCAACAGGACGGGGGCAATGTCAGAGGGTGGAGAGACGCCTGTTCACCACGTAGTCCGAGAGGGCCTGCCAGTATTGGTCGGTAGAAGTAGCGCCAGAGAGGCCGGCCAGATCACCCGCCGAACTGCAGGATCAAGTCCGTTGGCTCGGCAGGAATCCCTTCGTCGATCCCATCGGCGTTGAACCCGGCAGCACAAGAGAGGCCGAAACCTGCCCCAGCTGACAGATCAGCAGGATCGCAAAAATCCAATGATGTTCCCAGAGACGGGCTCGCAACCGTGGCGAGCTGCGCCCTGCGGGGGCCTGTTCCGCCACCGTGTCACCCCCCCCCGTCGCATCACTCATCACCATCATGTTCTTTTCGCGGGGCCAGCCCTTTGGCAACCATTTCAAAACAGGTTTTCAGATAGGCTGTCCGTGCCGCGCCGCTCGGACTGTCCGGGTCACCATTGACCTGCCGGATCGACATGCCGAAGGCGACATCCATGAGCATCCTGCTCGCGGCATGGGCATCGGGCGCATGAATGCGCCCCGCCTCATGCTGGGCCTTCAGCCAGTCTGCCAGCAAACTGCGGGACTGATCCGGCCCCTTGCCAAGGAAAACCGTCCTCAACTCCGGGAAGCGTTCCGCCTCAGCCATGACGCGCATCACGAGATCGGCCCGCCAGCGTTCGGTTGCTTCGTCCAGATCGACCCTGAAAATCCGCTCCAGCGCCGCGTTGACAGGCAAGTCGTCATAGTCGCCCGGCAGGGCCACCATGCTTTGTCGGTGCTTTTCGACGATCGCTACGAACAGCTGAAGCTTGTTCGGGAACAGCCGGTAGACGGTGCTGAGCGACACATGTGCGGTCGCGGCCACCTCGGCCATGGTCACACCCTGGTAGCCCTGATCGAGAAACAGCGCGCAGGTCACATCGACGATTTTCTGGCGCTTGTTCGTATCAGTTTCGGTCTTGGGTCGCCCGTTGCGCCGCGGGCTTGGTAACCCGGTCGTCAAGGCGGCATGGGTATGGTCCGTCACAGCCTGTCCTCACAAACCCGCCATCGGGGCTGGCAATAGTTTGGGTAATCTATATTACCGTTAATGTCAAAGGTGAGACGCGCCGGTGTGGGAACACATGCGGATCATTTGAATTCATACCGAAATATCAGGAGAGTGTCGTGCATCATCAGCACCTTAACTTGAACCGGAGACATCTTCTCACGCTTGTGGGCGCCGTGTCTCTGACCGGGTTTGTCGGGCGCAAAGCCTTTGCCGACGCTCCGGCGCCAAGCGGCGTGTTGCTCAGCACTATTACCAGCCCCGAGGGTCCGACATGGTTTGCCGACGGGCGCGTCGCGGCTGTGTCTTTCGGTGACGGGCTGGTCTTGCGATCGGTGCCAGATGCGCCTGAGAGCCCCGAGACGCTTGCCTCCCTTGGCCGGGGATTGGCCGGAACGGCGCTGATTTCCCCGAACAGGATGCTTGTGGCGCGGATGAACATGGGCGCCTTTCTGGCCAGCCATGGCATGGACGCCGCGGAAGAGGGCGACACGGGGCAAATCGCGCTGATCGACCTGACGACGGGCGAGGCGAACGTGCTCTTCGATGAAAGTGATGGCAGCCCCATCCAGGGCCCGAACGATCTGACCGTGGACGAGGCCGGCGCCGCGTGGTTCACCGATGCGGTGGCGGGCAACATCCTCTACGTCGATCCGGAACAAAGCGCCGTGACCGTCGTGGCCGAGGGGCTGGAGGGGGTGAATGGCATCGCGCTGTCCCCCGATGGCGCTGAGCTTTACGTGACCGACGGCAGTGAACTTGTCGCTTATCCCGTCACGGGGGCGGGCGTGCTGGGCGAACGTCGCATGGTCAGCGATCTGGGGGAGATGCATGGCGATGGGATGAAGGTTCAGGCCGATGGCCGGATCATCCTGGCCGTTGGAAACGATGGAATTTACCGCGTGGCCGCCGATGGCACAGGGGCCGAGGTGATCGGCTTTGACGGGCGCCGGATCGTGAACATGGTGTTTGGCGGGACGAATCTTGAGACGCTTTATGTGGTGGAAATGACCGGTGATGGGATCGGGGATCTGAACGCCTACCCATGGGATGCCAAGGGAGTCGCGCGCCATGTCTGATCTGTTTTCAAACGCCGCGCTGACCCGTCGTTCCGTCCTGGCGGGCCTTGGCGCGGCCCTGAGCCTTCCTGCCTTTGGCTGGCCCGCCCGGCTGACTGCGAAAACCCCTGCCGAAACGGTGATTGCCGGTGGGCTGACCTTTCCCGAAGGGCCGAGCGTGCTGCCCGATGGCAGCCTTGCGATTTGCGAGATCATGGGCAACCGGGTGACCCGTGTCGGACTGGACGGCACCACCGCGACGATTGCCGAGATCCCCAACGGTCCTGCGGGCTCCGCTCTCGGGCCGGACGGCAAGCTTTATGTCACCTGCATCGGGGGCGGGCCGGGGGCGGTGGATGCCGGCGCGCTCGTGCGGGTCGATCTTGCTGCGGGGACGGTCGAAACCCTCTATGACCATGCGGATGGGCAGCATTTGCAGGGGCCGAACGATCTGATCTTCGATCAGTATGGCGACATCTGGTTCACCGACATGTCGGACAGCAAGGTCTACTGGGCCAAGCCGGATGGCAGCGACATTCGTCTGGTTGCCGAGAACATTGAGGGCGCCAATGGCATCGGCCTTTCGCCGGACGGGGCCACGCTTTATTTCGTCAATGGTCATGCCATCTCATCGCTTGTCCTGTCAGGTCAGGGACGCTGGGCCGTGACGGAGAGCGGGGCTGCCGATGTCATCGAGCTTGGGGTCGTCGATGCGGAGGCCGGACCGGATGGGTTCAAGGTCGAAGCGAACGGCAATATCGTTGTAGCCACCTGGGCGGCCGGGCTGGTCGTGATGTCGCCTGCGGGCGAACGCCTGGACGCGGTTCAGGTGGATGGTATTTCGCCGACCAATCTGGTCTTTGGCGGGCCGGACAAGCGCAGGGTCTATGTCACGGGGAACGAGACAGAGCAAAGCGACGGCGGTGTCACGGGGCGGGTGGTTGCCATCGACTGGCCGCGGCGAGGGCTTTGATCGCGCCGACGCGCTCGTTGCGCCGTGTGAGCCACCGGCATGTTTTCGAGCACGGCAGGACGTGGCTGTTCTCCGTAGCCTCTGAAACATGTCGGCTGTCCGCAGTGTCGACCCTGGTGTGCCAGGCAGTGATGCATGATGCCCCGAATGATCGGTTCGGGGCAGCTGCACCGAAGCGTTGATCCTGCTGGGGAAAGCCCGCCCAGGGCCGAAAGTGAGCCTTTGCTACGCCTGACAGGAACAGTAGCTACGGGCTTTGGCGGGTGTCAGGCCTCCCCGGGGGGAAATCCGAAAATCAGAGCAAAATCCTCACTGCCGGTGAGGGGACCGCCGCTTTCATGCTCGGCTAATTGGAGAAAAAAGCCCACCTTCGAATAATGTCGAGGGACTAGGTGTTGGCCGTTGCGGGTCGGACGCGGTCCAGGACAGCTCCAAAGCATTTCTGAAGAAGGGCTTGGGTCGGTGTTCCGTTCATTAGCGAAGAAAAGGAAAGGTAGTAGCTGGTGTGGGCATCCAGGCCATCGACTGGGCGCCAGGTCAGTTCGGGGTTCCTGTCGCATGCCAGAGCCGCCATCAGGGCGCTGTTGAAGGACAGCGCGTTCAGGACACCGGCCATCTCGATGGCGAAACTGGCGAAGGGCGCCTGCAGCGCGACGGAGTAGTTGACCCGGTGGCGCGCGAACAGCTCGCGGTAGTAGCCGTAATAGGGATCGCGGCGGGAGGGCATGATGAAGGCATTGCCGCCCAGATCACCAACCTGCAGTCTGGGTTTGGCGGCCAGAGGATGGTCGGCGCGCAGGATGCAGACCTGAGGCTGGTCGCTTTGGCGGATGTTGATGATGCCCGGGTGTTCCAGCGGCCGGGTGTGGAAGGCAAAGTCGATCTGCCCCTCGGCCACGGCCTGGGTCATCTCGTCCACCGCGTGGGAGGCGACGGAGCAGCTGAGCCCGGGTTCGGCGGCACGCAACTCGGCGATGACCAGGGGCAACACCTCGCTGATGAAGGACAGCGTGGCCGAGATCCGAAGGTGCGACAGGGGGCGGTCGGTCTTGAGTGCCATGCGCATTTCCATGCGGTCGATGAGGCTGAGCAGGTCGAGGGCGTCATCCAGAAGGCTCTCGGCCCGGCTGGTGGGGTAGATCGCCCCGTTGCGGCGCACGAAGAGGGGCGCTCCTATCGCTTCTTCGAAATTGGCGATCAACTGGCTGACGGCGGGTTGGGACATGCCCATCTGGCGCGCGGCAGCCGAGATCGAGCCGCTACGCATCACTGCGGTGAAGGCCTCGATGTATTTCAGGCGGCGGATCTTACGGGACTGCACGGAAGGTTGCACTGGGCGCGGTTCGTTTGCTTCGGGGCGAGGGCGATCAGGGGGACCGCAGGCTCGGGATCGAAGCCAGCAGCGCGCGCGTATAGTCCTGCGCGGGGGCTACCAGAACTTCCTCCACCGATCCCTGCTCGACCACCTGACCGGACCTCATGACCAGCACACGGTCGCACATCTGCCGCACCACCGCCAGATCGTGGCTGACGAAAACCATGGTCAGACCCAGCGTTTCGCGCAGGTCCTTCAGAAGGTTCAGCACCTCCGCCTGCACCGTGACGTCCAGCGCCGAGGTGGGCTCGTCACAGAAGATCAGCCGGGGTCGCATGGCCAGGGCTCGGGCGATGCCTATGCGCTGGCGTTCCCCGCCGGAGAAGGCGTGTGGCATCTTGTCGGCGGCGGCGCGGGGCAAACGGACCACCTCCATCAGGTCGCCCGCCAGTTGCCGTGCCGCGGTGCGTTCCAGATCGCCGCGCGCAGTCAGCGCATATGTGATGTTGCGGCCCGCTGACATCCGCGGGTTCAGTGAGGAGTAGGGGTCCTGAAAGATGCACTGCAGCGCGCCAGTCAGCGCCCGCTGGCCCGCGCGGTCCTGATAGCTGGCGATGTCGCGGCCGGCAAAGGCTATGCGGGCACCGGCGTCAGTCTGCTGCAAGCGCAGGATGCAGCGCCCGATGGTCGACTTGCCCGAACCGCTTTCCCCGACAATGCCCAGAACCTCGCCCGCACGGACCTCGAAGCTGACATCGGCAAGGGCGCGGAAGGGCGTGCTGCCCGGGGTGCCGCGGTCGGGCGCATAGGTCTTGGAAAGGCCGGCTACAGAGAGCAGCGGGCCGTCGCCGCCCGCAGGCGCGTCGGCGATGCCAGCGCGCAGATATGCGATGCCACGGGCCCGTCCCTCGGTCTCATTATGCTCTTCCAGCACGTCGAAGCGCGCGATCCGCCGGTCCATTGGCGGGATCGCGGCGATCAGCTGTTGCGTGTAGGGCTGGGTGGGTGAGGTCAGGATCTGTCGCGTTGGACCTTCCTCGACCAGCTTTCCGTGCCGCAGCACCTGCACCCGGTCGCACATCTGCCCCACGACGCCCATGTCATGGGTAATCAGCAGGATCGAGATGCCTTCGCTGCGTGCCAGCTTTTCCAGCGTACCCAGCACCGCCTTCTGCACCGTCACATCCAGCGCCGTCGTTGGCTCGTCTGCGATCAGCAGGTCGGGGCGGGCACAGATGGCTATGGCAAAGACGATCCGCTGGCAAAGCCCGCCCGAAAGCTGGTGAGGATATTTCGACAGGCGGCTTTCGGGATCGGGCACCTCGGCCTGGCTTAGCAGGTCGATGGCATGGGCGCGGGCCGCCGTTCCGCGCTTGCCGGTGTGGGCCTCGATCGATTCCAGAAGCTGTTCGCCGATGGTCAGCACCGGGTCCAGCGCCGTCATCGGGTTCTGGTAGATATAGCCGATCCGGCCGCCACGCAGGCCCTCGCGGGCCTTGCGGCTCATGGCGCGGATGTCCTGGCCATCCAGCAGGATCCGGCCCGTGGCAATCTGGGCGTTTTCCTCCAGCAGGTCCAGGATGGCCTTGCCGACGGTCGACTTGCCGGCGCCGCTCTGGCCGACAATGCCCAGCACCTCGCCACGCGCCAGGGTCAGGGAATGATGGCTGAGCGCGGTAAAGCTCTCTCCGTCGGCCAGGCGGTAGCGGATCGTCAGATCGTCGATTTCCAGCAGGGCGGTCATCGGGTCATTCCTTGCCTTGAAGATAGGGGTTGGCCTGTTCGCGGATCCGGTCCGACACGACGTTGATGCACAGCACGATGGCCAGCAGCGCCAGACCCGGCACGATCGAG
Organism: Pseudooceanicola sp. NS-SX8; assembly: GCF_057380755.1. Lineage (NCBI taxonomy): Bacteria > Pseudomonadati > Pseudomonadota > Alphaproteobacteria > Rhodobacterales > Paracoccaceae > Pseudooceanicola > Pseudooceanicola sp. NS-SX8. The sequence continues at coordinate 2,839,521 of NZ_CM170819.1, read as the reverse complement.
ATCCACCATTTTCCCGACAGCAGGTAGTCGTTGCCGTTCGAGATCAGCAAGCCCAGCGAGGGCTGGGTGATCGGCACGCCGACGCCCAGGAAGGACAGGGTGGATTCCGCGATCACCGCGCCGGAAAAGGCCATGGGCAGCAGCACCAGCACGGGGGCGATGGAGTTGGGCAGCAGGAAGTGCAGCAGGATCCGCCATTCGGCCACCCCGCCCAGGCGGGCAGCGGCGATGTAGTCGCGCTTCATTTCCGACTGACCCACGGCGCGGACGAGCCGCGCGGCCTGCGCCCAGATGCCGATGGACAGGGCCAGGATAACCTTGTCGATGCCGGATCCGAAGATCGCCAGCAACATGATGGCCAGCAGAACGCCCGGGAAACTGACCGTCAGGTCGACGGCGCGCATGATGACGGTATCGACCCAGCCGCCCTTCAGCGCCGACAGCAGCCCCAGCAGGACGCCTGCCGTGGTGCCTGCGATGACCGAGACCACGGCTACCAGCAGCGACGTCCGGCTGCCGTACAGAACGGCCGATAGGATGTCGCGCCCCAGCGAGTCGGTGCCCAGACGGGCGATGCTGCCGTCCATCATCTCGGATCCCGGGGGCATCAGGCCGTTCATGATGTCCAGCTGCATCTGGTCATAGGGATCCTGCGGCGCGATCCAGGGCGCCAGCAGCGCCAGCGCCAGGATCACCACCAGACCGGCCAGCCCGGCCTGGGCCAGGTAACGGCGGCGGAAGGTCTTGCGGGCGCGGTGCAGGCCTCGGAGAAGGGTGTCTTGCATCTGGGGCCTCAGGAATGACGGATGCGCGGATCGAGCACCGCATAAAGGATGTCGACGGCCAGGTTGATCATCACGAACATCAGCGTGATCAGGATCATGTAGGCGACGACCACGGGCCGGTCCGCATTGTAGATCGAGTCGAGCAGCAGCTTGCCGATGCCCGGCCAGGAGAAGATCGTTTCGGTCACCGTTGAGAAGGCGATCAGGGTGCCGAACTCCAGCCCGGTGATTGTGACGATGGGGATCAGGATGTTGCGCATCAGGTGGCGGCCAATCAGGCGGCGGCGCGGGATGCCCTTGGCGCGGGCGTACATCATGAAGTCCTGGTGCATCACCTCCTGCGTGCCGGACCGCGTCAGACGGGTCTGCATGCAGATGATGGCAATCGACAGGTTCAGCGCTGGAAGGAGCAGGTGGCTGAGACCGTCACGGGTGAAGAGCGACCAGTCGATCCCCAGAAGCGAGATCGTGTCGCCGCGCCCCGAGGCGGGCAGCCAGCGCAGCCAGACCGCGAAGATCAGGATGAACAGCAACGCCTGCCAGAAATTGGGAATGGAATAGCCGACGGTGGTGCCGAAACTGATCGCCTTGGTCGCCGGGCTACGGTGCCTCAGCCCCGAATAGATGCCCAGGGGCACGCCCAGCACGATGCCGATGGTCATCGCCAGAAGCACGACTTCGATCGTGGCGGGCAGGCGTTCCAGGATCAGGTCCATCACGGGGCGGTTGTAGACGAAGGACTGCCCGAAATCGCCCTGCGCGACATTGCCCAGGAAGGACAGGTACTGCAGCGGCAACGGGCGATCCAGACCAAGGGCACCGGCCAGCGCCTCGCGGTCGGCCTGGTTGAAATCGTCCGAGGCGAGCACCTCGACCGGGTCGCCCACGACATACATGCCGAAGAAGACGAGGACGGACATGATCAGCAGCAGCACGATGCTCTGTCCGATCCGCCGGGCGATGTAGTTCAGCATTCGGGGCTCCGTTGTGGCCGCCCCCGCCGGTGTGGATCGGCGAGGGCGGGGCTGATTACTTCGAGTGGACCATGGTGGCCAGCGTCCGGCCGGCGGTCCCGTTGGTCACCTCGAGATCGGCGCGATGTGCCCAGGTCTCGTGGTTGTAGTACAGCGGGATGCCCGGCAGCTGGTCCATGGCCACCTGCATGGCCTCCGCGAGCAGTGCATCGGCGGCGGCGGGGTCGGTCTCGACCGCCCAGGCGCGGATCGGTTCCTCGAACGCCGGATCGTCATAGGACGAGAAGTTGGCCGAGCCGAGACCCAGATCCGCGTCCCGCTGAGCGAAGGCGCCGGAGATCAGCTGGCCCGGACCCTGTGGGTGGCCCCAGCCGTACATGAAGGCGCCCAGTTGGTGGTCGGCGCGTTCGCTGCGGAACCCGGCCCAGGGCTGGGTGTTCAGCGTGACCTCAAGGCCAAGGCGCGTCCAGTACTGGGTGATCGCCTGGGCGACGGTCGTGCCGTTGGCGTAGCGCGCGTTCGGTGCCGACAGCTGGATCGCGAAGCCGTCCTCGTAGCCTGCTTCGGCCAGCAGTGCCTTGGCGGCATCCAGATCGTAGGGCAGGTCGGGCATGTCGGGTGCGGCGCCGGCCAGGTAGCTGGGGGCAAACTGGTTGGCGGCTGTCGCATTGCCCTGGAACAGACGATCCACGATGGCGTCACGGTCGATGGCCATGGACAGCGCGCGACGGACGCGGACGTCGGACAGCGGGGCCGAGCCATCGGCGGCAGTGACACCCACGGCGCCTTCGGGGTTGGTATCCAGCACCAGGAAGATGGTCTGCAGGCCGGGCGTCGAGGTCACGGTGTAATCCTCGTCCGCGGCGATGACCGACTGGTCCTCGGCGGAGGGCTTGTCGATCACGTCGTAGTCACCTGCAAGCAGGCCCGCAGTCCGTGCGCCGGAATTCGGCACCGAGCGCACCTCGACCCGGTCCCATTCGGGTGCCGTGCCCCAGTAGGTCGGGTTCGCGACCAGGTCGGCATCCCCGGTGGGCTGGAAGCTTTCGTAGACATAGGGGCCCGTGCCAATGGCGGCGTCGCCCTGTTCGAACTCGGCCTGGGTCGGGTACTGTTCGGCGATGCCGCAGTCGCCGTCGCGGGTGTAGGCGATCGGATCGGTCACACCGTAGGTTTCCGCCGACAGGATCTTCAGGAACTTCAGTTTTTGGATCAGGATCGGGTAGGGCGCGGTCGTGGTGAAGCGCACCGTCAGGTCGTCGATGGGTTCGACATTGGTGATCGGCCCCAGCGACGAGGTCAGCACGTTCGGGCGGCCATCGACGCGGTACATCATTCGGCAGGTGCTGAAGACCACATCACGCGCGGTGAAGGCCGCGCCGTTGGAGAAGGTCACGCCTCCGCGCAGTTTCATCACGAAGGTGGTGGGACTTTCCCATTCCCATTCCGTAGCCAGCAGCGGCTGGGTGTCCAGGTCGACCAGCATCTCGAAGACATGCTCCGCCAGGCTGGCGGTTTGGGTGTCGCTGAAGGGGAAGGGATCGGCGCTGACCGGGGCGGTGGCATAGCCCAGGCGCAGGGTCTCGGCCGCGGCGGGGGCGGCGGCAAGCGCGGTGGTCAGCAGAAGGGGGGCGATATGACGTGTCTTCATTCTGTGTCTCTGTGTTGGATGTCAGTTGGAGGGGCGGATCTGGGCGTCGAGGTCAATGCCTTCACGGCTGGCGACGGCGCCCATCAGGCTCTTGAGGGCCTCTGTGCAGTGCTGCTGCATCTTGGCGAAGCGGTGGGACCGCTCTCGCGTCGTTTCGTTCATGTAGAGATCGCGCCGCAGTTCGACCTGGAGGGCGTGCTGGTCAAGTTCGGGCCAGCCGTAGCGCAGGGTAATCTCGCCGCCGGCGAAGCGGCGGTTGGTGCCCACGTCGTAGTCATGGGCGCGGAAGCTGCCGGCGAGGGCATCGGCGATCTCCGGGGCGCAAGACTGGCCATGACGAGTGCCGATGTCCACCTGGGGTCGCTCGGCGCCGCCCCGGGCGGCACTGTCGCGGCGCATCATCGAATGGCAGTCCAGCAGGTAGACCGCGCCGAAGGTCTGCCTGGTCTGCTCGATCAGTTGGGTCAGGGCCTGGTGATAGGGAACGAAATAGCGCGCGATGCGCCGCTTCGCCTCGGCCTGGCTCAGCTTGCGGTCGTAGATCGGCACATCGTTGGCCAGTGCCCAGAAAAGGGTCGAGCCGGAGGCCTCGGCAGTGGGTTGCAGGCGGCCATACCAGCTCTCGGGATCTTCCAGCATGGCGCTGCTGATGTCGTGCTGATGCCGGTTCACGTCGACATAGGTGCGGGGAAAGTTGGCCTTCACTGTTGCCAGGCCGAGGTCCCGGGCGGCCGAGAAAAGCTCATCCACGTATTTGTCCGTGGGGTAGTCGATCTGCTCCCTGGTCAGCTCGGCCCGAAAGCCGAAGTCGGGCGGGTAGGTTTCGCCGCTATGCGGGAAGGAGACGATCAGCGGCACCCGGGGCAGGTCTGGGGAAGTCACCGTGACGGGAGGCCAGGTGGTCTCAGCTTGGAAACGGGGGTCTGCGTGCACGGGGCTCTCCTTGGTCGTCTGAGACCGGGGGCGCTGCCGCCCGGCGTGCTCTTGCTCTAGCGGCGGGCCGGGAAGGCGAAAACCTTATTGAGGAACCGACTATTCCCATAAGTTTCTTCAATATGATTGCGCTCTCACGCGCCCTGCGAGATCACCGCTCGAGGAAGTTCTGACCCGCTTAAGCTGTGCTGCAAGCGCGACTATGGGTGTCGCAGTCGGTTTGAGCCGGTTTTGATGGGCGAAACACATTCAAGTTCTCGATGGAGAGAAGGCAGGTGCCTGGGGGCACGGAAAGGCAGGAACGGATGGCAGAGCGCAGAAAAATCGCGGTCTCGGTCGGCGAGGTAACGCCCGTGGCCCCCTATGTGCGGGCCCTGGAGCTGGCGGGTTTCGCGCCGCAGCCGATGGTGCCGGGGCAGGGGCCTTCTCTGCTGGAAGAGGACGTTTCCGGAGTGGTTTTCGCCGGGGGTGCGGCCGTGCATCCCTCCCGTTTTGGGCAGGAACTGGATCCAGCCATCCGCAAGGCGGTGGATGAGCCGCGCGATGCCATGGAATGGTCTCTGGCTGACCAAGCGCTGGCGCGCGGGCTGCCGATCCTTGGGATCTGTCGTGGGATGCAGTTCCTCAACGTCTATTTCGGTGGCACCCTATGTCAGAATCTCGCGGCCAGCTCGTGGCAGGACACGCACCGGCCTGACCTTCCGCGCGACAGTATCGCCCATCAGGTGCAGGCGCGCTCCGGGCAGCTGGCGGAGATTTTTGGCCCCGATCCTTTCGGGGTCAACAGCATCCACCGCCAAGGAATCGAGCGCCTGGCTAAGAACTTCGAGGCGTCCGTGACGACGCTGGATGGCCTGATCGAAGGGATCGAAGACGCCACGCAGCGGGTCCTTGCAGTGCAATGGCACCCCGAGGAGCTTGCCTCCTCGTCTTCGGCCCAGTTGCGCCTGCTCGAGCAAGCGTTTTGTTGACAGAAGTGTGCGGCGCTTTGCGCCGGTAGCTGACAGCTACGCCTGGGCCACTGGATGACTGCTATGCGCAGAAAGCGGGCGTCTCTCAGCCGTGGTTCTTGCGAGGCTAGCCCCATCGCTCCATTTTTGGAGAGCTTTCGTCTAATGCCTCTACGGCTGACGTCGCAGCCGCCTTCTGAGTTCGCTTACTAGGCTTGCATGAGGGAGCGCGAAAATGTCGTGTGAGGACCTGGATACAGATATTAATCCATTGCATGCTCCCTCGGTTTTCAATGCACGCGTGAGAGTTGACGCTAGGGGGCGCCGACTGTAGTCTCTATCCTTCGCCGAGTCTCATATTTCTTTGCTGCATATTGTAGGAGAAGGTTCTTGTCATTTAGCGCAAAAGATCTCTCTGGCTTAGTACCTATTAGGTGTTTGAGGTTTTTTGGCGTGTGGGTCACATTTGTTTTTCTCCACGTCGCGGCAACGGCTAATGCGGATGGCCGTGGTGGGAATGTTAGGAACGCTGAAAGCGTTTTTGAGAGAATTTCCCCCTGCTCGGAGTACGAAGCTCTCTTGAATGGGGAGGCGTCAGTTCCGGGCCCCGACTGTCACGCAACGGAGAACTTTATTATATCTGAATCAGAACTAAATGAGCGACATCTCCTTGAAAGAATGGAGGGGCGGGTGTCTCCAAATAGTGGTCTCGGCTCCCTGGTAGGACTTCTGCTGGCGACTATTTCAAGAGATCCTGTTGCTATTTACAATTCTGCCAACTTGGCTTCGGGTAGGATGGCGTTTCAGCTTGCTGCATCCGGTGATTTAGAACGCGCGGCGGTCTACTCCACCCTATCCGAGGATATTAGGCTTCAATCAGTCATTAAACTCTGCCGTGGTAATAGTTCGTGCGATGATCTGATGTGGGTTAGCTCCATGTCGCGAACACTTGGTGAAGAGTTCGCGTACCTTGATGGGATTTCTCCTGACGGAACTGTTTATTGCCTCCTCAAGTCAGATGGATATACCGTTCCGATTAGGGATGTTGTTCGGTCCAAGTACTTTAAGAAGTGCATCAAATTTTTTCAAAGCTAATTTAGTCTTCAGCATTAAGCACGGGTCTTGGTGCGAGCGTTAGATCGGCTTAGAGACCATGCATAAAGCCTGTTTTCACGCCCCTGTTGCCAACAAAAGTAGCCTAAAGCAGAAGTCAGTTCGGGCTGGGTCCGGCCATTCTCGGCGCTTGGTACAGTCGGCCGTTTTGCGAAAAGCGGTCACAGGATCTGAAGCCTCTGGACGGCAGTAATTCGCAGAAACAGGCATGCCTGCAGGTTCTCTGCTGCCATGGCTTCCCGGTGTTTCGGCCCTTCCCGACACCCTCTTTGCCGCCGTCGCATAGCGTTGCGGCTTCCAAAGATCCGCCGTTTGCCGCGGTTGCCGAGCCGAAGCATTGGCGAACCCGCGTTCGAAGTGTCTACAGGTTCGTCGCAGGTGTTCCAAAGTATACGATCGCTCACGGCCACGTCCCGCAGCGTTGGAGCTGGGCCGTGGAGCCATCGCCGCGCTGCCGCCACTATGTGCGGCAGCGCGGTTGCCTTCACCCGGTGTAGTCCGTGTCCGAGACCTTCTCCAGCCAGGTCACTGGCGTGCCGGCTATGCTCTCCTGAATGGCGATGTGCGACATGGCCGTTTCGGGCGATGCACCGTGCCAGTGTTTCTCCTCGGCGGGGAAGAAGACCACGTCGCCAGTTGTGACTTCTTCGATCGGGCCGCCTTCGCGCTGCACCCGGCCGCGGCCGAAAGTGATGATGATGGTCTGTCCCGCAGGGTGGGTGTGCCAAGCGGTGCGGGCTCCGGGCTCGAAAGTGACATGGGCGCCGCTGGTGCGGCCCGGGGCGTCGGCCTGGAACATGGGGTCGATCCGCACGGTCCCGGTGAAATAGTCTTCGGGACCGGGGGTGGAGGGCGTGCTGCCTGCTCGGATGATCTTCATGGAATGTCTCCGTTGGTGAGGCGGCGGGGCCGGGGCCGCGCCGCAGGATTTCAGTTTGCGTGGTTCTCCAAGAACTGCCGCGTCACGGGCATCGCCGGGAACACCCTGGGCCAGCTCGTATAGAGGGCAAGAAGCAAGAGCATCGCGCTTGCCTCTTCCTGCGTCAGCCCGTTGTCCATCGCGCGGTTCAGGTGGAAGGGCATCTGTTGGGTTGGGCGTTGGCGATCTGCGCCGTGTTGGTGCGGGGCTTGGGCTGTCGATCCGGCCACCCCGCTCCACCGGTGTGGTCTGCGTTGTCTGCTGGTCGACGGCTGCGGGAGCGGCGAGGCCAAGTGCAAGTGCGGTGAGGGTGCGCTTCATCCTGCCGCCTCCATTATCGGGAGTGGTGCGAAGTGACCTGCCTCGCGCTCGGGGGCAGGCCGGGACTTACGCGAGATGATCTTCGAAGAACGCCTGGAGCCGGTCGAAGGGGATGACGTCCTTCCGGTCGTAGAGATCGCAGTGATCCGCGCCGTTGATGATCATCAGCTCCCTGGGGTCGCGCGCCGCGGCATGGGCGTCTTCGCTGAAGTAGCGCGAATGGGCCTCGGAGCCTGCGATGATCAGGGCCGGCCGCGGCGAGATCTCGTGGATGTAGGTCAGCTGCGGCATGTTCATGAAGGACATGGCCGAGGTGACGTTCCAGCCGCCGTTGGAATTGAGCGAGCGCGGGTGATAGCCACGCCCCGTCTTGTAATAGGCGTGGTACATGGCGATCACCGGGTTATCGATGCCGTCCAGCGTGTCGGGCAGACCGCCGGCCAGCTTCGGCGCTTCGTCCGTGGCTGCGTCTTCCCAGCGTTGGAGGCTCATGGCGGTCAGTGCTTCGGCGCGATCCTCTTCCGTCATCGCGTCGAAATACCCGCGCGCGTTGACCCGGCTCATGTCGTACATCGAGGTCACCGCCACCGCCTTGACCCGCTTGTCCGGGGCCGCCGCGTTGAGCGCCATGCCGCCAAAGCCGCAGATGCCGATCATGCCGATGCGGTCGCGGTCCACCACGTCCTGCAGGCCAAGGAAGTCGACCGCGGCCATGAAGTCTTCGGTGTTGATGTCGGGCGAGGCGACGTAGCGGGGCGCACCGCCGCTTTCGCCGATATAGGAGGGGTCGAAGGCCATGGCGGCAAAGCCACGTTCGGCCATCTCCTGCGCGTAGAGGCCCGCGGCCTGTTCCTTGACGGCGCCGAAGGGGCCGGCCACCGCAAGCGCGGCAAGCCGCCCGTCGCCGCGATCTTTCGGCAGGTAGAGGTCGCCCACCAGCGCAATGCCGTAGCGGTTGGTGAAGCTGACCTTGCGGTGATTGACGCGCTCGCTCTGCGGGAAGGTCTTGTCCCAGTCGGTGGTGGCCTGCGCCAGTAGGGCCTCGGCGGTCAGTGACGCGCCGCCAAGCGCGGCGGCGCCCATTCCGGCAGCCATAAGCAAGTCTCGACGGGCGGGGTTCTGGGGAGCGATCGGGGTGGTCATGTCGGGAGTTCCTGTTCGGGTATGGTGTCTGCCCTGCTATTTGGAGCTGTCCCCGGGGCCGGATAAGGCGGCCCTGCCTTATCGTCATCATGACCTGAATTCATGCTTAAGTGGCGCTTTTCCTTTGCCTCACGCTTTGCCTTGCCCCAGAACATTGCGAAACACGGAAGGAGCGCGACGTGGACCGTGAATTGCTCGGCGATCTTTCGACCCTGCTTGCCGTCACCGAAGAAGGCAATTTTACCCGGGCCGGGCACCGTCTCGGCGTGTCGCAATCCGCTGTCAGCCACACCATACGGCGGCTCGAAGACAAGATCGGGGTGCGGCTGCTCAACCGCAACGCGCGGAGGGTGACGCCAACAGATGCGGGCGAACAGCTGCTCGCGGCGCTGCGCCCCAGCTTCCAGAAGCTCGGCAACCGGATTGAGGAGATCCGCACCCTGGGTGAGCGTCCCTCGGGGCTGGTGCGGGTGACCTCCAGCGTGCCCGCGACACGTGACATCCTCTGGCCGGTGGCCTCGCAACTGGTGCGTGACTATCCCGACGTGCGTATCGAAATCAGCAGCGAGGGGCGCCTTTCCGACCTGGCCGAGGATCGCTATGACTGCGCAATCCGGCTCGGAGAGCATTTGAGCCCCGACATGATCGCGATCCCTGTCGGGCCTCGGTTGGAAATGGCGGCGGTCGCCAGTGTCGACTACCTCGCGCGGCGCGGCACGCCGCGGCACCCGGATGATCTTGACGCGCATGACTGTATCCTGATGCGGCACCGCTCCGACGGGCCGGTCTATGACTGGGAGTTCGAGATCGAAGGCACCGAGGTGGTGAAAAAGCTGACCGGTCCCTTCATCCTCAATGATCCCGGTCTCGTGATGGAAGCGGTTCGGGCGGGTCACGGTTTCGGCTACCTGCCGCTGCCGGAAGTCCGCGCGGACCTCGATACCGGACGTGTGCGGAGAGTCCTCGCCGAATTCTGCCCGCCCTTCGACGGATACCACCTGTGCTACATGGGGCGACGGAACCTCACCTCGGCTCTCCGGCTTCTGATCGACCGGCTGCGCTCGGCGAGATCATGACATGTGTTCACGCAAGTGGTCTTCGCGTCGACAGAAAATGACGCCGTCGTTTCGCCAAATGCGAGGGCGCATGCTCGAACGCGGGGTCCTGGAAACAATGCCGGACTAGGAGCATTCTAGCTGGTCAAGCCGTCTGATCTGTCGACCGGTCGTCAGGTTCCGGCATACCCCGATGCAGCACGACTCCCGCTCGCTCTCCGCTCCGAATGGCAGGTCCTTCTATGTTGGGAGATCGGATTTGCACCGCCGCGACAGTCCGTGATCCGCCCGTCGCGAAAGCGTCAGGGCACCTGCCGGGAGTTCAAGTGTTCTGAGTGAGTCCGCCTTACGTTTTGGAGACGTAGAATCCCTTGAAACCGTGGTCCGCCTGCCATGCTCCGGCGTGCTCCACATCGCAGCTGAAAACAAAAGGAGAAGGAGGGGGGATGGTAGGCCCGGCAGGATTTGAACCCGCAACCAAAGCGTTATGAGCGCTCTGCTCTAACCGTTGAGCTACAGGCCCTCCGGAGGTCATCGATAGGCTGCGCGGCGGAGGGGGTCAAGCGGGCAGGGGGCGAAACCGCGGCGCTCTTGCCTTCCATTGGGTGCTTGAAGCGCTTTCTCGTTGCACCATGGGGGGCAATCGGCTAGTCAGCGGCGCAATTTTCCAGTGTTTTCGAGGGCGCGGCGATGAGCGACGGCAAGAACGGCATTACCTATGCCGATGCAGGTGTGGATATCCAGGCCGGTAACGATCTGGTCGATCGGATCAAGCCTGCGGCCAAGGCGACAAACCGGCCCGGGACGATGTCCGGCCTTGGCGGGTTCGGCGCGCTTTTCGACCTGAAAGCGGCAGGTTACGACGATCCGATCCTGGTGGCGGCAACCGATGGGGTGGGCACCAAGCTGCGCATCGCGATCGACACGGGCCATTTCGACACCATCGGGATCGACCTGGTGGCGATGTGCGTCAATGACCTCGTCTGCCAGGGCGCGGAACCGCTGCTGTTCCTCGACTACTTCGCCACCGGCAAGCTGGAGCTTGACCAGGCTGCGGTCATCATCGAGGGGATCGCCAAGGGCTGCGCCGCTTCCGGCACCGCGCTGATCGGCGGTGAAACGGCAGAGATGCCGGGCATGTATTCCAAGGGCGATTTCGACCTTGCCGGCTTCGCCGTCGGCGCGATGGAACGCGGAAGCGACCTGCCGGCGGGCGTTGCGGCGGGGGATGTCCTGCTCGGCCTGGCGTCTGACGGGGTTCATTCCAACGGCTACTCGCTGGTTCGCAAGCTGGTCGAACTGTCCGGCCTTGGCTGGGACGCGGATTGTCCCTGGGACCAAGGCTCGCTGGGGCAGGCGCTTCTGACGCCGACCCGTCTCTACGTGAAGTCCTGCCTCGAGGCCGTGCGGGCCGGTGGCGTCCATGCCCTGGCCCATATCACCGGTGGCGGCCTGACGGAGAACCTGCCGCGGGTGCTGGAAGGGCTTGGCGCAGAGGTCGACCTGAACGCCTGGGAGAAGCCGGGCGTCTTCAAGTGGCTGCAGGCGCAGGGCGGTATCGCCGAGGCCGAGATGCTGAAGACCTTCAACTACGGTATCGGCATGGTGCTGGTGGTGGCAGAGGCGGAGGCCGAGGCCCTGATCGCACTGCTCGCCGCCGCCGGTGAAACCGTGTCCCGCATCGGTGTCGTGACCGAAGAGACGGGCATTCGCTACCCGGCCCTGGAAGGCTGAGCACGTTGAAACGAGTTGCCATCCTGATTTCCGGCGGCGGATCCAACATGGTCCGCCTGCTGGAAAGCATGACCGGAGATCACCCCGCCCGTGCCGTTCTTGTCGGGTCAAACGATCCTGCGGCCGGTGGCCTCGCAAAGGCCCGCGCCATGGGGGTGGAGACCTTTGCCGTGGATCACCGCCCCTTCGGCAAGGACCGTCCTGCCTTCGAGGCGGAGCTGATCCGGCACTTGGACGCGGCCGAGCCGGACATCCTGTGCCTGGCAGGTTTCATGCGGATCCTGACGCCGGGGTTCATCCGGCATTACGAGGGGCGGATGCTGAACATCCACCCCTCTCTTCTGCCGAAGTACAAGGGCCTGCATACCCATGCACGCGCGCTTGAGGCCGGAGAGACCGAGGCAGGCTGCACCGTGCACGAGGTGACGGCCGAGCTTGACGATGGTCCTATCGTCGGTCAGGCGCGCGTGCCGATCGAGCCCGGTGATACGCCGGAGCTGCTGGCCGCCCGCGTCCTGAAGGAAGAGCACAAGCTCTACCCGGCCATGCTGCGGAAGTTCGCAGAGACGCTCGCTTAACGCAGCGCTTCGAGGGAGCCGGAATTGCCGCGCCAGGCCATGTCGGGCGCGATTTCCGTGCGCGGCATCAGGGTGGCAGAGAGCAGCAGGGCGACCAGAAGGCCAGCCGCAGTGACCGCCTTGATCGGCAGACGACGGGAGGTGACGGGGAAGAGTTGAATGACCTGGGCCATGGGAGTTCCTTTCCTGACAAGAGGTATGGAACGGCTCTAGCTCAGCCCCGGATTTCACGGAAATGAATGCTTGTTTGTGATTTCATCACGTAGCGTGATGTCACCTTCTGGTCCGTTCGTCATAGGCCTTTTGAGCGGCTTGAACTTCGGGGAAATGCTTTTTCGTCCAGCCATATAGGGCCCGGAACGGGGGCAGGAGGGTGCCGCCGAGCTCGCTCAGCCGGTATTCCACCGCGACAGGAGAGGTATGCAAAACATGCCGCTCCACGAGGCCGTTTCGCTCCAACTTGCGCAGGGTCTGGGTCAGGCTCTTCTGCGAGATCCCCTCCAGCCGGCGTTTCAATCCGTTGAACCGGGTTGATTCATCGGCAAGCACGCTGAGGATCATCATCGACCATTTGTCGGCAATCTGATCGAAGAGTTCCCGGTTGGGGCAATGCGCCGCGAAGTATTCGGGGCCGCAAACGCGATAGGCGGTCTGATCTTCGTGGGGCAGGTCTTCCATGGGGGTTACCTCCGGGTGACGTAGTGCAGTCCTGGTGCCTGATTGACACTAGGTATCGAGAATATACCTATGTCGCAATCGCGGCAATCCTGCTGCACCTGCGAAAAGAGAGGACCGATCATGACACAGTCCACAGACACGTTGTTCCGCCCCTTCAGCTACAAGGGCCTGGAGCTGAAGAACCGTATCGTCATGGCGCCGATGACCCGAGGCATGGCGCCTGACGGGATCCCCGGTGCGGCGAATGCCGCCTACTACCGCCGCCGGGCGGAAGGGGAGGTCGGGCTGATCCTGTCCGAAGGGACGGTGATCGACCGGCCCGCCTCGCGCAATCTTCCGGGGATTCCCTTCTTCCACGGCCCGGCGCTGGACGGCTGGAAAGAGGTCATCGACGAAGTGCATGCCGCTGGTGGCAAGATGGGCCCGCAGATCTGGCACACCGGCTCGACCCGTGGTGGCGCGTGGGAGCCCGATGTGCCGGTTGAAAGCCCGTCCGGCCTGGTGGGGCCTGGGGATCCGCGCGGCGATGTCATGACCGAGGCGGATATCGAGGCCACCATCGCGGCCTTCGGCAAGGCGGCCGGAGACGCGAAGCGCCTGGGCTTCGACGTGGCGGAACTGCATGGCGCCCACGGCTACCTGATCGACCAGTTCTTCTGGGAAGGCACCAACCTGCGCGACGACGCCTGGGGCGGCGCGACCCTGCCGGAGCGGTCCCGCTTCGCGGTCGAGGCGGTGAAGGCGGCGCGGGCGGCCGTGGGCCCCGACTTCCCCCTGATCCTGCGGTTGAGCCAGTGGAAGCAGCAGGACTACACGGTCAAGCTGGCCAAGGACCCCAGGGAAATGGAAGCCTGGCTGATGCCGCTGGTCGAGGCGGGCGTCGATATCATCCACGCGTCGCAGCGCCGTTTCTGGGAGCCCGAGTTCCCCGAGATCGACGGCGAGGAGGGGCTGAACTTTGCTGGCTGGGCGAAGAAGATCACCGGCGTCCCGACGATCTCCGTCGGGTCCGTGGGGCTGTCGGGTGAGTTCCTTGCCGCCTTCGGTGGTGAGGCGTCCGAAGTGACCCCGCTGGACAAGCTGGTGCGCCGGATGGAGGCCGACGAATTCGACCTGATCGCCGTGGGACGCGCCCTGCTGAGCGACGCGCAATGGGTGTCGAAGGTCCATGCCGGCAAGTCCGATCAGCTGAAGGGGTTCGTCGCGGCGGACCTGGCCGAACTGGCCTGATCGAGCCTTGGCGCCACAGGCGGAGACTTTGGAAAGGGGTGGTCTTGACCGCCCCTTTCCATCCCTGCGCAAGGTCAGTATGACAGGTGGGTGAAGGCAGGATCAGACTGACCAGCAGAAAGTGTTAGATGCAGACGATTACCAGTACCGAGGAACTGGCCTCCTATTGCGCGATGGCGCGGACCAAGCCCTATGTCACGGTCGACACCGAATTCCTGCGTGAACGGACCTACTACTCCCAGCTTTGCCTCGTGCAGCTTGCCGTTCCGGGCGAGGATGACGAGGTTGACGCGGTGCTGGTCGATCCGCTGTCCAAGGACCTCTCCCTGGATCCGCTCTACGAGCTGTTCCGCGACACCTCTGTCGTGAAGGTCTTCCACGCGGCGCGCCAGGATCTGGAGATCTTCTACGTCGATGCCGGGCTGATCCCCGAACCGCTGTTTGACACCCAGGTCGCCGCCATGGTCTGCGGCTTTGGCGAGCAGGTGGGATACGAGACGCTGGTGCGCAAGATCGCCAAGGAAAACCTGGACAAGTCTTCGCGTTTCACCGACTGGTCGCGTCGCCCGCTGACCGAGGCGCAGAAGAAATACGCGATCGCCGATGTGACGCATCTGCGCAAGATCTACGAATACCTGTCCGCTCAGCTGGCCAAGGACGGCCGCGCCGCCTGGGTGGCGGAAGAGATGGGGATCCTGACCAACCCCGAAACCTATATCGTGCGCCCGGAAGATGCCTGGCAGCGGGTCCGCACGCGGACCAATTCCGGCCGGTTCCTGGCGGTGTTGCGCGAGCTTGCGAAGTTCCGGGAATCCTACGCCCAGACCCGCAACGTTCCCCGCAACAGGGTCTACAAGGACGACGCCCTGGTCGAGCTTGCCTCGACCAAGCCGCAGACCCCGCAGGATCTTTCGCGCGCCCGTCTGCTGCTGCGAGAGGCGCGCAAGGGCGATATCGCCGAAGGGATCCTGGCGGCGATCAAGGCAGGGCTCGAATGCCCCGATGCGGAGCTGCCCAAACCCGACAAGTCGAAGGAAAAGCTGCAGGTGAACCCCGCGCTGGCGGACCTCCTGCGCGTCCTGCTGAAGGCCAAGTCCGACACCGCGGGCGTGGCTGCCAAGCTGATTGCGGCAACTTCGGAGCTGGATGAACTTGCCGCGGGCGTGCGCGATGTGCCGTCCCTCAGGGGGTGGCGCCGCGATGTCTTCGGCGAAGATGCCATCAAGCTCTGCGAGGGCAAGGTGGGTCTTGCCACGAAGGGGCAGAAGGTGGTCACCGTTTCCCTCGACTGATCTGCGGATCAGCGAGGAAAACACACCGATGAAAAAAGGCGCGTCCGGAAACGGGCGCGCCTTTTTCGTTGAATGACGAAGGGCTCAGCGGCGGCTGGTCAGGACGTTGCTGGCGCTCATGACCTCGATGCTGGAAATTCGGCCCAGTTCAAGATTGGTCAGGCGGGCAGCCGCGACAACGCGGCGATTCTGGATCGGACCCGGAACGGCGGGGACGGGCTCATAGGCCACGAGGGTGTAGCGCGCCACGCCTTCGACCGGGTCGGTGCCTGCGGCGGACTTGAGCTCGACGTCGAAGGCGCCGGTGGAGTTGGTGATACCGGTCACCCGCACGATGGCACCGCCGGGGATACGCTCCACCACCAGGCTTTCGATGGCGGCCACGGGTTGCCGCGTGTCGGGCACTTCCTTGCTGGCCAGGGCGCTCTTCTTGGGGATCAGCGGATTGGCGGTGGAGGCTTCTTGCTCCGTCAGGGGGCGGGACTGCGAGGAACCGAACCAGTTGAACGGGTTGATACGGCTGTCCCGCACGTAGGAACATCCCGAGAGGCCGATCGTGGCAATCAGAATGACGGGAATGAATTTGCGCATGGATCGGTGCCCCCTGGCTCTGGCCTTGATGGTCCATATCTCCTCTAACGCAGTGCGGAGGGCTTGAAAAGCCAGCGCTTTCGCTGCCTGCGGCATGGGCGGGGCTGGACCTTGGCGCGGCTGCGGCGTAACCCGGGGGAAGCTGCAAGACAGGAGATCGCCATGGCTCAGGCTGCCTTCGAAGAGATCGTCGAGGATTTCGAATTCCTGGAGGACTGGGAGGACCGCTATCGCCACGTGATCGAGCTGGGCAAGGCGATGGATCCTCTGCCCGATGCGCTGAAAGTTCCGGCGACGAAGGTGGATGGCTGCGCCAGCCAGGTCTGGCTGCACATGCGCCCCGAGGGCGGAATCTTCCACTTTGACGGGGAAAGCGACGCGATGATCGTGCGCGGCCTGATTGCCGTGCTGAAGGCGCTTTACGACGGGGTGCCGGAGGCGGAGCTGAAGTCGGTGGATCCGATGGCCGAACTTGCCCGGCTGAGCCTGCAGGATCACCTTTCCGCTCAGCGGTCCAACGGGTTGCGCGCGATGATCAAGCGGATCCAGGAACAGGGCTGAGCCCTAGCGCGGCACGTATTTCCTGAGCCCGTGGAAGAAGATGTCGATCTCCAGGGCAAGGCCGACCTCGAAATCATTGAGCTCGGCACCGCTCCAGCGGTGCTGTTCCAGCTGGGCGAGGAAGTCGCGCCGGGCCTGGTCGTCCTGCTTCGACAGGGGCAGGGTTTCGGCGGCGCGCAGCAGGTCGATGCGCTTGTGCACCTCCCGCATGCCCGAGAACGCCTCCATCATCGGGCGGGTCAGCATGGGGTCCTTCTGCCAGCTGCGCCCGGCGAAGACCTCCTGCACGACACGGTTGCCGGAGCCCAGGCAATCGTAGGCGACGCAGCCGGGGAAACCCTGATCCGTCAGCTTGTCATGGATGGAGCACTGGTGACCGGAGAGGTTGCGGCAGGGTTCACCCGGGTTCTTGTCGAAGGCGAAGTCCTTGCCCTTGTCGAAGGCCAGGGCGAGGCAGCAGAGGGCGGCGCATTTGGAGCAGTCGGTTTGCAGCAGGTCGGTCACGTCGAAGTCCGTTCCAGGGCGGTGGCGAGATCGCCATATCCCGTGAAACGACGTTCGAATGCAAGGCCGAGCCGGTCGGCGGCAGCGCGCGCCCTTACGGTGAGTGCTGCGTCATCGGTCTGGGCGAGGTAGACCAGCGTTTCGTAGTGACCGAAGTACATCGGCAGAAGGTCAGGATGACGGTTGAGGCCGAGGGGTTCCCAGACGAAGGCGTCGAACTGCCGGGCGAGGAAGTCAGTCAGGTAGAAGGCCGTCAGCTCCTCCCGCGCTTCGAAGGCTGCGACCCCTTCGAAGAAGGCGTAGCAATGGGCGCCGGGCAGCATCCGGACGCCCAGCCGTTCGCATTCCGCTTGCAGCAGCCCGCCGGTGCCGCAATCGGCGTAAAGCACCATGACGTCGGCGTAATCCGCGCGTCGGGCCGTGACGACCTCGCACACGGCATCGGTGATCTTTTCGGGGCGGTTGTGCAGGATCGCGGGCAGGCAGACGAGGTCGAGGTGATGCCAGTCGTTGAGCCGTTTCAGCGCCAGCACCTCATGTGCGAGGGCGCCGCAGGCGATCAGCAGGGTCGTGGCGCCGCGCTCCGTCAGCTCGGCGCCCCGGGTCGTCAGGTGCTGATCATCGGGCAGCTGGGGCATGGGCGGCCACGGGTCAGGCGTTCAGCTGGTTGTGCTTGCGCGCGATCCAGGTCTTGGCGGTTTCCACGGCCACGGCGGCATCGCGGCAATAGGCATCGGCGCCGATCGCTTTGCCGAATTCCTCGTTCAGCGGCGCGCCGCCGACCAGCACGATGTAATCGTCACGGATGCCCTGTTCCTTCAGCGTGTCGATGACGACCTTCATGTAGGGCATGGTCGTGGTCAGCAGGGCGGACATGCCGAGGATGTCGGCCTGTTCCTTCTGGATCGCCTCGATATAGCTTTCGACGGGGTTGTTGATGCCCAGGTCCACGACCTCGAACCCGGCGCCTTCCATCATCATCGACACAAGGTTCTTGCCGATGTCGTGGATGTCGCCCTTCACCGTGCCGATGACCATCTTGCCGATGGTGCGGGCCCCGGTTTCGGCCAGAAGCGGCTTCAGGATGGCCATGCCGCCCTTCATCGCGTTGGCGGCCAGAAGGACCTCGGGCACGAAGAGGATCCCATCACGGAAATCGGCGCCGACGATGGTCATGCCGCCGACAAGCGCCTCTGTCAGGATCCGGTAGGGTTCCCAGCCGCGTTCGAGCAGAATGTTCACGCCCTCCTCGATCTCTTCCTTCATGCCGTCGTAGAGGTCGTCCATCATCTGCTGGACCAGTTCCTCGTCGTCGAGTTCGGAGAGGATGATGTCGTCTTCTTCATCGGACATGGCGGTTTCCAATCTGCCTGCGCGGGGTTTGACCCATGGTTTACCCTTGCCGAGAGGGCTTTCGCTGACTCTCCGAAATGCGACAATTCGGAGGGGGGCACCGACCTATAGTCGGCGTAGGGGAAAGATTTCCTGAAAAGGAATCATGGAGCTTGGCCACGGCGCAGGATATGTTCCCCCTATGTTCCATGATCCTGCCCATATGATCGACAAGAAGGCCCGCAAGGGCCGTGCCGCTGTCAGCAATGCCACCGGCCGGTACGAGGCGCTGTCGACGGTGCCCGACGATTTCGGCTGGGAGGTGATCGAGGAGGCATCGCAGATCCGGACCGAGGTGCGGGAGGAACAGGCGCGGAGCCTGATCACCTACAACCGCTCGCCCGATCTGCCGTTCGACCGGTCGATCAACCCCTATCGCGGCTGCGAGCACGGCTGCATCTACTGCTTTGCCCGGCCGTCGCATGCCTACCTCGGCCTGTCGCCGGGGCTGGATTTCGAGACGCGGCTGGTTGCGCGCCCCAATGCGGCAGAGGTCCTGGCGCAGGAGTTGGGCAAGCGCAGCTACCAGGTGGCGCCCCTGGCCATCGGCACGAATACCGATCCTTATCAACCTGTTGAGCATCGGATGGAGCTGATGCGGGAGTGCCTGGAGGTGCTCTGGGCGCACCGGCATCCGGTGGCCATCGTGACCAAGGGGACAGGCATCCTGCGCGATGTCGACATCCTGCGGAAGATGGCCAAGCTGGGGCTGGTGCGGGTCGGGATCTCCATCACAACGCTGGACCGTGACCTGGCCCGGAAGATGGAACCCCGGGTGCCCCCGCCGGAGAAGCGGTTGCAGGCGATCCGCACGCTGAGCCGGGCGGGGATCCCGGTGCGCGCCATGGTGTCGCCCGTGGTGCCGGGGCTGACCGATGCGGAAGTGGAGGCGATCATCGCCGAGGCGGCCAGGGCCGGGGCCGTTTCCGCCAGCTGGATCATGCTGCGCCTGCCGCGGGAGGTGTCGCCGCTGTTCCAGGAATGGCTGGCGGAGCATTACCCCGACCGCGCCAAGCGCGTCATGACCCGGCTGAGGGAGATGCACGGCGGCAAGGATTATGCGTCGGACTGGCACAAGCGGATGCGCGGCGAAGGGCCCTATGCGGCGATGATCGCGCAGAGGTTCCGGGCCGCGGTGAAACGCAACGGGCTGGACCGGGAACAGCCGGAGCTGCGGTGCGATCTTTTCCGTGTGCCGGTGAAGCCCGGTGAACAGCTGAGCCTGTTCTGACGCCTTTTTTCGACGCTGACCTTTATCGGCCCGAAATGTGAAGGGGTCGGTAACCGACCGCACGGTGGGGCCCTAAGGCCCCGGACGAGGCCCGTCCTATCAGCCCCGGCGACGCTTGCGGCGGGCAGGGGCGGCATCCTCGCCCGTGCCGTCGGAGGCCGAGGAGAAGGCGCCGAGGGTCGCCGCGATCTCCTCCAGCGTGGGGCGGGGGCCGCGCGGACGGGTGGAGAGCGCCTCGTGCATCTTTTCGAGGTGTTCGGGCATGGTGCCGCAGCAGCCGCCGATGATCGTGGCGCCGCAGTCGCGGGCCATGACGGCGTAATCGGCCATCAGATCGGGCGTGCCGTCGTAGTGGATGTGGCCATCCTCGTACTTGGGAATGCCCGCGTTGCCCTTGGCGATGATCGGCAGTTCGACGCCCTGCGCCGAGAAGCCCAGCACGGTGCGCAGCAGGTCGGAAGCGCCGACGCCGCAGTTGGCGCCGAAGGCGATCGGCGGGTTTTCCAGCTTGCCGATCATCTTCACCATCGCCTCGGAGGTGACGCCCATCATGGTGCGCCCGGCGGTGTCGAAGCTCATGGTGCCGCACCAGGGCATGTCGGCCAGTTTGAAAGCCTCTGCGGCGGCGCGGTATTCCTCCGGTGCGGAAATGGTTTCGAGCCAGAGCACGTCGACGCCGCCTTCCTTCAGACCCTCGGCCTGTTCGTGGAACATCTCGACCGCGGTTTCGTGGGAGAGCGGGCCGAGGGGGGCCATGATCTCCCCCGTGGGGCCGACGGAGCCTGCAACGACCACCGGGCGGCCTGCCGCGTCGGCAACTTCGCGGCCCAGTTCGGCGGCGGCTCGGTTCAGCTCGCGCACGCGGGACTGGGCGTCATGCAGTTTCAGCCGTGCGGCGTTGCCGCCGAAGCTGTTGGTCAGGAAGATGTCGGAGCCGGCGTTGACCGCCGAGGCGTAGAGTGTGCGGATGTTCTGCGGCTGTTCGACGTTCCACATTTCGGGCGCGTCGCCAGAGGTCAGGCCCATGTTGAACAGGTTCGTCCCGGTCGCGCCATCGGCCATCAGCCAGTCGCGGGTTTCCAGCAGGCGGGTCAGGGCGTTGGTCATGGGATGCTCCTCGCTGAGGCAGGGACCTACCGGGGCAGGTTTTCCCCGTCATACGCAAGGGCGCGGCGCGAGGGAAGGGGATCCTCCCGCGTTGCGGCCGGGCGACGCATGGCGATGGCAAGGTCGAGGACGGAAAGGGCAAGGGCCAGCCGGCTGGGGGCAGCCATGTAGAGAGGTTGGCGGCGGGGGGCGAAGCTGTCCTTGAACCGGGTCAGCCCGTCGCCGCCGGAACGGCGGGCGATGTCGGCGCGCAGCCGGGCCATCAGGCGGGGTTCGCGCAGGTCGCGGGCGGGCATGGCGGCAAGGGAGAGCTGGAGGCCACGCTCGCGCGCCTCTTCCAGGGCGGCGGCGATGAGCCGGTGCATGGTGCCGTCCGGCAGCCCGGGCCCGTGGCGCATCAGGTCGAGGCAGAGCTGGTTGCGGTTGGCGTGGAAGGTGGCGAAGGCGACCAGCTGCCCGTCCAGGTGGGCGCAGTAGACCCTTTGGCGTGCCACGTAGGACGGGGCGAAGCGCCCGGTCGACAGGCCTCGGGCGAGGCCGTGGGTTTCTTTCCACTGGGCATCCAGGCGGGCCATTTCCGCGAGGGGCAGAGCCGCGGGCAGATCCGCGTCGCAAGTGACGGTAATCCCGGCCTTTTCGGCGTTGCGAAGCTTTCGCCGCAGTTGCCGGTAGGCAGAGCCGGAGAGGGAGAAGGCGCCGGGGTCGATTACCGCTTCGTCCGCCACGCGCAGAAGGCGCCAGCCGGCCCTGCGGGCGCGCAGGGCCTGGCGGGCGCTGCACTTGTAGACGACGGGCATCCGGTTGGAGTTGCGCGCGGCGGTGCGCAGCCCGGGCAGCAGCCGGTCGAGCGGGCCGCAGAGCGGATCGAAGAGCAGGGTCAGGGTCTGCGGCGTGTCGATGCACAGGCCCGCCGCATCGGGGGCGCGCAGCAGCCGGGCGCCGTTCTGTCGCGCGACGCCGCTTTCGGCCCGGGGCGCCTGGTCCAGCAGCAGTTCGGGCACGGCGCGGGGGACATGGGCGCGGGCGGGCGCGCGGGCCTCGGTGCGCAGGCGCAGCAGGTAGAGCCCGGCCAGGGCGGCAGGCAGCAGGTAGTAGACCAGTCGGAAGGCCAGGACCGCCGCCATGAGGCCCGGTTCCGCCAGGTCCGGCAGCAGGGCCAGGAGAGAGAGCTCGAACGGGCCGACCCCGCCCGGGGTGCCCGCGAAGAGCCCCGCGCCCAGGGCCAGGAGGAAGACCGGCAGGAAGGCCGTCAGCGCCGGCGGGTCCGGCAGCAGGATCCAGAGCGCGACGGCCGCCGCGCAGGTGTCGATGGCGGCAAAGACCGTGACGGAGGTCATCGCCGGCAGCGAGGGGAAGCGCAGGCGCAGGCGGGCGAAGCGCAGTTCGGGCGCGAAGAGCGACACCGCAGGCAGCGTCAGGCAGAGCGCGAGCGCCAGCAGGGCCAGCCATTCCGGCAAGAGGTAGGGCGCCAGCAGCAGACAGGCGGCCGCCGTCACCACGGCCCAGGCCACGAGGAAGGAGGCGGACACGGCGGCGGTGACCTGGGTCGCCCGCAGGGGCCCCAGAAGCGGCAGCAGGCGCCAGCGGGCAAGCGCCCCGGTCACGACGCCAAGGCCGATGAACTGTGCCAGGGCTATGGCGGCCATGCCCGAGGTCTGCGCGCGGCCTGGCGAAACGCCCGTGCGCAGGTGGCGATGGATCACCGCGTCATAGCGGCCCAGCGACCAGAAGGAGAGCGCGGTTGCCAGCGCCGCCGCCGCCCATTGCCCGACGGAGACGGCCCCGAGCGCCGCGCCGACCTCTGACAGGTCGAGGGCATGGAGACGGTTCGCCAGGAGCCAGAGACAGGCCCCGCCCACCAGCACCGGCGCGGCGAAGCGCAGCCAGCGGCGGGGGCCGCGGCGCGAAACTCTCATCACTTCGGTCATCGGCGGACCCCTTCTCCCGTTCCCGCAGAAAGGGGTAGGCAGGGTTTCTTGCCGTGGCCTTAACGCCGGACGACGAAGTGAGCGGCATTCGAGGGAGAGCTGACCCGGGGCCACCGCCGCGAAGGGAGGGTCACCCCGGGAAATGCCCGGTTTTCAAGGGGCTTGATGTGTCAGAGGCGGCCAGGGATCACGCGTCGATCAGGGCGATCTTGGCCGCGCTCAGCGCCTCGGCATGCTTCGCGCGGATCGTGGATTCATCCGCGACCCCGGCCAGGTCGATGACGAGCTTGCCGATGACGTCCTCGTGCCCGGGTTCGGCCAGGTCGGCCTTCACCAGGGAGGTGGCATAGGCGGTGGCGTCGTCCCCGGTCTTGCCGAGCAGGGAGGAGGCCCATTCGCCGAGGGCGCGATTGCAGCGGGCCTCTGCCTTGAACTGCATTTCGGCGTCATGGGCGAACTTCGATTCGAAGGCGGCTTCGCGGTCGTCGAGATGGGGCATGGTCGGAACTCCTCCTGTGGCGGTACTTCGAGAGCGGGGCGGCCTCGTATTATGGCCCGTGGCAAGAGATTAGACCCTGCGGAACCGTCCGCAAAGCACGAAGAGCCGGCGGGAGCGGTTTTGTCACCCCGCAGAGCGCTTGCCGGGGCCTCTCCTTGTTCGGGCCGCCGTTTTGCCACGGGAGTTTCCCTTCAGGCGCCGCCACGTCAGGCGCCACGCTTGCGACGCTGGCCCGCTTGATCTAAGAGGGCCGAGATGCGGGCGAGTCCCCGCGCCGTGAGAAAGGCCGTACGCCAATGGCAAGACGCAAAAAAATCTATGAAGGCAAGGCCAAGATCCTTTACGAAGGCCCCGAACCGGGGACCATCGTTCAATATTTCAAGGATGACGCCACCGCGTTCAACGCCCAGAAAAAGGACGTGATCGAGGGCAAGGGGGTTCTGAACAACCGCCTGAGCGAGTTCTTCATGACCGGGCTGAACACCATCGGTGTTCCCACCCACTTCATCCGCCGCCTGAACATGCGCGAACAGCTGTGCCGCAGCTGCGAGATCATTCCGCTGGAAGTGATCGTGCGCAACGTGGCCGCCGGCTCCCTGTCGAAGAAGCTTGGCATCGAGGAAGGCACGCAGCTGCCGCGCCCGATCGTCGAATACTGCTTCAAGAACGACGAGCTGGGCGACCCGATGGTCAGCGAAGAGCATATCGCTGCCTTCGGCTGGGCCAGCCAGCAGGACATGGACGATATCGTCCACCTGGCGCTGCGCGTGAACGACTTCCTGTCCGGCGTCATGCTGGCCGTGGGCATCAAGCTGGTCGACTTCAAGATCGAGATCGGCCGCGTCTACGAAGGCGACTTCCAACGCCTTGTCGTTGCTGATGAAATCAGCCCCGACAGCTGCCGCCTGTGGGACATCGAGACCGGCAAGCACCTGGACAAGGACGTGTTCCGTCGCGACCTGGGCAGCCTGACCGATGCCTATACCGAAGTGGCGCAGCGCCTGGGCGTGATGCCGCGCAACGCCGGAACCACCAAGCCCACGCTGATCAACTGAAGGAGCTGGCCACGATGAAAGCCCGCGTTCATGTCATGCTGAAAACCGGTGTCCTGGATCCCCAGGGCGAGGCCGTGCGCCACGCGCTGACGGGTCTGGGCTTCGACGGGGTCGAAGGCGTCCGCCAGGGCAAGGTGATCGAGCTGGACCTGGCAGATGGCACGACCGAAGCGACCGTGACCGAGATGTGCGAGAAGCTGCTGGCGAACACCGTGATCGAGAGCTACTCGATCGAGATGTGATGCCGTTAGCCTTTGGCTAACCTTCACCGTTCGATGACCAAAAACCCCGCCGTGATCTTCACGGCGGGGTTTTTGATTCGAAATCGGGGGTAAACGCCCGGGAAGACGCGAAAAACGTGATGTCGGTATCGCGTCGGTATCACGTCGGTATTTTGGCGGTGTGCAAACGGCGGATCTGCGTGGTTAAGGCATCGGGCGTTGCGTGGGCCGAGGGCGGGGTACCGGCTGCGCCGGTGCCTCCGGCGGGGATATTGGGGGCCAGAAAATGGGAGGGGCGGCGGCGCCACGGGGGCCGGGATGGCGCTGGTGGGCGGAGAGTTGGGATATCGGATCCAGGTATCTGGTGTGGCATCGGCCGGGCATGGCCCGCTGCGGGCGCCAATGCGCAGGAAGCGGGTCGCTCGCAGGGCGCGGGATGCGACAGGAAGGGGCATCTGGACAGGAGATGCCGATGCACCGATTTCATGGAATTCCCACCGCGCAGGCCCGGGCGCTGCGGGCGGGCGGGCCCGATGCCAACGGGCAGGCGCCGGAGCGGATCGTAAACCCCTGGGATGGGGCGCCCTGCCGGCATTGCCTGTGCAACATCCCCAAGGGGGCCGAGATGCTGATCTTCGCCCTGCGGCCCTTCGACCGCCTGCAGCCCTATGCGGAGGCTGGGCCGGCGTTTCTTTGCGCTGCCGAATGCGCGCCCTTTGCAGGGGACGGGCTGCCGCCGGTCATCGGCCTGTCGCCGGATTACCTGGTGAAGGCCTATGACGCCGGGGAGCGGATCGTCTACGGGACCGGGCAGATCACCCCGGTGGCGGAGATAGAGGACTACGTGGAGGCACTGCTTGCACGGGAGGGGATTGCCTTCGTCGACATCCGTTCGGCCCGCAACAATTGCTGGCAGGCGCGGGCAGTGCCCGGGGAACGGGCCACGGCGGGGGAATAGGCGAAACGGCGGGCGGTGGCGGCTTGATCCGGGGCCGCCTTGCGCGTATGAGCCAAGGCAAATCCCCATCCGCGCAAGGGAGCCTCCCATGAAAGCCGCCGTCCTCGTCTTCCCCGGGTCGAATTGCGACCGTGACCTGCAAGTGGCCTTCGAAAAGGCCGGGGCAGATGTCACCATGGTCTGGCACAAGGACCAGGATCTGCCCGAGGGCGTGGATATCGTCGGCGTGCCGGGCGGTTTCAGCTATGGCGATTACCTGCGCTGCGGTGCCATTGCCGCCAACAGCCCGATCTGCGCCAGCCTGAAGCGCCACGTCGAACGCGGCGGCTATGCCATGGGCATCTGCAACGGCTTCCAGGTGCTGACCGAGACGCGGATCCTGCCGGGCGCGCTGCTGCGCAATGCCGGGCTGAAGTACATCTGCAAGACCGTGCCGCTGAAGGTGGAGACCTCTGACAGCGTGTTCACCCGGCTCTACAATGCGGGCACCACGGTCAACATTCCGATCGCGCACCATGACGGCAACTACCAGGCCGATGCCGAGCTGCAGGCGGAGCTGCGGGGCGAGGACCGGATCCTGTTCACCTACGAGGACAACCCCAACGGATCTGCCGGCGACATCGCGGGCGTGCTGTCCGCCAACCGCCGGGTGATGGGCATGATGCCCCACCCCGAGCGGGCCGCGGACGAGGGCCATGGCGGCACCGATGGTGCGGCCATGTTCACCTCGATCCTGGAGGCGCTGGTCGAGGCCTGATCACGCCCCTGCAGGCAGGAGTTACGGGAGCCCGGCGCCAATGGTGCCGGGCTCCTGCGTTAAGTGGGCCGGATAGGCGCTTTGCCGCCGTCCGCGCCCATCGGAGTGCTTGAGCGCCGGGCCTTCGCCGGTGTATTTTCCCGCAATGGACAGCCCAAAGCCCCCTGCCGGTCGACCCGGGCGGACGATCTCCTGGCGCGCCCGCATCGCGCTGGCGCTTTTCCTTGTCATGGTCATCGCGGTGATGGCCGTGACCAATGCCATGCTGATGAAACGCTACACCGAGCCGACCCGCACCCGGGCGGAGCTGCGGCTGGCGCTGTTCGGGGCGAATATCGTCAGCGAACTGCAGCTGAATTCCATCGTGCCGCAGTTGCTGGCCCGCGATCAGGAGCTGATCGGGGCGCTCAACAGCGACGATTACAGCACCTCGACCCAGCGGCTGATGTCCTTCCTGGACGAGATCAGCGCGGCGAGCCTTGTCCTGCTGGACGAGGACGGGCGGATCGTGGCGGCGACGGATCGCAACAGGCTGGGGGAGAACCACCGGCAGAGCCCCTATTTCGTCGAGGCGCAGCGCTCCAACGCGACGGTGTTCAACATCTCCGAACGGGAGTCGGGGGGCTATGCCTTCACCTATTCGCGGCGGATCGAGTACCAGGGCAACCTGATCGGTGTCATCGTGGTGGAAGCCGACCTGGCGAAGTTCGAACGCAGCTGGGCGGGGATTTCCGATGCGCTGGCGGTGAAGGACAGCGAGGGCAAGATCATCCTGTCGACCGAGGCGCTGTGGCGCGGGCTGACCGAGGAGGAGGCGACGGCGCGGGAAACCCCGTCCTCGGCCATCGAGCGGGCGCTTTATGCCACCACCGACTGGACCACGGATGCCGACAGCTACCTGCAGGGCGAGGCGATGATGCGCGTCACCTCCCGCATCCCGTTCCGGGGCTGGCAGGTCGTCAGCTACACCAGTTACCAGTCCGTGCGGGAGCGGGTGAACGGCGTTCTGGCGCTGGAGATCATGGGATTTGCCATCCTTCTGGCGCTCGCCTTCTACGCATTGAGCCGCAAGACCATCCTGCGGCTGAACGTGTTCCAGCGGGAATCGGCCGATTTGCGGCTGCTGAACGAGCAATTGCAGCGGGAAATCGCCGAGCGGGAGCGCATGGAAAAGAACCTGGAGGTGGCAGAACAGACCATTGCGCAGTCCCAGAAGCTGGCCGCACTGGGGGAAATGTCCGCCGCGGTGGCCCATGAACTGAACCAGCCGCTGGCCGCGATGAAGACCTATCTGGCCGGCGCGCAACTGCTTCTGAAGCGGGCCAGACCGGACGAGGCGCTGGCCTCTTTCAGCCGGATCGATGACCTGATCGGGCGCATGGGCGCCATCACGCGGCAGCTGAAATCCTATGCCCGGACGGGCGGAGACGGCTTCACCCCGGTCAATGTGGGCGATGCGCTGGCCTCCTCCCTGTCGATGATGGAGCCGCAGCTGAGGCAAAGAAAAGTGCGCATTACCAGGGCCTTGCCGGATCGTCCGGTGATGGTCATGGCGGACCGCGTCCGCCTGGAGCAGGTGATGATCAACCTGCTGAAGAACGCGCTGGATGCGACGGTGAACGTCGATGACGCGCGGCTGGACATCATCCTGTCGGCGGGGGAGACGGCGACCCTGACCGTGCGCGACAACGGCGAGGGGATCCAGGACCTCGATGCGCTGTTCGAACCTTTCTACACCACCAAGCAGCCCGGTGACGGCACCGGGCTCGGACTTGCCATCTCGTCCGGGATCGTCGCCGACCTAGGTGGTCGTCTGACGGCACGGAACGCAGAGGGGGGTGGGGCTGTTTTCGAAGTACAGCTTCCTATCTTGTCCGAAGAGATCGAAGCCGCAGAGTAATAAGAAGAGCGGAGTAAACGCAGATGCAAAAGGCCATGAAGATCGCGATCGTCGACGACGAGCAGGACATGCGTCAGTCGATCAGCCAGTGGCTGGCCCTGTCGGGCTATGACACCGAGACCTTCCCGAGCGCCGAAGAGGCGCTGAAGAAGCTCGGCCCCGATTATCCCGGTATCGTGATCAGCGATATCAAGATGCCCGGCATGGACGGCATGGCCTTCCTGAAGAAGCTGATGGGCACGGACAGTTCGCTGCCGGTGATCATGATCACCGGTCACGGCGACGTGCCGATGGCGGTGGAGGCGATGCGCATGGGCGCCTTCGACTTCCTGGAAAAGCCGTTCAACCCCGACAAGATGACCCAGCTGGCCAAGAAGGCCGCCAATGCGCGGCGCCTGACGATGGACAACCGTCAGCTGCGGCGGGAGCTGTCGGACGGCGGGCAGCTGATGAAGAAGCTGATCGGCACCAGCCCGGTGATGGAGCGGCTGCGCGAGGATATCCTGGACCTGGGCCAGGCCGACGGTCACGTGCTGATCGACGGCGAAACCGGGACGGGCAAGACGCTGGTGGCCCATGCGCTGCATGCGGTCGGCGCGCGGGCGGGCAAGAAGTTCGTCCTGCTGAGCTGCGCCGCGCTGGAAGAGGAGCAGCTGTCCAAGCGCCTCTTCGGCCCGATGATGCCCGAGGACACCCAGCTGCCGGCGATCGAGGAGGCCCGGGGCGGGACCCTGGTGCTGGAAGACATCGAGGCGCTGTCGGAAAGCCTGCAGGCGCGGCTCCTGTCGGCGATCAACGAGCAGGGCACCCCGGCCGAGACGCGGATCGTGGCGATTTCCAACCTGCAGGAGCAGGATCGCACCTGCGAGGACGTGCTGCGGCCGGACCTCTTCTATCGCCTGGCGGCGCTGCGCATCACCGTGCCGCCGCTGCGTCAGCGGGGCGAGGATATCCTGGCGCTGTTCACGCGGCTGAGCGAGCAGTTCTCGGATGAATACGGCTGCGATGCGCCGCAGGTCTCGGCCCAGGAAGCGGCGCAGCTTCTGCAGGCGCCCTGGCCGGGCAACGTGCGCCAGCTGATCAACGTCGCCGAACGCGCGGTGCTGCAGTCGCGGCGTGGGTCCGGCACCATCGCCTCGCTTCTGATGAGCGAGAACGAGGAGATGCAGCCGGTGATGACCACCGAGGGCAAGCCGCTGAAGGAATACGTGGAAGCCTTCGAACGCATGCTGATCGACAACACGATGCGTCGCCACAAGGGGTCGATCGCCAGCGTGATGGACGAGCTCTGCCTGCCGCGCCGGACGCTGAACGAGAAGATGGCCAAGTACGGGTTGCAGCGCGCCGACTACCTGGGCTGACCGCGCGCCGTACGGAGATCGGGGAGGGGGGCTCTGCCCCCGTCTCCGCAGGAGACTCCCCCGGAGTATTTTCAGCCATCGAATGAAACAAGTGCCGCTTTCTTCCATTCGATGGCCACAAATACTCCGGGGGGAGGTCGCCGCAGGCGGCCGGGGGGCGGAGCCCCATTCCCCGCTGACATTCGAACGACAGGCGAATTTGACGGGATCCCTCACGAGGTGGGGGCCTGCTTCCATGGACCTGGCGCGGGCGTCTGGCGGCACAGTCCTTGACCGGCTGGCTTTGACCGAACGGCAAAAACGGGTCGAAACCGGACCTCCCGCAGTGGTTGCGTAATTTTCTGCATTGTCAGCGGGCCATGATGCACCTTATGTTCATGAAACGGCCATAAGCGATACCCGAGGGATCGCAGAGGCCCTGAACAGTTTCGCTGGCTTCGGGTGTGACGGGAAAGACCTCCGTCCGGGTGCCAGATCGATTGAACCCTCACGGGTTTCGCACTTGCCGGAGGGCCCACGGGCCGCGCCGGTTCAGAATGGGCGGTGACGCGGCACCAGGAAGATCCGGTCGGGACTATGCGACCAGGAACTTAACCGGGCCGGGATCACCGTCGGAGAAGAAACGCGATGAAGCGCGAGAGCAACGAGACAGGCAGGAGGCAGCCCCCCGCGGGCGGCCCTTGCAGCGCCCGTGCCCGTGCCCACCTCGCCCCTGACAGACACGCCGCCAATGCTTCCGCTCCCCCCGGGTCACCCCCGGCAGACGGGGGCCTTTCGGCGTGCAATTGGATTACATGGCAAAGAAGATGCTCATCGATGCCACACACGCGGAAGAAACGCGTGTCGTGGTCGTGGACGGAAACAAGGTCGAGGAATTCGACTTCGAATCCGAGAACAAGCGCCAGCTTGCTGGCAACATCTACCTCGCAAAGGTAACCCGGGTCGAACCGTCGCTTCAGGCGGCCTTCGTCGACTACGGCGGGAACCGTCATGGTTTCCTGGCCTTTTCGGAGATCCATCCGGATTACTACCAGATCCCCGTCGCGGACCGTGAGGCCCTGATGGAGGAAGAGCGCGCCTATGCCGAGGCAATGCGCGCCCGCGAGGAAGAGAACGAAAAGCCCAGGAAGCGGTCCCGCTCTGCCTCCAAGGCCGAGAAGGCCGCCGATGGCGACGCCAAGGCCAGCCGCGATGTGGAGGCCAAGCCCAGCGACGAGATCGAGGGCATGGAGACCATCGACCTCGACGGTGAGCAGGTCACCGCATCGGGCGAGGACGGCGTGGAGGAGGGCAGCTCCCCCATGATGACCGTCCGGGATACCCCGGTCGAGGAGCCTGAGACCGGCGAAGAGGCCTCGGAAGAGGCGACCGCCGAAGAGGCCACCGCTGAAGAGGCCGGGGCCGAAGAAGTCGAGGCCTCCGACAGCGACGACGAAGCCGCCGCTGACGACGAGGACGACAGCGACGAGGAAGAAAAGGGCGGCCGCCGCCGGTCCCGTTCGCGTCGTTCGGGCGCGGATGAAAAGGACAGCGATATCGAGTCGGTCGCCGATGACGACGATCACGAGGATATCCGCCCGCCGCGCAAGCCGCGGCCCAAGCGCTACAAGATCCAGGAAGTCATCAAGGTCCGCCAGATCCTGCTGGTGCAGGTCGTCAAGGAAGAGCGTGGCAACAAGGGCGCGGCCCTGACCACCTACCTGAGCCTGGCCGGTCGCTACTGCGTCCTGATGCCCAACACCGCGCGCGGTGGCGGCATTTCCCGCAAGATCACCAATGCCGCGGACCGCAAGAAGCTGAAAGAGATCGCCAACGAGATCGACGTGCCCACCGGCGCGGGCCTGATCGTGCGGACCGCCGGTGCCAAGCGCACCAAGTCCGAGATCAAGCGCGACTACGAATACCTGCAGCGGCTCTGGGAGCAGATCCGCGAACTGACGCTGCAGTCGATCGCGCCCGCCAAGATCTATGAAGAAGGCGACCTGATCAAACGGTCGATCCGCGACCTCTACTCGCGCGAGATCGACGAGGTGCTGGTGGAAGGCGAGCGGGGCTACCGCAACGCCAAGGACTTCATGAAGATGATCATGCCGTCCCACGCCAAGAACGTGAAGCACTACACCGACCAGCTGCCGCTGTTCGCGCGCTACCAGGTGGAAAGCTACCTTGGCGGGATGTTCAACCCGGTGGTGCAGCTGAAATCCGGTGGCTACATCGTGATCGGCGTGACCGAGGCGCTGGTGGCGATCGACGTGAACTCCGGCCGGGCCACCAAGGAAGGTTCGATCGAGGAAACCGCCGTCAAGACCAACCTGGAGGCCGCCGAAGAGGTGGCGCGCCAGCTGCGTCTGCGGGACCTTGCCGGCCTGATCGTGATCGACTTCATCGACATGGATGAGCGCAAGAACAACGCCGCCGTCGAGAAGAAGATCAAGGACAAGCTGAAGACCGACCGCGCGCGGATCCAGGTCGGCCGCATCTCCGGCTTCGGCCTGATGGAGATGAGCCGTCAGCGTCTGCGCCCGGGCATGATCGAGGCGACGACCCAGCCTTGCCCGCATTGCCACGGCACGGGCCTGATCCGGTCGGACGACAACATGGCGCTGTCGATCCTGCGCCAGATCGAGGAAGAGGGCACGCGCCGCCGCTCCCGCGAGGTTCTGGTGAAATGCCCGGTCGGCATCGCCAACTACCTGATGAACCAGAAGCGCGAACATGTCGCCCAGATCGAGGGCCGCTACGGCATGGCCGTACGGATCGAGGGTGACCCGTCGCTGGTCAGCCCCGACTTCGAGATGGAGAAGTTCAAGACCGCGACCCGCAAGGTCGTCGAGGTGGCCCATGTGGTTTCCGTCGATACCTCGCTGATGGACAGCATCGACGAGGATGCGGAGGCCGAGGCCGAAGCGGAAGCCCTGCGCGAAGAGGAAGAGGCCGAGGCGGAGCGCAAGGCCTCCGAACAGGTCGCGCCGACCTCTGGCGAGGAGGGCGAAGAGCAGCCGAAGAAGAAGCGCCGGCGTCGGCGTCGTCGGCGGAAGTCCAAGTCGGGCGAGAACGGGTCGGGGGATGATTCCATCGGATCCGGCGACGACAGCGTGAGTTCCGGTGACGATTCCGTTTCCGGTTCGGATGCCGGGACCGACACGGGTACCGAGGCCGGCGATGACAGCGCCGTGACGGCGCCGGTGGCAGAGGCTTCCGCCGAAGCTGCACCGGAGGCCGTGGCGGAAGAGACCCCTGCAGAGGTCGAGGCGGAGACCCCGGATGAGACCCTGGTCGCGGAAGAAGCGCCCGAGGTCGAGGCGACCGAAGCAGCGCCCGAGGCAGTTGCCGAGGCGCCCGCAGAAGAAGCTCCGGCGGAGGTCGCCTCTGAGGTCGAGGCAGAGGCGGAGACCGCCGAAGCCCCCGCGGAAGAGACCCCCGCCGCCGAACCTGCAGCGGAAGAGCCCGAGCCCGCCATGGCCGGAGAGGCCGCAGCCGAGGAAGAGGCCCCCAAGCCCAAGAAGCGTGGCTGGTGGTCGATCGGCAGCTGATCCGCTGACCGCTTGAAAAGACAGGAGGGCCGCGCCGGAAGGTGCGGCCCTTTTTCGTGTCCCCGGACCTTTCGAGAGGCACGAGGCGCGCCGCAGGGTCAGGCCCGGCGGATCTCGAAGAGGTGAGATGCGCCCTCATCGCGTTCCGACAACAGCTCATGCCCCGTCTGGGCGCAGAAATGCGGCATGTCGATCAGGGCCATGGGATCGTCGGTGCGGATGCGCAGCCGCGCGCCGGGGGCAAGCCCCGCCAGCACCTTCTGGGCGCGAAGCACCGGAAGCGGGCAGCGCAGCCCGCGGGCGTCGATCTCTGTCGGGTCATCCATGGCTTCTGGTTAGGCGCCTGCCGAGGTCCTGTAAAGCACCACGCCCCTCCCATTTTTTGGCCGGAAATATCCCGGGGGTCCGGGGGCAGCGCCCCCGGCCTCTCCGCTAGCGCGGATCGAGCCGCAACCAGATCCCGCTGCGGCTGCGCACCGTCAGATGCGCCACCGGCTCCGGCGGGCGCTCCTCCACCGGGGTGACGCGGACGCGGCCCAGGATCTCTGCCAGCAGCAGCACGCCTTCCATCATCGCAAACCCCGCCCCGGTGCAGACGCGTGCACCGGCGGAGAAGGGAATGAAGGCATCGCGCATGCAACTGCGGCCGTTCTCGCTCTGCCAGCGGGCGGGATCAAAATCGTCGGGCCGGTCCCACAGGCGTTCGTGGCGGTGCAGATGCCAGGGGCTGATCACGATCTGCGACCCTTTCGGCACCTCGCGGTCGCGGAAGTGTTCCGGGCAGGCGGCTTCGCGCACCATCATGGGCACGGGCGGGTAGAGCCGCAGCGCCTCGCGGAAGGTATCGCGGGTCAGCTTCAGTTTCGACATGTCGGAGAAACCGAGCGCTCCGGCCCCGGCCACTTCCTCCGCCACGCGGTCCTGCCAGTCGGGGAAGAGCGCCAGCAGGTAGAGCGTCCAGCCAAGCGCGGAGGCGGAGGTTTCGTGGCCTGCCAGGAAGAAGATCGCCACCTGGTCGACCATTTCCTCTGCCGTGAAGAGCTGGCCGGTGTCGGGATCCGGCGTGGTCATGATCTTGGTGGCGAGGTCGTCAGGGGCGGTGCCGGCGGCGATGCGGGCCTGGCGGTCTTCGGTCAGCTGGCGGATCAGCGCGCGGATCTCGGCGCCCGCGCGTTTCGCTTCGCGCGGCAGGAAGCGGGGCATCCAGCGCGGCAGGGGGATGAAGGCGGCGAGGTTCAGGATCGGCTGCGCGCGCTGGTAGTCGCGGAAGCGGTGGAAGACGCGGGCGGCGACTTCATGTTCGATGGGGATCGAGAAGAGCGTGCGGAAGATCACGTCGGCGGCTGCGTGGCTGGCTTCCTCTTCCAGCTCCACCTCCGTGCCCGTGCGGGCCGCGAGGCGGGCGGCGGAGGCGCGGGCGGCGGCCTGCATGGCGGGGAAGGTGTCGCGCAGGCGGCCGCCTTCGAAGGCCGGGTCGATGATGCGGCGCTGGCGCTGCCAGGTGGCGCCGTTGGTCAGGAAGACGGAGTTCCCCAGGATCGGGCGCAGCCCTTCGCCCACCCGGTCGGATTTCGGGAAATCGAGGGGGCGGTCCTTCAGCACGGTCTTCACCAGGTCGGGCTGGTTGACGAGGAAGGAGCGGAAGAAGGGGGTGCGGAATTCGGCCATCCAGGCGCGGTAGAGCCGCGCGGGCTGGGCCGAGAGGATGTCGGCGCGGAAGAGCCGGGCATAGCGCCAGAGGGACACGCGGTTGGGGCGCGAGGGGGGCTTCGGCGGGATCACGAGAGGCTCCGGAAGCGGTTCACCGGGGTGGCGATAAGGCTTTTCGACGGCGCGCGGCCAGCGAAGCGGGCGGCCAGCGTCTGCGGCCCTGCGGTGATGCGGAAGTAGTCGTAATCGCCGGGCCGGTCGAAGGCGCAGAGGTACTGGAAGTGCAGCCGGAAGTACCGGCGTTTCAGCGCCTGCCAGCGTTCGGGGGAAAGCGTCTGGGTGAAGGCGGCCGAGATCACCAACGGCCAGAGTTGGTTGTCGGGGGCCACACCGGTGACGGCGACGGGATCGCAGAGCGCGAAGGCGCAGCCGTCGCCGGGCGCCGTGACGTCGAGCCAGAAGAGCTCGTCCCGCGCCGAGAGGTCGTGCAGGTCCGCGCGCAGGCGGGTGGCGTCCGGCAGGAAGGAGACCATGGGGACGACCTGGCCGAGCGAGAGGAAGGAAAGCGCGGGACCCTCCGCCGGGGCCTCGCCCGCGCGGATCAGGTCAGCGAGGATCGAGACCGCGAGGTGCGCGCCGGAGCTGTGGCCGACGACCAGCACCTCGTCCGTATCCGAGGTGAGCGCCGCGGCGATGGCGCTGCGGAACTCTGCCATGCGCGCCTCAAGCGCCGGGGGATTGGCGCCGCGGTAGCGGGCGGAGAAGGCGTAGTCGTGCATCAGGTAATAGGCGAAGAACTTGCCGTCGCGTTTCCGGAACCAGTTCAGCACAGGGGGGATGGTGGCGAGACCGGCGAGCCAGCCCGGAAGGGCCGCGAAGGGCAGGCTGGCGAGGCGCAGCAGGGCTGTGATCCCGGCGCCAAGAGCCCAGCCGATTGCCGCCGCCAGCAGCAGTTGCAGCAGGAGGAAGCCCACCGGGTAGAGCGCCGCGATCACCGGTCCCTTGCGCAGCCGCATCAGCCGGAAGAGCGCGCCGGTGGCGATGTATTCCCAGGCGGTCCGGGCCAGCTGCAGGTAGGTGGCAGCGATGCCGTGGCCCATCGAATCCCGCACGATGTCGGACCAGACCAGTACCTCCACCGTGGTGTCGCAGTGGGCGCCCTCGATCTCTCCTTCCACCTGCCAGCCGTAGCGGGCGGCCTTGGGACGGGGCGAAAGGGTCAGCCCATAGCCCGAGATCGCGGCCTGGGCCGCGCCTTCCTTCCGGTAGAGTTCGCGGTAGCGGCGGGGATGGATCGGGTCGTAGCCCGGGATGTAGAAGACATGCCTGCGGGCCACCCGGCGGGGTGTCTCGGCGCTGTGTTTTCCGGGGGCGGGGCTGCTCATGTGACCTCTCTCGTGGCCACATTAGCGGGGGAAATCAGGGGCGTGAAGGGTTTAGCGGCGCGCGATCAGCCGATGGTGGCGAGGGCCGGGAAGGTCTCCAGCAGCCAGAAGGAGAAACGGGAGAAACCGCCGGTCAGCATCATCAGGCCGATGGTCCAGAGCAGCAGGCCCATCACCCGTTCGATCTGCTCCATGTGGCGTTTCATCCAGCCCATCAACCCGCCGAGCTTCGGCAGGAAGGCCGCGACCAGCAGGAAGGGGATGCCGAGGCCCGCGGCGTAGACCGCCAGCAGCAGGGTGCCGCGGGCAAGCGAGGCCTCCTGCGCTGCCAGCGACAGGATGGTGCCCAGTTGCGGGCCGATGCAGGGGGTCCAGCCGAAGGCGAAGGCCAGGCCCAGGACATAGGCGCCAAAGGCGCTGCCGCCGCGGTCGCCCGCATCCAGCCGCGCTTCGCGGTCGAGGAAGCCGATCCGGTAGACGCCGACGAAATGGGCACCGAAGATCATCACCACGATGCCGGCCACGATGTTGAAGGTCCCCTGGTAGCGCAGGAAGACGGAACCGATGGCGGAGGCGGCGAAGCCGAGGAAGAGGAAGACGGTCGAGAGTCCCAGCACGAAGAAGAGCGCGGGCAGGAGCGCGCGGGCGCGGGCGCCGTGGCGGCCCAGGTCGTTCAGCGAAACGCCGGACATGTAGGCCAGGTAGGGCGGCACGATGGGCAGCACGCAGGGGCTGAGGAAGGAGACCACCCCGGCTGCAAGTGCGACGAACATCGCCGGCAGAAGCGCGGCGTCCATGATCTCGATTCCGAACATGGGACCGGAGTAGCCTGCGCGGCGCCGCGCGTCACCTGTCAACGTGTCACAGGGCCGTGTGGGGCGGTGGGAAGGGAGGGGGCGCTGCCCCCCGTCTCCGTGCCGGAGCCTCCCCCCGGAGTATTTCTGGCCCAGTGAATGAGCGGCGCCAGTACCTACGGGGCGACCGCCCTCAGGACATGCGCGTGGGACGCGAGACAAGGTGAAGGACGGAGCCTGTTGTGGAATGGCCCGCTCTTTCACTGGGCGGAAAATACTCCCGCCGGAGGCACCCGACGGGAGATGCAGGCGGCGCGGTCAGCCGCGCATGCGGGCCGCGTCGGGATCGAAGCCCGTTTGTTCGATGGCCGTGGCGCGGCGCATCTGGCCCAGGATCTCTATTTCGACCTCGGTTCCCGGGGTGGCGTCGGCCGTGGGCAGGAAGCCCAGGGCGATGGACTGGCCCAGGTGGTGCGAGTAGCCTCCCGAGGTGCAGTAGCCCACGACCTCTCCGGCGAGCCAGATGGGTTCGTAGCCGTGGACGTCGCAGTCCTCCGCATCTACCACGAAGCCGATGAGCTTGCGGGTCGGCCCGGTCGCCCTGGCGGCTTCGGCGGCGGCACGGCCGATGAAGTCGTCGGGCTTGGACCAGGCGATGAAGCGGTCGAGGCCGGTTTCGGCGGGCGTGTAGTCGGGCGAGTATTCCCGGAGCCAGGAGCCGAAGAGCCGGTCGAGGCGCAGGGACATCATGGCGCGCATGCCGAATGGTTTCATGCCGAGGGGCGTGCCAGCTGCGGAGAGGGCGGACCAGAGCGCGCGTTGGGACATGGGATCGGTGTAGATCTCGAACCCGAGGTCGCCGGTGTAGCTGACCCGCTGGACGATGCAATCGGCCATGCCGACGGTCAGGCGGCGGACGTCGAGGAAGCGCATGTCGGAGATATCGGTGCGGGTGCAGGCCTGCAGCACCTCCCGCGCGCGGGGGCCAGCCACCTGGAAGCCGGTCGAGAGGTCGGAGATGTTGGTGACGGTCACGCCATCATCGAGGTTCTGCTGGAACCAGCGCAGGTGGTAGGCCTGGGCGCCGTAGGAGGCGGTGAGGCGGAACTCCGCCTCCGACAGGCAGGCGACGGTGAAATCGCCGATGATCTTGCCCGAGGGGGAGAGCATTGGGGTGAGGGAGATACGGCCCGGTTTCGGGATCCGACCGGCCATGATGCGGTCAAGCCAGGCGCGGGCGCCTGCGCCGGTGACCGCGTATTTGCCGAAGTTCTGGACCTCGTTGATGCCGACCGCCTCTCGCACCGCTGCCACTTCGCGCGCGGTGGCCGCGAAGGCGTTGGAACGGCGGGTGGAGGGGGTTTCGTAGCGGGGTTCATCCCCTGTCGCGAAGTAGTTGACCACTTCGAGACCGTATTGCTGGCCCCAGACCGCGCCCATGGCATCGAAGGTGTCGTACATCGGCGTGGTGCGGAAGGGGCGCGCGGCGGGCTTTTCCTCGTTCGGGTAGGAGACGGAGAAGCGGGTCCGGTAGTTCTCCATCACCTTGGGCAGGGTATAGCCGGGCGTGGTCCAGGTGCCGAAGCGGGCGACGTCGAGCGCGGTGGTGTCGCGTTCGCATTCGCCTTCTATCATCCATTGCGCCAGCATCAGGCCGACGCCGCCGCCCTGCGAAAAGCCTGCCATGACGGCACAGGCGGACCAGTAGTTGCGCAGGCCCGGTACGGGGCCGACCAGGGGGTTGCCGTCGGGAGCAAAGGTGAAGGGGCCGTGGATCACGCGCTTCAGCCCCGCCGTCTGCAGCACCGGGAAGCGGTTGTAGGCGAAGGTGATGCTGTCGCTGATCTTGTCGAGGTCGTCGGGCAGCAGTTCGTGGCCGAAGTCCCAGCGGGTGCCATCCACGGCCCAGGCGCGGGGCTTTTGTTCATAGAAGCCAATGCAGAGGCCGCGTCCCTCCTGCCGCAGGTAGCTTTCGCCCGCCGGGTCGACCACATGGGGGTGTTCGCTGTCGCGTTCATAGATTTCCGGAATGTCGTCGGTGACGATGTAGTGGTGCTCCATCGGCATCAGCGGCAGGTAGACGCCGGCCATGGCCGCGACTTCGCGCGCCCAGAGGCCGCCGGCGTTGACGACGTGTTCGGCGTGGATCGTGCCCTTGTCGGTCACCACGTCCCAGGTGCCGTCGGGGCGGGGATTGGTTTCCAGGACGCGGCAGTGGGTTTCGATGGTAGCGCCGCCGATGCGGGCGGCCTTTGCATAGGCATGGGTGGTGCCGGAGGGGTCGAGGTGGCCATCCAGCGGATCCCAGAGCGCGCCGATGATGCCGTCGACGTTGGTCACCGGGCAGCGCTTCTTGATCTCATCCGGGCCGATGATTTCCGTATGCAGCCCCATGTGGCGATGCTTGGCGCGTTCGGCCAGGAACATGTCGAAACGGTCCTGGGTGGCGGCCAGGGTCAGCCCGCCGGTCTGGTGCAGCCCGCAGGACATGCCGGTGATCTCCTCCAGCTCCCTGTAGAGGCCGATGGTGTAGCCCTGAAGCGCCGCCATGTTGGTGTCGCCGTTGAGGGTGTGGAAGCCGCCCGCCGCATGCCAGGAGGAGCCGGAGGTCAGTTCCGAGCGTTCCAGCAGCATGACATCCGACCAGCCGAGCTTGGTCAGGTGGTAGAGGACGGAGCAGCCGACAACGCCGCCCCCGATGACCGCGACTCTGGTGGTGGTTTGCATGGGGACCTCCTGTTGCCTCGGAAAAAGCCTGCGAAGGGGGCGGCTGGGCGGCTAGTCCTTCTGCGACAGGTGGTGTCGCATATGGACGGCTGCGCTTGTCGCGACCGCCTTTCCGCAGGTCTTTCCCCGGGGCGCTGCCGCTTTATCTATCGGTGATCTGACCCGGAGTGACCCATGCTGCCTTCCTTCCTGCGCAAACTGCACGAGATTTCCCGCCGCCTTGTGGTGCGGGTGATCCTGATCGCGCTTCTGGCCTTCCTCGCGCTCGGCCTGTCGAAGCTGGGCTCGCGCCTGATTCCGGAGGGGCTGGACCCGCTGGTGGGCGGTGAGGCGGTCGACAACATCCTGTCGATCATCGCCAATTCCATGCTGACGGTCACGACCTTCTCCCTCACCATCATGGCGGCGGCGCATCGGATGGTCAGCAACAGCTGGACGCCCCGGGCGCACCAGATGCTGCTGCAGGACACCACGACGCATACGGTGCTGGCGACCTTCGTGGGGGCCTACCTTTACGCGCTGTCGGCGATCATCCTGCGGGATATGGACGTGTTCCAGGGGCGGGAGCTTCTGGTGCTGTTCGGGATGACGCTGCTGGTTGTGGCGCTGATCGTGGTGGCCATCGTGCGGTGGATTTCGCACATGGAGATGCTGGGCAGCCTGATCAACACCGCGCAGCGGATAGAGGAGAGCACCGCCCAGGCGCTGAAGATGCGGGTCGAGGCGCCCTGCCTTGGGGCGCATCCCCTGGACCCCGCCGCGATACCGGACACGGCGGAGGTGCTTGCCGCGCCCACCAGCGGCTACCTGCAGGCTATCTACCAGGACCGGCTTCAGGCGGCGGCAGAGGATTGCGACGGGCGGATCTGGTTGCTGCACCCGGTGGGCCGTTACCTGCACCGGGGCGAACCGCTGGCCCGGATCGAGGGCAGCAAGGCGTTGCGGGATGCGGTGGGGGCGAATGTCACGCTGGGGTCGCTGCGCAATTTCGACCAGGATCCGGGGTTCGGCCTGACCTGCCTGGGCGAAATCGCGGTGCGGGCCCTGTCGCCGGGGATCAACGATCCGGGGACCGCGCTGGACATGCTGCACCGGATCACCCGGGTCCTGCTGGACGCCGATGCGAGTTTTGCCGCGCCGGAGGAGGCCCGTCACGACCGGCTGTACCTGCCGCCGATCGACACCGGCGAAATCGTGGAAGACTGCCTGGCCCCAATCCTGCGCGACGGGGCGGAACGATCCGAGCTGGCGAAACCGTTCGACCGGGCGCTTTCGGCGCTGACCCGGCATCCGGATGCCGGGATCGCCAGGGCGGCCACGGGGCTGCAACGCGAGCGCGAGGGCTGAGCAGATGCGGGGAGGGCAGGCGCGCCTGGGCGCTGCGCCGCCCCGGTGATGTGGATCAGGCCCGAATTAGGCCCCGGTCAGTCCCGGATCAGGCCGCGTCGAGGGGGCGGATCTTCAGCCGGGTCAGGCGGTTTTCCTTCCGGGCCGAGACCTCGAACCGGAAACCGTGGAAGGAGAAGACCTGTCCCACGGTCGGGATCGTCTGCGCTTCGTGGATGACGAGGCCGGCGATGGTATTGGCCTCCTCGTCCGGCAGGGTCCATTCCATGGCGCGGTTCAGGTCGCGGATCGTCATGGCCCCGTCCACCACATAGGCGCCGTCTTCGGTCCGCTTGACGGTGTGTTCCGCCGTGGCCGGATCGAATTCGTCGGTGATCTCTCCCACGATCTCTTCCAGGATGTCTTCGAGCGTCAGCAGGCCCTGCAGCACGCCGTATTCGTCGACCACCAGGGCGAAATGGGTGCGCATGTGCAGGAACTGCCGCATCTGTTCGTCCAGCGTGGTGGTGTCGGGGACGAAGTAGGGTGGCATCATCACGTCCGCGATCTTGAAATCCTTCAGCACGTCGGAGGGCGCACCGGCCTCTGTCGCGATGGAGTAGATGGCGCGGAACAGGTCCTTGGCGTGCAGGACGCCAATGATGTTCTCGTGGTCGCCTTCGTAGACAGGCAGGCGGGTATGGTTGGATTCCATGCACTGCGACAGGATCTTCTCGGGGCTGTCGGCGCCGTTGATCATCTCTATCCGCGAGCGGTGGAGCATGATTTCCTCCACCGTGCGATCGCCGAGGTCGAGCGCGCCCAGGATCCGGTCGCGGTCTTCCTTTTCGACAACCCCTTCGGAGTGGCCGAGATTGAGCGCGCCCGCGATTTCTTCGCGCACGGCGAGGATCTGGCTGTCCGGGTCGGTCTTCACGCCGAAGAGGCGCAGCACCATGCGGACGAGGAAGCGGACCATGCTGACGACGGGCGCGGCCACGGCGATCACCAGCGCGATCGGGCCGGACACCTTGGAGGCGGCGGTTTCGGCATTGGTGATGGCGTAGGTCTTGGGCAGGACTTCGGCGAAGATCAGCACCAGCAGGGTCATCACCAGCGTCGCCAGCGCCACGCCGCCATCGCCCAGCACCCGGGTGAAGAGCGAGGTGGTGAGCGAGGTCGCGAGGATGTTGACCAGGTTGTTGCCCAGCAGGACGGAGCCGATGAGGCGCTCGTTGTCCTCGGTGATGGCCAGCGCGCGTTCGGCGCCACGGCTGCCCTTGTCGGCCTGGGCGCGCAGTTTCCCGCGCGAGGCCGCCGTCAGCGCCGTTTCGGAGCCCGAGAAGAAGGCCGAGAAGACCAGCAGGCCGAGGATGGCCGCCGTGGTGAGCCAGAAGGCCGCGTCTAGGGCGGCGAGGCCGGTGGATGCTGCGCTTGCGTTGTCCATGAATGCTCCGTTGCGTCAGGGAGGTTATGGGCGCGGCGGGGCGCGGGATCAAGGGGAGGCGGCGGCGCGACGGCCAGCTGTGGCGCGGGAGCGCGGGGGGGGCTAAGTGTGCTTCGCGGGAGTTTTCTCGCGCTGTCGGGGTGCGGGGTCAGCTGTCGCCGGGATCGGTGCCGCGTGTCACCAGCGGGTGGTGTTGTTCGACGAGTTCGCGCAGGCGTTCGTCCAGCACGTGGGTGTAGATCTCGGTCGTGGCGAGGTCGGCATGGCCCAGCAGCGCCTGGATCGCCCGCAGGTCGGCGCCGTTCTGCAGCAGGTGGGTGGCGAAGGCATGGCGCAGGCGGTGCGGGGTTACCTTTTCCGGCGACACGCCCGCGGCCACCGCGATTTCCTTGATCAGCAGGTAGAAGCGGTGCCGGGTCAGGTGCCCGTCGGCGGAGCGCGAGGGGAAGAGGAAGCGCGACTCGGGCAGGCCTTTGGCGCGGGCCTCGGCCTCTGCCGCGTCGCGGGTCGCCAGCCAGTCGGCCAGGGCGGCGCGCGCGGGCGGCGAGAGCGGCACGAGGCGTTCCTTTCCGCCCTTGCCCATGATCAGCAGGACCTGCGGATCGCCCCGGGCCGCGGCGACGGGCAGGGAGACCAGTTCGCTGACCCGCATCCCCGTGGCATAGAGCACTTCGACCAGGCAGAGGTTGCGCAGGCGGTCCGCCTCTGTCCTGCCCTGTGTCGCGGCGGCGGCCAGCAGGCGCGAGACCTCCTCCACCTCCAGGATCTTGGGCAGGGCGCGGCTGCGACCCGGGCCACGGATCTGGATCGCGGGATTGTCGTCGCGCAGCCCCTCTTCGTAGGCGAAGCGGTAGATCTGGCGGATCGCGGAAAGGCGGCGGGCCCGGGTGGCGCGGGAAAAGCCCTGCGCGTCGCAATGGACCAGGTAGGCCTCTATGTCGCTGCGCGCGGCGCTGAGCCAGTCGCGCCCCTGGCCGGTCAGCCAGGCTTCGACATCCTTGAGGTCCCGCCCGTAGGCCAGCAGCGTGTTGCGCGCCGCGCCCGCCTCTGCCGCCTGGGCTTCGAGAAAGGCGGAGATCCAGTGGCTGCACCCGGCTGTCATTGCGCCTTCCTCATCGTGCTGGCCTCATAGTGCTGGCCTCATGGCGTCAGCCCCTGTCGTCGAGCAGCAGGATCTGCAGGGCAGCGGCGCGGGCGGTGTCTTCGAGCCCGATGGCACGGAAGGTGGCGAGCGCGGGGGCGCTGTCCTTCAGGTCGCCGGACATGGCGTAGGTATAGAGTTGCATCGCGCCCAGGATCGCCTCGCCCAGGCGGCCCTGGCGGATCAGGTCCTGCAGCCGGTCAGGCAGTTCTACATCGGCCGAGAACCCCTGGGAGACGATGCGGGCGCGGGAGGAGGGGGCCTCCACCGTGCCGGGTTCGCCGCGCGCGAGGGCCAGCAGGAAAGTTTCGGTCGCGTTATGGGCCGTCAGATCCTCCGCCAGGGTGGTGGCATCGGGCGAGAGCAGGACGGCCTGCATCGCGATGCGGGAGGCCGCGCCATTGCCAGAGGCATAGGGCAGCAGCCGCGCGCCGTAGAGCGCGGCAAAGGCGGTTTCCAGCCCCGCGCCGCGCATGGCGTCCCAGGCGGGGGGCAGGGTGTCGATGACATTCTGCGTCAGCGGGCGCGGCACGCCGATGGCGGCGTCAAAGGCCTGTACCGCCGCGACGCGGTCCCAGATCCCGCCGGAGGCAGAGGGCTGCCCGCCGGAATAAAGGCCCAGCAGCCGGTTTTCCGGCAGCGCACCGGAGCGGGAAAGACGCTCCGCCGCTTCCAGCGCGGCCTTCCAGCCGGCCCGCCCGCGCAGGTCGTAATAGGCATAGGCGCGCGGCAGGTCATTGGTGGGCAGCGGTTCGCCGATCGCCTCGGACAGGCGGAAGCGCAGCGGGGTGATATGGGCCGGGGGCGGCAGGGGCGCGGCCGTGTCATCCAGGTCGACATGCAGGAAGCGCGTCAGCAGCTGTTCGTCCGCCGGTTCCAGCGTGCCGATGGCGCTGGCGGTTTCCAGCAGCAGGGCCGCGGTCTGCCAGTCGCGATTGCGGGCCAGGCAGAAGATGCGCGCCGACTGGGAGGGCGCGATTTCGGGATCCGAGGCGATGCGGCGGCAGGGCTGGGTTTCGAGCCCGGCCAGCAGCGACAGGTCGAACCAGTCCGAGAAGAGCGCCGGGCTGCGGGTTTGCCCCGCCCGTTCGATGAGCGCCAGCGCCGGGTCCAGCGCGCCCAGGTCCGAAAGCTTGTCGATGCGGGCAAGCAGGAGCGGATCGTCCTGCTGCGC
This sequence comes from Pseudooceanicola sp. NS-SX8, assembly GCF_057380755.1. NCBI lineage: Bacteria > Pseudomonadati > Pseudomonadota > Alphaproteobacteria > Rhodobacterales > Paracoccaceae > Pseudooceanicola > Pseudooceanicola sp. NS-SX8. Next base: position 2,794,923 of record NZ_CM170819.1, on the reverse strand, counting down.
GCTGGTGCTTTCGGGGGGATCCGCTTCGGCCAGCAGGAGCGTGTATAGAAGTGCCTGCATCGCGGGCAGGCCCGCGACATCCAGGGTCGAGATCCGCTGGATCAGGGTCGCACTGTCGGAGCCCTGCCAGAGCGTCGTCGGCAGCCCGGTGACCGAGGCGGGCAAAAGCCCCACGGCGCCCGCATCGGAGGCGCTGAGTGTAAGCGTGCGCACCTCCGGCGCCAGGGCGCTTTCGGCGATGTCGGACGTGGCGTCCTCCTGCGGGGCGGTGATCCCCGCCTGGTTCAGCGCATCGAGCCAGTCGATGGCGCCTATGGGGCCGGAGGTGCCGCCGGTGGTGGCCTGCGCGCTGCCGGGGCGGCGGTCAGGCTGGGTCACCGGCAGGCTGGTAGCCATGCCGAACCTGTCGGTCGTCTGCATCTGCGAGATGCCGAAGGTCTGGGAAACCGCGAGCCCGGGCAGCAGGGCCAGGGAAAGGCCCAGCACCGATGCGCGGAAATGCGCCGGGCGGCGGAGGGCCCTAGCCGGCATCCAGCACCAGGGGCGTCCGGATCTCGTGCATGGGCGGCGCGAAGTCGGCGCCGAGCCAGGGGCCGACATAGGCGTATGCGACCAGGGCGATTCCGCCGAGGATAGCCAGGTAAAGCAGCCATTTGAGGATGCGGAGCATATTTCTGTCGTCCCGTTTGCCTGTCGTTTTGGCAACTTATAACTGGCCTTTTCCGCAAGATCACGTCATTCAGGCGCGAAAACGATCAAAAGGCAGTGCGACGCCGAAAGGCGGCACGAGCATGCGGGGGCAATGAGCTGGAAGCTTAAGAAAAGCGTGGTGATGGTCGGCATGATGGGCGCCGGGAAAACCGCCGTGGGCAAGGCCGTGGCGCAGATCCTGGGCGTTCCCTTCAGGGATTCCGACGCCGAGATCGAGGCTGCTGCGAACATGAGCATCGCGGAGATTTTCGCGCGCGACGGGGAGGCGTTCTTTCGCAAGAAGGAGAGCCAGGTGATCGCCCGCCTGCTGGAGGAGGATCCCGCGATCCTGTCCACCGGCGGCGGCGCCTACATGGCCGAGCCGAACCGGCGGATGATCACGGACCGTGGTGTCGCGCTGTGGATCGATGCGGACCTGGACATCCTGTGGAACCGCGTGCGCCATCGCGATACGCGGCCGCTGCTGAAGACGGCCGATCCCAAGGGGACGCTGACCCGTCTCTATGAAACGCGCGTGCCGGTCTACCGGCTGGCGGATCTTTCCGTGCAGGCCGACGCGCGCTATTCCGTGCAGGAGATGGCCGAAAAGGTCGTGGCCGCCCTGGCGGCCAGAGGAGACGTGCTGGAGGAAACCTGACGATGACGTCCGCCCCCGAGACCCTGCCCGAGATCGCGCCCGAGACCCTGACGGTCGCCCTGGGTGCGCGCAGCTACGACATCGTGATCGGCCCCGGCCTGATCGCCGAAGCGGGTGCCCGCATCGCGCCTTTGCTGCGGCGTCCGCGCGTGGCAGTGCTGACCGACGAAAACGTCGCGGCCCTGCACCTGAAGGCGCTTCGGGACGGGCTGGCGGGCGCGGGGATCGAGATGGTGTCCCTGACCCTGCCGGCGGGCGAGGCGACGAAATCCTGGCCGCATTTCACCCGTGCGGTGGAATGGCTGCTGGAGCAGAAGGTCGAACGCTCCGACGTGGTCGTGGCCTTCGGCGGCGGGGTGATCGGCGACCTGGCGGGCTTTGCCGCCTCGGTCCTGCGGCGCGGCGTGCGCTTCGTGCAGATCCCGACGAGCCTTTTGGCGCAGGTCGACAGTTCGGTCGGGGGCAAGACCGGGATCAACAGCCAGCACGGCAAGAACCTGGTCGGTGCCTTCCATCAGCCGTCGCTGGTGCTGGCGGATACGGCGATCCTGGGGAGCTTGCAACCGCGCGATTTCCTGGCCGGTTACGGCGAGGTGGTGAAATACGGCCTGCTGGGCGACCTGCTGTTCTTCGAATGGCTGGAGGCCATGGGCCCGAAGCTGGCCGCGGGCGACATGCATGCGCGGGTCATGGCGGTCAAGCGCGCCTGCGAGATGAAGGCGGAGATCGTGGCGCGGGACGAGACGGAGCAGGGCGACCGTGCGCTGCTGAACCTGGGCCATACCTTCGGGCATGCGCTGGAATCCGCCACGGGCTATTCCGACCGGCTGCTGCATGGCGAAGGGGTGGCCATCGGCTGTGCCCTGGCGTTCGAGCTGTCGTCGAAACTGGGCCAGTGTTCGCAGGAAGCGCCGAGCCGTGTGCGCGCGCATCTGCGCGAGATGGGCATGAAGGTGGACCTGCGCGACATCGAGGGCGAGCTGCCCGATGCCGAAGGGCTGCTGGCGCTGATGGCACAGGACAAGAAGGTCGTCGACGGCAAGCTGCGGTTCATCCTGGCGCGTGGCATCGGGGAGGCCTTCGTGACCTCCGACGTGCCCGGTGACGTGGTGCGCCGTGTCCTGGAAGAGGCGCTGTCGCTGCGCTGATCGGCACAGGACTGCTCTGGGGTTGGTCGGACCGGGCGCCCGAGCAATTGACCCGAGCATTTGGCCCAACCATCTGACGGTCTTGCATTTCCCCGCCGTGCGCGATGTTATCGCGCCGTGACGAGGAAAGGCCGCAGATGATCACCCCCGCCTATTGCCTGACCATGGCCCGCTACAACGCGTGGCAGAACAAGCAGATGACCGCCGCCATGGCGCAGCTGGATGCGGCCGCGCTGACCCAGGATCGCGGGGCCTTCTTCGGGTCGATTTTGGGCACGGCGAACCATGTCCTGTGGGCCGATGCGCTGTGGATGTCGCGCCTGGGCGATGCGCCGGCGCCGGCGGTTTCGGGGCCGGACAGCGTGCGGTTCATGCCGACCTTCGCCGCCTGGCAGGCGGAGCGCTACCGGACCGATGCCCGGCTGATCCTCTGGGCCGAGAAACTGCGCGCGCTGGACCTGACGGGGGATCTGACCTGGACCGCGGTGCTGAGCGGGAAGACCTCCCGCCGGCCGATGAGCCAGGTGGTGACCCATATCTTCAATCACCAGACCCATCACCGGGGCCAGATCCACGCGATGCTGACCGCGGCCGGGGTGGAGACGGAGGATACCGACCTTATCTTGATGCCGGAGGAGGGGCCCTGGCTGTAACCGGCCCGGGCCCGGACAGGTGCGCGCGAGAGACCGAGAAAGGGAGAGAAGAGATGTTCAAGACGTTGATGATGGAAAAGGAGGGCGACGGCGATGCCGTTGCCGCCATCCGCGAGATCTCCGAGGCGGACCTGCCGGAGGGAGAGGTCCTGGTCGCGGTGGAATATTCCACGGTGAACTACAAGGACGGGCTGTGCCTGTCGCCCAAGGGCGGCGGGCTGGTGCGGAACTATCCGCATGTGCCCGGCATCGACATGGCCGGCACGGTCGAGGCGAGCGATGATCCCCGCTATGCCCCCGGGGACAAGGTTGTCCTGACCGGCTGGCGTGTCGGAGAGGCCTTCTGGGGCGGCTATGCGCAGAAGGCCCGGGTGAAGGCCGACTGGCTGGTGCCGCTGCCCGAGGGGCTGACCCCGCGCCAGGCGATGGCCGTGGGCACCGCGGGCTTCACCGCGATGCTGGCGGTGATGGCGCTGGAAGACCACGGGCTGAGCCCCGCGAAGGGAGAGGTCCTGGTGACGGGCGCCGCAGGTGGCGTCGGCTCCGTCGCCACGGCGATCCTGGGGCACCTGGGCTACGAGGTTGCCGCGGTGACCGGACGTCCCGAAACGGCAGATTACCTGACGGACCTGGGCGCCACCCGCATCGTCGCGCGTGAGGAGCTGAACGAGACGGTGAAGCGGCCGCTGGAAAGCGAGACCTGGGCCGGCTGCGTCGATGCCGTGGGTGGAGAGATGCTGGCCCGGGTGCTGGGGCAGATGAAATACGGTGCCTCGGTTTCCGCCGTGGGCCTGGCGGGAGGGGCCAAGCTTCCGGCGACGGTCATTCCCTTCCTGCTGCGCGGGGTGAACCTTTTGGGGATCGACAGCGTGATGCAGCCCTACGAAAACCGCCTGCGTGCCTGGAAACGGGTCGCGACCGATCTGCCCATGGCCAAGCTGGAAGAGATGATCCGGCCCGCCACGCTGGAGGATCTGCCCGGACTTGGAGCCGATATCCTGGCCGGGAAGGTGAAGGGCAGGGTGGTCGTCGACCTGTCTGCCTGAGGCACCCGGCTGCGCGTGATCTTGCCAGGCACGCCGCCAGAGACACCATAGGGACCGGCCCATGCCCGGTCCCTTTTCTTTCCCGCCCCATTTTCCTGGCCAGCATTGGGTGTGCCAGCGCGCGGCAGGGACCTCAATTCACCCCATGCGTGTGAAAATGCCACTTCGCGACAGGTCTTTTGTCGCTTTTGGGCAAAAATTGGCGTTCACTGCCTAGGCAAAGTTTCGCGCAGACCTACCCTTCAACCAGGCCCCCGCAAGAGGGGCCCGGAAACCTGCGCGCCCCAGCTGCGGCATGCCGCGCGATCACCGGATCGCGGGAAGGCCAGAGGGGGCGGCGCGACGGAAAGGAGGCGTGAATGTTCACGAAGATCATGGTCCCTGTGGACCTGACCCATGCCGACAGGCTCTCCCGCTCGCTGGAGGTTGCGGCCTCTCTCGCGTCTGCATGGCAGGCGGAGGTCGTCTATGTCGGCGTCACCTCGGCCCTGCCCGGATCCATCGCCCATACGGTCGACGAGTACCGAGAGAAGCTGGCGAAATTCGCCGCGGACCAATCCGCAAGCCACGGGTGCCCCGCGACATCCCATGTCATGATCGAGCATGACCCCTCGGTCGAGATCGACCATGCGCTGCTGAAAGCGGTCGAGGAGACGGGCGCCGATCTTGTCGTCATGGCGAGCCATATTCCCAACATCACCGATTACGTCTGGCCGTCCAACGGCGGGCGCGTGGCGGGCCATGCCAAGGTCTCCGTCATGATCGTGCGCAGCTGAACGGAAGAAGGAGAAACACATGAGCGATACCGACGACCAGGGAATTCCCGCGCCGGAAGGCGCCGCAGAGGTCATCGATACCGAATACGAGATCGGACAGGACAATATCGACGGCAGTATCGGGCCCTTCGGCTTCGACATCCATAACCCCGTCTTCCTGATCTCGGGCGTGGCCATCGTGGCCTTCGTCTTCTACACGCTGGTCCTGCCCGAGCAGGCGGGCACGCTGTTCAGCTGGCTGTTCGACAGCGTCACCAAGGGCTTCGACTGGTTCTTCCTGTCGGCCGGCAACATCTTCGTGCTGTTCTGCCTGCTGCTGATCGTGACCCCGCTGGGGGCGGTCCGGCTGGGCGGGGCGGATGCGACGCCCGACTACGGCTATGTCGGCTGGTTCGCGATGCTCTTTGCCGCCGGCATGGGCATCGGCCTGATGTTCTATGGCGTGTCCGAACCGATGAGCCACTTTTCCAGCTCCCTCGGCGGGACCTCCGTCGAAGACGGCATGCGCACCGACTGGGCCCCGCTGGGGGCTGCGGCCGGTGACGAGCAGGCGGCGATCCGGCTGGGCATGGCCGCGACGATCTTCCACTGGGGGCTGCACCCCTGGGCGATCTATGCCGTGGTGGCGCTGGCGCTTGCGCTCTTCAGCTACAACAAGGGTCTTCCGCTGACGATCCGCTCGGCCTTCTACCCGATCCTGGGCGAACGCGTCTGGGGCTGGTGGGGCCATGCCATCGACATCCTGGCGGTCTTCGCCACGCTCTTCGGGCTGGCGACATCGCTGGGCTTCGGCGCGACCCAGGCCAATGCAGGTCTGAACGAGCTCTTCGGGATCCCGATCAGCGACACGGTGGAAGTGCTGCTGATCACCGGGATCACGGCCATCGCGCTGGTCTCGGTCCTGCGGGGTCTTGATGGCGGGGTGAAGCTCCTGTCGGAGATCAACATGGGGCTGGCCTTCGTGCTGCTGGTCTTCGTGCTGCTCGCCGGGCACACCCTGGCGATCCTGACGGGCTTTGCCGACTACCTGCTGGCCTATATCGAATACCTGCCGGCGCTGTCGAACCCGGTGGGCCGCGAGGACGTGAACTTCATGCAGGGCTGGACCAGCTTCTACTGGGCCTGGTGGATTTCCTGGAGCCCCTTCGTGGGCATGTTCATCGCCCGCGTCAGCCGCGGTCGGACCGTGCGGGAGTTCATCATCTGCGTGTTGCTGATCCCCTCGCTGGTCTGCGTGCTGTGGATGTCGGTCTTCGGTGGCGTGGCCATCCAGCAGGTCGTGCAGGACGGCTATACCGCCGCGCAGGACGCCGATCTGCCGCTGCAGCTGTTCAAGATGCTGGATCACCTGCCGCTCACGGGGATCACTTCCCTCGTGGGGATCGTCCTGGTGATCGTGTTCTTCGTCACCTCCTCTGACAGTGGGTCGCTGGTGATCGACACGATCACGGCGGGCGGCAAGGTCGATGCGCCGGTGCCGCAGCGAGTCTTCTGGTGCGTCTTCGAAGGCGCGGTGGCCATCGTGCTGCTGCTGTCGGCCGGTGGGCTCTCCAGCCTGCAGTCCATGGTGATTTCCACCGGGCTGCCCTTCACCATCGTGTTGTTGCTGATGTGCTTTGCCATCTGGCGCGGCCTGCAGGCCGAACGGAACTGATCCTTCGCGATAGAACAGGAAAGGGCCCCGGTTTCGGGGCCCTTTTCGTGTCTGCAGGTCTGTCATGACTGCTGAACGGTGTCAGTCGTCTTCCAGAAGCCAGCTGTTGGCGGCGCCCATGGCGTCATTGCCGAAGACCCGGACCGGAACCGGAATGGCCCAGGAAAAGGCATGCACCATGGCCGAGAGCCAGGGTTCATCCGTTACGACCGCGACGCGGGCGATGTCGGACATATGCAGAAGGCCCACCTTCGTGTCCTGCCACATCGCGGCGGCAGAGAAGGTTTCGAACTCCGGCCCGAATTCGTAGAGCATGCGGATGGGGCCGTTGACGCAGGCGGCCTCGATCGCGGGCACGAGGCGTTCGGTATAATCCGCCTCGGTCACCTCTCCGGCGGCGCTGGCCACCAGCAGGGCCTTTTCGGCATCGTAGCGGGTTTCGATCATCGGATCCTCCTTTCCGGGGCGGGCTTTCCGGGGCGGGGCCGAAGTGGCGCCCACCCGAGTCGTCCGGGCCCAGCGGACACCCGACGGCGGCGTACTGCAAGAGCCGACGTCCAGGGGGATGCAACTTGACCGGGATCCGCCGGATTGCGAGGGTCGGCAGACCCAGCCGGAAGGACACCCCATGCCCCCTGAATTTCGAACCGCGCGTGCCGAGGATCTGGCCATGATGGCCGATTGGGCCGCGGCGGAGGGATGGAACCCCGGGCTGCAGGACGCGGGACCGTTCCATGCCGCCGATCCCGGCGGCTTCTTCCTGGCAGAGGTCGCGGGCCGCCCCGTCGCCTGTATTTCCGTGGTGAACCATGATGCGGGCATGGCCTTTCTGGGGTTCTACATCTGCGATCCGGACTGGCGCGGGAAGGGGATCGGCAAGGCGCTGTGGGATCATGCGCTGGCCCATGCGGGCGGGCGTGTCGTGGGCCTGGATGGCGTGGCGGCGCAGGAGGCGAACTATGCCCTGTCGGGCTTCGTGCGCGCGGGGGCCTCGCGCCGGTTCACCGGGCCGCTGGACGCAGAGGCGGCCCAAGGCGTGCGCGCCGTGACGGCAGAGGATCTGCCGCAGGTGCTGGCGCTGGATGCGGCGGCCTGCGGATACCGGCGGGACGCCTTCCTTGCGGCCTGGGTCGCCCCGGCGGAGACGCGGCGGACGGTCATGGACGCCTCGGGTGGGGTCGCGACGATCCGGCGGTGCCGGACGGGCGTGAAGATCGGGCCGATCCTGGCCGGTGATCCGGAGCAGGCGATGCGCCTGGCCCGGGCCGCCCTGGCGGAGCTGCCTTCGGAAGAGGTTTTCATCGATACGGCGCCGGGCAGCCCGCTGGCGCGCCATCTGGAAGGGCTGGGCTGGGAGGAGACCTTTGCCACCGCCCGGATGTATCGTGGTGCCGCGCCCCAAGGTGACGGGCGCCTGATGGCGATTGCCTCGATGGAGCTTGGCTAAAACGAAAAGGGGCCCCGCAGGGCCCCTTCGGATTCGGATGTGACCGAGATCAGTCGGCGATCAGTCGGCGATCAGTCGGCCAGCTTGACCAGCGCGTGGCGCTTCTTCCCGGCGGAAAGTTTCACCGGGGAGGACAGGGCCGCCGCATCCAGCATGAGGCCCGCATCGGTCAGCGGCGCGTCGTCGATCCGGGCGCCGTTGTCGGCGATCAGGCGCTTGGCCTCCTTGCCGGTCTTGGCAAGCCCCGTGCGCACGATCAGCTGGGCCACGGAAATTCCGCCGCCCACTTCTTCGGCCGTCAGTTCCAGCGTCGGAAGGTCATCGCCCACGCCGCCCTTCTCGAAGACTTCGCGCGCGGTGGCCTCTGCCGCCTTTGCCGCGTCGGCGCCGTGCAGCAGGGTCGTGACCTCGTTGGCCAGGATGATCTTGGCCGCGTTGATCTCGGACCCGCCGAGGGCACCGAGACGCTCGCATTCCTCTACCGGCAGCTCGGTATAGAGCTTGGCGAAGCGGCCCACGTCGGCATCGGTGGTGTTGCGCCAGAACTGCCAGAACTCGTAGGGCGAACGCATGTCGGCGTTCAGCCAGACCGCGCCATCCTGCGACTTGCCCATCTTCTTGCCGTCCGAGGTGGTCAGCAGGGGCGAGGTCAGGCCGAAGACCTGGTTGTCGATCACCCGGCGGGTCAGGTCGATGCCGTTGACGATGTTGCCCCATTGGTCCGAACCGCCGAACTGGATCAGGCAGCCGTAGCGCCGGTTCAGCTCCAGGAAGTCGTAGGCCTGCAGGATCATGTAGTTGAATTCCAGGAAGGACAGCGATTGTTCGCGGTCCAGGCGGGATTTCACGCTTTCGAACGACAGCATCCGGTTGACCGAGAAGTACCGCCCGATGTCACGCAGGAAGTCGAGGTAGTTCAGTTCATCCAGCCATTCGGCGTTATTCAGCATCAGCGCCGCGTTGTCGGCCCCGCTGTCGTAGTCGATGTAGGCCGAGAAGACCTTGCGGATGCCGGCGATGTTGTCGTCGATCTGCGCCGGTGTCAGCAGCGGGCGTTCGTCGGCCCGGAAGGAAGGATCGCCCACCTTTGTCGTGCCGCCGCCCATCAGGGTGATCGGCTTGTGACCCGTCTTCTGCAGCCAGCGCAGCATCATGATCTGGATGAGGGACCCGACGTGCAGCGATTTCGCCGTCGCGTCGAAGCCGATATAGCCGGGCACGATCCCCTTCACCAGCGCCTCGTCCAGGCCCTGGTAATCCGTGCAGTCGGCCACGAAGCCGCGCTGCTGCATCACGTTGATGAAGTCGGATTTGGGGGTGTAGGTCATCACTCTTGTCCGTATCAGGGTTGCGCGGCACTCTATAGTGCCGGTGGGGGCAGAGGGAAAGACCATGTCGAAGCGTACAAGGGAGTTGCGGCCACTTCGTGTCCTGGGGGCCATGTCGGGCACCTCGTTGGACGGGGTGGATGCGGCGGTGCTGGAAACCGACGGGGCGCGGGTGCTGGGCTTCGGCCCTGCCGCCTACAGGCCCTACAGCCCTGAGGAGCGCCGGGTGATCGCGGCGGCCTTCGGCCTTTGGCCCGGGGCGGAGCCGGATCCGAGGATTGCCGCGGCAGAGGATGTCGTGCTGAGCGCCCATGCGGAGCTGCTGGCGCAGTTCGAAGAGGTCGACCTGGTGGGGTTTCACGGCCAGACCCTGGCCCATGAACCGCGCGGCCGGGGCACCTTCCAGGCCGGGCACGGGGCGGCGCTGGCCAACAGGCTGGGCTGGCCCGTGGTCTGGGATTTCCGCAGCGCGGATGTGGCGCTTGGCGGGGAAGGCGCGCCGCTGGCCCCATTCTATCACCACGCGCTGGCGCGGCAGATGGGCGTCGCGGCCCCGGTCGCCTTCCTGAACCTCGGCGGTGTCGGTAACCTGACCTGGGCCGACCCGCGCATCGCCGCGCCCGAGGCAGCCGGGGCGCTGCTGTCCTTCGACACCGGGCCTGCCAATGCGCCGGTCAATGACCTGATGCAGGATCGCCGGGGCGAGGCCTTTGACCGTGACGGGGCGCTTGCCGCCACCGGGACCGTGGCCGAAGGCGCGCTGGAGCTTTTCCTCGCGGATCCCTATTTCTCAAGAATGCCGCCGAAGTCCCTGGATCGGAACGATTTCCCCGCGATGGTGGAGCTGGTGCGCGAACTGCCCGATGCAGATGCCGCCGCGACCCTGACGGCGATGTGTGCCGCCGCCGTCATGCGCGGGATGGAGCATCTTCCCGAACCGCCCGCGCGCCTTCTGGTGACCGGCGGCGGGCGCCTCAACCCGGTGCTGATGGAGATGCTGCAGGTGTCGCTGGACTGTCCGGTGGTCCCGGTGGAGGACGCAGGCTTTGACGGGGACATGCTGGAAGCCCAGGCCTTTGCCTACCTCGCGGCGCGGGTTTTCCAGGGGCTGCCGACCTCTTGCGAGGGCACGACCGGCGTGCGGATGGCGGTCGGCGGAGGAGAGATTTCGCGGCCCGTGCGGCGGGCGTTGGCGCCCTGAGCTGATTTGCCCGGAAATCTGCCCAACAATGCGCCCGGAAATTCTAGTGGCCTGAGTGATCCAACCGGGGGCCGCGCTACGTATCGTCTTGCAAAGACGAGGAAGACCGATGACTGCACCCACCCTGATCTGGTTTCGCCGTGACCTGAGGACGAGCGATCACGAGGCGCTGGCCGCCGCCGTGGCCCGGGGCGGGCCGGTGATCCCGGTGGTGATCCGGGACGGGAGCGTGACCGGGCTGGGCGCGGCGCCTGCGCTGCGGCTGGAGATGGCGCTGGAGGCGCTGGCGCGGGGGCTGGAGGACAGGGGGGCGCGGCTGATCCTGCGCAGCGGTGATGCGCTGGACGTGTTGCGCGCCCTGGTGAAGGAAACCGGCGCCGGGGCGGTCTACTGGCAACGGCTTTACGATCCGCAGGCGATCGAGCGGGACAAGGCGGTCAAGGCCGGGCTGAAGGAGGACGGGATCGAGGCGCGCAGCTTTGCCGGGCACGTGCTGTTCGAACCCTGGGATGTGGCGACCGGGCAGGGCGGGCCCTACCGGGTCTATTCCCCCTACTGGCGGGCCGTGCGCGGGCGCGATGTGCCGCCCGCCATCGCCGCCCCGCAGGAGATCGCGGCCCCAGATACCTGGCCCGAGAGCGAGGTGCTGACCGACTGGGCCCTGTCGGCGCCGATGCGGCGCGGGCGGGACGTCGTTCGCGGCCATGTCGCCGCAGGCGAGGCGGAGGCGCAGCAGGCGCTTGCAACCTTCATGCGCTACCGGGTTGAGGGCTATGGCGCGCAGCGGGATCTGCCGGCGGTCGAGGGCACCTCCGACCTGTCGCATTATCTGACGGTGGGGGAGATCTCCCCGCGCCAGTGCTGGCACGCGGGGCGCCGCGCGATGGAGGAAGGCAAGGCGGGGGCGGAGACCTTCCTGAAGGAACTGGTCTGGCGCGAGTTCGCCTATCACCTGATGTACCACATGCCGCAGATGCTGGACCGGAACTGGCGCGAGGAATGGGATGACTTCCCCTGGTCGGAGGACGAGGACAGGCCGGAGGTGCTGGCCTGGAAGCAGGGACGCACGGGGATCGCGTTCGTCGATGCCGCCATGCGGGAGCTTTTCGTGACGGGGCGGATGCACAACAGGGCACGGATGATCGTGGCCTCCTACCTGACCAAGCACATGCTGGTGCACTGGCGTGTCGGGCAGAAGTGGTTCGAGGATTGCCTTGTCGACTGGGATCCGGCCTCCAATGCCATGGGCTGGCAATGGGTCGCGGGCTGTGGCCCGGATGCAGCTCCCTACTTCCGGATCTTCAACCCCGACACCCAGGCAGAGAAGTTCGACAAGCAGGCCGCCTACCGCCGGCGCTGGCTGGCAGAGGGGCAGAGGAGCCCGGGGGAGGATGCGCTGAGCTTCTTCGAGGCGGCACCGCTGAGCTGGAACCTGTCGCCCGATGATCCCCGGCCTGCGCCGGTGTCGGACCTGAAGGCGGGCCGGGAAAGGGCGCTGGCGGTCTACAAGGATCTGAAGGCTGAGGCCTGATCGGCCATGACGGGTCACCGGGGCCTGTCCTGCTGCTGAACTGGCAAGCGCCCCGCGTGCCGGAGCAGAAGTTGCGCGGCTGAGGTCGAACATCAGCTTTGGTAATTATTGGATTATTTTGAAGTGGTTGCAGGCGCTTCCTCATGTTTCTGTGGTGGGAGGGGGCCCGCGGGGTACCTACGGGGGTCCTTGCCTTGCCCGTGCCGAAAATGCGAAACGCGAAGGGAAAGACACGGCCGGAACGAGACGAGCAGGAGGCGCCGGATGCTGACCATGGGGAAGGTTGCTGCCTCGGCAACACTGGGCGCGACGGGCTACATCGTGTCGAACCAGGTGATGCAGGCCTGGCCGGAGGATTACAATTTCGGGCTCTTTCCCTGGGTCAGTGCCGCCGTCGGCATCTGGACCGGGTGGATCTATATCGGGCGACGCATCAACCGGCGGTCCAGCACCGCGCAGGTGATCAGCTATGGGTTGACCGGGCTGATCATGATGCTCTTTGTCGCCTTCTTCCTGTTTTCCGGCAACGAGGCGCTGCGCAAGGCGCTGGATCACCGCTACCACGGGCCGATCGAGGCCCTGCTGGACATGCTGCCTATTTCGGCCCGCTGGGGACGCAACATGCTGCACCCGGAAATCATCCTGACGCTGCTCGGCGGTGGCATGCTGGCGGCCATCCTTGCCAAGGCCGTCGACCGCATCTGGAGGTGACATGACCCGCAGTGTTTTCATCTATGGCCCGCTCTGCCTGCCGGTGATGATGCAGATCGTGGCCGGGGACATCCCGCTGAGCGAGCCCGCGATCCTTGAAGGCTACCGCGCGGCGCCCCGGCGCAAGGATGACTGGCCGGTCCTGCTGCAGGAACCGGGGGCGGCTTCGCGCGGGCTGCTGCTGCAGGAGCTGACGCCGGAGATCGCGGGCAAGCTGGCCCATTACGCCGATGCTCACGGGCTGACCCCGGCAGAGGTCACCGTCGAATGCGGCGGACAGGCGGTGCGCACGACCGTCTTCCGCCCCGAACGCCCCCGCGCCAGCGTCGCGCCCGGCTACTGGAACATGACGAACTGGGCCCTGTCGCGCGGCGAGGAAGCCTGTCACGCGGCGGATGAGATCATGAAGCTGCAGGGGCGGTTCAGTGGCGGGGACCTTCGGTTCCGGCTTGACCAGATCCGTGCGCGCGCCGCCTCCCGCGTGGCGGCCGAACGCTATCCGGCGGTGCATGCCTTTGCCCGCGGGCCGGAACAGCCCTGGGTGGAGGAAGAGGCGCAATTCGATGATCACGCGGGATATTTCTACGCCCGGACCTACGACCTGAAACACCAGACCTTCGAGGGCAAGAGTTCCCCCCTGATCCGTAGGGAGGTCTACCTGGCGCCCGACGCGGCGATCGTGCTGCCCTATGATCCGGTGCGCGACGTGGTCCTGCTGGTGGAGCAGTTCCGCATGGGGCCCTATGCCCGGGGCGAGGCGCTGCCCTGGATGCTGGAACCGGTCGCCGGGCGGGTGGACCCGGGAGAGAGCCCGGAGGACTGCGCGCGCCGCGAAGCGCGGGAGGAGGCCGGGATCGCGCTGGAGACGGTGCATCACATCGGGTCCGTCTATCCTTCGCCGGGCTGTCTGAGCGAGTTTCATCATTGCTACCTGGGCCTTTGCACGCTGGCCGAGCGGGGCCAGGGCAGCGGCGGACTGGACGAGGAGGTCGAGGACATCCGGACCCATGTCCTGAGTTTCGACCGTGCGATGGAACTGGTGTCCTCCGGCGAGGCCAGAAACGCGCCGCTGATCCTTTCCCTGCTCTGGTTGGCATCCAAGCGTTCCGAGTTGCGGGGTGCGGCTTGAGTTGCCATGCGCCGGGGGATACATCTGGTGCCGGAATTCAACGGAAGGATGACGCCCATGCTTATCGCTCAGGACCTGGCTCAGGCCGTCGGCAACACGCCCATGATCAAGCTGCGCCGCGCGAGCGAGGAAACGGGCTGCACCATCCTCGGCAAGGCGGAGTTTCTGAACCCCGGCCAGTCGGTCAAGGACCGTGCCGCGCTGTTCATCATCAAGGACGCCATTGCCAAGGGGCAGCTTGAACCCGGCGGCACCATCGTCGAAGGCACGGCCGGCAATACCGGGATCGGGCTGGCGCTGGTGGGGGCCTCGATGGGGTTCAAGACGGTCATCGTCATCCCCGAGACCCAGAGCCAGGAAAAGAAGGACATGATCCGCCTGGCCGGGGCCGAGCTGGTTCAGGTGCCGGCGGCGCCTTACCGCAACCCCAACAACTACGTGCATTATTCGCAGCGCCTGGCAGAGGAGCTGGCCAAGACCAGCGACAAGGGCGTGATCTGGGCCAACCAGTTCGACAACGTCGCCAACCGGCAGGCCCACGTGGAAACCACGGGGCCGGAGATCTGGGAACAGACCGATGGCAAGGTTGACGGCTTCGTCGCCTCCGTCGGCTCCGGCGGGACGCTGGTGGGCACGGCCATGGCGCTGCAGCCGAAGGGCGTGAAGGTCGCCCTGGCGGATCCGATGGGGGCGGCCCTTTACAGCTACTACAAGACCGGGGAGCTGAAATCCGAAGGCGGCTCGATCACCGAAGGCATCGGGCAGGGGCGGATTACCGCCAACCTGGAAGGGTTTACGCCCGATTTCGCCTACCAGATCCCGGATGATGAGGCGCTGCCCTACTGCTTTGACCTGTTGGCCGAAGAGGGCCTGTGCGTTGGCGGATCGTCCGGTATCAACGTGGCTGGTGCGGTGCGCATGGCGCGAGAGATGGGGCCGGGACACACCATCGTGACTGTACTGTGCGATTACGGAACCCGATATCAGTCCAAGCTGTTCAACCCCGAGTTCCTGCGCGCCAAGGGGCTGCCCACGCCGGGCTGGATGACGGAAGCGCCCCGGTCTATTCCTGGGGTGTTCGCCGACGACTGACACGACCAAGGAGTGCCCATGACTGCGAGACGTTTCTTCCCCGCTTCCCTGCGGATCCTCGCGCTGTGTCTGGCACTCCTTCTCACCGCCGGGCTGCCACCGGCCCCGGCGGTGGCACAGGACGGTGACAGCCAGACCGTAACCCTGACGTCGTCGGATTATTCCGACTGGGAAGCCTTTGCGACAAAAGCGGAAACTGCGATCAGCGACGACGGGACGAGCGACAACGCCCTGACCGCGCTGCGCACGGACCTGGTCACCTGGCGGTCGAAGTTCGATTCCGCCCAGACGGCGAATTCCGCCGCCATCAGCGCCGCCCAGGCCCAGCTGGACACCCTGGGTCCGGCGCCGGAGAACGGCGAGGAGACGGAAGCCATCGCCCAGCAGCGCGAGGAGCTGCAGGCGCGGCTGGATGAGCTGGCAAGCCCTGCGCGCCAGGCCCAGATCGCCTACAGCCGGGCCGATGCGCTGATCCAGGCCCTGGATGCCGCGATGCGCGCGCGTCAGACCAAGGCCCTGCTGGAACTGGGGCCGTCGCCCCTGGATCCGACGAAGTGGCCGGGGGCCTTCGAGGACCTGAAATCCTTCCTGAGCGCAATCGTTTCCGACATCTCCTCCAACTGGAAGGACGAGGCGCAACGCTCTGTCTTCAAGGGGAATCTTCCGGTCATCGGCCTGCTGGTGCTGCTGGCGCTGCTGCTGGTGGCGCGGGGGCGCGGCTGGATCGAGCGGCTGGCAGTCAGGCTGCTGGACCAGGAAAGATCGGCCGCACGCTGGCTCGCCTCCTTCATCGTGTCGCTTGGGCAGATCGCGCTGCCGGCCGTCGGCGTGGCGATCCTGAGCGCGGCGGCGATCACCAGCGGGTTGCTGGGCGACCGGGGCGATGCGGTGATGCGTTCGCTCTTCGGGGCGGGGCTGCTGCTGTTCACCACCCGCTGGCTGAGCGGCTATGTCTTCCCCGTGTCCGACCGGGCGGGGGTGATGCTGGAACTGAGCCCGACGCAGCGCCGCGAGGGCCGCGTCTATGCCAATGTGCTGGGCCTCGTCCTGGCGCTCTACTGGATGTTCTACCAGGCTGCGTCGCAGGAAGATTTCTCTGCCGCGACGCATAATGTCCTGCTTTTCCCGCTACTTGTCGTCACCGGGCTGTTCCTTTTGCGGATCTCGCGCTTCCTGGTGCAACACGGCCGGACAGAGGTCGAGGACGAGGAGGGCGCGGGCAATGCCTCCTTCCGGCGGCAGCTGGTGTTCCTGCTGGGGCAGACCGTTTCCATCTGCGCCGTGGCGGGGCCGATTCTGGCCGCGATCGGGTATTTCGAGGTCGGCACGGCGCTGACCATCCGCACGCTCTACACGCTGGAACTGATTGCGCTTCTGTCGATCCTGCAGAAGCTGGTGCTGGAAACTTACGTGGTGATCACGGGGGACCGCGCGCGGGCGACCGAGGCGCTGCTGCCGGTGCTGCTGGCCTTCCTGCTGACGGTGCTTTCCATCCCGCTCTTCGCGCTGATCTGGGGCGCGCGCCAGACCGACCTGGCAGAGGCCTGGACCCGCTTCAAGGTCGGCTTCGACATCGGGGAGACGCATATTTCTCCCAGCGATTTCATGATCTTCATCATCGTCTTCGTGCTGGGATACGGGATCACTCGGCTGGTGCAGGGGACGATGAAGACCTCTGTCCTGCCCAAGACCAAGCTGGACAAGGGCGGCCAGAACGCGGTGATTTCCGGGTTGGGATACGTCGGGATCTTCCTTGCCGCGCTGGTGGCGATCACCACGGCGGGGATCGACCTCAGCTCCCTCGCCATTGTCGCCGGTGCGCTTTCGGTCGGGGTCGGCTTCGGCCTTCAGACCATCGTGTCGAACTTCGTTTCGGGCATTATCCTGTTGATTGAACGGCCTATTTCGGAGGGCGACTGGATCGAGGTCGGCGGGCAGATGGGCTTTGTGCGGTCGATCTCCGTCCGCTCCACCCGGATCGAGACCTTTGACCGGACGGATGTCATCGTGCCGAACGCCGACCTGATCAGTGGGCAGGTGACGAACTGGACCCGGGGGAACCTGATCGGGCGGCTGATCGTCTCTGTCGGGGTGGCCTACGGGACCGATACGCGCCGGGTCGTGCAGATCCTGCAGGAGATCGCGGAAGAGCAGCCGCTGGTCCTGCTGAATCCGCCGCCGGGGGTGATCTTCACCGCCTTCGGGGCGGATAGTCTGAACTTCGAAATCCGGGCAATTCTGCGCGACGTGACGCAGATCCTGGTGGTCCAGACGGAGATGCACCACCGCATCGCCGAACGCTTCCGCGAGGAGGGAATAGAGATCCCCTTCGCGCAGCGCGACATCTGGCTGCGCAACCCCGAGGCGCTGATGCCGAAGGGGCAGGATCAGGGGCGCGGGCCGCGCGCGGACGATGCGCAACCCATTGCGACGCAAGCGAAACCCGCAGAAGCCCAGGGCAAGCCCGCCGGCGGCGAGGAGGCGATCAGCCCGGCTGCCGCGCGCGCCCAGCTGCGCCCGCAGGACATCGAGGACGGCGGCGCCGGTGGCGATGGAGATGGCGACGGCGGGGAGCGCTGAGCGCCGCTGAGGGCCCCGGTTTCAGAACCGGAATTGGGGCCTGATTTTGGGCCGGATTTCGGGCCTGATTCCGGGGTTGCGCCAAGCCTGCAAGGGGTTCGGCGCGGGGGTGGTTCATGCCCCTGACGGAAGGGCGAAAAAAACCTTCATCTTTTTGACTTTGGCCTCTTGCACTCCCCCTGCGAACTTAGCTAGAAGCCCCCTCACGGAGAGGTGGCCGAGTGGTCGAAGGCGCACGCCTGGAAAGTGTGTAGGCGGGAAACCGTCTCCAGGGTTCGAATCCCTGTCTCTCCGCCATCATCCCCCCGGGGATGGTTGGCAGCAGAAAGGCCCGCGCAAGCGGGCCTTCTTCGTTTCCGGCACACGGCAGATCGCAACCCGTATCGAAAGGTGAACGGGACCTTACCCGCATCGTCCCAACGTCGGTACTGCACTGCGGCGACTCACCTTGTGAAACCCCGGGTTAACAGGCGTTTCGGGGCCAAAACGGCACGTCGGTATCACGTCGGTATTGCGTCGGTATCGCGGCGGTGCAGAAACCGGAAAACGCCGCGGGTTAACGGAGCGTGCGGTGGGTTTGGGCGGGGCTTCGGCAGGTGGATTGCATCCACCCTACGGCGTAGCGCGGGCTTTGGGGGCGGCGCGAGCGGCGGGGTGAACCCCGCCCTACGGCGTAAGCGCGGGCGTCGGGGGTGGCGGGAGCGGCGGGGTGAACCCCGCCCTACGGGGTAGGTGCGGGGCAGGCCCCTTTGGCTTCAGGTCAGCGCGGAGAAGAGCGGCATCATCAGCGAGAAGAGCTCCGCCTGGGAGGAGATCGCGCATTTGCGGTAAAGCTGCTTGCGGATCACCTTCACGGTCTGGGGGCTGATCCCCAGGCGCAGGCCGATGGAGACGGAGCTGTGCCCCTGCAGGATCATCATCGCGATCTCTGCCTGGCGGGGGGACAGGGCGATGCCGTTGTGCGCCTTCAGTTCCGCGATCAGCCGGGTCGAGAGCGCCTTTTCGGAGAAATCGCCGGTGGAGGAGAGCGTGCTCCAATGCTGTTCGATCAGGGCGGTGACGATGGGCGCGATACGCGCCGCCGCTTCCATGTCGCGGGCGTTGAAGCGCCGGGCCGAGGTCGCGTCGCGGCCAAGACAGACATGGACGGAGACCCCTTCGGCGGGATTTGCGGCATAGGCCAGTTCGTCGATCAGCGTGGTCCGCTGGTAGTAGACGGCGAAATATTCGTTCCGGCGGAACTGGTCCGGGGCGATGTCCTGCAGGCGGTAGAGCCCGGGGGCGGCGCGATCCACGTGCAGGGCATGGAAGGGATCGAGGAGGTATGCGCCGCCCTGGATGTAGGCCGA
This sequence comes from Pseudooceanicola sp. NS-SX8, assembly GCF_057380755.1. NCBI lineage: Bacteria > Pseudomonadati > Pseudomonadota > Alphaproteobacteria > Rhodobacterales > Paracoccaceae > Pseudooceanicola > Pseudooceanicola sp. NS-SX8. Next base: position 2,775,930 of record NZ_CM170819.1, on the reverse strand, counting down.
TTCGAGCTCTGCATGGACGCGCTTTTCTTCGGCACGGGTGAAGAGCGCCTGGGGCGGGCGGTCCTGAAAATAGGCCAGCATGGAGGTGTTGTCGATCTCAAAGCAGCGGGCAAGCCATTGATTTAGATGGGTTTCGAAGCGATCCGTGCCCAGCGCTGCAATGGCGCGGCCAAGGCCGGCCTCGGTCATGTTGGGCAAATTACGCATCCATACCTCCATGGGGGTATATACCCCCTGTAAATCGTCATTCTAGGGTATGAGGGCGAATAGACGGGGTATGCAAGCAGCGATGAAACAGGCTGGGATTTCCGAGACGTCAGGGACCGTGAAGGCAGGCACGGGCAAGGCAGGCACGGGCGGTATCGCCGTGGACGTGCGGCAGGTGGTGAAACGCTATGGCGGGTTCACGGCGCTGCACGGTGTGTCGCTGGAAATCCGGGAAAACGAGTTCTTCACCCTGCTGGGCCCCTCGGGCTGCGGCAAGACCACGCTGCTGAAGGCGATTGCCGGGTTCGAGGATGTGACCGAGGGCGAGATCCTGCTGCGCGGGGCGCCGATTGCCGCGCTGCCGCCGCACAAGCGGCCGGTGAACACGGTGTTCCAGCATTACGCGCTGTTCCCGCACATGAGCGTGGCGGAGAACGTGGCCTTCGGCACCCGGCGGCTGGGCTGGACCAGGGCGGATGCGGCGGGGCGGGCGCGTGAGGTTCTGGCGCTGGTGCAGTTGACGGAATTCGCGGACCGCAAGCCCGGGCAGCTGTCCGGCGGGCAGCAGCAGCGGGTGGCCCTGGCCCGTGCGCTGGCGCCGCGTCCGCAGGTCCTGCTGCTGGACGAGCCGCTGTCGGCGCTGGACCTGAAGCTGCGCCAGGCGGTGCGGGCCGAGCTGAAGGCGCTGCAGCGGGAGACCGGGATCGCCTTCGTCTTTGTCACCCATGACCAGGAAGAGGCGCTGACCATGTCGGACCGGATTGCGGTGATGAGCGCCGGTCACGTGCAGCAGGTGGGCAGCCCGCGGGAGATCTACGAGGCGCCCGCGAACCGGTTCGTGGCCGATTTCATCGGGGAGACCAACCTGCTGGAGGTCGCGGTGGAGCGCGTTTCGGAGGGCATGGCACATGTCGTGCTGCCCGGGGGCGCGCCGATCGACTGTCCGGCGACGCCCGGCGCCGTTTCCGGGCGCGGGCACCTGTCGGTGCGGCCCGAGCGGATGGCGCTTTGTGCCGCTGGGGCAGGGGAGCTGACCGCCGTGGTGGAGGATGAGGTCTATCTTGGCACCGACATCCAGATGCTGGCGCGGCTGGCGGATGGGACGCAGCTGAAGCTGCGGTTGCAGAATGCGGCGGGCACACAGGTGCCGGAGCGCGGCGCGGAGGTCGGCGTGACGCTGGAGGCAGGTGCGGCGCGCCTGCTGGCGGACTGATGGCCGGGGCAGCGCCCGGCGGCCCGGGCCAGTCTTCGGACATCTATCGCGGCAACGCGGGACGGCTGATGTTGCCCAGCTGGGTCGTCATCGGGATCTTCCTGCTGCTGCCGGTGCTGCTGATGGCGGTCTACAGTTTCCTGACCAAGGAGTTCCGGGGCGGCGTCATCTGGAAGCCGACGCTGGCGGCCTATGACCAGTTTTTCTTCGACCGGGGCCTGTTCGGAGACGAGGCGCCGAAGATCGAATGGACCTATATCGGCATCTTCTGGCGGTCGATCTGGCAGGCCGGGGTGGCGACGATTGCCTGCCTGCTGATCGGCTTCCCGACGGCCTGGTTCATCGCCACGCGGGCGCCGTCGCAGCGGGCGGTCTGGCTGTTTTTGGTGACGATCCCATACTGGGTGAACCTGCTGATCCGCACCGTGTCGATGAAGTTCGTGATCCGCGATGACGGGCCGCTGAACGCGGCGCTGACCGGGCTGGGCCTGATCGCGGAGCCGCTGCACCTGATTAACACCAATTTCGCCGTCCAGCTGGGGCTGTTCTACAGCTACCTGCCCTTCATGGTGCTGCCGATCTATGCCGCCGTGGAACGCTACGATTTCGCGCTGAGCCAGGCTGCCGCCGATCTTTACGCCGGGCCCTGGACCACGCTCAGGCTGGTGATCCTGCCGGCGGTGAAACCGGGGATCATCGCGGGATCCATCCTGGTCTTCGTGCCCTCGCTTGGGGCCTTCCTGGCGCCGGACCTGCTGGGCGGGGCGAAGACCTTCATGATCGGGTCCCTGATCGAGGAGCAGTTCAAGGGTGCTGCCGGCAACTGGCCCTTCGGGGCCGCCGTGGCGATGATCCTGATGACCATCGTGATGGGCGTCCTGCTGATCTACGCCCGCGCCCAGATGAAGGAGACGCAGCGATGAAGAGCCTCGACCTGCGCCGTTTTCCCGGCTTCTTCCCGGTGACCGTCCTGTGCCTTGTGGTGCTTTACGCGCCGCTGCTGGTGGTGGGGGTCTACAGCTTCAACGCCTCGACCTCGATCACCAACTGGGGCGGGTTCAGCCTGGACTGGTATGTCGATGTCTTCACCGGACCGGAGAGCCCGAAGTTCCGCCGCGCCATGGTCAACTCGCTGGTGATCGCGGTGCTGGCGGCCAGTGCGGCGACGATCATCGCCACCAGCGCCGCCGTGGCGATGCACCGGGCGGGCCGGTTCCGGGGCAAGATGGCCGGGTTCGCCCTGATCAACCTGCCGCTGATGGTGCCCGAGGTGGTGACGGCGGTGGCCAGCCTGATCTTCTTCACCACCATCGGGTTCCGGGGTGGCATCGGGACGATCCTGCTGGCGCATATCACCTTCTGCATCCCCTTCGCCTACCTGCCCATCAGCGCCCGGATGGAGAGCCTTTCGGACCAGTACGAACAGGCGGCCATGGACCTTTACGCAAGCCCCTGGGAGGCCTTCAAGCTGGTGCTGCTGCCGCTGATGATGCCGGGCGTCCTGTCGGGCTTCCTGCTGGCCTTCATCATCTCGCTCGACGACTTCCTGATCACCAACTTCGTCAAGGGCGCGGGGGTGGAGACCCTGCCCACCGCCATCTTCGGCGCGGTGAAACAGGGGATCAAACCGAACATCATGGCGATTTCCACGCTGATGCTGGGCATCTCGGTGGTCTTCGTCACCCTGTCCTGGCTGATCGGCCGGATCGGCCAGCAGAAGTCCTGACCTGACCCAATACGCACGACCAACAACCATAACCAACCCAACCAACAGCGGAGATCCTCATGAAAAAGCTCCTTACCTCCTCCATCCTGGCGCTGAGCGTCGCCACCGCGGCCCATGCGGAAGGTGACCTGATGCTCTACAACTGGTTCGAGTACATGCCCCAGGACCTGCTCGACAAGTTCGAGGCGGAGACCGGCATCCATGTCACCATGGACACCTACGACAGCAACGAGGCGCTGCTGGCGGCGCTGAAGGCGGGCAAGCTGGGCAGCTACGACCTGGCCGTGCCGGGCGACTACATGGTGAAGATCCTCGGCGACGAGGGCATGTTGGACACCTTCGAGCCTTCCGAGCTGTCGAACTTCGACAATATCGAACAGCAGTGGGTCGACGTGCCCTTCGACGAGGGCCGCCACAGCTCGGTGCCCTACCAGTGGGGGTCGACCTCCTTCGCGGTCAACCGCGACGTCTACAAGGGCGATATCGAGACCACCTCGATCATCTTCGAGCCGCCGGCGGAGCTTTACGGCAAGATCAACGTGCTGGACACGGCGGGCGAGACGCTGACCTTTGCCTCGCTGCATCTGGGCATCCCGCAGTGCACCAGCGACCGCGAGCAGCTGAAGGCGCTGAACGCGCTGGTGCAGGAGGCCAAGAAGGGCTGGGCGAGCTTCGGGTCCGACGTGGCCAAGGACGTGCTGGTGTCCGGTGATGCGGCGGCCGGCATGATCTGGTCCGGCTTCGCGTCCAAGGCGCGGGAAGAGGGCGCCAACATCGAATATGCCTTCCCCAAGGAAGGGTTCATCGTCTGGATGGACAACCTGGCCCTGCTGAAGGATGCCCCCAACCGCGAGAACGCGCTGAAGTTCATGGACTTCATGCTGGAGCCGGAAAACGCGGCGGAGCTGACCAACTACGCGCGCTACAGCGCGGGCGTGAAGGGCGTGCATGACTTCCTGCTGCCCGAGGTCGCCGACAGCCCCGAAGGCAATCCGCCGGAAGGCGCACATGGCGTCTTCGTCGAGGCCTGCCCGCAGGATGTGCAGGTCATGTACGACCAGATCTGGACCAACCTGAAGAAGTAATCCCATCCATGAAACTGGCACTTTACCAGGGCCCCGCCTGCGGCGGGGCCACGGAGGAGGCTTTCTCCGTCATCCGCAGATCCCTTGCCGCCGCCGCGGCGGCCGGGGCGCATATGCTGGTGATGCCGGAGCTGTTCCTGCCCGGCTACAACCGGCCGGACCTGCACGGGACAGTCGCCCAGAGCCTTGAGCATGGCCTTGAGGCCGGGTGGCTGCGCAGGCTGTCCGAGATGGCCCGGGCCGAGGGATGCGGCCTGACCATCGGCTGGGCGGAACGGGAGGGGGCGGCGGTCTACAACGCCGCCTCCTGCCTGGACCGGCGGGGAAGCCTGCTGGGCCATTACCGCAAGATCCAGCTTTTCGGCCCGATGGAGAAGGCCTCCTTCGTGGCGGGAGAGGCCTATGTCGACTTCGAGCTGGAGGGGATCCGGACGGGTCTGCTGATCTGCTACGACGTGGAATTCGCGTCCCATGTGCGGGCGCTGGCGGCGCGGGGGGTTGACCTCCTGCTGGTGCCGACGGCGAACCCGGAGGGGTTCGAGCATGTGTCCGACCTGCTGGTGCCCGCGCGGGCCTCTGAAGGGGACATGGTGATTGCCTATGCCAACTTCTGCGGGGCGGACGGCGGGCTGCGGTTCGGCGGGCGATCGGTGATCGCGGGGCCGGACGGGCGCGCGCTGGCCGCTGCGGGACGGGGCGAAGTGCTGCTGGTGGCCGATCTTGCCCCGGCGGCGGAGGTGGCGGCGGACCTGCGGTCGCGCCAGTTGAAAGATTTCACAGAAGCGAAAGAGAGATGAGACGATGAGCCTGGACCTGCCCAAGAGCACGGATGAGATCCTGTCCGCCGACAACCACCTGGTCCAGTGCTGGGCCGACCTGAACGCGCTGAAGCAGAATGCCGCGCGCATGGCCATCGTGGGCGCCAGGGGCGCCATGGTGCGCGATGCCGAGGGGACCGAGTACATCGACGGGATCGGCGGGTTGTGGTGCGTTAACGTCGGCCACGGCCGGGACGAGATCATCGACGCGATCACCACGCAGCTGAAGGAGCTGGATTACTATTCCACCTTCTACAGCTTCACCCATCCCGCCGCCGCAGCGCTGGCCGCAAAGGTGGCGGAGCTGGCGCCGGGGGACCTGAACAAGGTGCATTTCGGCAATTCCGGGTCGGTGGCCAATGACGGCGCGGTGCGGATCCTGCACCACTACTGGGAGCGTCTGGGCAAGCCTGCGAAGAAGATGGTGCTGAGCCGGCACGGCGCCTACCACGGGTCCAGCTACCTGACCGCCGCGATGACCACGCCGGTCTATTCCGTCGGCTGGTCCGGCGCGCGGGAGATCGTGCATCACCTGAAGTCGCCGCATTACTGGCGCGAGGGCGGCGAGATGACCGAGGCGGAATTCCTCGATGCGCTGATCCTCGACCTGGAGGAGACCATCGCGCGGATCGGGGCGGACAACATTGCCTGCTTCGTGGCGGAGCCGATCATGGGCGCGGGCGGCGTGATCGTGGCGCCCGAGGGCTATCACCTGCGCATGGCCGAGGTCTGCCGCGCCAATGACATCAAGTATGTCAGCGACGAGGTGGTCACCGCCTTTGGCCGGCTTGGGCATTTCTTTGCCTCGAAGGACGTTTTCGGCGTGCAGCCGGATATCATCAACACCGCGAAGGGGCTGACCTCGGGCTACCAGCCGTTGTCGGCGACGATCCTGTCGGATGAGATCCACGAGGTGATTTCCGGCCCCGGCGGCAGCTTCCTGCAGGGGATGACCTATGCCGGGCACCCGGCGGCGGCGGCGGCGGGGCTGGCCAATATCGCGCTGATGGAGGCGGAGCGGATCCCCGAGCGGGTGCGCGTGACCGGCCCGCGGTTCGAGGCCGGGCTGAAGGCGCTGGCGGATCTGGAGATCGTGGGAGAGGTGCGCGGGTCGCATTTCATGATCGGCATCGAGTTCGTGCAGGACAAGGCGACGAAGGCGAGCTTTGCACCCGAGGTGATGATCGGCGAGCGGGTGGCGAAGGCGGCGCAGAAGCGCGGGCTGATCGCGCGGCCGCTGGGCAATTCGCTGATCCTGTCGCCGACGCTGATCATGGACGAGGCGATGATCGACCGCTGCGCGGAGATCCTGCGCGAGGCGATCGTGGAGGTCGCTCAGTCGCTCTGAGGTGATGAGGATGGCGGGGGCGTGCCGTCCCCGCCGTCCGTTGCATCCCTTTCGGCCCTTGCCGCGTGGCGTGGGCTGCGCCGGGGTTCGGCCAGAAGGCGGCGGATGACCCGGGCGCGGATGGGCTTGGCCACGACCTCGTCCAGGCCCGCCGCCAGCAGCCGTTCGGAGACATCTTCGCCCGCATGGGCCGTCAGCGCGACGATGCGGGTGCAACGGTTGGGCCCGTCGCCCGCGCGGATCGCGGCGGAGGCTTCGAGCCCGTCCATCACCGGCATCGAGACATCCATGAGGATGATGTCGAAGGGCGCGGCCTGGGCGGCCTCGACCCCGGCGCGGCCATCATGGGCCTCTGTCACCGCGTGGCCGTCGCGTTCCAGCATGCGGCGGGCGACGAAACGGTTCGTGGGGTTGTCCTCCACCAGCAGGATCCGCTGCGCCGGGGCGCGGGGGGCGTCGTCTGCATCGGCGCCGGTGGCGCGCGGCCGGCTCTGGCCGGAGGCCTGCGGCAGCGGCAGGTGCAGGGTGAAGACCGATCCCCTGTCGGGCGCCGAGGCGACCTCGATCTCTCCGCCCATGGCGCGGGCCAGCTGGCGGGCGATGCCCAGGCCCAGGCCGGTGCCCTGGATCTGGCGGTGCAGCGCCCCGTCGAGGCGGACGAAATCGTCGAAGACGCGGGCGGCTTCCTCCATCGTCATGCCGATGCCGGTGTCGCGCACCAGGAAGGTGACCTCCTCCGCATCGCGCCGGACCTCGATGCTGACGGAGCCGTCGCGGGTGAACTTCACCGCGTTGGACACGAGGTTGAGCAGGACCTGGCGCAGGCGCGTGGCATCGCCGGTGACCCAGCCGGCCTCTGCCGTGCCGATGCGGAAGAGGTGGTTCCCCTGCGCCCGGGCGCGCGGCATTTCCGCGGCCAGGATATCGGCCAGCAGGCTGTCGAGGTCGAAGGGCAGGGCGCGGATCGTGATGTCGCCGCCTTCGATCTGGGTAATGTCCAGCACGTCGTTCACCAGTTGCAGCAGCGACTGGGCGGAACCGCGCACGACCTCTATGAATCGGCGCCCCTCTGCCGGGTCGTCGTTTTCCGCCATCAGGTCGATGGCCCCCAGGATCCCGTTGAGCGGCGTGCGCATTTCATGGCTGATGACGCCGAGAAAGCGCGCCTTGGCCCGTTCGGCGGCCAGTGCCTTGTCCCGGGAGGTCATGAGTTCATGTTCCGCCGCGACCTGGTGGGAGATGTCGCGCAGCACGCAGACCAGCGCGCGTTCGCCGGTACGGTCGGTCACGTCCATCGACAGTTCGACCGGGAAGCGCGCCCCGTCGCGGCGCCGCCCCAGCAGGCGATAGCCGGTGCGCGCACCTTCCGCGCAGGCCTCCAGCAGGGCCTTGCCGGTCACGGGGACGGAGCCTTCGGCGACCTCGTAGCGCAGGAAGCGGCCCACGGGCTGACCGTTCAGCAGGCCGTGTTCGGTGCCCAGCAGGGTGATCGCGGCCAGGTTCGCATCGCGGATGCGCCCCCGGGCATCCAGCATCAGGATGGCATCGCGGGAGGTGGAGAAGATGGTTTCAAGCCGCGCCGCGGCCTCCTGCCGCTGGGCCAGGCGGCGTTCGGAGACCCGGGCGAGGGAACGGAAGAGCACGACCAGCGCCGTCAGCGCCGCCAGAAGCACCAGGCTGGCCGCCGCCAGGACCTTCAGCACCTTCAGCACGTCGAGCCGCGCGCTGTCGGAGGCGCGCACCAGCTGCAGGTTGGCGAAGGAGAGCATGCGGCGCAGCGAGGGCCGCCGGTCTTCCAGCGTGCGGGCCAGCTGGGGCAGGGCGGTTGTCAGGGCGTCGTCATCCCCGTCGATGAGCGGCGCGAGGGAGATCACCTCCTGCCGGAGGTGATCGAAGGCCCCGCCGAGCGAGGGATCGCGCAGCGCCCCGGCATAGAGCGGGGAGACCGCCAGCGTGTCGAAGCGGCTGTAGAGGATGTCATAGCGCCGCCGGACCTGCAGCAGCGCCTCTGCCGGGGCGTTGGCGGCTGCGTCGGCGCGGCTGTCCGGGGGGGACGTCGCGGAGGCGGAGGGCGCGCCCCGGGTGGGTGCGGTGGCCAGTTGCGCCACGCCCACGGCCTTTTGCAGGTTGAGGTATTCGACCTCCAGCTGGACGAGAGACCACTGGACGTTGTCCGCCGGGGAGGAGGCGAGCTCCGCCAGTTTCTGACGCACCTCCGTCAGCAGGAAGGAGATCACCACGAGACAGAGGACCGCAATGGTGCCCAGCACCGTCAGCCGGGTGACGGCCGCGTCGATCCGGGCGTGCCGGGGGGGACGGGATGCGCGCCGGGTGGTTGCCTTGGCAGCGGTGCCCTCCGCCCCCTGGGGCGGATCGCCAGCTTGCCTGCGTCCCGCCTGCGCGTGAGCGGCCTTGATGTGGCGGTCTTTTATGTGACCGGCCTTTACATGACGGGCCATGATGCGCCGTTTCATTGCCGCCGCGCCCGCGCCGGGGTCAGTGGAGCCGCATCCGGTCCAGTTGCCAGATCGAGTTGGAATAGATCAGTTCGGACCGGAAATCGGGCGAGGAATCATAGGGGTAGACCAGCCACAGCGGCCCCTTGCTGCGCAGCGTCATGGGGGCGCCGTTGCGGTCATAGGCCAGGATGGCGCCATCGCTGCGAAAGCTGTCGACCGGGATTTCGATCGCATAGTCATTTGCCGCGGTGAGCTGCAGCATGCCCGTGGTGATGTCGTAGCGGGCCAGCAGGTCGGTCATGCGGACGCCGCGAAACTGCTGCACCCCCTCCGTCCAGATCGTGCTGGTTTCGAATTCGGACACCGGCATCGCTTCGAGCGCGGTGCGATCCAGGGTGACGGTGCGGTCGGGCAGGGTGAGGGTGAGCAGGGTGTCGCCCGCCCGCAGCGGAGCGGCCCAGAGGAGTGTCATCAGCATCGTCAGCGCCAGCAGAAGGCGCGGCAGGATGGGTGCCGGGCGGGCGGTGGTTCCGGTGATCCGGGCTGGCCCCGGGCGCAGCATCCTGTGGTGCCTGGGGTGGGTCATCAGGTGGGGCATGGGCCGATCCTTTCCTGCGGTCAGTCCTGTGGCGGTAAGGGTTTGGCTACCGCCAATGTCTTAAGGTTCCCTGTAGCCGGACGGCATTTGGCCCCGACGCCGGGTCGAATGTGCCGGTGGGATGCTGGCTGGGAAGAGGCTTGGGAGGCAGGCTGTGACGATCCGTATCCTGATGGTCGATGACCACGCGCTGTTGCGTGACACGCTCGCGGCCTGGCTGCGCGCGCGGGGGATCGAGGTGCGCTGCTGCGGGTCCCTGTCAGAGGCGTTGTCAGAGGCGCTGTCCGGGGTACCGTCGGGGGGCCAATCCGGGGCTCAATCCGGGGCGCTGCCGGACCTCTTGATGGTCGATCTGAAGCTGTCGGACCTGGAGCCGCCGGCGGGCCTGGCCCGGATCGCGGAGGTCCTGGGGCCGGTGCCTGTGCTGGTCATGGCGGGCGCCCATGACCGCGCGGAGGCCGAGGCCCTGACCCGCGCAGGGGCCCGGGCGGTGCTGGGCAAGGCGCTGCCGCCTGCGCGGATCCTGGAGGAAATCCAGCGTCATACCTCCGCCGAGGCTGCCATCAGGGAGCCCCTTTCGACCCGGGAGAGAGAGATCCTGACGGGGCTGGCGCAGGGCTGGCCCAACAAGGAGATCGCCCGGCAGCTGGGCCTGCAGGAGGTCACGGTGAAGCTGCATGTGCAGCGGCTGAGCCGGAAGCTGGGCGCGCGCAACAGGACGCAAGCGGCGCTGATCGGGCGGGATCTGGGGTTGGTGTAGCGCCTGAGATATGCGCCTCAAGACTTTGTTTTTAATCGGTATTATGCTCTTGCGAGGCCGTGGCGGGTTCGGATTTTTCCGCAATTTGCGATATTTCCGGGCTTGTCCCGAGGCCGCGGCGGGGCCCGATTAAGCCAATTTTCACGGCTGCCCCCCATATCTGCCGACCAGTTTTCACCGGTCCGTACGGCCATTGCCGCGGGCCGTTCTGGGCCGAAACGGTCAATCGGGACGCATAACCAGGGGAACCACATGGGCCTTTCCAGACTTCGCATCGCACTGCGCCTGCCTGCCTTCTTCTTCCTCATCGTGGCGCTGTCGCTGGGCATCATGGGCTACATGTCCTATTCGACCGCGAAACGCACCCTGATGGAAAGCGGCGAGATCGAGCTGGTGGAGATCGCAGAGGCCCGGGCGCGGGCGCTGCAAAACTGGTCCGAACATGTGTTGACCGACCTGCAGATGCAGTCGCGCAACGCGCTGGTCTACAACGCGCTGCGCAGCTTCAACGCCGCCTGGGCGACGCTGGGTCCCACGGCCGCGACCCAGCTGCGCGGGCTTTACGGGACAGAGGAACGGGACGGTCTGACCGATGCCGGGGACGGATCGGTCTATTCGCTGGTCCATACCCGCTTCCACGATCATTTCCGGGGCCTGGCAAAGCGTGGCGGCTATGCGGATGTCTTCCTGATGAACCCGCAGGGCGATATCGTCTACACCGTGATGAAGGGCGCCGATTTCGCGGCGGGGCAGGGCGACCTGGCAGAGCAGGCCTTCCTGCGCGAGGCGATGGCGGTGATGCAGATGGATGCCTCCAGCGATCCGGTCTTCATGGACTTCGGCGACTACCTGGACCTGCCCGAGCAGTCCGCCTTCGTCATCGCGCCAGTGGGCTATGGCAACAACGTGACGCTGGGCGCGATCGCCTTCCGGATCACCGCGGGCACCATTACCGAAAACCTGGGCCAGACCGGCGGGCTGGGCACGACCGGCCAGGCCTTCGTCCTGGGCGCCGATGGCCGCCCGCGCACCGCTGCGACCTCCTGGACCGCGAGCCGGATCGATCCCGCCAGCCCGATCGGCGCCGGCCTGCGTGGAGAGAGCGGCGTGAGCGAGGTGCCGCCGTCGCAAAGTTCGGTGCCCGATATCCTGACCGGCTTCGCGCCCGCCGATGTCTTCGGGGAACGCTGGCTGTTCCTGGCCATGAAGAGCCGCAAGGAAATCCTGGCGCCGGTGTCGAGCTTCCTGTCTACGACGCTGACCTATGGCGGGATCATCCTGGCTCTCGCCGCGGTGCTGGGCACGCTGATCGCGCTGAGCGTCACGCGCCCGCTGCGGGATCTGAGCAACAGCATCACTGCCGTGCGGGACGACGATTTCGAAACGCCGGTGCCGCATGTGAAACGCGGAGACGAGCTGGGCAGTATCGCCCGCGACCTGGACGATCTGCGCGGCACCCTGGGCAAGGCCCATGCGCTGCAGTCCGAGATGGCCTTCCAGACGGCGGCGCTGGCTTCTACCTCCGCCGCGCTGATGATCACGGACCACGATTTCAACATTACCTACCTGAACGCCGCCGTGCGGGAGATGATGCGCAGCCAGCTGAGCGAATTCCGCAAGATCATGGCCAGCTTCGACCCCGATGACCTGATCGGCGTCAACATGGACATCTTCCATGCCAAGCCCGGGCAGATCCGCGCCCTGATCCAGCAGCCCGACAAGCTGCCGTTCCAGACCGATATCCGGGTGGGCGACGCGCGCGTGCAGATCGAGCTGAACGCGGTCTTCGACAAGGAGGAGAACTTTGCCGGGCTGGTGGTGGAATGGGTCGACGTGACCGAGGTCCGCCGGCGCACCTCTGTGCTGAATGCGATCAATAGCGGACAGATCTTCGTCGAATGCGATGTCGCGGGCAAGTTCACCCGCCTGAACGAGAATTTCACCGCCATGATCGGCCGCGAGGAAGCGGAGCTTCTTGGCACCAGCTTCACCGACTGCCTGCGCCTGGATGGCAGCGCCCAGAGCGATGGCCTGCTGGCGCGGGTGATGGCGGGCGAGGCGGTGCAGGGCCGCTTCCTGATCAGCTGCCCCGGCGGGGCCGAGGCGATGGTCGAGGGCGGGATCTACCCGATCACCGACAGCCGTGGCGACACCAGCGGGATCACCCTGATCGGCTCCGACGTGACTTCGGCACAGGCGCAGCTGCGCGATGCCGAGGAACGCCAGAAGATCATGCAGCAGGCCCAGCAGAAGGTGGTGGAGGCGCTGCGCATCGGCATGCGCGACATTTCCAACGGCGATCTGACCTCCCGTCTGAACACGCCCTTCGCGCCGGAGTACGAGCAGCTGCGGACGGATTTCAACGACGCGCTGAGCAATCTGACCCGCGCCATGGGCAATATCGCGCAGCAGACCTCTGCCATGCAGAGCGAGACGGCGGAGATCGTGAAGGCGGCGGACGAGATGTCGGTGCGGACCGAACGCCAGGCGATGACCCTGCAGGACACCGCCGCAAGCCTGGACGAGCTGACGACGAATATCGCCCAGACCGCCGATGGCGCCGCCCGCGCCAACCAGGTGGTGACGGAGGCGCGTGCCCGGGCCGAGGAAAGCGGCAGCGTGGTGGACGAGGCGGAAAACGCCATGGCAGAGATCGCCAGTTCGTCGAAGGAGATCGTCAAGGTGATCTCGGTCATCGACGATATCTCGTTCCAGACGAACCTTCTGGCCCTGAACGCGGGGGTGGAGGCCGCCCGTGCCGGCGAGGCGGGCAGGGGCTTTGCCGTGGTGGCGACCGAGGTGCGCGCCCTGGCGCAGCGCTGTGCCAATGCGGCGGCAGAGATCAACCAGCTGATAACGGTTTCGGGCCAGCATGTGAATCGCGGGGTCGAACTGGTGGGCGTGACGGGCGAGACGCTGAAGAAGATCGTCAGCTCCATTTCGGAAATCAGCGATTACATCGCCGAGATCGCCCAGGCCGGGAAGGAGCAGAGCATCGGGTTGAACCAGGTGAACTCCGCCGTGAACCAGATCGACCACGTGACGCAACAGAACGCGGCGATGTTCGAGGAAACCACATCGGCGAGCCATGCGCTGGCCCATCGGGCGGAGAGCCTGTCGGAGACGATCGGTCACTTCCGGGTCGAGGACATGCCGACCGAGGAACGCCCGGTGCAGCGCCCAAGGCCCGCCCGCAAGAAGGCCACCGGCGGGGGCACCAAGGGGAACCTGGCGCTGGCGCCGAACCCCGCGCTGGATGCGAGCGACTGGGAGGATTTCTGAGCGCGACCGGGGCCGCCCGATGCGACAGGGAGCGACGTAGGTCGGGCGTTAATCTGAATAATAACGGATTTGCAGGGGCTTAGAATGCAAACTTCAAGTCAGTCCGCAGTGACGAGGGTGCTGATCGTCGATGATCAGGCCTCGGTCCAGAACCTGATCCGGCATGCGCTGAGCAAGGACCCCAAGATCGAGGTCGTGGGCGTGGCGAATGACGCCTACATGGCGCGGGAAATGATCAAGAAGCTGGAACCGGATGTCCTGACCCTGGATGTGGAAATGCCGCGGATGACGGGGCTGGAATTCCTGGAGCGGCTGATGCGGTTGCGGCCGATGCCGGTGATCATGTTCAGTTCGGTCACCCAGCAAGGCAGTGAAAACGCGGTGCGCGCGCTGTCGCTGGGCGCGGTCGATGTGCTGCCCAAACCGCTGAGCGGCATGACGGAAGAGGCGCTGGAAAAGCTGGTGTCCCGGGTGCGGACGGCCAAGCGGTTTCGCCGGGGCCAGGGCCAGATGCCCGGACCGGACCGGGACGCCGAGGTGCCCCAGGCGCGCTACGGGCGCTGGAACGGCAAGGTGGTGCTGCTTGGGGCCTCGACCGGGGGCGTGACGGCCGTGGAAACGGTGCTGCGGCGCATGCCGCCGAACTGTCCGCCGATCGTGATTTCCCAGCATATGCCGGAAAGCTTTCTCGTCAGTTTTTCGCGGCGGCTGGATGACTTGCTGGCGCAGCGCGTGCAGCTGGCCCGGGATGGCGAGCCGCTGCAGGAAGGCCACATCTACCTGGCGCCGGGCGGATCGGAACATACCGGCGTGCGCCGGGCGGGCCGCGCTTTCCAGATCCGGGCGATCGATGCGCCCAAACGGAACGGACATATCCCATCCGTTGACGAGCTGTTCATGTCCGCCGTGGACAATGCGGGGGATGTGGTTGCGGTGCTGCTGACGGGGATCGGCAAGGATGGCGCCAGCGGCATGGAGCAATTGAAACGGAACGGAGCCTTTTGCATTGGCCAGGATGAGGACACCAGCGTGGTCTACGGAATGCCGCGCGCCGCGGCGGAACTGGGGATCCTGGATGAGCAGCTCGCGCTGCCGGAGATCGCCCAGGCGATCTGCACCGCCTGTGACGGGCGCCGGACGTGAGGGAGTGACGACGTGAGGGAAGCCAGGGGGCAAGGCCCGAACATCAACATAACCCAGGGCGAATTCGCCGTGTCGCGGACCCAGGGTGGCACGATCACCACGATCCTGGGGTCCTGCGTCGCGACCTGCGTCTGGGATCCGGTCGCAGGCACCGGCGGGATGAACCATATCCTGGTGGCGCGGTCGCATACGGCGCTTGGCGTGAACGACTACGCCGGGGTCAATGCGATGGAGCTGCTAATCAACGGGCTGGTGCGCCTGGGGGCCGTGCGCGGGCGCCTTAACGCCAAGGTCTTTGGCGGCGCGAACATGATCAACGGACTGTCGGACATCGGCCACACCAACGGCAGCTTCGTCGTGGAGTACCTGGAGCGTGAGGGCATTCCGTTGCTGGGCAAGAGCCTGGGCGGCAATTCGGCGCGCCAGATCCGGTTCCACGTGTCCGAGGGGCGCGTGATGCAGCGCACGGTTTCGGCGGCGCCGGACGTGGTCGAACCCATTCACAAGCCGCAGCCCGAGCCGCGCAATGGTGTCGAACTGTTCTGACATGGATGAGTGGGAGCGCAGGCGACAGGGAAGCGTCGGGGCGCAATGGCGATGGAGCCTGTGGGCAGAGAGCAGACAGAGCGGTGGTACAGGTTCGCTGATCTCTGTAACGCGTTGCAATGGAGAAGTTTTTCAGCCTTGTTGATGCAGGAAGCGAAGGGCATCATCTGGTAGCCGGGTCGCAAACGGGTGCGTCTGGTTAGCACAGTTAAATTACATAATACCGATTATAGTATTTGTGGGTGCGGAACGTGGAATGGCCCCCGGCGCCTTGTTTTACGAGGGTTTGCGCGTTTCTCCACCAGTCAGCGGGTCTGTGGCATTGAGATGGCAGCGCTGCGGGCGCTTGGCGGGTGAGGATGTCGGGAGCTGCGGCGGTGATCGGTTCGGGGCGTCGCGGGCAGTTAGGTGCGCGATCTGGGGGCCGTGGCCTCTGGAAAGCCGCACCGACGCACCATCATCCTGCGCCGCCCCGGCGGAGAAGCTGGTGCAGATCCGTCGACGCTACGACTTCCGACGCTACTGTGACATCCTCTACAGCCGCTTCCATACCATGGCGCTATCACCGCTCTGGATTGACGCCTGGGCGCCGAAATTTCAGAGAGTTGGCCTGCGGGATGGATGCGACATGCAGCGCGGTTTGGGTGCGCGTGTCGGGGGGATGTGGCCGTGGGACGGGAGTGGCAACGTGACCAGGAGCATCGGCGGCTTGGATGCGAAGCATTGGCGGGTCGGACACGAAGCATTGGCGGGTTGAAAACCCGCCCTACGGGAAAATGTCGGTATTGCAGGTGGTTGCGGTGTGATGCTCAGGTTTGAGCTGTGCTGGACAGGGGGGCGATCCCCCTGCCCGGTTTGCCTCAGCCGAGCGCGTAGCCGGCACCGCGCACGGTGCGCAGCGGATCGCTGCCGCCATGGGCGCAGAGCGCCTTGCGCAGGCGGCCGATGTGCACGTCCACGGTGCGCGTGTCGACGTAGATGTCGCGGCCCCAGACACGGTCCAGAAGCTGATCGCGAGACCAGACCCGGCCCGGCTTCTCCATGAAGGTGGACAGGAGCCGGAACTCGGTCGGGCCAAGCTTCAGCTCCTTGCCCGCGCGGACCACCCGGTGGGTTTCGGCATCCAGAACGATATCCTCGTATTCCAGCCGTTCCCCCATGGAGGCAGGGCGCGTGCGCCGCAGCTGGGCGCGCACCCGCGCCATCAGCTCGATCACCGAATAGGGTTTCACCACGTAGTCGTCCGCGCCGGTTTCGAGGCCCCGCACCCGGTCGACCTCTTCGGAACGGGCAGAGAGCATGATGATCGGCACGCCACGGGTTTCGGAGCGCATCTTCAGCTGGCGGCAGACCTCGATCCCGGAAAGGTTCGGCAGCATCCAGTCCAGCACGATGATGTCCGGCGCGACCTCATCCACCAGCAGGATCGCCTCCTCGCCGTTCTCGGCCCGGGACACGCGGAACCCCTCTGCCTCGAGGTTGTAGGCCAGGACCTCCCGCTGGGCCGGTTCGTCTTCGACGACCAGGACCGTGGGTTGCTGTTCTGCGGGCATTTTACTCGTCTCCACTCAGGGGCGCGGAGGGGGCAACGGACAGGTCGGTGGAGGTCTTGTCGCCCTTTACACGCGCCTCTTCGGGCGCGGCTCCGGTGACGAGATAGACCACCTGTTCGGCGATGGAAGTGACGTGATCGCCCATCCGCTCGGTGTTCTTGGCAATGAAATGCAGGTGCATGCAGGCGGTGATGTTGCGCGGATCTTCCATCATGAAGGTCAGGAATTCGCGGAACAGCGCATTGTACATCTGGTCGACGTCGCGGTCGCGGGTGATCACGTCCTGGGCCAGGGCCGCGTCCCGCTGGATATAGGCGTCAAGCGCGTCGCGCAGCATCGCCTCGACCTCCCGCGCCATGCGGCGCAGGGCGGTGTGGGCCCCCGCGATCGGCTGCATCTGCACCAGGACCGAGGTCCGCTTGGCCATGTTCTTGGCGTAGTCGGCGATACGTTCCAGGTTGCCGGCGATCTTGAGGATCGTCAGCACGATGCGCAGGTCCCCCGCCGCCGGCTGGCGCAGGGCGATGATCCGGGCCGCTTCGGTCTGGATCATCTCTTCCATGTCGTCGATGGTCACGTCGTTGCGGCGGACCTTCTCGGCCTTTTCCTCATCCCGCGCTTCCAGCGCTTCGGAGGCTTCCAGGATCGCCTGTTCGACCAGGCCGCCCATCTTCATGATATGGGCCTGGACGGTTTCCAGATCGCGGTCGTAGGCGCTTGCGATATGTTGGGCCATGTCGTTCGGGCTCCTCACCCCTGAGTTCGGATCAGCCGATGCGGCCGGTGATGTAGCTTTCGGTGCGGGGGTCGACCGGGTTGGTGAAGATCTGGCTGGTCTCGCCGTATTCCACCAGGTTGCCGAGGTGGAAGAAGGCCGTCTTCTGGCTGACCCGCGCGGCCTGCTGCATGGAGTGGGTCACGATGACCACGGAATAGCTGTCGCGCAGTTCGTCGATCAGCTCCTCCACCTGGCCGGTGGCGATCGGGTCGAGCGCGGAACAGGGTTCATCCATCAGCAGGACTTCGGGTTCGGTGGCCACGGCGCGGGCGATGCACAGGCGCTGCTGCTGGCCGCCGGACAGGCCGGTGCCGGGGGCGTTCAGGCGGTCCTTCACCTCATCCCAGATGGCGCCGCGGCGCAGGGACTTTTCGACGATGACGTCGAGGTCGGCCTTGGACTTGGCCAGGCCGTGGATGCGGGGCCCATAGGCGATGTTGTCGTAGATCGACTTCGGGAAGGGGTTCGGCTTCTGGAAGACCATGCCGACCTTGGCGCGCAGCTGCACCGGGTCGACGCGCTTGTCGTAGATGTCTTCGCCATCCAGCAGGATGTCGCCCTCGACGCGGCAGATGTCGATGGTGTCGTTCATCCGGTTGAGGCAGCGCAGGAAGGTGGACTTGCCGCAGCCGGAGGGGCCGATGAAGGCGGTGACGGTCTTGTCCTGGATCTCGACGTTGACGTCCTTGATGGCGTGGGTGTCGCCGTAGAAGACCTGAACGTCCTTGGCGGCGATCTTGATGTTCTTGCTGTTCACTTCATTCTCCAGGGCGGGCGAGTCGTACATGGGTTCGGTTCCCCTATCTCTTACCAGATCTTACCAGCGGCGTTCGAACCGACGGCGCAGGATGACGGCGATGATGTTCATGGTCATGAGGAAGAGCAGCAGGATGATGATCCCCCCCCAGGCACGTTCGTAATAGGCCGGGTCGGCGCGTTTGGCCCATTCGTAGATCTGGGCGGGCATGGCCGAGTTGGGCGACAGGAAACCGGCGGCGATGCCGTCGGGCACGTTGGAGGCGATGAAGCCCACCATGCCGATCAGCAGCAGCGGCGCGGTTTCGCCGAGCGCCTGCGCCAGGCCGATGATGGTGCCGGTCAGGATGCCGGGCATGGCCAGCGGCAGCACGTGGTGGAAGACCGCCTGCATCTTGGAGGCCCCTACCCCGAGCGCTGCATCGCGGATCGAGGGCGGCACCGATTTCAGCGAGGCCCGGGTCGAGATGATGATCGTCGGCAGGGTCATCAGCGTCAGCACCAGCCCGCCCACCAGCGGCGCGGACTGCGGCAGCTGGATGAACTGGATGAAGACGGCCAGGCCCAGGATACCGAAGACGATCGACGGCACGGCCGCCAGGTTCGAGATGTTCACCTCGATCAGGTCGGTGAAGCGGTTCTTGGGCGCGAATTCTTCCAGGTAGATGGAGGCCGCGACACCGATGGGCAGCGACAGCACCAGCACCACCAGCATCATGAAGAGCGAGCCCAGCATCGACACCCCGATCCCGGCCTGTTCGGGGCGGCTTTCGGAGGAGTCGGCGCCGAAGATGAAGGCCCAGTTGAACGGCCGGGAGATCACCCCGTCGGCCTTCAGCGCATCCACCACGTCCAGGTGTTCCGCATCCAGGTTCTTGTCCCGGGCCAGGCTTTCACGGGTCACGCGCCCCTTCAGGTAGCCATCCACGCGGGAGGAGGCCAGGATCCGGAAGACATGCGTCGTGCCGATCAGATCGGGGTTGGCGATCACCGTGTCCCGCACCTGCGCGGCCGCGGAGGAAGAGATCATCTTGCCCAGGTCGGAGGCCTTGGTGATCGGCGTTTCGATCCCCTTGTCCTGCAGCAGCGTCATCAGCGAGGCCTCGACCAGGGGCTTGTAGCCGAAGGTGGAGACCTTCTTGATGTCGTCAAGGTCGCGGTTGCCGTTCTTGTCCAGCTTCTCTGCCGTCAGTTGCACGGGCAGTTCGATGAAGGTCTGGGTATAGGCGGGCACGCCGTTGCGGATGATTGCCACCAGCAGCACCACCAGGAACAGCACGCCGATGCCGACGGCCGCCATGCCGTAAAAGCGGAAGCGGGCTTCCTGGGCGTTGCGTTTCTTGGTGCGGGCGTCCTGCTCCAGCAGGGAGGTAGACGGCTTCGGCGCCGCGGGATTTGACGCCGGGGAATTTGCGGTCGCGTCGGTCATTCGTATTGCTCCCGGTATTTGCGCACGATCCAGAGCGCGAAGATGTTGAGCGCCAGGGTGATGACGAAGAGCGTCATGCCCAGGGCAAAGGCCACCAGCGCCTCGGGCGAGGCGAAATCGGCATCGCCGGTCAGCTGGCTGACGATCTTGGCGGTGACCGTCGTCATGGCCTCGAAGGGGTTCAGCGACAGGCGGGCCGCGGCCCCTGCCCCCATCACCACGATCATCGTTTCACCGATGGCGCGGGAGGCGGCCAGCAGGATGGCGCCCACGATGCCCGGCAGGGCCGCAGGCATGACCACCTGCTTGATCGTCTCGGACTTGGTGGCGCCCAGGCCGAGAGAGCCGTCGCGCATCGCCTGGGGCACGGCGTTGATGATGTCATCCGACAGGGAGCTGACGAAGGGGATCAGCATGATCCCCATCACGAGACCCGCGGTCATCACGGCGGTGCCGCCCTTCATCCAGCCGATGCTGTCGGGCCCGAAGACCGACAGCAGCATGGGCCCCACCGTCACCAGCGCGAAGAGGCCGTAGACGATGGTCGGGATGCCGGCCAGGACCTCGATCATCGGCTTGGCGAAGGCGCGCACGGCCGGAGAGGCATATTCGCTGAGGTAGATCGCGGCGAAAAGCCCGATCGGCACGGCCACGATCAGCGCGATGAGAGAGATGTAGAGCGTCCCCCAGAGCAGCGGGATGATGCCCAGCTGCGATCCGCCGCCGAAGGAGGGCGACCAGGTGGTGCCAAAGAAGAAATCCTTCGCCGGGTAGAGCTTGAAGAACTCGATGGTGTTGAACAGCAGCGACAGGACGATGCCCACGGTGGTCAGGATCGCCAGCGAGGCGGCCAGCACCAGAAGCGCCTTCACCACCTTTTCCACCGCGTTCCGGGCGCGGAAATCCTTGTTGGTGCGCGCCACCGCGTAGCCAAGCCCGGCCAGCGCGATCAGCAGAACCACGACGGTGCGGATCCGGTTGCCGGATTTCGTCATCTCCCGCCAGCTTTGTGCCGCTTGCAGGATCGGTGCCTGCACCTCGGAGCCGAGCGCGACCCCCACGGTGCCCAGCAGCGCACGAACATCGGTATCCTCGACCCGGAGCGAGCCTGCCTCCTGCGGGGTCAGCGCGTAGCGCTCCACCGCGACATCCAGGCCGTCGGCGATCCGGCGCACATCGGACATGGCCAGGCTCAGCTCGCCTTCGGTCTCGTAAAGGTCTTCCGGGATCATGTGGGTGATCCGGTTTTCGATCAGCATCGGCTGCGCGAAGAGCCAGGCCACCAGCACCAGAAGCGAGGGGACCAGCACGAAGAGCGCGGCGTTCGACCCGTAGTAGGTCGGCAGGGAATGCAGGTGGCGTGCGTCCCCGCCTGCGGAAGCCAGGGCGCGCTTGCGGCCCAGCACGTATCCGATGACGGCAAGCGCCAGGATGATCAGGAAGATCCAGGTTGCAGGCATGGAATACTCGCTGGATTGGGCATTAGGGCGAAAGGGCCCCGACCGGAAAGGCCGGTCGGGGCCCGAAGTTTCGGTGGGCAGCCCGGGGGGGGCTGCCCGGAAGACCCTTACATGGTCTCTTCGTTTTCGATCATGGCCTGGGTGGCGGCCAGTTCCGGGTCGGAGACCAGGCCGTAGGCGGACAGCGGACCATCGGGGCCGGCAACTTCGTCAGAGACGAAGAACTGTGCGTATTCCTTCAGGCCGGGGATCACGCCGATGTGGGCCTTCTTGATGTAGAAGTACAGCGGGCGGGACACCGGGTATTCGCCGGAGGCGATGGTCTCGGTCGAGGCTTCGACACCGGACATGGTCGCCACTTTCAGCTTGTCGGTGTTGTTCTCGTAGAAGGCCAGGCCGAAGACGCCGATGGCGTTCGGGTTCGCGTCGATGCGGGCCAGGGTCTCGGTGTAGTCGCCGTCGATGTCGACGGAGGCACCGTCGGTGCGCACGGAGATGCAGGCATCTTCGGCGTCATCTTCGGACATGCCGGCGGCAACCATGGCTTCCATTGCGCCGGTGGCTTCGCAGCCAGCCGCCAGGACCTTCTCTTCGAAGACTTCGCGGGTGCCGTGCTTGGTGCCCGGGATGAAGGCCAGGATCTCGCTGTCGGGCAGATCGGCGTTGAAGTCGGACCACTTGGTGTAGGGGTTGTCGACCAGTTCGCCGTCCTTCAGCACCTTGGGTGCCAGGGCGTTGTAGAGGTCGGCCGGTTCGAAGGCGGTGTAGGCCGGGCCGTCGATCTGGGAGGCGAAGACGATGCCGTCGTAGCCGATGCGGACCTGGATGATGTCGGTCACGCCGTTGGCGGCACAGGTTTCGACTTCGGAGGACTTGATCGCGCGGGAGGCGTTCGCGATGTCGATGGTGTTTTCACCGACGCCTTCGCAGAAGCGCTTCAGACCAGCGGAGGAGCCGCCGGATTCGACGACGGGGGTCGGGAATTCGAAGTTCTCGCCGAAGGCCTTCGCGACGATGGACGCGTAGGGCAGAACGGTCGAGGAGCCTGCGATCTGCAGGTTGTCGCGAGCGGACGCGGCAGTGGCGGAAACGGCGGCAACGGCAAGCGCCGAGGCGGTCAGTTTCATGAAGGACATGGAATGCTCCTGTTTTCTGAGAGGCCACCATCCCCCGGCGGCCTTGCGTCCCCCTGCTAGAGGTCCCGCGCGATGCTTTTGCGACAGTTCTGTAACAGTTACATGACAACGTTTCTCTTTATTCCATGGTGCCTTACGCAGACCGGCCCGCAAAGGCGGGCCGGAAAATAGACAAATCCCTGCAGTTGTTGAAGAATCGTTACGTTGCGCGGTCAGGTGACCGGCAGAACGATCCGGATCGACGTCCCCTCGCCCAGGCGGGAGGTGATCCGCATGCGGCCCCGGTGCCGATTCACGATGTGCTTCACGATCGCCAGGCCCAGCCCGGTGCCCCCCATTTCGCGCGATCGGTGGCTGTCCACCCGGTAGAATCGCTCGGTGAGTCGGGGGATGTGGATCTCGTCTATGCCGGGTCCCCGGTCCGTCACGGTCAGCGCGACCCCCTGCCCCTGAAGCTCCGGCATCTCCGCCGGGGCGGACAGGTGCATCGTCACCAGCTTGCCGCTGCGGCCGTACTTGATGGCGTTCTCCACCAGGTTGGTCAGCACCTGGCGCAGCTGGTCCGGATCGCCCTGGGTCTCGACCTCCTCGACATCGGCGGTCACCTGCAGCTCCACCTCCGCATCGCGCGCCAGCGGGGCCAGCGCATGGCAGACCGACTGCATCAGCGCATGCAGGGCCACCCGCTCCGTCGGGCGCACCCGCGCCTCTCCCTCCACCTGGCTCAGCGACAGCAGGTCCTTCACCAGGCGCTCCATCCGCTCCGCCTCGCGGCCCATGATCTCCAGGAAGCGTTCGCGCGCCACCGCGTCATCCTTCGCCGGGCCGCGCAGGGTTTCGATGAACCCGATTAGCGCCGTCAGAGGCGTGCGCAGCTCATGGCTGACATTGGCGACGAAATCGCGGCGCATCTGTTCGGCCTGGGTCACCTGGGTCATGTCCTGGAAGACCACCACCACCCCCTGCCCCACGACCGTATCGACGTAGGAGCAGGTGACCTCGAAATGGGTTTCCCGCCCGCGCCGGGTCGACAGGTACTGCGTCTTGTGCACCTGCCGGTCCGCCAGGCAGTGCTCCACCGCGTCCAGCACGGCAGGCTGGCGGATCACGGTGATGAAATGCCGCCCCGTGATGGAAGGCCCGAACAGGTTCCCGCTCAGCTCGTTGGCGGCGATGATCCGTTCGCCCCGCCCGACGAGGATGCCGGGCATGGGGATCGCGCTCAGCAGCGCGGTGATGGAGGTCTCAGGCATGTCGGTGGGTCCGTTCTTTCACTGCCGGTCACTATGCCGCCCGCGCGACGATCCGGCACGCGCCGTGGCGCGCAGACGCCCTTGGAACAGGAATATGTGACAGTCTCGTGACAAAACGCGCGGATCCCGCCCCGGCTGTCACATTCGGCCCCCCAGATCGGGGGGCACCCTCTCCGCCAGCCTGTCAGCCTGCGGAGGTCACCACCTGCAACCCGTCGCGGAACCGCCGCGCGCGTTCCTGGTAATGCAGAGCAGAGGCCGTCAGCCGCTGTTCCCAGTCCGGGCCAAGCTGCTTAACCACCTTGCCCGGCGCGCCCAGCACCATGGAATTGTCGGGGATCTCCTTGCCCTCGGTCACAAGCGCGCCGGCCCCGATCAGGCAATTGCGGCCGATCTTCGCGCCGTTCAGCACCGTGGCGCCCATGCCGATGAGGGAGTTCTCCCCGATGGTGCAGCCATGCAGCATGGCCTTGTGGCCCACGGTGACATTGACGCCGATTTCCAGCGGAAAGCCCATGTCGGTGTGGCAGACCACGTTTTCCTGCACGTTGGCCCCCTGGCAGATCCGGATCTCCTCATTGTCGCCGCGCAGGGTGACCCCGAACCAGACCGAGCTGTCGGCCTCCAGCACGCAGTTGCCGATCACATTGGCATCCGGCGCGACCCAGGCGCTGGCCGCGATCAGCGGCGCCACCCCGTCGAGCGAATAGATCGTCATCTTTCCTCCTCCTCGTATTCCGCGTTCAGCCGCCGCACGACCTCCAGCACGCCGGGCTGCTGGCTCAGCCGCAGCCGTTCGGCACTGATGATGGTGCGCAGGCGCTCCTCCGTCTCGTCCAGGTCGTCGTTGACCAGGACGTAGTCATATTCGGGCCAGTGGCTGATCTCGTCCCGGCTCTGCTGCATGCGCTTCTCGATCACCTCGGCGGCGTCGGTGGCGCGGGCGTGCAGGCGGCGTTCCAGCTCCTTCATCGAGGGCGGCAGGATGAAGATCGACAGCACGTGCTTGCCAAGGGCGCTGGCGCGGATCTGTTGCCCGCCCTGCCAGTCGATGTCGAACAGCAGGTCCTTGCCGGCGTTGATCGCCTCCTCGACCGGGCCGCGCGGGCTGCCGTAGGAATTGCCGAAGACGGTGGCATGCTCCAGCATTTCGCCCTCGGCCACCATGCGGTCGAAATCCGCACGTTCGTGGAAGAAGTAGTGCAACCCGTGCTCCTCCCCGGCGCGGGGCGCGCGCGTGGTGGCAGAGACGGAGAAGCGGATGTCGGGATCCCAGTCCAACAGGCGCCGCGACAGGGTCGACTTGCCGGCGCCCGACGGCGAGGAGATGATGATGAGAAGACCGCGCCGCTGGCTCATGTCCCGGATTCCTTCCTTCCGTTGACGGGGCCAGCACCGGCCCCTTTGTGCGGTTATGCAGGTTTTGCGGCGACGGACAAGTCGGGGGACAAGTCGGGGGGACAAGTCGGGCGGGCGGACGGTCGCGCCGAAAGGGGGGCTTTGCCCCCCGTCTCCTCCGGAGACTCCCCCCAGGATATTTGGGGCCAAAAAATAGATGTGGGGGGTGCGCTCCGGGCCGCCCCGATGCGCCCTGCCCCTTCCCCATTCGATGGCTGGAAATAGTCCCGCCGGAGGCATCGGCCGCAGGCCGACCCCTTTCAGGGGCGCCAGCGTTCACTCGATATTCTGCACCTGCTCCCGCATCTGGTCGATCAGGGTCTTCAGTTCCAGCCCGATGGCCGTCAGATCCTTGTCCTGCGCCTTGGAACACAGGGTGTTGGCCTCCCGGTTGAATTCCTGGCTCAGGAAGTCGAGCTTGCGGCCCACCGGGGCGGTTTCGGCCAGCAGGGCGCGGGCGGCGGCGACATGGGCGGTCAGCCGGTCCAGCTCCTCCGTCACGTCGGACTTGATGGTGATCAGGGCCAGTTCCTGCGCGATGCGGTCCGGGTCCTGGCCGGTGGTGTGATCCAGCACACGCTCCAGCGCGGCCTTCAGGGCGCTGGCCTGGCGCGGGGTGCGGGCCGTGGCGGCCTTGGCCGCGCGGGCCACAAGGGCTTCGATCGCATCCAGCTGCCCGCGCAGGATCTCCTCCACCGCGGCGCCTTCGCTGGCGCGCATCTTCAGGAAGTCGGCCAGCACGGGGGCGAAATCGGCCACCAGCGCCTTGCTCAGCGCCTCGCCCGCCTCTTCGGGCGCGGCCACTTCCAGCACGCCCCGCATGGCCAGCACTTCCGCCGCCGTGGGCACGGCAAGCGTCACGCCGCGCGCCTCCGCCGCGGCCTCCACCTGTGCCAGGGCATCCAGCATGGCGCCCAGCTGTCCCGGGTTCACCGACAGCGCGCCGCTGCTTTCCTCCCGCCCCAGCCGCAGGTTCAGCGTGACCGACCCGCGCGCCGGCCCCGCCGCAAGCGCCGCGCGCAGCGCAGCTTCCAGCCCCGGGACCCAGTCGGGCACCCGCAACCGCAGGTCTAGCCCCTTCGCGTTGACCGACCGCAACTCCCAGGTCCACTGGTGGCCCAGTCCCTGGCCCCGTCCGGCCGAAAAGCCCGTCATGGAATTGGTCATCTGCCCTGCCCTCCTTGCGCGGTGCACTCGATCCTGCCCCTTCGGGAGGGGTTAACCATTGGTCGAGATTTCCCGGAAATTTACACTCAATTCTGGCATATTAATGGATACGTAACCTCTGTGAAGATAGCTTTAACCAAGAACCAGGCGTCTTAACTCCTTGCCGTGATGTCACCCGGGCCGCTTGTCCGCCCGGGGCCTGCGGCATTCGGGGGGCCGCGACGGGTCGGGGGACCCGCCGGGCCGCATCGGCGCTGCCAGGCTTGAAGCGACGGGGGGAGCGGTGACACAAGCTGGAGTTTCGAGATGCCCAAGGACGCAAGCGACGGCAGCACCGTCGTCAGCATGGCCGGTTTCATGAGCGCCGCGCGGTTCAACGCGGTGCAGGAGGTCGAGGCCTACTGGGAAGCCATCCGTGCCGGGCGGCTGGTGCCGCGCCGGTCCGATATCGACCCGCGCGGGATCGAACGCGCGCTGGAATATGCCTTTATCCTGGAACGCGTGGCCCCCGGGATCGCCCGGCTGCGGATCGCCGGGTCGCACCTGTCCGACCTGATGGGGATGGAGGTGCGCGGCATGCCGCTTTCCGCCTTCATGACCCCCGCCGGGCGCAATGCCCTGGGCGAGATCCTGGAAGAGGTCTTCGACAGCCCTGCCAAGGCCATGGTGGACCTGCACGCCGAACGCGGCATCGGCAAGCCCGAGATCGAGGCCCGCCTTCTGCTGCTGCCGATGAAGAGCGACCTGGGCGACATCACCCGCGTCCTGGGCTGCCTTGCCACGACCGGAGAGATCGGTCGCGCCCCCCGCCGGTTCGAGATCACGGGCCACCAGGTCACCCCGCTGCTGGGCGACTTCATGGCGAAGGAGCCGCTGGAAGAAGATCCCGATCCCGTCGCCGGCGACCCGGGCCCTGCGCTGAAAACGCCGAATAAGGGGCCGGACAAGGGGCCGGGCCTGGAAGAACCGCCCGCCCGTTTTTCCCCCGCGCCGATCCCCCGCGTTCCCGCCGGGGCAGAGGATGCCCCGCGCCTGAAACCCGGGCCGCGCCCCTACCTGCGCGTGGTCGAAGACGACTGATCCGGTCCCTCCCGTCGGTCCCTGCTCCGCAGCCAAGGCGGGACGGACGGCACAAGGAAAAACCGCCGCGCTGACCTCAGCGCGGCGGTTTCCGTTCCGGGTGCCTGGCCCCCGGGAAGGTCCCGGCAGGCCCCGACTTTTCGTGGCCTCAGCCGATTGCGGCCAGGCGGGT
The DNA here is from genome assembly GCF_057380755.1 of Pseudooceanicola sp. NS-SX8. Classification (NCBI taxonomy): domain Bacteria; kingdom Pseudomonadati; phylum Pseudomonadota; class Alphaproteobacteria; order Rhodobacterales; family Paracoccaceae; genus Pseudooceanicola; species Pseudooceanicola sp. NS-SX8. The sequence goes on along the minus strand of NZ_CM170819.1, from coordinate 2,748,563 downwards.
TTCGCGCAGGCTGACCAGCTCTTCCGCGACCATGAAGGCCAGCTCCAGCGCCTGGGAGGCGTTGAGCCGGGGGTCGCAGGCGGTGTGGTAGCGATCCGACAGGTCCTCGTCCGACACGGCATAGACGCCGCCGGTGCATTCGGTCACGTCGTTGCCGGTCATCTCGAAATGCACGCCGCCGGGGACGGTGCCCATGTCGCGGTGCACGCCGAAGAATTCCTGCACTTCCTGGAAGACCGTCTGCACCTGGCGCGTCTTGTAGCCGGAGGCGGACTTGATCGTGTTGCCATGCATCGGGTCGCAGACCCAGACCACGTTGGCCCCTTCGGATTTCACCGTCTCGATCAGCCGCGGCAGATGTTCGTTCACCTTGCCCGCACCAAAGCGCGCGATCAGGGTCAGCCGGCCCATGTCGTTCAGCGGGTTCAGCTTCGCCATCAGCTGCTTCAGGTCCTCGGCCGTGGTCGTGGGCCCGCACTTCAGCCCGATGGGGTTCAGCACGCCCTTGCAGAATTCCACGTGCGCGCCATCCACCTGGCGGGTCCGGTCGCCGATCCAGATCATGTGACCCGACCCTGCCAGCCACTTGCCGGAGGTCGAATCCATCCGGCACAGCGCCTCTTCGTATTCCAGCAGCAGCGCTTCGTGGCTGGTGTAGAAATCGACCGAGCGCAGGGTATGCGCGTTCTGGGCGGTGACACCGGCCGCGCGGATGAAATCCAGCGAGTCGGAGATCCGGTTGGCCATGTCACGGAACCGGTCCGCCTTGTCGGAGGCGGTGAAGCCCAGGGTCCAGCGGTGCACCTCGTTCACGTCGGCATAACCGCCGGTCGAAAACGCGCGCAGCAGGTTCAGCGTGGCCGCCGCCTGGGTGTAGGCCTGCAGCATCTTGCCCGGGTTCGGGATCCGCGCCTCGGGGGTGAAGGCCAGGTCGTTGATGATGTCGCCCCGGTAGCTGGGCAGCTCGACACCGCCGACGGTCTCGGTCGGCGCCGAACGCGGCTTGGCGAACTGGCCGGCCATCCGGCCCACCTTCACCACCGGCACCTTGGCGCCGAAGGTCAGGACCATCGCCATCTGCAGCATCACCTTGAAGGTGTCGCGAATGCTGTCGGCGCTGAACTGGTCGAAGCTTTCGGCACAGTCACCGCCCTGCAGCAGGAAGGCCTCGCCCCGGCCAGCAGCACCCAGCTGCTCCCTCAGGCGGCGCGCCTCCCCGGCAAATACGAGGGGCGGATACTTCGAAAGCTGTGCCTCTACGGCGTGCAGCGCTTCCTGATCCTGATAGTCAGGCATCTGCACCCGCGGCTTGTTGCGCCAATCGGACTTCTGCCAGGTCCCCATCTCTTCCTCCGGGTTCAAGCTTCTTGAGGCGTCAAGCGTATACCCAGATGCCCCCGAAAGAGCCACAATTCTTTTGCGACGCTTGACGTCGCGACCGGGCTCTGCGCTGATTGCCGACATCCCGTCGCAAGCCCCCGCGGCGAGACGCGATTCATGACCCACTCCATCTGCCAGGTATCCCCATGCCGGAGCTCCGCCCCCCGCTCTCTTCGGTAGCCCCTCCCAAGGCGCGCCCCCGCCGTTTCCTCTTTGTATTGCTGAACAATTTCACGATGCTCTCCTTCGCCTCGGCGCTGGAATGCCTGCGGATCGCCAACCGCATGGCGGGGCAGCCGCTCTACAGCTGGGAATTGCAGAGCGAAACGGGGGAGCCGGTGACATGTTCCGGCGGCGTCACCTTCTCGGTCGATGCGCCGCTGGGCGAAGTGACCCGCGAAGATATCGTCGTGGTCTGCGGCGGCATCGGCGTGAAGGAGGAAACCTCCCGCAAGCTGATGAACTGGCTGCGCCGCGAATCCCGCAAGGGGGCCGCGATCGGCGGGTTGTGCACCGCGGCCCACGTACTGGCCAAGGCGGGCCTGCTGGATGGCAAGCGCGCCACGATCCACTGGGAAAACCACGACAGTTTCGCCGAGGAGTTCGAGGAAGTCTCGCTGACCAAGTCGGTCTTCGTGATCGACGGCAACCGGATGACGACCGCCGGCGGCACCTCCTCCATCGACCTGATGCTGAAGCTGATCGCGGATCAGCACGGAGAGGACCTGGCCAATTCCGTGGCCGACCAGCTGATCTATTCCTCGATCCGCACGGACCAGGACACGCAGCGCCTGTCCGTGCCCACCCGGATCGGCGTGCGCCATCCGAAGCTCTCCCAGGTCATCCAGATGATGGAGGCCAACATAGAGGAGCCGATCAGCCCCGCGATCCTGGCCAAGGAAGTCGGCATGTCGACCCGCCAGCTGGAACGGCTGTTCCGCCGCTACCTCAACCGCTCTCCCAAGCGCTATTACATGGAACTGCGCCTGTCGAAGGCGCGCAACCTGCTGATGCAGACGGACATGTCGGTGATCAACGTGGCGCTGTCCTGCGGCTTCGCCTCGCCTTCGCATTTCTCGAAATGCTACCGCGCCCAGTATCAGACGACGCCCTATCGCGAACGCGGAACGCAGGGGACACGGTTGTCGATCTGATGGGCCGGTTTGATCGCTCGGTCTGAGAGGTCGGTTTGATCCCTCGGATTTCGGGCCTTCTCCTTGATATGCCTTTGCATCTGCGCATAGTGGCAGAGGGCGCGCATGCGCGCGACGTGGCAGCGGGCGCGCAGGCGCCCGGTGCATTGCAAGATGGGACAATCCGGTGACCACAGCGGCCAAGAAGAACGTCATGCTCATCAGTCTCGATGACATGGTCGCCTACTGGAAGTACAAGACGCTCTTCGGTCAGGAACTGCAGACCCCGAACCTCGACCGGATCTGCGCCCAGTCGACGGCGTTCCACTCCGCCTATTGCCAGGTCCCCGTCTGCAGCCCCTCGCGGGCCAGCTTCATGTCGGGCATCTCTCCGCATCACTCGGGCATCGTCGAACGCGATCCGCACTACTACAACCACTTCCCGCCGCAGAAGATGTGGCCCCATGCGCTGAAATCCAGCGGGGTCTATTCCTCCACCGGGGGCAAGGTCATGCGCGGCTACCGCGCCCTGCCGGAATGGGTGCATGAGATCGTCCATTCGGATGAACGCACGCTTTACCACATCGCCAAGCGCCGCCGGCATTACGAGGACCGTATGCTGCCCGGCCATATCGAGTTCGGCGGCTTTCGCGGCGGCCTGGCCACCAATGTCCAGTGGGCCGAGGACAATCTCTATTGCAACCGCGTGGCGGACCGGGCCATCGCCTTCCTCGAAGACTACGACGGCGAAGCGCCCTTCTATCGCGGGGTCGGGTTCCAGTCGCCCCACGGCCCCTGGACCACCCCGCGCCGGTTCAAGGAAATGTACAAGGTCTTCCAGTTCGAACAGCCGAAGGAATGGCAGGCCGGCTTCTCCGAACCGCCCATGGCGGAGGAGATCAGCCACAAGAACATTAACCCGCGCAAGAGCCACTTCTGGAAGAAGAGCCTGCGCAACTACTTCTCCTCCATTTCCTACGCCGACTACCAGATCGGCCGGGTCTGGGACGCGCTGAAAGCCTCCCGCTTTGCGGAAAACACCATGGTGGTGATCCTGTCGGACCACGGGTTGCACGTGGGCGAAAGGGACCGGTTCACCAAGGGCAGCCTGTGGGAACAGGTCACCAACGTGCCGCTGATCATCCACGACCCCCAGGCGCCCGAAGGCCGCGTGGTGACGGACCCCGTGGGCCTGATCGACGTCGGCAACACGGTGATGGACTACATGGGCCTGCCGCCGATCGAGGGCAGCGTGGGCCATTCCCTGCGGCCGCAGATGGCCGGCGACCGGGTGCCCGACCGCGCGGTGCCCACCTTCCACTTCCGCAATTCCTCGATCCGCAAGGGGAAGTACCGCTTCATCCGCTACGCCGATGGCACCACCGAGTTCTTCGATGTCGAAAACGACTGGTGGCAGACCACGGACCTCGGCCCCGATCACCCCGATTACGAGGAGATGCGCCAGGCCCACAACGACACCTGCGCGGAATACGGCCTGAACGTGAACTGACCCCCGCCGGCAGCCCGATCAGCTGCCGAAATAGGCCGTCACGGCCTCTTCCGCGATCTCCTGCAGGAAACGCGCCTCCGCCTCCGGCAGGGCGCCCCGGTAGGTCCAGGAATTGCCCACCACCGAGGTCTCGTAGAAGCTGGCAAAGATCGTGGCAGCCCCCAGGTAGGTGCCCGCCAGCGTCGGATGGCTGTTGTCGGCCCGGTGCAGCGCCAGGTCAGGCCGCGCCGCCTTCGCCCGGGCAAAGGCGATCCCCAGCGGGATCACCAGCGCGTCCAGCCGGTTGCCCGCCGCGGTATAGCCCCGCTCCAGCTGCCCCTGCAGGCCGGGACGATAAAGCCAGTGCTGCTCGGTATAGGCGGGCGTCATGTAAAGCGCGACCTCGGCCCCCGCCGCGCGGATCTTGCGCGCGGCAGAACTGGCCGCCCGGGCAAATCCGGTGTGCTTGGCCACCGTCAGCATCGCGGTGGAATGGGCCTGCAGCACGACCATGTCGAACCCCTCCTCCCCGCCCAGCTGCAGGAAGGCATCGATCGGCTGTTCCTCAAGATAGCCGTTCGAAATCGCCGCCAGCCGGAACAGGTTCGGCCGGTCCGGGAAGGCCGCGCGAAACATCTGCTCCACGTGGTAATGGATGCTGTCGCCGTAGTAGAAATAGCTGTTGCCGATGAACAGGACCCTCTCCGGCTCCCGCTTCGGGCGGGTGACCCTTGGGCGCAGCACGGGCACATCCTGCCCGCCGATACCCTGCTCGCCGATATCTTGGGCGCGCAGGACCTGCCCCGGCCAGGCCGCAAAGGCCGTGGCCGATGTCAGCCCCGACAGCAGGGTCCGGCGGCGGATCCCCCCGTCGCTCCCGTTGCCAAACTTCTTGCCCACCCTGCTGCGCATGTCCGAATTCCCCTAACCGCCCCGACCGGGGACGCGCCGCCAGCTTACCCGCTGGTCAACTGGCGGCGCCACCATCTTTTCCCATGTTTCCATACGCTTGACCATGTTGTCATCGCCAAATTCTCACACTTGCCAGCAAATCGAAGAGATGCAAAAATTGTCCCTAATGCGCAATATTGCACGTTCTGGGAGAAAGCGAATGCATGACACTCACCTCAAACGGCGCGTACAGGTCGTTTGCGCCCTGTTTCTGCACGTTCCGCTGGTGGCGATCCTGGCCTATGCCATCGCGACCGGTTTCATGGATCACCTGACGGTCCTCCTCGTCGCGCTTGTCGCGACCCTTGCCGCCACGCTGACGCTCGTGCCCTTCCTGGGCCGCGCGCTCGACGGGGCAAGCCCGCTGCCTGGAAACGGCTGACGGCACACCGGCGAAAGCGTCCAGCGGGGGCTGGGACGCGCGTCCCCGGCCGGCCGACAGGCCGAAACACCTCACTCAAGCCAGACCGCAAGACCAGGGACCGCACGGGTCGATCGGCCCGCCGCACCGTGGGATTTGAGCGGGGGACTTGCAGCAGGTTTCAGGAAAGATGTCGCGCCTCAGAACCTTGGCGCGCTACAGGAACAGGTAGAGGATCCACAGGATCAGGCTCACCTTCGCGGCGGCAACCGCCAAGACAAGCGGGCGATTTTCCGGCGCCCGGATCAGATTCCACAGGCGCGCCTTCTGCCCTTCTTCGGCAAACAGCACGCTTTCGATCCCGCGCCAGACATGGGCTGGCGGCGCCACGTCGGGCGCCTGGTGCAGCGCATAGCCCCGGCTGAAATGTTCGCACCAGTCCCGGTAGGCCGCACGCATGTCCGGGTTCACGTCCAGCTCATGCCGCGCATCGCGAAGATCCTGGCCCTGCAGGGTGCCAAGTGCAAGTTCTCCGGCAAGGGTAAAGGTTTCTTCCTTCACGGGACGACCGATCTCCTGTTGCAACCAATCCGAACACGTATCTGCACGTGCAGCCTCCGGGATTGACCCCGGTCGCCCTCAGATACGTGGATGTCTGCATACAAGTTTCACGGTGACCGAGATTTGCCTGCAAGGCAAGGAATACCGTTGAAAGCAAGGGCGCCAGCGGCATCCCGCCCCCGCGCCCATGCTGATCCTCCATGTCTGGCCCGCACCGGGGGCGAAGCTAGCGCGCCTTGAACAGCGATCCCAGGATGCCACGGACAATCCGCTTGCCGGTGGTGCCCGAAAGCTCCCGGATCACCGCCTTCTGCAGCGCCTGGCCAAGGTCCGCGCCCAGCCCGCCGTCGCGCGACGACCGGCTCCGGCTGCTGCGCGGTGCGGAGTAGCGCCGCCGCGCCTTTTCCTCGCGTTCGCGCGCCTCCATCTCCGCCTCGCGGCGTTCGGCCTCCTCAGCCTCCTTCGCCGCCACGGCTGCCCGCTTCGCCAGGATCTCGTAGGCGCTTTCGCGGTCCACGGGCTTGTCGTACTGCGCGGCCACCGGGCTCGCGGCCATGATCGCCCGCCGTTCCGCCGGCGTGATCGGGCCCAGCTGCGACGAAGGTGGCCGGATCATCGTGCGCTGCGCGATCCCCGGGACGCCCTTCTTCTGCAGGAAGCTGGTGACGGCCTCCCCGGTTCCGACCTGGGTGATGGCTTCCTCGATGTCGAAATCGGGGTTGTCGCGATAGGTCTGGGCGGCCAGGCGCAGCTCCTTGCGGTCCTTCGCGGTGAAAGCGCGCAGCGCATGCTGCACCCGGTTGCCCAGCTGGCCCAGCACGTCATCGGGCACATCGGCGGGGTTCTGGGTGCAGAAGTAGATCCCCACGCCCTTCGACCGGATCAGCCGCGCCACCTGCTCCACCTTGTCCAGCAGCGCCTTGGGCGCGTCGTCGAACAGCAGATGCGCCTCGTCAAAGAAGAAGACCATGCGCGGCTTTTCGGGGTTGCCCACCTCCGGCAGCTCTTCGAAGAGCTCCGACAGCAACCACAGCAGGAAGGTTGCGTAAAGCCGCGGCGTCTGCATCAGCCTGTCCGCCGCCAAGACAGAGATCACCCCGCGCCCGTCGCGGTCCACCCGCATCAGGTCCGCCAGCTCCAGCGCCGGTTCCCCGAAGAGCTTCACCGCGCCCTCCGTTTCCATCACCAGCAGCCGCCGCTGGATCGCCCCGATCGACGCGGTGGCGATATTGCCGTAGCGCAGGCTCAGCTCCGCCCGGTTCTCCCCCAGCCAGACCAGCAGCGCCTGCAGGTCCTTCAGGTCGACCAGCGCCAGCCCCTGTTCATCGGCCACCCGGAAGGCGATGTTCAGGATCCCCTCCTGGGTGTCGTTCAGCTCCATCAGCCGGGCCAGCAGCAGCGGGCCCATCTCCGTCACCGTGGTGCGGATCGGATGGCCCTGCTCGCCGAAAAGATCCCAGAAGATCACCGGAAAGGCGGTGTAGTCGTACGCGTCGAAGCCGATCTGGATCGCCCGAGCGGTGAAGGCATTGTGAAGCTTGCCTGCCGGATCGCCGGCCTTGGCGATGCCCGACAGGTCCCCCTTCACATCCGCGAGGAAGACCGGCACCCCCTCGGCGGCAAAGCTTTCGGCCATGATCTGCACCGTCACCGTCTTGCCGGTGCCCGTGGCCCCCGCGATCAGCCCGTGCCGGTTGGCATATTCCAGCGCCAGTTCCTGCGGCTCGATATAGCCTTCGCCACCGCCACCGATGAAAATGCCCTTCAAATCGCTCATGCTTTCCGCCCCCGTTTCGCGGCCCCCGGGCCGATATGTCTTCCCGAACGTACGGTCCGGAGTAATTGCTTAACCAATTGGTGCCAGCTTGGTCCACGTGTTCTTCGTCTCATGTCCTCTTGACGAAGAACAGACTTCCTCCCTGTCAGACTGGCCGCGCCTTTCGGGGCGCGGCATTTTTGTCCCCGATCGGCTTAGGCCCCCGCCCCCGGATTGCCCCGCAGGGCGGCCCCATTCGGCAGCGAATTGCCTATGACAAACTGACGCGCATTAGCGCCACACTTTTCAATGCGCACAGGCATTAAGCAGCTTTAACCTGCTGCCACGGGGCTGTCATATTTCCGTGTTGACTACCCCATGCAAAGCGCCTAGCGTGACCTCAAATACAAGTCGGCCAGTCCGACGGGGAGCGAAAAATAAGGGAAAAGGGGCCGTTTTCGGCCCCTTTTTCCACCTCCGGCCCAGCTCACGCTCCGCTCTCTTCACGTCCCGGAGAGCCCCGGGAGCGATCCGCCAGGCACCCCCTGCCCCGCCAGCCGTTCACCCTGCAAAAACAGCGGGGAACCGCCCGCCATTTACGCAGTTGTGTCCAAAGCCCGCCGCGCGGGACCTGACACCGCCGTTCGCCCATGCTAAGCGGGCGGCAACGCAATCATTCAACGGGAAGCACGATGCGCTCTATCTCCAACCTTTCGCTCGCCCTCGTGACCGCAGTGCTGATGGCCGGCCCCGCCCTGGCCCAGGACGACAGTCTCGACATGGGTGCGGATTCCAATGCCGCCCCGCAGGTCGGGCAGACCTACTCCAAGGAAACCATCGGCGACTGGTCGCTCGACTGCATCAAGACCGAAGACGGCCAGGATGAACCCTGCCAGATGACCCAGCTGATGCGCCAGGATGACGGCAACCCGATTGCGACCGTCACCTTCTTCCGCACGCCCGAAGGATCCCAGGCCGCGCTTGGCGCCTCCATCATGGTGCCGCTGGAAACCCTGCTGCCCGCCGGCCTGCGCCTGGCGATCGATGACGGCCAGGAAAAGGTCTACAACTACAGCTTCTGCAACCGGAACGGCTGCATCGCGCGCGTGGGCTTCACCGCGGCGGAACTGGCGGCCTTCAAGGGCGGCAGCGCGGCCAAGATGGTGATCCGTCCCTTCGCCGCACCTGACGTCGAAGTGCCGATGACCCTGTCGCTGAAAGGCTTCACCGCCGCCTTTGACAAGGTGACCGCGGTCCCCGGCGCCGGCAACTGATCCCATAGGGGCCTGGCATTCTGAACGCCGCGCCCATCCCGGGCGCGGCGTTTTCACATCGGGCCCCTTCCGGCCAGACAGATGAACCAGACAGACGAAAAGGCGCGGCTCCCTCCGGAACCGCGCCTTTTTCATGTGCCTGGCCCAACCCTTGTTAGGGGTCAGACCCCGTCAGACTTTCTTCAGCGCAAGCACCGCGTTCAGCCCGCCAAAGGCAAAGGCGTTGGAAAGCGCCACGTCGACCTTGGCCTCCCGCGCCTCGTTGGGCACCACGTCCAACGCGCATTCCGGGTCCGGCTCTTCATAGTTGATGGTGGGCGCCACGACGCCGTCGCGCAGGGCCATGATGCAGGCCAGCAGCTCGACCGCGCCGGTGCCGCCGATCAGGTGCCCATGCATCGCCTTGGTGGAGGAGATCATGACGGTATCCGCATGCAGCCCGAAGACATCGGCCACGGCCGCGCTTTCGGTCTTGTCGTTGGCGGCGGTGCCGGTGCCATGGGCGTTGATGTACTGCACATCGCCGGGGTTCAGACCCGCATCGCGCAGCGCGCCGGAAATCGCCCGGGCCGCGCCCTGTTTCGACGGCATGACGATATCGGTCGCGTCAGAGGACATGGCGAAGCCCGCCACCTCTGCCAGGATCTCCGCGCCGCGGGCCTTGGCGTGTTCGTATTCCTCGAAGACGAAGATCCCCGCGCCCTCGCCCTGCACCATGCCGTTGCGATTGGCGCTGAACGGGCGGCAACCGGACTTGGACATGACGCGCATGCCCTCCCAGGCCTTCACGCCGCCAAAGCACAGCATGCTTTCGGATCCGCCGGTGATCATCACCGGGCTCATGCCGGTGCGCACCATCTGGAACGCCTGCGCCATGGCGTGGTTGGACGACGCACAGGCGGAGCTGACGGTGAAGGTCGGCCCCTTCAGGTTGAATTCCATGCTGACATGGCTGGCGGCGGCATTGTTCATCAGCTTGGGCACGACGAAGGGGTGAACGCGGTTCTTCCCCTCCTCGTAGACGGAGCGGTAGTTCTCGTCGATGGTGGTCATGCCACCGCCGGAGTTGCCCAGGATCGCGCCGGTCCTGTGCGCCAGCTCCCCCGCGAAGGACAGGCCGGACTGCGCGATGGCCTCCCGCGCGGCGACCAGGGCGAATTGCGTGAACCGGTCATACAGCGCCATCTGCTGGCGGTTGAACAACCCTTCGGAGCTGAACCCCTTCACCTGCGCGCCGATATTCACCATCAGCCGGTCGGCATCGCGCACGTCCAGTTCGGCAATGCCGCAACGGCCTTCGCGCATGGCTTCCAGCGTGGCCGGCACATCATGCCCCAGGGCATTGATGGTTCCGGCGCCGGTAATGACGACCCGCTTCACGCCTTCTGTTCCGCCACCAGCTTTTCGACACCGGTAACGATGGAGGCGACATCGGAGATGTCGAAATCGCTCTCGTCGGGCTCGTTGGCGTTGAAGGGGACTTCGATGTCGAAGGCTTCCTCGATGGCGAAGATGCTTTCGACCAGGCCCAGGGAGTCGATCCCCAGGTCGTCCAGCGTGCTCTCCATCTTCACGTCGGAGGGCTCCAGAACGGCCTGCTCCGCGATGATCTCGATGACCTTCTGCCTGATGTCCGTCATGGACCCGACCCCCTCTCGCGTTCTTGCGGTCGATTTAGTCGGTCTGACCCGACTTGAAAACCGCTTTCTGCAGCTCGGCCACCTGTTTCATCAGTCGCGGCAGGCGGCGCAGCGCCTTGTAGCTTTCGATGTTGGCGTCCATCTTCGTGGCCGGATAGCCCATGACGACACGGCCCGCAGGCACGTTCGACAGCACCACCGACGCGCCCGCGCAGATCACGCCATCGCCGATGAACACGTTGTCGGACACGCCCACGCGGCCGCCCATCACGACGTTGTTCCCGATCCGCGTGGACCCGGCGATCCCGGCAAAGGCCGCCATCAGGCAGTCCTCGCCGATGACCACGTTGTGTCCGATATGGCAGAGGTTGTCGATTTTCGTGCCCGAGCCGATCTGCGTCGGCCGCACCGTGCCCGCGTCGATGCAGGTGTTGGCGCCCAGCTCCACGTTGTCGCCGATCTGCACCGCGCCCAGCGAATGAATCCGCACCCAGGCCTGGGCCTTGGCATGGGTCTCGCCCGCCAGGTTCGACCGGGCTTCCTCCACCGCATTGGCCTCCGGCGTGACGAAGCTGAACCCGTCGGAGCCGACAACCGCCCCCTCATGGGCGATGAACCCCGCACCGATGCTGACCCGCGGCCCGATCTTCACGCCGGAGAACAGGAAGGCCCCCGCGCCCAGCTCGCTGTCCCAGCCGACATGGCACTGAGGCCCGATCACCGACCCGGCGCCGATCTTCGCGCCCCGGGCGATCACCGTGAAGGCGCCGACGCTGACGTCCTCGCCCAGCTCCGCACCCTCTTCGATATGGGCGGTCGGGTGGATCCCCGGGGCATAGCCGACGCCCGGATCCATCATCCGCGTCACCGCCGAAAGCGCCATGCGCGGCCGGGGGACCAGCACCGCGGCCTCCAGCCCCAGTTCGGACCAGTCCGCATCGGCCCACAGCAGCGCGGCCTTCGCAGCCCCCTCCGACAGGCCCTCGGCGAATTCCGGTTTCATCGCCAGCGCCAGGTCGCGCGGGCCCGCCGCGGCGGGCTCTGCCACGCCCTCGACCTCGAACGCGCCGTTGCCAAGCACCTCTCCGCCCAGGGCCCGGGCGATTTCACTCATGCTGTATGCCATCAAAGAGATCCTTCCCGCATTTGCGGGCCGGTTTAGCTTCTCACCTGACCCAGCACCACCCCCTGCGCGGCAAGGGCATTCCAGACCCGCCCGTCACGCCCGTAGACGTCGTTGCGGAAATGGACCTTGCCCCGCACATCGGTGAAGGCGGTGCGGTAAACCAGGTGCACCTGCAGCGGTTGATCCAGGTTTACCTGGGTTTCGCGCCCGCTGTTCAGACGCGCCTTGAAATACCCCTCCGGATCCGCCTCCTGGGCGGAAAGCAGCGCATAGGCGAAGTCGAAGGGATCGGCCAGGCGGATACAACCGTGGCTGAAGGCCCGCGTCTCGCGGTTGAACAGGCTCTTGGAGGGCGTGTCATGCAGGTAGATGTTGTTCGCATTGGGGAACATGAACTTCACCAGGCCAAGCGCGTTGGACCGCGACGGCGGCTGCTTCAGGTCGAAGGGAAAGTTCGTCGCCGTCAGCTGGGTGAAATCCACCGCATCGCGGGGCACAACCCGGCCACGCGCATCCACCAGGTTCAACTGGCTGGCGGCATAGGGATCCTGCTGCATCTGCGGCAGGTATTCCTTCACCGCGATGGAACGCGGCACGTTCCAGGTCGGGTTGATGATCATGTGTTCCATGACATCGCTGAATTCGGGGCTGCGACGGCCGTCGCGGTTGGCCCCGATCACCGACCGGGTTTCGAAGACGACCTCGCCATGGTCGATCAGCTTGGCGTGGAAATCGGTCAGGTTCACCCAGACGTGGCGTTCCCCGCGCGGGCGGTTCAGCCAGCGCTCACGCTCCATCGCCACCAGGATCGACTTCAGCCGGTCCGCTTCGCTGGTGTTGATCGCCGCCAGGGTGGACGGCCCGACGACCCCGTCGACCTCCAGCCCGCTGTCCTGCTGGAACTGGCGCACCGCATTCGTCATCACCTCGTCGTAGACGGCCGCGCCACGCGGCGCGAGGTAGCCCATGTGCACCAGCCGGTCACGCAGCTGGATCACCGCCCGGCCCCGGTCACCCGGTTCCAGCTTGCCGGCCTGCACCTGCGGGCCGTAGCCCCCGGCGCGCAGGCCCATCTCCATGTCCATCTTCGCGCGCAGCAGGCGGCGGTACTCCGCATTGTGCGGCGGCAGGGACCGGACAAACTCCATCGGATCCGCGTTCTGGATTCCCTCCAGGTACTGCGAGGCATCGCGCAGCGGCACTTCGCGCAGGATCTCGCTGTCGACCTCGTGGGGCACCAGGATCCCGGTCTGCAGATCGCTTGCCACATCCAGCAGGACCTGGCTCAGCTCCACGTCCAGCAGGCCACGGTCGCGGTCGCTGACGGCGGCGCCCATCTGGGCGATCAGGTCGGCGGCATCATACTTGTCCGCCGGCAGGCCATGCACCGGCATCATGCGGATCGCTTCCAGCAGGGCGGCGCGCCGCGCGGTGAACTCCGCCCCCTCGCCCGTCCAGATCGGGGCGAAATCGCGCGCCCGGTAGAAGGCCGCCAGGTCACGGTTGCGCGCAGCGGCCTCCGCCACGGCGGTCTTGAACCCCGTCAGGGCAAAGCCTTGCGTTTCGGCCGCCTGCGCCACACCGCCCCCCCATGGCACGGCCACGGGCGCAAGGGTCAGGCCAAGGGCCAGGGCGGCGGTCGCACCGCGCAGGGCGCGCCGCGCGCTGCTCAAACTGGCGCCGGAACGGCGGGCAGACTGCGGGCGGGCAAACTGAGTGCGGGCGGTGGATTGCCAGAAGATCATGGGGACTTTCCTTCGGGACGGGCATCGGGACGCTTTTAACAAAGCTGTGTCAGAGGCTTGAACCTGTCCACTCACAAAAGGGTCAGGCCGGGATTTGCCTCCTTGTTGAGATATAACAGCCGCGCCCGTCTCGTCCAATGGCGGGATTCCCCACCATTTTGCGCAAGATTCAGCCGAAATTTGCCGAACCATGGAACCAGACCCATTCCCGGGTTTGAGATAATTTTCAACCGTGTCATAAACGCCTCGCATCTGGGGATGATGACACCACCCGCTTCTGCTGGCGGGACAAAGAAAAGACGAGCGACGGGACAGCGCTAAATGACCAAAGGCACAGCGAGTATCTCGCGACGCGCCCTGCTGGGTGCGTTTGCGGCAACCGCAATCACGGCAGCACCGACCTATTCCAAGGCCGCAGGCTTCCTTAGAAACGCAGGCGATATCCGCAGGATCAAGATGTACTCCGCCCGGACGGGTGAACATCTCGACATGATCTACTGGATCGAAGGCCAATACCTGAAGGACGCCTCGGAAGAGATCACGCGTTTCTTCCGCGACTGGCGCACCGATCAGATCAAGCCGATCGACCTGCGCACCGTCGACATCATGGCAGCGTCTCATTCGCTGATGGATGTGACCGAACCCTACATGCTGCTTTCGGGCTACCGTTCGCCCGAAACCAACGCGATGCTTCGCGCCCGCTCCAGCGGTGTTGCGCGCAACTCGCTGCACATGAAGGGCCAGGCCGGCGACCTTCGCCTTGCCTCCCGCTCGGTCAACCAGATGGCTTCGGCCGCTGAAAGCTGCCGCGCCGGTGGCGTTGGCCGCTACTCCGGCTCCAACTTCGTCCACATGGACTGCGGCGCCGTGCGTCACTGGGGCGCCTGAGCCCCCTCGACCCTACTCCGCAGGTGTCTGGTGTCAGGTCTCTGGCGGCACGTCCCGGTGCCGCCTTCCGGGCCTGCGCGCCACACTCCGAAATGACCGCCCTCAGGGGCGGTTTTTTCATGTCCGCTGCAGCCCGTCGCTTGGCCCGGATGCGGCTGCCACGCGGGGTCGTCCCGACCACCGTGCGCCGCGTTAATCCGGGGGGCGGGAAATAATACGCACCGACGCTATACCGACGTGATACCGACGCGATACCGACATGGCGTTTCGGCCTCTACGGCGCTGTTAACCTTCGCAAAATCGCGATTCGACGCAAAACGGGGCGATGCAGCGCACCGCCCCGTCACATCCCGTTAATCCGGCCGTTAATCCGGCCGTTAATCCGGCCCTCAGCCGAGAACGTTTTTCACTGCCTTCGCAGTGGCTTGCACCACGGTGTCGGCCTCTTCCGGGGTCAGGCAGAGCGGCGGGGCAAAGCCCAGGATGTCGCCCTGGGGCATCGCCCGCCCGATCACGCCCATGGAAGCAAGCTCGGCCGCGACAGCCGCACCGACTTTCTTTGCCGGATCAAAGAACTTGCGCCCTTCCTTCTCCTCCACGAACTCCAGGGCGCACATCATGCCCTCGCCGCGGATGTCGCCGACTTTCGCATGGCTTCCAAGGGCTTCCCGCATGGCGTTCAACAGGTAGGCGCCGGTTTCCCCGGCGTTCTTCACCAGGCCCAGCTCGTCGATCAACCGAAGATTCGCGACACCTGCCGCCGCCCCGATGGGGTGTGCGGAATAGGTCCAGCCATGGCCGATGGGGCCGTTTTCGTCGGTTCCCTGCTCCAGCACCTTCCACATCTTGTCGCCCACGATCGACCCCGACAGCGGCGCATAGGCGCTCGTCAGCCCCTTCGCGATGGTGATCAGATCCGGCTTCATCCCGTAATGGTCGCTCCCGAACATGGTGCCCAGACGGCCAAAGCCCGTGACAACCTCATCCGCGACCAGCAGAATATCGTGCTTTTCCAGAACCTTCTGGATCGCTTCCCAGTAGCCTGCGGGCGGCGGCACGATCCCCCCGGTGCCCAGGACGGGCTCCCCGATGAAGGCCGCGATGGTCTCCGCCCCTTCCCGCGCGATCAGGGCTTCCAGCTCCGCCACGCAATGCGCGACGAAGTCCGCCTCGGACATGTCCAGATCATCGCGGCGGAAGTAATAGGGCGCCACCGTATGCAGGATCGGCGCCCGCGGCAGGTCGAACTTGTTGTGGAAGGTCTCCAGCCCCGTCAGCGACCCGGTCATCACTCCGGAGCCATGGTAGCCACGCCAGCGGCTGATGATCTTCTTCTTCTCCGGAAGGCCGCGGATGTTGTTGTAATACCAGATCAATTTGATGTTGGTTTCATTCGCGTCCGACCCGGACAGGCCGAAGTAGACCTTGCTCATATGGGCCGGCGCGCGCTCCATCACCATATGCGCCAGGGTGACGGAAGCCTCCGTCCCATGGCCCACGTAGGCGTGGTAATAGGCCAGTTCCCGGGCCTGGTCGGCAATGGCTTCCGCGATCTCCTGCCGCCCGTATCCCACGTTCACGCAATATAGCCCGGCAAAGGCATCCAGCATGCGATTGCCGTCCCGATCCTGGATATGCACCCCCTCTGCGGTCTTGATGATCCGGCTGGGCGTCTCCCCCCGGGCATGCTGCGCCAGGTGGGTGGACGGGTGGAAGAAGGACTCGCGGTCCCACTTGTCGAGTTGGTCGTTCGTCAGCATCTCTCGCTCCTGCATGGGGGCGCCGATGGGTCAGCCCCCTGTTTTCCCTAGGTTTCAATCGTAATTCCGGCCCCGCCCAGACGGGTCAGGGCAAAGCTTGCCATGGCGGTATCCTGCACGCCGGTCCCGGTCAGATCGCAGACGCTGACCTGCGCCCCGGCCACACGCCCGGGCGCGTAGCCCAAGATCACCTGCCCCAGCTCCGCCGGGTCCTCTGCCAGCAGGCCAAGGGCGCGTGCCCCTCGCAACTCCCCCATGGTGGCGCATTGGCTGACCCGGTCGCAGACCAGCAGGTCCGCTGCAGCCATCACGCCCGGCTCCAGCTCCTGCTTGCCCGCCTGGTCGGACCCCATGGCCGTGATATGCAGCCCGGGATGGATCCAGTCGGCCTTCAGCACCGGTGCGGTGGCTGGTGTCGTCGTGACAACCGCCTGGGACCGCGCAACCAGACCTTCCGGATCGGAAACGGCAGTGGCGCGCGCGCCCGTCACCCGGGCAATATCCTCTGCACAGGCTTCGGCCCGGGCCGCATCACGCCCCCAGACAAGGCAATTTTCAAAGGGCCGAACCAGGTGCAGCGCCTCTGCCTGCAGGCGTGCCTGCACCCCGGTGCCGATGATCCCGGCCGTCTGCACCTCTCCGGCCAGGTGACGCGCGGCAACGGCCCCTGCGGCGGCCGTGCGCAGATCCGTCAGGAACCCATTGTCCAGAAACACCGCCTGCACCAGGCCGGTGGTGGCCGACAGCAGCACCATCAGCCCGTTCAGGCTGGCCAAGCCCTTTGCCGGATTGTCGAAAAAACCCGGGCTGACCTTCAGGGCAAAGCCCTCGACCCCTGGGACCCAGGCGGTTTTCACGTCGACCTCTCCGTTAACCTGCGGCAGGTGCATCGACAGGACCGGTGGCATCACCACGCCGCCGCAGGCCAGGGCGGCAAAGCCCGCCTCCACCGCGTCGATCAGCGCCAGGTCCAGGCGCAGAACCTCTCGCAGCTGGCTTTCGGTCACGATCCGGATCTCATGCCCCATACAGGCCTCCTTCAACGGTGAGGGCGCCAAGGCGAACCGCCTGCCCCGTCACGACTTTCGTGAATTGATCCATGTCGACGTTGCGGCCGGTGACAATCGCCCCGATCCGCCCCCGCGCCGGGATCTTGCCGGCAAGCAGGGCCGCAATACCCACGGCGGATGCCCCTTCGGCGACCAGCCGGTCCTCCCGGTAAAGCGCTTGCATGCCGCGATAGATCTCCGCCTCGGTCACCTGCACGACCTCGTCCAGAAGATCGCGGCAGAGGGCGAAGCTCCACCGGTTGTTCAGGCCGATGCCCCCGCCCAGGCTGTCTGCCAGGCTCTCGACCTCTTCGACCTCGACCGGATGCCCCGCAGCGAGAGAGGCCGCCATGGCGGCGCCCCGGTCCATGCTGATCCCGATGACGCGGATCGAGGGGCGGATCGCCTTTGCGGCAAGCGCGACCCCCGCCGCCAGCCCGCCACCGGAAAGCGGCACCAGCAGGCACTCCAGCGCGGTCTCCGCGGCGAGCATTTCAAGGGCAATCGTGCCCTGCCCCGCGATAACCAGCGGATGATCGAAGGGGGGAACCTCGGCCAGTCCCTGCGCCTGCGCCAGCCTGGTGCTTTCAACCTGGGCCTCGTCCTGGCTGCGCCCGGCGATATGGACCTCTGCGCCCAGGGCGCGGATCCCCTCCACCTTGTTGGCGGGCACCATGTCCGACATGCAGATGACCGCACGCAAACCACGCGCCCGCGCGGCATGGGCCACGGCCCGGCCATGGTTGCCGGTGGAACAGCAAGTGACGCCCGGCGCCTGCACCGCCGCCACGGCATTGAGCGCGCCGCGCAACTTGAAGGCGCCGGTGGGCTGGGCGATTTCCAGTTTCAGCCGAAGGTCGCACCCAAGGGCCCCGGACAGGGCCGATGGAACGAATGGCGTGCCATCCGCCTGCCCCCGTATCCGCGCCGAAGCTTTCAGCACATCAGCAAGGACCGGCATCGCCTTGCGCGGGCCGTCAGGACTTTGTTCACCTTCACGCGGGATCATACGCTCATCCCGCAGGCGAAGAGGCGGGCAAAGGCAGTGGTTTTCATTCGTCCGCTCCTGTCGCTGCAAATTCCCGATTGACGCGGGCATCGGTGTTTCGCTGATGTTGTGCACAACACGGTCCGAGTCGCAAAGAGGGAACCCGGCAAGGCGCACGCGAACCGCGCCGAAACAAGGGGGAACACGGGGCGTCCGGGGCGTGGTTGCTCACGATGTGTACAAATCGGATGGAATCGATGTCCGCCAGCAAGGCCCCCTTCTCTGCCGCCGAATATGCCCGGCGCATTCGCATCACCCGTCAGGCCATGGCCGAAGCCGGGATCGACGTGCTTTTCATCACCAACCCGTCCAACCAGTACTGGCTGACGGGCTATGACGGCTGGTCCTTCTACGTCCACCAGGGCGTGATCCTGCCGATGGAGGGCGACCCCTACTGGTGGGGCCGCCTGCAGGACGCCAATGGCGCCAAGCGCACGGTCTGGATGGACCACGATCACATCCTGTTCTACGCCGACCGCTACATCCAGAACCCCGACAACCACCCGATGGAGGATCTTGCCTCCCATCTGCGGATCATGGGCTTCGGCGATGCCCGCATCGGGGTGGAGATGGAGACCTACTTCTACACCGCCAAGGCGCATTCCGTTCTGCTGGACGGCCTGCCGGATGCCACGATCTCCGATGCATCGACGCTGGTGAACTGGAAGCGCCTCATCAAGTCCGAGGAGGAGCTGGCCTTCATGCGTCGCGCCGCACGGATTTCCGAGCTGGTGATCTCCCGCGCGGTGGAACTGGTAGAACCCGGCATGCGCAAGCACGACCTGGTGGGGGAGCTTTACAAGACCGCCGTGCAGGGGGAGGAAGACAGCTGGGGCGACTACCCGGCCATCGTGCCGCTGCTGCCCTCGGGTGAGGATGCCTCTGCCCCGCACCTGACCTGGAACGGTGAGGCGCTGAAATCCGGCGAGGCGACTTTCATCGAGCAATCAGGCTGTTACCGGCGCTACCACGCGCCGCTGTCGCGCACCGTCTTCCTGGGCAAGCCGCCTCAGTTCATGATCGACGCCTCCGAGGCGCTGACCGAAGGGCTGAACGCCGGGATCGAGGTGGCACGCGCCGGCAACCGCGCCTGCGACATCGCGCGCGCGCTGGATGCGGCCCTGTTGAAGGTGGGTATCGAACGCCCCAACCGCGCGGGCTATGCCGTGGGGCTCAGCTATCCGCCGGACTGGGGCGAGCACACCGTCTCGATCCGGGCGCTGGATGAAACCGTGCTGGAACCCGGCATGACCTTCCACTTCATGCCCGGCCTCTGGATGGATGACTGGGGCCTGGAAACCACCGAGACGATCCTGATCAAGGAAGACGGACCGGCGGAAACGCTCTGCAACATCGAACGCAAGCTCTTCGTGAAAGACTGATGACCGACCTCGCAACCGCGAAGGCAATGCTGGGGGAGCTGGTAGGCTTCCCCACCATTTCCACCGACAGCAACCTGGATGCCATTGCCTACATCGCCGAGGTGCTGGGCCATGTCGGCGCCCGGGTGGAGATCCTGCGCGATGCCTCCGGGCAGAAAGCCAACCTCTGGGCCACGCTGGGGCCGGAGGTCGATGGCGGGCTG
Organism: Pseudooceanicola sp. NS-SX8; assembly: GCF_057380755.1. NCBI lineage: Bacteria > Pseudomonadati > Pseudomonadota > Alphaproteobacteria > Rhodobacterales > Paracoccaceae > Pseudooceanicola > Pseudooceanicola sp. NS-SX8. The sequence goes on along the minus strand of NZ_CM170819.1, from coordinate 2,728,817 downwards.
GTCTTTTCCGGCCATAGTGACGTCGTCCCGGTCGCGGGGCAGGACTGGTCGCGCGATCCCTTTGACATGCATGAAGAAAACGGGCGTCTTTACGGCCGTGGCACCTGCGACATGAAGGGGTTCATCGCCTGCGTCCTGGCCATGGCTCCCCGGCTGGCCGAACGGGTGGGCGACAGGCCCTACCACTTTGCCTTCACCCATGACGAGGAGACGGGCTGCCTTGGCGGGCGCGCGCTGGTCGACGAACTGGCGAAGCGCCCGATCCGTCCCGCCATGGCCCTGATCGGGGAGCCGACGCTGATGCAGGTGGTGGATGGCCACAAGGGGTGCTGCGAATACAGCGTGAGGTTCACCGGCACCGGTGGCCACGGGTCCAGCCCCGAAGCAGGGGTCAATGCCGTCGAATACGCCACCCGCTACATCGCGCAACTCATGTCCCTGCGGGAAGAGCTGAAGGCCCGGGCGCCCGAAGGATCCCCCTTCGATCCGCCCCATACGACGATCAACATCGGCGCCCTGCATGGCGGCACGACCCATAACGTCATCCCCGCCTCGGCCCAGCTAGACTGGGAGATGCGCCCGATCAATGACGACGATCAGGCGTTTGTCAAATCCGCGATCGCAGGGTTCGTCGCGCAGGACCTGCTGCCGCAAATGCGCCGGACCTCCGCATCGGCCGATGTCGTGACCGAGGTGGTGGGAGAGGTCTGCGGCCTGCTGCCCATGCCCGAAAACGAGATCCGCACGATGGTGCAGCAGCTGACCGGCGCGAACGGCGCCAGTTGCGTGCCCTTCAACACCGAAGCGGGCCTCTTTCAGCAGCTGGGACTTCATGCCATCATCTGTGGCCCCGGATCCATCGCCCAGGCCCATCAGCCCGACGAGTGGATCGAGGTGTCCGAACTGGACAAGTGCCTGCAGCTTATCGACAATATCTCACTCCGCCATGGCAAATGATCACTCTCCCCTCAGCGCGCTGGACCGCGCCGATGCCCTGGAGGCGGAGCTGAAGGAACGGATCTGCTTGCTCGACTACGCCCCCGGTCAGCGCCTGTCGGAGGCAGAGCTGGCGGCGGAATTCGGCATCTCCCGGACACCGCTGCGCAAGGTCCTGGCCAAGCTCGAAGGCGCGGGGCTGGTGGCCTCGCGTCACGGTGTCGGCACCTTCGTGACCGAACTCGCGGATGAGGAACTGGACCAGATCTATCGCCTGCGCCTGGAACTGGCGAGCCTTGCCGCGCGGCTGGATCCGGTGCCGCCCTCGCAGGGAACCCTGTCGCGGTTCCGCAACCTCGCGGAACGGGCCCGCGCCCTGCGCCCCGATCCCGACAGCCCGCGCCCGCTGGCCCGGCTGATCTACGACTTCATCCAGGCCCAGGCAGAGCTTTCGCAAAACCGACCCCTGATGGATTTCGCGACGCACCTCTATTCCCAGACCGCACGCCTCTGGGTGCACTCGCTCTATGCCTCCGACCTCGACCTGGGGGAGGAAATCGCGACCTTCGCCCGCGAGGTCGAAGAGATCCTGATCGCCCTCGAAGCCGGTGACATGGAGGCGGCCGCGCTGATCCACCGGGCCCATGTCTCCCTCTCCTGGCGGCGGCTCAGGGCGCGGCGGGGCCAGCGGGCTTAACCCGGTCGAAACCGGTTTCGGCGATGATGCGGCAACGTCTGCCGGGGCCGCCATGACCTACTACAACCTCGAATTCTTCTGGATCTCCGAAATCTCGACCAGCAATGCCGCGGGGTTCAACGACAATGGCGGCTACCAGTTCGTCCATGGCGTCGATACTGTCAGGATCGACAACGCCGCGGCGACCGAAACGGTCGTGGTGGACGACGACGACCCATATTTCGATGACGACGACTATGCCCAGACGATTCCCTATGACCAGTGGGTCGACGGGATCTACGTCGCCGCCGGCACAACCGTCGAAGCGGAGTATGAGCTTTTCGTAAGTGGCCCCGATGGCACGATCTACTCGATACAGTTCATCTCGGTCAATGGGGACGCCTTCAGCATCTACGGGTTCGCCGTTCTTGGGGAGATGCCGCCCTTTGGCGTCGACCTGATAGTTGTCGGGAACAGCGATGGCGTTTCTGGCGTCCAGCTCTATGAATCGACGACCCCGGCCTGCTTTGCCGCCGGCACCCTGATCGCCACGCCCGGCGGGGACGTCCAGGTGGAGGCGTTGGAAACGGGCATGCCCGTGACCCTGGCCACTGGCGGCACCGCGCCAGTGGCGCTGGTGATCCGGCAGCAGGCGCACCCGGGCCGGCAGGGCGAAGGATTGCCCGTTCGGATCCAGAAGGACGCGCTTGGGCCCGGACTGCCGCGCGGCCGGCTTATCCTGTCACCGCAGCACCGTGTGTTCCTGCGGGCCCTCGACGGATTGGTCGCCGCCAAGGCGCTGACCTGCCTGCCCCGCATCGGCCCGCTGCGCGACGTGGCCGATGTCACCTATGTCCACCTCGTGCTTGCGCAGCACGCGATCCTTCTGGCCAATGGCCTGCCCTGCGAAAGCTTCTGGCCCGGCCCGGAGGCCATGAAGGCCCTGTCACCTGCGGACCGCGCGCGGGTGGAGGCGCACATGGGCCCTGCGCCCACGCCGGCCCTGCCCTTCATCCCGGTCCAGCAGGCACGCCGGCGCCTTGGCTCCGGAAACATTCAGCTTCTCAGCCCGTCGGAAATCGGCTGACGCAGAACGGAGAGCGCAGGCAGCAGCGACAACACGCTTGTGGCCGACAGGAAGAGCGCGGCAAGCCGGATCTCCTGCCAGCCCAGGCTGGCCTGGATCAGCATATCCGTCCTTGCGGTCAGAACCGCCGAGAGGATCGCCGTGGCCCCCACCCCAAGGATCAGCCCGAGGGCGGTTCCCAGCATCAGCAGCGCCGTGGCCTGGGACCAGACGACCGCCATCACGAAGCGGCGCGGCGCACCCAGTGCGCGCAGCATCGCGATCTGCCGCCGAAACAGCCGCGACAGGATCAACAATCCCGTCAGAACCGAGGCTGCGACCAGCACCTGTGTCACGCCCGACATCAGCGACATCGCCTGCCGCACATCGCCCATGACCGAATAGAGCTGCGTCAGCACCGTTGCCGGGAAGAATGCCATGGACTGCCCGGTCTGCGTGAAAGCATCACGAAGCGCGTAGTTGGCCCAGATCGCCTCTGCCTTCACCACCACCGCCGGCGTGCCGGGGAAATAGGCCGGATCGAAGGGCGGGCCGATCGCCTCCTCGTCTTCGGGCGGATGACCATTGGCCAGCCCGTGCACCTCCCACACGGCCTCCACCGGGACCAGAATGGCCCGATCCCAGGGTGTGCCCGTGCGCGCCATGCGGCCCACCACGTGGAAGTGGCTGTGATCATGGGCATGTTCCTCTGCCGCTTCGCCCTGCCCGTGCGCCGGGGTGAATTCCTGACCCAGCTCCAGCGGCACCAGGGCACCGACCACCGCCTCGTCGTGATCCTGCCAGATCCGCCCCTCTATCCGGCCATCGGCCAGGTAGGTGACGAAATCGGCAATGCTGCCGACAACCGGCGCCCCCTGGTAGCTGTCGCCATAGGCCAGGGGCGCGGCGATCTCGACGCTGTCGGTCGCGGCGATCCGGTCAAAGGTCTCCCCGTCCAGAAGCCCGACGTCGGAGGGTTGAAGGAAGACGGACGCCATCAGCATCGTGATCTCCGACCCCGGGGCGGAAACGACCAGGTCGAACTTGTCTGCGGCCCGCGCCGATCCCGTGCGCAGCCCCCGTTCCTGCGCGATCAACCCGATGCTCATCCCGACGGACACGGCGATCAGCCCAACGAACAGAAGGTTCGTCCAGCGAAACCGCGCCAGCAGCGCGCGCACCAACGGCCAGGGCGCAAAGCCGCGCAGGAACCAGATCCCCAGCCCGAGAAGCGGCAGCAAAAGCACCAGAACGCCCAACAGATCCTGCGACCAGAGCGGAAGACTGTCCCATAGGTTTCTCATGCCGCGGCCCTCCCGCCATCCTGCACCAGCCTTCCGGCCTCTAACGTCAGGACCCGGTCCATCCGGGCCAGAAGCGCCTCATCATGGCTGACCGCGATCATGCTGCGCCCCGCATCCCGCGCCAGCGCCACAAGATCCGCGATCAATGCCTCAGCCGCATCGCGGTGCAGGCTCGCCGTCGGCTCATCCGCAAGCAGGACAGGTGCATCGGCGGCGAGGGCCCGGGCGATGCCGACCCTTTGCCTTTCCCCGCCGGAGAAGGTAGCAACCGGGCGCGCGGTTTCCGCCAAGCCGAGCCTTTGCAACAGCGACGCCGCGCGTGCCTTCAGCGCCGCGCGCTCGGCCCTTGGTCGGTACATCGCCGACAGCGCCGCATTGGCCTGCGATCCCAGCTCGTCGAACAGCAGGAAGTCCTGGAAAATCATGCCGATGTGCCCCGCCCTGAAGGCGGTTCGCCCTTCGGCCGAGAGGGCCAGAAGGTCAGTCTGCCCCCATTTCACCTGGCCCCGGGCCTGCCCGCGCAGACCGGCGATGGCATGCAGGAAGGTCGTCTTGCCGGCCCCCGACGCGCCGCGCACCCCGACAAGCGATCCCGCCGGCAGATCCAGCGCGCCGATTTCCAGCAGCGGCCCATCCTCCCCGGGGACCACAAGGTCCCGGATTTGAAGTGACAGGGACATGTCTCAGCTCCGCTCGTAGGTGGCTTCGGAAAGGCGGATGACGCTCCAGAACCCGGTTTCAGGGTCCGTGAACTCCCCCATTTCCAGACGCCCCTGGGTCACCATGGGAACGTTGAACGGGATCACCTCGACCCTGCGGCGGGTGTAGACCGGCAGGATATTGTCCGGCCACTCGATGCCCGGTTCGCAAAAGGGACAGGTCGCCATTGGCATCTTCGTCAGAACGAAGAATTTCGCATCAGCCTTCAGCGGCGGCGCCATGTAGCCTTCCAGCAGTATCCGCTTTCCTTCCAACGACTTCGCCAGATCGGAAAAATCGCCCCCCTTGATGTAGAGGTCGCGCAGCTTCAGCGGCTCTTCGGCGGCAAGCGCCGGGAGGGTCAGGAAAGGCGTGGCCAGGACGGAACCTGCGAAGGTGCGGCGGGTAACGGGCATGTTAGGGCTCTCGGTCTGAACGGAAGCGGAGAGCCCGGGGGCCCTCCGCCAATCTGCATAGGGTCAGGCGCCGATCACTCGGCGTTCACCGCGTAGTTCATGACGTGGAAGATGTAGTTCTGCTCGATGGTGCCATCGAACAGATGCGCCCAGGGGCCCTTGGCATAAAGCGCGACGTCCACGCCGGAGTGGCTTTCGGAGGACTTGGGGATCAGAACCTGCTGGTTGTAGTCCAGATCGGTTGCCTCTTCCTGGGTGATCATCGGACGACCCTCCGGCGCGGCATAGGTGCCATCCGCCTGCTCGACCATGACCGAGGAAGCGCCGTTCAGGTAGCCGACCACGGTGTAGGGCTTGCCGTCGGAGGCCAGAACCGGGTCGTCGGTGTGCATGATGCCTTCCTTGGCAACATCGTAGCACAGTCCGTCGATCGGGGTGCCGCGGCCACAGTAGCCGTTCATCGCGATGGCGTGCTCGTGGTCGGCAGTGACGATGATCAGCGTATCCGCGTCATCGGTCATCTCGTCGGCCTTTGCGATGGCATCGGCGAAGACCTTGCCGTCGATCATGGCGCGCTTGGCGTTGGTGGCGTGGTTGGCGTGGTCAACGCGACCCGCTTCGACCTCCAGGTAGAAGCCGTTCTCGTTCATGGACAGCTTGTTGATCGCGGTCTCGACCATATCCGCCAGCGACGGCTCGGTGTCGGGACGGTCCGCTTCGTAGGAGGCGTGGCTGTCGGTCCACATGCCCAGGATCGGCTTGGAAAGGTCCAGCGCAGCCAGCTCTTCCTTGTTGGAGGCGTACTGGATGCCGTTGGCGATTGCGCCGTCGATCAGGTTGCGCCCGTCGGGGCGGTGACCCTGACCGCCGTTCGGGGTCTGGGCGCCCTTCGGGAAGAAGTAGCGCGCGCCGCCACCCAGGGCGATATCGACAGTACCGGCTTCCATGGCGTCGATCAGCTGGGTCGCGATATCGCGGGAGCTCTCGCAGCCTTCCGGCACTTCGTCTTCCCAGTTGCGGTTGGCGGTCTTGGCATAGACGGCCGCCGGCGTGGCGTGGGTCAGACGGGCGGTGGTGACGGCACCAACGGATTTGCCGGCATCGGTCATCAATTCCGAGAAGAGCGTCAGTTCGTTCCCGGCCTCCGTCTCGCACGCGCCGTTAATCGCGTCTTCACCGACGTTGATCACATTGAAGCGCTGCTTGACGCCGGTATTCATCGCGCCTGCTGTCGGCGCGCTGTCGGGGGTCTGGGCGTTGATGTTGTAGGTCTTCACCAGCGCGAGTTCGGGGAAGGCTTCCTGCGGCTGAACGTAGTCGTCGCCCATGCCACCTTCCTGCTGACCGGCCCAAAGGCGGTTCATGTAGTTGGAGGCCACGCCGTTACCGTCGGCGACGAACAGGATGACGTTCAGCGCGCGGCCGGTGTTGTCCTGCTTGGCCAGGGCGGCTTCGATGGCGGACTGGCCATCGGCGAACCATTGGCTCGAGGCCTGCGGCAGATCCTGGGCGCAGGCAGCTCCGGCGGCGGTCAGCGCCAGCAAGGATGCGGAGACGAGGGTTTTCATGCGTGGTCACTCCAGTGGGTCACTATGAGGACCGCACTAGGCGCCGCAGACGTCATTCAGACGACAGAACCGTAAACACTATGCGACAGCCCACAGAAAAGTGAGCCGCCGCGATCATGATCACGCCGATTCCGTTATGTCATAACATACGCTGCCCTATCGAACTCCGTCAACATCCGATCCGCCCCCGTCGCAAAGGCCTACAAACGGAAAAGGCGCGCCCGGTGGCACGCCTTTCCTGTCAGTTCCTCGCGGCGATCATTCGGCGGCGATGGTCGCCGGATCCTTGCCGGGCACGTAGTTCAGGATCGGACCCAGCCAACGTTCTACCTCCTGCACCGACATGCCCTTGCGCTCGGCATAATCGACGACCTGATCCCTTTCGACCTTGGCGACACCGAAATAATAGCTCTCCGGATGGCCGATATAGAGCCCCGACACCGAAGAGCCGGGCCACATGGCATAGCTCTCCGTCAGCTCGACCCCGGTCGCGGCCGTTGCGTCAAGAAGACCGAAAAGCGTCGTCTTTTCAGTATGATCAGGCTGCGCCGGGTAGCCGGGCGCCGGGCGGATGCCATCGTAGGGCTCCTTGATCAGCTCCTCTGGCGTGTAGGGTTCATCCGGTGCATAGCCCCAAAGCTCCTTGCGGACCATTTCGTGCATGCGCTCGGCAAAGGCCTCGGCAAAACGGTCGGCCAGAGCTTTCACAAGGATCGACGAATAGTCGTCGTTCTTGCCTTCGAAGGCTTCGGAGATCGCGATCTCCTCGACCCCGGCGGTCACGACGAAACCACCCACGTAATCCGCCTGCCCCGCCGGAGCGACGAAATCGGACATGGCAACATTGGGCCGATCGCCGCGTTTCGACGTCTGCTGACGCAGGGTGTAGAAGGTTGCCTTCTCCTCTTCCCGGCCCTCGTCCGACCACACGGTGATGTCATCGCCATCGCTGTTCGCGGGCCAGAAGCCCACGACGGCGCGGGGGGTGAACCACTTCTCGTCGATGATCCGCTTCAGCATCGCCTGCGCGTCTTCGAACAGAGCCCGTGCCGCTTCGCCCTGCTTCTCGTCCTCCAGGATCTTGGGATAGACGCCCTTCATCTCCCAGGTCTGGAAGAACGGGGTCCAGTCGATGTAGCGCGCCAGCTCCGCAAGATCCCAATCGTCAAAGACCTTGGTGCCAAGGAAGGAAGGCGCCGTTGCCTTGTAGCCGCTGAAGTCGACCTTCAGCTTGTTCGCCCGCGCGGCCTCCAGCGGCAGGCGGGTCTTCGCGGCTTCCGCACGGGCGTGTTTCTCCGCCACATCGGCGTATTCCGCCTGGATGTTGGCGACGTACTCCGCCTTGACCTGCTTGGACAGGAGAGAGGACACGACACCGACCGCGCGGGATGCATCGGTCACGTAGATCGCCTGGCCCAGGTCGTAGCGCGGGTGGATCTTCACCGCCGTATGCACGCGGCTGGTGGTCGCCCCGCCGATGAGCAGCGGGATGTCGAAGCCCTGACGCTCCATCTCGGAGGCAACGTGGACCATCTCGTCCAGCGACGGGGTGATCAGCCCCGACAGGCCGATGACGTCGACGTTTTCGTCCTTTGCCACCTGCAGGATCTTTTCTGCGGGAACCATGACGCCAAGGTCGATGATCTCGTAGTTGTTGCAGGCCAGCACGACGCCAACGATATTCTTGCCGATGTCGTGCACATCGCCCTTCACCGTGGCCATCAGGACCTTGCCCGCGCTTTCGCGTTCATCCCCACCGGTCAGGCGCTTCTCCTCTTCCATGTAGGGCAGAAGGACGGCGACCGCCTGTTTCATCACCCTGGCTGATTTGACCACCTGCGGCAGGAACATCTTGCCCGCACCAAAGAGATCCCCCACGACGTTCATCCCCGCCATCAGCGGGCCTTCGATGACATGCAACGGACGTTCCGCCGCCTGGCGCGCTTCTTCGGTGTCATCGTCGATAAATTCGGTGATGCCGTTGACCAGCGCGTGCTCCAGCCGCTTCTCGACCGGCAATTCGCGCCAGGACATGTCCTTTTCACGGCCCTTGGCACCACCCTGCCCGCGATATTCCTCCGCGATTTCAAGCATGTTTTCGGTGGCGGAGTTGCCATTGGCCGGGGTGCGGTTCAGCACCACATCCTCGCAGGCTTCGCGGAGCTTCGGGTCGATCTGATCGTAGACCGCCAGCTGACCGGCGTTGACGATGCCCATGTCCATGCCGTTCTGGATGCCATGGTACAGGAACACCGCGTGCATCGCCTCGCGCACCGGTTCATTGCCGCGGAAGGAGAACGACAGGTTCGACACACCGCCCGAGATGTGCACGTGCGGACAAGTCTCGGTGATGCGCTTCGTTGCCTTGATGAAGTCCACGCCGTAGTTGTCGTGTTCCTCGATGCCCGTCGCGACGGCAAAGACGTTCGGGTCGAAGATGATGTCTTCGGGCGGGAAGCCCACCTGCTCGGTCAGGATCTTGTAGGCGCGCTGACAGATGGAAACCTTGCGGTCTTCGGTGTCAGCCTGTCCGGTCTCATCGAAGGCCATGACGACAACCGCCGCACCATAGGCCCGGCACAGGCGCGCATGGTGCAGGAAGGCCTCCTCGCCCTCCTTCAGGGAGATGGAGTTGACCACCGACTTGCCCTGCACGCATTGCAGCCCGGCTTCGATCACCTCCCACTTGGAACTGTCGATCATGATCGGCACCCGGGCGATGTCGGGCTCTGCCGCGATCAGGTTCAGGAACTCGATCATCGCCTGCTTCGAGTCGATCAGGCCTTCGTCCATGTTGATGTCGATGACCTGCGCACCGTTTTCCACCTGCTGCCGAGCCACATCCAGCGCTGCCGCATAATCGCGGTTGGTGATCAGTTTCCGGAAGCGGGCCGAGCCGGTGACGTTGGTCCGTTCGCCGACGTTGACGAAGGGAATGTCGGAGGTCAGCGTGAAGGGCTCCAAACCGGACAGGCACATCAGCGGCTTGTGCTCCGGAATTTCCCGCGGGGCATGGGACTTCACCGCGTCCGCGACGGCACGGATGTGGTCATAGGTCGACCCGCAGCAACCGCCGACGACATTGACAAGCCCATCCCGGGCAAAGCCGGACACCAGCTCCGCCATTTCCTCGGGCGTCTGGTCGTATTCGCCCATCTCGTTGGGCAGGCCGGCGTTCGGATAGGCGCAGATCAGCGTGTCGGCGACCCCGGAAAGTTCCGCGATATGCGGGCGCATTGCGTCGGCCCCGAGCGCGCAGTTCAGGCCCACGGTCAGCGGATCGGCATGACGGACGGAGTGCCAGAAGGCCGTGGGCGTCTGCCCGGAAAGGGTCCGTCCCGACAGGTCCGTGATCGTGCCGGAGATCATCACCGGCAACCGTTCCCCGCGTTCCACGAAGACCTCTTCGCAGGCGAAGATCGCGGCCTTGGCGTTGAGCGTGTCGAAGATCGTTTCGATCAGCAGGATGTCGACGCCTCCTTCGATGAGGCCGCGCGCCTGTTGGGCATAGGCTTCGCGCAGCTGGTCGAAGGTGACGGCACGGTAGCCGGGATTGTTCACGTCCGGGCTGATGGAGGCGGTTCGGTTCGTCGGTCCAAGCGCCCCGGCAACGAAGCGCTTGCGGCCATCCACCTTCTCCGCCCGGTCCATCGCCATCCGTGCCAGCATAGCACCCTGGAAGTTCAGCGCGTGCACCTGATCTTCCATGCCGTAGTCGGCCTGGGCGATCGTGGTAGAAGAGAAGGTGTTAGTTTCGGCGATATCCGCACCGGCCATCGCATACTGGAAATGAATCTCCTCGATCACCTCCGGCTTGGTCAGGTTCAGGAGGTCATTGTTGCCCTTTTGCGGCTTGGCGTCACCGGAACCACCGATGTCGATGCATCCGCAGGCGCAGCCCGTGCCATGCCCCTGGAAGTCGTTTTCCGACAGACCCAGTTTCTGGATCTGCGTCCCCATGGCACCGTCGAGGATGAGGATCCTCTCTTTCGCCGCGGCGTGGATCTGGTCGAAAACAGGGGACTTGCGAAGGATGGAAGACGACATGGAAACTCGGATCTGCTGATTTTTCGCGCGCCCCGACGGACTCCGGGCGCTGGCTGACTTGGCGCCTGTCTACACCGGCGGTTGCCCATCATCCAGCTCATATAAGGCATGGAAAATATGAGAGTGGCTCATGTTTTGACCGTTCGCTGCCTTGGGAAGTCTTTGCAATCATTGATTCCGGCCCGCAGCGGTGCCCGGTGGCGACGGGCATGGGCGATCCCGCGATTTTGCCGCCGCAGCATGACGCGCCGCAGTGCCGAAAGTCTCGAATGATCGACACCATGTCGCAAATGCATGATCGCGCCTCCGGCCGCGCTTTATATCGTGGGAACAGATGCAGGCAGCGACCCTTCGGGGTCGGAACACGGGTCAACCGCGCAATCGGGCGCCCGCCGCGACGGCCAGTCCGGGACCGACATGTTGCAGCGATCACGGGGTGAATGCCCCACGCGAACAGCCGTACCGGAGGACGCCAGCCCGTCCTGTACCACGTCGAACCGCAGAGTGCGGGGACGGATGCCGGACGGCCGATGCCACCCGTCAGCCAGCCTCGCCGATGCAAGTTTTTCCCCGGGCGCCGCCCGGCCAAGGAGGCAAGCCATGGACGTTCAGGCCAAGGCACGTGACATGCTCAGCCGGCGCAAGCCCGGCCATTCCCTCGAGCAGGGCTTCTACACCGATCCGGAGATCTTCGCCCTCGACATGGAGACGATCTGGTACCGCGAATGGCTCTTCGCGACCCCGGCGGCGGCGCTGCCGAAGGGCGGCAACTACGTCACCCACAAGGTCGGGCCCTACCGCGTGATCATCGTGCGTGGCCAGGACGGTGAGATTCGCGCTTTCCACAACACCTGCCGCCACCGCGGTTCGATCCTGTGCAAGGGCGCCAAGGGCAACGTTGCAAAACTGGTCTGTCCCTACCACCAGTGGACCTACGAACTTGACGGTCGCCTTCTGTGGGCGCGCGACATGGGACCCGATTTCGATGCCGCGTCACACGGGCTGAAGCCGGTGAACTGCCGTGTCGTCGCGGGCCTCGTCTACATCTGTCTTGCGGATGAAGCGCCCGATTTCGATGCCTTCGCCGAAACCGTCACCCCCTATCTGGGCGTGCATGACCTGGGCGATGCCAAGGTCGCCTTCCAGTCCACCATCGTGGAGAACGGCAACTGGAAGCTGGTGTGGGAAAACAATCGCGAGTGCTATCACTGCGCGGGCAACCACCCCTCTCTCTGCCGCACCTACCCCGAGGATCCGACGATCACCGGCGTCTCCGCCGACGGGACCTTCCCCCCGAAGGTCGAGGCGCATTTCCAACGGCTTGAAGCCGGCGGCGCTCCCTCTCGCTTCACCATGGCCGAGGACGGGCAGTACCGCATCGCGCGGATGCCGCTCCTCGATGGCGCGGAAAGCTACACCATGAACGGCAAGATCGCGGTGCAAAAGCGGCTCGGCCGCGTCCCGTTCCTGGACGCCGGAACCCTGCTGAAATTCCACTATCCGACCACCTGGAACCACTTCCTGTCGGACCATTCGATCACCTTCCGCGTCACCCCGATCTCTCCGATGGAGACCGAGGTTCAGACGACCTGGCTGGTCCACAAGGACGCGGTCGAGGGTGTCGATTACGACCTGGAGAACCTGACCACCGTATGGGAACATACCAATGACGAAGATCGGCAGGTCGTCGAAGACAACCAGCAGGGCATCCTCTCCCCCGCCTATGTCCCCGGCCCCTACTCTGCCAGCCATGAGGACGGCGTGCTTCAATTCGTGAACTGGTACTGCGCCACCCTGGCCAACCGCATTGATCCCGTGAGGCTCGCGGCGGAATGACCGGACCATCCACGAGCCTTGCCCAGCCGATCAAGACCTGGGACGGAACCGCGCTGCTGGAATGTGTCGCGGTGCTGCCCGAAACGCCGAATGTGGTGACCTTCAGCTTCGCCGCTGAAGACAAGTCGATCTTTTCCTACCTGCCCGGCCAGTTCGTGACCCTCGAACTGCCGGTGCCTGGTGGGCCGCTCTACCGGACCTACACGATCAGTTCGACACCATCGCGCCCCCTGTGCCTGACGATCACCGTCAAGGCGCAGGCGAATTCCATCGGCACCCGCTGGATGCTGGACAATCTCAAACCCGGGATGAAGCTGAAAAGCACCGCCCCGGGCGGGACTTTCACCAGCCATCACCACCGCTCCGACAAGTACCTGTTCATCTCTGCCGGGTCCGGCATCACGCCGATGAAGTCCATGACCACCTGGTTCTACGATACCGGGCGACCTGCCGACATCGTCTTCGTGAACTGTGCCCGCCGCCCGTCGGAAATCATCTTCCGTGAAACGCTGGAGCATATGGCCAGCCGCACGGACGAGCTGAAGCTGAAGTGGGTCGTCGAGGAAAGCGACCGCTACCGCCCGTGGGCCGGTTACGAAGGCACCTTCAACCAGCTGATGCTGGGCCTGATCGCACCGGACTACTTGGAGCGGGAGGTCTTCTGCTGTGGCCCCGAACCCTTCATGCAGGCCGTCCGCGACGCCCTGCAGGGGCTGGGCTACGACATGGAACGCTACCACCAGGAAAGCTTCCAGGCGCCCACGGCCGGAGAGGCGGAGGATCCCGCAGAAGGCGACGTGGTTCCGGACGAGGACACCAAGGCAGAGATCCACTTCGCCTCCTCCGGTGTCACCCAGACCTGTGCGGAGACTGATACGATCCTTGCCGCTGCCCGGTCCGCCGGCCTCAACATTCCCTCGGGTTGCACCTTCGGTGTCTGCGGCACCTGCAAGATCAAGAAGACCAAGGGCGAGGTGCACATGGTCCACAACGGGGGCATCACCGACGACGACATCGCCGACGGCTATGTCCTGGCCTGCTGCTCCCACCCGATCGGAGAGGTCGAGGTCGAGGTCTGATACCTCAGCCGAACGGACATCTTCGCACGCACATCTTCACTGGGCGACCCAATGGGTCGCCCTTTCGCATTTCAGCGGCCTTGGCACCTAGGCGCGGCATGGCAGATGGCTTCGGTCTTCCCTCCCGGGGCGGGCCCGGACTATAGCGGGATCGACGCCCTTGACCGCTCCGCCACGGCGGGGCTGCAAACGGAGAGATTCAGGTGCCCGCGACTGCCTTCGAAGAACGCCACCCGCATGAAACCGGCTTCGCCGCTCTCTTCGCGCAGGAGATCCTTCCGCTTTTCCGGGAAACCCGGGAGGAGGTACGCGTGAAGGCCGCAAAGGCGCGGCTGATCGCGCGGGCGATCCTGCTGCTTGGCCTGCTCGTGGCCGCGGGCCTTGGCCTGGCAGATCCCTTCGACGATGACACCCAGCGTTGGATCGTCCCGATCTTTGTCTTCGCAGCCTTCGGCATCGTCGCCGCGATCGTCGTGCGGCAGGCACGGGCAAGCTTCAACGCAAGGGTCAAGGAGCGTGTCGCCGCGGTGCTGGCCCGCCACCTGCAGGTGGCGGAGTTCGTGGCGAAGCCGAATTCCTCCTACCTCAACCTGCACGCGCTGCACCAGCTTCGCATCCTGCCCTTCTTCAACCGGATCCGTATCGAGGACGCGAGCGCGGGTCGCTGGCGCGAGGTCGGCTACCGGATGGCAGAGGTCAACCTGCGCAAGCGCGAGTCCCATGGCAGCAAGGATGACAGGAAGGACACCCGCATCCTCAAGGGGCTGGTGATGGAGATCGAGACCCCGGTCGACATGCCCTGGACGATATTCGAAGCGGGCTCTGCCGGCTTGTTGCAGCGCATCCATGAGACATTCCTGGGCGCGGCGGGCCTGAGGGCCGTCGATTACGGCCTGGGCGACGCGGCTCCCTTCCAGGTCTATTCGGAAGACCCCGCAGCGGCGAAAGACCTCCTGCCTCCGATATTCCTGGAGACACTGGTCCGCATCGCGAGCGACCAGGGCCACAGGCCGCGTCGTATCAGCGCCGGGTTTCGCGGAAGGACCTTCTACCTCGCCCTGCGGCGAGACACAGATTTTCTGGAGGTCGATGCCTACCGTGTCACCGAAGCGGAATTCGCGGAGAGCTGCAGGCAGGCACTGGCAGACATGGCCCTGCCGCGTGACATCATCGACCTGTTGATCGACGGTCCGGGAGGCAGCTGAACCTGCATGTGGCGCGCCCGCCCCAAGGTGATAGGGACGGGCTGACGAGCTGAAAGCTCAGGCGTTGCTGGATTGGCGGCGGGGACGTCGGCGCCGGTTGCCCGAGGGCTTGCCACCCTGGGGCTTTGCACCCTGAGGCTTGGGTGCGCCCTGACCGCGACCACCACGGCCCCGGCTACGTCCGCCACCCGCGGGCTTGCGGCTGTCGCCCGGGGTTGCGCCGGCATGCGGCGTTCCGCTGGCGACCGGGATTTCGATCTTCATCAGCTTCTGGATCTGGCGCAGCAGGTCCGCTTCTTCCGGTGCGCAGAAGGCATGGGCCTCCCCCTCGCGCCCGGCACGGGCGGTCCGGCCGATCCGGTGAACGTAGTTGTCCGCCACTTCCGGCAGATCGTAGTTGATCACGTGGGCCACGCCCGGGATGTCGATGCCACGGGCCGCAACGTCGGTCGCGACCAGGATGTTGATATCACCGGCGCGGAAGGCCTTGATCGCACGGTCACGCTGCCCCTGGCTCTTGTTGCCGTGGATGGACGCGGCGTTGTAGCCATCGGCCACCAGCCCCTTCATCAGCTTTTCCGCGCCATGCTTCGTCCGCCCGAACACCAGGGTCAGCGCCCCCGGATCCTGATCGAGGATCTGGCGCAGCTTGACCGGCTTCTGCGGCTTTTCGAGGAAGTGGACCGACTGAGTGATCTTGTCCGCAGCCTTGCCCGGAGGCGACACCTGAACCCGCTCGGGGTTGTTCAGATAGGCGCGGGAAAGCTCCTCCATCTGCTTCGGCATCGTGGCGGAGAACAGCATGGTCTGACGCGGCGTGCCAAGCGCGGGCGCAATCTTGCGCAGGGCGTGGATGAAGCCGAGGTCCAGCATCTGGTCCGCTTCGTCCAGCACGAGGTAACCCGCGCTCGACAGGTCGACGGCCCGGCGATCCATCAGGTCGATCAGCCGGCCCGGGGTCGCGACCAGGATGTCACAGCCACGTTCCAGCATGTTCACCTGGCGGTTCACCGACTGGCCACCCACGACCGTCCGGATCTTCAGCTTCGTACCGTCGGCGAAGACGGCGAGGTTTTCCGCGATCTGGTTGACCAGTTCCCGGGTCGGCGCAAGGACCAGTGCCTTGACGCTGCGCGGCGCAGGGCGCCCGGGACGTTCCAGGATCCGGTGCATCAGCGGCAGGCCGAAGGCCAGGGTCTTGCCGGTGCCGGTCTGCGCAAGGCCCAGCACGTCGCGCCCTTCCATGGCCAGCGGGATCGCCTGCTTTTGGATCGGGGTCGGTTCGGTCAGACCCGCGGCAGAGAGTTGTTCGATAAGTTTCGGCGCAAGGCCAAGGGTGTCGAAATCGGACACGTAAATTCCTTTCGCCCGCGCGGCACCGGGCCGGACGGGACTGGTAAGAGCCCCGCCTGAAGCGGGACACGAGGGTGAAGCGGTGCAGCCTGACGCCTTTCGGCCAGTCTACCGCATCGAGAACCCTGCGTGATGGGGAACCGGGGGAGATCATGGCCAATGCGCCCGACGGGGCGCGGCTTGCTCACGCAGCAGCTCGACCATGGGGTCCAAATGGCCCCGCCAGCGGGAAATGTCAACGACAGACGCGGCGGCACAACTCGAAAGTGCACAAACAAAAGCCCGGCATCCCCGTCCGGATGCCGGGCCCCTGCCCTGAAACCTTCGCTGATGACTGCGGTCAGAGCCCGTTGATCGCCTCCAGCATGCCATCGGGCCAGGACGCAGACAGGGAGGAGCTCAGGTACTGTTCCTGCGCATAGGCCTGGAATGCCGCAAGGTCCGGTTCGTAGACCTTGAGCCCCTCGCCCTCGAAGAAAGCGACGAGTTCCGCTTCCTGTTGCAGGTACTGTTCATCCGACCAGGCGGTTGCCTTGTCGGCAGCTGCCTGCATCACCGACTTCTGCTCATCCGTGAGCTTGTCCCAGACCATCGAAGACACCAGCAGCATGCCGAAGCCGACGTTGTGCCCGGTCAGGACGATCTGATCGGTGACTTCGTAGAACTTCATCGCCTTGTCGTTGGGCAGCGGATTGTCCTGCCCGTCGACGACACCGGACTGCAGGGCGGTATAAAGTTCGGTGTAGGGGATGGGAACCGGGTTTGCGCCAAGGGACTTGCCGAGGAATTGCCAGCTTTCGCCGCCGGGCATCCGCAGCTTGACCCCCTTCATGTCCTCCGGCGTCATGATTTCCGCGTCGCCTTTCAGGTTCACGTGCCGGGTGCCGTAGTAGAACGTTCCCAAGATCTCGACCTTCAGCTTGTCGCGGGCGATCTGTTTCAGCTGTTCGCCAACCTCGCTGTCAAAAATAGCTTTGAGGTGGGGCTGGTCCCGCACCACATAGGCAGCGCCCAGGATGTCGAACTCCGGTGCCTGCTGGGCGAGGTCGGACGGCGGCAGACCGGCCATCTGGATATTGCCCCGCTGAAGACCCGTTAGCTCCGTCCCCTGCTTCATCAGCGTCGCGCCGAAATAGGGCTGGAAGTTGAAGTCATCGCCCAGTTCCTTGGCGAAGATATCCGTCATCGCCTTGGAGCGCGGCACATCCGCCGGGTTCACATCGGAAAAGATCAGCTCGATCCCATCGGCACGTGCCGCTCCGGCGAGCGCCGCGACGGCAATCGCCGCCGCCGTCAGGTTGCGTAGGTAAGTCATGGGTCTCCTCCCCTTTGATGACCTAGATTGAAAACAGGTTTTCCGGCAGGCCCTGACCTGCGCCCTCGATGGCGAAGACAGACCCTGCCAAGGGCTCTGCCGCACGCTGTTCCGGGCTGAGGAACTTGGAGGCGGAAGTGACGAAGAGCGTCTTCAGGTCCCGCCCGCCCCAGCACAGGCATGTCGGATTGCTGACAGGCAGCGCGATTTCCCGATCGATGCGACCATCCGGGGCATAGCGGACGACTTTGCCACCGGCGAAAAAGGCCTGCCACAGGCAGCCATCGACATCGACACAGGCGCCGTCTGGCCTGTCGCCCGTGGCGGAGTAGTCGGCAAGCACCTCTCGCCCGACGATCTCCTCTCCTGTCGGGTCGAGGGTCAGCTTCCAGGTGACGTGGCGGCGCGTGTCGGTGAAATACATGTACCGCCCGTCTGGATCGAATGTGATCCCGTTGGACACGACAACATCTTCGAGCATGGCCGTCATCGCGCCGTCCGGGGTGACCCGGTAGAGCGTTCCGAGCGGTTCGGACAGCCCGTTGTCCATCGTCCCGATCCACAACTGCCCCCGGGTGTCGACACGACCGTCATTCAGCCGGGTCGCGGGCATGGTTTCCCCCGGGGTCGTCGCGAAGGTCGTGAACGTCTCGTCGTTCGGCCCCCGGTACACCAGCTCCAGATCGCGTGCGGCCAGAAGGCCACCGGAACGTGTCATCGCGATGCATCCAAGGTAGGTCCCCGGATGCGCCTGAGCCTCGGCCGAGCCACTTGCCGGATCAAGCTGCCAAAGCGTTGGCCGTTCGATGTCGATCCACCACAGGGTCTCGCGCAGGGAATCCCAGAGAGGTGTCTCACCCAGCTGCGCCTCAGCGCGCTGGACAAGTTCGACCCGGGGCGCGGCGGCAGATGCTGCCGCGCCGGTCCCTGCGGGATCTCTTTTCAAGCTCATGCCGTCACCCCTTGTAGCCAAGCAGCCGAGGCAGCCAGAGGACGAAGTCGGGCACGAAGGTTATGATCCCGAGCGCGATCACCAGTGCAAGCAGGAAGGGCATCAGATCCCGGACGATCCTGGCCAGGGGTTGCTTGGTGATCGAGGACACGATGAACAGCAACAGCCCGTAGGGTGGCGTGATCAGGCCGAGCATCGCGTTCACGACACAGATGACCCCGAAATGCACCAGGTCGATCCCCAGGGACTGGGCCGTCGGAATGAAGATCGGCACGATGATCAGCAGGATCGCCCCGCTTTCGAGGATGCATCCAAGGACCAGGAACAGCACGTTGATCGCCAGAAGGAAGCCCACCTTGGACAGCTCGTACTGGGCAAGGAAGGCGGCCAGCTGATCCGGCACGTTTTCGCGGGTGACGACGTACTGGAAGGTCAGCGCCCCCGCGATCAGGATCCCGACCGTGGCCGTCGATCGGGCCGAGGCCAGCAGGGTCTGGTAGAACTGCCCCGCGGTCACAGACCGGTACAGGATGACCGAGATCGCAAGCGCGTAAAAGGCGGCCACGGCCGCGGCTTCCGTCGGGGTCATCACCCCACCATAGATACCGCCGAGCAGGATGACGGGCAGCAGAAGCGCAGGGATCGCCCGGAAGGTGACCCCGGGCATGTCGCGCAGCGGGATCGCCTCGTCCGTGGAGAACCCCCGCCGGTGCGCGATGATCATGTTCATGACCATCAGGACCAGCCCCATCAACAGCCCCGGCGCCATGCCGGCAGCGAAGAGGAAGCCCACCGACTGATCCGACACCAGCGCATAGAGCACCATGGGGATCGACGGCGGAATGATCGGCCCGATCGTGGCCGAGGCGGCGGTGATCGCGGCCGCGTAGGAGGCCGTGTACTTGCCGTCCTTGGTCATCATGTTGATGATGATCTTGCCCATGCCGACCGCATCGGCCACCGCCGATCCCGACATGCCGGAGAAGATCAGAGACGACACGACATTCACGTGTCCCAGGCCGCCCTTGAACCGACCAACCAGCGCCTGGCTGAAGCGCAGCAGCCGGTCCGCCAGGGACCCGATGTTCATGATATCCGCCGCAAGGATGAACAGGGGAATGGCAAGCAGCGTGTAGCTGTTGAACAGCCCCTGAAGCAGCGTTTCCGACGCGATCGAGGGATCGAACCCCTTCAGGATCAGGTAAACGGAGGACCCGCAGATCATTGCCAGGCCCATGGAAAGCCCGCCGAAGGCCAGGAAGGCGATCAGGATGATCGCGATGGTGAAGGGTTCAATCATAGTCGTGGGTATCCGCCGTTTTGGGCGTGTCGAACGCCGGCCCAACCCCGGAAATGCCGCGCCAGATACTGATGCCGCAGCGAATGACGACGGAGAGGGCAAAGGGAATGTAGATCGCAAAGACGTAGTCGAACCGGATCTTCATGTAGGCTGTCTTCTCGATCGACATGAAGTCGATGTAGCCCCAGACCTTTGGCAGCGTCCAAAGGAAGATCCCGGCGCAGATGGTGCCGGTGATGACGTCCAGAGCCCGACGGGCCCAACGTGGCAGCGCGGCATAGATGATGTCGAGCCGGATCACATCCGCTTCGCGCACAACGAAGGCGTAGCCGAACAGGATCCCCCAGAGCCAGGCGATCGAAACGAATTCGACCGTCCACCCCAGCGGCAGGTTCAGAAGATAGCGAAAGACGATCTGGATCAGGAAACTGACGAAGAGAGCGCCCAGGATCAGGGCGAGCAGGTTCTCGGCCCGCGTGCCGAGCCACCCTGCAATTGTTTTCAAGCGGTCCATTGAACCCCCGTTGCATTTCAGGCTCCGGCCCCATCGGGGCCAGCCAATTGCACGAGGTCCGGCAGGCAGGACCCGCCGGACCCGCAGCCATTACATTTCGTTGATCTTCTCGAGCAGGCCCTCGGGCCAGTCCTCGGAGAACTTGGAGCTCTTGTAGACGTCCAGGACGTGGTTCCGGAACGCTTCGGTGTCAGGCGCATAGACCTTCAGCCCCTCGTCCTCGAAGAAGGACACCAGCGCGGCTTCCTGCTCCAGCACGTAGTTGGCCATGTCGTCTTCGAACTGGGACGCGCAGGTCTGCAGAACCTCCTGCTGATCCGGTGTCAGGCTGTCCCACTTGGACATCGAGACGGTGAAGACATTGTTCGACATGCGGTGGCCGGTCAGCACGATCTGATCCGTCACCTCGTAGAACTTCATCGACTTGTCGGTGGGCAGCGGGTTGTCCTGCCCGTCGATGGCGCCGGTCTGCAGCGCGGTGTAGACCTCGGTGAAGGCCAGCGGCGTGGGGTTCGCTCCCAGGGCCTCGCCCAGGAACTGCCAGCCCTCGCCGCCGGGCATGCGCAACTTGACGCCAGCCAGATCGGCCGGTGTCTCGATATGCTTGTCGCCGCGGATGTTGACGTGCCGCGTCCCGATGTACGGCCAGGCCAGGACCTTGACGTGGGTCTTCTCTTCCATCGTGGCGACGAGATCGTCCAGCACGTCGCTCTTGAACACGGCGCGCATATGATCGACGTCGCGGAACAGGTAGGCCGTCCCCAGGATCGAGGTTTCGGGGACCTGGTTGTAGAAGTCGAAGACGGCGAGGTTCGCCATGTCCAGATTGCCACGTTGCATCGAGGTCAGTTCCGTCCCCTGCTTCACCAGGGTCGCACCGTGATACGGCTGGAAGTCGAAGGCCTCGCCAAGGCAGCCGGCGAACCCTTCGTCCAGAACGGCGCTGCGCGGGTCCGCGGCAGCCACGGTATCGGAATAGATCAGCGACGGCTTGTCTTGCGCCATGACGGTGGTGCCCGCCATCAGCGCAAGGGCAGTCCCTGTGGCCAGATGCTTGATCGTGTTGGAATAATTCATGATTTCCTCCCTGTTTGTCAGATGCGGCCGCCTCTCCCCCGGCGGCCGCATCCCTTCTTTTCACGCGCGCATCAAAGGCCGTTGATGGCGTCCAGCACGCCTTCGGGCCAGGTTTCAGAGAACTTCGAAGACTTGAATACCTCCAGGACATGGCTCCGGAAGGCTTCCTTGTTCGGTTCGTAGACCTGCAGGCCCTCTCCCTCCATGAAGGAAACCAGCTCGGCTTCCTGGCGGATGGTGTCCGCATCCAGCGCACCCTGGAATTCCAGCGCGCATTCCTGCACCTTTGCCTGCTGACCTTCGTCCAGGCTGCTCCACTTGTTCGCGGACATGGCAAAGGTGTTGGTCGCGATCAGGTGCCCGGTCAGGACGATCTGATCGGTCACCTCGTAGAACTTCATTTGCTTGTCGGCGGGCAGCGGATTGTCCTGGCCGTCGATCGCGCCGGTCTGCAGCGCGGTGTAGACCTCGGTGAAGGCCAGTGGCGTCGGGTTGGCGCCAAGCGCCTCGCCCACGAACTGCCAGCCTTCCCCGCCGGGCATCCGCAGCTTGATCCCCGCCATGTCCTCTGGAGTCTCGATATGCTTGTCGCCCCGGATGTTGACATGGCGCGTGCCGATGTAGGGCCAGGCCAGGACCTTGATGCCCGTGGCCTCCTCCATGTCCGCGATCAGCCCGTCAAGGACGTCGCTGTCAAAGGTCGCGCGCATGTGGTCGTAGTCGCGCCACAGGTAGGCAGTCCCCAGGATCGAGGTCTGAGGCACCTGGTTGTAGAAATCGAAGATCGCCAGGTTTGCCATGTCGAGGTTGCCGCGCTGCATCGCGTTCAGCTCGGTCCCCTGCTTAAAGAGCGTCGCCCCGAAGTAGGGTTTGAACTCGAAACCGTCGCCAAGGCAGTTGGCGAAGTGTTCCTTCAGGATGCCGGACCGGCGGTCCGTTTCCTGTACGGTATCGGAGTAGATGATCTCCACCGGATCGGCCATCGCCATTCCGGCAGAGACCCCGGTGACGAGCGTGATCGCCGTCAGGGTCGTCCTGGTCAGTCTGTTCATGCGTTCCTCCCTAAGTTCCGCATCGGGGCTCCTCTTCCCCGCGTGATCGAGAGCGCGTCGCGCCCTCAGCTGAACGAGTCGAATGCCTCCCGCATCCGCTCGATGTCCGGTTTTCTGCCTGTGAAAAGCTCGAAGGCCCGGACAGCCTGATAGAGCGCCATCCCCGATCCCGGCAGGACAGCGCAGCCCCTTTCCCGCGCGCGGCAGAGCAGCTCCGTCTCCAGCGGGAAATAGACAATGTCCGCAACCCAGTGCTCCGGCCGCAGCGCGTCAGGGTCGATTGATGTGCCCGGCAGTTTCGCCATGCCCATGGGGGTGCAATTGACGATGCCCCGTGCCTCCACCGCGGCCACCTCCGCAGAGGACACCGCCATGGCCCGACCGCTTCCGTAAAGCGCGCAAAGCAGCCCGGCCAATTCCTCCGCCGATCCTTCCTGCGTGTCACGGATCATCAACTGCCCGACACCGGCGTCGAGCAGGGCCTGGGATACCGCACGCCCCGCCCCGCCCGCGCCCAGCATCAGCACGCGGTCCAGCGGCGCGTCCGGCAGTCCCTGACGCAGACTTTCAAGAAAGCCCCAGTGATCGGTATTGTCGCCGATCCGGCGACCGCCCCGCATGACGACGGTGTTCACCGCCCCGATCCCGCGTGCCGCATCCGAGAGCTCCTCCAGCTCTTCGGCAACGGTACGCTTGTAGGGATAGGTCACGTTGAGCCCGTCGAACCCCTCCTCCTCCAGCAGATCCAGAATCTCGGCCGCCCCCTGCGGGAGCTTGCGATCCTCTGCGTCGATCAACTGGTAATCATAGGGCAGCCCAAGGGCGCGGGCAGCCCACATGTGCATTCTCGGTGTGCGCGAACCGGAAATTCCACGCCCCAGCAGACCGATCCGCAAGGGCCGCAAAACCTCCCGCTCGACGTGAGCGGATTGTTCCTCCGACATCACCGGCTCTCCTCCCCTGGCCGTCAGATATCTTGACGAAACAATGTTATATTCGGTTAATTAAGTCAATGAGATGTTCACACCGGTTAAAATTGCTGGTTTGAGCACTGGCTCACATCGGTCATTCCGCCTTGCACTGCAAGAGGTTAGAACTGATGCGGGACCATGAGAGGGAGGAGAGACATGGGCGATTCCGTTCCGGCGGGCCGCACGGGTGAACAGCAGCGTGGTGGTTGGAAGCAGGACCCAGACGCGGTCCGTGACAACATCCTGCAGTCCGCAAGGGAGGTCTTCGCGCGCCAGGGCCTTTCGGGCGCCCGCATCGACGAGATCGCGGCCAAGACCCGCACGTCCAAGCGAATGATCTATTACTATTTCGGCGACAAGGAGAACCTCTACCGGGCCGTTCTTGAAGATGCCTATGCACGCATGCGGAAGGAGGAGGGCCAGCTGGAACTGGCCTCCCTGAACCCTGTCGCCGCGCTCAGGCAGCTGGCGGAGTTCACCTTCGAGCACCACCGGCATGCACCGGATTTCGTCCGGCTCGTCATGATCGAGAACATCCATGGCGGCGAGCATATGTCCCGGTCCGACAAGATTTCAGGGCAAAACAGCTCCGTCATCATACTGCTGGAAGACATCTATCGGCGCGGCGTCGAAGCGGGCCTTTTCCGGCGCAGCCTGACCGCTCTGGAAATCCACTGGCACATCTCTGCCGCGTCGATCTTCAACGTCTCGAACCGGGCGACCTTTTCGCACATCTTCGGAGACGAACTTTTCACCGAGCGCGGCCAGCAAAAACTGCGCCGTCAGGTTGGCGACATGGTTCTGGGCGTCGTGATGAAGCCCGGGCTGTCCGCCGAAAGTGACATGCCACGTCAGAGGGAGGAGGCACGCATGATCAACCCGGATATTTTCCGGTTCCTGGAAGTATGGGACGCCAAGTGGGCAACCCTGCCCGCAGGAGCAACACCGGCAGATCGCCGTCTGCATTTCGAGAGCATCGCAAGGGACATGAGGTTGCCGACACCGGCATCCGTCGAGACGGACGAAGAGCATTGGATCGACAGCGATGGCGGACCTGTCCGCGTGCGCGTATTCCGCCATGCAGATGGCGGTACCCAACCTGCGCTGATCTACATGCACGGTGGTGGCTGGATGCAGGGCAGCCCGGAAACCCACTGGGACATTACCGCCCGCATTGCGGACTGGAATCGCCAGACCGTGATCTCGGTCGACTACGCACTGGCGCCTGAACACCCCTTCCCCGAAGGCTATCTGCAGGTCCTGGCCGTCGCACGCTGGGCCAGTGAAAAGGCCGCGGACCTGGGGATCGACCCTGCCCGCCTGGCCATCGGCGGCGACAGCGCTGGCGGCAATCTGGCGGCGGCCGTCGCCCTGGCCTGCCGGGACGCGGGGATCCCGCTTTGCGCGCAGCTGCTGATCTACCCGGCCTGCGATTTCGACCGCACCCGACCGTCCTACGCCGAAAATGCCGAAGGGCCGCTGCTCAAGGTCGCCGGCATGGCGGCGACCAATGCGCTCTACTGCCCGGATGAGACGCAGCTCAACACCGATCCGCGCATCGCTCCGCTGGCAGCGGAAAGTCACGCCGGGCTGCCGCCGGCCTATGTGGCAGTTGCCCACAACGATCCGCTGCGCGATTCTGGGCTGGCCTATGTCGATGCGCTGACCCGGGCAGAGGTCGAAGTTACGGTCGAACGTGGCGAAGGGCTTATCCACGGCTACCTGCGTGCCATGGAATATTGCGCCGACGCCGAGTTGCGCCTGCGGGAAATGGCCGCCTGGCTCGCCGATATCTACGCGCGGTGACATCCAGGCCGGGGGCGGTCGGACCGCCCCCGAACTATCAATTACCAGTCCTGCCTGCTGATCGCCGCGTCAGGCCTGTTCCTCTGGAATTGTCACCGACAGCCCGTCAAGGGCGGCCGTGATCCTGATCTGGCAGGACAGCCGGGACCGCGCGGGATCGACCCCCGGTGCGAAATCCAGCATGTCTTCCTCCATCGGTTCCATCGCAGGCAGCCGCCCCATCCATTGCGGATCCACGTAGACGTGGCAGGTCGAACAGGCGCAGGCGCCGCCACATTCTGCCACGACCCCCTCGACCCCGTTGTCCCGCGCGCCCTCCATCAGGGTCATCCCCTCTACCAGGTCCAGCGCATGGCGCCGACCCTCGTGCTCTATATATATGATCTTGACCATCGGTCCTCCTTCCAAATCGTCGATGCCCGGCACATTGCCTATCACGTTGCAGGTCAGGCGGCGGTCAGCCCCCTCAGGTCCGTTCCCGGCTGCATCAGGGCGTCGGGATCAGGGCTGACACCCTCCGCCAGCCACCTGCGCGCAGTCATGAAAGCGCGGGGATCGTTCATCGCATCGCAGGCGATCAACGCGTCGTCCCGATAATACCAGTGGGACCGGCTGCCCGCCCGCGCCCCGGGCCTCGCAATCACCCGCTCGTAGCCCTGGTTCAGCCCCGCAATCTGCAACTTCACGTCGAACTGGTCCGACCAGAACCAGGGGGATGGCCGATAGGGCGTTTCTGTCCCGAGCAGGTTCAGGGCGAGGTTCTCGGCCTGGTCGATGGCATTCGGCACGCTTTCCAGTCGGATCCGTCGTCCCTGGGAGGGAAAGGAACAGCAGTCCCCCACGGCCCAGATCCCCGGTTTCGATGTCCGGCCGAATGCATCCACGGCGACCCCGTTGTCCAGCGCCAGCCCGGCCGCTTCCGCCAGAGAGGTTTCCGGCACAACGCCAATGCCGAGCAGCACCAGATCCACGTCGAGCATGCGCCCATCCGAAAGCTCCGCACGTTCCACCCTGCCCTTGCCAGACAACCTGCGAAGCCCGATCCCCTCGATGATCTCCACACCGTGAGCCGCGTGAAGGCGCTTGAAATAGTCGGCTGTTTCTGCGGCTGCGACACGTTGCAGGATCCTCGGGGCGGCTTCGACAAGGGTCACTTTCAGGCCAAGCTTGGCAGCCACCGCGGCACCTTCCAGCCCGATGAAGCCGCCTCCCACCACCAAAAGCCGCGCCCCGGGGCGCATGCGCGCCTGCAACAGGTCGGCATCCGCGATGCCGCGCATCACGCAGACACCGTCAAGCGTACCGCCGATTTCGGCGGGCAGTTTCCTAGGCCGCGCACCTGTGGCCAGGACGAGCTGATCATAGCGCAGGTCCGCCCCATCAACGCGGATTGTCCCCTCTTCCGGCGCGATCGCCTCGACCTGTTGGCCAGTGATCAGGGTCACATCCTGGACGGCATAGAAGTCGTCCGGCCGAAGGAATAGCGGCGCCAGCGGCATGGCGCCCGTCAGGTAGGCTTTCGACAGGGGCGGCCTCTGGTATGGCGGCCAGGGTTCCTCTCCGATGAACGTCAGGGCACCGGCATAGCCTTCCGCGCGCAAGCGCGCCACCAGGGCGCAGCCCGCCTGCCCGGCGCCCACCACGACAATCCCGCTCATTCGTCATCTCCCACATCCTCGGGGCCCACATCCTCGGGCGTGACCAGCATTTCAGCCCAATCCGCGTGAAGCCGCGCCATGTCCGGCGCATCGGGGTATTGCGGAACCCCTGCGAGCGGTCGAAGCCAGTCGGCACGCGCCTCGGTGAATATCTCTCCCACGGGGCGAAGCCATCCGGGCGCGTCCAGCGTTCCGGGTTTCAGGACCACGACGGGGCGCCCTTCGACCTGGTGGGTGATCCGGGTGCCGCAGGTCGGACAAAAGGTGATCTCTCCCGCCCGGCCGGATCCTCCTGTCACCGCCAGTCGTCCCAGTGTGCCCTCAATCTGCAGATCCTCCGGCTGCAGCTGCAGGCTTTCGCCGAAGGCACTTCCCGACTGCCTCTGGCAGCGCGAGCAGTGGCAGATGTAGAACGTCAGTGGCACGCCGGTGACCCGGTAGCGAACCGCGCCGCACTGGCATCCGCCGGTCAGGGGCAGCGCCGGAAGGAACACCGCCCCCAACCTGTCAGAGCGTGAGGACGACATAATCGTTCTCGGTTCTGACCTCGAAGATCTCTGCCCGGTAGGGTCCTTCCGCCAGTGTCTCCCCCGGCGCGACCTTCACGTCGAAGGTCTTTACCCGCACCCGGTTCGGATCGCAGTAGGACCGGCCATTGGCCAGGTCGAACTCCCATCCGTGCCAGGGACAGCGGACCATGATCTTCTCGTCTTCAGTCCGGTAGGCGCCCGGCGCATCGGCGCTGACGAAGGCCGCGATCTTGCCGTGGCACAGCTCTGCCCCTTCGTGCGGGCAGCGGTTGGTGATGGCCGCAAACCGGTTTCCCAGGTTGAAGATCGCGATGTCGCGCCCTCCGATGGAGACATGCCGCGCCTTGCCCTCGTCGATTTCCTCGACGCGACAGATGATATGATCGGTCATGGGACCTCCTCAGGTCAGCCGGTAGACATTGACGGCATTGTCACGAAGGATGCCGCGCCGGGCCTCCTCGCTCATGCCGATGCGGAAGGCGCGATCGGGATGGTCGAAGTCCCAATGCGGGTAGTCGGTGGAAAACATCAGCTTGTCCCAGCCAATCCAGTCCAGCAGGTGTGTCATGTGGCGGACATTCGGGGGCTCCTCCACGGGCTGGGTGGTCAGCCAGACATTGCTTTTCACGTAATCGGACGGCCTGCGCGTGACATGGGGTACCTCGTCCCGCATCCGCTCCCACTCCCGATCCATGCGCCACATCAGCGGTGCCAGCCAGGCAAAGCCCCCTTCGACCAGAACCAGCTTCAACTTTGGGAACCTTTCGAAGACCCCTTCGAAGATCATCGAAACCAGCATGGTCTGGGCGGTATGGGCAAAGGCATAGTGCTCTTCCACGTAATAGCTGCCCCAGCCGGCCCCACTGTTGGCCCGCCATCCCGTTGCCGCGGAGTGAACGCCGATGGGGAGCTGCAATGCCTCGGCCATCTCGTAGATCGGCCAGTAGCGGCGGCGGCCTGCCGGCTCCATCGAGCGGGGCACGAAGGCCACCTGAACGAAACGCGGATCACGCGCCCGCTCCTCGATCTCTCGCAGGGATGCGGCGGCATCTTCCTGCGGGATGGAGATGCCCCCCTTCAATCGCGGCTCCTTGGAAAGCCACTTGTCGACCTGCCAGTCGTTGAACGCCGCACAGACCGCAGCTCCCAGCTCCTGATTTTGCAGGGATGGGCCGACGTTCAGGGCATGCAGAAGACCGAATTCGATATTCAGATCATCGAGAAGCTGGGTCTTCATGAAGGCGAGGTTCGAGGCCGGATGCCCCCCGTCTGGCGGATAGCTGTCCTGGCGCATGCCGTGGCCCATCCGCGGATACTGCAGCGCACCGACGAACGGGCCGCCCGACCGCATCCCCCAGTCCCGTACGTGTTCCCGCCAGCGCAGCGGCAGGAAGGGCGCAATCTCTGACCGGTCATGCAGGGCCGGATGGATGTCGCAATCGACAATCCCGAGCTTCGTATCGGCTTCCGTCGTCTTTTCCAGTTCCGTGACAGACATGTCAGACCTCCAGTCTCGGATAGGTGGCAAGGATGTTCTCGCGGCAGATCGCCTGGGCGAGGTCGGGCGACAGCCCGCGCGGCCAGAGCGTCGAGGACGCCCCCTGGTCATGCGGGAAGTCAGAGGAAAACAGCAGCATCTCCGCCCCGCCCACGCAGTCGATGACGGCGGCCGTGTCCCCCGGATCATCCGGCAGATCGAAAGGCTGCAGGGTGAAGCGCAACTGCCGTTCCAGCACGACCTCCGGGCTTTCCTTCAGCCAGGGCACCTCCACCCGGCTGCCGCGCCAGTCCTTTGCCATGCGCCAGGAAAGACCGAAGAGCCACGAGACACCGCTTTCAGCCATCACGACCTTCATGTCCGGAAACTCCGTCAGGACCCCTTCGGACAGAAGGCTTGCCGCTTGGCTGGCAAATCCCTGGGTCCAGGTCACCTGCTCCTCCACCAGGTAGGACAGGAAGCCCGACTGGGTGGGCGCATGGCGATAACTGCTGCCCGGGTGGATGGACAGGGCCATGCCGGCATCGGATGCGGCCCGCCAGATCGGCCAGTAGTCCCGCTGCCCCAGCAGGCCGTCACCCATGCAGATCGCCAGGACCTGCACGAAGCGTGCGTCACCCGCATAGCGCCGGATCTCTGCCACTGCTTCATCCACGTGACGAAACGGCACCAGCAGGGAGGCACGCAGCCGCGGGTCCCGGTCCAGCCATTCGGCCGCCAACCACCGGTTCGTGGCCTGGCACATGGCGGCCTGCATGTAGGGATCGAACAGTGCCTGCACCCCGTTCACCACGTTCAGGATGGCCGCCGAGAGGCCCAGCGGATCCAGGTGCGCGGCGGCAAGTCGTGCCGGGCTTTCAACCCCACCCTGGGCCCCTTCGGACCGAAAGGGCCGGGTCGAGAACGGGTAGGAGGTCAGCTCCATCCGGCCGATGTCGCGATAGGGCAGCATGTCGCGCCAGTAGGCATCCATATAGGGCAGCAGATCCGCCTGTTCGGGACTTCTAGGGTGCACGTCGCAGTCGATGGCCCCGATCCCCTGCACCGGGTCCGCTGCCTTGGTCTGATCGAGTTCTGTCAGCATGTCTCGCTCTCCTCCGATCGGTTACATGAAAAACGGGAGTTCAAAGGGCGTGTGAAGAAGCCGGTCATAGAGCCCGTAGAGGACAAGCCCGGCGGCAAGGGTGTAGAGCGCCACGACCCACCAGCGGAAACGCCCCCAGACCGCGGCATAGATTGCGGCAAACCCCAGCAGCGCCGCGTAGGTGCCCAGCCAGGGCGTCAACAAGACCATCAGCGCGACCGCCAGCAGCAACACCATCTGCCGGCGGTGTTCTTCCCAGAACTGTGCCAGCGTCCCACCCGCGGCAGGGTCCCCGGCCCGGCGCGCAGCGGCGATGCCAGCCAGTCGAAGGCGATCCTGCAGCAGGACGAAACCCATGATGACCAGTCCCGCGAGTCCGAAAGCGATGGGGGAGATCTTCGCCAGAAGCTTCCAGTCCAGTGCCAGCCAGACCGCCCCGGCAAAAAGCACGACCAGCAGCAGGGCGAGCGCGCTGGACAGCACGAGGCTAGCACGGCTTTCGCGTGTGTCCTCGATGGCATGGGCTGCCAGCCCCTGTCGCGTGGACCGCAGCGCGAAGAAAAAGACGATGCCTACCACCACGACCAGCCCGACGACCGTGGGCCGGGAGATCACCTCCATCGGCGTGTAGCTCTGCCAGGTGATCGACATCGCGCTTTCCAGCACCGGCCCCAGAACGAACCCCAGGATGAAGGGCGGACGCGGCCAGCCTGCGGCCTTCAACACGTAGCCGAGCAGACCGACGCCAAGCAGGCACCACCAGGTGAACATTCCCGGCTCCCACACCCAGGATCCCATGAAGATGAACAGGATCACCGCAGGCACGATGAAGTTCCCGTCAACAAAGGCGGCCCTGGCCACCTGACGTCCCCAGACCATCAGCACCGCAGCCCCCAGGATGTTGGCGATGATGATCGTCCAGACCATGGAAAAGGTAACGTCCAGGTTCTCGCTCAGCATGTTCCGACCCGGTGCAAACCCGTGGATCGTCAGCGCCCCAAGCAGCACCGCCATCGCGCCGGACCCGGGGATTCCGAAGGCCAGCGTCGGGATCAGCGATCCCCCCAGAACCGCGTTGTTCGCAGCCTCGGGTGCGATCACCCCGCGCACGTCGCCCTGGCCAAAACCCGCCTTGTCCTTCGCCGTTTGCGTCGCGTGACCATAGGCCAGCCAGTCCACGACTGAGGATCCGATCGCGGGCAGCATGCCCACGTAGACGCCAAGCAGCGAACAGCGGATCACCAGCCAGCGGTTGCGGATCGCCGCGCGGATGCCGTCCAGGATCCCGTCGTCTTCCGCGCGGGCATCGCTGATATGGGCAATCGCGCTGCGCCGCGCCGCCAGGTCCATCATTTCCGGCAAGCCGAAGAGGCCGAGGATGACCGGCACCAGTGGCAGCCCATCCAGAAGTTCCCGCTGCCCGAAGTAATAGCGTGGCATCGAACTGGCGACAGGGTAGCCCATCTGGCTGAGCATCAGACCCAGAACGGCCGCGCCAAGGCCCTTGGAAACGGCGTTGCCACTGACCGCCCCGACCATCAGCAGACCCAGGACCGACAACAGGAAGAATTCAGGAGATCCGAAGGCCAGGATGATCCACAGCGCAAAGGGCAAGGACGCCGCCATGGCCAGGCCGCCCAGTACGCCCCCGAATGCGGAACTCGCGAAGGCGGCCCCGAAAGCGGTCTGCGCCAGGCCGCGCTTGGCCATGGCGTTGCCGTCGATCACCGTTGCCTGGCTCGCGATCGTGCCCGGAATGCCCAGCATCACGGAAGTGATCGTGTCAGAGGTCGAAACCACGGCGAAAAGCCCCAGCAGCATCGCCAGGCCCGCTGCCGGCTCCATGCCGAAGGTCAGCGGCAGCAGAACCACCATACCGGTCACACCGCCCAGACCGGGCACGACGCCCAGCCAAAGGCCCACGGCGATCCCCGCAAGCAGATAAAAGAAACTGGGAAAGGACAGGACAAGGGACAGCCCTGCCAGAAAAGAGTCGAACATGGAATTTCGCCCACAAATCAGGTCTTGAATGCCGCGCCGGCGGCGGTCGGGAAGATCGCCCCGGCGCGGTCGAAGGGTTCTTCAGACGCTTGGGCAGGCAACGTGGACCGCCGAAAGCGCTGGCAATGGTGCAGGTTGCCGGGGCGCCGCACGGGGCCGCGCCCCATGGCTCATTGCTCCATCCGGTCGATCAGGCTGCGCATCGTGTCCTTGATCGCCTCGGGCGTGTTGGAGACCTCGGTGATGATGCGGCTCATCTCGTCTGCGTGAACGATGTTGGGCGCTGAGCCGTAGACCTTCGTCGCCGCCTCCTGGTATTCCGGCGTGGCGATGGCGTCTTCGAAGCTCTGCCGTAGCATCTCCAGGTGTTCTTCCGGGGTGCCCGGCGGCGCGACGACGATCCAGTTCACCGGAGCTGATGCCTCGGCATGGAACATCACGACATCCCAAAGGGGACCTTCGGGCGCCTTGCCCGTGGCGGCCTCGATATAGGCATCCACCGTCGGTACATCGCCAAGCGCGGGATCCGTCTTCATCGTGCCATCAGCAAGCAGAGGCCCCATCTGCCAGACCGCCATGGAAGTCCCATCGGCAATCGGGCCATCCTCCAGCTCGTTCATGTACTGGGCGGTGGTTGCCGGATAGGCCTCGATCTCGCCCCGCTGCAAGGCGGCGTATAGCGGGCCGTCCCCGAACATGCCGGAAACGTAGCTCCAGTCGACGCCAAGCAGATCCAGCGCCGCCACGGTCTGCATGCCCTGGGTCATCTTCGACGAATAGCCCCCCACCTTGACGGTCTCGAGCCCGGCGAATTCATCCCGCCCCTCAAGGCCCCCGCCGATGTCGGTGCGCGCGTGGATCAGGAAGTTCGATCCCCCGATCCCGGCAATGGTACCGAAATCCCCGAAGGGAATCTGCAGCGGCTCTGGATCGAGGATCCTCGTCGTGCCCTGCCACGCCAGATAGCCCAGGGTCAGCCCGTTGGGACGCGCCTCCATCACGTGGTCGATACCCTTGGTCAGGGCTCCCCCGGCGACGGACTGCACCACCACCGTGGGATGCCCCGCCATGGTCTTGGCCCAGGCATCGGCAAGCACCTGCGCGCTCAGCCCCGTCGCCCCGCCGGGCGAGGCGTTGTGAACCAGCGTCACGGTCTTGCCCTCCAGGTCCAGCACCTGCGCGGTCACCGGCGCAGAGCCGATCAGCATGGCCACAGCAATGGTGGCCGCCCCCGCCAGTGGCCTACGCACCGACAAAGCCTCCTCGCCCGGCGCCTGCGCGGCCCGGTTCCTTCCGAGATGTTCGATTGTCATGTCTTCCTCCCTAAACGACCGCTGTATGTCCCAGGCCCGGCGCCTCCTCTTGCCCCGAACCTGCCCGGTCTTCCGGCCCCGAAAGGCCTACCGCCCCGCCCAATGGGCAGGTCGGCCACATCACCCGGAATACAACGGTCTGCCATCCCGAATGCCGTATCCTTTGTCGGCGCGCCACGCGGGTCCTCCAACCGCGTGCGGCCCCCAGCCGGGATCATCCGAAATCTACATCCCGGCCCCTTGCCCTCCCCGGACCCTGCTCGTACCCATTCAGAAACGAGCCGGCCCCGAACCGCCAACCCCTTCTCTCCTCCCGAGAATTCGGGTCGCGGTGTATACACCAAGAGCAGCTGAACCGGAGACTCACTTCATCGGATCCTCCTCACTATCCATTGAGTAGATCATTTTTATTGCCTTATAGATACGATTAGTCTTCTTTTCCCACATCGTGGAAACGACCTCGCAAAGGACGCAAGGTATACATGACACAGTCTGCGACAGACGGGGTGAAGTCGGTGCGGCGGGCCCTGGAACTGCTGGTGCTGCTGGCGGAACATGATGATGGCATCCGAGTGAGCGACCTGGCCAAGCGCGCGGCCCTCGCGGTCTCGACCACCCACAGGTTGCTCACCACGCTGGAATCGCAGGGTTTTGCCCATTGCGATCCGGAAACATCCCTTTGGCACGTCGGTCGCACCGCATTTGCCGTCGGCAACGCCTACGGGAAGCGGCGCACGTTCATCGCACCGGCCCTGCCCTACCTGCGTCGACTGCGCGATCAGACCCGGGAAACCGCGAACCTGGGCATCATCGACGGTGACCGCCTTGTCACCGTCAGCCAGGTCGAGAGCCGGGAAATTGTCCGCGCCATTTCCCCACCCGGCGGCATCGCCCCGATTTTCTGCAGCGGCATGGGAAAAGCTCTTCTGGCCACATGGCCGGACGAAGACATCACCGCCCTGGCCAAGCGCACCGGCCTGCCCCCGCTCACCCCCCGCAGCCTGACCACGGTCAAGGCCGTGCTGGAAGAAATGCACCGCATCCGCGATCAGGGCTTCGCCGTGGATGACGAGGAGCACATTCCAGGCCTGCGCTGCGTGGCCGCTGTTGTCTGGTCACCCATTGGCGAACCAGCCTGCGCGATCTCGATCTCCGGCCTCGCCGGGCGCCTGACGACGGCGCGCCTGCCTGCCGCCGGCGAACAGGTCCGCGACGCCGCGCGCCTGCTCAGCCAGCACCTTGGCGGACGCGCCCCGGATGCACAGCCGAGCTGACCCCACCAGGACCCACTCAAGAAGTTGTTGCCCCGCCAGCGGCTTGCGCTTGCCGGAACCCGCCCCATATCTCGGTAGCTGCTGGACAGGACCAACGGAGACGATGATGGGTTACTTCAAGACAGCCATTCTGATGGCAGCGATGACGGGACTGTTCATGTGCATCGGCTACCTGATCGGCGGACCCGGTGGCGCGGTGATCGCCCTTGTTATCGCAGCGGCGATGAACATCTTCACATGGTGGAATTCCGACCGGATGGTCCTGCGCATGCACAATGCGCAACCGCTCTCTCCGGGTGATCGCATGGGCCTGCATGACCTCGTGACCGGCCTTGCCCGCAACGCTGGCCTGCCCGCACCTGCAGTCTATCTGATCGACACCTCGCAGCCAAACGCCTTCGCCACCGGGCGCAGCCCCTCCCATGCCGCCGTCGCGATGACAACCGGCCTGGTCCGCAACCTCAGCCGCGAAGAACTCGCGGGCGTGATCGCGCACGAACTGGCGCATATCCGCAACCACGACACCGCCATCATGACGGTTACCGCGACCTTTGCCGGTGCGATTTCCATGCTGGCGAACTTCGCGCTGTTCGTCGGCGGCTCGCGCGAACGGCTTGGCCTGCTTGGCACCCTGGCCATGATGTTCATCGCTCCCATGGCGGCGGCAGTGGTGCAGATGGCCATCAGCCGGACCCGCGAATACGCAGCCGACAAGGCCGGGGCCGAAATCTGTGGTCACCCCCTCTGGCTGGCCTCCGCGCTGGAGAAGATCGCCATGGGCGCCGCCCGGATCGACAACATCACGGCGGAACGCAATCCGGCCACTGCGCATATGTTCATCATCAACCCGCTGCATGCGAACAAGAGGGACAGTCTTTTCGCCACCCACCCGGCCACGGAAAACCGCATCGCCGCACTGCGCGCCATGGCCGCAGCCACCAGCTCTTCGCGCCGCTGAGAACACCCACCATTCGCCCTTGTCGCGAATGACCATTTCCATGCGGACCGCCCCCGACACAACATGCCTGAAACCGAGTTGCTGGCTGCCCCCCAATACGAGCACCGATGCCCCCTCGAGGCATCGCCGACGCCGAAAACGGGCGGAGGCGTGAGCTGAGTTAGCCCAAAAGCATGCGCCGAGGGGCGCGGGTAACGAACGGTCAGTGGCCGGCGAGCGAGTTGGCGATGTCACGGACGATACCGCCAAGCTCCCTTTGCACGTCGGGGCGGGCTTCGGCGCTTGTCATCGAGATGGCGATCCCGGCCACTGGCGTGCCCCGTGGCCCCAAGATCGGGGCGCCGAGGCATACCATACCCTCCCGGATTTCGCCGTTGTCCACGGCATAGCCATTGCCCGTCCAAACCGGCACTTCGGCCTCGAACGCACTCAGACTGTCGACGCCGCTTGCAGTAAGTGGATTGTACCAGCCCTCGTTCAGGACCGCCCTTCGCTCGTCCGGGGTCAGCCGGGACAGCATTGCCTTGCCCGTCGCAGAATAGACTGCAGGAAGGCGCATCCCTATCTGGAACGTGAAACCGAGCGGTTTATCGGAATTGCGACAGGCAAGGTAGACCACTTCATCCCGTTCCAGCGCCGAGAGCGTCACGGTGTACTGGGCGAGCCGCCCATCCCGTGCGAGAACGCGCTGAAACTCGGACACCAGAGAGGACCGGCTCAGGTAGGCCCCGCTCCAACGCAGGCAATGCGCACTGAAGCTGTAGCCCATTGAATCGACGTGCAAAACCCCTGAGGACACAAGCGTTTCGCAGATCCCGTAGACCGAACTCTTGGGGGCGCCAATGTCCCGGGCAAGCTCTGACACACCAAGCGGTCCGCCCTGTGATGCAAGGCGATCCATGATCAGAACCGCTCGTTCAACTGCGGGCGCGCGCCGCTTGGGTTTGTCTGTCATCTCAAATTTCTTCCGCCGTTATCGCTAAATCGGTTGCCGTGAGCCCAATTCACTGTATACGGATGCACACGTTCCATATTGCAAACCCCGTTCCATATTTGGAACATTTGCAAATTGACCTGTCAAGTAGGTTCGCATTTTAAAGGAGGAGCCAAAATGCCCAAGCTCAAAGACCCGACGCTTCTGAAAGAAGCCTGCCTCGTCGATGGCAAGTGGATCCAAGCCGCCTCCGGCAAGACCATCGAAGTGACCAATCCCGCTGACGGGAGCGTCGTCGGCACCGTTCCCTCCATGGATCCCACCGATATCCCCGCGGTGATCGAAGCATCTCGCCTTGCGCAGGCCGAATGGGCCGGCTGGGCCGCGAAGGATCGCGCCGCCGTTCTGCGCAAGTGGTTCGATCTGATGATCGCGAACACCGAAGATCTTGGGCTGATCATGACCCTGGAACAGGGCAAGCCCCTGGCAGAGGCCAAGGGTGAAATCGCCTATGCGGCCTCCTTTGTCGAATGGTTCTCCGAAGAGGCCAAGCGCATCTACGGGGACACCATCCCTGCCCCCAAGACCAACCAGCGGATCACCGTCCTGCGGCAGCCTATCGGCGTCACGGCGGCCATCACGCCCTGGAACTTCCCGGCAGCCATGATCACCCGAAAGGCGGCCCCTGCGCTGGCGGCGGGTTGCTCCATGATCGTGCGTCCCGCCGACCTGACGCCGCTGACCGCGCTCGCCCTCGGTGAACTGGCAGAACGTGCCGGCATTCCTGCCGGTGTCTTTCAGGTCGTGACCGGCCCTGCCTCCAAGATCGGCAAGGTCATCACCGACAGCGATGTCGTCCGGAAGCTCTCCTTCACCGGCTCGACCGAAGTGGGCCGGCTGCTCATGGCGCAATGCGCGGATACCATCAAGAAGGTCTCGCTTGAGCTCGGCGGGAACGCCCCCTTCATCGTCTTCGATGACGCCGACCTCGACGCGGCGGTCGAAGGCGCGATGGCATCCAAGTACCGCAACGCCGGCCAGACCTGCGTTTGCGCGAACCGGATCCTGGTGCAGCGCGGCGTCTATGATGCCTTCGCCGCCAAACTGGCCGAGAAGGTCGCCGCCTTGAACGTCGGTGATGGCACAAAGGACGGCACGGACATCGGCCCGATGATCGAACCCAAGGCCCTGGACAAGGTCGAGGATCATATCGCAGACGCCGTGTCCAAGGGCGCGACCCTTATCCAGGGCGGCAAGCGGCTCGGCGGCCTCTTCTTCGAACCCGCGATCCTCACCGGCGTGACGCCGGAAATGAAGGTCGCGACGGAAGAAACCTTTGGTCCGCTTGCGCCGCTCTTCCCCTTCGACACCGAAGAAGAAGCCGTCGCCATGGCCAATGACACGATCTTTGGTCTCGCGGCCTACTTCTACACGCGCGATTTTGCCCGGATGGTCCGCGTCTCCGAAGGGCTGGAATACGGCATGGTGGGACACAACACGGGCCTGATCTCCAACGAAGTCGCCCCCTTCGGCGGGGTGAAGCAATCCGGCCTCGGCCGCGAGGGCTCCAAGTACGGCATCGAGGACTATCTCGAGCTGAAATACGTCTGCAGCGCGCTCTGACCCCTGCGACATCCCGCCCGCCTTCGCGGCGGGCGGCCCAAGTTTCTACACACCAAGGACAAGTTCAATGACCGATGGTATCAAACCGTTCTCCTTCGACACGCCCGGTTCCCTTCTGGTGGAATGGGGCGGCGCAAAGCGCCTGGGCGAACTGCTTGGGGACTGGTTCCCCGAGCGTAACCTGCTCATCGTGACCGACAAGTTCCTGCACGAGAATGGCCTCCTCGATCCCGCGAAGGCCTCCCTCGAAGCGGCCGGTTTCACCATCTCCGTCTTCGACGACGTCGTGGCCGACCCGCCGGAAGCGGTGCTGATGTCCTGCGTCGAGAAGGGCAAGGCCGCGGGCGCCGACGTCGTTCTGGGGCTGGGCGGTGGTTCCTCGATGGACATCGCCAAGCTGGTCGCGGTGATGCTCGTCTCCGAACAGCCCCTGTCGGAGCTTTATGGCATCGGCAAGGTGAAGGGCAAACGCACCCCTCTGGTGCAGATCCCGACAACCGCGGGCACCGGTTCGGAAGTGACAAACATCACCATCCTGACCACTGGCGAGACCACCAAGATGGGCATCGTCTCCCACCAGCTCTACGCCGACCGCGTGCTTCTGGATGCGGAGCTGACCGTGGGCCTGCCCGCCGTGCAGACCGCGGCCACCGGCATCGACGCCATGGTTCATGCGATCGAGGCCTTCACCGGCCAGCACAAGAAGAACATGATGTCCGACGTCTTCGCCAAGGAAGCGCTGCGGCTCATGACGGCGAACCTGATCACCGCCTGCCAGGACGGCACCAACCGCGCCGCCCGCGAGGCGATGCTGCTGGGCGCCACGCTGGCCGGCCAGGCCTTCGCCAACAGCCCCGTCGGCGCCGTGCACGCGCTGGCCTACCCGCTGGGCGGCCACTACCACCTGCCGCACGGCCTGACCAACGCCCTGATGCTCGGCCCGGTCCTGCGCTACAACATGACCGCCGCGGCAGAGCTCTATGCAGAGCTGGCCGATGTGGTCCTGGGCGCGTCCGAAGAGGGCACCCAGGCGAAATCCGCCAACTTTGTGAACTTCATGCAGGACCTGATGGACCGCTCCGGCGCGCCCCTGAAGCTGCGTGACGTCAAGGTCCCGGAAGAGGACCTGCCGATGCTGGCCCGCGATGCAATGCTTCAGACGCGTCTGCTGGTCAACAACCCCGTCGAAGTGACGGAAGAGGACGCGCTCACGCTCTACCGCGAAGCGTTCTGACCCTCGAACCGGGGCCGCGTCACGCCTTGCGCAGGCCACGGCCCCGGCATCTCCCAACACACCGTCCCCGGAGGGGGGGACCAACAACTGCGCTGAAAGCGAGGAGACACCATGGCACTAGAACGTATCGACGGGCATGAAACGCCCTATTGGGGCGCTGGCCCGTTCAAGATCCGGCTGCCGTTCCTGCACTACAAGTTCGAATGGCCCGACTATTTCCAGGGGCTGCTGATGTGCGCCGTCGACCTGGCAGCGATCCCGCTGATGGTCGAACTGCTGAACATGCCCTTCGAGGTCGCCCTGGCGGTCGTCATGATGAACGGCATCCTGTATCTGACCCACCACCTGCTGGGCGACCCGGTCATTCCCGGCTGGATCACTCCGGCGATCCCGCTGCTGATGGCCTATTGCGCGTCCTTCCCGGAAGGCCCTGAACGGGTCCATGCGCTGATATCCTTCCAATTGCTGTTGGGTCTCTTCTCGATCTTCATCGGGGCCTCGGGACTGGCGCATAGGGTGGTTGCCGCCATTCCACAGGCGATCAAGTCCGGCGTCATTATCGGCGCGGGCATTGCGGCCGTGATTTCGGTCTTCAAGGTCGGCGGGCGTTTCGACACCTTCCCCTTCACCATCTCCATCGCCGTGGGCATCGCGTTCTACGTGATCTTCTCCCGCCACTTCGCCAAGCTGAAGCGTGACTCCAAGCTTTTCGGCGCCATCGGCAAACTGGGGATCTTCCCGATCGTCGCCCTTGCCATCATCGTCGCTCCGATCTTCGGCGAAGCACCCTGGCCCTCCATCGAATGGGGCATTTCCAAGCCGGACTTCACCACGCTCTTCGCGGAATACACCGTCTTCGGCCTGGGCTTCCCGCCGCTGCACATGTTCCTCTCCGCGATCCCGACCGTCCTGGCCGCCTACATCGTCCTCTTCGGCGACGTGCTGCAGTCCAAGGCGATCCTGGAAGAAGCCGATGCGGAACGTCCCGATGAGAAGATCGACTACTCCGCCGACCGTGCGCACATGATCTTCGGCGCCCGTAACTCGATCATGTCGATCATGGGGCCGGATGTCGCCATGTGCGGCCCGCTCTGGGCAGCCATGCACGTCGTCATCGTGGAACGCTTCACCCAGGGCAAGAAGGCGATGAACTCGATCTTCGGCGGCGCGGGCTCCTTCCGCTGGGGCACCAACACCGGCCTGCTGCTGATGCCGATCGTGACGCTGGTGCAGCCGATCCTGGGCGTGGCCCTGGCGCTGACCCTGCTGATCCAGGGCTACGTCTCGGTCCGTATCGGTGTCATGGAAGCGCGTTCGCAGCGTGACCTGGGCATCGCAGGCGTCGTCGGCGCCGTGCTGGCCACCCGTGGCGCGGCCTGGGGCTTTGCCGTCGGTGTCGTCCTCTGCCTGCTGGTTTACGGCCGCGACTTCTTCCGCGGAGAGGTCGACAAGACCTTCGTAAAGGATCAGGACGTCTGAGACCCTGACCGATGCAAGTCATGAAACGGGGGCCCTTGTGGCCCCCGTTTTGCTTGCCGCACGGCGAGGGATCATCCTGCGCCGTTGGCGGGCTTGCGGTCCGACCTTGAACTCGGGCCCGATCCGCCGCAGAAGATGGTGCATGCCCAAGAAGTCCTGCAAGATAGATCGAGACGCCGGTACCTTCACGTTGCAACTTGCGACGTGGTTCAACACATACCCGCTCGATACGCTCGACCGCTGGACCGAGTTCTACAAGGAGCAGAAAGAACTGTTCCCCAGGTCTCTCGGCACATACGACGAGACCATCGCCTTGCTGGAAGCCGCCCAGGCGGAGCGCGACAAGGGCTGATACCGTCCCCCCCAAACAGCGATGCCAGCCTGCATCCTCGGATTCGCCGAACAGACAGGCTCGCGGCAGTAAACACGCCCCCTGCCTCCTCCGGTTTCATACGGAAGACTGGCGCATTCCTGTGCGATTTTCCCCTCCGCTATCCCTTCGAGACGGGTCAGCACGTCCATATTGTATGGTTCACCTTGCGTAAGATTGCTACTTTGCGGTGAAACACCCCTCAGATGTTCGCCGCAGGCCGGGGAGGACGCCCGCGAACACGGAAGGTGAGACGCCCCGAGAGACCATTCAGCATCCGTCCGTTAAGGACATTTACCGGTCGCTCAATGGACCCAATTCGGCACACGTAACGTCTCAAAATCGCCACGTTCTTTCTATGAAGTGGAGCATGAGCAAACGGGCCTTCCACCCTGTCGTAGTAACCATGTTTTTCGCCTCTCGGAGGCAATGTGAGCAGAATGCCGTTGTCCTTGACCGAACCGATGATCTTCCCGCAGCTCAAGGTGGTTGTGGCGGACGATGACGCATTGCAGCGTGCACATGCCTCGGCCATGCTGCGAAAGCTCGGCTACGAACCCTACGAGGTCGACAACGGTGACAGCGCGCTGGAACTGGTCCGAAAGCTGGACGCCCGCATTCTGCTTTGTGATCTGGATATGCCCGGCCTCGACGGCAACGAGCTTGCCGAGAAGATTCGCGAAGGCGGGAGCGAGCACTACGTCCACATCATCATGGTCACCAGCCAAAGCCAGCGCGCCGAGCGGGAGCGCGCGCTAGAGGCCGGCGTGGACGACTTCATCCCCAAACCCCTCGACAAGGCGAGCCTGACGGCGCGGATCCGTTCTGCTGACCGGTTGCTGCGCCACGAGATGCTTCTGGCAGAGCGCAATCGCGTTCTGGCCGAGGCCAAGGAACAGATCGAGGCAGATATTCGCGCCGCGGCAACCGCGCAGCGCAGGATGCTGCCGGCGGAAGAGGCCCGGATCGGAAACTGCAATTTCTATTCGGCCTTCATGCCTTCTAACATCCTGTCCGGTGACATGTTCGCCTATTACGATCTGGCGCCGGGATATATCGGGTTCTATGCGATCGACGTGGCAGGGCATGGCGTCCACGCCTCCCTGCTCTCCGTCGCACTTGGTCACCTCCTCACCGAGGAATACTTTAACCAGTGGGGCTTTGACGACGCCGGGCAACCTGATCCCGCAGCCCTCGTGCGCGCGCTGAATGATCGGTTCTACCGCTCCGACAGCACCGAGTACTTCACGATGTTCTGCGGCGTGATCGAAAAGGACAGCGATCTCGTTCACTATTGCCAGGCGGGCTACCCCTCCCCGCTGGTCGTTGCACGCGACCGGTCCTGTCGGGTGGTCGGCGACGGCGGTTTCCCCGTCGCGCTTCTGGAAAACGTGGAATTCGTCAACCGCACGACCACGCTTTCCGATGGCGAAGCGATTGCCGTCTTCTCCGATGGTGCAACCGAGGCCGAAAACCTGGCCGGCACCCCCTTCGACGAGGATCGCGTCCTGGCGGTCCTCACCCAAAGTGCAAAGCAACCCGAAGCCATCCCCGGACGCATCGTCGAAGCGCTGACCAAATGGCGCGACGGACGGACCCTGGCGGATGACCTCACCATTCTCGTCTGCGAAAGGAAAACGTCCGATGATCAAGTTTCACGGTGACACCGAGGAAGGCCTCGGCGTCGTTGACCCGGGAACCGAACGACTGACCGCGGCCAATGCAACCGCGTTCAAGGATGAAGTTTTCGAACTGATCTCCAATGGCAACAGTCGCCTCGTGATCGATCTCGACAATGTCGAATTCATCGACTCCTCCGGCATTGGTGCCCTTGTCGGTCTGCTGAAGCGTATCGGCAATCGGGGTGAAGTCGTCGTCTGCGGCCTTTCGGACAATGTCCGGCAGATGTTCAAGATCACCCGGATGGACCGTGTCTTTTCCAGCTATGAAGACCGCGACGCCGCACTGCGGGCAATCAAGGAAAACGTCTAGTGCAGACCCTATCGCTCGAAATGCGGCCAGACCTGGCGGAGATCGACGGTACCGTGCTGGCCCTGAACGAGGCCGCCAGCACCTTCCTGTCCGAGCTCAAGATGGCCTCTTTCGAGATCGCTATTGCCGAGGCGCTGACAAACGCGGTTCGTTACGGCGTTTCCCCGACCAATGACCAGCCGATCCGCATCAAGATGCAGATGGCGCAGGATGCCGTGAAGCTGGAAATCGTCGACGCCGGCGATCAGGGGCCCGACGACCTTTACGAGGACGTCGACAGCCCTGAAGATATAGATCCCATGGCCGAAAGCGGACGTGGCCTTTCGCTGATCCGCCATTGCGTGGATGGGTTGAAATTCCAGCCGCGTCAGGGCGAAAATCGCCTGGAACTGATCTTCCATCCCGACTTTGCCGAATAATGCTTTTTGAGACCGGATATCCTGTGGCACTTCTTTCTGTCCTCGTCGCGATTGCAGCCCTTCTTTATCAGGGCTGGGCCTTTCGGGCCCGGGGACGGCGCGTGGCCGAGCTGGCGCATGACCTGCAGGAATCGCAGCGCATCGCCCAGATCGGGACAGTCCGCTGGGACTTTCAGCGAGACATCGTTGAATGGACCGACGAATATGCCCGCCTTCTGGGCCTGGAACCCGGCGGCCGGATGACCGGAGCTGATTTCCAGGGAATGCTGCTTCCGGAATATGAGGAACGCGTCGTCGCCAGCGAGGAACGCGCCCTCAAGACCTCCGCGCAGACGGGCGAACCTGCCCGGCGCGAAATTGTCTACAAGGTGCGCAGCCGCGACGGTCGGATCATGGACATTTCCGCCCTGTCCGAGCTCATGGCGGATCGGGATGGGCGGCCCGTCTACATGATCTCGACGGTCAGGGACGTGACGGATGAACTGCGCCAGCAGGCCGAGTTGCGTGAAAGCGAGCGCAACCTCGCAGCCGCCCTGCGGGTCGCCGATCTGAGCTGGTATCGTCAGGACCTGCGGGACGGGTCCATTTCCTGGTCCCATGGCCTCTACGAGCTGGTCGGGCGCGATCCCGCGAAGGGTCCTCTCGAACTCGAAGAAATCGTCGAGGAAGATGATCTCGACGCCTTCCGCCGGAAGCTCGCCACCGTCAAGGGCGCCCGACCCGATGCCGGTGACAATCACAAGAACATCGAACTGCGCCTGCGACGCTGCAATGGCGAAGATCTGACCGCCAGGATCGTCCTGGAAACCACCTTCGACACAGAAGATCGGCCGGTCGTCCTTTACCTGGTCATCCGCGATATCTCCGAGG
Organism: Pseudooceanicola sp. NS-SX8; assembly: GCF_057380755.1. NCBI lineage: Bacteria > Pseudomonadati > Pseudomonadota > Alphaproteobacteria > Rhodobacterales > Paracoccaceae > Pseudooceanicola > Pseudooceanicola sp. NS-SX8. The sequence goes on along the minus strand of NZ_CM170819.1, from coordinate 2,684,408 downwards.
ATGTGGCGAAGGAGAACGAGCTCCGCGATGCGGTCGCGGCGGCAGAACATGCCAACGCCTCGAAAAGCGAATTCCTCGCGATGATCAGCCATGAACTTCGTACGCCGATGAACGGTGTCCTGGGGATGCTTGGCGCGCTTGAGGAAACCGAGCTGGACGAGTCCCAGCAGGACCAGTTGAAGATCGCCCGCAGCAGCGCGCATTCGCTGCTTGTTATCCTCAACGATATCCTCGATGCGTCGAAGATCGAGGCCGGGCGCATGCAGATCGAGGAGGAAACCTTCGAACTGCAACCGATGGTCCGCAGTGTCATCCACCTGTATGCACAGCGCGCGCTTGAAAAAGGCGTCCTGCTGGACAGCGAGATCGACCAGCAGATCCCCGCCTGGATCCGCGCGGACTCGGGCCGCATTCGCCAGGTCCTCGCCAACCTCGTGAGCAATGCGATCAAGTTCACCGACAAGGGCAGCGTCATGCTCTCGGTGTCCTGCCAGCCCACGCGTGAAAACGAGAGCCTCCGCCTGCGCTTCTGCGTCCGTGACACGGGCACAGGTATCGCGAAGGAATTCCATTCCCGTGTCTTCCGGCGGTTCGAGCAGCTCGGCGCATCTTACAGCAACCGCATGGTCGGCACCGGGCTCGGCCTCGCGATCAGCCAGAGCCTTGCCGAGCTCATGCATGGCGAGATGGGGTTCGAAAGTGAAGAGGGCGAGGGGTCGTCCTTCTGGCTGGAACTGCCTGTGACGCCATCGAAACCGCATGCACAGAATTCCTTCTCTCCCGAGGACAGCGCCCTGCCCCGCATGCGTGTTCTGGTCGCGGACGACAACAGCACCAACCAGCTTGTCGCGCGCTCCATGCTGGAGAGGCTGGATCAGAACGTGGACCTCGTGGTCAACGGGTCCGAAGCCGTGAACGCCCTGAAAAAGCACGACTACGATCTGATCCTCATGGATGTGTCGATGCCCGTAATGGATGGCCCGACCGCAACGAAGACGATCCGCGGCCTGGGCGGAGATGCGGCGAAACTTCCGATCATCGCGCTTACTGCACACGCCGGCAGCGACCAGCGCCAGTTCTATCTGGACGCCGGGTTCGACGAAGTGCTGACAAAGCCGATCATGCTTCCGCAGCTTGCACAGGTCCTGTCCCGTTGGAAGGGCTACGCGGTCGAACGCGATGAAGCAGAGCTGGAGACCGAAGAGACCGAAGCGCCCCTCCTCCCGGAGGAGCCCGCTGTCGCAGACGTCCCCAAAGACACTGCAACCGCGCCCGAGAAAGCCGACGAAGAGAGCCCGGCCAAGCCTGCCTCCGCCCGTTTCGCGGACAGCGAAGCGCTGCGCGACAAGCTTGCAGAGATGGAAGAGGATTTCGGTGCCGAGACCCTCAGCGGGATCCTGAACGCCACGCGTTCGGATCTGGGACGTCACCTCGCGACGCTTGAACGGGAAACCGGCGCGGACGAAGCCGACCAGGATGACGTCGCGCTCAATCGTGCCTTCCACTCCCTTGTGGGCATCTCGGCAACGCTTGGGTGCAACAAGCTCTCCAATCACGCCAAATTGCTGGAATCGTTGCCGAACGCGAGACAAGATGCGGCGGAGCTCGTCAGCTCGCTGCTAGACCAGATCCGCCTGATGCATACCGAGATCGGAGAGCTGGCGGAGAGCCTCAACAGCGAAAACTGCGCCTGACAAGGACCGGAGTACCCAGTTGAAAAGTTACATCCCCAGCTTCCTCGTGCTTGCCATGGCCGCCTTTGCTTTCGGGCCGGCCGTCCTGTCGGATGACAAGGGCGAAGCCATCGCGCAGGCTTCTGATGCGGCCGCCGAAGCAGAACCGTCCGCCGATGCCAGCGTCACTCCGCAAATGAGCACGCCGGTTGAAACCGCCATCGATTTCCCCGCCTATTTCGGGCGGCACGGAACCCTGACCGAACGCGAAATGGACATGGCCCGCACCGCGTGGAATTACTTCGTTGAGCGGTACCAGCCGGACACCGGCCTTGTGAACGCCGTGGGCTCCTACCCTTCGACGACGCTGTGGGATACTGCCTCCTACATCAGCGGGCTGGTTTCGGCCTACGAGCTCAAGATCATCGACAAGCGGGAGTTCGACACCCGCGCGACGAAGCTGATCCGGACGCTGCGGAACCTTGACCTGTTCCGCGGCGAGGCGCCGAACAAGGTGTACAACACCCAGACCGGGGAAAAGGTGAACTACGCCAACAAGCCCGGCGAAGTCGGCTACTCCGTCCTCGACATGGGCCGAATGCTGGTCTGGCTGCGTATTCTCAAAGAGCGGTACCCCTACCTCGCCAATGGCGTCGACAACATTCCGATGCGCTGGAACTTCTGCAACATCATCGGCGATGACGGGCGGCTCTTCGGCTCTCTCGTGCGCAGCGATGGTCAAACGCGCTACGTGCAGGAAGGCCGCCTGGGCTACGAGGAATATGCCGCCAAGGGCTTTGCGCTCTGGGGGTTCGACGTGCGTGGCGCGCTGGATCCCCAACCCCTTGCCGACACGCGCATCTACGACATCGACGTGCCCTATGACGGCCGCGATCCCCGCGTCTTCCACAATCAGAACTACGTCCTGACCGAAAGCTACCTGCTTGACGGGCTGGAGCTTGGCTGGGACCTGCCGACGCAGGATCCCGATGGCCCGGGTGTCGCCAGCATGGGGTGGCGTGCGGAATTCGCGCATCGCATCTTCGAGGTGCAGAAGCGGCGGTTCGAGGCGACCGGGATCATCACCGCGCGCTCCGAACACCAGGTCGATGGCAAGCCCTACTTCGTATACGACTCCATTTTCGCCGATGGCTACGCCTGGAACACGCTCGATCCGTCCGACGTCTATCAGCCCGACCGGGCCGCCGTCGCATCCAAGGCCGCGATCGGAATGTGGGCTCTCTGGGATGATCCCTACACCGACCTCCTCTTCGAGACCGTTGCCGACCTGTCGGACCCGGAGAAGGGCTTCTACGAAGGTCTTTACGAAAACGGTAACGGGTTCATCCCGCTGCAGACGGCGAACAACAACGGGATCATCCTGGCGGCGCTGCTTTACAAGGCCGAGGGGCCGATCCTGAGCTACCTGAACGACAACACCAGCTACTGGGACACCGCTTACGCGAACACTGACATTCGCGCCAACAAGTGCCTGCCCGAAAGCATGGAACGCGAGGTTTCGTGCTGCAACTGCGGTAACCTTCCGCAGCCCACACCGGCCGTGCCCTGGGAAGAGTTCAAGTTCTGTCATCCGCTGCAACGTGAGGACGGGATCGCAGCCACCGATTGCCGACCCGACCAGTTGACCTTCGCGAAACCCGAGCCGCGCGTGGTCCTGCCGCAATCGTGCCAATCCCCCTGGAGCCAGTGATGAGCAAAGCCCCGAAATCCAGGCTGGTCTGGTTCGACGCCAACCGCGTCTGCGCCGCAATGGGGGTGGTCCTGATCCACTCCACCACCAACTTTTCGGGACAGCCCTTCCCCGATGCAACGGTAGGAGAACGGGTCCTACCCGTCTTCCTTCGGTCGCTCGGGGAATTCTCCGGTTCGGAGATGTTCTTCTTCTTCTCGCTCTTCCTCATGGCCATGCGGGTGGACAAGAGGCGCCCGACCTATCGGGATGCGATTGTCACGCAGGCAGAAAGGCTTCTGGTTCCCTTCGCCTTCTGGACGGTCTTCTATGCGCTGTTCCGCCTGGCCAAGGCCTATGCCTTCAACTACGATGACTGGTACCTGAGCCAGCTTGCACAACCCAAGGTCTGGGTCTCCTACTTCCTTCTGGGCAAGTCGCAGTACCACATGCACTTTCTGCCCACGCTCTTCGCGATCTTCCTTTTCTTCCCGGTCATGCGCATCGCGATGCGCTACCCGCTTTTGGGGGTGATGCTCTTCGCCACGCTGGGCGCGATGGATCATGTCCAGTCCTGGCTCTGGTCGCTCGATATCCCGTCGCTCACACGCGAATACCTGGTTCGCGTCACCAAGGTCTGGGGGTACGTGGGCTATGGCCTCGCCGCGTTTTCGCTCTATTCCCTCTGGAACGACGGCATTCCACGCGGCGAGTCGAAGCTGATCCGGCGAGGCGCCTTCTACTTCGCCTCCATGGCCTATCTGGCAACCCTGCCCTTCTTTGCCACGGCTGTCTTCGAGGGCCACTGGGGCATTCGTCAGGGCTGGGACTATTACGGTCACTTCCTGATGCCGATCTTCATGTTCGCGGTCTTCATGGGCGGGCAATATGGGGAATGGTCGCCCAAGTGGTCGAAATTGGCCAAGTACACCTTTGGCGTTTACCTGCTGCACCCCACCGTGATCGATCTCTTCGATATCCTGGCCTACAAGTCGGGCTACAGCGGACTGGTCTCGCCCAGCGTTCTGGTGATCACCCGTTTCGTGATCGCCCTGCCCGGGGCCTTCGGCCTTGCCCTGGCGCTTTCGAAGTTCAAGCCGATGGCCTGGACGATCGGCCTTGGGCCCACCCCTTGGAAAATGGCGCAGATCCGGTCCGCCGCACACAAGCAGGGATAACTGATGGACGACTATTTCCGCGCGTTCGAAGGGCGACGCCCGCCTGAACCTCTGCCGTACTCGCCCTGGCGGGAGGCCCTGTGGCAATTCCTGGCAACCATCACCCTGGTGATCGGCGGCTGGTACATCCTGTGGCGCTGGAACGGGTCGCTCAATCCCGATGCGATGTGGTTCGCCATTCCACTGGTCCTGGCAGAAACCTTTGCCTACATCGGCCTGATCCTGTTCGTCTTCAACCTCTGGCAGGATCAGCCGCTGGACATTGCCGAAGCGCCTTCGAAGCTTTCCGATGTTGATCCGGCCGCGCCCGACGGGGACCGACCGATCGCCGTCGACATCCTCTTTGCGACCTACAACGAGGAACCGGAACTTGTCCGCCTCGGCATTCACGATTCCAAAGCGATGGCCTATCCGCACCCCATCGACGTGAAGATCCATGTCCTGGACGACGGCAAGCGCCCCGAGATGCGCAAGGTCGCCGAAGAGGAAGGCGTCGGATACATCACCCGCGAAACGAACGAAGGCTTCAAGGCCGGCAACCTTCGCAACGCGATGGAGCAGACTTCCGGCGACCTGATCGTCATCTGCGATGCCGATACCCGCCCCTTCCCGACCCTGCTGGAACGGACACTCGGCTATTTCCGCGACCCGAAGATGGCCTGGGTCCAGACCCCGCAGTGGTTCTACGATCTCCCGGCAGGCGAGCATCTGCATGATGTCCTTGCCCGCCGCATGGGACCCGTCGGCCGCACGCTGGGCCGCGGGCTGGAACGCATCCTTGGCGAATTCCGCGTCGGTGAAGATCCCTTCGTCAACGATCCACAGATGTTCTACGACGTGATCCAGCGTCGCAGAAACCGGTCCAATGCCTCGTTTTGCTGTGGTGCCGGGTCGATCCACCGTCGCGAAGCGGTGATGGAAGCCGCGCTGCGCAAGTTCGGTGAGAATGTCGAAAAGCGAGTGATTGCCGCGGAAGAGGAGATCACCCTTCAATCCAAGGAAAACCGCGTCTCGCCCGAGCTGATGGCCGCAATCCGGACCGAGGCCGTCACCGAAGAGGTGCTGACACCTTACAAGTTCCACGTCTCGGAAGACATCTACACGTCTATCGTGCTCCACTCGGATACTGAGCGGGGCTGGAAGTCCTATCAGCACCCCTATGTCGAGTCGAAGATGCTCTCCCCCCAGGATCTGCTGACCTGGACGATCCAACGCTACAAGTACGCCGGTGGCAGCCTGGACATCCTGTTTCACGACAATCCGCTGTTCCGCAAGGGCCTGACCTTCAGCCAGCGCCTGATGTACGGCGCGACCTTCTATTCCTACCTCGGGTCGATCTGGAACGTGATCTTCCTGTTCGCGCCCGTGATCTACCTGTTCACCGGGATCGCCCCCGTCTCCGCCTACACCAACGAGTTCTTCGCCCATGTGATCCCGTTCCTGGTCTCGCTTGAGCTTGCGATGATGGTCGGCACCTGGGGAATCGCGGGCTACGCTGCGAAGGCAAGCTACCTTTCCTTCTTCCCACTTGGGCTGAAGGCTATCTGGACAGTGATGCAGGGCAAGAAGATCTCCTTCACCGTCACGCCGAAGGATCGCAATGCCGATACCTTCCTGCGATTGGTGAAGCCGCAACTCGCCGTGCTGGTTCTGACCCTCGCCGGGGCGATCTGGGGCATCGGCGCCCTGATCATCGGCGGTACGCAACACAGTCTGACCGGAGTTGTCACAAATTGCCTATGGGGCATCAACAACTGCTTTGCCATGGGGGGCATGATCTATGCCGCCCTCTGGCAACCGCCCGTCACCGAAGAGCCCGTCCCCCAAGAGGAGGAGAGCAAGTGAGCTTTCGCCAGAACCTGACCCGTGCACGCGGCCACATCGTCTTCCTCGTCGCTCTCGTCCTGGGGCTTGCCCTGGTGCTGCAGCTCGAAAAGCTGGGAGACCCTGCACGCAACATCGAGGAAACGCTGGCCGCAGCAGATGCCTCCGCTCCCAAAGCCACGGACCCGATGCAGCCCTACGAAGACCTCTCGCCGTTGCCCCTGCGCAGCCCCGCCCCCCTTTCCGACAAGGAAATGGACTATGCGCGGATCGCCTGGACCTACTTCGAAAACAACTTGAACGAGGAAACCGGCCTGGCGAATTCGGTGCAGAACTATCCCTCGACCACCATGTGGGAAACCGGGTCCTACCTTGTCGCCATCCTGTCAGCCGAACGCCTTGGACTGATCAACGCGGAAGATGCCTCCGGCCGGATCGACCGGGTTGTTGAAAGCCTGGGCCAGATTCGTCTCTTCGACGACAGCCTTCCGAACAAGGCATACCACGCCAGGACGCTGGAACTGGTCGATTATGCCAACAAACCGTCAGAGCTCGGGCTGGGCTGGTCCGCGCTGGATATCGCACGGATCATCTCCGCCTTCGGCCTGGTGGAAAGAAACCATCCCGAACTGGCCCCGAAGGTCGAAGCGCTTCTGGATCACTGGCGCCTGGATCGAATGGTCAAGGACGGTGAGCTGATGGGGATGAATGTCGTCGACGGCAAGCTGCGGGAAAACCAGGAGGGTCGCGTCGGATACGAGCAATATGCCGCCAAGGGCCTGATGATGTTCGGCTTCGACGCGTCCCGCGCCTATGAAGTTCGCAGCAACCTGATGGTCAAGGATGTCTACGGTCAACCCATTCCCGTCGACACCCGCCTGCATCGCGCGACCACCCCTGCCTTCGTCGTTTCCGAGCCCTACCTTTTCGACGGGCTGGAATTCGGCTTCGACTCGCGTTCGCTCCGCTTCGCCACGGCAATCTACAAGGCGCAGGAAGCCCGTTTCAAAGACACCGGACAGCTGACCGCCGTCACAGAATCCCACCTGAGCGAGAAACCCTACTTCGCCTATGCATCTGTCTGGGGCGGCGGCGCTCCCTGGGCGGTTCTGACGTTCCAGGGGGAGCGCATCGACAGCCTGCGCACGGTCGCGACAAAGGCCGCTTTCGGCTGGGACGCGCTTTTCGGAACGGATTACACCGCGCAACTCGTCGATGCGATCGCCGAGACCGCGGTTCCCGGGAAGGGCTGGCCGGAAGGCATCTACGAGGCCACGGGAGAGGTGAACACCTCCACCACGGCGAATACAAACGCGGTCGTGCTTGCATCGCTTTCCTTCAAAGCAACCGGCCCACTAATCCGGATCCCCGAATGACGAAGACCACGAAGGCAGCCCTGGTTTCCCTTTCTCTTGTTGTGTTCCTGCCTGCGGACCTCGCTTACGCCCAACCCTGTGTCGGAACGTCCTTCGACACACCGCTCCCCGGAGCAGAGGCCGTCGAGCGCCGCTTCGTGGATGTTCCATCCGCGCGCTATCCGGGTCTTTGGCAACAGGGCCGGATTTCCGGCTATTCCTACCGCCTGTTCATGGATCTGACGGGAAACCTGTCGGATGGCAGACCCTTGCCCGAGTGGGAGGTCTCCTTCACCTGCACCGAAGAGACCGGGGACTGCAGCCAGTCCTTCGATGGTCTGGCCCCCGTTGCCGCGCTGCGGATCTCCGACGCACTGGGGCGATGCCTGCTTGGCGAAGAGATCACCGAGGAAGACTTTGCCGCGCCTCCCATCTTCATCGCCCAGACGGGGCTACCCGCCGATGCGGCCATAGACAGTGACGAAAGGGATCCCAAGGCGAGCGCCGGTCTGGCCGCTGCTGCAGGAATCCTGTCTTCCCAGGAACAAGCCGAAGCAGCACGCAATGCCCCGCCCCCGGTGCAGCCTGCCGATCCCGACCGCCCGGTCGCCTTCCCCGAGGCAGATGGCGCGGTTGATCCGGACCCGACGCTCCATGACGGCGGTCAACTCGGCCCGAACCTCATGCCACCGGAAACCTGCGGTCTCGGGGCCATTGATCGCAGCACGACCCCGGGCTTGACGATCCAGCGGCTGCTTCAGTCCGGCGGCTACGACATCGGACCCATCGATGGCCTGATGGGCCAACGCACATGGGGCGCACTGGCCGATGCTCTTGGGGACTCGGTTGGGCGCATGACCCTCGACGAAGTGGTTCTGGCGCTGGACATGAAGCTTTGTTCCAGCCTTCGCCCCGACGACGGCCGGACGGACTAGAAGAGCAGCCCTGGCCGAGGGGCGGGATCAAGCGGAACGCAGCCACGGCCCAGCTGCGCGAGCGAATTACTCGGCGGGTTACCTCTGTCACTCTGCCGGTCTTGCGCGCCCAAGGACGGCGTGTCCCAAACGCTGCGCGGCTGGTCCGCGCGGCACGCTCTCCCCTGAACTTGCGCCAGAGAGCGGGCCGAGGGGGCATCACGGACAGTTCGAGACAGCTGAGACCACGACCGAAGTTCCAAAATGCCCGAATTGTTTGCGTGAATATTCACTCTTTGCCAAAATCGACACCTAAATTAAGGTAATATTCATATATTTACTCACGCTTCGTGGGTACATTTGGTCCTGGCGCGATATCTCGCCTCACATAGGCCCCTACCGCCACGAAGACCCGCATCAAAGCCTATAAAGATTCGGAGAAGAGACACTAATAGGGCGCAAGCCGGAAGAAATTATTTCTTTTTCCCAATATCTTACAAGCACGCTGCCGCAGCTTATTGAGATGGCCGGCACGCTCGTTAGGCCTGGTGCATTAAGAAAAAGTGAGCGCAAACATCACGAAATCGGCCGCTTTTCTTTGCGCAGACATCCAGAGGCCTGCATCGAGCAAAGCCTGCGCAATCTTTCATCAAACATCATTAAATCAATGCCATACAGGCCATATTCGGAGGATCGACGCGGATCAATTGCGCCTATCGGCGGGCCGAATTGAACGCGCGACTGGTGAAGAGCGCCACTTACGGTAACATTCACCTATCAATTCTGAGCAAGCCGACGATGACCAACCCAGCAAGCCACATCATCACCAATGAACTCATCCTGGGACAGAGCGGCCCGACCGTCCTGATAAAGGAATGCCTCGGGGTTGCCGGCCTGCCGACGCGCTGTGGCTCCGCCGCCTTTGCCGAAGCGCCTCTTGAAACGCGACACTCCCACATCGTCGATACCCTGCTGGCAAACGGCGCCCAGGTAACCGGCACCGTCACCATGCATGAGCTTGCCTTCGGCGTCACCGGCGTGAATGCCTTCGCAGGCACCGCACCCAACCCGGGCTGGCCCGACCGAATTCCGGGTGGATCGTCCTCGGGCTCCGCCGCAGCCGTCGCGGCAGGTCTGGCCGACTTCGCGGTTGGCACGGACACGGGTGGCTCGGTCCGCCAACCCGCGTGTTGCTGCGGTGTCTTCGGGCTCAAGACAACTTTCGGCGCAATCGATCGCGAGGGCGCCGTTCCGCGTGGTTCATCGCTGGACGTCATAGGCCCATTCGCCGCCACGGCACCGATGCTGAGCCGAGCCGCAGCCATGATGCTGCCCGATTTCACACCGACCGAAATCACGGAACCCAGGCTTTGCCGGATCGAGCTGCCCGAAGACGTCATCGTTGATCAGGACATCGAGACGGCTGTTTCATCTGCCCTGACAGGTCTGGACCTGCCGCGGGTCACCCTGCCCTCCTTCGCCGATGCCTACCGGGCCGGCCTGACCGTCATCAACTACGAACTCGCCGGTGAGTTCGGCCAGCTCGCCCGCTCTGATGCCACGCTTGGCCCCGACGTGCAGGCCCGGATTCGCGCGGCCCTCTCGGTAACGCCGGAAGAGCTCGCCCAGGCCGAAGCCGTCCGCACGCGTTTCACCGCCGAAGTTGATGCAGCACTGGACGGGATCGATGCCCTTGTGCTGCCGACAATGCCGACAGTGCCCCCGACGCTGGCCCAGGCCACGGATCCGCGCGCCTTGCTTCCGCTGACCCTGTTGGTCCGCCCATTCAACCTGTCCGGCCACCCGGCCGTGACCCTGCCGATCCGAACCGCGGATGGACTGCCTGCCGGCCTTCAGCTTGTCGCGGCCAAAGGGGACGACGCCCGTCTGTGTGCCCTTGCCGAAAAGCTTGCCGACCGTTGCGCCCCCGCCGACATTTCGAAGGACAGCCAATGAACAAACCCGCTCCCACCCTGGGCAAGGAAGCCCTGCTGGCCTCGCTCTGTGACGAGATCCGGTCGCGTCGCGCAGAATTCGACACCCTGCGCCACATCCCCGACGATATCGTCGATGGCTTCCGCAAGATCGGAATTTATCGCGCCTTCGTGCCCGAACGCCTTGGCGGCGATGCAATTTCGCCGATGGAGTTCCTTGAGCTGATCGAACATCTGTCCGCCGCGGATCCTTCTGCTGGTTGGGTTGCCTCTTTCGGCGTTTCCTCGACGTATCTTGCAGCGCTGCCTGGGGAAACCTTCGACAAGATCTATGGCGAAAACCCGGATACCGTGTTTGCCGGCGGCCTGTTCCCGCCGCAACCGGCCTACCGCGTCGAAGGCGGGCTTGAGGTCTCCGGCCGTTGGTCCTGGTGCTCTGGTTCCATGGGTGCGGACCTTCTTGGCGGAGGCATCAAGATCGAAGGAGAGGGCACGCCCCTGCCCCGTACCGCGGTCATGCCCAAGGACAAGATCACCATCGACGAAACCTGGCACACGCTCGGCCTCAAGGGGACGGGATCGCACGACCTAGTGGCCGACAAGGTGGTCGTCCCCGAAGACTGGACCTTCATTCGCGGATCCAAGTCGAAGATGGATGATCCGATCTTTCGCTATCCGGCCATGGCTTTGGCCGCACAGGTCCTGGCGGTCGTCGCACTTGGCGCCGCGCGCGAAGCGCTCGACTTCATCAGGTCCGACGCGGCGCAGCGCGCATCGATCACCGGCGCCCCGAACCCGGGCGCCAGGCCCTACGTCCAGGCACATCTTGCCAGGGCGGAAGGGACGCTGGCCGGTGCACGTGCCCAGTTCTACGACGCCACCGCCACCGCATGGGAAGAGCTGAAGGACAATGCAGAGGTCAGCCCCGAAACCCATGTGAAGCTTCGCCTCGCATCCACCGTCGCCGCGCATGACGGTGCCGAGGTTGCCCGCCAGGCCTTCCTGATGGGCGGCGCGGGCGCGATGATGCAGGGGCACCCGCTAGGCCGGATGATGATCGACGCAGCCTGTGTCGCGCAACACGCCTTCATGGGCGAAGGCACATGGACAGCCGCCGGCGCGGCGATGTTCGGCGAAAACACGCCCCCCGGCTACCCCTGAACCCGCCCGAGCCTTCAAACGCCACCAGACGAACAGGAACGAAACATGAGCGACATCAAGCCAATCCGCACCCTTCTGTGCTTCAACAATCACCCGACCTTCTTCTCCCTTCCCTTCGATCAGATCGGTCCGGTCTGGCGTGCCACGCAGGAGCTGATGTCTTCGATCAACAAGATGGAAGGCGTCACCATCGTCGGCACCTTCGACGACGACCAGACCCTTGTCGGCGCGACCCAGGGCTTCCCCTACACCTGGTACATCCTGGCCGACTTCCCGACCCGCGAAGATGTGCAGGCCGCCTGCAACCTGCTGCGCACAATCGTCGTGACGGAAAACGATCGCCTGTGGAAGTACATGACCGTCGAGGCTCGTATGGGCCGCGCGCTGGAGATCCCCGACCTGTGACCGACACCGCCGAAATCCTGAAGCGGCTCGACCGGTTGGAGGCCGAAAGCGCCTGTCGTCGCTGCCTGTCCGACTACATGGACATCTGCGACCGGTTGGACGCAACCACCAACCTTGACGCCCTGGGTGCGCTTTTCACCAAATGCGCGGTCTGGGGCGGCGCAGGAGACCGCTACGCCAAGGATTTCGGCGCCCACCACGGGCGCGAAGCAATCACCGGCTGGCTTGGCACCTTCTGCACCTCGCCGCCCCATTTCGCCATGAACGCGCATTTTCTGTCCTCGGAAGCGATCACGCACAACGCGGACGGGACGCTGACGGGCCGGTGGCTCATGCTGCAGACCCCCACCTTCCAAGACGGGCAGAGCTTCCTGATGGCCGCCCGACTGGAAATCGACTTTCTCTTCGAGGAAGGCGCATGGCGCATGCACCGCTTCTCGACCCGCAATCTCTATGCACGTCCGGTCTCTGACTGGGACGCACCCGCCCAAATTCCGGCACCCGCCGCGAGCAACTGAAAGGTAAGCCAATGTCCCTGGACGAATTTCCCAGCGGTCCGCAGACCGACAGCCTGATGAAGGGCGACCGCGTCGCCACTCCGATGTATGAAGATCCCGCGCTCTTCGACGTCGAGATGGAAAAGATCTTCGGCAAGTGCTGGGTCTGGGTTGCCCATGAATCCGAGGTCCCCGGCAAGGGCAACTTCAAGCTTTCCTGGGTTGGCACCCAACCCGTGATCGTGTCGCGTGACCGCAAGAACGAGGTGCACGTTCTGGTCAACCGCTGCCGCCACCGCGCGGCCTCCGTCTGCGAGGTGAAGAAGGGGAAGACGTCTTCCTTCCAGTGTCCCTATCACGGCTGGGGCTACGCGCTGAACGGCGACCTGCGTGCGATCCCTTACTCCGAGGGGTACAGCGATGATTTCAAGAAGGAAAACTACGGCCTGAAGAAGCTGCGGGTCGAGATCTTCGAAGGCATGATCTTTGCCACCTTCGACCATGATGCGGAGCCTCTGGAAGATTTCCTGGGCAACGCAAAGCCCTGGATCAAGCTGTTCATGAAGCAAGGCGGCGGGTTCCCGATCAAGACGCTCGGAGAGCATCAGTTCAAGGTCCCGATGAACTGGAAGGTGCAGCTAGAAAACACCACCGACGCCTACCACTTCCCCATCGTCCACAAGTCGTTCCTGCAAAGCCTCGACGGAGAAGCGAGCGAGACCTTCTCGTTCATGGACGACGACGACGGCTACGTCGAAGACCTTGGCAACGGCCACTCCGTCATGGTGATGATGCCGGAACTGATCGACCTGGACGAAAACCTGGATGCGGCGATCCCCGAACGGTTCCAGGACCTGGCGGCAGATCTGGCCGAACAGGGCTACGACGACGAGAAGGTGCGCCGCATCGTTCGTGCTGTCGGTGGATGCGGATTCAACCTGAACCTCTTCCCGAATGCCGGCTGTTCCCTCTCCTTCTTCCGCATCCTACGCCCGGTGAAGGTCGATGAGACCGAGATCCGTCACATCGCCCTTGGCATGGATGGCGGCCCCGAGGCGGCCAACCAGATGCGGATGCGCCTGCACGAACACTTCCAGGGGCCGATGGGTTTCGGCTCCCCGGACGATGCGGAAGTCTGGGAACGGGTACAGCGGGGCTCCGCCGGCGCAGAAGACGTCGACGTGATGGTGAACCGTGGGCTGGGGCTCGAAAAAACGTCTGCCAATGGCCTGCCGGTCGGCGACATCTCCGCCGAAACCGGCATGCGCGCCGCCTACAAACAGTGGAAGAAGGTGATGGACCAATGAAAGACATGGTCGCAACCGATGTGAACCTCCAGGACGTGGTGGCATTCCTCTGGAAGGAAGCCGATCTTCTGGACATGCGCGAATATGATGCTTGGCTGGACTTGTGGACCGAGGGTGGTCACTACGTCATCCCGGTAGAAAAGGAAGGCGACGATTTCGCCAACTACCTCAACGTGGCTTACGATGACGCCAAGATGCGCAAGATGCGCGTCGAACGCTTCCAGGCGGGCTTCTCGATCTCGTCGGCCCCGCCTGCGGACAGCGTGCGCACCCTGTCGCGCTTTGTCATCACGGACACCGAGGGCGACATCGTCACCGTCCGCGCCGCCCAGCACGTGGTCGAAGACAAGTTCGGCCGTCAGCGCATGTTCGCGGCCAATGTCACCTGGAAGCTGAAGGTCACCGAAGAGGGCTTCATGATCCGGGACAAGGTCATCCGCCTGCTCAACTCCGATGGGATGCTGACCTCGATCAGCTATCTGTTCTGATGTCGAAGCCCCTTCCCCTCGACACGCAGACCGCCGTGATCACCGGCGCCGGAAACGGCGTCGGGGCCGAGATCACCCGCGCCCTTCACGCCGCCGGTTTCCGCGTCATCATCACCGACGTAGACGCCGACGCGACCTACAAGCTGGCCGAAGAGCTGGACCTTGCTTCCGAGACGGCGCTGACCGCCACGCTTGATGTGTCCAAGCCCGAAGACTTCCAGACAGTCCTCGAAAAGGTCGTGGACCGCTGGGGTTCCATCCAAGTGCTGGTCAACAACGCGGCCGTCACCAGGGCGCAGCCGCTGATGGAAATCGATCCAGCCGATTTCAACGCGGTCATGGGGATCAACGCGGGCGGCGTCTTCGCCGGCAGCCAGATCTTCGCACGGCACTTCATCGACCAGGGCTATGGCCGGATCATCAACATGGCATCCCTTGCCGGACAGAACGGCGGCACCACCACCGGGGCGCATTACGCGGCCTCCAAGGGGGCCATCATGACCCTGACCAAGGTATTTGCCCGCGATCTGGCCAAGTACGGCATCACCTGCAACTGCATCTCTCCCGGTCCCCTGGACAGCCCGATGGTGCATGAGCTGGTGGGAGAGAACATGCCCCAGATGCTGAAGAACATTCCCGTCGGCCAACTGGGCGATCCCGCCTTCGTCGGTCAACTCGTTGCCATGCTCGCCAGTCCTGCGGCCGCCTTCGTCAACGGCGCCTGCTGGGACTACAACGGCGGCCTGTTCATGCGGTGAGGATATGAAGGACATGAACGAGACCAACACCATGATCCTGACGGTTGCCGAACGCATCGACGACCGTGGCGACATCATGCAACTGACCCTGAAGGGCGACGGGGCGCTTCCGCCCTTCACGGCGGGCGCCCATATCGACCTGCTGGTCGATACTCCGGAAGGTCCGCTGTGGCGGCAGTACTCCCTTTGCGGAAATCCGGCGGACGCCAGCTGCTACAAGCTCGGGATCCTGAAGGATCCCGAAAGTCGCGGTGGGTCGATTGCCCTCCATCAACTGGTGAAGCCGGGCGAGAAGGTCCATGTGGAAGGTCCGAGGAACCACTTCCCCCTGGATGGCGCAGCGACAAATTCGGTTCTCTTCGGCGGCGGCATCGGGGTGACCCCGATGCTGGCCATGGCGTGGGAATTGCATGATCGCGACGCGCCCTTCACCCTGCACTACGCCACCCGCTCCGCGGAGCGGACAGCCTTCCTGGACCTGATCGAAACCCTGCCGTTCCGCGCGAACATCGTCCTGCATCATGACGATGGCGCGGGCGCCGAACCTCTCGACCTCCCCCGCGATCTGCCCAAGGCGGAGGCAGGAACCCACATCTATGTATGCGGTCCGCAGGGCTTCATGGATTGGGTGATTGGAGCCGCCGAAAAGGCCGGATATGCCTCGAAGCAAATCCACCGCGAATATTTCTCGGCGGATGTCGACACTGCTGGGGAAAGCTTCGAAGTGGTCTGTGAAGAAAGCGGGATCACCGTCACCGTCGGCCCAGACGACACCATCGCCAAGGCCCTGGCCAAGGCCGGCGTCAAGATCGAGGTGAAGTGCGAGGAGGGAATCTGTGGCACCTGCGTGACCGATGTGCTTGAAGGCGAGATCGACCACCGCGACCAGTTCCTGACGGACGACGAACGCGAAGAGGGCGAATTGATCTGTGCCTGCTGTTCCCGAGCCAAGGGCCCGCGCCTGGTCCTGGATATCTGATGGAGGCGATGATGGAGATCAGGGACCTGTTCCGCGAAGGCATGTCGCGCCTGGGCGCCGCCGTGACTGTCCTGACCACGGATGGCCCGGCGGGGCGGCACGGCATGACGGCCTCTGCCGTCTGTTCGGTTACCGACACACCGCCCACGCTGCTGGTCTGCGTCAACCGGAACAATCGCAGCCACGACCTCTTTGCCGAGAACGGCACGCTTTGCGTCAACGTCCTGGGCTCCCAACACCAGGATCTGTCCGGGATCTTTGCGAAAAGCGGCACCGAAGATCGCTTCGCAGAAACCGGTTGGACGACGCGCACCACCGGCGCCCCGGTCCTGACCGACGCCATTGCCGCCTTCGACTGCCGGATCACCACACGATCCGAGGTCGGCACGCACTCCGTCTTTTTCTGCGAGGTCGAGGCGATCGCCCTTGCCGAAGGCGAGACCTCCGGACTGATCTGGTTCGGACGTGACTTTCACCATCTGCGCG
The DNA here is from genome assembly GCF_057380755.1 of Pseudooceanicola sp. NS-SX8. NCBI lineage: Bacteria > Pseudomonadati > Pseudomonadota > Alphaproteobacteria > Rhodobacterales > Paracoccaceae > Pseudooceanicola > Pseudooceanicola sp. NS-SX8. The sequence goes on along the minus strand of NZ_CM170819.1, from coordinate 2,667,759 downwards.
CGGCGAGCTGATCGGCGCACGCATCTCCCCCTCCGGGTCCACCGGGGCAACATGACCAAACCAACAGGGAAACGCGTAAAATGAAACACTTCTTCGCAGCGACCGCGCTGAGCCTGACGCTAGCCAGCGCAGCCTCCGCCGACACCGTGCTGACCGTTGCAAACTGGCTCCCGCCGTCGCACCCGCTCGTCTCCGACGTGATCGTCCCGATGACCGAACAGATCGCAGATGCGACCGGCGGTTCCGTCACCGCACAGATCCTTCCTGCTCCTCTCGGCCCGCCCGCCGCACACTTCGACTTTGCCGTGAATGGCGTGGCCGACATCACCTTTGGCGTTCAGGGCTACAACCCCGGTCGTTTCAAGACGACCAACCTGGCCGAACTGCCCTTCCTCGGTGACAGCGCGGAAGCGACCTCAGTCGCCTACTGGAACACCTGGGACAAGTACCTGAAGGCCGCCGGCGAATACGATCAGGTCAAGGTGCTCGCGGTCTTCACCCACGGGCCTGGGGAAATCTTCCTGAAGGATGGCGACGCATCCGCGACCGATCTTCTGGACGGCTCCAAGCTGCGTGTCGGCGGTGGCATCGTCCATGAAATCGCGACGAAACTGGGCGCGGTCCCTGTCGAAGGTCCTTCTTCCAAGGCCTATGAGCTGCTTTCGCAGGGTGTGGCGGATGGCATCCTCTTCCCCTACGAATCCGTCAACTTCTTCAAGCTCATTCCGCAGCTGAACGTTGGCGTCTCCGTGCCTGGCGGCCTCTACAACACCTCGTTCTACATTGTCATGAACAAGGCCAAGTGGGACAGCCTGACCCCGGAAGAGCAGACCCAGATCGACAGCGTCACCGGTGAGGCACTGGCCCGCATGGCCGGCCAGATGTGGGACGCACAGGACGCCAAGGGCCTCGCCGCCATGGAAGGCGAGATCGAGGTCACCCCGGCCACCCAGGAACAACTGGACAGCTGGACGACCGCCCTGCAGCCGATTGTCGATGCCAAGCTGGCCGAAGCGGCTGAAACCGGTGTCGATATTCCTGCGGCCTACGCCTACTTCAAGGACGAGATCGCCAAGGAAATGGCCGCAGAATGAGACCGACAACGTCGATCCATGCGACCGAAGAGCCGACAGCAGAAATGCTGTCGGCCCCCGTCTCGGGGCTCAACCTCCGGACGGTTCTGGCGATCCTCGGCGGCCTGATGCTGACCGCGCTCATGGGGCTGACCGTCGTCGACGTGATCGGTCGATACCTCTTCAATTCGCCGCTGCCCGGCGCGGCCGAGCTTACCGAACTGCTTCTGGCCGCGATCATCTTCCTTGGCCTGCCGGCGGTTTCACTGGCCAATGACCATGTGACAGTCGATCTTGTTACCGACCAGTTGCCTGCCCGCATCCAACCCTGGAGACTGATGGCCACGGGAATATTCTCCGCCGTCATCCTGTCCACCGTCGCTTGGCGGATCTGGATCTATGCGTCGCAGATCGGCAGCTACGGCGGATCCACCAACACGCTGCGCATCCCCATTGCTCCGCTCGGCTACTTCTGTGCGATCTGCACCGCCGCGGGCGCCCTCCTCTCCGTTGCCGTACCGACCTACCGGCTCTTCCAGCAGCTCAAGAACAGGACCTGATCCCGTGGAATTCCTGTCATACTGGCCCGTCGGCATGGCCGTCGTCAGCGTCCTCCTCCTCCTGGGCGTTCCGATCTCCTTCGCGCTTGCCGGCGTGGGGCTTGTTGGCGTCGCCTCCATCATCGGCTGGACGCCCGCCCTGTCCCTTCTCGGATCGGCCTTTTTCGACAACGGCCGAGACTACTCCCTTTCCGTTCTTCCCCTCTTCCTGATGATGGGCAACTTCGTGGTGCAATCCGGCATCGCGGAGGAGCTCTATACCTCGGCCTATGCCTGGTTGCGCCACCGCAAGGGCGGCCTCGCGACGGCAACGGTCGTGGCCTGCGGCGCATTCTCTTCCGTCTGCGGCTCCTCCATGGCGACCGCCGCCACCATGACCCGGATCGCCCTGCCCTCGATGCGCCGTTTCGGCTACCCGGATCAGCTTTCGACCGCGTCGATCGCGGCGGGCGGTACCCTCGGCATCCTGATCCCGCCCTCGGTGATCCTGGTCTTCTACGGGATCATGACCCAGCAAGACATCGGCAAGCTCTTCATGGCCGGCCTGATCCCCGGCATCATCGGCGTGATCGGCTATTCCATCGCGGTCCGGATTTCGATCTGGATGCAGGGCATCGACCTGCCGATGGAAGAGAAGCTGCCGCTGATGGACCGCTTCAAGGCGCTTAAAGGCACGGCAGGCGCACTGATCCTGTTCGTCTTCGTGATGGGCGGCATCTACCTCGGCGTCTTCACCCCGACCGAAAGCGCCGGCATGGGGGCCGGTGGCGCCCTTTTGCTGGTGATCCTTTCGGGCAAGTTCAGCTTCGAGAGCATGATTTCCGTTCTCTTCGACACCATGAAGACCACCGCCATGATGTTCTTCATCCTCTTCGGCGCGCTGACCTTCACCAACTACGTCAACATGTCGGGCATGACCCGGGACATTCAGGCCTTCCTTGGGCTCTTCGGGGGGACACCAATGGTGACCATCCTCGTGATCCTGTGCATCTACCTCGTCCTCGGATGCGTCCTGGAAAGCCTGTCGATGATCATGCTGACCGTCCCGGTCTTCTATCCGATCGTCGCCTCGCAGGGGATCGACCTGATCTGGTTCGGCATCTTTGTCGTGATGGTAACCGAGATCTCCTACATCACTCCGCCCGTGGGCATGAATGCCTTCGTCCTGCGATCCGTGGTTCCCGATGTGAAGCTGGGCACCATCTTTCGCGGCCTCGGGCCCTTCGTGGCCATGGACGTGGTCCGCGTCGCGCTGCTGACCGCGGTACCCGGCCTCGTGCTGCTGCTGACCTGAAAGGTTGAGAAATGAAGATTGCGATCATTGGCGCGGGCAATATCGGCACCGCCATGGCTGCCCTCATATCTGGCTCCGGCGCCGAGGTGACGCTGACGGCCCGCGGCAAGAGACTGGATGCGATCCGGACCAACGGCATCGCACTGGATGATCGTGGGACGCTGCACGAAGCGAAACCGATTTGCACAGAGGCCCTGAGCGAAGTGCAGGACGCCGTCTTCCTCTGCGTGAAGGCCCAGCAACTTGGTGCGGCGGTAGAGGCCAACGCGGCAGGTATCGGGGCGAACACGCTGGTCGTTCCCATGGTCAACGGCCTGCCCTTCTGGTTCTACCTGCCCTCGGATCGCGGCGTCCCGCACACGGATCCCGACGGCACGCTTGCCCGGAGGCTCCGCCCGGAACAAATCCTGGGCGCAGTCCTGCTCATGACCGTCCAGACGGATGCAGCCGGCAGGGCAATTTCGACGAACACGCCCACGCTTTCCCTTGCCCCGGTTGCCCCCGGCACGGATGCCAACCGCATCGACAAGCTGCTCGAGGCGTTGAATGCCGGCGGCGTGAAGACCGACCTGTGCCCGGACATCCGCGAAAAGGTCCTCGTGAAGCTGATGGCGAATGTCGCCACCAACCCCCTCTCTGCGCTGATCGGGTGCACGTTGCACGACATTGGCCACCGCGAGGAGCTGCTTCAGATCGCCTTCACCGTTGCGGATGAATTACGGGCCTGGGCTTCCGCCGATCTGGGCCAGGCCCTGCCGCCCAACCAATGGCTGGGCGACCTGTTCCGCGATGCCGGAGATTTCCCCACCTCGATGCTTCAGGATGCCCGCGCAGGGCGGCCGCTTGAACTCGACGCGATCTGCCGCGCCGCAATGACGCTCGCGGGACCGAGCGCAACGCCCTGCCTTTCCGCAATAGTGCAGGCCCTGGACACGGCTCCCTCGCTGCCACTTTCGGGCGCATCGGCCGAGGCCGCCCTGTCCGGACTTCTCACCCATACTTCGCTTGAAAGGACCACGCCATGAATGACATGTCGAACCCGATGGAAGGCATGACCGAGGCAGAGCTGCGCGTTCAGCTGGCCGACTTCTACCATCTCGTCAGCTATCTTGGCTGGACCGAGCTGATCTTCAACCACATCTCCGTTCGCCTGCCCGGCGCTGATCACGCCTACCTCGTGAACCCGATGGGCCTGCACTACGATGAAGTCACCCCTGAGAATCTTCTGGTGGTCGGGGTCGATGGCAAGCTGAAGCGAGAGAGCGAATACAAGCCCAACCCGGCGGGGTTCGCACTGCATGGCGTGATCCACGAACATCGCCCGGACGTCGGCTGCGTCGTGCACACGCACACCACGCCCGTTTCCGCCATCACGATGAAAGGCTATGGAATCGACCACAACTCCTTCTACGGGGCGCAGCTGTACGGTCGTGTCGCCTACCATGCCTTCGAGGGGATCACGATCTACGACGAAGAGCGTGATCGCATGCTCTCCTCCCTTGGCGACAAGCACGTCCTGGTTCTGAAAAACCATGGCGTCGCCTGCATGGAGGCCGACATTCCCCTGACCTTCTTCCTCCTCTGGACCTTCCAGCGCGCCGCGGAAATCCAGTGTGCGGCAGCAGCCATCCCCGGCCCCGACAGCCAGCTGCCCGAAGAGATCAAGCAGAAGTGCGCCGCGGATGCGCAGCGCCTGAAGGAAAGCGCATCCTTCGCGACGCTGCTCTTCGATGCCATGGTTCGCAAGATGAAACGCGAGCGGCCCGAATTCGCCTGATCTCGTCCCACCCGAGAAACCCATCAGGAACGCCCGCAAACCACTGCGGGCGTTCTTGCTTGGATGGTCGATCTTTCCTGAGCGCCATGCCGGTGCGGACTTTACATCTTCCAGAGGACAGGCTTTTCTGCCTCCAACAAATGAAGCCGGACGCATCATGGCCAAGACGCCCTATCCCGCCCGACGCGTGATCTGCCGCGGCATTTCCAGTCTTTTGCCCGTGACTGATGGACCGATTGTCATCGGAGCCATGATCCGAAACGAGCGCGACATCATCGACATCTGGACCCGCCATCTTTCGGCCATAGCGGACCGGGTGATCCTGTACGATCACATGTCCGATGATGGCACGCGCGAGTTCCTCCTGTCCCTGTCGGAGAATGATCCTCGCTTCGATCTCCGACTTTACGACACACCCAGCCACGATCAGGCAGAACTGATGACGCAAATCCATCAGGAGGTCAGTGCAAGTTATAGTAACGGCTGGCTATTTTTCCTCGATGCCGACGAGTTTCTGATCGCGAAAGATCGTTCCGACCTGCTCAGCCGGTTGTCGATTCACCGTGCGGCTGCAAGTCTGACCATTCACGTCCAGCATGCGATCCTGGAGGACACCTCCGCGCATGAAATCACGGATGACGACAGGGTCCTGACCTGGCACGATCAAGGACCCACCTTTGGCAAGACGTTCATCAACCTTCGCTACGGCCACAAGACGAGCGAAATTCACATGGGCAACCACGTCGCCTCCACCAAGGCATTGCTGCGCAAGATCCCGTCAGAGCTTTCGATGATCCACCTTCCAGCCCGATCCACGAAGCAACTCAACAGGAAGCTCCGGGTTGGAACTGCTGCGAACGCCCTCCTTGAGAATGGCGAACGCTATGCGACGCATTGGCAAAAATGGTCGCAACGGGAACAGATGCAGCATGACTTGTTACTGATAGCACACGCCTACGGTCACGGGGACGTCGTCTCTCCCACCCCGCCCGACTGGGATCGAGGACGACTGAAGGCTCTCATACCGATTGCCTGAACGCCCGCGCCCAACTGCCCCTCACACCACCGTCAATCTAGTCCAGTTTGCGATAGACCTTTTCCAGCAGCAGGTTCATGACCATCTGCTCCTCGCGGGAGAGGTCCTCGAAAGCCTTGATGAACACTTCGTCGGCGATGCTGCGCGCTTTGCGACGCATCTCGTGGCCGGCTTCGGTCAACCGCACCTCGGTGACGCGCCCGTCACTCGCCCGTTGTCCCGTCGTCACCAGCCCCTGCACCGTCATCCGCTGGATAATCTTCGTCGCCGTGTTCGGCTTTATGATGCAGTAGTTGGAAATTTCCGAAATCGACAGCGCCTGATCCTCATAGAGCGACATCAGCACCCGCCAATAAGCCACATCCATGCCGATCGTCTTCAAACGACGCTCCATCACCTGCATGTAGCGATTGGACGTCTGGGTGATCCAATAGAATGGCCAGTTGGCCTTGTGGAATCCAGCCTCCTGAGGGGGCGGAAACGAGCGGTCGTCGTCTGTCATCCGGTGGTCTCTTTCTGTGCCGCGATAGAGGGCGGCGTCCCGGTTTTACCCCAGCAGACCAGCGACAGAAAGACGTTCCTTTGTGCATGGTCCCAACATCTTAGGGGCGAATGTTCCAGAGTCCAGGCAAGGTGCAACCATGGCGGGACATGGCGATCCTTCCCGCCTTTCCTCTACCGGGCGATGACAAGATCGGCACAAAGCCCGCCCAGTCTCTCGCTTTCACCAAGACGCAGGACGCCGCCATGGGCTCGGGCGATATCCACCGCGATCGACAGACCCAGACCGACCCCCGTACCGCGATTTTGATTGCGCGCCGTGTCGAGCCGGCTGAATGGGCGCATGGCCTCCTCCCGCTGCTCCGGCGGGATCCCGGGGCCGTCATCCTCCACCCGGATCCGCAAGGCCTTCGGGCTCAGTTCCACGCTCACCTCGGCTCTCTTGCCATAGCGCACCGCATTGCCAACCAAGTTTTCCAGCGCGCGACGAATGGCAACCGGGCTGAGGGACACTTCCCCTTCCCCCTGCTGCAGAATCAGATCGACCGGTTGCCCCGCCCGTCGGGCATCGTGCACGACCTCCTGCACGAGCTTGAGGGGATCGACCTTGCTCTGGACCTCTTCCGAGGTGCCCCGGGCGAAAGACAGGAACTCATCCAACATGCGCTGCATGTCATCGATATCGCGTTCAAGCTCGACCCGATCCGCCTCGTCCAGCATGGAAACCGCCAACCTCATCCGTGTCAGCGGCGTACGCAGGTCGTGGCTGACCCCCGACAGAAGAAGAGTTCTCTGCTCGATGTGGCGCTCTATCCTGGCCCGCATGTCCAGGAACGCATGCCCTGCGGCCCGAACCTCGACAGCCCCGGTCGGCTTGTAGGGGATCGTGCGCCCCCGCCCGAAAGCCTCGGCCGCTGCGGCCATCCGTGTGATGGGGCGCAGCTGATTCCGAAGGTAGATGAAGGCGATCACCGTCATCAGGACACCGAAGAACATCATGTTCACCAGAAGTTGGTGCGGGTTGGAGGCCGAGAGCCGCGAACGCGCAAAGCTCAGCTTCAGGTACCCTCCGGCCGGACCGTCCTGCTTCAGGTAAAGACTGACGTCATGATCGTCGGGCAGATCCACGGCGACAAGCTCGTCAATCTGGTCCCTCAATGTCCGGATCACCACACGCCCCGAAAGATCGAACCAACGAAGCGAATCCGCGACCGGCACCGCCGAGGCAGGCACCTCTGCAACTTCCATCGCAAGCACCTCTGCCGCCGTTTGGCCCTCTCCGTCCAGAACCTCGGACAGGACGAGGTTCACATCGCGGCCCGCCGCACGGCTCATCTGTTCGGTCACGCCCTCGAAATGCCTTTGGATGAACACGACGGAGACCACCAGTTGAAGCGTGACCACCGGCAAGACCAGGATGAGCGCGGCGCGCCCGTAAAGGCCTCTGGGGACATATCGTTTGAGCCAGTCGAAGAACATGCGCTACCCTAGTCACCACGCGTGGCAGAGGAAAGCGGCATGCAGGACCAGGACGAATTCTCTCCTACACCGGGCGTTGCCATGTCAGTTGCCCCGGGCATCCGCCGCATACTCGCTCCTAACCCGTCCCCCTTCACCGGCGCGGGCACGAACAGCTACCTCTTCGGGACACGTGATTTGGCCGTCATTGACCCGGGCCCCGATGATGATCGCCACCTCGACGCCATCCTGACCTCAGTGGAGCCGGGTCAGCGGATTGCACACATCCTTGTCACCCATGCCCACCTCGACCACTCGCCGCTGGCGCGCCCCCTGTCAGAGGCGACCGGCGCTCCAATCCTTGCCTTCGGCGATGCGCGCGCCGGCAGATCGGACATCATGGACCGCCTTGCTCAGACTGCCGATCTGGGCGGAGGCGAAGGTGTCGACACAAGCTTTCTGCCAGACGTGACCGTGAAAGATGGAGACGTGATCCAGGGCGATGACTGGACCCTTCGGGCACTTTGGACGCCCGGACACTTCGGCAACCATCTGTGCTATGTCCACGAAGGGACGGTCTTCACCGGCGACCTGGTCATGGGATGGTCAACCTCGCTGGTTTCGCCCCCGGATGGCGACCTCACGGATTTCATGGCCTCCTGCCGCCGCCTGCAGGACGTGCCGGCACGCCTCTACCTGCCCGGGCACGGTGCCGAAATACGCGAGCCGGAAAAGCGCCTTGCCTGGCTGATCGGGCACCGTGAAGCGCGCGAAGCCTCGATCCTGCAAGCCCTCGGCCATGGCCCCGCCACTGCGGCCCAGCTGGCGGAGCGGATCTATGACGACATTTCCCCTTCCCTCCTGCCGGCAGCGAGCCGGAACGTCCTCGCCCATCTCATTGATCTATTTCAGAGAAAGCGGGTCATCGCCCTTGAAAAACTGCACTTTGACGCCGTCTTTCGCCTGCGATGAAGCGCCCTCTGCCAAGGGCAGATTCGCGCCCCGAAAAAAACGTGCTTTTCTGTCGCGAATGCCCTTGCCGAGCCGGAATCTCGTTGCTATACCCCGCCCACACCGCAGGACGGGGGCACAAGACGCCACCATCCAACGCCAAATGCTCCGGCGTAGCTCAGCGGTAGAGCAGTTGACTGTTAATCAATTGGTCGTAGGTTCGATCCCTACCGCCGGAGCCATAAAAAGCCCTAAGTCGAAAGACTTAGGGCTTTTTTGCTCCCTCCCGCATGCATGAAGTCGCCCCATCCCGCCCCCCAGCAGGCAATCATGACTTTGCCGACAGAACGATTTCAGATCATGCTGACGCTATGACGAACATTCGCACCATCAGGAACCTCGGGCCGGCCATGGAGACGGCCTTTGCCCGCGCCGGGATCACCTCTGCAGAGCAACTGCGTGAATTCGGTCCGGATGAAAGCTATCTGCGCGCTCTGCAATCCGGAATGAAACCGCATTTCGCAGGCTACATGGCTCTTTGCCTCGGCCTTCAGGGGCGGCCCTGGATGGATGCGGATCGGGCGGAAAAGGAGAAGATGCGGGAGCAGTTCGACGAGCTCAAGCATCGCTCAGCGAAATGCCGGGTCCCAGGTGCGTTGCCCGCTGAACTGGACGACTTCCTGTCCCGGATCGGCCTGAGCGAAAGATATTGACGGCAACGCAGGGTCAGACAAACCCTCCGAAGCCTCCGAAAACAGAAACGCGCACCCGATCAAGGATGCGCGTTCCGAATGTCCTGGTACGAGCTTTCGCCCGGACTATCAGCCGACCAGTTCGAGGCCGGAGAAGAAGAAGGAGATCTCTTGCGCGGCGGTTTCCGGTGCGTCGGAACCGTGCACGGAGTTTTCACCGACGGACTCTGCGAACTCGGCGCGAACGGTGCCCGGGGCCGCGTCGGCGGGGTTGGTTGCGCCCATCACTTCGCGGTTCTTCGCGATGGCGCCTTCGCCTTCCAGCACCTGCACGACGACCGGCGCGGAGGCCATGAACTCGCACAGTTCACCGTAGAAGGGGCGTTCCTTGTGCACTTCGTAGAACTTGCCAGCCTGAGCTTCGGTCAGCTGGATCCGCTTCTGCGCGACGATGCGCAGGCCGGCATCTTCGAACTTGGCGTTGATCTTGCCGGTCAGGTTGCGGCGAGTTGCGTCGGGCTTGATGATCGAAAGGGTACGTTCCGTGGCCATTGTCTCGGTCTCTCTGTCAGAAGCGGCAATGGATGCCGCAGGATCGCGCCCCGCCTAACATGAGGTGCCCGGTTTGAAAAGACGTCCAGGCATCCCTAACGCGACCATATGCAAGTTGGACTAGCAGTGGGTTTCGCAGCCTCGTGGAACGCATCATGACCACCTACGTCTTCAAGGGTATCGCACCCGGGACGATCCAGCCTGTTTCCGGCTCCTCCCTCAGCCTGGGAGCAGAAATCTACCTTCCCGGCGACTGGGACAGTACAGCCGATGCCCATCCATACACCATCACCGATGACGACGTCACCTTGGACGGAGACGCTACATCCGACGAGGTCGGAGACGACCATGTCGACGATCGGATCTGCACGATCCTGACCGGCGACAAGACGATCTATGGGGCAGCTGGCAGCGACACCATCGGGGCCCGAGAGGGTGCAGACCTCGTCTACAGCGGAAACGGAGCAGATGACGTTTTCGCCTAAGGCGGTGCCGATACCGTCAACGGCGGCTCCGGCGACGACACGATCTGGGCCAGCTCCGGCAATGACACCCTCTGGGGCGAGGTTCGCAACGACCGGTTCTACATCCTCGACAGCGATGGAGACGACACCATCTACGCGGGGAACGAGGGCGGAGAGACAGCGGACTGGATCGAAGTCTCGGACATGGTCGATGGCAGCGGCAACCCGGCTGACATTTCCGAATGGCTCTTCGGTCCTGCTTGGAAATGTCAGCTACGGCACCAGCACCGACACTTCTACGCTGGTGGCCATGGGTATTCCCTGCCTCGTGTCCGGCACACTGATCGCGACGCCCGAAGGGGGCCGCACCGTGGAGGATCTCAAAGCCGGAGACCAGGTCCTGACGACGTTCAAGGGTCCACAGACCATGGTCTGGACCGGTCAACGGCATTTGCGTCAGGCTGAATTGGCCGCGCATCTCTGGCGTCGTCCGGTCGTCTTTCGCGCAGGCAGCTTCAACAGCGGGCGGGAACTTCGCCCCTCCCGCCAGTATGGCGTTGCGCTTGCAACGCCGGATGGGCCCCGCATTGTGCCCGCCGGCTTTCTTGCAGAAGGCAAGTTTGCCGGCAGTCGCATCGCCCGGGTGTCCGGCACGTCACCTATCACCACCTACTCTTGCCGGAACACTCCCTGATCCTGGCGAAGGGTGTGGCCATCGAAAGCCTCTGGCCCGGTCCCGTCGCGCTCCGCGCCCTGGGCCCGGAGCCTTGCGCAGAGCTGAGCCAACTGCGACCTGACCTGGCCCTCGCCATAGCTGGGCAGATCCCGGTGGAAACCTGCTACGGCCCGCGCGCCCTGCCCCGCATGAAGCGTCGGGAGGTTGCGAGGCTGTCAGCGCCGCTGACGCCCTTGATCACCTGCGCGCACAGTCCTGAGAACGCCGAACAGCCGGGCTGACGCACCGAATTTGTCCAAGGTCGCATCCGACACCCCGCCGCGCGCATCCGCACGGCACAAGCTCGTCGCAGCCGATTGACGCCCCAGCCACCTTCGGGCACAGAGCGCACATGTTGCGCATCCAGAACATCTCCTACTCCGTCGCCGGTCGCCCCCTTCTCGAAGAGGCGTCCGTTACCGTGCCCGAAGGCCACAAGGTCGGCATCGTCGGCCGGAACGGCACCGGCAAGACCACCCTCTTCCGGTTGATCCGCGGAGAGCTGACCCTCGACGGTGGCGAGATCACGCTCCCTTCGCGCGCCCGCATCGGTGGCGTAGCCCAGGAGGTTCCCGGCAACGAGGTTTCCCTGATCGACACGGTTCTGGCGGCCGATACGGAACGGGCCGGCCTGCTGGCCGAATCCGAAACCGCGACCGACGCAGGCCGGATTGCAGATATCCAGACCCGTCTGGCAGACATTGATGCCTGGTCCGCCGAAGGGCGCGCCGCCAGCATCCTGAAAGGTCTTGGCTTCGACGATGACGAGCAGAAGATGCCTTGCTCGGCCTTTTCCGGTGGCTGGCGCATGCGCGTCGCTCTTGCCGGTGTGCTGTTTTCGCAGCCCGACGTCCTGCTGCTTGACGAACCGACCAACTACCTGGACCTGGAAGGTGCGCTCTGGCTGGAAAGCTACCTCGCGTCCTATCCCCACACCGTTCTGGTCATCTCCCACGACCGCGGCCTGCTGAACCGCGCAGTCGGTCACATCCTGCATCTGGAAGACCGCAAGCTGACCCTCTACTCCGGAGGATACGACACCTTCGCCAAGACGCGCGCCGCGAAGCTGGCCGTCGCCGAAGCCGAAGCGAACAAGCAAGAAGCCCGCCGGGCGCACCTTCAAAGCTTCGTCGATCGTTTCAAGGCCAAAGCGTCCAAGGCAAAGCAGGCACAGTCTCGCGTGAAAGCGCTTGAGAAGATGACCCCCATCACGCGGCCGCAGGAAGCGGCCCTGCGCCGCTTCTCCTTCCCCCAGCCGGAAGAGCTCTCCCCGCCGATCCTGAAAACTGAAGGTGTCTCCGTCGGTTATGACGGCAAGCCCGTGCTGTCGCGCCTGGACCTGCGGATCGATCAGGATGACCGTATCGCCCTGCTTGGCCGCAACGGCGAAGGCAAGTCGACCCTGTCCAAACTCCTGTCTGGCCGGCTCGCCGCCATGGAGGGCGACATGGTGAGCAGCTCCAAGCTGCGGATCGGCTTCTTCGCCCAGCACCAGGTCGAGGAACTGCACCTGGACGAAACGCCCATTGACCACGTCCGCCGCGAACGACCGACCGAAGCCCCCGCTCAGCTGAGAGCGCGCCTTGCCGGGTTCGGCGTGGGTGCAGAACAGGCGGAAACGCTCGTGGGGAAACTCTCCGGCGGACAGAAAGCGCGCCTTTCGCTCCTGCTTGCGACGCTGGACGCGCCGCATATGCTGATCCTCGACGAACCGACCAACCACCTGGACATCGAGAGCCGCGAAGCCCTGGTCGAGGCCCTGACCGACTACACCGGCGCCGTGATCCTGGTGTCCCACGACATGCACCTGCTCAGCCTCGTGGCCGACCGGCTCTGGCTGGTCAAGGACGGTCGCGTCGCCCCCTACGAGGGTGACCTTGAAAGCTACCGCGCGATGCTGCTGCAAAGCGACAAGCCCCAGGAAAAGAAGGAAAAGGTCAAGGAAAAGCCCAAGCGCCCCTCCCGCGATCAGGTTCTGACCCTGCGCTCCGACGTCCGCAAATGCGAAGAGCGGGTGAAGAAGCTGGAGGATATGGCAGACAAGCTCTCCAGGAAGCTGGCCGATCCCGCCCTTTACGAAGATGGCAAGGTCGGAGAGCTGGAGGTCTGGAACCGAAAGTACGCCGAACTGCGGGAAGCCATGGACAAGGCGGAGGCTCTCTGGATGGCCGCGCTTGAGAAACTGGAAGCCGCCGAAGCCTGATCGCTTGCCCTGCCCGGTCTGACTTGCCAATCTGAGGCGAGGCGCGAAACTCAGGGGAGGAGACGGCATGGATGGCGGCTTTCTGATCACCGCGTTCGTCACGCTCTTCGTGATCATCGACCCGATTGGCCTGACCCCGCTGTTTGCTGCGCTGACCCAGGGGCAGTCAGAGAAGCGGCGTCGTGCGATCGCGCTGCGTGCCTGCCTTATCGCCTTCGCCATCCTGGCCGTCTTCGCCATCGCCGGCGAACAGGTCCTGGGCTTCATCGGGATTTCGATGCCCGCCTTCCGGATCTCGGGCGGCCTGCTTCTTTTCCTGACTGCGCTCGACATGCTCTTCGAGCGCCGCACGAAACGACGTGAGAACACCTCCGACAGCGCCGAGGCAGAGGCGGATCATCCCGATCCGTCGGTCTTCCCCATGGCGATCCCCCTGATCGCCGGGCCGGGGGCCATCGCCACCGTGATCCTTCTTGCCGGACAGAGCCCCGGGATTTCCGGGCTGCTGCTCACCCTCGCCGTCACCCTTGCCGTGCTTGCCATCGTCTTTGTGCTCGGTCTCACTGCAGGGCTACTTGAGCGCGCGCTTGGGCGGACCGGCATCAACGTCGTCACGCGGCTTTTGGGCATGCTCCTGGCCGCCCTGTCGGTCCAGTTCGTGCTGGATGGGCTCAAGGCCTTCGGTTTCGCGTCCTGACCGGATGACACCAGCGTCCGGCCCGCCTATATCGCTGTCATGAACGGAATTGATATCGGCAACCTCGCCTACCTAGGCCTGCTCCTGACCGCCATCGGTGGCTATTTCTTCGTCTCCAACCGCGACAAGATCGGTCAGATGATGCGTCATGCCTTGCTCTGGGCGCTGATTTTCGTCGCCGTCCTGGCCGGGATCGGCCTTTGGGACCAGGTCAGGAACACCATCACGCCCGCGCAGACGATCAGCGACAGTGGACAGGTCATTACCCTGCCGCAGCAGGCCGATGGCCATTACTACGCCCGTGTCACCGTGAACGGAGAGCCGATGACCTTTCTCGTCGATACCGGGGCCACCGATATCGTCCTGACCCGGGATGCGGCCCGAGCGGCCGGTATCGACCTGGATCGACTGGTCTTTTCCGGCCGGGCAGGAACGGCGAACGGGACCGTCGCCACCGCGCCCATCCGTCTGAGGACGGTCACCCTCGGCGGTGTCACCGATCAGAATGTGCGCGCGATGGTCAACGAGGGAGAGCTGGACATGCCCCTGCTCGGCATGTCCTACCTGAACCGCTTCGACCATGTCGAGATTACCGGCGGCGCGCTAAAGCTGACACGCTGAAAATCCACTATTTCAATGGAAAGTCAGAACCTTGCGGGGCACTCGCAAGGTTCTGCACAAAGCTCATCGGGCCGCGGAAGATGCGCCGCTTTCCTCATCCTCGACCCGCGCGATGCGGCCTCCGGACCGGTTCGTGGTCACGACATTCAGGCTCTTCAGCTTGCGGTGCAGGGCAGAGCGTTCCATTCCGACAAACTGCGCAGTCTTGGAAATGTTGCCACCGAAGCGATTGATCTGGGTCAGCAGATACTCCCGCTCGAAGGCTTCACGCGCCTCTCTCAGTGGCAGCATGGCCAAGGCACCCGAGAGGATCACCCGGCCTTCGGCATCGGTCGCACGTTCATCTTCCGCAGGCACTTCGGCAACATCGATCTGTTCGGAACTGTCGCCCAGGATCAGGATCCGTTCAATGACATTGCGCAGCTGACGGACGTTCCCCGGCCAAGCCATTGTCTGCATCAGCGCGGCCGCCTCCTCCGACAGCTCCCGCATCGGCAGGCCCTGCGAACGGTGCAGCGCTTCGATGAAATGACCAGCCAGAAGCGGGATATCCTCCCGCCGCTCCGTCAGGGACGGCACGGCAACGGGGACCACGTTCAGACGATGGAACAGCTCTTCGCGGAAACGGCCTGCGTCGATCTCCGCCTCCAGCTCTCGCGAGGTCGAGGAAAGCACCCGCAGGTCCACCTTGATCTTTTCCGCCCCGCCGACACGCAGAAACTGCTGATCGACCAGGACACGCAAGATCTTGGACTGGGTGCCAAGCGGCATGTCGGCGACCTCATCGAAGTAGATCACGCCGCCATCCGCCTGCTCCAGAAGGCCCGGCTCGATCCCGCGATCACCGCTCTCGCGACCGAAGAGCACTTCTTCCATCCGGTCTGCTTCGATCTGCGCACAGTTCACCACGACAAAGGGCGCATCCGCCCGGTTCGAGTTGGCGTGCACATAACGCGCGGCGACCTCCTTGCCTGCCCCCGAGGGGCCGCGCAGCATCACCCGGCCGTTGGATTTCGTAACCTTGTCCAGCTGGCCGATCATCGTCCGGAAGGCAGCAGAAGCCCCGATCATCTCTGCCGCATCGCCGCCGCGCCGACGCAGGGCAGAGTTTTCCTTCCGCAGGCGGCTGGTCTCCATCGCGCGGCGGATCACGACCAGCAACTGGTCGATATTGAAGGGCTTCTCGATGAAGTCGTATGCGCCCTGCTTGATGGCCGCCACGGCGATTTCGATGTTGCCATGGCCCGAGATGATGATGATCGGAATGTCCGGATGATCGCGCTTCACGGTCTTCAGGATGTCGATGCCGTCCATCTGGCTGTCCTTCAGCCAGATATCCAGAACCATCAGTGCGGGCTGCTCCCCCTCGACGGCCGTCATGCATTCTTCGGAATTCCCGGCCGTTCGGGTCGCGTAACCTTCATCCTGGAGAATATCGGAAATCAGTTCGCGGATGTCCCGCTCGTCGTCCACGATAAGAATGTCGCTCATTACTACCTCTTTCCTGTCATTGGGCGGCATCCGGTGTCAATTGCAGCCGGATCACGGCCATGGCCCCGACATGCGCGCCCCCGGCGAAGGGAGCGGCATCTTCCAGGGTCAGGCTTCCACCATGTTCTTCGATGATCTTCTTGACGATGGGCAGGCCCAGGCCCGTGCCCTTGTCGCGGGTCGTCACGTAGGGTTCGAACAGCCGCGCGCGGTCTTCCGGCAAGCCGATCCCGTTGTCGGAAATGCAGATCACTGCCTCCGGCAAGCCATCCCCCTCTTCGCGCGACAGGGTCACCCGGATACCCGGCGACCAACCATCAGGCGCCCCCCGCTCCGACAGCGCATGGGTCGCCTCGCCGGCGTTCTTGATCAGGTTCGTCAGCGCCTGGCTGATCATCGTCGCATCCAGCTCCGCCGCGTAATTCCCCGGCGCGAGATCGGAGGAAATCTCCACGTCCGGCTGCCCCGACTGCTGCAGCAGGACGGCATTCTGAACCAGTTTCGACAGATCCTCATGCCGGCGTGTCGGCTCCGGCATCCGTGCGAACTTGCTGAACTCATCCACGATACGGCGAAGGTCATCGGTCTGGCGGACGATCACATCCGTCAGGTTTTCAAGGTCACTGGCCTGCTCTTCCGCCAGGAAGCGACCGAATTTCCGTCGGATCCGTTCCGCAGACAGCTTGATCGGCGTAAGCGGGTTCTTGATTTCATGGGCAATCCGCCTGGCAACATCCCCCCAGGCCGCCATGCGCTGCGCCGAAACAAGGTCGGTCACATCGTCGAAGGCGATCACGTAGCCTTCCCGGCGGTCTTCGGCGTTGCGGCGCGTGGCCATGCGGACAAGCAGGTTTTCCAGCCGACCGCCGCGGGTCACCTTGATTTCCTCCTGCACCACCTGGCCACCGCCGTGGCGCAGCGTGTCGAAGAGATGACCGAACTCCGGAACGGCGACGGAAATGTGTCGCGCCTCTTGCTGCTCATCCCAGGCCAGAAGCGTCTCGGCCGAACGGTTCACGAAGGTGACGCGCCCCTCCACGTCCAGCCCGACCACACCCGAGGTCACCGAACCAAGCACGGAATCAAACAGCCTACGGCGCGCCTCGATCTGGGCAGTATTCTCCAAAAGCTCTTCACGCTGCCGCTTAAGTTCGCGCGTCATGTGGTTGAAATACCTGGACAACAGGGAAAACTCATCGTTCCCCGTCTCCTCGTAGACGCGCACGTCAAGATCGCCGGCGCCCACCTGTTGTGCCGCAGAAGTCAGGCGCCCCACCGGCCGCGAAAGCCGCTCGGCAAACCAAAGCCCCAGCCAGATCGCCGCAAGGATCAGGATCACTGCAAATCCAAGGTAGAGCAGCGCGAATTCGAACAGGACCCTGCCGCGCTCGCTTTCCAACTGCTGGTAAAGCTGAACCGTCTCCTGCGTGTCGTCCAGCAGGTTCAGGATCTTGCCGTCAACGGAGCGGGTCACGTAAAGCAGCCTGTCCGGGAAGCGCTGCAGCGGCACGATGGCGCGGAACTCGTTGTTGTCCCAGTCCTCGATGATCTCGATGCCGTCGGTCCAGGCTGCGTTGATCTGCTCCGGCGTTGGTTCTTCGTAGTTGAAAAGATAGGACTTCTCACCCCGAGAGCGGATTTCCCCAACCCCATCGATGACATAGGCTTCCTGCAGGCCGCGCTGGATCTGTGCCTGGCCGGAAGAAAGCAGCTGGCGCAGCTCTCCGTCGCCAATGAAGAAGTTGGTATCCTTGGCGCCGTCCAGGGCGGAGGCCAGGACCTTCGCATCCTTGGTAAGGTCCTGCCGGTGTTCATCCTCATAGGCCCGTGCCGCCGCAAGGGATGTGCCCACAACCTCGCGCACGCGGTCCGAAAACCACCCTTCAAGACCAATGTTGATGGTCAGGGCCGCGAAGACCGCGACAGAGACCGTCGGGATCAGCGCCATGAGGGTGAAGACGCCGGTCAGCCTGAGGTGCAGCCGCGACCCCGCCGATTGCGCCCTTCGGGCCGCGATCATCCGGGCAACGCGCTGCGCGACCAGGGCCGCCACAACCATGACGTAGACGAAATCCGCCAGCAGGATCAGGCGCAACCCCATGGAGGAGCCGCCCTGATCGAACGGGCCGAGTACGAGGAAGGTGGAGAAGACCAGCACCGGGCCCAGCAGGACCAGCCCCAGGGTCGCGATATTCTGCACCCTGCGTTGCCGGCGCAGCTTGAGCAGCCGGTTCCAGTTCAGATGTCGTGCCCGCGTGGCCACAGGCTGCTCCCACCCTGATGTGGCGCCTTGTTGCGCCAACGCCATATCTTGTGGCTCTGACGGGGGCTGTCCCCCGTCGGCCACGGTTCTGTGGCGCTTTTACATCAACTTCCGGCGGCGTGTCACGCGAATATCCAGATCGGTGATCTTCTTGCGCAAAGTATTGCGATTGATCCCGAGCAGATCGGCGCATTTCGCCTGATTGCCGCCCGTGGCCTCCAGGGCGATCTCTATCAGGGGCAATTCCACCTCTTTCAGGATCCGCGCATAAAGCCCCGGCGGAGGCAACATGTTGCCATGCAGGTCGAAGTAGCGACGCAGATGGCGGGCGACAGACCCTGACAGCTTCTCGCTCTCTCCCTGGCCACCCAGAAGCGGCTCCGTTTCCGGTTGATTGCCCAGGACGGATTCGACCTCGGTGCGGCTGATCTCATCCGTTCGCGCCGTCAGGACAAGACGGCGGATGGAGTTTTCCAGCTGCCGGACGTTGCCGGGCCAACTGTAGGTGCGCATCATTTCCAGCGCATCTTCGGCCAGGTAGCGACGCAGGGCACCTTCGCGCTCCGCCCGCTGAAGGAAGTGCTCCACCAACAGGGGGATGTCATCGACACGTTCGCGCAGCGCGGGCACGTTGATGGTGGCGCCGGTCAGGCGGTAGAACAGATCCTGCCGCAGGCGCCCTTCTTCCATCGCCCGGTTCAGGTCGATCTGGGAGGTCGCCATGAAGCGCGGCAGCATGTCGGTGGGGCCATCCATCATGCGCACGATGCGGGCCTGCACCTCGTTGTCGATATCCGCGATCTCATCAAACAGGACGGTCCCGCCCTTGGCCTTGGCCAGTATACGGGCCGGGCCCTCCAGATCCTGCAGATCAGAGGCGGAGACAGCCACGAAAGGCAGGTTGCGACGATCGGAGAAATCGTGAATCGCCTTCGCGATCAGGGATTTGCCCGTCCCGCTTTCACCGGCAATCAGCACCGGAAGATCGGTGTTCATCACTCGCGCGACCAGCCGGTACAGCGCCTGCATGGAGGCGGTGCGCCCCACCAGGGGCAGCTCGTCCGGGCGTTCCTTGACCTCTTCGCCACCGGTCTTGGAAGGCAATCTCTGGCGTTGCTCCAGCGCACGCGCGGTACGTTTCATCAGGTCAGGCAGGTCGAAGGGCTTGGGCAGGTAGTCGTAGGCCTCCGCCTCAGCCGCCTGGATCGCGGTCATGATGGTGTTCTGCGCCGAGATCACGATGACCGGCAGGCCGGGGCGGTCCTGGGCGATCTTCGGCAGCATTTCCAGGCCATTGCCGTCGGGCATCATCACGTCGGAAATAACCACGTCGCCCTTCCCTTCGCCAACCCACCGCATCAGCGTGGTCAGCGACGAGGTGGCATGCACCTTGCAGCCGGCGCGGGTCAGCGCCTGGGTCAGAACCGTGCGGATCGTGCGATCGTCATCTGCAACCAGAATCGTGCCGTCCATCACTCACTCTCCTTCTCAAGTTCCTTGGGTGCCCGCGGCAGCGAAATGCGGAACACCGTCTTTCCCGGGACCGAGGTGACCGAAATCCAGCCCTCGTGATCCGAAATGATCTTGCTCACCAGCGCAAGGCCAAGCCCCGTACCGTTCTCCCGCCCGCTGACGAAGGGATCGAAGATGTCGCCGGCAATGTCTTCCGGCAGGCCGGGGCCGTCATCCTCGATTTCGATCTGCAAAGGCAGGCTCTTTCCCTTTCCATCCGCCCTGCGCAGACGGAAGGAATGTTCGAAAAATGTATGAAGGCGGATCTTGCCCCCCTCCGGCCCGGCCGCCTGAGCCGCGTTCTTCACCAGGTTCAGAACCACCTGCAGCAGCTGGTCGGGATCGCCGTAGGCCAGCGGCAGCGAGGGATCGTAGTCCTCGATGATCTTCATGTTCGCCCCGAAGCCCAGCAGGGCGGACCGGCGCGCCCGGTCCAGAACATCGTGCAGGTTCACGGGCTTCAGGTCAGGCATCGTCAGGTTGCCGAATTGCTCCACCTGCTCCAGCAGCTTAACGATACGGCGGCTTTCCTCGACGATCAGGTCGGTCAGCTCCATGTCTTCCTTGGACAGGTTCATCGACAGCAGCTGCGCCGCGCCGGTAATGCCGGCCAGCGGGTTCTTGATCTCATGCGCCAGCATCTCGGCCATGCCGATCGCGGACTTCGCCGCGGATTTCACGCTGTGATCCTGCGTCATACGTCCCGCCAGCTCGCGGGGCGAAATCAGGAAGAGCATGAAACCCTCGTGATCGTTCAGCGGAGAAACCTGCAGGTTGCAATGCAGCGGGGCGCGATCCCCCGTGCCCACGTCGACATCGTTTACGAAAAGCGGTGAAGAGCTCGCACGGGCCCGTTCGAATGCTTCTTCAAGCGGGCTGTCGATCAGGACCTTTTCCCAGACCTTCTGGCCACGGATGGACTTGGCCGAGGTATTCAGGAACCCCTCCGCGGCGGAATTTATGGATACGATGGAATCCTCGGGATCGAGCAGAAGCGCCGGAACCGGGAGAGACGCCCAAAGGGTGCTTTCCTCAACTTCGGCCAGGGTTTCTGCGATATCTTCGAGTTCCAGTGGGTTAGACCGCGTATTCATGCGGCACGGGCCTCCGGTCTTGGGGTGTCAGTCGGTCCGGCGGCAAGCGCCTCCGGCAGAAGATCCAGCACCTCGTTGGGGGTCGTCGCGCGCAGAACGCGCCCCCTCAGCTCGGCCCCGGTTGCGGCCAGGTCCATGTACCAGCCGAGATGTTTGCGCAGGACCCGGTTCCCGAGGTCCGCACCGTAAAAGCTCATCCCGGCCTCGTAATGGTCTGAAACCATTGAAACGAAGGCGCGGGCATCGGGTGCCTCTGGCACCGGCGCACCGGCAAGCCCGGCGCGCAGCTGCGCCAGCAGCCAGGGCCGACCCTGTGCGCCACGGCCAACCATGATGCCGTCTGCACCGGACAGGCGCAGCGCCTCTGCCGCACTTGTCGCGTCGGTGATATCGCCATTGGCCACCACCGGGATCTGCACCGCCTGCTTCACCGCCCGGATCTTGGTCCAGTCGGCACGCCCCTTGTAGAACTGGCAGCGGGTCCGCCCGTGCACCACGACCATGCGGACACCGGCGCCCTCTGCCCTCCGAGCAAGCTCCGGCGCATTCAGGCTGTCATCGTCCCAGCCAAGCCGCATCTTCAGTGTCACCGGGACGGAAACCGCTTCGGCTACCGCCTCGATCAGGCGCAGCGCGTGATCCAGGTCCCGCATCAGGGCAGAGCCGGAAAGCCCGCCCACGACCTTCTTGGCGGGGCATCCCATGTTGATGTCGATGATACCGGCGCCCTGCCCCTCGACCATGCGCGCGGCCTCTCCGATCCAGTAGGTATCGCGGCCGGCAAGCTGCACGGAGGTCGCCGCATCGCCGAATCCGAGCTCCGCCCGTTCCCGCGTACCGGGCTTTGCCTGAACCATCTCCTGGCTCGCGACCATCTCCGAAACCACGAGGTCCGCACCGAAGCGCGCGACAAGGTCGCGGAAGGGGCGATCCGTGATTCCGGCCAACGGAGCAAGGCAAACCGGAGGCGTGGCATGTTGAAACAGGTTCAGGACAGGCATGCTTAATCCTTGAGCAACAGCTTATGCGTTAGACCAACTTCGGGACGGTAACAACAAAACGCATCCGATTGCGACATGTCTGACGGGTCAAATGCCTTCTCTTTGAGCAAAGACCCGGCCCGCCTACCATTGCTCCCGACGCCGACGCGCCCTATTCCTCTGCTTCAGAACATGGGCACTGACACGACAAAGAGGGGCGCGACGCGTGGAAAACGCCGCCATTATCGTCGCTGCGGGACGCGGCACAAGGGCCGGTGGGCCACTGCCGAAGCAATGGTGCGCCCTTGCCGGACGCCGGGTGGCCGACTGGACGCTGGAGGCAATCCGCGATGCGGGGCTGTCCCCCATCGTGGTGGTTCTGCACCCGGACGACATGGCGATCGCCCTGCCCTTCGACGTGATCCGTGTGCGGGGCGGCGACAGCCGCGACGCCTCGGTTCGCGCGGGGCTTGCCGCGCTGGACCCGGCACGGGTCGGTACCGTCCTGATCCATGATGTCGCGCGCCCCTGTGTGCCCGTGGGCGTCATAGACGGCGTCTTGCAGGCCCTGCGGAACGGAGCGGATGCTGCGGCTCCCGGCCTGCCGGTCACCGATGCGCTTTGGCATGGCGAGGCAGGCGCGGTGACCGGCGTGCAGCCGCGCGAGGGCCTATTCCGGGCACAGACGCCCCAGGGGTTCGCCCTGAAGCCGCTGCTGGCCGCCCATGCCGCACATCCCGGCGGGGCCGCCGATGACGTCGAAGTGGCACGGCACGCGGGGATCCGTGTTGCCATCACCGAGGGCGCAGAAGAAAATCTGAAGATAACCCATCCCGGCGATTTCGCCCGGGCGGAAAGCATACTGAGAGGCAAGATGGATATTCGGCTGGGCAACGGCTACGACGTGCATGCGTTCACCGAGGGCGACCATGTCTGGCTCTGCGGGGTCCAGATCCCGCATGACAAGGGGCTGCTAGGCCATTCCGACGCCGATGTCGGCATGCATGCGGTGACCGACGCAATCTATGGCGCCCTGGCAGAGGGCGACATCGGCCGCCATTTCCCGCCATCCGATCCGCAGTGGAAGGGCGCCGAAAGCCATATATTCCTGCGCCATGCTGTGGCGTTGGCGGCGAAAATGGGCTTTGTCATCTCCAACATCGACTGCACGCTGGTCTGCGAGACACCCAAGGTCGGCCCCCATGCCGCGGCGATGCAGGCACGCATGGCGCAAATCACCGGGCTGGAGCCCGGGCGCATTTCGGTCAAGGCGACGACGTCCGAACGGCTGGGGTTCACGGGCCGCAAGGAGGGCATCGCCTCCATAGCGACCGCCTGCCTGATAAAATCCGGGCCTGATCAAAGCATGAGGGCACCCGCATGAAACTCTCCCACCTGATCGCAACGGTGCTGGGCACCGGGCACCTGAAACCCGCCTCCGGCACATGGGGCAGCGCCGTGGGGCTGCTGCTGGGTGCGGCGCTGCACCTGCTGGGCGGTCCCATCCTGCTGATCGTGGCGCTGATCATCGTCTGGTATGCGGGCCTCTGGGCCGTGAAGGCGGAAACCGCCGGCAAGGACAACCACGATCCGTCAGAGATCGTCGTGGACGAGGTGGTGGGCCAATGGGTGGCCTTCCTGCCCGTCTCCATCGGAACCTACGTGCCTTTCTGGATGGGCCATCTGGAGGCCCCGGCGGCGCTCACCGCCCTCTGGCCCGGCTGGATCACCGCCTTCCTGGCCTTCCGCCTGTTCGACATCTGGAAGCCCTGGCTGGTTGGCCGCGCAGACCGTCGCAACGATGCCATGGGCGTGATGCTGGATGACCTCATCGCCGGGATCTTCGCCGCCCTGCTGGTGATCGTTCTCGCCGCCTTTTCCCACCTGGTGCTGATGCGATGACCGACGCGCCTGCCCCCGACATGCTTTCCCGGGCCGTGCTGGAGGCCTGCCGCAAGGCCGGCCTGAAACTTGCCACAGCCGAAAGCTGCACCGGCGGGCTGATCGCCGCGGCGCTGACCGACGTGCCGGGGTCCTCCGACGTCGTCGAGGGGGGCGTGGTAAGCTATTCCGTCGCGGTGAAGCGGAAAGTGCTGGGCGTCTCGGAAAGGACACTGGCGGAGTTCGGCGTCGTTTCCGAAGACGTGGCGCAGGAAATGGCAGAGGGCGCCTGGTCCCACCTGGGCTGCGATCTGGCCGTTGCGACCACCGGGGTCGCAGGCCCCGGCCCTGCCGATGATGCGCCGGAGGGGCGGGTATGCTTTGCCGTCTCCGGGCCGGTCTACACGCGCAGCGAGACGGTGGACTTCGGCCCCCTGGGCCGGGCGGAGGTACGCCACCGGGCGACCCTCCATGCGCTTGAAATGCTTCTGGAAACCCTGCGGCGGCTTCAGCCGTAGAGCTCTGCGGCGCGGCGTTCGAAGGCCCGTACGATACGCTGCATAGCCTCGTTGAATACCACGCCGATGATCCCCTGCAGCACGGCGTTCTTGAATTCGAAATCGACGAAGAAATCGACCTCGCACCCGCCGCCTTCGGCCTCGCGGAAGGCCCAGTTCGACTTCATGTAGCGGAACGGACCATCAAGGTATTCGGTGTCGATCTTCATGTCGTCGGGCCAGAGCACGACGCGGCTGCCGAACTTCTCTCGGAAAACCTTGAAGGAAATCACGAGGTCGGCATCCATCACCTGATGATCGCCTTCCGGCGTGACCTTGCGGATCCGCGCCGCGGCGCACCACGGCAGGAACTTCGGGTAGGAGGCGACGTCGGCCACCAGATCATACATCTGCTGGGCGCCATAGGGCAGGTTTCGGGTCTCTGAATGGGTCGGCATGGGTCCCGGCTCTGGTTGTGCACGGTTCGGGTTTTTACTCGGCGTGGTCTGTCCTACACTAGGGCGCAACATTCAAGGGGGTAGGCCGTGAGCCGTCCATATGTCATCGACGAAATGATTTCCGCAAAGGCGATTGCCGCCCGGATCGAGGAGCTGTGCCGCGAGATACGCCAGACCTTCCCGGCCGATGAGCGGCTGGTCGTCGTGGGGCTGCTGCGCGGCTCTTTCGTCTTCATCGCCGACCTGGTGCGGGAACTGTCGGATCGTGACGTGGAGGTCGATTTCATCGAGGCCTCCTCCTACGGCAACAGCACCGAGAGCTCTCGCGAGGTGCGCATCCTCAAGGACCTGCGCGGAGAGATCGAGGGCCGCAACGTGCTGGTGGTCGAGGATATCGTCGACACCGGTTACACGCTGAGCCATGTGATCCACCTGCTTCAGTCGCGCCACCCGAAGCAGCTCAAGACCGTGGCATTGCTGGATAAACCTTCCCGGAGGGAGGTTGATTTCCGGGCCGACTGGATCGGCTTCGAGATCCCCGACGAGTTCGTGGTGGGCTATGGGATCGACTACGCCCAGTGCAATCGCAACCTGCCCTGCATCGGCAAGGTCCGGTTCACGGGATGAACCCCTGGCTCCTCCGCGCGGTCCGCTGGGCCCGCAACCCGCCATCAGCGAAACGGGTGCTTCTGATCCTGGCCGTGGTGGCGATCTGCTTTGCCATCTGGGGGCTGGAGCAGGTCTTCGGCTTCCCGGACTGGCTGGTGCCGGAGCATGTGCGGGGGCATGGGGTGCTGCGATGAGCAGGCGATCCCGTGACGCAAAAAAGTCACGGGAACGTCAGCACCTCGTGCTTGCCAGATGCCGTGGCGCAGGTAACCCTGAGGTTGCGGGCATTCACGCCCGCCACACCGCCGGGGGGCACCGACATGCGCAAGATCCTGAGCTTTCTCGTTCTTCTGCTGATCATTCTGGGCGGCGTCGGCTGGCTTCTGACCGCGCCGAACCCGCTTGACGATGACGTGACCGCCGGGCTGACCGGCGATCCCGAGCACGGCAAGGAGGTCTTCTATGCCGGCGGCTGTGCCTCCTGCCATTCCGCGCCGGGGGCCGAAGGCGAGGCGAAGCTGATCCTGGCGGGAGGCCGGGCCTTCCCGTCCGACTTCGGCACCTTCTACGCGCCCAACATCTCCTCCTCCGAGGGGGCGGGGATCGGCGCCTGGACGGTGCAGGACCTGGCCAATGCGATGATGCGGGGCGTGTCGCCTGCCGGGCAGCATTATTACCCCGCCTTCCCCTATACCAGCTACGCCAAGGCCGAGCCCCAGGACGTGGCGGACCTGCGTGCCTTCCTGGAGACGCTGCCCGCAGACGACACCCCCAACCGGGACCACGACGTCGCCTTTCCCTTCAACATCCGCCGCGCGCTTGGCGGATGGAAGATCCTGTTCTTCAACGATGATTACGTCCTTGATCCCGTCGACAGCGCCGAGCTGGCCCGGGGGCGCTACCTGGTCGAAGCGCTTGGCCATTGTGCCGAATGTCATACCCCCCGGAACGCCCTGGGCGGGCTGAACAAGGATCGCTGGCTGGGCGGGGCACCCAACCCGTCGGGCCAGGGGCGGATCCCCAACATCACCTCGGGCGGCCTGAGCTGGAGCGAGGCGGAGATCGCGGAATACCTGTCCTCCGGCTTCACCCCCGATTTCGACGTGGTGGGCGGCGAAATGGCCGACGTGGTCGCCAACACCAGCCAGCTGTCCGACGAGGACAGGATGGCCATTGCCATGTACCTGAAGGCTGTTCCGGCGGTGTCCGGCGGGCCGCAGGACTGACGCGGATCCGCATTGGATGTCAGTCACTTTCGTTTATTTTCAACTGGATACGTTTCGATATTGATGCCTTGCATCAGGTGGAGTTCGATGAAGGCGGGCCATCTGCGCATCGCCATACCCTGCTCTTATGAAGGGCGGCAGGAAAGGCCCAAGCGAAAACCCCGGAGGTGGTCGAACCACCCCCGGGGTTATCTCATTCAAATGCTAAGAAAGCGTCAGCCGTGCAGCTCGGGCCAGCTTCAGGCGAGGCCGAGCTTCTTCATCCGGGCGTCGCGCAGGCGGGCGAAATCGTCGCCGGCGTGATAGGAGGAGCGCGTCAGCGGCGTGGCCGATACCATCAGGAAGCCCTTGTTGAAGGCCGCCTTTTCATAGCTGGCAAATTCATCCGGCGTGATGAAACGCGCAACGGCGTGGTGTTTCGGCGTCGGCTGCAGGTACTGGCCGATCGTCATGAAGTCGATATCGGCAGAGCGCATGTCATCCATCACCTGAAGGACCTGCGGGCGTTCCTCCCCCAGGCCGACCATGATGCCGGACTTGGTGAAGATCGTCGGATCCAGCTCCTTCACGCGCTGCAGAAGGCGCAGCGAATGGAAGTAGCGGGCGCCCGGGCGGACCTCTTGGTAGAGGCCGGGGACGGTTTCCAGGTTGTGGTTGAAGACGTCGGGCTTGGCTTCCACCACCGCTTCCAGCGCGGCGGGACCACATTTCAGGAAGTCCGGCGTCAGGATCTCGATCGTGGTCGAAGGCGAGCGGTGGCGCACCGCACGGAT
The DNA here is from genome assembly GCF_057380755.1 of Pseudooceanicola sp. NS-SX8. Taxonomy (NCBI): domain Bacteria; kingdom Pseudomonadati; phylum Pseudomonadota; class Alphaproteobacteria; order Rhodobacterales; family Paracoccaceae; genus Pseudooceanicola; species Pseudooceanicola sp. NS-SX8. Next base: position 2,640,381 of record NZ_CM170819.1, on the reverse strand, counting down.
CGTCTGGGCGAAGTGATCGGCGCCGCCATCGTCGAGGTCGTCCCGGTCCACCGAGGTGATGACGACATGGTTCAGGCCAAGCTTTTCAACGGCATGGGCGACGCGGCCGGGTTCGAATACGTCGAGCGCATCGGGACGGCCGGTGGCGATGTTGCAGAAGGTGCAGCCGCGGGTGCAGATATCGCCCATGATCATCATGGTGGCGTGCCCCTGGGACCAGCATTCGCCCACGTTGGGGCAGCCTGCCTCTTCGCAGACCGTGACGAGCTTGTTCTCGCGCATGATCTTGCGGGTCTCGGTATATTCCTTGGAGGTCGGCGCCTTGACGCGGATCCAGTCGGGTTTCTTCGGCTGGGCATTGTCCGGGCGATGCGCCTTCTCGGGGTGGCGCTGCTCGGGGATCTTGAGATCTCTCATGTCGTGGCTTCCTCGCGGGCTCCTCATCGGGCTGGGTGCTACCATATACCGCGGCGAGCGGAAGGGCCAGCATCGCATGCCAGCGATGCAAGTGGTGCAAGGAGGCCATGCAGGTGCAGAAAGGCTGCGCCGGCCCCTGCTGCAAGGGCGTGCACGTACACGACAATTTTTGACAGGTACCTTGCCGCAGCGCGGAAAGTGCCTTGCACCGGAATTGGAACCATTCTAGAAAAACCGGGAATTATGACCATCATAATAAAGGATGATGCCATGCAGCCCGGCTCCAAACTCCCCAATGTGACCTTCCGCACCCGCGTCCGCGACGAGAGCGTCGGCGGCCCGAACCCCTTCCGCTGGCAGGACATGACCACCGCCGACTACTTCGCCGGCAAGCGGGTCATCCTGTTCTCCCTGCCCGGCGCCTTCACCCCCACCTGCTCCACCTACCAGCTGCCGGGTTTCGAAAACAACGCGGCCAAGTTCAAGGAGCTGGGGATCGAGGACATCTACGTGATGTCGGTCAACGACAGCTTTGTCATGAACCAGTGGGCCAAGGCCCAGGGCATTGAAAACGTTAAGGTTATCCCCGACGGTTCCGGCGAGTTCACCCGCCGCGTCGGCATGCTGGTGCAAAAGGACAACCTGGGCTTCGGCATGCGCTCCTGGCGCTATGCGGCCATCATCAACGACGGTGTGGTCGAAGCATGGTTCGAAGAGCCCGGCATCTGCGACAACCACGGCGAAGACCCCTATGGCGAGTCCTCCCCCGAGACGCTGATGAAGTACCTCGAAGAGAAGCAGGCCGCCGCCTGATCCTTCGCAGGACCGATCTGACAGAAAAGGGCGCGGGTTTCCGCGCCCTTTTTCGTGCCGTGAGGCACCCGGAGCCCCAGCCCCCTGCAGAAATGACTATAGCATTTTTGAATGTCGGTATTTTGTCGGTATCACGGCTGTATCGCGTCGGTCCGTAAGAGCGGATGCGGGGGACCTGCCCCCGAAGCGACCATGATGGCAGGAGAAATTCGGGCGGGTTCGAGGGTTAATGTTTGGCTGATCAAGGGTGCCGCAGTGCAGCACGATTTTTCGCCGTTATAGCACGGGTCGAAGGGCGTCGGGGCGTGGCAGGGATGGTGGATTGGCATCCACCCTACGGGGTGCGAGAGGCATCCGATGAGCGGGGTCAGCTGCGGGTCGCGGCGGTGATCTCTTCGCCGGCGCTGGTCAGGATCTCCGCCAGGGCGCGGAACCAGCCGTCATCGGGCGTCGTCGCGCGGCGGACCAGGGCGATCTGCCGATAGGGTTCGGGCGAGGCGAAGCGGCGCAGCTCCAGCCCGCCGGCTTCACGTTCCAGCGAAAGCTCCGGCAGGAGGGTCAAGCCAAAGCCTGCCTCCACCAGCCGCGACAGGGTCGCGAGGGAGGAGGCGCCCATGTTGATCTGGGCATGGCCCCTGCCCCTGCCACAGACCTCCAGCGCCTGGTCGGTCAGGCAGTGACCGTCTTCGAGCAGCATCAGTTCCGCCGGGCCGATCTGATCCGGGCGCAGGCTTTCTTCCCACCCGGCCAGCGGCGCCAGGCGCGAGGCCGTCCCGGCAAGCAGGAAGCGATCCTGGAAAAGCGGCTGGGCCACAAGGCCCTGATCCGCCTCCAGCGGGAGGGCCAGAACCACCGCATCCAGGCGCGCCGCCTGCAGATCATCCAGGAGGCGGGCCGTCTTGCCCTCCTGCACCTGAACAGACAGGCCGATGTCCTGCCCGCGCAGGGCGGCAAGGGCCGCCGGCAGCAGATAGGGAGCGACCGTGGGAATGATCCCCAGCCGCAGCTGCCCTGCCAGCCCCTCGTTCCAGCGGGAGATATCGCGCAGCACCTGCACCTCCGACAGGATCTTTTCGGCCTGGGCCAGCACCAGCCGCCCGAAAGGCGTCAGCTCGACATCCCGCGCGCGCCGTTCCACCAGCTGGCCGCCCAGGTTCGACTCCATCTCCCGGATCTGGACAGAGAGCGCGGGCTGGGAGACATGCACCGCCTCCGCCGCGCGACCGAAATTCCGGTGGGTCGCGAGAGAGGTGAAGTAGGTGAGCTGACGCAGGGTGACATTCATAAGGTACAACTATTCCGCAGGGCGATTTTGGAAAGGTGAGATGATTGCTATCCGGATCGGCGGCGGCAGGCAAGGGCCCGGCCCGCCCGAGATGCGAGTCGTTCACACTTTGATTTCGCGCCCTGCGGGGCTATCCCCGGAAGCGTTTGTTTCGGTACGAGGAAAGAGCCATGGATTGGGCCCAGCACAGACGCGAGGCACACCACCTTGGACGCGCGCAGGAGTTCCTGCGGCAGATTGTTTACGGGGGCAATGACGGGATCGTCACCACATTCGCCATCGTGTCCGGCTTTGCCGGGGCGCAGGCGGACGGGGTTGCCGCCATCGGGGGGGCGGCCGTGATGATCTTCGGGCTGGCGAACCTCTTTGCCGATGCGGTTTCCATGGGCCTGGGGGAGTTCCTGAGCGGCCGGGCGCAGCGCGACCTGTACCTGTCGCGCCGCCGGATGGAGCTGCGGGAGATCGCGGAGAACCCGAAGCAGGAGCGCGACGAACTGGAGGTGATCCTGCGCCAGCGCGGCCTGAACCCGGTGGAGGCGAACCTGGCGGCGGAGATCATGATCAACCACCCGCCGATCATGGCCGACCTGATGATGACCTATGAATTCGGCATGCATGATCCGGCGGAGGAGAGCCCGGCCATCAACGGGCTGTTCACCTTCTTTTCCTTCGTCATCTTCGGGGCCGCGCCGCTGATCCCCTATTTCCTCTACCCGCCGACCAACGGGGTGTTCCTGGCGTCGATCTGCACCACTCTGGCGGCGCTGACGGCGCTGGGGCTGCTGCGCTGGAATGCGACGGGAGAGCGGCTGTTGCGGACGCTGGGCGAGACGATCTTCGTCGGCACCGCCTGTGCGCTGGTGGCCTATGTCGTGGGGCTGCTGGTCAGCGGAATCTGAGGGCGCTGTCGCCAGGCCAGGTGGCTGTGGGGTCCTTTTCGGCGCCTTGCCGCGCCTGACCGATTGCCGCTCCGCCCGCCCGCACGGCGGAATGGGCAGATGTGAAAACGGCAGATCCGGAACCAATCCGGACCTGCCGTTAACATCTCCTAACATCCTGGGGCCGGATCGGCGCGCCAGATGTCTTTCCGGCCGGGCGCGGCTTTGCCCCGGGCGCGCGGTGCCCCTCAGCCGATCAGGCGCGCATCGCTGGGTTCTTCGGCGTAGTGGCGGGCAAGCCGTTCCAGCGCGATCCGCAGCACGATCTTGCCCGAGCGCGCGGACCAGCCCATTTTCCGTTCCGCCGTTTCGAGCCCTTCGAGGTGGCAGCAGCAGCGCAGGGCGACGTCCCCCAGGCCGGGGCCCAGTTCACGCAGGGCCCGGGCGACCCTTTCGCGCGCCCCCTCGGCGCCGCGCAGGACGGTCGGGCCGGAGACGGGCCCGGCGGAGGTGCCCGCCGTCATGAAGCGGTCCCAGTCCTGGGTGACGCGGGGGCCCATCTGCGACAGTTCGAAATCTTCGCGCAGGCGTTCGCCCGCGCGCACCAGTTCCGCCCGCAGGAAAGGCTGCCCGTCGCGGTCGCGCCGCCGGGCCAGCGCGGCAAGCGGGCTGTCGGCCATGAAGGCGCGGGGGCGACCGGCTTCTTCCTCCTCCCCGGCGAGGGCCGCGCCACGCAGCTCGAATGGCGCGGCGCCTTCGGCGAAGCCGCGGGCAGAGTTTTCCGTCTTTGCAATCAGGGAGTTGAGGGTCGCCCTGCCCTGCGCGGTGATGCTGTAGCGGCAGACCCGTCCCGGGGTCTTGCAGGTGATCCAGTCCTTCAGGGCCATCGCCTCCGCCAGCTGGCGAGAGACCACGTCGACCCGGTCGGGGGAGCCATCAATACGGTCGCGGACCACCACGGCCTTGTCCATGTCCTGGGCGACGGCCAGCACGGTCCCCGGCCGTGCAAGGTGGCGCAGGATGGGCAGAGCATCCCGGCGCAGGATCGGTTCGGTGATGGGAGGCTGGAAGTCGTCCCGTGCAGCAGCAGCATTCATCTTCGGTCGTTCCTCTGTCTGGCCCGCCTGCGGCGCGTCGCCCCCGTCCCGGCTGAACCGGGACAGCGCGCAATCCACCAGCGGATCGTCACGCAGGGTTTCGAACCGCCGGATCTGGCGCAGGATCGTGGACGGATGCCGCCCCGTTTCCCGCGCCAGCTGGCGGATGGGAATGCCATTTGCCGTGTGGCAGAGGTAGTGCCTTGCCCCCTCCGGCAGCCAGGCAGGCAGCTTCCGGACAGTCGGTCCCTCGATAGTGTCAGTCCAGTTCATCCTGGCCTCGTTCGGACATATCGCGCTGAAGGTTATCCCCAGCTTATCCACAGCAAACGGCGTTAAGGTTTAATAAAGGTTAAGCGTTAACCCTCCCGTCAAACATTGTTTCGAAAACATAAACTATTCTTGCCGGACCGTTCGCGGGTCCCCCGAGGACGCAACACCCGGCAAGGTTGTGACAGCATCGGATCCGGACCTGATGACCCGGAGGGAAGGTGAAAGATGCAGGATATCCAGTCGATGATGGCGCAGCTGCGGCGCCCGGCCTTGCTGGTGCGGGCCGCACGGATCGCGGCGCAGGATTACCGGCGCGAGGCGCACCTGGCGGCGCTTCTGGGCCAGCCGCTGCCGAAGCGCCACGGCGCTGCCGCGATGATGCTGATGGAGCGGGAGATCGAGCTGGACCAGCAGCGCCGCACCCGCGCCGCGGGGTATTCCCCGCAACGGCACGTGAAGGTGCTTTCCGCCCTCATCGGGGAGGCACGGATGGTCGGGGATCCCGGGTGAGAGACGGGCGCGAGGGGGCGACCGGAGGGGGATTGGGGAGTGATGGTTGGGGGTAGCGGTGGGTTGACACCCACCCTACGGGGCGGCGCGGGCTTCGGGGTTTCGGAATGAGCTCGGCGTGGCGGTGGGTTGGCGAGGCCGACGGTGGGTTGGCACCCACCCTACGGGGGACGCGGACCTCGGAGCTTGAGAATGGACGCGGCGTGACGGTGGGTTGAAACCCACCCTACGAGGCGGCGTGGGTTTCGGGGTTTCGGAATGAGCTCGGCGTGGCGGTGGGTTGGCACCCATCCTACGGGGCGGCCTTCGAAGTTTGGGAATGCTGCGACGTGACGGTGGGGTGAAACGCGCACGAGACGGTGCGGGCCTTTTGGGTGAGGGAATGACCTCGGTGCGACGGTGGGTGGCCCCCAAGCGGGCACGCCGGCCTTCGGGGTTAGGGAACGCCGCGGCGTGAAAGCGAGTGGAAACGCGCAGGGGGCGGTGGTGGCGTGGTGCCGCCGCCTGCCATGGGCGTAGGGTGGGTGCCAACCCACCTTCGGTCGCCCCAGGCGGACGCGCCTGGGTCAGGTGCACCCAGGCCCGGCGCAGGGATACCGCGAGGACCACCGGCCGGGATCAGGTGAAGGCGTCGGGCATCTCTGCCTTGCGGCGGGCGACGAAGGCCGCCAGCGCCTCTGCCGTTTCGGGATCCAGGGCGGGCTGCTGATAGCTGTCCAGCAGCGTCTTCACTCGCGCGGCCGCGAGTTGCTGGCTGTCGCGCGCGCCCTCTTCGAACCAGGTCTCGAAAGGCTTGTTGTCCAGCACCTCGGACCGCCAGAAGGCCGTCTGGAAATTGCGCTGGGTATGGCCGCAGCCAAGGTAGTGCCCCCCCGGCCCCACCTCGCGGATGGCATCCATCGCCTGGGCCTCTTCATCGTGGGAGACACCCGCCGCGAGCCGGTGCAGCACGCCCAGCTGATCGGCATCCAGCACGAATTTCTCAAAGGAGGAGACCAGTCCGCCTTCGAGCCAGCCGCAGGCGTGCAGCATGAAGTTCACCCCGCCCATGAGCGCGGCGTTCAGGGTGTTCGCGCTTTCGTAGGCGGCCTGGGCATCGGGCAGCTTGGACCCGCAGAGCCCGCCACCCGACCGGAACGGCAGCCCCAGGCGCCGGGCGAGCTGCCCGGCGCCATAGAGGATCTGCGAGGCTTCGGGCGTGCCGAAGGTGGGCGCGCCCGAGTTCATGTCGATCGAGGTGACGAAGGCGCCGAAGATCACCGGCGCGCCGGGGCGGATCAGCTGGGAATAGGCGATGCCGGCCAGCGCCTCTGCCAGGACCTGTGTCAGGGTGCCCACCACCGAGACGGGCGCCATGGCGCCGCCGACGATGAAGGGCGAGATGATGGTGGCCTGCATGTTGGCGGCATAGACCTCCAACGCGCCCATCATGACGTCGTCGAAGGTCAGGGGAGAGTTGATGTTGATGAGCGAGGTCATCACCGGTTGCGAGGTCGCCACCTCTTCGCCGAAGAGTATCTTGCACATGTCGACGCTGTCCTGGGCGCGGCTGGGTTCGGTCACCGACCCCATGAAGGGCTTGTCGGACAGGGTCATATGGGCGTGGATCATGTCGAGGTGGCGCTTGTTCACCGGCACGTCGGTCGGCTCGCACACCGTGCCGCCGGAGTGGTGCAGCCATTTCGACATGTAGCCGAGTTTCACGAAGGTGCGGAAATCCTCCATCGTGGCGTAGCGGCGGCCGCCGTCGAGGTCGCGCACGAAGGGCGGGCCGTAGACCGGCGCCAGCACGAGGCCCTTGCCGCCGATTTCGACGTTGCGGGCGGGGTTGCGCGCCAGTTGGGTGAAGCTGGAGGGCGCCGTGGCGCAGAGCTTGCGCGCCAGGCCGCGCGGAATGTGCACGCGTTCGCCCTGGATATCGGCGCCGGCCTCGCGCCAGCGGTCGAGCGCGGCGGGGTTGTTGACGAAGTTGACGCCGACCTCTTCCAGCACGCTTTCGGCATTGGTTTCGATGATGTCGAGCGCCTCGTCCGAGAGCATGTCCATCAGCGGGATGCCACGCTGGATGGTGGGGGCGCAGTCGATGGTCACCGCGCTGCGGGCCGCACGCCGTGCCGCCCCGCCGCCGCCGCGTGTCCGCCTGGGGGTTGCTGCTTCGGTCATCGTGCCGTCCTCCGTCGGAAACTGGGTTCGTTTGTAGCCCCTCCGCGCGCCCGGCCCCGCACCGCAAGCGGCATCGGCGGGGCAAAAGCGACACGGGCTGCGGGTGCTTGCCTCTGCCGGGCAGACAGGTAAAGGTCCGGCTTCGGAACGGCAAGGAGGCGCGCATGATCACGGGTAACAGGGCGAAGGCCGGCGCCTGGGCGGCCTTCGTGGCCGGGGCGCTGTTCTTTCTGTTCGAGTTCGTGGCGCGGATCAGTCCGAGCCTTGCGCCGTCGGAAATCGCGGAACATTTCGGCCTGACGAGCGGCGGGTTTTCCACCCTGTCGAGCCTGTTCTTCTGGATCTACGCGCCGATGCAGATCGTCGTGGGCCTGGCGCTGGACCGGTTCGGCGCAAGGCGTCTGGTACTGCCGGCGATTGCCGCCTGCGCGGGCGGGGTCGCGCTTTTCGCCGCTGCGGGCAACCCGGTGCTGGCCGGTGCGGGGCGGCTGCTGACGGGCCTTGGCGCGTCCTTTGCCTTTGTCGGTGCGCTCTATATCGTGAACCACCGCTTCCCGCCCGCGCGCTTTGCGCTGCTGTCGGGGGTGGTCAATGCGCTGGGCATGCTGGGCACCGCCGTGGGCGCCGTCTGGCTGAGCGAGCTGATCGCGGTGGCGGGATGGAGCCGGGTGTTCACCTGGATCGCCATCGCCGGGGCGGTCCTTTTCGCGCTGGCGGTGCTGGTGCTTCATGACGGCGGCGACGCGCCCGAGGTGACCCCGGGTGCGCATCCCCTGGCGCCGCTGAAACCGCTTGTCCGGGACCGGCGGATCTGGCTGATCGCGCTCTTGGGCGCGCTCTATTACATGCCGGTCAATGTCTATGGCGGGCTCTGGGGCAAGGCGGAGATCCTGGCGGACCGGGGGCTGAGCGATGCGGATGCGGAGCTTGCGGTGTCGATGATCTTCTGGGGGATGGCCGCGGGCAGCGTGGGTGCTGGTTGGCTGTCGGACCGGCTGGGGCATCGCAAGTGGCTGCTGACGGGCAGCATCCTGGTGACGGCGGTGGCCTATGGCGCGGCACTGTTCTGGCCCGGGCTGGGCCTGCCGGCACTGGCCACGGCGCTTTTCGTCGCGGGGCTTTTCAACGGGGCGCAGATGCTGACCTTCGCCATGGCCAAGGAAGGCCACCCGCAGGAGGTGTCGGGCACCGTGATCGCCTTCGTCAACATGGTGGGGATCGGCGGCGCGCTGGTGTTCCAGCCGCTGGTGGGCTGGATGATCGACCAGTCCGGCGGCGCCTTCGGCCCGGCGATGCTGACGATCCCGGGCACGGTCCTGGCCTCTGGCCTGCTGGCGCTGGTGGTGGCGGAGGAACGCCACCCCGACCACGCAGCCTGACAGGTCACCCTGCCAGCGGCCACGCCTGCATGGATCAGCGCCGCACCACCAGGACATCGCAGGGCGGATGGCGCAGGGACTCTTCGGTGAAACCGCCCAGAAGGGTCGGTGACAGCGGGCTGCGCCCATGGGCGCCGATGGCCAGAAGATCCGGCTTGTAGCTGTCCAGCAGGCGCGACAGCAGCAGGGTGCGGCTGGCAGCCTCTGGTTCGGGACGGGGGCAGCGCGCGGGCAGATCGGTCACCTCCCACCAGGCGGAGAGCGCGGCGCGCGCCTCTTCGAGGAAGGGCGCCAGCGCCTCGGGACTGCCGGAACGGGCGATGAGGCCGCGATAGGGCACATGCACGGCGTGGAAGGACCGGAGCGTGGCATCCGGCGCCATCTGCGCCGCATGGCAGAGCGCGGCGGCACAGGCCGGCGACATGTCGATCCCGGTCAGCACCCGCGCATAGGGCGCGATCGGCGCATCCTGGACAAGAAGCACGGGCAGGCTGCTGGCGCGGACGATCCGTTCCATCGTGGTGCCGTAGAAAAGATCCCAGACCGGGCGATCCCGGTGCGTTCCCAGAACGAGCAGATCGGCGCCGGAGGCATCCACCGCGGCCAGGATGCCCTGCAGCGGATCCGCCACCACGATCTGAAGGGATACCGCCTGATCCGGGTCGATGGCGGTGCAGAGCTGTTCCAGCTCCTCATGCGCGGCCTCGTGGTTCCGCTCGGCGATCCGGTCCGGCAGATCCGCGTCGATGACGCAGACCACCGTCAGCCTTGCCCCATGGGTCCGCGCCAGCTGGAAGGCCCGGCGCAGGGCCCGTTCGGAGCGCATCGACAGATCGGAGGCGACGAGGATCGAGGACGGCGCAAGACCCTGGGACATGGGCGAGGTTTCAGGCATCGGGGAGGTCATGGGAGGTCTCCGTTCTTCGACATTGCCCTCACCGGATCAGAGACCGAAGCGGGGGCGCATGGCGCGTTGCGGAGAAAGGTTAACAGGCTTTTCGCCCAGATCAACCACAGGCGGAACGCCATGGCATTTCGCTGCCCTCCGCCCCGCGCCACCCTGCCCTGCGCACAGCGCATCTTGCCTAAGCCCGCGCCGCGCACTATGGCGTGTTCATGAGCCAGACATCCCATGACCGCCTCCTCATCATCGACTTCGGCAGCCAGGTCACGCAGCTGATTGCGCGGCGCCTGCGGGAGCTGAACGTCTATTGCGAAATCCATCCCTACCAGAAGGTCGACGCCGCCCTGCTTGCCGAGCTGGCGCCCAAGGCCGTGATCTTCTCTGGCGGGCCCGACAGCGTTGTGCGCGAAGGGTCCCCGCGTCCGCCGAAAGAGGTCTATGACCTTGGCGTGCCGATCCTGGGCATCTGCTATGGCCAACAGGTCATGATGCAGGACCTTGGCGGCATGGTCGAAGCGGGCGAAAGCCACACCGCCGAATTCGGCCGCGCCTACGTGACCCCGACCGAAGACCGGATCGACCTGCTGAACGGCTGGTTCCTGGACGGCACGGGCCGCGAGCAGGTCTGGATGTCCCACGGCGACCACGTGTCGAAGATCGCCCCCGGTTTCGCCGTCTACGGCACCTCGCCGGGCGCACCCTTTGCCATCACCGCCGATCTGGAACGCCGCTTCTACGCCGTGCAGTTCCACCCCGAGGTGCACCACACCCCGAACGGTGCCACGCTGTATGAAAACTTCGTCCGTGACGCGGGTTTCACCGGCGACTGGACCATGGGCGCCTACCGCGAAGAGATGATCGCCAAGATCCGCGAACAGGTGGGTGACAAAAAGGTCATCTGCGCCCTGTCCGGCGGCGTCGACAGCTCCGTCACCGGCATCCTGCTGCACGAGGCCATCGGCGACCAGCTGACCTGCGTCTTCGTGGATCACGGGTTGCTGCGCCTGAACGAGGCAGAGCAGGTGGTGAAGATGTTCCGCGAGAACTACAACCTGAACCTGATCCACGCGGATGAGAGCGACCTGTTCCTGGGCGCGCTGGAAGGGGTTTCCGACCCCGAGGTCAAGCGCAAGACCATCGGCAAGCTCTTCATCGACGTGTTCCAGAAATACGCCGACCAGATCGAGGGCGCCGAGTTCCTGGCACAGGGCACCCTGTACCCGGACGTGATCGAGAGCGTCAGCTTCTCCGGCGGGCCTTCGGTCACCATCAAGTCGCACCACAACGTGGGCGGCCTGCCCGAGAAGATGGGCCTGAAGCTGGTGGAACCGCTGCGCGAGCTGTTCAAGGACGAGGTCCGCACCCTGGGCCGCGAACTGGGCCTGCCCGACAGCTTCATCGGGCGCCACCCCTTCCCCGGACCGGGCCTGGCGATCCGCTGCCCAGGCGAGATCACCCGCGACAAGCTGGAGATCCTCCGGAAGGCCGACGCGGTCTATATCGACCAGATCCGCAAGCATGGCCTTTACGACGAGATCTGGCAGGCCTTTGCCGCGATCCTGCCGATGCGCACCGTGGGCGTGATGGGCGATGGGCGCACCTATGATTACGCGCTGGCGCTGCGGGCCGTGACCTCGGTCGACGGGATGACCGCCGATTACTACCCCTTCACCCATGACTTCCTGGGCGAGACCTCCACCCGGATCATCAACGAGGTGAAGGGCATCAACCGCGTCTTCTACGACTGCACGTCGAAGCCGCCGGGGACCATCGAACTGGAATGATCCCGCGGGCGACCGCGAAACGGGGGGCGCTGCAAGCGATTGCGGCGCCCCTTTTGCGTGACCGCCCCAGGCCTTGAGGCCGCGTCGGCATGCGGACGCCTGCGACGCAGCGTAGGGCTTCCCATCGACAGATCAGACACTTATGCAGGGGTTGATACGAGTTGGGGGCATGTCTTGCCCCGTGAAAAGGTCCGGCCCGGCGGGAGGTGACGACATGGCAGAGCCCGCGACGCAGGCCGGAAAACCGAAGGTCTTCCTTCACATCGGCCACCCCAAGACCGGCACCACGGCAGTGCAGAACGACCTGACGCTGACGCGCGATGCCCTGCGGGCCGCAGGGATCTGCTACCCGGAGGACCGTGCCGCGAGCGAGGCTGCCGACAGGCGGATCACCAGCGGCAACCTTGGCTACAGGGACAGCGATGCGCCCTGGGTGCGCGACACCATCCTGCAGGCGATGAAGGCGGCCCCGGGATATCGCAGCTACGTCTTTTCCAACGAGGTCGTCTTCTGGTCGATCCTGCCGCAACTGCCGGCGCTGGCCGCGCTGGGCGAGACCTGCGGGGTGACCATCGTCCTGGCGCTGCGCGAACCCGTGGACATGCTGAAATCGCTCTATTCCCAGCTGATCAAGCGCGGTGGGTTCACCGGCGAGATGAAGGATCTTCTGGCCCGGGAATCGCACCTGAACCATGCGGTCAGGGTGATAGAGGCCTGCAAGGCGGAGGGGATCGGGATCGAGGTGCTGAACTACTCCGTCCTGGGCCACGGGATTTCCGCCCGCCTGTTCGAGGTTTTCGGCGCCCCCGACCTGTTGGGCGATGCCGCGCGGCGGGATGTCCTGCGCACCAGCAACCGGTCGCTGACGCAGCAGGAACGCCGCCTGATCAAGTCGGTGAACCGTACCTTCGGTGCGCAGATGGGCGCGCGCTGTTCCGATGCCCTGGTGGAACGGCTGCCGGATATCCGGGCGGAGCCGCCGGTCATTTCGGAGGGGCTGCGCGAGCGGATCAGGGAGAAGAACCGCGCGGCGGCAGAGGTGGTGAACCGCCATCTGCCGGCCGACGCGCCCATCCGGCTGAGCGATGCCGGCGGCGTGGCGGAGGCAGAGGGCGCGCAGCTGACGGCGGAGCAGATGGATATCGTCCTAGGCACGCTGCACTTCGAGATGCAGAAGCAGGACCGCGGCCCGAGATCCCGCAAGCGCCGGTCGATCCCGGAAGGCGGGCTTTCGGACGCCCCCCGGCGCCGCTGGCTGCGCTTCGGCCGGTCCTGAATAAAGGTCCGGGCCCGGGCGCAGGATGGCCGGGCGGCCCGCGCCGCCCTGCCCTTTGATGCCGGGATCAGAAACGCAGGGCGGCAGAGACCTGCGCGCCGGAATTCCCGTCCTCGTCCAGCTGACCTTCGAAGCGCACCGACCAGGGCGCGCGGGAGGCGCGCAGTTCCGCCCCGAAGGTGAGCTGGGTGAAGCTGCCCTGCCCGCCGGTGCCGAAGGTCGCCGCGCCGGTACCGAGGGTCATGGTCACGTCCTCCGCATCCGTGAAGATCACGTCGACGCCGACAAAGGGGGTCACGGTGCCGGCGCTGACGGTGCGGACCAGTTGCGCCTCTGCCGAGAGGTAGCCGGTGGTCACATCGCGCTCCGCGAAGCTGGCGCCGCCCAGGCCGGAGACCGAGAAGCCCTCGATCCGCTTGCGTTCGACACCGGCACGGGCGGTGAAGCCCAGGCCGTTGTCCAGCGGGGTGCTGGTCCAGGCCGCCGCCAGGCCGAAGCTGCGGGTGTCGGCGGTGCCATCCCCGGTGAGCGAGGTGGCGCTGGTGATCTCGGACGTGCCGAAGCCGAGGTAGGCCACGGCAGAGAGGTCCCCGGTGCCGAGCGCGCGGGCCATGCGCAGGCCAAGCAGGGTGTCGGTATCTACCAAATGGTGATCATCGGAGGTATCGGCCTTCTGCCGCCCGTGGCTGACGAAGACACCCAGGCCCGCGAAATCGCGGCCGAGGGTCAGCCGTGCGCCGCTGTCGCCATCGAAGGCCGCGATGGACCCCGCGCCCCACCAGCCACCCGCGCCGGGGGCATCCGCGAAGGCCAGGACGTTGCGCGTCACGCCGCCCGTCTGAGGCACGGCCCCCAGCACCGACTTGCCGAATCCGAGCGCCGCCTGCCCCGCCATGTCATCGGCCCCGGCGAAGGGCACGGCGGAGGCCACGACGAGGGTGTTGTTGCCATAGAGCGCGGTATCGGGCGCATCCGTCAGATCCACCTCTTCGGGATCGGACCGGAAGGTGACGGTGCCGGTCCCGACCGTGGAATGCACGATCAGGCTATCCGTCCCCTCGCCCAGGTCGACATCGCCATCGATGTCGATCGAATAGAGTTCGAGCGTGTCGTCGCCCGCCCCGAGCTGCAGCGCCAGCCCGGAGGTGCCGGTGATGGTGCCATAGTTGATCACCACCTGCGACTGGGTGTTGGCCTCTTCCTGGTCATGGCCCAGTTCGACGTTGATGCCGATGCTGCCCTGGATCAGCCCGTAGTTGGTGATGGTGGAGGTCGCCACGTCGGAGGCGTCGAAATCTATCCCGTCCTCGCTGCCGGTGGCCAGGATGGTGCCGTAGTTGGTGACCGTGCCGCTGTCGATGTCGATGCCGTCCTGATCGCCGGTCACCTTCAGGGTGCCGTAGTTGGTGATCTGGGCATTCTCGCCCGCGTTGATCGCATCGTCGTCGGAGGTGATGGTGCCGGTGTTGAGGATGACCGCGTCATCGCCCGCCTCGACCCCCTCGGTCCCGGCAGTGATCGTGCCGGTGTTGGTCACGGTTGCACCGTCCTCCGCCTGGATCCCCTTTTCGCCGGAAATCAGCGTACCGTTGTTGGTGATCACGGCATCATCGGCCACCTGGATCGCCTCGTCCGCGCCTTCGATGGTGCCGTCATTGGTGATTTCCGCCCCATCCCCTTCGAAGCGCACGCCATCGCTGCCTTCGCCGGTGATCTCTCCGCCCGTCTGGTTCCACAACACGCCGGTGTCGTCGCTGTCGATCCCGCGGTCGCCGCCGGTGATGCTGCCGGAGTTGGTGATATCGGCGTCGTTGCTGACCTGGATCCCCTCATCCTCCCCGGTGATGGTTCCGGTGTTGGTGATGGTGGCGTCCTTGTCGAGGTGGAGCGCATCGCCATCCTCGGAGGTGATGGTGCCGTTGTTGGTGATCTCGGCGTCGTCGTCGGCCTCCACCGCGTGATCGTCCGCTGCGGTGATGGTGCCGTTGTTGGTCAGCGTCAGGTCATCTTCGACGAAGAAGGCCTGTTCGTCCTCCTCCGCCGTTACGACCGCGCCCGTGGCGACGGTGATGGTGAGCTGGCCCGCCTCCTCGTCCACGATGCCGCTGCCGGAGCCGGTGCAGGTGACTGTGGCACCATCCGCCGGGGCGGAGGGATCGCAGGCGCTGTCGGCCAGGGCGGGCGCGGCCAGCAGGCCCGGGGCCATGGCAACGAGGGCCAGCAGGGATACGCGGGAGAGGTGATTGTGCATAGCAGGCTCCGGATCTTGGTCGGTCCGGGAATGGGGCCCCCGTGTAACAGGGGCGCGACAGACCCGGACGGGGCCCCGATCGCGGCGCGATCTGCGCCCGGGGGTGGCGCATGCGCAACATACGGGGCCGCCACCATGCCCCTGCGGACGGCCAAACCGCTTGCCGCCTGTGCCCCCGGGTGAGAAAAGAGGAGACAGAACAGCGGGAAGACTGATGGCCAGACGCGAAACGATCCGAAAGCGCTACAAGGAGTCGGGCTTGCGCAAGACAGACCAGCGCCGGGTGATTTCCGACGTGCTGGACCAGTCGCGCGATCATCCCGACGTGGAGGAGCTGCATGCCCGCGCCGCCGCCATCGACCCGCGCATTTCCCTGGCGACCGTCTATCGCACCGTGAAGGCCTTCGAGGAGGCCGGGATCCTGGAGAAGGTCGATTTCGGCGACGGCCGGTCGCGCTACGAAGACGCGCTGAGGGAACATCATGACCACCTGATCGACGTGACCACCGGGCAGGTGATCGAATTCGTCGATCCGGAGATCGAGGCCCTGCAGGAACGGATCGCGGCCAAGCTGGGTTACCGGCTGCAGGGGCACCGGCTGGAACTTTACGGCGTGCCGATCAAGCGGCCGCCGGGGAAGTAACCCGCGCGTAGCAGGCCCCGCCCTGCGGGGTCCGATTGCAGATGGATCGCAGGCCGGTTGCAGAGCCGATATGCGCGGGGCCCGCTCATCTTGCCGCACCGGGGGTGCGGTGATAGCGGTGGACGGTGCCGTAACGGAATTTCCCAATGCAGAACGTCAGAGGCATCATCCTCGTCATCCTCGCCATGCTCTTCTTCACCCTTGAAGACGGGTTCAACAAGTACCTGACGGGCACCGTGCCGCCGGGCCAGGTGATGGTGTTGCTGGGCGTGGGCGGGGTGATCCTGTTCGGGGGCATTTGCCTGATCCGGGGCTATCCGGTGTTCGGGCGGGCCGCGCGCCATCCCACGGTGATCTTCCGCTCGCTCTCCGAAGGGTTTTCGACCCTGTTCTTCATCGCGGCCCTGTCGATGGTGCCGATCGCCACCGTTGGCGCGGTCTTCCAGGCGATGCCCCTGGCGATCACGCTGGGGGCGGCGGTCTTCCTGGGGGAAAAGGTCGGCTGGCGCCGCTGGTCTGCCGTGGCCGTGGGGTTCCTGGGCGTGCTGATCGTGCTGCGCCCCGGCGCCGCCGGTTTCCGCCCCGAGGCGCTTCTGGTTCTGGGCGCAGTCGTTGCCGTGGCCGCGCGCGACCTGCTGTCGCCGCGCATGCCCAAGGATCTGCCCACGACCGTGGCAGCGGCGCTGGCCTTTGGGGTGCTGATCCCGGCGGGCGGGATCCTGCTCCTGCTGATGGGCGATGGATGGGTCGGCATGGATGCGCTTCAGTCGCTGCTGATGCTGGTCTCATTCCTGCTGATGGCGGCCGGGTACTACACGATGCTGCTGGCCACCCGGATCGGAGAGGCCTCCGCCATCACGCCCTTCCGCTACACCCGCCTGCTGTTCACCCTGATCATGGGGGCGCTGATCTTCGGCGAGGTGCCGGACGCCTTCACCTACCTCGGGTCGGCCCTGATCCTGGGCTCCGGGCTCTATACCTTCCTGCGCGAACGCAGGCTGGCGCGCGAGGTGATGATCCAGGCCCGCAGCACGCCCCTGCCCTGAACCGTCGCCCGCGGGTGACGCCGCACTGCCCTCCATTGGCCTGATGGCGCCCGGTCGCGACGCCGCGTCCGTGCACCCGCCCCCGGTGCAGGCAGGGCGCATTCGCCGCTAACATGTGCCTGTTTGCGCTATTCTTTCCGGCGGCGCCTTCCCAAGTGGGCACGAGACCTCTACAACCCGGGGCAAGAGCCCCTGGACAGAGGACATTTTCCAGATGAGCACCATTATCGACATCACCGCACGCGAGATCCTGGACAGCCGTGGCAATCCCACGGTCGAGGTCGACGTGATCCTCGAAGACGGCACCATGGGCCGCGCGGCCGTCCCCTCCGGCGCCTCCACCGGCGTCCACGAGGCGGTCGAGAAGCGCGACGGCGACAAGTCCCGCTACATGGGCAAGGGCGTGCTGGAAGCCGTGGCGAGCGTGAACGGCGAGATCGCAGAGGCCATCGTCGGTTTCGACGCCACCGAACAGGTCGGCATCGACGCCGCCATGATCGAACTGGACGGCACCGACAACAAGGGGCGCCTCGGCGCCAACGCGATCCTGGGCGTGTCCCTGGCCGTCGCCAAGGCCGCGGCCGATTTCTCCGGTCAGCCGCTTTACCGCTACGTCGGCGGCACCTCTGCCCGGGTCCTGCCGGTGCCGATGATGAACATCATCAACGGCGGCGAACATGCTGACAACCCGATCGACATCCAGGAATTCATGATCATGCCCGTGTCGGCCACGAACATTCGTGACGCCGTGCGCATGGGCTCCGAGGTGTTCCACACCCTGAAGAAGGAGCTGTCGGCCGCCGGCATGTCCACCGGCCTGGGTGACGAGGGCGGCTTTGCCCCGGAACTGGCCTCGACCACCGCGGCGCTCGACTTCATCCTGAAGTCCATCGAAAAGGCCGGCTACAAGCCCGGCGAGGACATCTACCTGGCCCTCGATTGCGCCTCGACCGAGTACTACAAGGACGGCAAGTACGAGATGAAGGGCGAAGGCCTCTCCCTCACCTCCGCCGAGAACGTCGAGTACCTGAAGAAGCTGGTCGAGGCCTACCCGATCATCTCCATCGAGGACGGCATGGCCGAGGACGACTGGGAAGGCTGGAAACTGCTGACCGACGCCATCGGCGACAAGGTGCAACTGGTGGGCGACGACCTCTTCGTCACCAACCCGGAACGCCTGGCCATGGGCATCGAACAGGGCGTGGCGAACTCCATGCTGGTCAAGGTGAACCAGATCGGTTCCCTCACCGAGACGCTGAAGGCCGTCGATATGGCCCACCGTGCCCGCTACACCAACGTGATGTCCCACCGGTCCGGCGAGACCGAGGATGCGACCATCGCCGATCTGGCCGTGGCCACCAACTGCGGTCAGATCAAGACCGGGTCGCTGGCGCGGTCCGACCGGCTGGCCAAGTACAACCAGCTGATCCGCATCGAAGAGCTGCTGGGCGAGACCGCGGAATACGCCGGGCGCTCGATCCTCAAGTGATCCGGGCCTCAAGTGATCCGGGCCTGAAGTAATCTGGGCCTGAAGTAATTCGGGCCGCAACAGGTTCGAGGCTGAACGCAGTCATTGGGCGCTCCGGTTATCCGGGGCGCCCTTTTCCTTGCCGCATCGCCGGGCTGCGCCGGTTGAGGCCTCCGGCGGGAGTATTTGGGGCGGGTTGAAGCAGGGGCGCATCACATCAGGGGCGGCGGCGCGCACGGGGACGGCAGAGCGCCCCCAGGGCGCACCCCGGTCACCAGCGTGGCGGGAAGGGTGATATGCCCACCAGGCGCAGAGTCAGGACCGACAGCCGGAACCCCAGCGGGCCCACCACGAAGGACAAAGCGAAGGCCATGGGCCAGGCGCTGAGGAACAGCCGCCCCCAGGCCAGCTGCCAGCCGGGGGCGAACCCCATGTGCGGCACCACGCCATAAAGAAAGGTCATGATGGTCGCCATCATGACGGAGATGAAGAACTGGGCCACGGCCGTCGCAAGTCGGGTCATTCGAAGATCCTGAGAGGGGGGTGGTCCTGCCGTGCACAGGCATGCCACCCCGGTTGGAGGGAATGCCGTGGGAACGTTGAAACGACGCATGCCGGAAGGATCCAGCGGCCGGGATCACCACACCGGCCCTCAGTTTTCGACCCTTTGCCGATAGCAAACCGGTCGCGACCCGGTCAATGGAAACCATCGCCCGGCCCGGGCGCCGCCTCATCAGGCGCGCGCCTCGATCCGGTCCAGCAGCGCGGTGACCTTGCCCGAGAGCATGAAGGCCAGCGGGCCTACGATCTGGCTCAGGACGAAGGCGACGGGCACGGCGGTGCCATAGTGGGTCATCCAGCGACCGAACCAGCCGGGTTGCAGCCCGTGCGGCAGGGCCGAGAAGATCCCCGTCATCAGCAGCGCCATGATCAGGGCAATGAAGACCTGCGCGATCAGCAGGCCGCGTTTCGCGCGCCGCGCGGCGGTCCTTGCGTCGGTTTCGGTCCTTGCTTCGGTTTCGGGCCTTGCGTCGGTCTGGGTGGAAACGAGGGGCGTGGTGGTGGTCATGATGGATCTCTCCTCAGCTGGTTGCGGGCAAGCGGCGGGAGGATCCCGATTCCGCGCGGCCCAATGGGTCACGCCGTGGAATCGAAACGTTGACTGCCCTTTCCCCAGACGTCGCAATTCGCGCGCTTCCGCCGGAGAAAGAGGACCGGGCTAACCAGACCGGTCTTGCGTCTTTCGGCACTCCCTACTTATTCACGAAGGCAGGCCCCGGCAAGGTGCGCGGCGACAAGTCGGCCATGCGCCTGCTGCAGAATATGACCCCAGCAACACTCCGGAGACAGTCCATGTCCGCAATGCCCGCCCCAGCCATGACCGCAGATGACATCATCGCGCTGCTGCAGCTGGAACCCCACCCGGAGGGTGGCTACTTCAGGCAGACCTGGATCGCCGGGGCCGCGGGGGATGCGCGCCCTGCCGGGACCTGCATCTACTTCCTGCTGAAGGCCGGCGGGGCGAGCCACTGGCACCGGGTGGATGCTGCCGAGATCTGGCACCACTACGCCGGGGCCCCCGTCCGCCTGCGCCTGTCGGCAACCGACGAAGGCCCGGCAGAGGCCCTGATCCTGGGTCCCGACCTGGGCGCCGGGCAGCGCCCCCAGGGCATCGTGCCCGTCGATCACTGGCAGGCCGCGGAAAGCCTGGGGGACTGGTCGCTGGTCGGATGCACCGTGTCACCGGCGTTCGATTTCGCGGGTTTCACGCTGGCAGCGCCGGATTTCGACATTCCGATGTCGTGAAGGCGGGCCGATGCCGTGAGGCCTGGAATTTTCCTGTTAATTATCAGCTTGTTGCAGGGTGATTTGCCTGGGCGGCAAAAAATATGAATTTCTGACAAGTTTTTTGAAACCGGATGGCGCGAGCCTCCGTATCTTCACCCGAGGTCTTTCCCGAGGCCTCGTGTAGTAGTCGTTTTACCTAGACCCCTGTTGGGTCCAACTGTTTTGCCCTGAGGGCGCCATCCGAACACACGTCTTGTCCCTGACGTGGTTTCCCGAGGTTCGGACGAGTGGTTTCAGGGGTGACCTGCCGAAGACCCTACGCGCCCCACCCATTCGCGTTTCGGCAGGTCGGGGAGACGGGCTACCGGGCCCGTCTCCCGATTTTTTTTCGGGAGACCCTCCGGTTCACAATCAGACAGCATCCGGGCAGACAGCATCCGGGCAGCGCACGCCCTGCCGACGCGCTTGACGCGCGGCGGAGGACCCTTCAGTTCGTTTTCGGGCAGTGGGTGTTACAGGGCGCTACAGCGCACCGGTGCGGATGGCCGCAACGAGGCCCGCGGTCGAGCCGTCCTTGCCCTCGGTCCCTTCTTCACCGGACAGGATGGGAGACAGCTTCACCGCCAGTTCCTTGCCCAGCTCCACGCCCCACTGATCGTAGGAGTTGATGCCCAGGATCACCCCTTCGACGAAGACGCGGTGTTCGTAGAGCGCGACCAGCTGGCCCAGGACATAGGGCGTCAGCTTGTCATAAAGCAGCGTGGTGGACGGCCGGTTGCCCGGGAAGACCCGGTGGCGGGCCTGGCGATCAAGCTCTGCACCTTCCAGTCCCTTGGCCGCCATGATCGCCGTCGCCTCTTCGAGAGAGCGGCCGCGCAGCAGCGCTTCGGACTGCGCCAGGCAATTGGCGATCAGCAGATCGTGCTGGTGCTTCAGATCGGGTTCATGTCCTTCCAGGCCCACCATGAATTCGCAGGGCACGACACGGGTGCCCTGGTGGATCAGCTGGTAGAAGGCATGCTGCCCGTTGGTGCCCGGTTCCCCCCAGACGATGGGACCGGAATTGATGTCGAGCGCGGAGCCGTCCATCGCGACGCTCTTGCCGTTGCTCTCCATCTCCATCTGCTGGAGGTAGGCGGGGAAGCGGGCGAGGCGCTGTTCGTAGGGTAGCACGGCGCGGGTGGCGTGACCCAGGCCCTGGTTGTGCCAGATGCCGGTGAGCGCCAGGAGGACGGGCAGGTTTTCGGCCGGGACGGCGCTGCGGAAGTGGCGGTCCATCGCATGGCCGCCGGCCAGGAACTGCCGGAAGTTGTCAGGCCCCACGGCCAGCATGAGAGACAGGCCGATCGGCCCCCACATGGAGTAGCGCCCGCCCACCCAGTCTTCGAAGCCGAAGACGCGGGACGGGTCGATGCCCCAGGCGGCGGTCCGGTCCTGGGCCGAGCTGAGGGCGGCAAACTGTGCGCCGGTGTCGCTGACGGTTTCGGCCATCCATGCCCGTGCGGTTTCGGCATTGGTCATGGTTTCGATGGTGGTGAAGGTCTTGGAGGCGACGATGACCAGGGTCGTTGTCGGATCCAGCCCTTTGAGCGCATCATGGACATGCGCCCCGTCGACATTGGACACGAAGTGGCAGCGCGGACCGTCGGCAAAGGGCGAAAGCGCGATTTCCCCCATCGCGGGGCCCAGATCGGACCCACCGATGCCGATGTTGACCACATCGGTGATACGGCCGCCCTGCCCGGCGAAGTCACCGCTGCGCACGGCCGTCGCAAATGCCTCCATCCGGGCCAGGGTTTCGAGAACCCCGGGCATGACATCGGCACCGTCCACCAGCACCGGATCCCCGGAGAGGTTGCGCAGCGCCGTGTGCAGCACGGCGCGCCCCTCGGTTTCGTTGATCTTGCGGCCCGAGAACATCGCCTCGCGCCGGGCCGGCAGATCGACCTGATCGCACAGCGCCAGCAGGGCCGTGCGGACGTCTTCGCAGATACCCGTCTTGGAGTAGTCGAACAGCATCCCTTCCGCCCGGATCGAGAAATCGGCGAAACGGTTCGGGTCCGCCTCGAAGAGGGAAAGGATGGGACGGTCGGCGTAGCGCGCGGCGAGGGCGGAAATGGTCTGCCACATGGTAGGAACCCTGTTGTCGAATGGCGTCTGCCCGCCGATCTGCGCGGGCGTCGGAAAGAGAACCGGCCGGAACGGGTCCGGCCGGGATGTCATGTCACGGGGCCCAGTGGACCACCGCATTGGGCAGGATCGCGGCGATCGGCGCCTCTTCCGGCTTCTTGCCGCGCGCCTGTTCCAGCACGCGGCGCTTTTCCTCGCCCGTGATGACCACATGGGTGGACAGCGCCCCCTTCAGGTAGCGGGCCGTGATCGTGATCCGCGGCTCCCCCGCGCCATCGGCGCGCATGGGCAGCAGGATCGGCGCATCGGGCGCCAGCGCCTCTGCCAGGCGGTCGGCGCCGGGGAAGAGGCTGGCGGTATGGGCATCGGTGCCCATGCCCAGCAGAAGCACGTTGATCGGCATGTAGGGTCGCAGCCCTTCAGAGAGCGACGAAAGCGCCTGTTCGGGCGCGTCGACCTCGGAATGGAGCGGCAGCAGGCTGGCCCCGGCGGCATGGCCAGTCAGCAGGCGCTGACGCAGCAGCGCGGTGTTGGAACGCGGGGAGCTTTCGGGCACCCAGCGTTCATCGTTGAGCACGACATCGACGCGATCCCAGTCGAGTTTCACCGCCGTCAACGCATCGAAGATCGGGCCGGGCGTGGTGCCGCCCGGCACGCTGAAGGTCACGCGATCCTCGTGCCGCAGGGCTGCGCCCAGTTCCGATGCCAGGCTGTCCGCCAGCGTCAGCGCCAGCAGGTCGCGATCCGGATATTCCTTGAATTCCATGATACCTAACCCTTTCGGGTCCCCTCCTTGCGGGCTGGGGCGAGCCTGCGAAGGCCCTGCCCGCCCTGATGTCCGATCCGGTCATATGGGCCGGATCCGGGGCACGGCAATTGCCGCGCCGGTAACCATTGCCTGACCCGGCCACGATCCGCCGCCGGGCAGGTCCGCGCCACCTCAGGCGCGGATTTCGCGCCAGCGACGCCCGTCGCGATGCATCAGCGCCAGCGCCTCTTCCGGCCCGGTGGAGCCGGTTTCATAGGCCACGGGCTTGTCCCCGCGATCGACCCAGGACTGGATCAGCGGATCGGCCCAGGCCCAGGCGGCCTCGACCTCGTCCCCGCGCATGAACAGGGTCTGGTTGCCCCGGATCACGTCCATGATAAGCCGTTCGTAGGCGTCGGGCACATCTTCCGCATCGGGGCCGAGCGCATCGGCAAAGGTCATGTCGAGCGGCACATCCACCAGCCGCATGCCCCCCGGGCCGGGTTCCTTGATGGTGACGAAGAGGTCCATGCCCTCGTTCGGCTGCAGGCGGATGGTCAGCACGTTGCGGTGACGCCCGGCCTCTGCCCCGAAGATCGAATGCGGGGTCTCCTTGAAGACCACGGCGATCTCGGAGCTGCGCGCGCGCAGCCGCTTGCCCGTGCGCATGTAGAAGGGGGTTCCGGCCCACCTCCAGTTGGAGACCTGCAGCTTCATCGCGATGAAGCTTTCGGTCTTGCTGTCGGGATCGCCCACATGTTCCAGATAGCCGGGCTTCTCGGCGCCGTCGGAGAGGTACTGACCGCGCACCACGTCTTCGAGCGGGACCTGGTTCAGGGCGCGGATCACCTTCAGCTTTTCATCGCGCACGGCGTCGTGGTCGAATTTCGCCGGCGGCTCCATCGCGATCAGGCACAGAAGCTGCATCAGGTGGTTCTGCACCATGTCCCGCATGGCGCCGGACTTGTCGTAGTATTCGCCGCGTCCGTCGACACCGACGGTTTCGGCCACGGTGATCTGGATGTGATCGACGTACTGGGAGTTCCAGAGCGGTTCGAACAGCATGTTGCCGAAGCGGACCGCCATGAGGTTCTGGACCGTTTCCTTGCCCAGGTAGTGGTCGATCCGGTAGATCTGGCTTTCGTCGAAGTGCGCGGCCAGGTCGGCGTTGAGCGCCTGCGCCGAAGCCAGGTCATGACCGAAGGGCTTTTCCACCACGATCCGGGTCTGATCGTCCGCAATGCCGTGCAGGTGCAGACGTTCCGCCAGGGCACCGAAGAGGCTGGGCGCAACGGAGAAGTAGAAGGCGCGCACCACGCCCGGGCGCATCAGCGCCGCCAGTTCCGGCCAGCCGCCCGTGCCGAGCGCATCCACCTGGACGTATTCCAGTTGCTGAAGGAAGGCTGCCAGCTGTTCCTTGGTGCCGCTCTTGGGATCGAATTCGGCGATGGCATCGGCCACCATCTGACGGAATTCTTCCGTCTCGTGCTCGGACCGTGCGGCGCCGATGATGCGGCTGCCATCTTCCATCTGGCCGGAGCAGAACCGGCGGAACAGGCCGGGCAGGATCTTGCGACGGGCGAGATCGCCGGTACCGCCGAAGATGACCAGATCGAAGGGATCGACGGGAATCACGCGCGAGACCATCGGGGTTCCTTTCCGCTTGTCGTTTCCGGGGCGCAGGCCCTGCCGGCACCCCCGCCGCAGTGCGGCGTTCGCGCGCACCATAGCAGAGAAAGCCCCGGTCACAATGGGGTGTGTTAGCGTTAACTAGACGCCCGGCCTGCCGTGGCGGGCCTGCGACAGGATGGCCCGTGTGGGGCCGCGAAACCAGCGGGAAGTGCGGGAGATCTGGGGCCACCATGGGGGCCCACGGGGGCGGCGCCTGTGCCCGCCCGTATGGCGCAATTTGAAAAATCCCCCTTCAAATTCCACGCTGCGCGCCCTATATCTGTGCTGTCGCCTCGGCGACTATGGGCATAAACGCGCATGTAATAAGCGGATCGGACCCGGGGGCGGTACCCGGCGGCTCCACCAAACATCCCTT
The DNA here is from genome assembly GCF_057380755.1 of Pseudooceanicola sp. NS-SX8. Classification (NCBI taxonomy): domain Bacteria; kingdom Pseudomonadati; phylum Pseudomonadota; class Alphaproteobacteria; order Rhodobacterales; family Paracoccaceae; genus Pseudooceanicola; species Pseudooceanicola sp. NS-SX8. The sequence goes on along the minus strand of NZ_CM170819.1, from coordinate 2,615,481 downwards.
GTTGGGGGATCATGGGGCCGAAATAGGATCGACGAACGTGTAAAGATGTAGCTTTGTCCCGGTGAGATACCACCGTTATCGGTTCGCTATGTACAATTGCCAACAACAATCGTGCTCCGATGGCTCTGGCTGCGTAAGCAGTTAGAAACATCGAAATCTAAGTCCTTGCGCCTAGCAGTGTAAGGCGGGGTTCGCAGGTACCTGGCAACAGAAACCTGCACTTATCCCCCTCCTGCCATGCTGCTTGTCGCCCGCGGAATGCGTGCGGCCTGATATGCCGATGGTCGCGGGAAAAGCATCCAAACCTCCAGAAGATCCCTCGCCGCCCCGGCAATTCCGCGCTATCAGCGCCGGATGAGCGCTGCATTCGAGATATTCCTGCAAGGCACCCCGGGACTGGAAGAGGTCCTGGCGGAGGAAGCCCGCGAAGCCGGGTTTTCCCGTGCCGAAGCCGTGCCCGGGGGCGTGACCTTCCAGGGCCAATGGACCACCGCCTGGCGGGCCAACCTGAAACTGCGCGGCGCCAATGCCGTGCTGGCCCGCATCGGCGGTTTCCCGGCCGTGCACCTGTCCCAGCTGGACAAGCGCGCCCGCGCCTTCCCCTGGGGCGAGGTGCTGCGCCCGGACGTGCCGGTGAAGGTGGAGGTCTCGACCTCCCAGAAATCCAGGATCTACCACGCCGGTGCCGCGCAGGAGCGGATCGAGCGCGCGCTGTCGGAAAGCTTTGGCGCGCAGATCGACGCGGAAGCCGCGGTGGTCGTGAAGACCCGCATCCAACGCGATTACGTCCAGTTCAGCGTCGATACCAGCGGCGAAGGCCTGCACAAGCGCGGGCACAAGCCCGCCGTGGGCAAGGCGCCGATGCGCGAAACGCTGGCGGCGATGTTCCTGCGACAGGCTGGTTACACCGGCGCCGAACCGGTGCTGGACCCGATGTGCGGCTCCGGCACCTTCGTCATCGAGGCGGCGGAGATCGCGGCGGGCCTCTGGCCCGGGCGCGACCGCAGCTTTGCCTTTGAACAGCTGGCGACCTTCAAACCCGAGCTCTACGACCGGATCCGCGCGGAAGCGCCCGCGCCACGCGGCGATCTGCCCGGGTTCTTCGGATCGGACCGCAACGCGGGCGCGGTGGAGATGGCGGGGCGCAATGCGGCGGCTTCCGGCCTGGCGGAGGCAATCACCTTTACGCATCAGGCGCTGTCGGATCTGCAGCGTCCCTCAGGCCCGCCCGGACTGGTGATCATCAACCCGCCCTATGGCGCCCGGATCGGGGATCGCAAGCAGCTGTTTGCCCTTTACGGCCGCATGGGTGAGGTCCTGAGGGAGCGGTTCCGGGGCTGGCGCGCGGCGATCATCACCTCGGACGGCGGATTGGCACGGGCAAGCCGCCTGCCCTTCCTGCCGACGACCCCACCCGTGGATCACGGCGGGATCCGGGTGACGCTCTACCACACGGCGCCGCTGCCCTGAGGCAGCCGGAAGAGCGCGGCGAAGGCGCGTTCGCCCGGCGGTGTCAGCCGGATCTCCCGGCCGGTGCCGCGCCGTGCCCAACCCTGTTCCAGAAGTCCCGTCAGCAGGGCCCGGCCCAGCGGACCGGCCAGGTGCATCCGGCGTTCAGACCAGTCCAGGCACTGCCGGCAGGCGCAGCCGGGACGTGCCTCTGGCAGCAGCGGCGCCAGGACCGCCGCGCCCTCCTCCGTCAGCAGCAACCCCTTGGGGCCGGGGCGCAGAAGCCCCCGGGCGGAAAGGCTGTCGTGCATCTGAACTCCCAGTTCGCCCGCGAGGTGATCATAGCAACTGCGCGCGCGCCGCAGGCCCGCGTCCCCCGGCCCGGGACGGCAGCGGCGCGGACCACGCAGCTCCGCCAGCCCCATCAACCCTTCGAGCACCGCCGCCACATCCGCCCCTGCCAGACGGTAGTAGCGGTGCCGCCCCTGTGACGCGACCGACAGCAACCCTGCCTCCAGCAACTGCGCCACGTGGCCCGAGGCGGTGGTGCGCGCCACGCCCGCCTCTGCCGCCAGTTCGGTGACGGTCAGGGCCAGCCCGGACATCAGCGCCTGCGCCATCAATGCCCGGGACGGGTCGCCCATCAGGGCGGCGATGCGGGTAATCTCGGGGCCGTCGCGCAGGCCTTGCTGCGACGGGCCATGGCCGGAGGCATGGCCAGAAACAGGGTCAGAATGTCGTGTCATCGGTCCTCCGCCACGGTCTGGGTGTCGTCCCCTGCGATCCTGCCATCTGCCACGGTGAAATGCGTCGGTCCGGACCGACCCATCGGCGCGGCCCAGCGTGGCAGGAAGGGCCCATCCTGAAATCGAAAGGCTCCGACATGCTGACATGTGTCATCCAGTACCGCATTCGCCCCACCCGCCGTGCACAGTTCGAAGACTACGCCCGAATGTGGGGCGAGGCGATCCCCCGGAACGGGGCGGCGCTGGTGGGCTACTTCGCGCCGTGCGAAGGCTCCTCCACCCTGGCCTACGGGATCTACGACATCCCCTCCCTTGCCGAATACGAAGCCTACCGCAGCCGGCTGGCCCGCGATCCCCTGGGGCGGCGGGCCTATGACTTTGCCCAGACGGAAGATTTCCTGATGTCGGAGGAGCGGACGTTTCTGCGGCGTGTCGATCAGGGCTGATCCAGGGCGCCGGGGGCGCCCAGCTGTCGCTTGACCCTCGGACGGGGAGCCGGGAAAGATGGCGCCGACCGCATGGCACCCGGCCCGCGCGATGATCGAGGAGAGACCATGCCGCCCCTGCCCGCACGCCCCGCCGCCCGGCGCGATATGCCCGGTAACGTCCCCGGTTGGCGCGACATGATCCGGGCCTTCGGCCGCATCGGCATCGTCAGCTTTGGCGGGCCTGCCGCGCAGATCTCCGTCATGCATGCAGAACTGGTCGAGCGGCGCGGATGGCTGGGCGAACAGGCCTTCCTTGGCGCGCTGAGCTTTTGCATGCTGCTGCCGGGACCGGAGGCGATGCAGCTGGCAACCTATGCGGGCTGGCGCCTGAAGGGGACCCTCGGCGGGCTGCTGGCGGGGCTGCTCTTCGTGATCCCCGGCGCGCTGGTCATTGCCGCGCTGGCGCTGGCCTATGTCGAATGGGGCACGGTTCCGCAGGTTCAGGCGGCCTTCCTCGGCATCAAGGCGCTGGTGGTCGCCCTGGTGTGCCAGGCGCTTTGGCGGTTGTCGCAAAAGGCGCTGCCGGACAGGCCGCGACGCGCCTGGGCCATCGGCGGCTTCGTTGCGATCTTCGCCGCCGGCCTGCCCTTCCCTTTGCTGGTGCTGGCCGCAGGCGGCTGGGGCCTGTGGCGCGGCGGGTCGCTGGCAGGCACGCCGGATGCGCAAACCCGGGGCCTGCGGGCCGAAATCGCCCCCGGGCCCGGCCTCGCGCACAGCCTTGTCACCGCCCTTGCCTGGGCCGCGGCCTGGCTGGCGCCGGTCCTGGCCCTGCGGCTGGCAGGTACGGAGTTCCTGGCGGAGCTGGGCGCCTTCTTCGCCCGGCTTGCCGTGCTGAGCTTCGGCGGCGCCTATGCCTTGCTGGCCTGGATGGCCCAGGTCACGGTGGAGCGCCACGGCTGGCTGACCGCAGGCCAGATGATCGACGCCCTGGGTCTTGCGGAAACCACGCCCGGCCCGCTGATCCTGGTGACGCAGTTCGTGGCCATGGTTGCGGCGGCGCTGCGCGCGGGGCCGGGCCTGGGCCTTGCCGCCGGGCTGCTGACCCTGTGGGTCACCTTCGTGCCCTGCTTCGGCTTCATCTTCACCTTCGCCCCCCACGTGGAACGCCTTCTGTCCCAGCCCCGGCTGCGCACCGCGCTGGAGGCGATCACCGCCGCCGTTGTCGGCGTGATCGGCGCCCTGGCGCTGTGGTTCGCCCTGCATGTCGTCTTTGACGTGGTGAACCGCATGGGCGCCCTGCCCCTGCCGGTGCCCGTGCTGGCCAGTTTCCGCCCGGTGGCCGCCGGGCTGATCCTGATCGCCCTGGCGCTTGTTTTCCGACTTCGCGCGGGGTTGCTGACAAGCCTTGGCGTGATGGCCGGGTTCGGCTGGCTCAGCCACTGGATGCCCGGCTAGATCGCGGCTGGCACGCAAGCGGCGGTAGAGTGCGGAGAATCTTGTCGGATCGCCTTCCGTTTTGCTTAGAATCCCCTATGCTCAGCCGAAAGTGAGCCCCGCCGGAAGACTGACATGGCCCGATCTATCGACTACGGAAACCTGATGCATCGTGCGATGCGCAACCTGATCCAGGATGTGCTGACCGACGTTGCCGAAAACGGGCTGCCAGGCGCGCACCATTTCTTCATCACGTTCGAAACGACCCACCCGGACGTCGAACTGGCCGACTGGCTGCGCGAACGCTATCCCACCGAGATGACGGTGGTGATGCAACACTGGTTTGCCGACCTTGAAGTGAGCGACGAAGGCTTTGCCGTGACGCTGAACTTCGGGGACAATCCCGAACGCATGTTCATCCCCTATGACGCGATCCAGACCTTCGTGGATCCCTCTGTCGAATTCGGCCTGCGTTTCGAGACGCAGGAACAGGACGACGAGGAAGAGGACGAGGATGACGATCCCACGCCGCCCGAGTCCCCCAGCCCGCTGCGCGACCGCAGCAAGAGCGACGAAGACGGCGACAAGGCCCCTTCCTCCGGCACCGATGCAGAGGTCGTGCGGCTGGACGCCTTCCGCAAGTAGCCTTGCCGGGCGCGGAATGCCCCGCCACAGATTGCAGGAACGGCGGCCCACGGGTCGCCGTTTTGCGTTGCGCCATGAAAGGGGCGCGAAACGCCCCCGCGTCCCCGTGACATCCCGGCTTCGGGCCGCGGAACCTTCGGTGAATTTTTTGTAAAATCAAGGCATTTTGCTTGTCCGACGGCCCCCGCCCCGCCAAGACATTGGCAGGTTCGGCAACCCAGGGGAGCAGACAGGTGGCCAGCGACTTCGCCGTATTTCTCGGACAGATGATGCGAAACCCGAAGGAGGTTTCCGCGATTGCGCCCTCCTCCTCCGCCGTGGCGCGGATGATGACCGCCGGCGTGGAGCAGGTGGAGGGCCCGATCCTGGAGATCGGCCCCGGAACCGGATCCTTCACCCGGGCAATCCTGGAGCGCGGCGTGGCGCCGGAGCGGCTGATCCTGATGGAGCTGAACACCCGCTTCTGCGAGGAGCTGCGCGCCAAGTTTCCCGGCGTGCGCGTCCTGAACCAGCCCGCGCAGGAGATCGAGAGCATCGGGGTGAGCAACCTTGGCTGCGTGATCTCGGGCGTGCCCGTCCTGGCCCGGCCGCAGATCCAGCGAGAGGTCGTCGGCAATGCCTTCAAGGTGATGGCGCCAGATGGTGTCTTCGCGCAGATCACCTACAGCCCGAACGCCCCCATCCCGCCGGAGGTGCAGGCGGAGATGGGCATCGCGGCCCGCAAACGCGGAACGGTCTGGGCCAACCTGCCACCGGCCCGCGTCTTCGAATTCCGCCGCCAGACCCACTGATCCGAAAGGGTCTGAAACTGTCAAAGGCCGCACCCGGTGGGCGCGGCCTTTTCCATTGGGTCAGCCCGTCACGCGGCCCTTACATCCGCAAGGAGCCATGCACGGGGATGTAGGGCATGTCGCGATAGCGATTGATCAGCTCCCGGAAGCCATCCAGCAGCGGGATGATGTCCTGCTCTGCCCGGCGGGAGACGCACACGACCTCCACAACGTATTCCACGGGAACCTCGGGCCCTTCGGGCACCACCTTGCGATAGACCAGCGTCAGGCGCGGCACGCCTTCGCCCTCTGCATCCGGTTCGACCCGCATCAGTGCAAGCCCCTTGCCAAGGTCGATCCCCGTCACATGGGGCACGGTCCAGCCATCGGGCCCGGGATCAGGGCGCACCGCCGCGATCCGATCCACGATGGAGGCGCAGGTTTCACCTTCGAACAGCTCACGCCAGTCGCGCCCCTCGCTGCCGGGCAGCTCCGTCCGGACATGTTCCAGAACGTCGGTCTCGAAATTCCGTTCGACCCGGAATTCCAGCGGCGCCGTGCCAAAGCGCAACAGGCCCTTCTCGTTCTTCTCGAACTCACCCGCGAGGTAGTAGAGGTATTCGCCCACCGGCTCCACATCCCAGAAGATGTGTTCGTAGGTCGGCGGTTCGGGGCTGTCATGCTCCACCTCGACCCAGAGCGGCAGCTTCAGGTACCTGCTCTCTCCCTTCGGCTCCAGATGGACAACCGGGTGCTGGGCCAGGGCCACCTCGGAACGAACGGTCGGGGTCACCTTGCGGGCGCGCGGACCGCTGTTTGCGCCACCGAAAAGCTTCGTCCAGAACCCAGCCATTGTCTTCTCCGTCATTTCAGGTGTCTGGGGGATGAAATGCACCAATCCCGGCGGGCTTCAAGAGGGGCCCTGCCGGGGCGCAGGGCAATCGCGCCAAGGTGATCCGGCATGCGATGGTACACGAAAAGTGCGGACGCGGGCGTATAGTTAGCGGGAACGGCATTGAAACTGGGCCGCTTTGCGGTAAACCGGGCGCGACGTTCCAGTTTGGAGACCTGACATGTCGCAGACCCGCACCGAAACCGACAGCTTCGGCCCTCTCGAAGTTCCCGCCGACAAGTACTGGGGCGCGCAGACCCAGCGTTCGATCATGAACTTCCCCATCGGCTGGGAAACCCAGCCCGTTCCGATCATCCGTGCCCTGGGCGTGATCAAGAAGGCCTGCGCCATGGCCAACAAGGAACTGGGCAACATGGAGCCCGAGATCGCCGATGCGATCATCGCGGCCGCCGGTGAGGTGATCGACGGCAAGTTCGACGACAACTTCCCCCTGGTCGTCTGGCAGACCGGTTCCGGCACCCAGTCGAACATGAACGCGAACGAGGTCATCTCGAACCGCGCGATCGAGATGCTGGGCGGCGAACTGGCGTCCAAGACCCCGGTGCACCCGAACGACCACTGCAACATGGGCCAGTCGTCCAACGACACCTTCCCGACCGCCATGCACGTGGGCATCGCCATGCAGGCGCGCGACGTGCTGATCCCGGGCCTGGAAAAGCTGGCTGCCGCGCTGGAAGCCAAGTCGGAAGAGTTCAAGGACATCATCAAGATCGGCCGGACCCACACCCAGGACGCGACCCCGCTGACCCTGGGCCAGGAATTCTCCGGCTATGCGCATCAGGTCCGCAAGGGCATCGAGCGGGTGAAGTCCGCGCTCGGCGACATCTACGAGCTGGCCCAGGGCGGCACCGCCGTCGGCACCGGGCTGAACACCAAGAAGGGCTGGGCCGAGAAGGTCGCCGCAAACATGGCGGAAATCACCGACCTGCCCTTCGTCACCGCGCCGAACAAGTTCGAAGCGCTGGCCGCCCATGACGCGATGGTCATGTTCTCCGGCGCGCTGAAGACCGTGGCCGCGTCGCTCTTCAAGATCGCCAACGACATGCGTCTGCTGGGCTCCGGCCCGCGTTCGGGTCTGGGTGAGCTGATCCTGCCGGAGAACGAGCCGGGCTCCTCCATCATGCCGGGCAAGGTGAACCCCACGCAGGCCGAAGCGCTAACCATGGTCTGCGCCCATGTCATGGGCAACGACGCGGCGATCGGTTTCGCAGGCTCCCAGGGCCACTTCGAGCTGAACGTCTACAACCCGATGATGTCCTACAACGTGCTGCAGTCGATGCAGCTGCTGGGTGACAGCGCCTCGGCCTTCACCGACAACATGGTCGTGGGCACCCAGGCGAACCTGCCGCGCATCGACAAGCTGATGAAGGAGAGCCTGATGCTGGTCACCGCGCTGGCACCGACCATCGGCTACGACAATGCCACCAAGGTCGCCAAGACCGCGCACAAGAACGGCACCACCCTGAAGGAAGAGGCCATCGGCCTTGGCTTCGTGGACGAAGAGACCTTCGACCGCGTCGTCCGCCCCGAGGACATGATCGGTCCCAAGGACTGATCCAACGATCAATGACGGATCCAGGCGGCGCCCTTCGGGGCGCCGTTTTTCGTGGTCCCGTCCGGATCCGGGGTGCCCTTCCCGAACGGGACGCTCTGGACGCGCAGGCGGGCAACTGGCATTCTTGCCCGAAGCGAGGGCCCCATGAGCAATGTCACCAACCTCAACAAGTTTCGCAAGGCGAAGGCGCGGGCAGACAAGGCCGCCAAGGGCACGGAAAACGCCGTGAAATTCGGCCGCACGCAGGGCGAAAAGGCCCGCGACGCGCAGCAGGCCGACAGCGCGCAGAAGCACCTGGACGGACATCGGCGCGACAAAGACACGCCGGACAAGGCATGAGCGGACGTCCCGTCAAGCGATCCCTCACCCTGCGCGGCCACAGGACCAGCGTATCGCTCGAAGATGAATTCTGGCTGGAGTTTCGCCGGCTTGCGGAGGAGGCGGACAAGCCGATCAACCAGCTGGCCGCCGATATTGACGAAGACCGGGGATTGGAGATCGGGCTGGCCTCCGCCATACGGCTCTACGTTCTGCGCGCGCTGAGGCGAGAGGCCGGACGATGATCCCGATCCTGCTGCTGGCGGCAGGTGCCGCGCGGCGCATGGGCGGGCGCGACAAGCTTCTGGAGGAGATCGACGGAACGCCGCTTCTGCGTCGCCAGGCCCGTGCGGCCCTGGCGGCGGGGACGGGCCCCGTCCTGGTCACCCTGCCCGCCTCCAGCCATCCCCGGGCCGCTGTCCTGAACGATCTTCCGGTGACCCTGGTCGACGTGCCGGATGCCGAGGAAGGCATGGCGGCTTCGATCCGAACCGGCGTGCGGGCGCTGCCTGCGCAAAGCCGCGGGGTGATGATCCTGCCGTCGGACATGCCCGACCTGGGCCCAGCGGAGCTTGCGACCGTCGCGGCGGCGCTTCAGGGGCAGCCCCTGCCGATCCTGCGCGGCGCGAGCGAGGGAAGGCCCGGGCATCCGGTGCTCTTTCCCGCCGACCTCCTGCCGCAGCTTGAAACGATTGGCGGCGACCGCGGGGCCTCCCCCGTGATCGCCGCCAACATGGATCGTGTGCGACTGGTGCCGCTGCCGGGCACGCGGGCGCTTACCGACCTCGATACACCTGAGGCATGGCAAGAATATCGGCGCCACCGTCCCTGACACCCTCCCGGGCCAGGCCACCTTCGGCGCGCAGCACCTCGACCTCGTGCTTTTTCAGGCTACGCCGGGCAGAGGCGAAGGTCGAAAGGGCGCGGGTCTCGGCCAGTTCGGGGAAGAGATAGTGGATCTCTGCCCGCTGGGCGCGGTCCAGCGTCTTCATCGAGTAGTCGCCGGGCTGGAAGCTTTCGGACCAGGCACCGTTGGCCAGGATGACCTCATGCTGGTCGAAGAGCAGGTGCAGGTAGGTGACTTCCCGGTTCGCCAGCCGTTCGACACCGGCCATGCCGACCAGGTCCTTGGCAGCGACCAGCACTTCGCTTTCCTCATAAAGCAGCGAAGCCCGGTCGGAGCGGATCAGCATGCGGTGCTGCGGGCTGACCACCAGGTCGGTATGCGGCAGGCCATGGCCAAGCGCTCCGGCGCGGACAAGCACCGGCTGCAGGTGCGGCGCGATGGCCAGTTCCTTCGGGCTGAGAACCCGACGGCCGATCCAGCGCAGTTCCTGCATGCCGTTGTCGCGGGTGATCACCCGGTCCCCGGCGCGCAGCTGTTCGACCGGCACCTCGCCCCGCATGGTGGCGATGAGCGAGCCCGGCGCGAAGCAGATGGCGCCGTCGGTGCTGGAGGTCTTGATCTGTTCGATGCCGGTATAGGTGATCCGGCCCAGTTCCTGGCCATCCGCCGTCTTCAGCAGGATCGTGGCGTTCTCATCCCCCGGGGCACCGGATTCGTAGATCACCTGCAGACCCGGGTATTTCTCGTAATACTCGGAAAGGTCCAGAACGTCCCAGTCGGTGTCGCCCGGATCCTCGCCGCCGTAGACGTAGAGGTTGTTCAGGTTCGTCTCGTCCGCGACCACGGTGAAGGTGTCGTCGCCCGACCCGCCATAGAGCTTGTCCTGGTTGCCGTTGGACTGCAGCGTGTCGTTGCCCTGGCCGCCGTAGATCGTGTCGGTGGAGCGGTTCCAGCCGCTGTCGCCGGTGTCCAGGAAGTCATCGCCGGAGCCGCCATAGATGGTGTCCTGACCCTGGCCGCCATAGACCGTGTCGTCGCCCTTGCCGGCCTTGATCAGGTCCTCGCCAGAGCCGCCGTCGATGGAATCGTCGCCCTCTCCACCGTAGATCGTGTCACGGCTACCGCCGCCATAGACCTCATCGTCACCGGAGCCCGCGCTGATCGAGTCTTCGGAGAGGCCGCCATAGATGGTGTCCTGTCCGGCGCCCGCGGTGATCGTGTCACGGCTGTTGCCACCGTCGAGGTAGTCGTTGCCGGCGCCGCCATCCAGGGTGTCCTCGGCCTCTCCCCCGTAAAGGGTGTCATCGCCGGACCCGCCATAGAGCTTGTCGCTGACATTGCCGCCGGTCAGGGAGTCGTTGCCCGCCCCGCCGTAAAGCGTGTCGTTGGTATCGCCGCCGTCCAGGGTGTCGTTGCCGACCCCGCCGTAGAGCTTGTCGGAGCCGGTGCCGCCATCGATGCTGTCGTCGCCGGAGCTGCCGTAGATCGTGTCATTGCCGTCGCCACCGTAAAGGACGTCATCGCCCTTCTCGCCGTCGATCGTGTCCTGGCCCTGATAGCCATAGATGGTGTCGTCGCCATCGTTGCAATCCGGGCTGAGGCTGTCGTTGTTGGACGACCCGTAAATCGTGCTGCCGCTGCTGTCGGATCCGGACCCGCCTCGGGATCCGCCGCCGTAACTTCCGCCGTAACCGCTCATGTCCGCACCTCGAAGCGCAAATGTCTACCCGCCGGACGCAATGCGCCGGCTGTGTTTGTTGTTATGTACAGACTGGCCGGTTCCCGGGATCCCCGGATGCGCCCGGTCTGGCGCCCCCAAGCTGTTTGTACGCCAAGTTTTAGAGAAAACTCAATCATCGCCGCAGGATTGCCTGCGGATATTCCTGCAATGCAAGTGCAGAAACTTTCTTTGTCGCCCCGATGCGAACAATACCCGGGCGAATGGAGTAACGATGTGTCGTTAACGTCACGCCTCGCGCAGGCCGGTCATGCAAGCGGGGGAAGACAGGCACCGATCAAGGCTGAAACTGATTCGCCTACGGCACCACCTATAAGGGAATTTTACTTTTCGTTCACGATACTTAGCCACAAAGCTGTCGCATTTGCGCCGCTTCATGGCCCTGTGGTCTTCGCCGGCCGGTTCGATGACCGGCCGGCGGCGTGACAGGAACCGGCCCCGGGATCACGGACGCAGTGCGCCCGCCCCGCGGCATGGATCTGATGCAATCGGATGATCATTGTCCCCCTGACCTTCCGACGCAGCTGACCGGCCGGCTGCGCCGGGGTTTCCCCCGGCGGTCGGATCGGCCCCGCCCCTGTGGCGCCGATCCGGCTGCAAAGCCTAGCCGGTGATCAACAGATCAGCCTCGTGCCGTTTCAGGGTCTTCCGCGCGGCCCGGAAATCTTCGAGCCCCTTGCGCAGGCGCAGATCCGGGAACAGCTCGTAGATCTCGTTGCGCTGCGCATTGCCCAGCCCGTCCATGGTCTGATGCCCCGGCTGGAAGCTTTCGGACCAGGCGCCATCGGCCAGGATGACCTCGTGCTGATCGAAGAGGAAGTGCACGTAGGTGGTCGACGTGGTGTTCAGGCGTTCGATCCCGTCGAGCCCCGTCAGGTGCTTGGCGGCCACCAGGACCTCCCGATCCTCGAAGTAGAGCGCGGTCTTGTCGTTGTTGATCAGCATCCGGTGGTTCGGGCTGACGACCATGTCGCGTTCCGGCAGGCCGTAGCCCAGGGCGCCCTTGCGCACCAGCACCGGCTGCAGATGGCGCGCGCGCAGCATCTCCGCCCCGTTCAGGTGGCGTTTGCCGACCCAGCGGATCTGCTGCATCCCGTTGTCGCGCGTGATGACACGATCACCTTCCTGCAGCTCCTCCACCGGGACTTCGCCGCGCGGGGTTGCCACCATGGATCCGGGCGTGAAGCAGGGAACGATGTTCTCGATATCGTGGAATTCGGCGGTGCCGGACAGGTTGCTGTCCGCATCGTAGAACTCGACGATCCCGTCTTCCTTGTCGTCGGAGGTGTACTTGATCTCGATATGACCACCGGCGAGGTTGTAGCCGGTCAGGTCGAGCGTGTCGTAGTCATCGCCCGAAGATCCGCCGTCGATGTAATCGCCCAGGGTGGCACCGACGATGCTGTCGCGGTCCGCACCGCCATAGACCTCATCCGCATCGGCAGATCCGTAGATCGTATCCTCGCCCGCTTCGCCGTAGACGGTATCGGACTGGTCGGAGCCATGGATGCTGTCGGCACCCGCGCCGCCATAGATCGTATCAACGCCGGAGCCGCCGTAGATCGTATCGTCACCGGAGCCGCCGGTGACGGAATCGTCCCCCTGGCCACCATCGATGTAGTCGGCGCCGATGCCGCCTTCGATCGAGTCGGAGGCGGAGCCGCCGATAATCGAGTCATCGCCCGAGCCACCCAGGATCGTGTCGTTGCCCGAACCGCCCTTCAGCGTATCGTTGCCCGCGCCACCGATCAGCGTGTCGTCCCCGTTGTCGGAGACGATGCTGTCGGCGCCGTCACCGCCGGTGAGGCTGTCCGCCCCCTGCCCGCCGATGATCGTGTCGTCGCCGGAGCCGCCCTCGATCGTGTCGTTCTCTCCGCCACCGTCGAGCAGATCGTTGCCCGCGCCGCCGTAGATTTCGTCCATGCCGTCGCCGCCATAGACCTCATCCGCGCCAAGGCCGCCGATCAGCGTATCTTCGTCGATGCCACCATCCAGGTAGTCGTCGCCGGAGCCACCGTCGATGCTGTCGTCATCATCGCCGCCGATGATCGTGTCCTTGCCCGCACCGCCGCTGACGACATCCATGTCGTTCTCGGGGACCGGGTCGGTGTCATCGGGCTCATTGGAATAATCCATGGAACTGGTGGCGGCGGAGGCGTCGATGCTGTCGTCGCCGGAGCCGCCCTCGATCGTGTCGGAGCCGTGACCGCCCAGGATGACATCAGCCCCCTGACCGCCGTAGACCTCGTCATCGTCGATGCCGGCATTGATGGAATCCTCGCCGGAGCCGCCCTCGATCAGGTCGGCATCGTCACCGGTCAGGATCGTGTCGTTGCCGGTCCCGCCATAGACGGTGTCCATGCCGTCCGCCGTATTCGGATCGGAGGTATTGCCATCCGCATCCCAGTAGTACGGCAGGTTCGGATCATCGCCCTCGTAGTCGGAGAAGGCATCGATCCCGGCCACCAGGCTGTCATCACCGGAGCCGCCGTAGATCTCGTCATTTCCGAGCGTTCCGTCGATCACCCCGTTGAGGGAACCATCCACGGTATCGTTGCCGGCCCCGGCGTAGATGACGTCGTCATCCAGGCCGCCATCCATGCTGTCATCGCCGTCCCCGCCGAGGATCGTGTCGGAATCGTCGCCCGTCGCGATCGTGTCGTCGCCCGATCCGCCGTCCACGTAGTCGGTATCGTCAAGCTGCGCATCACCGGTTTCGTAGGGAACGCCCGCGAAGGTCTCGTGGTCGTTGTACTGGCTGGCCGAGCCGGAGGTGATATCGTCGTTGCCTGCGCCACCATAGACCTCGTCGCTGCCCTCTCCGGCCAGGACGGTGTCATCGCCGGAATAGGCCAGGATGTAGTCGTCATCCCCGCTGTCCCCGGACAGGATCGCATCGTCATTGTCGACCATGTCGCCTTCGGGATCGCCGGTGTAATCTTCGTCGATCAGTTCCCCTGCCGCGGTACCTTCGACATAGCCGTCCTGCGCAGGCGTCGGCGGTTCGATCGTGTCGGTCAGGACATTCTCGATGTTTTCGAAGGTCATCGTGCCGGTGACGTTGTCTTCGTCATCGTAGAAGGTGACCGTCCCCGCTTCCGGATCGTCATCTTCGTAGACCACATCGACCTTGCCCAGGCCGGTCAGGTCCAGCGTGTCGTTGTCATCGCCGCTTTCGCCGCCATCGACATGGTCGCCATCGGACCCGCCGATGAAGGTATCCGCATCCGCACCCCCATAGGACAGGTCGGCGCCGGCCGCGTCGGTGATCGTGTCGTTGCCGCCTTCACCGAAAATCGTATCGTCGCCGGACCCGCCGTTGATTGCATCGGCGCCATCCGCGGCGGTGGTTTCGCTGGCATCCTCGTAGTCGGGCGTGACGTCGTAATAGATGTCGGTGACGGTGATGCCCGTCGTGCCGTTGTCGACCTGGGTGTGCACGATCTCGATCTTGGTGACCGGGCCCGGGATGGTGATCAGCGCGGAATAATCGGGATCGGTATCGGCGCCGCCCGCGTTCGGGGTGGCCGACAGCAGCGTTTCGCTGCCCGCGGCACTGTCCTCGTCGGTGGCCGTGACCAGATCTCCGGCATCGACCTGGATCTCCACCATGTTGCCATCGGCATCATAGGCGCGGATCGTCACCTCGGACAGGTAGTCGATGTCGTTTACGCGGAAGGAGACGTCATCCACTTCCTGCGAGAAGTCGAGGGTATAGGTCGCGCTTTCCCCATTGGCGTTGAGGTAGGACGACATGGTCGAGTTGCTGTCGACCCCGTTGCCGTCATCCTCGATCCCGTCGGTGTAGCCGTTCACCTCGTAATAGGTCGTCTCCGGCGTGCCGGTGACCTGCTGGGTGAAGGTCACGGTGACCTCGCCGGTGTCCTGCGTCAGCGTCCCCGAAAGCTCGTCATTGCTGTCGATGCTGCCGCCGCAGTCGTCGGGATCGGGCAGCTTGTCCCATTCGAAGCTTTCGCGCACCGCCTCCGGCGCCGAGCCGGTGTCGCCGTAGATCACGTCATCTCCGGCGTCGCCTTCAAGGGAGTCGTCCCCCAGGCCGCCCGAAATCTCGTCATCGCCGGAACCGCCATAGACGCTGTCGTCCCCGGATGCCGCGAAGACCTCATCATCGCCTGCGCCCGCCAGCACGCTGTCGGCCCCCGCACCGGCCAGGACGATGTCGTCATCGCCGGTCTCGCCGCTCAGGATCGCATCGCCATTGTCGATGTAGTCCCCATCAGCGTCCCCGGAATAGGAGGCGTCGATGATGTCCGCGCCGGATGTGCCGTCCACGTAGCCGTCCGGCGTGGGCGTGGAGCCGCCACCGTAGGAGCTGCCGCCATAGGGGTCGCAATCATCATCGTGACCGCCGTAGGATCCACCATAGGATCCCCCATAAGATCCGCCGTAGCTGTGAGAACCGCCCATAATTTGCGTCACCCTTTTTCTGCGCCGGAATCCTCCCATCAGGCCCGGCAGATGCGCGAGCGGACCAGGCTCACGCGACTTCGCTTCGATCACATCGTGGTATCAGGGCATCAGCACCTGGCAGGGAAACGGCAAAACTTGCCTGCCGGTCGAAACCGGTTTCCGCCACCTTGGCCGGATCCGCACCTCCACGATGCATGACAATTCCACGGAACCGCCCCAGGTCCCTAAGGGTGCCCTCCCAGTCGGGCAATTTCGTGATACCCGGTAAGCCGCGCTGCACAAAATGAAAAAGGGCCGAAACATGGCGACCAAGTGTCCACGTTCGCGTATGTTCCGCCTCATTCACGCCACATTCAGACACGCACCAGTTGCAATTGTTCACGGTTCAGAGACGCGGGTTTCGCGACAAATCGCTACAATATCGAAACTAATTTGACTTTCCGGCGTCAGGCGGACCTGGAGTGAAGCGAATTCGGTTTCCTCGGTCGAAACATTAACCAGCCTGCCCGATTGCCCCATTCTGCCCACATTGAGGCCTTGTTTACCAAATTCGATTCTCCCCAAAGTCATCCCGGGAATACCCAGCAACTACCTTGAGTAGAATTTCACACGAATCCGCCACATTCCTTGACCGGCCGCCGAATCGATTGTCAGCATGCGAGTCGCGCCCGGAGGTTCACGATTCTTCCCTGTCGCGCCCTCTGCGGGACGCCTCCACCTCAGGCCGGGTCACGATGGTGCAGGACCCGCCCGATCAGGTTCATCAGCAGCTGCGCCGCAAGGATGGAGGTCGACCCCGTCGGGTCGTAATCGGGCGCCACTTCCACCAGGTCGATCCCGACGATTTCGTTTCGGCGCGCGAGCCCGTCCAGGAATTCCAGCACCTCGTAGTAGAGGAAACCACCGTGGCTGGGCGTGCCCGTGCCGGGGGCGATGGACGGATCGAAGGCATCGATGTCGATGGTCAGGTAGATGCGCTCTCCTTCGGGCACGCGTCGCAGCAGGGCTTCGGTTCCCAGCTGGCGCGCCTGGCGAACCGACAGGATATCCGACCCCATGGCCCGGGCATCTTCGTACCCATCCCGCGCGGTGGAGGACACGTTGCGGATCCCGACCTGGGTCAGCCCCGTGACATAGGGCTTTTCCGCCGCCCGCCGCATCGGGTTGCCATGGCCATGGCGCACGCCGTGACGTTCATCGACGAAATCCAGATGCGCGTCGATCTGCACAAGATGGAACGGCTCCTGCCCCTCGAAGGCATTGATGCAGGGAATGTTGACGGAGTGATCCCCGCCGATGACCACCGGCAGCGCCCCCGCCGCAAGGATCCGGCGCACACCGTGTTCGATGTTCTCATGGCTGCGGATCGTGTCGGTATGGATGATGTCGGCATCCCCGATATCGACGATGCTGACCTTCGCCGGATCAAGGTAGGTCACGTCATCTTCGTGATCATAGGCCCCCGCATGCCCGAAGGAGAAGAGGGTCGAGGCTTCGCGCACGCCGCGCGGCCCCATGCGGGCCCCTGCCCGCCACTGGGTCCCGGCATCGAAAGGCGCCCCCATCACCGCGACATCGGCATCGATGGCATTCCAGTCCTCGACCAGCGGATATTTTCCGAAAGTACAGATCCCCACGAAAGGCAGGTTCAACCGCCCCGTTTCATAGCCGTGCCGCGTCATGTCCCTCTCCTGTCCGGTCTCTCTGCCCATTGTCCGGAGCAGACTAGGCAGCGCGCGACGGGACGTCGAGGGCCCCTGCCCCTGCTGCAGCACGCCACCCCGGCGCGGGCCGCACCGCGCGCCGCATTCGCTCTGGACGCGGCGGCGGCCCTTGGATAAACCGAAGGCCCGGAGGCTCGCCTCCCGGGCCCAAGTGGCGGAATGGTAGACGCAGAGGATTCAAAATCCTCCGGCCGCGAGGTCTTGTCGGTTCGAGTCCGACCTTGGGTACCAACACTCCGGCGCCGCCGCCGGAGCGCCCCGCCCTTCTGACGCGGCCCTCTTCCAGACACCGGCCCAGACTTCGGCGCATGCGCCGCCGCATACACCCGCACGAGCCAGTCCAGAACCTCGCGATGCAAGACGCCCGCAACGCGTCAGACGCCCGCAGAACCTCGGACGCCCGCAGAGCCTCAGACGAAAGTCAGCAGTCGCGCCGGATTGGCGACTAGGATCTGGTCGACCTCCGCCTGATCGAAGCCGCGCCGCAGAAGCAGCGGCACCACGTTGGCGAAGATATGCTGGAAGCCGTGCCCACCGAAGCGTTCCAGCCGCCCCTTGGTGCAGACGTCGTGGCTGATCAGGATCTGGTCCAGATGCCCACGTTCCACCAGCTTTCGCAGCCATTTCACCCGCATCGCATCATTGGGCAGGTCGATGTCGGGGTTCGGCCAGTAGTAGCTCGTTTCCCAGCCAAAGAGGTCATATTCGATCATGCAGCCGGTATCGGCCAGCCGGAACAGCGTGTCCTCGTCGAAGATCGTCCGGTCGATATGGCTCAGGATCAGGCGATCCATGCGGCCGCCGCGGGCGCGGACATGATCGGCCACCTCCTGCGGCTGATCGGCCTCGCGGCCCGGGTGCACGTTCAGGGCCGCTCCGGTGGCCTTCATCGCCTCGATCGCCCCATCCATCACGCGCTTCTCGCGCTCGGTCCATGGGGTCTGGCACCCGATCTCCCCGATGATGCCCGCGCGCACCTCGGTGCCCCAGGCGCCATCAAGGATCTGGCCCGTCATCTGCGCCGCCAGCTGATCCACCGTCATTTCGGCGGTTTCCGCCAGCTGGTATTCCTCGACGTAGTGACCGCAGCCCATCACCAGCGCGACACCCGTTTCCTCCGCCATCCGCTGCAGGAGCAGCGGACGCGGGCCCAGGCCACCGACGGTCAGATCCACGACACAGCTGCCACCGGCGCGCTGCATCTCCTCGATCTCCCCCCGGACGACGGCGAAGTCGTCGATGCGGTAGTTGTCGGTGAAATGCCCCTGCCCGTAGGCCGCGCGGAAGCAGTTGCACAGGTCGATCGCCGCGTCGGACACCCCTTCGGGCAGGACCTCTGCGCGATAGGCCGGCGGGTTGAGGTCGATGAAGAGATGTTCATGCATCAGGGTCGCGCCAAGGGTTTCCGGCGCCACGAGGCCCGTCACCGTCTGCACCTTGCCCGTCAGATCACTGGGGGTCATGTCGTCGTTCCTTCATCAGTCCTAGATCGCCAGCGCGTCAAGCCGCGCGCGCACCTCTTCGGGGTCAAAGGCCTCCGCCTCGCCGATCAGCACAAGGCGGCACCCCGGCGCTGCCGCGCCGGAGGGTTCGAACCCCGCACGCCGCCCGACCATCTGGAACAGCAGGGGCTCCGATCGTTCGCGCAGGGCGACAACGCCCTTGGCCCGCAGAAGCACCGGCGCCAGGCTTTCGATCAGGCTCTGGAAGCCCGCGAAAGGCAGCCGCCCCGGCGTCGTCCATTCCAGGGAAGTGAAGCGCCCCGCATCCTGCACCCGGCCCGGCGCCAACGGCGCGCGTGCCACGGGCGTGTCGAGAAACAGCAGATCCGTCGGAAGGCCCTCGCTGTCGGTCTCGAACATCTTCAGGCGATAGGCGCTGCTGATCCGGGTCCGCAGCGCGGCCAGCCCCTCCGGATCGGCCCCATCGGTCTTTGTCAGCACCACGAAGTCGGAGGCCCCGACCTGCGCCTTCCACAGCGGATCCTCCGCCCGCGCGGGATCATCGGCCAGCGCCTGGGCATCCACCACGCACAGGATAGCGTCCAGCCGCACCGCATTCCACAGCACCGGATCCTGCACCGTCTCCAGGATGCCGCGGGGGTCGGACACGCCGGAGGCCTCGATCACGATCGCCTCGGGCGGCGGGTCCTGCACCAGCACCTGCTTCAGGCTGCGCAGCAGATCCCCCTGAAGGGAGCAGCAGATGCAGCCATTGGCCAGCCCGACAACGGCGTCGGCCTTGCCCTCGATGATCTCGCTATCGATGTTGATCGCGCCGAAATCGTTGACGATGGCCGCGACACGGCGCACGCCGCTTTCGAGGATCGAATTGATCAGCGTGGTCTTCCCGGCGCCCAGGAACCCGGTGACAAGCAGAACCGGGGTCACCATGCGCCCGCCTCCCGCGAACCCGATCCCCGCACGGCCGTTCCCGGCGCAGCGTCGCGATCCAGCACGCCGTCGCGGATCAGGGGCACCCCGCCAACCAGTAGATGCGACACGCCCTCCGCCGGGCGGTTCATCTCCTCGAAGGTTGCACGATCCGCCAGGGCATCCAGGTCAAACACGGTGATGTCCGCGTCACAGCCGACCTGCAGCCGTCCCTTGCGGCGCATCTGCGGTGCGGCCCGTTCGATCACCTGCGCGGGGATCAGCGTGCACTTTGCCAACCCCGCCATCAGCGGCATCACGGCCCGGTCGCGCACGTAGCGAGACAGGAACCGCGTGAAGGTCCCCGAAGACCGGGGGTGAGAGGTGACATCATCGGGCAGCGGCCAGGCGTCCCCATCGTAGAAACCGCCGTCCGGCATCGTCCAGGGAAGCGCATCGGAGGCGATGGAACCGCCGGGATAGGTCACCGAAAGATCCAGAAGCCGCTCATGCTCGGGGTTCTGGTCGGTATCGAGGAAGTGCCACATGATCAGGTCTGCCGGCGCTTCGGCGGCGGCGCGCCGGATGTCGTCGGCATCGCGGAAGCGCGCCCCGCTGCGCACCAGCTGGATCTGGTTGTATTCCGCGCCGGTGCGCGCCTCGAACCCCTCGCTGGTCAGGAAATCCCAGCTGACGACGGTAGAGCCGGTGCCATAGGGATAGGCCTCCACCGTGATCGGCAGCCCCTGCGCCTGTGCCTTGCTCAGGACCTCGACCGACCGCGCGACATCCGTGAGAGAGGTGGAATTCAGGTGACACACGTGCATATGCGCGCCCGTCGCCCCCGCAAGGCCGATGATCTGCAGGTAGCTTTCCAGCGAGGATTTCGGATCGATGTTCGAGATATTGGCGATATGCGTGTAGGTGACGCTGTCGCGGCCCGCCGCCAGTTCGCAGATCCGGGTCAGTTCGCGGATGCCCGTGCCGGCGGCATAGCCGTTGGGAATGCCGATGCCGATCCCGCCCTCGTCCAGGGCTTCGGCCACCAGCGCCGTGATCTCCTCCGCCTGGAGGTCGGTGGCGGGATCCATGGCCCAGCGACGATCCTCCGCCCCCTGCCCCATGGCCTGCATCGAAGGCTGCGCCCCGCTGGGGGCAATGCCGGAGATCACCTTCTGCCGGGCAAAGAGCCAGGCGGCGGAGGTGCCGTAGTTCAGCGCGCGGCGGCAGGCCCCCTGGGTGTCATACCATTCGGCCACCGGCAGGGCGCCGACCTCAAGCTCCAGCGCCGTGGTCACCCCGTCGAAGGCCTGCATGCGATCGGCCGCCAGGGTCTGGCCATGGGCGTGGATGTCGACGAACCCGGGCGCCACGATCTTGCCCGTGGCGTCCAGCTCCTCCCGCCCCGGGGGAAGATCCGGGCCGATGGCAACCACGGCCGCGCCCCGGATGGCCACATCCGCAATCCGGTCCATGCCCGTCTCCGGGTCCATCACGCGACCGCCGCGAATGACGATATCCGCGATCCCGGTCATAGCGGCAGCCCCCTGCGCAGGGCGGCAAGCAGGCCCTCGATCTCCGCGTCACCCACTGCCAGCGACAGGGCCATCAGCCCGCGCGCGGCAATGTAGTAGCCACGTTCCTGCAGGGTCAGCTGCAGCAGCGTCAGCAGCTTGCGATCCACCTCGGCCCCGGCCTCGCTGCGGGCGTGGATGTTCATGATCGAGCCCATCCCCGTCACCTCGAAGGGCAACGAGATCTCCTCGAACAGCGCGTTCAGGTCGGACCGCAGGGCCTCGCCCCGGGCAAAGAGCGCATCCAGCGCCTCGGCGCCCAGGTAGGTGTCCAGCGCGGCGACACCGGCGGCCATGGTCAGGCTGTTGTTGTTGAAGGTCCCCGCATGGGGCAGCGCATCCGGACGGGCGGGATCGAACCGCTCCATGATCTCGGCCTTGCCGCCGAAGGCGCCGAAGGCCAGTCCACCGCCGAAGAACTTGCCGACCGTCGTCATGTCGGGCGTGATCCCCAGCCGTGCCTGGGCACCGCCGAGGGACATCCGCGCCGTCTGGACCTCGTCGAAGATCAGCACCGCGCCGCTCTGCGCGGTCAGATCCCGCAGCTTCTGCAGGAAGGCCGGGCTGGCCGGGCGGCAGCCCCCTGCCCCCTGCATCGGTTCGATCAGGACCGCTGCGATCTCCTCGCCACGGGCCGCGAATTCGGCCTCTGCCGCGGCGATGTCGTCATAGGGCAGACAGGCGAAATCGAACGGCACATTCACCGGGGAATTCCCGTGCCCGAAGGTCAGCACCCCACCATGATACCCCCCTTCGAACACCACGACGCGGCCACGCCCCGTCACCAGCCGCGCAGCCGTCAGGGCCATCAGGTTCGCTTCCGTGCCCGAATTGGCAAAGCGCAGCAGATCCATCGAGGGGAAGCGCGCGACCAGCCGTTCCGCCAGCTCCACCTCGTAGGGCGTATGAGACGACAGGTTGATGCCCCGCGCATGGGCATCCGCCAGCGCCTGCGCCAGCACCGCTGAGGAATGGCCGAAGATCCCGGCGGTGAACTCGCCCAGAAGGTCGACGTAGACATGCCCGTCCACATCGCGGATCCGGCATCCCTCACCACCCTCGATGCACAGCGGGAAAGGGTTCACCCAAAGCGACGACCGCGTATTGCCCCCCGGCATCACGGTCTTGGCCCGCGCCAGCGCCGCAAGGCTGCCGGGGTTGCGCGCATGGTAGCGATCCAGCGCCGCATCCAGCGCCGTATCAAGCTGGGAATAGCGATCAGTCAGCATGGAAGCCTCTCTTGAACGAATGGAATGTCACAGTTGCGCAGCCGGGCTGAGCGCCGCATGCAGGGCGCCTCCCTCTCCGGCCATGGCTTCCGCCAGTAGCAGGCCCGTGGTCGGGCCGAGGGTGAACCCCTGGTGCCCGTGGCCGAAATTGGTCCAGAGCCCGGCCTGCCCCGGCACCGCCCCCACCATGGGCAGCATGCCCGGCAGGCAGGGCCGGGTGCCGTACCACTGCGGCTCCTCCACCCTCGGCCCCAGCTCGATCAGGGAGGCAAGGCCGCGTTCCGCCCGGCGCAGCTGCCGGGGATCGGCCGGCGCATCCTGGCGCACCAGTGCCGCACCCGTGGTCACCCGGACCCCCTTCGCCATGGATCCCACGACGACACCGTTCGCCGCATCCAGGAACGGGCGGCGCGGGCGCTTGGGCGCATCGTAGTGACCGTGATAGCCGCGCTTCAGGATCATCGGCACCTTCAATCCGAAGCGGCCAAGATAGGCGCCCGTCCAGGGCCCGAGGCAAAGCACGACCTGCTCCGCCTCCGTCACGCCATCGGGCCCATCAAGGCACCAGCCCTGCCCCTGACCTTGGCGGCGAAGGCTGTCGGCATCCGCTTCCAGGATCCTGCCGCCGCGCGCCTCGAACAGGCGCGCATAGGCCGCCGTCAGCCCGCCCGGATCGGAGGCCGTCCAGCTGTCGGTATAATGCACCACCCCTGCCGGATCCGTCAGCAGCGCGGGCTCTTCCTTCCGCCAGGCGGCACCGTCGAAGATCTTGGATTGGACACCGTAATCCGCCTTCAGGCGCTCCGCCTCCGCCACGGCATCGCGGAAGGATGCCTCGTCGCGAAGCAGGATCGCCAGGCCATCCCGGGTGATCAGGTTGTCGGCCCCGGCGGCCGCGATCAGGGGCGCGTGATCTTCGGTCGCACGGCGGGTCAGCTGGCTGTAGTGCGCCCCGATCTGCCGGTGTCGTGCCGGCGCGGAGGCGCGCATGTAGCGCCACAGCGCCGGCACCATCGACCGCACGCCAGCCAGCGAAAAGACCACGTCGTTGCTCTGCCCCGTGGCAAAGCTCAGCAGCGTGCCAAGGTCGCGCGGCATGGCATAGGGCTCCGCCGCCTCCACCTGGATCACCCCGGCATTGCCGTAGCTGGTTTCCTGCCCCGGCGCGCGCCGGTCTGCCAGGGTCACCGCATGACCGCGCGCCTGCAGCGCCAGCGCGGTGGAAACGCCGACCATACCGGCGCCGAGGACGAGAATTTCAGACATGGACTTGCCTTTCGCGGCCCCGCCTCCCGGGGCCAAAAGAAGAAAAGGCCGGGGCATGCCGCCCCGGCCTCGACATCATGCTTCGGCGATGACCGTGATTTCGACCTTCGCGTCGATCATCAGGCCGCTTTGCACCGTGGTCCGCACCGGCAGGGGATCGGCGAAATACTCGGCATAGACCCCATTGAAGGCGCCGAAATCCGCCGTGTCGACCAGGAAGCAGGTGCAGGACACGACATTGGCCAGCGACAGGCCTTCGCCCTCCAGCGTGGCCTTGATCCGGTCCAGGCAGTTGCGGGTCTGCGCCTCGATCCCGGCGGGAATGGTGCCGTCCGCGGCAAAGCCCAGCTCCCCGGACAGGTAGACGGTCGATCCGATGCGGCGAACCTTGGAGAAGGGAAGTGCGGGAATGGAGCTCATGTTGGATCCTTGTTCAGAGCGTCTTGCGATCGGGCGCCCGCGCGGCGAGCCCCTCGATCAGGAGATCCAGCAGCAATTCGAAACTGCTGGTGTATGAAATTTTCGCGCCGTTCTGCCAGCGCAGAACGAAGATGCGGTTGGCGACGTCGGGCAGGACGGCATGGGTCAGCGGAAAACGCTCGGCGTCGATCGCGGTGATCCGCTCGGCAAAGGTCTTTTCCCAGGCCTCGTCTACATCCGTGGGGCCCGGGGCGAATTCCATCGTGACGAAACCCGCAAGCCCGCCGATCAGCGCATTGAAGGCGTCGCGCAGCATCTCGCCCGAGTAGCCGGCCTCCTTCAACGCGCCCAGGACCACTTCGACCCAGGCGAGGTTGGCGACCCCGTTCGATTTCAGCTGCGCGCCCAGCAAGGGGGCAACATTGGCATGATCCCGCACCAGGTCGCGATAGGCCAGGAAGACGGTGCGAAGCCGCGCCTGCCAATCCATGCCCGGCGCCAGGTTCTCCGACACCGATACGGTGATCGAGGCCGAAATCTCGGCAAAGAGGTCTTCCTTCGCACCGCCGACATGCCAGTAGATGTTGCCGGGCGACACGCCCAGCACCCGCGCCAGCTCTCTTATCGAGAAGCTGGCCAGGCCCTTTTCATCGATCTGCCGCACCGCCGCTTCGACGATTCGTTCCTTGGTCAGACCGACTGCAGCAGCGCGCCCCCGGGGCTTTTTGCCTGTTTTTTGATCAGCCACTCAGCTGTCGCCTCCAAATTTCGCCCAAACAGTCATCGTTTTTGAAACCGAGACCACTCCAGCCGAAGTTTTCTCAGCTCCTTATTGATCACCGTTCAATAAAAAGTTCAACACTTCCCTGCAGCCCGTCGGGTTGCAGACGATCAAATTCCTGACCCGGAGCCACCATGGCGGCAATCGCGATCCTCGTGTTAACAACCCTCCTGCTGTTCGGCGGAGCCGTGCTTGCGCATCTGATAGGCGCAGCCTCGATCCTGACCTTTGTCGCGGCAGACCGGGTGCGTTTCCTTGCCGCCGCGCCGCAGCGGATCATCGCCCACATCGACCTCTTCTCGATCATGTCGATGCCGCTGTTCATCCTGGCAGGCGAAATCATGAACCGCGCCGGTGTCACCCGCGCCCTGCTGGAACTGGCCATGGGCCTGATGGCTCGGCTGAAGGGCGGGCTCGGCCACGTGAACATCCTGACCTCCGTCTTCTTCGCCGGCATTTCGGGATCCGCCGTGGCCGACGCGGCCTCGGTCTCCAACACGCTGGTCCCGGCGATGCGCAAGGCGGGCTACACCGCCTCCTACGCGGGCGCCGTCACGGCGGCCTCCTCGGTCATCGGGCCGATCATCCCGCCCTCCATCGTCATGATCTTCTACGGCGCGCTGATGAACACCTCCGTCACGGCGCTTTTCGTTGCGGGGCTGCTGCCGGGCCTGCTGATGGCCCTGGCGCTTTTCGGGGCCAACGCCTGGATGGCGCATCGCCATGACCACCCCACGGGCGAACGCATCGGCCTGCGCGAACTGGGCCGCCGCTTCGTCTATGCCCTGCCCGCCACCGTGATCCCGATCATCATCCTGGCCGGCATCGTCTTCGGCATCATGACGCCGACCGAAGCCGCGGGCGTCGCCGTCTGCTGTGCCATCCTGGCGGGCATCATCTACAAGGAAATGACCTGGGCAAAGCTGGTCGAAAGCCTGGAACGCACCGCCATCCTGTCGGGCTCGATCTTCATCCTGCTCTCCGCCGTGGCCATCTTCGGCTACCTGGCCGGGCTCGAACAGATCCCCGGCAAGATCGCGGACCTGCTGGTGGGCCTGGGCTTCGAAGGCTGGAAGTACCTGCTGCTGCTCAACGCCGTCTTCCTCGTCGCAGGCATGTTCCTCGAAGTGCCGGTGGCCCTGGCCCTGCTGGTCCCGCTTCTGGTGCCGCCGGGGCTGGCCATGGGCATGGATCCCGTCCACCTCGGCATCGTCATCGTGGTGAACCTGACCCTCGGCATCGTCACGCCCCCCTTCGGCGCGGCCCTGCTGGTGGTCTCCACCGTCTCGGGCACGCCCTACTGGTCGATCGCCCGCGCCGCCGCCCCCTTCCTGCTGGTGCAACTGGCCGTGCTGCTGATCCTGACCTTCGTGCCGGAAATCAGCCTCGTCCTGCCGCGCCTCACCGGCTTCATCCAATAAGGAGCGGACAGATGATCAAACTCGCCGATGCGCTCTACACCCTGTCCGAAGTCCTCAACCGGATCGCGAAACGCCTGGCCGCCTTCCTCTTCCTCGGCATGCTCGCCGTGATGATGCTGCAGGTCGTGGCCCGCTACGTCTTCGCCTCCCCGCCCTTCTGGACAGAGGAACTGGCCCGCTGGCTGATGGTCTGGGGTGGCCTGCTGGGCGCCTCCTGCGCCTTCCACACCCATGCCGACCCGGCCATGGTCCACCCGCCCGCCAGCGTCATCTGGCGCCAGAAGGCACAGGTGGTTGCGCGCTTCATCGGCTCCTGGGTCTTCTTCCTGCCGGTGCTGCACTACGCGGTTCCCTTCGTCGAACGCCAGCTTGGCCGGACGTCCGAAGGGCTCGAAGTGTCGACGGCCTGGATGGCCTCCGCCCTGCCGGTCGCCACCATCCTCATCCTGCTTCACGGGCTGGCCGGTCTCGGCGCCCTGATCTCGCCGCGCGTTCTCGCCCGCGAAACCGCCTACGCCGAAGAATTCGAATCCAACATGACGGAGTGACCAATGAAACGTTTCCTTTTCGCAACGGCCGCTGCCCTTGCCCTCACCACGCCGCTGGCCGGCACCGCACAGGCGCAGTCGATCGGCGTCGCCCTTGATGCGACCCCCGACCGGGACAAGCAGGCGACCTATCGCTATGTCGACAACCTGCTGACCGCACTGAAGGAAGAAGGCTGGTCGACCGAGGAATTCCCCCGCGACTCCCTGGGCGGCGAAGATGAGCGTCTGGACCAGATCCGCGCCGGCATCCTGGATCTCTCCATGTCCAACTACGCCATGGGCAACCAGTTCGTGCCCGAAATGCGCGTGATGCAGCTGCCCTATACCTTCGACTCCTCCGCCCAAGTCTACAAGTTCTTCACCGAATCCGGCTACCTGGACGAAGTGAACGCCAAGCTCGAAGCGGAAGGCATGCGCGTGCTGGCCGTCGTTCCCTCGGGTGCGATGCTCGGCATCTTCAACAACAAGCACGAGGTCAAGACGGCCGCCGACATGGCCGACCTGCGCATGCGCGCGCTCGACCCGAACCAGCTGAAGATGTTCGAAATGATGGGCGGCAGCGGCGTTGTCATTCCCTTCTCCGAAGTTCCGAACGCCATCCAGACCGGAATCGCCAACGGCTACGTCAACGCCTCCATCGTGCCGCTTGCCTTCGGCCAGTCGGACCTCTTCACCAACTTCACCGATGCCAAGGTGATCATCTCCGCCCGTCTGGCGCTCGCCTCCACCACCTGGTGGGACGCGCTCTCGGATGAGGAAAAGGCCCAGGTGACCGAAGCCTCCGACGCCGCGCTGGCAGAGGTCTTCGACTTCGTCGACACCACCGAAGAGCAGCACAAGAAGGATCTCGAGGCCGCAGGCATCGCCGTCTACGAACCCACGGCGGACGAACTGGCCACCTTCAAGGACGCCACGGCCGACATGGGCGAACTGCTGACCGACGTCCCCCAGGACCGCGTGCAGGAACTGCGTGCCATGGTCGCCGAATACGCCGACTGACCCAATCCACTCACGGATCGAAAAATGAAAGGGCGCCGCAAGGCGCCCTTTCTGCTTTCTTCTGTAGGCTCTGCGCCGGACCGATCCGCCCGCAGGCCTCAGAGGCTAAGGAAGCCTTCGACCGCGCTCAGCGGGCCAGCGGCGGCCAGGGCCTCGAAATCGGGCGCGCGCGGCGCCAGGTCCGGAATGCCCGCGATCACGGCTTCCAGCTCCGCCGCGACGGCCAGCACCTGACGGTCGGCATAACGGCGCCCGGTGATCTGCAGCCCGAAGGGCATGCCCCTGGCATCGAACCCGCAGGGGATGGTGATCGACGGATGCCCCGCGATGGTCGAGGCATAGGCCATGGCCAGCCAGTGATAGTAGCTCTGCGTCGGGGCGCCATCGATCTCGGTCGGGTAAAGCTCATGCCAGTCGCGCGGGCTGATCGTCACGGCGGGCGACAGGATCACGTCCCACTTTTCGAACCAGCTCTGCCAGCGGTGGTAGTAGTTGCCCTGCTTCAGCAGCGCATCGGCGGTGTCCTCGGCCGTATAGCTGCGGCCCTCGGCCACGTTGTCGATCACGTTGGGGCCCACCAGCTCCGGCGTTTCGTCCACGCGCTTGCCGTGCATGCCCAGGAACAGCACCGCGCGCAGCACGGCAAAGATCCGGTCGGCATCGGTGCAATCCGGCGTCTCCGCCTCGAACTGGCCAAAGGCCGGGGTCAGCGCCTTCACCACCGTCGTGAAGTGATCGCGCACGATCCCCTCGGTCGGGGCAAAGCCGAAATCTTCGGTCCAGGCAACCTTGAGCGAAGACAGGTCACAGCGCGGCAGTTGGGCGAAGCCCGCCGGATCCCAGGCGTTGCGGCCCTCGATCACGGCATTGTAGGGGTCGCGCATGTCCGGGCGGGCCAGCACAGACAGCATCAGCGCCGTGTCCTCCACCGTCCGCGCCATCGGGCCGGAGGTCGACATCGGGATGTAGCCCATGGGACGGCTGTTGCCCGGCACGATGCCCGGGCTGGGCCGGTAGCCGACAACACCGCAGAAAGCCGCCGGGTTGCGCAGCGACCCGCCGGTGTCCGACCCGGTCGCCAGCGGCGCATATCCGCAGGCCAGCGCAACCGCGGATCCGCCCGAGGACCCGGCACAGGTCTTCGTCAGGTCATAGGGGTTTGCCGTCGCGCCATAGACGCGGTTGCGGGTGTTGCCACCGGCGCTCCATTCGGGGTTGTTGGTCTTGCCGATGGGCAGCGCACCGGCCTTGCGCATCGCCGCGACGATCGGGTCGTCGCCCTTGGCGATATTGTCGCGAAACAGTTCCGAACCGAAGGTCGTCGGCAGGCCCTTCACGTCGATCATGTCCTTCACGCCGAAGGGCAGCCCGTGCAGCGGGGCCAGGGTTTCGCCCTTCGCCTGGGCGGCATCGGCGGCGCGCGCGCCCTCGATCACCCCGTCGAAATCACGCGCGACCAGCGCGTTGACGGCATGGTCCATCTTGTCGACCCGCGCGATGCAGGCCTCCGCCAGCTCTTCGGCGGACAGGGCCCTGCGGGCAATGAGACGCCGCGCTTCGGCAGCGGAAAGGTCGGCGGGATCGGAAATCTTGAGGGTCATCGGCATGTCCTGGGCAGGGAAGTCGGGCCCCTTTGGAGGGAGGCCCGATACCGGATCTAGGCCCCAATTGAACACTAGTCAATTAACAGAGCCAACGCGCCCCCGCTGCAGCCTCGCCACTGCCTTCTTTCCCGGCATCTTCCGCCCCTCGCGGCGCAACGCACCCTGCTGCAGGCAGATTTGCCCCACTATATACTCACTCGTTTATTCGAGAAGGCCGCGCAAAACCCCGGGCATGTTCTCCGGCAGGTCTTCCGCGATCAGTCCCGGGCCCGTCTGCCGGGCGGCCTCCACGTGCAGCCATGCGCCCCGGGCGGCCGCATCCAGCGGCGCCATGCCGCGCGCCATCAGCCCCGCAATCAGCCCCGCCAGCACATCCCCCGCCCCGGCAGTGGCCAGCCAGGGGCAGGCCCTCTCGCGCAGGGCCGCATGCACCCGCACGCTGCCATCGGGCGCGGCAATCACCGTATCGGCCCCCTTCAGCAGCACCACGCAGCCCGCGCGCGCCGCCGCATCCCGCACCGCATCTATCCTGGAATAGCCCGGCCCCGCCTCCGGCGTCTCCGCCAGCCGGGCCGCCAGATCGGGGAAGAGGCGCGCGAATTCGCCCCCATGCGGGGTCAGCACCACCTGCCCGCCCCGGGTCCGTGCAAAAAGCGCATCCGGATCCCCGGCAAAAAGGCTCAACGCATCGGCATCCAGCACGGCATGCCGCTCCGCCTCCAGCGCTGCCGCGACCAGATCCCGCGCCCGGTCGTCCAGCCCCAGGGCCGGCCCGAGGCAGAGCGCATTGTATCGCGGATCCGCCAGCAGATCCCGCAGCGCCGCGGCATCGGGCACCCGGGCCAGCATCAGCGCGGTGATCTGCATCGCCACTTCCATCTGGGCCGCCGGCGGCACCCCCAGCGTCACCAGCCCCGCCCCCACGCGCAGCGCCGCACGCGCCGCAAGGCGGGCCGCGCCCGTCCGCCCAGGCCCACCCGTCAGGATCAGGGCGTGACCATGAACATACTTGTGCCCCCCAACATCCTTCCGCGCGACCATCGCGCAATCGGCAGCCCCGACCAGATGCGCCACCGGACCTCCGGCCCGCGCCGCGTCCCGGGCGCCGTCCAGCCCGATATCGGCAACCGCCAGCTGCCCCGACAGGGCGCCCCCCGCGCCCAGCACATGCCCCGGCTTCGCCCTGTGGAAGGTCACGGTCAGATCCACCGCCACGGCCTCCACCCCGCCCAGCACCTGGCCGCAATCGGCACAAAGCCCCGAAAGGATATCCACCGCCACGCCCCGCGCGGAGGCCCGCAGGGCCGCGACCAGCGCCTCTGCGACCTCTGCCGACAGGGGCCGTGCCAGCCCGGTCCCGAACAGCGCATCCACCACCAGATCCGCCGCCGCACCCCGGCTCAGCAGGCCCGGCAAGGCCTCTGGCGACAGGACCTCTCCCATGCGCCGCCATAGCGTGCAATTTCGTGCCGCATCCCCCGAAAGCCGCTCCGGATCGCCGAAAAGCACGACCGACACCCGCCAGCCGCGCTCCGCCAGCCGCCGCGCCACGACGAATCCATCTCCGCCGTTGTTGCCGGGCCCGCAAAGCACCAGCGCCCGCAGCTCCTCCGAATCGTAAAGCTTTGGCCATACGTGATAAATCTGCGCCACCACGGCGGCGCCCGCGGCCTCCATCAGGGCCGTGCCGCTGCACTCTCCGGCCGCCATCGCCGCCGTTTCCACCGCACGCATCTGCGCACCGGTCAGGAGATTTGTCATGTTTTTCCCAGACTGCTCACTTTTTGAGCGACCCGCCACAAATTAACGCGCGATTTTCACGCCATCTCTGGCCACTCCGCGCGTTTCACTCTAGCCAATTGTGAGGGCGCTGCGAAAGTGGTCTGACCGATGCGACGTTACTGTGAGGAGTTTCCCATGAAGAAGATCGAAGCGGTCATCAAGCCGTTCAAGCTTGATGAGGTGAAGGAGGCGCTTCAGGACGTGGGCGTTCAGGGGCTCTCCGTGATCGAGGTCAAGGGCTTCGGTCGCCAGAAGGGTCACACCGAACTCTATCGCGGCGCAGAATATGTCGTCGACTTCCTGCCGAAGGTGAAAATCGAGGCAGTTCTCGACGACGACCAGGTGGATGGCGCGATCCAGGCGATCATTGATGCCGCCAAGACCGAGAAAATCGGCGACGGCAAGATCTTCGTTTCGCCGGTCGAGCAAGCCATTCGCATCCGGACCGGCGAAACCGGTACGGACGCACTTTAAGAGACTCAAAACCGAAGGGAAAAGGGAATGAGCAAGGACAATGTTCTGAAGCTGATCGCTGACGAGGACGTCGCATACGTCGACATCCGCTTCACCGATCCGCGGGGCAAACTGCAGCACGTCACCGTGATGGCCGATCAGGTCGACGAAGACTTCCTCGACGAAGGCTTCATGTTCGACGGCTCCTCCATCGCCGGCTGGAAGTCCATCGAAGCTTCCGACATGAAACTGATCCCGGACACCGAGTCGGTCTACCTGGATCCGTTCTACGCCGAGAAGACCCTCTGCATTCACTGCTCCGTCGTGGAACCCGACACCATGGAGCCCTATGAGCGTGACCCCCGCGGTACCGCCCAGAAGGCAGAAGCCTACCTGATCTCCTCCGGCATCGGCGACGCGGCCTACATGGGTCCGGAAGCCGAGTTCTTCCTGTTCGACAACGTCAAGTTCTCGAACACCATGAACAAGGTCTCCTACGAGGTCGACGCGCTGGACGCCTCCTGGAACACCGACACCGACTACGAGATGGGCAACACCGGCCACCGTCCCGGCGTCAAGGGCGGCTACTTCCCGGTCAACCCGATCGACGACGGCCAGGACATCCGTGGCGAGATGCTCTCGACCATGAAGCGTCTGGGCATGAAGGTCGACAAGCACCACCACGAAGTGGCGTCCTGCCAGCACGAACTGGGCCTGATCTTCGGCACCGTCACCAAGCAGGCTGACGAACTGCAGAAGTACAAGTACGTCATCCACAACGTGGCTCAGGCCTACGGCAAGTCGGCAACCTTCATGCCCAAGCCGATCGCCGGCGACAACGGCACCGGCATGCACGTCAACATGTCCATCTGGAAGGACGGCAAGCCGCTCTTCGCAGGCGACAAGTACGCCGACCTCTCCGACGAGGCGCTGTACTACATCGGCGGCATCCTGAAGCACGCAAAAGCGCTGAACGCCTTCACCAACCCGTCCACCAACTCCTACAAGCGTCTGATCCCGGGCTTCGAAGCCCCCGTTCTGCGCGCCTACTCCGCACGCAACCGCTCCGGCTGCGTCCGTATTCCGTGGGCGGAATCCCCCAAGGCGAAGCGCGTCGAAGCTCGCTTCCCCGATCCCTCGTCCAACCCCTACCTGTGCTTCGCCGCACTCCTGATGGCCGGCCTCGACGGCATCAAGAACAAGATCCACCCCGGCGAAGCCATGGACAAGAACCTGTACGACCTGCCGCCCGAAGAGCTGGCCGACATCCCGACCGTCTGCGGCTCCCTGCGCGAAGCCCTGACCGAGCTGGAAGCCGACATGGACTTCCTGCTGGCCGGCGACGTGTTCACCAAGGACCAGATCGAAGGCTACATCGCCCTCAAGATGGAAGAGCTGGAACAGTACGAGCACACTCCGCACCCCGTGGAATACGCAATGTACTACTCCTGCTGATCCCTATCAGGATCACGGATCGGAAGGGGCGCCCCAGGGCGCCCCTTTTTCTTTGCCCATCCGGTACCGGCCCTCGGCCCCTGCCCCGATTGGCTCGCCCTGAATACCTGCCTCCACTTACCTGCCCCCGAATTCCAGCGCCCGAATTCCAGCCCCGGCCAAATATGGCCCAGGCCGCCCTGCGAGGGCCGCGACTGAGGCGTCACAGGCTCCCGCGCCCGAAATCGCACTTTCGGATAGGCCACCGCTCCTTCGGCGCCCCAGGCGCGCCACCGCAGGTTGAAATCCGCCAGCTTCAGCGCCCGAAAACGGGCCCCAGGTCCCGCGCCCGTGCCATACGGGGGCGATTTGTTGCGCGCCCGGAAACGGTCTCCCGCCCGCGACCTACCCCAAAGGATAGGTCTCCGAACCGTCCGAGGCACTTGCGCACCCGGTGGCGACAGAACCGGTTTCGGCGCCAATCCTTCGCGCCAAAGCTGACATATTAGTTAACCTTTCCGCCACATTCCCGCCACATAGTTGCAAATTCAGGCCCCAGGCGGCGTATCCTGGCTGAGATCGGTCCGGATTTCACCCGCTTGACGGGTATTCGCCTCGAAACGATTCATCCACAGCCCGCTCCCAGGGGTCGTTGACCCTGCGGTACACAGGCGAATTGGCTTTCCCCACCCGAATTACGCCCTTTCAAAGGCAATTCAGACATGATTTCGCCGCACTGAGGCCGAAACCCGGCGAAGCGTCACGAAAATTCCTAACGAGACGTTAAATTCCCGGGTTTGTGACCAACTTTCTCCCGATTCGCCCGTCACAGTGACAACCATCGAGAGAACCTCATCGGGAACGAAAGACAGATACAATGTCTCACAACGCTCAGTGCCATCAGGCCGGCCTCATCTTCACCGACGACAGCGATGTCGCGGTCGATCAGCTGATCGAGCCGGTAAAGGCCGTCCTGCGCGCCTTCGGTCAGCAGGGCGAAGTGGCCCAGGTCGATTTCGACCAGGCCGCCATCGCCTCCAGCAACACGCTGGTCGAACTTCAGATCTTCGACGCCCCGGAAGCCGACCCGGACACCCTGCGTGTCCTGTCCTCCGGTCCGCGCACCCATCTCTCCGACGCCTCCCGCCAGGCGCTGGAAAACCCGACCTTCTGGGTCCACATCTCCGTCTGCGACACCGCATGGGATGAAAGCCGCCACCCCGAGGCCTCCAAGGCCATGCTGGCAGAGCTGGTCCACCGGCTGATCGCCGAAACCGGCGCGCCCTACGTGCAGTGGCTGGAACGGGAAACGGTCCTGACCTCCGCGCGCTTCCAGTCGGCCTTCACGCCGATCTCCCTGCGTGACACCGATGTCACCCCGATGGAGCACCCCATGCACCCGTCGCGGGCCGGTGGCGCCCCCAGCGGCATGGCCTCCAGCCCGCTGCGCCCGACCCTTGCGGCCGCCGTCTTCCCGGAAATCCAGTCCGAAACGAGCCACCTCGACGCACGTTTCGACGCCCTGCGGGCCGAACTGAAGGCCCGTCGCCAGAACACCTGGGTCGGCACCGATCCGGCAGGTGTCTCCGGCCGCACCGCCGCCTCCGAAGAGGACCTGCGCGATGTCTTCCGGGCCGAGCTCGACACCGAGGAGGAAGAAGATCCCAAGCGGCTGGAACACAAGGTGGCGACCTACACGGTCAACGCCACCGTGGCCCTGCTGAACCCGCCGGTCGCCGGCGCGCTGCTGGCCTACAACATGATCAAGGGAGAGGACTTCCGCATCTCCACCCATGCGCTGACCCTCTCGGCGGTCTTCGCCGCCGTGGGCACCGGCGCAACCCAGGTGGTTGCCGAAACCCTGGCCCTGCTGCCGATCTGACGGCAGCTTCTCTCGACTGACTTCCCCCAACCTCGGTTCCCGCCTGCCCTCGTGGCAGGCGGTTTTTTTATGGCCTAAGGCAAGGCTCGGCCCTGCGCCCCCACACCAGGGCGCGCTTCTCAGGCACCGCTTCTCAGGCCCCGCGTCTCAGGCCCCGCGTCTCAGGCCCCGCGTCTCAGGCCCGCACCATGAAGGTATGGATCCCGAAGGCCACCGCGCCGCTTTTGGGCAGGCGCCACAGGCTCTGGCGTTCGCTGCGGAAATAGCCGCCCTCCCGCGGGTGGCGTTCCTCCCGCGTCATCCTCTCCGACATGGGGGCAAACAACGTCGGATCGGCATAGCGCAGGTGGTTGGCCCGCCACAGCGGCCGCCCGGCCTGCACCCCGTCGAACAGGCGCTGCACCCGTTTCGCCAGCATCTCGTCATAGACCGGCACCGGGACATGGATCCGGATCAGGGGATGGCCGAACTTCTCCGCCAGGGTCCAGTTCGCCGGGAAGCACAGGATCGCGCCAGTCAACACATGCTCATCGCCGCGCTTTTCCAGCAGGCAGAAATCCTGCTGCACCAGCCGGCCCAGCAAGGCCAGCGGCGCGCTGCGCTCCAGCGCCACCTCGACCCCATCCGGGCGCCGTACCACCTCCGCCCCGACCGTGTAGTCGTCACGCGCGCGCAGCGCCTCCAGCACCTCCTCCAGCAGCTCTTCCGCCGCGGTCCGGGCGGCCTCCTCCATCTGCCAGACCCGCTCCGGGCAGTCGCGCAAAAGGCTCTCCCGCTCCGCCATCTGGGCGGCAAAGGCATCGTCCACCATGATCCAGTCCGCAGGCGGCATCGGGAACATGCCCGGAAGGCGCTCCGTTACCTCGTAGGGCAGCTTTTGCTGCAGGATCACCGGGCGCGCGGCCACCACATCTTCCGTCGCCATCTCTTCACTCCGTTCCGACGCTCGACCAAGCCTAGGACCTGCCCCGGACCGGCGCGAGGGGGATCCCGCCGCACGGGGCTGCGCGCCGCCCCGACTGCCCATTGAACGGGCCACCGGACGGGCAATCGGACGGGCCATCGAACGGGCAAAGAAAAAGGGCGCCCCGAAGGACGCCCTCTCGTATCGTCTGTGGCTGTGGATCAGCCGCGGGCGCGGCCCACCAGCTTCCAGGCCAGCGGCAGAACCAGGGCTGCCAGCGCCAGCTTCAGCGCGTCACCCAGGATGAAGGGCGTCAGGCCCCAGGCCAGGATCGGCTTGTCCCAGCCGTAGAGGCTGCCCAGCCATGCCAGGCCCGGGATGTAGAGCACGACATTGCCGATCAGCATCGCCAGCGCCATCCACATCACCGACCGGTCCCAGCCGCGGCGCGCCAGGACGCCCAGAACGACCGTGGCCATCACGTAGCCCAGCAGGTAGCCGCCGGTGCTGCCCATCATGTATTCGACGCCATTCAGATCGGCGGTCGAGGACTGGAAGACATCCAGGCCCAGCATGCCCAGCAGCATGTAGCCCATGATCGTCACCAGGCCGAGGCGCGGGCCATAGGCGGCGCCAAGGCCCAGCACCGCGAAGGTGCCCATGCCGATGGCGACGGGGGACCCGGGCACCGGCACCTGGATCTTGGCCATGATGGCCAGCAGGGCGATGCCCATGACCACCAGCACGGCCTGCTTGATGCGCAGTGCTGCACCTTCGGTCGGGCCGAAGGTTTCGCTCAGAACCCGCTCATTGATCGCGTGGGACATGTGTTATCCTCTCCATATCCGGCAAAAACGTTCCCCCCGTGATGCCTCATGCGGCGGTTTGGCGCAAGTTCCTTGCCGGATTACCGGGCAAGCAAATTGCAAAATCCGCCGCTGCAAATTCCCGCCCTTTGCAAAGCTGCAAATTGGCACTGGCAAATCCGCTAACCTCCGGCGGCGGGCCTGCGGCAAAGGGTGGTCATGCGGTAATCCTTGCGCGGCCCCCGCACCTCCCAGGTCACCTGCCAGCGCGGCCAGTCCCGGAAATCGTAGTGCGCGCGGTAGTCGTCCGGGTCGCAGAAATGCGCGGCCCCAGGTGCGGCCTGCTGCGGATCGAAGGCGTGGAAGAAGCGGCCATCGTCGAAATGAACGGCGATTCCCGCGCCCTGCGGCAGCCAGAGGTAACGCCGCTCCGCCCGGATCTCCGCCCCTGCGCCGAAACGCAGCCGGCCTTCTTCCCGCCAGAGCCAGCGCCCCGCGCCCTCCTCCGTCAGCAGCGCCTGCCCGTCGAACCGGCCCGCCTGGCCGCTCAACCGGTCCTCGATCCGGCGTGCCAACTGCCAGGCCCCCGCGAAATCCGCGATCCCGTCCGGCCCGGCTTCCCCATCTCCATGGGCCCCATCTCGATGCATTGCGTCCCCTCCCGGCAGATCCTTCGACCAGTTCCCAGGCCGATGGGCCTGGCCCAACTCCCTACCCCGCGCGGTCACCGCGCGAAACCCGTCTCCGAAGGGCGCCCGCCCCGGTGCGCGGCCCCCCGCGACTCGGCCACGGGCCCCGCCTCCGAACCCGCCCCGCAACCGGCACCCCACGGCGTCCCGCGTGACGCCAACTTACCCACCGGTACACTTCCTGCGCGAAAACCGTGGCAAATTCCGCACACCCATCATTGCAGGTATACAAGTACGTTGCCGTGTTGTCTTGACCCGCCGCTGACGCTGAATAGAACCATCGGTATTGGGAGAAAACGCTCGTTTAAACTATTGAGGTTGCGAGCAGGGGACCTCCCAAGTGACTGACTCACGAGGTAAAAATGAAATTCACGATTTCCGCCCTGGCCATGGCGGCTGCGCTTTGCGCCACCCAGGCTTCTGCACAATATGCCGTTGAAGGCTCCATCGGCTACGCGCTGGATGATGTCATCGATTGGGACTACGGCTACGGCACCTACGGCTGGGCCATCAACGGTGGCGCGTCCTTCTCGCTGGCTGGCTACTACACCGGCCTCGCAGGCTGGGAATTCGGTCTGGATGTCAGCACCAACAAGCGTCAGTACACCTACGACGATGACGACTATCAGGCGAACCTCTTCGCCATGCTGAACGCACGTAAGCTGTTCGCCATCGACGAGAAGATGACCGGCTACGTCGGCTTCGGCCTCGGTGCCGCCTGGACCAAGTACTCCTACGAAGAGCCCGGCGACTACTACGGCTCCACCCCGGACAAGGAATTCGCCGGCATGATCTCCGCCGGTGTGCGCTACGCCCTGCCCACCGGTTCGGTCTTCACCGAGATCAAGTACGTCGAAGCCTTCGACGACGCCTACTACCCGCAGTGGGACGAAACCACCGAAGTCAGCAACACCACGATCAACGTCGGCTACCGCTACGACTTCTGATCTGCGGGCCCGCCCGGCAGAACAGGACACCGGATGGGCCGCCTGACGGCGGCCCGTCCCCCTACCAGCCGGCCAGTCTCTTCCCCCCCCCAGTCTCTTCACCCGCTGTCCACCGCTCTATCCCAGGCACGGCCACCCAGGCGGAGCAAGGCAAGACCAACGGCCCCTACTCACTCCGAGGAACGCAAGATGAAACTCAAGACCACCGCACTGGCGCTTGCCGCCGTCGTTTGCGCCACTCAGGCTTCCGCGCAGTTCGCCCTGGAAGGCTCTCTCGGGATCGTCGCAGACCGCGACATCACCTGGAAATACGCCTCGGGCGGCAGCAACACTTCCCACCTGGACGGGGCCACCGCCCTTGGCATCGCCGGCTACTACACCGGCCTGGAAGGCTGGGAATTCGGCCTGGAACTGTCCAGCAACGAAGCGCCCCTTTCCTACTACCCCGGCATCACCGTACGGGAACAGGCGCTCTTTGCCAACGCGCGCAAGCTGATCACCATCGACCCGAAGCTGACCGCCTATGTCGGCCTGGGCCTCGGTCGCATCAACGCCACCTATGACTGGTACGGCGAAAAGAGCGACGACACCGTCACCGGCGGCATGCTCTCGGCCGGTCTGCGCTACGCCCTGCCCACCGGCGCCATCTTCACCGAGCTGAAGTACGTCGATGCCTTCGAAGACACCGGCTACGTCTACTACGGCGACAAGTCCGACGTTCAGTACACCACGCTCAACATCGGCTACCGCTACGCCTTCTGATCCGGCGCGCGCCCCCCTGTAGGGGCGCGCTCTCACAGAATTCTCCTGCAGAACAGCCAGTTGCGACGTGCGGGCGACCCTCGCGCGCCACCCTCGCACAGCCAACGCCAGGAGTGACCACCCGACATGGGAAAGGGGATTTCCCCATGTCGATCTCCTCCACCAGACCGCACCACGGGACTACGACCATGCATCTGAAAACCACCGCCCTGGCCCTGATCGCCATCATGGGCGCCTCCGCCGCCCAGGCACAATTCGCCGTCGAAGGCTCCCTCGGCTACGCCTTCAACGCGACCGTCGACAGCTATGACTACTACTACGACAGCCACTACGACTACACGATGAACGGTGGCGGCGCGCTGTCGATCGGCGCCTACTACACCGGCATCGAAGGCTGGGAATTCGGTGTCGACATGTCGACCGCCAAGCAGCAGTACGCCTATTGGGATGACGAACACGTCACCACCAGCTGGGCCATGCTGAACGCGCGCAAGCTGTTCACCGTCGATGACAAGATGACTGCCTACGTCGGCCTGGGCCTCGGCACCGTGGAATCCCACTACGAGTACAGCTACCCGGGCTACGGCTACGAAAACACCGACAACATGGGCGGCGGCATGGTGTCCCTCGGCATCCGCTACGCCCTGCCCGTCGGCTCGCTCTTCACCGAACTGAAGCACGTCGAATCCTTCGAACGTGCCGAGTTCCAGCGCTGGACCGAGAACTTCGAAGTCAAGGCAACCACCCTGAACGTCGGCTACCGCTACGGCTTCTGATCCGGCCCACATTTCGGGGTCCGGCCGCGGCACGCCGCGCAATCATTCGAAGGGGCGCCTCTCACCGGGCGCCCCTTTCCCTTTCTCCCCCGTTTCCCGACCCCGTTTCCCGGCCGCTTCCCGGCCCCTCGGGTGCTTTCGCGCCCCGCTGCCCTCAGGGCACCTTGTCCCCGCGCCCTCCCTCGCTTAAGAGGCCAGCAATCCCGCAGCCTTGCAAAGAAGGACGTCGCCGATGATCCCGCGTTATGCCCGCCCCGAGATGACCGCCATCTGGGAGCCTGCCACCAAGTTCCGCATCTGGTACGAGATCGAGGCGCACGCCTGCGATGCCCAGGCCAAGCTTGGCGTGATCCCGCAGGAAAACGCGGATGCCGTCTGGAAGGCCAAGGATGTCGAGTTTGATGTCGCCCGCATCGACGAGATCGAGGCCGTCACCAAGCATGACGTCATCGCCTTCCTCACCCACCTGGCCGAACACGTGGGCTCCGAAGAGGCGCGCTTCGTCCACCAGGGCATGACCTCCTCCGACGTGCTCGACACCTGCCTCAACGTCCAGCTGGTCCGCGCCGCCGACATCCTGCTGGCCGACATGGACAAGGTGCTGGCCGCGCTGAAGAAACGCGCCTTCGAACACAAGGACACCGTGCGCGTCGGCCGCTCCCACGGCATCCACGCCGAACCCACCACCATGGGCCTGACCTTCGCCCGCTTCTACGCAGAGATGGACCGCAACAAGGCCCGCCTCGAAGCCGCCCGGGCAGAGGTCGCCACCGGCGCCATTTCCGGCGCTGTCGGCACCTTCGCCAACATCGACCCCGCCGTCGAAGAGCACGTCTGCGCGGAACTGGGCCTGAAGCCCGAACCGATCTCGACCCAGGTCATCCCGCGCGACCGTCACGCCATGTTCTTCGCCACCCTGGGCGTCATCGCCTCCTCGATCGAGAACGTCGCGATCGAGATCCGCCACATGCAGCGGACCGAAGTTCTGGAAGGCGCGGAATTCTTCTCGATGGGCCAGAAGGGCTCCTCGGCCATGCCGCACAAGAAGAACCCGGTCCTGACCGAGAACCTCACCGGCCTCGCCCGGCTGGTGCGGATGACCGTCGTGCCGGCGATGGAGAACGTCGCCCTCTGGCATGAGCGGGACATCTCCCACTCCTCCGTCGAACGCGGCATCGGCCCGGATGCGACCATCACCCTCGACTTCGCGCTGAACCGTCTGGCGGGCGTCGTCGACAAGATGATCATCTACCCCGAGAACATGCTGGCGAACATGAACAAGTTCCCCGGCCTCGTGATGTCGCAGCGCGTGCTGCTGGCCCTGACGCAGGCCGGCGTGTCGCGCGAAGACGCCTATTCCATGGTCCAGCGCAACGCGCTGAAGGTCTGGGAGGAACGTCTCGACTTCCGCGAACTGCTGCTGGCTGACGAAGACGTGGTCAAGGCTCTGGGCGTCGATGGCATCAACGAGAAATTCGACATGGGCTATCACACCAAGCACGTCGACACGATCTTCAAGCGGGTCTTCGGCGAAAGCTGATCCGCGATCCGGGAATGACAGCCGGTGACTAAAGAAGGGGCGCTTCCCGGCGGGGAGGCGCCCTTTTCCGTGGCCGCCGCCCGGCCCAACCGGATCATGCCTCCGGCGGGGATATTTCGGGCCAGAAAATGGGTGGGCCGCGGCGCACCCCGTCCCCGCTTTGGCAAGACCGTCCCCCGTGCTACCCTGTCTCCGCCCAGCCGGAGGACTTCCCCATGCGCCAAGCCCTGACTGCCCTCATGCTCATCATCCCCGCCCTCTCGACGGCCCCCACCCTCTCGACGGCCCAGACCCGCGACTGCGACAAGACGCCCGCCTGCGCCGAAGGC
This sequence comes from Pseudooceanicola sp. NS-SX8, assembly GCF_057380755.1. Lineage (NCBI taxonomy): Bacteria > Pseudomonadati > Pseudomonadota > Alphaproteobacteria > Rhodobacterales > Paracoccaceae > Pseudooceanicola > Pseudooceanicola sp. NS-SX8. Next base: position 2,573,965 of record NZ_CM170819.1, on the reverse strand, counting down.
AGCCAGTGGAACGCCGAAACCGGCGCCTGCGAACAGATCGTCTCCAGCTGAGGCCACCCCGGCGCGGTTTCAGCCTTTCTAAACCCTTCGCTGCTTATCTGGCCGCACCTGCAGCCCGTTTCAGAACGAGGGCCGTTACAGAACGAGGGGATGAATGGGCGATCTCGCTCCGCTGGGAACCTTCCAGCCTACCGCGCCACCACAGCCCGGCCGGATGAGCCGAAAGCACAAGGCCGCCGTCATCGTGCGCCTTCTGCTTAACCATGGCCTCGACGTTCCCCTCAAGGACCTGCCCGAGGAGGTCCAGGCCGACCTCACCATGATGCTCGGCAACATGCGCCACATCGACCGGGAAACGCTCTCCGCCGTGGTGGAGGAATTCGTCGAGGAGATGGAGGGCCTTGGCCTGACCTTCCCGCGCGGCGTGGCCGGGGCGCTCTCGGTGCTGGACGGCAAGATTTCCCCGCATACCGCCGCCCGCCTGCGCAAGGAAGCCGGCGTGCGCCAGACCGGCGATCCCTGGGAACGGGTCCGCGCGCTCGACATCAAGAAGCTGCGCCCGATCGCCGAACATGAATCGATAGAAATCGCGGCGGTCGTGCTGTCGAAGCTCGACACCGGCAAGGCGGCCGAACTGCTGTCGAAACTGCCCGGGCCGCGCGCACGGCGCATCACCTACGCCATATCACTGACCTCCGGCATTTCGCCGGAGGCGCTGGACCGCATCGGCCTGTCGCTGGCCTCCCAGCTGGATGCCCAGCCCGAAAGCGTCTTCGACAAGGATCCGGTGGAACGCGTCGGGGCGATCCTCAACTATTCCACCGCCGCCACCCGCGACGACGTGCTCGAAGGGCTGGACGAAACCGACAGCGACTTCGCTGAAAAGGTCCGCAAGGCGATCTTCACCTACACCAACATCCCCGCCCGCGTGGCCCCGCGCGACATTCCCAAGGTCGTGCGCCAGCTCGATCCGATCATGCTGGTCACCGCCCTTGCCGCCTCCACCGCGGGGGAGGAAGCGGCGGCCGCCGAATACATCCTGGGCAACATGTCCGCCCGTCTCGCCGACAGCCTGCGTGAAGAAGTCGCAGACCGCGGCAAGGTCAAACCCAAGGACGCGGAAGAGGCCATGAACGCCGTCGTCGCCGCCATCCGGGAGCTGGAGGCCGCGGGCGAACTCCTCCTGCTGGCCGGCGATGACGAAGAAGAGGAAGGCTGATCACGCCCCACCCGTCCTGGGCGCACCTTCAGGCAACGCGGCGCCCCTTGCCTACAGGCCCCCGCGCCTCTCCGGCGAGGGGCCCGGCCAGTTGCCCGCGCAGTTGACCGGCATGGTTACGGGCCCAATCACCGTTCCAATCACTGGCCGAACCCGGGCCAGCCCCCGGCCCACCTGGCGGGCCGATGAACGCCCCACCATTGGGCAAGTTGACCTGCGGACGCCTCTGGACAGTTCGCCGCCGCGCTCCTACCGTCCCCGGCGCCCCCTGTCGGAGCCCCCTGTCGGAGACACCCATGACACAGACAGCCCGTGCCATCCTGCTGATGCTGCTCGCGATTTTCTGCTTCAGTGCCATGGACGCCTGCGCCAAGGCCATCTCGGCAGAGGCCAATACAGTGCTTGCGCTCTGGGCGCGCTACACCGGGCAGGTCGTGCTGGTGCTGGTCATCGTGGCCCCGCGCCTGCGCAGCGTGGCCCGGACGTCCTTTCCCGGGCTGCAGCTCTTCCGGTCGATCTGCCAGCTTGGGGCGACCTCGGCCTTCTTCCTCGGCCTGAACTACCTGGGCCTGGCCGAAAGCGCCGCGATCATGGATATCAACCCGCTGCTCATCACCCTGGGCGCGGCGCTCTTCCTGGGGGAAAAGCTGGGGCCCCGGCGCCTCGTGGCCATCGGCGTGGCCCTGATCGGGGCCATGATCATCATCCGCCCCGGCACCTCCGTCTTCTCGCCCTATGCGCTCTTCCCGCTGACCGCCGCGCTCGCCTATACCGGGTTCGCCCTTGCCACCCGGCACATCGGCCACCGCGAAGATCCCTGGACCTCGCTTCTCTACTCCGCCCTGCTGGGCTCCATCCTGCTGACGCTGCTCCTGCCGGCCAACTGGCAAGTCCCTTCGCCCAAGGTCGCGCTGCTGATGCTGGCGCTGGCGGGGCTGGGCACCACGGCGCAGCTCCTGCTGATCCGCGCGCTCTCCCTGGGGGAGGCCGCGATGCTGGCGCCCTTCTCCTACGCCGGGCTGATCACCGCCACGCTCTTTGGGATCTTCGCCTTCGGGGAATATCCCGACCGGGCCACCGTCCTGGGTGCGCTTGTGATCGCCGGCGCCGGCGTCTATGTCTGGCACCGCGAAACCCGGGCCTCCCGCGCCCCGGACCTGGCCGAGGTGAAGGCCGCCCCCGCACCCGAGGCGCCGGTTCTGCCCGAACCCGACGCCCCCGGGGCCGCGGCCCGGCGCGACTGACCGGCCATCTCGCCCCGTTGGTTGCCAGGAAGGACAACGCCCAGCATGGCCCGTGACATCACCGATCCCGCCGAACTGCCGGTCGGCCTCCGCATCGGCCAGTATATCGTCAACCTCCTGCTTGGGGGGCTCGTCCGCCTGGCGCTCGCGCTGCCCTACCGGGTGCGCGTGCCGCTCATGGGCTGGCTCGTCGCCCACCTGGTGGCCCCGCTGGCGGGCTGGAATCGCCGTGTGCGCGACAACCTGGCCCTGGTGCGCCCCGACCTGACCCCGGCAGAGGTCCGCCGGATGCAGCACGCCGTAGCCGACAACGCCGGCCGCACCCTGATCGAGATCTACTCGGGTCCCGAATTCAAGGCGCGCCTGGCCGATGCGCCCATCGACGGCCCGGGCCTTGCCGCGCTGGATGCGGCGCGTGCGGCGGGCGAACCCGTGCTGCTCGTCTCCGGCCACTTCGGCAACTACGACGCCTTCCGGGCCAAGATCTCCGCCCGCTACGGCGATGTCGGCGCGCTCTACCGGCCGCTGAACAACCTCTATTTCAACCGCCACTACGTCACCGCCATGGGATCCATCGCGCAGCCGCTCTTCCCGCGCGGGCGGCGCGGCCTGGCGGAGATGGTGAAATTCCTGCGCGGCGGCAATATCGTGGCCCTTCTGTCGGATCAGTACTTCAACCAGGGCGCCGACCTGACCTTCTTCGGCCATCCGGCCCGCACCGCGACCTCCGCCACGGAAATGGCCCTGAAATACGGCGCCCGGCTCTTCCCGATCTACGGCATCCGCCAGCCCGACGGCCTGTCCTTCCACGTCGTCGTGGAAGAGGAGCTGACCCACAGCGACCCCGAGACGATGTCCCAGGCGCTGAACGACTCCCTCGAAGCGATGACGCGGGCGCACCCCGAACAATGGTTCTGGATCCACCGCCGCTGGAAGAACAAGCCCCGCAAGACGGCCAAGAAGGCGGCTCAGACTTCAGGCCGCAAATCGGGCCAATAGGGCGACCGCCCGACATGCGAAAGGCCGCCCCCGGGCGGCCCTTTTCATCTTGGACGGCAGCAACTTACCCGGCCCAGCTCACCTCAGGGCAAACGCGCCGCAGCCTCGATCCGGCCCATCCCCGTGCGCTGCAACAGGACCGCGCCAGGCTGATCCGTCGGCGCCTCAAGGTCCAGCGACAGCGGCGTCGTGCCATCCCATTCGCCCACGGCCTGCCAGTAGGTGACGATATTGACGTAGTCGATCTGATTGCCCGCGTTCTCGCCCCGCAGGATCTCTATCGACTTGTGCGGCAGGTACTGCACCAGCATCACCTGCATCGGGGCGCCCGCGGCCAGCCCCGGCAGGGCGTCGGCCTCCACCCGGAAGCCTCCGCCAGCGCCGCGTTCGACCTGCAGGCTGACATGGGCCTGCCGGATCCGCGCCATGGCGATCTGTTCGGCCACCTCGACCGCATGGGCGCCCTTCACGAAGGCCGCCCCGTCGATCACCATCTGCGGGGTGTAGATCATCCGCGACCCCTGGGACCGCGCATAGGCCTTCTGGCGGCGGGTGAACTTCGGATCGGCCAGGCCGTCCTTCCAGCCCAGGTAATCCCAGTAGTCGACATGCAGCGCCAGGGGCAGAACCTCCGGATGGCCGACCATCTGCTCCAGCATGCGATCCGCCGCCGGGCAGGACGAACACCCCTGGGAGGTGAACAGCTCCACCACCACGGGCGAGCGGGCCGGCGCGGGCTGGCTCTCCGGCGTCTGTGCATGACCAAGGACGGGCACCCCCGCCAGAACCGCACCTGCGGTCAACGCTCCGGCCAGCAGAGCACCCCTGCGGCTTGCAATCATTCCTAGAACTCTCGTCTGACATCCCTTGTATCGTACCTACCCAACCGGCCCCTCAAGTGCCAATCAAGGTTTTGAGAGAGCCCCGAAGCAGCCCCGAAGTGTGACTCAACGGTGACCAATCGGTAAACATTTTCCGCGTGGATTGCCCGGTTTGGGCCCCCATCCCCATTCCTGCCCCCCTTCTGCACCGCCGTTCCAGCCAATTTGTGCACAAAGGTATACTAAAATCACGGAAGGCCCTTGATCGGCCCCTGCCTTTGGGGCAGAAGCAGGTCAGCACGAACCCCTCATTCTCATCGGAAGGGAGCCATCTCCATGCCCATCGTAGTTGGTCAGGACACCGCCAAGACGCGCAAGACGCTGTCTGTCGGCGGCAACAGCATTTCCTATTACTCGATCCCCGCGGCCGAAGCAGCCGGTCTGGGTGAATTCTCCAAGCTGCCCGCCGCCCTGAAGGTGGTGCTGGAGAACATGCTGCGCTTCGAGGACGGCAAGACCGTCTCCGTCGACGACATCAAGGCCTTCTCCGACTGGGGCAAGCTTGGTGGCAAGAACCCCAAGGAAATCGCCTACCGTCCGGCCCGCGTTCTGATGCAGGACTTCACCGGCGTTCCCGCCGTGGTCGACCTCGCCGCCATGCGTGACGGCATCAAGGCGCTTGGCGGCGACGCCAAGAAGATCAACCCGCTGGTTCCCGTCGACCTCGTCATCGACCACTCGGTCATGATCGACAACTTCGGCAACCCGCGCGCCTTCCAGATGAACGTGGACCGCGAGTACGAGCGCAACATGGAGCGCTACACCTTCCTCAAGTGGGGCCAGACCGCGTTTGAAAACTTCCGCGTGGTTCCCCCGGGCACCGGCATCTGCCACCAGGTGAACCTGGAATACCTCGCCCAGACCGTCTGGACCGACAAGGACCAGAACGGCGATGAAGTCGCCTACCCCGACACCCTGGTCGGCACCGACAGCCACACCACCATGGTCAACGGCGCGGCCGTCCTGGGCTGGGGCGTTGGCGGCATCGAAGCCGAAGCCGCCATGCTGGGTCAGCCGATCTCGATGCTGATCCCCGAAGTCGTGGGCTTCAAGCTGACCGGCGCCATGGTCGAAGGCACCACCGGCACCGACCTGGTGCTGAAGGTCGTCGAAATGCTGCGCGCCCACGGCGTTGTCGGCAAGTTCGTCGAATTCTACGGTGAAGGCCTGGACAACCTGCCCCTGGCGCAGCGTGCCACCATCGCCAACATGGCGCCCGAATACGGCGCCACCTGCGGCTTCTTCCCGATCGACGCGGAAACCCTGCGCTACCTGGAACAGACCGGCCGCGACAAGGACCGCATCGCCCTGGTCGAAGCCTACGCCAAGGAAAACGGCTTCTGGCGTGATGCTGACTACAGCCCGATCTACTCCTCGACCCTCGAACTGGACATGAACGACATCGTTCCCGCCATCTCCGGTCCGAAGCGTCCGCAGGACTACGTTGCGCTGACCTCCTCCGCCGATGCCTTCAAGAAGGTCGTGGCAGAGTTCCGCGGCGTGGACATGTCCTCCGCCGCCAAGGACATGGCAGCCGAGGGTGACACCGTCGTCGCCGACAAGCCGCTGATCAAGTCCGCCGCCGTCGAAGGCGAAGACTACGAACTGAACGACGGCTCCGTCGTGATCGCCTCGATCACCTCCTGCACCAACACCTCCAACCCCTACGTGCTGATCGGCGCGGGTCTGGTTGCGAAGAAGGCGCATGAGCTGGGCCTGAACCGCAAGCCCTGGGTCAAGACCTCGCTCGCACCGGGCTCCCAGGTCGTGACCGAGTACCTCGACGCCGCCGGCCTGACCGAGCACCTGGATGCCGTGGGCTTCAACCTCGTCGGCTACGGCTGCACCACCTGCATCGGCAACTCCGGCCCGCTGCAGCCCGAGATCTCCAAGTCGATCAACGACAACGACCTGATCGCCACCTCCGTCCTGTCCGGCAACCGGAACTTCGAAGGCCGGATCTCCCCCGACGTGCGCGCCAACTACCTGGCCTCCCCGCCGCTGGTCGTCGCCTACGCCCTGGCCGGTGACATGAACATCGACCTGGCCAACGACGTGATCGCGACCACGCCGGACGGCAAGGATGTCTACCTCAAGGACATCTGGCCCACCGACGCCGAAATCGCCGAACTGGTCGAAAAGGTCGTCACCCGCGAAGCCTTCCAGGCCAAGTATGCCGACGTCTTCAAGGGCGATGAAAAGTGGCAGGGCGTGGAAGTCTCGGGTGGTGAAACCTACGACTGGCCGCCGACCTCCACCTACATCCAGAACCCGCCCTACTTCAAAGGCATGGGCGCGGAACCGGGCGTGGTGAAGGACATCTCCGGCGCCAAGGTCCTGGCGATCCTGGGTGACATGATCACCACCGACCACATCTCGCCCGCCGGTTCCTTCAAGGACACCACCCCGGCCGGCAAGTACCTGCTGGACCACCAGGTTCCGGTGCGGGAGTTCAACTCCTACGGTTCCCGCCGTGGCAACCACGAAGTCATGATGCGCGGCACCTTCGCCAACATCCGCATCAAGAACGAGATGCTGGACGGCGTCGAAGGCGGCTACACCCTGTCGCCCACCGGCGCGCAGACCTCCATCTACGAGGCCTCGATGGAATACCAGGACGCCGGCACCCCGCTGGTCGTCTTCGGTGGCGAACAGTACGGCGCGGGCTCCTCGCGTGACTGGGCGGCCAAGGGCACCAACCTGCTGGGCGTCAAGGCCGTGATCGCCGAAAGCTTCGAGCGTATCCACCGTTCGAACCTCGTCGGCATGGGCGTCATCCCGTTCGAGTTCACCGGCGGCGACACCCGCAAGACCCTGGGTCTGAAGGGCGATGAAACCGTGGACATCCTGAACCTCGGCGACGTCAAGCCGCTGCAGGAAGTCACCGCGACGATCACCTTCGGCGACGGCACCACCAAGGACATCACCCTGAAGTGCCGCATCGATACCGCGATCGAGAAAGAGTACATCGAGCACGGCGGCGTTCTGCACTACGTGCTGCGCGATCTGGCCAAGTCCTGATCCTGCCTCGATAGTTCACGAAAAGGGCGCCTCCGGGCGCCCTTTTTGCATTCCGTGAGGCGGGCGGCACACCCGCCCCCGACGACCCCCTTGCGCATGCCCCCGCCCGGCTTCCCGCGCACCTCCGCTTGCACTTCCCCGCCATACGGGCTTGTCTGGCTTCATGACCGATACATCGCTCCCCACCGCCCTCGTCACCGGCGGCGCACGCGGCCTCGGCGCCGCCATCGTCCGCGACCTCGCCCGCGACCACCGCGTCGTCTTCACCTATCGCGGCGCGGAGCCGGACGCCCGCGCGCTGGCCGACAGCCTGCCCGGCGCCCTCGCCCTGCCCGCCGATTTCTCCGACCCTGCCGCACCGGCTCAGCTCATCGACCAGGTGATGCAGGCCACGGGCCGGCTCGACCTGCTGGTCAATGCCGCAGGCACGGTGGAGCTTGAGGACCACCGCGCCTTCGACATCGCCTCCGCCGAACGCCAGATGCGGGTCAATGCGCTTGCCCCGGCCGCGCTGATGTCCGCCGCCGGCACCCTGATGCCCCCGGGCGGGGCGATCGTGAACATCACCAGCATCAACAGCACCTTCCCGCCCCCAAGCGCGGTAACCTACGGCGCGACAAAGGCCGCGCTGGACAATTACACGCGCGGTTTTGCCAAGGCGCTCGGCCCCCAGGGGATCCGCGTCAACGCCGTCTCCCCGGGCATGGTCGAACGCGCCCACGCGCCCCGCAGCGAGGAGGTCATCGCCACCATCCTGGAAGATTCCGCGCTCGACAGCCTCCCCACGCCCGAAGACATCGCCCAGGCCGTGCGCTACCTGGCCACCGCGCCGGGGATCACCGGGGTGACGCTCCCGGTCTCTCGCGGCTACCGCCTCTGATTGCCCGGGTCAGGGCCGGATCAGGGCCGGATCAGGGCCGCGCTCCGGCCCCATGCAGGGCACCAAAGGCCCGCTCCCCGATGACGCAGACGTTGTCCGGCAGGGACTTGTCGGACACCACACGCGGCACATTGCGCCAGCGGTCGATCCAGACGAAATCGAAGACCAGCCGCCCCACGTCGGGCACCGGCAGGATCTTGTCACTGTCCCTGTACCACTGCAGGGCCAGTTCCGGCGTGGGGGCCACCGCGCCGGGATAGGCGGTGATGTCGAAATACTGGTCCGTCAGCAGCCCGGGCACCACCCGCATCTGCAACACCACCAGCACGCCCATGCCCGGCTGCGCCTCCAGCGCGCGGGTGATCCGCTGCTGCAGCGCCGGCGCGTTCATCACCTGCTCGATCCGGTGCCGCACCGACATCTTGTAGAACCCCGCCATGAGCTTGCCCATGGCATCCGCCGCCGACTTCATCCGCGCGCCGCGCGCCTCGAAGGCATCCATGGCACTGCTCACCGTCGGATCGCTCATGACCACCATCCTGTAGGTGGATCTGTTGTCAGGCATCTTCTGCCCCCCTGCTGCCTCGGGGCCGGGACGCGCCCCGGGCAGAGCCTAGCGGCTCCCCCGATCCATACCAGACCGTTTGCAATAGCCCCGGGGAACCTTGGCGAAAGATCGCCGTTGATCTCCATGACCTTACCCGCGCTCCTCCTCCTCGCCTGGGTCGCCCTCATGCTGCCCTCCCTTGCCCTGACGCTGCACGACCTGCGGCGCAACAACGCCCACCTCATGCCGCTGATGAAGGTGGTCTGGGGCCTGACCGTGCTCTACTCCGGTCCCCTCGGCCTGCTGATCTACTGGCGCACCGGCCGGAAGGAGATCCCGGACGACCACGACTGGCGCCGCGCCTTCCGCTCCGTCGCCCACTGCTACTCCGGTTGCGGCCTGGGGGAGATCATCGGCGTCCTCATCGCCGTGGGCCTCCTCGGCCTCGGCAATACCGCCACCGCCGCCATCACCTTCGTGCTGGCCTATGCCATGGGCTTTGCCCTCACCGTCGGGCCAGAGGTCCAGGGCGGCACCCCCCTGTCCACCGCCCTGCGCGACGCGGTGAAGGCCGAAACCCCCTCGATCACGGTGATGGAGGTGGTGGCGATCGCCGTCGACCTCTCCCTTGCGGGCAATGCCGGGATGGGGGAGCCGATCTTTTGGGTCTCGCTCATCACCTCGCTCACCTGTGGCCTGCTGGCCGCCTGGCCGGTGAACCTCTGGCTGATCCGCCACGGCGTGAAGGAGGGCATGATGGATCCCCGCATGACCCACCATGGGCATGGGCACGGGCATGGGGGCCATGGAACCGATCACGGGCATGACCACGAAGAGCACCACCACCACGCCTGACCCCCGCCTCACCCAAGCCTGCGCCGGTGACAAATCCCGTCACCCGGCCCCGCCCCCCTTGGCGGGGCTCCCGGGCGCGGCTAGCTCTGTCCTGAACACGACAGGACCCCCGCCATGCAGCCGCGCCCCTTCCTTGCCCCCCAGATTTTCAACCAGCTTTTCTCCCTGCTCTTGACCGGGCTCTTGCCTCTGCTTCTGACCGGGGCGCCCTTTGCGGCCCGGGCCGACATCTTCACCCCCTGCTGGGACGCGGATCCGGCGGCCGAAGCCCGGGCCACCGTGGACGCCTGCACGCCCCTGGCCCGCGACACCCGCTGGGCCCGGGATGAACGCGCCCGCGCCTGGCTGCAGATCGGCCGCGCCCATGCCAGCCTGGGGCTGACCGGGCAGGCAGGCCGGGACCTCTCCCGCGCGGCCCGCCTCTTCACCACGCCGTGGGACAGGACCTCTGCCGCCTGGGCGCTCTTCCAGGCCGGGCATTCCGAAAAGGCGCTCTCGCTCTACAGGGCCGCGCTCGCCCGTGATCCCTCGATGCGCCACGCCTGGCTGGCCCGCTGCGTCGTGCTGCAGGATCTGGACCGCTGGCGGGCGTCCGTCCGCGCCTGCCGCCGCGCCTACGAGATGGACCAGGGCGGCGAAGACGTCCTCTACTTCCTATCGCGCGGTTTCATCATGACCGACAGCCCCGTCAATGCGCTGAACTTCACCCGCTACGGCAACCAGCAGTTCCCGACCTCAGGCCGGCTCTGGGTCACCCGCATCTGGGCAGAGGAGATCGCCGGCAACCGCACCGAGGCCCGCCGTATCGCCCGCGAACAGCTCGTCACCGACCCGGGCAACATCGGCCTGCAGAATTACCTGCGCGCATCAGCGGCGTAGGGTGGATGCAATCCACCGTTCAAGGTCCGACGTCGGTCTCTGCCGACGGTGGATTGGCATCCACCCTACGGGCGTCGGATGGATGCAATCCACCATTCAAAAGCCGATATCCCCCCACCAGCGTAGGGTGGATGCAATCCACCGCTCAAACCCCCGACATCCACCGTCCGACACCCGGCATCCACCGCCGCCAAAGGTGGATTGGCATCCACCCTACTCGCCGCGCGCCTGGGCGATGGCGGGGCGGATGGTGCTTTCCAACACCCGCTCGGTGATCGGCCCGGCGAAACGGGTGACGATATTGCCCGCCCCGTCGATCACGAAGGTCTCCGGCACGCCGTAAAGACCCCAGTTCAGGCCCATCTGCCCCGCCGCATCGGCGCCGACACCCGCGTAAGGATCGCCCAGCTCCTCCAGGAATCCCTTGGCCGCCTCCGGCTTGTCCTTGTAGTTCACGCCGTAGACCGGCACGCCCTCGGTGGCGGTCAGGGTCATCAGGTTGGGATGTTCCACCCGGCAGGGCGCGCACCAGCTCGCCCAGAAGTTCACCAGCTTGACCTCTCCGTCGCGCAGGGTGGCATCGGTGAAGGGCACCAGCCCGGGCAGCGGCGTGACCTGGACGGCCGGGGCCTGCTTGCCCGCCAGCGCGGTCGGCAACTGGTCGGGATCCTCCCGCTGCATGCCAAGGTAGAACAGCGCCACCAGCCCGGCAAAGATCACCGGCGGCAGCAGCATCAGCGGCTTGAATTTCATGACCGGCCCATCCCTTTTTCCCCGTTCTCGCCGCCGCTTTTCACGGGCTCACTTGTCACGGCCCCAGCCTTCGCGGCCCGGATGCGGCCTTCGACCAGCGCCAGCGCCGCGCGCATGCGCCGGGCACGCCACAGGCTCCAGCCCGCCAGCACGACCAGCAACAGGATCGACACGCCATAGGCCGACAGCACCGTGGCGGCGTATTTTCCCAGCTCCGGCATCTCAGCCCCTCCTCTCGCGCGCGATCAGCGCCCGCATCCGCCGCGCCCGGATCTCCGTCTGGGTGCGCAGAAGCACCAGCGCCACGAAGAACAGGACGAAGCCCGCGATGCAGACCAGCAGCGGGTAATAGAAGACATCCGCCACATGTTCCTGCTTGTCCATCGACAGCGACGCCCCCTGGTGCAGGCCCTGGTTCCAGAACAGCACCGCGTAGCGGCTCAGCACCGCAAAGAGCGAACCGACGATGCACAGGATCGAGGTCAGATCGGCCGCCGTGTCGTCATCCTCCACCGCGGCCCAAAGGGCGATGTAGCCCAGGTAGAACAGGAACAGGATCAGGAAGCTGGTCAGCCGCGGATCCCAGACCCACCAGGTGCCCCACATCGGCTGGCCCCAGATGGCGCCCGTGGCCAGGGCGATCATGGTCATCACCGCCCCGATGGGCGCCGCCGCCCGGGCGGCCAGCGCGCTCACATGATGGCGCCGGATCAGCCAGATCAGCGAGGCGACCAGCATCATGAACCAGGCATTGATCGCCATCAGCGCGCTCGGCACATGCAGGTAGATGATCTTCACCGTGGATCCCTGGCGGTAATCCTCTGGCGTGAAGAAGAAACCCCAGACCAGCCCGACAACCAGACAGGCCACGGACAGCACCGTGACCGCCGGCAGCACCTTCTGCGACGTCTCGATGAACTTCCTCGGATTGGCATATTCCCAGATCGAATTCATGCCCATCGGCTATCCTCTTTCGTCCCCCGGGGACAGTAACATTCACGCAGGTCTCGGGTCATTGCAGGTCTCGGGTCATTGCGGGCCTCGGGTCATCGCAGGTTCACCCGCAGCACGGCGGCGCTGGCAAAGGGCAGCACGGCCAGCGTCCCGCAGGTGATCCCCGCCAAAAGCGCCAGCGCGACAGAGACCTCCATCCCCACCGCGCCCCGCCGCGCCACCTCGGCGCCGAAGATCAGCGTGGGCACGTAAAGCGGCAGCACGATCAGCGACAGCAGCAGCCCGCCGCGTTTCAGCCCCACGGTCAGCGCCGCGCCGAAGGTGCCCAGCACCGACAGCGCGGGCGTGCCCACCAGAAGCGACAGGAACAGCCAGGCATACCCCGGCCCGGGCAGGTTCATCATGACCCCCAGCAATGGCGCCGCGATCACCAGCGGCAGCCCGGTGGTGATCCAATGCGCCAGCGCCTTCACGGTGACGATGCCCTCCATCGGCAAGGGCGCCGTGGCCAGCAGGTCCAGGCTCCCGTCCTCCCGGTCCAGCGCGAAGATCCGGTCGAGCGACAGCAGGCAGGCCAGCAGCGCGCCCACCCACAGGATCCCCGGCGCGATCCTCGCCAGCAACGCGCCCTCCGGCCCCACGCCGAAGGCCACCAGCGCCACCAGGATCAGGAAGAACGCCAGGCCCAGGCCAAAACCGCCCCCGGCCCGCACCGCCAGTTTCAGGTCCCTCAGAAGCAATGCGATCACTGGAAGGCCTCTCCGAAGGGGTCATCGAAATCATCCAGCGCCTCCGCCGGCGCCCGGGCCTTCAGCGGGCCGACGTCCAGCACCTCCGCCTCCGGCAGGCCGAGGTCGATATGGGTGGCGATCACCGCCATGCCGCCGCGCGCCAGGTGCCCGCGCACCGCCTCGGCAAATAGCCCGACCGACGCCGCGTCCAGCGATACCGTGGGCTCATCCAGCAGCCACAGCGCCCGGCCGGTCACCATCATCCGCGCCAGCCCCAGCCGTCGCTTCTGCCCGGCCGAAAGGCTGCCCGCCATCCGCTCCCGCAGCGCCAGCAGGTCAAACGCCGCAAGTGCGGGTTCGATGTCGCGCAGCCCGTGGACGGCGGCCCAGAACGAAAGGTTCTCGACCACGCTCATCTGCGCCTTCAGCCCGTCGGCATGGCCGCCATAGGCCACCGCCTCCCGGTCGAAGGACAGCTCTCCCGCCAGCACCGGCTGCAGCCCCGCCAGCGCGCGCAGCAGCGTCGTCTTGCCCGATCCGTTCGGCCCGCGCAGGATCAGTGCCCGCCCGGGTGTCAGCGCAAAACTGACCCCCTCCAGCAGCGGCACCCCCCCACGGGCGACAGCCAGATCGCTCACTCTCATCTCCATGGGATTCCCTTAACCCGTTCCCGCAGCCAGCAAAAGAACCCAAGGGCAGCGCGCCGTCCTTGATGTCGGTCATGCCGCGGGCCGGACAATGCCTCCGGCGGGAGTATTTCCGGCCCAGTGAAAGAGCGGGCCCAGTGAAATTGCGGGCCTGTCGCGTCAGACAGGCAGCAGGGCGGCGGCGACCCGGCGCCCTTCGGACAGCAGCACGTTGAAGGACCGCGCCGCCGTGGGTGAGGCCATGGGTTCGACCCCGATCCCGGCGTTTTCCAGCGCCGTGCGGAAGGCCGTGGGCACGGGCGTCATCTCCGGCCCGGTGCCCAGCAGCAGCACGTCCACCTGTCCCGCCAGCGCCAGCAGCGGCGACAGATCCTCGTAGCCCGCCCAGTCGCGGGTGGAATTGGCCAGCACCATCAGCGGCGCAGGCAGGGCCTCCCCGCCGATGCGGAAGAACCCCGGCCCGTAGCCGTCGATCGGGCGGGCCTGGTCATAGGCGATTTCGGTCAACTGCATGGCATCCCTCCGGGCGCTGTGTCCGGCCCGACCATAGGGGATCACCCCGCCAAGGACCAGTGGTGCCCCGGTCACGATCTGCGCGGCCAGGCCCCGTGGAACGGGACTGCAAAAGCAAGCAGGCCCAAAATAAAACGGCCCAAAATAAATAGGCCGGGGCGCATCGCTGCACCCCGGCCCCTTTTCTCATTTTCTCATTTTCTCATGCCGCCCGGATCAGGCGTCGATATTGGCGAACTTCGTCCCGGCGCCACCGCCGGGCTTCTTCGTCCAGTCGCGCTTCACGCCCAGCCACAGCACCACGTTCTTGGCCACGTAGACCGAGGAATAGGTGCCGATGATCACACCCCAGGTGATGGCGAAGACGAAGCTGCGGATCACGTCGCCGCCCAGCACCAGCAGGGCGATCAGCGCCAGCAGCGTCGTGCCGGAGGTCATGACCGTCCGGCTCAGCGTCTCGTTGACCGACAGGTTCATCACGTCGATCAGGGCCATGGTCTTGAACTTCCGCAGGTTTTCCCGCAGCCGGTCAAAGATCACCACCGTGTCGTTGATCGAATAGCCGATGATGGTCAGCAGCGCCGCAATCGTGGTCAGGTCGAACCGGATCTGCAGCAGGCTGAAGATCCCGATGGTGACCAGCACGTCATGGAACAGCGCAAAGACCGCCCCCAGCGAGAACTGCCATTCGAAGCGCAGCCAGATGTAGAGCAGGATCGCCGCCAGTGCCGCGCCAACGGCCAGGAAGGCCGTCTTGATCAGCTCGCCCGACACCTTCGGCCCGACGCTTTCGACACTGGTGAAGCGGATCGTGTCATCCACCCCCTGCAGCGCGGTTTCGACCTCTGCCACCGTATCGGCAGAGACCGATTCCTGCTCGTCCTGCGCCTGGATCCGGATCATCGCCACGTGCTGATCCTGCGCGAAGGAGGCATCGAACACCTCCGAGATCACGACATCCCCCAGCCCCAGCGGCGCGATGGCGTCACGGTAGGCGCCCACGTCGACCGCCTGTTCCGACTGGGTGCGGATCGTGGTGCCCCCGCGGAAGTCGATGCCGAAATTCAGCCCGACGGTCAGCCACAGGATGACCGAGGCCACCATGGCCACGGCCGAGATCCCGAAGGTGATCCAGCGGTACTTGAAGAAGTTGTAGTTGGTTTCCTGCGGAACAAGTCTCAGGCGCATCTCACACCTCCAAAGTCTTGGGTCGCTTCCGCTCGAACCACATCACCACCAGCAGGCGGGTGATGTAGATGGCGGTAAAGACCGACGTGACGATACCGATGGCCAGGGTGACGGCAAAGCCCCGCACCGGGCCGGACCCCAGCACGAAGAGGATCACCGCCACGATGAAGGTGGTGATATTGGCGTCGATGATGGCCGACAGGGCCCTGTCGTAGCCCAGCTCGATCGCGCGGGCCGGGCCCTTGGCCGTCTTCAGCTCTTCGCGGATCCGTTCGAAGACCAGCACGTTGGCGTCCACCGCCATGCCGATGGTCAGCACGATCCCCGCGATCCCCGGCAGGGTCAGCGTGGCACCGATCATCGACAGCAGGCCGAAGATCATGCCCACGTTCAGGATCAGCGCGATATTGGCGAAGATCCCGAACAGGCCATAGCTGAGCGCCATGAACACCAGCACGGCAATCCCGGCCACGATGCATGCGATCTTGCCGGCCTGGATGCTGTCCGCGCCCAGTTCCGGCCCGATGGTCCGCTCTTCCAGGAAGTCCAGCCCGGCAGGCAGTGCGCCCGCGCGCAGCAGAACGGCCAGGTTGGTGCTTTCCTCGACGGTGAAGTTGCCGGTGATGATCCCCGACCCGCCGGCGATATGCGCCTGGATCACCGGGGCGCTGATCACCTCGTCATCCAGCACGATGGCGAAGGGGCTGCCGATGTTCTCGGCGGTGTAATCGCCGAACTTCCGCGCCCCCGAGGGGTTGAAGCGGAAGCTGACGGCAGGCCGCCCGTTCTGGTCGAAGCTCGGCTGCGCATCGGTCAGCTCCTCGCCCGACACGACGGGCGCGCTCTCCAGCACGTAGTAGAGCCCCTCCTGGTTGGCATCGGGCAGCACTTCCTGGCCCGCGCCGGGGCGCGTGTCGCCATTGCCGGTGGTGGTGACCACGGGTTGGAAGTTCAGCTGCGCGGTGGTGCCGATGATGTCCTTCAGCTCGGAGGCGGATCCGATGCCCGGCACCTGGATCAGGATCCGGTCGGTGCCCTGGCGCTGGATCGTCGGCTCCCGCGTGCCCACCTCGTCGATGCGGCGGCGGATGATCTCCAACGATTGCTTCACGGTGCGGTCGTCGGTCGCTTCCTTCTCCGCATCCGACAGCTGCACGGTGATCTCGTCGCCCTGCCCGCTGACCACCAGGTCGGAGGCGCCGGCGGCGGTGAGGGAGCTCACGGGCTGTGCCAGCCCGCGCACCAGTTCCACCGCGCGATCGAGGCCCTCGGCATTGCCGATCCTGATCTTCAGGGTGCCGTCTTCGGAAGGCTGCAGGCGGATGGTGCCGACCTCGTCGCGGTGATCGCGCAGCAGGTTGCGGACCTCGGGCCACAGGCCGTCCATGCGGGTCTGGTAGACCTCCGCGACCCGGACCTCCGCCAGCAGGTGCGCCCCGCCCCGCAGGTCAAGCCCGAGGTTCACCAGGCCGGAGGGCAGGAAGGACGGCCAGCCGGTCACGCCGGAGGTATCGCCCGCCTGGGCCTGCACCTTGTCATTATAGGCTTCCACGCGTCCGTAGAAGGCATTCGGAAGGGCCAGCAGCAGACCGAGGGCGACAAGCCCCCAGATCAGGACCCGTTTCCACGTATCGATTTGCAGCATGTCGGCCCTTTCGTCAGGCATGCGGCGGGCGCCACGGGGTCACGTCCCGGGCGCCGCTGCCTTGATCTGTCTCGGTTCGGTCCGGTGCGGTGGCGGCTGCGGGCGCTCTGCCCGCCGGCCCCTGCCGCACCTCACGTCACCGCTTGCGCCAGCGGTCGCGCCAGCGGTTGCACGGCTGGGCCTTACTTGGCCTCGGCGGCCGGCTCGGTCTTGGAAACGACGTTGGCCAGGGTCGACTTGACGACGCGCACCTTGACGCCTTCTGCGATCTCGACCTCGATCTCGCCGTCTTCCTTGACCTTGGACACCTTGCCGATCAGCCCGCCCTGGGTGATCACCTGGTCACCACGGCGCACGCCGTCGACCATGGCGCGATGTTCCTTCATCTTCTTCTGCTGCGGGCGGATGAGCAGGAAGTACATGATCGCGAAAATCAGGATCAGCGGCAGGAATTGTCCGAGTGCTGCGGGGTCCATCGAGGGTTCCTTCTGTCAGGCAAGGGTGATCGGCGGGCTCTCCCCGCAAATTTGGCCGGAACCTATGTGGGGCCGGTGGGGATTGCAAGATCGGATGGCGCCGGCGCCCCCCGCCAAATCCCCGCATTTCCCAGCCACGCGCCCCCTCTGACGCAATTGTCATGCCCCGTCATCCCCGACGGCGCTCCGCCTGCCCCCCACAACCGCCCCGTAGGGCGGGGTTCACCCCGCCGCCCCCAACGCCGCCCCCAACGCCACCCCGACACCTCCCCGGGTCGCCCCCGCCATTCCGCCCAAAGCCCGATCCCCCCTCCCGGCCCCCCCGCCAAAGGTGGATTGCATCCACCCTACCCCGCCCCCAAACGCCCCAACCCCGCGCCACGCCCCTCCCATTTTTTGGCCCCAAATATCCCGGGGGAGGTCGCGGCCTGCCGCGACCGGGGGCAGCGCCCCCAACACCCCACCTCAACACCTGCCCCCACCCCCGCCCGGTGCACGACATCCCCCGCCGCCGCACCGCCCCCTTCCCTCATTCGATGGCCAGAAATACTCTGGGGGAGTCCGCCCCCGGGGCGGACGGGGGCAAAGCCCCCTCTCCCCGCGAAAAATTTTCCGCACCCCGCCCCCGGATTAACCCTTCGAATCCCCCATCCCCCGAACTGATACGCACCGCCGCTATACCGACGTGATACCGACGCGATACAGCCTGTCCGGAGGGCACCGGGGCACCGCCCGGCCACAGCCGGAGGCCGGTCAACCACCGCCCCGCACTCCCCGGTACCCATCGGAAAGGATTTCCTGCATAAGGCCCCCACGACTCACACCAAAGGAGTGCAAGACATGCATGACATCCGCACCATCCGCGACAATCCGGCCGCTTTCGACGCCGCCCTGTCCCGCCGTGGAACCGGGTCCATGTCCTCCTCCATCCTGGCGCTGGACGAGGAACGTCGCGCCAAGATCCAGGCGGCAGAGGCCGCCCAGGCGGAGCAGAACGCCGCCTCGAAACAGGTCGGCGCCGCCAAGGCCAGGGGCGACGAGGCGGAGTTCGAACGCCTCCGCGCGCTGGTGGCCGAGAAGAAGCAGGCGGTTGCCGCCATGCAGGCCGAAGCCAAGGACCTGGATGCGCAACTGACTGAAGTTCTTATGGGAATCCCGAACTTGCCCTTCGAGGACACCCCTGATGGCGCCGATGAGGCCGACAATGTCGAGGTCCACCGCTGGGGCTCCATCCCCAACTTCGCCTTCACGCCGAAGGAGCATTACGAGCTCTCCGGTGTCATCCCGGGCATGGACTTCGAACTGGCCGCCAAGCTCTCCGGCTCCCGCTTCGTGGTGCTGAAGGGCGCCGTGGCACGCATCCACCGGGCGCTGGCGCAGTTCATGCTCAACACCCACGTGGATGAAAACGGGCTCGAGGAAACCTGGACCCCCGTGCTGGTCCGCGAGGAGATGATGCTCGGCACCGGCCAGCTGCCGAAGTTCGGCGAGGACAGCTACCAGACCCGCGAAGGCTGGTGGCTGGTGCCGACCGCCGAGGTGACCCTGACGAACGTGGTAAACAACTCCACCGTCGAGGAAAATTCGCTTCCGCTGCGCATGTGCGCCCACACCCAGTGCTTCCGTTCCGAGGCAGGTTCGGCGGGCCGCGACACCGCCGGCATGCTGCGCCAGCACCAGTTCGAGAAGGTGGAGATGGTCTCCATCACCCACCCCGACAAGTCCCGCGAAGAGCTGGACCGCATGACCGAATGCGCCCAGGGGATCCTCGAAAAGCTGGGTCTGGCCTATCGCACCATGGCGCTCTGCACCGGTGACATGGGCTTCGGCGCGCGCCGCACCCATGACCTGGAGGTCTGGCTGCCCGGTCAGAACACCTTCCGCGAGATCTCCTCTGTCTCCGTCTGCGGCGATTTCCAGGCCCGGCGCATGAACGCCCGCTTCAAGCCCGCCGCGGGCGGCAAGCCGGAATACGTCCACACGCTGAACGGCTCCGGCCTGGCCGTGGGCCGCTGCCTGATCGCCGTGCTGGAAAACGGCCAGCAGGAAGACGGCTCCGTCAAGCTGCCCGAGGTGCTGTCGCCCTATCTCGGCGGCAAGCTGACCCTGACGGCAGAGGGCACACTGGTCTGATCGCGACCTTGTCACACCCGGCTTCCGGGCCATGCCAAGGCACAGAAACCCCCGCCCCCCGGCGGGGGTTTTCCTTTGTCCCGATCCGCATCAAAAATCCGCTGACAGTCCACCAATTTGACTCGTGTCATTGTGGAGATACGCATCCGTATTAGAATGGCGCCCAAGCGTGCGCGTCACGCGGCCCGAACGGACCTGCGCGATGCATCCAGACACGCCTCACGTCGTCACGAAAGGACCCGCGCCATGAAAGCCTGGAGCTTCACCGGAACTCACCAACCCCTTGTAGCCGTGGAAAAACCCGAACCCGTGGTGAGCGGCGACAACGTCAAGATCAAGGTCCTTGCGGCGGGCCTGTGCCACACCGACTGCGGCGTGCTGGAGGATGAGAAATGGCTCGCCAACATCCCCAACCTTCCCGTGACCATGGGCCACGAAGTCGCCGGCGTGATCGAGGAGGTCGGCCCCGAGGTGAAGGATTTCAAACCCGGTGACCGCGTCGCCATCTGGCCGATGCTGGAAACCCCGGGCTTCGTGATCGACGGCGGTTTCGGAGAGAAGATCGTCACCACCGAAAAGGCCCTGGTGCCCGTTCCCGAAGGCATGCCAATCGAACGCGCCGCGGCCGCGACGGACGCCGGGATGACCTCCCAGGGGGCGCTGACCCGGGGCGGGATCAAGGCTGGCGAAAAGGTCGGCATCATCGGTCTGGGCGGGCTGGGCCAGTTCGCGGCGCAGCTGGTCGTGCTGAACGGCGCGGAGCTCTACGTGGCCGAGATCAAGGAAGAAAACTGGGATTACGCCCGCAGCCTCGGCGCCAGGAAGGTGGTGAAGGACGTGACAGAGCTGAAGGAGGATGAGCTGGACCTGATCATCGATTTCGCGGGTTTCGGCACCACCACCGCCGGCGCTATCGAAGCCGTGGGCATGAACGGCCGTGTCGTCCTCGTGGGCATGGGCAAGCTGGAAGCGGCGATCAACACCTATCCGATGATCATCAAGAAGGTCGACCTGCGCGGTTCCAACGGCGGCAGCAAGGAAGACATCGCCACCGTGCTCGACTGGATGGCGCAGGGAAAGCTGACGCCCAAGCTGGAAACCATCACCTGGGACGAGATCCCGGAGGGCATCGAACGCCTGCACCGCGGAGAGGTCAACGGGCGACTGGTCTGCCTCTACTGACATCCGCATCGGCGCGGCCCCACTCCGGCGGGGCCGCGCCAGCCTCTGGCACCAGCCTCAGGCAGCAGATGCCCTGTCTCGGGCGGCAAAGACCTCCTTCGCGGCGAAAAGCCCGTTCAGCGCGGCGGGAAAGCCCGCGTAGACGGCCATCTGCATCAGGATCTCGGTGATCTCCTCCCGGCTGACACCGACGTTCAGCGCCGCTGCCAGGTGCACCTTCAGCTGCGGCTCTGCCGTACCCATGGCCGTCAGCGCCGCGACCGTCGCGATCTCCCGATCCCGAAGCGACAGGCCGGGCCGCGTGTAGATATCGCCGAAGGGGAACTCCAGCAGGTAACGGGCGAAGTCCGGCGCGATGTCAGCCAGCGCCGCCACCACGGCCTCTCCCCCCTCGCCGTCGATCTCCGCCAGCGCGCGCTGCCCGCGTGCCAGCCGGTCGTCAGCCTCCCCCGCCCGCTGCGGGGCCTTTTCCGTCATACTCATGATCTTGCGTCCTTTTTTCCTCTGCGGCATAGCCGTCGATCTTGGTGTCGAGGACGATCAGCGCCGCCTGAAGCTCCGCCACCCGGGCGCGTACATCGGCCCTGTGGGCCTCCAGCAACGCCCGCCGCGCGGGTCCGGTGGCAGGCCCTTCGGCGCGCAGATCCGCATAGCGGCGCATCTCCCGCAGGGGCATGCCTGTCACCTTCAGCCGCTGCAGGAAGCCGATCCAGGTCAGGATCGCGGCATCGTAATCCCGCTGCCCGCCCGCATCGCGATCCGGCGGCGGCAGGAGCCCGATCCGCTCGTAATAGCGGATGGTATGGGCCGAAAGCCCGCTGCGTTTCGCCAGGGTGCCGATCTTCATGCTGCTCGCTTCTCGTCAAGACGCTCCGGACCCTAGGGGTTTGAGTGTACTCCAAGTCAAGCGGCAAATTCCGCCCGCGCAGGCCCTTGCGACTGAACCGAAACGGGAGTTCAAGCGTATGTACCTCAACGACTTAAGGAGGATCCGATGTTCCGGATGAAAGCCATCCTCACCCTCTGCGCCACGCTGGCCTTCATGCTCTCGCCGGTGGTCTCTCCCGGCTTCTCGGGCTTCACGGCCGATCAGTTCCCGGTGCCGCAGGTCGATCCGCCGATCCAGCCGATGGGGCTGACCTTCGCGGTGATCTGGACGGTGATCTATGCCTGGCTCATCGCCATGGCGGGCTACGGGCTGCTGAAACGGGCCGAAGATCCTACCTGGGACGCGCCGCGCTGGCCGCTCTTTGCCTCGCTGGTGGTGGGCGCGGCCTGGATCCCCATCGCCAACCTCTCCCCCGCCTGGGCGACCGTGCTGATCTGGATCATGCTGGGCACGGCGCTCTGGGCGCTCTTCCGGCTGCCCGCCGGGCTTTCGCGCCGCGACAGGCTCTGGCTGCAGGCACCGCTGGGGCTCTATGCGGGATGGCTGACGGCAGCCGCCTGCGTGGCGACGGCGGTGCTGGCCACCGGCTATGGCGCCACGCCGGAGCTCTGGATCCATGCCGCCTTCCTGCTGCTGGCCAGCTGGATCGCCATCGCCGTGGCCCGGATCTCCCCCGCGCCCCGGCCCTTCTACCTGGGCGCCATGCTCTGGGCCGTGCTTGGGATCGTGATCGACAATGCCAATGCGGGCCGCTGGCTCTTTGCCGGGATCGCGGCGGTGGTCCTGCTGGTGCTGTTGCCACTGGAATGGCGCGCAGTGACGGAGGCACGGGGGGCGTGAGGCGGATGGTGGGTTGCACCCACCCTACGGCGCATTGCCTCCGGGCGGCGGGACGCGGACGGTGGGACACGGACGGTGGATTTCATCCACCCTACGAGGGACCGCAGGATGGCCACCGTCCCGATCGCCCCGATCCCTCCCCGCCCCTCAGCCGCAAAGAAAAACGCCGCGGATCCCTCCGCGGCGTTTCCTCATTTCACCGGCTTCCTGCCCAGGGGCCGCCCACCCGTGGGGCGGCTGCCGCGCTTGGGCTTGGGCTTCTCGTCCGCCCGGCCCTTGCCAAGGTGCTTGCGCAGCCGTGACGGGGTCGATTTCGTCTTGCTCTTGTAGGGGTTGCGATCCCCCTGGCTGCGCAGGGTCAGTCGGATCGGCGTCCCCGGCATGTCGAAATCGGCACGCAACCCGTTCACCAGGTAGCGCGAATAGCTGTCGGGCATCTTGTCGGGATGAGAGCACATCACCACGAAGGCCGGCGGCCTGGTCTTGGCCTGGGTCATGTAGCGCAGCTTGATCCGGCGACCGCCCGGGGCGGGCGGCGGGTGCTGCTCCAGCATGCCCGTCAGCCAGCGGTTCAGACGCCCGGTGGAGACACGGCGGTTCCAGGTCCGGTGCGCGGCCAGGATGGCCCCATGCAATCGGTCCAGCCCACGCCCCGTCTTGGCCGAAACGGTCACCAGCGGCGCACCGCGCAGCTGCGGCAGAAGACGTTCGAAGGATTCCTTCAGCGCCTTCAGCTTCTCCTGCTTCTCGTCCTCGATGTCCCACTTGTTGACCGCCACCACCACGGCGCGGCCCTCGCGCTCCGCGAGGTCGGCAATGCGCAGGTCCTGCTGTTCAAACGGAATGGCCGCGTCGAGCAGAACCACCACCACTTCCGCGAACTTCACCGCCCGCAGGCCATCGGCCACCGACAGCTTCTCGACCTTGTCCTGCACCTTGGCGCGCTTGCGCATGCCAGCGGTGTCGAAGATCTTGATCGGCGTGCCCTGCCAGTCGATGCGCAGGGAAATCGAATCCCGGGTGATCCCGGCCTCCGGCCCCGTCAGCAGGCGGTCCTCACCCAGGATCTTGTTGATCAGCGTGGACTTGCCCGCGTTCGGCCGGCCCACCACGGCGATCTGCAGCGGGCGCTGCTCGCTGGGTTTCCAGGCTTCCTCGGCGGCGGCAAGATCGGCCTCCTCGTCATCGCCCTCGGGCACCGAAACGTCCATCTCGGGCGCGGCACTGACGGCCACTGCGGTGCGTTCCGCGAAATGTTCCGACAGCGGCAGCAGGGCCCCGAACAGATCCGCCATCCCCTCGCCATGCTCGGCAGAGATCCGCAGCGGTTCCCCCAGGCCCAGGTTCCAGGCTTCCAGCACACCGGCGTCGGCGGCAGCGCCCTCGCCCTTGTTGGCGGCCAGGATCACGTGGTCGGCCTTCTTGCGCAGGATCTCTGCAAACAGCTCATCCGTCGCGGTCACGCCGACGCGGGCGTCGATCATGAACAGGCAGATGTCGGCCATTTCCACCGCCCGCTCCGTCAGGCGCCGCATGCGGCCCTGCAGGCTGTCGTCGGTGGCATCTTCCAGGCCGGCCGTGTCGATCACGGTGAAATCCAGGTCGCCCAGGCGCGCCGGACCTTCGCGCAGGTCGCGCGTCACGCCGGGCTGGTCATCCACCAGGGCCAGCTTCTTGCCGACCAGGCGGTTGAACAGCGTCGACTTGCCGACATTGGGGCGGCCCACGATGGCCAGGGTGAAGGACATGACGAAACCTCGGGTTGCGAATGCGCCGCTTACCCCAGAAAACCCGGGGCCGCAAAGGATTTCAACGGCGAAGGGCGCAAAGCCGCGATCTGCGACCCCGCGCCCGGAAAGAGCTGTCGCCCTCGGCCCGGCCCGGCAAATGCCGCGGGCCCGGCCCCGGCGATCAACGATAGGCCAGCAACTGGCCCTTCTTGTTCAGCACGTAAAGCACGCCACCGGCGACGACGGGCGCCGATGCGGCCCCCGCCGGCAGCTCCGCCTCCCCGGCAGCGGCACCGCTGACCGGATCGAAGAAGCGCAGCTTGCCATCCGACGAGGCAATGACCAGCCGGCCACCGGCCAGGATCGGACCGTAATGGGCATAGACGGCTTCCTGCTTGCGGGGCTTGCGCACCTCGAAGAAGGGCAGGCTCACGCCCCAGATCCGTTCGCCCGTGCCGGCGTCCAGGCGGACCAGCTCGTTGTTGTCGGTGACGATGAAGACGGATCCGCCCGCGACCCAGGCCGGGCCCATCGGGCCTTCGTCGGCGGTCCACTTGCGGGTGCCGGTGGCCAGGTCCAGCGCCACCATGCGGCCGGACAGGTTGCCGGTGTAGACGGTATCGCCCACCACCACCGGATCGCCGGTGATGTCGTCGACGTTGGACCGGGCATAGCCCAGGCGGCGGCCCGACACGATGGTCGACCAGGCGCCAAGACCACCCTGGCGATAGGCCGCGCGGATCTCGCCGGAGCCGAAGCCGAAGATCGCGTATTTGTCGGTCAGGGCCGGGCTCGGCGCGCCGGCAAAGTTGTTGACGTCCGGCGTGCCGGAGATCTGCCATTTCACCCGGCCGGTCCTGGCCTCCAGCACCCAGGCTTCATCCTCGCCCGCGGTGACATAGACCAGGTCGCCGTAGACCGTCGGCGCACCGGTGGCCGAGGCCAGCAGTTTCTGGGTCCAGATCACGCCGCCCGTCGCCGGATCCAGCGCGGTCAGCTCACCAAAGCCGGTGGTCGCGAAAAGCTTGCCGTCGCCATAGGCGATGCCCCCGCCGGACGCCTCGCCCGCCTTGTCCTGCGCCGGGACCAGGCTGGCCTGCCACAGCAGGGCGCCCGCGGTCGACACGGCGCTGACATGGCCGGTGGCATCCAGGGTGAAGACGCGGCCATCGGCCACAACCGGATCGGAGGTGATATGCACCTTGCGGCCATTGCCCTCGCCGATATCGGCGCTCCAGGCCAGGACGGGTGCGGGGCCGAGCGCCGGGTTCGATACCCGCGTCGCCGGCGTCCCGGAACCCTGGGTCCAGCTTGCATTGGCCGTGACCGCAGGCAGCGAAATCGGCGCCGCGCGGTTTTCCGGAACGGTCGGGATATCACCCGGCACCTGCTCGCTCAGCACAGAGCGGAGCTCTTCCCGCGGGCCGATCAGCTTCACCTCGCGCTCGGCACAGGCCGACAGCGCCAGAACCGTCGCCAGACCCAGCGGCAGCAACCTTGCGGCGCGCCCCTTCGCGGTGCCTGCCCCCCGGGCCGGTCCGCCATTCATCTGCAGTGAGCTGCCCTGCTTCGCCATGCCGCGCGTCACCTTCTGCCTGTCCTTGTCCGGGCGGCTTGGCCGCTCCGGCTTTTCTTGCCGGCTTAGGCACTTGGCCCCGCCGGAAAATCCGTCATGCACGGCCCCTCGGGGCCGCGCGGGTTCAGCTTGCCGTCGCCGGATCGCCGCCCAGGGCCACAATCAACTGACTTGCCCGCTGACGCAAGCCCTGCGTCACCTCCGCATCGGTCAGGATCTGCTGCAGCTGGTCCAGGGCGGCCTCGGTGTTGCCTTCCTCGACATAGGTCAGCGCCACCTGCTCTTCCGCCAGCAGCCGCAGGGGGTTGCCCGCCACCGCCAGGCTTTCGAAGCCATCGCGCCGCTCTGCTGCGGGCACGTCGCCCGCCTGCAGCAGCAGCTGCTTGAACCGGGCCATGTCGGCGTAGAAGCCCGTCACCGGCAGATCGTCCAGCGCCGCGGCCGCCCGTGCGGGATCCTCCGCCCCGGCCGCAGCCTCGGAAGAGGCAAGGAAGGCCACCAGCGCCTGCTGGTCCGCCGTCTCCGCATCCACCGCCTGCAGCGCCGCGATCCGTGCATCCGATCCGTCTTCGTCCAGCGCATCCAGCAGTGCATCGCCAAAGGCCTCTGCCTGGGCGCGCTCCTTGGCCTTGGTCCATTCGTTCCAGGCCGCGCCCCCCACGATCAGCAGGACCAGCACCACGGCAATCCAGCCGTAGCGCTTGATCAGCGCGAACAGACGGTCGCGGCGGACCTCGTCGTTGACTTCATCGATGAAACTGTCGGCGTCGCTCACGGCTGTCCCCTTCGGCATTTGGCCCCTCTTACCCCGTCACCTCAGGCGTGCCAAGGGCGGCATTGGCGCAGAGCCGCCGAGCCACCCACACCCGGCCCACGGCCTGCCCACCGGCAGACGGCACGACACGCCGCGCCCCCTCGGATCCCGCTCTTTCCACCGCATGCAACGGCATGCCTGCCCGCCCTTCGCGCAGCCCGCCCCGAAACCGGCCGCCCCGCCCGCCGAACCCGTGCCAGGCACCCCGGGCCTCGCGGAAATGTGTTGCTGCAACGCGGCGTCTGGCCCAAGCTGACGGCGGATTCCCCGACAGGGGTTGGCAGACCTCCGCCGCAACCCTAAGTCGAAGACGATTTGAGCGGAACTGCGGGAGGAGCCCATGCGTTTCATTCCATTTGTCTCGGCCATCCTCGTGGTCGCCCTCCTCTACCTCGTGCTGATCGAACGCCCCGCACTGGTCACATTCGCCAGCGGAGAAGGCTTTGGACAGGCCCTTGCCGTCGCCCGGGACGAGGCAGAGCCCTCGGACGCGGTCAAGATGCGCCTCGGCCTGATCGAGGAAACGCCCGAGGGCGAAGATGGTGAGGCTCCCGCAGAAGTTGTGGACGACAACTCACCCGAACCCGAAGACACCCCTGGCGCCGTCCGTGTCGTGGCCCTCCACTCCACCGCCCAGCAGGTGAATTCCGCCGTCCTCCTGCGCGGCCAGACAGAGGCCGCACGTTCGGTCACATTGCT
Source organism: Pseudooceanicola sp. NS-SX8 (assembly GCF_057380755.1). Taxonomy (NCBI): domain Bacteria; kingdom Pseudomonadati; phylum Pseudomonadota; class Alphaproteobacteria; order Rhodobacterales; family Paracoccaceae; genus Pseudooceanicola; species Pseudooceanicola sp. NS-SX8. Next base: position 2,546,670 of record NZ_CM170819.1, on the reverse strand, counting down.
GTCGGAAACCGCCTCCACCGTCATGTCCGCGCCGCTCCCCAAGGGCTCGCTTGTCGAAGCGGGGCAGCTTCTGTGCCAGCTCGATCCCGGTACCCGCGAAACAGCCCTGCTCGAAGCCCGCGCCGTCCTGGCGGAGGCACAGGCCTCCGAACCGACCGCCGCCGCCACCCTGGCAGAGGCGGAAGCCGTGCTTGAAGAGGCGCAGATCAACCTGACGGCGGCGGAAAAGCTTTCCGAGGGGGGCTTTGCCTCCACCACCACGCTGGCTTCCCGCCGCGCCACCGTCCGCTCGGCCGAGGCAGGCGTCGCCGCGGCCCAGGCCGGGCTGAAAAGCACCGCCGCCGCGATCCAGGCCGCCCAGGCCGCCATCGCCTCCGCCGAAAAGGAGATCGAGAACCTCTCGATCCACGCGCCCTTCGCCGGGATCCTCGAAGATGACACGGCAGAGCTCGGCTCCTACCTCTCCATCGGCGGGCAATGCGCCACGCTGATCGCCCTCGATCCGATCCGCCTCACCGGCTACCTGCCGGAAACGGAGGTCGAACGTGTCATCCTCGGCGCTACCGCCGGCGCCCGCCTCACCGCCTCGGGGCGGGAACTGATCGGCCAGGTCACCTTCCTGTCGCGCTCCGCCGATACGACCACCCGCACCTTCAAGGTGGAAATCTCGGTGCCCAATCCCGATCTGTCGATCCGCGAAGGGCAGACCGCCTCCATCGCCATCTCCGCCGATGGGGTCCTGGCGCATTTCCTGCCCCAATCGGCCCTGACCCTGAACGACGAAGGCACCCTGGGCGTGCGCCTGGTGGGCGAGGGCAACCTGGCCGAATTCGCCCCCGTCGACGTCCTGCGGGACGAGGTGAAGGGCATCTGGCTCACCGGCTTGCCGGAGACCGCCGACATCATCACCATCGGGCAGGAATACGTCGTCGCAGGCGTGCCCGTGATCCCCAGCTTCAAGACGGCAGAAGAGGCCACCCAATGACCTCCGTCATCGACTGGGCCGCCGCGCGCGCCCGGATGATCCTCGCCTTCATCGCGCTGTCGCTGCTGGCGGGGGGCTTTGCCTATGTCTCCCTCCCGAAGGAGGGCGAACCGGACATCGAGATCCCGGCGCTCTTCGTCTCCGTCCCCTTCCCCGGCATCTCCGCCGAGGACAGCGAGACCCTGCTGGTCAAACCGATGGAGACGGAGCTTCAGGACCTCGACGGCCTGGAAAAGATGACAGCCACCGCCGCCGAAGGCTACGCCGGTATCGCGCTGGAATTCGAATTCGGCTGGGACAAGACCGAAACCATGGCCGAGGTCCGCGATGCCATGGGCAAGGCAGAGGCCAAGTTCCCCGATGGGGCCGACAGCTATTCCGTCAATGAAATCAACTTCTCCGAATTCCCCATCATCATCGTCAACCTGACGGGCGACGTGCCCGAACGCACCATGGCCCGCGTGGCCGAAGACCTGCAGGAACAGGTCGAAGGCATCGACGCCGTGCTGGAGGCGGGCATCGCCGGCAAGCGTGACGAGATGGTCGAGGTGCTGATCGACCCGCTCCGCCTCGAAAGCTACAACGTCACCGCGGATGAGCTGATCTCGGTCGTCCAGAACAACAACCAGCTGATCGCCGCGGGAGAGGTGCAGGGCGAAAGCGGCACCTTCGCGGTCAAGATCCCGGGCTCCTTCGAAGATGTCCGCGACATCTACGCCCTGCCGGTGAAACTCAACGGCGACCGCGTGGTGACGTTGGGCGAACTGGCCACCATCCGCATGACCTTCGAGGACCGCGAAGGCACGGCGCGCTTCAACGGTGAAAACACCATCGCCCTGCAGGTGGTGAAGCGGAAGGGCTTCAACATCATCGACACCGCCGAGGAGGTGAAGCGCGTGGTGGCAGAGGCCGCCGCGGACTGGCCGCCCGAGCTGAAGGCAGCGGTCAAGGTCGGCACCTCCAATGACCAGAGCCGCGTCGTGGGCTCCATGGTGGATCAGCTCGAAGGCTCGGTCCTGACGGCCATCGCCCTGGTGATGATCGTCGTGCTGGCGGCCCTCGGCCCGCGCCCCGCCATCCTCGTGGGCTTTGCCATCCCCACCTCCTTCCTGCTCTGCTTCGTCCTTCTGGGGCTGATGGACATCACCATTTCCAACATCGTCATGTTCGGCCTGATCCTGGCCGTCGGCATGCTGGTCGACGGGGCGATCGTGGTGGTGGAATACGCCGACAAGCGGATCTCCGAAGGCGCAGGCCCGATGCACGCCTATGTCGAGGCCGCCAAGCGCATGTTCTGGCCCGTCGTCTCCTCCACCGCGACGACGCTCTGCGCCTTCCTGCCCATGCTCTTCTGGCCCGGTGTGCCGGGGCAGTTCATGGGCATGCTGCCGGTGACGCTGATCTTCGTGCTGGCGGCCAGCCTCGTGGTGGCGCTGATCTACCTGCCGGTGATGGGCGGGGTCACCGGGCGCATCTCCCGCAGCTTCACCCGCGGATCGGACTGGCTGCGGGCGCATTTCCCCTGGTGGGTCCGCGCGCTCCTCGTGCCGCCCTCCCTCCTGGGGATGTACCTGGGCGCCATGCTGGTGGTGAACCCCGGCTTCTTCGGCCAGGCGCCCCTGCCCGGCCCGGCCGCCGCCCTGCCGGGGATCGTGCTCTTCCTGCTGTCGGCCTTCGCCGCCTCCGTCACCCTGGGCGCGGCCCGCGTCACCCTGCGCCGCCCCCGCATCCGCGCCGGGCACCGCCGGACGATCTTCGGCCGGGTGATCTGGCTGCTGACCGCCAACCCCGTCATGCCCCTGGTCACCGCAGGTGCCGTGATCGGCTTCGTCATTGCCGTCTTCGGCTTCTACGGCGCCAACAACAACGGCACCGAATTCTTCACCGAAAGCGAACCGGAACAGGCTATCGTCTACGTCCGCGCCCGCGGCAACCTCTCCCTCGCCCAGAAGGACAGCCTGGTGCGCCAGGTCGAAGCGATCGTCCTGGATCACCCCGGCGTCCTGAACGCCTTCGCCTTCGCCGGCGACGGCGGCCTGTCAACCAACACCGGCGGCGCCGAACCGCCGCTCGACACCATCGGCCAGATCCAGCTGGAAATCGTCCCCTGGGAAGACCGCCGCGACCGGCCCGAACTTGACGGCGACCTGGTGATCGCCGACCTGACAGAGGCCACCTCCCGCGTGCCGGGCATCAAGACGGAAATCCTCTCCGCCAACATGGGACCCGCCTCCGCCAAGCCCGTGCACCTGCGGCTGAAGGGCGACAACTGGGAAGAGCTGCTGGCCGCCACCCGCACCGCCCGCGCCCGCTTCGATGAAACCCCCGGCCTCACCCTGATCGAAGACACCCTGCCCCTGCCCGGCATCGACTGGCAGATCGACGTGGATGTCGAAAAGGCCGGCCGCTACGGCGCCAATGTCGCCACCGTCGGCGCCATGGTGCAGCTGATCACCCAGGGCCTCGAACTGGACACCATGCCGGTCGATACCTCGGATGAGGAAATCCCGATCCGCGTCCGCCTGCCGGAAGAGGACCGCGTCCTGGCCACCCTCGACACGCTCAAGGTGCGCACGGCCCAGGGCCTCGTGCCGCTCAGCAACTTCATCACCCGCACGCCCGTCGAAAAGCTGGCGCAGATCAAGCGGGTGGATCAGAAACGCTACTTCGACGTCAAGGCGGGCGTGGCGCCGGGCCAGATGACCGACGGCACCGATCCGCGCACGGGCCAGGCGATCCGCGTGCCCATGACCCCCTCGGAACGCATCGAGGTGCTGACCGAATGGCTCGACACCGCGCGCGCCGACGGCACGCTGCCCGCCTCGGTCACCACCGAATGGACCGGCGACCAGGAAGACCAGGAGGAATCCGCCACCTTCCTCATGTCCGCCTTCTCCGCCGCGCTGGCGCTGATGTTCATCATCCTGCTGGCGCAGTTCAATTCCTTCTACAACGCCCTGCTGGTGCTGGTGGCGGTCGTGCTATCCACCGCGGGCGTGCTCATCGGCATGCTGGTGATGGATCAGTCGTTCTCCATCATCATGACCGGCACCGGCATCGTCGCCCTGGCGGGCATCGTGGTGAACAACAACATCGTGCTGATCGACACCTACCAGGAATACTCCGGCTACATGCCCCGGATCGAGGCGATCATCCGCACGGCAGAGGACCGCATCCGCCCCGTCATCCTGACCACGGTGACCACCATGGCAGGTCTCGCGCCGATGATGCTGGGCCTCTCGCTCGACTTCTGGGGCGGCGGCTATTCCATCGACAGCCCGACGGCGCTCTGGTGGAAACAGCTCGCCACGGCGGTGGTCTTCGGCCTGGGCATCGCCACGGTGCTGACACTCGTCTTCACCCCCTCGATGCTGGCCCTCCGGGTCTGGTTCGGCACCTATGCCAACGGGTTCTTCCGCCTGCTGGCCCGGCTCTCCCTCGGCTCCGCCAGCCGCGCGGGCCGTGACTGGGCCCTGCGCCGCGCCGCCCGCCGGATGCGCGCGCCGGAAATCCTCTGGCCGCTCGAACCCCCGCTGGCCACCGCCGCCCCGCACCCCGCGGAACCGCCTGCCCCTGTCGAGGTGCCCGAAGACAGCGACGAAAGCGACAGCCCACCCCGCAACGCGGCTGAGTAAAGCCCCCGCCGCGTCGCCCGTAGGGTGGATGCCAATCCACCATTACCAACCGCCCCCAATCCACCATTACCAACCGCCCCCACCGCGCGCGCCGTTAACCCGGGCCCTCCCGCCCTCTCTGCACTGCCGCAATACCGACGCAATACCGACGTGATACCGACGTTGCAAAAACGCCCCGAAACCCTTGTTAACCAGGGTCCGGGGCGCCGAGTCGCTGCGCTGCAGTACCGACGTTGGACACGGTGCCGCAAGATTTCGTTAGGAGATGGCCTCAGGCGGCCTCGTCGTTCTCTGCCGACTGCCGCGCCCAGAGGGCGGCATAACGGCCGTGGCGGGCCAGCAGCTCCGCGTGGCTGCCCTCCTCCACGACCTCGCCCTTTTCCAGCACCACGATGCGATCCGCGTCCGCGATAGTGGACAGGCGGTGCGCGATCACCAGCACCGTGCGCCCCTCGCCTGCGCGGTTCAGCGCCGCCTGGATCTCCCGCTCGGTGTCGGTGTCCAGCGCGCTCGTCGCCTCGTCCAGCAGCAGCACCGGCGGGTTCTTCAGCAGGGTGCGCGCGATGCCCACCCGCTGCTTTTCACCGCCCGAAAGCTTCAGCCCGCGTTCGCCGACCTTGGTCTCGTATCCCTCCGGCAGGGACATGATGAAATCGTGAATCTGGGCGGCCTTGGCGGCCTGCACGATCTCTTCGGGGCCGGCACCATCGCGACCGTAGGCGATGTTGTAACCCACTGTATCGTTGAACAGAACCGTATCCTGGGGCACCACGCCAATGGCCTCGTGCAGGCTGTCCTGGGTCACCTCGCGCAGGTCCTGCCCGTCGATCCGGATAGCCCCGCCCGTCACGTCGTAGAACCGGAACAGCAGCCGCCCGATGGTCGACTTGCCCGACCCGGACGAACCGACAAGCGCCACCTTCTCCCCCGGGGCCACCCGCAGGCTCACGCCCTTCAGGATCTGCCGGTCGGGATCATAGGCAAAGCGGACATCGTCCAGCACGACCTCGCCCCCCGTGACCTGCAGCGCCGGGGCGCCGGGCTTGTCCTGCACCTCTGCCGGCTGATCCAGCAGGTGGAACATCTCGCCCATGTCGACCAGGCTCTGCCGGATCTCGCGATAGACCGTGCCCAGCATGTTCAGCGGCATGGAAATCTGGATGATGTATGCGTTGACCATGACGAAATCGCCCACGGTCAGCCGGCCCTGCTCCACGCCCACGGCTGCCATCACCATGACGATGACCAGGCCCGCCGTGATCAGCACGCTTTGCCCGAAGTTCAGAAAGGCCAGCGAATTCTGGGTCTTGACCGCCGCAGTCTCGTAGCGGGACATGGCATGGTCATAGCGCCGTGCCTCCCGCGCCTCGGCGCCGAAATACTTCACCGTCTCGAAGTTCAGCAGGCTGTCGATCGCCTTCTGGTTGGCGTCGGTGTCCTGCTGGTTCATTTCCCGCCGCAGGCTGACCCGCCACTCCGTCACCTTGAAGGTGAACAGGGTGTAAAGGCCGATGACCACCGCGATCACCAGAACGTAAGACAGGTCGAAGACAACGGCCAGGACCACCGAAACCATCAGCAGTTCCAGGATCAGCGGCCCGATGGAAAAGATCATGAACCGCAGCAGGAATTCCACGCCCTTCACGCCCCGTTCGATGATGCGGGACAGGCCGCCGGTCTTGCGCGTCAGGTGATAGCGCATCGAAAGGCGGTGAATATGGGTAAAGGTTTCAAGCGCCAGCTGCCGCAGGGCGCGCTGTCCGACCCGGGAAAAGATCACGTCGCGCAGCTGTTGGAAGCCAACCGCCCCGGCGCGCGCCACGCCATAGGCAACGGTCAGGCCGACCGCGCCATAGGCCAGAAGCCAGGCGGCGCTGTCACCCTCGCCCGCAAGCGCATCCACCGCAGCCTTGTAAAGGAAGGGCGTGCCCACCGTGACCAGCTTGGCAATGACCAGCACCACCAGCGCCGCCACCACGCGGCGCTTCACCCAGGCATGCTCCCTGGGCCACAGATAGGGCGCCACCCGCAGCAGGATCCGGCCCGCATTGTCCGGAAGGTCCGTGTTCGTGGTGGTGCGATTCATCATGGTCTGTCTCCGGCGGCTGGCGGACTTGGGCTTGCCCGGCGGCTCCATATACCCTATTGCAGGGATAGTTCAACACTTCATGAGTAATTGAAATGAACCGGGTCCCGCGCGATCGCTGACGCCACCCGGGCCAGGAAGGCAGGACGATGATGGAACAGGACCGCGCCCTCGGCGCTCTCTCTGCCCTGGCAAACGAAACCCGGCTGCAGATCGTGCGGCTTCTGGTCAGCGCTGGCCATGGCGGCACCTGCGCCCTTTCCGCGACGATGCAGCCGGACGGCGATGGCGACACCCCGGCCAAGGGCCTGCCTGCCGGCGAAATCGCCCGCCATGTTGCGGCCTCTGCGTCCAGATTGTCGTTTCACCTCAACATCCTGGAACAGGCTGGCCTGGTCGCCGCCGAACGGCGTGGGCGCCAGGTTCTCTACCGCCTGGACCGCACCGCCATGGGCGGGCTGATCCACTACCTGCTGGATGATTGCTGCCAGGGCGATCCGGAAGTCCGCGCCTGCTGCCGTGCCCGCGACGGCGGCGCGCAGGAGCATGGGCACGCGCTGACCCTGCCCGAAGCCGGCTGAACCGCTATTCCTGCGGCGAGGGCACGGTGAAGACCTGGCCCGGGTAAATCAGGTCCGGATCGCGGATCAGGTCGCGGTTGGCCTCGAAAACCCGCACGTAAAGCACGCCCTCACCATAGCGATCCCGCGCAATCGCCCAAAGCGTATTGCCTGGCTGCACCGTCACCCGCGTCACGGGACTGTCGGCCGAAGCCGTGGCCACTTCCTCGCTTGCGGCCCGGCTGAAGGGCGTCTCCACCCGGCTGCGCACGCTGCCATCCTCGGCCAGCTCATCCACCCGCAGGCGGTAGATCCCGCTCTCCACATCCGGCAGCTCGCTCTGCCAATCGCCGCCTTCGGCCACCTGGCCTTCGACACGGGCAACCTCGTTCAGGTAGACCCGGACAAAGCTGCCGGGCGTGCCGCGGCCAGACAGGACGACATCTCCGGCCGCGTTGTAAGAGATTGAATCGAGGGCGATTGTCCCCGAGCTGGCAGGGGCGTTTCCGTTCTGCAAGACGCGCACGCCGCTGGCATCCGACAAAAGGACCGTCGGGGCGGTCTGCGCCGCATCGGCCTCGTCCGGCGCGCCGGGCGTGGTGCCCGGGGTGGCGTCATCGGCAGCCAGGGTCGCCCCCGGCACCGCCGGAGAGGCTTCCGGCGCAGGTGCCTGCGCCATGTCCTGTGTCATGTCGGCAGTGGCCTCGGGGGTGGCGGGTGTCACGGGGCCCTCGGGCGCCTCTGCCACCATGTCATCACCGGTCGGAGCGGCGGGCGCCGCGCCTTCGGGCGCCTGTGCCAGCTGCGTCCCGGCTTCGGGGGCCTCAGCAGCGCCCGGGGCCTCCGGCGCTTCGGGCGCATCGGCCTCCGCCACGACCTGCGGCGTCGGGGCCAGGATAACCTCCCCCTCCGACGCGATCTCGGTCTCTCCCGCGGGATCGGTCATCAACAGGGTCACCACCCGCGCCTGGGCAGAGGCACCGATGGTCAGGAAGGTCACGAACTGCCCGTCGCCACCGGCCAGGGTCTTGCCCTGCTCAACGCCATCCACCAGCACCGCAACGGACCAGTCCGCCGCCGCCTTGCCCGCGATCAGCGTGGTTCCGTCCGGTTCAACCCGGACAACATCGAAACTGGGCGGCGGGGGAAGCTCGGCCACGGCCTCTTCGGTCGGCGTCGCCTCTTCCTCGGCGGGGGCCTCGTTCTGCGGCAGGGCTGCCACCGCATCGGGCACGGCATCATCGGACGGCGCCTGTGCGGGATCGGTGGCGGGGGCCTGCGCTTCGGCCTCGGGCTCCGACGGGGCGGGTCCGATCCAGCCCTGCCAGATCGCCAGCCCGACAAGCGCTGCCACCACCACGGCACCTGCCGCCACGCCGGAATATCCGCCGAATTTCGCCGTCTTCACGTCAAATCCCCCCGGAAAAGACTTGTTATTGACCCTTTGGAGAAGGTTCAAAACTTATAACAATAGCGAAAACACCGGTCAAAAGTACAAACCCCTCAGGAGGTTCCCGACATGTCGAAAGCATCCATCTGTGTCTATTGTGGCTCACGTCCGGGGTTGGAGCCTGCCTATCTGCACCAGGCAGGGCAGTTGGGGCGCATGCTGGCCTCCCAGGGGTGGCGCCTGGTCTATGGCGCGGGGGACGTCGGCCTGATGGGCGAAGTGGCCCGCACCGCCCTCGCCGCCGGGGCGGAGGCCTTCGGGGTGATCCCCGCCCATCTCCTGCAGGTAGAGGTCGGGCGCACCGACCTGACCCGCTTCGTCGTCACCCAGACGATGCATGAGCGCAAGAAGGTCATGTTCATGAACTCCGACGCCACCGTCGTCCTGCCCGGCGGCGCCGGCACGCTGGACGAATTTTTCGAAGTGCTCACCTGGCGCCAGCTGGGCCTGCATCAGAAGCCGATCGTCCTGATGAACGTCCAGGGCTACTGGGACCCGCTGATTTCCATGCTGGAGAAAATGGCCGCGCAGGGTTTCGCCGACACCACGATGCTGTCGTCGATCCGGGTCGTCGAAGATGCAGAAGGCGCAATCGACAGCCTCTCCCGCCACTTCGAACAGGAGAAGTAGCCCCGCAGGCCCTGCAACAGCTTCGCGCTGTAACCGGCTGACCCAAAAGAAAATCCCCCGCTCCGAGACCGGAACGGGGGACCGACTGAGCGGTGCGGCCGGGAAAGGACCGCGCCGTTTTCAGGGATTACATGCGCGAAGCGACGTTTTCCCAGTTGACCAGCTTCTCGAGGAAGTTGGTCAGGTAGGCGGGACGCTTGTTGCGGAAGTCGATGTAGTAGGAGTGTTCCCACACGTCGCAGCCCAGCAGCGCGGTCTGGCCGAAGCACAGCGGGTTCACGCCGTTCTCGGTCTTGGTGACCTTCAGCGCGCCGTCGGTGTCCTTCACCAGCCAGCACCAGCCGGAGCCGAACTGACCTGCACCTGCGGCAGAGAACTGGGACTTGAACTCGTCGACCGAGCCGAAGCTTTCGACCAAGGCCTTTTCCAGCTCGCCGGGCATGCCGGTTTCACCCGGGCCCATCATTTCCCAGAACTGGTTGTGGTTCCAGAACTGCGAAGCGTTGTTGAAGATACCGTTCTGGGCGACGGCAGAGGCGTCATAGGTGCCCTTGATGATCTCTTCGACGGACTTGCCTTCCCACTCGGTGCCGGCGATGGCCTTGTTGCCATTGTCGACGTAAGCCTTGTGGTGGATGTCGTGGTGGAATTCCAGCGTCTCCTTGGACATGCCGAGCGCTTCGAGCGCGTCGTGGGCATAGGGAAGATCGGGAAGTTCAAAAGCCATGGGAGGGCCCCCTTTCCTGGATTTGGTTTTACCTTCTGCGCCTAGATGTTACTCGAAGCGGGGGAAGGTCAAGGGATTATCCCGGTGCAGGGCTGCACATCGGCATGTTTGGCCGGGTGCCATGCCAGGTCGGCGGCCCTTTCGGGGCGCCAGAATGCGAAACGGGGCCAGATCGCGGCCCCGCTCCTTCAACTTCATCCCGCAAGATGCCGGAAACAGGCGAAAAGATCAGGCGAACAGCCCGACCTCCGCCCCTGGTCGTGCGGCATCCTTCAGCAGGTTGAACGCATAATCCGCAACCGAGCGGAAGCAGACGATCTCCAACCGGCCCGGCGCCACGCACCACACCGCGGCAGAGACCTGGCCAAGCCGCGAACGGCGCAGGCTGCCCACCGGGAAGGCCTCGGGCGACAGGTCGACGGGCATGAGCTTGGCCACAACTTCCCGCACCAGCCCGTCCGGGCCGGAAACCGAGAAGAGTGCGCGCGCCTGGCTCACGTCGGTGACGTTCAGGAATGCGCCGCTCAGCTTTTCCTGGACCTTTGTCAGGGCCGCGTCATGCTCCCCCCAGGGGGTCGTGACCAGCAGCTCGTCCGGAGACATCCAGGCGATCGCCTGTTCGCCCGCGACGCAAATCTGCGCCTGGCCCGGCATCTCCACCGCCGCCACGCCGGTGGCCGCGGCCTTCAATGCCTTGTCGCCCAGATCGCCGCGCAGGGTGAACATGGCGCGGACCGGTTCTTCCGCGATGCGGACGTAGCCGTCGAAGGCCGCGCCGCCAAGCGCCTGAACCGGCGCGGGTCCCGTGAACTCAGACATTCTGCTTTTCTCCGTCCTTGTCGTAGAAGACCGGGTCGACGACCACGGCCGAGACCGGTTCGCCTTCCAGTGTCGTCACCTGCACCGTCTCGCCCGCGCGGGCCATGCCGCCCTTCAGCAGGCCCATGGCGATGCCCGTCTTCAGCGTGGGCGACCAGTAGGTCGAGGTGACGCGGCCCTGCATGTTGCGCTGATCCTTGTCGTTCTGGCCCTCGTCCAGGATGTAGGCGCCGTCGTCCAGCACCGTCCCGTCCGGCGCCTGCAGGCCGACCAGTTTCCAGCGATCCGGGTTCAGCGCCAGATGCTTGCGCGCCTGGCCCCGCTTGCCGATGTAGTCTTCCTTCTTCTTCGAGATGGCCCAGTCCATGTTCAGGTCCTGCGGGATCACCGTCCCGTCGGTCTCATCCCCGATCATGATGAAGCCCTTCTCGGCGCGCAGGATATGCAGCGCTTCGGTGCCATAAGGCGCCACGCCGAAGCCGTGACCTGCTTCCACCAGCGCTTCCCAAAGCGCCAGAGCCTGCCCGGCCGGCACCGACAATTCGTAGGACAGCTCGCCCGAGAAGCTGATGCGGTAGATCCGCACCGGGATGCCGCCCACGACCCGGTCCGCCCAGGCCATGAAGGGCAGCTCTTCCTTGCTGATCTCCGGCGTGCCCAGCACTTCCAGAAGCTGCCGCGCCATGGGACCGACGACGGCGATCTGGCCGTATTGCTCGGTCACGTTGGCGACATGGACCTTCAGGTCCCACCATTCGGTCTGCAGCCATTCTTCCATATGGGCATGGATACTGTCGGCGCCGCCGGTGGTGGTGTGGCACAGGAAGGTGTTCTCGTCGATGCGGGCGACAACGCCGTCGTCGATCAGGAAACCGTTCTCGTTGCACATCAGGCCGTAGCGGCACCTGCCGGGCTTCAGCGTCGACATCATGTTGGTATAGAGCAGATCGAGGAACTTGCCCGCGTCCGGCCCCTTCACGATGATCTTGCCGAGGGTCGAGGCATCCAGCAGACCGACCTTTTCGCGCACCGTCAGCACCTCGCGATTCACCGCGTCATGGGTGCTTTCGCCCGCCTTCGGGAAGCAGAAGGGACGGCGCCAGTGGCCGACAGGTTCCCACTGCACACCGTTGGCTTCGTGCCAAGCGTGGATAGGGGTGCGGCGCAGCGGCTGGAAGGTCTCACCCCGGCCCTGGCCCGCAATGGCGCCCATCGAGATCGGCGTATAGGGCGGCCGGAAGGTGGTGGTCCCCACCTGCGGGATCGCTTCGTTCAAAGCATCAGAAAGGATCGCCAGCCCGTTGATGTTGCTGAGTTTCCCCTGGTCCGTCGCCATGCCGAGCGTGGTGTAGCGCTTGGCGTGTTCGACGCTCTCGTAGCCTTCCTGCGCGGCCAGCTGGATGTCGCTGACCTTCACGTCGTTCTGGAAGTCGAGCCAGGCCTTGGAGCGCTTGTCGTAGGACGCGCCCGCCGGCATTATCCAGACGGGTGCCAGCGGAATTTCACTGACTTCCTCGACGCTTGCGCCCTGCCCTTCAACCGCCGCATGACCCGCGGCGACGGCGGCCGCGCGGCCTGCCTTCGCAGCATCCTCCAGCGTTTCCGACAGGAGCAGCGCCCCGTTCGCGGCGCCCGCGCAGAGGACGAAGCCCTTGCCGTCGGCGCCCGTCGGGGCCTTTTCCGGATCGGGACGGAACATGGCGCGCGTGTCATCCCAGTAGAGCTTGCCACCGCAATGCGACCACAGGTGCACCGCAGGCGACCAGCCGCCGGACATGGCCACCACGTCGCAGGGGATGGTGTCGATGGTGGTGCCGCTGCCCGCCTGGCCGCAGGTTTCCACCGCGGTCACGCGCTTGCTGCCAAGCACCTTGGCCACGGCCCGCCCCGGTTCGACCCGGATCCCCGCTGCACGCGCCTGTTCCGCCAGCGCCCCGCCGCCCGCGTCGCGCGCATCCAGGATCACCGGAACCTCCAGCCCCTCGGCCTTCATGGCCAGAGCGGTCCGATAGGCATCGTCGTTGTTGGTCACCACGACGATCCGGTCGCCTGCCGCGACGCCGTAGTTCACCGCATAATCCCGCACGGCTGCGGCCAGCATCACGCCCGGCAGATCGTTGCCCGCGAAGGACAGCGGCCGTTCGATCGCGCCGGCGGCCACGACGACCTGCGCGGCACGGATCCGCCACAGGCGGTGGCGCGGGCCGGACTTGTCGCTCAGGTGATCCGTCAGCCGTTCATAGGCCAGGACATAGCCATGGTCGTAAACCCCGGACCCCATGCAACGCAGGCGCATGGTGACATTGGGCATCGCGGTCAATTCGGCAACAAGCTTCTCGACATAGGCCCCGGCATCCAGGCCATCGACCTGCCCGCCGTCCACCGGCGTACGCCCGCCCCAATGGCCCGTCTGCTCAAGCAGCAGCACCTTGGCGCCTGCCTTGCCCGCCTCAAGGGCGGCGGTCAGACCGGCGACACCACCGCCGACGACAACGACATCAGCGAAGGCGTAAAGGTGTTCGTAGCCGTCGGAATCTGCCTCCGTCGGCGCCTTGCCCAGGCCCGCGGCCTGCCGCACGATGGGTTCGTAAAGCTTCTCCCAGAAGCTGCGCGGCCAGATGAAGGTCTTGTAATAGAACCCTGCCGGGAAGAACCGCGACATCTTGGAGTTGATGGCGCCCACGTCGAATTCCAGGCTCGGCCAGTGGTTCTGGCTCGCCGCCTCCAGCCCGTCGAACAGCTCCTGCGTCGTGGCGCGCTGGTTGGGTTCGAACCGGCCACCTGTGCCGATCCCCATCAGGGCGTTCGGCTCTTCCGCACCCGCAGCAACAACGCCGCGCGGCCGGTGATACTTGAAGCTGCGCCCCATCATCACCTGATCATTGGCCAGCAGGGCGGAGGCGAGCGTATCGCCCTCCACGCCCTTCATCCGCTTGCCGTTGAAGGTAAATTCGCGCATCGCGCCGCGGTCGATCAGGCGACCGCCCCGTGCAAGCCTGCTGCTCATCGCGCCCCTGCTCCTTTAGTCGAAATTTCGGTCCGGCTCATGCGATTTCACGCCATTTGAAGCCCGGGCGTTTCGCCCGGATCTTCTCCAGCAGCTCTTCCGGAGGTGTGGTGGTATCGGCCGGATAGGTCCCGAAGACTTCCAGCGTGACAGTGTCGCGGGCAACGTGGAACCACTTGCCGCAGCCATGGACGTGGCGCCAGCGTTCGAAATGCACGCCCTTCGGGTTCACCCGTTCGAACATGTAGGCCTCGAAGGCGGCATCATCGGCCCCGGGGCCTTCGCGCGTGATATGGGCCTCGCCGCCACAGTGGAATTCGGTCTCTTCGCCGGTCCTGCCGCAGCAGGGGCATTCAAGCAGCAGCATCGCGCTCTCCAACTCTCAGAACCGGGGGCATGGCCCCGGCAGCACAACACGACAGAAAGCCGGCCGCATTCTGCGACCGGCTTTCGGCGATACGGGGACCGGGCACCCGGGGCGCCTGGTCGCAAGAGGTCTTGGCCACCGCAAAAGCGGAGGCCACGCGGCGATCAGCCGCCGTCGGGAAGGTCGATCTGGATTTCAGGCTCGTCCGCGCCGGGCAGTTGCCCGCCGGTCGAAACATACCAGATGACGCCCGCCAGAACGACGACGACAGCGCCAAGGATGAAGGCAAGTCCTGTGTTTCCGGATTTCTCGGCCATGTGGATCCCTTTCTTCTTGCGTGCTTCGGGGAGGAAACGCCCCCAAGACGCAACAGGTTCCCACCGGCGGCAAAGTCCGGATCTGCAGCCCCGGCAAACCCTACGGTGCCGAATCCATCGATGGAAAGTTCTGCCGTGGAATCGGGCGCTTGGCCGTCATCATCCCAGCTGCGGCATGTTGCCGTTAACAGGACCACTACATTTTGTGTTACCGTTTCCCTACCACAGCGCGGACAATCCACACGCGACGGAGAAAGAGCAGCATGACCGACCTGATCGAATTCCCGCTCCTCGATGCCGAAAACGGCATCCGAAGCCTGCGCTTCGCCCTGCTGGACGACCTCGACGGCCTGCCCGAGGAGCCGGGCCTCTACGTGCTGCTGGGTGCCCGCCCGGGAGAGGCGCTCCGCCCCCTCGGTTTTGGCTACATGGCGAACCTGGCGCGGCTGACTGCAACGCCGGATTTCGCCGCCGCGCTGCGAGAGGGCTTCCACGGCATCGGCCTGGCACGCCGTCCCGAAGGCTGCGACGGGGACCGCCTGTCCAACGCCCTGGGGCTTGCCCACGGAGCGCCCCTGAACACCCGCCGTGCCGCGCTGGAGGCGATCGAAGCCGCCCGCCTGCCCGGTCAGCAGATGCCCCTGCCGGCGGAGTAGGCCGCCCTCTGGCGTGTTGATGATGGCGTAGGATTTCATCCCGGGCCTCAGTGCGCCACGCCCGCAGCGACGCTCTCGTCGATGAACCGCCCTTCGCGGAAGCGATCCAGGCCGAAGCCCTTGGCCAGCGGTCCGGGCGTGCCCTTGGCGATCAGGTCCGCCATGGCCCAGCCCGATCCGGGGATTGCCTTGAACCCGCCGGTACCCCAGCCGCAGTTGATGTAGCAGTTGCCAAGCGGCGTGGTCGAGATGATCGGCGAACGATCCCCGGTCATGTCCACGATCCCGCCCCACTGGCGCAGCATCTTCAGGCGCGACACCATCGGGAAGGTCTCGATCAGGGCGCGGATGGTTTCCTCGATATGCTGGAAGCTGCCGCGCTGGCTGTAGTTGTTGAACCCGTCGGTGCCGCCGCCGATGACCATCTCGCCCTTGTCGGACTGGCTCATGTAGCCATGCACGGTGTTGGCCATGACGACCACGTCCATGCAGGGTTTGATCGGTTCCGAAACCAGCGCCTGAAGCGCCATCGACTCCACCGGCAGCCGGAAGCCCGCCATTTCGGCCAGGACGCCGGAATGGCCCGCGACAACGATTCCCAGCTTGTCGCAACCGATGCGGCCCTTGGTGGTCTCCACCGCCTCGACCTTGCCGTCAGAGGAAATGACGTTGGTCACTTCGCACTTCTGGATGATGTGCATGCCCATTTCGGAGCAGGCCCGGGCATAACCCCAGGCCACGGCATCATGCCGCGCGGTCCCGCCACGCGCCTGCCAGAGCGCCCCAAGAACCGGGTAGCGCGGCCCGTCGATGTTCATGATCGGGCAGATTTCCTTGACCCGTTTGGCGTCGATGTACTCGGTATCGACGCCCTGGTACTTGTTGGCCTGCGCCGTCCGCTTCCAGCCGCGCACCTCATGCTCGGTCTGGGCCAGCATCAGGACGCCGCGCGGGCTGAACATGACGTTGTAGTTCAGGTCCTGGCTCAGCCCCTCGTAAAGAGAGCGCGCCTTTTCGAAGATCGCGGCACTGTCATCTTCAAGATAGTTCGACCGGATGATGGTCGTGTTGCGGCCGGTATTGCCGCCGCCCAGCCAGCCCTTTTCGATGATCGCGACATTGGTGATGCCGAAATTCTTGCCCAGGTAATAGGCCGTGGCGAGCCCATGGCCACCGGCGCCGACGATCACGACGTCGTAACGCGACTTGGGTTGGGGAGAAGTCCAAGCGCGCTCCCAACCGGAATGGTATCGGGCCGCTTCGCGGGCAATGGCAAAGGCAGAGTAGCGTTTCATGGCCTCTCGCTGTGTTGACACGTGGAATCGCAATCAGGGTACCGGGGGCACCTCGGCCCGACCCTAGAGTTTCCCGCAGGATAGCCCCGCCATAATCCGTCGCAATATGCTGCGCTTGCGACATGGGCGCGCGACTGGTCGCTTGGGGGCTTTCTTGCGCCGGTCACCCGCGTTAGACCGGCAGACACCTTCAGGTCGCTAGGATCTTTCGATGCTTTTCTGGACAATTGTCACCCTGCTCTCCCTTGCCGTGGCCGCGATGCTGGCCCGCGCCCTGATGGTGGGCGGGTCGCAAACGGGCCCGGCGCCCGCCAGTTACGACATGGAAATCTACCGGGATCAGCTGGCGGAGGTCGAACGCGACCTCGCGCGCGGCGCCCTGCCCCAGGAAGAGGCGAACCGGGTCCGGACCGAAATTTCCCGGCGCCTGCTGGCAGCCGATACCGCCGCACGCTCTCAGGCCGGTACCGAGGAACGCCGGGGGCCCGGCCTCTGGCCCGCGATCATCGGCTCTGTCGTCCTTGTTGGTGGCGCCCTGGCGCTCTACCTCCATTTCGGCGCACCGGGCTATCCCGACATGCCGCGCGCCGCCCGCATCGAAGCCGCGCAGGAGATGCTGCGCGACCTCCCCGCCCAGGCAGAGCTGGAAGCGAACCCCCGGCCCCTGGGGTTCCAGCCCGAAGAACCCTCCGATGATTTCAAGACCTTGATGGAGCAGCTGCGCAGCGCCGTGGCCGAACGCCCGGATGACCAGCGCGGGCAGCAGCTCCTGGCGCGCAACGAAGCAGCCCTGGGCAATTTCGCGGCGGCGGCGCGCGCGCAGGGGCAAATGCTGCGCCTGATGGGTCCCACGGCCGCCGCACAGGACTACGCCGATTATGCCGACCTCCTGATCCTCGCCGCGGGCGGAGAGATCTCTGCCGAGGCAGGCGCCGCCCTGCAACAGGCCCTGCGCCTCGACCCCAACAATGGCTCTGCCACCTACTATTCCGGGCTGCTGATGGCGCGCACGGGGCGGCCTGACATTGCCTTCAACCTCTGGGACCGGCTGCTGCGCAGCTCTCCTCAAGACGCGCCCTGGGTGCCGCTTGTCCGCAACCAGATCGGCCGTGTCGCCGACCTTGCAGGGGAGGAAAACTACACCCTGCCCGCCCCCGCAGCGCCCACCAACGCCCCGCTGGCCGGCCCCTCCTCCGAGGACATGGCCGCCGCCGAAGACCTCAGCCCCGAGGATCGACAGCAGATGATCCGCGGCATGGTCTCCCAGCTGGAAACACGTCTGGGCACCGAAGGTGGTACCGTGCAGGAATGGGCGCGCCTCATCTCCTCCCTCGGGGTGCTGGGCGACACCGACCACGCGGCGGAAATCTATGCCGAGGCACAGCGGGTCTTCGCCGGCAACACCGCCGCGCTGGAGCTGATCCACACCGCCGCCCAAAGCGCAGGACTGACCGAATGATCTTCGAGGAAACCACCGAATTCGCGGCCGCCCTTCCGCCGATGCAGGCCCTTGCCGGGCTCGACTTCGGCGAGAAGACCATCGGCGTCGCCGTGTCCGACACCTTCCTGTCCGTCGCCACCCCGCTGGAAACCATCCGGCGCAAGAAGTTCGGCGTCGATGCGGCCGCCCTGCTGGAGATCCTGGGCAAACGCGCGATCTGCGGCATCGTCCTGGGCCTTCCGCGCAACATGGACGGCACCGAAGGCGCGCGCTGCCAGTCGACAAGGGCCTTCGCCCGCAACCTGTCCCGACTCACCGATCTTCCCATGACCTTCTGGGATGAGAGGCTGTCGACGGTTGCCGCCGAACGCGCCCTGCTGGAGGCCGATACATCGCGCCGCCGCCGCGCAGAGGTGATCGACCATGTCGCCGCCTCCTACATCCTTCAGGGGGCACTGGACCGCCTGAGCCACCTGAAGTCCGCCGGATGAAGGTCAGATGAGCGACAAGGGTGAACCCAGTGGCCGCGATGTCTGGCGGCGGGAGGCGGTCTCCTCTCCCTGCGTGAACACCTGCGTCATTCACCCGGAGGCCCGGCTGTGCATCGGCTGCCTGCGCTCGATCGAGGAAATCGCAGCCTGGTCGCGCATGTCCGAAGACGAACGGCAGGACGTAATGGAGCAGTTGCCATCGCGCGGCCCGCTCAAGAGCAGCCGCAAGGGCGGACGTGCCGGACGGGCGCATAGGTCGGATCGCTGAAACGACAGGCCGAACCGCGGCGATGATCCGCGACGATTGCCTTTGGCGCTCAGGCCGCCGCGTGGTCTGACCGATCTTCCTGAACCAGCTCGACATGGGCGGCCGTGACACGGCCCTCGCCCCCGTCGACGATCGCCACGACCTTGCCGCCAAGGGTGATCAATGCCGCGCCGGGATGGCGGTCATCCGTGATGATGCCCACCTTGCCATTGCCGGCCTCTTCGGGTCGATACTCCAGCACGATCTGATCACGTTCGGGATCGAAATCACGGATGATCGGCGCATTCAGCGCGGGCCGGTCGTCCACGGCCTCTGCCTGCGCTTCCTCGGGCGCCACATCCAGAAATTCGCCCTCCTCGATCACGATCGGCTCTTCCTGTGCAGCCTCGACCTCTTCGAGCATGTCGCCGAGGGAGGACACCCAGGCCTCCTCAAGCGGAGCTTCGAAGCCGTCTTCGGTGAGCTCACTTTGCCGCCCGGTCTCGGAGGCCAGGATTTCCTCTTCGGCAAAGGCGCCGGCCAGAACGGTTTCTTCCTGTTCGACCTCCTGAGCCTCCTCCTCGGCTTCAAGCTGCGCCGAGAGGCGACGTGCCAGGGCATCGGCTTCGTCCAGCTCTGCCTGGACCTCCGGGTTTCGCGTCCCGAAGACACGCATGCTTTCCCGCAGGCGACGCGCCACGTCATGGCCGAAGATCCCCACGCTGTCGACCTGATCATCCGCCTCCTGCACCGCCGAACGACGCGCAGCAGAGGTGCTCTCCTTCTCACCCGAATAGGATGTGAAGGCGACACCGATCGCGGCCAGCGCGACGACAGAGATGAGCTCCAGCATGGGGGGTAATCCTCTTACGCCACCGTATTCAAGCAGGCGAATATGGCTGCCCTAAGGCCAAGACGGGATAAGACATGGACCATGGACGGGACCGGCGGATCCTTGCGCCCGCCCCCGTGCACCCGAAATTATTCCCGCAATTACATGCAAATGCGTTGGTTTGCAGGGGACGCCGCAGGGCCGCTCGGTGACCAGACAGGGGAGCGGATCCACGAACGACCCGAAAAGTGGCAGAAATGCGGTCAGATCCGGCCCCACCGGACGCGGCCCTTGCCGCCCTCCGCTGCGGGCAGGACAGGAATCGCGCAACCGCCCGCGCCATCGCCCGATCCAAGGGCAGCGTCCCGTCCCGCGCCCTGCTCGGGCGCATTCTCCTTTCTCACCGCAGGCCGTGCGCTCTAGCCTCATTTCCGGCCGTCAGGCTGCCATTGAATGGAGACCCCCTTGAAAACACACCGTCCCGAAGCACGCCGGCCCCGTGGGGCCCAACACACCACGTCTGTCGCCACGGCCGGGCTGCTTGCCCTTGCCACGCCCCTTCACGCCATGGAAACCACGGTCACCATCCCCGCCCCGGAACAGGACATCGTGGCGACCCTCGAAACACCCGAGGCGAGCGGCACCCCCGTCGTCCTGATGCTGCACGGTTTCACCGGCACCCGGGACGAACTGGCCATTCCCGGCACGGACGAAGGTGTCTTTTCCCGCACTGCCCGCCTGATGGCGGAAGCCGGGCTTGCCAGTCTGCGGATCGACTTCCGTGGTTCCGGCGACAGCACATCCAACTGGACATACGCGGATACCACATTCGAAGGCCAGGTGGCCGATGCGCTCACCGCACTCGACTGGCTGAAGGGTCAGGGCTACGAAACGATCTACCTGCTGGGCTGGAGCCAGGGCGGGCTGGTTTCCACCGCGGCAGCCGGACGTTCCGGCGCCTTCGGCAAGGTCGCCCTGTGGAACGCCGTCGCAACTCCGATGGACACCTACAGCGGCCTTCTGGGACAGGCGATGTTCGACGAGGCCGCCGCCGCCGCCACGCCCCAGACAGAGGTTTCGACCGACTTGCCCTGGGGCGCGACCGTCACGCTGAAGGCCCGCTTCTTCGATCAGGTCGCCACCTTCGATCCGCCCGCGGAACTGGCAGCCTATTCCGGCCCCCTTCTCGTCGCGCAGGGCAGCACCGACGAGATCGTCAACCCGGCCTCTGCCGACCTTTTGCTGGAGGCCCACGATGGCCCGGAGGAAAAGTACACCGACGAGATGGACCACTCCTTCAACATTTTCACGGAAACGGAAGCGCTTGACGCGCTGGCGGCCAAGACGATCGACTTCTTCGGCGCCGAATGACCTCAGGCGGCGGCGCGGGTGACGAATTCCAGCGCCGCTTCCACGACCTCGGGACCCGCACCGGTGCGATGCCCCTGTTCCGAAAGGTGCCGCCGCCAGGCCCGCGCCCCGGGACGCCCCTGGAAGAGACCCAGCATGTGCCGCGTGACCTGGGCCAGCTTGCCCCCCTCCGCCAGGTGGCGTTCGATATAAGGCAGCATCGCCATCACCGCCGCCTCCGGCGTCATGGCCTCCGCCTCTGCCCCGTAGATCCGCTGGTCTGCCTGGCAGAGGATGTTGGCGGGGTCATGGTAGGCCGCTCGACCGATCATCACCCCGTCCAGCCCCTGCGCCAGCAGCGCCTCGGCCTGTTCCAGGGTCGCGATACCGCCATTGATCGACATGTGCAGATCGGGAAATGCCTCGTGCATGCGCAGCACGAGAGGATAATCCAGGGGCGGAATATCCCGGTTCTCCTTCGGCGACAGGCCCTGCAGCCAAGCCTTGCGGGCATGCACCGTCACCCTGCGGCAACCCGCGCCGCGGATCTTTTCCAGGAACTCCGGCAGAACCTCTTCGGGCTCCTGCTCGTCCACGCCGATACGGCATTTCACCGTTACCTCGACATCCACGGCTTCACGCATCGCGGCCACGCAATCGGCAACCAGATCGGGATGCTTCATCAGCACGGCGCCGAAGGTACCAGATTGCACGCGGTCCGACGGGCAGCCGCAGTTCAGATTGATTTCGTCATAGCCCGCCTCGGCCCCCAGCCTTGCAGCTTGCGCCAGCTCATCCGGATCCGATCCGCCAAGCTGCAGGGCGACGGGATGTTCCTCCG
Organism: Pseudooceanicola sp. NS-SX8; assembly: GCF_057380755.1. Lineage (NCBI taxonomy): Bacteria > Pseudomonadati > Pseudomonadota > Alphaproteobacteria > Rhodobacterales > Paracoccaceae > Pseudooceanicola > Pseudooceanicola sp. NS-SX8. The sequence goes on along the minus strand of NZ_CM170819.1, from coordinate 2,524,934 downwards.
GGTTGAACTCCAGCAGGTGCAGGGCACCGCCACGGACGAGCGCGGGCGAAGTGACCATTTCGGTATAGAGAAGCGTGTTTGCCGACAGCAGCCGGTGCAGATAGCGACAATGCCGGTCGGTCCAATCCATCATGGGTGCGACGGACAGGCGAGAGGCCTTTGATAAATCATATTTTTTAATTTTATCCGTCACTTAACTGCGCCTCATCTTCGTCTCGTTCCCGCCTATTCTGTACCAAACACGCCGATTTCGACGCTGGACTTGGCACAATGTACCAAATAGAATTCCCATGTACCAAGTCAGGAGGTCATCATGGGCTCGATTACCACGCGCAAACGTAAAGATGGCAGTAGCAGCTACCTAGCACGTGTGCGTGTAATGCGAGAGGGCTCTACTTATCATGAGACGAAAACCTTTGACAGACGCCCCGCTGCGACCGCCTGGATAAAGAAGCGTGAGAAAGAGCTTGCCAAGCCAGGAGCGCTGGAGGAACTGAATGCATCCGACCCTCCCCTGTCCAAAGCGATCGAGCGCTACACCGAAGAAACGGTGAAGGACATCGGTCGCACAAAGGCGCAAGTCCTTAGGACCATCGCCTCCTACCCGATCGCCGATCTGCCCTGTTCCACCATCAAATCGAAGGATATCATCGAGTTCCTTCAGTCACTGCCCGGACAACCGCAAACAGTCGGGAACTATGCGAGCCATCTCGCCTCCATATTCGCCATAGCACGACCGATGTGGGACTTCCGACTGGATGACCGGGAGATGAGAGACGCGATCACCGTCGCGCGCCGTATGGGGATCATCTCCCGTTCCGCGCAGCGGACCCGCAGACCCACACTCGATGAGCTCGACCGGCTGCTGGCCCATTTCATTGATCGGCGCCAGAGAACACCTCAAGCCATGCCCATGCACAAGGTAATCGTTTTCGCTCTCTTCTCGACGCGCCGACAGGCAGAGATCACCCGGCTTACCTGGGATGACTTTCAGAAGGAGCACAAGCGCATCCTGGTCCGTGACATGAAGCATCCCGGCGAAAAGCTCGGAAACGATACCTGGGTCGATTTGCCCGAGGAGGCCATTCGGATCATCGACAGCATGCGGAAGAGCAAGGCTGAGATCTTCCCCTACTCTCCGGACGCGATCACGGCCAACTTCACGCGCGCCTGCAAGCTCCTTGGGATCGAGGACCTGCACTTCCACGATCTGCGCCATGAAGGCATTTCGCGGCTGTTCGAAATGGGCTGGAACATTCCTCATGTCGCAGCCGTCAGCGGACACAGGTCTTGGGTTAGCCTGAAACGTTATACGCACATCCGTGAAACAGGCGACAAGTATGCAGCTTGGGACGGCCTGCAACTCGCGATCGACAACGACTGAACTATCGCCCCAAGGGGTTAATTGGAAATTCTCTCGACACAAACTCAAGTGGCACCGCATCTAGGGTCGACGTGCTGCCAAGTTTCCCACACACAATTGGTTGCGGGAGGGCGCAACCAACGAAACCTGCGATTGGTCGAACACCAGATAGGCTCTCAAACGCACCGAGGTCGAGTTGCTGACGAGACAGGGACTGCACTAAAACCATCGACCCAGAAACCTCGATCACGGTTTTGGTCGAAAGCGGTGCACCATCTGAACGGTATCGGCGCACTGCTTTTATCTGATGCGAAACTCTTTAAAGGTCGCACTCCAGAGCTCGGGCATTTTGCGGAGTCGGATTAAAAGACACTTGATCCGGTGGCTATGTATCCTCCATCGAATTTGTGTCAATGGCATAACCTTCCAGCCAGGTGCTTTAACGAAAATGGCCTGACCGGATGAGCCCTTAAAGCGTTTTTCGTTTAATCTGAATCAGATTGAGCGAAAAACGTTGCCACACTGAATTCATATTGCTCCGTTTCTCAAAAATTGAGAGCCTCAAGTTTTTTGAGAAACGCTCTAATCGTTGCTTGCTTGGTCGCAGGCTTTCGAGTTTCCGCAGGGAGGAGGTTCCAATGATGCCGTGATCAGGACAGTCGATGACATCCGTCAAGCAGGCCTATGAGATGGGCACATTGGAATTACATCGAACCAGCATCATGTTGGCGGCCGACGCGCTGACCACGAACCGAAGCGTGTGCCCGCAGGACCTCAACGGGAAGCCTACAGAACGCAGAGACGGCCCAAAAAGAACTATTAGACCCGCCTTAGCGGATCAGTCTGAGTGCGAAAAATCTCTTGATGGGGAAAGCCCCGTTACCGAAGTCCTGAACCTAAAGCGTTTCTGTTTAAACCTGATACAAGGTTTGAGCAGAAACGCAGTGCAACGTCCAAGCGGAGCGGGCGTTTCGACTTTATGTGATAGATCAAGTTAAAGTCGAAACGCTTTAGGGTCTGTTGAGATTCACTTTGAGTTCAGTAAGGCAGCGCAGGCGTTTATGATGGCGGCGAAACTGAGGTCGGTTTTGTCAGTGCGCAAGGCGATGCGGCGGAAGTCTTTCAGATCACAAAAGAAATTTTCAACCAGATGTCGCCATTTGTACATCTCTTCGTCAATGGCCAAGGGCGCCTTTCGTTGCGGACGTTGCGATATACATATGGTCGTGCCCCGCGCATTCATCTCCTCGATGATCCAATTGCTGTCGAAGGCCTTGTCGGCCAAGAGCGCATCGAACGACAGCCCTTGGATCAATGGCGCAACGCCGACCGTGTCATAACGGTTGCCCGGCAGAAGGACGAACCGCACGAGGTTCCCAAGCGCATCAGTAAGCGCCAGGACTTTCGTCGTCCAGCCGCCTTTCGACTTGCCTATAGCCTGACGGAGAGTCCCCCTTTTGCGCCCTGTCCAGCGCGGTGAACCTTGACTATGGTTCCGTCAATCATCGCCATCTCCATGTCGGGCTGATCAGACAAGTCATTGAACATGCGCTCGAAAACACCAGCACGCGCCCAATCCCGGAACCGACGATAGATCGTATTCCAGTTCCCAAATCCAGACGGCAAGTCGCGCCACGGCGACCCGGTGCGCGCAATCCAGAATACCGCTTCCATGAATAGTCGCGGGTCGCTACCCGTGCGCCCCGGATGCGCCTTTAGCCCAAGGCAATGCGGTTCCATCTTGGCCCACTGATGATCGCGGATGACAAACCTGCTCGTGTCCATTCTGACCTCCCTTTTGGGAGCTTGAATCAGAACTCAAGTCACATGTGAATCCTGAATCTCAACAGACCCTAGCTCACATATTAAAGCTTTTTAACGCTTTGCTCGCATTCCGGCAAAGGCTAACGGGCAGGTTTAATTCGGGGCAGATGGGGGCAAGCATTTCAAGAATATCGCACGTGCGCGATACGCTTTACTCTGAAATATCCTCAATCCAGGTCTTGGCCGCCACCGCTCTCGGAAAGCCGACCGGCCCGATCGCCAAAAGCGCAACCTGTGTCATTGCTTCCACCTCGATCCCTTCGGCTTTTGCACGTCGGGCATGAGAATGCACGGCTCCCTCCGATCCGGCACCGATTGCGAGGGCGAGTTTGACAAGGCGTCGTTCGCGCGCAGACAAAGGGCCGCTTTCTGCGGCGGCCTTGCCAAGAGAAGAATAGGCCTCCCAGACATCGGGATATGTTTTGGCAAGCTCTCCGGCCGCACCGGGTAATGATTTGGTCATGTCTCTCTCCTTAATAAGCTGGATCATCCATAAGACGGTCAGGTTTGGCGAAACGTTCCAAAGTCGCCTGATCCGAAATCGTCACATGCTGGCCTTCAAGGCTTACACCATAGCCCTGTAATCCTTTAAAAGCGCGACTTAGATTCTCCGGCGTCATGCCCAGATAAGAGGCCAGCCGGCGTTTCTCGAACGGCAAGTCGAACTCTTGTTGCCCACCTTCGCGGATCTGATGGCGCAAGATGTAATTCGCGAGACGTTCGAGCGAAGTACGCAATTTCTGGTTTTTCTGTGTCTTCACGAGCGTGCGGTAACACTCCGCAAGCTCTGTCACCATCGCGCGGGCAAAGGCGTTGTCCAATTCAAACACCCGTCGCACATCCGCACTGGGAATCAGGGCAACCCGGCTTTTCTCCAGCGTCCGGGCCGACATCAGGTAAGGCGCATCCTTGACCGTCGCGGCGAGGATAAAGCTGCTGACGGGGCGCAGCGTTGCCATAATGGTTTCCCGACCATTCCATTGCGAAAACAGATCGACGGAGCCTGAAAGCAGAATATGCAGAAAATCACTGGCCGCTCCTTCCTCGATCAATTCGAGCTGTGGCGGGAAGTTCTGAACATAGGCTGCACGCATCAAAAGCTGGAAATTCTCTTCCGACATATCTGAGAACAAGTGAAGCTCCCGTACATCCTGATAGGACGACACTGGCATGTGAAATCTAACCTCCTGTTGCGCGCCGACAAGTGTCATGCCTTTGCCGGAAATATGTCAAGTACCTGTAGAGCAAATGCGGCTTAACCCAACCAAAACATGTCACTCAAAACCATGACAAATTTCTGTAAGTCATTTATTTATAAGGATTTTTTATATTTTATGATATAGATCAACCCACATTTCGACTCTCATGTTCATACCACAGCCAAGCCCATGAAGGGCGTTTCGTTACTCTGCCACATTAGGGGAAAAACGATGGAGCTAGAGAACAAGGCCACGGCATTGTGGTCAAACTTTTTAAACGTCAAAATGCCACAGATCAGAACCTTCCATATGACATGGTTTGCGTTCTTTTCCTGTTTTTTCGCATGGTTCGGCATCGCGCCACTGATGAGTGTCGTGCGTGATGAATTGATGCTAACAAAGGATCAGATCGGATGGGCCATTATCGGTTCCGTTTCAATCACGATTTTCGCCCGTCTCTTTATTGGTTGGCTATGTGATCGAATCGGACCGCGAAAAGCCTACACTTGGCTTCTGATCATCGGATCTCTTCCGGTGATGGGGATCGGGCTCAGCTGGAACTTTGAGAGTTTCCTGCTGTTTCGCGTGCTGATCGGCGGCATTGGCGCTGCTTTCGTGATCACCCAATACCACACAACCGTGATGTTTGCACCCAATGTCGTCGGCCAGGCAAATGCGACCTCCGCCGGTTGGGGCAATCTGGGCGGCGGGGTGACGCAATTCGTCATGCCCTTGCTGTTTTCGGTCTTTGTCGTCGGTTTTGGCGTTTCCGAAGCGGTCGGCTGGCGCCTGTCCATGGTTGTCGTCGGGGTCATCATCCTGTTGATCGGCATTGCCTATTTCTTTCTGACCCAAGACGCTCCTGACGGCAATTTTGACGATCTGCGCGCTCAGGGCCGGATGCCAGAAAAGAAAAAAGTCACCGGCAACTATGTGAACGCGCTCAAAGATCCACGCGTCTGGGTGCTGTTCGTGATTTATGGCTCATGCTTCGGCATCGAATTGACCGTGAACAACGTCGCAGCGCTTTATTTTGCCGATTACTTCGACCTGTCGCTCGTCGCTGCCGGGTTCGTCGCCGCCTCCTTCGGCCTGATGAACTTGTTTGCCCGGACTCTTGGCGGGATTTTCGGAGACAACTTCGGCGCGCTCTGGGGGCTCAAAGGCCGGAGCTTCTGGCTGTTCATCTGCCTGCTGTTTGAGGGCATTGCCCTGATCATCTTCAGCCAGATGCATGTGCTCTTTCTGGCCCTGCCGTCCCTCATCGTCTTCTCGCTGTTCACCCAGATGGCCGAAGGCGCGACCTATTCCGTGGTGCCCTTCATCAACAAGAAAGCCCTCGGCGCGGTGGCCGGTGTGGTCGGCGCGGGCGGTAATGCAGGTGCAGTGCTGGCCGGGTTCCTGTTCAAGAACATGATCGACTGGTCCGAAGCCTTTCAGGTCTTGGGCATCGTCGTGATCTGCGCCTCTTTCCTGGCTTTCTTCGTCCGCTTTTCGACACGACAGGAAGATGAAGAACGCGCCGCTTTCGCTGCGGCAAATATAGAGACCCTGCGTCGCCGCGCGGACAAGGCAAATGCTGCTCTGGAAGAGGGGTTGAACGCAATCGAAGCCCGCAAACTTTTGTCACGTAACGGGCAACCTGCCGAATAAGCATCCCGCGCCCTGCATCCGGCAGGGCGCAGGCAACTCGACTTACGCCAAGTGGAGGAGAACCCGATGGCGATTTCCCAAACCCAAAACACAAAACACGCCCACACGCTGGTCGATTGGCGGCCCGAAGACGCAACCTTCTGGGCCGAAACCGGCAAGGCTATCGCAACCCGTAACCTGTGGATTTCCATTCCCAACCTGCTTTTGGCCTTCTCGGTCTGGATGGTCTGGTCCGTCGTTGTCGCGAAACTCCCCGCGATCGGCTTCGAATATTCCACGGGTCAGCTGTTCTGGCTGGCCGCCCTGCCCGGCCTCTCCGGCGCAACGCTGCGCATTTTTTACAGCTTCATGATCCCGATTTTTGGCGGGCGCAAATGGACCGCGCTGTCCACCGCCTCTCTGTTGTTGCCTGCACTTGGGATCGGGTTTTCCGTACAAAACCCCGAAACGCCCTATGTGATCTTTCTGGTATTGGCGCTGATGTGCGGCTTTGGCGGCGGCAACTTTGCCTCCTCTATGGCCAATATCGCTTATTTCTACCCGAAAAAGACCAAAGGCAACGCCTTGGCTCTGAACGCAGGTCTGGGCAATCTCGGCGTGTCGGTCATGCAATTCCTCGTTCCAATGGTCATCACCGCCGGTGTGTTTGGCGCCATGGGCGGGGAGCCCGTCACCCTCTCAGACAACAGCCAGCTCTGGATTCAGAACGCCGGGTTCATCTGGGTGCCCTTCATTGCCGTCAGCGCCATCGCGGCCTGGTTCGGCATGAATGACATCGCGGATGCCAAAGCATCGTTCAAGGAACAGTCGATCATTTTCTCACGCCTACACAACTGGATCATGTGCATCCTATACACGGGCACTTTCGGCAGTTTCATCGGCTATTCCGCAGGCTTCCCACTGTTGATGAAAACCCAGTTCCCCGAGGTCAACGCCCTGTCTTATGCCTTCCTCGGACCACTCGTGGGCGCGTTGTCCCGTGCCGGGACCGGCTGGATCTCCGATCGCTTCGGTGGTGGCCGCGTCACCTTCTGGACCTTCCTCGGCATGATCGTCGCGGTCTGGGGTGTGCTGCAATTCCTGCCGTCCGAGGCAATGCCCAATGGTAACTTCTGGGGCTTCTTTGCCTGTTTCATGGCGCTGTTTTTCCTGACGGGAGTAGGGAATGCTTCGACTTTCCAAATGATCCCCTCGATCATGCGTCAGGAAATCCCGCGTCTGATGCCACAGCTTGATGACGCTGCAACGCTCAAACAATCCGAGCGTGAAAGCGCAGCGATCATCGCCTTCACCAGCGCGATTGCGGCCTATGGTGCCTTTTTCATCCCGAAAGCCTACGGCACCTCGATCAGTATGACCGGCGCTCCGAACGGTGCGCTCTGGGCCTTCCTGATGTTTTACGTGCTCTGTGTGGTGATCACATGGGTCTTTTACAGCCGCAAGAACGCACCAGTCCCTTGCTGAGTTCCAAATGGGTCGCGCGCACCTGCGCGCGACCCGCAACGACACCCCCTCTCGCCATCCCATAGGAGAGCCGAAATGAGCAACTTGCTTGACAGATTAAACTTCTTCCAGCCGAAAGAGATTGAGAGCTTTGCGGACGGTCACGGACAAGTCACGCGCGAGAGCCGGGACTGGGAAGACACATATCGGAACCGTTGGCGTCACGACAAGATCGTGCGCTCAACCCACGGTGTGAACTGCACCGGGTCCTGTTCCTGGAAAATCTACGTGAAATCCGGGATCGTGACTTGGGAAACGCAACAGACCGATTATCCGCGCACCCGCCCCGATCTTCCGAACCATGAGCCGCGCGGCTGTGCTCGTGGCGCGTCCTACAGCTGGTATCTCTATTCCGCCAACCGGGTGAAAAACCCGCTGATCCGTGGTCGCCTCATGAAAGTCTGGCGCAAGATGCGCGAAACCATGGAGCCGATCGAGGCCTGGAGTGCAATCCAGAAGGACCCAATCCTGCGCCAAAGCTATGTCGAAACCCGCGGCAAGGGCGGCTTCGTGCGCACCACATGGGATGAGGCGACCGAGATCGTAACCGCCGCCAATGCCTATACGGTCAAGACCTATGGCCCCGACCGGATTTTCGGGTTTTCCCCGATCCCGGCCATGTCGATGATCTCCTATGCGGCTGGAACCCGGTATTTGTCACTTTTGGGCGGCACCTGCATGTCGTTTTACGACTGGTATTGCGATTTGCCGCCCGCCTCTCCGATGACATGGGGCGAACAGACCGACGTGCCGGAATCGGCGGACTGGTACAATTCGAACTACCTTTTGCTCTGGGGCTCAAACGTCCCACAGACCCGGACGCCGGATGCACATTTCTACACCGAAGTGCGTTATAAAGGTGCGAAATCCGCTGTCATTTGCCCGGATTATTCGGAAGCCGCGAAATTCGGAGATGTCTGGCTCAACGCCAAGCAAGGCACCGACGCGGCATTGGCGATGGCCTTTGGTCACGTCATCCTGCGCGAGTTCCATCTCGACCGCCAGGCGCCCTATTTCGAGGACTATTGCCGCAAATATTCCGATTTCCCGATGCTGGTAAAACTGGAAGAGAAAGACGGAAAGCTCATCCCCGGTCGCTTCCTGCGTGCCGACGATCTCAACGGCAAGCTGGGCGAAGACAACAACCCGGAGTGGAAAACCGTCGCCCTCGACGAAAGCTCGGGAAATCTGGTCGCGCCCAATGGCTCCATCGGCTATCGCTGGGGCGAGCAAGGCGAATGGAACCTTGAGGAAAAAGCCGCCGGAACCGACACCCGGCTCAAGATGACGCTCGTTGTCGATGGCGACCATGACGATGTGGTCGGCGTGGATTTCCCCTATTTCGGTGCTGATGCGACCGAGGCCTTCTCCACCGGCGACAAACGCCCCAATGTGTTGACGAAAAACCTACCGGTAAAGCGGATCATGACCACCGAAGGCGAAGTGGCAGTGGCCACCGTTTTTGACCTGTTCTGCGCAAATTACGGATTGGACCGGGGCCTTGGCGGGGATTGGGTGACACAGGATTTCGACGAAGATATTCCTGGCACCCCGGCCTGGGCCGAAAAAATCACCGGCGTGGACCGCGCCAAAATCGTACATGTCGCCCGCGAATTCGCGCAGAATGCCGAGAAGACCGATGGCCGCTCGATGGTGATTATCGGGGCGGGTATGAACCACTGGTATCATATGGACATGAACTATCGCGGCATCATCAATATGCTGGTGATGTGTGGCTGTGTCGGCCAGTCCGGTGGCGGTTGGGCGCACTATGTGGGTCAGGAAAAGCTGCGGCCCCAGACTGGTTGGCTTCCCGTCGCCTTCGCCCTCGACTGGGGCCGCCCACCGAGGCACATGAATGCGACCTCAGCCTGGTATGCCCATACCGACCAGTGGCGCTACGAGACCCTGACAGCTGGCGAAATCCTGTCCCCTACCGCCCCCGAGGGCGATTGGGACGCGGGCATGATCGACTACAACATCCGTGCCGAGCGCATGGGCTGGTTGCCCTCCGCGCCGCAGCTCAAGACCAATCCGCTTGAGGTGGCAAAAGCCGCCAAGGCCGCTGGTCAGGACGTCGCTCCCTACATTGCGGAACAGTTGAAGTCGGGTGCGCTGCAAATGTCCTGCGAGGACCCGGACGCGCCTGAAAACTGGCCACGCAACCTCTTTGTATGGCGTTCCAATCTCTTGGGCTCGTCAGGCAAGGGGCATGAATACTTCCTCAAACACCTGCTCGGCACTGACAACGGTGTGATTGGAAAAGATATGGGGGAGGAAGGCCGGCAATTGCCAAAAGAAGCCAAGTGGCACGAGGAGGCCCCGCGCGGCAAGCTCGATCTATTGGTGACGATCGACTTCCGCATGTCCACCACTTGCGTTTATTCCGACATCGTTCTTCCGACGGCTTCCTGGTATGAAAAGGACGATCTCAACACATCGGACATGCACCCGTTCATTCACCCGCTACAAGCGGCGGTGGACCCGGCCTATGAATCGAAATCCGACTGGGAGATTTTTAAATCTCTCGCCCGGAAGTTTCAGGAAATCGCGCCCGGCTATCTCGGTCAGGAAACCGATGTGGTCGCTTTGCCAATCTTGCATGACACGCCGGCGGAGATCGCTCAGGATCAGGTCAAGGATTGGAAGAAAGGCGAATGCGATCTGATCCCCGGCAAAACCGCACCGAACTATATTGCGGTGGAGCGCGACTATACCGCAATCTACGACCGGTTCACGGCACTCGGCCCGCTCATGGACAAACTCGGCAACGGTGGCAAAGGCATCTCCTGGAACACCGAAGACGAGGTCAAGGCGCTCAAGGAATTGAACGGAGAGCGTCTTGACGGGTCCGCAAAGGGGCGTCCGATCATCGACACGGCGATTGATGCCGCCGAAGCGGTTCTGATGATGGCACCCGAGACCAATGGCGAAGTCGCCGTGAAAGCCTGGGAGGCCCTGAGCAAATATACGGGGCGCGAACATGCGCATCTGGCCGAGGGCGAACATCACAACAAAATCCGTTTCCGCGACATTGCCGCGCAACCGCGCAAAATCATCTCCTCACCGACATGGTCGGGGATCGAAAGCGAGCATGTGAGCTACAATGCGGGCTACACCAATGTGCATGAACTGATCCCGTGGCGGACACTCACAGGGCGCCAGCAGCTCTATCAGGATCACCTGTGGATGCGCGCTTTTGGTGAGGGCTTCATGTCTTACCGCCCGCCGGTGGACCTCAAAACCGTGACGGCGGACATCAACACGGAAAACGGCGCACCGCATGTCGTGCTGAACTTCATCACACCGCACCAGAAATGGGGCATCCACTCGACCTATACCGACAACCTTCTGATGCTGACGCTCAATCGCGGCGGTCCGGTGATCTGGATTTCAGAGAATGACGCCAAAACCGCAGGTATCGTCGATAACGACTGGGTCGAGCTTTACAACGCCAACGGCGCGCTGACGGCGCGTGCGGTGGTGTCGCAACGGATGAAGGACGGTACGACCTTCATGTATCACGCCCAAGAGAAAATCGTAAACACGCCGGGCTCCGAGAAAACCGGTCTGCGTGGCGGGATTCACAACTCCGTCACCCGCGCGGTGCTCAAACCCACCCATATGATCGGTGGCTATGCCCAGCAGTCCTACGGTTTCAACTATTACGGCACCGTGGGCTCGAACCGAGATGAGTTCGTTATCCTGCGCAAGATGAACAAGGTCGACTGGCTCGACAATGAAGCCACCCCGAAGGAGGCAGCGGAATGAAAATACGTGCACAAATCGGCATGGTGCTGAATCTCGACAAATGTATCGGATGCCACACCTGCTCTGTGACCTGCAAGAACGTCTGGACCAGCCGCGACGGCGTCGAATACGCGTGGTTCAACAATGTGGAAACCAAGCCCGGCACCGGCTATCCGACCGACTGGGAAAATCAGGCCCGCTGGAACGGGGGCTGGACCCGGACGAAATCCGGCAAACTGCAACCCAAACAAGGCGCCAAATGGCGCATCCTCGCCAATATTTTTGGCAACCCCGACCTGCCGGAAATCGACGATTACTATGAACCGTTCGATTTCGACTATGACCACTTGAAATCGGCCCCCGAAGGCAAGGCTTTTCCAACCGCCCGCCCGCGTTCGAAAATCACAGGCGAGCGGATTCAAAAGATCGAAAAGGGTCCGAACTGGGAGGAAATCCTCGGCGGTGAATTCGAGAAACGCTCGAAAGACTACAATTTCGAGGGCATTCAGAAACAGATCTACGGGGAATATGAGAACACCTTCATGATGTATCTCCCCCGGCTTTGCGAGCATTGCCTGAATCCAGCCTGCGCGGCATCTTGCCCGTCGGGCGCGATTTACAAACGTGAAGAGGACGGGATCGTCCTGATCGACCAGGAAAAATGCCGGGGCTGGCGGATGTGCGTCTCGGGCTGCCCTTATAAGAAGGTCTATTACAACTGGTCGACTGGGAAATCCGAGAAATGCACGCTCTGCTATCCCCGGATCGAGAGCGGAAACCCGACTGTCTGTTCAGAAACCTGCGTCGGGCGCATCCGCTATCTCGGTGTGATGCTCTATGATGCCGACAAGATCGAAGAGGCGGCAAATGCAGCCGAGGAAATGGATCTCTATGACGCCCAACTTGGCGTATTCCTTGATCCGCATGACCCCGAAGTGATTGCCGAGGCGCAAAAACAAGGCATTCCGCAGGACTGGCTGAAGGCCGCAAAAGAAAGCCCGATCTGGAAAATGGCAATGGAGTGGAAGGTCGCCTTCCCGCTGCACCCGGAATACCGCACCTTGCCGATGGTCTGGTATATCCCGCCGCTTTCCCCGATCCAGAACGCCGCTGAGGCCGGTGCCATCGGCACCGATGGTGCCATGCCGGATGTGAAAAACCTGCGCATTCCGCTGCGCTACCTCGCCAATATGCTCACTGCAGGCGATGAAGCTCCCGTGGCTCAAGCCCTGGAACGCATGCTCGCCATGCGCGCCTATATGCGCACGAAAAGTGTCGAGGGTGTTGTCGACGAAGGGCTCGCAGCACGTGTCGGCCTGTCGGGACGCGTCATCGAAGACATGTATAAAATCATGGCGCTTGCCGATTACGAAGACCGGTTCGTTATCCCGACGACGCATCGCGAACAGGTCGAAGAAGCCTATGATCTGCGCGGCGGCTGCGGCTTTACCGATGGCAACGGCTGTTCGACGGGCATGTCGAAAGGCTCGCTCTTCGGAGGGTCCAAAAAACCGCTCAAAATGCCACAGGAGGTACGTGGATGACCTATCACGCCCATATTTCCCCGACCGATCGTACACTCAAGGCCCTTTCTTTGCTGTTGAGTTACCCGAGCCGCGATTTGCAGCATGCCATGCCCGAGATTGGTGGCGTGCTGGCCTCTGAAACCCGCCTCACGGCGGCGGCGCGGCGGGCATTGCGTCCGCTGGTCGAGGAGCTCTCCAGCCGGGACATCTTTGACCTCGAAGAACAATATGTCATGTTGTTCGACCGCTCCCGCACCCTATCGCTGAACCTGTTCGAACATATTCATGGTGAAAGTCGTGACCGTGGCGGTGCCATGGTGTCGCTGATGGAAACCTATCGCAACGGCGGCTTCGAACCAGCCACCACGGAATTGCCGGATCATTTGCCGGTTCTTCTGGAATTCCTGTCCACCCGTCCCGGAGCCGAAGCTCAGGACATTCTGGCTGATGCGGCGCATATTTTCGAGGCGCTCAATGCCCGGCTCGTCCGGCGTGAGAGCCCCTATGGAGCCGTCTTCGCCGCCCTGCTGCAAATTGCCGGAGGCAAAGCAGACAAGGAGGCCGTGGCGGAGCTTCTGGATCAGCCGGAAGTCGATCCCAACGATCTGGAGGCGCTAGATGAGGTCTGGGAAGAGAGCGAAGTACGCTTCGGTCCCGATCCGAACGCCGGATGCCCGCAGGTGCGCGATATGCTGTCGCGCATGGATCAACCCGTCACACCCACGCCGCAAGCGCAGGTCAAATAAGGGAGGCCGCCATGCATAACTTCTTTTTCGGAATATACCCCTATATCGCTCTCGGTGTCGGGATAATGGGCAGCATCGCACGCTATGAGCGCGACCCGTTCACATGGAAATCCTCATCGTCGCAATTGTTGCGCCGCAAACAACTGGTGATCGGTTCGATCCTGTTCCATGTCGGGGTGTTGTTCATTTTCGTCGGTCACCTGTTCGGTCTTCTGGTGCCGCATGAAATCTACGAAGCCTTTGGCATCCATGCAGAGGCAAAACAATTGCTCGCCGCCATCGCGGGCGGCACTGCCGGCGTGGCCGCCATTGTCGGAGGGGTGATGTTGGCGCATCGCCGCCTGTCCGATCCGCGTATCCGGGTCACGTCGAGCTTTTGGGACATGACCATTCTGCTCATGCTGATCGCCCAGCTTGCGCTTGGGCTTATCAGCGTACCCTATTCGATTGCCACCGCCGAGCATGGCGAGGTGATCAAATTCATGGAATGGGCCCAAGGCGTGTTCCTCTTTGAGGCGGGCGTCGCCGAACATATCGTGGATGTCCCCTTGATCTATAAGCTGCATATCGTGCTGGGGCTGACGATCTTTCTTGTCTTTCCCTTCACACGACTGGTGCACATCCTGTCTGGATTTGCAGCGCCGTTTCGCTATTTCTTCACCCGGACTGGCTATCAGATCGTGCGGTCGCGCCGTAAGGCCCCCCGCACCCCGGCGGAGTAACGGACATGAACTCACCGCTGTTTCCCGATCTGATCGTCAATGGCGAAACCGTTCCCTACACACGGATAGCTGCCGAAGCACAAAACCACGATGCGCCAAAGGGCAAACCCGGCATTGCCTGGCGCAAGGCGGCGAAGGCTATCGCGATGCGTACGCTATTGCTGCAAGAAGCACGCAAACGGGGCATTGAGGCAATGCCCGACGAAATTGGCCCCGGCCGCTTTGAAACCTATGAGGATGCCCTGATTAGGGGCCTTCTCGAAACGGCTATGGAAACCCGTGCGCCAAGCGACGATGAGGTCCGGGCCGAGTGGGCCCGCGACCCGTCACGTTTCCGCGCCCCACCGCTTTGGGAAGTATCGCATATTCTTTGTGCCTGCGATCCACGCGACAGTGAGGCCCGGATTTTCGCTGAACGCCGCGCGCGCGAGATGGCCGACAAGGCCCGCGCCGATCCGAAACATTTCTCTCGACTCGCGTCAGAACAAAGCGATTGCGGTTCGAAAACCTCCGGCGGTGCCTTGGGCCAGCTTGGCCCGGGCGACACCGTGCCTGAATTCGAAGCAGCCTTGCGTACTATGTCGGAAGGAGAGATCAGCGCAGACCCGGTGCTGAGCCGACATGGCTGGCATGTGATCCGCATGGACGCTTGTGCCGAAGGGGCGGAACTGCCCTTTGAGAGCGTCAAGAGTCAGATTGCGGACGCGTTGGAAAAATCCGCCTGGACACAAGCCGCAAAAGCATTTGCCGAGGCTCTGGTGTCTTCTGCGGACATCTCAGGTGTCAAAATGGAGGAGGACCATCTATGAAGAACGATGTATCGAATACCCGGCGCGGAAATCCGGGAGACGCCGCAACGCGTCTGGAGCTGCTGGTAGAACCGCTTGAATTCATCAAAGAAGACCACATGCACATTCGTGCGGTCTGCGATCAGATCGACCGGATCGCCGAAGCGATACTACCGAAAAAAGTAGATATTTCCAATGTATTGCATGTCCTTACATGCGAAATAACCGTTCTGGTGGAGGATGAGGAGGAAGATCTCGGCACGCTCATCCTGGCGCGTTGCACTCCCGAAGACGATATAGAGACAACACTCGAACGCCTTCATCAGCAGCATGTGGACCTCTCCGAAAGCCTGCCAGAACTGCGCGACACTCTGAACAAACTGACACAAGGCCATCGGCGCGCCGATGCGCGTGAGCGTGCCGTACTGCACGCTTTTGCAAATCGTCTGCGACAGCATATCATCTTGGAAAATGCGCTATTGCTGCCCTTCGCAAAGGCGCGGTTGACGCCTGACGATCTGGTGTCCCTGCGCAACAAAATGATCGCCCGGCGCATCCGGACAATGGTCACCTGATCGCCTCAGAAACTGGTAAAATCATGATATTGGACGACACTCTTTCCCAATCCGGATGCGGCTGCGATACGCCGGAAATCCTGTCAGGCCTGACAAGCATCGACACAGCGCTTGAGCAGATCGCAACCTACTGTAGGCCCATCGAAGACACGGAGTTCCTTCCCCTCGATGCGGCACAGGGCCGCGTGCTGGCCGAACCGGTTTTCGCGCGCGGCGCAACGCCTCCGTTCGACGCCTCCGCAATGGATGGCTACGCCCTCGCATCATCAAGCCTGACCGGTCCGGCCCCATGGAGGCTGACCATCGTCGATGAGATTCCCGCAGGCAGCCATGGCAAGGGGAGATCTCTTATGAACGGTGAAACCGTGCGCATCTTTACCGGCGCCCCTCTGCCTCTCGGAGCAGATACGGTAGTGATTCAGGAACGGGTCGAACGCCGAGATGCATCTCTCCATCTCGACCGCAAGCCCGTGCGAGGCGAAAACATCCGCCGCAAGGGCGAAGACATGTCACCCGGAACCCGCATCCTCGACGCCGGCAAAAAACTTGGCCCCCGCGACATTGCGGCGCTTGCGGCGGCTGGCGCATATGAGGTCCGTGTGCGCCGCAAGCTTCGTATCGCCTTGATCGTCACCGGCAATGAAATTCGGGGCTGCGGCGACACGTTGGCGGCAGCTGAAATCCGTGACGTGAACAGGCCGATGCTGCGCGCGCGCTTTGCAGATGAACGTCTGTCCCTGATCGCTTGCGAAAGAGTTGGGGACGATCCCGACATGCTCAGCGACCTGTTGAGCGACCTGGCTGGCAAGGCGGATATCATTGTCACCACAGGTGGAATCTCCGTTGGCGACAAAGATTATGTGAAACCTGTCATACGTACCCTGGGGGCGGACATTGCGTTCAGCGGCGTCGCCATCAAACCGGGAAAGCCGGTGACACTGGGCAAGCTGCGTCAGGCCATCTGGCTTGGTCTGCCTGGCAACCCAGTGTCCGCGCTCACGACATGGGACCTGTTCGGACAGCATGTATTGGTACATCTCTGCGGTCAAACCCAGCCGGTTTCGCGAAAACGCCATGTCGTTTCCGATGTGCCTCTGCATTGCCATAGCACCCGCTGCGAGATACGCCCGGCCCGCCTCATCGGCTGCGACAGCATCGGTCGGGATATCATATCCTGTGACAGCACAACGCATTCCGCACGCGTTGCAGGCTTGCCCAAAGCCGATGGGTATATTTTCATTCCGGCCGGTCAAGAGAGGCTGCCCGCCAATGCCGTGGTGGAATTTTTGCCGTTTAGTGACGTTTGAAAGGCTCAGAACATGAAAATCGCTTACACAATGGCACCGGGACGCGGAGATATGGATGGGCTGCTTCTTCAGGTTGCGAACACGCTCATTTCCAGAGGCTTTCACCCGGCAGGAACGGTTCAGATCAACACGGAACGCCCCGGTGACGGACCCTGCGACATGGATGTGAAAATCCTGCCCAAAGGACCGGCGCTGCGCATATCTCAACATCTCGGCACAGGGGCAAAAGGCTGTCGTCTCAACCCCGAGGCCCTGGAAACCGCCGTCGCTCATGTGGCCAGAGATCTGGCGCGTCCCGACGCACCGCCAGAGTGCCTGATCATCAACAAATTCGGCAAACACGAGGCGGAAGGACGCGGGTTTCGTGATGTGATCGCCC
Organism: Pseudooceanicola sp. NS-SX8; assembly: GCF_057380755.1. Lineage (NCBI taxonomy): Bacteria > Pseudomonadati > Pseudomonadota > Alphaproteobacteria > Rhodobacterales > Paracoccaceae > Pseudooceanicola > Pseudooceanicola sp. NS-SX8. Next base: position 2,507,599 of record NZ_CM170819.1, on the reverse strand, counting down.
AAGCGTTGATGCAGGATATTCCGGTACTCGTCGGAGTGAATGCCCTCAATCGTGATGCGTTTCTGGAATTCTCTGACGGGTTGGCTGAAGAAGTCCCGGCCACACTCCCGGATCTTTTGGCCTGGTTCGAACGCTTCGTCTGCGCGCCAACTGCTTAAAGCGTTTTTCGTTTAATCTGAAACAGATTGAGCGAAAAACGTTACCGCACTGAATTGATAGTGCTGCGTTTCTCAAAAATTGAGTGCCTCAAGTTTTTTTTTGAGAAACGCTTTAAAACGTTCCGCCCCGCTCCCTGTAAGGTCCTGCACGTCCCCAAAGGCGGCTGCCAGATTTTTGCGCAGCGCTTTAACGAAAGTCAAGGCAGTCGCAATCCTCCTCGGGTCAGGTTTACTTAGTCTCACCAACTGGATGGCGTCTCAGCCCCATCGACATCATAGCTGTCTTTGCTCTTTGAGCTTCCAGTCGTGCGACGGTTTACACGAGCCGCAGCGAGGCCGCGAAATGAAGTTTGAGCCAGTGATCAACCAGCCAAATGAAACCTCTCGCCCGAAAGGGCATGTCAGCCTCGTCGGTGCGGGCCCGGGAAATCCGGATCTGCTGACCGTCATGGCACTCAAGACCATCCAGGACGCCGATGTGATCGTGTTCGATCGACTCGTCAGCCCGGAAATCATGGCGTTGGTCCCTGACACAACACGTTGCATCGACGTCGGCAAAACCCCGCAACATCATCGGGTCCCGCAACAGGACATCAATCGGATTCTCGTCGAAGAGGCGCAAAATGATCGGCATGTGGTGCGGCTTAAAGGCGGCGACCCGCTGATCTTCGGGCGTGGCTCCGAGGAGGCTGACTATCTTAGAGTCGCCGGCGTGTCGGTGAGTTATGTGCCAGGGATCACCTCGGCGCAGGGCGCGGCGTGCTCAACCGGTGTCCCCCTGACGCATCGCGGCTTGGCCTCAGGCGTGCGTTATGTCACCGGGCATCGCGCCAAAGACGCGGCGCTCGATCTCGACTGGGCCAGTCTTGCCAGCGAAGAGACCACGCTTGTCGTCTATATGGGGGCAATGAACATGGTCAACATCGCCGGCCACCTCATGGCTCACGGACTACATGGTTCCACGCCGGTCATGGCCATCGCCTCGGCCACAACTCCGCGCGAAACCCGGTTGTTCTCCAGCCTCGCCACGATCGCGAGCGATCTCGAAGACACACCCCTAGAGGCTCCCGTGCTGTTTATCATCGGCCATGTCGTCGCGCTTCATCCCGATCATGCAGCACAGATCGCCAAGGCCGCCAGACAGGTGGCTCATGCCTAGGCCTTTGCATCACGTAGCCTTTTTGACCCTCTCCGGTCTGTGCCTTGCCCACGGGGGGGATCTCCGTGCGGATTCACCGATCACGGAAGAGCGCGCGGCGGAACTTGAACACATGGTGATCCAGGATTGTGGGTCCTGCCACGGGTTAACGCTCAGAGGCGGGCTGGGCAGTCCGCTGACACGGGCCGCCATCGGGGGCCTGCCACGTGAGGGCTTGTCTTACATCATCCTCGATGGCGTGCCCGGCACCGCCATGCCGCCGTGGCGACCGCTCTTGAGCGAAAATGAGGCGCTTTGGATCGCCGACTATCTTTTGAACAGGAAAGAAGACAAATGACACATCCGCTCCTCTCTGCCGCCTGCGCCACCGTGATCACGCTTGTGACCACCGTTGCATCCGCCGGTGACCCCTGTTGCGCGACTGGCGATCTCGGGCTGATCGTGGAACGCGCCACCGGGTCGGCACTTGTCGTGGACCGCTCCGAACATGCCGCCATCGGGCGCGTCGAGGGGTTGGGCGACATGTCCCATGCCTCCATGACTTATAGCCCAGATGAGCGCTACGCCTATGTCTTTGGCCGGGACGGCGGGTTGACCAAGATCGACATGCTGACACAAAAGATCGTCGCGCGCACCATGCAGGCTGGCAATTCCATCGGCGGCGCGATTTCCGATGACGGCACTCTGGTCGCCGTTTCAAATTACACACCTGGCGGGGTCAAGGTCTTTGACGCCGAGACGCTCGATCTTGTGGCCGATGTGCCCGCAGAGGGCAAAACCATCGGGCTGGCCGATCTGCCTGGGCGGCGGTTCATCTGGACCGTCTGGGATACTGGTGAGGCGTTTCTGGGCGATTTTTCGGGGACGGGCCCGGCCATCACAAATCTCGGCCCTGTCGGCATGAACCCGTTCGACGCGGTAGTCACCGATGATGCTCATACCTATCTGATCGGGCTTTTCGGCGAAAAAGGCGTCACCGCCATTGACCTGTGGGACGAGCCTCCAACCCCGACACGTTTCCTGAACGACTATGGCAAAGATCATGAGGACCTGCCGGTTTACAAAATGCCGCATCTTCAGGGCTGGGCCTTTACCGAAGGGCAATTCGTCCTGCCCGCTGTCGGCCAATATGCGCTGCTGTGGGTGGATCGTGAGACGCTGGAGCAGATCGGGCGCACAGACATGCATGGCCAACCGGTCTTCGTCATCGCGCAACCCGCGTCCCCCTATGTCTGGGTCAATTTCGCCACACCGCGCAACGGTGTGGTGCAGGTCGTGGACAGTCGCACCCATGAGGTCGTCAAGACGCTGGAGCCGGGCAAGGCGGTACTCCATATGGAATTCGCACCGCGCGGAGCCGAGGTCTGGATCTCGGTACGTGATGAGGACAAGGTCGTCGTCTATGACACGAAAACATTCGCGAAAAAGGCTGAGATCGCGGCGAAGGCCCCCTCCGGCATTTTCTTCACTGCGCGCGCGCACCAGCCGGGGTTGTGAGCTATGTTGTCCGATCTCCCTCAACTCGACCAACATCTCCTGAACGGGTTCCAACGCGATTTTCCGCTGCTGCCCCGCCCCTTTGAAATCATCGCCCGGCGGTGCGGTTCCACGGAGCAGGAGGTCCTCTCCCGTTTGCACACCTTGCGTTCAGAGGGTCGTATCGCGCGTGTCGGTGCAACCGTTCGGCCGAACACCGCAGGTGCCTCGACTCTTGCCGCAATGCAGGTGCCTGAAGACAGACTGGATGCGGTAGCGACCCGCGTCGCCGCAGTGCCGGGGGTAAACCATTCCTATCTGCGCGAACATGAGCGCAACCTATGGTTCGTGCTGACCGCACCCGATGTAGCGGCACTCGAAAGGGGGCTGAAAGAGATCGAGGCAGACACAGGAATCGCCGTGCTTGATCTGCGTTTGCTGCGCCCGTTCAATATCGACCTTGGCTTTTCCATGACCGGGATGCCACATGGCATGATGTCGGAGCGCGACGCGGATCTGAGCGTTCTACGCGACAGCGACCGTCCCTTGCTTCATGCCCTGTCACAGGGGCTGGCTCTGACCCCTGCACCCTTTGCCGAGCTTGGCACGATGCTGGGCCTGTCTGAGCGCGCGGTGATCGACCGGATCGCCATCTTGCAAACGGCAGGTATCCTGACGCGGGTCGGCATCATCGTGCGCCATCGCTCCCTGGGCTGGTCGGCCAATGCCATGGTGGTCTGGACTGTGCCGGAAGCACGCATGATCGCTGCGGGTCGCGCTCTGGCAGCTCATCGTGGTGTCACTCTCTGCTATCAACGCCGCACCGTACCTGGGGTTTGGGATCACGGACTTTACTCCATGATCCATGCCCGAAGCCGCGATGAAGCACTGGCCACTCTGGCACAGGCTGCCGACCTGCCGGAGTTGACAGACTGTGTCCATGAAACGCTTTTTTCCGTCCGTTGCTACAAACAGACCGGGGCACAAATTTCTGCGGACAGGGTGGCCTGACATGCGACGCACCCCTTTACCACCCGATGCGTTAAGCCCGCTGGACCGCAAGCTGATCAACGTGCTGCAGGACGGCCTGCCCCTGGCTCCGCGCCCTTTTTTCGAAATTGCCACAGATCTAGAGACGACAGAGGCCCGTATCTTACTGCGGCTGGCACGGTTGCGTGATCTGGGAGCGATCACCCGTTTCGGCCCGTTTCTAGATGCTGCCGCCATGGGCGGGGCGTTTTGTCTTTGCGCCATGGAGGTGCCGGAAGCGCGTTTCGAGGCGATCATGACTTTGGTCAATGCCTGTCCGGAAGTGGCGCATAATTATGAACGCGACCACCGGCTGAACATGTGGTTCGTCTTGGCCTGTGACAGGCCGGAAAGGATCACGGAGATCGCGGATCGGATCGAGGCACAAACCGGCTTGCGGGTCATGCGCTTTCCGAAACTGAAAGAGTTTTTTATCGGCTTCAGGGTGACGGCATGAAGATGGATGACACGGATCGCAGATTACTTGCGGCAACGCAGAGCGGATTGCCTCTTTCCCCGCGCCCCTATGCCGAGGTCGCCCGAGACCTGGGCCTCAGCGAACAAGAGGTCATAGACCGATTTACCAAGTTGCACGAGACGGGCGTCGTACGCCGGATCGGCATTGCCCCCAATCATTACGCACTGGGGATGACAGCCAATGGCATGAGCGTCTGGGATGTAGACAACGATCAGTCCGAAATTCTTGGCGCAAAGATTGGCGCACTCGATTTCGTCACCCATTGCTATCTGCGCCCGCGTGCCATGCCGGACTGGCCCTACAACCTTTTCGCCATGCTGCACGGGCCTGACCGGCACGCGGTCGAGGCACATCGCAACACGTTGCGCGAGATTCTCGGCCCGGCCTGCCGCGCGCATGACATTCTCTATTCCACGCGGATTCTGAAGAAGACCGGAATGCGCCTGCAAACAGGAGCCTGAGCCATGTTTCGCCTGACGCAATATATGCGCGAACTCGCCACCCCCACCCCAGTCCGTACCCGTCGAGGAACGGGAGGCACCAAACCTGTGGTGATCTGGAACCTCACGCGGCGCTGCAATCTTCGATGCCGCCATTGCTACACCACATCGGCGGATGTTCCTTTTCCTGGTGAACTGAGCCATGAACAGGCCATAAGCGTGCTGGACGATCTCAACGGATATGGAATTCCGGCACTGATCCTGTCGGGCGGCGAGCCGCTGTCACGCTTCGATATCTTCGATCTGGCCCGTTATGCGCGCGATCTCAGCTTTCGACATCTGGCGCTGTCGACCAACGGCACAAAGATCGACCGGGAAAAGGCCGCACAGATTGCCGATCTCAACTTTGACTATGTCGGGATTTCCATCGACGGAATGCGCGATTTCAACGATTGGTTTCGCGGCGGCGACGACGCGTTCGTTCAGGCCATGACCGGCCTGCGCGAATGCAAGAAACATGGGATCAAGGTCGGACTGCGCTTTACCATCACCGAACAGAATGCCCATATGCTCGATGACATGCTCGCCCTGTGTGACAGCGAAGGCGTCGATAAATTCTACCTCTCCCATCTCGTCTATGCCGGGCGCGGCGACAAGAACCGAGGCGAGGACACCGCTCATCTGCGGGCCCGGCGCGCGCTCGACACGTTGATCGCCCGTGCTTGGGAAGACGTGTCGCATAACCGGCCTCTGGAGATCGTCACCGGCAACAACGACACGGATGCAGTCTATTTCCTGCAATGGGTCCAACGCCATTTCGACACGGACCAGGCGGCGCATGTCGCGCAGCATCTTGAAGCCTGGGGCGGCAATTCGTCGGGGCTTGGGGTCGCCAATATCGATCCGACCGGCGATGTGCACCCGGACACCTATTGGTCCGCCTATCGGATCGGCAATGTAAAAGAAACGCCCTTTACCAAGCTGTGGCAAGGCTCCGACAGGATGCTGGCCACCCTGCGCCAACGTCCCCGTCCACTCAAAGGACGCTGTGGCGACTGCGCCTTTCAACGTGTTTGCGGCGGCAACACCCGCATCCGTGCTCTGCAAGTGTCTGGCGACCCTTGGGCCGAAGATCCGGCCTGTTACATGTCAAATGCAGAATTGGGCATTGCAGATTCCGAGCGTCTGACCGTCACCCCGTTTCGAGGCAAAAGCCATGACCCAGCATATCGCTTTTTCTGACCTGCTGTACCGCACTTTAGCGGGTGCCGCCTTTGCTCTTTCCGCGCATACAGCCACGGCTGAACCGAACGGTCAGGAGATTTACGCGGATCTTTGTGCCGCCTGCCATGCCGAAAGCCGACTTGGCGGGACCGGCCCCGCGCTGATCCCCGAAGCCTTGGCACGGTTGCGCGGCGGCTCGTTAACCGATCTGATCGCAAACGGTCGTGTGGCGACCCAGATGCCCGCCTTTCACGACACGTTGAGCGAAGCGGAGATCGCCGCCGTGGCCGCCTATATCAAAACCGATTTGCCGGACATCCCGCGATGGACTGCGCAGGAAATCGAAGAAACACGCAGTCTGTCCCCGGAGTACACACCGGTGACAGCGCCGGCGTTTGACGCCGATCCGATGAACATCACTCTGGTGGTGGAGACCGGCGATCATCACGTCAGCGTTCTGGATGGCGACACCTTCGAGGTGCTCGACCGCTTTGCCACACCCTTTGCGGTTCATGGCGGTCCGAAATTCAGCCCCGATGGCCATTATGTCTATGTCATGTCCCGCGATGGCTGGGTGCAGAAATACGACATCTGGGCACTGGAAGAGGTCGGGCGAGTGCGCGCCGGTGTCAACAGCCGCAACATCGCGATGAGTTCGGACGGTCTCTGGCTCGCCGTGGCCAATTATCTGCCCCACACGCTGACCATCCTGTCCACCGATGATCTCAGCGTGGCACAGGTGATCCCCATTGAGGCTAAAGGCGGCCAATCGAGCCGCGTCGCCGCCGTTTATCAGGCCCCACAGCGCGACAGCTTTATCCTGTCATTGAAAGATGCCGCTGAAATATGGGAAATTTCAACCCGCACCGAAACCCGGTTCACGCCACGGCGCATTTCAGTCAGCGCGCCTCTGGACGATTTCTTCTTTACGCCGGATTATAGCCATCTCATCGGTGCCAACCGAGAGGCGGAAACCGGGGTGGTCGTCGGACTGGAAAGCGGCACGGAAGAGGCTGATCTGCCGCTTCCGGGCATGCCGCATCTGGGTTCGGGCATCAGTTTCATCTCCGGGGGCAAACGTGTCATGGCCACACCGCATCTGAGCGAAGGTCTGCTGAGCGTGATCGACATGGACAACTGGACCATCCTCAAGGAAATCGAAACCGCGGGACCGGGGTTCTTTTTGCGCAGCCATGAAAACACGCCCTACCTTTGGGCAGATGTGTTCTTTGGCCCCAACAAGGACAAGTTGCATATCATCGACAAGGAGAGCCTCGAGATTATCCGCACCTTGTCGCCCGCACCGGGGAAAACCGTGGCACACATCGAATTTACCCGCGACGGGCGCTATGCCCTTGTGTCAATCTGGGAAGAAGACGGCGCGGTCATCGTCTATGATGCGGCCACACTCGAAGAGGTGACGCGCCTGCCGATGAAAAAGCCCTCCGGCAAATACAATGTCTGGAACAAGATCACCTTTTCCGACGGGACGAGCCACTGACATGTTCTCGCCCTCATCCTCCACAAGCGTTCTCATCGTCAGCCACGGCAGCCCTTCGGCCCCGGAGGCACAAGAGCGCAGCATCGCCACGCTCGCGGAACGGGTCGCCGCGCACTTGCCGGAGCGTGTGATCGCTGGGGCCACGCTTGCCGCCCCTGACGCCCTTGAAGCGCAGATTGCACGGCTTGGGCATCCCGTGATCTTTCCGCTCTTCATGTCCGATGGGTATTTCATACGGCATATTCTGGCCGAACGCATCGCGCCCCACGGGCTCGAGACCCTGGCACCTTTCGGGCTTTTGCCGGGCCTGCCCGATCTGATCGTGTCCCGTCTGGCCCGTGTTTTGAAGGCCAAGGGGTGGGCCACAGAGGACACAACCCTGCTCATTGCCGCACATGGCGGACAAAGTTCCAAGGGCAATCCCGAGGCCTGCCGGACGTTGAAAGCCACGCTTGCAAACCGGCTAAACTTTCGCGCTATCCGGCTTGGCTTTCTCGAAAACCCGCCCTTCGTGCAGGATATTTCCGGCCATCTAGGACAGGCGATTTGCCTGTCCTATTTTGTGCAACGCGCCGGGCATGTTCTGGATGATCTGCCCCACAGCTTTGCCCGAAGCGGTTTTGAGGGTGTGATCCTGCCGCCCCTGATGGAATGGCCGGAAACGCCAGAGCTGATCGCACGCGCGCTCAGGATGTCCTAGGGCCATCGCTCCATTCCGCGCCAAAGAGCCCCGTCAAAAAACCGTCTGAAAGCTCCATCTTGGGCTCGAACCCTTTGAGATGCGCGATCAACTCCGCCGACGAGAGACGCCCAGACACCCGCTCCGCATAGCGCGCGACAAGCGCAGAAAAATCACCGATCTGCGGTGACAAGCGGACTGCGGCCACGCCTGCGGCCTCAAGTTCCTCGATCTGTGCGGCCACGGTCGCGGTGGTATAACTCAAGGTCTGTACGCCATTGACCACGAGAAATTTCTGATCATCCAGCGTTTCGACCTCCCGACCGTCGGGATCTTCTCCGCAGACGAACTGACAACTGTCTTTCGCGCGATCATGGAGCCGCGCGTGATAGCAGCGCCCCGAAATCGCAAGAGGCAACCGTCCATGTCCCCAGACCTCTATGGCGATACCAAGGTCACGCCCCACGGCGCAAAGCTCCACCACGGCTGCCATCGGCAGTTCCGGCGGCAGACAGACCCGCGTCGCGCCCCGCCCGGCCAGAAACCTGAGCGTGCTGTCATTATAAACATTCACCAAAGGCCCGACCCAGAAGTCTACGCCTTTAGGCAGGTGGTAAAGCGCAGAAAGATCGTTCACCTCGATGGGCAAGCCCATATCCATAAGATCGGCGGTGAGTTTGCGTTCGCGTTTCAGCGTAATCAGACCGAGGCTTGTTATCGCAACCTCCTTGTCCGCAGCCAAAAGAGCCTCGACCGCCTGCGGAATCTCAGCCTGCCAGAACGGCAACCTTTTGGAACAAACCACCTCGCCAAGCACGACCCGCGTCGCATCGGACTGCACCAGATCGGTATAAAACTCGCGCACGCGTTCGGCCTGCCAGAAAAACGGGTTCGGCCCGATTGTAAGGTCCATCGTCACACTCCTGTCCAACGTGTTTTATGGGCAGCGCCATGTCCGCGCCGGTTTAAAGCGTTGCACGCACCTCGCCTTTATCTGATGCCTCAGGTTAAAGGCGTGACGCTTTAACGCCAGGTTTTCGCATAGGCTCCGGTGGTCGCAGCCTGACCTTCGGTCAGTTTCGCCAGTGTCGATTTCGGCAAGGGCGCCCCAGCCTCCTGCGCCTCGACCGCCGTCCGAAAGGCGCGCACGACCTGAGCCACATAGGCCCGAGAGCGTTGCCGCCCTTCGATTTTGAGCGCGGTGACCCCGGCCTTATCCAGTTGCGGGATGAGATCGGTTGCATCAAGACTTACCGGATCCTCGAAAATATGTCCGGTCTGCGCGCCAGAGGTGAAACAACCTTTGCACAGCGTCGGATAGGGGGCCGGAGCCTCTTTCGGCGTGCGGTGGATGGTATAGCCGCCCAGCCGCGCCGCAAGCTCATCGCCTTCCTCGGCATAGACCACATGGCTTGCCGGAGAGCAGACGCCATTCATGTTGGGTGACTGACCCGTGGCATAAGACGACAAGGAACAACGCCCCTCTGCCATGACACACAGCCCCCCAAAGACGAACACCTCGGTTTCGACATCGATCTCCCGGTTGATCGCGGCGATCTCCGCAACAGTCAGCACCCGAGGCAACACGACGCGCCGCACACCGAATGTCTCGGCATAGAAATTGATCGCATCGGGGTTGGCGGCGGCGGCCTGCACTGACAGGTGACGACGCAGATCGGGATGGTGTTCGGCCGTGTGGGCCAAAAGCCCGAGATCGGCAAGGATTACGGCATCCGCCCCACAGATTTCGGCATCACGCACCGCAGCGTGCCATAGGGGTTCTGCCCCTGCGCGCGGGAAGGTATTGATCGCCACCAGCACTTTCGAGCCCCTGTCATGGGCAAAGCGCACAGCCTCCGCCAAATCGTCGCGCGAAAAATTCAGTCCGGGGAAATTACGCGCATTGGTCTCGTCGGCAAAGCCGCAATATACGGTATGCGCCCCCGCCGTCACGGCCGCACGCAGGGCGGCGGGAGTGCCCGCCGGGCAAACAAGTTCCATCATGGCATCTCTCCGAACATATCGACACGGTGTAGTGGCAAACCCGTCATGCGTTCCGCCGAGGACGACATGCGGCGCACAAGAGGGGCAAACCGGCCGGACAGGCCCGCCAAATCCTCGGTCAGATCAAGCTCAGCATCATCCATCGCATTGCGCAGCGCCAGAGCGGCGGAGGTATCCCCCTCGACGGTCAGATCGCGTGAAAAGAACAGCGCATCGCCATCCTCATAGCCATGCATCATCGCCAGAAAATGCGGCAACGGCCCGGCAATTCGCACGTCGTAATCCGGGCTTGCCCCGCGCCGGTGAGCCGTCATGCGTCCGCCGTCGGGGCGCAGCAAAAGGACATGTGGCAAATCGGTAATGTCGATCAGGAACCGCCGATCCGCATAACTTCCGAGGCGGCGCAGCATAGCGGGGTGGTCCGCAATCATTCGCGTCGTGATGCGTTGCAGCACATGCGTCAGCGGAAACAACGGCAAAGGGCGCAGCGCCATTCCAAGCACTTTTGGAAGGCGCACAGCATCGCCGGGCATGTTGGCAGGCATGAAGCCTCCTTGTCTCATCTGCATCTTGTCTGCCGGTTTTCTAGGTAATCTTTCGAGGCAGGCGTTTGATTTTCGTCAAGACCCGAACCACGGCGTGCTGCTAGCGCAAAGAAAAAGAGAGCCACATGCGAACCCTGCCCGTTTTCACCGATCTGCGCGCCTTTCTCCACTGGACCGAAAGCCAGAGCGATCTGGTGCGTCTCACACATCCCGTTGCGGTCGAACAGGAAATGACCGCCATTCAACTGGCCGCGCTGCGCCGGAGCGGACCTGTCTTGCGCTTTGAACGGGCCATGTCCCGAGGAGTGCAGGCCAAGATGCCCGTCGTAACGAACCTGTTCGGAACACCCGATCGGGTGGCTGCCGGGCTTGGCATGACCTTGGATGAGGTGCCACAGTTGGGCGCCTTTCTTGCCGCGTTGCGCGCGCCTGCGCCCGTCGAGGGAATGAAAGACGCGCTGTCGCGCTGGCCGATGTTACGCGCGGCCTTGCAGACCCGCCCGAAACTGCGCCGCAGTGGACCATGTCAAGACATCGACGCGCCGATAGATTTGCATGCCCTGCCGATCCAGACTCCATGGCCCAAAGATGCCGGGCCGCTCATCACATGGCCTGTGGTAATCACACGACCGGCTGGCAGCACGATGGAAGAGACCGCTCGTTACAACCTTGGGGTCTACCGTGCGCAGGTGATTGACGCCGACAGGCTGATCATGCGCTGGCTGGCACATCGCGGCGGGGCCGCACATCATCGGACATGGCAGAGCGAGAGGGAGAAAATGCCCGTGGCCATTGCCCTTGGGGCTGATCCCGCGACATTGCTCTCTGCCGCCTTGCCTCTTCCCGAGACTGTGTCGGAACTGACATTTTCCGGCGTCTTACGCGGCGCGCGCACCGAACTTGTCCCCGCCCGCAGCGTGCCACTACTCGTCCCCGCCCATGCAGAGATCATCATCGAGGGCTGGATCGACCCGACAGAGACATCCCCCGAAGGCCCATTTGGCGATCACACCGGCTATTACAATTCAGTCGAACCCTTCCCCGTCATGCAGGTAAGTGCCATCACGCACCGGCGCGATCCGCTCTATCTCAGCACTGTGACGGGGCGTCCACCAGACGAACCCTCGGTTATCGGGGAGGTGTTCAACACCCTGTCCTTGCCGGTCATCCGCGGGCAAATCCCCGAGATCACAGATCTCTGGCTGCCACCCGCCGCCTGTTCCTATCGCATGGCCGTGATCCAGATCGACAAAGGCTACCCCGGACAGGCGCGGCGGGTGATGATGGCACTTTGGGGGATGTTGCCACAGTTCTCCTATACGAAGACGCTTGTGGCGGTGGATCAGGACATCGACCCGCGCAATTGGGATGATGTGGCCTGGGCGTTGGCCACGCGCATGGACCCGGCACGTGATGTGATGCTCCTGACAGATACACCTATGGATTATCTCGATTTTGCCTCCACCAAAGAGGGGCTGTCAGGCAAACTCGGTCTGGATGCCACCACAAAGATCGGGACGGAAACCTCACGCGACTGGGGCACTGTGATGCAGCTCAACCCCGACCATGTCGCACAGGCAGAGCATGTGCTGGAAGAGGCGGGATTATGAGCAGGAAAACTGTAATTTTAGGGGTGTCGGGAGCCTCGGGAGCCATTCTGGCGCGCGATATTGTGCGTGTTTTGAACCACTGTGAAACCAAAGTTGAGCTTGTATGTTCAAAGATGGCGGAGCGCACCTTTGAGCTGGAGCTTGGGCCGGAGGCGCTTGATGATTTGCGCGATCAAGTCAGCACATGTCATCAGCCCGAGAACCTCGGCGCCACGATTGCCAGCGGGTCTTCCCCGGTGCACGGCATGATCGTTGCACCCTGCTCCATGCGCACACTTGCAGCCATCGCGCATGGGCTTGACGACAATTTGCTGACCCGCGCGGCGGGGGTGCAGCTCAAGGAACGCCGCCCCCTGATCCTGTTGACTCGCGAAGCGCCACTGACGCTTGCGCAGCTGCGCAATATGGTGACGGTGACCGAAATGGGGGCCATCGTCCTGCCTCCGGTGCCTGCATTTTACCTCTTGCCGCAATGCGTGGAAGACATCAGCGCGCAAATCGCGGCGCGCGCGGTCGATCTGTTGCGGCTTGCTTCGCCTCAGGCCTCGGCCTGGCAAGGCTGAGCCTTTTGCGGATCTTTCGACGGCCCCGGCTCTCGCGGCAGAAAACAAAGCCGAATGCCATCGCGTCCCCTCACGGTCAGTTGAGCCACCGGAACGGGTGGATTGCTCCTATCGAGAGAGACGCGGAACCGGCGCATCATCATGGCGAGGATCAACGGGCCTTCGGTCATGGCAAAGGCCGATCCGGGACAGACCCGCGCCCCTTTGGAGAACGGCAGATAGGCGATCCGTGCACTCGCGCGCCCCGCTTTGGTCTCCCATCGGGACGGATCAAAGCCATCAGGATCGTCCCAGAACAGCTCATGCCGATGCAAATGCCATGGGCTGATCACCACCTGAGAACCTTTCGGAACGGTGCGACTTCGAAACCGTGTTGGGCAGGCTGCTTCGCGCAGATACATCGGCACAGGCGGGTAAAGCCGCATCGCCTCGCGAAACACCGCACGGGCATCTCGAAGTTTGGACACGGTTGAAAAATAGATCTTTTCCGGGTCAATCTCCCGCTGCGCCTCAATCGCCACACGATCCTGCCATTCCGGAGACAGGGCCAGAAGATACAGCGCCCAGCCAAGTGCCGCCGCCGTGGTCTCATGCCCCGCCAAAAGGAAAATCCCGACCTGATCGACCATTTCAGAACGGCTAAAAACCGAACCGCTCTCCTGGTCCGGCGTAGTCATGATCCGCGTGGCCAGATCGTCGGGAGCCGTGCCTGCCGCGATCTCTGCGGCGCGCCGGTCGACCAACTGTCCGATCAGCGCTCGGATATGACGCGCGCTTTCTCGCGTGGCGCGCGCCCGCAGGCGTGGAACCCAGCGCGGCAAGGGCAGGAAGGAGGCGGAATTGATCATCGGCTGGGAGGATTGATGCACACGAAACGCGGCGAACACCGCCTGCGCCGTCTCATCCCCGACCGGTAGGGAAAACAGTGTGCGAAAAATCACGTCAAGCGCGACATGGCTCATCTGCGGTTCGACATCCAGCGCGCGACCATCCGCGATAGCTTCCAGACGCTGAGCCGCCGCGACGGCTGCCTCCCACATCGCAGGAAACACCTCGCGCACCCGACCGCTTTCAAAAGCCGGGTCTATGATGCGCCTTTGCCGTCTCCATTCTTCGCCATTGGTGATGAAAATAGAATGCCCCAGAAGTGGCAGAAGGCCTTCGAACAAGCGGGTGGATTTCGGGAAATCTTCGGGGGTTTCACTCAGGACACGATCCACGAGTTCAGGATCGTTGCACAGGAAAGAACGAAAGAACGGCGTCCGAAATTCAGCCATCCAAGCCCGGTAAAGCCGCGCAGGCTGCGCCGACAGGATGTCTTTGTGAAATCGCAGAACATAAGAGAAAAGCGAAACCCGCTCGGGACGTGGAGCGGGTTTCGCCGGTTGGGGACATGAATAGGGCAATCGTGATGAAGCATCGGAACTGTCGAATGTATGTGCCGCTTCATCGTGATGCATCGGGCCTCCTTTCATGGGGTAGACCCTCACATGTGCAAATGATTCGACCATTGACTTTAATCAAGACAAAAACAGTGCGACTTTATGTAAGATTGCGGCAAGGACCATTCCTGGCAATGGTCAAGATGACACATTCACGGTCGCCCGCCTGTCGCCAGCCATCCGTCTTACACAGGGGATAGCACAGGTGACTGACACCAGACTTCTATTGTCCAGCGTGGCCGTAGCGGCGCTGATTACGCCCGTTTTGAACGACGCTGCTTTTGCGCAATCTGCCTCACCGGGCGCGATTATCGAACTTGAGCCCATTGTGGTCGAGGGCACAGGTGCGATGAGCACGGCAGAGCTTTTGGAAGAAAAAATGCAAAACGTGCCTCTCGCCGCCGATGTGGTGGGCGCTGAGGACTATGCGACCGCCCCCTCCCCGACCCTCGCCGAGGCGCTGAAATTCTCGCCAGGTGTCGTGGTGCAGGAATTCTTTGGCGGGCATGACCAGCCGCGATTGCAGATTCGCGGCTCCGGCCTGCAACAAAACCCGACAGAGCGCGGCATCCTCGTTTTGCAGGACGGCATGCCGATCAACCGCGCCGATGGCACATTCGTCGTCGGCCTCGCCGCCCCGTCTCAAGCCGAGGCCATCGAGGTCTGGCGTGGCGCCTCGGCGAACCGTCTGGGGGCTTCGGTCATGGGTGGCGCGCTCAATTTCATCTCGCCGACAGCAGAAAGCCAACCGGGAACCAGATTGTCCTTTGGCGCGGGCAGTTTCGACAGCTATAGCGCTAAGGGCAGCCATGCGATTGACGACGGCAATCTCTCCGCTCTGTTCCGCTTCGATGTCTCCACCTCGGATGGCGAGCGCGAATTCAACAGTTCGGAGCGCAAAATCTTCGGCGGCAACATGTCTTACGACTGGGGCAACGGTGTTGTGACACAGGTGTTCCTGAATCACGCCGATCTGGATTTCGAAGTTCCCGGTCCCTTGAACTGGGATGATCTGAATGCAGATTCCACAGTGATCAACGAAAACCCGGCTCAGGGCGGCGCCAATGGCAATGGCACAGGGATCGGTCCCAATGTGGTGCGCGACAAACCGGCGCGGGAGACCGAACAGACGCTGATCGGCACCCGCACGACCTTTGAAAACGGCGCACATCGCTATGATGTCGGTGTCTCTTATAGCCAGACGGATGACGAATTCACATTTCCGATTGCCCACGGCGTGCGGGTCACCAATGGCTGGGACACCAACCTGATGGCACGTTACGCCTACGTGCCGGATGTCTATGAGCTGCCGCTGGTGGAACTGACCGCCAATTACGCCTATGGCGAGGCGGATCGGGATTATTACGAGAACTCCGGCGGCAATCGCGGGGCGCAATTCGGTCAGAACGCATTCGATGTCTCGACACTCAGCCTCTACGCCGGGGCGAATGTGCCGATCGGGTCCGAATGGCTCGTGACACCCTCTGTGTCCTACACCCGCGCAACCCGCGACAACAAAGACCTCTGGGGCAATGGCTCTGACTTTGAGAACACCTATGACGGGTGGAGCCCCTCGCTGTCGCTGCGTTGGAAACCGAATGCGGATCAAACCGCCTGGATTTCGCTTGCGCGCAGTTTTGACGCCCCCACGAGTGACGATCTGATCTCTTCGGTTGGCGGCAATGTCAACACCAGCCCCACCACGGTGAGTGCCGCCGATCTGGAGGCCCAGACGGCCGATACGATCGAGATCGGCTACCGCGGGCGCGTGGATCGGTTTGGCTGGGATGTTGTGGCTTATCATTCAGAGCTGGACAATGAGTTCCTATTGCTCAACACCTCCTCTGGCGTCCCCTACACCACCAATGCCGATAAAACCGTGCACAACGGGATCGAATTGGGCCTCAATGCCGAATTCAGCCCGGTTCTGCGCGGGCGTCTGGCCTATACTTGGCAGGACTTCCATTTCGACAATGATGCGACGCGCGGCGACAACCAACTGGCCGGCGCACCGGAACATCTTTTGACGGCGGGTCTGGAATGGGATGCGCTGGAGAACCTGACGCTTTCCGGCACGGTGACCTGGCGTGAGAAGATGCCGGTGGACAATATGAACACGACTTGGGAAGAGTCAGCGGTCCTGGTCGATCTGGGCGCGCGCTGGCGGGTCAGCGACATGGTGGAACTCGTCGCCGAAGTTACCAATGTCACAGATGAGACCTATGCCTCGGCCATCGTCGCGACAGATCGGGTCATGTACACCAATCAGGCCGTGTTTATCCCCGGTTCAGGCCGTGCGGTGTTTATTGGGGCCAATCTGGCGTTTTAAAACGTCACAGCCTCAAATGATCTGAACTCAAGCGACATGCACACAAAACGCCCCTGAGACGGGGCGTTTTGTGTGCGAGGTGGGTCTGAATGGGAACGGATCAATGGAACGTGACGATGTCGTCTTTCAGGAGTGCCGCATATCCTGATCGCCAGTCGGGGTATGTCAATTCAAAGCCCGGCAAGGCGCACAGGCGCCACGGGTGGCAGCCCCGCCTCTTCGATCGGACAGCTTTCAGGGCGTGACAGGCCCAGCATCTCGGCCACACCAAATATCACATCAGAGGCGGCACAGGGGGCACCATCGGAAAGGTTGATCACGCGCCGCCTCTCAGGCGACAAAAGCGACGCGACTGTCGCTCCGGCAATATCATCGCGGTGAATGCGATTAAAAACCTGACCGGGCTTCAGGATGGCTTTTGCCGTCCCCAAAGAAAGCCGCGCGATCAGATTGCGGCCCTCGGGTCCGTAGATGCCGGCGATGCGCAAAATGTCCAGGGCCGAAGCACGCTCTTTGGCAAACTCCGCCCATTGCGTTTCCGCAACGAGGCGCGCCTTGGCGTCGCGGGTTTGCGGATCGGGGATGCGGGTTTCGTCAATCCATGCGCCGCCACAATCCCCATAAACCGCCGTCGAAGAATAATAGCCGATCCAGCGCAAATCCGGTGTCGGGATGGTCGCGATCGCCTCATACCCCGGACAGCTCTCCCCTAACGGCGGCACGGAGATCAAAAGATCGGTGACCCCATCAAGAGAAGGAGAGAGCAAACGCCCCTCAACATCCAAAACCACGGGTGTTGCCCCGATGGCCTCAAGAACATGTGCTTTCTCCGGGTCAGGTCCATGCTCTGTGGCTCTGAGGGTCGCGCTGACTTCCCCGCCTCCTGCCACGAACCTCCGGGCCACCTCGCGGGCGGCATAGCCTGGCCCGAGAATGAGCATGTGCCGCCCCGAAAGTGCGCCCGTAACAGGTTTTGTCATCCTCATTTCGCCTTCTGCAACCGCGCCTCCAGCGCATCGAAGGCCTGCATCTGTTCTGGAAAAATCTGGCGATTTTCATCGCGTCCGAGATAGATTTTGAACAGGCAGTGCCCGTCGTGACCATAAAACTGAACCGAGCGCGTTTCCATGGAAAACAATTTGCGTCGCACAAAGGCCAGCACAGCGCAGGCCTCGATATTGAGGTGGCCGCCCGTCGGCTTGCCTTTGAGATTATACATGCCATGGCCAACCGTGCCGCCCTTGAGCGGTGCCTTGCATTCCAGGATCACTGGTCCAGTGTTGACGACAAAGGTCACCTCACCCCAATCTGCGATATCGTCGAGCACCGCCACCATATGCGCGCCATCGAATTCCACCACCTCTCCCTCGGGAAGTGCTTTGAGCACCGCAAGAGGTGTGGTTTTTGCCGCGCGCGCGATGTCTTCGAGCGCTGCGGTGGGATTGGCGCCAAGCGCCTCTTGCAGAGTTTGCGGCGTTGTAACGTCATCAATCATATCATGTCCTCCAAGTCGGGATGTTGATCAAGCCAGCCGATCAGACGCGCGGTCATCGCAACCTGCCAAAACCGTCCGGCGCGCGTGAGCGGGTAAAATCTGTGTTGGCGAGTCATAAGACCCGTCCGCACCCATTGGGCCAAAAGCGGCGCAAGATGCGGCATCACCTCGACACGTCCTGCTGTCAGCTTTCGTGCACCGGCCTCAAGCAAATCAGGATCGAACCGCCCACGCTCCATGCCGGATTTGATCGCATTATGAAGCGGCGCACGCGACGATGGCCGCATCATGCCCATCGTGAGGCAAGCCTCTGTCCCGGCGTTTTCGGCATAAGCCGCAAGATCGGAGAGAATACGATAATTCACCCCATTCACAAAGCCCCCGGCACCGGCCCCGAAAGCCAGACAATCGGCCCCGGTCTTGACCGCCAGATTATAGACATTGCGTTCACGCAGGCTGCCCTGCCAATGGGTCGTCGAGATTTGTCGCCAGCCTGCCCGCTGCGCTGCCTCTTCGCCTGCGGTGAAGAAATCGCCCAGATCGGCCCTAGCGGCGGGCAACATCTTGCCTTTGTCGATCGCGGTCAAAAGCGGCGTGCCGGGGATGAGGTTCAGCGCATAAAGGTCGAACCCATCGAGACCGATCTCGGCACAGAGCGCCACGTCTGAGGCGACATGGTCCGGCGTCTGCTTCGGCAGGCCATAGATCAGATCAACCACAATGGCCCCGCAATCCAGCGCCACAAGCCGCTCCAGGCATCGGATCACCTCGCGCCGCTCCGCCTTGCGCCCAAGCGGGCGACGGATCGCGTTTTCAAAGCTCTGGACACCAAGAGAAACACGCGTCGCCCCCGCGTCAAAGGCCGCGCGTGCCTTTTCAAGTCCAAAGGAGTGTACACGGCCCTCAAGGGTGATCTCGCAATCGGGTGCAAGCGGCAGGTTGCTGCGCAGCGCCGTGATCAGACGCGCGATGTCCCCGGCGGCCAGCGCCGTGGGCGTGCCCCCGCCAAGATAGACCGCCTGAAGAGGCGGCCCATCTCGGGCGGGCGTGCGGGCAAAGGCCTCAAGTTGTGCAATGACCGCATCGACATAGGGCGCACCTTCGCTGCCGCGCCAGGCATTTTGATAAAACCCGCAGAACAGACAGTGATTTTCGCAGAACGGCACATGCACATAGGCCACCGCGCGATTTTTGCGGGGAGCGGCATGTAAACCGGACCAAAGCGCAGGCACTTCGTCCTGCGGCACGGGTCGCATACCGACGAAAGGATGCACCGCGCGTTTGCTCTCAAAGGCATCCGCCAGCGGGGTTGCGGTGTCACGGGCGTAGAAGTCTTTGAGGGTTGCGGGCTTTGCCGCCTGCTCTGGCATCTGCGGCCTGCGGGCGCGACTGGTGGGATGGGATGTGTCAGCCATCGTTCTGCACAAATTGCGCAGATCTGGTGCAATAGATCGCCAACTCAGCCACCTCGTCGGCTGTGCAGGATTGATCATCTGTCAGAGGAAACACCCTGTATCCGTCCTCAGCGGGCAATTCCACACGGTAGCGATGGATTTCCGCCTCGGGCGGGGTGCCGTGAATGAACGGCGACAGGCGCACATCGGTTTCGCCGCAGCGGGTCAACAGAGGCGGCTGTCCCGCCTCCGTGAGGATTTGCGTCACCACATCCTGCATCGCCAGGCAGTCCTCCATATCCTCCGTGGGGGAGAGGGTGAGCCGGGGCTCTCCCTCTGCGGCAAGCGTCAAGATCAGCAAAGCGACTTCAAGCATGGCACACCTCAGAAAGTTTTGGTCAAGAACAGATTGATCGAACGCTCCGCCCCCGGCATTTGACCATAGGGGGTATAGCTGCGGTCGGTCAGGTTGATCATCTCGGCCACAAGGCTCAGGCCATTGCCGAAATCCATATCCGTGCGCAGGTTCAGTGTGCCGTAGCCTGCGGTGCTATCACTGATCGCGCCGCTGTCATCGCGATAGGACACCCCGCTTTCGCCGCGGACGTAGAGATCGAAAGTGCCGGAAACCTGATCGAGCGTCCAATCCTTGCGCAACCCGATTTTACCGGAAAGATCCGGCGTCCCGCTGTCAAAGGTCATATAGCCATTGGCGTAATGCAATTGGCGACGCATGGCGGAAAGGGAGACATAGGGCGTCATTTGCCAGAGATCGAGATCATGCTCCGCATAGACTTCAAGCCCCCAACTTTTGGCCTGATCGACATTCTCATAGGTGCCTGTCGTGCCATCCGACACGGTCGCGATGTAATCGGTGGCATCGGTGTAAAACAGCGTCGCATCCAGCGTCGTCGCCCCGGCATTATAGCGCGCCCCAAGTTCGAAGGTGGTCGCCCGTTCGGGTTTCAGATCGGGGTTGCCCTCAAGCGTCACACCGCCACCTGTCGTGGTCAGGAACATCTGGCCGAGCGTTGGGTAGATATAGCCCTGCGACAGGTTTGCCCTGAGTGCAAGAGCGCTGTTCGGGGACCAGACAAGCCCAGCCGCGCCCAGCACAAGGCTATCGGAATTCGAGGTAGTATCCCCTTCGACGCCATCTTCAACAGACGCGATATGATCGGCGGAAACGTCATACCAGCGTGCGCCCAAGTTGGCGGTCAGCGTGTCGCTGAGTGAGATCTCATGTTGGCCATAGACGCTTAGCGTGCGGATTTTCGCCTCGTCATGACGGACCGTGGTGACAGGCGCCATGACCGTCGTCACGGTCTGTTTGTCGGTGGTGAGGGCATCATCTTCATATTCGATCCCCGCCAAAGTCCGACTGTTCGCTGAGAACTTCATCTCCGCCTTGATGTTGAGGCCCGAGGTTTCCTGTTCATCCACAGAGCTGGACAGGATATTCATCGACATCATCGGATTGATCGCAACGGTCACATCATTGTTAAATTCGCGATCAATGGTCTGATGGTAGGCATCGACATGCAATGTGTTGAGCCATGGCGTCAGATCCGTGCCCTCATAAAAGGCTGAGAGTTTGCGCAAATCGCGATGCGGCAGGCCGATGATGAAATCCTCATCGCCGGTATAAACCTCCGCCGCCAGATCGTAGGCCTGCCCTTTGAGGCCGAAATAATGGTTGCCGGTGCGGTAGCCCAGATGCACGGCGAGATTGTCGTCGGACACAGACGAACGATCCAGCTCCCCATCCGGGGTCTTGCGGTTGCCCTGATCCATCTTGCCAATGTCGAGCCGGTAATCGAGCGCGCCCGCCCCTGACGCCGTCTGAACCGTGCCACTGGCAGAGGCCGATGCGCGATACCCTTCGGTGGCGGAAATATAGCCCGCGGTGGTGCTCAGTTCGAACGGTTTGTCGGCGCCCTTCTTGGTGATAATGTTGATCACCCCACCGATGGCGCGGCTGCCCGACACCACCGATGACGACCCGCGCACCACTTCGATGCGGTCGATCGTGGTCGGATCGACCAGAATGGGCTGACCGTAATTTGTGTGATCGGTGAGTTTTTGCCCGTCGATCATGATTGCCAGACGACGCGAGGTTTCGCCCCGGATCGACACACGTTCGATCCCTTCTTCATTGATCTGGAGCCCCGGCACATCGCGCAGCAGGGTGGCGATGGACACGGGCGCGGTGTTTTTCAACTCTTCGGCGCTGATGACCGTGATCGAAGCCGGGTTCTCCATCACCTCGGTCGGAAGACCCGTGCCAATCACAGTGATGGTGTCCAGTAGAATATAATCGTCCTCCGCAAGACCCGCCGTCGCGCACAGCCCAAGCGCAGAACTCATCAAAAGACTGGAAAGAGTAGATGAGGTAAACTTTTGCATATGTCCCCCGGCGTCAAAATGCGTTTTCCACCTGGCACGGAATCGAGGGCTGGGTTTGGGGATAAATTACAGCGTAGCACGCAAGGACGGCTTGACATAAGTCAATAGGTGACAAAAACAATAAGCTTTTAAAGCATTTCTGCTCAAACCCGATTTCAGGGCCAGACATAGACCCCGATCACCGGACCGTGCAGGCTCAGGAGCACCCCATAAAGTCCCAGCCCGAGGACGAGGCGCAAAAGCGCGGCGGGGATGGATTTGCGCGGCGGCCAGATACGGCCCTTTCGGGTCGCGGCCCGCAGCGCGTCAAAATCGACATCACGCGCAGCCATCTGTCGCCGCGTCCGCCGGTCGATCATCCTTCCGCCCATCAAGGCGAAAATCCCAAAGGCGCCAAACAGGATCACATGCGACAGATCGCCATTGGGCAAGACATGCGCAAAGGCCCAAAGCGCCAGCGACAGCAAAAGCGGATGTCTGGACAACCGCACAATCCCCGGATGCGAAGGATCGAACCTGTCGTTATGTGCGCCACCAAATGAGAACGGGTTCGGGCGCGCGATGCTGGCGGCGAGCAACAGACAGACCACCAACATGATCGTCAACGTGACATGGGACATCCAGATCAATGTTGGCCAGAGCATCACATATGGCGCGCGATAAGCCGCAACGATCAGCCAGGTGAGGATCGCGATCGACAGGATCGAATAGGCAATGCCGAACCCACGCGCCCCGATCCGCGCGACGATCCACGGCTTTACGGGCGGGCGCACAGGGATCGCATGGCTCAGGAAGAACGCAACGAATGCGAGGATGAAAATGCCCCATCCGCTCATGACATGCCTCTCCCGACCACTGTCTCATCCTTTGCGATCTAACTTAAAGCGTTTTTCGTTTAATCTGAATCAGATTGAGCGAAAAATGTTTCCACACAAAATTGATATTGCTGCGTTTCTCAAAAATTGAGTGCCTCAAGTTTTTGAGAAACGCTTTAGAAATTAATCTAAGCCTGTCGTAGCGTCATACATTGATTATTGTCAAAACACTCCGCGACACGTCTGCGTACGGGTTGCCATATCCTGAACCCGTCTCTAGGGTCACCGCGATAATTTCCATCATAGCTCATGTTCCGAAAGGCCTGCCATGCAAAAGGAGATCGCAGAGATCGCAAGAACCTCGCTTTTGCTCAAAAACGCTCCCCCCGCATTGGTCGAACCCCTGCTAGAGGGGGCGCGTGTGACACGGCATACCCGTGGCGAGACGATCTTTATCCAGGATGATCCAGCCGATGCGATCCATATCGTTGCCAGCGGATGGGTGAAACTTTACCGCATTGCCGCCAATGGCGCGGAGGCGGTCGTGGGCACATTCACCAAAGGGCACTCCTTTGGCGAAGCGGTGGCGTTACGCTCGGCGCGCTATCCGGTGTCGGCGGAGGCTGTGACCGATTGTGAACTGATCACGGTCAATGCCAATACGCTGATCCAGATGCTCGAAAGCAATCCGAAGATCGCCATCTCCATGCTCACCGCGACCTATGCGCATCTGCACGATCTCGTGTCTCAGGTCGAACAACTCAAGTCCCGCACCGCTCCGCAGAGGGTGGCGGAATTCCTGCTCGATCTGTGCGAGCATGACAGCGGCACCTGTCAGGTCATCTTACCCTATGACAAAATGCTGATCGCGGGACGACTTGGCATGAAACCCGAAAGCCTCTCGCGCGCCTTTGCGAAACTCAAGGAACAGGGCGTCACGATCAAACAGAACGCCGCCGAGATCAAAGAGATCGAGGCTTTGCGCGACTACGTCGAAGAAGACCCTTCTTCCTCTTGGGCGCGCTAAAACGTTATCCTATCAGAACCAAAGCAAGAGCCAAGGCGAACCATAGCGCCACCGCAAGCGTCATTCCGGAGAGAATTCGCGGTGCCTGTCTCAGGTCCAGATAGTCCGATAGGATCACCCGTGCTTTCACAAAGGCCAAAGCCAAGAGAAGCGGCCCCAGCCAAAGCGCGCGCACCCCAGCGCTCGCCAAAGCCGTTGTCAGCCCCGAAGCCAGAATCAGCAACAGCCATGCCCGGACCAGATCGCTCATGCTCCCCCCATCAGGTAGATGACCGGGAATACCGCGACCCAGACCAGGTCGACCAGATGCCAGAACGCCACTCCGGCTGAGATTTCAACGGCGCGTCGACGTAGCATTACGACGATCAGGATCACGATCCCTGCGATGACATGCGCGGCATGAAACCCGGTCAGAAGGTAGTAAAAGGTGAAAAACGGATGGGTTTCCGTAGAAATGCCCTGTGCGATCAATGCTACCCATTCGTGCGATTTAAGCCAGAGAAACCCGACGCCGCCCAAACTTGCCAGGACAAGCGGCCAGAGCGTCAACTGCCGCGCCCCGATGGCCGCGAACAGGCCCGACGTCACCAAAAGCATCGTACCGAGACCTGCCGTGATCGGATGCAGATGCGCCGCCGCCTCGGCAAACCCGAGCGGATCGGAGAGGCGCACGGCAAGAAAGGCCCATAACCCCGCACCGAACACCAGCATCTCCGAGACGATCAGCACCCAGATCATCAGGTCATGCGGGAGCTCTTCGGAAAGGCCCGTATCTTCTGTTCGGGACATTCAATGCCCCACGATCTGCGCGTAAATGCGCGGCAGCGCCTCGGTCAGACGATCCGGATCAGGCACAAGCGCATAGCCCCCCTGCCCGAAAATCCGCGGGAACCAGGCTTTGCCATTCCGGTCGACCGTAATGCCAAAGACCGCATGGCTCGTGCGGCGCGCTTCAAGGACTGCCATACGGCTGTCCTCGATCCCATGTCGCCCCTCGTAATGGTCGAGATCATTGGGCTTTCCATCGGTGATCACCAGCAACAGCCGCCGTTTGCGTCCCTGCGCGGACAGATCGGCACTTGCGTGTCGGATCGCGGTACCAAGACGGGTATAAAACCCCGGTTTGAGCGCGGCGATGCGCGCCTCGACAGCCGGCCCCATTGGCTCCTCGAACCCCTTTGCGCCCGCGATGAACACGCGATCTCGTTTGATCGAGGAAAAGCCATGGATCGCGAAATCGTCGCCACAGGCCTCCAAACCCCAGGCCAGCGCGGTCAGTGCTTCGCGTTCGATGTCGATCACCGGGCGGGCCTTACCCTGATGGCAGGTGACTGTCGCTTCGGTCGATCGTGAGACATCCAAAAGAATCGACACCGCGAGATCGCGTTTCAAGGGCCGGTTCTGACGCCAGACACGCGCATCGCTTTCGCCTGTCGCGGCAAAATCTGCGGCGGCCCGCACCGCGCGCTCATCGTCCAATTCTTCACCGTCAAGATGTCCAGACGTCGAGATCATCGACGGGCGAAGCGCCTCGAATTGCCGTTTAACGGCGTCGATCCGTTTGCGTGCATGGCGATCAAAGACGACCACACCCCCCTCTTCGGGCGCGATGACATGCGACAGAACACGACAATGATCCGGTAGATAAACTCCGCGTTTTACATCCCATTCGGGATAGGTACATTTGGCGGCCAACCGTTCGATATCCGCATCCTCCGGTGCCAGATCGAGATGCAGGCGCAGTTTGGCGGCAGGGGTCTTTTGAATGTCCCCGAGATTGATCTCTTCCTGATCATCGGCAGCTTTTTTAGCGCTGTCCTCATCGTCATCCTCAACCCGGCGGTTGAGGTTGATGAATTGTGCATAGGACAGGATCGCTTCGAATTTGTGCAGAATAAAACTGTCTTTGCGCTCCACCTGATCGGAGCGACGCCGACGCGCACGGTGGGTCTTTTCATCCTCCGGCTCGCCCTGTTCATCAGAGCGTTCGGCTTCATGGGTCGCCACGGCATCGCCGGTAGAGCGGAGCGCCGCACGCGGCTCGACCCAGATCGGCACAGGCAGAAACGAACGATATTTGCGCGGGGCCTGCCATTGTCCGACATCCTCGCTCAGAACCGCATTCAGAAGACTTTTTGCCTTGTCCGAGAGCGGCGCTGGATCGCCCAGAAAATGACGTATCAGCGCTTCGACAAGACGCTCTGCCTCCGGCAATTCCGCCGTGCGGCGCTGAGACAGATAGAGGGCGGCAAGCTCCTCATAGAGTTTTTTCAAACCCGGCGCTTCGTCAAAGGTTTCTGTGAGCGTGCGGTGGATTCGGCCCAGACAGATCAAATCCCGCCGCAGCGGATCGTCCTCTGTTTCACAGGCCATGCTTTGCGACGCCATAGCGGCAAGCCAGAGATAGGTCGAGCCATTCGCCGCCTCCAACGGAAACACCGCGAGAGACGCCGGAAGACGCAACGCACCACCATCGAAACTGGCGCGCGGCACGTCATCGGCAAAGCTACCCAGCGCGCGGCGACGAGAAAGCCGGTGATGGGAGGCCTCGTCAGAGATCGCTTTGATCTCCACCGAGGCATCGCCCCCCATGGCGCGAAAAAAAACGGCCAGCCGCCCGTCGATCCCCGAAAGATCGACCCGGGCCCCCTCATACGCCTCGGGCGCATCAAAGCGGCTGGCCCATTTGTGCCAGAGTTTCCCGACGGTTTCCTCGGGTTCCCATGGCTCAAATTCGATCTTGCCCATGGCCTGCCTCACCCGAAAACGGCCGTGACAAGATCGAGGAGCCCGCGTTTCGTGTCCGCATCGTCGCTGAGCGGCTCAATCATCGCGGTCAGAATGGCCCGCTCAATCGGCATCCCGCCCGCAATCAGCGTGGCGGCATAGACCACGAGGCGGGTCGAGACCCCTTCTTCGACGTCCTGCCCCTTCATAGCGCGCAGTTTATTGGCCAGCCGGACAAGCGGTTTGACGCGCTCTTCGGAGAGGCCGCTTTCCTGTGCGACCACGGGGATTTCAAGCTCCGGCGCGGGAAAATCGA
Source organism: Pseudooceanicola sp. NS-SX8 (assembly GCF_057380755.1). Classification (NCBI taxonomy): domain Bacteria; kingdom Pseudomonadati; phylum Pseudomonadota; class Alphaproteobacteria; order Rhodobacterales; family Paracoccaceae; genus Pseudooceanicola; species Pseudooceanicola sp. NS-SX8. Next base: position 2,480,782 of record NZ_CM170819.1, on the reverse strand, counting down.
AATCGAGCGCGAGGAATCTTTGACGGGTCGAGGGTTTGAGGGTTTTCAGAATGTTCTGATAGCCGGGGTTATAGGAGGCCACGAGCATGAAGCCCGGCGCGGCCGTCAGTTCCTCCCCCGTGCGGTCAATCGGCAGGATGCGCCGGTCGTCGGTGAGCGGATGCAGCACCACCGCCACGTCCTTGCGCGCTTCGACCACCTCGTCGAGATAGCAGATCGCGCCCTCGCGCACCGCCCGCGTCAAAGGCCCGTCGACCCAGATGGTTTCGCCGCCCTTCAAAAGGTAACGCCCGATGAGATCGGCGGCGGACAGGTCGTCATGACAGGCCACGGTGTAAAGCGGGCGGCCAAGGCGCGCGGCCATATGGGCCACAAAGCGGGTTTTGCCGCAGCCCGTCGGGCCTTTGAGCAGCACAGGAAGATCATGGGCGGCGGCGGCTTCGAAAACGCTGACCTCGTCACCCTGCGGGAGGTAGAAAGGGGCGGCTGCCGCCCCTTCGCCTTGTGTGATGTTCGCGACTTTCATTGCTTTTACTCCGCGGCGATATGGTCAGGGTCGCTCTCCAGTCGGCGTTTCTCGACCGGACCGGGCGTGACGATTTCACGACGCGGCGCGAGAATGGCGTAGATGAAAAGCAGAGCGCCAAGAACCACAGCCACACCGGAGCCGAAGCGCATCACATAGAAGATCCAGAGTTGATCCTGCACATCCATGAAATACTCACCGTTCACCCGTTGCAGGTGGGTTTGCACCGTGCCAGCAAAGGTCAACGTGAAGGTCATGAACAGCATGCCACCTGACATCAGCCAGAAAGAGGCCATGTTGAGCACCTGGTTATAGGGATCGCGGCCCCGCAATTGTGGCATAGCATAGGTGATGATCGCCAGATTGAGCGCCACATAGGCACCGAAGAAGGCGAGGTGCCCATGGGCGGCGGTAATCTGGGTGCCGTGGGTGTAGAAGTTCACCCCATGCAGCGTATGCAGGAACCCCCAGACGCCGGCGCCGAAGAAGGCCAGAACCGCGCAGCCCAAGGACCACAGAAGCGCGGCTTTGTTCGGGTGATCGCGACGGCCTTTCCAGACCATGACAAAGGCAAAGGCCATCATTGCAAAGAACGGAATGACTTCGAGCGAGGAGAAGATCGACCCGATCCACTGCCAATAACCCGGCGTACCGATCCAGTAATAGTGGTGGCCGGTGCCCAGAATGCCCGAGAACAGGGCCAACGCAGCGATGACATAGATCCATTTCTCCACGACTTCACGATCCACGCCCGTGAGTTTGAGCATCAGGAAGCCGAGAATACCCGCCATCACCAATTCCCACGTACCTTCGACCCAAAGGTGCACGACATACCACCAATATTGTTTGTCGAGCGCGAGGTTGGACGGGTTGTAGAAGGCGAAGAGGAACAAAAGCGCCAGCCCCCAAAGCCCCAACAACATGATGTTGGTGATCGCGGTCTTGCGGCCTTTGAGCACCGTCATGGAGATGTTGTAGAGGAAAATCAGCGCCGCAACGACGATGCCCGCCTTGACCCAGCGCGGTTGTTCAAGGAACTCGCGGCCTTCTTTGCCCAAAAGGAAATTCCCTTCGAACAGGTTGAAAAAATAGGTCACAACAACTCCCAGAGTCCCGAGAATGAAAATCCCGAGCTGGATATAGGCCAGCGCCGGCGAGTGAATCTCGCGCTCACTTTCCTCCGGAATGAGGTAATAGGCCGCACCAAAAAAGCCCAGAAGCAACCAGACGATCAGCGAATTGGTGTGCAGCATCCGCGCGATATTGAACGGCAGGATTTCCGACAGGAAATTCCCGTCAACATAGATCCAGCCCATGATGAGGCCCATCGTCACCTGAACAGCAAAGAGCGCCATCGCGGTCAGGAAATAGGCCAGAGCGATTTTTTGAGTTTGATATTTCATGAATTTTTCTCCTCAGCCCGCATCATTCGGGGGCCAGTCCTGCGCCCGAATCGTGTCCGTCCAGAGCAGGAAGTCGCTGAGCGCGCGATATTCTTCGTCGGTCAGTTCGAAATAGGGCATCTGACGGCGCCCCTCGATGCCCGTAGGCATGGCCATCATCCAGCCTTTGAGGCCTTCGAAGGCCGCTTCGGGGTCGTCCGTCACACCCCAGCGTGTCATCACATTGCCGAGCTCAGGCGCGAAATAGGCTCCTTCTCCCAAGATCGTATGGCAATTGACGCAACCGTGTTTTTCCCAAAGATGCTTGCCCTCGACCACTGAGGCGGTGAGGGTTTCGGCATCCGTCGATGTGTTCCGGATATAGATGTGGCTATGAACGGATAGCCCCAGAAAGATGAAGATGAAGAACAGGGAACCGCCGTAAAATACGTTTCGGGCCATGCTCTTCGTCATGACTTCTCGCATGACGCTGTCTCCTTGGCTGAGCGATTGGATGCCCTCTTGTGACCCATGTCTCGTCCGCTCTCCTTAACGAAAGTCAATCCTGGGCTTTGGGCCCTTTTGGGGGCGCGTGAGGATACGCCTACGACTCCTTGGGCGGAGGGCCGACCGGGGGGCGCGGCGGACGCGGCCGGGTCAGGATCGGCCAAAGCGCACCTGTGCTGAGCGCAAAGGCAAAGCACCAGATCAGACCGGAGACCAGCACAAGCGGCGTGTAAAGCCCACCGACATCCATCCCGCCCAACCAACGCAGCACCGCGGCAACGGGCAACAAAACATAAGCGGCGATAACGCTCTTAGGGGCCACAAGCGGTCGCCCGGAATGTCCCAGAGACGCGCGGGACATGACGGAAATCGTCATCCCACCCACGCCACCCACGGCCAGAAAATGCAGCGCCGCGATTTCGTTTCCAAGACCCGAGACAGCCAGCCCCCAGAGCAAGAGACCAAGACCAACCGCGCCATAGGACAGGTGCAGCGTCCAGAGAATCGGCTGCGTCCATTGAAAGCGGTTGTGCCATTTTGCGACCCGAATCAGGGTAAACAGCCCGGCGGTCACAAAAATTACAACAGCGACCAGCGTGTCAGGGGCAACAAGTTCGACCACGGGAAACGCAATGGCCAAAAGAATCGCCATCGGCGTGAAGATTTTCGGCTCAGTGGGCTCCCTCGTATCAATCCCGGCGCGATGCATCGCATTGCGGGTAAACGCGGGCGCAATGCGCCCACCTAAAACGATGATCATCGCCGCAAGTGACAGCACCCCAACCCTGAGCCCGATCCCGGCATGTCCAGGCATGAGGCCGGTCCAGTCGAGTTGGACAAGACCATCCCCGATCCAGAACAGGGTCAGAAAGATCAGAAAAACCAGATTTTGCAGCTTCGGCTTGCGGATCAGCTGCGTGGCGATTTTGACGCCAAGAAACGGCGCGAAAGCCAAGTCCACCACGGCCACCGCAGCAAGCGGCAACAGGTCGATATAAAACACCGCCACACGGCCCAAAAGCCAGATCAGAGCCCCCGCGCCGATATAGACATGGCGGGCGGCCTTGGCTCCGGTCCAGTTTGGCACAGCAGTCAGAAAGAATCCTGCCAAGGTCGCTCCGCCATAGCCGAAGACAAGCTCATGCGCATGCCAATCGGTCGGGGTGATCCGGTCCGGTGTCAGGGAGAGACCGCCGAAATAGGCAAGCAGCCAGATCGAAAGAGAAATGAGGGCGAAGAGTACCGCGCTCAGAAAGAAAATGCGGAACCCTTCGCCCAGTAACAGTGAGAACATCCGTTTCATCACTGGGATCCTGTTTTTATGCGCGTCAAAGTGTTTTTTTCAAATTTGGTCTGCGAGAGCCTTAACAAAAATCAAGGAGAGACGATCACGTAGACGTGAGGGTGTCCTCGGCCTCACCAGCTAACGGAGAAACGAGATGTTCACCCGAGCCACCACTCTAAAGCACATGTTGCTTGGGACGGTTGCCTTGGTCTTTGCCGGCACCGTCACGCCCGCTCTCGCCCAGGACAATTCCCACGCAAGCGATCCTGCTGCAGCCTATGAACCGTCCATGACCACGCTTGCCGAGATCAATGTGGAACTTCCGGGCAAAAAACCGGGCGATCCTGTCATGACGCAGGAAGAATTCCAGCTTGGTACTGAAATTTATTTTCAACGCTGCGCCGGCTGTCACGGCGTTTTGCGCAAAGGGGCAACCGGCAAGCCGCTGACCCCCGACATCACCCGTGAACACGGGTATGACTATCTCGAATCGATCCTGACCTATGGCTCTCCGGCAGGTATGCCCAACTGGGGGACCTCGGGGGAACTGACCGAGGAAGAGATCAACCTGATGGCCCGCTACATCCTGCTCGACCCACCGGCCCCGCCGGAATGGGGCATGCCAGAGATGAAAAACAGTTGGGAGGTCGTGGTTGCGCCCGAAGATCGGCCAACCGAAAAAATGAACGACATCGACATCGAAAACCTGATGTCCGTCACTTTGCGCGATGCAGGTCAAGTCGCTCTGATCGACGGCAACACCTATGAAATCCGGTCGATCATCGACACCGGTTATGCGGTGCATATTTCGCGAATTTCCGCATCCGGCCGTTATCTTTTCGTGATCGGGCGCGATGGTCTGGTCAATATGATCGACCTTTGGATGGAAGAGCCGAATACAGTCGCGAAGATCAAAATCGGCATGGAAGCGCGATCTGTTGAAACGTCGAAATTCGAGGGCTACGAGGACAAGTTCGCTGTCGCCGGGGCCTATTGGCCGCCGCAATATGTGATCATGGACGGCGACACGCTTGAGCCACTGAAAATCGTCTCGACCCGCGGCAACATCTATGACGAACAGACCTACCACCCGGAACCGCGCGTTGCCTCTATTCTGGCCTCGCATTTCCACCCGGAGTTCATCATCAACGTCAAGGAAACCGGCAAGATTCTCATGGTCGACTACTCCGATCTGAAGAACCTGAAAACGGTGGAAATCGAAGCCGAACGTTTCCTCCATGACGGTGGTCTCGATAGCACGCACCGCTATTTCCTTGTGGCGGCCAACGCTCGTAACAAGATCGCTGTTGTGGATACGAAAGAGGGTAAACTGACCGCGTTGATCGACACAGAGGGCCAAACCCCGCATCCGGGGCGTGGCGCGAACTTCGATCACCCGGTATTCGGGCCGGTTTGGGCCACCTCGCATCTTGGCGGCGAATCCATCGCTTTGATCGGCACAGACCCCGAAGGTCACACGGAACAGGCCTGGCAACTGGTCGACAGTTTCTACGGTCTGGGCGGCGGTTCGCTATTTATCAAGACCCACCCGAACTCCGATCACCTCTATGTCGATGCCCCGCTGAACCCGGATGCGGAAATCACTTCCACTGTGGCCGTGTTCAACATTTCCGAGATGGATGGCGATCGCGAGACCGAAGAAGACTATGTCACCCTGCCGATCGGCGAATGGGCTGGCATCGCAGATGGTCAGCCGCGTGTCGTGCAACCCGAATATAACAAACAGGGCACCGAGGTCTGGTTCTCCGTCTGGAATGCCAAGGACAAAGAAAGCGCCATCGTGGTTGTTGATGACGCCACATTGGAACTCAAATACGTGATCAAGGACGAGCGCCTCATCACGCCCACCGGCAAGTTCAACGTGCTGAACACGCAAAAGGACATCTACTGATCCCAAGCCCCAGGACCTGGCGCTTTCAGGTGTCAGGTCAAAGCCAGTCGCGATCCCCCATCGCGGCTGGCCTTATGTTTGACCGCTTCTCGGATAACGCAGACCCAAGTGACTTTTATCAATGCGCAAGGCATCTCGCACCGGCACTCTACGACTATGAAAGTGTCAGGTCTCAAATCCGGGTTATTGATGTGTGCCACAATTCTGGTCGCTCATGCACCATTGCCCTCCAGGGCCGAGACACAGAGCACCGATGGGCAATGGCGTGCTGGCGTCGACCACGGCACACTGGTCATATTCGCTCAGGACGAAGTGGCGGCATTCCATCGTCGTTCCCTCATTGCCCGTGATGGCCACACATCTCAGAGTGCAGCCATTCTGGCACATGGTGATCCTTTTGGGTTCGTGCTGGCGCTGGAAGATGCCCCCGAGCTGTGGTTCATCGCGCTGGATCCCGATGCCGGTCCCTTTCATCAGGGTTTTGTGCATTCCTATATCGCCGGAATGGAAGAGAGCCTTGTCTCCGAGGCTGAGCGCTTTGCCCGGATGCGGATCGACCTGACCGCTCCGCTTGTTGCGCTACGGCCCGATCCAGAGGACCGCTACGCCATCGAGGGGCTGCGCGCAGATCAAAGCTGTGTCCGGGTTCATCTGATTGCCAAACGCGAAATCGGCCCCTGTCTGATAGGAGACGTCCCATGACCCGCCCCCCTTCACAAGATCTCTTTCCTCACGCCCGCTGGTCTCGGCGTAAAATCGCCCTGGTGCTCTACCCCTTCGCAGCCGCCGCCGTGGCGATTAACCTGTTCATGCTTTCGCTGATGTTTCAGGCCCTCGGCCTGACAGCCCTGCCCCCGGTCTGGGCGCTTTTGCTGTCGCTACCACTGGGCTTGCCCGCGACATGGGGCTTTGCGCGTTGGGTCGAACAGCTGCTGGATGAGGCGGACGACAGCTAAAGCGTTTCACAACAAAGCAAGGGCGCCCCAAAGCGCCCCAGTTTATCCGTTTTCAAAACTTGTCCGGCTTCGAAAAACTTCACCCGCTGACCGAAGCCAGATAGGCCGCCATATCCTCAGCCCCCTTGCGGTGTTTGTAAGTCATTTTCGTCTTGGCACCAGCATCACCTGTCACATCAGCCAGGAATGCCTTCGGGTCTTGAATGTAGGTCGCAATGCTCTCCTCATCCCAGACAAGTCCGGCCTCTCCCGCCGCAGCAAGCCCGTCGCCGTAGCGAAAGCCTTCATAGCTGCCAGCAGGTCTGCCAATAATGCCGTACAGATCAGGACCAGTCTTCCCGCCTTTCTGAATAGCCGTCCCGTCCTCGGCAGTGATGGCATGGCAGGCTTTGCATTTCTTGAAATCACTTTCGCCGATCGCGGGATCACCAGCATAGGCAAAAGTGGTCATCAGCGGCAGAGCGACAAGTGCAGCACTCAGGTATCGCATGAACGTGTCTCCATTTCATTTGGCTTAATTTCGCTTGGTTCAGATCATAACGCTCTCAAGACCCGCTTCCTTGACATTCCTCAAGAGCTGCTCCGCCTCGGCGTGGGACTTCGTCAGGATCAAACCCGTCGAAAGCCCGTCAGCCATTGCCGCCGAGGTGGCGCTGACCGAGACCTGCATCAAGCCGCCCTGCCTCAAACCACCATGGCGCGGGTCGAGGATATGACCTTCTCCATCCCGAATTTCCGTCCCCTGCCACGCCGATGTCGCCAGGGCCCGGTTCCGCAGGTGTTGCTGCTCGTGCTCCCCTGCAATCGTCACGGGCCAACCATCACTCTGGGGTGCGGAGCCAAGCGCCACGATCTCGCCCGTGTCGATCAGCACATCTTCGATCCCTTCGCGGCTCAAAAGGGCTGCAACCCGGTCCGCAACATAGCCCTGCGCAATGCCGTTCAACGTCAGCCTTTGTCCCGGCCCGAGGCGCACAGCGCCTACATCGAAGCTCACCCGATGGAAACCGATCACCGCACGCGCCCTCTCAATCCGGTCTTGAGCCGGTTCATGCCCCTGTGCAGCGGCCTCGGCAAAGACCTGCCAAAGCGGCTGCACCGTCGGGTCGAAACGCCCTTCGGTGACACGCTGCACCTGGCGGCACAGGGCCAGGCACTCAAGCAACTCAAAGGCCGGAGCCTGCAAATGCCCCTCCCGATTGAGGCGAGACAATTCAGACCCTCGATCATAGAGGCTGAACACCGCTTCGAGACGACGAATTTCTGCGCGGGCCATCTCGATCAGGCGCGTCGCCTCAGGGTGGTCGAGAATGATCTGAGCATCTGCGCCCAGCGCCACGCCACGCCAATGCGCAGCATGTGCCGTGGACATCGAAAGCCCGCCTGTAGCACCCAGACAGGATGCCGCCGCGATGGTCAGGAAACGTCTGCGGGTGATCTGCCGTGTCTTTTGCATGATTTAAAGTCCTTTCTGTGACGACAGCGCGTCAAGCCGCGCGCCGATGTCAGAAACCTGCTCGTCTCCGGTCTCGCCCGGCGCATTGGTGAGGGCGTCTTCGGCGGTGATCCCGTCAAAGGCTTCGATCCGTCCGCCATGTTCCCGCACGAAGGCTTCTGCGGCGACGGTGTCTGTGAAAGGCACGAACTCAGGCGCTTCCATTCCGCCACGTGCATCGGATCCAATGACGTAGACCGGGGTGCTGACCTCGACCCACGCCCCCGGAGCTTCCCAACGCGCACCGCTCATATCCTGCACATAAGTGGCGACGACCGCGTGACTTTGTTCTGGCATATTCAGATAGGCAATCGCATCGCGCACCTGACTGAAGAACAGCGGGGCGGGCATTCCCTCAAGATGAACTTGTGCTTTCGGCCCGTCATGTTCAAGCAGGTTCATCTGACAATAAAACCCCACGGCTTCCGGCGTCATCTCGACTGGCGCAGGGCCCGCGATACGATCTCCCTTGCAGCCGCCAAGTGACATGGAGGCAAAGACGGCAACACAAAGCGGCACGCACCAGGACATTTTGATTTTCGTCTTGTTTTTCATGGGATAACCCTTCCAAAGACAAACCTCGCCGCACCTGCGGCCAGAACCGGCCAGAGCAAAAGCGACGCGAGAGGTTTCCAGATCGCGATACTTGACGCGGCCCCCGCCAGCCCAGAGACGGCGCTAACCGCATCGGAAGCCGCGAGATTGTAAATACGAAACGCATCCGCGGGATTGAGCACGAGCGCCCAGGGGAAAATATCGGTTGTGAACACGCCACCATCATCGGCAACAATGGCGGCCAAAAGACCCAGATCGTAGAGCACGATGGCAATGAGCCAAAGCCCGATCACCAACGCTGCCGCTCCTGACGGACGCCGTGCCAGCGCCGACATCATATGCCCGAGCGACAGAAACGCCGCGCCCAACAGCACAGAGGTCCAGATCAGCCGCCACAAAGCTGTCAGCCCGGCTATAGCCTCGGCTCCGGACGTGGCAAACGCATAGGCCGCCGCGATGCTATAGCCGGAGAGCACCGCTATGGCGACCACGCCCAGTTGCGCGGCGAGTTTGCCCAAAAGCATCTCTGAACGGCTCAAGGGATAGGTCAGAAAGAGCGGTAGGGTGCCGCGTTCGACCTCTCCGGCGATGGCATCAAATGAGATCAAAAGCGCGATGAGTGGCACGAGATAAACCGAAAGAGAGGTCAGGCTCGCCACGGTGATCGACAAAGGATCGGCGGCAAGCGCCCCGGAACTTCCGGCACCCGCAAGCGACAGAACGAGAGAAAACAGCACCATGAGCACCACCCCGACCGCCACCCAGCGGTTGCGCAGGGCGATAGAAAATTCGATGCGTGCAGTGCTGAGGATACGACCAAACATCACGCGGCCCTCCGGCTGATATGAGCATAGATGTCATCGAGAGAGGGCGGCTGAATATCGAAATCCGCGACCCACGCGCCGTTGGCGGCAAGCCGTGCGAGGACCATCGATTTCTCCCCGGCGTTGCAGGTGAAAGACAGCGTGCCATGTCGCAGACGGGCCTCGGGGAAAGCGGAGGCAAGCGCTGCCTCTTGACCGGGCTGTGGAACCATCGACACCGTGAGCGGAAGCGCCACCCCGCGCCGAAGCTCTGTCAAGCTGCCCTCCGCCACCTGATGCCCTTTTGACAAGATGACAATTCTGTCGGTCCGGGCCTCCACCTCGGAGAGCGCATGCGAGGATAACAGGATCGCTGTGCCCTGCCCGGCCAGTTCATCGAGAATATCATAGAATTCGCGCCGCGAAATCGGATCGAGACCAGAGGTTGGCTCATCGAGCACCATGAGACGCGGCGTTCCGATCAGCGCCTGAGCAAGGCCGACCCGCTGGCGCATGCCTTTGGAATAGGTGCCAATGCGGCGTCCCGCCGCCTCCAACAGACCAACACGGTCCAAAAGCGTCTCCGCCTCTTGCGCCCGCCGACCGCGCAGGCGCAGGTAATGGCCGATCTGTTCACGCCCGGTGAGTGCCGGGTGAAAGGCTGCGCTTTCCGGCAGGTAGGACACCAAAGCCCGTGCCACGGCAGAGCCAGGCGCATGTCCGGCGATACCGATCGCACCTGAGCTTGCGGGAATAAGACCGAGCACGCATTTCATCAGCGTCGATTTGCCCGCCCCATTATGACCCAAAAGCGCTACACGTTCGCCCGCGGCGAGGCTCATGGACACATCGCTCAGGGCGGCGCTGGCCGATTTGTCATAGCGTTTAGTGAGATGCGAGAGGGTCAAAATCGTCATCGCGACCTCCTTTAGCCCAGAGCGGCGTCGCTTGGGCGAGGGTTTCATAGGGGGCTGGCACATCGGGAACTGGAGCTTGCGTCAAAGGGTGACTATCCACAACACCGCCCACCTGAGTGGCGGGAAATTGTTCCTGTGACCAGCGCACGAGTTGCACGGCAGGCGTGCCAAGCAACAGTTTCGCTGCCGGCTGCGACCAAAGAATATGGTCCATCAGGTCATTCGGGCGATAGGCACTATCGGCGCGGGCATCGCCATCGAGATCGAAGGCGACATGATCTGACCAGAAGTTGCCACGCCCTTCATAGGACCATTCGACATCTCGGGTGCCGACGTATTTCACCTGTGTCCGATTGCCGATAAAGGCATTTCCAGTGATCGTGTTGCGCTCTGATCCAGCCGTGAAATGCACGCCGATCTCGCAACCGTCAAAGACATTCTCGGCCAGCAGATTGCGATGCGAATTGTAGATGAACGTGCATTTTTCGGTGCCGCCCCTCACCAGATTGGCAAAGATATCCGATTGGTTGGTGTAGTTGAGCATGATCCCGTGATCGCGGTCCTTGATCGAGATATTGTCCCGCGCCACAATCCGGTCAGAATACATCATCGCAAACCCAAGGTGATTGCCGATGGAGATATTCCCCTCGATCGTGCTGTCGTTGGTATACATGTAATGCACCGCAAAACGCAGATCGCGCATCAGATTGCCGCGATAGGTGTTGCGTTTCGAAGTATTGGAGAAAATCCCATCCCGCCCGTAGCGGATTTCATTATTCTCGACCACAGAGCCCGGCGCATTCCAGACATAAACACCATTGCCCCGGTCGTTCATCCGCGCAAGTCGCAACCCAAGGATTCTGTTGCCCACCACCCGCGCGTCGCGCGCGCCATGGATATCGACCCCGACAAGGTTATCGCGGATGTCATTGTCCAAAATCAGCGCATTGGTGGCCTTGCGGGTCAGTTTGACACCTGCATCCATATCACTATGCGACCGTCCCGAGCCGGTGATCGTCAGATGCATAATCGTGACATCCGGCGCATCGACAGTAATCACGGATCCTGTTTCGCCCGCATCCACCACGGCGCCAGATTCGCCACTCAGCGTCATCGCCTTATCAATACGGATCGGACCGGCATAGCGCCCGGCACTCAGTATGAGATCATCCCCCGCCGAAGCCTGTGACACGGCGAGGGACAGGGCGTCCTCTCCCGGCATGACTATGATCCGCTCGGCGCAAAGCGGTGTACCGAGCATCAAAACAATCAGTAGGGAAAGGACAAACCTGTGCATGTTATGCAGGCTCCACCAACATACGGCCACGCATTTCCATGTGCAGCGCATGGCAGAACCATTGGCAATAATACCAATAGACGCCGGGTTTCGCGGCAATGAAGGTGGCCGAGGCCGTCGCCTGCGGCGCCACTTCCATAGCGACCCCATGGTTGTTGAGGGTGAACCCGTGGGTCAGGTCGTCGATGTCATCAAGGTTTGTGACATAGACAGTGACCTCATCGCCTTGTTTGACGGTGAATTTCTCCATCGCGAATTCAGGGGCCTGCGCGGACATATAGACCCGGACCTTGTTGCCGTCACGGATGACCTCGGCATGCCAGTCATCCATATCGACCCCATCCGCGATGCCTTGGTTGCGGGCATCGGCAAAGAACCGATCCTCGCGATCCCAGACAGACACCGGGTTCACCACGGAGCGGTGCACGATGATGCTGTCATGCGGTTCAGCAAACGTCGGACCGTCATGCACCAGTTCCAACTCTTCGCCGTTGATGGAGAACAGCTGTTCGTTTTCAGGCTTGAGCGGGCCGACGTTGAGGAAGCGGTCTTTCGAGAATTTATTCATCGAAATATACCATTTGCCATCCGCCTCAAGGGTTTCGCCCATGGAGGTCGAGTTGTGGCCAGGCTGATAATGCACGTCCTTCTTGGTCAGGATCGGATCGACATCCTCGCCATTATAGGCCCGCACCGCCTTGTCGATGTTCCACATTACCACCTGGCTGTCCAAAAACAGCGTGGTCAGGGCATTGCCCTTACCGTCGAAACAAGTGTGAAGAGGCCCAAGACCCAGTTCAGGTTCCGCCACAACGACAGAGCGCGGTTCGGCGTTGTCATAGAACACGGCATCGAGTTTGCGCACGTCGATCACCGACACCGTTGGCGACAGCTTGCCGTTGATACAAAGATGGATTTTGTCCGGTGCCATGTTGCAGCCGTGCGGGCTGTTGGGGATCGGAATGTAGCGGGTGTAGTTCTTGTTCTGCCCCTTGCGCCCGTCAATGACCTTCACGCCGTTCATCTCGGTGTAGTCGCCAGCAGCAAGACCCTTTTCGATCTCTTCGATGTTGAAGACAACGACATGATCCATCTCGGCTTCCATCATTTCGGCCAGCGTCATGCCCATTTCCGAGTTATAGGAGGTCGAGAAGGCATATTTGCCCTCATAATCCGCATCACAGTTGTCGAGGTTGCCGGACACGATCACCTGCCAGGCAACCTGCATTTCATCGGCATCGACAGCGGTGAAGAAGTTGACGTATTTTTCCGGTTCATCGAGCACCGAACCGTCATTGACCATCGGCGTTTCGTCCTCGCCATTGGCAAAGACATAGTTGGTGCGCGGCCATTTTTGTGGACGCAGACCGTGGATCGCCTTGGCGTTCGGAATTTCGAGGATCTTGTCGCATTTCATAACATCACACCGGATACGGGCTACGCGGGTGTTGGCCTTGTCGTTCATGAACAGAAAACGGCCATCGTATTTGCCTTCGGTGAAGGACATGTGAATGTGATGCAAATCGCCGTTATCATGCACCTTTTTGCCCTGCGCCTCCAAATAGGCCTTGGTCTCCGGCAACATGTTTTCGGTCAGCACCTTGAGGCTTTCATTGGTCGAGCCCCAGCCCGTGGCCGAGCAGCGGTTAAAGACCGGCACCCGCATGAATTCGCGCATCGAAGGGATGCCGAGAATGCGCATTTCACCGGTCTGACCCGAGGACCAGAACCCGTAATATTCATCAAGCTCGCCCGGGCCGGGAATGGCCGCGCCATGGCCCGATTGCGCCATAGCCGATCCTGCACCCGCAGCCGTCAAAGCCGCAGTGCCCCCCAACAGGCCAAGTCGTCCGCCTGCCCCCCCAATAAATGCGGCCCCTGTCGCCGTTGCGCCCATAAAGCCGCGCCGGCTCAGTCCTTTTTTCTTCATCTCAGACATGGTTTTTCCTTTCCCTAAGTGCGGATGTTAGGATGGTTTTCGATCCCGGCGGTTTTGAGCGCCGACAAATCGGGTGAACTTACTTTTGCGCGCCGTTTCAGTTGCTTGATGACGACGGGGCAAAAATCTTTGGATTGGTAGAGCACCTGACAATGCATGCAGTTGACGCATTCGTTCGGGTTGATCTCTCCGGTCGGATGAATGGCCTGCACAGGGCATTGGTGGGCACAGGTCTGACACGGGCTACCGCAGTCTTTGTAGCGCTTCAGCCAGTCGAACATGCGCAGCCGGGCGGGGATCGCCAGAGCCGCACCCAGCGGGCAGAGATAGCGGCAATAAAACCGTTCGACAAAAAGCCCGGCAATCAACAGCGCCGCGACATAGGCCACAAAAGGCCAGGCCCGCATGAATTTGAGTACAATGGCGGTTTTGAACGGTTCCACTTCAGCCAGATGCTCTGCCTGGTCGATCGAATAGAGCGACACCGCGAAAAGCCCCAGAAAGATCATGTATTTGAGTGCCCAAAGCCGCTCATGAAGCCCCCAGGGCAGGGTGATCTGCGGCACGCCAAGGCGTCGTGCGATCTGGTTCGTCAACTCTTGCAAGGCGCCGAACGGGCATAGCCAGCCGCAATAGGCCCCACGCCCCCAGAACAACAGCGCCGCCGCCACTGAGAACCACAGGATGAAGGTCAGCGGATCGAGCAAAAAGGCTTGCCAGCTGAATTCCGTCATCAACGCGCCGAACAACGCCATAAGGTTTACAACGGAAAGCTGAGCGTTCCACATCCAGCCGAGGCACACGAGCGTCACCGTGAGGAAGCTCATGCGAAACCAGAACGTCACCCGCGCCGAGCGTGTCATCTGCATCTGGAAAAAGAACGCGAGCGTCAGCACCGCCAGCATGACACCCAACACGATGATTTGTGGCGTTTTATCTTTCCAGATACGTTGCCAGAGCGCCGCCTGCGCCTGAGCCTCGCTGGTGTCTTCGATAATCGCTTGCGGTGCCGGGGCGGCGATGGCGCTCAGATAGGCCGCTGGCAACTGATAGCCCAGATCGAACGTGGTAAAGACCTTTTCAATCGCGGCGACTTCCCGCTGCACCAAGAGCTGAATGCGGAACGGTTTGGTCGGATCAAAGCCAACCTCTGCGGGGATCTTAAACAGATCACGTTCGCCAAATTCAGGCGCGTCAGCGGCCGCGATGGCGCCCATCCGACGATGCCCCCGGTCGCGAAACCGTACCGACACATCGTCCTGAATGAGCACGATCCGGTCAAAAATGCCACCGCGCACATAGCCTGATCCCTTGAAGGAATAGAGCCCGCGTCCGGTCACGGCGATGGCATGCTCCCCCTCTTCGAGCCAGTTCTGAAGGTTGCGGTTTTCCGCATCTCCCAAAATAGCCTCGCCAATCCCGGGGACAGAAACCAGCGCCATTTGCATGTCGATGAACACCGTCTCCGGCGCCTCGGTCAGGGCGCGCTTGGCGGCGCGCGGATCGCCCATATCGGCGAAGGCGGCATTGATCTGCCCCACATCGAGAGACAAGCGGCGCACCGTGCCGTCGCCCTCCATCTCCATCCAGCTTTCCGGCGCTTTAGCCTCTGGATTGATGGTAAATTTTGGCCCTGTATCCTCGGCCTGTTCCAGCCCGCCAAGCCCAAGAGCACGGGCGACTTTGAGACCTGAGCGGATGATGCTGTCATCAATCACCATCACCGTTACCGTCGCCCCGGAGATGATGTTGAGATCATGGCTCTCTCCACCGGAGGCCGCCTCTTCGACCAGATTCACACCCTTGTAATCAGCGGCCATGGATTTGATTTTTGTGTCCGGAATACCAATCAACACAATGGGTTCTGCATGTTTGACGAGTTTCACACCCAAAACGCGTGCCCCATTGTCGACTGCCACCATCGTGTGGATCGGCTTACCGGAATACCCTGTGGTCCCGACAAAATCTGAGGTGATGAACACCCATCCAAGCTGCGTGTCGCCTTGCAGGATCGGCGCAACCGCAATGTCGTTGCGCATCGCCCCAAACGCATCGGCCCCCTCGACGATATCGGCGGGGGATTCGCTTTGCAGAAAACGGGTGAGAACGGGCTGGGCCGTTTGGGCCGCAGCGTTACCGATGGTCACGAAGGCGGCGCAAACCAGTGCGAGACACAGACAAATCAGCCTATTCAGGCACATCGGAAAGGAATGGGGAAAACAGGACATGTGTCAAACCTTGCTCTGGCTGGGAGGACCACGGGACGGTTGCCAGATGCGCTCGCTGCGTTCCGGCAATGTGGTCAATGTGAGCTGGACGGGTTTCCCTCGTGTCGCGGCCGGGCCCTTAAAGGTCTGCGCGAACAGTGCGGCCAACGGCACGAGGGAACAGTCTGCGCAATGCGCGCATTCTTGTGTGTCTTTTTGAGAAACGGGGACACCTGCGGCATTCAGCGTGAGAGTTTCAGCCCCGTTCTGACCACAGATGACGATGCTTGTTTGTCCCACACGCGTAAGCTCATGCGCAGTTTTGAGAAAACCCGACATCCCTGCCGAAACCATAAGGCTCAACGCAAGAATCGCAGTCATCACAAGGGGCGCAAAACGTGTCATGCTCGGAGGAGTGCATCCATTTGAACTCCGAGGCCTTGACTTACATCAAGGACTTCTGATCGAAATATACTTCCAAACTATTGCAAAATATGAATATATTTATTCCACTTTCGAAGACATGTTTCTTCCCTCACGCCAGAATGGGCCGACAAAGCTCTTTTCAGCAGAGATTTCAATCCTGAAACCCTCAGCCTCAAAATGATCCGGAGCCCGTCATGTCGAAATCAAAACGCCTTTCTCTCCATCTTTTCGCTCTGTTCCTTTGCGTCGTCCTCGCAGCCATGCTCGCAACATGGCGTGGCGCGCTCTGGCCCTTTGACCCGCGCGCAACTTTTCTGATGACCGCAAGCGGACTTTTGGGGATATTTTCCGGCTGGGGTATCCTCTGGCTTATCCCGATGATCCTCTCGGTGGCGCTGACGCAGTCCCTTTGGCGCAGCCTGTTGTGGATCGCAACCGTTGCAGCAATGGTGCTTCTGCACGGTCTGGTCGGTCCGGCGCAGGGCTTCGCCCCCCTTTCCAGCATCACAATACCCGGGGCGGTCTGGCTCTATCTCATACCCTCAGCACTTTGCGTGATTGCAGGAGGCATCATCCGGCTCACATTGTCGCGCTCCCGGGAATTCAATTGATGATTGTCAATTTCTGACAGAAAATATCAGATATACCTGTGTGGAACCCGCTCTTGTGGAACTCTTTGAGGAGTCTTTTGATATGCGCGCCCGCCCCAATCGTCGCCATTTTATGCTGAACTCTGCCCTGTCTGCGGCGGCGCTTTCCATGCCCGCAGTCCTTCGCGCCCAAACGCCGATTGAGACGCTGACCTTTTTCGGCCCACCCGCGGGCCCCTCAATCACGCTGGCCTATGCGGTCGCTCTGGGTGCATTTGCCGACATCTCCACAGAGGTTTCTTTCAAAGCCTGGCGCGACCCCGACGAGTTGCGCGCAGGCCTGACGTCGGGCACGATGAAAACCGTGATCATGCCCTCAAATGCCGCCGCGAACCTTTATAATCGTGGCCTTGGGGTCCAGATGGTCAATGCCATGACACTTGGCCTCAATTACATCATGACCAAGGATCCGGCGATCAAGACACCTGCCGATCTCAAAGGCCGCTCGATCACCTTCCCCTTCCGAAACGACACACCCGACATCCTGTTGCGCCGGGTTCTGGCCGCCGCCGATGTCCCTGAAGACAGCCTGGAGATCGTCAATGCCGCCACGCCGATCGAAGCGGTGCAGCTTTTGCTTTCGGGACGCGCAGAAACGGCCGTGTTGCCGGAACCCGCCACCACCATGGCGGAAATGCGGGCGTTGCAAGCGGGCCAACAGGTCTATCGCGCGATCAACATTCAGGATGAATGGGGCAAAATCACCGGCCTTGGCCCCGTCGCACCACAGGCAGGTCTTGCCGTGATGAAGGATTTTGACGTGGCAAACCCCGGCGTGGTCGAAGCCATTCAAAGCGCCATTGAGGCAACCCTGCCTAAAGTCATGGCCAATCCGATGGAGGCCGCGAAAGCCGCCGCAGATGCGCTCGGCATGCCCGCACCCGTGCTGGCAAAATCCATCCCGCATTCCGCCCTGTCCGCAGATCGTGCTGCAAGCCTGCGCCCGCAATTCGAAGCCATGTACAAAGCCGTGGCCGAAGTCGAGCCGCGCGCGATTGGCGGCAAGCTGCCCGATGACGGATTTTATCGCCTATGACGGCGCTTTTCGACAGGCTCGGGCGCACCGGGCGGTTTATGTGGGGCGGCTGGTCTGGTCTGGCCGCCCTCGCGCTTTTTGCTGCGCTTTGGCAGGCCGGTCATGAGGCCTATGGCGATTTCATCCTGCCCGCGCCTCTGGCGACCCTTACCGCAGCCATGGACATCCTGAGCACACCTGAGAACTGGATGATTTTTGCCGCCACCATGCGTCGCGCGCTGATCGGCTTTGCGCTTTCGGCCTGTGTTGGTGGCTTGGCCGGGCTGATTGCGGGCTATTCTCCGGCCACCATGCGCCTCGCGCGGCCTATTTTGACCGTGATCTTGGGGGTGCCGCCGATTGCCTGGCTGGTTCTGGCGCTGATCTGGTTCGGGGCAACAGACGGAATGGTGATAGTCACCATTCTAGTGGGTGTCGTGCCATTGATCTTTGCGGGAACGGCCGAAGGTATCGCAACGCGTGATCGCGGACTTGATGCCATGGCCGAGGTGTTTGGCGCCTCGCGCCTGCGCCGGTTCTGGAGCGTCGGGTTTCGTCAGATGCTGGCGCATTTGTTCCCCGCGTTGCTGTTGGGTCTGGCCTCCTCGGTCAAGGTGGCGGTGATGATCGAAGTGCTCTCTACCGTGGGTGGGATCGGCAACGAGTTGGCCAAGGCGCGCCAGTATATGGATGTGACTCAGGCGCTTGCCTGGATCGGCATCGCGGTCGCCGGGCTGATCGCCGTGGAATATGCGCTGGTCCATCCGGTCCGGGCGGAAGTGGAACGCTGGCGCGAGGCGGCGCGGCCCTGGGGGATCAAACGATGACTGTTTCTGCGCTGACACTTCGCCGCATCTCTCTTGCGTTTTTGGGGCGCGAGGTGATCTCGAAGATCAACCTTGAGATCGCCCCCCATGAGGTGGTGGCTCTGGTCGGACCCTCGGGCTGTGGCAAGTCTACCTTGGCCCATGTCGCAGCGGGCTTGACAGAGCCGAAAGAGGGCCGCGTGATCCGGTCCTATCGGCGTCACGGCATGGTGTTTCAGGACCCGCGTCTGATGCCTTGGGCCACGGCGCTTGAGAATGTCGCCTATGCCGCACGGCTGTCCGGTCAGTCTCGAAGGCGCGCCCGCGAGATGGCGGCGCTTTCGGCAGAACGCGTCGGGTTTCTGTCCGAAGACCTGTCCAAATTCCCTGTCGAGCTTTCCGGCGGCATGCGCCAAAGGATCGCCATTGCCCGTGCGCTCGTCGCTGATCCCGATTTCATCTATTTCGACGAACCCTTTACCGCGCTTGATGCCGCTCTCAAACGCCGGATGCAGGACATTGTCATCGAGGCCTCGCAATCGGGCCGGTTTGGCGCGCTTTTCGTGACCCATGACCTGAGCGAAGCCGCGCGCATCGCCAGTCGCATCGCGGTGATGCACCCGACGGGTCAGGGCATTATGGGTCTGCGCGAGATCGAAGGACAACCGGGCGCACGCAGTGAACGTGAGTTGTTCGATCTGACCCAGCACTGGCAACACGAAGACGCGCTGTTTCGCCACGTGCATGACGTCGATGAAAGGCGGATCGCATGAAAGACACCTCTCAGCCCCTGCCCCCTCTCACAACGGTGCTCAGCGACGAAGGCTTTCGCCTGTTTTTTCCGCTGACCGCGATACATGCCGCCGTCTGGCCGTTTCTTTGGGTCGCGGTGCAGGGGTATCTGCTGGTCGGCGCGACCGAGATCGCCTCTTCGGTCTGGCATATGCATGAGATGATCGTTGGCTCCTTTGGCGCCGCGCTGATCGGTTTTTTGACCACAGCTTTTCCGGAATGGACCGACACGCCCAAACTCCAAGGCCGCGCCCTCTGGAGTTTTGCTGCGGTCTGGGGCATGGCGCGTGTGATCGGGCTCATTGGACTTGATGTGCTGACACCTTTGGCAGCCCTTTGCGATCTTGCCTGGATGGCCGGGCTGATTTTCTACGCGATGGCGATCACATGGCGCAAACGCACAGACCGGCTCTTGCCCTTTCTGCCATGGCTTGCGGGGTTCTTTCTGGCCGAGGCGATCACCCGCTTTTTCATGATCCGTGGCGACAGCTATCTGGCGGGGGAAGCGATGAAATTCAGCGGCCTCGTGTTTTTGGGCATTCTCGGACTTGCTCTGGCCCGGATCACCGTGCCTGTGACCAATCTCGTGCTGGACCCAAGCGAAGAAACCTCGCCCTATCGCCCGCATCCGGGGCGAAAAAACCTTGCACCCGGTCTTGTGGCGCTTGTCGTTTTGGGCAAACTCTTTGGCCTGAGTGAGACAGTAACCGCTTGGCTCATGATCGCGGCGGGGGCCGGGTTTCTTGACCGCGCAGGCGAAGGCTTTGTCGGGCGCGAGGCGCTGCGCGCAGAACTCATCGCGCTCACCCTGCCCTCCCTGCTTGCGGGGGCTGGATTGATCTGGCTTGGGGCGTCGTCACTCGGCGCGCCTGTGATGCCTGCTGGTGGATGGCATCTCGCGCTTATGGGCGGGATCGGTATGGCCGTTCTGGCGGTGCTCTCCATCGCTGGCCTGTTCCACGCAGGGCTGACGCTTCCGGTCGGATGGCGGGTCAAAGCCGCCATGCTCCTTCTTTTGATCTCGGTCCTGTTGCGCATCCTGCCCGAGCTCGGAGTGATCTCCGCCACGGCAGGCCATCTGAGCGCCTCTGTGCTCTGGGCTCTGGGCTTTGGACTTTGGCTCTGGCGCTACTGGCCAATCGTGACAGACCCCGACACGCTTGGTTCGCACGAAGGCTGCTAAGGCGTCAGCTTTGCCTCACAGAAAGCAAGGTATTTTGGAGTATCTCCCAAAACTTTCCAGACGCTTTAATGCGCTTTCGGGCAGGCGCCCGGATCGTCATAAACGGCGCTGAACTCGTCCATCATGATGGACAAAAAGCTCGGCCCGGTCACTGTCGCCAGGCCCCGGGATGGACGAAGATCACATGATCATCCTGCCATGCTTTTGTGGCCTCAAGAAGCGGGTTGGCGATCTGGTCTATTGTCAGAGTCGGACGGCCTTCCATCACTGCGGTGCGGTCGATCGCAAAGATCAGATCGGCGTTCGATTTCTAGATGAATTCACTTGTTACAGGCTGACCATGAAGGCCGGTTTCACCCACCGCCCCGGCGGGGTTCACGCCCAGTTCATTAAAGACAAACCTATAGCGAGACTGCTGCCCAAAGGAACTGAATGCGCCGTTGTTGTGCAACAGGATCAGCGCCTTATCCGTAAAATTTGCGATCTCGGCATTCAGCGCACTCACTTGATCACCGAGCTTGTCAATGCCCGCACGTGCAACGTCTTCCTTGTCGAACGCTTTGCCCAGCGTCTCGAAATGATCCCGAACGGCACCGAGCAGGAAAACGCCTGCGTTATTGGCATCACTTGACCGAAGCGTTTCCCCATGGTCAGCTTCCTAATACGTCGGTTTCCGAAAGGAACTAATAGGGAATTCGCAGTTAGAGACACGAACTCGCATAACAAAACTGCCCCCGCAACTGTAAACGGTGAGCAAGATCTATCACGCAACTGGTTTTTTCCAGGGAACGTTAGTTTCGCGTTGACCCGGTAGTCAGGAGACCTGCCGACATCATTGCGACCGCGCCGGTTGGGTGTCGGGAGGAGGTAGATGTGGGCTGTACAGTTGACAGCCCGGCCGCAAGGCTCGGGAAACGATCGCATATAGTTGGTTTTCTATGGCTGCCTTTACGCCTGCACATAGTTTCCTTCTTGGCGCGGACAATGAGGTCGGCTGAAAGTGCTCGGCTCCGATTGTATATGCGGCAAGGCACTCTGGCGTGTCACAGTTTGCGGCCCGGGACTTTAGCGCGACGGCAGCACAGGAACTGGCGCCATGCGTAAACGGTGCGAGTTAGTCGAGCTTCGCCATCTCCATTGTTTCTTGGCTGCTGCTGAACATGGGAGCTTCCGCAAGGCGTCGTTGGCCATCGGGCTACAGCAATCGACGATTAGTCGATGCATACGCGATCTAGAAGATCGCATGGGAGCATCGCTTTTCCACCGGCATAGCTACGGCGTTCGACTGACCAACGCCGGCGGCCGTTTTCTCCCACGCGCTCGTCAAATAATCCGTAGTTTAGGAGAAGGAGCCGCTGAGGTTTCTTCAATGGGACGCTCAGAGCAAGGCCGCATAAGAATCGGCTTATACTCGTCGATTGCTTCCGGGTTCCTCACTGAATTGCTGAGTAACTATGGTCGATGGCATAGCAGAGTGGACGTCGAGCTCGTTGATGGAAACCCATATGATCACGTTGCAGCCATTCGTCAGTTCGAACTCGATATTGCATTCCTTACGGGTTCCAAGGAGTGGTCGGGCTGCGAACAGATCCATCTATGGTCGGAGAGAATTTTCATCGTTCTCCCGGATAATCACGCGTTAGTTCCCCAGACCGAACTTACATGGCAGCAGTTGGCTACGGAGGCATTCATCGTGAGTGAAGCTCCGCCGGGACAAGAGATTCATGATCATTTGGTGCGCAGATTGGCTGACCTTGGATCTCATCCAGCTATTCATGTACATTCTGTCGGTCGGGACAATCTACTGCCACTGGTGGCAATTGACCGGGGGCTAACCCTCGTCAGTGAGGCAATGACGGTCGCGCAATTCCCAGGCATTGTCTATCGGCCGATCAAGGATGAGATTCTACCATTCTCTGCAGTCTGGTCCCCAGCGAATGACAATCCGGCATTAAGGCGACTACTAAATATGGCCAAAGGCAAGGCGAAGGCTCAATCGAATGACACAATCAATCAGGGGGACCAAGAACTGACTTCGACCGCCTCGCCTTCGCAAACCCGCGGTCCGTCGCCATGAAGCGTTCGAGCATGGGAACGATCAGCCGGACAGGATCGGCGATAGGTTGGCCTGTCTCCCGTCCCAGCACCTCGGCATAGGCGACCAGATCGCGATGCAGGTTCGCCGGCAGTTCCACTGTTACCTTCACCGGCTTGTCATCGGGCAGCGGCCCAAGCTTTAGTTTCGACATGATCAATCTCCTGCCGGTTCGAATACCAGATCGCGGGTGACGATGATCCTGACCGGGAACCCCGGGCGGATGGTCAGTGTCGGCGCGACCTGCAACTGACGCTGGACGATCTGCTGGCCGGCCTGGTTGATCGTGTCCACCGCGCCATCGCGGATCGCCTCGACCAGACGGTCTTCGTCATCGGTGGCGAGGTCCGCGCCGATCGCGAGCAGCGTGGACAGACCGGCCGCGCGCATAAGATCCCACCAGTGATAGTCCACGCCATCTTCGAGGCCAGCATAGCCGCTCGCATCCGCCCCCGGCAGACGTTCGAGAACAATGGATCGACCGCCGGGAAGGATCAGGCGGTTCCAGACCAGCAGCACCCGTCGCTGGCCGAACGTCACGCCGTCATCGTATTGGCCGATGATGCGGGTTCCTTGTGGGATCAGCAGCAGCGATCCGGTCGGGCTGTCATAGACATTCTCGGTGACCTGCGCGGTGATCTGGCCCGGGAGATCGGAGCGAATGCCGGTGATGAGCGCGGCCGGAATCACAGCTCCCGCCTGAAGGATGTACGGCGAGGCTGGCGGCTGAATGCGATCCGACGCGACGGTCTGCCGGTCCACCGGACCGTTGAGGAAAGCCGTATATCGGCTCCCCTCGGATTGCCCGGAGCCACCCAGGCCCGGAAGGTTCACGCCGCCCCCGGCCGTCGTTGCCCTGCCAGACGCCGTCTGGAAGAAGACACCGCTCAGACGCGCGGCGTCCTCCTCTGCCCTGCGGCGCTCCGCTTCCGGATCGACGGTCGGGCCCGCAATCGGCGGAGGGCCCACGGGCACTCCCCGCTCCTGTACATCTAGGATCGGCCGCCCGAGGTCACCGGGCAGTGCGGGTCCCAGAACCGGTCCGGTATAGTCGGACGGCAACCCCTCCAGGCCGTCCGCGGCCGGTCGGTTGTCGATGGAATAGAGTTCTCCACCTCCCGGCCCTGCCTCACGGGTCTGAAGCGCATAGATCAGCGCGCCCCCAATGCCGAACAGCGCGACCGCCCCGACACCGGCCAGAACCTTGCGCGACAGCCTCGTCACGCGCGGCGGATCGGGGCGCAGACGCATCGGCGCTGCAGGATCGGTGTCACTCATGACGCCCCTCCCCTTTGCGCATCACCCTCCGTTTGCGCATCCGCCTCGCGTTCCTCCATGCGCACGATCCGGACCACCTGCTGGCGGTCTCCTGCTCCCAGCCGGAGCTCCGCCGCACCGAAGAGGCGATCCACGATCAGCACGTTCCGGTGGATACGGCTGTTGACGATCTGCGGTTCTCCGTCGGCGCCGAGCACGAAGAGCGGCGGCATCTCGCCCTGGGCTATGCCAGCAGGGAAGACGACATAGACGCGGCGGCCGTCGTCGAAGACCGAGACCGGACGCCAGGGCGGGCTTTCCCCCTGGATCTGCAAGCCGTAGCGATGATTGCGGGCAGAGGGCGCCGGAATGGTCGGCGAGGTTGCCACAGCCTGTCGACCGCCACGGGGCGCTGCCGGATAGGCCCAGGCGACGGAGGGCATGTAGAGCGCCTCGCGCGCACGCAGCTCGATCGTGTACACCCGCCTGTCAGTGCTGATCACCAGATTGGTCGAGATGTCGTCCCGCGTCGGTTTGACGAGGATGTGGACGCGGGCAGTGGATCCGGACCCGCTCTCCGTGTCGCCGATGACCCAGCGCGTGGTATCTCCCGCGGCGATCGGGCCCGCGCCGGTCAGACGTTCGCCCGGCTCCAATGCGATGTTGGTGATCTGACCCGGCGCGGCATAGACCTGATAGAGGGCTCCTTCCGACCAGGGATAGATCTGGATCGCATTGTAATAGCCTTCCCGGCGCGGTTCGATCCGGGCGGCGGCATTGGCGTTTTCAATACGGCCTGACGGTGTGCCAGCCGCCGCTCCGCCATGCGCCACTGTCCAGACCGGCGGCGTGTGCAGGGGCCGAGGACGTTCCTCGGCAGCCGAGGCGGGCGGAGTGGGCAGCGGCGGCACGGACTCGTCGTAGCTGAATTCCGGCACCCGGTTACTGGCACACCCCGCCAGAAAGGACGAGCACAGCAGCAAGGCCACCAAGTTGGGCTTGTTGACGCTCGAAGACCTGATTGCACGAACATGCGTTTCAGTCATTGGCTCATCTCCCGCGACCAGGAGATCGCATTGACATAGATTCCGAGGGGATTGGCGCGCAGGCGCTCGGCGCTGCGCGGGGTCTGGATCACGACGGTCAGGATCGCGGTCCAGCGCTCGGTCGCGGAAAGCTGACCGTTCTCGTAGTGCCGCTCGGTCCAGGCGACGCGGAACGATCCCGGCGAGGCCCGGATGACCGAGGACACCTCGACGGCGATCTGCTGACGGCCGACGCGGGTGAACGGGTCGTTCGCACGAGCGAAATCGTTCAGAGCGGCCGCGCCACGGTCCGTGGTGAACTCATAGGCGCGCAGCCAGTTCTGCCGCACGATGATCGGGTCGGCGGGGATGGAACGAACCTGTTCGATGAAACGGCCAAGATGGAAGGCGATCTGCGGATCGGTCGGCTCGTAGTCGGCGGAAGCCGGAGCGACAGCCTGGGCCTCGCCGAGCGCGTCGACCTGAACGACCCAGGGCACGACGGTGCCACGCGCGGATTGCCAGACCAGGGCGCCGGCAAAACCCGCCGCGAGGATCAGGCTGCCGAAGGCCATGTAGCGCCAGTTGCGGGCCTGAACGCGGGCGGAGCCGATACGCTCATCCCAGACCTGCGCGGCCTTCTGGTAAGGCGTCTCTGGCTGAGGTGTCTTGCCATAATGGGTGGCGGAGCGCCTGAAGAGGTTCATGAGCGATCCCTTTCGGAGAGATTGACGGAGGAGCCCGAGCCATGGCTGTCGCCCGACCGGACGGCATGAGCGGCAGCGCGCACGCCATGGCTCACGGCCTGGCTATGGCGCATGCGCTTCGCCCAGGCCGGCGGGCCATCGGAGGTGGACGGACCGGAGCTGCCAAGCTCGGTTGCCGCGCCGCCGACCGTGCCCATCGAGGTGGTTCCGCCCGTCGCCGCAACACCGCGCTTGACGCCCTCAGCGTAGCTGGACTGGATCTCGCCAGCCGCGCGAGAGGAGGCCTTCTTGAGTGGTGATGCCACGGCAGCGGCCCCGGCGCGCGCCACACCAGCCATCCCGCCGGCGAGACCACCTCCGCCCATCGAGCCGAGCGTGTAGGCGCTCGAGGCAGCGCCCGCCGCGCCCGCGCCGCCGCGTGCCAGGGCGGCGCCACCGGAGAGCGCGGACCCGGCCCCCCGCGCTGCGAGCATGGTCGCACCTCCGGCCCCGATCGCAGCGCCACCAACGGCAAGGCCGGTGCCTATGGCCGCCCCCGCGCTGAGTTGCGGACCGCCGGACACCAGACCTGAGGCGATGCCGGGGCCGAAGATACCGAGGCCCAGCAAAGACAGAGCGGCGAGAACAATCGCCATGGCGTCATCGATGGTCGGCGTCACGCCCCCGAAACCCGCGGTGAACTGGCCGAAGAGCGTCGAGCCAATGCCGATGATCACGGCGAGGACCAGAACCTTGATGCCGGACGAGATGACGTTGCCCAGCACGCGCTCGGCCATGAAGGCGGTCTTGCCGAAGAGGCCGAAGGGGATCAGCACGAATCCCGCGAGGGTCGTGAGTTTGAACTCGATCAGGGTGACGAACAGCTGCACCGCGAGGATGAAGAAGGCGAGGATCACCAGCGCCCAGGCGAAGAACAGGCAGAGAATCTGGACGAGATTCTCGAAGACCGCGACCCAGCCCATCAGATCGGAGATGCTTTCGAGCAGCGGTCGTCCGGCCTCTAGCCCGGTCTGGGCCACGCGGCCGGGGCGCAGAAGATCTGCGGCGGAAAACCCGGTGCCCGAGGCCATCAGACCGAGGCCCGCGAAGCTCTCAAAGACGATCCGGGCGAGGTTGTTCCAGTTGGAGATGATATAGGCGAAGACCCCGACAAAGAGCGTCTTCTTCACCAGCCGGGCAATGATGTCGTCGTCGGCGCCCCAGGCCCAGAACAGGGCCGCCAGCGTCACGTCGATGACGATCAGCGTGGTGGCTATGAAGGCCACCTCACCCCCGAGCAGCCCAAACCCGCTGTCGATATAGCTGGTGAAGATGCCCAGAAAGTTGTCGATGACGCCGGTTCCACCCATGGCTTACTGGCCTCCCGACCGCTGTGGCGCTTCGGGAGCCGACGTCTGGCCGAGGAACCGGTCACGGCTCTCGGCCCAGGCGGCGAGGCAATCGGCATCGCTGGAAGCGGCCTCGCCAAGCTGCTGGCACCGGCGCAGCGTCGCGCGGAGAGGATCGGCAGACGGCTGGAGCGCGGGCGCGGTGCTGGCCGGCACGGGAGCTTCCTCGCGTGTCATCTCGATCACCGTGGCGGTGATCGCGATCGCCACGAACACGATGGCCGCGATCCGGGCCAGCATCTTCCCCTCCATCGTCTCCCCTCCCGGCCTCAGTTGAACATCTGCGCGTTGCCGGGCTGGTAGCCCGCGCCCGGCGTCAGGAAGCGCTCGCGTTGGATGCGGCCCTGTTCTGCAGCGGTAGCGCGCTCGGCCTCGGTCAGCGCGTTGGCGCGACCGTTTGCCGAGATCACCGCGATAAGGTCCGAGAGCTGCTGCGATTGCAGTGCGAGGAGCTGGTTGCCCGCCTGCGTGGCCTGCAGAGCACCGACCGCGTTCTGGCTCTGCCCCACGAGCGCGGACATCTCAGCACGGTTGGCATCGATGTTGCCGACGACACCGGCCTGCACGCGCATCGCATCCTGCAGGCCACCGACGGTGTTCTCCCAACGGGACCGGGCCTCGGCGATCAGTTGCTGGTCGGTCGCCGTCAGGGAAAGGTTGCCATAGTCCTGCTGGAACATCTGGTCGATGCTCTGCACGTCGAAGGCGATGTTCTGCGCCTGCGCCAGGAGCTGCTGCGTGCGGCTGACGTTCTGCTGGATCTGCTGGAGCGCGGAATACGGCAGGTTAGCGAGATTGAGTGCCTGGTTGATCAGCATCTGCGCTTCGTTCTGGAGCTGTGCGATCTGGTTGTTGATCTGCTCCAGAGCCCGCGCCGCGGTCAGGAGATTTTCCGCGTGGTTGGTCGGGTCGTAGACGATGAAAGGCCCCCCGCCGATGCCGAAGAGCGCGTGCGCGGGCGGCGCTACGATGGGCGACATGGCCATGGGCATCGCCAGCGCGAGGGCGAGCAGCGACGTGCCAGCGGACCGAAACGTAATCTTGCGTGTCATGGTGTGACTTCCTCTTCTTCAAGGTCGATGTCGGCGTCCTCAACAACAGCGGTGGCCGGAGAGGCCCCCTCTGCGTCGATGGCGAGATTGGTGAGGTCGGGTATCAGGTCGGCGGCCCAATCCAGGCCATGTGCTTTCAGCCAGGCGGCGAGGAAGCCGTCTCGGCCCTGCCCGGCGCAGATCTCGGCAATCAGCGCCTGATCCGATTTGGACGATGCCGCGCAGAGTGCGAGCCCAACGTCGCTGAGACCCAGCTCGAACAGCCGGTTGCCGCGCCGCGACTGGCAGTAGTAGTCGCGCTTGGGCGTAGCACGTGCGAGGATCTCGATCTGCCGGTCATTGAGGCCGAAGCGGCGATAGATCGCGGTGATCTGGGGCTCGATGGCCCGCTCGTTCGGCAGCAGGAGCCGCGTCGGGCAGCTTTCGATGATCGCAGGCGCGATGGCGCTGCCGTCGATGTCGCTGAGGCTCTGCGTCGCGAAGATCACCGAAGCATTCTTCTTCCTCAGCGTCTTCAGCCATTCGCGGAGCTGCTCCGCGAAGGCATCGTCATCGAGTGCGAGCCAGCCCTCGTCGATGATGAGCAGCGTGGGGCGTCCGTCGAGCCGATCACCGATCCGGTGGAACAGGTAAGAGAGGACGGCGGGCGCCGCGCCGGTTCCCACCAACCCCTCGATCTCGAAGGCCTGCACATCCGCCGATCCCAGCCGTTCGGTCTCGGCATCGAGCAGCCGGCCATAGGGTCCACCGACGCAATAGGCACGCAGCGCCTGCTTCAGGTCGTTGGACTGCAGCAGGACCGCAAGCCCGGTCATGGTCCGCTCGCCGACAGGGGCCGAGGCCAGCGAGGTCAGCGCCGTCCAGAGATGTTCCTTCACATCGGGGGTAATCTGGATGTTCTCGCGCGTCAGGATGGCAACGATCCAGTCGACCGCCCAGGCACGTTCCGACGTCTCGTGAATGCGGGCCAGCGGCTGTAGCGAGACGGAATTCTCGTCCGCGTCGGTCAGTTCTCCGCCGAGGTCATGCCAGTCACCGCCCATGGCGAGCGAGGTGGCGCGGATCGAGCCGCCGAAGTCGAAGGCGAAGATCTGGCTGCGCGGATACCGGCGGAACTGAAGCGCCATCAGTGCCAGCAGCACGGACTTGCCCGCCCCAGTCGGGCCCACGACGAGGGTGTGACCAACATCGCCGACATGAAGAGAAAACCGGAACGGGGTAGAGCCTTCGGTCCTGGCGTAGAGCAATGGAGAGTCGCCGAAATGCTCATCCTTTTCCGGCCCCGCCCAGACCGCCGAGAGCGGGATCATATGGGCGAGATTCAATGTGCTGATCGGTGGCTGGCGGACATTGGCATAGGCATGTCCGGGCAGACTTCCGAGCCAGGCATCGACCGCATTGACCGTCTCGACCATGACGCTGAAATCGCGGGACTGGACGATCTTCTCGACCAGCCGCAGCTTCTCGTCAGCGCGGCGAACGTCCTCATCCCAGACCGTGATCGTCGCAGTGACGTAGGCCATGCCAGCCACATCCGCGCCGAGTTCCTGCAAGGCCATATCCGCGTCAGCGGCCTTGTTCGCGGCATCTGTATCGACCAGAGCGGATTGCTCGTTGGTCATCACCTCCTTGAGGATCGCGGCGATGCTCTTGCGTTTGGCAAACCACTGACGGCGTATCCGGGTCAGCAGCTTCGTCGCATCCAGCTTGTCCATGAGAATGGCCCGAGTCGACCAGCGATAGGGAAAGGCCAGCCGGTTCAACTCGTCGAGCAGGCCCGGGGTCGTGGCGCCGGGATAGCCGGTGATCGTCAGGACGCGGAGATGGTGATTGCCCAGACGCGGCTCCAGGCCGCCGGTCAGCGGCTGGTCGGGCAGGAGCGCGTCGAGATAGACCGGCACCTCGGGCACGCGCACGCGGTGCCGGTTGGTCGAAATCGTCGAATGCAGGTAGGTCAGCGTAGCGGCGTCATCGAGCCAGTGGCGGTCCGGCATGAAGCCGTCGAGCAGCGCCAGCACGCGATCGGTGCGGTCGATGAAACCGCGCACCTGTTCCCAGGGGTTCACACCTGAGGTCTCGCGGCCCTCGTAGAGCCAGGACTCCGAACGCGCCGCGTCCTCGGCAGGCGGAAGCCAGAGGAGCGTCAGGAAATAGCCGGAGACGAAATGGCTCCCCTCCTCCTCGAAACCGGCCTTGCGCTCGGCATCGACCAGCGCCGATGCCGCATCCGGGAAGGTGCTCACCGGATAGGTCGCGGCCTCAGAGCGCTGTGCTTCCACAAAGATCGCCCACCCGGAACCGAGGCGACGGAAAGCGTTGTTCAGCCGGCCGGCGACCGCGACCAGTTCGGCCGCGACGGCGCTGTCCAGATCGGGCCCCCGAAACTTCGCCGTCCTCTGAAACGAGCCATCCTTGTTGAGGACCACGCCCTCCCCGACCAGCGCCACCCAAGGCAGGTAGTCGGCGAGGCGCGAGGCGGTGCGACGGTATTCTGCGAGATTCATCATGGGGGTTCACACCGAGAGATGACCGGGAATACGCAAATGGCGGCGGGCGACCTCGACGAAGAGCGGATCGCGCCTGGCCGCCCAGACGGCGGCGATATGGCCGAGCGCCCAGATCAGGATGCCGACGAACCAGAGCTGGAGGCCGAGACCGACCGCCCCGGCCAGGGTGCCGTTCAGGATCGCGACCGAGCGCGGTGCGCCGCCGAGCAGGATCGGCTCGGTGAGCGCGCGGTGAACCGGAACGCTGAACCCCGGAACTGCGTCGAGGGCCTCGAAACTCACCGCCATCAGATCAGCGCTCCGCCACCAAAGCTGAAGAACGACAGGAAGAAGGATGAGGCCGCGAAGGCGATGGAAATCCCGAAGACGATCTGGATCAGCCGCCGGAAGCCACCGCCGGTATCGCCAAAGGCCAGCGTCAGACCGGTGACGATAATGATGATCACCGCCACGATCTTGGCCACCGGCCCTTCGACGGAGTCGAGAATGGATTGCAGAGGCGCTTCCCAGGGCATGGAGGACCCGGAGGCATGAGCGGCCGGTGCGATGAACAGGCTGACGTAAGTGGCGACGACCGCAGTGGCGATGTGTTGGCGGATGCGTAGGGCGTGACGGATCATTCGAGGTCTCCTGGTTCGTGCGTGGTGTTGGGTTCTGAATTGACGGGTGAAATTCGGTAGTCGCCGTCCGGCCCGAGGCCCTCGACACAGGCCAGTTCGGCCAGACGACGTTGGGAGCCACGTCCGGACAGGACGGCTACGAGGTCGATGGTCTCCGCGATCATGGCGCGTGGCACGGTGACGACGGCTTCCTGGATGAGTTGTTCGAGGCGGCGCAGCGCACCGATGCCGGAACCGGCATGGATGGTGCCGATGCCGCCCGGATGTCCGGTGCCCCAGGCCTTGAGAAGGTCCAGCGCCTCGGCGCCACGTACCTCACCGATCGGAATACGATCGGGGCGCAGACGCAGCGAGGACCGCACCAGATCCGACAGGCTGGCAACACCGTCCTTTGTACGCATCGCCACGAGGTTCGGCGCGGCGCATTGCAGCTCTCGGGTATCTTCGATGATCACAACCCGATCGGAGGTCTTGGCCACCTCGGCGAGCAGCGCATTGGTTAGCGTGGTCTTGCCGGTCGAGGTGCCGCCAGCCACCAGGATATTCGCACGGTCCGCAACCGCCCGGCGCAGCGCCTCGGCCTGCATCAAGGTCATGATCCCGGCGGCGACGTAGTCCTCGAGGCTGAACACGGCGACAGCAGGCTTGCGAATGGCGAATGCCGGAGCCGCTACCACGGGCGGCAACAGCCCCTCGAAGCGCTCTCCTGTTTCCGGTAGCTCCGCAGAGACGCGTGGGGACAGGCCATGAACTTCAACGCCAATATGATGCGCGACCAGTCGAACGATGCGCTCGCCGTCCGCTGCGCTAAGCGTCTTGCCGCTGTCTGCCATCCCCTCGGAAAGTCGGTCGATCCAGAGCCGCCCATCGGGGTTGAGCATCACCTCGACGTTCATGGGGTCGTCCAGAAACCCGGCGATCGCCGGCCCGAGCGCGGTGCGCAGCATCCGCGCGCCTCTCTGGATTACCTCTGGTCTCTGATCGGTCTTCGCCATGCCGGCCCCGCTCCTTTGCAGGCGCCTCCAACAGGCCGCCCTGGATCGGGGTCGATTAAGAAAGCCGTAGATGCCTATGGCTCAACAGGTTTCCGAGGGGCGTAGTAGCCTAGCGTGTAAAGACAGGAAAACGGCGACTTTGCCCCTCAGTTCTGAACGGGCAACGATATGCAGTGAGGCGCACCTTGAAATGAAGAATCAGATGAGAGGAAGTGCAGTTCCTGCGGGGCACCGACCATTGGCATCTTGAAAGATCACTCACACGCTATAAGCGCCAAGGTTACCGCGGAGCCGGAACAAAAACCTAATTTCATTGCCTCTATATGGTCGGTAGATGATAGGCGCGCCATTCTGGAAAACAGCCACTCTCGGTCGCGAGACTCACCCATCAGCGATAAATCCGCCGGTCGATCAGCAGCGCATCGACGAACCCACACGCGATTCTAGCAAATCTAAAGACGTTTGCTTGATTACCCATTCTATCTGTCCCACTACGCAATATGGTCGCTGTTTCGTCCGCCCTCTGCTCCACGATTGCGGCTCTTTGAGGCCAATAGAGCTTTCTTGAGGGGTGTGACTTGTAATGTGTGGGTTGCATAATCTCGTGTTTCACGCTATCATTAAGACGTTCTTGGCAGGAGCATGGCACTCGCCGTTCCGAAGCTGCAGGCAGCACTGCCCGAAGATTTTTCTAGCGATCCCATCAGCTAACACTCTGGCTTGTAGGGCGGTCGGCGAGTGACGTTCGGTGTCAAGCCGGGAGATAGCTATGTTGATCGATAGTCTTCGACCTACCACCCTTGTTGGGGTGAAACGCCTTGCCAAACAGCTCAAGAAGGCAAACGGAATCAAGCATTCTGATGCGCTTGATCTCGCTGCCAAGTCTGCGGATTGTGTCAACTTTCGCCATGCGCAACGCACTTTGCCGACCAGTGGTTTCGCGAACTCCAAGCCCTATGTCTTGTTGACGATCTACTGGAGCAACAAGAAGCAGGGCCACCGCTGTGGGCGGGAGACATTGCGGATTGAGCTTTCCACGCCGATCCTCGGCCTCTGCCCCCAAAGTGCGCTCAAATACGTCCGCGGCTTCGGGAACCTTCGAATGGTTGCCGAAGACCATTTCGTCTGTGATGACATCTCCCCTACGCAGGAATACGCGAGGGATCAGCTTTGCGCTGCCGAGCGGTCGCTTCGTTTCATGGAGCATACCGGATTGCGTCCAAATCGAGACCGCAAGAAATATCCCAGAGTTCTGGACACCGATAAACTCCCCAACATCGACCATTCCACAGACTGGGTAGAGCCGGCTAGCGGGCAATTTGTCCTGATCGACGAGCCTTACAGCAATGTGCCCGACGAGACAGAACGCGCCGCTTGGGCGGATCGCAATGGTTGGAGGATCGCAAAGGCGTCATGGCCTGGGATGTACCGCCCCTACGAATGTGATCTCTATGTTGGGATCGACACACGCTCTGGGTACGACCTTGAAGCTCTCGTGGCGAAGATCTGTGCCATGCCAGCTCCGGTCGTTAGCGAAAACTGGACGGGCGAATCTGTGTCTTCGTGGGAGACGTTTCTCAGCTCAATGGCGAAGACAAAACAGGACGAACGGCGCGCAAGGTGCAAAGGGATGATCTATCCCTCTGCGAGTAAGGCTACCGTACCCTATAACTATAACCCCGGGTGTTCTCTCCGCCGTCCTGTGGGCGAGCTTGGAATTGATGGTCATGTGCAGGCGGGGCGGGTGATTAAGGCCGTGATGTCATCGCAGTATGCGACGGATGGGGTTTATACACGTTTGAGCGCGCTTCGTTCAGATCTCGAGGCTTGGTTGAGTCTGGAGATTGGCCCGGGGCAACTCGAGGGCCCTGAGTTTTTTGAAGTGTACTATAGAGAAACTGATGATGATAAGGTTTTTCAGAAGTCAATGACTGCTGCTGGTGACTTTGTCGAAGCTCTTCGCGAGCTAGCAAGTCTGTTTAGGGAAGCCTATCCAGATTGTGCCCCACTTCGCCAACAGCTTCGAAGGATTGAAATGTCTGCAACAATAATCGAGAGATCGAGACGACTTGCGTCTTAAACCAAATAATGACTTCGCTCGCAACAGATTGGTTATAGGTGCGGCGAAAGCCAAAGTAAGGAAAACCTTTGATCATGGAATATCCGGCAATTTGTAGGGAAGCTTTTGCTCTGGTCGACGATATCAACAACGGAGCTTTCAACAACGAGTTTAGTGAACGCGGAACACTTGCAACGACCGTTGAGGTCGCCATGCCCGTCCTTGCGATCTTTCGTCAGTTGAACCCCGATGACCCGAGCTCGATTGCTGATGCGCAGTCTCGGCTTTCCGCACTTGCTTCAGCAGAGCAGGGAGTGTTTTCGCGCTATCCTGCGTTGGCTGCTTTTGCGCTTGGTGAGAGCATCGTCGTTCAATAATTCTAACAAGGGTATCACCGGGTCGAGCGAGGCAAAAACTTGCCTCGTTTTTCCGTTCCGGTCTGATCTCTAGCCAGCCTGCTCGTCACCTTTTCCTTCCCTGATGCGTCGCAACAGTTCTTTGTCTCTGGGGTCGACGCCATTCATAATCGCCTCCACCTGAAGGAGGTGTTGTGAGGCACGCCTCAGGTCCCGCGGGATAAGAGCTTCAGTGCTGGTCAGGGCTCTGTCGTCGATTACCTCGTGCCCTTCATGCATCGCCCATCCAAGAAAACCCGCGTCGAAGCGCTTTTTCGTTTCTGCGTCCAGGCGAAGTTCTTGCGTTGGTTGGCCCGCACGTATCCGCAGGACCTGAAAGTCGCGATGAAATCCGCCCCGCCAGTTCTCTGGCAACTTGCCGGACTTTTTCGGCGACTTTGGCATCGGGGTCAGCGCGACTTTCAGGTAGACATCCGGATCGTCAATATTGATCAGGGCCAAAGCTAGATCGAGCGGCTCGCCGAGTGTGCTCTGTGTCCAAATGTTGTGATCGAGGAGGTAATGATCTCCTTCGTGCGTCCAGTATTCGCCGTCGGGGACCCAGAACATAGGCCGATCATCGAGAGGGTCAGGTGCCGTAAACCCAATCGGTTCCCAAACCTGCATGAGTGGCTGGGACAACCTGAACCGGACGCTCCCATGTTCCGCAAATTGTTTCTGACCAAGATGCGGGGCCACTGCTGATGCTAGGCGCAGTGCCAGATCTAGATCGGTGGCCGAGGGCGTATCGCCCTCATCAAGAAGGACCCGCACCCCTTGAGATGCATGGCTTTCGTCAGGCATACGCCCATAGAATTCCGGAATAGACAGCACGCAATCGAAGGGACCGACAACGATCCGAAGCGCATTGCAAGCACTCTGCGCCAAGGTGGGGTACAGCTCGATGGAATTCAGATTTTGGATGGCGTTGTAGACGAGTTGCGCAGCGATCGCTTCAAGATCTGATGCATAGGCTTCGGCGATGCGAATGGCGCCCCCACGATTCAGGATCAATTTTGCGTAGATGGATGCCTCGCTGTACCCATTCCCTTCCACGACGCTGAGTTCCAAGCCAATGATCGGGTCGCCGGCGTGCCGCATCGCAAATAGCGGGCGGGCTTCTTCAACCAGATAGGCGAGGTCTATTCCATTCCCGGTGTTTTTCAGTTCGGCCAATCGTGCCGGTAATTCTCTGGCGCTTCGATCGACCTCTGGAACCAAGCTGGTGTTCTGCCCTGTCGGCAGGCGAATTTGCTTCGTTTGCTTTGCTTTCAGCGCGCCCCAGTTTGAGCCTGGGGAGATTGCGGCGGCAAGATCGTTCAAGAGAGTCAGCTTGGTCGGGCGATTTTCGCCGGTCCATCGTTCCAGAATTCGGTCGACGCCTTTTGACAGGTTTTCGAGCTTGACAGGGAAGTCTTCGGCTGACCGCACATCAGTGTTCAGGTTCATTTTGCTCATTCCTCTGGCGTACCTCCGAATCCAAATTCAAGCCGTGGGCCCTATAGCAGGAGTCGGAAAGCGCGCAGCTGATTGAGCAAACCGATGAATGTCCAAAAACTCTCGCAAACCAGGATCCAATGGGCCCGGATCAGGTTCGCTGGGTTGGTTTCCACCTGCTGCGCCGACCTGTACCTTACAGCGCGCCAGCCCCAAGTGAGCATAACGGAATCTACACTGTCTTCTGAGAGCAATCAACAGGAACGATCATTCACCTCAATACAAATAATTCTCCCTCGCCAAGCAAATAAGCTGACACCAGCCGCACACATGTGGTCTGGGACGCACACTACGAGGCTGTCGCCAGGGCGGAGTATTCCCATAATGCAATGCATGGAAGAAACGACCATTCCCGAAGCAGCGCTATAGATCTAGAATAAAATTCCCGAAGGGCCGACCGACGTGGGCTTGTTGACCGTGTACATCTGCACAGCCTACGACAAAAAGCACCTGGCGTCCGCTTGCCTACCTGTCTTCTCATCCCCCACCCCCTTCCACATCCTCCGATACCTCCTGCCGCAACTTCGGCCCCTGGGCCAGGCGCCGACCGAGAGCTGAGATAAACGCCTCGTAGCGCTCCCCAGCCTTTGCCCGCGCCGCCTTGGCTGCGGGTTCCGGCAGGGCCGGTGTCGTCGCAAGCCAGAATCGGATGAACACTGCCAGGCTTTCGACGGAGATCCCGACATCGCGTTCCAGCCGGGTGATCCGCCTGTCAATCTGATCCAGGCGTCGGGCCAAAACCGCCTCGCGGCGCTCTGCGTCATCCGGAGAGAGGAAGGATGCGATCGCGGCCTCGGCCACCATCGATTGGGATCGATCACGCCGGGCGGCGAAGTCTGCCAGCATCTGCATGACCTCGGGATCGAGGTAGACCGAGATCTTCGTCTTCTTGCGGCTGGTGGTCATGATCAAAGCTCCATCCCGTCGTCGGGATTGAGGGAAACCTGACGCGCGACACCTCGCATCTGCTGCATGATGCGGCGATTGCGGACAGCGCCATCCTCTTCATCCTCTGGTGGGTCGAATTCAAACTCGTTCTCGAGAGGTGTCTGCCTGTCAACGGGCTGAGTCTGCGCCAGCTCCGGCTGAAGACGGCGCTCTGACGCAGTCGGGTCCTCATCCTCCGATCCCGTCTCGGAGACTGGCTCCGGCTCGTCGCCCTGCGTTGGGACGGCCAGACTGCTCCAGTCATCCTTCCCGGACGCGCCTTCATCCACTAGGTCGGGTGGCGGCAAGACCCGCTCAGTAAACCGCGCATCTTCGTAATACCGTGCTTTCGTCGCCCGGATCGGCGGCGTGCCAGCCACCATGACGATCTCGTCGGACGGCGGCAGTTGCATGATTTCTCCGGGCGTGAGCAAGGCCCGCGCAGTTTCCGATCGGGACACCATGAGATGGCTGAGCCAGGGCGCCAGACGGTGCCCGGCGTAGTTCTTCATCGCCTTCATCTCGGTGGCGGTGCCGAGAGCGTCGGACACCCGCTTGGCCGTACGCTCATCATTGGTCGCGAAGCTCACCCGGACATGGCAGTTGTCGAGGATCGAGTTGTTTGGGCCGTAGGCCTTCTCGATCTGGTTCAGCGACTGGGCGATGAGGAAGCTCTTCAGCCCGTAGCCCGCCATGAAGGCCAGCGCGCTCTCGAAGAAATCCAACCGGCCAAGCGCCGGGAACTCATCGAGCATCAGAAGCAGCCGATGACGGTCGTCCTTGCCCTGCAAATCCTCGGTCAGGCGTCGGCCGATCTGGTTGAGGATCAGTCGGATGAGCGGCTTGGTGCGATTGATGTCCGAAGGCGGCACCACGAGGTAGAGCGTGACTGGTCGCGTGCCCCCGACAATATCGCCGATCCGCCAGTCGCAGCGGCGCGTGACCTGTGCGACCACGGGGTCTCGATAGAGGCCAAGGAAAGACATCGCCGTCGAAAGCACACCGGAGCGTTCATTCTCGGACTTGTTGAGCAATTCACGGGCGGCACTGGCGACCACGGGATGCGGCCCCCTCTCGCCCAGATGCGACGTCCGCATCATCGCCCGGAGTGTGGACTCCACGGGACGCCGCGGGTCGGACAGGAAATTGGCGACACCTGCCAGCGTCTTGTCCTTCTCGGCATAGAGGACGTGCAGGATCGCACCGACGAGCAAGCTGTGGCTGGTCTTCTCCCAGTGGTTCCGCCGCTCCAGACTTCCCTCGGGGTCGACAAGAATATCTGCAATGTTCTGGACATCGCGAACCTCCCACTCACCACGGCGCACTTCCAGCAGGGGGTTGTAGGCCGAAGAGTTCGGATTGGTCGGATCGAACAGCCGGACCCGACCGTGCCGGGCGCGGAACCCGGCGGTCAACTGCCAGTTCTCCCCCTTGATGTCATGAACGATGGCCGAGCCGGGCCAGGTGAGAAGAGAGGGTACGACGAGCCCTACCCCCTTGCCGGATCGTGTCGGCGCAAAACAGAGCACATGCTCCGGCCCATCGTGGCGCAGATATTGCCGCTCATAGCGACCGAGGACCACACCATCCGGGTCAAGCAAACCGGCCGCCTTCACCTCGCCTTTCTCGGCCCATCGGGCTGATCCATAGGTCGCGACGTTGCGGGCCTCGCGGGCGCGCCAGACCGACATAGCGATGGCCACCCCGATCACGATGAAGCCCCCCGAGGCGGCGATGATCCCACCTGTCGCAAAGACCGGTGGCGCGTAGGCCTCATAGAAATACCACCACCAGAAGATGGCGGGAGGATAGTAGACGGGCGTCCCGAACAGCACGAACCAGGGCGGGCCCAGCTGTGCCTGATAGCCGAGGCTCGCGGCCACGTATTGCGTCGCGCCCCAGGTGGTGGCCAGAATGATGAGGAAGACGATGGAGATCTGCCCCCAGAGGATTTTTGTTGCGGACATGACTGTCGCTCCTTTCCTGTGTTTTGATCAGAGGCCAAGACCGCGCTTGCGGCCGAAGTCCCAATCGACCCCGCCGTCCCCGCGGGCGACGCCGGTGACATCCCGGTCGAGGTGCTTTTCGAGGGAGGGGGACCAGGGCACGAGCTGGAAACCGAGCGCGCCGTCCGCGCCATAGCCCTCGATCATCGCAAAACGGCCCGAAGCCAGTGTGAGACGCTCGCGATAGAGGCCGCTGACGTAGTCACCCGGATCCGCCTTGTTGAACGGTAACCCGGTTTCCGCCGAGAGCTGCGTGCCAACCGCCTGCAACTCCCGGTCGCGCAAGGTTCCGAGCAGACGCCGGGCCAAGACCACCCTGCCGCCCTGCCGCTCGGCGAGCCCCTCCGAGATCAGATGATCGGCCCGGGCTTCCAGGGCCTGCCGGACCTCGGCACCGAAGCCCCGGTCCGACAGAGCGAGCGGGTCGCGCGCGATGGCCTGCCGGTCGAGCCAGGTGGCCCCCGACGCGGAGACCTGCGCGGCAAGGTCCAGGTCGGACCGGGCCGCCAGTGCGACACGACGCTGGCCGCGCGCATCGTCATAGGTGCGGAGTTCTACGATCGAGCCGGGAGCGCTGTCGTCGGCAGCGTCGAGATGAGGCAGACGGATATGGTGGCTCCGGCCATCGACACCATCGACGACGGCATAGGCCGTCCCTTTCAGCTCGTCATCGAGACCCCGCTGGACCAGACGACCGATGACGGGAACATCGAGCCTCTCCGCGGCAAGCACAAAGCTTGAGGACCCGCGCTCGATCCCGCGTTCCGTCAGAGCCCGATGCATCCGCTTGATGATGTCGCCACGCTCCCCCATTTCGCGCAGGACCACCTCGGCATCGTCCCTGATATGCCATTGTGCCTTGCCGATTTGGTCAGCAACGCCGAGCACTTCCAGCCGGCGCAGACGCCCGACCTTCAGCTGGTGAAGCGCATCCGGCTGCCGATCCGCATCCGGCGCCATGTCGAGGATGCGCGAACGCCCCGCATCCCGCAGCAACTGACGATCGAGCTGCGTCCAGCGCTCGGCCCCGATCTGACGTTCAAGCGTCCGGCGGATGTCGAGATCGCTGCGCGGGCCCAGTTCCTGGGTGATGAGATCCCGTACCCTGTCGCGCATCCCCTCCTTGATGTAGTCCCGCGAGATCACGAGATCCTGGCCGTCGTCGCGCACGCCCCGGACGATCAGATGGACATGCGGATAGGCGGTGTTCCAGTGGTCGACGCCGACCCAGTCAAGCGACGTGTCGAGATCCTGCTCCATCCGCCCGACGAGATCGCGGGTGAAGGATTGCAGGTCGGACATGTCCGGCGCGTCATCGGGCGAGACGATGAAGCGGAAATGATGACGGTCATCGCGACACCGCCCGGCGAAGGCCCGGCCTTCGGCATCCTCCGTTTCCGGACCGAAGAGCCTGGCCTTCTCCCCGTCCCGGGTCACGCCGTCCCGGCGCAGGTAATCGAGGTGGGCTCCGAGAGGCGCGGACGTCCCGCTGTGCCGCACCACACGCGCCTTGACCACCGCGCCGCGCGTGCGGGCGGTGATGAGGCGGTTGGCCTGAATGCTGGCGCGCTGACCGCGCCCGAAACGGGACCGATTGCCCGGAGTGACGCGCCCGGCCCGCGAGACACCACCACCGGCCTTCTTCGCCGCAGCCAGGGCCTGTGCGACAAAGGGCCGGGCCTGCTGCGCCCGTGTCGAACGGATACGCCCCGGGCGGATGCGGAACTCGCGATCATCGGGCATGGGAAATCCCCGCACGGTGCGAAACAGCGATCATTTTCAAAACCTTAGGCGGATAGCGCACGGTGCGCGCATGCGCCACACGGTGCGGAACGCAGCAAAAACATGAACAAAAACAACCGCCCAACCGCCGCGCACCGTGCGCCCTTTTATCCTGCCATCCTTCGGTCGTGGTGCCCGCCTCCACCCCTCGCGCCCTCCAAGACACGCCAGAGCACGACGGAATGCGAAGTGTCGTCGCGCGGGTCATGGCCGGACCTCACCAGTCTCCCGCTGGACAAAGAGGCCTTCAGGCTGCGGGGTGATGCCCGTCTGGGGCGACGCCGGGACGGGTGAAGCAGCGCCGCCGACGGTCCGGTGAGGCAATACAGGATCGGTCGCAGACGCGCCGTCTTCGCGGCTGATGAAGAGCGCCGCCTCACGCCAATCGAGTTGCCGGGCTGCAGTGATAGCGGTGCCCGATGGCCGCTCGCCAAGCAACACGGGCGCAAGCGCAGCGACATAGGCGCGCGTCTCGGCGGGTAACGGACGATCCGCCAAACGGTATTCGTCGTAGCGAGCCGGACCGGCATTATAGGCCGCCAACATCGCCACGACATTGCCATAGCGGTCCCACATCTCGCGCAGATAGGCCGTGCCCGCGAGGATGTTGTCACGCGGATCGTAAGGGTCTCGGCCAAGTCCATGACGGATGCGCAGCCCGGCCCAGGTGTCGGGCATGACCTGCATCAACCCCATCGCGCCAGCGGAAGAAACCGCACGCAGATCGCCCGCACTCTCTGCCCGCATCACGGCCATGATCCATGTCGTCGGAATGCCGAAGCGCTGCGATGCCTCGGTGACTTGGGCGGCGTAGGGATGCGCGGCGATTGCGTGTTCGGGCACACCGGTTTGCGCCAAGAGCGGCTGCGTGGCGGTGACCGGGATGAGGAAGCCGGAAAGAAGAAGGAGTATGCGGCGGCAGATGCCACCTCTCCCCGAGGCGGGACGGGTGCAGGACATGATCATCGTCAGTCCCGCTCATCGCGCTTCTTCGGGCGGGTCCAGTGCAGCCCCCAGTCCCTGCCCTCCTCATCCGACTGGAACAGGCGGGCGCGGATCGGATGCCGGAAAACCGGATCATCGAGCAGGACCGAAACGAACGCCCCTGCGGTTTCGCCGGTGTGTTTCCAGCCCGCGCCAACCTCCGGGCCCTCCTCGTCACCGAGGTGGATACGATAGGCAGGGGCCTTCTCGGTATCGACATTGTCG
The DNA here is from genome assembly GCF_057380755.1 of Pseudooceanicola sp. NS-SX8. NCBI lineage: Bacteria > Pseudomonadati > Pseudomonadota > Alphaproteobacteria > Rhodobacterales > Paracoccaceae > Pseudooceanicola > Pseudooceanicola sp. NS-SX8. Next base: position 2,438,608 of record NZ_CM170819.1, on the reverse strand, counting down.
GTGGGAACAAAGGTCAGTTCCAGGTCGAGCGAGAGCGTGCGAAGCTGTCCGGAATAGCCGGACGGGGTGCGTGTGAATTGGCCGATCTGTGGCATTGGAAGCTCCTTCCTCATGCGGTGAATGGGAGGCAGGCCGCTGGCACGTCCCGCCATGGACGCGCGTCACCGCTCCGGCGCGTGCCAGACGAGGCGGCCATCGCCACCCTCGTCGGTGAACAGTGGACTGGCCCGGCCGATCACTGCCGAGGTGGGGAACGGACCGAAGTAGCGGCCATCGAAACTGTCAGAGACCGCCGGGTTCATCAGGAAGACCTCGCCCTCTACGATGGTGCGGCAGCCCTGCCAGACGGGAAGATCGCGGCCCTGGCTGTCGCGCTCTCGCGCCTCCCCCAGGTGTCTGCCATCGACGGTGATCGCAGCGCCATCACGGCAGACCCGTTGTCCCGGCAGCCCGATGACGTGCTTCAGGATCGGCACATCGCGACCGACATAGCCGCGCGCGACCATGAAAACCGCAAGGGGTTCGGGCGGCATGACCGCGACCAGATCTGGCACCTCGAGCCGGTCCGCTGGCGCGATGGTGTAGTAACCAATCGGCACACTGGCCGAGGCGTTCCAGACCAGCCGTGGCGCAGTCGGAATGCTGCCGGCGATGACGGCGGCGAGCGCCGCAACCGTCACCATGATGTAGCGGGCACGGGTCATTTTCCGATCTCCCGACGCCGGAGCCATGCGGCATGGCGTTCCGCCATATAGGGTCGCGGCGCTTCGCCCGCCTTCATCCAGTGGCCGACATGGCGCCAGTGATCGGGATCGACGTCGGCGGCATCGATGCCGAGACTCTCGATTGCATCGATATGGCGCAGGACCTCTTCGACCTTGGGCCAGCCTTCGATCTTCAACAAAATCTCGCCACCGGGACGCACGAAGGGCAGCGTCTGATAGGAACGGCCGGGCGCCATCGTCCGCACGATGTCGATGCGCGAGACGACGGTTCCGTAGTCATTCGCCACCCAGCGGACGAAGGCAAACACTGAGCCGGGACGGAAGAAGACAATGCGGCGTCTCTGGTCGAGTATTTGCTCCCCTGCCCCGTCGCCGAACCGGATCCAGAACTCGATCCGCTTCTCCACCCAGGTCAGTTCCACGCGCGTCAGCGCGCCGCGGAAACGGGCGTCGAACGATCCGTCTCCGGTCACGCCGGAAATCACAAAGCCGGTCATTGAGGTTCTCCTTCGGGTTCTGGATATTCGCGCCCGAGCAACTCGCGCAGCATGTCAGCGACAGTGACGCCGCGGCTGAAAGCTGCGACCTTGATGCGACCGCGCAGGTCCGGGGTGATGTCGATGGTGAGCCGGGCCGTATAGATCGCCGCCGCGCGACCGTGTGCGGATGGCGCCTCGCCAGCCTTGATCCAGGTCTCGGCATCGACTGGCCGCGCGGCGAAACCACACTTGTCATTGCGCCCGGTCATACCGCCACCTTCCCAAGACCGAGGCGCCCGATTTCAGACGTCAGCGCCGCGATCTCTCGGGCAGCAGGCGATTGACGGTCAATGTCACTGGCGAGGCGACCGGTTTGCGCCGCATCTGCAAAGACGACGCGCTGACCAATCGTGCTGGCAAGCACAGGAGGATTGTGATCCGCCAGCGCCTCGGCGGTGTCCCGGGCGATGACGGTGCGCGCGCCACAGCGGTTGAGCAGGAAGCGAGCTACAAGTTCCGGCCGATATATGCGGGCCTCCGCAAGGAGGGACAACATCTCGGCAGAGGCCCAGCCATCGAATGGCGAGGGCTGTACCGGGATCAGCACCAGATCGGCGGTGAGCAGCGCTGAGCGCATGAGCCCCGCAACACGCGGTGGGCCATCAATAACGACATGATCGACTGTGCGGGCAAGTTCGGGGGCTTCGCGGTGCAGGGTGTCACGGGCCAGGCCGAGGGTGCCGAAGAGCCGCGGCAGACCTTCGCGGGCGCGTTGCTGCGACCAGTCCAGGGCGGAGCCTTGCGGGTCGGCATCGATCAGGGTGACACGCTTGCCCTGTATCGCCAATTCACCAGCAATATGGAGCGCCAGCGTCGTCTTGCCGACGCCACCCTTCTGATTAAGCATGGCGATGATCATTCGCCATCTCCCGGCAATTCGAGAGGAAGGCGGGGCGCATCTGGATGATCGGAGGCTGCTGCGACACCCTGATCGGAAGCCGTTCGCGGCACCGATGGGGCGACGGCGGCCTTCGTCTTGCCGGCCTGGCTGAGGCTTTTTGCGGTGGCACGGATGAGGTTTTCCACATCACGCGCGCGCTCTTCAAAGTTAGACTCTTTGTTAGACTCTAAGTTAAGGGGGCGATTTCCGATTTCGTTTCCGTGCGTTACCCCCTGTTTGGGTTCCTGATAGCACGAGCCTCCGGTTCCCGATAGCACGATAGCCCGGGTTCCCGATAGCACGAGCCCATTCACAGGTTTTCCACAGCCCGGCGCAGGCTCGAAAGCCAGCAGCTTGCGGCCACCAACCTCTGTCTCGAGAAAGAGCGTATAACCCGGTAGCGGCTGCCGCCGGATGATGTCGCGAAGCTCGAAGGCGAAGCGCTTGAAGGGGGACAGCGCCCCGGACTTCTGGTGAAGATGATGGAAGTCGAAACGCCAACCTTCCGGTTGCCTGCCACCATGCTTGCGCACCAGGCGATAGAGCCAACGGTCGAGCCCGCCAGTCAGGTCGAAATACGCCCGATCAATGGTGAGGACGAGTGCATTGTCGAGCACGGCCCGGTAGAACCAGTCGGGCACGATCAGCTCGATGCCGTCCGGGCGCCCTTCCCTGTCGCTGCGCTCCTGCCATTCGTTGATCCAGGAGAAGCGATGGCGACGCCCTTCCGCAGGCTGCCGGATCGAGGTGGAGATCGTCGTCGACTGCAGACGATCCAGCGCCGCCTTCAGGCGCTGGTAATCCCGTGCACTGGTTCCGCGACCAACATAGGTGAGGATCTCATATGGGGTGGCCCCCATCAGCCGGGAGGTGCGCAGCCCCGCGTCACGCGCCTCGACGATCTGGCTCGCCGCCCAGATCAGGATGTCGGCATCCCAGATCGTGGCCATACCGTGATCGGGAACCGCTTCGACCCGTATGCTGACGCTGCCAGCGGCAAAGTCGATCGGTGCGACCCGTTTGGATTTGGCGAGGGAGAAAAAGGGATAGGCCATGAGGTCTTGCGCATCTCTTGGGGCGAAATCCCCGGGCAGCGCGCGGAACAGATCGAGCTGTCCACGCTCGGAACGGGGTCTGCGTCCATCGGTCATGAAGGTGTCGCCCCCAGGTCAGCGCACGAAGCGGCCGGGCTGCGGGAGGTTCGGGAGCGTGTGGCGCTTCGCTGGCAGCACCTGCCCGCGCGGGTCGGAAGTCGAGGTGACAGCGCCGCGTCCGACCCAGGCCTGCAGGTCCTCGATCGCATAGACCACGCGTCCGCCCAGCTTGTGGTAGGCGGGACCGGTGCCATAGGTCCGGTGCTTCTCCAGCGTCCGAGCCGACAGGCTCAGGAACTGGGCGGCTTCCTTGGTGCGCAGATAGCGCGGGGGAAGTTCGGTTGAGATAGCGGACATCGGGCGTCTCCCTACTGTGTGTGACCAGTGCCGCGAAACAGCGGCTGATGACGGTCACGATGGCGAAGCGCGTCCGGTCAGATGCAGTGGGAAGGTAGCAGGGGTAAATCCGCACACCGCAGCGCGGGATCGCCGACCTAGAGGCGGCGCTGGTGACGCAGGAGCTTGCGATAGCCGCCGGCGATCAGGTCACGCCCCTCGCGAAGGAGGCTGGAGACGGCAAAGCGGGCCGAGGAGACCTGCCATTCATCGCGGTCCATGCGACCTGTCTGGAACAAGACCTCGGCGATCTGCTTCTGGGTCGCGCCATGGAAGGCGGCGTCGGAGGCTTGAAGGACACGCCGCAGGCGTGCTTTCTGCTGCGCGGTCAGACGGGTGTCGCGGGGGATGGATCGACGTCGATGCTGATCCGCAAGGAGCCGCTGGATTGCTTCGATGCGGTCGAGCCCCTCGAGGCCGAGAGGAACGGTGGCCACAAGCCGACCACGGTCTCTCAGGGGAGCGACGAGATGCAGGTATGTCCCGTCCGGCAGCCTGTGGCGCAGGTGCTTGCCAATGGGGGACGCCCTGCCCGTCGGGGCAACTATTTCACTACCGGGGGCGTCTGACTCTTCGGCCAGTGCCTCGGGGGCGGCAACGAGCACCACGACACCTGTATCGACCGCCGGACACCAGAACACCTCCGCAACGGAAGCGGACAGCCCGGGCCGGATCGGGAAAGCACAACCCCCATCGACGGCCGACCTGATCCATCAGATCAACCCTCTCCGGGGGTTCTCCTGCGAGCTTCGCGTAGTCATGCTGATATTCGGGATTGCGGCGCAGGCATTCCCAGCCGAGGTCCGGCGCAGCCAGATCATCAAGATAGTCGTAGGCGGCCTGGTCACGCCAATTCGAGCGATCAGGTTGCATGGCATCGCCTCTCCCCTGGGTTGATCACAAGAAAGGATTCCAAGAGATCAATCACTTGGGAAGCCCGCCCCAAGGCATCAGGTGATGCGCGCGGCGCATCACCTCCTCAGGCGGTTCGCCCCGCCGCCAACTGCCGATACCCTTCCGAGCTCAACCAACGCGCGCGTTCAAGATGTGCGTCATGGACCAGACGCACCCGCTCTGGCTCTTTCTGCGCATCGAGACCTAGAATGATCTGCGCGGCCTCCTGCCAGCTCGCGCCCTCGCCTGCAGCATCGAGCAAACGCATATACTGCGCCATGTGATGACGGTCATACTCAGTCACCACGTCCCCCTGCGGCGGTACATCCTGCAAGCTGCTGATCGTCACGCGCATCCCCACGGCATTTGCTGCACATCCTTAGCACAGCCAGTTGACAGTTTTGTGAGCACGGCAATAGCGCAATTCGGCTCTCTGCAAAACCTGCCGGAAAGGTCAGGCCTTCGAGGCAGCCTTCGCCTGAACATGCATCACTCCTATCCCCTGGTCGGAGTTCAGGAGCAGAATGCCATTCGCCTCGAAAGCCCGTCGGACCTGATCGCGCGTGGTCTCATAGACCTCGAGCCCGCTTTCGGACTCGAGGCGCTTGAGCGCGGTCAAAGATACCCGGGCCTCATCCGCCAGCTGCTCCTGTGTCCAGCCAAGAAGCGCCCGCGCGGCCCGTGATTGTCGGGCGGTGATCATGCAGATCACCTCCCATCCGGCCCGGCGCAAACGCCAGAACTACGACTATTATAGTCGCTTATCGGAATTTCACCATCAAAATTCTGACGTGTTTACATCGCGTTTTCGCTTTGGCGTCGCATATTTCGGGAACTGATTCGGTTGCCCGGCTTGGCGGTCGGCCCCGGCCTTTCGACCGGGGCCTCGCGACGGCGTTATTCGCCGCGGCGACCGTTGGGGCGGGACCAGATCAGAGCGTAGCTCTCGCCGTCCTCGTCGTCGAAGAGGTTGGCGTAGATCGGGGCGGTGAAGCTCGGATCGTCGAGCTTGAGGCCCAGATAGTCGCGGCCCTCATTGGACCGCTTGGACCAGGCGGCGCCGATCTCGGCGCGGCCGACCAGGACCCGGTGGCTGGGGGCGTTCTCGCCGGTGGCGCGGGTGTCGGGAACGATGCGCACGCCCTGGACCTGGACGCTGAGGGTGACGATTTCGCCGGTGAATTCGTTGCCGGTCTTCTTGAAGGTGCCGATGGTTGCCATTTTAAGTCTCCGTTTTCCGTTTCCGGGTCCGCACCATTGCGGCCCGATGGCGATCGACAGGCCGGAGACGACCGGCGGCGCACCCCCGGCGTGCCGGGGGCTGGACAGCAAAGGCAGAACTTTCTTGTTCCGCGCGGAATGGGCGCAGCCCAGGGGAAGAAAGTTATGGCGGCGCTGTTGCGCCAAGCCGGTCGAGGCGAGCTGATCTTCGGCCAGATCAGGCCATTGAAAGGGCCGGATAGAGCGGACATGGGACGGGTCAGAACGGAGACGATGGCAACCGTGGATGCTCATCAGCCTGACCGGCCTTTCCACCGGCGGGTTTGTTCACCCGCGACAGGCCATGCGCGTCGTTCTCCAGGTGCCCCGCCCGACGTGCCCCCGCAATCACGGGTGCGACTTGCCGCTCGAACGCTCCGCCATTCCCTCCGCACGGCCACGGGCAGCGACGCGGGCCTCAAGCCGATCCGCACACCGCCCCATACCGGCAATCTGAGGATTGGGATGACAGTCCAGCACTGATCAGGCCCCGCCTCATCGGATCGCCTGCAGTGTCAGGCGCTTACGGGAGAGCTGTCCGAAGGCTCGGCTGCCGAACCGGCAATGCGGAGAAAGGCGGAAACGCCTACAGCGCCAGCGCCGATGACGGCGAAGATCATCTGCCAGGTCTCCGAGGGCATCATGGCCCTGGCGATCCCGAGGGTTGCGTGGAAGCCAGCGAGCACCGCCGGCACCACGAAGATCAGCGCGATGACAAACCGCGCCCAGAGCGGGCGCACGAGCATGATCAGCGCCTGACCGATGGCAAGCGTCAACCCTGCGGCGAATCCGCCGACGAGGATTGCACCGAACCAGCCTGCGCCGGTTCCATAGGCCCAAATGCCGGTATGAAGTCCGACGAGGAACGGCAGGGCGAAGACCGCGAGGTTGAACACCAACCAGCACAGGCCCGCAATGGCCGCGAAAGATGTAAGGATTCCGAGAACGATCACGGTGGAGTCTCCCGTTTGACTTGGAACGGTCGCGCCTTCCACCACCACCATGGCGCAAGGCGAACATAGCATGAAATCGCCCGGCATGGCGAGAGTTCTGCCGGGCATGGTATCGATGGATTGCAGGCAGCGCTCACGCGCTGCCCTCCGCGAGGCGGTAGACCGGGATACCCATCTTGCGGGCCTTGTCGGCGAGGTTTTCCTGGATACCCGTTCCGGGGAAGACGATGACCCCGATCGGCATGGTATCGAGCATCCGGTCGTTGCGCTTGAAGGGCGCAGCCTTGGCGTGTCTCGTCCAGTCCGGCTTGAAGGCGACCTGCGCGACCTTGCGGTTGTCGGCCCAAGTGGCCGCGATGCGTTCCGCCCCTCTCGGCGAACCTCCGTGCAGGAGCACCATGTCGGGGTGTTTGGCATGGACCTGATCGAGCCTGGCCCAGATCGTGCGGTGATCGGTGGTGTCGCCGCCCGAGAAGGCGATCTTCGGCCCGGCTGGCAAAAGCACCTCGTTGTCGGCCCTGCGCTTTGCGGCGATGAAGTCGCGACTGTCGATCATGGCCGAGGTCATCTGGCGATGGTTGACCCGTGATCCGGAGCGCGGTGACCAGGGCGTGCCTGTGCTGCGCAGGTAGAGGTCGGCGGCGGTATCGCGGAAAGTCTCCATGCTGTCGCGACGTTCGATCAGGTTCTGGCCGATGCCGATCAGGGTCTCCAGCTGGACGGATTTCACCTCGCTTCCGTCCTGTTCGCGCTGAAGGCGCTTCTGGGCCTGCTCGTTATCATCGAGTTTGCGTTTGCTCCTCTCGACGGCGCGGTGGAAGGTGTTGACGGTGGACCACAGGAGCTCGTCGAGGTCAAAATCGAGGCTGGTGTCGGCCATGGTGGAGATCAGGGCGTCGAAGATGTCAGCAACCGCGCCCTGGATGGCGGTGTCCTCGGGTGTGATCCGAGGATCGGCCTCGCCCTCGGCGGGACGGTAGCCATAGAGTTCGAGCGCTTCGATGACATGGCCGGTGGGAGACGTGCTGTGATCGGGTTCGAATTCGTCATGGGCATACATGGGATGTGTCCTTCGGCTGGACCGCGACCGTCGCGGCCTTCATGGCGACGACAAGCCCACGGGCGCTCCGGTCTGGCAGCCCGAGCTCTTTGCGAGGGCCTTGATGGCAAAGCCCGGCTGATTTGTTTCGCGCTGTAAAGGCGGCTCCGCCGCCGACGGAAATCAGTTGGGCGCTGCCATTGCCGGGCCGGAGCGCTTGTGGGCCGCTCGCCCTCTCAAGAAGGCCAAGGCGCGGTCCCCTTGCCGAGGTGCAACACCCCCTTGCCCATGGCGGGATCGGTTATCCCCGATCACGGCCCTCTCTGGCTATGACGCAAGCGCCATGAAGCGGCTGACGTCCTCGGGGGCGATCTGCACCCGGATCTGCGCCCGAAGCGCCTCCAGTCCGTAGCTGACGAGATCGTCGTTGAAATCTCCCAGCATGGGCGAAAGCGTGATGGCCTCGATCCCGGCCTCGATGGCCCGGTCCACCAGACTGTCCCGTGCGGCATCGCCTGCCGGATCGTTGTCGCGGACGATATAGAGCCTGCGCAGATGCGGGGAGAGCTGGATGGCGGAGAGATGTCCGGCCGAAAGTGCGGAGACCATCGGCATCTTCGGCAATGCCTGCCGCAGTGAGAGGATGGTTTCAATCCCCTCACCCGCTGCCATGACATCCCGCGCCTCGCCAAATCGGACGGCGTTTCCGAGCAGGTCTCCCATCGCCTTTCTCGGCGGATAGACCGGCGCTTTCCCGGAGCCGTCGCGGATGAGCCAGGTGCGATGCGCGCCGGTGACCCTGCCATCGAGGTCGGTCACCGCGGCAATCATGGCGGGCCATGCCTCTGTCGGCCCATCCCCCTCGGGTCGCCAGTAGCAGCTCGGATGGAAACGCAGATTTGCGGTTCTGCGTAAATCCGTAATGCCGCGTCCGCGTAAATACGTCTCCGCGAGGCTGCCGATCAATGGCCGGGTCATGTGCCAGAGGCGGCGTGCCGCTTCGGACGATCCGGATGGTACCGGCGGTGTTCGGAACTTGCGGCACTGTGGCTCCGGTTCGGGATGCGGCAGGCTGAGGAAGCGGCGGGCTTCCTCGGCGATGTCCGCGAAATCGATGAGGCCGAGGCTTTCGCCGATCACGTCGAGCAGATCGCCATGTTCCCCGCTCTGCGCATCGGTCCATTTGCCGGCCGCGCCCTTGCCCGATTCCGGCCCGGTCAGACGGACGAACATGGAGCGGCCGGGACTGTTCCGTACATCCCCAACCTGCCAGTAATTGCCCTGCTTGCGCCCATTCGAGAGATAGTGGCGGCACACCGCCTCGGCCTCTCGGCCGAGACGCTGCGCCAGTTCGGAAGCGTTGAGACGCGCCATTACGCGGCCTCCCGCTCACCGATGCGCTCCACCGGGAAGCGGTCAAGCAATTTACCGATGATCTCCGGTCCCGTTGCATCGACGGGCACGAAGAAGCGCAGTTTCCACGAGATGATCTCGCTGAAGAGGCCATAGGCCCGCAACCGGCCGCGCATCGCGTCAGTAAAGCCGGTCAGTTCGATCCGGTTGGCGCCCATGACCCGGACGCGGCGCAGTTGCAGCCCCTCGGTGAGATCAAGGATCGTTCGGCCTTCGATCAACGCGGCATAGGCGGCATCCGGCGTCAGGCTGCTGGTGACGCCACTGGTCGAAGCATTGGCGGCCCATGCCGGCGAGACACGACGACCGATGATGCGTTCGCCCTCATCGGTCTGGAGCCGATAGACGCGGGAGGAGTCTTGCGGCAAGCGTTTCCAGATCGGCAGAAGCAGCCCTGTCACCATATGCAGGATGCTGTCGGTGAACTCCGGCACTTCGTCCAACTCGGCCTGCCATGCCGAGGCGAAGGCAGCGCGCTCGGCCTCTACCCAGTGGGTCTCGCCCATCGCCCGCATGGGCAGGTTCATTGCTTCCATCGGCCGGATCAGCCGGACGCGGCGCTCGATCTCGCCATCGTCCAGCATCACGCTGGTGGTGGGGATCTGCACGGCGGCACGACCGGATCGCTCGTTCATGAGCAATCTTGCGCGGGGATCATCCAGTTCCGCCAGGGCTGCATCGAGCGTGACCGGCTGATTGCGCTTGCGCTCGGTGAGCGTGAGAAGCCGGGTTTCCGCGCCGGTGCCCGGATGCGTGTGGATCACCTGCCGGTCTGTGACGATGAAGCTTTCGGCCTTCAGCGTTTCCAGCCCCATGTCATAGGTGCCAGACGCAATCGCCCCGTCGATCCGCGCCTGCAGAAGCTGCTCGAAGGCCGAGAACAGGATGCCCTGCAACTCGATGGTCAGCGCCAGCAGACGGTTGAGGAAGGTGGTGATCGGCGGCAGTTCGTCCTTCACACCGTTGCTGTCCATCAGCTTCAACCCGGTGGCGGTTTCAAAGCGTTCGAGCGAGCAGCCCTCGACCTTGCCGCGCACGATCAGCAGATAGAGCTGGCGAAGCGCGTCGCGGGCATAGGCGGATTCCAGATTGTCCTCGGGACGGAACAGCCCCTGACCGCCGGTCTGGCGCTGGCCGCGTGTGATCGCACTCAGCGTATCGAGGCGGCGGGCGATGGTCGAGAGGAAGCGCTTCTCGGCTTTGACATCCGTGGCGATGGGTCGGAACAGCGGCGGCTGCGCCTGATTGGTACGGTTGGTGCGCCCGAGCCCCTGAATGGCGGCATCGGCCTTCCAGCCCGGCTCCAGCAGGTAATGCACCCGCAGGCGCTGGTTCCGCGCCAAAAGGTCCGCGTGATAGCTGCGCCCCGTGCCCCCGGCGTCCGAAAAGACCAGGATGCGCTTCTGGTCATCCATGAAGGCGGAGGTCTCGGCAAGGTTCGCGGAGGGCGCGCGGTTCTCGACGACCAGGCGGGCCGATACGCCATCGCCCTTGCGCACGATGCCGCGGGACCGCCCCGTGACCTCCGCCACCACATCCGTGCCGAAACGCTGCACGATCTGGTCGAGCGCGCCCGGGACCGGCGGCAGCGATCCAAGCTGTTCGAGCATCTCTTCGCGTCGGGCGACAGCTTCGCGGCTTTCGACCGGCTGTCTGTCCAGGAACACGGGTCGCGAGGAAAGATTGCCTTCGCTGTCGGTGAATGGTTCGTAGAGCTGCACCGGGAAGGAATGCTGCAAATACGAGCCGACATATTCCCGCGGCGTGACATCGACGGAAATGTCATTCCATTCCTCGGTCGGGATCTCCGCCAGCCGCCGTTCCATCAGCGCCTCGCCGGTCGAGACGATCTGGATGACGGCCGCATGGCCTGCCTCAAGATCGGCGTCGATCGAGCGGATCAGCGTCGGGGTTTTCATCGAGGTCAGCAGATGGCCGAAGAAACGCTGCTTGGTGCTCTCGAAGGCCGACCGCGCGGCGGATTTGGCCTGACGATTCAGCGTGCCTTCACTGCCGGTGATATTGGCCGCCTCCATCGCCGCGTCGAGATTGTTGTGAATGACGGCGAACGCGGCCGCGTAAGCATCATAGATGCGCCGCTGTTCATCGGTGAGCTGATGCTCGACCAACTCGTATTCCACCCCATCATAGGAGAGCGAGCGGGCGGTATAGAGGCCGAGAGATCGCAGATCGCGGGCCAAGACCTCCATGGCCGCAACGCCACCGGCTTCGATCGCCTCGACGAACTCGGCGCGGGTCTGGAACGGAAAATCCTCGCCGCCCCAGAGACCGAGGCGCTGCGCATAGGCGAGATTGTGAACCGTGGTGGCGCCGGTCGCCGAGACATAGACCACGCGCGCATCGGGCAGCGCGTGCTGGAGCCGCAGGCCCGCCCGTCCCTGTTGCGAGGCGGCGATATCGCCGCGGTCTCCCTTGCCGCCTCCTGCATTCTGCATGGCATGGCTTTCGTCGAAAATGATGACCCCATCGAAGTCCCTGCCCAACCATTCGACGATCTGCTTGACGCGGGAAACCTTCTCGCCCCGGTCATCGGAGCGCAGCGTGGCATAGGTGGTAAACAGGATGCCTTCCGACAGCGTGATCGGCTTTCCCTGCGGGAAGCGTGACAGAGGTGTGACCAGCAGTCGCTCCATGCCGAGCGCCGACCAGTCGCGTTGCGCGTCCTCGATCAGCTTGTCGGATTTGGAGATCCAGACCGCCTTGCGGCGACCCCGCAGCCAGTTGTCGAGGATGATCCCGGCCGACTGACGGCCCTTGCCGGCGCCGGTGCCGTCACCGAGCATGAAGCCGCGACGGAACCGGACAGCGCCGGCAGCATCCTCGGGCGCGGCGCTCAAATTGTCGAAATGCTCGTCCACGGCCCAGGCACCGGCGAGGTGATCGGCATGGGCTTCACCGGCATAGATCACCGTTTCAAGCTGCGCGTCCGACAGACGGGTGCGGATGTCGGACGGCAGCATGGGCCGGTAGGACGGTTTTGGCGGCGCGACCGAGGCCATGGCGGCGGATTGCACCAGCTTGGTCGGGTGCGGCGCGGCGCCGGGAATGCGCAGCGATTGCAGCGCATATTCCTCATAGATCGCGTCCGACAAGCGCGCGCCCTCGGGCGGCGCCCAGTCCACGGTCTCATACTCGAGCTCCACCCCCTCGGGATCAGACGCTGGTGCGGCGGCGGGTCGGGACGCTGTGGCGCGAGCGAGATAACCGCGCACGGTCTTCGGCGCAGCTGCCGGCACGGGAGAAGCGACCTTCGGCAGCGACACCGGCAAGCGCAGCGGAATCTGGCTTTCGATCCAGCCGAGCAGCGTGACAACGTCGGGTGCGGTTCCTGCCGAGGCCGGGAAGACTGACGGATCGTCGGCGGGCAGTTTGTCGATCACCGTCAGCCGCGTGTCGATGCGGGTGCCATGTCTGGCGAAGACCGCGCCATCGATCGCCGCGGTGAAAACCACGCGGCCGCGGTCCTGCAGGCGCACGAAGGCGTCGCGCCAGGCTGGTGCTTCCGGTCCGAAGTTCGCGCCGGAGATCGTGACCAGCCGTCCGCCAGGAGCAAGCCGGGCCAGCGCCGAGGCAACATGGCGAAGGGAAGCATCCGCCATCCGTCCCTCGACATTGGCCATGACCGAGAACGGCGGGTTCATCAGCACCACGGACGGCACAGCCGCCGGGGTCAGATGATCGTCGATCTGGGCGGCGTCGAACCGGGTGACGGGAAAGGCCGGAAAGAGGGAAGAGAGAAGATCGGCGCGGGTCTCGGCAAGTTCGTTGAGGATCAGCGAACCGCCGGCAGCCTGCGCCAGGATCGCCATCAGGCCGGTGCCCGCCGAAGGTTCCAGCACCACATCGTCCGGCGTGATCGCGGCCGCCGCCAGCGCGGCAAGGCCGAGAGGCAGAGGCGTGCTGAACTGCTGGAAGCTCTGGCTTTCTTCGGAGCGGCGGGTCTGCGTCGGCAGCAACCCGGCGATCTTCGCCAGCGGATCGAGCCGGGAAAGCGGAGGACCAGCTTTGCGGAAAAGCGCCTTTCCGTATTTGCGCAGGAACAGCACCGTGGCGACCTCACCGGCCTCATAGGCGAGTTTCCAGTCCCAGGCACCACTGGTGTCGGACGCACCGAAAGCAGTTTCCATGGCACTGCGGAGGTCCGCAGTATCGACGCGTTGACCGCGTTCGAGATGGGGAAGAATGAGATGGGCGGCGGCCAGGATCACGGGGGCCGGCTGGGTAGCCGGACCGGTCACGGGAGATGAGATATTCATGTCGGGGAACCTCGGAGAGCAGGAACGGGAAGACCCGGACGGCTCTCTCTCACCCACCCGGACCTGCCCCTTTTCGGCCCACCTCTCACTCTCAAAGCACAGCATAAAAAAAGCGCCCCGACCGGACGGCGGGGCGCTTGTCGGTGTCTTCTCGGGATCATCCGAAGCGGCAACCGGCTTCAGTGAAGGTGTAACCGTTGGCGATGATGGTCTCATCGACGACGTCATCCGACGACAGATAATCGTATTCGCGTTCAAGCTGGCAGTAGAGCCATCGAGCCAGATCGCGCAGCGCCTCGATGATCGTCTCCTCGGCATCGGCGGTCATGTCCTGCCAGGTCGGGCTGTCTCGCTCCACCGAGATCGCCATACAGTATTCGTGATAATAATGGCCGCGATGGGTGGCTTCGGCGCCAAGCTGATAGAAATTACGCCGCTGAACCGCCTGCAGGGCATCGGCGATGCGGTGCACCTCGGTATCCTGCGGGGCGTATTCCCTGATCCGCTGTGGCACGCCCTTGCGGTAGGCATAGAAGGTTTCGAAGCAGGCGCCATCGCCCTGGCTCCAGAAGCCGCGGAACCAGATGCAAGGATCCTGGCGTGTCCCACCGCCCATGAGCCGGGCGGATCGGGTCTTGAGGTTTAGGCCGAGGATTTCGGCAATACGCTGGAAATCCTCGTAGACGGCATCGTACCAGTCATAATCGAAGCCGCCCTCGCGATACCAGGCGCGAGCCTTCTCCCTCGCCGCATCGGACAGCTCGTCGAACCGATAGACGGTGGTTTCGATGATATCAGGCATAGGGGTCGCCTCCGTCCAGCACAGTGGACATCCAGCCATCGGTATAGATCCAGTCCACCGTTTCGCCGGTAGCAAGATCAAGGACATGCGCGCCACCGCCGAACCCGTCGATTCTCGGCCGAGAACAACTGTTTGCGTATTGAAGGCCCCATAGCCCCCTCAGACCGAACTCGGTGGCGCAGCGTTTGACGAACTGGATGACATGCCCGGGATCGCCGGTGACGTCATAACGCATCCAGAGCTGAGTGCCACCATGTTCTGGCTGGATGGAGAGCAGGAAGCCGTCGGATGGCGGATCTTCGGCGGCATTGTCATCCGCCAGTGCGTTGTAGAGATCGAGTGCGCGGGCAGCGTTTTCGGAGGTACCCACGTCAAGCAGGCAAGAAAAGTGCGTGAAATAGTCGGCCATGATGGTCTCCGGGCATGGCCCAGCGTGAAACCGAGCCGAAGGGGATTGAAAAGGTGAAGCTCAGGCGGCCCGTGGCAGGCGGAGCAGATCGGCCGCGGTCTCGCGCCAGAAGGGATCAACCAACCGTGCCTCCAGTGCAGCGGCGCGGTAACGCAGCCGTCTCGCGTCCCCGGGATCCAAGGCCCGGAACGCCATACCGCGCACGCGACTGGCCTTGGTCACGATTCTGCGGGCCTCGGCATCAGATGCGACCGGCTGTTGCCAGAGGATAATGCCGGCGCGGATTTCGCCGGCGAGGACCAGGCGCTGATCTCGGTCCTGAATGAGCATGATGCGCGGCAGAAAATACGGAAAGCTATTCGGCCCCGTGCAAATCTCACCACGCGACAGGCGCAAGACTGCGGCCTGGATGGCCTCATCCGGTGACGGGCATTCCCCAAGCGGGATCACGCGGTCAAAGCTGTTCGCCGCGTCACTGGCGTCATAGCTGGCGACACCGAGGCAAGAGATGCGCAGCGGCAGCTTTTGCGACCGATACAGCGCGGGTAGAACATCGGCCGTCAGAATCTGGCCGATGGAGCGGAAGGTTTCGGAACGAGCATAGGTCATCGGGATCACTCCATGACGGGCGCCGGTGAGCCTCTCTCTCCAGCCCTCAACCCGTCACGGCCGAAAGGCCCGCACTCTTCCTCTCTGACCGGGCTTGTTCCCGGTTCCGCTACCGACGATGGGGATCATCGCAAGGCTGAAGGCCCGAAGCGCGGGCTACCGCGCTCGGGCCGTCGGGGATGAGGCGCTGTCGCGCCTTACTCCCATGGATCCAGTTCCAGCTTCACCATGTCCTCATCGCCATCGAATTCGTCGGCCGGCATGGCGCCGTGGGTTCCATCCCCGGCCTGGAACACGACGATCACGACCATCAGAGTGATGGCTAGGCTGGCGGCGAAAGCGGTGGCATCTGCATAGGACATCGGGATTGGCTCCTGTCTCTGGAGGCGGGGGACCATCCCCCACGCGACAGGCGCCCGACGTGTCTGACCGGATCTGCACTCACCCTCGGGCGTTCGGACTTTTTCCGAATCCCCGAGGGCGGCACGTATGCGTAAGCCGACCCCTCCGGGGTTGAATGTCAAAGAGACGGATCAGACCAAGGTTAGCGAATGGAAGCGGGGGTGGTGTCTTGCATCCGACAGGCGCCCGATCTCCCCATTGCAGATGCTTCGCCCGGCCAGCCTTGCCGCCGCGCTGGCATCAGGAGCGTGTTCGAGGACGGGGGCGGACACCGATGTCGAACATAATGACCGGCACCGTGGTGATGCTGGAACTGGAACCATGGAGGCCCATGACAGGAAGACGGTGGCGACTATCGTAAGACGTGGACGGGCCTTCAGTCCCAGAGTCCATCGGCAATCTCGCGGGCGATCATCGCGCGCGCTTTCATCATCACCTCATCGCCGCTGGTATCGATATGACAGTAGAACCGGGCATGACTGCCATTCGCGGCCCAATCGGTGTAGCGGCAGTATTCGGGGGCTTCGAGACGAAAGGCGCGCATGTCATCCGCCCAATGCGGCTTCGGCTCCACGACCACAGTGATGCCATCGCGGGTTTCCTCCCAAGGCAGCGTGCGTTCGGATGGCGGACTGGCGCGGTTTTCACGGAATATCCGGTCGATATCGATCGTCGCGGGCATCAGGGTTTTCCAAAGAAAAAGCCCGGTCACGGGGACCGGGCAAGTTGCGGAAACGGAAGGGATGTGGCGGGGCAGCAAAGGCCACCCCGCCTGAGCATCATTCGGCGGCGACCATGGACTGCTCCTCGTCCTCCGTGGCGTCTTCATCCTCGCCATCGCCGGCAAGGAATTCAGGCAGATCATCCGCCTCTGTGTCGCCCCCGGCATCCATGGCGATATCGGCATCGGGATCGACCATGCGCAGCGGCTCCGGAAGCCAGCCGGTTTCAGCCAGCAGGCGCTCGGCCTCCTTGGCCATATCGCCCTTCTTCAGATGGTCGATGAGCTGCGCCGCCCGTTCGCCGGCGCCTTCGCGCACCGCCTCGATGATCCGCGGCTTGGTCACGCGGCCGAGATAGTTGCCGACGGTCGGCCGCCAGCCCACCGCCACCATGTCGAGGCCCGTCGCCCGCGCCAGCCGGTCGGCCTGGGACAGGCGCACGTCTAGCCCGTGCTGGCTGACGCCCATGCCGCCATAGGGGTTGGGCTTCTCGTGCAGGGCGTTGACGCCGAAGCTGACGCAATGGGCGAGCAACTCCATCCGGGTGTCATCGTCCTGATCAGCCAGCCAGTCCCAGAGCGCCGCATCGTCGGCCGGGATATGATCGCCCCAGCGTTCGTGCCGATCCTGGATGGACTTCGCCGAGACGCTTTCGCCGAGGTCGTCGGCTTGTGCCGGGAAATGAACCTCCCGGACATGGGCCTCAAGGCACCCCCTTGTGGAGTGCGGCAGGAAGCAATCGGTGACCAGCCGATGCAGCAGCGCCGTCATCGCGACATGCGGGTTGGCCGCCACGGCATCGCGGAGCGCCAGCGTGCGATGCGCGGTCAGCTCGCTGACGAGGCGATCGGGCAGCGGCCGGATGGTTTCGACCTCATCGTCCTCCTCGGATTCCGTCGCCGTGCCACCCACCATGATGACCGAGCGCTGCACACCACCGGACTCGCCGCCCTCGGGAGAACACCCATCGGCACCCTGCCCTTCCTGACCTTCCACCGTCTCGTCGTCAGCACGGACATAGCCGCGTTCGACGGCGAGCTGGCCGTCGTGGCGAATGCTGACGAAGACACCGGCACGGGCCATCTGATCGGCGTCATAGCGCAGCGGCCGAGATTCCAAGGCGTCCAGCGCTTCCTCGATCTCGCCGAGGCGGGCATCAACCTCGTCGGGGAACTCGTCAGCCTCGGCATACTCCGCCTCCAGCGCGTCGAACTCGTCCCGCAGCTTCTCACGCTCGGCACGTTCGTCGTCAGTCAGGTCGATGGTGGTGCCGGCCAGACGGCGCATGCCATTGGTATGGCCGTAGGGGAAATCCGCCGCGACCTCGATCCACTTCCAGCCCTCGGCGGCGATGGTCTCCGCCTCGGCCTTCAGCTTCTCGCCCGTCAGCCGGTCGAGTAGCACCGGGTCCTGAAGCCAGCCGCCATCGTCCTGCTGGAAGAGATCGCGCAGCACATAGCCGCCCGCCGCCTCATAGGCCTCAATGCCGACGAAGAGAGCCCGCTTGTCGGAGGCCCGCACCGTGGTCTCGGTCAGCATACGCCGGATCGTGTAAGGCTCCTTCTGCCAGCTGTCCTTGATCGCCGCCCAGACCTGTTCTTGGCGGGCGTGGTCGTCAGAAACGGTGAAGGCCATGAGCTGTTCCAGCGTCATGCCGTCCTCGGCATAGGTCTCGAGCAGCGCCGGCGAGACCGAAACGAGGCGCAGACGCTGCTTCACCACCCTGGCGTCGACGAAAAAAGCCGCGGCGATTTCCTCCTCGCTCATGCCCTTCTCACGAAGGACCTGGAAGGCGCGAAACTGATCGAGCGGATGCAGTGGCGCGCGCTCGATGTTCTCCGCCAGAGACACCTCGTCGATCAGGATGTCGTCTCCGGCGTCCGAGACGGTACAGGGCACCGGCGCGGTCTTGTTAAGGCGCTTCTGTTTAACCAAAAGCTCCAGCGCACGATAGCGGCGGCCGCCAGCCGGCACCTCGAAGAGGCCGGTTTCCTGCCCTTCGGCGTCGAGCTCGGGCCGGACATGCAGGGACTGGATCAGCCCGCGGCGGGCGATGGACTCGGCCAGCTCCTCGACCGAGATGCCGGCCTTCACCCGTCGGACGTTGGACTGGCTGAGCACCAGCTTGTTGAAAGGGATGTCGCGCGAGGACGACAGGGTGATCTTCTGAGTGGCAGTGGCCATGTCAGTATCTCCATGACGGACGCCGGGGAGCCTCTCTCTCCGGCAACCAGCCCGTCACGAAACCCCCACCCTCCTTTCCCTCTCATGGCCGAGCCGAGGATGATCGCGAATACCCATCAGAGGTCGCCGCGGGCGCGCAAGCTGGTCTCCCAGCCAGCCCCGGTGATGATGTGGTCGTGGAGTATCACCCCCAGGGACGCACAGGCGTTCCGGATTTCCTTGGTCATCGCGAGGTCGGCAGCCGACGGCTCGGGATCGCCGGCCGGATGATTATGGACGATGATCAGCGCCGAGGCATTGAGTACCAGGCAGCGCCGCAGCACCTCCCGGGGATAGACCGGGACATGATCGACCGTGCCGATGGCCAGGCATTCGTCAGAGATCAGCCGGTTCCTGCGGTCGAGATAGAGGACATGGAAGCGCTCCACTTCGCCCCTGATGGTGAGGGCGCAATAGTCGAGCACCGCCTGCCAGGACGTCAGGACAGGGTTCTGATTGAGGTGGCGCAGCAGGATCTGCCGGGCCTCGTAGACCACGGCCTGCTCCTGGGCGGAGAACCGGAGCGGCTGCGGTTCGATGGCGGATGTTCTCATGTTTCGTGTCATGGTGCTGTTCTCCGACGGGCAGTCGGCCGGGCGCCGAACTTTCACCGCGTCACGAGGAGAAGCGCCGCCCTCTTCCTTCGAAGAGAGCGGCGCCGAAGCTGAAGAGCTTAGATCTCAGGAACGTGGGGGCTCCGTATCGGGATGTGTCCCGCCTGGCAGGCGGCCAGAGCGATAAAGCACACGCTCGGCCTCCCGAATGCTGCCGGTTTCGCGGGCGGCCTCGCCCCAGACCGAGATCGGGACGTCCCCCGTGAACAGCAGATCCCGCTCGATACCCATGCCGAAGGGCAGCCGGATCGAGCGCAGTTCGTTGAGGCTCCAGAAGCCAAGCTCGGGGTAGCCAATGTCGGCCAGGCCAAACATGATGTCGCAGTCCTCGTCGAGCTCGGTCGCGAGCCAGACACCGGCGCCGAAGGGATTGAAGAACTTCACGACCGGAATGTGGTCGGTGTCAGCCTGGCGACCATTGGCCAAAAGCTGCGCGCGTTGTGACGCCGTCAGAAGGATCATGCTGCGGCCCTCTCTTCCGTCGGGGTCTGCCGCTCAACATCGGTGCTGTCGTCGGGCAGATGGGCCAGCAGCCAGTCGGCCGCCTTGCTGGCCTGCGAGGCGGCGCGGACGATCGCGCGGGAATCCTCGCGCATCACCTCCAGCCATGAGCCCACGTAATCTGCGTGGCGCACGGTCGGGACGATCCCGAGCGAGGCGCAACAGAACGCGCTCGAAATCTCGGCGATCAGTTCCTCGAAGGCGTATGTCTTCGTGCCGAAATTCCCCGAGAAGTCCCGCCCCAACCGTGAGGCATGTCCTGTCGCGTGCCCCATCTCGTGCAGGGCAGTCCTGTGCCAATTGATCGGCTCGAAATAGGCCTGCAGAGGTGGCACCTGCACGTAATCGAGCGCGGGAACATAGAAGGCGCGGTTGCCACCGATCCGGAAGTCGATACCGGTCGCTTTGATCAGTTCCTCGACCCGCGGCTCAATCAGCCCGGGCGGCGGTGGCGGCGCCTCGACGGCGATATCGTCGGGTAAACCCTCGCATTGCGCCGCATTGAACACGGTGAAGCGCTTCAGGAACGGGATGCTGTTTGCATCCTCCCCGGTCTCCCGAGCACGGCGCTTCTCGTCTTCGGGCGTGAAACGGTCGGCATAGACGACGGTCGTGCCGCGCTCGCCCTTGCGGACATTGCCGCCAAGCGACTGCGCCTGGCGGAAGGTCAGCCAGTGCTGGGTTGGATAGCCCTGCTGGATCACGGCGCCCCAGAGGATCAGGACATTGATCCCGGAATATTGCCGACACGTGCTGGCGTTGCGCGGCATGGCGAGCGACGCCTGCGCCGCCGCCGTCCCCCAGGGCTGGACCCAGGGCAGCCGGCCTTCCTCCAGCTCGGCGATGATCTTGTCGGTGATGTCGTCATAAAGGTTCGTGCGCGGGCCGCTCTTGCGGGCTGCGCGATGCTCTCTGGCCATCGGAATGATCTCCGCGACGGGCGCCGGAGGCCTCTCCTCCAGCCCTCAACCCGTCACGGAAAACCCGCCCGCACTTTCACTCTCAGGGGGCATTGCGGGGTCTCCCCGCTGATGGGGGTGCGTCGGCAACGCCAGTGCCGACCAAGGGGAAGGCTTTCCCCTCACGGCTATTCACCAGGGGTTTTAAAGACTAGAACTGGATATCTCTGGACGTCGTGGGAGCAGACTTGAAACGCTCGATCGGCGCCCCCCAATTGAATTGACGGAACGAAGTTTTGAGAGCGCTACCGCAATGGGAATTCAGCATCTATGCGCTGTCCCTCCCTAGGGGGCATGGGTTCGGAAATCGGCCCCCTGTCGGCGCCTGGCTCAGCGAAGACAGTCTTTCATGTGGCATCCTCAGGCACGATTTGAACGATCGATCCTATGGTTTTCTGGTCATGAGGCGGCGAACCGATCGCGTCTGGACGGTGACGACCGAGCGTGAAGGCTATGCCTCTGAAGAGGAAGCCCGGGCCCGCTTGCTGCCTCTCCTGAAGGACGGAGAACCTCCTGAGCCTGTTCCCCCGGGCGTCATGCAACGGCCCGCGCTCTATGATCTGGAAGGAAGGACAGCGAGCGACGTGTTCGCAATGTTGAGGCTGCCCTCCCATGAACCCGCGGCATGGACGCTCAACCAGCTCTATCTCGCGCTTCCAAAGCCAGATCGAAACTGGGCAGGAGATTGCCAGACGAACAACTTTCACACGCGGTTGTGGGAGGCGCAGCTGCTGGCGACGTTTCGCGAGCAGGGATTGCTCGTAACCCAACCACATGAGTCCCCGGACTTCCGCATCGAAAACAGGCTTGGCGGTTCGGCATGGGTGGAAGCCGTGACGGCCAACCCGGCAGATCCTTACAACCATGTGAACGCGCCGCCGAGCGCCTTGCCAGCCGACCGGGAGGAGGCGTTTTTCGGCGCCGGAGCTTTGCGCTTTGCCAAAACGATCGGCAACAAGCTTGCTCGCAACTATGATCAGTTGCCGCATGTAAAAGATCAGCCCTTCGCCCTGGCGATTGCGGACTTTCAGGCACCAGCATCGATGATCTGGAGCCGGGAAGGACTGATCGGATATCTCTATGGCGAGGGAGCGGAAGAGGTTGAAATCGACGGGCGCATGTTTGCGCGTCCGACGAAGGCATCCCACCTCAAGGGCAAGGCCAGATTTCCCGCCGGCCTGTTTGCCGATGCGGGCCATGCCGAACTCTCCGCAGTTATCTTTTCGAACGCGTGTTCGATGGCCAAGCTCAACCGCGTTGCGGTATCGGGTCAGGGCGCACCGCGTGGACTGCGATACATGCGGATTGGCAACTTCTTTGACAGGACGCCAGGCGCTCTCAGGGGCATCCCTTTCTGCCTGGATGTGACCAGCGATGCATATCGCAACCTTTGGCCGATAGGGAGTGAGCCGTGGTCGGCTGAAATCGAGGTCTTTCACAATCCGTTCGCGCACCACCCCTTGCCATTTGAGCTTCTGCCAGAGGCAACACACTGGTTCGACCAGGACGGTGAGACGGTGTGTCGGAGTTTCTACGAGACCTCGATCCTTTGGTCCCAGACACTGATCCAGAACGACACGGACTCACCGCCAACTCTGGAGCAACTGATGTCGAAGGGTCCAAAGGCGTGAAAGGCATCATGCCGAATGCACCGAAGATGCTCGCATTCGATCACCCGAGGATGTTTGCGCACCGAGGTACGCCTTACGCACGACCACCGGGGCATGGGCTCCTGCCCCTTCACGCGCTTCAGATGATCCCCCAGCCCCAACGTACCCGTCCGATCTGCGCTCTATGCTATCCGTCTCCCCGACAACAGGCTGCGCGCTCTTCTCCCGTCTCTGCGATCGTGTTTCACTCCGAGATCATGAACACGGCATTTCTCTTGATAGCGATGTATTCCGGGCGACCGATCATTCCTGCGGAGGATGTCGCCAGGGATTTTTTCGGTCTGAGTACCGACAAGTTCATCCGCAAAGTCTCGGCTGGTTCCATCGCCCTTCCTCTCGTCCGCATGGAAGCGTCGCAGAAATGCGCCAAAGGCGTCCATATCGATGATCTGGCCGAGTACCTGGACAAGAGGCGGGCTGCAGCCGTCAAGGAATGCCTGCAACTGCAGGGTCTTCGGTAAGCGTGTTCCATCTGAAAATCGCCGAAGGCCAGCCTGCTACCCACGGCACGAAGCCACCACCCTCTTCATCTCGCTCAACAGCACGGATTGAATTCTGTCAGAAACCTGCATATATTTCTGACAGGAGAATGATCATGCAGCACCTTGCAGAACAGATATTGACCCATGCAGAGGGACTTCCGGAAGGAGCGCCACTTGCCGCAAAGGGCCTGCTGCACCTCGGCAGCCGTGCCGGTGTGGATCAGGCCTTGTCGCGCCTTGCCGAGCGCGGCCAGTTGATCCGTGCCGGGCGCGGCGTTTACCTGCGACCGATCAAAAGCCGGTTTGGAACGCGCGCTCCGACCGTAGAACAGGCGGTGGAGGCTCTCGCGGCGCAACGTGGCGAAGTCATCGTTCCAACCGGCGCCGCCGAAGCGAATGCACTCGGCCTGACCACGCAAGTGCCTGTTCGCTCCGTGTACCTGACCTCGGGTCGCAGCCGCACACTCTCATTGGGCAAACAACTCGTGGAACTGCGCCACGCCCCCCGATGGCAACTCGCCCTCGGGAAAAGGCCGGCTGGCAGTGCTGTTCGCGCCCTGGCCTGGCTCGGGCCGGAACAGGCAGAGACAGCTCTTAGATCGCTGAAGCAGAAACTGCCCGCAGCGGCGTTTGACGAATTGGTAACCGCAGTACCGCAGTTCCCGACCTGGCTTGCACGCAGTGTCGGAAAGGCGGCGCATGTCTGAACCCTTCCTGTCGTTGCCGCCTGCAGACAGCAAGGAAGCCCTGGCCGTCGCTGCAGATCGCTCCGGGCGGCCCGCGCACCTGCTCGAAAAGGACGTCTGGGTTGTCTGGGCCCTTCAGACCCTCTTCAGTTCCGAGCTTGGTGAGCACCTCGTATTCAAGGGCGGAACCTCCCTTTCCAAAGCCTATGGGGTGATCCAGCGCTTTTCTGAAGATGTTGATCTGACCTATGACATACGGGCAATCGCACCTGATCTGGTGGGAGAACGCGCCGAAGCCCTGCCAACCACGCGCAGCGAGGAAAAGCGCTGGTCGAAAGCTGTCCGGGATCGATTGCCGAAATGGGTCGTCGAGAGGACGCAGCCCTTGATCCAGGACGCCATTGCAGCGCAAGGGCTATCGGCCTCGACACGGGCAGATGGCGACAAGTTATTCATCGATTACGAGGCCGCCTCTTCTGGCTCCGGCTATGTCGCCCCCAGCGTCATGCTGGAATTCGGTGCGAGGTCGACGGGCGAACCGGCGAGCCTGCGTGACGTCACCTGCGACGCGAACGGGCTGATCGAAGGCGTGACCTTTCCGGCCGCGACACCGCGCGTGATGCATGCAGAGCGGACCTTTTGGGAGAAGGCCACGGCGATCCATGTCTTCTGCGTACAGGGACGGCTCCGCGGGGAGCGCTTCGCGCGCCACTGGCATGACCTGGTGCGCCTCGACGATGCTGGCGTCGCGGATGTGGCTATTTCCGACCGCGCCCTCGCCCCTGCAGTGGCGCGGCACAAGCGCATGTTCTTTCCGGAGAAGTCAACCGACGGAACACCCGTGGACTATGAAGCCGCGGTTCATGGCAATCTGCAACTGGTCCCAACCGGAGAGGCTCGTACCGCGCTCGCGGCTGACTACGCGCATATGGTCGGCGATGGCCTCCTGCTTGAAGACGCTGAGCGTTTCGACGACCTCATCGAACGTTGCGCAGCGATTGCCGAGCGCGCGAACCTCATGGCAAACAATCAGCACATCGATACGCCGAATAGATAGTTCACAGGCGCATCCGGCTCCTTCCAGACCGTTCGCATTGGCGATCACTATTGCGCTGTCGTTCATTAAACCTCAGTTCGATCTTGGTCGAAACATGTTGATCGAGTAATTGGGTCCAGTGAACAAAAGCTGCCATCCGTCCTACTCAAGGCAATGACGGCTTCGGGGCCGTTTGCCGACTGTAAGGTTTCAGAGACCTGAACGGCGGAACCGGACATTCATGAGAGTGGTGCGCGGGGCCGCAGTCGGCCCCTTGAAGACCTTCGCGAGCAGCCAAGGCTGGGCGGCGGAGCTCCCGGAAGCGGTCGTTCGGCGTGCGGCGCAGAAATTCATTTTTCAACAAGGTCGGCATCCTAGTCCACCTTGTTGAGCAAACGGCGTTCAGCTGCTCGGCTTCCCACGCCTCAATTTCATCAGTCTTGACCTACGCTCGAAAATAGCACAGGTTAACCACGGCCTTACTCGCAGGCCGGTGTGCCCGCCACGCGAAGCTTTGCAGCGATTTTGACTTTGAACAGCAGACTTCATGCCATCGGCGGGTCTGATTAGCAGCGGGCACCTAGTCGGATCCAGCTTGGACATGGATCATGACAGAGAACGATAAGCTTAAGACATTGAAACTTCTGGCAAAGCGTTACGCCAGAGCGACGGGGCAGCCGCAGCACGTGGCGCTAGACTTTATTGCTGCTCGAATGGGCTTTTCTCATTGGAACGCATTGACGGGCAGCTCAAAAGGAGAGTGGGCCCCATCCGAAACACAAGTCGCCGCGATAAAGGCCTTCGTGCAACGGATCACGTCCTACGAGGGTGCGAATTTTGACCATATCTTCGGGGGCCCCGATGCTATCACTCGAGGCGAAGTACGAGGGCATCCATACGAGTTGAGCACGATGCTTGGCGACGTTCGTATGGAAGGTGTCGGTTGGCGAATAATGCTGTCAGAAAACCCTTCGGCCGCCCCTCGTGTTGAGGTCGACATCGAGCACGCCCAAAACAGCCCGATGAACGATCGAGTGCTGCTTGCAGAGGCAATCGGAATTGCCCAGGCGTTGATGAAAAGCATCAAGGCGCGACGATTTTCTGATTGGCCGCGGCGCGCCACAAAGCCGGATGCAGAGGGAAAGGTCCGCCATCCGTTCTTGGAGATGGAGGAATCAAACCTCTGGTACTGCCTTCACTGCAATGCAGAGATCACCGGTCCACAGATCGCTGGCAACCAATGGCACTGCCCCGGCTGCGGCGCATCACCAATCAACATTTTTCCAGAAGCCTTCTGGCTGGGACCGAACGATGAAAAACCAGTGCCAGTGCAATCCCGCGCCGAAAGGCAAGAGATTGAACCCATCGTGTCAATTGTGGATCCGCGGCCAAAGCTTGACCTCAACAGTGACCAGGTGACCCATTTGATCCGGGCTGCCCTGTTCGAGGATGCGACCAATGCCAGCGAGCGCATGGGAGCAAGTCTGGCCGAAATATGGGTTGATGACGATCTCGACGTGGTTGTTTCCTTCGAGGATCACTACTGGCCCGAGGACAAGGAGCCGACCGCTGCAATCGAAGTGGCTGCACTGCTTGGGATCGAGATTGAGTTGGAAGTTATTTGGTCGGATCCCTTATTCGCATGGCCCGGTTTGGGCACCGTGACCCAGAGCACGGTCGAATATACGCGTTTGATGCTCGACGCGTATCGCAGTCACGGCACTATTGAGCAAGGAAAGGAAACCGATAGCTCCGCAACCTGAGCTGCTTCAACAACCAATTCGCCAGGCACCTGCAGGCGAGAAACCCTATCAGCCCGGCGGGCTTCTCCGCCGGGCATGAGAGAACCCCTCCCCCGAGGACGGGCACTCATCGAGGCAGTCGAATAACTTGAGATTTTCGTTTTGGCCCGAGATATGCGCGAAAGTTGGTGATGGCCAATCAGGCGGCGGCGTGAAGCTGGCGCAGGCCATCGCGGAATTCAATCCACTGAATGATCTCTGGCAGGCGGTTCTGACCATCAAGCTTGCGCCATTTTTTCTGCGCCGACATCATTAGCCTAAAGGCCATGGCCAGACCGTGGCGTTCAACAACAACGAGAAAATCGCGGCAGCGCCTCCGACAATCGTCCTGGTCTTTACCGACAACCAAAGCGGTCCATATTTTTGAAGGGCTGTTTCTTTGTCATCAGACTTCAGGTGAAAGAGTGAACAGCAGAATCCTAATGCGGCATCTCCACGACGGACACACCCGGAATACTCTTGCGAGAAAGCTCCAAAAGGTGCGCATGGTGCGTGAAAATGATTGCCTGACCGCTCCGTCCGATCTCGGCACAGAGATTCAATGCGGCAGATGCGCGGGTATCGTCGAAGGTTTCCATAATATCGTCGAGAACCATCGGGAGGGGCCCCGGATCACGCGCGAAGCTGCGGTAACCGGCCAAGCGCAGGGCAAAATATAATTGACCCATGGTTCCGGTGGACATGTTTTCGACCTTTACGGGGGCGCCCCCAGGTTTGATGCCGACCAGCTTTTCGCCCTCGGTTTCACTCCAGACAACGACTTTTTCCCATTCCTTGGATGTCATCGTGACGAAAGCTTCTTCCACGTCTTTCAGCATCGCGCTGCTTCGTTCGGCAGCCAAGCGCTTCAAGGCACCCCGCGCAGCCAGTATCCCGAGCCTTGCGACCGCCGCCTGCCTTGCACCGTTTCGCAACTCTTCGAGGATCGTGGCCTGTTCAGTGATCAGATCGCTGTTGTCAGCGGCATGAAAAGCTTCCTCGTAAAGGCGTTCCTTTTCAGTCATTTCCTTTAAAGCGGTATCTCGTGCCTTTTGCGCATCGTCAAGCAATTGCTGGAGTTCCGCTTCCCGCGTTACATCAGGCAATCGCGTCAGCTCTTCGTCAAAGAGCGTTAGATCTACGCCGTCGCGCGCTTGATTGCGGCTCGTGTCCGCACTGGCCCGGTCTTCGCGCAACTCGTCGCGTTCAGCCAGAATTCCCACGCGCTCCGTCGGCGAAAGATCCTCACCGTCTTGTCCTTCAAACAAGTTTTCCAGCTGGGTCTTCGCTTCGTCGCGGGCAGCTATCGCACGCTTTCGGCCTGTGACCTCCTGGGCGAGAAGGTCTTCTTCTCGTTTTCTAACACGATCCGCTTCAGCGGTTTTGGTCACACGCGCACGAGCGCGGTTGATGATGGGAAGTGGATCGTCTTTCGGACTGTAAGGCTCCTCCAGGATTTCCGCCAATCGTGCGGCGCTGCTTGCCAAGGTGGCAACGGCGCGTTCTAGGGCTTCAACACGCCCCGCTAGGCTCCTGTGATTGCTGTGTCCCTGCTGCAGCGTGCGCAGCTGGGGCAGTGCTGCCTTCAGGCCGCTGGCCGAGCGATCGGGAAGAGGCAGTGCCGAAGTCAGCGTTTCCAGTCGGCTCAAGGCTACCTTATGATCTGTCTCGGCTTGGGAAACGGCTTTCTGGTAATCGGCAATTTTACGTTCCCCGCGACGCCAGTTCTCCCATGTCCTACGGACACTTTCCTGAAGTGTGAGAGCCTTTCCAACCCGCTCGGGGAGGTCACTTTCTTCACCTTCAATGGCTACTAGGCGGGCTTCTGCCAGCAGTTCGTCAATGGCTGCCTTGCGGCGCTTGGCGCGGTCCTCCAAGGCATTCTCCGTAATCGTGACCTCAGTTGCGATCTCAGCCGCTGCCGTCAGGCTGGAAAGTCTCGCAGCAAACGCAGCCGGCCCCGTATCGGTGGGAAAGCCCAGGGCGATCGCAAGTGAGCCCGCCCGCTCGGTCAAAGCATCGTGTTGTCCGGTGAGTGTTTCGAGCTTGTCTTTTGCCGTGTCGCGTGCGGCTCTTGCGGTGGATTCCTGTGCGCGTGAGTTTGCAAGCTGTTTGCGTGCCTCCGTGCCCATCAGATAACTCGTTCGGGCGCCATCATCAGCATGCATGGCCTCCTCAAAACGCTCCGCGGTTTCGTCGGAGAGACTCCCGCGATGAGATTGCCAGGCTGTGTCACGCTGACGACGGGTTTTTTCCGTCGCTGCCGCGTCAATGGAATCCGGAGCGCTTTCGTCGGCTTCGCGTTTCGCGCGCGCGGCCTTGTAGTCCGCTTCCCGACCTTCCAAATCTTCTGTGGCGGAAAGGATGTTGGCAACCAGAGTGTTCCATTCCCTGAGGATTTCATCGAGACTTTCGCGGGCAGGCAGGCCGTTCTCGATAAGTGTCTTCCAGGAAGCAGGCAGACCCGACACTGCTTTAGCCAGCCTGGCACGTTCCGATGCGAGGTTATGTTCAAGGCCAGACACGTCCGAAACTTTTTGCCATGCGTCAAACGCGATCTGCAGGTGAGACAAGTCCTTTGGTTCGGTTGGAGCATCCCCCAGCTGATCGCGTGCGGTCTTCAACACGCTTGAAGCCGCTCGCAGCTCGCCGGCACTGGTCTGACAGGCCTGTACCGCATCCGCGAGTGTCTCCAGTTCTTCGGTCGTCAGGACCAAGGCCTCTGTAGGCTCGTCACTTACCGCCAACGCTGTCAGAATCTGTTTTATCTGGCGTGCCGCGTCATCGCGCTCACCGGTGCGCCTTTCCAGATCCGATCTGGCCGTGTCCGCCCGGGAGGTGAGGGAAGCCCCATCGATCCTGATTTGATCCAGCTCTGAGAGTTCCGCTTCGAGATGACCGGCAGCCGGGTCAGCCTCATTTTCTGAAATGACCGCTTCATGGCGCGCAATTCTGTCATCGGCGCCTGCGATACTCTCTGCTTTCTCCGACAGGGTTGTCACGAGTGTGGCGACTTGCCCGGCCGTGCCCTTCTTCAAATTCGGACCTTCCGGAAAACCGGCAAGAAACTCGTCGATTTTCCGAATTTCCGC
Organism: Pseudooceanicola sp. NS-SX8; assembly: GCF_057380755.1. Classification (NCBI taxonomy): domain Bacteria; kingdom Pseudomonadati; phylum Pseudomonadota; class Alphaproteobacteria; order Rhodobacterales; family Paracoccaceae; genus Pseudooceanicola; species Pseudooceanicola sp. NS-SX8. The sequence continues at coordinate 2,409,150 of NZ_CM170819.1, read as the reverse complement.
CGATTTGTCATACCAAGTCTGCGCCGCCGCTCCCGCTGCCTGCCGTTTTCGGGCCCGAGTGACATCGGTATCCGCCTGTTCGAATGCCTTTTGCGCGGTCTCTCTGTCTTTCCTAAGAGTGCGCTCCCGATCCGGCGTGAGACGTTCCGTTCGCAGTGCCTGATTGATCTCTTTCAAGCGGTCTTTGCCGGTCTTGAGCGCCGTACCTCGGCCGCTCTTCTTATGAAACTTTTCGGCGCGGGCTGTCATGCCTTCCAATGTCACCGCCATACTGGTCAGGCCAGATACACCCGCATGTAGAAGCTGGCCCAGGTCGCCTTTTGCCTCGGCAATCCGTTCACCGCCTTTGCGGAGTCCTTCGTCGTTGAGTGAGAACCTTTCGACATAGCCCTCCATGGAAAGGCCATGGAGCGCACTCGAGAGAATGGCTTCATCGACCGGGCGATCCTGATGATCCAGCAGGGACTGGATGCGTTTTCCATTGCGTCGCAAAACCGTCACACCGCGCCCAGGGATATCCAGCTCCGCTCCAACCAAAAGGTCATTGCGTTCAAACCTGAAAGCGTACGGGTGGGCTCCTGCTTTCATACCGAAGAGAAGTTCCAGAAATCCGTTAAAGGCCGTAGATTTTCCCGATTCATTCGGTCCATAGATTACGGTAACATCAGGTTGGCCCCCAGCTGGAGCCGGGAGCACGATCTCGCCACCGTCAAAACGGCCATAGCGAAGGAGCTCAAGCCGGTTCAATCTCATTCCGCGGCTCCTGAGTGCAGAGACAGCGTGACTTCAGTGATGGCCTCCTCCAAAAGGTCATCCAAGGCGTTTTCAGACAATTCGCCGGCAATTTCACGGGGCAATGCGTTTCTAAGTTCTTCGAGGATCTCTTTGGTGGCCAGCTGTAAGCCCGGTTCGGTGAGCTCGGCCCGCATCAGGCGCACCAGGTCATCCGCCTTTGCGTCAATCTGTTGTTTGGGGACAACCACTTTGATTTTGTCGATAAACACGCGCTCGATGTTATCGAGCAATTCGTTCGCAAGGGCCGTCAGTATCTCAGCTGTATGATGGCCTGTAGACACCTGCAGACGCACTGCTGTGTGGTAGTCGGGATGCTGCGCCCCTTGGAGCGCAGACCGAAGCGCGCTCAACACTTCCTGAACATCTGAGGATTGGCTGAAATCCAGAGCGCATTCGGTAAATCTCAGATATCCGACGTGATGCCGTTGGATTTTTGGCATGTCGTCATCAAGCTCGACAATTGCGACCGTGCCGCCGGTACGTTCCCCGAAATGGCGAGGCTGCGGAATGCCCGGCATGACAGCGAGAACCGGGCCTGATGTGCGCTCGAAGGGGGTATGGATGTGGCCGAGGCACCAAAGATCATAGCCATACGCAAGCAGATCTTGCTCGGAGCACGGAGCATAGGGATCATGTGCGGGCGAGCCATCGAGCGACGTGTGCATCAATCCAACATTTCTTTGGCCAGTTACCGGCGCCGGGTAGTCGGGCAGGAAGCTTTTTGAGACATGCGCAGTGTCGAACGACAGTCCGTGGAACCACACGTCACCGATTTCCACGCTGGGCTCGTTCTTGTGCAGCAGATGAATATTCGGGCCAAGGTCTCCGTGAGCTCTATGATCGAGAAGGGCATCATGGTTGCCACGGATCAGGACTGTGGGAACACCCGCTTCGGCGGCGCGTGCCAACTGCGAGATCAGAAATGCCCGCGACTTCAAGTCCGGTTGATCATTATCAAAGATGTCGCCGGCGAGAACCAGAACTTCGACATTTTCTGATATGGCCAGATCGACAATGCGGATGAACGAGTTCCTACTTGCCTGTTTCAGATGATCGCCCAAATCCGGATTGCGCATCGCGACCGAGCGGATCGGCGATCCCAGATGAACATCGGCTGACACGAGTAAGCGCATAGATTTCAAATCCCCCTGAAAACGATCGATGTAAAAAAGTGAATATTCATTGAGATCCATCCGGTATCTACAAAATTGAAATCTGGCCACCCTGGAACAGACCGCGCTCGATCAGTTCTCCTTTGGCCGCTTCCGCGTCTTTCGAAAACATCAAGATCCTAAGGTTCACTTCCGCCCGAGAAAAACAGACATAAGCCAGCTTTTGAGTGAGTTCTTGCTGCCGATCGGTCGGATTGCCCGCGACACCAGGGGTCAGAACTTTCGAAAAGCTGTAGGTATTCCAGGCTGCCTCGATATCGTCGATCATGACCAGCACGTTTTCATACTCTTCGCCTTTCGAGCCGTGCTGCGTACTGAAAGGAGAATTTTCATCCAGAAAGTCGATGTATTTTTCGAGTTCGTCAGCCTTCAGCTTGAAGAATTCATCAGCCAGCCAATCTCCTTTTTCCCTTTGGTGATCCTCATTGCCGGAGTCATAAGCTTCGCGGGGAGCGCGAGCCAACTGACCTGCAAGGCGGTCCGAAATTGGATAAAGCGCGTTCGCGCTACAGTATTCCAAAATTTCTTTGACCGTATTGCCTTCCCATTTTTTCGCCAAAGCAGCGGCGTGTTTTGAGGCTTCTTCGAGCATCTGTTTCAGGGTTTTGCTCTTGTTCGCACCCGTGTCGTCAAAAGCAGGGCTTATTCTTCGGAGTGTTTCAATCAGCTTCTTAGGATCGTTGTTGCGGGATGCATCGACCAAAGAAAAAATGCCGTCGACGAAGGGCTTGAGAAGATAGTGTGTGCCGTCCTCATAGTCGGATTGGGATCTGGACGACGAATAGTCACCTGTAAAGAGCTTGTGCAGTGTGACGAATCCGAGCCTCCGGGCGATCATCTGGCGTGCCAGAAAAAGGTTCTTTACAGGAGAGATATCGGTCCATCCCCATTGTTCGACGGCCTCCTCGAACTTCGCCGTTACCTCATTGAGTTGTTCAGCGGTATAGGTTTTCCGTGGACCGGCAGGGTCGGGAGCCTGCGCGACCGTAATCAAGACGCTGCCCTTAACACCGGAGTTCTTCCCACCCGCAACCTGCTTCAGATCAGTTCTGAAGTTGTTGAGAAGATCGATCACCGAGGTTGAGCTTCGAAAATTCTCTTCCTTCGGAATCTTTTCGGAGCCTTTTGAACCGGCGAAATCTCCGGCACGCTTATCGTAAATCTGCTGCATCGGATCGCCAAAATATCCGACGATTGGCAACCCTTCACCTGCGCACACAGCATTGAGCGCCTCGACGACCTGCGGGAAGGTGTCTTGAGCTTCATCGACGAAGATGAAGGGGTATTTGAACCCGAGGCCTTTGCGCAAGAGCGGTTTGTTCGTGATCAGATAGGCCGCGACGTCAATAACATCATCATGGTTCAGGGCGCATTTAGAATAGTCGCTGACAACGGTTTCTTCGTAGGATACCGGCGGTTTATTCGCGTTTAGCGCGGTAAGTTGGGCGGTCAGGCGCTCAAGGTCTTTCCTCGCCTTTTGAGCGGTCTGAGACGCCCCGCCGTTGTCTTTCTCACGGGCCTTTTCCATATGCTGCGGGATGATCGCATCACGAAGGGCCTCCCGAATAGCATCCTGAAAGCGCGCTATTTCTGCCCAAAGAAACCCGTGCAGAGTGGAAACGTAAAAAAGGTCATCAAAACCCAGACGCGACGAAATCACTCCAACGGCACGGTTTGTGTATGTGATACACACCACGCGCTGACCGTTTTTCCGAAGCTCGTTCCCACGGGACTTCTGAATTCCTTTCAGAGCTTCAACGAGGGATGTGGTTTTGCCCGACCCGGCGCCTGCGATAACCGAAAATGAAATCTCCTTGGCGATGCACTCAGCAATTTTCTTATCGGCCTCAGTTGGCTTGAGTCTTGCCGTCATTCGCCGGCTCCCTGGTTTTGGGAGAGACGTGTCTCCAGCCATTTTAGACCTTCGTCGATGTAGTGGGGGACATTCCAGTCCTGCTTCTCTCCCGCATTCGCTTCTTCGTCCTCGCCCGCCGGCATTTCGAAGGCAAGGACATCCATAGCAAATTCGGTTTTTTTGAAAGTATCGCTCTTAATGCGTCTCCAGACGGCCTCCTGCAATTCGGCTCGACCATCCGGCAAGTCAATGCCAATACTGAGTCCATCGGCATGGAAGTGATCGAGGTTTTCGAAGACAAAGGCTTCTTCAAGGGTTCGCCCGTGGAAGGTTTGAGTATTGTCCTGACGCTTAACTTCTACCGGCTTTTGATAGGCGACAAAACGCATACCTTCAGCTTGCAGACACTCGTCGAAGGTTTTGCCGGAGAGTGCGGCGACTCCCGTCTCTCCAAGGAAATATCCCAGAGTCGCGTTCGACGAAACGGCTCCCGGATGGGTAGCGACGCAACTCGCCCGGTTGCTCGCGGGATCAACGGAATCGATGTCGGTGATGACCAAATAGGGAATTTCGAGGAATTCCAACAATCCGGCGAAGCGCATCCCATAAGCCCCACCTACCTCCAGAATTGTCAGATACTTCTTGTTAAGTTCCGGTGCCGATATGTCGATCATGCGCGGCAAAAGCAGTTTTTCAGCAGACCCCTCAACAAGTATGGCAGCATCGGAGAAGAACAAGTCGCAATGCGTAAGTCTCAGATATTTTTTGAGAAAAGAAAGTGCTTCCTCTGGCTCAATCAAATCGCCGCCCAATTCGAGTGGCTCAGGTTGAAATTGTCGAAGGCTGTGCACGGTTGTTCCCTGATAGCTCACTCCCTCCTGTTCACCGTTGATCTGGCACCGGCGGAAGTAGCGGATTTTTGAGAAATCCACGGTATCCAGGATGTGCGACGAGTGGGTCGTGATTGTGAGCTGAGGCTTGCTTTCGCCTTCTGGTGAGTCGGCGGTGAGCACGTCCCACATCTGGCGAATGAATGTTTGTTGAACCTGAGCGTGCAAATGCACTTCCGGTTCTTCGATAAAGATCATCTGGCACAGCGGACGGTTGTCTTCGGTCGTGAGCCATTGCCGATAAAAATGATCGACCTGAATGGCCATGAACACCAGATTCTTGAAACCCAGTCCGTTATATGCCTCGGGAAGCTCATGGCTGGTGCTGGCATCGACGTAGAAGAGTTCGGTGTTGCCGCGCAACGCAACCTCCGAACTGAGTGTCGAAACGACCTTCATCGCGCGGTCGTTGTCGGAGGGAAGGCCAAGGCCTCCGATCATCGTCATCAGGGGTCTGAAACGTTCGTCGTAGTGCCTGGTCAGATTTTCATTATTCTGTTCAATGATCGAGATAGCTTCTTCGGCCAGTTCCGCCTGCTCGAGGTTTCTCCGGTAATATGTCGCAAAGGCGTCTGACAGCCTATTGCTTCTCGCGGCATTCTCATCGTCAATATTCCGCTGGGCATCAACGAAATCGACACGCAGCAGAGAATTCAGAATCTTCTTGCCTTCTTGTGCGGAAAGTGGCGTTGCCACGAGTTCCTGTTCAAGCTTTTCCAGCGAAGACACTTTGATGCCGAAATACTTTTTCAAGTTGCCTTCCATTCCAAGGAAGAAACTCAAGGGACGCTTGCGTGTGCCATCTTCCTTTGGCGGGAAAGCTGCATCGTAATGCTCCCAGAGTTCCGGCACGTCATCCACGGTGAACACGCACCGCATCCCGATTTCCGAGAAATCAGCGGAAAGGCTCGTTGCTAGGGCAAAGACCCGACCGAACGCGATTGAGTCCGGATCGATGTGAAACCAGAGATCAAGTTCTATTTGGGGTAAGTTAGTTTCGTTCCCTGGAGCGAATGCGTCGATAGAGGCAATTGCAACAATAGAGAAGTCATGAATCTTGAATTCCCGGTTCCCGAGAAAGCTGCGAATGGCAGCCGTCGCAGAAGTCTTGCCGCTGTTGTTCGGGCCAACAAAAACAGTTTCCTTGTTTTCGAAATCAACGGACACATCACTTAGACGCCGAAAGTTTCGAATGGATATACTACCTAGACGCATCAAATCCCCCGTAAGTTGCGAACATGATAGCAATCATTGATTGTGTTCGGGAAGGCGAATTCGTCTCCGGAGTGATGTTCCGGAAAGTGGTGTGACTCCACGCGGACCTTGCGCTTTCAAGCGGACCGAGCTCGTCAATCGCGCTGCGCTGCATGCAGGCTGACATTGAGATCATTGCAGACTGGCGCGAGCCTTTCCAGTGTCATTTATCTGGCGCGCTAGACGGTCCATTCCTCAGTCCGCTCCATCAGAATCGCGCCGACGAGGAGTCGGATCGATGCATCGTTCGGAAAGATATCGATGGCGTCCGTGCGTCGCTTGATCTCGCCGTTCACCCGCTCGATCGGATTGGTGCTGTGTAGCTTAGTGCGATGTTGGGACGGGAAGGTCATAAAGACCAGGACGTCCTCCTCGGCCGTGTCAGAAAGGCGTCAACACGCTCGTTGATCTCTTCGCATAGTCGGCTGACCTGACTCTTCGACACCACGGTGCCACCCTTGGCCTGCACCAGGTCGTCCATCGATCGCGTCGACACGGCATGAACATAGGGATAACACACATCTGAGGGCAATTTTTCCGACTAGATTTTGACCCGGTATGTGCGGACAGCCAAACCTCGGGGCAAGCCCTGATCCCTTGATCACCCTCTATTCACATCAGACCCGCACCAAAAGAAAATTAGGTACTTGGAACATACTAAGATTGTCTTATGTATTGATTTCATAAGACAAATAAAGAACTGACCGTCCAATCCATCATCGGTGCAACGGATAGGCGCGAAGCCACTGAAAGATCTACATTCTTTTCTTTTTCAGCCACTTAAGAGACCTTCGCCACTACACGATTGAGCATCATTATTCCCTGTTGCGCGCCATTTTTCGCATGGTGTACACCAAATGGTGTACAGGATTAGCTCATGGTGTACACCACATGGGAAGCATCACCGAAAGGCGCCGAGGAAACGGCTCGATAGCATATCGCGCAGCGGTCGTCATCCGTCGAGATGGAAAGCGCCACACCTTCACCCAGACTTTCGATCGCGAGCAAGCGGCGAAGCAGTGGATCGCAAAGAAGGAAAGAGAGCTTTCCACACCCGGCGGCCTCGAACGCGCGACCACCCCCACAGCGACGCTTGGCGATGCAATTGACCGATACCTGAGCGAAAGTCGAACTGCAGTCGGCAAGACCAAGTCGCAGGTTCTGGAGACGATAAAAGGGTTCGATCTTGCTTCCCGTCCTTGCGCCGAGATCACAAGCGACTCGCTGGTTCAGTTCGCACATGAGATCTCGGAGGGCCGCAAGCCTCAGACAGTTGGAAACTATCTCTCTCACCTGTCGGCAATCTTCGCGATTGCTCGGCCGGCTTGGGGCTTTCCGCTAGACCGCCAAGCCATGCAGGACGCGATGATCGTCGCACGTCGCATGGGCTTGATCGCGAAATCGGCGAAGCGCGACCGTCGCCCAAGCGTTGAAGAGATGGACAAGCTGATGAGCCATTTCGCCGACAGGCATCTTCGAGGCAGAAGCCTCCCGATGCACCATGTCTGCGCCTTCGCTCTCTTCTCGACCCGTCGCCAAGAGGAGATCGTGCGGATCAGCTGGCATGACCTCGAAGCGGACCACTCACGTGTTCTCGTACGGGACATGAAGCATCCGGGCGAGAAGGTCGGAAACGACATTTGGTGTGAATTGACGCCAGAAGCTCTTTCAATCGCTCTGGCCCAGCCAAGGGTACCCGGCGAAAAGAGAATCTTCCCTTTCTCCACCGATGCGGTCTCGGCCAGCTTCACCAGGGCCTGCAAACTACTCGGCATCGACGACTTGCACTTCCACGATTTGCGTCATGAAGGGGTGTCGCGACTATTCGAGATGGGCCGAACTATTCCACAAGCCGCAAGCGTATCTGGCCATCGCAGCTGGCAAAGTCTGCAGCGATACAGTCACCTGTGCACGACCGGAGACAAATGGCGGGACTGGGCTTGGCTTCGTCGCATTACTGAATAGCCCCGTGTATCGTGGGCGCCTTCTTCGCCAATTTTGAGGCAAGGAGGCCATGATGGCGCAGCAGCAAGTTCAACGATGAAACAAGCAGGGCGCGGTCGCGCAGATCACCGAGCGGGGCTACCCGGTCAGGGAAGTGTCGGAGCGTTTGGGGTCACTGCGTATTCGCCCAATACTTGGAGGAAGAAACTCGCGAAGGCGTCATCCGAAGAGACGGAGAAGGACGCCGAGATCCGGCGCCTGCATATGCAATTGGCGCGGGTCTCGGAGGAGCGTTACATCCTAAGAGTGGCCACCGCGCATTTCGCCAGGGATGCGAAGTGAATTACCCGTTCATAGCCGAGCATCGCGGGCAGTTCTCCGTTAGGACTACGTGCCGGTATCTGCGCATCCAGCCCAGCAGCTTCTATGCGTGCGTGAAGGCACCGCTCAGCAAGTGCGCCCACGAGGACGCCCGCCAGACCGGACTGCTGAAGGAGGCCTAGGTCGAAAGCGGCAAGGTCTATGGGCACAGCAAGCTTCATGACGATCTTCTCGATCTGGTCGAAAGCGCCTTGACCTGCTCCCCATAGAGTCCGCGTTTATGAGTTAGCTCTGTTCAGGCTTTGGTCCTCTACTGACCGTTGGTGATACTCCCACGGGGTGAGCCCGTCGAGGCTCGTGTGAGGGCGGTGGTGGTTGTAGTCGTCGCGCCATTCGGCGATCAGCTCCCGAGCGTGGCGCAGGTTGGCGAACAGGTGCTCGTCAAGGCACTCGTCGCGCAGGCGGCCATTGAAGCTCTCGACGAAGCCGTTCTGCATGGGCTTTCCCGGAGCGATGTAGTGCCACTCGACCTTGCGGTCCTCCTGCCATTTGAGGATGGCGTTCGAGGTCAGCTCCGTGCCGTTGTCGCTGACCACCATGCAGGGATAGCCGCGCACCCGAGCGATGCTGTCGAGCTCACGGCCAACGCGCTGCCCTGACAGCGAGGTGTCCACGACCGCGGCCAGGCATTCCCGGCTGAAGTCGTCGATGACGCAGAGCACCCGGAAGCGACGACCATCGGACAGGCTGTCTGACACGAAGTCCAGCGACCATCGCTGGTTCGGCCCCTGCGGGATCGTCATGGGTGCCCTGGTCCCCAGGGCTCGCTTGCGACCGCCCCGTTTACGGACTGTTAAGCCTTCTTCTCGGCAGATCCGGTAGAGCTTCTTCCAGTTCACCTTCCAGCCCTCTCGGCCCAGCAGGAGGTGCAGTCGCCGATAGCCGAAGCGACGCCGTTCGCTGGAAAGCGCCTTTAGCCTCTCTCGCAGTCCGGTGTCTGCAGGTCTGGTTGATCCACGCCGATACACACGCGGATCGATCCCGGCTGGGGCGCAAGCCCGCCGCTGGTTGTAGCTTTTCTCTGTCATGGCCCAGTCCACAGCGCGTCGCCTTGCACCGGGCTTCAGAAGTTTTTTCCCAGCATCTCCTTGAGCGTGGCCACGTCGAGCATTTGTTCAGCCAACATCTTCTTCAGCTTTGCATTCTCGGCTTCGAGCGCCTTCAGCCGCCTGGCCTCAGACACTTCCATGCCGCCATACTTCGAGCGCCATTTGTAGAACGTGCCATCACTGATGCCATGCTTCCGGCAAAGCTCCTTGGCGCCTATCCCGGCTTGGTGCTCCTTCAGGATGCCAATGATCTGCTCTTCGCTAAAACGGCTTTTCCGCATCGTCTGTCTCCTCGTGTGGAGAACAGGCTATCTTCAAACCGCGGACTTTTCAGGGGAGCAGGTCATCCTCAAAGAAAAGAGTAAAGGCATCCCATCGGTTTTTCTTGAACATGTAGCTGATCGCCTTGGCGACGGGGTTGTGCTTCGACATTGTTCCTTGCTCGGTCCGCATCCAGTCGTGCAGATCGTCGACTAGGGGGCGGACCAGCCGGTGCCGGGCGTCAAGTTTGCTGGCAATGTCCAGACCGTTGATCTGGCGCTCGACATCGAAGATGGCGTCTACCTTCTTCACGGCTTCCAACGCGACAGGCGAGATGTCGTATGTGGACTTCTTCTGCCGCGCCTTCTCCTTGATGTCGGCAAGCTCGAAGAACTTCAGCCGGGCGTGGCTCCAACAGAAGGCGCTGAGCACCGGGCCCGGATCACGATCCCCGCGATAGAGGTCGTTGTAGCCTCCATAGGCATCGGCTTGCAGAACACCCTGCCATCCTGCGAGATGGCGGCTCGGATGGAGCATTTCCCGGTCGCGCCAGAAGTAGAACAACGCGGCTGAAGGCGAACCGCCACCAAAAGGACGGTCATCTCGCCATAGGTCCATAGCCGTGCTGCCTTCGTCCCTCCCTTGGCCCGAAGGGGGACCGTGGTGTCATCGCCGTGCAGGCGTTCGGCCGCCAAGACGTGGGTCCGGATCAAGCCGGGGATCAGCTCAAGCGCGACGGCACAGGCTCCGACCTGATCAGCCAGCGTCGAGAGGCTGAAATCGACGCCCTCCTTGGCATAGCGTTCGGCCTGGCGGTTGAGCGGTTGGTGCTGCCCGAACTTCTCGAACAGGATCATGGCCAGCAGGTTCGGGTCGGCCCATCCCCGCAGTTTCGGGGGGAAAGGGGGGTGGCGGTTGGCTGATCTTCTCGCAGTCCCGGCAGGTGAACTTCCCGGCCTCCAGCCGCTTGGTATAGAGCGACATGCCAACACCGACGTGCCAGAGCAACTTGACCAAGTCGCCCTTGCGGCCGCAGAAGCAAAAGATCTCACCCGCATGAGGATCGCGCCCGAGCCCCTGTTGGACCCTCAGAGCCAGTTATTCCTGCCCCGCCGCATGTCGGTCACGTCGTCCGCGATCCAGACGCCCCCCGCCGGTAAAGCGATCATTGGCTTTTCAGAACCGGCAAAATGCGGGTCAGCGCATCCGGATCCACCGTCGAAGACACGATCAACCGTCGCCCGTTTGTCAGCACAATCTCAAGCTGGACATCGTCCGCCGCAGCCTGTGCGCTCTAGCGGGGGAAACAGGGGCAAGAGCAAGCGACACGAATGTCGTCTCCTGGCTGCGTTCGCCGTTCCGATATTGTCGCCGCCAGACCGTCAGGAGAGACCGCGAGATCCCATGTCGCCGCGCCATCGCGGCGCCATGACGCTGCCCCCGATAGCTTTCCTTCACGACCCGGATCTTGACCGCATCGCTCCAGGGGCGCCGACGCGGAACATCTTCGGCGCCAAGGATCTCGATCTCGGAAGTGAGCTTAAGGTCTGCCATTAGGTCGAACTTAGCATTGAAGCCACATCCCCGTTAGGCGGTCCTCGCCAGAGGCGTATGCCAAGCACGGCGAGGAAAAGACCGTGATGATCGACGCCACCTATTCAAAGGCACACCGCACGGCGACCAGCATGGCCGCCAAAAAAATTTGGCGCGGTCGTCTGATCGGACGAACCAAAGGTGGGATGAACACCAAACTGCACGCCATCTGCGACAGCCAGGGGCCTCCGCTCAACCTCTTCGTCACCGCGGGACAGGTGAGCGATTACATTGGCGCACGGGCGCTGTTCAGCGGCCTGCCAAACGTCAAATGGCTTCTGGGTGATCGCGGCTAAGATGCTGACTGGTTCCGAGAAGCTTTGCAGGACAAAGGAATACGCACCTACATCCGCGGCCGGAAACAACGGAAGAGGCCCGTCAAATACGATAAGCGCCGCTACAAACGCCGCAACCGGATCGAGATCATGTTCGGAAGGCTCAAGGACTGGAGGCGCGTCGCCACCTGCTACGACCGTTGCCCAAAGGTTTTCCTCTCGGCCATCGCCCTAGCGACAACCGTCATCTATTGGTTATGAATCCTCACCCTAGTCAAAGCCACCTTGCGCATCCTCACTCAGGAGTCTTTCGACAAAAAGTAGAAAATCGTTCGAAAACTTCTCCCGACTTCCATCGATCAGCCTAAAAACAGCTTCCGGATCTTCTTTTCCATTAAGGACAAACATTTCCCCAAAATCAGTGCTGTATATTGCAATGTCGTTGGCAGAAATCCTTCCCGCGCATCGATCTGAAAGTGTCCGCGCCCCAATGTCGGACATATTCTCTGCTGAAAATACCGGATAGATAGAGCAAAGCTCATCACCGAACAGTGTCCCCCCCCCATAAGTCTGAAGGAACCAAAGATAACACCGAGAAATCGGAGAGTTAATAAGAGCCTCAGTTTCAGCAATTCTTTGAGGGGAAGGTATCAAAACACTTCCAGGACCCATGAAATCAATCACGTGGTCGGGAACGGACCCAACCAAAGTCGCGAATTCTTCGTAGCTCATCTAACCCACCAAATATCTACTGGAAAAACGAGGCAGATCGCTCTATCCAATAGTTCTTCCTCCACATATTGAACTGAGATCGCGATATACCCGAGGGGAGCGACCCGCTATTTATATGCAAAACCCGGCCATTGTCCCCATGAAAGGTGCGTGTCACTTCAGCGATCGCTCCAGTTTGTGTCTGGGTCAGATGGTGAAGATTCACCGGGTGCCCGTCAACCCCAATCGGCGCCCGGCCTGCAGCCATCCGTTCGACGTTACTCCCGCTGTAAACTTGGCCGCCTTCAGTCCAGGTCGAAATGTGCGCGGGATCAAATAAATCGTCTCTCTGAAACACTCTATTTCCAGAGAATTCTACCGGATCGGCGCTCCAGTATGTCCGGTTCTGCTGAAAACTTGTCGCAACCTCAGCCTCTGTCGCAACGGCTGCTGATGGACGCAGACTGTAAGGAGAAAAACCGGGCTCAAGAATCGTTACCGACCCATCAGCGTTCTTGCTAATTGTGGTCCCTGCTCGCAGGACAGTACCATCAGCAAGCGCAATCTCCCCTTTTGTGAAAGTCGACACACCTGGTCGCATTCCACTCATCAACATGAACAAAGCAGGCGATATGAGTGCACTTGGCCCAACCCAACCTCCAATATGAGCCGCTTCATCAAGCGAGAGCTCAGCACCTCCATATGCGCCCTTTAGCGCTTCAACTGCATACTCAGAGTAATAGAGATGGCCCCCCATGAATTCAAAACGACTCGTCGCATCAAGCACCGTCGCTACAGCGGAAAGGGTTTCCGCACTATAATTCCCTGACATCCAGAGATTCTCAAAAACAGCATAGTTTCCCGGCGCATTTGCCAGCAGCTGCTGCATGTAGTCCCGATCGTCCGCCAAAATAGCCTGCTGCAGCTCGATATTCTGCAACTCACTCAATTCAAAGAAATAACTAAGAATTTGCGACGCACAAACATCATCAATGCCACACTCATCCAAACTATCGGCAAGCTGTACAACTTGCTCATGAGTAAGATAATTATTCTCAACTCCAGACCCACCGATGTCTCCGGCAACGTCAACATTCTCGGCTTTACCACGTGAAGCCAGAAGCCCAGCCAAAGCACCAATGAGGGTTGCGTTTTCGACAATCCTCTCGGGATCTACTCCCTGCGCTAATGGATCCATCCCGGAGTATAGTGCCTGAGAAATGCCTCCCGCTGCACCTGCCGCACAGTCTGCCCCCTGCACTTCAGCCGCCGCACAGCCTGCGATCCCGTGCAACATCACATGGCCGAAAGAGCCTTCGCCCCCATATGCGCCATCATCAAAAATGTTCCCGATCGCCCCCTGCGCATCCGCGAGGCCAAGCGCGACGACCGATTTCACCAGGCCTGAGGTGAACTCGGCTCGGAAGTCGGTACCGCTCACGGCAGAGCTGAGGCCTGCGGAGATCGCCGTATCAAAAGCGCCCTCTAGGACATTCGCAGCTGTCAGGTTGTCGCCAAAGATCGACGCGGTCATGCTGGCATCCCACGAGCCGCCGAACAGCATGAAGGGCTGATCCCTCAAGTGTGGTGCCGCCAACGTAAGCTCTGCAGAGGTTTGCGCTAGTTCCTCGGCGGCCTGGACCTCTCCGCGCATCTTCAAGTCAATCGACTGCGTCAAATACTGCGTCGCGGCCGAAAGGGCAGCATTGCCGAGGACCTCTCCCAGATCCATATCCCCGCCGATTGCTCCATTGGCGACACCAAGCGAGCTAGAAGAAGCAAATGCGGCTACCGCTTTTCCAGCAGCAGTGAGTTCCCCTCCAGCAACTAGACCCGAAACATTAAGACCTTGGATCAGGTTGCCAAAGCCACTCGTTAGGACGATCGACAGCACCGCCGTGAAGGCGGGCGAAAGGGAGCGAGTCTCGTCATAGAAATATTCGTCCAGCAGATCCTGATCGAGAAGGATCATCGATTGCAGGGCAAGCAGCTCTTCCGGGTAAAGCGCAGCGGCCATCTCCATGGGATCGCCATCGGCATCGTAGAGCGTGACGAACGCCTCCCCACCGACCGAGACCGTGATCTCTCCTTCCGCATCGATCGTGGTCAGCACGGCGCTTTCCCGGTTCGACCGTTCCGTCGTGGTCGTCGTCAGGATCAACCCCATGTTGTTGGAGTAATGCTCTTCCTGGGCGGAACTGATAGCAGCCAGGACGTTTAGATCCCCTCCGACATCCAAGTTCAGGTCGCCCCCCGCCGAGAGCTCGGCACCAACCAGTTCCAGGTCGCCCCCCGTCACGATGGAGAGGTCAAGGTCGGCCAGAATTTGCGTCCCGGTCGCATCCCGGAAGTCCCGCAGGTCCGAGTTCGAGAACGAGATCAGACCGCCAAGGAAGGACGTGCTGCGAGACTGCTCGATCCGGTCGATGTCGGTAAAGGCCCCCGCGAGGATATCCCCTTCGATGGCGGACAGGTTCACGTCTCCGCCGAGGCTGGCAAAGCGGGTGCCGGCCGTGATCAGATTGCCCTGTTCAGAGGTCACCGTCAGATCTTCTTGGGCGATCAGGTCAGTCCCGTCATGGGTGACCTGGGTGATCTCCTTCCGTGATCTCTTGGTGCGGAACCAGTTCCGGCTGTAGCTGCGGGTCTCGTAGTTATAGATTTCCTGAGCGGCGGACAGCAGCACATCGTTGGTTGCCGAAAGATCCAGGGTCGAACCTGCCTCAAGGATCGCGCCCTCGAGAAGGGCGTTGTCCCCGGCCATGACCGAGATCGCACCATCGGCCAGGATCTCAGTGACCGTCGGCTGGATATCGTACATGTCCGTGCCGTTGTTGCTGTTCCCGCTGCTGAACTCGACAACGGATCGAGGAGCGAGCAGGCCTAGATCCGCACCAGCGGCAAGCGTGACATCGCCCGACACTTCCGCAGCAACACCACCGAAGGTCAGGTGCCCGTTCGACGCCATCGCGGTAAGATCGCCACCTGCCGCGACAGAGCTCAGCTCCTGCGAGGTCAGCGAGTTCTCGGCTACCCACTCCTGTCCGGCCAGGGTTCCGACGACCTCGTCGAAACCTGTCGTGCTGTCATAGGTACGTTCGACGCTGCCAAGGTGAAGAGACCCCAGGTATGAGGTCAGGCTCACATCTTGCAGCGCATCCATCTGCACCCCGCCCGCCGTCAGATCCAGATAGCTGGACATGTCGATCTGCGCCGCGGAAAGTTCGGCGCTGGCAATTTCCAGGTCACCGAAACTGGACAGCTTGAGGGAACCATTCGCCGTCAGTTGCCCCCGGTCGAAGGCGATGCCCGTGGTCCCAAGCACGCTCAACCCGCCCTGGGAGAGCAGAAGGTTTTCCGGGATCACCGTCGACAGAGCGTCCTTCGCGCCCAGCCGGAACGACAGCGCGTTCAGCAAGGCAGTCTGTCCTAGCGCAGCGTCATGCGTCAGCGGGTCGAAGAGCAGGGCGTTGCCGGCTTCACCGTTGACCAGTACGCCATCAGCATCCAGCGCGATATCCGCGGGGCTCTCGAGCTCCGGGAACGCCTGTTCGCTCAACAGGGCCGCAAGGCTGGGCGCCGCACCGGCAACCGGCCCAACGACGATCCCCGCACCTGGAGACCCGCTCTCGTCACCTGCGCCATGGCCCACCACGCCCTGCACGCCGACCGCAAGCGCAGCCTCTTGCAGGGCGGCCCCGCTTTCTGCACGCCGCAGTGCTTCCGCGGCTAGCAACACCTCGTTCTGTGCCAGAAAATCAAGATAGTTGCTGATCGCCTCTGCCGAGCTGACGAGTTCGGCGGCAGGATCATCACCAAAGATCATCAGCGGCGCAAAGCCGGCCGCAGCCACCTGCTGTCCCGCGGGCACGACCCCTGCAGTGAAATCGACCTCTCCATCCGCCTCGATCAGAAGGTCGTCCTGGGACAGTACCCGCGCGCCCTCGCCTTCGACATTGCCCTGCGCAGAAATCCGCACCGAGCCACCAACGATGTCCGAGAAGGCCGCCACGAGCCGCTCTTCGATGAGTTCGAAGTTAATCAGCGACCACGGATGGCAGCCCCCACAGTCATCCACACGTGACGCATATTCATGCGCCATGTGGCTCTTGAGCTCGACATTGCCTGCAGCCGCAATCTCGAGCAGGCCCTGGGCGCTGATCTGCGATCCGTTAGACGAGAAATTCGCACCGGACTGCAGGTTCACCCCCCCATGCAGAGAGGCGATGGTCGCGGGCGCCAGAGAGTTGGCGATGCGCTCGGTGATTGTCCTTTCGGAAAACTGGGTCGGGGTCGTCGAATATGTCGAGGCCGCCTGGGACGCCAACATGACATTTGAAATGTCTCCCCCTGCGGTCAGACTGACATCCCCCGCTGCGACAATGCTGGCAGCCTCGTTGCGGATATCTCTGGCGGCTTCCGCGCTGAGGGCACCCCCAGCCAGCAGTTCACCCGAGTGAAAGCTGAGCAGGTCCTCACAATCCTCGACACAGCTTCCGGGCACGTCTTCATCAGCCCGGAGGAGCGAAAGCGAGCTGTTGATCAGATCGCGACCAGCCTGCAGGTTCATATCCCCAGCCGAGGCAATCGCCCCGCCGACATTGGAAATGTCTCCAGTCTCTGTCGTGATCGACACGCTGCCGCCGGTCATCGTCGCGCCGCGGTCGGCATATTCCGCGACCACTTCTAGCTGACTGGCACGCGCGATCATGTCCTCGGCAATCGCGGCCTCTTCCCCGCCCGCGAGGATCTGCGCATAGTACGCATCCAGGTACTGCTGCAGGACCGGATCGGTGCTTGTGTCATACTCGGTCGCCACCTGCCTCTGCAGAAAGACACTGTCCCCGGCAACGACGGTCAGGGCTCCGTCGGCCATAACGAAGCCGGTGTTGGTCAGCGACCCGTCGGTGACATCGAGCAGGATCGAACTTCCAGAGACCTCGCCCGCAATGACGATGAAATCCGTGGCCGAGATGTCGACCGCCCCATCCCCTTGCAGCTGCCGTCCCTGATATAAGGTGAAGGCATCCCCGCCGGCTTGGAAGGCGCCGCCCTCTCCGAATACTACGTCGCCATACTGGCGAATATCATGACCGTGCACTGCCACATCGGTCTGTGACACGATATTGTCGTACTGAATGTCCCCAAGTGCCTCGAGATCGATTGAGTAGGCCTCGAGGTCTCCGTCCAGGTTCACGGCCTGGCCGGCCTCCTGGCCCAGAACACGCAGGGCGCCTGCGGAAATCGCTCCCGTGGCGTCAACTGCAAACGGAGAGGTCTTGCTTGTCGTGCTGGCCGCCGGAGCAAAGCTGCTGTCCGCCAGGTCTGCCGTATCCAACGAGACCGCCTGAGCGCCCCCTGACAGGATCATGGCGTTCCCTGCCAGCTGCTGGCTGGTCGACACGGCGCCACTTGTCGTCACGTGACGCCCGATCAGGGCGCCCTGAGGTCCGGCCACATAGCCCCCCTCGCCCACGGTGACGGTGCCCTCGGTGACCAGAAGGTCGACCCCGGACGCGGTGACCGTCGGCTTGCCGGTGGTCAGGGTCGAGCTTGTCGCATTGAGGAAGGCGCATCCATTGCAAGTGATCCCATTGGGGTTGGCGATGATCACGGCGGCCGAGGCGCCAAAAACCTCGGTGGTCCCGGACAGGCTGGAGCTGCCGCTTCCGGTGACCTCGCCGATGATTACATCCGCGGGGCCCGAGACCATCAGATTGGGGTTCGCCGTCACGTTCTGGCCGATGACGCTGGTCCCCCCGGTGGTGGAGTTGTTCAGCACGAGCCCGTCAGAGCCAACATTGAACTGTTCGAAAGCGTTCAGGCTGACTCCACCCTGAGGTGTCTTGATATCTACCTGCGGCGTCCCGTTGGAAGTCGCCAAAAAGGATGTACCTGGCGCCGACGGGTCGACAATCAGCGTCTGCGCGTAGGTCGCGGAGACCGAGTAGATGACAATCGAAAGAGAGCTGAGAAGGGTTATCCCGGCATGTGCAACAATTCCGATACCTCGGAAAATCCGGCTCTTTTCAATTCTCAGCATCGCAAATATCCCCCCGAATGCGTATTCACCGCCCAATACATGCGACTGGACTTCCCAATAGATGACGCGAAGCCGGACCACGCGCGCATGACACAGTGCTCGAGAAAGACACAACCGCATCCAAAATGGCCCAGGCCCTTCGTTGTTCGCAAGAAAAACTGGAAGGAAACAGTCCTGATTTCCAGATTTATCAATTCCTTACGCGTCGCAGATGGACGGCTCGCATCGAAAAGATCACCCGAATTGGTCCATCGCCAGCTTTGAAGACCGGCGACGAAGTAGGAAGGATCTGACGAATTCAAGGCTGGGTCGATTTCAACGACCTGGCGTAAGCTGGCGACTCGCTGGCTCTATCGAAAGTAAATCTCGGGAAGCTCTCGGCTTTTTGCGTGCCTGCTTTGCCCTCTCGTATCATTTTCACTTACGGAATCACAAAAACATTGCGATCTCCTTGGTGATGCCAATTGGCGCCACCTCGTGCAATCAAAAAATTGCCATCGTCAGTCCGAATGAGACTTGCGGCTCAGCCGGTGTGGCTTCGGAACCACTCCCAAGCGGATAAGCCAGCGCCGCATTCAAGGAAACGCGCCCCAGTTGTGCTGTCATGCCTACACCGGCCCCGGCCATCCGGCTTGTGACACCGCTTGCCCGTGCGCGCCCGTATCCCAGGTCCAGGAAACCGAAAGGCCGCATCGCGCCTTCGCGGCCAAGGATCGACATACGACGGCTGCGCAGGCTCAATTCCGAACGAAGGCTGATGCCACTGTCTACCGAGACCCCATGACCCTCGTGCCCGCGGATGCTGTCCCAGCCTCCAAGGCTCATCTGCTGGTTGGAGTGCAGCGCCGCGTTCGCGTGCTGCGCCGTCAGGAAGGCCGAAACCTGCAAGCCGTTCTCCAGCGGACGCAGATAGGCTACGTCGGCTTCGATCTTGGAGAACTGCGCATGGGGGCTGTCTGCGGTGATGTTCTCGGGATCGGCACTTCCACCCAGGATGGGCAGACCCAGGACCAGGGCGGCATCCACCGAGAGGACATAGGTCTCTGCGCGATCTTCCTTCCGGAACCCTAGGCGCAGGGTGCTCAGAGCCTGCGGGGAAAGGGCTGCGATGTTCACATACCGCTCATTGCGGTAGGCGCCGAGGCCTGCGTAGGCAAAGGTCTTGGTGGCCGCGTCCCGCATCAGCAACCGCTCTGCAGTCAGGTCCAGGTTCGCGGTCTGGCTCAGCAGTTCCGCTGTCGCGGCAACCGGGGACAGGGTCTCGGAATAGGAGCCCGCGAGCGAGAAGCGCCAGCGCCCACGCGGCACCGATGCGTTGAAGGCCACGGCATTGCTGCTGCGCCCCCCGGTATAAGAGACCCGCAGGCTGTCGTTCAGGGACAACAGGTCATCGGCCTCGAAGCTCAACGCCACCTGTTCGCCGCCCTTACTTTCCAGCCCCAGACTGCCCCGGATGCGGTCCTCCGACACTTCACTGACAACGACCCGGGTCGTGCCAGGCGCAGAGCCTGCAACAAGGTTGGCGGACGCCTCGGAGGAGCGCAGACGGTTCATCTGTTCCAACCCATGTTCAAGGTCACGCAACTGGAACACGTCGCCTGCCTGCTGCGGCATCGCCGCGATCAGCTTGCGTGGCCGAGCGGGCAGCACCTCTCCGTCCGCCGAGCGGCGTTGATAGACGTAGGCCTCGATGCGCCCCTCTAGCACCGCGATCTGCAGCCGTCCGGTGTTCAGATCCTGCGCAGGGACATAGGCCCGCGAGGTGATATATCCGGCTTCCGCATAGGCCGCGTTAATCGCCTGCAGAAGGTTGCCAACGCTCGCCTGCCCCAGGCAGGCGCCCTCGAATTCAACAAGGAGGTCGGCAAAAGCCCCTGACCCGAGGATTTCAGCGCCGTTCAGCTCGATGTGCTCGACCGGAAAACACGGCGTCTCTGTCACCACGCCCCTGCGATCTGGTATCAGGATGTCCTGCCCTGCGCCCTCCTGCGCCAGAGCCTCCAGACGATGTTGCCGTGTCTCACGCTCGAGCAGCTCCCCGCCGGGATCACGGTTTTGCGACAAACCAGGCACAGCAAGGCACGCGATGATTGGCAGGGCGCAGACAGCGCGGCGCCACGGCACCTCCGTCATCCAAATCATTGGAAACTGGCCCACAGAAGTCCGAAGGGCCGCTCAGACACTGCTGGAAGCGCAAGTGGCTCGGACTCAATCTGGCTACCAGTGATCGTGACGCCGCTCAGCGCCGATAGCGCCGCAGTCCCCGTCATCGCATCACCGTTTATCGTGATCGCCCCGGCAGAAGCCTGCAGGGCGGCGGCCTCTTCGCCGAACACAAGATGGCCGCTGCGCCCCGAGAACAGCCCCACTAGACCCACCGGCCGCTCGACCAGTGTCCAGCTCAGTCGTGGTGTGAAAGTGGTCAGCGGCGCCGACAACTCGATGCCTGCCGCCCCACTCAGGACTCCACCGTGAACCTCAATCCGCTCTCCGGAGACAACGTCCAGCTTACCCGATGCCGTGACAGTACCGCCGACCTGGCGCAGCGTGGAAGAGCCTGAGACCCGGCAAAACAATTTGCACACCTGATGATAGTCCACATACCCCACATCCAGCGCATGACTTTCAAACATGCCGGTGGCTTCAATAAGGACATTGCCCCCTGTGATATCCGCCCCGTAGCTGAGGACTTCTTCTGCGCTCAGGGACACCTGGCCGACGCCGAGGATGTAAGATTGCTCTCCGGCTATGGCCAGATCCCCCAGGTCCGCAGTCAGACGCAACCGCTGCGCCTTCTTCAGGAACAGGGAGCCGAGGTAGCGCGCGCCTTCACTGCGCGTGATCCCGGGCAGCGCGGTGCCACCCGTGACCAAGGTCCGGTTCTCGATACGGCCCGCCGCCGACAGCGTGATCCCGGCGTTGGAGAACAACCGACCCGTTTCGTTCACAAGGTCACCGGCGACCTCGACATGCAGATCGTCCACCTCTCCGAAGGCGACGGCCAACCGATCAACGGAAAGGCTGCGGTTAAGCAGGTCTCCGGCGCTGTAGATGGACACACCGCCCCGCGACGAGGTATCCCCGGCACTTCTGCTGCGCCCCTGCAGCAGCCCCCCGTAGTTGAGGATGTCCCCCGCAGTGCTGCGCAACACCAACCCGCCTTCGGTGGCTCGCAGCTCCGTACGCGCTTCGGCGGGGTCCTCGGTGCCAAATTGCAATGCCAGACCATCCAGCCGCAGGTGCCCGGCCTCAAGCGTGGTTGCCTTAATTCCCAGCTCGTCTGCGGCCAGCAAGCGCCCCGTGCCGCCGGCCGTCAGCACTCCCTGCCCGATTTCGATGGCCGAGCCCCCAGATATCCTGAGGTCATCAAGGGCCGTGGCTGTCAGGCTGCTCAGAAGGATGTCTCCATCAGCGATCAGGACGATGTTGCTGCTTCCCGCGCCCTCCACCTGCTCGCCGGGGTCGGACACGAGCCGGGCCCCTGCTCCGCGGATCTGACCGCTGGCCGAAAGTGTCACCCCCCCTTCAGAGGCGAAATTGTCCGAAGAGACTTGGCGGCCAGAAACCGCAGCATTGCCAAGATCCAGATCGCCCGTGGTCGCTTGCAAGGTCACACCTGCCGTCTCTGACCACAATGCACTGCGCTCCCCTTCAGGCAACTCAACTAAATCCGCATCGGCCACCATGATGTTCACTGAGCCCTGGGCACCTAGGCGTCCGCCGTTCACCTCAAGACGCCCGTCGCTGTTCAGCGAGAAACCACCGCTGTCAGCCATGAGATCACCCGCGAAGCGCACCCCCGCGCCCTGGTCGGTTACCGTGATGCTGATCCGCCCAGCCCCGACCGAACCGCCTTGCCCAATATCCACGACGAAACCATCCGACGCGCCATTGCCGTGGCTTGCGAGCGCCCAAGGCAACTGCCCAGTGCCGGCCTGACCGAAGCCGCCCCGCCAAGCATCAAAGGATACGTCGCTCTCGCCCACCACGACATTCGCATGAGCGTCAGGCGCGCTCAGGGTCAGCGGCCCCGACACCCGCAGTACCCGCGCCAGCAGAGCCAGCTCTTCCATGGTTCCCGCCAAACCCGTGCCGGTGATGTCGATCTCTCCCTCCCGCACCTGCGAAGACCAGTTCCCCGGCGACATCTCCTGCAGCTTTCCCGTGGTTAGCGCGACGTTTCCAGTGTTGATGAAACTGCCCCCATCGACTTGGATGCCATTCGGATTTGCAACGATAACGTTTGCAGCGGGGCCCAGCACCGTCAGCGGGCCCGCAAGCAAGCTCGGCGCAGAGGAAGTTACTTCGTTCACTATCAGACCTGCGGCCACGCTGTCGTTCCGCAATGAGACCCCGGCTTCAGGAACGGAAAAGACCGAGTAGCGATTGAGGCTAACCCCCGCGCTGTCAGTCGGAGCAAGCTCGACCGTTGTCAGTCCCGCAGAACCTATGCTGACCCCGGTCGCGGTGGAACCATCCGGAATGACTGACTGCGCCATAAGAATTTCTGGCGAAAGCGTACATAAACAGGCAATAATCCAGTGCGTATCAAAACTTCGCACGAGCAACTCCAATCCAGACCGTAACCCCAGCAAATTTCAAATTGCGAAGAGGCAGACTAATTGCAATAGAGCTACCTGATTGAAATAGTCGGATACAACATGCCTTTTCCATTCTCGCGGATTTCATTGACCTGTCTTATCATTGCCACAGGCGCCCTTGCGGCCGCGGCGCAGGGCAGAGGATCAGCTCCCGAGCCACCGCAGTTGGAGCACACTTACCAGGACTGGCTGGTCGCCTGCCCCGCATCCGCGGCATGCTCAATGACCCAATCCATATCCCAAAACTCGTCCCATAGGAGAATTCTGCGCGCTCGCATCTACGCCGGGGAAAATCCGACAATGCTCGTCAGCTTTCCTTTGGGCATCCTCCTGAGCCCTGGCTGGCAATACAAGATCGACAGCGCCGCGCCGGTCATTCAGCCATTCGAGATCTGCAAGGTGGATGGGTGCCACGCTGGGGTCGTTTTGACGCCAGATCTGCTCGAGGCACTCAAGCGCGGCAGCAGGATGACCGTTTCGTTCTACGACGCCACAGAAACAAGAGTTTCCCCAGAGATCTCCCTGCTGGGCTTCACCAAGGCGTGGGCGGCACTACACTAGGAGAAGGGGATAGTGAAAAATCCCCGCTCCGAATGCTCCCACGCCAGTGCGTTCCCATGCCCTTGCAGCACACCAATTGCCTCCGGTCTCTTGCGCGACAGTACCGCCAATGGGGCTGACCCACAGGTTCCGCAATTGTTCTAGAAGGCGTTTCTCCAATTAGCCAAGCACGAAAACTGCGGTCCCCTCACCGAGGGTGAGGACTTTTCTCTGATTTTCAGATACCCCCAGGGGGCGGTCGGGCCAACCATCTCCAAGCAGCACCCAAGTGACTAAAACGAAGGCCCATATACAGCGCTAAACTGCACTACGTGCACGTCGCAGCGTCAAGCTGGGCGTCGACACAAAGGGCGGGGGGCGGAAGTTCGCTGCGCTTGGCGCCGATGTCCGCTATACTGAGTTGGCTCGACGCTTGCTGAGAGGCGAAAGAACGCTCGGAGAGATTTTCGTTTCTCAAACGGATTGGGACCCTGTTCTGAGTTGCGCAATCCCCAGACCAAGGTATCTAGCAAATTCACGCCTTGCCGGAAACACCTCAGGCTGCTTGAGATGCATCAGGGCGTCGTGCTTCGGTATCTGGGACATCCAGGCCGATGAAGAATGATACGAGGCCTTGCAGGCGCTGCGCTTCGCTCAAGAGGTTCTTCGATCCGTCGACACCGCTATCCGCGACGTGGCTGTTTTGCTGGGTCATCTGGTCGACGTTCTCGATCGCTCTCACGACTTCATTGACGGCCGCAATTTGTTCGCCGCCGGCGGCTCGGATGTCCTCTGTTGCAGTCGATACACTTGCGATTGCGGCCAGAACCTCTCCCAGGACTTGCCCGGTTTCGTTCACACGACGCACGCCCTCTTCGACGTCACGGGCGCTCCCTTCGACAAGCTCGCCGATGCCTCGAGCGGCCTCAGAGGCACGTTGCGCCAATTGTCGAACCTCTTGCGCCACAACCGCGAATCCCTTGCCGCTTTCCCCTGCGCGGGCCGCTTCAACGCCGGCATTGAGGGCCAACAGATTGGTCTGAAAGGAAATGTCGTTGATTACGCTGACAATCTTGCTGACTTCCTGTGAGCTTTGGTTGACCTTCTGGATGGCCTCAACAGTCAAGGACAAGGCACGGTTGCCGTTCTGAGCCTGATCCTCAGCGGTGCGCGCCTGCGTCGCGACATGGTTTGCGTTGTCCGTCGTGGATTGCACCTGTGCCGACATTTGGGACATCGCAGCAACGATCTGCTCCACAGCGGCGGCTTGCGACGAGGTGCGGAGAGCCAAGCCTTCGGAATTTGAGGCAATATTCTCGGAGCCTGAGACGATTTCCTTGGTGGATTGGCCGATGGCGTTGACCACTTCCTGCATTTTCTCGGCGGTCAGGTTGAGGTCCAGTTTCAGCTGCGCAAACACCCCGGCATAGTCGCCTGTCATGCGTTGGGACAGATCGCCATTCGCGAGCCCGTTCAAGACCCTGCTCGTCGCGCCCACGCTTCGGTCGACTTCCTCAACCAGCGCGTTCATCCCATTGGCCAGACTGTTGAGGTCCTGTTCCTCGAACTTTGCCTCAATCCGGGTATCGAAAAGACCGCTGGCGGCGCGGTTGACGACGCGAGTGAATTCTGCTGCGAATGCATCAGCCGCTTCGGCTCTGGTTGCGGTCTTCTCGCGCGCTTGTACGGCAAGAGTGCGCTCTTGTTCCGCAGCGATCTGTAGCTTTTCGGCGGCTTGGCGCTGACCCTCTGCTTCTGCGCTCTTTTGCTGGGCAACCCTTTCAAGCTCGATCTGCCGCAAGAACACCGCCCTCATCTCCGAGATTGCCTCACGCAAAAGGCCGGCCTCATCCGCAGAGCGCCACTCGGGCGGCTCGACGCTGTGGTCCCCTTGCAAGAGAGGGGTGATGGTTTCGGACAGATCCCTGAGGCGTTTGCCGAAGCTGTAATTCAATCGCGAGTATCCCAACGCCAGCATAGCGAGCAGCATCGCTGACCCGGCTATCAATACGCCGGTCGCAATCATCATTCTGGATTTCAGATCCGCCAGCGCCAGGGCCATATCCGCATGAATCAATTCTTCGGCCTCGTCCGCAGAAGCTATGAAACGTGTGAATGTCGCGTCGAAACTCTGCTCGGCTGCCGCCATGGCCGCCGCGCGCTCCAGTTCGGAGGAATAGCGTTCCTGCGCCAACTCACTCAGGCGATCCAGATCAGCGAGAACGGGCGCGCTCCAGTCGCGTTCGGTGCCAATGCTATAGGGTGAATTCGCCAGGAGGTTGCGGGCGGTCACGAAGGAGCCAGTAACCTCTGCAAAATCCTCGGATCCGTCACCTCCGAGAATTTCGGCTAGAAGCAAGTGACCATGCGCGATGAGATAACGCGCCTCGCCCACCAACGCCTGAAGTCCGGCTTGTCCTGGCGCCCGTGCCGCCAGCTTGGCCAGATCGTCCTCGATCTGGTCATAGAGCGCATCGAACTCGGCATCCGCGCCGCTTCCAACGCCTTCGGCGTCGTCAAGCATCGCGTAGCGGTCCCGCGCGGCCTGGCGAAATGTTTCAATGTCTTGGAGAACCCCGGAAATATGCTCACGAACCAGCGGCGAAGAACTGGCAAAAAAGGTTCCCTCGTCGTTCTGGCCACCGTTGAGGATCGCGTTGGCGTAAAAGGTACTGTCGTCGAGGTAGGCCTCGACATCCGAGAATCTTTCTTCGGTGTCGCCAGCCATGATCTCTTCGGTCTTGAGATGGGCTTCGGTTGCGGTGAGCTTGATCTCCATGGCGGCGTCGCCCAGTGGTGCAAGGCGTTGCCCCAAGGTAACCCCATGATCGCCGACGCTTTTCAGGAGACTATAGGAGGCACCGATAGACGCCAGCGCAACAAATAGGATCGCGACAAAGATGAGGGAGATCTTTCGGCGAGCGGGCAAGTCATTGAACATCTCATGTCTCCGGACAGGGATAACCCAAAAGGGTATGCCTCCCGCGTTAATGCGCTGTGAATTTCTGAACACGGATTACGCCGTCGCGCCGGGCCAAGCCGTCGTAGCGAAACGTCCTATCTGTGCGAGGCCGTGGCTTTGACGTCTCGATTTATGCCTAACGGCTTGTGGAGCCACAGGCCCCCGCCAGATCCCGCCGGGGGATCGGGACAGGATTGAGCCCGCCATCCAGATTTCTAGCTGACACCAGAGCTGTCATTCGCCGCGAGAGCGATCATTGGCAGCACTGGGCCGGTACCGCGTCACCCTTGCTCTCCTCGGCAAGGAGCCAGATGCGGCGATGACCACCTTGGGTTCGACCCCGTCATGATGCGAGGCGGCGGGATGCGCATGCCCCCCTGGTGCGCTGTCGCTTCCGGCACTGCAGCTTTGCCCAAGGAAAGGTGGCAGATAATGCGAATGTTTACACTGCTGCAATGATAAAGCATAGGCACGACGGAGTTTCTTCGTTACGCGCTGGTGGAAAAGTCAAAAACGGTGTGGCTACCATCCTGGTAGTTTCTGGCGCGCCTGAGGTCGTGGCCAAAGATACTGTTCGCGATGCTCCCGAGCCGAGTTTTTCAACCAAATAAGACCATGCCCAACCTTCGCAATAAGCGCAGAGCATCACTGGCTTCAACCAGAAGCGGGCTTACTCAACTCTTGGGCGCTAAGTTGGCCAGCAGGGAGTCGTGGTCAAATCCGGTACTCTGTTCAGCGCTGAAAACGCTGGGCTTCACTTGTCTGACTGAAAATGTGCCGCAAATGAGAACGAAGATTGCCTCGAACCTCGATATTGTCCAAGCTCGTGTTTTGAATGGTGCAAGAGTGGCTTGCGCGCGAGAATACAGCGGATACCTTCCCAGCAAGAGAACGCAATTCCTTGGTGATGAATTTGAGTGCGGCGGCTGGCATCAAGTATGGTAAGGTGATCTGGCGAACGGACCCTTCGGCTGCTTTCGACGAGGCGCGGCGGCGCATCAGCGCAACCCTCGCAGACAATAGCTGCAACTTGCTCTACCTGTCGGATCTATCCGCGCTGGAGGAGTTGCCCGACAGCATTTCTGAATGTCGCCAGCTCACTCGTCTGTGCCTTGGTGACGACCTGGCACCTGATGGAAAGGTTTATTCAGGAAACGAGTTTTTAGGTTCCGAAATCCAGTTGCAGGACGGTTCGAAGGCGGCGGTGGTTTATGTCGAGGCCCGTCGGCTTGCCGGTTGTGCGCCAGTTTCTCACCTGGCCTCGCTGGAGCGCTTGAGCTGCGATTTTACTGATATTGGCGATCTCACGCCGCTGAGCGATCTCTCCAGCCTGCAGAGCCTCAACTGCTCGGACACCCAGGTCAGCGATCTCACGCCGCTGTGCGGTCTCTCCAGCCTGCAGAGCCTCGACTGCTCGCACACCCAGGTCAGCGATCTCACGCCGCTGTGCGGTCTCTCCAGCCTGCAGAGCCTCGACTGCTCGCACACCCAGGTCAGCGATCTCACGCCGCTGTGCGGTCTCTCCAGCCTGCAGAGCCTCGACTGCTCGCACACCCAGGTCAGCGATGTCACGCCGCTGAGCAGTCTCTCCAGCCTGCAGAGCCTCAACTGCTGGGGCACCCAGGTCAGCGATCTCACGCCGCTGAGCGGTCTCTCCAGCCTGCAGAGCCTCAACTGCTGGGGCACCCAGGTCAGCGATCTCACGCCGCTGAGCGGTCTCTCCAGCCTGCAGAGCCTCGACTGCTCGTACACCCAGGTCAGCAATCTCACGCCGCTGCGCGGTCTCTCCAGCCTGCAGAGCCTCAACTGCTCGGGCACCACGGTCAGCGATCTCACGCCGCTGAGCGGTCTCTCCAGCCTGCAGAGCCTCAACTGCTCGGACACCCAGGTCAGCGATCTCACGCCGCTGAGCGGTCTCTCCAGCCTGCAGAGCCTCAACTGCTCGCACACCCAGGTCAGCGATCTCACGCCGCTGAGCGGTCTCTCCAGCCTGCAGAGCCTCAACTGCTCGGTCACCGAGGTCAGCGATCTCACGCCGCTGAGCGGTCTCTCCAGCCTGCAGAGCCTCAACTGCTCGGGCACCAAGGTCAGCGATCTCACGCAGCTGCGCGGTCTCTCCAGCCTGCAGAGCCTCACCTGCTCGGGCACCAAGGTCAGCGATCTCACGCCGCTGAGCGGTCTCTCCAGCCTGCAGAGCCTCAACTGCTCGGTCACCGAGGTCAGCGATCTCACGCCGCTGTGCGGTCTCTCCAGCCTGCAGAGCCTCAACTGCTCGCACACCAAGGTCAGCGATCTCACGCCGCTGTGCGGTCTCTCCAGCCTGCAGAGCCTCGACTGCTCGGACACCCAGGTCAGCGATCTCACGCCGCTGAGCGGTCTCTCCAGCCTGCAGAGCCTCAACTGCTCGGTCACCGAGGTCAGCGATCTCACGCCGCTGTGCGGTCTCTCCAGCCTGCAGAGCCTCAACTGCTCGCACACCAAGGTCAGCGATCTCACGCCGCTGAGCGGTCTCTCCAGCCTGCAGAGCCTCACCTGCTCGGACACCCAGGTCAGCGATCTCACGCCGCTGCGCGGTCTCTCCAGCCTGCAGAGCCTCAACTGCTCGGGCACCCAGGTCAGCGATCTCACGCCGCTGAGCGGTCTCTCCAGCCTGCAGAGCCTCGACTGCTCGCAGACCCAGGTCAGCGATCTCACGCAGCTGAGCGGTCTCTCCAGCCTGCAGAGCCTCACCTGCTCGCACACCCAGGTCAGCGATCTCACGCCGCTGAGCGGTCTCTCCAGCCTGCAGCGCCTCGACTGCTCAATGCTGGACATTCAACAGGCGCAGCCCCTTCGAGACCTGCTTTCAAAGGATAGTAACTTTTCTCTCACGGCGTCCCGCGTGCGCGTCCGCGGAATTCCCGACGAAGTCCTCAGTACCCATTTCGGCGAGAACTGCGCTGATCGGGCCCGCGCACATTTCTCCGACCTCGGCGACGATCCACAGCCTTTGGATACGGTCAAACTGATCGTTTTGGGTAACGGCCGTATCGGCAAGACCCAGATCTGTAATCGACTACGCAACGTCCCGTTTGACACAGACGCCGACAGCACCCACGGGATCAAGCTGGTTGAAGCGCCAATTCCGGCCCGCCAAGGCACGTTCCTGACTTGGGATTTCGGCGGACAGGAGATCTATCACGGCACTCACGCGCTTTTCCTACGCTCGCGCGCAGTCTTCATGTTGGTTTGGACGCCTGACACGGACAACAGCAACGAAGATATCCCCGCTTATGGCCTCCAGTTTCGCAATCGCCCCGTGGGCTGGTGGCTGGACATTGTCTTGCGCTTCGGGGGGGCGGGGTCGCCTTTGATCGTCGTGCAGAACCAGATTGACCGGAAAGGCGGCTATGACCGGGGGGATCACCCCGATCTAACGCCTTTGCGTAGCGAATTGAGCTACTGCAGGGCTCTGGCGATGAGTGCCCTGACAGACCAGGGCCTGCCTACCTTGAAAGATGCGCTTTCCGGTGCTGCGGACCGTTTCAACCCACCTTTGATTGGCAAGGGGCGGCTGGCCGTGATGAAGATGCTTCGGGAGATGCTCACAGAAGATCAGGACCGGCCGAGCGCCGCGCGTGAACACCGCACGCTGTCGATGGGCGAATTCCACGCTCTCTGCGAAAGAGCGGGCGGCATCTCGAACCCGGAGCAGTTCCTGTCGTTTCTCCACAATGCCGGGGAGGTCTTCTGGAACCACCGGAGCCCTGAGCACAGCATCATTCTGGATCAGGCCTGGGCGTTGGAGGCGATCTACGCAATCTACGAGCGCGAGAAGTGCTGGACTAACCTTCTACACAGCCGAGGTCGTTTTACCCGACACCTCATGGGTAGCTTTCTATGGGACAATGAGCGGTATTCCGATGAAGAACAAAAGGTCTTCATAAATTTCATGTGCGAGAGCGGAATCTGCTTTCAGATCTCCGGGCGCGAGGAAGACGGTACCGCAGTCTATATTGCCCCCGATGCACTACCGAAGCACCTGGACGGAGAGCAGCCGCAGCCACTGGAAAGCCCCGATGCCTCGCATTGCTACTGGTTCCCCGGCATTGCTCCGGGCTTCATGCGCGCACTTCTGGTCGCCTTGGGGCGAAAAGCAGGCATCAATGGCACATATTGGCGCACTGGCTTTGCAGGCTTCAGTCGGCAAAATCAGGCTCACATTCAAGTGGAAGAGATTTACGACCCTGACAAGGGCAATGGACTGATGCTGTCAGCGAAGGGCCGTGGTGCAATGGAACTTGTCGGATCGCTCGGCAAACTCAGCGAAACGACCATGGAGTTATTCAACATGACCCCAGACGCCCCCACACCTCAAAAGCCCGAAGAAGATCAAGAAATGGATTACGCCCCCAACCCGGATGCACCCAAGAGCTTTTTTGTATCCTACGCTTGGGGAGACAAGGACAATCCAGATCGCGCCCAAATTGTGGATGCGTTCTGCAAACGCGCGGAAGCGGAAGGCGTGCATATTCGACGCGACAGGGACGAAGTGATTTTCGGCCAGCTCATCTCAGAGTTCATGGCCAAGCTTGTGAGGGGAGACCGCATCTTGATCGTGCTGAGCGACAAGTACCTGCGCTCAGTGCCGTGCATGACAGAGCTGTATCAAATCTGGCACCGCGCTGGACACGACCCGATCGAGTTTCTGTCCAAAGTTCGGCTCTTCACTGCGCCAGACGCCAAGATATTCGACCCGGTGGGTCGAGCCTTGATTGGCAAGTACTGGCACGATGAATACGAGCGCCAAAAACCAGTACTCGACTATATGGGAGACAAGGACCGGGTGGCTCATAACCAGTTGAAACGTTTCTACACCCATGTTCCGGACATCTTGGAACTGATCTCAGACACCCTCCTGCCGCGATCGTTGGAAGACCTCGTCACCTACGCTCTTGATTGATCCCTCCGTAGACCGAGACCTGTTCGGTTCGGGCTGCTACGGGACAATGGCTTTTCATAACTTAATGAATCAGGCTGGAAGGGGTCGCGATCGAGCGTCTCATCGAGAGGCAACCAAGGGCTGGAAACGACGGGCGCGACGTCGACAGATACCGCGAACGTCATGTTTGCTTCCTGCGCACCGCCGCGGCTCATCCAATACGACATGAAAGCCGGCTCCCCGCCCTTCATGTCGGCGCCTCGCGTGACGCTGCGCCCGGCACGAATGTCTTGGAAGGGCTGAGACCGGTCTTCCGCTGCGACGGGCGTGAAGGTCGGCTCTGGGCCGGGAGCGCTCTGCGGACCTGGCTCACGTGGGTGAAGAGGCCGCCGCGCAGCCGCACGACCGTTTCGAGCCGATTGCGGCCAGTGATTGTCCTGCCGAGATCAGACTAAATGTAGTCTCGTTCGACCCGGTAGTCCCTCTGGATCATCTCGATTAGAAGTGGCGCGCTTGGAAGAGAAGGCCCTTTGGGATACCTTTTTTCGGCCTCACTGAGAGGGCGCTGCACACGCCATTGTTCTTTCCCATTCCAAAAGAACCAGAGGGTATCATCTCCCTTCAGATTGTTGGTTGCTCTGAAAGTTGGGAAAGCTTGAAGATGCTCAGGCACCTCGACATGGGCTACCAGCGCGAAAAGCCCGGACCGTACGGAGTGTTGTATCAAGAAGGTTGTGGTAATCTGCGGGCTGCCCGTAAATACCGCTTCGAAATCCTCCGGTTCTTGATCGTAGAAATCCCTGAACACCGAGATTACGAATGCCCACTTCTCATGGGTGTGTGTCACCAGACCGTAGCAGACGCCTTCAGACGTCAGGATCTGAAAGACGTCGCCGATTTTTACCGTCCGCCTGCCGAGAACTGGCATGCATCAACTCCATTGTTTGCGGGTCGCATGGATAGCCCTGACTGTCCGCCCTGCCGAGATTGGCCCACCAGGTAATTCTACACAACGCCAGGCATGGCCAATTCGAGGAAGCCATCCCGCATCGATGCCCATTCAGGCGAATGCCCAGAGATAGGCGATAGCATGAGCCGCACCAAGCCTGCCCCTGTCGAGCGCCATGTCCACTTCCTGCGCACAGCGTCCGAGCAGGAAGCGCAGGTCCAATTGCCGCGCTCCAACCACGCTATGCCCTTCCGACAGATTCCTCTATCGTTTTGGTAACTGCAGGAAGGAGTGCCAAATGGCCAACAAGTCTGAACTGGACCTGAGCAAGCTAAGTCTTGACGAGCTTCACACACTCGACAAGCAACTGAAGAAGCGCATCGAAACCTACGCCGACAAGCGCAAGGCCGACGCCCTGGCCGCGCTTGAGGCCAAGGCAGCAGAACTCGGTTTTTCTCTGAATGACCTGGTTGGGAGGAGCTCGAAACGGAAAACCAAGGCGCCGGCAAGGTTTCGTCACCCTGAAGACAACACCCTCACCTGGAGCGGTCGCGGACGACGTCCTAAGTGGGTAATGGACGCTTTGGCCGCCGGCCTTGCTCTCGAAGCCCTCGCCATTTAGCGACAGGCGTAAGAACAACAACAACCAAAACACCACCCCTCCACATAACCGGGAGACTTGCGAGTGTCGGGGTGCGAATTACCCCCGTTACAGGATCCGCTAGGAAGGACCCGAGCGGGTTCCGTCTCGCGCCGTGGGAAGGGAGCATGGAGACGGCAGCTTTGCGGAGGATGCGAACGTCGCCGGCGAGACATCCCCAGTCGCGCCGCCCGGCTCTTCCCCGGCCCGGAGCTGCCGTATGCTGGTGTTCCTGTCGCCGCAGTGCTGCTTCCCTGAACCTGCCATTCGCTGCGACTGCACAGTCGCGAGACCTGTGAGGGTCAGGAGTGCGGACGAAGGGGACTTTTGCTGCGCCTTCATGAGTGTCGGCTTTAGCGGACGGTGTTCATCAAAACTGCGAGCCGCCCGAAATGACGCAACGGCAAGAACGCAAATCTGCGATCATAACTGAAAGTGAATATGGTCGTCGTGCCGGGCGGCCCTACACCCTTGAAAGCGAACACGAGGATGGGCAACGTGCAATGATTGAACGAGATGCGGTTCAATGAACGTTTTCCCCACTCGTTCATCGTTTGAAAGGAGTCTTATGATCGCAGCCGTGCGTTCGGTGTCTAAATCAAAATTGCGCCAAATCGGCTGAATAATACCAAAATCCCACCTAAGAGTAGGCCACCTCGGCGGGCAAGCAGTCGGACCGGGCTCGAAAGCGAAATACCCTATCGGGGATCGTGTTGCGCCTGGCAGGTAACCTGTTTCATCGCGGTAGAAAAATGCGAGATCGACCTTCTCACCATCATCGTGAGAAAGATGTGGCAGCAAGGGGAAGCCTCCTAAAAACGGGAAGTTAGCGTCCAGAACAAGGGTTTCAGTGCCGGGGTATCGGCGATCCATCTCATCAGAGGTGTCAATGAGAACGTCTCGCAGTTCCGAGGTCACGTAGTGGCGGTTCAGAACGCAATACATCAAACTTTGAACCTGAAGCGGTCCATCATCGAAACAATTTAATGCCACTCGACCAAAGTTAGGTGCAACCCAAACTGCGGCCACCGTCATAGCGGTGTAGGCAAGCAGGAAGGCGACAACCTTGCGTTTGAAGAGGAGCGCTATCAGCCACGCAATCCCGCCTAACTGGGTCAAAATCGTAAGAAATACGACCGCAAAAGTATTGATAATGAAACGTAGCATCAGCTTAGCATGCCACCGAACTCAGGGGGCGGCAACCGCGAGAGAGGTGCGCGGTTCTAACCTTGTCACAGCAGCCTCTAAACTCGGTACGTTTTTGGTCGTGCACGGGGAAAGCTGACAATCGTAAACAGCGCAAAATTCGGAAATTGGGCTCCAAGCGGCCATGCGGCAGGCTCCCCATCCAGGTAAGCCGGGCCCGCGGGGCGTGGATGGCCCGTTGCTGCCGTTCGATGGGAGGCCGGTCGCCGCATCGCAGCTTCCCCAAACCGGCCATCCGTGGCATCGTGCAGCAAGGTCTCGTACGCCGAGGTCAGCTCTGCGGACCTTCCCGCCGTTCGCTGCATCCGCAGCCTGCGTCAGGTCGAACGTCGGCAATGCGCAGGGAGCGGACACTTGCCCGAAATGTCGCGGGCTGCAAGTGTATTCTAGATGTGGCCCTCCCCGACGAAGCTGACGAGTAACATAGATGTATATTCCGACCCCCAATGACTTCAGAATTCTCGATGCTTATTCCAAACATTTCTCAAGCGCTTGGGTCGTATTGTCGCCGTTCTTGAAGCCGAAGGCGATTCCGTTTGAATGCTTCTGTCCAGGGACATACCCGACGCGGAATGAAATCGTTGCTGGCTGTGAGCCAGTGACTTGGGCGGAGGCGCTGGAAAAAGGGGGCTTCGAGACACTTAGCGAACTTGATGTCGCCTTAAGGTCCATGACCCATGGAATAAGGAAACGAAACAAGCGTCTAGAGGATCAACTCAGGAAGATGATCGACGAGCAGAAGCTCATTCCGCCGGAAAAAGGAGACTTGGCCCCGCACAACGAACGACGTTTCTTGCTCCGTCTGGGAGAACTCGGCCATACTCATGTGCTTGTCTATGACGAGTTCGGGGAGCAGTCTCGGCGCGACGTCATCGACGATCTTCTTGCCGAAGATAGGATTCCACCGCACGGTGTGATTTCAACGGAAGATGGCTCGTTTTTGGTCGGTACACACTGGGATAGTTGCTGCTCGTTCCTCTGCTGCCAAGAACCTGAAGATCAGTTCGAGGAGCTGGAAAAATTCCTTTGCTCGAACATGACGGAAGTCTATTGGGGCCTTCATCCAATCTAAGATCAACGGCCTGCCTTGGGCTGGAGCGGGCGAATGCAACCGCAGCGAAGCCCCCGGGCGAGACCGGCGCCTCTGGGCTCCAAGCGGCCATGCGGCAGCACGGCAGGCTCCTCACCGAGGTAAGCCGGGTCCGCGGGGCGTGGACGGCCCAGAGCCGACACTGGCCAGGACCACCGTTGCCGCAGCGCAGCTTCCCCATTCCGGACCTCTATGGCACTGCGCAGCATCGCCAAAGGCCCCAAGGTCAGCTCCGCGGACGAAGCTGCCGTTCGCTGCGATGGTGCCAACGGCGGCTTGAAGGTTCAGCTAAGGCCGTGACACAACGCAAGGCGAAACTTAGCATCAGCATATGAACGCAAAAGACAATCGAATGCAGAAGGTCATATTTGATCTTGGTTCAGACACTTGGCATGGTTTCTCAACCGAAAGTGTTTGGGCAACCGACCTTGGATCCGGTGTCTATCAGCTCGAGAATTCTCCGTTCTTTGCAAAAGGCATCAGCTTCAAGGACACAGTCATGACGAGCCAGGTTGCAGGTCGAATACAAGTTGTCGGCCTTGGTTCAGAATCTGGGCATTCCACGTACCGAATCCTTGTTTCCCAAGGTACGCATGATCCCGTGCTGTTTGCCGAATTTTGGGATCCACTCGAGCGCCTTGGATGCTCATACGAACACGGAGACTTTGGCTACCAGCTATACGCGGTAGATGTTCCCGAGACAGCAGACATCGAAATCGCGTATGTGTGCTTGCAGCGCGGAGAGCAAAACGGCGCATGGGATTTCGAGGAAGGCCACTGCGGTCATTTGCGGAAATAACTTGCATTGGTTGTGTGCGTGATATCGCCTTAATGCAGACGTTCGGTCATCCCGCAGCATCAGTCAGATCGGGCTCGAAGCAGACCTGCAGCGGCGCGGCAGGCCCCTCGACCAGGTGCGCCAGGCCCGCGGACGATGACGGGCCCATAGCTGCCGTTAGCCGAATACCGACGTGCTGCGGTGCCGTTTCCCAGAACCGGTCATGGACCGCCTCAGAACTCATTGAGAGCTTCAGTGAGACGAAGTTGTCGAGTTCGAGCGGCGCGCGGTAAAAAACAGTTCTTGAGTGACTCTTACACTACGTCGTGACACCGTAAGGTTGAACGTCACACCTTAGTGCCGTGCTTCCAATCAATCAAAGTGGTGTCCCAGTGAGTAACGAGCCAAAGCCAGAGTTCACGCACAACGAGGCATTCGAAAAGTTTCATGAGATCTTTGCAGAACAGCAAAAATGGTCTTCTCTTTCTGTAACTTTGGACGACGTGGCAAAAGAGAATAAGGCACTTGTTCGAGATTTGAGCGGCTACGATCCCCAGATCGCGGTTCCCTTAATTGCCAGCCTCATGACAGTACCAAAATACCAATCAAACTGCCTTCGGTTAGAGTTGCTTGCAATGCTCGCATGGAGACACTGTAAGGGTAAGAAAAAGGCTCACATAGGCCAAGCCGTGCGTTGGTTTCATGCGATCGGAAAGTCACGAAGTGTTTTTGGAGAAGACCCGGCAGAAGATGTTTTTACGTCGCTGGTGATTGGTGTTGATCGGGATTTTCGGATCATTGACGGATTATGGGAATCCGCCGGGTTTTATACCCAGATGGTGTATGACGTTGTGCAAACGATGCCGAATGAAGGACATTGGGCAGAGATCAAAAGGTGCGTCGATGCCGTGCTTAGTATTTCAGATATCATCTGTCAGAATGCTGGCCTCTCACGCTATCAGATGGGGCACGACGATCCACAAAAAGCCTTGTCTAGTCGTCACCTACCGGGTCGAAACGCGCTGGTTGAAAGGGCTCGCATTCCGTTTGAAATTCTGGATGCAAGAGGCGTCCAACCCGACGACATCGCTCCATTCCTCATAGACCCTTGCTGTAAGGACGAAATCGGAAATCAGCGTGCCTCTCAAACAGCTCTACACTTCAAGCCTCTCGCTGTTCTTGATCAAGAGGCAGTGACTGTCGTGCTACCAACATGTTTGTCACTGGCTATGCGAGAATACGTGATTGGAGAGATTTTCACTCACGGCCTGGAGGATGCGTTTGACAAAATGCTAACCAACAGATTTGCGGGCCTTCTACATGAGACACCTTTGCTGGGCGGCCCGAGAGACGCCCCTGTTTATTGGCGCAAGGTTGGTCAACACCGTGTCTCTTCATTCGGCTTTCAATTTGACGAAGGTCACTTCATCTCTTTGCACTTCTTTGTGCCCAGCATTCGAACACATTCGGAAGGCGGATTTGCGGATACTTCTGAAGACGATGGAGGTTTAACCGATGCGCTTCAGGAAGAAATGCTTGCTTCAATGGATCGCTTCGAAAAGGAAGAAGGCTTCCAAGCAGGAATGACGCTTTTGATTGGTGGTGGCTGGGGCAAAGGCTACGCGACAAAGCACTTCGATGTGCATCGGGAAAACTGGCACTTCGAGTCCATCTCTATAGCTGACCTAGTTCGCGTCAGTTGGATGGCCGACATGAAGCCAGAGTATTTCTGGCGCATTCAGGACGGTTTGTCTGCGGTCGAGAGCAGAGGTGTACAAATCATCAATCCAAATGGCGTCTTGAACCTTTTGGGATGGGTGCGCCGAAACGACGGTCATTTCGTGCCACATGCACAACTGCCGCCGGCCCCGATTACTCCTGATCGGCCCCTTATGCTCAATCCACCATTAAATATGCTTAGGACCGTCCGAGCGGAAGCCGATAGTGGTTATGACAGGCATGGTGCACGCGATCAGGCTGGAAAACACCATGTTATTCAGAGGCCATCCCCAGACCCGTTCTTCGAAAGCGAAGGTTCAAGAAAGCTTTACGCGTCCATGACAGACGTGCGCGATGGCACGCTTGCATCCTGCTACGAAGGGATTGCCCGGCTTTGGCTTGGCATAGAAACACCAAACATCTCCGACAAGAACGTCGAATACCGGCTCTGGGAGATGGCTGGCGAATGGCTGCATCGGATTGGTTCGGTCGTTGATAAAGAGTATCCCGACCAAAGCGGTATCGCTCCGATGCGGGCGAACCTTGTTTTTTTGGATGCTGTTGCTCCTGATGGAGATAAAGCAAAGCCGGACCGGTCAGAATTAGAAAAACTATGGTCTGTTGCAGTCTCGCACGAAAAGCGGTGTGCGACAGTTACTTTTGAAGCTGGCTTCATAGATGGTTTTAGAGTTGCTGAGAACATTGCTGAGCGTACGGTCGTCAGAGCGATGCTGACGGGTTTTCTTGAGTTGATCTTAGGTGAACTTCCAGACGGTATGCTCGATGAGTTCGAGAAGACTGTGGTTCCGAATGACGATGCGAGAAGCTTTCATTTCTTCCAGTCGCAGGGATTTATGGACTATGTACGCCAACTTCTACCAAATAAAGTTGTATCGGTTGACGAAGTTGACGATGGCATTGCCAAGCTTGGTCTTGCTTGGCGCGTCAGAACCCCCGCAGATGGTGCGAAAGTCGAGGGCAGAAAAGAATGTACATCCTTTCTTAATAGTGTCGTTTCTTGCTTGGTAGACGACATTAGTGAGGAACTTCAGTTGCTGCCTCGTCGTTCATTTCTAAACATGCTCGTGCAAAATATCGAAAAAGCGAATGCCGAAGAAGACCATTGGCGGAGGACATCCGCAGCCATTTTGGGACTACATGGTCGGACCCCGGAAACACTTCGCAAGTACGTGCATCAGACTTCGAAGTTTGCCGCTGCAGGTATCGCGAGCAGGGTGTTGGCGGAAATGAGTGTTTGTATGTGCCCGATTGACGGCACAGTGCAGCCATCAGCGCTATCACTCTCCAGGCTTGTGTCGAGAACACTTTTGGTCGTGCGCCTAGGGGGGTTATCTGATGCAATTAGGTATAACGCGCTCCAACCTGAATTGACCCTTTCAGCGCTTGGGGACATCCTTTTCAAGAACGACTTTGGTGACTTGGTTGTTGAGCCACTGCTTGAAAGAGTCTTAGGCGACCGCTTTGTTGAAATTGCACCAAGACAAAAGAAGAACTATGAGGCGCCAGAGGTTGTTCCCGAGACAAAAGGCGCAATTGATCAGAGGTTTTGGGATATTTGGACTGCCGAGATGGGCTTCGACCTTGATCAAGCGCGCAACATCATAGCGAGCCTTGAAGACATCGCTGTTGAAAAACAGATGCCCACACTCGAAATGAGAAGATCAGAAGTCATCCAAGCGGTGGTCAGCGGCTCAGTTGATCAAAATGTGGCAGACGCCTTCTTAGAACAGTTTTGCCTTAAGCCACGAAAGAGATGGGATCGAGTGCCAAAAGGTTTCGATATCAAGGACATCTATCCGTGGCGATTTGGACGCAGATTGTCTTTTGTTGTGCGTCCTATCGTTCAGGTCGATGAGGCTGATGATCCTCTCCTTCTTATCCCCCCATACTCTTTGCGAAAGGGTTTTGCTTATCTCTTCGATGGAGCCCACTCAGGCAGTCTTGATCAGAGCTTTTTTCAAACAGGCGAGATGCGAAATGATTGGTGGGGGTCTGCGAATGAGGGTCAACAGTTTGAAGCGTCCGCTAGGGAAGAGCTTTCAAAAAACGGTTGGCATGTTGAAGGCAACGTGCCGCTAACCAAAATTCTAAACAGAAAGCTCGACATTGACTACGGCGACGTGGATGTTCTGGCTTGGCGTGCAGATACGCAGGAGGTCTTAATTGTCGAGTGTAAAAACCTTCATTCTGCTAGAAATTACTCTGAGATTGCGGCAATGCTGTCAGAGTACCAAGGCGAAACGAAAGCTGGGAAACGGGACAAGCTGAAACGTCATTTGGACAGAGTAGACTTGCTATCCGCAAACAGTGTCGAACTTGGGCGCTACATAGGGAAAGATAGCGTTCAGGTAGTTTCATGTTTGTGCTGCCACGGCACAGTTCCGATGCAGTTTGCTAAAATTGAGGCGCTTGAAAAAACGTGGGTAGGTTCGGTTCGTGATCTGATAGCACGCAGTGGGAATTGAACCCATTCACGGTCGACTTCGGATTTCAAAGGAGCTCCTAAATGTCCTCTTCGTCATGCTTTCGATTGTTGTTTTCGAGAGCAGCGAAAGTCGGCTTTCCGCCCTTCGTGTCAGTGCTTGGCGTCATGCTGTATCTCGTACGGTCACGCTGACCGACCCGGCCTCCCCCCTCCTCCCCTCCCCACTCCGAGCTCCAGCCCTTCGCCCTAAAGCAAACGGGGCGGCCCCTAGCCTCCCCGCTCCACCTTCTCCGTCCTGGCGCAGATCACCGTCCCGCCATCCGATCGAGGATCGCGCGGAGATCATTCCTCAGCCCCTCCAGGCTCCGGGCGTCATAGCCCCAGCCATGGGCCTCCAGCACCGCCTTCAGGCTGCGGTCAGCAAGGCAAACGCCGTCCACCAGCGCCCGCGCCCGGATCGGGCGGCGCGGACGCCCGCCCGGGCGGATCCGCCGCACCTCCTTTACCAGGCCATCGCCGATCCGCGCCTGCAGCGCCCGCAGCCGCTGCAGGTCCCGCTGGATTGCCAGCTCGCGCTCGCCGGGAGACGAGCTGCCGCCCGGGGCGGCGCTCCAGCGCGTGCAGCGCATTCCCGAACTGGCGCAGCGCTCCGTCAGCGCCGCGTAGAGCCGCGCCGTCTCCACCTGCCCCACCGTGAAGGGCGAGACGAAGGCCGGCGCCACCTCGCCCCGCGCTTTCGCCTGCTTCACCAGGCGGCCATGCGACCGGCGCGACTGCGCCACCATCAGGTCGAAGACATCCAGCGCCCGGGCTGCCTTCCGGCCCTCGTAGCCAGCCTCCTCGCGCCTGATCTCACCCTCGAGGCCCCGTACCAGCCGCGTCGGGGTCAGCGATCTCATCGGCCCCCGGGCCGGCGCCGCCGGGATCTCCGGCCCGCAGAGCTTCGGCGGCTGCGCCCGGGACAGCACATCCGCCGCCGCGGCATCCGTCTCCGCCAGCCGCTGCCCGGGCAGCTCCCCGACAAAGGCCGTGCCCCGGCTGTTGACGTAGATCCCCGGCAGCTCCCGGGCGCGTTCAAAGGCTTCCTGGTCTGGGATCATCATGCCGCCTGCTCCTTCGTCTGCCCCAGATCTACAAGGTCTCGCGCTGCCGCCTCGTCTCGCTCGAAGGCTGCGAGCCACTCTCGGTCCACCGGATCCACCGGCAGGGCGTGGCCGAGGCGTTCCTTGACCCGCGCGGCCCTGGCCTGCGCCTCCCCTGCCCGGCCGGCGATGATGCGGCGCTCCTGGGCATTCAGCGGCGGGCGGTGCTTCTCCCGCCACCAGCGGTACTCGGCCACCAGGCGGCCTTCGGCGAGCGCGGCGCGCCCGGCGGCGCTGCCGAACCAGCTCGCCAGCCCGGGCATCTCCTGCAGCGGGCGCGGCTGGGCAAGCTGCGCCAGGGCGATGAAGGCGGCGTGGCTGGGCCAGAAGTCCCGCGCCCTGCCCTCGCCCTTCGAGCGCATCGCCTCGAACAGCCGCTCCAGGTTCAGGTCGGTCATGTAGCCCAGCTCATCGGCCAGCCGATCGAGGCGCTTCTGCGCCTCCGCCGGGTCGGTCCCTTTCGGGAACCGGAACCCGATGCTGCTCAACCGGTCCAGCAGCAACCGCCTCACGCGGTCCCGCTTGCTCTCATGGTCCTGCACCTGTTGCATCTTCCTACCCTTTCTCAGCCCAAGCTCAACTTACCCACAAGGGACGCCGGCTGATCGGGAGTGGGACGAAGATCTCTTTTCGTATTCATGTCTTTTCGTCTCCTTTTCCTCTCATGCAGCCGACAGAATGTCCGC
This sequence comes from Pseudooceanicola sp. NS-SX8, assembly GCF_057380755.1. Classification (NCBI taxonomy): domain Bacteria; kingdom Pseudomonadati; phylum Pseudomonadota; class Alphaproteobacteria; order Rhodobacterales; family Paracoccaceae; genus Pseudooceanicola; species Pseudooceanicola sp. NS-SX8. Next base: position 2,367,247 of record NZ_CM170819.1, on the reverse strand, counting down.
CATTCTGTCCGCATTCTGTCCGGTTCTGTCCGCAGGACAAAAACGGACAGAATTGGGACAACCCGCTCAGCGCCTGGTCAGCGCCTCGACACCCGCCACGATCCGCGACGGCGTCCGGTTTCCTTCGGGGTAATGCGCATCCATCCAGGCATTCAGCCGGACGACGTATTGCGCCTGCTCGGCCACCGCCTCGAAGCCCAGCTCCTTCAGCGAGCGCTTCAGCCGGGTAAGCGCCTTGCGCTCCCGGTCGGCGGCGGCCCGGTCGGCGTTCTTCTCGCGCGAGCCGATCGCCGCGGCGACCACCTCGGTCACCACGGAATGCATCAGCCGCACCTCGCGGCCGACCCGGCAGGGCCGCCAGCCGTAGAGCGGCGAGGGATCGCGGCGGAGGTAGCCTTCCCAGGTCTGCAGGGAGAGGCCCAGCAGATCGGCGATCAGGGACTGGTCCGAGGGCATGGTGCCCACCGGGTCCTGCTTGCGTGCCTTGCACCAGATGGCCACGGCGAGCCCCTGAACATCCCAGTCTCCCTTCCGGGAAGTCCGGGTGTAGAAGTCGCTCTCCAGCCAGCGATCATAGTGGAGCTGGAAGTAGGAATGGCTCTCCAGCCGGGTGCCCCATGGGAACGGATACTCCTCCAGCTCCTCGCCATCGACGGCCCGCAGGCCCGGTCCATTCACCAGCGGGCGCATCGGGCCACCTGTTCCATGCGCCGCAGCTCTGCCGCGTGGGCGGCCTCGACCGAACCGTGGTTGTCGAGCAGATCCAGCAGGTCCGCGCAGGGCCCCTCGCCGCGTGCCGCGCAGCCGCAAGCACCCGCGCCGAGGCGGCGGCAAAGGTCATAGACATCAAGGGATGGGGATGGCGCGACGGCGGCATGGAAACTGTCGCCGCGCCAGGCCGTCGCCAGGTTGGGAACGTTGCGACCAGCCGGCCGCGCGTCGGGGGAACACGCGGGTGTCCCCGTCTGGACCGGCTGGCCATCCGCCACAAGGTCTGACTTTACGACACATCTGTTCATGCCGCCTCCCCTCGCCTTGCCGGCGGAATGTCGAGGTCGAGCTGATCGCGCCTCCGGCGCACCGCGTCCTTGTGGCAGCCCGCCAGCCGGGCGATCTCGGTCAGCCCCCGCGTGCCGTCAGCCAGTGCCACGATCTTGCGGGTGATCTCTTCCTTCTTCAGCGCCGCCTCGGTCGGCTGCGGCTCCGCCGCGGGCGGCTCCTCACCCATCCTGGGCAGCTCGAGCCCCCGCGCCTCGACCACGCGCATCACCCACGACCGGCTCACGCCGCGCATCCGCATGACCTGGCTCACGCCGTAGCCATCCCGAATGTCCGCCGCGATATCGTGATCCTTCAGCCGATCGGCGAGGCTGCGCTGCGGCGCCAGCCTCATGAAGCGGAAGCCCTTCGCCCCCTCAGCCGTCTTGCAGACCAGCTGCCGCACCTTCGGGTCCCAGATGTACTCCTCGGCCAGCGCACTCTTGCCCGTCGGCACCCGGCGCTCCGCCTCCGGCGTCCGTGCCAGCGCCTCGTCGATCAGCCGGCGCTCTTCCTCGGTCACGATGTCCATGCGGAGCTCCTCGGAAAGGCAGGGCACGCCACGACGGACGCGCCCCCAGTTTGGGACAGGCAGAGGGGTGCGCGGGAGGCCGGGAGGACGGCCCCCCGCGCGATGGAGCGCCCTGCCCTGCCCGAACGCAGGCGCTCCTCACGGCCCCGCGCTGCTGACGCGGGGCTCCGTGCCTGGATCGAGGAAAGGAAAATGGCGCGGAGCGTCGGATGGGACATGCCGCTCCGCGCCAACTGGCCCGCCGCTCCCCCAAGGAGTGGCTGGCGCCAGACACCCGCCCGTCGGCAGGAACTGATATCGAAGTGCGCAAGGGTCACGCGGCGCCCTCCGCCTTGCGAACCAGAACGGCCCGGAACTGCATCGCAGCCGCGACCATCTCGTCCAGTTCGACGATCTGCTCCTGTGCCTCGCGCGGGCTGTAGTCGTTCGGAGCCTCCGAACCCACCGAGTGCGCCTGCGCGTGACGCTCCAGGACATCCGAGAACTCGCGGGTGACGCGATGGATGTTCGCAGCCGTGGCCCCGTCCAACGCCAGCGGGTGGAATGTGCCCCCGCCCAGGCTGGCAAAGTGGGCCGCGATCGGCACAGCCGCCCCGGGAACGATCCGGCTCAGGCGGTCCAGATAGTTCACACCCAACCCGCCCGGTCGCTGCTCCGAGACTTCCGTCCGTGCGACAAAGTCGAGACGCCAACGCCGAGGTCATTGGCCACGGCCTCCAGGCCGCCGGCCGCACGAATGGCGGACTGCACCGCCAGCTGGATCGAAGCAGGACGCGCCTTACGCATGGGGAAATTCTCCGGGGGATTTCACGGGACGAGGCGCGGGACAGGAGGCAATAACTGCGACCAAGCCCTGCTCATCCGGAGGAGCCAACGAGACCGCGGTCACCTCACCTTTAGATACGCGTTCAATTCGCGCCGCGAGAGCGAGGCTTGGATAGGTATCTCCCCGTTCGATACGAGAGATGGCACTCTGGCTCACACCAAGCTGGTCTGCCAACTCTCGCTGACTGATTGCGTGCACTTCGCGATATCGACACAGACTGCTCATGCCGGAATAGATGCACAATATGCATTCAATCACCTCCATCACCCCTGATGGAGACCTGTCATGCTCACTCCCGACGAAAGCGCGCGGCTGCGGTCCGACTGGGCCGCGAGGAAGGCCGCCCGCGGCGCGCCCATCCCCGCCGAGCGGATGGCCCGCCTGCAGCCCCACCATCTGACCGGCGCGCCTTCCGTCTCCGCCCAGATGGCCGAGATCCATGACATCACAGAGCGCTGCCGCCAGCGCGTCCGCTCCCTGATCGGCAAGGAGGAGCGCGCATGAGATTGCCCGTCCTCCTGGTCGCCCTGCTCGGCTGGTCGGTTGCGACCGCTTCGCTTGGCCTGATTGCCGGGGCCGTCGCACCCGCGCCGACCATCAGCGCGAGGGCAGCCCGATGACCACCCTCCTCCTCGACACCGACACCGTCCGCGACTTCCTCCGGCGCACAGATCGCCTCTCCGGCACCAGCCTGCGCGAGGCCTTCGTCTGTGCCGCCATCGAGAGCGGCGGCACCTTCCACGTCCCCTCAGAGGGCCGCGCCGTGATCGACCTGCACCGCATTGTTGCCCAGGCAGATACCGAAGCCGCCGTGATCACCGCCTGGATCGCCCGGGCCCGCGCGGCCACCTCGGCATGAAGGACATGACCATGGCTGGAGAAGACGAGACCCCGCGCTTGAAGGAGACCGAGGCCGACCGCGAGGTGCGCGACAAGGCCTTCCGCGTCACCGCCGGCGAACTGCGCAGCTTCATCGAGCGCTTTGAGCGCTTGGCGGCGGAGAAGGACGAGGTCTCCGACCAACAGAAGGCCGTCATGGCCGAGGCCAAGGCGCGCGGCTATGCCCCGAAGATCCTCAGGAAGATCATCGCGCTGAGGAAGCGCGACGCCAGTGACGTGGCCGAGGAAGAGGCCGTCCTGCAGCTCTACAAAGACGCGCTGGAGATGGACTGATGGACGGCGCGCAGATGCTTGACCTTGCGGTCGGGAACCGCCCTGCCCCCTCTGGTCCTCCGCTGATCGTCGACAGCTTCGCCGGCGGCGGTGGCGCCTCGACCGGGATCGAGATGGCCCTCGGTCGCTCGCCCGACATCGCCATCAACCACAACCCGGCCGCGCTGGCCCTGCATGCTGCCAACCACCCGGAGGCGCTGCATCTCTCCGAGAACGTCTGGCGGGTCGATCCGCTGGACCATCTCGCGGGGCGTCACATCGGCCTGATGTGGTTCAGCCCCGACTGCCGCCACTTCTCCAAGGCCAAGGGCGGCACCCCGGTGGCCCGCAACATCCGCGACCTCGCATGGGTGATCCCCGGCTGGATCGAGCGCATCCAGCAGAGCGGCGGCTGCGTCGACGTGGTGATCATGGAAAACGTCGAGGAGTGGACCACCTGGGGCCCGGTCATCGAGACCCCGCGCGGGCTCTTCCCCTGCCCCGAGCGCAAGGGCGAGACCTACCGCGCCTGGGTCAAGGCCATCCGCCGTCTCGGTGGACAGCTGGAAAGCCGCGAGCTGCGTGCCTGCGACTACGGCGCGCCGACGATCCGCAAGCGGCTCTTCATCGTCATCCGCTTCGACGGCGCGCCCATCGTCTGGCCCGCACCGACGCACGGTGCGCCAGACGATCCCCGGGTGATCGCGGGCGAGCGCAAGCCCTGGCGGACGGCGGCGGAATGCATCGACTGGTCACTGCCCTGCCCCTCGATCTTCGACAGCAAGGAGGAGATCTACGCCGCCCACGGGTTGCGGGCAGTCCGGCCGCTGGCGGAGAACACCCTCGCCCGCATCGCGCGGGGCGTGAAGCGCTACGTGCTGGAGGCCGACGCGCCCTTCCTGGTCTCGCTCAAGGGGACCGACCGGCGGGACGGCCCGAACGACGCCCCGCACCCGACCGTGCTGGCGGGTGGTGGCCACAGTGCCGTCGTCGCGCCGGTCCTGACCTATGCCCAGCAGGGCGGCAGCTCGCGCCCGGTGACGGCCCCCATGCACACGATCTGCGCCAGCCGGAAGGATCAGAACGCGGTCCTCCTGCCGACGCTGCTCCAGGCGCCCTTCTTCGCCAAGTACTACGGCACCGGCGACGGCGCCCGCACCGACGCCCCCTGCCACACCATCACGGTGAAGGACCGCATGGCGCACATGCAGGCAGCCCTGCAGGCCCCACCCTTCACCGAGGCTCATGCGAAGCGCGCCCGGCAGGTGGCCGCGTTCCTCCGCGCCCATGGCGCCTGGGACGGCGGCGAGGTGGTCACGATCGAGGCCCATGGCCTGACCTTCGTCCTCGTCGATATCGGGATGCGCATGCTGACCCCGCGCGAACTCTTCTCCGCCCAGGGCTTCCCCGCCGACTACCAGATCGACGGCGTCTGGGAGATCGAGGCGGGCCAGCGCGTCTGGCGCCCCTTCCCCAAGACCACGCAGGTCAGCTGCGTCGGCAACTCCGTCTGCCCGCCCGTCGCCGCCGCCCTCGTCGGCGCCAACTGCCCCCATCTCGCACCCAGGGAGACCGCCCATGTTCGATGACCCCACCGATGACCAGGCCGAGGAGCTCGAACGGCTCCGCCGGCTGCACGACAATGCGAAGGACCTCGGCCGCGCCGACGCCTCGCCCGCGCTGCGCAAGGTCTGCAAGGCAATCGCCGGAGAGGCCGGGACCATGATCCGGGAACTGAAGGAGGAAGGGTGAGCGATGCAGACGCTCGCCATCGACCACCAGGGCTCAGGGCGCAGGCAAGTTCGACGCCGTCAAAGCAACCGCGCCTTCGCTCCTGCAACTCGAACAGGAGGGACACATCCATGAACGGTTGGATCATCGCATTCTTCGCCACCCAGCCCCTCAGCCTCGGGATGTCCTTGGCCAGGCACGGACAGAAGAAAGAGGGCACGCACGACTTCTGGTCCCACCTCTTCGGCTTCGCCATCGTGGTCACGCTGCTCTACAAGGGCGGCGTCTTCCGCCCGACCTGCTGATCTGCACCGAGGACGAGCACCATGTTAGCCACGAAAGCCCCAAAGATCAGCTGCGTCGGCAAATCCATCCGCCCACCGGTCGCCGTCCCCGGCAGCGCCAACTGTCAAGAACTTCGCGTCAGCCCGCTTTCGAGGGACCAAAAATGAACACTGCATGGCTTCTTGCTGCGCGCTACGAAGGGCTTCCGGTCATCCCACTGGAACGCGTCCGGCAGGACTTTTTCCCTGATCTCTCGCCCAGGGTTTTTCTCGCGCGCCTAGCTGACGCGAAGATCCCGTTGCCGGTCGTCAGGTTGGCAAGCAGTCAAAAGGCAGGGCGAGGAATCCCGCTCCTCGATCTCGCTTCTTACATCGATGCGGCGTCAGAAAATGCCCGTCGCGAACTGAGGGCAATGGCTTCCTAGTACACCAATTCGTACACCACAAAGACGGGAAATCCTCCAAGATACTGAAACAAAAAGATCTTTAAGGATCGTTCGTCCAATCCATCATCGGTGCGACGGAGAGACGAGCGGCTCTAGCCACATCTTGTTTTACATTCTTTTCAGCCACTTAAAGCACCTACAGTTCGTCTCGTTTCCGCCCATCCTGGACCAGCTCCTTCGATCTCGGCACAGAAATAGATCCTGTGCCGCAATGGTGAGACCAGCTTGGGCGCGACCACCACACGCGAACGAAAGGCTGCATGTCAAAGCGACATGGCACCTGCACCGGTGATGCGTGAGGGCACGGTCTATCACGTGACGAAAACATTGGACAGACATGGAGCCACCACCGTGCGGATAAAGGCCCTTGAGGAAGAGCTCGCAGAACATGGCGCCCTGCGTGCTGAACGCATCCGGCCCTCCGCTGTCCAAAAGGATCAAACGCGACACCGAACAAGCCGTGAAGAAAATCGAACGCACAATTTCACAGGATCTCAGGCTCATTGCGCCCCGCCCGATCGCCTATCTGCGTCCCCGGGCAATGCCCGGCATCACTGCCAGCTGTCCCCCGCCCCGGTGCTCCACGTGGTCTTCTACATGCCCTCGGGGCCCAGCAGTTGCCGCCCGTCACCAACAGTTCCGACAGCGCGCAGTGTGCACGATCACCGACCGCGCCTGTGCCCCCGCCCCTCTCGCAGCCCGCCCGGTCGCAACAGGTCAGGCCCCTGGCACGTCCTCGCGGCATTCGGATAGCCGTTCGTAGGTATCTTCCACCACCAGGATATGCTGTCGCATCAGTACCGAGGCTCGCGCCGCGTCGCCCCCGACGAGGGCCGCCAGGATCTCCGCGTGTTCGGTACAGGAGGCCTCGAGCCGCCCCTTGGACAGGAACTGCGCGCGCCGGAAGGGCGACAGCCGGGCCCGGGTCGCAAGAGTGATCTGCACCAGGTAGTCGTTGCGGGCCCCCTCGTAGATCGCGGTGTGGAAATCGTCGTTCAGCTGCTGGTAACGCGCCACGTCTCCCGCCTCGACCGCCTCCGCCAGCGTCTCGTGGATCTTGCCCAGCCGGTCGCGATCCTGCGCTGTCATCTTCTCCGCCGCGCGGGAGGCACAATGGGCCTCCAGCTCCGCCATCACGTCGAACATGTCGCGCAGCTGCTGCGGCGAGGGTTCGGTGACGATGGCGCTGCGATGCGGCCGGGTACGCACCAGGCCGATCGCGGCCAGGTCGCGGATCGCCTCCCGTACCGGAGTACGCGACACGCCATAGCGCTGCGCAATCTCCGATTCGTCCAGTGCAACGCCGGGCAGAAGGCGTCGACCGACGATATCCTCTGCCAGGCGCTGGCGTACTTCTTCCGTCCGTGTCGGCTTCTTCTGGCCCTGCACTGCTGGTTCCGTCCTTCTTCTTTCTCTACCCGCCCGACCTTCCGGCAGCGACGGCCCTGCCCCCGAAGCGCCCCCCCAGCCGCCATTGGGTCAGCCAGTGCGACACTTCAACAAGCCTCGGCGCGGTATGCTGCCATGTTGGGGCGCAATTGTCCCGAGGGCACGCCGCCTCCCTCATTTAGCTGCGGCCGCCGCCGGTCACGCCGGAGTGCCGCGCCACCAGCTGCCGCAAATTTGAGCCCTTCGAAAGGTCACCCCACCCGGACTTGCAGAAACTGCCATATCACCATTGCGCATGCAAGATTGTATGCAATAGGCAAAACGGGCCGGCTCATCCGGCATGCTGACCAGATTGAAGACCACACCATGACCCAGCCCGAAGCCCAGATCGCCCGGAACAAGCAGCGCTACGAAGAGCTGAAGGCGGCCGGAACGGGACAATCCCCGCTGAAGCTGCCTCCGCTGTCGCCGATCACGCCGCCCCCGGCAGACGCCCTGCTGTCCGAAACGATCCCCGGCTCCTCCTACGCCACCTATTCGATGAAATTCGGCCAGAGGCTTCGGCTGTGTGACCCCACGGGGCGCGGCGCGGCGGCGCTGCTTGCCTGGAACGCCCATGACACCAGCGAGCGGCTCAACCACGCCGACAGCGTGAAACTGCAATGGACGACAGAGCTGCGCCGGGGCCGCCTGCTGTTCTCCGACATGGGGCGCGTGCTGCTGTCGATTACTGAAGACAGCCTCGGCCATCACGACATGCTGGTCGGCGGCTCGACCCCGCAGAGCGTCACCGCACGCTTCGGCAACTCCGGCCCCGACATGCGCGACACCCGTACGAACATGCTGCTGGCGGCGTCCAAGATCGGGCTCCAGCGCCGCGACGTCCCGCCGCTGGTGACCTTCTTCGCGCCCGTCTCGGTGCGTGAGGACGGGACCATGGCCTATGACGCCACGCCCAAGAAGCCCGGCGACTTCGTCGAACTGCGGGCCGAGATGGACCTGCGCATCGCCGTTTCCGCCTGCCCGCATCCGCTCGACCCCGCCGACACTGCGCAGGGCGAACCGATCGAGGTGGCGCTCCTGCCTGCACTGCCCCTGGCAGATGACGATTTCAGCCGCACCGCCACAGACGAGGCCCGCCGAGGTTTCGAGAATACCGACAGCTACAGGAGCCAGCTGTGAACAGCCCGATCGACACCACCCGCGCCGCTCTCGTCCTTGATCACACGATCCCGGCGCGTCACCCCTGGTCCGGCATCATCCGCAAGGGCCAGACCCTGCGGATCGTCGACCAGTTCGGCCAGCAGGCCGTGGACACGCTCTTCTACGCCGCCGAGGACACCTCCGAACGCTATTCCGCCCAGGACACACTGCTGTCCCAGGGCCGCGCCTACATCACCACCGGGACCGACATCATGTCGAACCTTGGTCGCGTGATGCTGACCGTGACCCATGACACCTGCGGGCGCCATGACACCTCCGCCGGGGCCTGCTCCTGCGAAAGCAACACCGTACGCTTCGGCCAGCACACCCGCTTTGAACATTCCTGCCGGGAAAACTTCGTGGCGGAGGCCGACAAGTGGGGCATGTCCAAGCGCGACATCGTACCCAACATCAACTTCTTCATGAACGTGCCGATCACCTGCGAAGGCGACCTGCTGATCGACGACGGCATCTCCGCTCCCGGTGCCACGGTGGAGCTGGAGGCGAAGATGGACGTGCTTTGCATCATCTCCAACTGCCCGCAGATCAACAACCCCTGCAACGGCTTCAACCCGACCCCCGTCGGCGTGCAAATCTTCGATCGCGAAGGGGCCAACGCATGACGGTTCTGCCCCCGATGCTCGACCTGGCGCGCATGCAAGCGCTCTATGCTGCGGGCACCACGCCGCTGCAGGTCGTCGATGCGCTGCTGGAACGGATCGAGGCTGCTGTGGCTGAAGACCCTGCCATCTTCATCACCGCAACGCCCGCCGCCATGCTGCGCGACGAAGCCCGCGCGCTGATGCAACGCGCTCCGCAGGCGAATTCCCTGCCGCTCTGGGGGATCCCCTTCGCGGTGAAGGACAATATCGACGTGGCCGGGCTGCCGACCTCTGCCGCCTGCCCCGCCTATGCCTACGACCCGGCAGCTGACGCCACCATCGTCGCCCGGCTGCGCGCGGCCGGTGCACTGGTGATCGGCAAGACCAACCTGGATCAGTTCGCCACCGGGCTGAACGGTTCCCGCTCGCCCCACGGCGCGCCGCGCTGCGTCTTCGATACGCGCTATGTCTCGGGCGGATCCTCCTCCGGCTCGGGCGTGGCCACGGCGCGCGGGCTGTGCAGCTTCGCGCTCGGCACCGATACCGCAGGCTCGGGGCGCGTGCCGGCGGCCTTCAACAACCTGGTGGGCGTCAAGGCCAGCCCGGGTCGGGTGCCCTCCACCGGGTCGGTTCCGGCGGTGGCCAGCGTCGACGTGATCACCATGTTCGCCGCCTCCGTGGCCGACGGGATCACCGTCCGCCGCATCGCCGAAGGGCATGACGCGGGCGATCCCTTCTCCCGCCACTTCGGCCGTACGTCGCTGCCCGATTTCACCCGCGCCGAACCCGGCCTTCGCGTCGGCGTGCTGGCTGCCAAGGACCGGCAGTTCTTCGGCAACACGGCCTATGCCGCGCTCTACGAACAAGCGGTGGAGCGTGCCGCGGCACTGGGCGCCGAGGTTGTGGAATTCGACTATGCCCCCTTCCGGGAGGCCGCCCGCCTGCTCTACGAAGGCCCCTGGGTGGCCGAGCGGCTGGCCGCGATCAAGGACTTCTTTGCCGAGCACGCCGAGGAGATGGATCCCACCGTCCGCGCCATCATCGGTGGCGCTGCCCGCTACAGCGCGGTCGATGCCTTCGAAGGGCGCTACAAGCTCGAAGCGCTGCGCCAGCGCTCCTATGACGAATGGGCCAAGTGCGACGTGCTGCTGCTGCCCACCTCCGCCGACATCGCCACGCTCGAGGCGATGCGCGCCGATCCGGTGGCGCTGAACTCGCGCTTCGGCGAATACACCAACTTCGCGAACCTGCTGGGCTATGCCGCGATCGCGGTGCCGGGCGGTTTCACCAACGAAGGCCTGCCCTTCGGCGTGACGCTTGTCGGCCCCCAGGACAGCGATGACGCGCTGGCGCCCTTCGCCGACGCCATGCACCGCGCCGCCGGCAGCGGCAGCGGTCCCGAGGGCACCCTGGTGCCCGCGCCCCTGCCCGAGGATAGCACAGACCCGGACGACGCGATCACCCTTGCCGTGGTCGGCGCCCACCTGTCCGGCATGGCGCTGAACCACCAGCTGACGGAGCGTGGCGGCCGCCTGATCGGACCCGCGCAGACTGCACCGGCTTACCGGCTGCACCTGTTGCCCGGCGGGCCGACGCCCCGTCCAGCGCTGGAACGCACCGCCACGGACGGAAGTGCAATCGCGCTGGAGCTCTGGTCGCTCTCCCCCGCCGCCTTCGCCAGCTTTGCCTGCGCCATCCCGGCCCCGCTCGGCCTTGGTCGGGTGGCGTTGGACGATGGGACCGAGGTGACGGGCTTCATCTGTGAAACCGGCGGCCTTGCCGGTGCCAACGACATCACCGCCCACGGCGGCTGGCGCGCCTATATGGCCGCGGCCGAATGACCGCCGATGGCCACGGCCGCGCGCTGACCGATCCCGGGCGTGCGCTGCCTGCAATTTGACCAATGGCGGTGGCCCGCCCACCCGGGCCACCGCATCGAAACCCGGCCGCACTCGCCCCCTATGGCGGGACGGTCTAAAAGGAAATCGAGAGGGCAGCGGGGACACCCCCGCCTGCCGCGGACCGGTGCACCGGTCCGGACGCCCGACCGGGACGACCCGGTCACTTCCAGGGCCATCGCCGGGACGACCCGGTCCATGATCCGGCTGGGCCGGTGACGGACCGCCGGTCCCGATCCCCCTTCCGGACCAGACGGAAGGGCTAGACATGTTCCAGAAGATCCTCGTGGCCAACCGCGGAGAGATCGCGCTGCGCATCCTGCGCACCCTCGACCACATGGGCATCGCCTCGGTCGCGGTCTACTCCGACGCCGACCGTTTCGCGCCGCATGTGCTGCAGGCCGGCGAAGCCCGGCGCCTGGGCCCGGCGCCGGCTGCCGAAAGCTACCTCGATGCTGAGGCGGTGATCGCGGCGGCGATCGAGACCGGCGCCGATGCCGTGCACCCGGGCTACGGCTTCCTGTCGGAAAACGCCGCCTTCGCCCGCGCCCTGCAGGATCGCGGCATCGCCTTCATCGGCCCCCGTCCCGAACACCTCGAAGACTTCGGCCTCAAGCACCGCGCGCGCGAACTGGCCACCCGGGCCGGCGTGCCGCTGCTGCCCGGCACCGGCGTGCTGGAGGACGAGGCAGAGGCCCTGCACGCCGCCGCCGACCTGGGCTACCCGGTGATGCTGAAATCCTCCGCCGGTGGCGGCGGCATCGGCATGACGCTGTGCCACGACGCCCAGGCCCTGCGCGCCGCCTTCGCCTCCGTCCGGCGCACGGCGCAGGCCAGCTTCGGCGATGCCCGCGTCTTCCTGGAACGCTATGTCGCCACCGCCCGCCACGTCGAAGTGCAGATCTTCGGCGACGGCGCGGGCGGGGTGGTCGCGCTCGGTGAACGCGACTGCTCGCTGCAGCGGCGACACCAGAAGGTGATAGAGGAAGCCCCCGCGCCCAACCTGCCCGAACCCACCCGCCGCGCGCTGCATGCCGCCGCGGTGGCGCTCGGCCGCTCCGTCTCCTATGCCTCCGCCGGCACGGTGGAATTCATCTATGACGCCGCCCGCGACGCCTTTTCCTTCCTCGAGGTCAACACCCGCCTGCAGGTCGAACACCCGGTGACCGAAGCCGTCTACGGCATCGACCTGGTAGAGCTGATGATCCGCCAGGCCGCCGGCGAACCCACGCTGGACGGGCTTGCCAGGCTCACGCCCGAAGGTGCCGCAATCGAGGCCCGGATCTACGCCGAGGCACCGCACGCGGACTTCCGCCCCTCCGCCGGGCGCCTGACAGAGGTCTCCTTCCCCCCCGATGTCCGCACCGACGGCTGGATCGCCACCGGGACAGAGGTCACCGCCCATTACGACCCGATGCTGGCCAAGCTGATCGTTCACGGCGCCACGCGGGAGGAGGCGCGCGGCAAGCTGCTTCGCGCGCTCCAAGCCACCCGCCTTTTCGGCATCGAAACGAACCGCGCCTACCTCGCCACCATCGCCGACAGCGACCTCTTCGCCGCGGGGGAGGTCTCCACCCGGGCGCTGGACGGCCTGCAGCTCGAAAGCCCGGTGATCGACGTGCTCTCTCCCGGGGCGCAATCCAGTGTCCAGGACCTGCCCGGCCGGCTGGGCCTGTGGCACGTCGGCGTGCCGCCCTCGGGGCCAATGGACCCGCGCAGTCTGCGCCGGGCCAACATGCTGGCCGGCAACGCCCCCGACACCGCCGCGCTGGAGATCACGCTGACCGGCCCCACCCTGCGCTTTGCCTCGGCCACCACCATCGCGCTTTGCGGCGCCGCCATGGCGATGGCGCTGGACGGTACCCCGGTGCCCCATGATGCGCCGGTCAGGGTCGCACCCGGCCAGGTGCTGACCATCGGCGCGGCCAGCGGCCCGGGTCAGCGCGCCTACCTCGCGGTGCAGGGCGGGATCGAGGCGCCAGTTTTCCTCGGCTCCCGCGCGACCTTCGGGCTGGGCCACTTCGGCGGTCCCGCCACCGGCGTGCTGCAGGCGGGAGAGGTGCTGCGCATCGGCACCGCCGCAGCTTCCGGCACCACCGGCGACGAGCAGGCAGAAGCGCCCGTTCCGCTGACCTCCGACTGGCAGGTTGGCGTCCTCTACGGGCCCCATGGCGCGCCGGACTTCTTCCTGCCCGAGGACATGGAAACCTTCTTCTCCACCATCTGGGAAGTGCACTACAACTCCGACCGCACCGGCGTGAGGCTGATCGGCCCTGCGCCGAAATGGGCCCGTACCGATGGCGGAGAGGCGGGGCTGCACCCCTCCAACCTGCACGACAACGCCTATGCCGTGGGCGCGGTGGATTTCACCGGCGACATGCCGGTGATCCTGGGCCCCGACGGCCCCAGCCTGGGCGGCTTCGTCTGCCCCGTCGTCATCGCCCGCGACGAGCTCTGGAAGATCGGCCAGATGCGCGCGGGCGACCGCATCCGCTTCCACGCCCTGGCCCGCCCCGAGGACACGCCCGTGCCGGCTTCGCCCCTGGCGGCGCTCCCCGCTCCTGCCGTCATCCGTGCCGCGCCGGACGCAGGCTCACCGATCCTCGGGCGTTCTGATGACGGGCCTGTGGCCGTCACCTACCGGCGGCAGGGTGACGACAACCTGCTGGTGGAATACGGCGACATGCGCCTCGACATCGGGCTGCGGCTGCGCATCCACCTGCTGCGCCAGGCCCTGGCAGAGGCGCGCGTTCCCGGGCTCATCGACATGACCCCCGGCATCCGCTCGCTGCAGATCCACTACGACGGCACCCGCCTGTCTCGCCCCCGCCTCCTGGCCCTGCTGGCCGAGGTCGAGGCCTCGCTGCCCGCCGTCGATGACGTCCGCGTGCCCTCCCGCATCCTGCACCTGCCGCTGTCGTGGAACGACCCGCAGGCCGAACTGGCCATGCGCAAGTACCAGGAACTGGTGCGCCCGAACGCACCCTGGTGCCCGTCCAACATCGAATTCATCCGCCGTATCAACGGGCTGGAGGACGAGGACGCGGTGCGCCGGATCATCTTCGACGCCTCCTATCTGGTGATGGGCCTGGGCGATGTCTACCTTGGCGCGCCTGTCGCCACGCCGCTTGATCCACGCCACCGGCTGGTCACGACCAAGTACAACCCGGCGCGCACCTGGACGCCGGAAAACGCCGTCGGCATCGGCGGCGCCTACATGTGCATCTACGGCATGGAAGGGCCCGGCGGTTATCAGCTCTTCGGGCGCACCGTGCAGGTCTGGAACTCCTGGCGGCCGATCCAGGGCAAGCCCGACGGCGAACCCTGGCTGCTCGATTTCTTCGACCAGGTCCGCTTCTTCCCCGTCTCCGCCGATGAACTGGCCGAGGCCCGCGCGGCCTTCCCCCACGGGGCCTATCCGCTGCACATCGAAGAGACGGAGTTCGACTTTGCCGCGCACCGCGCGCGCCTTGCCGCCGCACAGGATGGCATCACCGCCTTCAAGACCCGCCAGCAATCCGCCTTCGTGGCGGAGCGCGAGCGCTGGAAGGCCGAGGGGCTGGACAGCTTCAGCTTCGAGGAACCTGCCCCGATGGTGCCCGACACCCTGCCGGCGGGGTGCCGCGCGGTGGAAAGCCCGGTTCCGGGCAGCCTCTGGAAATACCTCGTCGCCCCCGGCGACCTGGTCGCGGCGGGTCAGCCCGTCGCCATCGTGGAATCCATGAAGATGGAGATCCCGGTGCCCGCCCCCGGCCCCGGCCGCGTGCGCGAGCTGCCGCTCGCCTCCGGCCAGCCGCTGCGACCGGGCGACCGGCTCGCATTGCTCGATGAATGAAGAAGCAAGAAAAGAACACCAACAGGAGACTTCAATGACCCCAACCAGACGCCCCCGGGACGCCGCCCGCGCCCCCAACAGCCCGCGCAGCCGCGCCAGGACCCGCCTCACCGCGCTGGCCTGCAGCACCGCGCTCATCGCCCTGCCGCTGACTGCTTCCGCACAGGAACAGGACACGCTGATCGTGCCCTACCTGTCGGACATCTCCTCCTTCGATCCGGACAATGCCTTCCTCGTCGGTGCGCTCTCGGCGCTCTACAACGTCTATGAAGGCCTCGTCGAATACGTCCCCGGCACCAACAAGCTGACGGGCTCCCTCGCCAGTTCCTGGCAGGTCTCCGACGACGGGCTCAGCTACACCTTCGACCTGGTCGATGGCGCCACCTTCCACGACGGCACCCCCTTCGACGCCCAGGCGGTCATCACCTCCTTCGAACGGCGCATGGGCCCGGACATGATGCTGTCCTACTTCCTGGCCAACGTCGACAGCCTCTCCGCACCGGATGCCGACACGCTGGTGATCACGCTGAAGTCGCCCCAGCCCTCCTTCCTGGATACGCTGGCCAGCCCCTGGGGGCCCAAGGTCATCAGCCCCGAGGCGATCGCCCAGCACGGCGACGACCCCGACTGGTTCATCGAACACGCCGATGGCACCGGCCCGTTCGAACTGGCCGAGTTCAACCGGGGCCAGGACTACGTGCTGACCCGGTTCGATGGCTACTATGGCGATGCCCCCCATTTCCAGACGATCGACCTGCCCGTCATCCCCGAGATCGGCCAGCAGATCCTGCAGCTCCAGGCTGGCCAGATCGACGCCGTGCCGACCTCCTACCCCTGGGATCAGCTGGGCGCGCTGCCTGCGGGCCTCGTGGCCACCGCCTCGCCCGCCATGTCGCTGCTCGACGCCTTCGTGAAACCGGGCTCCGCGCTGGACGACCCGGCCCTGCGCGATGCGGTACTGACGGCGATCAACCCCGCGCTCTGGGTCGATGACGTCTTCCACGGCTATGCCACCCCGGCGGAGTCCCTCTACCCGGTGGCGATGCTGGATCCCGCGACGCCCATCACCTTCCCAACCGACATGGCGGCGGCCAAGGCGGCGGTCGAAGCGGCCGGCGGGCTGGAACTGACGATCGCCTACTCCGCGGTCGAAGCCGCCAACGTCGGCCCGGCGGCCGAGCTGATGATCGCCCAGCTGGCGCAGATCGGCGTGACCGCCACCGCCTCCACCCTGCCACCGGGGGCCGTCTACGGGCTGAAGAAGGATCTCGACAACGCGCCCGACATCGTCCTGTCGAAGCTCAGCCCAGATGCGGGTCACCCCGCGACCCAGGCCGATGTCTTCTATGCCACCGGATCGGTGCTGAACCTGCTGGGCGCCTCGGTGCCCGAAGCCGATGCCATCGCGACCGAGGCCGCGCAGGAAACCGATGTGGCCGCCCGCGACGCGCTCTATGAAAAGGCTGGCCAGCTCTGGTTCGACAGCGGCTATTTCATCCCGCTGGCCGACGTGCAGGATGTGGTCGTCCACCCCGAGGGGCTGGTTGACCTCGGCCTGCGCCCGGTCGTGCCGCCGGGCAACATCGACTTCGGCACCGTCCGCTGGGAAGACTGACCCGGCGCGCCGATTGCAGACCAGCCATCCCGCGCCCTTCGGCGCGGGAAGAGCAATGGGGCACGGCCCCCCTTCGCGATCCGCCCCCAGGTCGCGCCACCCGATCCGAGGAACAGCACCGTGACCGCAGCCCGCCGCCTCTACATCTGCCATTGCGGATACGAGATCATCCCCAAGTCCGTGTCCCTGCGCGGCATGGACCGCCGCTTCATCATCGCCGTGCCGATCACCTGCTACCTGGTCGACACGACCGAAGGCTGGCTGCTCTTCGACACCGGCCTGGACGAGGCGCACCTGCGGGATCCCGACGCGCTGAAGGAACTCTTCCTCGATACCGGGTGGAACCCGCCGCCGCTGGTGCGCGCGGAACACGAACTGGGCGCCCAGCTTGCCGCCATCGGCATCGGCTTCGAAGATATCTCCATGGTGGTCCTGTCGCACCTGCATGCCGATCACACCGGCCACCTCAAGAAGCTCACCCATGCCCGCATCTGGCTGTCGCGGCGCGAATACGATCACGGCCTTGCCTCCCCCGCGCCAGCCGCCTGCTTCCCGCGCGACTACGACCTGCCCGGCCTCGACTGGCAGCTGGTGGAGGGCGACGCGCCTGTACTGCCCGGCATCGACATCCTCGCCACCCCCGGCCATTCCCCGGGGCACCAGTCCCTGCGGGTCCAGCTGCCAGAAACCGGCCCGGTGATCCTGGCCGCCGACGTCGGCGACCTGCGCCGCAACTTCGAGGAGGAGATCCTGCCGGGTGCCGCCTCCGACGACACCGAGGCGCTCGCCTCCCTTCGCCGTCTCAAGGCCCTCGAACGCGACGGCGCCACCCTCTTCATCACCCATGATCCGGACCAGGCCGAAACCCTCCGCCTGGCTCCCTCCTTCTATGACTGACCCCGTGGCAGAGCGCATCCTCGACATCTCCGGCCTTTCGGTCACGCTCAGCCGCGACCACGAGGTCAACCGCGTCCTCGACCGCATCGACCTGGACCTCCACGCGGGGGAGATCCTTGCAGTCGTGGGCGAAAGCGGCTCGGGCAAGTCCACCCTGGGCCTCGCCCTCCAGGGACTGCTGCCGGCCGAGGCGCGCCCCCAGGTCGAAGGGTCCATCCGGCTGGGCGACGACCAGGTCGTGGGCGCCGGTCCGGCGCAGCTGCGGCGGCTGCGGCGCGGCACCGTGCGCGCGGTGCCCCAGGATCCGATGACGGCGCTGAACCCGACCATGCGGATCGGCGCCCAGATGCGCGAAAGCGCGCCCTCCGCCCCGGCCTCGGACGTCGAGGACTGGCTTGCCCGCACCGGCCTGCCCGACCCGGGCCGTATCGCCGCCTCCCTGCCGCACCGGCTGTCTGGCGGCCAGCGCCAGCGGGTGCTGATCGCCATGCAGATGATGGCACGCCCCCGGCTGCTGATCGCCGACGAACCGACCACCGCGCTGGATGTTACCGTGCAGGCGCAGATCCTCGACCTGATCCGCGATCTTGCCCGGGCCGAAGGCACGGCGGTCTTCTTCGTCACCCACGATCTGGGTGTTGCCCGCACGCTGGCGGACCGGGTCATGGTGCTCTACGGCGGGCGCCTTGCGGAAACCGGGCCGACGGATCAGGTCATCGCGCGCCCGGCCCATCCCTATACCGCCGGGCTGCTGGCCACCCGCTTCGACTTCTCCAGCCCGCGTGACCGCGCCCTTCCGACGCTGCCTGCCGGCCCGCGGCTGCAGGGCGAGGCCTGCGCCTTCGCCCCCCGCTGCCCTGCCGCGCAACAGATCTGCCGGGCCTCACGGCCGGCACTGATGCCCGCGCCGGGTCACGCGGGCCGCGCAGCCTGCCACCTTGCCGGCACGACCCTCCGCAAGGCACCCGACGCCGGCGCGCCCTGGCCCGCCCCCGCCACCACGCAGCGCACAGCACCCGCTGACATGCCCGCCCTGGCGCTTTCCGGCATCGCCCGCGCCTTCGCCACCGGCCGGCCCGACCTGCTCGGCCGACGCGCGGCAAAACCTGTGCTGAAAGGCGTCGACCTGCGGATCGGTCAAGGTGAATCCGTGGCGCTTGTGGGCGAATCCGGCTCCGGCAAATCGACCCTTCTCAGGATCGCCGCCGGCCTGCTGACACCCGATGAGGGAAGCGTGCTGCGCGATGACGACAGTCCGCAGATCATCTTCCAGGATGCCTTCGCGGCGCTGACGCCCTGGCTCAGCATCGGCGAACAGATCGGCGAGCGGCTGCGCCCGCTGCACCTGCCGGTGTCCGAGCGCGCCGACCGCATCGCCGAAAGCCTCGACCGGGTGGGCCTCGATCCCGCGCTGGCCTCCGCCCTGCCGGCAGAACTTTCGGGCGGCCAGTGTCAGCGTGCCACTGTCGCCCGCGCCGTGGTGGTGCCGCCCCGGCTTCTTCTCTGCGACGAACCGATCAGCGCCATGGATGTTTCCCTTGCCGCGACCACGCTCAACCTGCTGGGCCGGCTGCGGCGCGAAATGGGCATGGCGATGCTCTTCGTCACCCACGACCTCGCCGCCGCGCGCATCGTTGCCGACCGGATCGCGGTGCTGAAAGACGGGCTGCTCGTGGACGACGACGCCCCCGATGCGCTGCTGCGCGCCGCCCGTTCCGACTATACCCGCAGCCTGATCGCCGCGATGCCCCAGCTCGACCAGCCCCCCGGCCATCGGGGCTCCGGCACGCAGCCTGCCAGCGAAGGGGAAAACCGCCCGTGACCTTCCAGATCCCGACCGAAACCTCGACCGCAGCCTCTCGCCGGATGCGCCTGCAGGCCGCCCTGCGCCGAGTGGGCTGGCTCGAAAGCGCCGCGCTGCTGGCGCTGGTGCTTCTGACCGTCGTCGCCCTGGTGGCGCCCTTCTGGACGCCCTACGACCCGCAGCTTCGCGTCGCCACCGCGACCCTGCCTCCCTCGCCGGCCCACCCCATGGGCACCGATGCAATCGGCCGCGACCTCTTCAGCCGGGTGCTGCTGGGGATCAGCTACACCTGGCTTCCGGCAATCTGCATCATCGTGCTGGGGGCGCTTTTCGGCGGCGCCATCGGCCTGATCGCCGGGGCGGCGGGCGGGATCACCGACCTGGTGATCCAGCGCGTGACCGACCTGTTCTTCGTCCTGCCCGTCACCCTGATCGCCTTCGCCGTGGCCGCGGCCCTCGGCCCCAGCCTGATCAACACCGCGCTGGCGGTGCTGATCTTCTGGTGGCCCTGGTACGCCCGCGTGATGCGCGACGAGGTGCGCCGCCTGAAGGCCCGCCCCCATGTCGAGGCCGCCCGCATCGCCGGCGCCCGGGGCCCGCGGCTCTACCTGCGCTACCTGATGCCCGGTGCCCTGCCGGCCATGCTGGTCGCCGCCACCACCGACGTGGCCAACGTGATCATGATCCTGTCGACCATGTCCTTCCTCGGCCTCGGCCAGCCGGTGCCCGCGCCGGAACTGGGCGCCATGACCTCGGGCGCGCTCAACAGCCTGACAACCGCCTGGTGGCTGCCGATCCTGCCCGCCGTGGTGATCTTCCTGATCTGCCTTCTTGCCACTCTCGCAGGCGACGGCACCCGGCGCCTTGTGCGCGGCGCCTGACCGCAGGAGACCCCGATGACAGCCTACCTCATTCGCCGCCTGCTGGGCATGATCGCCGTCCTCTTCGTGCTGGCCTTCGTCGTCTTCGCCCTGCAGACGATCATTCCCGCCGATCCCGCCCGCGCCATGGCCGGCCCCTCTGCCCCGCCAGAGGTGATCGAGAACCTGCGACGCCAGCTCGGACTGGATCAGCCGATGCTGACCCGCTTCGGCCACTTCCTGGCCGGGCTGGCGCATGGCGACCTTGGCACCTCCACGCGCACAAGGGCCCCGGTGGCCGAGGATATCGCCCGCTACGCCCCCGCCTCGATCGAACTGGGCCTCACCGCCGTGGTCTTCGCCCTGCTGCTCTCGGGCGCGCTGGCCTTCGCGCAGACCGCTTTCCGCCGCGCAGGGGCGATCCGGCTGTCGATCCTGGGGCTCGGCGCCGTGCCGATCTTCCTCTCCTCCCTGCTGCTGGTCTACTTCGTGTGGTTCCAGCTCGACTGGCTGCCCGGCTCCGGGCGGCTGTCGATCCGGCGCTTCCATGGCCCCACGGGGTTCAACCTGATCGACGGGGTCCTGACCGGCCGGCCCGAGGTCAGCCTGGACGCGCTGCGCCACCTGATCCTGCCCGCGCTGGCGCTGGCCCTGCCCATGGCGGTGGCCATCGGGCGCAGCCTCAACGCCGCCCTGGTGGACACGCTGCGGCAAAGCTACATCCGCACCGCGCGCGGCAAGGGGCTTTCGGAACCGGCAGTGGTGGCCCGGCACGGGCTGCGCAATTCCGCCTCGGCGCCGCTGTCGATCCTGGCGCTGCAGATGGGCATGCTCTTCGGCAACCTGCTCATCGTCGAACGCATCTTCGCCTGGCCCGGCCTCGGCCTCTACATGGTGCAGGCGATCGGCGCCTCGGACCTGCCCGCGATCCTCGGCGTGTCCCTAGTCTTCGGCGCGGGCTACATCCTGGTCGGCGTCCTGGTCGAGGTGGCGCAAAGCCTGGCCGACCCGCGCATCGCCCTCTGATCCCACGGGTCACGGACCGGAGCCGCAAGCAGTTTCAGGCCCGGTCCTTGCTTCCCCACCGCCCCCGGATCCCGCACCGGGCGGCGGCCCGCTTCGGGATCAGCAAAGCACCCAGGCACGGATCACCGCCTGGTGGCGTTCCGGATCCCCCTGCAGGGACCCCACGATCACGCGCCGGTTCAGCCAGTCATACGGCCCCTCCGGCGCGATGACCTCGATCCGGGAGCGGCCGTAGGCCAATCCCCCGGCCGCGTCGTAATCCAGAAGCACGCGGTTGCGGATTTCCAGCACCACCCCATCCCCGGTCTCCATGTGGTAGACCGCCTCCAGCTCCTTCACCCCGTCCGGCCGCTGCCACTGCAGGTCGAAACCGCCCGGCCGAACCCTGCCCGACGGCACGACGCCAAAGACCCCTGCCGCGGGATCGCCCACAAAGCTGCCACCGGTGATCGGCACCACGTGGCGGATGCCGCGCGGCCCGGGGCCAAGGGTTTCCATCGGATCGACATCGACACGGGCCGTCCAAAGCGGGATCGTCGTCAGGGTTTCTGGGGAAAGACCGGGAACGGACATCGGGCACCTCCTTGCTCGAAGGGCCATCCTAGGGCGCCCGGCCGCGCCTGTCGCCCCTGACGCGGCGCGCGCGTGCATCAGACAGAAAGACCCCGGCCACCTGCGCGGCCGGGGTCAGCTACTCCGGGTCAGCTACTTCCGTTCAGGCACTCCGCCTCAGGCGCCGCGCGCCAGGATCACGTCCAGGCTGTCGTGCTCGGCCACCAGGCGACCGGGCTCGACCTCTTCCAGCAGGGGCACGTAGTCCACCTGACCCGCATCCAGCTTGGACGGCAGGAAGCGCAGCGCCGCCTTGGTATCCAGCGGCGAGGGCAGTTCGCCGGGCAGCCGGATCCGCGTACGCGCGCGCTCCGCCTCCGGATCCGGGATCGGCACGGCAGAGATCAGCGACTGCGAATAGGGATGCATCGGACGATCGCAGATCGCCTGCGTCTGCCCCATCTCCACCACGCGACCCAGGTAGAGCACCATGATCCGGTCGGAGATTTCGCGCACCACAGACAGGTCGTGGCTGATGAACAGCATGGACATGCCGAACTCCGCCTGCAGCTCCTTCAGCAGCTGCACGATCTGCGCCTGGATCGACACGTCCAGCGCGGAAACCGCCTCGTCGCAGATGATCAGCTTGGGCCGGTTGATCATCGCCCGGGCGATGCCGACCCGCTGGTTCTGCCCGCCAGAGAGCTCATGCGGATAGCGGTTGTACTTCTCCGGCTCCAGACCCACGCGTTCCATCATGGCCAGCACAGCCTCGCGGCGTTCGCTCTTTGCCATTTCCGGGCGATAGGTCTTCAGCGGCTCCGCGATGCTGTCCGCGATGGTCATCCGCGGATCGAGAGAGGCGAGCGGATCCTGGAAAACGATCTGCAGATCCTTCCGCTCCTTGATGAGCGACTTACGATCCAGCGCCGTCAGCGGCGTGCCCAGCCAGCTCACATCGCCCGCCGTCGGATCGATCAGGCGCAGCACCGCGCGCGCCAGCGTGGACTTACCACAGCCGGATTCCCCCACGATGCCAAGGGTTTCCCCGGCACGCAGGTTAAAGCTCACGCCGTTGACGGCCTTCAGCGGCACGGTGGTACCGAACAGGCCACCCTTCTGCTTGATGGGGAAATGCACCTTGATGTCATCGACCTTCAGGATTTCCTCGCCCAGTTCGCGCGTGGCGGCTTCATCCTTGTCGGCGTCGATGCGCGGCATCGCGTCCAGAAGCCGCTGCGTGTAGGGGTGCTGCGGATTGGCAAAGATCTCCCGGATCTCGCCCTGTTCCACGAATTCGCCCAGCCGCATCACCTTGATCCGGTCGCACATCCGCGCCACGACGCCCATGTCGTGGGTGATCAGGGCAATCGCCGTGCCCAGCTCCTTTTGCAGCCCCGCCATCAGGTCCAGCACCTCGGCCTGCACGGTCACGTCCAGCGCCGTGGTCGGCTCATCCGCGATCAACAGCTTCGGCTCGCACAGCATCGCCTGGGCGATCATCACCCGCTGGCGCATACCGCCCGACAGTTCGTGCGGATACTGGTCCAGCCGCCGCGCGGCCTCCGGGATGCGCACCCGGTCCAGCCATTCAAGGCAGAGCTTGCGCGCAGCAGAGCCCGACAGACCCCGGTGGATCTTCAGGACTTCGGCCATCTGCTCGCCCACTTTCAGGTGGGGCGTCAGGGCGGTCAGCGGATCCTGGAAGATCATCCCCAGGTCCGACCCGCGCAGCTTGTTCAGGCGCGCGGGCGGCAGGTTCAGGATCTCGTTATCGTCCAGCTTGACCGACCCGCTTGCATGGCCGTTCACCGGCAGCAGGCCCATGGCGGCCATGAAGCTCTGGCTCTTGCCCGATCCGCTTTCACCGACAATGCCCAGGCATTCGCCCGCGGCAATGTCGAAACTCACGCCCTTCACGGCCTCGACCGGCCCTTCGGGGGTGTCGAAGCTTACCTTCAGGTCCTTGACGGAAAGAATGGTCATGTCAGCGATCCTTCGGGTCGAGAGCGTCACGCAGGCCATCACCGATGAAGAACATCGTGATGATGATGGTGACATAGAAGAACAGCGGGAAGGCCAGCTGCCACAGCGTGCCGTAGTTCATCGTCCCCGCCCCTTCGGCGATCAGCCGCCCGAGGGAGGTCATGGGTTCGGAAATCCCCAGCCCCAGGAAGGAGACGAAGCTTTCGGCCAGGATCATCTCGGGCACCAGCAGCGACGCATAGACGATCACCACGCCGATCAGGTTCGGCAGGATGTGGCGGAAGATGATGCCCGCCTCGCTGACACCCCCGGCGCGCGCGGCCTCGATGAACTCCCGCGTTTTCAGGGTCAGGGTCTGGCCGCGCACGATGCGCGACATGGTCAGCCAGCTGACCGCGCCGAGCGCGATGAACAGGGTGACGAAGCTGCGCCCGGCGATCACCAGGATCAGGATCAGGATCAGCGTCAGCGGGATCGCCAACAGGATGTCGACGAAACGCATCATCACGCTGTCGAGCCGCCCGCCGAAATAGCCCGCGATCACGCCCCAGGTCGTGCCCACGACCAGCGCCATGGCCGCGCCGATCAGCCCCACCAGAAGCGAGGTCTGCGTCGCCTGGATGGTCCGGGAGTAGAGGTCCCGGCCAAGCTCATCGAGGCCGAAGTAGTGACCTGTCTCGATCGACGGCGCGCCCATGCCCTTGATGTCGCCCATCCGGGTCCAGTCGATTTCCTCGTTGCTGAACTGGGCGAACATCGGCCCGAAGATCACGAAGAGGATCACCAGGCCCAGCACGAAAACAGATCCCATGGCGGCCTTGTTGCGCAGGAAGCGATCCAGGGCGTCGCGCAGCAGGGACCGCCCGCGTACCGCCTTGAAATCGGTGATGTCCGCGGCCAGTTCGGCCGCCTTTTCAGATTTTCCGAACATGAGACCTCTCAATACCGGATTTTCGGATCGAACCAGGCATAGGCCAGGTCGGTCAGCAGGTTCACGATGACGGTCAGCGCGCCGTAAAGGATCGTCACGCCAAGCAGCACCGCGTAATCACGGGTCAGCGCAGAGCTCACGTAGCTCTGCCCCAGCCCCCCGGTGGAGAAGTAGAGGTCGACGAAGACCGAGCCGGTCAGCACGTAGACGAAGACCGGGCCGAGGTAGCTCACCACCGGCAGCAGCGTCGGCTTCATCGCATGGCGCCAGATGATGGCGCGGGTCGGCAGGCCCTTGGCCCGCGCGGTGCGGATGAAGTTGGAGTTCATGATCTCGAGCATGGAGGACCGGGTGATCCGCGCGATGTTCCCCATGTAGGAGGTCGAAAGCGCGATCACGGGCATGATCAGGTACTGCCACTGGCCACCGTTCCAGCCGCCGCCGGGCAGGATGCCCAGCCACAGGGTGAAGACCAGGATCAGGATCGGCCCCATGATGAAGTTCGGCAGGGCCTGGGCCGCGATGCCGAGGGACACGGCGAAATAGTCCAGCCAGGTATTGTGCCGGATCGCCGCGGCGATGCCGAGGCTGACCCCCACGATGGAGGCCGCCAGGAAGGACAGGATGCCGTAGGTCATCGAGATCGGAAAGCCATGCGCGATGATGTCGTTCACGCTGCGGTCCTTGCGGACGAAGGACGGTCCGAAATCGAAATGGAGAATGATGTTGGCCAGGTAGTCCCAAAGCTGCTTCCACAGCGGTTGGTCCAGCCCGTACTGGGCATTGATGTTGGCCAGGACCTCCGGCGGCAGGGGCCGCTCGGTGGTGAAGGGTCCGCCCGGGGCGGTATGCATCAGGATGAAGGAGGCGATGACCAGCAAAAGGATGGTCGGAATCGCGACCAGCAATCGGCGCACGACGTATGCAAGCATGGATTGTACCGGAAGTGAGAGGCCCCCGGCCCTGGATCGGCGCATGCGAGGATCCGGGCCGGGGGCCGTTCAGTTTTCAGTCGGCGATATTACTCGGCGAGCTTGTACAGGTTCTTGGAGTACCAGTTCTGCTCGACGTTATCGACCGGCCAGTTCCCGACGTCGCTGTCCATCATGTAGACACCGGCATAGTGATAGATCGGGATAACGGGGACGTCCTGGGCGATGATCGCCTCCGCCTCGGTATAGAGCGGCGTGGTGTCGGACGCGGTCTTGGCCTCCGCGATCAGCTTGTCGTAATCCGGGTTGGAATACTTGCCGTCGTTGTAGCCGGACTCGGTGGTGATCAGGTCAAGGAAGGTCGAGGCCTCGTTGTAGTCACCACACCATGCGCCACGGGCCAGATCGAAGTTCTGATTGCCCCGCTCCTGCAGGAAGACCTTCCATTCCATGTTGGCCAGCTTGGCTTCGACGCCCAGCTTCTGCTTCCACATCTGTGACAGGACCACGGCGATTTTCTCGTGGCTTTCCGAGGTGTTGTAGACCATTTCGAAGGAAAGCGGGTTATCCGGGCCATAGCCTGCCTCGGCCAGCAGTTCCTTGGCCTTCGCATCACGCTCCGCCTGGGTCATCGACGCCATCTCGGATGCCGGCGGGTTGAAGCCCGCAACGGCCGCCGGGGTGAAGCTGTAGGCGGGCGGCTGGCCACCGGCCAGGACGTTCTCGGTGATCACGTCGCGATCGACCGCCAGGGACAGCGCTTCACGCACCTTCGGATCCTTGAAGGCCTCGGGGCCGGAATCGGACAGGTTGAAGGTGTAGTAGTAGTTGCACAGACGCGGGAAGCTGATCGCCTCGTCCGGGTACTCTTCCTTCAGGCGCGGATACTGGCCCGCGGGGATGTCGGTGCGGTCAAGCTCGCCTGCGAGGTAGCGGGTCAGCGCGACGTTCTCGTCGTTGATGATCAGGCCGACGGTCTTGTCGATGATCGTGTCCTCGTTGTCCCAGTACATCGGGTTGCGTTCACGCACGATGCGTTCGCCGGGGTTGTACTCGGTCAGGACATAGGCGCCGTTGGACACGATGTTCTCGGGCTTGGTCCAGTCTGCGCCGAACTCCTCGATCACCTTCTGCGGGGCCGGGAAGGTCGTCGCGTGGGTCGTCATCGTGGCAAAGTAGGGCAGCGGCTGGGACAGCTCGACGACCAGGGTGTGGTCATCGGGCGCGCTCACGCCCAGTTCCTCGGGCGCCATGTCGCCCTTCACCACGGCATCGCCGTTCTTCAGCGACATCAGCTGCATGTACCACTGGTACGGGGAGGCGGTCGCCGGATCGGCGGCGCGGCGCCAGCCGTAGACGAAATCACCCGCGACCACGGGATCGCCATTGGACCACTTCGCGGTGTCGCGCAGGTGGAAGGTGTAGGTCAGCTTGTCATCCGACACGTCGTAGCCGGTGGCAACGCCCGGCACCAGGTTGCCTTCTTCGTCCTGGTTCATCAGGCCTTCGAAGAGGTCGCGCACCACGGCGGAACCATCGACGTCTTCCACGATCTGCGGATCGAGCGAGCTGACGTCGTCCAGCAGCCGGTAGGTGAAAGTCTGGTCCGCGGCCAGCTCTTCGCCGGTGACCGGATGGGTCGCCGCGAAGGCGCCGGTGGACAGCATGGTCCCCGAAAGTAGCGTGGCCATGGCCAGCTTGGCGATGTTGTTCATCGTACCTCTCCATTTATAGTTGTGGGCCTCACTATTTCCCTCCTCTGGTCCGGACACGAGAAGATTCGCACCGGCGCTCCCTGGAAGAGGGAAATCCCAACGCGGGCAGCCTATGGAATCTGCACAGGTGTTCAAGACACCGGGAAGCCGTGGCCCCTACGTCACGAGAAAAGTTTACAAGTCAGGCAAAAACTTGCCTGAGCACGCGGCGCAACATGGCGAAAAGTGCAAAGTCGGCGCGGAAAAAATTGCATTTCTTTCGCGTCCTCCCGGCCCGGGATCAAGCCAGCAAGGCGGATCTTCACCGAAAGGTCGCGACGCGGGGCTCAAATTGGCGCCATATGGCGTCGTTTTGGCCCGAAACTGCGCTCTGCACGCCCCGACGCGCGCGAAGGGGATTCGCAAATAGCCTCTCCGGAAATGCAAAAAGGGACGCCGAAGCGTCCCTTTCCGTCCCCCTGACACATCCCCGTGCCCCTGAAAGATGGGTGGTATTCAGGCAGCCCGAAGACCCGAGAGATCCTTGTAGATGGCGATACCGCCACGGCGGCGCAGCGCCTTGATGGTGCGGGTCACACCGGTTTCCTCCAGCACCGCGCGGGTGGCGCGCGGCGTGCGGGACTGTTCGTCACCCAGCTGCTCCATCGCGGCATCGACGGCAGCGGTCAGCATTTCGAGGGAGGCGGAGCGATCGCGGGATTTCATGGACTTGCGCATTGGCTGTTCCTTCTCTTCCTG
Source organism: Pseudooceanicola sp. NS-SX8 (assembly GCF_057380755.1). Taxonomy (NCBI): domain Bacteria; kingdom Pseudomonadati; phylum Pseudomonadota; class Alphaproteobacteria; order Rhodobacterales; family Paracoccaceae; genus Pseudooceanicola; species Pseudooceanicola sp. NS-SX8. The sequence goes on along the minus strand of NZ_CM170819.1, from coordinate 2,339,255 downwards.
TCGCGGCGTCCGGGCTCTGGCCCTCGGCGTCGCCGGGTGTGTTCTCTGTTACACTGTTGATACATCTTTGGAGACCTGTATGCAGGCGCCCAGCCGGGTCGAAATCCACGCGGAGGGGTAGCGACCTATCCCAAGGGATAGGCATAACTCCCAACACGTTGCATCGCCCTGCCCCGGTGCGCCACGTGACGCAGGGGCAGCGCCCTGTCGCCCGGATCGCCCCGGGACACGGGCCCGACTCGCCTGGATGCAACCGCGTGCAACTGCAGGAGATATGGCCAAACTCCGCTCCCGCGATGGCTGCGCGCCCGCTCCGGCGCTGCCCCTGCTTGACCCCCCGTGCCCCGCGTGATCTGTCAGATCCGACAGCGTCGAGAGAGGACCCTTCCCCGTGATCAGACGTCTTTACGACTGGACCATCCGCACTGCCGAAACCCCTCACGCCCTCTGGGCCCTCGCGATCGTCGCCTTCGTCGAAAGCTCCTTCTTCCCGATCCCGCCGGACCTGCTGATGATCCCCATGATCATCGCCGCGCCCTCCCGCGCGTTCCTGATCGCGGGGATCGCCATGGTCGCCTCGGTGCTGGGTGGCATGCTGGGCTACGGGATCGGCTACTTCGCCTTCGACACCATCGGCCAGCCGATCCTGGAAAGCATGGGCAAGGCGCATGCGATGGAAGAATTCAACACCAGGTTCAACGATGCCGGCTTCTGGGCGGTCCTGGGCGCGGGCATCACGCCCTTCCCCTACAAGGTGATCACCATCATGTCCGGCTGGACGGGCATGCCCCTTGGCACTTTCATCATCACCTCGATCGTGGCGCGCGGCATCCGCTTCTTCCTGATCGCCGGACTGCTGTGGAAATTCGGGTCACCCGTTCGTGACTTCATCGAGAAACGCCTCGGCCTTGTCTTCACGGTGTTTTTCGTCATTCTCCTCGGCGGTTTCCTGCTGGTGAAGTATCTATGAAATTCCGACTGACTGCCGCCCTCGCCGGGGCCGGATCCGCCGCCGCCCTCCTGGGGGCATGGGGCTCGCAATACCTGGGCGGGCTCGCGCCCTGCCACCTCTGCCTGGTGCAGCGCTGGCCCCACGCCGTGGCCGTGCTGATCGCCGTGGCCGCCGTGGCCAGCGGAAAGCGCATCCTGGCCCTGCCCGGTGCGCTGGCGGCGCTGACAACCGCAGGGGTCGGCATCTACCACACCGGCGTCGAACGCGGCATCTTCGAGGGGCCGACCTCCTGCACCTCCTCGGGCACGGCGAACATGACGCCGGAACAGCTCCTCGATCACATCATGAACGCACCGCTGGTGCAGTGCGACGTGGTGGCCTTCGAATTCCTCTCGCTGTCGATGGCCAGCTGGAACGCGATCTTCTCGCTCCTGCTCACCGGCCTCTGGCTCTGGGCCTGGCGCCGCGCCGACTGACTGCGCGCCGTAGGGTGGATGCAATCCACCTTCCGCCCCATCCCCTTTGACGCCCGATCCCGGCGGTCCCGAAACGAAATGAGGGGAGGCACTGCCTCCCCTCAGTCGATCTGGCCGGGCTCTCTCTGCGCACTGCTCGATGTGCTTTCTGCCTGTCCCGGCCAGCAAGTCGTTTCGCACGGGGGACAGGCGCCTTCAAGCCCCGCCCCACTGGCAATCCCGTGATCAGCTGCAGCCAGAGGTCCCGCCGCAGGTGTTGCACTTCATGCAGGTGCCGTTGCGCACCAGCGTGTAGTTGCCGCATTCGCCGCAGGCCTCGCCCTCGTAGCCCTGCATCTTCGCCTTGGCGCGCGCATCCATCGGCGTCACCGCCGCCGTCATCGCCGTGGCAGAAACGGAAGTGACGCTGGCCTGCACCTGCTGGGTCCCGCCGCTGACGGAGGTCACATCTCCGAAACCGCCCGGCGCCATCACCAGAAGCTCCTGCGGGACACGCTTGCGCAGATACCCGGTGGAAGAGATGTGCTTCAGCACTTCCAGGGACTTCGACGCGGCATTGTCGCTGACCTCGCGCAGGTTGGCCTCGTCAGAGGCGTCCTCGCGCTTGTCCAGATCATCGAAGGACGCGCCCTGCGGCTTCACATGCGCCAGGTCGGTGCGATCCAGGTAGGACACCGCCAGTTCGCGGAAGATGTAGTCGAGGATCGAAGTCGCGTTCTTGATCGTCTCGTTGCCCTGGACCATGCCCGCCGGTTCGAACTTGGTGAAGGTGAAGGCATCCACGAATTCCTCCAGCGGCACGCCGTACTGAAGACCGACCGAAACCGCGATGGCAAAGTTGTTCATCATCGCGCGGAAGCCGGCGCCTTCCTTGTGCATGTCGATGAAGATCTCGCCCAGCGAGCCGTCCTCGTATTCGCCCGTCCGCAGGTAGACCTTGTGCCCACCCACGCTGGCCTTCTGGGTATAGCCCTTCCGGCGCATCGGCATCTTCTCGCGGCCCCGGGCCACTTCCTTCAGGACGATCTTCTCGATCACCTTCTCGGCCAGCACGGCGGCCTTCTCGTTCGGGGTGCCGCTTTCCAGCAGCTCGGCCGCCTCGTCGTCATCCTCGACCAGGGCGGCAGCCAGCGGCTGCGACAGCTTGGACCCGTCACGATAGAGCGCGTTCGCCTTCACGCCCAGGCTCCAGGACAGTTCGTAGGCCGCCTTGCAGTCCTCGATGGTGGCATCGTTCGGCATGTTGATCGTCTTGGAGATCGCGCCGGAAATGAACGACTGCGCCGCCGCCATCATCTTGATGTGGCTGTCGACTGACAGGAAGCGCTTGCCCTTCTTGCCGCAGGGATTGGCGCAGTCGAAGACCGACAGATGCTCCGCCTTCAGGTGCGGCGCGCCTTCCAGGGTCATCGTGCCGCAAACGTGGTCGTTGGCCGCCTCGATCTCTGCCCGGGTGAAGCCCAGGTGCCGCAGCATGTCGAAGCTGGGATCGTTCAGCTTTGCCGCCGGGATGCCCAGGGTCTGGGTGCAGAAGGCCTCCCCCAGGGTCCACTGGTTGAAGACGAAGCGGATGTCGAAGGCCGACTTCAGCGCGCCGTCGATCTTCTTCAGCTCTTCGGGCCCGAACCCGTGCCCCACCAGCGAGGTCGTGTTGATCCCCGGGCAATTGCCCAGAGAGGCATGACCGACGGCATAGCCGATGATCTCCTCGATCTGCGCCGGGCCATAGCCCAGTTTCTCCAGCGCAGCCGGGACGGATCGGTTGATGATCTTGAAATAGCCGCCACCGGCCAGCTTCTTGAACTTCACCAGCGCGAAATCCGGCTCGATCCCGGTGGTGTCGCAATCCATGACCAGGCCGATGGTGCCGGTGGGCGCGATGACGCTGGTCTGGGCGTTGCGATAGCCATGGGCCTCTCCCAGGCGCACCGCCTCGTCCCAGCTGGCGATGGCCACCTTGACCAGCTCCGGATCCGGGCAGTTCTGCAGGTCCAGCGGCACGGGCTTCACGGCCAGGCCTTCGTAGCCTTCGGTCACGCCATAGGCCGCGTTGCGGTGGTTGCGCATCACCCGCAGCATATGCGCCGCGTTGCGCTCGTAACCGGCGAATGTACCCAGCTCCCCCGCCATCTCGGCCGAGGTCGCATAGGCGACGCCGGTCATGATCGCGGTCAGCGCTGCGCCAAGGGCGCGCCCCTCGTCGCTGTCATAGCCGAGACCCATGTTCATCAGCAGGCCGCCGATGTTGGCATAGCCCAGACCCAGGGTGCGGAAGTCATAGCTCAGCTGCGCAATCTCCTTCGACGGGAACTGAGCCATGGTGACAGAGATTTCCAGCGTCAGGGTCCACAGCCGGGTGGCATGGATGTAATCCTCCACCTGGAACTTGCCGTCCTTGAGGAAGGTCAGCAGGTTCATCGACGCCAGGTTGCAGGCCGTGTCGTCCAGGAACATGTATTCGGAACAGGGGTTCGAACCGCGGATCTCGCCGTCTTCCGGACAGGTGTGCCAGGCATTGACGGTATCGTGGAACTGGATCCCCGGATCGGCGCAGGCCCAGGCGGCATGGCCGATGTCTTCCCACAGGTCGCGCGCCTTGATCGTCTTGGCCACCTGGCCGTCGGTCCGGTTGATCAGCGCCCAGTCGGCATCGTCCTTCACCGCCTGAAGGAAGGCATCGGTGACCCGGACCGAGTTGTTGGAGTTCTGGCCCGAAACGGAGGCATAGGCCTCGCTGTCCCAGTCGGTGTCATAGGTCGGAAACTCGATGCTCTCGTAGCCCTGCCGCGCATAATCCAGCACGCGCTTGATGTAGGTCTCCGGAATGGCGTTCTTCTTCGCCTCGCGGATCGCAGCCTTGAGGGAGGCATTCTCCGCCGGCTCGTACTGATCGCCATCGGCCCCGTCGAAGCTGCGGATCGCGGCAAAGATCGCGTTCAGCTTCTGCTCATGCATCTTGGACCCGGCGACGATGGAGGCAACCTTCTGCTCCTCCTTCACCTTCCAGTTGATGTATTCCTGGATGTCCGGGTGATCCGCATCCACGATCACCATCTTGGCCGCGCGCCGCGTGGTCCCGCCGGACTTGATCGCACCCGCCGCCCGGTCACCGATCTTCAGGAACCCCATCAGGCCGCTGGACTTGCCACCGCCCGACAGCCGCTCCCCCTCGGCCCGCAGGGAGGAGAAGTTGGTGCCGGTGCCGGAGCCGTACTTGAACAGGCGCGCCTCGCGCACCCAAAGGTCCATGATGCCGCCCTCGCCCACCAGGTCATCGGCGACCGACTGGATGAAGCAGGCATGCGGCTGGGGGTGTTCATAGGCCGATTTGGATTTCGTCAGCTTGGCCGTCTTGTAGTCGACGTAGTAGTGTCCCTGCCCCGGGCCGTCGATGCCATAGGCCCAGTGCAGGCCGGTGTTGAACCACTGGGGGGAGTTGGGCGCGGCGCGCTGCGTCGCCAGCATGTGGCGCATTTCGTCGTAGTAGGCGCGGGCGTCGGCTTCGGTGGTGAAATAGCCGCCCTTCCAGCCCCAGTAGCACCAGGCGCCGGCCAGGCGGTCGAACACCTGCTTGGAAGAGGTCTCGCCCCCCATCGTCGCGCCATCGGCCGGGACCGACCGCCACAGGAACTCCGGCACGTCCTTTTCGCGCACCTTGCGCACCTCCGACGGCACGCCGGCCTTGCGGAAGTACTTCTGCGCGATCACGTCACTGGCAACCTGGCTCCATTTCCCGGGCACTTCCAGCTCATCAAGCTTGAAGACCACGGTGCCGTCCGGGTTGCGGATCTCGCTGGTGGTGGTGATGAAGGGAATGCCTGCGTAAGCGTCCTGGCCTGCCTCAGTAAACTTGCGTTCAATCTTCATGATTTACGTGCCCCAGTTCCTAATACCGTTCGGCGGACCGTCCCCTTCTGCCTGGGGAATGACCCGATCTGCCCTACCGCCCTGCCGGGAATCCGGAAGCACGAAAGACGGCGTCGGTCGCTGACGAAACGACCGGGACCCCTGGGTCGGGGCTATAACTCGCACTGTCTCACTATGCTGCCGAAGTCACTACATTTAGTGGATCCCCCGCCTGCCGAGACAGTCTGTGGTATTTGCATCGCGATATCAACGCGCTTTTTACGATCTTTTGGCTTGACGCGACCGACGCCGGAACGGCCGATTCCCGCCGATCCCTGCGAGCCGGGAAAACCCTTTTTCCACAAGGCCCTTCACGCACAGGTTGAGGCAGCGCATCAGCTTGCGCTGCAGTTGCAAACCCTTGCGGCAGCGCGGCAATTTCACCACACCACCCACCAGATGCCTGCCCGGAGGGCAGATCAACCGCTACATCTGGTGAAAGGCGCCTTTGCAGAACCCGGCAGTCAGGCCCCCCACGGTCCCGGCGCGGCCCGTCTGAGAATCGCCGGCCCCACCGGGCATCATCGCAGGCCGGCGCGGATCTCCTCGGGGTCGTGACCCGCCTTGCGCATCTTGGCCTCCGCTCGCCCGCGGATCACCGACAGAAGCACCCGCAGCGCCCCGTCATGGGCGCATTCTGCGTCCATCTTGGAGTAGACGAGCCCCAGTTCCTGCGCCGTCCAGGTCTTCAGGTCCGCCAGGTTGTGCTGATGCTGTACTTCCAGCTTGTCCAGCGCCCGGGCGAACTTCGCCTCCGCGCTTTCGCAAGCCTCGTATTCGTGCCAGAGCTCCATCAGCAAACCGGCCGCGGCCCCGGGCAGCATGGCCTGCATCTGCGCCATCGCGCGCGCCTCGTCTTCCAGCTTGGCCTGCTTGCGGGGGCTCTCCTCGAAATAGGGAATGTCCCCGGTGATCGCCTCGGCAATGTCGTGCAGCGCAATCAGCTTCAGGGTGTGTCCAAGGTCGACAGGCTGCTCCAGGTAGGGCGACATCAGCACCGCCGCCACGGACATCAGCCAGCAGTGTTCGGCGACGCTTTCCTGCCGGCCATCCGAAAGCCAGCTGTGCCGCATCTCCGTCTTCAGGTTCTCCGCCAGCGAAAGCACGTCGACAATGCCGTCCGCCGCCGCCCTGTCGAACCCCTCTTCCCCTGCCGCTCCCATTGCGCCCTCCGCCCGAAGCCTGCACAGGCCGCCCCGGCCCATGCAGGCAGCCTGGCACAGCCATATGACACGGCGACGTCACCGGGCCTGTTCACAGGGACACGGCGCGGGCGGCAAACCCCGCCCGCTCGCATCATCCAATGCCCCTAGGCGCGGTCGAAATACCCGCTCAGGAAGGCGCGGCAGCGCTCGGACCGGGCATTGCCGAAAACCTGCTCCGGTGTGCCGTCTTCCTCGACGACGCCCTGGTGCAGGAAGACCGTCCGGCTCGACACCTCGCGGGCAAAGCCCATCTCGTGCGTCACGATGATCATCGTCCGCCCCTCCTCCGCCAGGTCGCGCATGACCTTCAGCACCTCCCCCACCAGCTCCGGATCCAGGGCCGAGGTCGGCTCGTCGAAGAGCAGCGCACGCGGCTTCTGTGCAAGGGCCCGGGCAATCGCCACACGCTGCTGCTGGCCACCGGACAGCTGGTTCGGCCAGGCGTCGGCCTTGCCGGCCAGGCCGACCTTCTCCAGCAGCGCCATCGCCTCGTCCCGGCATTCCGCCTTGTTGCGCTTCTGCACGACCAGCGGCGCTTCGATGACGTTCTGCAGCACCGTGCGATGCGGCCACAGGTTGAAGTTCTGGAAGACGAAGCCAAGGTCGCGACGGATCGCACGTGCCGTCCGCTCCTCCGCCCGGTTCAACTTGCCACCGCGCGGCGCGATATGCTGCCCCCCGACAGAGATGGAGCCGCTGTCCGGCGTCTCCAGCATCGGGATGCAGCGCAGCAGGGTGCTCTTGCCCGATCCGCTGGCCCCGATGAGAGAAATGACATCGCCGTCATGCGCCATCAGGTCGATGCCGCGAAGCACCTTGTTGTCGCCAAAGCTCTTGTGCAGCCCCTTGACCGAAACAGCGGGAAGATTGGAAGTCATTGTCTTGCTCCGAATTGCCAGGGAGAAAGGGCGCGTTCGGCCCAGGAAGTGGCCCGGGTGACGATCAGCGACAGCACCAGGTAGATCAGGCCGGCGCAAAGGAAGATCTCGACCGCGCGCCAGGTTTCGGCCACGGCCTCTCGGGCGATGCCGGTGACGTCCATCAGGCTGATCATGCTGACCAGCGCGGTGGATTTCAGCATCGAGATGATCTCGTTCGAATAGGCAGGAAGCGCCTGACGTACCGCAATCGGCAGGGTCACCCGGCGCAGGATCTGCACCGGCGACATGCCACTGACGCGGGCCGCTTCCTGGGCACCTTTCGGCACGGCGCGCAGACCGCCACGCAGGATCTCCGCCGTATAGGCGGCATCGTTCAGCATCAGCGCGATCAGCCCGCACCAGTAGGGTTCGCGCAGCAACGGCCAAAGGAAGCTCTCCCGGACAAAGGCGAACTGCGCCAGCCCGAAGTAGATCATGAACAGCTGCACCAGCAGCGGCGTGCCGCGGAAGACAAAGATGTAGACGCCCGCGATGGCCGTGCCGATCCGCGTGGTGCGCGCCAGGTTCAGCGCCAGCGCGATCACGAAACCGCCCACCAGCGCGAAGAAGGCCAGGTTCAGGGTCAGGGGAAGACCGCCCAGCAACTCCTTGAAAAGCGAAAGAAGATAGGCCGTATCCATCAGCGGGATCCTCCGGCGTAACCGGCCATGCTGCGACGTTCCAGCAGGCGGAACACCTGGTCGGACAGGGTCGTGATAGCCAGGTAGATGACGGCGGCGGCGGTATAGAACAGGAAGTGTTCCTGCGTGGTGCCCGCGGCGATGGACACCTGGCGCATGGTCTCCACCAGGCCCGTGACCGACACCAGCGCGCTTTCCTTGATGGCCGACTGCCACTGGTTGCCCATGCCCGGAATGGCGGTGACCATGGCCTGCGGCGCGATCACCCGGCGGAAGAGCTGCCAGCGCGTCATGCCGACGACCCGGCCTGCCTCCAGCGTGCCCTTGGGCACCGCCTGGTAAGCGCCGCGCAGCACCTCCGACTGGCCCGCGCCCGAGATCAGCCCGATGGCCAGCATCCCGGCCACGAAGCCGCTGATGTCGAAGGGTCCCTCGAAGCCGAGCGCCGTGCCGAAGAAGCTCACCACCTGGCGGCCGCCGAAGTAGAACAGGAAGATCACCAGAAGATCGGGCACGCCCCGCAGGACCACCACGTAGGTTTCCGCGATCCGGCGCGCCCAGGCATTGCCCGAAACGCGTCCCCAGACCGTCAGCGTGCCCAGCACGGTTCCCAGCAGGAAGGCCGAAAGCGACACGGCGAGGGTCATGAGGCCGGCGCGCAAAAGCACCGGCCCCCACCCCTCGGGGCCGAAGCCCAGGAGATACAGATCGGAAGTCATGCGCCCGTCAGTATTGCTGCGGCGTCACGACAAGGCCGAACCACTTGGTGGACAGCTCTGCCAGGGTGCCATCGGCCACCATGCTTTCCAGGCCCGCGTTGAAGGCGTCACGCAGCTCGGTATCGCCCTTCTGCACCGCCAGGCCGGAGCCGGAGCCCATGACGCCGCCGATGAAGGTCGGGCCGGTCGCCGTGGCCTTGTCGCCGTTCTTTTCCAGGAAGGCGGCAACGTTGGTGAGCGAGGCGATGCCCGCGTCGATGCGGCCCACGCTCAGATCCTGGTAGACGTCGGGACCGTTCGGATAGGTGCGCACCTTGACGCCCTTGTCTTCAAGGTACTTCTCCAGGAAGGCCGACTGGATCGTCGCCTGCTGCACGCCCACGGTCTTGCCCTTCAGCACCTCGACCACGGCATCCACGGCCGGATCGATGCTGGCCGGGTCGTCCAGCTGCGCGGTGACGCCATCCATCGGCAGGTCGATCCCGCCGGAGTTCATCACGACGAAGGTGGACCCGCCGGTGGTGTAGGGATGGGTGAAATCAACGACTTCCTTGCGCGCCTCGGTGATGCTGACACCGTCGACGACGGCGTCGTACTTGCCGTCGATCAGCCCCTGGATCATGCCATCCCAGGCCTGGGAAATCAGCTCGATCTTCAGGTTCTCACGCTTGGCAATCTCGTTCACCAGGTCAATCTCGAACCCGTAGAGCTCCCCATTCGGGCGGGTCATGTTGGACGGAGGGAAAGCGCCCTCGGTCGCGATGACGATGGTGCGGTCGGTGACATCGGCCTGGGCGCCGGATGCCGCCAGCAGGGCTGCGGAAAGGGCAGCGCCGGCCAGGGCGCGTGTGGTCTTGAACATGTTTGGTCCTCTGTTGGTCTTGGGTTTGGGAACCGCTCAGCCGAGCAGTTCGGCAGCCATCCGGGTCAGTGCGATGGCACTGTCCGCGATGCAGCTTTCATTGGGCTGGTAGTCCGAGTTGTGCACCCGGTCGTTCCGGCCGGGGGTCTGCGCGCCGACCAGGATCTGGATCGACGGCATGCGTTCACTGAAGAGGGAGAAATCCTCGGCCCCGAAATTGCGCGCCTCTTCCACCAGGGGCGCGATGCCGAACTGCGCTTCCAGCGCTTCGGCGGCACGGTCGACCATGGCGTCATCGTTGATCAGCGCGGGCACGCCCCGGACGTATTCGACATCGGCCTCCAGGTTCATCGCGGCCGCGGCATGGGTGCAGATCCGGTGGAAGGCCTCCTCGACCCGGTCGCGCGACGCGGCGCTGCGGCAACGGGCCGTGCCCTCGAACATGCAGCTGTCGGGGATGATGTTCTGCGTCTCCCCACCCTGGATGTGACCGATGGTCAGGACGGCGGATTGCGTCGGGTTCATCTCGCGCGACACGATGGTCTGCAGCTGGCTGATCACATGCGCCGCGCCGACGATCGGATCGATCGCCGCATGGGGCCGTGCCGCGTGGCCGGACCTGCCCCGGATCACCACCTTGAACTCGTCGCTCGATGCGGTGCCCGCCCCGCGGGTCAGCAGCACCCTGCCCGCTTCCAGCTCCGGCCGGTTGTGGAAGGCGATGGACATGTCCGCACCATCGGCCGCGCCATCCGCGATCATCGCGGCGGCACCGCTTTCCAGCGTTTCCTCCGCCGGCTGGAACACCAGCCGCACCGTCCCGCGCAGTTGCGGCGCGATCTTTGTCAGCGCATGGGCCGCACCCAGCAGGGAGGAGGTATGGAGGTCGTGCCCGCAGGCATGCATCTTGCCCGCAATGGTGGAGGCAAAGGGCAGCCCGGTCATTTCCTGGATCGGCAGCGCATCCATGTCGGCCCGCAGGATCAGGCAGGGCCCGGGCGCGCCGCCCGCGATTTCCGCCACCACGCCGGTGCGCCCGACACCCGTTTTCGGCTCCAGCCCCATGGCGCGCAGCTCCTCCGCCACCCTGGCAGCGGTGCGAACGGTGTCGAAGCCGGTCTCGGGGTGGGCATGGATATCCCGGCGGATCTCGATCAGCCGCGCCTCGACCTCGCGCACCAGCGTTTCGATCTCCGGGCCGGGATCATTCGCAAACTCTTTCATCAGTATCCTTCCGCCAGCGCGAAGATCGCCTCTCCTGCGCGGGATCTTGGTTATTTCAAGCTCGGGTGCGGGACCCTATTTACCGCACTGTTATACGATTGTATAGTAACGTCGACAAGTTTGATGCCGACCCCTGCCCCGAAACGCCGCTTTCGCGACATTCCCGTCCGGTCTGCTTGCAAAATGAACACGCAACCCTTGATGCCGACCCGGCAGCCCCGGATGCTGCGGCCCAGGCATCACAACGCAGGAGGACGCCCCGTGACGCGACGCAGCTACCAACGCCTTGGGGAAGACGCACGGCGCAGCGCCCTGCTGGAAGCAACGCTGGATTGCCTGGCCGAAGACGGCATGGGCGGCGCCAGCGTGCGCAAGATCGCGGACCGCGCCGGCGTCTCGGCCGGGCTGATCCGTCACTACTTCTCGTCAAAGGACGAGATGGTGCACGAATCCTACGCCTACCTGATGGACAAGCTGACCGGCGCCGCGGCGACCTCGGCCAGCGCCGCCTCCGAAGGCCCGGCGCAGGCGCTGGCACATTTCATCGCCGCCAACGTGATGCAGCCGAACCTTTCCTCCCGGAAGGTCTCCCTCTGGGCGACCTTCATCGGCCGCGTCCGCTCCGGCCAGCGCTACGCGGAGATCCACCGCGAAAGCTACAGGGAGTTCCTGGACCTGCTGGAGACGATGATTCACCCAGTGCTGGTGCAGCATGACCTGCCCGCCGATCCGGCCACATGCCACGGCCATGCCATTGCCCTGAACGGCCTGATCGACGGTCTCTGGCTCGAAGGCTCGCTTGGCCACGGGCTCTACGATCCGGCGCGGCTGCCCGGCATCGCCCTGACCGCGGCCGAAGGCATCCTGCGCCTGCCCGACAACACGCTGGTGCGCTCCGCCGCACCCTGAAGACATGCGCCCACCCCCGGGCACGCACGACGCGAACGACAAGGAAAGCAAATGCATTACGCAGCGATCACCGACAGGCTGAAGGATCTGGGCGGCGACAAGTGGGCCGTCCACAACGCCGCCCGCGCCCGCATCGACCGCGGAGAGGCGATCATCGAGCTGACCATCGGGGAACCCGACATCCCCACCGATCCCGCCCTGGTGGATATCTGCGCCCGGTCGATGCGCGACGGCCGCACCCGTTACTCCAACGGACGCGGCGAAGCCGGGCTGGTCCGCGCGCTGGAACGGACCTATGCCCCCCGCCTGCCCGACATCGGACCGGAAAACATCCTGTGCTTCCCCGGCACCCAGACCGCCCTTTTCGCCGTGATGCTGGCCCTGGTCGAAGCGGGCGACGGCGTCCTGATCGGGGATCCCTATTACGCCACCTATGACGGCGTGGTCGAAGCCACCGGCGCCCGGGTGCAGCCCGTGCCGCTGAAGATGGAGCATGGTTTCGTGCCCCAGCCGGCAGACCTGCTGGCCGCCATCACCCCCGAAAGCCGCGTCCTTTTGCTGAACACGCCGCACAATCCCAGCGGCTCCGTCATCGACCGCGCCACCATGCAGGCCATCGGCGAAATCGCCATCGCCCATGACCTCTGGATCGTCTGCGACGAGGTCTACGAATCCCTGATCTTCGAGGGAGAGTTCGCTTCCCCCCTCGACATCCCGGCGCTGCACGAACGCACCATCGTCGTTTCCTCGATCTCCAAGAGCCACGCCGCCACCGGGTTCCGCAGCGGCTGGGCCATTGGCCCCGTCGAAGCGATGCGGCTGATCCTGCCGATTTCCGAAACCATGCTCTTCGGCAACCAGCCCTTCATCGCGGACATGACAGAGGCGGCTCTTACCGGCGACTTCGACACGGCAGACCGGCTGCGCAGTTCCCTGGCGCGGCGCGCGCGGGCCTGCCAGGCCAGCCTCGAAACCGCCGAAGGCCTCTCCTCCTTCATGCCCCGGGGCGGCATGTTCATGATGGTCGACGTCTCCGCCACCGGCCTCGGGGGTGAGGCCTTCGCCTGGCGCCTGCTGGAGGAAGAGGCCGTGGCCGTCATGCCCGGCGACAGCTTCGGCGCAGAGGCGGGCCACCTGATCCGCCTCGGCCTGACCCTGCCCGATGATGAGCTGGCAGAGGCCGTGCGCCGCATCACGGCCCTGGCCGCCCGCCTTTGCGCGGCCCGGGCAGAGGCTGCGACGCCGGCCTGAGACCTCGAAACCCCGGAAAAAAGGGCGGGTGCCGAATGGCCCCGCCCTTTTCCATTTCATCCGGCCCGCGCCGTGATCAGTCGCGATAATCCGGCGCGATCCGATCCAGCAGGCGCAGATGCGCGGCCCATTCCAGCGCCACGTCGTCATCCTCCCCCATGGAGCTTTCGTACTGCTTCGCCACATGGGCCGCCACCTCCGCCGGCACGGCGCGCAGCGGCTGGCCCATTGACAGGGTGGCAACCTGGATCTCGCAGGCACGCTCCATGTAGAACATCGTGTTGAACATCGCGGCCGCCGTGGCCCCGGTGGTCAGCAGCCCGTGGTTGCGCAGCACCAGGACCGGCTTGTCGCCCAGGCTCGCCACGATGCGCTCCCGCTCGCCCAGGTCCAGCGCGATCCCCTCGTAATCGTGGTAGGCGATCTGGCCGTGGAATTGCAGCGCGATCTGGTTCAGCGGCAGCAGCCCCTCCTCCAGCGTCGACACCGCCACGCCCGCCCGGGTGTGCGTATGCATGATCCAGGCCGCGTCGTGGCTGGCCCGGTGAATGGCCGAATGGATGGTGAACCCCGCCGGGTTCACCGAATGGGGGCTGTTGCCGACCTTGTTGCCCTCCACGTCGATCTTGACCAGCGAAGATGCCGTGATCTCCTCCCAGGCCAGGCCGTAGGGATTGATCAGGAAATGCCCCTCCTCGCCCGGAACGCGGGCGGTGATATGGGTATAGATCAGATCCGTGAAGCGGTAATGCCAGGCCAGCCGGTAACAGGCCGCCAGCTCCTGCCGGACCTGCCACTCGGCTGCGCTCATGCCCGCGGGAACGGGGCTCCCTGCCGTCGTCATCGTAGTCTCCTTGGTCATGTCAGTATCCCCGCCCGCGTTCGATGCCCAGGCTCAGCGGGCGCCCCTCGCGCAACTCCCGCGCCGTAAGAAGGATCTGCTCCGCCACCACCGACGGGATGGAATCGCTGGCAATATGCGGCGTGATGCGCAGGCGGTCGTCCTGCCAGAAGGGGTGATCCGCGGGCAAGGGCTCCTCCCGGAACACGTCCAGCGTCGCCCCGGCCAGCTGACCACGCTCCAGCGCCGCCAGCAGGTCGGCCTCCACCAGGTGCTCGCCCCGCCCGATCTGCACCAGCCAGCTGTCCGGCGCCATGGCCGCGAACAGCGCCGCGTCCAGAACATCTTCGGTCGCCGGGGTCAGCGGCAGCACGTTCACCACGAACTGCGCCCCGGTTGCCGCGGCGATCACCCCCTCGGGGCCGGTGCAGTAGCGCACGCCCTCGATGGGGTCCGCAGGCGCACTCCGGCAGGCCACCCGCAGGCTGAACCCGAGCGCGCGCAGCGCCCGTGTCACCGCCGCGCCCATGGTGCCATTGCCCAGCACCGCGATCACCGTATCCTCCGGCGCCTGCATCGGCAGCGGGCTCCAGCGCGCCTGCGCGGCCGAGGCCGCCAGCGTCGCGAACCCGCGCGAGACATGCAGCACCTCATGCGCCACGTAGCCCGCCATCAGCGCCGCCTGGTGAGGATCGCGCACCCGCGCGATGGCAACGCCCGGTGCCAGGCCCGGATTGCCGATCAGGTCGTTCACCCCGGCGCCGATCGACATTGCCAGTTCCAGGTTGGGATAGGCCGCCAGGCTCCCGGCCTCCGGCAGCCAGCAGACCGCGAAGCGCACCTCATCCGGGTCCGTGACCTGCTCGGGCCGCAGCACGGTGACATCGTCCCCGCCCTGCCGCAGCGCCGCACCATAGAGCGCCTCAAGGTCGAGCGTGGGGCTCAAATACACGCCAAGGATCCGGTCAGGTCTCTGGGATGTGTCAGACATGGGCGTCCTCCGTTGACTATCACGAGGCCGTTGTTGCACGATTGTATAATTACTGGCAACCCCGGGATCCCGTCCTGCAGCATCCCCCAAGACGAGACAGCCCGCCCCCAGCTGCGCGGCATAACTCCCGAGCTCTGCCTACCCACGGCGGACGCCCCCACGACGAACACACCCCGGCCCGGCTGGGCTCAAGGCACGAAGGCTATTTCAAAGATGTCATTGTAAAGTGGTCGGGGCGGCGAGATTCGAACTCACGACCCCCTGTACCCAAAACAGGTGCGCTACCAGACTGCGCTACGCCCCGGACCGTGCGCCTCTCTAGCCGCTGGAAGCGGCGTTGAAAAGGGGGCGCGCAGCGGAAGTTGCACCACCCCGGCACAAAGCCTCATTCAAGGGCTTTCCTGTCACGGGTATTGCGCCCGGGGCTTAGCCGCCGCGGGCTTTCTCTTCAGAGGACGCCCAGTGACGGCAGTTCAGTGACGGCAGCCCACTCACGGCAGCCCACTCACGGGCAGCCGCGCAACGCCCCACTCACTCGCAGACCGCCGCCGCCTTTTCCGGGTCGATCGCCGGGTGGCGCAGAACCGTCCCCTCGGTGATCCCCATGCGTGCCGCCAGGCCGCCGTTGATCTCCAGCACGTACTGGCTCTCGCCGCCGGGCAGGCTCGTCTCGTCGCGCGGCTTGCCGTGCTGGATGGTGACCAGGGTGCCGGTCTCGTCGAAGAAGAGGATGTCGAGGGGGATCAGCGTGTTGCGCATCCAGAAGGCCAGCCGCTGCTGCTGTTCGAAGATGAACAGCATGCCCTGCCCCGTCGGCATCGACGGGCGGTTCATCAGGCCCAGCTGGCGTTCGGCCGGATCGTCCGCGATCTCCACCCGGAAGGCGGCCATGCCGCCGGGGGTGATCAGCTCGACCCGATCTTCCCGGCAGGCGGCGCCGGCCAGCCCGGGCAGCAAAAGGGCCAGCGCAAGCGCCGGCCCGATCACGGTTTTCTTCACTGTCTCGTACATGGGATGGTCCTTCAGGCTGCGCCCCGCAGGGCGGCGTTGCCAGGATCCTGCCACGGGCCGCCGGTCTTCGCCAGCCCCGCCCGCAGCCCATATGTCAGCCGGCGCAGCTAACGCGTCACGGCCTCCCATGGGGAGATTTCGGTCGCCATGCGGCCCCGCTTGCCTTCGATCACCCGAAGCGCCACCGCTTCGCCCGGCGCAAGATCCGCCAGACCGGAGGCGCGCAGCACCTCCACGTGGATGAAGACATCCTCGGGCCGGCCGAAGATGTTGGCAAAGCCGAAGCCCTTGACCTTGTCGAACCATTTCACCCGAGCGGGCTCCATGGGAATGGTCTTCATCACCTCCGGATCCAGGGCCCTGAAATCCTCCAGGACCGTCGCCCCCGCGCCTTCGGGCGGTGCGATGCTCAGGACCTCGATGGCCTGTTCGCCGCGTTGCGTCTTCTGGACGATGATGTCCAGTTTCGCGCCATCGGCGACTGAGCTCTGGCCGAAGTTCCGCAGCACGTTGGCGTGCAGCAGGATGTCCGGCCCTCCTTCATCGGCGACGACAAAGCCGAACCCGCGCGCCGGGTCGAACCACTTCACGTGGCCGGCCAGCGTCCGGGTTGTATCGTCAATTTGATTCACGTCTTACCCCGTTCTTCGTACGCGCGCGACGCGTCCCATCTAGCCGCGCAGTACCCCACCGTTTTTATCAACAACATTCGACCGGCCAGTACAAGCCGCTTGTCCATCCTGCCGCTGACTTTGCGGGCATTTTACGGATTCAATCTAAGGATGTCCCATGTCCCTGTCTCCTCCACCCGCGTCCAACGGAAACGATCATGCAGGCGGAACTGTCCGTCCGCCCAGAACTCGATTTCCGTCGGGTCTACCTTGTACCCACCCCAGAACGGAGGCCGCTTCGGACTTGTCCCATGCCTGGCAGTGACCTTTGCCACTTCAGCTAGCAGGGCAGCCCGAGACGCAAGCGGCCGCGATTGCTGCGACGCCCATGCACCCAGTCTGGATTTCAGCGATCGCGACTCGTAGTACGCATCGGCTTCGGGCCCGTCATAGCGGCTCACAACCCCACGCACTCGAATCTGACGACGCAGACTCTTCCAATGCATGACAAACGCAGCTTTGCCCGCGCCGTCAAGTTCATTAGCCTTCGAACTTTCATAATTCGTGTAAAATACGAACCCGTCGGTCAAAATTTCCTTGAGGAGCACCATTCGCACATTTGGCAGGCCATCCGCATCGACGGTGGACAGCGCGATGGCGTTCGGATCGTTCAATTCGCTCGCCTCGGCCTCGTGCAGCCAGGTCCTTGCAAGCTCGAAAGGGTCGTCCCCTGCGAAAATTCCGTCACGATCCGACATCTGTGCGCTCCTTGCTGGTCACAACTGGCGTCAGCAGCCCCCGGTCTTGGCCGGGCAGGCTTGAAGCGCCCTTACCTATCGCTTAAGGGAGTTTGACCGAAAGTTACAGTGGCGGAGCGCGACAATGCCGAACACTCTCATGGCGGGCAAGAAGGGTCTGATCATGGGCCTGGCCAACGATAAATCCATCGCATGGGGCATAGCCAAGGCCCTTTCCGATGCCGGGGCCGAGCTTGCCTTCTCATACATGGGAGAGCAGTTCAAAAAGCGGGTTCTCCCGCTGGCCGAACAACTTGGCGTGGCCAAGCTCTATGATTGCGACGTCTCCTCCGAGGAGTCGATCGACGCGGCCTTTGCCGCGATCAAGGAAGACATGGGCGAGATCGATTTCATCGTTCACGCCATCGGCTTTTCCGACAAGAACGAACTGCGCGGGCGGTACATCGACACCAGCCGCGACAACTTCAAGATGACGATGGACGTCTCCGTCTACAGCTTCACCGCCGTTGCACAGCGCGCGGAAAAGCTGATGCCGAACGGTGGCTCCATGCTGACGCTGACCTATTACGGCGCCGAACAGGTCATGCCTCACTACAATGTGATGGGCATTGCCAAGGCCGCGCTCGAAGCCTCCGTGATGTACCTGGCCGAAGACCTCGGCAAGGACGGCATCCGGGTGAACTCGATCTCCGCCGGCCCGATCAAGACGCTGGCCGCCTCCGGCATCGGCGATTTCCGCTACATCCTGAAGTGGAACGAGCTGAACTCGCCCCTGCGTCGCAACGTGACCATCGACGACGTGGGCAAGTCCGCCCTCTACCTGCTCTCCGATCTCGCCTCCGGCGTCACCGGCGAGAACCTGCACGTCGACTCGGGCTATCACATCGTCGGCATGAAGGCCGTCGACGCGCCCGACATCGACAAGACCTGATCCAGTCCGGCCCCGCCGGATCGAGACGGAGGGGCCAAGGCTCCTCCGTTTTGCGTTTCACCGAAGCCTGCAAGGGGTTTGCCATGCTCTCCGTCCTGCTTTCCGTCTTCGCGGTGCACCTCGTGGCCGCCATTTCCCCCGGTCCGGCGGTGCTGATGACCATGCGCACGGCGATGACCGGCGGCATGGCGCGCGGCGCGGCCTTTGCCGTGGGCGTCGGCATCGGCGCCATGGCCTGGGCCGCCGCGGCCGTGCTGGGGCTGGCCACGCTCTTCGAATTCGCCCCGCGCCTGCTGATCATGCTCAAGATCGTCGGCGCGGCCTACCTGCTGCACCTGGCCTGGAAGATGTGGCGCGGCGCCGATGCGCCGCTGGTGCTGACCACCGCACCCGATGCGCCCGCTCTCGCCCGCCCCTCCCTGCGGGAGCTGGCCCGGCTGACCCTGCGCGCCGTCACCACCCAGCTGGCCAACCCGAAACCGGCCGTCTTCTTCGGCGCCGTCTTCGTCACCGTGGTGCCCCATGATGCGGGCCCCGGGCTCTTTGCCGCCATCCTCGCCGTTGTCTTCTTCAACGAAGCGGCCTGGAACCTCGCCGTTGCACGGATTTTCTCGCTTGAACGCACGCGCGCAGGTTATACACGTCTCAAATCCGCGATCGACCGCACCCTGGGCGCCCTGCTCGCCGCCCTGGGCGTGAAGATCGCGGCCCTCTGACCGCCGTTTTCCGGCCCGCACCGCCGACACAGCAAAGCCCCGAAAGCCAAGAAAAGAAAGAAACGCCGCCATGTCCGATTTCCTGCCGCACGAGAAAGGCTTCCACGTCTCCTGGGACCAGATCCACCGCGATGCCCGCGCCCTGGCCTGGCGCCTGGACAACCAGAGCCCGCTGGACGGCGGCGCCTGGAAGGCCGTCGTGGCGATCACCCGGGGCGGCATGGCGCCGGCGATGATCATTGCCCGCGAACTCGACATTCGCACGGTCGACACGATTTCCGTGAAATCCTACGACCACCAGTCGCAATCCGAAGCCAAGGTGCTGAAGGCCCCCGATGCGGAGATCATGGGCGACGGCACGGGCATCCTGATCATCGACGACCTGGTCGACTCGGGCAAGACGCTGGAACTGGTCCGCGCGCTCTACCCGCAGGCGCATTTCGCGACCGTCTACGCAAAGCCGAAGGGCAAGCCCCAGGTCGACAGCTACATCACCGAAGTCAGCCAGGACACCTGGATCTTCTTCCCCTGGGACATGGCGCTGCAATACGTCGAACCCTACCGCGGCAAGGAATGATCCCTCGCCCAGGCCGCGATCGGAACCTGTTTCAGGGCGCCCCCGTGGCGCCCTTTTCTCTGCCCTGACCCATCTGTCCCGCCATCAACCCTGCCCCATCTTCCCCGAACCGGAGAGACCCGATGATCACCGTAAAGCAGCCGCCCGATCCCTGGCAGGGCCAGACGACAGCCCACGGGCTGGCCGCGGATGAGGTCATCTCGGCCCTGCAGAAATGCCTGCGGCGCGGCATGCTGGAAAACGCCGTGCTTCTGGGGCGGGAAATGTTCCTGACCAGCGCAGAGATGGAAGAGGTGATGTGGTCCCGCCTCTGCGTCATCGCGGTCGAAGACGTCGGCATGGGCGCGCCGCAGATGCCGCAACTTATCGAAACCCTGTTCCAGCAGCACCAGCGCCACCCGCGCCCCTCCCACGACCGGTTCCTCTTCGCCGTCCAGGCCATCCGCCTGATCGCCGAAAGCCAGAAGGACCGCAGCACCGACGACCTGGCCACCTGGGCGCGGCAAAGCATCGACCTGGGCGAACGCCTGCCCGAGATCCCCGATGTCGCGCTGGACATGCACACCCGCCGGGGGCAACAGATGGGCCGCGATTACCGCTATTTCCTGGAAGAGGCCGCCCGCGTCAGCCCGGAAAACCCCGCGCGCGAGGACCGCTGGCGCCGCTGGATCATGGCTGCCCTCGATGCGGGCAAACTGGGCTGAGGCACGCCGCCGGCCCGGCGCCTGTTTCAGACCCAATCTCAGGCCCGCATCTACCGCACCTCAGTCCGGGTCGATGGGCAGGGCAAAGCCCGCCTTCACCCGGTCGATGACGACCATGGTCTTGAACCCGCGGATATCGCGGTTTTCATAGAAGAACCGGCGGGTGAACTGTTCGAAATCCTCCATGTCGCGGGCCGTCACCACCAGGATGAAATCCGCATCCCCCGTGACGTAATACCCCATCATGATCTCCGGCGTGTCGCGGATCGCCGCCTTGAACCGGTCGATGATATCCGCCCGCTCCCGTTCCAGCGTGACCTCCACCAGCGTGGTCAGGCTCTGCCCGATGGCCCGGGGGGAGATGATGGAAACATCCCCCTCGATCACCTTCTCGTCGCGCAGCCGTTTCACCCGCCGCTGGCAGGCCGTGGGCGACAGCCCCGCCAGCTCGCCCAGCTGGTCACTGGTCAGCCGGTTGTTCTCCTGCATGGCGCGCAGGATCTTCAGGTCGATGGCATCTAGCGTCATGGCGCAGCATTCCTCCGCTCTTTGCCAAAAACTTGCAGCTTTCCTGCGCCCATGTCCAGCATCTCGCCGCATCCCGCGCCGCCTGCCGCGCTATTGCTGGGGCAGAGACATCCCTCCAGACAAAAGCCCGAAAGGACCATGGCATGAGCCTCGATATCGCCAAGATCGCACAGATGGACAGGGGCAGCGTCCTGCACCCCTTCACCCAGCTGAAGGACTTCGCCTCCGGCGCGGCCGGCGATCCGACCATCGTCGTCGGCGGCCAGGGCATCCGCATCCAGGACGCCACGGGCCAGGAGCTGATCGACGGCTTCGCCGGGCTCTACTGCGTCAACATCGGCTATGGCCGCACCGAGGTGGCAGAGGCGATCAGCCGCCAGGCCCATCAGCTGGCCTACTACCACTCCTACGCCGGCCACACGACCGAAGCGCTGGCCACCCTGTCGGACCGGCTGGTGCGCATGGCGCCCGGCAAGATGAGCAAGGTGTTCTACGGCATGTCCGGCTCGGACGCCAATGAAACCCAGGCAAAGCTGGTGTGGTACTACAACAACCTGCGCGGCCTGCCCGCCAAGAAGAAGATCATCGCCCGCACCCGCGGCTACCACGGCTGCTCCGTCGTCTCCGGCTCCATGACCGGGATGAGCTTCTATCACGACCACATGGACCTGCCGACCTCGGCCGTGCTGCACACCGGCGCGCCGCACCACTACTGGGGCGCCGAACCCGGCGAGTCGGAGCAGCAGTTCTCCGCCCGCCGCGCGGCGGAGCTGGAAGAGATGATCCTGGCCGAAGGCCCCGACACCATCGGCGCCTTCATCGGTGAACCCGTGCTGGGCACCGGCGGTATCACCCCCCCGCCCGAAGGCTACTGGGCGGCGATCCAGGCCGTGCTGCGCAAGTACGACATCCTGCTGATCGCGGATGAGGTCGTCACCGGCTTCGGCCGCACCGGCGAAATGTTCGGCTCCACCAAATACGGCATGGAACCCGACCTGATCACCGTGGCCAAGGGGCTGACCT
This sequence comes from Pseudooceanicola sp. NS-SX8, assembly GCF_057380755.1. NCBI lineage: Bacteria > Pseudomonadati > Pseudomonadota > Alphaproteobacteria > Rhodobacterales > Paracoccaceae > Pseudooceanicola > Pseudooceanicola sp. NS-SX8. Next base: position 2,317,499 of record NZ_CM170819.1, on the reverse strand, counting down.
CTGCCTATGTGCCGCTCTCGGCCTGCCTTGTCGGCGAAAAGGTCTACAAGGTGCTGGAAGAGGGCGCGGACCGCGTCGGCGCCTTCTCCCACGGCTACACCTACTCCGGCCACCCCATCGGGGTCGCGGCGGCCAATGCCGTGCTCGACATCGTCGAGGGCGAAGACCTGCCCGGCAACGCCCGCAGCACCGGCGCCTACTTCCAGAAACGCCTGCAGGAAACCTTCGCGCAGATGCCCATCGTCGGCGAAGTGCGCGGCACCGGCCTGATGGGCGCGCTGGAATTCGTCGCCGACCGGGAGGCCCGGACCCGCTTCGATCCCGCGCTCAAGGTCGGCGCCCGGATCTCCGCCGCGGCGCGCGAACGCGGCCTGATCGCCCGCGCCATGCCCCACGGCGACATCCTGGGCTTTGCCCCGCCCCTGGTGATCACCCCGGCAGAGGTGGACACCATGGTCGACATCGCCGCCGAGGCCGTCCGCCAGGTGATGAGCGAACTGACCCGCGAAACCGAGATCGCCTGAGCCGTCTGCTCCCCCCCCAACCGATCAACCCCGCCCGGCTCGCGCCGGGCGGGTCCCCTGCCGCCCCTCCCTCGTGACAGGAGCCCGCACATGATCCCCCAGACCCAGATCCCCGCAGCCCGGACCGCCCCCCGCGACATCGCCGTCCTCGATCCCTTCGACGGATCCCTCGCCGGCAGCCTGCCCGAAACCACCGCCGCCCAGGCCGACGCGATCCTGCAGCAGGCCCGTGACGGCGCGCGGCTGTCCCGCGCCCTGCCCCGCCACGCCCGCGCCGCCATCCTCGATACCGCCGCCGCCCGCATCTCCGACCAGGCAGAGGATTTCGCCCGCCGCATCACCCGCGAGGCCGGCAAGACGATCCGCCAGGCCCGCAAGGAGGTCTCCCGCTGCATCAACACGCTGAAACTCTCGGCCGATGAGGCCCGCCGCGGCGGCGGAGAGGTCGTGCCCTTCGACGCCTTCCAGGGCGGAGAGACCCGCCAGGGCTGGTTCACCCGCGAACCGCTGGGCATCATCACGGCCATCACCCCCTTCAACGATCCGCTGAACCTCGTGGCGCACAAGCTCGGCCCGGCCATCGCCGGTGGCAACGCGGTCATCCTCAAACCCTCGGAACTCGCCCCGCTCTCCGCCCTGGCCCTCGTCGCCACCCTCGAAGAGGCGGGCCTGCCGCAGGGCGTGGTCACCCCGGTCGTCGGCGGCGCGCAGCTGGGCGCGGCGCTCGTTGCGGCCCGGGACGTGCGCATGGTCTCCTTCACCGGCGGCTTCCGCACCGGAGAGGCGATCGCGCGCGGCGCCGGGTTGAAGAAGCTGGCCATGGACCTGGGCGGCAACGCCCCCGTCATCGTCATGGGCGATGCCGACCTGGAAGCGGCCGTGGCCGCCTGTGTTTCCGGCGCCTTCTGGGCCGCCGGGCAGAACTGCATCGGCACGCAGCGCATCCTGGTCGCCGCCGATCTCTACGATGCCTTCCGTGACCGCTTCGTCGCCGAAACCGCCCGTCTCATCACCGGCAACCCGGCGGAGGAGGCCACCGATGTCGGCCCCATGATCACCGAAGCCGCCGCCATCCGCGCCGAAACCCTGGTGGCAGAGGCGATCTCCGCCGGGGCCACCCTGCTGCAGGGGCAGGCCCGTCAGGGCGCGCTCTATCCGCCGACCGTCCTGTGCGACGTGCCCCACGATTGCCGCCTCTGGGCGGAAGAGGCCTTCGCCCCCGTGGTCACGCTGGAACCCTTCACCACCCTGGACGAGGCGGTGGAGATGGCCAATGCCATCGACTTCAGCCTGCATGCCGGCATCTTCACCGCCAGCCTGGACACCGCCCTGGCGGCGGCGGACCGGATCGAGGCCGGGGGCGTGATGATCAACGATTCCTCCGACTATCGCTTCGACGCCATGCCCTTCGGCGGCGCGAAATACGGCAGCCTCGGGCGCGAAGGCGTCCGCTTCGCCTACGAGGAAATGACCCAGCCAAAGGTCACCTGCATCAACCGCCGCCCGGGCTGACCCGCCCCGCCGGACCGACAGGACAGGAAGGGGGGCGCAACCGGCGCCCCCCTTCGCGCATCGCTGCCCCCGGGCCGTCCTCTCACGGCCCAACAACCTCACGACCCGGCAACCTCACGGGCCAGCAACCTCACGGGCCACCTTGGCAATGCCCGCCCCTTGCGGGTATCGAGGGCCGGAACGCGCGGCGCCGCCGCCCGCGTCGCCCCTCGACGAAGAACAAGGAGTTATCTGATGTCGGAAATCACGCGCTTCGAGTCCGGCCCCCGGATGAGCCAGATGGTCATTCACGGCAACACCATCTACACCGCCGGCCAGGTCGCCCAGGGCGCTGCAGGCGGCTCTGTCACCGAACAGACCAAGGACATCCTGGGCCGCATCGACGCCCTGCTGGCCGAAGCCGGCGTCGACAAGACCGCCATCCTCTCCGCCACCATCTGGCTGGCCAACATGGATACCTTCGCGGAAATGAACGCCGTCTGGGACGCCTGGGTGCCCGAAGGCCACACCCCCTGCCGCGCCTGCGTCGAATCGCGCCTGGCGACCCCCGACTTCACGGTCGAGATCCAGATCATCGCCGCACGCTGATCGCCCCCGGCGATTTGCACAGGCGATCTGCCCAGCTGATCGGGCCACCTGATCGGTCCCGGGCACAGGAATGAACGACAAAGGGCGCCCCATCGGGCGCCCTTTTGCATGTCTCCCCCTACCCGACTTCGGGCCAACAGTTGACCAGGCAGCCGGGCACGCCCGATCAGGGCCGATGTGGGCCAGCCGGCCCCCAGCAGGATCAAAGCGGCATGGTCACGCCCGGCGCTTCCGGGTCCCAGCTCTCGACACCTTCCTCGGTGCCCTCTTCCGCCTTGCCGGTGTCCAGCACCGCCAGCAGCTTTTCCAGCTCGGGCTTCGGAATGTCGCGGGCGATGATCACCACGCGGCTGCGCGTGTCGCCCTCGGGCCAGCCTTCCAGCGGCACGGGCGGATCGAACAGGTGCTGCACCCCGTGGAAGGCAAAGGGCCGGTCCAGCCCCTCGATCTGCACGATCCCCTTCATCCGCAGGATATCCGGCCCCAGCCGCCGCACCAGCGTGTCCAGCCAGACGTCGAAGACCTGCTCCGGAATGGGCCTGCCCACGGTGATGGAGGCCGTGGCGACCCGGTCGTCGCTGGCATGGTGCGAAGGCGCGCCCAGCTCCACCGGCTTGGCCTTCGGCAGCTTCATCCCCGACAGGCCCGTCAGCGGATCCGCGGCGGGTTCAGGCGCGGACTTCGGCGCCGCCAGCCAGTCCAGCGCCTTCTCCGCCGCCATCGGCTTGCGCTGCATGCCCAGCCCGAAAAGCGCGCCCGAGGGCACCGCCCCCTTCTCGGCCACGATGCGCGGCGCGGTGGGGTTCATCCGGTCCAGCCGGGTTTCCAGCGCGCGGCGCTGCATCGCATCGGCCAGGTCGGCCTTGGTGATGACGATCCGGTCGGCCATGGCCACCTGCGCCTGGGCCTCCGCGTGGCGGTCCAGGGTCTGCGGCCCCAGCACCGCATCCACCGCCGTGACGATCCCGTCCAGCAGGTAGTTCGGCGCCAGCATCCGGTCGACAAGCAGCGTGTGGTGGATGGGCCCCGGATCGGCCAGGCCCGTGGTCTCGATCACCACCCGGTCGAACTGCAGTTCGCCCCGCGCGCGACGGCCCAGCAGCGACATCAGCGTGTTCGCCAGGTCCCCCCGGATCGAACAGCAGATGCAGCCCGATTCCATCAGCACGACATCCTCTGCGGACTTCTCGATCAGGTCGTGATCCAGCCCGGCCTCGCCGAACTCGTTCACCACCACCGCGATGCGGCCCGCCTTGGGATCATGCAGCAGCCGGTTCAGCAGGGTCGTCTTCCCCGCCCCCAGGAACCCCGTCAGCAATGTCACGGGTACAGGTTCAAACATCTCTCGCCTCCTGGTCTTGCAAGACTTGCGACATGTTACTCTGTAACACCTCCCCTCACAAGCCGCCGCCCGCAGACGTGAACGGGGCCCCCGATCTCCCGGAGGCCCCGAACCCCGTCCCCGCGCGCTTATGCCAGCGCGGCGGCCAGGGTCTCCTTCCAGGGCGTCGACTTGCGCCCGATCAGCCCTTCCAGCACATCGCCCGACCCTTCCAGATCGCCATTGCCCGCATGGGCAGAGCTGTCGGCCAGCATATGCGCCACCACCTCGGGCAGGCCCGCGCCCAGGTAGATCTCCTTCAGCGCCGCCTCGGGCATGTCGGCATAGCCGATCTCCTTGCCCGCCACCCGGCTCACCTCGGCGGCGAATTCCGCCATGTCGTAGCTCTCGCTGCCCGCCAGTTCGTAGATGCCCTCGGGGCTCTCGGACACCAGCACGGCCGCCGCCGCCGCCGCGTAATCGGCCCGGGTGGCAGAGCTGTAGCGCCCCGTCCCGCTCGCCCCGATGATCGCACCGGCCTCCAGCGACTGTTCCAGCCCCATCACCATGTTCTCGGTGTACCAGCCATTGCGCAGCAGCGCCGCAGGCAGGCCGGACGCCGCAATCATCTTCTCCGTCGCCACGTGGTCATTGGCCAGCCACAGCCCGGACCGATCAGCCCGCAGGATCGAGGTATAGGCCAGCAACTCCACCCCCTCCGCCTTGGCGGCGGCGATCACGCTCTCATGCTGGGCGGAACGATCCGCGCCCACCTCGCTGGAGGAGATCAGCAGCACCCGCGCGATCCCCTTCATCGCGGCGGCCAGCGCCTCCGCCTCGCCATAGGCGCCCATGCGCACCTCGACACCCTTCGCCTTCAGCACCTCGGCGGCCTCCGCCCGGCGCACCAGCGCCACGACCTGCGCCGCAGGCACCTTTTCCAGCAGGCTGTCCACGACCAGCGCACCCAGTTGGCCCGAGGCCCCCGTCACAAGGATCTTTCCGTCCATCTCTCAACTCCATGTCCCCGACCACCGGTCTTTCCGGCGGTCTCCATCTGGGGTATGGTCTCAGATGTAGACCACCCACCGACCCCCGTGAAGGAGGCACTATTTCATGACAAGGGAACATCCGGGTAACCCCGTGGTGCTGGACGCCTCCGCCCGCGACACCCTGGCCGATTTCTCCGCCAAGGCGTCTGAGGCCACTCTCGACATGGCCAACTGCCCGGTGCGCGACGTGCTGGGCCGGGTCGGCGACAAATGGAGCCTGCTGATCCTCATCGCCCTGTCGCACCGCCCGCACCGCTTCTCTGCCCTGCAGAGGGAGGTCGGCGATATCTCGAAGCGCATGCTCACCCAGTCGCTGCGCACGCTGGAACGCGACGGGCTGGTCTCCCGCCGGGTCTTTCCGACGAAGCCTCCTTCGGTGGAATATGCCCTGACAGCCCTGGGCGAAGCCGCCCTGGTACCCGTCGCGGCGCTGGTGGACTGGGCGGCGGGCGCCCACGACCAGATCCGCGATGCCCGCGCGGCCTATGACGCCGCCGATCCGGGCTGAGACGCCTCAGCGCATCAGCCAGTTGAACGACCGGTGCAGCAGCCCCCGCGCGCCGGTCTTCACCAGCGGGCCATGCGCCAGCAAAAGCTGATCGGGACGCCAGTCCAGAACCTGCATCATTGCCTTGCGCGCCCGCTTGCGACCCACGAAGGCCAGGCGGAACTTCAGCGGCACCAGAGGCTCCTCGCCCACAATCCCGTCGATCCGCGCCACCGTCTCGCGCCAGCCGCCGAACCAGCCCGACGGCATGTTCTGCAACAGGTCCGCCACCAGCAGCGTCTTGCTCATCTTGTGATGAAACAGCACCTCGGTGGTGAAGGCATTGCCGGGCACGACCACCTGGTCGATATGGCCTGCCCAAAGCCGCGGCGCGCGGTCGGTCAGCTCCTGCGCCTGGGGCAGGTCGGGGCGCTTTTCCACCATGCCCGGGCCAAGGTGCACCTCCGCATCCGGATAGACCTCCAGCCAGTCGGACATCCAGCGGTCATGCAGGTGGTTCGGCGCCACCAGCGCACGGACCTCGCCCATCCGGTCCAGGTCGCGGCGCAGCCGGTCCGTCAGCGGGATCGGCGTCCAGACCCACAGCGCCCGGTTCGGCAGCTGCACCACCGCCATGCGGGTCGGGTAGTGGAACCCGGCAGCAGCCGGCGCAACCGGGCCCTCCGCAGTCCAGAGGCCCAGCCCGAAAGGCACCAACATTCCAATTTCCCCGGCGGCAAGCATGCGGCAAAGTACGCAACTTGCCGCGGCGCGGCAAGCTGACGTTAAGGTAAATAAACCTGCTGCGGCGGTTCTCTGCCCGGCCCTTTCCCTCGGCCCCGCCCGCTGCTAGCGTCGCCGGCATCGGGCGTTTTTCGCACCGTCGCGATACCGACGCGATACCGACGTAATACCGACGTTAAAATCGGGCGATTCCGGAGACTTGGATGAACAACTCGGCGACACGTACTAAGGCCACTTTCCTGCCCCCCGTGATGGAGGCGCGCCGCTGGCTGGACGGCGTCGATTTCGGCCCCGACCGCCCGCTCATCAACGTCTCCCAGGCCGCGCCCGTCGCCCCGCCGCCGCCGCCCCTTCTGGCCGCGATGAAAGAGGCGATCGACCGGCCCGAAACCCATCTCTACGGTCCCGTCCTGGGCCTGCCCGCCCTACGCGCCCGCATCGCCGCCGACTGGTCTCAGGCCTATGGCGGCGACATCGCCGCCTCCCAGGTTGCCATCACCGCCGGCTGCAACCAGGCCTTCTGCGCCGCGATCTTCGCGCTCTGTGCCGAAGGGGATGAGGTCATCCTGCCAACGCCTTGGTATTTCAACCATAAAATGTGGCTCGACATGGCGGGCGTCGGCGCCGTTCCGCTCCCCTGCGAGGCCGACATGCTGCCCGATCCGGAGCGGGCGGCGGCGCTGATCACGCCCCGCACCCGGGCCATCGTGCTGGTCTCTCCCAACAACCCCGCGGGCACCGAATACCCGCCGGAACTGATCGCGGCCTTCCGCGACCTCTGCCGGGCGCGCGGGCTGATCCTGATGCTGGATGAAACCTACCGCGACTTCCATTCCTCCGACGCCGCGCCGCATGATCTCTTCACCGATCCCGACTGGGCCGACGTGCTGGTCCATCTCTACTCATTCTCCAAGGCCTACCGGCTGACCGGCCATCGCACCGGGGCCATCATCGCCTCGACCAAGCTATTGGAAGAGATGGAGAAATTTCAGGATTGCGTCGCCATCTGCGCGCCCCAGATGGGCCAGGTCGCGGCGCTCTGGGGGATGGAGAACCTCTCCCAGTGGCTCGCCGGCGAACGGGCAGAGATCCTGGCCCGCCGCCAAGCCATGCTGGCGGGCGCCGACCAGCTGGCGCAGGCCGGCTGGACCCTACATTCCGCCGGGGCCTATTTCGCCTATCTCTCTCATCCGTTTGAGAAATCCTCGGCCGAGCTTGCCCCCGAGCTGGTCCGGACGGCAGGCATCCTTATGCTGCCCGGCACCATGTTCAACCCGGCCGGAGATCCCGCAGGCGCCCGCCAGATGCGGGTCGCCGTGGCCAATCTGGACCGCGCGGGCATCACTGCCTTCCTCGACCGCGTCACGGCCTTCGCCAGCGCCTGACGCGCCGCCGCTGCGCTACCCGCCCCGACCTTTACCGGACGTGATCCCCGCACCGCTTGCCCCTTGCCGGGCAAGGCTTTAACAAGGCCGGCGAAGGCCCGGGCGCCGTCCCGGCCAAGGCATCATGCACCTGCGCCCAACCCTTTGGCGCAGCAGCGAAAACCGGAGGTTGCCGCATGGCGAGCAAGAATTCCAAAGGGCTGGCCTGGATCCTCCTGGCCCTGCTCATCCTCGGGCTCGGCGGCTTCGGCGCCACCAGCTTCACCGGCACGATCAACTCGGTCGGCTCGGTCGGGGGCAAGTCGATCCGCGTCGACAGCTACTCGCGGGAACTGCAGAACCAGATGTCGCAGCTGGGTCAGCAGCTTGGCCAGACCATGACGATCGACCAGGCACAGGCCTTCGGCCTGCCCGACGCGGTGATGAACCAGCTCGTGGTCAACCGCGCCCTGGATGCGGAGGCAGACCGCATCGGCCTGTCCATCGGCGACGCCACCCTGCGTGACCAGATCTACAACATCCCCGCCTTCCAGGGCCCGAACGGCACCTTCGACCGCGAAACCTACAAGTTCGCCCTCGACCGCGCCGGCCTGACCGAAGAGGAATTCGAAAGCGACCTGAGGGAGGAAACCGCCCGTTCGATCCTCCAGGCCGCAGTGGTCGCCGCGACCCGCATGCCCGACACCTATGCCGACACGCTGGTCAACTACCTGTCCGAGACCCGCGCGATCACCATGGTGCGGATGAACCAGGACAATCTGGATGCCCCCATTCCCACCCCCACGGATGCGGAGCTGAAGGCATATTATGACGCCCACGCAGAGGATTACACCGCGCCCGAGAAGAAACGCATCACCTATGCGATGCTCTCCCCGGACTCGCTTCTGGACACCGTGCCCGTCGATCCCGACGCCATCCGCCAGGCCTACGAGGCCCGCATCGACGAGTTCCAGCAGCCCGAACGCCGCCTGGTCGAACGCCTCGTCTACCCCGATGAAGCCAGTGCAGAGGCCGCCAAGGCCCGGCTCGATGCCGGCGAGGCCGACTTCGAAACGCTGGTGCAGGACCGCGGGCTGGAGCTGACGGACATCGACCTGGGCGATGTCTCCAAGGCACAGCTGGGCGCCGCGGGCGATGCCATCTTCGCGGCCGAAAGCGGCACCGTGGTCGGCCCGCTGGACAGCAACCTCGGCCCCGCCCTCTTCCGCATCAACGGCGTCCTGGCGGCCAACAACACCGACTACGGCACCGCCTCCCTGATGATCCGCGAAGAGCTCGCCGCCGATGCCGCCCGCCGGGCCGTCCAGGCGCAGGAGGAACCTTCCGAAGACCTTCTGGCCGGGGGCGCCACCCTAGAAGAGCTGGCGGATGAGACCGACATGACCCTGGGCACCATCGACTGGTACGACGGCCTGTCCGAAGGCATTGCCGCCTATGCCGATTTCGACAATGCTGCCCGTGACCTGACTGCGGACGACTACCCAGAAATCGCCGAGCTTGACGACGGCGGCATCTTCGCCATGCGCCTGGACGAGATCGTTCCGGCCGCGCCCGAACCCTTCGAGGACGTCAAGGATCGCGTCGCCCGCAACTGGGAAGCCGATCAGACCGATCAGGCCCTGCAGGCAAAGGCCCAGGCGCTGATGGACAGCGTCGAAAACGGCGCGACCCTTGAAGATGCGGCCGCAGAGGTCGGCCTGGACGTGATCACCGAACCCGGCGTCACCCGCAACGGCGCGGTCCTGGGCACCCCGACCGGCTTCAACGCCGATGTCTTCGACATGGAGCTGGGGGAGCTGCACATGACCACCGGCTTCGGCGCCGTGATCATTGCCCGCCTGGACGAGATCAAGCCGCCCGCGCAGGACGACGAAAACGCCAGCCAGCTGCGCGATCAGCTCAACGGGCAGCTGTCGTCCTCCCTCGCGCAGGAGGTCTACCAGGCCTATTCCTCCGAGGTCCGCAATTCGATGGATGTCCGCATCGACCAGGACGCGGTGAACGCGGTGATCTCCCAGTTCCGCTGAACCGGAGCAGAGGCTGAAATGAAAACGGCGGTCCCGGATCGGGGCCGCCGTTTTTCGTTTCCCCCGCGCGGCCATCGGGCCGGTCCTATTGGCAGGTCAACTCGCTGAATTTCCAAAGGACCCAGGGAACCACGGTGGTGCGATCGAAGATGGGTGGGCAGGCAGACACGCCCGCCGCGGCGCCTGCCGCCACCGTCAGTCGGCGACTTGCCCTTCTGTCAACACGGCGGAAACCGGCACCAGGTTCACGCGGCTGGCCCTGTCCGCCAGGCCCCAGACCAGCAGGGCAGAGACGGTTTCCGGCCGCAACCGGCCCACCATGACCACGCCCCCCTGTTCCTGCCCGGCTTTCAGCGCGGCATAGTCCAGGAACCGGCGGATGACCTTGCTGTCTTCATCCTGCGCATCGAAATCGCGGAACAGGGTGGTGGCCGGCACGCCCTCTCGCTCCGCCAGCTTGCGCGCCGTGTCCAGCCCTTCGGGATAAAGCAGCAGCCCGCGCCCGCTTGCCGCCAGGGCCTGCGCCAGCTGTTCGGAGCTTTCGCGCCCCCGCTGCAAGACGCCGGGGGCATCTTCCATCACCGCCACCGCCTCCGGTACGTCGTCGAACCATGCCTGGGCGGCCGTCTCCACGTCCACCGGGGTTGCCCCTTCGGGCAGGTCCGCGCGCAACAGCACCTCGAACCCGGCGGCGCGATAGGCGGCCATTGCCTCTTCCGCGTCGGGCCGGCTTGCGTCGATGGCGAAACTGATCGGATAGGGGAAGCTGCGCAGGGAATTCAGGCTGACCCGCTGGTCGCCCTCGTCGATCAGGACAATGGACATGCGCGGCCGCGTGTCGTCGGCATCGTAGTCCGCCGCATAGGCCTTGATCGCCGGCAGGTCTGCGGGCGCGGTCTTGTCCGCCTCCGCGCTCGGGACTTCATCCCGATCGGTCAGCGCGCCGACCGCACCGGATCCGGGCAGGCCCGTGGCGGTTTCCGTGTCGGTCGCCAGTGCCAGGTCGGTGTCCTCTGCCGTCCCGGAGGGTTCTTCTTCCGCGACCTGCGGCAGCCGGTCGGCCCGGGGTGCCTCTGCCTCTGCGCCCGGCAGCCCGGGGGCGGTCTCGATCGCATTCAGGTCAGCCATGGGGAAGCCCGTGGGCGCCGCGTCTTCCGTGTCGCCGTCAACCGTGTTGCCGGCCTCCACATCCCCCGCGGCCTCTTCCTCTGCCAGGGCCATTTGCGGGGCCTCTGCGGGGGCCGTCAGGGGGGCGTCCTCTGCGTCGGGTTCCGCCATGGCGACGGCAGTGTCGGATGTGGCCAGAGGCGGTTCCCCGGCACGCGGGGCCTCGGGCGTTTCAGTTGGGGGCGCAGGCGCGGGTTGCTCCGGCGCCTGGGCGATTTGCGGTTGGGCAAGCTCTCCGTCGGTCGCAGGGCTGTCGACCTCCGCCTGCATCGCGTCCGGTTCCGACACCGGCTCGGGTTGCGTCACCGGGGCCTCAGCCGTCTGCGCGCCCTCGGTTCCGTCGGCAAGCGTCGGGGCCTCGTCCCCTTCTACAGGGTCGGTTTGCAGCGCGTCAGGCGCTGCGCCCACCTCCGGCGCGCCTGCCTCAGGGGTCTCTGCGGTCGTTTCAGCCTCGGGTGCGGCCACTTCAGGTTCAGCCAGTGCTGGTTCAGCCAAATCAGTTTCAGCGGGAGGGACGACCGCAGACGGCTCCTCTGCCTGCCCCGCCACTTGCTGGGGGCCGCGCTGTGGCGGCGCCCCCAGCAGCGATGCCACCGTAAGGGCCGCCCCCGTCAGAACGGTGCCCCAGACAAATCCCGAAATCGTGCCACGTGCCACGTCTGTACTCTCGCTCCTGCCGGGTTGCCCCGGGCCTCTCGCCGGACCTTGACCGGCCCGTGCTCTGTCGATCCGGCCGGAAGGGCCGCCGCGGGGACATTGCCCGCGACACGGGGTTCTGGGCCTTGACGCTGCCGGGCTGGCGCGGGATCAATGCACCGCGCGACATCGCCTGCCGCCGGCATCCGCCCGGCCCCCGGCTTCGCCGCCATCGCGGACCGCCCTGCGGCCCCTAAAGCCGATCGCCGCCCCTTCCTTTGGGGTGTGTGGGAACTATACCACCATATCCGCCCTCGGAAAGGGGGTGAGGAGAGCCCAGATGTCCGACGCCATCAAGCCGCTTATCGCCGCCGCAGCAGACCGCCCCCTGACCCGCGAAGAAGCCGGAACCGCCTTCCAGATCCTCTTCGAGGGCGAAGCGACCCCGGCCCAGATCGGCGGCTTCCTCATGGCCCTGCGCACCCGTGGCGAAACGGTGGAGGAATATACCGCCGCCGCCTCGGTGATGCGGTCCAAGTGCAATCCGGTGACGGCCCCCGAAGGGGCCATGGACATCGTCGGCACCGGCGGCGACGGCAAGGGCACGCTGAACATCTCCACCGCGACGGCCTTCGTGGTTGCGGGCGCGGGCGTCCCCGTGGCCAAGCACGGCAACCGGAACCTCAGCTCCAAGTCCGGCTCCGCCGACGCGCTGTCGGAAATGGGCGTGAAGGTCATGGTCGGCCCCGAAGTGGTCCAACAGGCCCTGGCAGAGACCGGCATCGCCTTCATGATGGCCCCCATGCACCACCCCGCCATGGCCCATGTCGGCCCGGCCCGGGTCGAACTGGGCACCCGCACGATCTTCAACATCCTCGGCCCGCTGACCAACCCCGCAGGCGTCACCCGGCAGCTGACCGGCGCCTACTCACGCGACGTGATCCGGCCCATGGCCGAAACCCTGGGCGCGCTCGGCTCTCACAAGGCCTGGCTGGTCCACGGGTCCGACGGAACGGATGAACTGGCGATCTCCGGCACCTCCTGGGTGGCCGAACTGGCCGAAGACGGCACGGTCAGCGAGTTCGAGATCCACCCCGATGACGCCGGCCTGCCCATCCACCCCTTCGAAGCCATCATCGGGGGCACCCCGGCCGAAAACGCCCAGGCCTTCCGCGCGCTGCTGAACGGTCAGCACAACGCCTACCGCGATGCGGTGCTGCTGAATTCCGCCGCGGCCCTTGTCGTTTCGGGCCTGACGAACAGCCTGACCGAAGCGGCAGCGATGGCGGCCGAAAGCATCGACAGCGGTGCCGCCCTGGCGAAAGTCGAAGCCCTGGCAAAGATCACATCGGCCGCATGACCGCCCCCCGCGACGCGCAGCCGGGCGAAGAGCCCGCCCCCCCGGCGGCCTGGGCGGATCTGCCTTTCTTTGCAACCGACTACCCCCGTATCGTCCAGGCCCTGGCGGAGGACCGGCGACAGATCCTGCCCCCCGCCCCGCAGCGTTTCGCCGCGCTGGAGGCCTGCCCGCCGGACAGCGTGCGGGTGGTCATCCTCGGCCAGGACCCCTACCCGACGCCCGGCCATGCCCATGGCCTGGCCTTCTCCGCCGCGCCGGAAGTACGCCCCCTGCCGCGATCCCTGGGCAATATCTACAAAGAGATGCAGGAAGACCTGGGCGCCTGCCCGCCCAATGCCGACCTGCGGTTCCTGGCCAACCAGGGCGTTCTTCTGCTCAACACCGCGCTCTCCGTTCCTGCCGGCGAAGCGGGCGCGCACGCGAAACTCGGCTGGGCCATGCTGACCGCCCAGGTCCTGGGCCGTCTCTCCGCCACGCCCCGGGCCTTCCTGCTTTGGGGGAAACCTGCGCAGGGGTATGCGCGTTATATCGCCGGGACCGATCACCTCGTGGTGGCATCGCCCCACCCCTCGCCGCTCTCTGCCCGGCGCGGCTTTTTCGGCTCGCGCCCATTTTCAAAGGTGAACAACTGGCTTAGAGCGAGAGGGGAGACGGAAATCGACTGGACCGGGACAAGGTCCGCGCAAGAGGGAGCCCAGGCATGAGCGAAACCGTGCTGGACCGCATCAAGGCCTACAAGCTGGAAGAGATCGCCGCCGACAAGGAAGCCAAGCCGCTGTCCGAGGTCGAGGCAGAGGCCCGCGCGGCATCGCCCGTGCGCGGCTTCGCCGATGCGCTGCACGAAGCTTCCCGCACCGGCTACGGCCTGATTGCGGAGGTCAAGAAGGCCTCCCCCTCCAAGGGGTTGATCCGCGAAGACTTCGATCCCGCCACCATCGCCGCCGCCTACGAAGCGGGCGGCGCGGCGTGCCTTTCGGTGCTGACCGACACGCCCTCCTTCCAGGGCGCCAAGGAATTCCTGGTGGAGGCCCGCGAGGCCTGCAAGCTGCCGGTGCTGCGCAAGGATTTCATGTATGACACCTACCAGGTGGCAGAGGCCCGCGCGCTCGGCGCCGACTGCATCCTGATCGTCATGGCTTCCGTCACCGACGCCCAGGCGCAGGAGCTGGAATCCGCCGCCTTCCACTGGGGCATGGACGCGCTGATCGAGGTCCACAACCAGGAAGAGCTGGAACGCGCCGCCTCGCTGGAAAGCCGCCTGCTGGGCATCAACAACCGCAACCTGAAGACCTTCGAAACCTCGCTGGACACCACGCGGAAGCTCTCCCGCATGGCGCCGGAGGATCGCATCCTGGTCTCCGAAAGCGGGCTCTTCACCCCTGAGGACCTGGCCGACATGGCACGTTTTGGCACCCGCTGCTTCCTGATCGGCGAAAGCCTGATGCGGCAGGACGATGTGACCGCTGCCACCCGCAAACTGCTCGCCCAGCCTGCCGGGGGGGTGGGGTTCTGATGCCTCTCAGCCATTTCGACGGCAAGGGCGATGCGCATATGGTCGATGTCTCGGCCAAGCCGGTGACGGCGCGGATCGCCACCGCCTGCGGCTGGGTGAAAATGCGGCCCGAAACCCTGGCCCTGATCACCTCGGGCGAGACGAAGAAGGGCGACGTGCCCGGAATTGCCCGGCTGGCGGGCATCATGGGCGCCAAGAAGACGTCGGAGCTGATCCCGCTCTGTCATCCGCTGCCGATCACCAAGGCCGCGGTGGAGATCACCCCCGATCCCGATCTGCCGGGCCTTCGGATCGAGGCAACGGTCAAGACCTCCGGTCAGACCGGGGTCGAGATGGAGGCCCTCACCGCGGTTTCCGTGGCGACCCTGACCGTCTACGACATGGTCAAGGCGGCGGACAAGGGCATGGAAATCGGCGGCATCCGCCTGCTGCTGAAGGATGGCGGCAAATCCGGCCGGTTCGAAGCGGAATGATCTCGGTCGAGGACGCCCTTCAGGCGCTTTTCGCCCTGACCCGCCCCCTGGATGTCGAAGAGGTGCCCCTGCGCCAGTCCGCCGGCCGCGTCATGCGCGCCGATGTGCACGCCTTCCGCGATCAGCCGCCCTTTGCGGGCTCCGCCATGGATGGCTACGCGGTGATCGCCGCGGATGCCGTACCGGGCGCCCGTTTCACCGTGATCGGTGAAAGCGCCGCCGGGGCGCGCTTCGATGGCACCGTCGGCCCGGGCCAGGCCGTGCGCATCTTCACCGGCGCGCCCGTGCCCCCCGGCGCCACCCGCGTTGTCCTGCAAGAGGACGTCACCCGCGACGGCGACACGATCACGCTCGGCGACAGGCTCGATACCGGGCCGCACATCCGGCCGGCGGGTGTCGATTTCACCGATGGTCAGGTCTTTTCGGCACCGCGCCTGCTGCGCCCCGCCGACGTGGCGCTGCTTGCGGCGATGAACCAGCCGCGCGTCACGGTCTCCCGCAGGCCGGAAGTCGCCGTGATCACCACCGGGGACGAGCTCGTCCTGCCCGGCGACACACCCGGCCCGGACCAGATCATCGCCTCCAACACCTTCGGGCTCGAAGCGCTCTTCCACGCCGCCGGTGCCCGGGTGCGCCTGCTGCCCATTGCCCGTGACAGCCGCGCCTCGCTGGCGGCGACCTTCCGCCTTGCCGCCGGGGCCGACCTGGTAGTGACCATCGGCGGGGCCTCCGTCGGCGATCATGACCTCGTGGGGCGCGTCGCCGCCGACCTCGGCATGGCGCAGAGCTTCTACAAGGTCGCGATGCGGCCGGGCAAACCGCTGATGGCCGGTCGCATGGGGGCCGACATGGGCGGCGCCATGATGATAGGTCTGCCGGGCAACCCCGTGTCCGCCATGGTCTGCGGCCATGTCTTCGTGGTGCCCGTCCTGCGTGCCTTCCAGGGCCTGCCCCCGACGGCCGCGCCGCTGTCCTACGCCCCCCTGCTGCAGGACCTGCCCGCCAACGGCCCCCGCGCCCATTACATGCGCGCGCGCCTCTCCCCGGAAGGGTTGAGCCCCTTCGGCTCCCAGGACAGCTCCCTCCTCACCATCCTGAGCGAGGCTGACGCCCTCATCCTGCGCCCGCCCGGTGCCCCCGCCGCACCGGCGGGCGAGCTGCTGCCCTACCTGCCCATCTGATCGCGCCACCTGCCCTGATCTGCCCGGCGTCGCCCTGCCGACCTCTCTCCGTTTCCGCCTGCAGCGCGTTGACACAAAACGAGAACGCCAGTAGAACAAAAATAGAGGACCAGTGCAGGAGCCCCGGATGCTGACGAAGAAACAGCTCGATCTATTGGAATTCATCCACAAGCGGATGCAACGTGACGGGGTCCCCCCTTCCTTCGACGAAATGAAGGAGGCGCTGGATCTGCGCTCCAAGTCGGGTATCCACCGGCTGATCACCGCCCTGGAAGAACGCGGTTTCATCCGCCGCCTGGCGCACCGGGCCCGCGCGATCGAGATCGTGAAACTGCCCGACAGCCTGGCAGCCAAGTCCGCGGCGACCGCCGGCGGGTTCAAACCCCAGGTCATCGGCAACGGCGGCAAGGCGCCCGCGCCCTCCGCCAGCGCGCTGGACGGTCTGCATGCGATGGAATTGCCGCTGATGGGCCGCATCGCCGCCGGTGTCCCGATCGAGGCGATCTCCGAAGTGGCCTCCCACATCGCCGTGCCCGGCGCCATGCTCGCACGCGGCGGGGACCACTACGCGCTGGAGGTCAACGGGGATTCGATGATCGAAGCCGGGATCAACGACGGCGACGTCGTCATCATCCGCGAAGGCGCCACTGCCGATGACGGCGACATCGTCGTGGCCCTGGTGGAAGATCAGGAAGCGACGCTGAAGAAGATCTACCGCAAGGGCGCCCAGGTTGATCTGGTCGCGGCGAACCCCGCCTATGCCACGCGTTCCCTGCCCGCCAGCAAGGTCCGCGTTCAGGGTCGTCTCGTCGGCCTGATCCGCAGCTACTGAGCAGCGGCGCGGGCCCGCCCGCGCCCCTTCCCGCCCGACAATAGCCCGTCGCCCCCCCGGAAACTGCCGAAGCCGGCGCGCAGTTCGACCCTGCCCGCCGCCCCTCTCGCCCCGGGACAACCTCCCGCACCGGCTCCGGCCAGCCCCAGTATGCCGACAACCCAGCCCCGTAGGGTGGGTGCAACCCACCTTCGGCGGCCCGCCCCCATCGTCCCCCAGCAGAAAATCCGCTCAGTCCCCCAGTGCGATCCGCTGCTCCCGTGCCCGCCGGCCCGGGCCGGCACCGCTCCAGAGCCTGTCACCGCTGAGCTCGCGCGCGGTCACCAGGCGCCGGTTTTCCGCATCGACGTAGATCGCGACGGCCCCGCTTTGCCGCAGGCGGCCGACATCCCAGATATCGCAGCCCGCCGCGCCGACCGCCTCGCGCGCCGCGACGTTCAGCACAAGCAATCCACCGTCATCGCAGGGTCCCGCCGCCGCCGCGGCCCGCTTGCCGGTGGCATGCCGGATCGCCGCCCCCCCGGGCCAGCGTGCTGCGGCCTCCGCCTGCGATACGGCATCGCCGTCGTTTTCCAGCCAGACCCGCGCCGTGAAACTCTCCGCTCGTTCCTTCGACAAGGCACGCCCCTCCGGCCCCATCACGCCGACAAGGCCGCCGGTTTCGGCGATCAGGATCGTTGGCCGATCCACTCCGGACCAGAGCACGAAGGCGGCGACCACGGGCCCGACGCCCAGCCAGCGCAACCGCCCGGACCAGAGCATGACGAACAGCGCGCCCATCACCAGGATCGGCAGGACCCATTTCGGCGGCGTCGGGACGGTGCCCCGCGCGCCCTCCAGCGCGGACACCACTCGGGCCACGCCCAGGATCCAGTCCAGGCCCCAGCCCATCACCGCCATCGGCAGCGCCTCCAGCCCGAAAGGCATGGCCAGAACGGAAATCAGCGCCGCCGGCATGACAAGGGTCCCCATCACCGGCACCGACAGGAGGTTCGCGATCAGCCCGTAGTTGGCCACCTGGTTGAACTGCGCCGCCGCCACCGGGGCCGTCGCCAGCCCCGCAACGGCGGAGGACAGAACGACCGTCGCCACCCGCCCCGTCCAGCCACGCCCCGGCCATTCCCTGTCCTTCAGCAACCCGAAGACCCAGACCAGCGCCAGCGTCGCGGCAAAGGACATCTGAAACCCCGCCGACAGCAGCGCCTCGGGCCGCAGCCCCAATACGACCAGCGCCGCCAGGGCAACCGCCCGCAGGCTGAGCGCCCGGCGCAATGCCATGGCCGCAACCAACGCCACGGCCACCATGACAAAGGCCCGTTCCGTGGCAATCGACCCGCCCGACAGCGCAAGGTAGACACTCGCCACCGCCAGCGCCGCCGCCGCGGCCAGGCTCTTCACCGGCCAGAACAGCGCCGCGTGGCGCGACAGGACCAGCACCCGTCGTACCGCCATGAAGACGAAGCCCGTCAGCAGGCCCATGTGCAATCCCGATATCGCCAGAAGATGCGCCAGGTTCGACACCCGCAGCGCCTGCAGCGTGTCCTGCCCCATACCGGAACGATCACCGGCCGTGACCGCGGCGGCAAAGGCCCCAGCCTCTCCGCCAAGCCTGTCGCGAAAGGCCTGGGCCAGCCTGATGCGCGTCCGAAACACGATCATGTCCCGGGGCGCGGGCGGCGCCACCGCAAGCACGGGCACGCGGGTATAGCCGATCCCGCCAAGGCGCTGGAACCAGGCATGCCGCCGGAAATCGAAGCCCCCCGGCTCCACCGGTCCGTTGGGTGCGGAAAGATGGGCGGTCGTCATGATGTGCAGGCCCGGGCGAATCTCGGTCCCCTCGGGACCATGCAGCGAAATGCGCACCCGCGCCGGTGTGCGCCCCGGGGAAACCCGGTCCAGCCGCACCTGGTCCAGCGTCAGGCGCACCGCGTCCGACGCCGACCGGTCGATCCCGACGATGCGCCCCTCGACCGGGCCGTAGTATCGCCAGCTCAGCACCGGGGCCGACACCTCATGCGCGCGCCAGCCCGCCAGGCACAGCCCGGCACAGATCAGAGCCAGCCCGATCAGAACCGGCTGCAGCACGGCGCGCCCGCGCAGGCCCGCCCAGCCCCCGCCCGCAGCCAGAAGCAGCGCGATCAGCAGCAGGCCGAGCCGCAGCGCCGGGCCCGGCTCCTGCCGCAGACCGAAGTAGATCCCTATGCCCAGCCCAAGGCAGACCGGCACCCAGTGGAACAGCCCGCCGCGCTGTGCCAGCACTTCCTGCTTCAGCCGCTCCAACCCCTGCCGCACTTGTCTCGCCTCCGGCCCACCGATAGACAATGCGCAAAACGCTATACAGCGCATGGTTAATCAAACGTTAGGAACGTCCCCCGTGTCCGACCAGATCGTCACCCGCTTCGCCCCCTCGCCGACCGGCTTCCTGCACATCGGCGGCGCCCGCACGGCGCTCTTCAACTGGCTTTATGCCCGGGGCCGGGGCGGCAAATTCCTGCTGCGGATCGAAGATACCGATCGCGCCCGTTCCACCCCCGAAGCGACGGCAGCGATCCTGAAAGGTCTCGACTGGCTCGGCCTCGACCATGACGGTGAGGTCGTCAGCCAGTTCGACCGCGCCGACCGCCACCGCGAGGTCGCGCTGGAACTGCTGGCGAAGGGCCAGGCCTACAAGTGCTTCTCCACCCAGGAGGAAATCGAGGCCTTCCGCGAAAAGGCACGCGAAGAGAAACGCTCGACCCTGTTCCAGTCGCCCTGGCGTGACGCCGATCCCGCGACACATCCCGACCTGCCCTTCGTGATCCGCCTGAAGACGGCTCAGGACGGCACCGTGACGATCAACGACCAGGTGCAGGGCGACGTGAAGATCCGCAACGATCAGCTGGACGACATGATCCTGCTGCGCTCGGACGGCACGCCGGTCTACATGCTGGCCGTGGTGGTCGATGACCATGACATGGGCGTGAACACCGTGATCCGGGGCGACGACCACCTGAACAACGCCGCGCGTCAGATGGGGATCTACACCGCCATGGGCTGGCCGCTGCCGACCTATGCGCATATCCCCCTGATCCACGGCCCCGACGGCAAGAAGCTGTCGAAACGCCACGGCGCCCTGGGGGTCGAGGAATACCGCGACATGGGCTATCCGGCCGCCGGCATGCGCAACTACCTTGCCCGCCTCGGCTGGTCCCACGGCGATGACGAGTTCTTCACCGACGCCCAGGCAATCGAGTGGTTCGGATTTGACGGCATGGGCAAATCCCCGGCGCGTTTCGACTTCAAGAAACTGGCCAATATCTGTGGACAGCACATCGCCATCACCGAGGATGCTGCACTGCTGCAAGAGCTGCTGACCTTCCGCGAGGTCACCGGCCTTGACTCCCTGTCAGAACAAAAAATTTCCCAACTGGGCGAGGCGATGTCCTTCCTCAAGGAGCGCGCCAAGACCTTCCCGGAACTAATTGACAAAGCTCACTTTTGCCTTGCCGACCGCCCCCTGGATATCGACGAGAAAGCGGCCAAGAATCTGGACGCTGTATCCATCGGTATACTGATCGAATTGACGCCGCACTTGCAAAGTGCTAGCTGGACGCGTCAGGATCTGGAGGGGAAACTGAACACATTCGCCGAGGCTCGCGAAATGAAGTTTGGACAGATCGCCGCACCCCTGCGTGCAGCTCTGGCCGGGCGGACCGCCACCCCCAGCGTATTCGATATGATGCTGGTTCTCGGGCAGGAGGAAACCATCCTCCGCCTTCAGGATGCCAGCAAAGGTGCCGCTTAACCCTTCGTTGAGACGCACCGTGAAAAAAGGGGCGCCGGGCGGCCAATGGGCGGGCCGGTGCGGGAACAGAGGAAGGGATATATAAATGTCTGAACCTAAAAAGACGGCGACTCTGACGGTCGACGGCCAAAGCTACGAATTCCCGGTGCTTTCGCCCTCTGCCGGGCCCGATGTCATCGACATCCGCAAGCTCTACGGCACCACGGGCATGTTCACCTATGACCCGAGCTTCACCTCCACCGCGTCCTGCGACAGCACCATCACCTACATCGACGGTGAAAAGGGCGAGCTGCTGCACCGCGGCTACCCGATTGACCAACTGGCGTCGAAATCGCACTACCTCGAAGTCTGCTACCTGCTGCTCTACGGCGCCCTGCCCGACGCGGCCCAGCTGGAAGATTTCGAATCCCGCGTGACCAAGCACACCATGGTGCATGAACAGATGCACCGCTTCTTCACCGGCTTCCGTCGTGACGCGCACCCGATGGCCATCATGGTCGGCGTGGTCGGCGCCATGTCCGCCTTCTACCATGACAGCACCGACATCTCCGATCCCTGGCAGCGCGAGGTCGCCTCGATCCGCCTGATCGCCAAGATGCCGACCATCGCCGCCATGGCCTACAAGTACACCATCGGCCAGCCCTTCGTGTACCCGCGCAACGATCTGGACTACGCGTCCAACTTCCTGCGCATGTGCTTCGCCGTTCCGGCCGAAGACTACCAGGTGAACCCGATCCTGGCCCGCGCCATGGACCGTATCTTCACCCTGCATGCCGACCACGAGCAGAACGCGTCGACCTCCACCGTGCGGCTCGCGTCCTCCTCCGGCGCCAACCCGTTTGCCTGCATCGCGGCCGGCATCGCCTGCCTCTGGGGTCCGGCACACGGCGGCGCCAACCAGGCCTGCCTGGAAATGCTGAAGGAAATCGGCACCCCGGATCGCATTCCGGAATACATTGCCAAGGCCAAGGACAAGAACGATCCGTTCCGCCTGATGGGCTTCGGCCACCGCGTCTACAAGAACTTCGATCCCCGCGCGACGGTGATGAAGGAATCCGCGGACGAGGTGCTGGAACTGCTGGGCGTGGAAAACAACCCGATCCTGGCGACCGCCAAGGAGCTGGAACAGCAAGCCCTGGCCGATCCCTACTTCGCAGAGAAGAAGCTGTTCCCGAACGTCGACTTCTATTCCGGCATCATCCTGGAGGCCATGGGCTTCCCCACCTCGATGTTCACCCCGATCTTCGCCCTGTCGCGGACCGTCGGCTGGATCTCGCAGTGGAAAGAGATGATCGAGGATCCGGCGATGCGCATCGGCCGTCCCCGCCAGCTCTACGTCGGCGAGACTCTGCGCGATTACACGGATGTCGAAAACCGCTGATCGGCGGACCGACAGACCTGCGCAACGGCAGATTTGCGAAAGGGCAGCCTTCGGGCTGCCCTTTTTGCGTTCCGATGATCCTGCCTTGATGATCCTGCCCCCCGGGCGGCGACGGCTCAGCGCTCTCCCATGGCCGAGGGCGTCAGCGCGACAGGCAGCATTGCCAGCAGCATGACGAGCGAAACCGCGATCAGCGACGCCGAAAGCGGGGCCAGGGCCAGCATCCCGCTGGCAAAGATCACGCCGATCGAACTGGCGGTCCGCAGCACGGCAAAGGCCTCCGGCCGCCGGTCGCGGGGCACCAGTCGTTCCAGCACCAGCATGTAGGTGGTCCCGAGCGGCGGCATCATCGCCCCGACCAGGACGCACCCCGCCAATGTCAGCCAGAGAGACAGCCCGCTGGCCGCAATTGCCACGCCGAAGGTGGTCACCGCCAGCTGCGCCACCACCGTGGGCCGCGTCGCCATGCGATTGCGGAAGCTCACCCAAAGCCCGCCACAGACAGACGCGATGCACAGTGGAACGGTGAACAGGATCGCCATCGCCGGCGCATGTCCAAACCGCAGGGCAAGCGCGACAGCCCCGATTTCAAGCACGGCAACCGCGGCGCCACCGCCAACCGCACAGGCAAGCCAGATCAGCACCCTTGGCGTCAGGATGCTGCCCGGTGTCGGATCTTCCGGCACCTCCGCACGCGCGACCGAGGGTACAAGAAGCGCCGGCAGCGCCCCGATCACGGTCAGCGCGGCCAGACCCAGCACCGGGGAAACCGCGCCCAGCCCGGCCGCCGCCACCGGGGCCGCGACAAAGGTCACCTCGTTCAGGGTTGCCGCAATGCCAAGCGCCCTGGGATAGCGTTCCTCGGTCGTGAGTTCATTCAGGAGCGATCGCAGGTAGCCGAAGGCGGATCCCGCGACCGATCCGGACAGCGCGGCAAGCCCGACCAGCGCCCAGAAGGGCGCCCCCATCCAGCCGGCCATCGCCAGCGCGCCAAGCGCCAGGGTCCGGATCAGGACCAGCAGGCGCAGAAAGGCTGTGGGGCTGTAGGCGCGACCCCAGCGGGTTACGGGAACCGCCCCCGCCACCTGCGCCAGGGTCATCGCCAGGATCAGCGCCGCACCGTCCTGCGCATTCCCTGTCAGGGCAAGGGCCAGAAGGGAAAAGGCAACCGGCCCCGCCGCCTGCGGCACCAGCAGCGTGGCCGAGGCCCCGAACCACCCCAGCAGCGGCCAGGGAAGTCGTCTTGCAGCGGCAAGGTTGGCATCGGTCATCGGGGGCTCCGTCATCGCATGGCCGCAGGCAGGGCCATTTCCCTGCTAGCGTGCAAACCTGATCCCCGCCAGCCCCGCGGCCAAAACGACCCCTTTACGCCCTCAACGGCCTTCGAAATGCGGCGGACGCTTTTCGAGGAAGGACAAGACGCCTTCCTTGAAATCACGGCTCTGACCACAACGCCCCTGCGCCTTGCCCTCTGCCTCCAGCTGGCTGTCCAGGTCCCCGGACCAGGACCCCCGGATGATATCCTTCACCTCGCGGTAGGTGGCCGTCGGCCCCTTGGCCAGATGGGCCGCCCGTGCCTTCCAGGTCGCCTCGAAGGCATCATCCGGCACCGCTTCCCAGATCATGCCCCAGGCATCGGCCTGGGCCGCCATGATCTTGTCGGCAAAGAGCGCGGCGCCCATGGCCTTCTGGCTGCCCACGGTCCGCGGCAGGAAGTAGGTGCCGCCGGCGTCGGGCACCAGGCCGATACGGGTGAAGGCCTGAAGGAAATAGGCGCTTTCGGCCGCGATGACGATATCGGCACAAAGCGCCAGGTTGGCGCCCGCCCCCGCAGCCGCACCGTTCACGGCGGAAATCGTCGGGATCGGGCAGTCGACGATGGCCTTCAGCATGGGGACGTATTCGTCGCGCAGCGTGCGTTCCAGGTCCGGAAGGGCCACGTTGGCCCGATCGCTCAGATCCTGGCCGGAGCAGAAGGCCCGCCCCTCTGCCGTCAGGACCAGCACCCTCGCCTTCTCCCCCACGGATCGGACCGCATCCGCGATCTCCGCCCGCATCTGCGAATTCAGCGCATGCATCACCTCCGGCCGGTTCAACCGCAGCACGGCGATGTCGTCTTCGATCTCCAGCGTGATGGTCTGATAGGTCACGGGCTGCTCCTCCTGTCGTCCGTCGAAAGACACAGAAACCGGAACCAGCGCATCCGTCAAACCGGAACACTGCGTCAGTCGCCCAGAATTTCCTTCAGCCGGGCCTGTTCTTCGTCCGAGAGGCCCTCCGCCTCTCCGGCGGCACGCGCCCTGCCCCGGCGCCGGATATAGGCCGCGCCGATCCCCAACCCCAGGAGGAGCATCGCAGGCCCGGCCAGCCACAGGACAAGGTTGGATCCCGTCGCCTCGGGCTTCAGCAGGACGTATTCGCCGTAGCGGTTGACGATGAAGTCGACCACCTGCTGATCGCTGTCGCCCTCCACCAGCCGTTCCCGCACCAGCAGGCGCAGGTCCCGGGCCAGGTCGGCATTGCTGTCATCGATGTTCTCGTTGCGGCAGACGAGGCAGCGCAACCCCTGGCTGATGTCCCGCGCGCGGGCTTCCAGCGCCGGGTCGGCCAGCATCTCGTCCGGCTGCACCGCCTGCGCCGGCCCCGCCAGCATCAGCACCACCATCAGGACTGCCGTAGGGTGGATGTAATCCACCAACCGCCGCCACACGCTCTGCCACATCCTCATTCCGCCGGTACCCCCTGCACGCGCGCGGCCTTCGCCGCGCCTGCCGCCACGCGGAACCGCCGGTCAGTCAGGCTCAGCAGCCCGCCGAAGGCCATCAGCAGCGCACCGCACCAGATCCAGTTGGCCAGCGGCTTGTAATAGCTGCGCATCGCCCAGCCCCCGCCCTCCTGCGGATCGCCAAGGGCAATGTAGATGTCGCGCAGGAACCCGTTGTCGATCGCCGCCTCGGTCGTGGGCATGCCCGCCACCGGATAGATCCGCTTCTCCGGATGCAGCGTGCCAATGACCCTGCCCCCCTTGGCCAGCGTCACATCCCCCATGGTGGAAATGTAGTTCGGCCCCTGCACCTGCCGCACCCCGTCAAGCGTCAGCGCATAGCCCGCCAGTTCCACCGTGTCGCCGGTCTGGACGACGCGGATGTCTTCCTGCTGCCAGGCCATCATCGAGGCGATGCCCGCAATGGTCACACCCAGGCCCGCATGGGCCACGACCCGGCCCCAATCGGCGCGCGGAAGCCGCAGCAGGCGGCCCGCACCGGCCGATCCGGTCCGGCTCCACAGGTCGACCAGCGCACCGGCCACCAGCCAGGTGCCCAGCATCAGCCCCACCGGGCCAAGCGCCGACCGGCCGCTTTCCATGGCATAAAGCAGCGCGCCCACGGCCAGCGCCAGCACCGCCGCCGGCACCAGGCGGCGTGCCACACGCCCCAGCTTCGCGCGTTTCCAGGGCAGCATCGCGCCAACCGGCAGGATCACCCCAAGCGCGACCATGAAGGGCGTGAAGGCCATGTCGAAGAAGGGCGCCCCCACCGAAAGCTTCCGCCCGAACGCCATTTCGGAGACCAGCGGCCAGACCGTCCCGGTAAAGACGACGAAGGCCGCCACCCCCAGCAGGATGTTGTTGAGCACCAGGGCCGACTCGCGGCTCACCAGCCCGAACACCCCCTTGGAGGTCATCACATCCGCCCGCGCGGCGAAAAGCGTCAGCGCGCCCCCCATGAAGAAGGCGGTGATGGCCAGCAGGAACACCCCGCGTTCGGGGTCATTGGCGAAGGCATGGACAGAGGTGATGACCCCCGACCGCGTGATGAACGCCCCGATGAGGGAGAAGCCGAAGGCGATGATGGCCAGCAGGATCGTCCAGGCCTTCAGGCTCTCGCGCTTTTCCACCACGATGGCCGAATGCAGCAGGGCGGCAGCGGTCAGCCAGGGCATGAAGGAAGCGTTCTCCACCGGATCCCAGAACCAGAACCCGCCCCAGCCCAGCTCGTAATAGGCCCACCAGGAGCCGAGCGCGATGCCGACGGTCAGGAACATCCAGGCGGCCAGCGTCCAGGGCCGTACCCAACGGCCCCAGGCGGCATCGACCCGGCCTTCCAGCAGCGCCGCAACGGCAAAGCTGAAGGACATCGAAAGGCCCACGTAGCCGAGGTAGAGGAACGGCGGATGGAAGGCCAATCCCGGGTCCTGCAGCAGCGGGTTCAGGTCCTGCCCGTCGAAGGGCGGCACCGCCAGGCGCAGGAACGGGTTGGAGGTAAAGAGCGAGAAGGCCAGGAAGGCCAGCCCGATCATCCCCTGGACCCCCAGCACCCGCGCCTTCAGCGTCGGCGGCAGGTTGCCGCCGAACAGGGCCGCCGCGGCGCCGAAAAGCGCGACGATCAGGATCCAGAGCAGCATCGAACCTTCGTGGTTCCCCCAGACGCCCGTCACCTTGTAGAGCATGGGCTTCGCCGAATGGCTGTTCGCCCAGACAAGGTGCAGCGAGAAGTCGGAGGTGATGAAGGCCCACATCAGCGTCGCGAAGGAAAACCCGACCAGCACCGCCTGCGCCAGCGCAGCAGGTTCGGCCGCCGCCATCCAGCCAGGCCAGCGGCGCCAGGCGCCGACCAGCGGGACTACGGTCTGAAACAGCGCCACGAAAAGCGCGAGGATGAGGGCGAAGTGGCCGAGTTCGGTAAGCATGTCCGCTTATAGGCCCAGGCCCGGCATCGCCTCAATTCAAATAGACGAAAGGGGCGCGACAGAATTGTCGCGCCCCCTGTCCGAAACCTCTTGCCACCAATCTCTGAGCCCAAGTATGCGGCCCCAAATCTTCGGTCAGTTCGCTTTCCCGGCCTCAGCCTTCCCCGCCCGCTTTTCAGCCAGCGGCGCGCCAGGCCTCCAGCGCCGGATTCGGGTCCCGGGTTTCGGTGTGCACCACCTCGGCCCCCGGGGCCGCCTCCGCCCCATCCAGCCGGCGCAGCTCCTGCAGGTTCGTCACCACCTGCGGCGTGCGCGCCATGGTCCGGGCGATCTCGCGCTGGAACTCCTGGCCCTTCACCTGGTGCCTGGCCCCGAAGTAGAAGCTGACGACAGCGCCCAACAGCCACCAAAGGGCCTCAGGCACCAGGGCAAGCCCTTGCATTCTCTCGGAAAACCAGACGGGATCTGTCATCGCCGCCACGAACAGGCCGATCGCGCCAAGCGCCATCGCCGGGCGCGGCAGCCGGTTCAGCCCGTCGATGAACCGGTCGAACCCGCTGCGGTCATCGCGAAACTCCGCCCCGTGCTGCGCCAGGGCGGCCTCATAGGCCGCGAGATCCCGTTGATCCGCACCTTCGGCATTGGTGCGAAACACCTCCGCCGTTTCGCGGATCACGTTGCGCCCTCCGCCGAAGACCAGGCCCAGGATGCCGTCGATCACGCCCATGCCGCGATCCTCTCGGCGAATTCCACCTTGCTCATGTGATAGCGCGGGGCGATGAATTCCTCCGCCCGCCGGATCCAGCCGCCCTTTCCGCCAGTCCGCGTGCGGACGTACTTGCGGCTCTGGGCCCGGGCATCGGCCAGGCGGAAGTAGTAGTTGCGCCGGGCGATCCCGTAGGCATCCACCATGTGCCCGCCCGCGGCGGCCTGGGCCTCGTGACAGGCGCGGATGGTCTGCGGGCCGATCTGACCGTCGACCGAGACCTCCCACCCCATGTCCCGCAGGAGCCGCTGCAGGATCTTCACCGCATTCGCGCCCGCGTTGACGTACATGTCGAAGACCGTGGCCCACAGGGGCTCCGGCAGGTCCGCGATGCGCGGCGCATGGAAGTAGTGCTCCAGGAAGATGTCCAGCGCCTGCGCCCGGCTCAGCCGCTGCACGTCGGCCACATCCACATCGCCGTCGCCGTCCAGGTCCAGCCCCAGCCGCCGCATGGTGTGGATCGTCACCCCGTGATTGGTCGCCCCGCCCGGATCATCCCGGTCGTTGACGAACCCGCCCTCCCGGCTGACGATCTCTTCTGCAATCTCCCGCACGTGCAGTGCCATCCGCTCTCTCCTGAGGTGGTTATCCCGGAAAAAACCTGCACAGCAAAAGATTAAGGCTGCGCTCGTGTACCGAACGCAGCCTCTCATCTGATCCAAACATGGCCCGGGGCCAACACAGGGCCGTCAGCTTTCGGGGCCGTCAGCTTTCGGGCGCCTCGTAGATACCCTGTTCCTTCAGCGCGTCGATCACTTCCTTGGGCATGTAATCCTCGTCGTGCTTTGCCAGGATCTCCGTCGCCTCGAAGGTGCCGTTCACGTAGCGGCCGGTGCCGATCATCCCCTGCCCCTCACCGAACAGATCCGGCAGGATCCCCCGGTAGGTCACCGGGATCGACGCCCCGCCATCGGTCACGACGAAGCGGACCACATCGCCACGTTCCAGGCTGCCTTCCTCGACCAGGCCGCCAAGACGAAACACCTCGGATGGGCCCGGGGGCGCCTCTGCCAGCTGGGTCGGCGACCGGAACAGGTTGATCCCATCCTGGAAGGCGTAGCCGATCAGCGCCGCGGACCCCGCCAGTGCCACGAAGGCAAGGGCGATGACCTGGATGCGGCGTTTCTTCTTCAGCCCCTTCATGGGCGCCTCCTGTCTCCCTTACGGGAAGAGCGGCGCGGCCATCAGCCCCGTCGTCTCCTCCAGACCCAGCATCAGGTTGGCATTCTGCAACGCCTGCCCCGAAGACCCCTTGCAGAGGTTGTCGAGCACCGTAACCACAATCGCCCGGCCCGGAATGCGGTCTGCCGTCACACCGATGTGGACGAAGTTCGATCCCCGCACATCATGGGTCGACGGGGTCTCGCCGATGGGCAGCACCTTCACGAAGGGCTCATCGGCATAGGCCGCGACCATCGCGTCGTAAATCGCCTGCGCCTCGCCCGAGACATAGCCGGTGGACAGGATCCCCCGGTTCACCGGCAGTAGGTGCGGCGTGAACTGGATCTTCACCTCGCGGCCCGCCAGCAGGCTGAACTCCTGATCAAACTCGCCCAGGTGCCGGTGCTTGCCGCCGACGGCATAGGCATTGTAGCCCTCCGACAGTTCGGCATGCAGCAGGTTTTCCTTCAGGCTGCGGCCCGCACCGGAGACGGCACATTTCATGTCGAGGATGATATCATCCAGCCCGATCACCCCCGCGCTGATCAGCGGCCGCAGGGTGAACTGCCCGGTCGCCGCGTTGCAGCCCGTGCCGGCCACCAGCCGCGCGCCCTTGATCTCGTCGCGGTAGAACTCGGTCAGGCCGTAGACGGCCTCCTTCTGCATCTCCACGGCGGCATGATCATTGCCATACCAGGCCTTGTAGGCCTCGGGATCGCGCAGACGGAAATCCGCCGACAGATCGACGATCTTCAGGTCCTTCGGCAATTCCCGGATCACCTCCTGGCTGGTCTTGTGCGGCAGGGCGCAGAACGCCAGGTCAATCTCGGAGAAATCGATCTGATCGACGGTCACCAGGTCCGGAAGGTCCAGGTGTCGGAGAAACGGAAAGACCTGTGCCATGGACAGGCCCGCCTTGGAATTGGCGGCCAGTGCGGCGATCTCGATCTCCGGATGGGTGGAGATCAGACGGATCAGCTCGGCCCCGGTGTATCCAGAGGCCCCGATGATGGCGATTTTCTTGATCATGTCGGCTCCGCTCAACAAACGTGCCTTAGATGAGCCAACCGGGCCCCGCTTTCAAGCGGTTTCAACAGAACCGCAAAGGCTTGCCGGAGGCGCAGGCCGCCAAGAGGCGGTAACCTGTGCGAGGCCGGGATACCTCGCACAGGCCTTCCTCTCCGTCCGGTGCCTGCTGGCGGGGCCAGCTGTCGACGCAGGATGGGCCACGCCGATCCGCATCAGGCGCACGGCACCGGCTCCCTGACACAACCACCTCAGGTTGTATCACCGCAGGTGACGCGGCAAGACTTTTCCACCAAAAGTTGCATCAGGCGGCGTGAAAATCTATCCGGCGCCGCAGAAACTGGGTTGCATGGGTCGAAACGCGGGCAGGATCGCCCGTGGTCAGGAACATGCTGACCTCTCCCTCACCGCGCTTGTCGGGGTGACGCTCCAGGTAATCGGCCAGCGAGTCGGCCACCAGGTTCGCCTGGGAATAGACGCTGACCTCGGTCCCCAGGGCCTTCTGGAAGGTCTCTTCCATCAGCGGATAATGCGTACAGCCCAGGATCGCGGCCTCCGGCGTGGGCATCTTGCGCTTCAGCGCTTCGACGTGGGATTGCACCAGCGCCTCCGCCAGGATCATGTCCCCTTCCTCGATCGCATCGACCAGACCGCCGCAGGCCTGGGCTTCGACGTCGACACCGATGGCGCGGAAGGCCAGTTCACGCTGGAAGGCCCGGCTTGCCACGGTGGCCGGCGTGGCGAAAAGCGCAACATGTTTCACCGCCACTTCCCGCGGCGGGGAATTGTCGCCCCACTGGCGTTCGGTCAGCGACTCGATCAGGGGCACGAAGACGCCAAGCACGCGCTTGTCCGGGGTCAGCCAGCCTTCCTGCATCCGGCGCAGCGCGGCCGCGCTGGCGGTGTTGCAGGCCAGGATCACCAGGTCGCAGCCCGCATCGAACAGGCGCTGCACCCCCGTCTTGGTCAGCTGGTAGATGTCATCGGCTGTCCGCACGCCGTAGGGCGCATGGGCGTTGTCGCCCAGGTAGACGAAGGGCACCTCCGGCAGCCGCTTCGCGCAGGCGTCCAGAACCGTCAGCCCGCCCAGACCGGAATCGAAAATGCCTACTGCCATGTTATGCCCCGGGGGCCTTCGGGCCACCCGCTCCTGTTTCCGCCGGCTCAGCTCCGGCGTTTCGCCTCGAACTCGTAGCCGTAGTCATAGGATGTCAGCGGCTGCGGAGACAGTTCATAAGTCGCCTTTCGCAGGAAATCCATCATCGCCCGCGTGTCGCCTGCCCGGGCCAGCAAAGCTTCCTTCGGCACCGGGGCGCCGATGACCACGCGCACCGGGCCGTCAACGCGCGTCCTGAACTCCTTCAGCAGCAATCCCATCCGCAGGGTCATGTGCAGATGGCTGGCCAGCTGGAACAGCCGCGACGTCGTCCCATCGAAGAACACGGGCACCACCGTTGCCCCCGACTTGGCGATCATCCGCGCGGTGAAACCACGCCACGCCGGGTCCATCGGATGCGCGAAGGGCGTGGCAGAGGTCGACACGGT
Source organism: Pseudooceanicola sp. NS-SX8 (assembly GCF_057380755.1). Lineage (NCBI taxonomy): Bacteria > Pseudomonadati > Pseudomonadota > Alphaproteobacteria > Rhodobacterales > Paracoccaceae > Pseudooceanicola > Pseudooceanicola sp. NS-SX8. The sequence goes on along the minus strand of NZ_CM170819.1, from coordinate 2,286,345 downwards.
GCCCCCCGGGAAGACACCGACGCAACCGCCCTCCCGCAGGTAGCGCAGCGCCTCCTTCCGGGTTTCGATATTCCCCTGCACCGCCTCGCGCGTCTCGTCAAAGCTGATCGGCAGCACAACGCGGTCCAGGTCCCGTGCCCCGCGAAAGACGCGGTTGGCCAGGATCCTGAAATCGCCCCGCCGCTCCTGCAGGATATGGCCCAGCATGAGCCCGTCCAGGATGCCGTAGGGATGATTGGCGATCACCACCAGCGGACCGGTGGCCGGAATGTTGTCCAGCGCGCCACCGACGACCTCCAGCTGCAGCCCGTAGCGCTCCATCATGACCGACCAGAAATCGCCCCCGGCCTCCACCTCCTCGACGTAGCCGTCGGCGCGGCGGATCAGCGATGGCCGGCCAAGCGCATTTTCCATCAGCCGGATCACCATCCGGCCGGAGCGCGTCTCGGCGCTGCTGGCATAGGATATGTCCCGCGCGATCTGTCGCTTGCTGGGCGGGCGCGGATTGTGCTGCGTCGGTAGGATCTCTGCGGTCATGGCACGGGTCCGAAAGGGTTTCGCCTCCATAGCCGTGGCGCCGGATTCGATCCAGAACAATTGACTGATCACGAAATCCGACCCCGGCGCGGCTCCGCCACGATAGGCGCGGCGAAGCTTTCAGATCAGTTAATCACGGAGGACGAGCCGGGCGAAGGACGCAGCCGCGCGCGTCCTTCGAAGGGCGTGACCCAGCCTATTCCGCCGCCTCCTTCAGCGGTCCGTCGCGCAGCACGGCCAGGTAGGCTTCGCGCTGCTTCTCCGCCTGCGCCAGGTTCGCGGCCTTCACCGGGCCAAAGCCCCTGATCTGCAACGGAAGCTCCGCCAAGGCCTTCGCGGTTTCCTTCAACTCCGGATGATAACCTCCCAGAATCTCTTCCATATCCGCCTCGTACTGGGCGATCAGCGCGCGCTCCGTCTTGCGTTCCTCCAGGCCGGCGAAGGGATCCAGCCTGGTCCCCCTCAGCCCCTTCAGCCGGACCAGGACCGACAGCGGCATGCGGAACCAGGGCCCCATCTCCCGCTTGACTGGCCGCCCGTCGGCCCCGGTCTTTTCCAGCACCGGAGGGGCCAGGTGATAGGTCATGCGGAAGTCCCCTTCGAAGGTCTCTTCGGCCTTCTTGCGGGTCTCCAGCAGCAGCCGCGCCACCTCGTACTCGTCCTTGTAGGACAGCAGCTTGTGATACCCCCGCGCCACGGCCTCCTGCATCGCAGGATCCTGGAACCGGGCCACCATCGCGCGATACCTCTTGGCCAGCCGCCGGTTCTGGTACTTCCGAAGGTGCTCGGCGCGGAAATCTATGATCTCCTCCAGCGTCCTGGGGGTCTCGACCTCCTGCGGGGCCAGCATCGCTTCGGCCTCGGCCGGATGCACGACGGCCCAACGGCCGATCTCGAAGGCGCGCTGGTTCTTGGCGGGCGCCTGCCCGTTCAGTTCCACCGCCTGGAAGATCGCATCATGGCTGACCGGGATCAGCCCCGCCTGCCAGGCCGCCCCCATGACCATCATGTTGGAGAAGATGGAATCCCCCATGGTCGCCCGGGCCAGTTCGCTGGCATCGAACAGCACCAGCCGATCCTTTAGCCTTGCCTGAAGTTGCAGCTCCAACCTATCGGAAGGAATGGAAAATTCCGTATTCCGGGTGAATTCCCCGGTGACGATATCATGGCTGTTGACCACGCCGCCGGTCCGCCCGGCGCGGGTCAGGCCCAGGGTCTTCGACCCCGCGCTCACCACCAGATCGCCGCCGATCAGCGCATGGGCCTCGCCGGTTGCCACGCGGATCGCGGTAATGTCGCCGGGCGTCTCGGCAATCCGCAGGTGGATGTGCACGGCACCGCCCTTCTGGGCCAGCCCCGCCATCTCCATCATCCCGGCGCCCTTGCCGTCGATCTGCGCCGCCTGGGCCAGCACCGCGCCGATGGTCACCACGCCCGTCCCGCCGACACCGGTCAGCACGATGTTGTGGGTCCCCTCGATCGCCGGCAGCTCCGGGTCCGGCAGGTCCGGCAGATCCAGGTGCGTCCCCGTCTCCTTCCGCACCGTCGCGCCCTCCAGCGTCACGAAGCTGGGACAGAACCCCTTGAGGCAGCTGAAATCCTTGTTGCAGGCCGACTGGTCCACCGCACGCTTGCGGCCCAGCTCCGTCTCCACCGGGACGATGGCGACGCAGTTCGACTGCACCCCGCAATCGCCGCAGCCCTCGCAGACATCGGTGTTGATGAAGACCCGCTTGTCGGGATCGGGGAACTCCTTGCGCTTGCGCCGCCGCCGCTTTTCAGCGGCACAGGTCTGCACGTAGATCAGCGCGGACACGCCTTCGACCTTTGCAATATTCTCCTGCACGCGCGCCAGATCGGCCCGCTCGGCAAGCTCAATCCCTTTCGGGAATTGTGAAAGATCGATATTTTCCTTCTCGTCGTGCACCACCGCGATATGCGACAGGCCCATGGCCTTCAGCTCTTCCGCAATGCGGTAGGCCGTCAGCCCGCCCTCGTTCTTCTGGCCGCCGGTCATCGCCACGGCATCGTTGAACAGGATCTTGTAGGTGATGTTGGTCCCCGCCGCCTGGGCCGCGCGGATCGCCTGGATGCCGGAGTGGTTGTAGGTCCCGTCGCCCAGGTTCTGAAACACGTGATTGCGGGTTGAAAACGGCGCCTCGCCGATCCAGTTCGCCCCCTCGGCGCCCATGTGGGTGAAACCGCTCGTCTCGCGATCCATCCATTGCACCATGTAGTGACAGCCGATGCCCGCATAGGCGCGGCTGCCCTCCGGCACCTTGGTGGAACTGTTGTGCGGACAGCCCGCGCAGAAGTAGGGCAGCCGCGCCGCGATGTCGGTCACGTTGTCGTTGCGGCGCACCTCGCCCAGGGCCTCCAGCCCGGCTTTCACCCGGTCGGTGCCGCGCCCCTCCTCGATCAGGATCGCGCCCAGCTTCTCGGCGATCCAGACCGGATCCAGCGCTCCCTTCGTCGGGAACAGCTCCTCCGAATGGGTGCCCCCCTTGCGCCAGCCGTAAACGCGCCGGCCACGACGGTCGTCAAAGATCGCCTCCTTCACCTGCACTTCGATCAGCTTGCGCTTCTCCTCGACCACCACGATCAGATCCAGGCCCTCGGCCCAGTCGTGGAAGCTGTCCATGTCCAGCGGCCAGACCTGCGCCACCTTGTAGGTCGTGATCCCCAGCCGCTCCGCCTCTGCCGCGTCGATTCCCAGCAGCGACAGCGCATGTTCCAGATCCAGGTAGTTCTTGCCCGCGGAGACAAAGCCGATCTTCGCCCCCGGCTTGCCCCAGATCCGATGGTCGATGCGGTTCGCACGGGCAAATGCCTCCGCCGCGAAGCGCTTGTAGTCGATCATCCGTGTTTCCTGTTCGACCGGGCTGTCGCCCAGACGGATGTTCAGCCCGCCCTCCGGCATCGCGAAATCGGTGGGCTGCACGAAATTCAGGCGGAATGGGTCGCCATCGACGACAGCCGTCGCCTCCACCGTATCCTTCATCGTCTTCAGCCCGACCCAGGTGCCTGCATAGCGGCTCAGCGCCCAGCCATATAGGCCAAGGTCCAGGATCTCCTGCACGCCGGCCGGGCTGACGATGGGCATGTAGGCATCCACCAGCGCCCACTCGCTCTGGTGCAGCACGGTGGAGCTTTCGCCGGTGTGGTCGTCCCCCATGGCCATCAGAACGCCCCCGTTAGGAGAGGTCCCGGCCATATTGGCATGTTTCATCGCGTCGCCCGACCGGTCCACGCCGGGGCCCTTGCCGTACCACAGGCCGAAGACACCGTCGAAGCGGCCCTCGCCCCGCAGTTCGGCCTGCTGCGCGCCCCACAGGGCCGTGGCAGCCAGGTCTTCGTTCAGGCCTTCCTCGAATCGGATGTCGCTTTCGGCCAGCAGTTTTCCGGCCCGCCGCATCTGCATGTCGACCGCGCCGAGGGGGGAGCCCCGGTAGCCGGTCACATAGCCTGCGGTGTTCAGCCCCGCAGCCTTGTCACGCGCCTTCTGCGCCAGCATCAGTCGAACGAGGGCCTGGGTTCCGTTTAGCAGGATCGGGGACTTGCTCAGGTCGAACCGATCATTCAGGGAAATCTTTTCCTGGGTCATGTTTGACGTCTCCTCCTGCGCGAGTATAGGGCAGGACCGGCCCGGAAATCTCGCTCACGCGGGGAAAAATCCGGATTTCACCTGTGAAACTTTCTGGGCTATCGTTAAGTGAAGCGCCATCAGAGGCGTGGCACAATTATGTTGCAACAAGCCAAGACGGCAGGACAGGCAGTTATCCGATGGATTGGGACAAGCTCAGAATATTCCACGCCGTGGCCGACGCGGGATCACTCACCCATGCCGGTGATGCCCTGCATCTGTCGCAATCGGCGGTCTCCCGCCAGATCCGCGGCCTGGAAGAGAGCCTGAATACGACACTCTTCCACCGCCACGCGCGCGGCCTGATTCTCACCGAACAGGGCGAACTGCTCTTCGATGCGACCCGCGCCATGGCCAAACGGCTGGAAACCGCGACCGCGCGGATCCGCGACAGCGAAGAGGAAGTCTTCGGCGAACTGCGCGTCACGACCGCCGTGGGCTTCGGCACGCTCTGGCTCGCCCCGCGCCTGCCCAAGCTCTACGAGAAGTACCCCGATCTGAAGATCGACCTCATGCTCGAAGAACGCGTGCTCGACCTTCCCATGCGCGAAGCCGACGTGGCCGTGCGCATGAAGGAACCCAGCCAGGCGGACCTGATCCGCAAGAAGCTCATGTCGATCCGCATGCGTTGCTACGCCTCGGCCGATTACATCGCCCGTTACGGCAAGCCCGAGTCGATCGAAGATCTTTCGACGCACCGCCTCATCTGCCAGACCCCTGCGGCCCCCCAGGTGGCTGCCGGCGCCTCCCTCGTGAACCAGCTGATGCAGGCAGAGGTCCGCTCGACCCTGACGGTGAACAACTACTTCGGCGTCCTGCAGGCGGTGATCCACAACCTCGGCATCGGCGTGCTGCCCGATTACCTGATCGAGGATTTCCCGACGCTGGAACGCATCTTCCCCGATATCGAGTCGGGCGAAGTCCCCGTTTTCCTCGCCTTCCCGGAAGAACTGCGTCACTCCAAGCGAGTCGCCGCCTTCCGCGATTTCGTCCAGGACGAGATCATGGCGCACCGCCGCACCATCCGCGAACTGCGGGACCGCGACAGCGACTGATCCCGACCAAGGCACCTTGCCCCATCTCGAAACGCCCCGCCGGCCCGCCGCGCGGGGCGTCCTCGTTTTCGGGGCGTGCCACGCAGGACACTGTATTTGCACACAAACAAGTTTCCCTCCGCCCCCGTCGGAGCCAGTCGCAGCCGGGCCGGTAAACATGTCCTGCAGAACTTGCATAGCAGCAATGTTGCTTTCTTCTCAGTTTCCCCCTTGATCGTTTCAACTCCGACCAATATCTGAGCACTCGATGATGATCGCGCCCACCGGCGCATCATCTTCATACCTCCCTGTTGGACTTGGCCGGACCTTGTGTCCGGCCTTTTTTTTGCGCCCGATCCAGCCCCGCACCCCGATCCGGCCACTTCACGCGCCCGCATCCCCCCGAAAGAAGGTCCCGGCCCCACCCTTGCAAGCCTCCGGCGGGAGTATTTGGGGCCGTCGAATAGACGACAGGCCCGGCGCTCCTCTTTCGATGGCCGAAAATACTCCGGGGACGCCGCCCCGGGCCGGACGGGGGCAGCGCCCCTCCACACCCCAACCCTGCCGCAGCTTCGCGGGAAATGCCCCAGCCCCCCTTCCCCAAATCGTTGCAGTCGCGTAAATCCCCCCCAACCGTCACCCAGGGGGACCAGCATGCAAGAGCCGGACATCACCGAAGACCTGATCGCGAGCCACGGGATCAACAAGGAAGAATATGCCGAGATCCTGCGCATCCTGAACCGGGCGCCCACCTTCACCGAACTCGGCATCTTCTCGGCGATGTGGAACGAGCACTGCTCCTACAAGTCCTCCAAGAAATGGCTGCGCACCCTGCCGACCTCCGGTCCCCAGGTCATCTGCGGCCCGGGCGAAAACGCGGGCGTCGTCGACATCGGCGATGGCCAGGCCGTCATCTTCAAGATGGAAAGCCACAACCACCCGTCCTACATCGAACCCTACCAGGGTGCGGCGACGGGCGTGGGCGGCATCCTGCGCGACGTCTTCACCATGGGCGCGCGCCCGATCGCGGCGATGAACTCGCTCTCCTTCGGCGAACCCTCCCACCCCAAGACCCGTCAGCTGGTGCATGGCGTGGTGGAAGGCGTCGGCGGCTACGGCAACTGCTTCGGCGTGCCGACCATGGGCGGCGAGGTGCGCTTCGATCCGGCCTACAACGGCAACTGCCTGGTGAACGCCTTCGCGGCGGGCCTCGCGGACACCGACAAGATCTTCTACTCCGCCGCCTCCGGCGTCGGCATGCCCGTCGTCTATCTGGGCGCCAAGACCGGCCGGGACGGCGTCGGCGGCGCCACCATGGCCTCGGCCGAGTTTGACGACACCATCGAAGAGAAACGCCCCACCGTCCAGGTCGGCGACCCCTTCACCGAAAAGCGCCTGATGGAAGCCTGCATGGAACTGATGCAGACCGGCGCCGTGATCTCCATCCAGGACATGGGCGCCGCGGGCCTCACCTGCTCCGCCGTGGAAATGGGCGACAAGGGCGGCCTCGGCATCCGGCTCCACCTCGACGACGTGCCGCAGCGCGAACCGAACATGACCGCTTATGAGATGATGCTTTCCGAATCCCAGGAACGCATGCTTATGGTCCTGAATCCGGAGCTGGAGGCAGAGGCCCGCGCCGTCTTCGAGAAATGGGACCTCGACTTCGCCATCGTCGGCGAAACCATCGCGGAAGACCGCTTCGAGATCCACCACCAGGGCAAGATCTGGGCCGACGTGCCCCTGTCGAAGCTCTCCTCCTCCGCGCCCGAATACGACCGGCCCCACGTGCCGACCGAACCGGCAGCCGAACTGGAAGAGGTCCCGGCGGTCGATCCCATTGACGGCCTGAAGGCGCTGATCGGCTCGCCCAACTACTGCTCCCGCCAGTGGGTCTATGAACAGTACGACAGCATGGTCATGGCCGACACCACCCGCGGCCCGGGCTTCGGCTCCGGCCTTCTGCGCGTGCATGGCACCGACAAGCTGCTGGCCTTCACCTCCGACGTGACGCCGCGCTACGTCAAGGCGAACCCGGTCGAGGGCGGCCGTCAGGCCGTGGCCGAAGCCTACCGCAACCTGACCTCCTCCGGCGCCCTGCCGCTGGCCTCGACCGACAACCTGAACTTCGGCAACCCCGAAAAGCCCGAGATCATGGGCCAGTTCGTCGGCGCCATCCAGGGCATCGGAGAGGCCTGCCTCGCGCTCGACATGCCCATCGTGTCGGGCAACGTCTCTCTCTACAACGAGACCGACGGCTCCGCGATCCTGCCGACACCGACCATCGGCGCCGTGGGCCTCATCGCGAAATCCGAAGACGCGATCACCGGCACCGCCCGCGAAGGCCACGTCGCCCTGCTGATCGGGGACACCGCCGGTCACCTGGGCCAGTCGGCCCTGCTGGCAGAGGTCTTCAACCGGACCGACGGCGACGCGCCCCATGTCGACCTCGCGGCAGAGAAGCTGAACGGCGACTTCATCCGCGCCAACACCCAGTGGATCCGCGCCTGTACCGACCTGTCAGATGGCGGCCTGGCCGTCGCGGCCTTCGAAATGGCCGAAGCGGCGGGCGTGGGCCTGACCCTCGACAGCGCCGACCAGGGGGAACTCTTCGGCGAAGACCAGGCGCGCTACCTCGTCGCCTGTTCCTTCGACGCGGCAGAGGCCCTGATGGTCGCCGCCGGCAAGGCGGGTGTCAGCATCACCACCGTGGGCAAGTTCGGTGGCGATACCGTCACCATCGGCGGCAGCTCCGCCCCGCTCGCCGAACTGGCAGAGCTCTACCGCGGCACCTTCGGCGCGACCTTCGCCTGATCCGGCCCGCGGCCGCAGTCACGTAACCTCAGAGGGGCGTCCGGGTGATCCGGGCGCCCCTTTTGCCGACCCTGTTTGGCCGAGCCCGCCCAAATGCTGCAAAGATGACAGTATTCGTCACACCTCCTGCCGACCATCTGCGACTATGGTCGTAGCAGGTCGGCACGAGGGGTTCCCCGGTACCCCGTACCGTCCGATGGTTCATCTGAACCTCAGTTAAATTACCAAGACATTTTCAGATTTTCGCGGCGGTCCCATGGCAACGTGGGGCCGCCTTTTTCTGCACTGCAGTACCGACGTGATACCGACGTAATACCGACGCGATACAGCATGCGGTTTTTCGAGCTATTCCGGTCACTTGCCCACTTTTGCTGCACTGCGGCGCAATCTTGGCACACCGACACCGCTTTCCGCGCTCCTCTTGCGGCTTGGCAGCCCCTCGCTTACATTCTTCCGGAACGACCCGAACGGAGTGAAACATGGCGATTCAGGCCTCTGAGATCGAAGCCCTCATCCGGGAAAGCTTTCCCGACGCACAGATCATCGTGCAGGGGGACGATGGCCAGCACTTCTCCGCCATGGTCGTGGATGAGAGCTTCCGCGGCATGAACCGTGTCCAGCAACAGCGCCTCGTGAACGCGGCCCTGAAAGCCAAGCTGGACAGCGGAGAGCTGCACGCCCTCGCCCTGACCACCAAGGCCCCCTGAGGCGCGCCCGGGCGCAATCGCCCCGGCAATCCCTTGGGACAGCGATGAAATTTCCGGAATGCCCTACCCATTCCGGCCAGATTGGGGCCATCGGCCCCGGGAAGGAAATCAAATGAGCGACGTGAAGACCCGTATCGACGATCACGTGAAGGCGAACGACGTGGTGCTCTACATGAAGGGCACGAAGGAAATGCCGCAGTGCGGTTTCTCCAGCCGCGTGGCCGGGGTGCTGAACTACATGGGCGTCAACTTTTCCGACGTGAACGTTCTGGCCGATGACGAGATCCGCCAGGGCATCAAGGAATATTCCGACTGGCCCACCATTCCCCAGCTCTACGTGAAGGGCGAATTCGTCGGCGGTTGCGACATCATCACCGAGATGACCCTCTCGGGTGAGCTCGATCAGCTCTTCGACGACAGCGGCGTGACCTACGACAAGGACGCCGCCGAAAAGATCCGCGCCGCAAACGCCTGATCTTTCAGAGGGTTATCGCCCTCACATCCCGAATGAACAGCCGGAATGGAGGACCTCCTCCGTTCCGGCATCCGGGTCCGACCAGGTCAGGAACGATCCACTTCCGCCCGCATCGTGGAAGACATACCCCGGCGCGCCGAAGCTCTGGCGGAACAGCTCCGCTCCTTCGACGAATTCATCCTGCGCATACAGCATGAAAAGCGCCCCCTCGTAGTACATCGCCAGGAACTCGTCCCCGCTTTCCTCGACGGGAATGTAGACCGTCAGCAGGCGCGTGCCGTCGCTGCAGTCGTAGTGGCCCTCCACGATATCCTCCGCAGATGCGGCAAGGGGTATCACGGCGGCCAGCGCCAGGGCGGACAGGGAAAGCGTGACGTTCAAACCCTTCATTTCTCGGCCTTTTCTGGGGGCGGCTTACCGTTCCTCAGGACGGATCGGCCCGGTCTTCAAGCGACTCCGCCAGCGCCTCCGCCCGCGCGGCGAGCTCGGCCAGGGTTTCACTCACGCTGTCGGGCACGACCGGCACTTCGACCCGGCGCGGCTCCGGCGGCGGCATGTCCCGCAGCTCCTCCAGCTCCGCCACGACGGCATCCATCTGCTGCTGCATCTGAGCCAGCCGGTCTTCCATCCCGGCCGTCCTGTCCGCCAGCATCAGCCCCGCCATAAGCAGCATGCGGCTTTCCGGGATGCGCCCGGTCTGCTGCACCAGCGTCGAAGCTTCACGATCCAGCATGCCCGCAGCGGTTTCCAGGAAGTGCTCTTCGCCCTCTTGGCACGCCACATCGAAGCGGCGACCGCCGATGGAGATTTCGATCTCAGGCATCCGCTTCACCTTCTTGTTTCATTTCAGTTTCCGCCCCCTGTCCGACCATGTCTTCCAATGCGGCAAGAATGGTCGCGGCCTCGGCCCGGGCGACATCGTGATCGATACGCAGCGCTTCAAGCTCCGCTGCCATGCCCTCCTCCAGAAGCTCGGCGCCAGCGGCACCGTTCGCGTCCCGAAGCAGGCGATTGTTCTCACGCAGGCGGTCGTTGACCGCGCGCAGCCTGTCCAGTTCCGCCTCCATCATGGCCATGGCGCCGGTCACCTCGGCCGATGGTCCGGAGGGGGGCTCTGCCCGCGTCGTGGCCGCAGCCAACTCCGCCTCCAGCTCATCTTGGCGGGCATGCAGCGCGCGCACCCGCTCCTCCAGCTGGGCATTGGCGGTCCGTTCCTCCGCCAGAAGCTCCTTCAGCTCCTCCACGCTCTCCCCTTCGGGCGGCGCGGGGCGGATGGGTTCCAGCCGCTCAAGGCTGTATCCGATCCGGTCCATAGCGGCCAGGATACGGCCCTGCAATTCTTCGAGGTTACTCATCAGCTCTTCTCACACTGCCCGCTACCGCTTTTCCGGTAGTCCTGCCTTACCCGACCCGTGACGGCAACACCGCCCCTGTCACGCCCCCGAACCTTTTCACTGTCCAGCCGATTTCCGCTGGTTCACGCCCCTTCGCCACCATCCGGCCACAGGCGGAACCCAAACCTGAACCCCGACCTGCAGGACATTGGCATCGTTGGCGAATCATTGGCCCGTCCTTATTTCAGGCGAGTGTACAGAAAGCATCAGCCTTTCCCAAATCGAGTACCAGTTATGGGCGAAAAGCACCGGATTCGGCCTGCCAAGCTTGCCTTTCGCGCCTCGGCTGGTATGAGCGCGCTAACATAGACGCCTGACCTGCGAGAGGACACCGAAAGTGGATATCGACGCACTGCGCTCCGCCCACCCTGACCATTGGTCCAAGGCAACCGCGATCCGGGCGCTCACGCTCGATGCCGTGGCCGCCGCAAATTCCGGTCACTCCGGCATGCCGATGGGCATGGCAGACGTGGCCACCGTGCTGTTTGAAAAGCACCTGAAGTTCGACGCATCCCAGCCCAACTGGTTCGACCGCGACCGCTTCATCCTGTCGGCGGGCCACGGCTCGATGCTGCTCTACTCCCTGCTGCACCTGACCGGTTACGAGCAGTTCCCCATCGAAGAGATCAAGAACTTCCGCCAGTGGGGCGCCCGCACCGCAGGTCACCCGGAAAACTTCCTGGCCAACGGCATCGAATGCACCACCGGCCCGCTGGGTCAGGGCATTGCAATGTCCGTCGGCTTCGCCATGGCCGAGGAGATGCTGCGCGGTCAGTTCTCCAAGCGCCTGGTCGACCACCACACCTACGTCATCGCCGGTGACGGCTGCCTGATGGAAGGCGTCTCCGAAGAGGCAATCTCCCTTGCAGGCCGTCATGAGCTGTCCAAGCTGATCGTCCTGTGGGACAACAACAACATCACCATCGACGGCACGGTGGAGCTCTCCTCCAAGACCGACCAGGTGATGCGCTTCAAGGCCAACGGCTGGCACGTCCAGGAAATCGACGGTCACGATCCCGTCGCCATCGACGAGGCGATCACCGCCGCCAAGAAGGCCGGCAAGCCCTCCATGATCGCCTGCAAGACCCACATCGCCCTGGGTCACGCCGCGCAGGACACCTCCAAGGGCCACGGCGCCCTGACCAACAAGGAACAGCTGGAAGCGGCCAAGGCCGCCTACGGCTGGAACTACGGCCCGTTCGAGATCCCCGCAGAGGTGAAGTCCGCCTGGGAAGAGATCGGGCGCCGCGGCGCAGAGCAGCGCTTCGCCTGGGAAAGCCACCTGGCCAGCCTGCCCGAGCGCAAGCAGTCGGACTTCCAGCGCCGCATCGACGGTGACGCCCCCAAGAAGCTCTCCGCCGTTGTCCGCGCGCTGAAGAAGCAGGCCTCCGAGACGCTGCCGAAGGTCGCGACCCGCAAGGCGTCCGAGATGACGCTGGAAGTGATCAACCCGGTCATGCCCGAAACCATCGGCGGCTCCGCCGACCTGACCGGGTCCAACAACACCAAGACCGGCGACCTGGGCATCTTCGACACCGACAACCGCAAGGGTCGCTTCGTGCACTACGGCATCCGGGAACACGGCATGGCCGCCGCGATGAACGGCATGGCCCTGCATGGTGGCCTGAAGCCCTACTCCGGCACCTTCTTCTGCTTCACCGACTACGCCCGCCCCGCGATGCGCCTGTCGGCGCTGATGCAGATCTCCCCGGTTTACGTCATGACCCATGACTCCATCGGCCTGGGTGAAGACGGCCCGACCCACCAGCCGGTCGAACACCTGGCCATGTGCCGCGCGACGCCGAACACCCTGGTGTTCCGCCCCGCGGACGTGGTGGAAACCGCCGAAGCCTGGGAAATCGCGCTGAGCCAGAAGGGCACGCCCTCTGTCCTGTCGCTGACCCGCCAGAACCTGCCGACCGTCCGGACCGAGCACAAGACCAAGAACATGGTCGAACAGGGCGCCTATGTCCTGGCCGAAGCCACCGGCAAGCGCCAGGCAATCCTGATGGCCACCGGATCCGAAGTGGCGATCGCCATGGACGCCCGCGCCCTGCTCGAGGCCGAAGGCATCGGGACCCGCGTCGTCTCCATGCCCTGCTGGGAACTGTTCGAAGAGCAGGACGAGAAGATCAAGAAGCGCGTTCTGCCCGCAGGCCCCGTCCGTGTCGCGGTCGAGGCCGGCATTCGCCAGGGCTGGGACAAGTGGCTGCTGGGTGAACGCGGCCGTGAGGCCAAGGCCGGTTTTGTCGGCATGACCGGCTTCGGTGCCTCCGCTCCCGCGGAAACGCTCTACGAGAAGTTCGGCATCACCGCGGAAGCAGTGGCCGAAAAGGTTAAGTCGCTGCTCTGATCAGAAGAGCGCGCCTGTATCGTGGAAATATGGAAAGGCCGGGCAGCTGCCCGGCCTTTCGCTTTGCCGCAAGCGACCGGCTGCCGCTTACTGCGTCGGAAGCCCTGCCGCCAGAAGGCCGGAGGCCACGCCGATGCTGCCCATGGTCAGCAGGTCGTCCCCGCCCTCGCAGCTCCAGTTCTCAGCCGTGTTGACGTCACCGGTGCCTTTGTAGGTCGCCTTGGCCGGATAGGCACAAAGCGGCATGGCGCGCGTCACTTGGCCCGCGTCATCGACTTTCTTTGCCGCGATGCTTTCGGGCGGCACGCCCTGCTCCACCCAGGCTTCGAGCGCCGAGAGCGTGCCGAAGGTATTCGGCCCGGCGCCACCGCCGCAGTGGCCCATGTCTGGCACCATGAAGAGCCGGCTTTCCGAAGCAAGCGCGTCCAGCCCGCCCCGGCTGTCGGCCAGGTCGTCGTAATAGCGCACTGTCCGGAACGGGCTGAGCGCATGGTCGCCGTACCCGTGGTAAAGGATCATCTTCTTGCCTGCATCCAGGAATGCCTGCATCGCGGGAATGCTGGAGCCGTTGCCGGTTTCCGTCTTGGCCACGAATGCCTCCATCTGCGCACGCGGGACGATGCCCTCGGCCGTGACGCCGAAATCACGCACGTCATAGCTCGGATCATGCATGACCATGTACTGGATGATGTGGTCCGAGAACGCCCATTCCAACGGGGCCGGGCTGTAGCCCTCATTGCCCCAGGGTTCAGCGGCCGAGATGTCATTTGGCGCCTCGTTACCACCCATGAACAAGGCAAAGCCCCCATCGAACAGCACCGGCGAGTAGCCCGGGAAGACCAGCTGTCCGTCATCGGTGTAAAGGCCCGTGTAGTAGGCTCGCAGGCTGCGTGCCTGGTCCACGCTCAGGCAGTCATCTGCATCCGCGCCATCGCAAATCAGGCTGTCGGGCGAGAAGGAGCAGGCGGATGGCATCTGGATCAACCCGTCCTCCACCCCGTCGACCCCGTCGCAGGCGGCCAGAACCGCTGCGTTCAGCGCCGGCAGTTTCGACGCGGAGATATGCGCGGTGGGAGAGGACAGTTGCGCCACCTGGAAGTGCTGGATCTGCAGCATCGAGGAGATGTCCATGAAGGGCGCGCCGGAAATCACCCCGTCGAAGTCGTCCGGGTACTGCGTTGCCGCAACCTGGGCCATCCGGCCACCGGTGGAGCAGCCCGAGAGGTAGGAGTAATCCGGCGCCGCACCATAGGCTGCCCGGGCCAGAGCCTTGCCGGTTTCCGTCACCACGTGGCTGGAGCGGAAGTAGTAGTCCGCCAGCCCGGCCTCGTTCACCGTCCCGTCGGCATTCAGGGCAAAGGTCGCATCCAGTACGTTCGCGCCTTCGTGTCCGAGGTCGGTCATCGCGGTGACGTATCCCTCTTCTTCCGCATGCGCGATATCCACCTTGTTGGCCGAGGCACCAACCTTGCCCGCCAGGCCACCGTTGCCGATCATCAGGAACTTGCCGTTCCAGTCGTCAGGCAGCCGGTAGGAAAAGCGCGCAACCCCATCCGGCGCGCCTGCGCCGGTCGTGATGACGCTGCCCTCGGCGATGCAGGCGGCGGGGGCGCCTTCCGCCGGGGTCGCGGCGGTGAAAGTCACGCCGGGCAGGTCCAGCGCTGTCAGCGCCGCGACCGAGCATTCCAGGGCAAGCGCCGGCTGGGTCATCCCGACAAGGGCCGGGCCAAGGGCCAATCCGCGCCATGCACGTCTAACATTCAGTTTTCTGGTCATGATTTCTCCTGTTGGAACGATCACGGCGCCCGGCGAAGAGGCCAGGCGGGGAAAAGACCGGATCGCACGGACAGCCTCGCAAAGAATTTCGTTTGCAGGCATACAAAAATTGCAAAACCCCCTGTCTCGCCTCCGAAAAACCAAATGCATGCAAATAAATGCAACTGATGCCCGGCAATCCACCTTTTGCAAAACGCGAATCTCTGCGCTTTCGATCAACCGCGCCTTCCAAAGCTGTTAGCGCCACCCTCTGCGCAGGTTAGCGCCACCATTTGCAGGTGCAGAAATGTTTTCGCTAACATACTGTCAAGAAAGGCTTTTTCCACTTACCCGCCGAACTGGGTTCGGCTATGACCCCCTCAGGCTCATCAGCAGGAGATCCCGGCATGACGATCACCCTCGGTATCAACGGTTTCGGACGCATCGGTCGTTGCACGCTTGCCCATATCGCGGAAGCGGCGCGCAATGACGTTCAGGTCGTGAAGCTGAACGCCACTGGCCCGATCGAAACCAATGCCCACCTGCTGAAGTATGACAGCGTCCATGGTCGCTTCGGCAACGAGGTGAAGGTCGCCGGCAACACGATGGATATCGGCCGTGGCCCCATGGAAGTCATGTCGACCTACGATCCCGAGGAACTCGACTGGGAAGGCGTCGACGTCGTCCTGGAGTGCACGGGGAAGTTCAACGACGGTGAGAGGGCCAAGATCCACAAGGCCCGCGGTGCCAAATCCGTGCTGATCTCCGCCCCGGCCAAGAACGTCGAGAAGACGATCGTCTTCGGCGTCAACCACCGTGACCTGGTGGAAGGCGACACCATGATCTCCAACGGGTCCTGCACCACCAATTGCCTGGCGCCGCTGGCCAAGGTCCTGAACGAGGCGATCGGCATCGATTCGGGTATCATGACCACGATCCACTCCTACACCGGCGACCAGCCGACACTGGACCGCCGCCACAAGGACCTTTACCGCGCACGTTCCGCCGCGATGAGCCAGGTGCCGACCTCCACCGGCGCGGCCAAGGCCATCGGGCTGGTGCTGCCGGAACTGGCCGGCAAACTCGACGGCTCCTCCATCCGGGTGCCGACCCCCAATGTCTCCGCCGTCGACCTGACCTTCGTTGCGCAGAAGGATGTCACCGTCGATGACGTGAACGAGGTGGTCCGCGAAGCCGCCGAAGGCAACATGCGCCACGTCCTGGGCTACGATCCGGAACCCAAGGTCTCCATCGATTTCACCCACACCGAGCAGAGCTCGATCTTCGCACCCGACCAGACCAAGGTCATCGGCAAGCGCCTGGTGCGTGTTCTAGCCTGGTATGACAACGAATGGGGCTTCTCCTGCCGCATGGCCGATGTCGCCGCAGCCCTCGGTCGCCTGCAGAAGTAATTCCGCCGACATCCCCCATCGCACCGACCCGCCGGACTTTTCCGGCGGGTTTGTCGTTTTGTCACCGTACTGAACCTTGACCTTTGCCTCCGAGAAGTAGAGTCTACACGCGACGTTAGCGCTAACCGGCCCGGCCGGACGCTGATCGGACCAGTATTTCCCGTGTCGACCCTCCAGAAAAGGACCTCGGACCATGGCAACCACAGTCGCAATCAACGGTTTCGGACGTATCGGGCGCAACGTTCTGCGCGCCATCGCGGAATCCGGCCGCACCGATATCGAAGTCGTCGCAATCAACGACCTCGGCCCGGTCGAGACGAACGCCCACCTGTTCCGCTACGACAGCGTGCACGGCCGCTTTGCAGGTGAAGTCACCACCGGCGAAGACTGGATGGACGTCGGCATGGGCAAGATGAAGGTCACCGCGATCCGCAATCCCGAAGAGCTGCCCTGGGCCGGCGTCGACATCGCGCTGGAATGCACGGGCATCTTCACCAAGCGCGACGCCGCTGCACGCCACCTGGAAAACGGCTCTTCGCGGGTGCTCGTCTCGGCCCCCTGCACCGATGCCGACGTCACCTCCGTCTTCGGGGTGAACCACGACGAGATCACCAAGGATCACATGGTGATCTCCAATGCGTCCTGCACCACCAACTGCCTGTCGCCCGTCGCCAAGGTGCTCAATGACACCATCGGGATCGAAAAGGGCTTCATGACCACGATCCACAGCTACACCGGCGACCAGCCGACGCTGGATA
Organism: Pseudooceanicola sp. NS-SX8; assembly: GCF_057380755.1. Taxonomy (NCBI): domain Bacteria; kingdom Pseudomonadati; phylum Pseudomonadota; class Alphaproteobacteria; order Rhodobacterales; family Paracoccaceae; genus Pseudooceanicola; species Pseudooceanicola sp. NS-SX8. The sequence continues at coordinate 2,269,463 of NZ_CM170819.1, read as the reverse complement.
CCATGCACAAGGATCTGTACCGGGGCCGCGCCGCCGCGCTGAGCCAGATCCCGACCTCCACCGGGGCCGCGAAGGCCGTGGGCCTGGTCCTGCCGGAACTCAAGGGCAAGCTGGACGGCGTCGCCATCCGCGTTCCCACCCCCAACGTCTCCTGCGTCGACCTGACCTTCATCGCCAAGCGCGCGACCACGGTCGAAGAGATCAACGAGGCCGTCATCGCCGCCGCCGAAGGCCCGATGAAAGGCGTTCTCGGCTACACCAAGGCGCCGAACGTCTCCATCGACTTCAACCATGACAGCCACAGCTCCACCATGGCGCTGGATCAGACCAAGGTCATGGATGGCACCATGGTGCGCATTCTCAGCTGGTACGACAACGAGTGGGGCTTCTCCTGCCGCATGGGCGACATGGCCGCCACCATCGGCAAGCTCCTCTGACATCCCTGCGGCGCGGCCTCCTCGGGCCGCGCCTTTCCTTTGCCCTGTCCATGCCTGCGGCAGGCCAAGGGCGCGTTCTTCCAGGTGGTTGATGCACCGGCATTTCTCGGGCATAGCAACCAAAGCTCGCTGCACGGAGGAGCCCGCGTGACCAACCGCATCGCGATTGTCCTTGGCGTCGTCATCGTGACGCTGCTGGCGCTGGACAACCTGTTCGGTGGCGGGGACAATACCTTGTTCCTGATGCGCAAATTTGCCGACCTCATTGAATGGCTGGCGTTCTGGCGCTAGGGCAATGAATTCGGGCCGGTCTCTGCCGCCTCAAAGACGGAATGAATTATGTATCTGCTGCTGGGTCTCCTGGTATTTGTCCTGCTATGCGCTCTGGGGCTCTTTGCCTACACGCTGACCTGGAAGCGCCGCGCGGAACGCGCCGTCCCGCCACGGGGCGCCTTTACCCGCATTTCGACCGGGCGCCTGCATTACCTCGACGTGGGGACAGGCCCCGTCATCTTCCTGATCCACGGGCTGGGCGGACAGATGGGCAACTTCGATTGCGGCCTGATCGACAACCTGGCGAAGGATCACCGTGTGATTGCCATAGATCGCCCCGGCATGGGCTGGTCCGAACGCCCGCTGACGGCCCCCTGCGCGCCGGCTGATACCGCAGCCCTGATGTTCGAGGTCATGGACAAGCTCGACATCCAGGCACCGCTGGTCGTCGGGCATTCCCTGGGCGGCGCAATCGCGCTGAACATGGCCATCCAGCAACCCGAAAGGCTGCGCGGCCTTGCCCTTCTGGCGCCCCTCACCCTGCCTGCCGGCAGCCCGTCCGAGGTTTTCGACGGCCTCCGCATCAGTTCCGACCTGCTGCGCTGGCTGCTGTCCTGGACCTTTGCCGCGCCTGCCGCCATCCGACAGACCGAAGCGGTCCTGGAACAGCTTTACGGGCCGGAGGAGATGCCGCCGAACGCGCCCATTCAGGGCGGCGCCATGCTGACCCTGCGGCCGAGCCATTTCTACCATACCAGCCGGGACTACATGTCTTCCGCCGAAGGGCTGGAGGAGATGTCCAGGAAATATGCCGACCTGACCGTGCCCGTCCGCTTGCTCTACGGCACCGGGGACCAGATCCTGGATCACAACATCCACGGCTCCAAACTGGTCGGCCGGCATCCGCAAATCGGCCTGAAGCTGATCGAGGGTGGGCATATGCTGCCGCTGACGCAGCCTGCTCGCTGCGCCGATTTCATCCGGGACGCATCCGAAAAGATGCGCGGCAGCCTGACGATCAGGAGAGCTTCGCCAGAAGTCTATCGTTGACGTTCGGCGTCACGAACTTCGAAACGTCGCCATCCAGCCGGCAGATTTCCTTCACCAGCTTGGAGGCGATCGCCTGGTGACCCGCGTCAGCCATCAGGAAGACCGTCTCGACCGACGCATCAAGCGCGCGGTTCATCCCGACCATCTGGAATTCATACTCGAAATCCGTCACCGCCCGCAGACCCCGAATGATCAGGGTGGCGTTCACGTCGTGCGCACAGTGGATCAGCAGGTTCTCGAAGGGATGCACGACGATTTCCGTGCCGGTCTCCTTCGAGAGGCGGGAAATCTCTGCCTCTATCATCTCGACCCGCTCTTCCAGGGTGAAAAGCGGCCCCTTGTCCCGGTTGATCGCCACGCCGATCACGAGCCGGTCCACCAGGGCCGTCGCCCGGCGGATGATGTCGATGTGACCCAGGGTGACCGGGTCGAAGGTGCCGGGGTAAAGGCCGATGCGCATGGGTGCTCCTCCGCTTGCACTTGCAGCGAACGCAACAATATTGCGCTGCGAATTGCAAGCGGGAAGCATGTCTTTTCAGATTAACGCGTGCCTTTGCCAGCGCAGCGAGGGGCGACCTGCGCCCCTCACCCAGCATCAATGGCACCATCAATGGCCCATGATCATGCCTTCAAGCGCGGTCTTTTCGGCGTGCAGCTGGCTCAGCCGTGCCTTGACCACATCGCCGATCGTCACGATGCCGACAAGGACGCCATCCTGCACGACAGGCATGTGGCGGAACCGGCCTTCGGTCATCTTTTCCAGCACCTGGTCAGAGCTCATCTCCACGGTGCAGCAGACCGGGTCCTTCGTCATCAGCGTGGCCGCGGTCAGGCCAAGAACGCCGTCCCCGCGGGTTGACAGGGCACGCACGATGTCCCGCTCGGACAGGATCCCTTCGGCGCTTTCACCGTCGGAACTGACCACGACGCCGCCGATCCGCTTTTCACGCAGGATATCGGCGACCTCGGAAATCTGGGTTTCAGGGGCGACTGTGAAGACGCCATCGGTGGACTTGGACTTCAGGATCTGCTGAACCAGCATGCTCTCTCCTCCATGAGTTGCATGTACTCCTCCCCAGTCAGCGTCCCCCGGTTGCCCCCGACCTGTCAAGTCAGCGCTTCGCGACGGCTAATCTCCGCCTTGAGCCGTTCGGATAGCAGGGCGGCAAAATCGTTCAGGCGCCCAAGGCGGGCATCATCCTGATGTCGGACGAGGTAGAAGCTGCGCGTCAGGCCGATCTCTTCCGGCAGGACCCGTTGCAGGCCCGGATGGTGCGGCAGGGAAAAGGCGTGCAGGATACCCAACCCCGCCCCGCCCGCGACCCACTGGAACTGAACCGAAACGGAATTCGAGGCGAGTTTGACACGGCGCAGCCCGATTTCCTCAAGGTAGTCCAGCTCCTTGTCGAAGATCATGTCAGGGATGTAGCCGACGACGCGATGCGCCTGCAGGTCGTCAGGCGTACGGATCGGCGGGTGTCGCTCCAGGTAGCCCTTGGTGGCAGCAAGGGTCAGGTTGTAGTCCGACACCTTCTGAACCAGCAACCGCCCGGCCGTCGGGGCGCTGACAGTGATGGCCATGTCGGCCTCCCGCCGGGACAGGTTAAAGAGGCGCGGCAGGGCAACGATCTGGATTTCCAGCTCCGGGTTCTCATCAAGAATGGTGGCACAGACCTGCGGAAGCAGGAAGTTCGCCACCCCATCGGGGGCGCCGATCCGGATCTGGCCTGAAAGCCCGCCGGCCGCCTGCCCCGCGACCTCTGCCGCGCCGGCGGTCAACGCGCTCTCCGCCCGGGCGGCGTGGGCAAGCAACCTCTGCCCCGCATCGGTCAGCGCGTACCCCTGTGCCGACCGGACGAAGAGAGCCGCCCCGGTCTGTTCCTCCAACCGAGCGATCCGCCGCCCGACGGTGGCGGGATCGATCCGCAGGTTCCGGGCCGCCGCCGACAGGCTTTCGACCCGGCCAACGGCCAGAAAGATCCGAAGGTCGTCCCAGTTCACGGTCACCCCCTGCATTTTTGCAAAACCACTTTGAATACTTTCCTCTTCATCCGGCATTTGCGCAAGGGTAACTTGCCCCCGAAAGACTTCAGGAGGATTCCATGCAGGAACTGACCCATTACATCGACGGCGCCCACGTGAAGGGCACCTCTGGCCGTTTCACCAACGTAATGAACCCGGCCACCGGCGAAGTGATCGCCAAGGTGCCGCTGGCCACCGTCGAAGAACTGAACGACGCCGTGGCCCGCGCGGCCGAAGCGCAGGTCAAATGGGCCGCCACCAACCCGCAGCGCCGCGCCCGCGTCATGATGAAGTTCGGCCAGCTGATCAACGAGCACATGGACGAGCTGGCAGAGCTGATCTCCCGCGAGCACGGCAAGACCCTGCCGGACGCCAAGGGCGACGTGCAGCGTGGCCTGGAAGTGGTCGAGGTCTGCATGGGCGCGCCGCACATGCTGAAGGGTGAATTCACCGACAACGGCGGCCCGGGCATCGACCTCTACTCCATGCGTCAGCCGCTGGGTGTCGTGGCCGGGATCACCCCGTTCAACTTCCCCGCGATGATCCCGCTGTGGAAGATGGCGCCGGCCCTGGCCTGCGGCAACGCGATGATCCTCAAGCCTTCCGAGCGCTGCCCCTCCACCTCGCTGCGCCTGGCGGAACTGATCCTGGAAGCCGGCCTGCCCGCAGGCGTCCTGCAGGTCGTCAACGGCGACAAGGAAGTCGTCGACGCGATCCTGGACAATGAAACCGTGGCAGCCGTCGGCTTCGTCGGTTCCACCCCGATCGCGCAGTACATCTACGGCCGCGCCGCCTCCAACGGCAAGCGCGCCCAGTGCTTCGGCGGTGCCAAGAACCACATGATCATCATGCCCGATGCCGATCTGGACAAGGCCGCCGACGCGCTGGTCGGTGCCGGCTACGGCGCGGCTGGTGAACGTTGCATGGCAATCTCCGTCGCGGTTCCGGTGGGCGAAAAGACCGCCGATGGCCTGATGGAACGCCTGATCCCGCGCATCGAGAAGCTGAAAGTCGGCCCGTACACCGCAGGTGACGACGTGGACTACGGCCCCGTCATCACCGCCGCCTCCAAAGCCCGGATCGAAGGCCTGATCGCCTCCGGTGTGGAACAAGGCGCAACGCTGCTGAAGGACGGTCGCAACTTCAAGCTGCAGGGCTACGAAGAAGGCTTCTTCGTCGGTCCGACCCTGTTCGACAATGTCACCCCGGACATGGACATCTACAAGGAAGAGATCTTCGGCCCGGTCCTGAGCCAGGTGCGTGCCGAGACCTATGAGGACGCGCTGAAGCTGACCATGGACAATCCCTATGGCAACGGCACCGCGATCTACACCGCCGACGGCGATACCGCCCGCGACTTCGCATCGCGCGTGAACGTCGGCATGGTCGGCATCAACTTCCCGATCCCGGTTCCGCTGTCCTACCACACCTTCGGTGGCTGGAAGAAATCGGCCTTCGGCGACCTGAACCAGTACGGCCCCGATGCCTTCAGGTTCTACACCAAGACGAAAACGGTCACCGCCCGCTGGTTCTCCGGCATCAAGGAAGGTGGCGAGTTCAACTTCAAGGCCATGGACTGATCCACGGCAAAGGGCGGCCTTCGGGCCGCCCTTCTTCTTTCTCGTCAGGCCCGCTCCCCAATCAGGCGCGTCCGCGCGGACCGGTGACGCCCGGCAGGGACGCGATGATCTCTGCCCCGGGTACCTCTTCGGGCGTATCAGGCAGGACGACGGGCGGCAGCCGGATCGCATCCGCCTCTGCCATGCGATGCGCGCGGGACCTGCCACATTCGAAGGATCCGGCGCGAAAGGCCCTGCAGGCTGTCGGACGCTGTTCGTAGACTGCGCAGGCCAGGCCACCGCCCGGGATGGCACGAAGCTGCGCACAGTGCCCCTGTTCCATTTGCATGAATCGAAGCGGGCCTTCCTGCGTCCAGGCATGATCGGGAAGGCCGCGGTCATGATCCTCTGGCAGCAGGCGGATGTAGCGGGCATGCGCGCCGAAACAGCATGCACCGCAAGATAGGCAATCGGGTTGGTGGTTTGTCATGAAGAGAACTCAAGACGCCGGCCGGCGACTACGGGATCGACGGCGATGCGCCTGCCGTGCGCTACACCCGGGCGTTCCAACGGGAAAGAGGAAACGCACAGTCGACACGCCTCCCACTGGCAAATCGGCGGGCACAAAGCGTGCAAAAGTTGACCAGCTGGTCACAGTCAGCAGTGATGTACACAGCTGCGGCAATCCATTTGTGGACGAGACGAAAACGAATGGTACAAAAAGACAGGCGGCGCACCGCCAACGTTACCTGAGTACCCGAAGCCGAGTGCCCGTTGATGTCCTGCAAGTATACGATCCTCAAGCCCTTTAGCCTTGCCTACATACGGATGGCGGATGTGGTGACGGCGCGGGACAGTCTTGACGAATTGCTGCGCTTCGCCCGCGATCCGGAAGCGTCCCCGGACCTGAACCAGCTGGTCGATCTGCGCGACGTGACCGATCTGAAGCTGAATGTGCTGGACATGCTGCGCATGCATGCGCGCAAGGCGGAGATCTTCACCATGTCCGAGCAGGATCGCCTCTTCGTTCACATTGCGCCCACGCCGATTTCCCGCAAGATTGCGAGCCTGGTCCTGAAAAGCTGGGATCGGGTCCCGGGGATCACGCATCGTGTGGTCCAGACAGAGGAACAGGCGCTGGAAGTTCTGGGCCTGAGGGAGAAGACCATAGACGCCTTGATGCAACAAAGGGCCTGAGGAGACCCTCTGCATCACACGGCGGCGAAAACGGGGAGGAGGACCCATGGATTTCGCACTCAGCGAGGAACAACTCGCCATTTTCGACATGGCCCATGCCTTTGGGCAGGACCGGATCGCCCCCCATGCCACGGCCTGGGAAGAGGCCGGGGAGATCCCGAAATCCCTCTGGCCGGAGATCGCAGCGCTCGGTTTCGGGGGCCTTTACGTCAGCGAGGAAAGCGGCGGCGCGGGCCTGACGCGGCTGGACGCCACGCTGGTCTTCGAAGCGCTTTCCATGGCCTGCCCCTCTGTCGCCGCCTTCCTGTCGATCCACAACATGTGCGCAAAGATGCTGGACAGCTTTGCCTCCGACGACCTCCGCTCGCAACTGATGCCCGATGTCCTCGGCATGCAGAGGGTCCTGTCCTACTGCCTGACGGAACCCGGATCCGGTTCCGACGCTGCGGCACTGAAGACACGGGCAGATCCGTCCGATGCGGGCTACAGGTTGACCGGCACCAAGGCCTTCATCTCCGGCGGGGGATATTCCGACGGCTACATCGTCATGGCCCGGACCGGTGGAGAGGGCGCAAAAGGCGTTTCCTGTCTCTACGTTCCGGACGGCACACCGGGGCTGTCCTTCGGCGGGCTTGAACGCAAGATGGGCTGGAAAAGCCAGCCCACCCGCCAGGTTCAGCTTGATGGCTGCGCCGTCCCCCACGACCACCTGATCGGCGAGGAAGGGCGCGGCTTCCACTACGCGATGATGGGGCTGGACGGCGGGCGGCTCAACATCGCCTCCTGCTCTCTCGGCGCGGCGCAGGCCGCCCTGACGGCCACGCTCGCCTACATGGCGGAGCGGCGCGCCTTTGGCCGCTCCCTGACCGAATTCCAGGCCCTGCAATTCAGACTGGCCGATCTGGAGATAGAGCTTCAGGCCGCCCGCGTCTTCCTGCGCCAGGCCGCATGGAAGCTGGACCAGGGCGCCCATGACGCGACCAAGCATTGTGCGATGGCAAAGAAATTCGTGACCGAGGCCGGGTCACGCATCGTCAATCAGTGCCTGCAACTGCATGGTGGATATGGATATCTTGCCGACTACGGCATCGAGAAACTGGTACGGGACCTTCGGGTGCACGAGATCCTGGAAGGCACGAATGAAATCATGCGCCTCATCGTGGCAAGGAGCCTTCTGACCCAATGAGCGAGCTTTCCATCCGGCGCGACGGTTGCGCCGGGCGCATCACCCTGACGCGCGAGGATGCGCTGAACGCGCTGTCCTACGACATGGCCCGCGGTATCGAAGCGGCCCTGCTGGACTGGCAGGACGACCCTGAGGTGACGCTCATCCTCATCGACGCCGCAGGCGAGAAGGCCTTCTGTGCGGGTGGTGACATCCGCGAGATGTACGAGACCGGGCGTGCGGGCGATTTCGAATACGGCCGCCGGTTCTGGCGGGACGAGTACCGGATGAACGCCCATCTGGCCAGCTACCCGAAACCGGTCGTGTCCTTCCTGCAGGGCTTCGTCATGGGCGGTGGCGTGGGCGTGGGGTGCCATGTGTCGCTGCGCGTGGCCTGTGAAAGCACCCGCATCGCCATGCCGGAATGCGGCATCGGCCTTGTCCCGGACGTTGGCGGTTCGCTTCTTCTGGCCAGGGCGCCGGGGCGTCTGGGCGCCTACCTGGGCCTGACCGGGGCGCGCATGGGACCTGGCGACGCGATCCACGCAGGCTTTGCCGATCTCTACCTGCCGCAGGCCCAATGGGAGGCGGCAAAGGCGGTCCTTTGTGAAACCGGACGCACTGCCGCGCTGGAAAAGGCAGGCCATTTCGCGCCCGCCTCCCACCTGGCAGAGAACCAGGATTACCTCGATGCGCTCTTCGCCGCCGACAACCTGCCCCAGATCGCAGAGGCGCTCGAAGAGGAAGCGGCAGAGGAAACGGCGGGCCGCGCCCTGAAGGCGCTGCGGTCTGGCTGCCCACTTTCCATGGCGGCCACGCTGGAACTGCTGCAGCGGCTGCGGGGGGAAACCGACATCCGGGCCGCCCTCTCGCTGGAGTATCGCTTCACCTCCCGGGCGATGGAACATGGTGATTTCATAGAAGGCATCCGGGCGCAGATCATCGACCGCGACCGCAAGCCCAGATGGCGACACGGGCTGGACGTCGACGCGGCAGAAGTGGCGGCAATGCTGGCACCTCTGGAGACCGAGCTGAGCTTCACGCCAGCATGAACGAGACCGGAATAAGCGAGACCGGCATAAACGAGACCCGAACAAACAATAAATGTGTGTAACGAGGGAGGGACGGATGAAGATCGGTTTCATCGGACTGGGTAACATGGGCTTTCACATGGCCCGCAATCTGGCAGCAGCCGGCCATGAGGTGACAGGCTACGACATGGCCGATGTCACCGTGCCGGGCGTCGCCTCTGCAAACACTGCCGCTGACGCGGCGCGGGGGGCCGATGTCGTCATCACGATGCTTCCCAACGGGGAGATCCTGAGGGCCGTTGCCGATCAGATCCAGCCCGCAATGAAGAACGGGGCCTGCCACCTTGATTGTTCGACCGTCGATGTCGACAGCGCACGCGCCGTTGCCGCCAGCGCGGTCAACCTCGGCCTGCTGGCAATGGATGCGCCGGTTTCCGGCGGAACGGGAGGCGCCGACGCGGGCACACTTACCTTCATGGCTGGGGGGCCGGATGCGGCGTTTGCCGTCGTGAGCCCGCTCTTCGAGGTCATGGGCCAGAAGGCCGTCCACTGCGGTGGCGCCGGCAACGGCCAGGCCGCAAAAATCTGCAACAACATGATCTTGGGCGTCACGATGATCGCCACCTGCGAAGCCTTCGCCCTGGCCGACAAGCTGGGACTGGACAGGCAGGCCATGTTCGACGTGGTTTCCACCTCCTCCGGATACAGCTGGTCGATGAACGCCTACTGCCCCGCGCCCGGCGTCGGCCCGAAATCACCTGCCGACAATGACTATACCCCCGGCTTCGCCGCTGCGCTGATGCTGAAGGACCTGCGCCTGTCTCAGCTGGCGGCTCAAAGCAGCGGAGCAGAGACGCCCATGGGGGCTGCCGCGGAAGAGCTTTACACTGCCTTTGTGGAAGACGAAGGATGCGGTGCAAAGGATTTCTCGGCCATGCTGCCCCGGTTCACGGCGCGTAACGGCGGCTGAACCACCCTGCCCGCCTGGCCGGACGAAGGGAAGACCATGCTGAAACTGCTCAGCTTCGATCAGGCACTGGCCGAAAGGTGCGGGGCGGAATTCCTGGCCTCTCCTGCTGGGCGCGCCCTTTTGCCCATGGGCGCGAAAACACGACCGGTCTTCCTGCGCATGGACAACGCCCCGGCAGAGGGGCCAGTCCGCTGCGTTCTTCGGATGGCGGTGGATGAAGAGGAAGTGGTGCTGAAGATAGATCAGCGCCCGGCAGCCTTGCAGAACCTGTCAGAGGAGTTCGCGATGCTCCAACGCCTGGATCACGCCTTCGCCGACCATGCGGACCTGGGCGTGGTGACACCGCTTCACATGGGCAGCAACGGAACCTTCTTCGTGACCCGTTTCCAGGCCGGAGACACAGCGTGGGACCGAATACTCGATCCCGAAAAGGTCGCTGAGACCTACACCCTGGCAGGTCGCTGGCTCTCGGCCATGCACCGGGCGGCTCCGCAGCAGGAGGGCAAGTTCTGGCCCCGCTGGGTGTTCGAAAAGCTCGACCAGCTGCGATCGGATCGGCAACCACGGGCCAGCGAGCGCGCCTTCAAGCCCATGATCCGCGCCCTCAGGCGACAGGCAGGACAGTTGCGTGGTCAGCCCGTGCGACGCGGCCTGTGCCACGGCGACTTCCACCCCCGCAACCTGTTGATCGACGGCGTGTCGGCCCATGGCCTGGATTTCGCGAAGGCAGGCCGGAAGATGGCGATCCTCGATCTGACCGACCTGTTTCGCGCCGACATCGAGCGGCCCGACCAGGTGACAGGCACCGACGCCGGCGGCTTGCTGCCCGGCGCGCTGGAGGCGGCTCTGAAAGGCTACGACCTGCCTGTCGAGGAGGAGTTGCTGACCTTCTGCCTGCGCGCCAAGATGTTGATACGCTGGCTCTCGGTCAGCGATAAGCTTTACGAAAAGTCCGACTTTCAGCGCCGCCGTTACGCGGCCCTCGAAACAAGGCTGCACCTGGCATTTGACCGGGCCTGAGCGGATAACCGACCGACCCGCGGAAATGGTTCCCGCTTCACGAAAAAATATTTTCGCGCCGCAGGGCGACAGATCCGGCCGCACTGCGCGTTGAGTCTCCAGTACATCCCGAGACAAGGAGATTTCAAATGATCCGCTCGACCTATACCCGCGTGATTGGCAGCGCGCTTGCAGGCACCCTCGCCCTCGGCCTCGCGGCTTCCCCGGCCTTTGCACAGGGCGGCCCCGGCGCGCCCGGCGGCCCGGGTGAAGTCAAATGCGAACCCAACAAGCCCTGCCCCCAACAGGACCAGCAGGGTCAGCCCGGCCAACGCCCGCAGGTTGGCCGTGATCAGGCTCAGGGCGGCCACAATGGCGGGCATGGCGACATGCAGCAGCTGAGCCAGAACCAGCGAAAGCACCTGCCGGAGCCGCCGAAAGGCCAGGCCTACCGGATGCAGGGTGACAAGGTTGTCCGTGTCGACAGCGACACCGGCGCCGTGATCGCCGTACTGGGCCTGGCAGCGATCCTGCTGGCGAACCAGTAAGGGGCCCGGCCGTCCTTGACCCGGCGACCCGGGAACGTGATGTGGTGGCGGCCTATTCGGCCGCCACTTTCGCATTCTGCAGGATCTCTTTCAGGTAGCGCCCGGTGTGCGAACGACCGACCTCCGCCACGTCTTCCGGCGTGCCTTCGGCCACGACTTCACCGCCGCCATCGCCACCTTCGGGGCCGATGTCGATGATCCAGTCCGCCGTCTTGATGACGTCGAGGTTGTGTTCGATCACCACTACCGTGTTCCCCTGCTCCACCAGTTCATGCAGCACTTCCAGCAGCTTGCGCACGTCTTCGAAGTGCAGGCCGGTGGTCGGTTCATCCAGGATGTAGAGCGTGCGCCCCGTGGACCGGCGGCTGAGTTCCTTGGAAAGCTTGACCCGCTGCGCCTCGCCCCCGGAAAGGGTCGTGGCCTGCTGGCCGACCTTGATATAACCAAGGCCCACGCGCACCAACGCATCCATCTTTTCCCGGATGGAGGGCACCGCCTGGAAGAATTCCTGGGCATCCTCGACCGTCATATCCAAGACGTCGGCGATGGACTTGCCCTTGAACTTGATCTCCAGCGTTTCGCGGTTGTAGCGCGCGCCGCCGCAGGTTTCGCATTCGACATAGACGTCGGGCAGGAAGTGCATCTCGATCTTGATGACACCATCGCCCTGGCAGGCCTCGCAGCGGCCACCCTTGATGTTGAAGCTGAAGCGCCCGGGCTTGTAGCCGCGCGCCTTGGATTCCGGCAGGCCGGCGAACCAGTCGCGGATGGGCGTGAACGCCCCGGTATAGGTCGCCGGGTTCGACCGGGGCGTGCGCCCGATGGGCCGTTGGTCGATGTCGATGACCTTGTCCAGGTGTTCCAGCCCCTTGATGGTTTCGCAGGGTGCGGGGGTCTGGCGGGCACCGTTCAGCCGCATCGAGGCGGTCTTGAACAGGGTCTCGATCGTCAGGGTCGACTTGCCCCCGCCCGAAACGCCCGAAACGCAGACAAACTTGCCCAGAGGGAAGTCCACCGTCACGTCCTTGAGGTTGTTGCCGTTGGCCTTGACCACCTGGATCTTCTTGCCATTGCCCTCGCGCCGGTGGGCGGGCACGGCGATCTCCCGCTTGCCCGAAAGATACTGGCCCGTCATGCTGGCCGGATCCGCCGCGATCTCTTCCGGCGTGCCCTTGGACACGACCTGCCCGCCATGCACCCCGGCGCCCGGCCCGATGTCGAAGACGTAATCGGCCTCGCGAATGGCTTCCTCGTCGTGTTCGACCACCAGCACGGAATTGCCCTGATCGCGCAGGTTCTTCAGCGTCGACAGCAGCCGCCCGTTGTCGCGCTGGTGCAGGCCGATGGAAGGTTCGTCTAGGACGTAGAGCACCCCCGTCAGGCCCGACCCGATCTGGGACGCGAGCCGGATACGCTGGCTTTCCCCGCCCGACAGGGTGCCGGAGGAGCGCGCCAGCGTGAGGTACTCCAGCCCCACGTTGTTCAGGAACCCGAGCCGTTCACGGATCTCCTTCACGATGGGGCGGGCGATTTCGCCCTTCTGCTTGGACAGGCTGTCCGGCGCGGCCTCGATCCAGGCGAGCGCCTCCCGGATGGACTTCTCTACCACCTGGCCGATGTGATGACCTGCGATCTTCACCGCCAGGGCCTCCGGCTTCAGACGGTAGCCGTTGCAGTGCCCGCAGGGGCGGTTGTTCTGGTAACGCTCGAATTCCTCGCGGACCCAGTTGCTGTCGGTCTCTCTATAGCGGCGTTCCATGTTCGGAATGACGCCTTCGAACGCACGGGAGATGTTGTAGACCCGACCACCCTCGTCGTAGCGGAAGGCGATCTCTTCCTCACCCGAGCCACGCAGGAAGACGTTCTGCACCTTCTTCGGCAGATCCTTCCAGCGGGCGTTCTTGTCGAAGCCGTAGTGCTTGGCGATAGCGTCGATGGTCTGCAGGAAATAGGGCGACTTGCCCTTCCGCCAGGGCGCAATGGCACCGTCGGCGACCTTCAGCTGGGCATCGGGCACAACAAGGCGTTCGTCGAAGAAGAGCTCCATCCCCAGGCCATCACAATGCGGGCAGGCACCGTCAGGGGCGTTGAAGGAGAACAGGCGCGGCTCGATCTCAGGGATGGAGAAGCCACTGACGGGACAGGCGAATTTCTCCGAAAACGTGATGCGCTCCGGGTCGCCTTCCTTCGGCGCGGTTTCCAGCACGGCAATCCCGTCCGCCAGGTCAAGCGCAGTGCGGAAACTGTCGGCCAGCCGGGTTTCCATGCCTTCACGCACCACGATCCGGTCGACGACGACGTCGATGTCATGGCGGTACTTCTTGTCCAGGGTCGGCGGCTCGTCGAGCTCGTAGAACTCACCATCCACCTTCACGCGCTGGAAGCCCTGCTTGCGCAGTTCGAGGAATTCCTTGCGATACTCGCCCTTGCGGTCACGGATGATCGGGGCGAGCAGGTAACCGCGCGTCCCCTCCTCCATGCCCATGACCCGGTCGACCATGTCCTGCACCTGCTGCGCCTCGATGGGCAGGCCGGTTGCGGGGCTGTAGGGCGTACCGGACCGGGCGAAGAGCAGGCGCATGTAATCGTAGATCTCTGTCACCGTGCCAACGGTGGAGCGCGGGTTCTTCGAGGTCGTCTTCTGTTCGATGGAGATCGCAGGGGAAAGACCGCTGATGTGGTCCACGTCCGGCTTTTCCATCATGTCGAGGAACTGCCGCGCGTAGGCCGACAGGCTTTCGACGTAACGGCGCTGCCCCTCGGCATAGATCGTGTCGAAGGCGAGAGAGGACTTGCCCGAACCGGACAGCCCGGTGATCACCACCAGCTGATCGCGCGGGATGTCGACATCGACGCCCTTGAGGTTGTGTTCGCGCGCGCCGCGCACCTCGATGAATTTCTGTTCGGCCATGAGTGCCCCCGGGGAGTTCCTGCGCCTAGACATAGAGAGGCCGGGCCGCCTGTCCAAGCGAAAGAAGAGAACATTTCGGAAACATTAACACCCCTACTTCACATTGCCCAGCCAGAACCTATCTCGGATCCGTGAGAAGCGGTGCACGAGGCATGCCATGTTCAATCTCTTCAATCGCGGGACGGGCAAAACCCGCATGACCGCAGCACAGGCCGTGGAGAACCGGGATCGCATCCTGCTGCTGGACGTGCGGGACGGGGGTGAGATTCGGCAGTCGGGCAAGGCCGAAGGCGCCATCTGCATTCCCCTGGCGACGCTTGGTTTCCGCGCCGATCCGCGCCATCCGGAATTCGAACCGCTGCTTTCCCCCGATGCCACCGTTTGCGTCTATTGCGCGGCAGGCGGGCGTGCAGGCTCTGCGAAACAGATCCTTGAACGGCTGGGCTACACCGATGTTCACAACATCGGTGGGCTGCGCAGCTGGGTCCAGGCCGGCGGCAAGGTCGAGCACGGCTGAACGCAAACGGGCCCCCGTGAGGGAGCCCGTCCTGATCTACGCTGACCGATCCGGTCAGATGTGGATCGCGCGACCGTAGGCCTGCAGCACCGATTCATGCAGCATTTCCGATAGGGTCGGGTGCGGGAAGACCGTGTGCATCAGATCCTCTTCGGTGGTTTCCAGCGCCTGGCCAACGACATAGCCCTGGATCAGCTCCGTCACCTCTGCCCCGACCATATGCGCACCCAGAAGTTCGCCGGTCTTCTCGTCGAAGACGGTCTTGATCAGGCCCTCGGCCTCGCCCAGGGCGACGGCCTTGCCGTTGCCGATGAACGGGAACTTGCCGACCTTGACCTTGTAACCCGCTTCCTTGGCCTTCGCCTCGGTCAGGCCGACAGAGGCGACCTGAGGCTGGCAATAGGTGCAGCCGGCAATGGAGTTCGGTTTAATCGGATGGACCTTCTTGCCCGCGGCATGTTCGGCCACCATGACCCCCTCGTGGGAGGCCTTGTGTGCCAGCCAGGGCGCGCCGGCGATGTCGCCGATGGCATAAAGCCCCTCGATGCCGGTGCGGCAGTATTCGTCGGTGACGACATGGGTGCGGTCGACCTTCACGCCCAGGCCTTCAAGCCCGAGATTCTCGACGTTGCCGACGATCCCCACGGCGGAAATCACGGTGTCGAATTCTTCGGTCGTGACCTTGCCGTCATGTTCCAGGTGCGCCGTGACCTTGCCCTTTGCGCGGTCCAGCTTCTTCACCATGGTCTTTTCGAGGATCTTCATCCCCTGCTTGACGAATTGCTTCTTGGCGAAGGCGGAGATTTCCGCATCTTCCACCGGCAACACCCGGTCCATGACTTCGACCACGGTCGTGTCGGCACCCAGGGTGTTGTAGAAGTTGGCAAATTCGATGCCGATGGCACCAGAGCCGATGACCAGCAGTTTCTTCGGCATGCGCACCGGTTTCAGTGCATGGCGATAGGTCCAGACGAGATCGCCGTCGGCTTCCAGCCCCGGCAGTTCCCGCGCGCGGGCGCCGGTGGCGAGCACGATGGTCTTCGCCGTCAGCTCCTCGGTGCCCTTGTCGGTCTTGACCGAAACCTTGCCCTTGGCGGGCAGCGTGGCCTCGCCCATGAACACGGTGACCTTGTTCTTCTTTAGCAGGTGCTTGACCCCGCCCTCCATCTGGGCGGCGACCCCGCGGGAGCGTTTCACCACCGCATCGAGGTCATAGCCCAGGTTTTCCGCCTTGAGGCCGAATTCCTTCGCGCGTTCCATCAGGTGGAAAACCTCGGAGGAGCGCAGGAGCGCCTTGGTCGGAATACAGCCCCAGTTGAGGCAGATCCCACCGAGGTTCTCACGCTCCACCACGGCAACATTCATGCCGAGCTGGGCGGCACGGATCGCGGCGACATACCCGCCGGGTCCTGCCCCGATCACCAGAAAATCGAAAGACTTGGCTGCCATCTGCCCCTCCGCTGCGCCTTAGGATCCAAGATAGTTTGACGTTAAACTATCTCACGAACAGCGACAAGCGCACGAAGCCCCGCATCGACCGGATCGGCTGAAAGGCTGCTATGCGTCCGGGGAAACCCCGTGCCGCCCGTGAAAACCCTAGCGAGACGAGCGCGACTGTCAAATGACGTGCAATTCGGGGCGTTGAAATTTGCCGAAACGTACCGGAACGCAGGGAGGCAAAAGGTGTCTTTCACGGGACATCCTGCACCGCAGGTGTGAACGGAAAATGAAAACGCCGCCCAAGCGGGGCGGCGTTTGCGAAAAAGCGCAGGTCGCGGGTCTGCAATCAGACGGCTGCGGCCTCCAGCGAACGGACGGTTTCGCCGTAGCCCCCGGCCTTGAGATAGGCGCTCTCGGATGCGGAGGAAGACCGCTGCAGCGCTTCGTTCCTGTAGGGGAAGCGACCGAACTGGCGGATCACCTCCCGGTGGGCCTGGGCATGCTTGAGGTTGGCGGCACCCGTTTCCGGCATGCGTTCCAGCATCAGCCGCACGCAGCGATCCTGATCGCAGAGGTTTTCGGAGTGCATCAGCGGCAGGTAGAAGAACTGGCGCGCGGGTTCATCGATCTTCATGTCGAAGCCATGGTCGATGCACAGCTTGGCCGCGGCGATCGCGATCCTGTCGCTGTCAAAGGCCTTGCCCATGCCACGGAACATGTTGCGGGGGAACTGGTCCATCAGGATCAGGTAGGCCAGAGCGCCGCTGGGATAGGTCAGCCAGAGACCGTAGGAACCTTCGCAGGCCCTCGCCCAGCCAGTTCCGAACTTCATCCGGATCTCGTCATCCAGCGCATCGCTGGACTGATACCAGCCCTTGGGCCCGACTTCATCCAACCAGAAGGACAGCACGTCTTCAGGGGCAATCATGGCTAACTCCTCTACTCGCGATTGCGCCGTTTTCATCAGCGTTACAAAGATTACACATTTTGGGAATGACCAATTTTGGCGCAGGCGGAAATGTGAGCGCTCACCCCTGATTTTCCTCATCCTGGGCGTCTTCCGCCGTTTCGTATGCCCATTCCTGCGCCGCTTCGACGGCCACGGAGGTGGCAGACATGAGGACAGGCGCATAGGCGGCACTGTCATCGACGGAGACGACGGAGGCGCGGCGGGTCATGCGGAAGAAGGCATATCCGGCTGTCGCCAGCAGCAGGACGGCGATGAACAGGAAGAACCCGCCGGGCCCGGAGACCGTCATCACCCAGCCTGTCAGAAGCGGGCCACCGATGGCCCCCAGACCGTTGACGAACATCATCCCCGCGCTGCCCGCTGCCATCTGGTCATGATCCAGGATGTCGTTGAGATAGGCGAGCAACAGGGAATAAAGCGGGTTGATCATGCTGCCGATCACCAGCGCAGAGACCAGCAGCGCGACATAGCTGCCGCCGAAAGCCAGACCGATGAGAGCGCCGACACCGCCGACAATCGCTTCCAGCGCGATCAGGAGGCGCCGGTCCATCCGGTCAGAGAGCCAGCCAAGCGGATAGATCGCGATCGTTGCACCGACGTAGAACATGGTGATGAACAGCGAGATCTGCGGCAGGGTGAGCCCGGCCTGTGCACCAAAGACGGCTGCCATGCCGAACTGGGCCGAGAAGGCCCCGCCCACCAGGAAGACCCCGACGATGGACAGCGGAGAGGTCTGGTAAAGTTCGACGAGAGACATCGGCCGGGTGGTGTCGAAGGCCGGCGTGGGCGAGATCGACAGAAGGATCGGCGCGAAGGAGATGGAGACGAGGACCGAGGGCACGATGAAGAGGACGAAGCCCGCAGGATCCCCAAGCAGCAGGATCCCCTGCGCGGCCATGATGCCGATCACCTGGACCAGCGCGTAGAGGGCCAGCGCCTTGCCGCGGTTCTCGTTCGAGGCGGCATTGTTCAGCCAGCTTTCGGCGGTGACATAGACGCCGGAGAAGCAGAAGCCGATGATCATCCGCTCCGCCGTCCAGGCCCAGGGATTGGCCCAGGTCGGATAGAGGATGAGCACGGCGGAGATGAAGGAGGCCAGGGCCGCGAAGACCCGGACGTGACCGACCCGGCGGATCATCTCCGGCGCCAGGCGGGACCCACCGAGGAACCCGGCGAAATAGGCCGACATCACAAGCGACATCTCGAAGGTGGAGAAGCCCTCGATCTGGCCGCGCACACCGAGAAGAGTGCCCTGCAGGCCATTGCCCAGCATCAGCAGCGTCAATCCCAGCAGCAAGGCCCAGGAGGATCCGAGAACCTGAAGCATGCGCGTGTCTCCTCTGGCGGTTCGTGTCGAAGGCGGGCACGGGCAGCAAGGCCCCGGCCCATGGTTTTCATGTCAGGGCTGCGGGATCAACAACGAGGCGTCGCCATAGGAGAAAAAGCGGTATTGTTCCGCAATGGCATGATCGTAGATCCGGCGGACGCGCTCGCTGCCCATCAGGGCCGAGACCAGCATCATCAGCGTCGACTTGGGCAGGTGGAAGTTTGTCATGAGCGCATCTGCCACGGCGAAGGTGAAACCGGGGTAAATGAAGATGTCCGTCTCGCCGGTCCAGGGAGCGATCGCCCCGCTGTCGCGCGCAGCGCTTTCGATCAGGCGCAGGGCCGTCGTGCCGACCGGAATGACGCGCCCACCGGCTGCCTTCGTCTCAGCGATCTGGGCGGCGGCCTCTTCGCTGACCCGCCCCCATTCCGCATGCATGCGGTGTTCCTCGACGTTGTCGACCTTCACCGGCAGGAAAGTGCCCGCTCCGACATGAAGGGTAACGTAGGTGAAGTCGATGCCGCGCGCGCGCAGCCGGTCCAGCAGCAGGTCGTCGAAGTGGAGCGAGGCCGTCGGCGCGGCCACAGCGCCGGTGTTCCGGGCCCAAACCGTCTGATAATCCACCTTGTCCTGCGCATCCGGCGCCCGCAGGGCCGCGATGTAGGGCGGAAGGGGCATCTGCCCGGCCTCTGCCAGGGCCGCATCGAAATCGCCGTCGGCCTCGAACCGCAGGACGCCCTGCCCTTCGGACTTCTCCAGCAGTTCCGCGGACAGGCGATCGGTGAAACGGATCACCTCGCCCTCGCGGATCTTCTTCAACGGCTTGAGAAGCGCCATCCAGCTGCCGTCGGGACGCGGCTCGAGCAGGGTGACCTCGATCTTGGCCTCGGTCTCCCCCTGGGCGGAGCTGCGCGACCGGGTCCCGGTCAGCCGCGCCGGGATCACCTTGGTGTCGTTCAGCACGAGCCGGTCACCCGGCCGCAGGTAGTCGCCGAGGTCGCGCACGATGGCATCCGTGATCGCGTCGCCTTCGGCCACCAGCAGCCGCGCGGAAGAGCGAGGCTTGGCGGGCCGGGTCGCAATCAGCGCCTCGGGGAGGTCGAAATCGAAATCGGAAAGCTGCACGTGTCCTGTCCCGTCTGGTCCGGCGCCCGGCTACACCTTCACCCATCGGGGCGCAATGCAAACCGGCAGCGATCTGCGGGGTGCGACAATCGTTGCGCAAAAGGGTTTCAGCCGCCCTCGTCCACCTCCGGCGCGGGACGGCGGAAGATCTCCCGGAACATGCCGGGGGTGAGGACCGACAGCGGGTTCACCCGGACGGCCGGCGCGCGGGCGGGCCCCTGGACCCGGAAGTTGAACCCGATCAGCCCCTCGCCCTTACGCGTCAGGACGGAGCCGATGCCGTTCAGCAGGTAGAAGGGAGAGAACACCCCCTGCATGTCCAGCTGATCCGAGGCCATGTCGTAGGTCCCGTCCATGGAGATCCCCATTGAGGCGCCGACGGCACTGGATTTCGTCAGCACCAGCGCACCGGGGGTCAGCCGGAAATTCGCCTCGACGTCGGAAAAGAGGATGCCGGGCCCGGACAGCTGTTCCAGCAGCCCGACGATGGACAGGGCGTTGAGCATCTCCGCGATGGCGGGGGCCTGCTGAATGCGGATGTCCCGGATCTTCAGCGTGCCGTCGTAGCTGCCGGTCTCTCCGGTCGGCACCAGATCGAGGTCGAGCGCCCCGCCGAGCCCCTTTTTGAGGAAGCCCGCAGCCGCCAGTGCCGCGCTGGCATCGGCGGCCTGCAGCCCGATGCGGCCGTTGTCGAAACGGCCCGTCACCGGGGCGGCGCCGTTGATCAGGCCGCGGAAATCTCCCCTTGCGCCATTGAGGAATTCTGCCTGCAGACCGGTCACCGTGATGGTGTCGGAAACGCGCAGGCGATCCAGTGACAGGGACAGCGGCCCGCTTTCGCCCTTGGGCAGCTTCGGCATGCGGGTCAGATCGACATCGCCGCCCGTGACCGACACCGCCAGCGGCCGCCCCGCACCACGCGGGCTGAGTTCGGCGGAAATGTCCATCCAGTCACCGGCCTTCAGGCGGCGCAGGGTCAGGGTCTGCAACCCGCCGCCGACGGCGGTCGTCAGGGTGCCGTCCAGCGACAGCCCCGGCGCGTCGAGAGAGAGGTCGTCGATCCGGATGCTGTCCCCCATCTCTCCGCTGGCGCGCAGGGTGCCCGTTCCCTGGCGGGACAGCGACCAGCCAAGCGAGGGGATCGACAGGCCCAGACCGGCAAGGTCGCTTTGCAGTTCGAACCGGGGCGGCTGATCCCGGGCCAGTTCCAGTGCCAGCGCGACCTGGCCTTCGCCGGACAGGGTGCCCGGCGGCAGCGCGAGGTTGAGCGCCTCTGCCACCGCCTCGTTCAGCGTCAGACGGGCCTGCACCCGGGAGGGGCCGGGATCCTTGCCGAAGGCCGTTTGCCAGCCGCCGGAGAAGGGAATGCCATCGAAGCGCCCGTCGCCGGAGATCCGCATCCCCTCCTTGTCCCCGGCAAGGTCCAACCGGCTTGCCTCGATCAGGTGCCCCGGCGCCAGCTGATCGCTGCGCAGATCCGTCAGCTGGCCCGAGAACCGCAGTTGCACGTCCTCCAGCGGGACTTTCTTTTCCAGCGGAAAACGGATCTCTGCCCGCAGGTCCGCCTGCCCCGTGGCCAGGTCCGGCGACTTGCCCGCCTTCGACAGGAAGCGGAACGGCTCCCTGTCGAGAAGCGCCAGGGTATCGCCGACAGCCCCCGACAGCGACAGGTCGAGCACCGCCGCGCCGGGCTTGTGCGTCACGTCGAGCACGGTGAAGGAGGATCCGGCGGCATCGACGCGCCCGCCGTCCGGCAGCCGGACCTCCCCCTGCTCCGCCTGGATGACGAAACGATCCCCGGAGAGGGAGGCATGCCCCCGGGTCCGTTCCATCGGCGGCATGGTCTTCATGAAGTTCACCGTGGCGTCGGCGAAATCGAACCCGAGTTGCAGCCTGGGCTTATGCCCCTCGCTTGCCCGAAGCCCGATCTGCAGGTTGCTGAGCCCGCCTTCGAGGAAGTTCCGCGCGACCCAGTTGCGCGATCCCTTGGCGACCATGGGGGGCCAGAAGCCCAGCACGTCATCGGGAGAGAGCGCCGCGCCCCCCTCTTCCGACGGGAGAAGCCCCCCCTGGAGGCTGACCTCCCAGCCTTTCTCGCCCGCGGTCATCCAGCCGGAGGTTTGCAGGGTCTGGCCCTTCTCGCTCAGCGTCAGCTGGCCCAGGGTCAGCTCGAACGGATCCAGCCGCAGACGCAGGTCGGCGCGGGCGCCGTCCAGCCGCAGGTCGGCGGCAAAGACCTCTCCGGGATTGGCCACGATTTCGGAGGCGGACAGTTGTCCCGTCATTTCCACCCCGCCGTCGGGACCCGTGCCCAGCCGGAAGGCGCCATCCCCCAGCAGGCTAACCGCCGGGCTGTCGAGGGAGAGCTGGCTGAAACGCAGCATCTGGGTTTCGGGATCGAAGGAAAAGTAGCTGCGGGCGCTGTCGAAGGGGATCGGGCGGGCGCCCTCGGCGGGCTGCAGCACGCCCTTGCCGATCTGCAATGTCGCGTGCAGCGGGCCCACGGCCCCATCCTCTTCCAGCTCCAGCCGCAGCGCGCCGGATAGTGGCGCGCGCAGCACCCCGAGCCAGGCCAAGGCGGGGCTTTGGGTCGCGAGGTCCTCTGCCGGGACTTCCTGAACCGACAGGGCGAATTCGCCCGCGCCCGCATCCAGCCGGGTCGTATAGCTTGCCTCGATCAGCGACGCGTAGCTGCGCCCGCCCAGCAGGGAGAAGTCGCCGCGGATCACCAGATCCTGCCGGTCACGGTCCAGCACGATGCGGCCGCCATCCACCGACCAGCTGCGGTCGGCGCGCATGTCGTCGTAGACCAGCGTCAGGCCAAGGCCCTCGATCCGGCGCAGGTAGCGCAATTCCGGGGTGGCAAGCGATTGCTTCAGTTCGGCCAGGACATCCTCGATGCCGCGTTCCTGTCCGGCGGTCCTGTCGGTGGGCATCAGGTCAAAGCTGCCATCGACCTTGCGGCGCAGGCGCAACTGGGCGCCCTCGACGATGATTTCCCGCGGCTCCAGCTGCCCTTTCAGCAGCGGACGCAATGCCAGCCGCGCCGTGGTGTCCTGCAGCACGAGCCGGCTGCGGGTCTGCGGCAGGACCAGGTGCAGGTCCCGCAGGCGCAGGCGGGGCTGCCACTTGTCCTCGAAGACGAGGGAGAGTTCGGAGAAGTCCATTTCCAGGCCCGGGCTCTGCGCCTCTATCCGGGCCTCGATCCGGTCGCGCAGCCAGGGCGGGGCCAGAAGCGGCTGCCCCTGTGTGATCATGCGCAGCAGATTCGCCCCGGCGCCGAGCCCGGCCACCAGCACGATCAGCAACAGCACCCCGAAAACCCGGCGCCGGAGGGAGCGCCTGCGCGGCGCCTCCCTGCCCTCGCGCCCTTCGGGCTCGGCTTCTGGCTTGGTCATCTGTCGTCCCGTCTTGGCGGACCCGTCCCATCGCGGTCCGTTCCATTCTGCGTTGCCCGGCGATAAGATGGAAGAGACGACGAACACACAGGAAAGGCTCCGCCCATGGTATCCGATCTGACCGGACAGATGGCCCCCGATTTCACGCTTCCCAAGGCCGGCGGCGGCGAGGTGACGCTTTCGGCCCTGCGCCCGGCGCCCGTCGTCCTGTTCTTCTACCCCAAGGACGACACGCCCGGATGCACCACCGAGAACAAGGATTTCACCGCACTGGCAGATGCCTTCGAAGCGGCGGGCGTTAAGGTCCTGGGGATCAGCAAGGACACCCTCGCCAAGCACGAGAAGTTCCAGGCCAAGCATGAGCTAGCCACGGAGCTGCTGTCGGATGCCGAAGGTGGCGTCTGCGAGGCCTATGGCGTCTGGGGCGAAAAGAAGATGTACGGCAAGACTTTCATGGGGATCACCCGGGCCACCGTGCTGATCGACGGAGAGGGCAAGGTCGCGCAGGTCTGGCCCAAGGTGAAGGTCGCTGGCCATGCCGAGGACGTGCTCGCCGCCGCCAAGGCTCTTTGAGGCCGTCGCGCCACGAACCCCGGAAAGGACGATCATGAGAAGCCTGGCAGAAATGGCGGTGGAGGTTCTGACCACCGCGGACGGACGGGAAAAGACGGCCCTGTCGCATGCCCATGCGGCCACCTGGTTCGCAGCGCGTCAGGCCGGGGAGGAAATCCCCGTGGGCCGGGCCGATCCGCCCCTGCGCCCTGCCCGGCCGGCACGGCCCGAACTGTTGGATCCGCGCGACGTGCCGCGCCGTCGCCCCGGCAGCCCGCAGGGCCGCATCGCCCTGCTGCATGCGGTGGCCCATATCGAGTTGAACGCGGTCGACCTGCACTGGGACATCATCGCGCGGTTCACCGACGTGCCCTTCCCCATGGGCTTCTACGACGACTGGGTGAAGGCGGCGGACGAGGAATCCAAGCACTTCAACCTGATCTGCGACTGCCTTGAAAGCCTGGACAGCCATTATGGCGCCCTGCCCGCCCATGCCGGCATGTGGCGCGCCGCAGAGGATACCGTGGACGATATCTACGGGCGGCTGGCGGTCGTTCCCATGGTCCTGGAGGCGCGCGGGCTGGACGTGACCCCGGGCATGATCGACATCTTCCGCAAGGCCGACATCCCCCAGGTCATCGAAGCGCTGGAAGTGATCTATGCAGAGGAAGTCGGCCATGTGGCCTATGGATCCAAGTGGTTCCACTTCCTGTGCGGACGCGACAACAAGGACCCCAAGCCGGAGTTCCACGCCCTGGTGCAACGCTACTTCCACAGCTCCCTGAAACCGCCCTTCAACGAGGAAAAGCGCGCCGAAGCCGGGCTGCCGCCCGATTTCTACTGGCCCCTGGCCGAGGAGCGCTGAGCGCGACCGCGATCCGCAAAATCCGTACGACAGGCCCCGATATCCGAAGTTTTCGGCAATTTCCCGCCAAGAAAACCCTGAAACAGGCAGCAAAGCGTAAGGCGGGCGCAAACTTCTTGCCCCCTAAAAGACGCTTGGGTAACTGAGTTCAAGCGCCCGAGGTGGGGACCTCGATCGAGGGCGCGTGGACGGGACAACAGGGATACGGGACCTCGTGAGAACCAGGCTAGCTATCCGCGTGAGCGCGCTTCTGGAAAAGCATTTTCCCGAGCGCAGGGTCTTCCTGCGCTCCGACACGGACACGCGGTTCATCCGGCTGCGGCCGGTGACGCAGATCATCGCGGCGTCGGGCGCCAGCGCCATCGTGGCCTGGACGATCATCGCCACCGCCATCCTGCTGATGGACAGCATCGGGTCGGGCAACTACCGCGAACAGGCGCAGCGTGATCAGGAAAGCTTCCGCACCAGCCTGAACTCCATGGCGGCCGAACGCGATCTGCGCGAACAGGAGGCCCTGGCGGCGCAGGACCGGTTCAACGCGGCGCTGGCGCGGATTTCCGACATGCAGACCGAGCTTCTGAAATCCGAGGCGCGGCGGCGCGAGCTGGAAACCGGTATCGACGTCATCCAGGCCACCCTGCGCAAGACCCTGAAGGAGCGCGACGAAGTCCGCGAGGAGCTGGCGACGCTGCAGAACCCGGGCGAAGACGGGGAGCGCGCGCCCCTGCCCGCCTATGCCGAAGACACGATGAACGTGCTGACCGCCGCCCTGGCGGAGACCGCGGCGGAACGCGACGAGACCGAACAGGGGGCGCAGGATGCCCTGGCCCAGGCCGATGAGATGTCGGAACGCATCGCGCTGATGGAAGACCAGAACGACGCGATCTTCCGCCAGCTGGAACAGGCGCTTACGGTCTCGGTGGAGCCGCTGAACAAGATGTTCCGCGCCGCCGGGCTGAACACCGACACCCTGATCGACCAGGTGCGCCGCGGCTATACCGGACGCGGCGGCCCGATGACGCCGATCTCCTTCTCGACCATGGGGGAGGCCTCCTCTCCCGATACGGACCGGGCCAATTCGATCCTGGAGCGGCTGGAACAACTGGACCTGTACCGGATCGCCGCGGAAAAGGCGCCCTTCGCCATGCCCGTTCATGCGAAGTTCCGCTATTCCTCGGGCTTCGGCACCCGCCGCGACCCGAAGACCGGCGGCATCCGGCAGCACTACGGCACCGACATGGCAGCGCCCGTGGGCACCCCGCTTTACGCGGCGGCCGACGGTGTGGTGATCCATGCGGGCTGGTCCACCGGCTACGGCCGGCTGGTAAAAATCAAGCACGATTTCGGAATAGAGACCCGTTACGCCCATATGTCGCGCATTGGCGTGAAGGTGGGACAAAGGGTCTCGCGCGGGGAGCGCATCGGTGATATGGGAGCTTCCGGACGGGTTACCGGGCCTCATCTTCATTACGAGATCCGTGTAGGCGGCAAACCTGTAGACCCGATGATATATATCAAGGCGGCAAGAGATGTTTTCTAAGAGCAAAATCAACGAACCCGGTCAGAAGACCACGGAGAACAGCACCCCGGCAGCGCCCGAAGCAGCCCCGAAGTCCACGCCCGGCAGCATGGATTTCAAGCCGACCGCGCCCAAGGCCAAGCCGCCGGCGTCCGTTCTGTCCTCTGACCTGCACATCACCGGCAACCTGAAGACCACCGGTGACATCCAGGTTGAAGGCACCGTCGAGGGCGACATCCGCGCCCACCTGCTGACCGTCGGCGAAAGCGCCACGATCCGCGGCGAAGTGACCGCCGACGACGTCGTGATCAACGGCCGCATCATCGGTCGCGTGCGTGGCCTGAAGGTGCGCCTGACCTCGACCGCCCGCGTCGAAGGCGACATCATCCACAAGACCATTGCGATCGAAAGCGGCGCCCACTTCGAAGGTTCGGTGCAGCGCCAGGATGATCCGCTCTCCTCCGGTGGCAACAAGACCGTCGTGCCGTCGAAGAAGCCGGCAACCCCCGCCGCCGAGGGCTGACCAGGCGCCGAGAGGCGTTCCAGCAGACCTATTCAACGAAAAGCCCGGCCCTGCGGCCGGGCTTTTTTCATGTCCGCCCAAAAGACGTCCACCCCAAGGAAAGGGCGCCATGCGCCGCCACGCTTAACGGGATCTGACCGGGGCGTGCGGGGATTTCGGGGAAAAATCGCCGGATCGGCGCGAATCCTTGGTTAATCAAGGGGTTTCGGCCCGATCTTCAACGTCGGTATCACGTCGGTATTACGTCGGTATCGCGACGGTGGGAAATACGCGGAAAACCGGGGTTAACGCAGCGCGCGCAGAGGGCCCGGGCGCGGCGGCGGGCGCCATGGGGCCGCCCCATGGCAGCCCGGTGGCAGCCCGGTGGCAGCCCAGTGGCAGGTTAAGCCTCGCTCGGCCCGACAATCCGGTCAGAGCGCTTCCTTGTCGTTCAGAAGCTCCCGCGCGATGGACTTGGCTTCCCTCAGGTGGTCCTCCACCGCGGCAAGGGCGGCGTCGGGATCGCGGTTGGTAATCGCGGTGCAGATGGCACGCATATGTTCGGGCCCCGGGCGATCGCGGTTGTCGCTGGTCAGGGTGAGGATCCGCAGGCGGGAGATCCGGCCGTTCAGCCGCTGGACGATTTCCCAGGCGATATTGTGCCGCGCCCCTTCGAAGATCAGCCCGTAGAACCGCGTCGCCGCCTTGAACAGGACCCCTGGCGCCTGGTCGTGACCGGCGCGCTGAAGGTCTTCGAGCGCCGCGTTCAGACGCTGGGCCAGATCCGGGGTCATGTTGCGCGCACAGGCCATGGCCGCGTCCGTCTCCAGCTTGAGGCGGATGTCGTAGATCTGTTGCGCGTCGTCCCAGCTCATGTCCGTCACGATCGGACCGCGATTGGGGACATGGGTCACCAGTCCCTCTGCATCGAGATAGCGCAGCGTCTCGCGCACGACCGTGCGCGAAACACCAAGTTGTTCGCACAGCACCCTCTCCACCAGGCGGTCGCCCGGTTTGAAGACACCGTCGATGATCGCGTCCCGGAGTCTTTCCAGGACGACATCCCGCAGCGTCGTCGGCTGCTGCTCGATTTTGCTTAGCCCAATATTTGACATGCGATCTGAATATCAGCCCGCGCCCGCGCCAACAAGATTGTTTGTACGATTGTATTACGGTATTCCATATTAGAAGAAGACGATTCGAGACTGATGGGAGCCAGGTATGCCTGCTGAAATCCGCAAGACCCTGTTGCATGTCGAAACGACATGGATCGAAGGAGGAAAGGCCGCGCCGGTTCCCCTGAAGATGATCGCCGCCGTGGCCGTCATCCGGAATCCCTGGGCCGGTCAGGGTTTCGTCGAGGACCTGCGCCCGGGCATCCTGGACGTGGCGCCGGGGCTTGGCGCGCAGCTGACGCAGATGGTGCTGGACGCCGCCGGCGGTGGCGACAAAGTCGAAGGTTACGGCAAGGCGGCCATCGTGGGCGTAAACGGCGAGGTGGAGCATGCCTCCGGGCTGATCCACACCCTGCGGTTCGGCAATCACTACCGCGAGGCCGTGGGCGCGAAGTCCTACCTGGCCTTTACCAACACTCGGGGCCCGGCCAATGCATCGTTGCAGATCCCGCTGATGGACAAGAACGACGGCGGGCGGCGCAGCCATTACCTGACGATCCAGCTGGCCGTGGCCGATGCCCCGGCCCCGGACGAAATCGTGGTGGCGCTTGGCGCCTCTGTCGGGGGGCGCCCGCATCACCGTATCGGCGACCGGTATCAGGATCTGAAGGAACTGGGGCATGACCTTGAAAACCCTGCCTCTGTCTGAGGACTCTCCGTCCAAGGACGGCGCCGTCCTGTCCTACCGCGAGGCCGGAGAGGGCCCGCCCGTGGTCCTGATCCACGGGGTTGGCATGCAATCGGCCGCCTGGGCGCCGCAGATCGCGGCCCTGTCGGCGCGCTTCAGGGTGCTGGCGCTGGACATGCCGGGCCACGGGGGCAGCAGCCCCCTGCCCGCCGGGTCCGGCCTGCCCGACTACGTCGCCTGGCTGGATCGCGCGTTGGACGCGCTGCAGCTGGGGCCGGTGAGCCTGGCCGGTCATTCCATGGGCGCGCTGATCGCCGGTGGCTACGCGGTGAGCCATCCCGAACGGGTGGCCCGGGTCGCCCTTCTGAACGGTGTCTTCCGGCGCAGTGCCGAGGCGCGCGCCGCGGTGGAGGCCCGCGCGGCGGAGATCCGTGGCGGTGATGTCGACGCGGCAGGCCCGCTGAAGCGCTGGTTCGGAGAGGACCGCGACCATGCGGCGGCCCGGGAGCGGGTCGCGGGCTGGCTGGCGGAGGTGTCGCCCCAGGGCTACGCGACCGCCTACAGCGCCTTTTCCCGGGGCGATGACATCTATGCCGGCCGCTTCGACACGATCCGCTGCCCGCTGCTGGCCCTGACCGGAGAGGGTGATCCGAACTCCACCCCGGAGATGGCGCGGGCCATGGCGGCAGCGGCCCCCTGCGGCGAGGCCATCATCATCGAGGGGCACCGGCACATGGTGAACCTGACCGCGCCGGACCGCGTGACGCGTGAAATGCTGCGCTGGCTGGAGGTTCCGACGCCGGCCGAAGCGCTGTCCTGAGCGGCAGGCGGACCTGGCGCGGCCCGTCGGGCCCCATGATTGAGGCCCATGATTGAGGCCCGTGACTGGGACCCGTGTGGTTCGGGCCATAGGGTTCGGGCCGCGTGATGACGACAAGGCCGGGTTCCCTGATCGGGGCGCGGTCCGGAAGGAGACGAAAGAGATGCAGACCTTTCAGCAATACATCGACGGCGCCTTCTGCGACGCCAGTGCCACCTTCGACAGCCTGGATCCGGCCACCGGCACGCCCTGGGCGAAGATGCCGGAGGCCCGGGCCGAGGATGTGAACCGGGCCGTCGCCGCGGCAAGGCGCGCCTTCCTGGGCGCGGAGTGGTCCGGGATGACCGCGGGCCAGCGGGGCAAGCTGCTGTTGCGGCTGGCCGACCTGGTGGAGGAAAACGCCCCCCGCCTGGCCGAGCTGGAAACCCGCGACACCGGCAAGATCATCCGGGAAACCAGCGCCCAGATCGCCTACGTGGCGGAATACTATCGCTACTACGCCGGGTTGGCCGACAAGATCGAGGGCGCCCATCTGCCCATCGACAAGCCTGACATGGAAGTCTGGCTGCGTCGCGAACCGCTGGGCGTGGTCGCCGCCGTGGTGCCGTGGAATTCGCAGCTGTTCCTTTCGGCGGTGAAGATCGGGCCGGCCCTGGCGGCGGGCTGCACCATGGTGCTGAAAGCCTCGGAGGACGGGCCCGCGCCGATGCTGGAATTTGCCCGCATCTTCGACCAGGCGGGCTTCCCCAAGGGGGTTTTGAACATCCTCACCGGTTTCGGGCCCGATTGCGGCGCGGTGCTGACGCGGCATGCGGATGTCGATCACGTGGCCTTCACCGGCGGGCCGGAGGCCGCCCGGCAAATCGTCCGCAACTCGGCCGAGAACCTGGCCTCGACCTCTCTCGAACTGGGCGGGAAATCGCCCTTCATCGTCTTCGAGGACGCCGATATCGACAGCGCGGTGAACGCGCAGATTTCCGGCATCTTCGCCGCCACCGGGCAAAGCTGCGTGGCCGGGTCACGGCTGATCGTGCAGAATTCGATCCGGGCCACCTTCCTCGAGCGGCTGCGCGAGAAGGCCGAACGGGTGATCATCGGGAGCCCCGCCGACATGGGTACCGAGGTCGGCCCCCTGTGCACCCCCCGCCAGCGCGACCGGGCCACGGCGCTATGCGCGCAGTCGGTGGCGGCCGGCGCGACACTGGTCACCGGCGGCACGGCGCCCGAGGGCGCGGGCTACTACTTCCCGCCGACGATCCTGGATTGCACGGAGGCCCCCGACGCCCCCTGCCTGCGCGAGGAGTTCTTCGCCCCGGTCCTGTCCGCCACAGGCTTCGACACCGAGGCAGACGCCCTGCGGATCGCCAATGGCACCGCCTATGGCCTCGCCTCCGGCGTTTTCACCCGTGATCTGACCCGGGCGCATCGCATGATCCGCGGCATCCGCGCCGGGGTCGTCTGGGTCAACACCTACCGCGCCGTGAGCCCCATGGCCCCCTTCGGCGGGCATGGACTTTCGGGGCACGGGCGCGAAGGCGGCCTGGCCGCGGCGCTCGATTACACCTCCGTCAAGACGGTCTGGCTGCGCACAAGCGACGCGCCGATCCCCGACCCCTTCGTCATGCGTTGAGGTCTTCCCGAAACTGCCCGAAGAAAGGAGTTCGATCCCAGGCATCCCCCCTTCCCCCCGAAACATGAACCAGAGTTCCGACCTCAGAAGAACCACGTTCCCACCAACAGGATATGCAAATGAACAGAACGCCCCGAACCTTCACCCTTTCCCGTACCTTCGCCCTTTCCCTGGCTGCCACGCTGGGCCTTGCCACCATGGCCCAGGCGCAGAACTGCGAAACCACGATCGACCCCTCGCTGCTGACCGAGGAAGGCAAGCTGACCATGGCCGTCAGCCCGACGCTGCCGCCGATGGCCTATGCCGATTCCGAAGGCACGCTGATGGGGCTGCGCATCGAGCTGGGCGTTGAGATCGCCAAGCGCCTGTGCCTTGAGCCCGATTTCATCTCCACCGAATATGCCACCATGGTGCCCGGCCTGCAGGGCGGTCGCTGGGACATGATCGACGCCGGTCTCTTCGTGACGCCCGCGCGGCTCGATATCATGTACATGATCCCCTACGAGAACCTGGCGATCTCCATCTCCACCGCCGTGGGCGATAGCTCGATCCAGACCATCGAGGACCTGGCCGGCAAGCGCATCAGCACCGACATCGGCGGCTATGCCGAACGCAAGATGCGCGAGCTGAACGAGGAGTTCGAGGCCAAGGGCCTGGAGCCGATGGATATCGCGCTCTTCGACAACTACGCCACCGTCTACCAGGCCCTGCGCGCAGGCCAGGTCGAGGCCGCCGTCTCGATCGATCCGGTTGCCAAGAAGTACAAGGAGACCGGCGAATTCGACCACGCGCTCGGCGGTCTTTACGCGACCCCCGGTTCGCTGTCCTTCGGCGATACGGCCATCGCGGAACCTGTGACCAAGGTCATGCAGGAAATGAACGCTGACGGCTGGCTGCCGGCGCTGATGGAGAGCTACGGCGTCAGCCAGGCGGGTGATGGCACCATCTCCCTCAAGGGCCCCGGCCTCTGATCCGCCCCATGCGGACAGCTTGCAAGACGGGTGTCGCGGCTTCCCCGCGCCACCCCCTTCCCCTCCCGCGCGGGACCGCGCAGAACGTCATGAGGAGACGATCGTGAAAGGCTGGAACTGGGACGGGTTTTTCGAATACCTGACCAACACTTACATGCTGGAAGGCGCCGCGGTGACACTGGGCCTGACGGTCGCGTCGATGAGCCTTGGCCTGGTCGCCGGCTGCGTCGTGGCCCTGATGCGGATGAGCCCGTTCCGCATCCTCAGCAACATCGCCTATTTCTACACCTGGCTGATCCGGGGCACGCCCCTGCTGGTGCAGCTGATCATCATCTACACCGGCCTGCCGCAGATCGGGATCAAGTTCTCGGTCCTGGAATCCACGCTGATCGGGCTGGTGATGAACGAGGCCGCCTACCTGTCGGAGATCATCCGCGCCGGCATCAGTTCTGTCCCCAAGGGCCAGACCAACGCGGCGCGCGCCATCGGCATGACCGAGGTGCAGAAGATGCGCTACATCATCGCCCCGCAGGCCGCCCGGATCATCATCCCGCCCCTGGGCAATTCGGTGAACGGCTGCCTGAAGACGACCTCCATCGCCTCCGTCATCTCGATGGAAGAGCTGCTGCGCCGGACCCAGGTCCTGATCCAGGAGAAGTTCATGGTGCTCGAACTCTTCGTGGTGGCCGCGCTCTACTACCTGGTGATGACGACGGCCTGGGACCTGATCCAGCGGCGGATCGAGCGGCACTTCGGCCGTGGCTACGACATCAAGGCCGATGCGGCCGAACAACGCTGAGGAATGACCATGAAACCGATGATCGTACTTGAGGACGTCGACAAGTGGTACGGCGCCAACTTCCAGGTGCTGAAGCACTGTTCGATGACCGTTTCCCCCGGGGAGGTCGTGGTGATCTGCGGCCCCTCCGGATCGGGCAAGTCGACCCTGATCAAATGCGTCAACGGGCTGGAGCCCGTGCAGGGCGGCAAGATCACCGTGCGTGATGTCGATGTGACCGATGCGAAGACCGACCTGCCCAAGCTGCGGTCCCACGTGGGCATGGTGTTCCAGCATTTCGACCTGTTCCCGCACATGACGGTGACGGAAAACATCTGCATCGGGCAGACCCGGGTGCTGGGCCGCAGCCAGAAGGAGGCCGAGCAGAAGGCGGCCGCCCTGCTGGAGCGGGTCGGCATGTCCGCCCATGCGCATAAATATCCCATCCAGCTGTCGGGCGGGCAGCAGCAGCGGATCGCCATCGCGCGCGCCCTGGCGCTGGATCCCGTGGCCCTGCTGTTCGACGAGCCGACCTCGGCGCTGGATCCGGAGATGATCAACGAGGTGCTGGACGTCATGGTGGAACTGGCCAGGGAAGGCATGACCATGATGGTCGTGACCCACGAGATGGGCTTTGCCCGCAAGGTCGCGGACCGGGTGGTGTTCATGGACAACGGAGAGGTGGTGGAGGATTCGCCCACCGACGCCTTCTTCGCTGCACCGAAGAGCCAGCGGGCCGTCGATTTCCTGTCCAAGATCCTGGCGCACTGACATGATGCGTATCCTGACAACAGGCGATGTGCGCATGGCCCCCGGCATCAGCGCCGAAGCCGGTGCCATCACCCGCGCCCTTGGCGCCCGCCGTCCCCTTGTGGTGGTGGATCCCACCGTGCTGCAGATCGGCCTGGCCGAGCCGGCCCTTGCCGGGATTGCCGCCCAGGGGATGGAGCGCACGACCTTTTCCGCCCTGTCGCCCGACCCCACCGTGACGGAGGCCCAGGCCGCCGTCGCCCTGGCGCGGGAGATCGAGGCGGATTGCGTCATCGCCATAGGCGGTGGCAGCGCGATGGACGTGGCCAAGGTGGTGGCGCTGCTGACACGGAACGACGGCAGCCTGCGCGACCTTTCGGTGCCGCGCATCGTCGATGTGCCGAGCCTGCCGATCCTGTGCATCCCGACCACCGCGGGCACCGGATCGGAGGTGACGCGGGCGGCGGTAATCACCGATGCGCAGACCCACGAAAAGCTGTTGCTGCTGGGATCGGCGCTGCAGCCGGCGGTGGCGCTGCTGGACGTGGAGCTGACGCTGAGCTGCCCTTACCGGGTCACGGTGGACAGCGGGCTGGATGCGCTGTCCCATGCGCTTGAAGCGCTGGTGAACCACAATGCCACGCCCTATTCCGACGGGCTGGCGGCGCAGGCGATGATGCTGATCGGGCGCAGCCTGGAAGCCGCCGCGCAGGAGCCGGGCAATCGCGCCGCGCGCGAGGACATGCTGCTGGGCGCCTGCCTTGCGGGGATGGCGGTGTCGCATACCTCCACCGCGCTGATCCACGGCATGAGCCGGCCCATCGGGGCGGCCTTCCACGTGCCGCACGGCATGTCCAATGCCATGCTGATGCCGCTGGTGACGGAATGGTCCGCCGAGGCCGCGCCGGAGGCCTACGGGCGCGCCGCCCGGGCCATGCAGCTGGACAGCACCGCCGCGCTGGTGGAGAGGCTGAAGAGCCTGAACCGGCGGCTGGAGGTGCCGACGCTGGCCGGGCGTGGCATTGATGCCCAGACCTTCGGCGCCGCGATCCCGGAAATGGCGCGGCAGGCCATCGCCTCG
Organism: Pseudooceanicola sp. NS-SX8; assembly: GCF_057380755.1. NCBI lineage: Bacteria > Pseudomonadati > Pseudomonadota > Alphaproteobacteria > Rhodobacterales > Paracoccaceae > Pseudooceanicola > Pseudooceanicola sp. NS-SX8. The sequence continues at coordinate 2,235,253 of NZ_CM170819.1, read as the reverse complement.
GGCACGCCGGCCAACAACCTGCGCGCCGCGGACGAGGCGCAGGTGGCGGCGCTCTACCGTCGGGCCTGGGCGGAGGCCTGACGAGGCGCAGCCACGAAAGCGAAACGGGCCGGCGCATGCACGCCGGCCCGTTTGCATTCAAACCCCCGACAGCGCGGTCAGGCCTCCAGCTCGGCATCCCAGTAGAGGTAATCGAGCCAGCTGTCGTGCAGGTGGTTGGGCGGGAACCTCCGCCCCATGTTGCGCAGCTCTTCGGCCGAGGGCGGGCGCGGCGTCTTGCGCAGGGTCAGCCCGGCGCGGCGCAGCGACTTCGACCCCTTCTTCAGGTTGCAGGGCGCACAGGCGGCGACGACGTTTTCCCAGGAGGTGATGCCCCCCGAAGCGCGCGGCACAACGTGATCGAAGGTCAGGTCACCCTTCGCCCCACAGTACTGGCAGCAGAATTCATCCCGCAGAAAAAGATTAAAGCGCGTGAAGGCCACGCGCTTTTGAGGTTTGACATAATCTTTGAGGACGACAACCGAGGGGATCCGTATCTCGGTACTGGGACTCCTGACCCAGGTGTCATATTCGGCCACGATGTCGACCCGGTTGAGCCAGGCGGCCTTCACGGCTTCCTGCCAAGGCCAGAGCGACAGCGGGTAATAGGATAGGGGCCGGTAATCCGCGTTGAGCACCAGTGCCGGGTGCTGCTTGAGAGCCGCAGGCTCCCTCACGAATTCAGTTCTGAAATCTCCGTCCATCTGCAACTGCGCTCCCGCCCTGCCTGCCGTCTTCAGCACCAGAGCGGGGAACCCCGCCCCAGCCATATCTTGACTATATATCGCGTCGGGACCCTGACAAGCCCCATGATATGTCAGGACATGGGAAAGCCCTACTGCCGAAGCGTAACGCTGAAATGACAAACGCAGGGCTTATCAACAGCCCGTGACAGGGGCCCGGGCGGCGGGAACCTGCGCCGCGCGGGGGCCGGGCATGGGCCAAAGCCGGCCTGCCTGCGCCGGATTGGCGGCGGCGCGGCTGTCCGCAGGGCGCTTCCGTGCTATCTTTCAGGGCATGATGGATCTGGTCCCTACCCCCGAACTAGCCCCGAGGGCCGTGCTGGAAACCGCGCTATACGCCCGGAACCTGGAGGAAACCGCGACCTTCTACGCGGTGGTCCTGGGACTGGAGGAGATCGCGCGGGTCGAGGGGCGGCATGTCTTCTTTCGCCTGGGGGAAACCGTGCTGCTGCTGTTCCATCCCGTCAGCACCATGGCAGGCGGCAGCAATCCCAGCCTGCCAGTGCCACCCCATGGCGCCACCGGCGAAGGCCATCTGTGCATGGCCGCCAGCGCGGCGGAGATCACCGCCTGGAAGGATCACCTGGAAGCGGCAGAGATCGCGGTGGAGGCCGATTTCCACTGGCCCGGGGGCGCCCGGTCGATCTACTTCCGCGATCCGGCGGGCAATTCGCTGGAATTCGCGGAACCGCGGCTGTGGTTCCCGGAGGCCTGAGGCGGCCTCGGCAGGGCGAGAGTTGGGGGGATTTGGGGATGGTGGATTGGCATCCACCCTACGGCAGGAGGCTGCGCCCCCTGCCCGGGGTGCGCGGCTTCAGAAACCGCATTTGTCGCGCATGAAGGCCAGCGCGACCGACAGGCCGTCGGGCGCGATGCCGTGGGCGGTGCCTTCCATGATATGGGCGAAGACCTCGGTGAAGCCGGCTTCCTGCAGGGCCTCGGCCGCGAGAGGCAGCGACTGTGGCGGCACCACCGGGTCCTCGTCTCCGTGCAGCAGCAGGATCGGCATCCGCGAGCGGACCTCATCCGCCAGCAGTTCGGGGCGCATCAGGCGACCGGAGAAGGCCACGATCCCCGCGACCGGATCCTCGCGCCGGGGGGCCACCTGCAGCGACATCATCGTGCCCTGCGAAAAGCCGAAGAGGCAGACCTGTTCGGGCAGCAGATCCTCATCGACCATGAGCGCATCGAGGAAGGCGTCGAGATCTGCGGCGGAGGCGAGCAGACCACGCTCGGCCTCTTCCTCGGAGGAGCCGTCGATCCAGGGGATGGGGAACCACTGGAAGCCCATCGGGGCGCCGGGCAGGGTTTCGGGCGCATCGGGCGCCACGAAGAGCGTGTCGGGCAGATGTTCGGCCAGCGGTTCGGCCAGGCCCAGCAGGTCGGCCCCGTTGGCGCCGTAGCCATGCAGGAAGACCACGGCGGAGCGCGTTTCCCCCGAAAGCGGCTCGACCCGTCCGGCGTTGAGTACCCGTGTCATGTTGTGATCCCTTCCCGTCCCTTTTCAGCGGCATAGAAGCTCCAGAGCAGGCGCGCCGCGACGCCCCGCCAGGGGGACCAGTCGGCGGCACGGGCCCGGAGCGCGGCCTCGGACGGCCGCTCGGACAATCCGTAGAGGAGGCGCGTGGCCTCCTGCAAGGCCAGATCGCCCGCGGGGATCAGATCGGCGCGGCCAAGGGCGGTGGTGCCGTAGATCTCCGCCGTCCAGCGGCCGATGCCGGGGAGCGCCACGAGGCGGGTGACGAGGGCGTCGTCGTCGAGGGCGGCCAGGGCGGCGAAGTCGATCCCGGCCTCGGCGAGCGCGAGGGCATAGCGGATCTTGGGCCGGGACAGGCCGCAGGCGCGCAGGCCCTCTTCGCCCGCCGCGCGCACCGGCGCTTCGGAGGTCAGTCCCGCCGCGTCCAGCCGGGCCCAGATCGCGGCGGCGGAGGCGGTGGAGACCTGCTGCCCCGCGATGGCGTGGAGCAGCGTGGCAAAGCCCGGGGCGCGGCGGCGCAGCGGTGGAAGGGGTAAGCGGGCGGCGATGCGCGCAAGCCCGGGATCCGCCCCGGCCAGCCAGCGGACGCCCTGCGCCAGGGTTTCGGTGTCATCGAGGATCGCAGCCATGAGCCCTCCGCGTGTCAGGACCTTTCCCAGGGGATCTGCCCCTGGAGCCAGGGCATGCCACCGATCCTGGCCGTGCCAGCCGGGCAGCACCGGGTGCAGGCGGCCTGCCGCCACGTCCTCATGGCTTTCGGAGACAGGCAGCAGCACGATGCCCGCCCCGTCCCGCGCCAGCTGTGCCGCCAGGGCCAGGTCATCGGTGGCAAGGCTCGCGCGCAGTTCCATCGGGCGGGCCAGGCCGGTCGCGCTGTTGCCAAGCTGCCAGCGCGGCAGGGCGGAGACGCCGATGATGCTGTGCCCTGCAAGGTCTTCGGGGCTGCGGGGCGCGCCCCGGGCCGCGAGGTAGGCCGGGCTGGCCAGCAGCGTGGTGCGGGAGGTGCCGACGCGTTTCTGGCGATAGGCGCTGTCGGGCATGGGGCCTACGCGCAGCGCCAGGTCGGCCTGGGTCGTGGCCAGATCGGCCAGGGCGTTGGAGAGGCGGAACGTGAGGTGCAGGTCGGGGTGGAGCTGGTGGAACTCCGCCCAGAGGTGGCGCAGGGCGCCGAGCGTGATGTTGGTGGGCAGCGCGAGGGTGAGCGCGCCGCGCATTTCGGTCAGATCGCGGGAGAGGCCCTGCAGGATATCTTCGAGCTGTCCCACGGTGGCGCCAAGCCCGCGATAGTAGCTTTCGCCCTCGGTCGTCAGGGCGAAGGCCCGGGCGGAGCGGTGGACGAGCTGGGCGCCGAGCTGCTGTTCCAGCTTCTGCAGGCGCCGCGTGACGGTGGCCGGCGGCAGGCCCATCTGGCGCGCCGCCGCAGACAGGCCGCCCGCCTGGACGATGTGGATGAAGAGGCGGAGGTCGTCGAGCATGATTCCGATTTTGGAATTTGAGTTTCAGAATTGCAGTATATTCGGGCATTTTCGAAAGCAATAGGGTCACCTGGACCCCCGGCATGGCGCCGGGGCGACGAGAGAGGCCCCATGACCCATATCATCACCGCGAAAATCGAGATCACCGAAGGCCAGTCCCTGCCCCGGGTCCTGCGAGAGCTGGCAGCGCTGGAACAGGCAACCGCGCAGGAGCCCGGCTGCCTGAGCTTCCGCATCCTGCAGAGCGAGAAGACCCCCGGGCAGTTCGTCCTGTGGGAGGTCTGGACCGACCGCGCGGCGCTGGACGCCCATTTCACCTATCCCCACACACGGCGGGTCATCGACGCCGGGATCACCCGTGTCCTGGGCGTGGAGAGCTATGCCGAGCTGTCCCCCGTGGCAGAGGAGGCCTGAGCGATGCGTCAGCGGATCATCTTCTCCGTCATGCTGTCGGGCTGCCTGTCGTTTCTGCTGACCTGCTGGGTGACCTGGCTGAACACCGGGCTGACCCCAGGGTTCCTGGATCGCTGGATGCATGCCTGGTCCAGCACCTGGCCTGCGGCGGGGGCCGTGGCCTTTGCCCTGAGCCCGACGGTCCTGCGGCTGAGCGGGGCGCTGGATCGCTGGATCGGCGCACGCGCGATGCGGCGCCCGCGTGGCGGGATCTGAGTCGCGGGATCTGGGCGGCGGGATCTGGGCGGGGCGCGTGGTGAGCGGGCGGTTTGAGGGGCTTTGCCCCCCGCCTCCTGCGGAGGCTCCCCCCAGGATATTTTTGGCCAAAAAATGGTTGGGGGCCGGAGCTCTGCCCGACGACGCTCTGCCCGAAGATGCCCTGTCCGCCGACGGCCTGCCCCACGATGCCCTGCGGGGCGGGGGCGGCATCGGGGAGGAAGGGGGCGGAACAGTGGTGGCCGCCCGAGGCGATGCGTGGAATGGGCCTGTGCGGCCCGCGCAGGACACGGGATGGCGTTCGCCAGAGGTGACGCGGGCATAGACAGCGTTCTTATCTGGGGGCCGGATCGGCGCGGGATCTACCGAAATCCCGCGCGAGAGGGCATATTGGGCAGATGAACGACATGCCCCTTCCCTCTTCCCAATGGCCCGAGATGCAGCCCGGATGGGTCTGGCTTTGCGGCGCGGGCCCCGGTGATCCGGGGTTGCTGACCCTGCATGCGCTGAATGCGCTGCGGCAGGCGGACGTCGTCGTCTACGACGCCCTTGTCGCCCCGGAGATCCTGGACTGGGCCCCGCAGGCCGAGAAGGTCTATGCCGGCAAGCGCGGCGGCAAGCCTTCGGCAAAGCAGGCCGATATTTCCCTGCGCCTTGTCGAGCTTGCCCGGGCGGGCAAGCGGGTGCTGCGGCTGAAGGGGGGCGATCCCTTCGTCTTCGGCCGGGGCGGTGAAGAGGCACAGACCCTGCTGCAGCACGGGGTGCACTTCCGCATCATCCCCGGGATCAGCGCGGGCATCGGCGGGCTGGCCTACGCGGGCATCCCCGTTACCCACCGCGACGTGAACCAGTCGGTCACCTTCCTGACGGGCCATGACCACACCGGCCAGGCGCCCGGGTCGATCAACTGGCGCGCGGTGGCCGAGGGGGCGCAGGTCCTGGTGATCTACATGGGCATGAAACATGCCCGCCACATCGCGAACGAACTGATGGCGGCCGGGCGCCCGGCGGATGAGCCCGCCGCCGTGGTCTGCAACGCGACCACGCCCGGGCAACAGGTGCTGGAAACCACGCTGGGATCCCTGGCGGACGATATCGATGCCTCTGACCTGCAGCCCCCGGCGATCCTGTGCATCGGGCGATCCGTGCTGATGCGGCAGGCGCTGGACTGGCAGGCACTGGCCGCCGGGGCGGCGCCGCGCGACATCGACCCGCTGGGCCGGAACCGGGAAGAGATCGGCGGCTGATCCGGCCCGGCGCGGGTCTGCCGCCTGGCCAGGCCAACTGACTGGCCCACCTGACTCGCACAACTGACTGGCTCGCCCAATACAGACCTTGACGCATGGTTATCCGCACGAAGGCGCAACCCGGGCCTGCCGTTGCGCTTCGAGAAAGCTTGCCGCCGCTGTTCACTGCGGCTACGGCTTTCGACATGACGGAAACAACTGCCACCCCCGACGCAAATCACAGTGCCCGCCGCAACGTGGTGGTGCTTGTCTTCGCCCAGGCGATCCTCGGCTCCCAGATGCCGATGATCTTCACCATCGGCGGACTGGCCGGCCAGCAGCTGGCGCCGAACCCCTGCCTTGCGACCCTGCCGATTTCCATGATCGTGCTCGGCTCCATGCTGTCGGCCACGCCGGTTTCGGCGGTGATGCAGCGCTACGGGCGGCGAGCCGGGTTCACCCTTGGCACGCTGATGGGGGCGATCGGGGCGATGGTCGCGGCCTATGGCCTTTACATGCAGAGCTTCGCGATCTTCCTGCTGGGATCGCTCTGCACCGGGACCTACATGTCGACCCAGGGGTTCTTCCGCTTTGCCGCGACGGACACCGCCTCCCCCGAGTTCCAGCCCAAGGCGATTTCCTATGTCATGGCCGGCGGGCTTCTGGCCGCGCTGATCGGGCCGCAGCTGGGCAAGCTGACCAATGACGCGCTGGTGGTGCCCTTCATGGGGACCTACCTGCTGGTGATGGGGCTGAACCTGCTGGGGCCGGTCCTGTTTGCCTTCCTCGATCTGCCGCGCCCGGCGCCGCGCAGCCACGGGGCCGCAGCCCCGGCCCGCGGGCGCAGCCGGTGGGAGCTGATCACCACGCCGCGCATCCTGGTGGCGGTGATCTGCGCCATGGTCAGCTATGCGCTGATGAACCTCGTCATGACCTCCACCCCGCTGGCGGTGGTGGGCTGCGGCTTTGACAAGAGCAACGCAGCGGATGTGGTCAGCGCGCACGTGCTGGCGATGTACATCCCCAGCTTCTTCACCGGCCATGTCATCGCGAAATTCGGGGTGGAAAAGGTCGTGGGCGCAGGTCTGGCGATCCTGGCGGGCGCCGGCGCCGTGGCCCTGAGCGGGGTCGAGCTGGAACATTTCTTCGGCGCGCTGATCCTGCTGGGCATCGGCTGGAACTTCGGCTTTATCGGGGCGACCGCCATGCTGGCCCAGAGCCACACGAAGGAAGAGCGCGGCCGGATGCAGGGCCTGAACGACCTGATTGTCTTCGGCGGCGTGACCTGCGCCTCGCTCGCCTCGGGCGGGCTGATGAACTGTTCCGGCAGTTCGGCGCAGGCCGGATGGAGCGCCGTGAACCTGGCCATGGCGCCGCTTCTGGCGCTGGCGGGGGGTGCGCTGATCTGGCTGGTGATGCGGCCGAAGGACGAGGAAGAGGCGGCCTAGGGCCTGCCGACAGCTGCCACGGAAGGGCACCGCATGATCCTGGAGATCGAGATCCTTTGCCCCGCGCGGGGCGTGGCGGACCGCATCGCGGCGCATCTGCTGGAGGCCCGGCTGATCGCCTGCGCCAACCGGACGAGCCCGGTGGTGAGCCTTTTCCGCTGGGACGGGGAGGTCCAGGTCGAGCAGGAATTTTCCCTGCGGATGAAGACCCGGGTCGAGCTGGGCGACGCGGTGGAGGCGGCGTTGCGCAAGTGGCATCCCTACGACCTGCCCGCGATCCTGCGAAGCGAAGTGCAGGCCAATGCCGATTACGAGGCATGGGTGATTGCGGAGACGACGCAGGGGTGATCCCCGGGCCGGGGCGGTTCGGGGTCGGTTTAGGAGCGGGAGAAGGCGGGATGGCTCCCGCCCTACGCGACGGTGCACGCCGCAGGCCATGGGACGGGAGGCCCCGTAGGGCGGGAGCTATCCCGCCTCTGGCCGCGCTCCCCCTACCAGCGCCCGAAGCTGGCGCGCAGCAGGCCCAGGCGCTGAGCCAGGGGGGCCGGATCCAGCGCGCCGTCCTTGACGCGGCCCGGTTCGGCGCGGGCAAGTTTCAGCACCATCGCCGCCTCCGGCGCGGCAAAGAGGAGTGGCACGACGCTGCGGGAGACGCCACGGCGCGACTTGCGGGCCCGTGCCAGCCTGTCCAGCCCTTCGGCTGCCAATGCCGCGACCGCGCTGTCGCGCCCGTCGGGCAGCGGCATGCGCCCTGCCCCTTCAAGCGCCGGGATCGCCCGGAACCAGGCCGCCAGCCCAAGCGCGAACCCGGCATCTGCCGCGACCTCTTCGGGCAGGGTGCCGCCCAGCATCCCGGCCCCCGCCCGCAACAGGCCCGCAGAGGTCGCATCGAGGTAGCGCCGGAAATGTGCCTCATCCTCGAAGGGTTCCTTCCAGACGTCCCAGCGGCGGGCCTCCACCAGCGTGTCCAGCGCCTGCGCCCCCTCCGGGGTCAACGCATGGGACAGAGGGGTGACGACCTCATGCCGTCGGATCCCCTCGCCCTTGCCGATCTCCTCCAGCGCGTCGCGCCACCATTGCAGGCGCATTTCGGCGATCATCGGTTCCTGGGTGACCCAGGGCGCGCGGGAGACCTCTATGTTGAAGGCGTAGAGCGGGAAAAGCGACAGGCGCGCGGGCAGAGGGGCGGCCATGGTCGCGCGAAAACGCGCCGCGTCGCCGCGTTCGACCAGGCCGGCGCAGGCGGTCAGATCGTCGGTCCAGCCGGTCTCATGCGATGTCGGTGTCGTGTTCGGGATCTGGGAGCTGGTCAAGGAATTCTCCGATAAGGCGGGCGGTTTCGGGCGCATCGACCAGGTCGAGGTGGCCAAGGCCCGGGAGGATGTGACAGGCGCGGCGGCCGCCGGTGTGATTGTCCTGAGCGTCAAGCAAGGGCTGGAAGGCTTCGGGCACCACCGCTTCGTCCCTGTCCCCCACGATCAGCAGGGTGTCGGGCAGCAGGGCGAGATCGTTGCCGAAGTCGTCGTTGGCGGCAAACCGGTTGACCATGCGCCAGGACCATTCGGGCGTGGCGAGCTCCCCCTGCGGGCCATCCAGCACGCGCTGCGGGAAGGCGAACTGCAACGCCGTCAGGTGATCCAGCCCGTGAATGCCCGCCCGGTTGAGCATCGAAAGCCCGATCATGCGGCGCATCAGGGGCCGCGCCCACCCGCCGGAGTTCCGCCGCGTGGTCGGCGCCGCGTGGTGGATGTAGGGGGCCAGAAGCACCGCCCCCACGGCCCAGTCGCCCGAGCCCGATCGCAGGAAGCGCAACGCAAGCCCCGCGCCCGAGCTGTGGCCCAGCACGACGATCCGGCGATTGCCATGACCGGCGTAGCGGGAGATCACCTCGATCAGGTCCCAGACCAGGCTGTCGTCCGGCCCGAGCTGTCCATGCGGCGCGGGCCAGTGGCCATGGCCCCGGATGTCGGGCACGACGACTTCGGCATGGGCCGACAGGGCCCGTGCGAGACCGTCGAACTGCCCCCCGTGCCAGCCCGATCCGTGCAGCATGACGACCAGGGGCGCGCCTTCGGAGGGACCGCGCAGGTGGCGCAGCGGGATCTGCGCACCACCGTCGAGAGGCAGACAGGTCAGCGGCAGCGGCGGCTTGTCCCCGGCAAGGAGATGGGCGGTATCGAAGGCCCCCCAGGGGTGCAGCCTTCGGGGACGCTGGCTGGCAATCAGGACAAAGGGCAGCGCCGCGGTGATCGCGGCGGCCGGGACCAGGATGGAAAGCGCCGTCTGGAGGATCTGCCACATGGTCCCGCGCCCGCCCCCCTATTCCCCGGCCAGTGCCTGGCCGCCGGTCTGATCGGGGCCGGGGTCCGAGGCGTGATCACCGCTTTGCTCGGCCGCCTGCGCCGCGACCTGCCCCTGCAGCAGCTTCCAGCGCACGGCGTCGACCAGCGCTTCGAAACTGGCGTCGACTATGTTGGCCGAAACGCCCACGGTGGACCAACGCCGCCCCTCGCCATCTTCACTGTCGATGATGACGCGGGTCACGGCCTCTGTCCCGCCCTGGGTGATGCGCACCTTGAAGTCCACCAGGCGCATGTCGTCGATCTGGCTCTGGTACTTGCCCAGATCCTTTGCCAGCGCCTTGGACAGGGCGTTGACCGGGCCCTGGTCATTGCCCGCCTCGTCCAGGCTTTCGGAGACCGAGAGGATCTTTTCGCCATCCACCCGGGTGACCACGACCGCTTCGGACACGGTGACCACCTGCCCTCGGGCGTTCTTCCGGCGCTCGATGATCACCCGGTAGCGTTCTATGTCGAAGAAGTCCGGCATCTGGCCGAGCGCGCGGCGCGCCAGCAGTTCGAAACTGGCCTGGGCGCTGTCGTAGGTATAGCCGTGGTCTTCGCGCTCCTTCACCTGGGTCAGGATCGTGGCCAGCGCCGGATCGCCCCTGGGGACGGAGATCCCGGTTTCCTCCAGCCGCCGGCGCAGGTTCGACTGCCCCGCCTGGTTGGACATGGGGATGATGCGTTCGTTGCCGACCACCGCCGGGTCCACGTGTTCGTAGGTGGAGGGGTCTTTCAGGATGGCCGAGGCATGCAGCCCCGCCTTGTGGGCAAAGGCGGAGGCGCCGACGAAGGGCGCCTGTTTTACCGGCACGCGGTTCAGGATGTCGTCCAGCTGCCGCGAGATGGGCGTGAGGTTCACCAGCGCCCCGGGCTTGATCCCGGTCTGGTAGGTCGAGGCATAGGGTTCCTTCAGCAGCAGCGTCGGGATCAGCGTCACGAGGTTGGCGTTGCCGCAGCGTTCGCCCAGGCCATTGAGCGTGCCCTGGATCTGGCGCACGCCCGCGTCGACGGCCGCAAGGCTGCCGGCCACGGCATTGGCGGTGTCGTTATGGGTGTGGATGCCCAGGTGATCGCCCGGTGCGCCGGCGGCGATGACGTCGCGCACGATTTCCCCGATCTCCACCGGCAGGGTGCCGCCGTTGGTGTCGCAGAGCACGACCCAGCGGGCGCCGGCCTTCAGCGCGGCATGGACGCATTCCAGCGCATATTCGCGGTTGGCCTTCCAGCCGTCGAAGAAATGTTCGGCATCGAAAAGCGCCTCCCGCCCCTCGGCCACCATATGGGCGACGGAGCGGGAAATGTTGTCCAGGTTCTCTTCCAGCGTGATGCCGAGCGCGGTGGTGACGTGGAAGTCGTGGGTCTTGCCCACAAGGCAGACGGCGGGGGTGCGGGCGTTCATCACGGCGGCCAGCACGTCGTCGTTTTCCGCCGAGACGCCCGCGCGCTTGGTCATGCCGAAGGCGGTCATGGTGGCGCAGGTCGTGGGGGCGGCATCGAAGAAGGCGCTGTCGGTCGGGTTGGCACCGGGCCAGCCGCCTTCGATGTAGTCGAGGCCCAGGTCATCGAGCATCTCCGCGATGCGGATCTTCTCGGGCGTGGAAAACTGGACGCCCTGGGTCTGCTGCCCGTCGCGCAGCGTGGTGTCGTAGAGATAGAGACGTTCCATCAGAGCCCTCCTCCGGCCTCATGGCGGGCGGCGCCCGTGTGTCTTTGGGTGGTGAGGTCAGGATCTGGGGACCCGACCGGGGCGCGCAGCGGGCCGGGCCGCGCCCGGCCGCCCCCCCGGGCGGGCGCGATTGCGCCCCCCCGCGGCCGGGCGCGTCCCTCTGTTGGGAAGAAGGACATCACAGCAGGCCTTCCAGCTTGGCCGCATCGAAGTCCGTGCCGGGCAGAAGTTCCACCCCTGCCTTCGACATGCGCACCTCGACCCCAGCCGCCAACAGCGCCTGTTTCAGCGTGTCGACCTGGGAGAAGTCCTTGGACGCCATCGCGGCTTCACGCACCGCTGCCAGCTTGTCAGCAAAGGCCGTCAGGTCGACATCGGGCGCCGCCGCCCAGTCGCCCATGCCCGGTTCCAGCAGGCCCAGCAGATGCGCGGAGGCGAGCAGTGCGGGCGCATCCCCCTCCCCGGCCAGCTTGTGCAGTTCGGCCACCGCGCCTGCGGTGTTCAGGTCATCGGCCAGCGCCGCAACCACCGCCTCGGACGGGGTGCCCGGTTCGACGCCCTCGACCATGGCGTGCCACTTGCGCAGCGTCGCCTCCGCCTCGGCGCGCTTCTTCTCGGTCCAGTCCATCGGCTTTCCGTAGTGGGTGCCCATGAAGACCATGCGGATCACCTCGCCCGGGACGCCCTGGTCCAGCAGATCGCGCACGGTGAAGAAGTTGCCCAGGGACTTGGACATCTTCTTGCCCTCCACCTGCAGCATCTCGTTGTGCAGCCAGTAGCGGGCGAATTCGCCATGCGGGTGGGCGCAGCAGCTCTGCGCGACCTCGTTTTCATGGTGCGGGAACTGCAGGTCGATGCCGCCACCGTGGATATCGAAGCTTTCGCCCAGCAGTTCGTAGCTCATGGCGGAGCATTCGATGTGCCAGCCGGGACGCCCCCGGCCCCAGGGGCTGTTCCAGCCGGGCTGGCCCTCGGACGAGGGTTTCCACAGCACGAAATCCATCGGGTCGCGCTTGTAGGGCGCGACCTCCACCCGGGCGCCGGCGATCATGTCATCGACGGAGCGGCCAGAAAGCTTGCCATAGTCCTTGTAGCTGTCGACGGAGAAGAGCACGTGGCCCTCCGCCTCATAGGCATGACCATGGGCGATCAGCCCCTCGATCATGGCGATCATGTAGCCGATATATTCGGTCGCGCGGGGTTCGTGGGTCGGGCGCAGGGCGCCGAGGGCGTCCATGTCGGCGTGATACCAGGCGATGGTTTCATCGGTGATGTCGCGGATCTTGCGGCCCGTTGCCTCTGCCTTGGCGTTGATCTTGTCGTCGACGTCGGTGAAGTTGCGGGCATAGGTGACCTGCTCCGCACCGTAGACGTGGCGCAGCAGCCGGAAGAGCGTGTCGAAGACCACCACGGGCCGCGCATTGCCCAGGTGCGCCCGGTCGTAGACCGTGGGTCCACAGACATACATCCGCACATTCGTCGCGTCGATGGGAACGAACAGCTCCTTGCGGCGCGTTTTCGCGTTGTGCAGCTTGATCTCGACCATGTCTTGCTCCTCGCAGGTCATTTGACGCAATTCGCCCGCGGGCGGCTTATCAGGTCATTCCGGAGGAGGAAACGTGGAAGCGGCCCGCGAGAGAGAACTCAGCAGGTAATGCAGCAGCCAATAATGAGGGCGATGCAATGCTTCATGGCGCCTGTCTTAGACGCTGCGGTGGCGGCTGCCAAGCCCCTTGTGGCGCGCCCGGCCCAATCGCCGTGCTTCGCCCGTTCCGGGCGATGCCTCCGGCGGGAGCATTTGGGGCCCAGTGAAAGAGCGGGCGGCGCGTCTTTCCGGGCAGGCCCCGCTCTCTCACTGGGCCGCAAATACTCTGGGGGGAGCGCAGCGGGGGGCCAAAGCCCCCCCTCCCCGGCGCCCGTCAGAGATGCCCGAGGGTCACGGCACGCATCCAGTCCTCGCGGCCATGGGCCTTCGCACGCGCGGCCATCCCGGTCGGATCGTAGGGCACATGGCGGTGACTGACGTGCCAACCAGTGCCACAGCGGGTGAGGAGCGCCCAGCTCGCCATGGGGTGACCCGCCGCCACCACATGCGGGACGGGCGCGATGTCGTCGTAGGCGGGGCAGCCGACGGAGCCGGGGTTCACCAGCAGCTGCCCGGTGGGCAGGCGCCAGAGCCCCGGCAGGTGGGTATGCGCGCACAGGATCAGCGAGGCGGTCAGCCCCTGCGCCTCGGCCGCGATCTGCGCCAGGGGACGCGGGGCGACCGTGCCTTCTGCCGTGGCGGTGTGGGTCCAGTAGGTGTTGTCGTCCGAGGGCGTCGCGTGGCAGGCCCAGACATCGCCGAAGTCCAGCACCTCGGGCAGCTGCGCCAGCCAGTCGAGCGCCCCACGGGGCAGTTCGTCATATGCCACGCGGTCCGAGGGACCCATTGTTTCCGGCGTCATTTCAAGCAGGTAGCGATCATGGTTGCCACGCAGCGCATGGCAGGGCCGCGCCATCAGGAGCCGCGCCGTCCCGGCCGGATCGAGGGGCCCGGAGAAGTGATCCCCCAGCACCAGCATCGCCTGCGGTTCAAGCCCGTCCAGGTCGCGCAGCACGGCGCGCAGGGCGTCGGAATTGCCGTGGATATCGGCCAGGACCGCGATGCGGTCGGGCAGCGGATCCCGGCGGGAGGTGGAAAGCGGGGCGGTCTGGCTCATGCATTCAGCCTGACCCGTCGGTGCGCACCGACACAAGAGGAAAGACCTTGCACCCCCGGCCCTTCTGCCCGACGCTCCGCCCTGCAGCCCCGGCCGCAGATGCTGAAGGAGACCGAGATGCCCGTTCCCGCCCAAGATTTTCGCGCCCTGCACCGCAGGGGAGAGCCCTTTGTCCTGGCCAATGCCTGGGACGCGGGATCGGCCCGGATGCTGGCCGCCACGGGGGCGAAGGCCATCGGGACATCCTCTGCCGCCTTTGCCTTCACCCTGGGCCGGCCCGACGGCAACGTGACCCGGGACGAGGCGCTGGCCCATGCGGAGGCGATGGTGGCCGCCACCCCCCTGCCCGTTTCCGGCGATTTCGAGAACGGTTTCGGCGACGATCCCGACACCGTGGCCGAAACCGTGCGACTGGCCTGCGAGGCCGGGCTTTCGGGGATCACGATCGAGGACAATCCGCCGGGCGGCGCGACCTCCTACGACCGGGAGCTGGCGGTCGAACGGATCCGCGCGGGTGCTGCCGCCGCACGCGCCCTGCCGCGCGATTTCGTCCTGGCCGCCCGGGCCGACGGGGTGCTGAACGGCACCTACGACATGGCGGAGGCGCGCGCCCGGTGCCGGGGCTATGAAGAGGCGGGCGCCGATTGCCTTTACGTGCCCGGCCCGCCCAGTTTCGAGGACCTGCAGGCGCTGGTGGAGAGCACCGAACTGCCGGTCAACGTGCTGGCTGTCGGCCAGATGGCCAGCTACACCACCGAGGATTTCGCCCGGATCGGCGTGGCGCGCATTTCCCTCGGCTCGGCTCTGGCACGGGCGACGCACCGGGTGATCGTCGATGCCATGTCGCTGCTGCTGGAGGATGGGAGCTTCTCCAAGCTGAAGAAATCCATTTCCGGCGCCGAGGTGGACGAGATGCTGCGCCGGGGCATGAAGGCGGAGTAAGGCCCCCGCTGCGCCGCCGCCCGAACGGAAAAGGGCCCCGACTGCTGCCAGCCGGGGCCCCCTCAGGACAAGATTGCCTGCCCGATCACTCGGTCACGGTGACCTTTTCCATCATGTCAGGCTCACCCAGGACGGCGCCGTTGCGGCCTTCGCCCAGCTTGATCTGATCCACCACGTCCATGCCCGAGGTGACCTTGCCCACGACCGTGTACTGGCCGTTGAGCGAGGGGTATTCGGTGAACATGATGAAGAACTGGGAGTTGGCGGAGTTCGGATCCTGGCTGCGCGCCATGCCGACGATGCCCCGTTCATAGGGGATGTCGGAGAATTCGGCCGGCAGGTCGGGCAGGTCGGAACCGCCCATGCCCGCGCGGCGCATGTCGCCGTCCTTCTTCGCGAATTCCACATCGCCCGTCTGGGCCATGAAGCCCGGGATGACCCGGTGGAAGTAGACGCCATCATAAGCGCCTTCGCTGGCCAGGGTGGTGATCCGTTCGACGTGCTGCGGCGCAACATCATCGAACAGGTCGATATGGACCGTTCCATTGGCCTGACCGGCAATCTGGATGTCCAGACCGGTGGCCAGCGCCGGGCCCGCCAGCGCCATCAGCGCGGCGGAGAGCAGCAGCTTACGCATCCGATGCGACCTTGACGGAGATCATCATGTCGGGATCCGCAGGCGGCTCGCCCCGGACGATGGCATCCACGTGTTCCATGCCGTCCACGACGCGACCGTAAACGGTGTACTGGCCGTTCAGGAAGTGGTTGTCCTTGAAGTTGATGAAGAACTGGGAGTTGGCGGAGTTCGGGTTCTGCGAACGGGCCGCGCCCAGGGTGCCGCGATCGTGGGGCAGCTTGGAGAATTCTGCCGGCAGGTTCGGCAGGTCGGAACCGCCGGTGCCCGCCATGCGGATGTTGAAATCGCCGTTCTTGTTGCCGTTCTTCACGTCGCCGGTCTGCGCCATGAAGCCTTCGATCACGCGGTGGAAGACCACGCCGTCGTATGCGCCGGAGCGGGCCAGCTCCTTCATGCGTTCGCTGTGGGCCGGTGCCACGTCGGGCAGCAGCTCGATGGTGACGGTCCCACCCTTCAGTTCCATCAGGATGGTGTTCTCGGGGTCCTTGATCTCGGCCATGCGCCTCTCCTTCAGACTGTTTGCGCCAGCATTAGGCAGATGTGCCCCGAATGCCAACCCGGCGCGGTTGACCGGGGCGCAGGAAGCCGCCATCACTGGCCCCGACAGTAACCCCAATCGCATTCGGGAGAGGTCTATGGGCTGGAAAACGCTTGATGACATGGAACTTGACGGCAAGCGGGTCCTGACCCGCGTGGACATCAACGTGCCAGTCGAAAACGGCAAGGTGACCGACGCGACGCGGATCGAACGAATCGTTCCGACGGTGAAGGACATCCTGGCCAAGGGCGGGCAGCCCCTGCTGATCGCCCACTTCGGGCGCCCCAAGGGCAAGATCGTGCCGGAAATGTCGCTGCGCGTCACCCTGCCCGCGCTGGAAGCCGCCCTGGGCCAGAAGGTCGTCTTCATCGAGACGATCGAGGCCGCCAAGGCCCACACCAGCGAACAGGACGGCGCCTCTGTCCTGCTGCTGGAAAACATCCGCTTCCATCCCGGAGAAGAGAAGAACGACCCGGCCTTCGCCAAGGAGCTGGCGAGCCTGGGCGATGTCTACTGCAACGACGCCTTCAGCGCCGCGCACCGTGCGCATGCCTCGACCGAGGCCATCGCGCGGGAGCTGCCCAGCTGCGCCGGCCGCCTGATGCAGGCAGAGCTGGAGGCGCTGGAAAGCGCGCTTGGCAAGCCCGTGCGCCCGGTCGTCGCCGTGGTCGGCGGGGCCAAGGTTTCCACCAAGCTGGACCTGCTGGGCAACCTGGTCGAAAAGGTCGATCGCCTGGTGATCGGCGGCGGTATGGCCAACACATTCCTTGCGGCGCAGGGCATCGACGTGGGCAAGTCCCTTTGCGAGCATGACCTGACCGAGACTGCGAAGCAGATCATGCTGAAGGCGCTGGATGTCGGCTGCGAGGTGATCCTGCCCTCCGACGTGGTCGTCGCGCGGGAGTTCAAGGCCGGCGCCGATTGCGAGACCGTCCCGGCGACCGAAGTGCCCGGCGACGCGATGATCCTGGATGCCGGCCCCGATGCGGTGGAGCGGATCGGCGGCGCCTTCGAAAACGCCAAGACCCTGATCTGGAACGGCCCCCTCGGCGCTTTCGAGATCCCGCCCTTCGACATGGCCACCAATGCCGCGGCCCTGAAGGCGGCCGAGCTGACCAAGGCCGGCACGCTGAAATCCGTGGCCGGTGGCGGTGACACCGTCGCGGCCCTGAACGCATCGGGTGCCGCCGAAAGCTTCACCTACATCTCCACCGCCGGGGGCGCTTTCCTGGAATGGATGGAAGGTAAGACGCTGCCCGGTGTGGCGGCCCTGGAGGGCTGACAGGCCCAGCGGAACGCCGCCTCCGGGTGGCGTTCCCGCAGGGGGGCTGCAGGAGGCCGGCGGCGGGTGGCTGATGTTTTCCGCGATCCTCCGCCTGCCCTGCCCCCACGGCCTGCCGTTAGCGCAACCTGAATTGTCAGCGTCACACGGCTCGCCTAGAGAGGAAGTGAGCGGGGCCGCACTCTCTGCGTCCCGATTGGTGAAACCCAAGAATTTCAGGCGATTGACATGTCCGACACGATGCAGGCCGAGATGGTCAAATCCGATCCCGCCATGGCGGAACAGATGCGCTCCGGCGATGGCTTCATTGCCGCGCTGGACCAGAGCGGCGGGTCGACCCCCAAGGCGCTGCGCCTCTACGGGATCAACGAAGACGCCTATTCCAGCGAAGCCGAGATGTTCGCGCTGATGCACGAGATGCGCGCGCGCATCATCAAGTCCCCCGCCTTCAACGGTGAGAAGGTGATCGCGGCAATCCTGTTCGAACGCACCATGGACGGCGAGATCGACGGCATGCCGACCGCGGAATACCTATGGAAGGAATGCAAGGTCGTGCCCCTGCTGAAGGTCGACAAGGGCCTGGCAGACGCGGAAGACGGCGTGAAGATGATGAAGCCCATGCCGGAGCTGGACGCGCTGTGCGAAAAGGGCGTGGCAAAGGGTATCTTCGGCACCAAGATGCGCTCCGTCGTCGATGCGGCCAATCCGGTCGGCATCAAGAAGGTCGTGGCGCAGCAGTTCGAGGTGGGAAAGCAGATCCTGTCGCATGGCCTGATCCCGATCATCGAACCGGAAGTGACGATCTCCATCGCCGACAAGGCCGAGGCGGAAAACATCCTGCGGGACGAGATCCTGGCGGCGCTGGATGCCCTGCCCGCCGGCACCGAAGTAATGCTGAAGCTGACCCTTCCCGAGGTCGACAACCAGTACAAGGCGCTGGTGGATCACCCCGCGGTGATGCGTGTCGTGGCCCTGTCGGGCGGCTATTCCCGCGAGGAAGCCAATGAGCGGCTGTCGCGCCAGACCGGCATGATCGCCTCCTTCTCCCGCGCGCTGACCGAAGGCCTTTCGGCGCAGCAGTCGGACGAGGAATTCGACGAGACCCTGGCGACCTCCATCATCGGGATCTACGACGCCTCCGTCGCGGGCTGACCGCCCCGGCCGAGGTCGAGAAGACCTGTTCAGACATTATTCTGGGGCGCCTTCGGGCGCCCTTTTGCCTTCGGGAAAAAATTCGCTCAAATCCCCGTTTTCTTGACGAAAGGGGATTCACATCGCGAATCACCTATGGCATGATTCGCCTACACCGCCCGACAGAGGCGGGTCCATTGAGGCAAGCAATGAGCAACGAGTCGCGCCCGGGTTTTGGGTTCTTTCTTTCTTTCGGTGCCATCCTGATGCTGGGGATGTACTTCACCTTTGCCGCCGTGCAGGGGGAGTATGGTCTTTTCCGGCGATCGGAGGTGGTGGCCGCGAATGAAGACCTCGAAACGGAACTGGCGCGACTCGAAGCTCGCATCGCCGAAATGCAGAACAAGACCCATCGCCTTTCCGACGACTACCTCGACCTCGACCTGCTGGACCAGCAGGCCCGCGACGTCCTTGGCATGGTGCGCGGCGACGAGTTCGTCCTGCGCTGACCCCCTCCCCCACTGATCACGATGCGCTGACCGGGCCCTGATCCGGCCCCTGCCCAGCCTGCCGCGCAAATGGACGCGTGGGGCGAAACCCCATGGACAAAGGCGCTGACGCCTCTAGTCTTGCACTCAGGGCAACCCGGCCAATTGCGCAGCAATTCACTCTCGCATCGGGTCAGGATTTGCTGTAGGGGATAGTTTAGCGTTAAACTATCTTTGATTTGCACATCGACTCACGGGGAGGACACCGCATGGCGACCCGCAAATCCGCAGCCAAGCCGAATGTCTCGGCAGACGAGCTGAAGAAGTACTACCACGACATGCTGCTGATCCGGCGCTTCGAAGAGAAGGCGGGCCAGCTTTACGGCATGGGGCTGATCGGGGGGTTCTGTCACCTCTACATCGGCCAGGAAGCCGTGGTGGTCGGCCTCGAAGCTGCAGCGGAGGAAGGCGACAAGCGCGTCACTTCCTACCGCGATCACGGCCACATGCTGGCCTGTGGCATGGACCCCAACGGCGTCATGGCCGAGCTCACGGGCCGCGAAGGCGGCTACTCGAAGGGCAAGGGTGGCTCCATGCACATGTTCTCGAAAGAGAAGAACTTCTACGGCGGTCACGGCATCGTCGGCGCGCAGGTGCCGATCGGCACCGGGCTGGCCTTTGCCGACAAGTACAAGGAAAACGGCCGCGTGTCCTTCGCCTACTTCGGTGATGGCGCGGCCAACCAGGGCCAGGTCTACGAAAGCTTCAACATGGCGGCGCTGTGGAAGCTGCCCGTCATCTTCGTGATCGAAAACAACCAGTACGCCATGGGCACGTCGCAGCACCGCTCGACCTCCAGCCCCGAGATCTTCAAGCGCGGCGAGGCCTTCGGCATCCCCGGCGAGATCGTCGACGGCATGGACGTGCTGGCCGTGAAGGCCGCCGGCGAGAAGGCGGTGGCGCACTGCCGCGCCGGCGACGGCCCCTACATCCTGGAAGTGAAGACCTACCGCTACCGCGGTCACTCCATGTCGGACCCGGCGAAGTACCGGACCCGCGAGGAAGTGCAGAACATGCGCGAGAAGCACGACCCGATCGAGCACATCCGCCAGATGCTGATCGACGGCAAGCATGCCTCCGAGGAAGACCTGAAGTCCATCGACAAGACGATCAAGGATATCGTCAGCAAGTCCGCCGACTTCGCCAAGGAAAGCCCGGAACCCGCGCTGGACGAACTGTGGACCGACATCTACGCGGACGAGATTCCGCAGCACAACGCCTGAGGGAGGATCGCAAATGCCTACTGAAGTTCTGATGCCCGCCCTCTCCCCCACGATGGAGGAAGGCACCCTGGCCAAGTGGATGGTGAAAGAGGGCGATACCGTGTCCTCCGGCGACATCCTGGCCGAGATCGAGACCGACAAGGCGACGATGGAGTTCGAGGCCGTCGACGAAGGCGTCATCGGCAAGATCCTGATCGCCGAAGGCACCGAGGGCGTGAAGGTGAACACCCCGATCGCCGTGCTGCTGGAAGAAGGTGAATCCGCCGACGACATCGGCGAGGTTGCCGCAGCGCCGGAGGCCGCACCGGCCGACGCGGGCGGCGAAGAGGCCCCTGCGGCCGCTGAGGCGCCCGCCCCCTCCGCCCCGGCGGAAGTGAAGTCCAAGGCAAGCCCCGACTACCCCGAGGGCACCGAGATGCGTGAGCAGACCGTGCGCGAAGCGCTGCGCGACGCCATGGCCGAGGAAATGCGCGGGGATGAGCTGGTCTACCTCATGGGCGAGGAAGTCGCCGAGTACCAGGGCGCCTACAAGGTGTCCCAGGGCCTGCTGGACGAGTTCGGCCCCAAGCGCGTCGTCGACACGCCGATCACCGAGCATGGCTTTGCCGGTCTGGCCGTGGGTGCCGCCTTCGGTGGCCTGAAGCCCATCGTCGAGTTCATGACCTTCAACTTCGCCATGCAGGCGATCGACCAGATCATCAACTCCGCCGCCAAGACGCTCTACATGTCCGGTGGCCAGATGGGTGCGCCCATGGTCTTCCGCGGTCCCAACGGCGCCGCCGCCCGCGTGGGCGCGCAGCACTCCCAGGACTACGCGTCGTGGTATGCGCATATCCCCGGCCTGAAGGTCGTGATGCCCTACTCCGCCGCCGATGCGAAGGGCCTGTTGAAGCAGGCGATCCGTGATCCCAACCCGGTCATCTTCCTGGAGAACGAGATCCTCTACGGCCGCACCTTCGAAGTGCCGGTCCTGGAAGATTTCACCATTCCCTTCGGCAAGGCCCGCATCTGGCGTGAAGGCACCGACGTGACGATCGTGTCCTTCGGCATCGGCATGCAATACGCGCTGGAAGCCGCGGACAAGCTGGCAGAGGAAGGCATCTCGGCCGAGGTCATCGACCTGCGGACCCTGCGCCCGATCGACTATGACACCGTGCTGGCCTCCGTCATGAAGACCAACCGCTGCGTCACCGTCGAGGAAGGCTTCCCCGTCGGCTCCATCGGCAACCACCTGTCGGCCACGATCATGGAACGCGCCTTCGACTACCTCGATGCGCCCGTGATCAACTGCACCGGCAAGGACGTGCCCATGCCCTATGCCGCCAACCTCGAGAAACTGGCGCTGGTCACCACGGACGAGGTGATCGCGGCGGTGAAAAAAGTCACCTACCGTTAAGGAGAGAGAGCCATGCCCACGGAAATCCTGATGCCCGCCCTCTCCCCCACGATGGAGGAAGGCACTCTGGCGAAATGGCTGGTCAAGGAAGGCGACACCGTGTCGTCCGGTGACCTGCTGGCAGAGATCGAGACCGACAAGGCGACGATGGAATTCGAAGCCGTCGACGAAGGCGTCATCGGCAAGATCCTGATCGCCGAAGGCAGCGAAGGCGTGAAGGTGAACACCCCGATCGCCGTGCTGCTGGAAGAGGGTGAAAGCGCCGATGACATCGGCAGCACGCCCGCTCCCAAGGCAGAGGCCGCCGCGCCTGCGGAAGCCCCGGCCGCTGCGGCCCCCGCCGCTGCCCCCAAGGCGGAGGCCCCTGCCCCCGCCGCGCCCAAGGGCGCCAATGGCGAGCGCATCTTTGCCTCTCCGCTGGCCCGCCGCATCGCGGCCCAGAAGGGTCTGGACCTGGCGCAGATCACCGGCACCGGCCCGCATGGCCGCATCGTGAAGGCCGACGTGGAGAAGGCAGAGGCCAAGCCCGCTGCTGCCGCAGCTCCTGCAGCCGCCCCGGCCGCTGCGGCGCCGGCTGCTGCCGCCGCACCTGCCGGCCCCTCCACCGAGACCGTCAAGAAGATGTACGAGGGTCGCGAGTACGAGGAAATCAAGCTCGACGGCATGCGCAAGACGATTGCCGCGCGCCTGTCCGAGGCCAAGCAGACCATTCCGCACTTCTACCTGCGCCGCGACATCAAGCTGGATGCGCTGCTGAAGTTCCGCAGCCAGCTGAACAAGCAGCTGGAACCGCGTGGCGTGAAGCTGTCGGTCAACGACTTCATCATCAAGGCCGTGGCGCTGGCGCTGCAATCCGTCCCCGCCGCCAATGCGGTCTGGGCCGGTGACCGGGTGCTGCAGCTGAAGCCGTCGGACGTGGCCGTGGCTGTCGCCATCGAGGGTGGCCTGTTCACCCCGGTGCTGAAGGACGCCGACATGAAGTCGCTGTCGGCCCTGTCGGCAGAGATGAAGGACCTGGCCAAGCGCGCCCGTGATCGCAAGCTCGCGCCCCATGAATACCAGGGTGGTGCTTTCGCGATCTCGAACCTCGGCATGTACGGGATCGACAACTTCGACGCCATCGTGAACCCGCCCCATGCGGGGATCCTGGCCGTCGGCGGCGGCGTGAAAAAGCCCGTCGTCAATGACGCAGGCGAGATCGAAGTGGCAACCGTGATGTCGGTGACCATGTCCGTGGATCACCGGGTGATCGACGGGGCGCTTGGCGCGGACCTGCTGAAGGTCATCGTCGAGAACCTCGAAAACCCGATGCTGATGCTGGCCTGACGGCCATCGCAGGATGAGGGCCTGACGCATGGGCCCACATTCACAGATCAAGAATACCCGCCAGGTCCCGCCTGGCGGGTATTTTCATTCCCCCTGCCCCCTCCGCTGCCCATGTTCCCCGGCGCTTGGTGACCTAGTCACGGAACGACCGGCGGCCCCTGCGCTAAACTCGTTCCGGGGAGGAACGTCACGCAAAGGGACAAGACATGGACTGGAAATCCTACCTCGCCGAAACATCCGCCAACCTCGGCAAGATCCGCGACGTGAAGCCCCAGATCGGAGAGGGCTTCACCGCGATGCACAGGGCCGCGATGGAGCCGGGCGCCCTGTCAACCAAGGAGAAGGAGCTGCAGGCGCTTGCGATCGGGATCTCGAAGCAATGCGTCGACTGCATCGGATTCCACATCCGCGCGGCGCAGAAGGCAGGGGCCACCCGCGAAGACGTCGTGGAAACCGTTGGTGTCGCGGTGATGATGGGTGGCGGCCCGGCCTACATGTACGGGTCAAAGGCCATCGCGGCCTGGGACGCGCTGACCTGACACTGCGCCGTAAAGTCAGGGAAAACCATGCGAAGTTCGGTGACCAAGTCACCGAACTCTGCGCGTCTCCGGTCTAGGATCGGCCCAGGCCGACACGAAAGGACATGCCATGGGCTGGAAGGAACTGCTGGGAAAGACCACCGCGGGCCTGCGCGAGATCAAGAAGGTGAAGCCGGAGATCCAGAAGGAGTTCGGCGCATTGCACAATGCCGTGCTGGATGAAGGTGTCCTGTCCGTCAAGCACAAGGAGCTGCAGGCGATCTCCATCGCCGTGGCGCAGCGCTGCAACGATTGCATCGCCTCCCATGTCTTCGCGGCGATCAAGGCGGGCGCCACCCGCGAGGAACTGGTCGAGACGCTGGGTGTCGCCACGCTGATGGGCGGAGGCCCCGCCTACATGTACGCCGCCCATGCCATCGAAGCCTGGGACGAATTCGCGGCCTGACGGGCAGCGAGGCATCGAGTTGCCCTCTCTGCAAAATGGACAGCAGGCCGCCCCAGCGGGCGGCCTCTTGCCGTTTCGCCCCCGGATGTCCCCAAAGGGACGTTCCGGACTACGTCCTGTCACAGGATCAGCCTAGGGTGAGCTTGAGACCTGTCCTTTTCAAAGCGGAGCCCCCATGCCCATTTCCGATTACGGTGTCTGGACTGCGACCCCCGTTCGCGTTTCGGCCGAGCGGGCCGATCAGGATCCGGAAAGCCCGCACATCCACCTTTTCTTCGATGACGGCACAGGCGGCAGTTTCGACGGCGCGCGGCGGGCGTCAATCAATGTCAAATCGCTTTCCGCCGTGTCGGAGCTGGTCTACTGGCACCTGCCCGATCTGAGACACCCGGTGACGGATGCCCTGCGCGGCCTGCCCCCCGGTTTCACGCCGCTCGACAATGCGCCGGGCGGCGGGGCGCTGGATTACATCCGCTCGAACCTTCTGGATTTCGACGCCGGTCGTATCCTGTCCCACGATGTCCCCGGCGAGGCGCCGAACGACATCATCGACTACGTCCTGCCGGTGTTGCGTGCCGCCATCGACCGTCGCGCGACGATCTACCTGTTCGGAGAGCCCTACAGCGACCGGCAGGGCATCCACGACATCCACATGAACCAGGGCAGCGCCGGGCGTTTTTCGAAGTACAACGGGGTCTGGCAGGACGGGGCAGTGATCTTGCATTTCCGGGATCAGGACCGTTTCGCCGGGCTGTTCTTCGCCTTTGCCAGCCAGGCCGTTCATACCGACGAGGACACGGGCAACGGCCTGCCCGGCGCCCAGACCTTTGCCGAGCTTCTGACAGGTCGGCCGGTCGCCCCGGACAGGGGCCAGCCGCAGCCCTCCGCGCCCCCTGCGCCAGCGGTTCCGACGATGCTGCCCGACCGCCGGGTCGCCATCATGGGCGCCCTGGTCAACCCGGTCGGGCGTGAAAACATGGAAGGTGCGGAGGGGCAGCCGGAAACAGTCTACCTGATGAACCGCTCCGGCGACGGCCTGTCGCTGGCAGGCTGGTCGATCCTGAACGGACGGGACGAGGCACGCACCCTTGCGGGCGATGCCTGGCTGTCCCCCGGTGATGTGCTGGCCGTCCCGATGGAGGGCGTGGCGCTGTCCAACAAGGGGGGCACCATCACCCTGCTCGACCCGCATGGCCTGAAGGTCGACGGCGTCAGCTACACCGCGGCAGAGGCGAAGCCAGAGGGCAAGATCCTCGTCTTCCGTCGCTGAGGTCTGCCGGAACAGAAAAGGGCGCCCTGGCGGGGCGCCCTTTGTCAGCCCTGAAGGTTCAGCCCAACAGGCCGGGTTGTCAGCCACCCAGCAGCTGGTTCATCTGCAGCGCCGGCTGATCGCAGCCAGCCTTGCCCACGATCTTTGCCGGAACACCGGCGACCGTCGTGCAGGGCGGCACTTCGTGCAGAACGACGGAGCCTGCCGCGATGCGGGAGCAGTGGCCGACCTTGATGTTGCCCAGAACCTTGGCCCCCGCCCCGATCAGCACGCCATCGGCGATCTTGGGGTGACGGTCCTCCTCTTCCTTGCCGGTCCCGCCCAGGGTGACGGAATGCAGCATGGAGACGTTGTCCCCGACCACGGCCGTTTCCCCCACGACGATGGAGTGGGCGTGGTCGATCATGATCCCCTTGCCGATCCGGGCATTGGGATGGATATCGACGCCGAAGACCTCGGAGCAGCGCATCTGGAAGAAATAGGCCAGGTCCTTGCGCCCCTTCGTCCAGAGCCAGTGACCGATCCGGTGCGACTGCACCGCCTGGTAGCCCTTGAAGTACAGCAGCGGCTGGATGAACCGGTGGCAGGCGGCATCGCGATCATGGATCGCGACGATGTCGGCCCGGGCGGCGGCGGCGATACCGGGGTCATCCGTGATCGCCTCGTCGCAGATTTCCCGCAGGAGCTGACCCGGCATTTCGTCCGAGGCAAGCTTCATCGAGATCCGATAGGCCAGGGCCCGTTCGATCGACGGGTGGTGCAGAATGGTGGAATGGACGAGGCCGCCCAGAAGCGGTTCCTCCGCGACGGCTTCCTTTGCCTCACGCAGGATACGGTCCCAGACGGGATCGAGTTCCGCCAGTTTCGGGTTGGATTGTGCCATGATCGCTTTCCCATTGCGGGCCCGTGGCGGCCCCAAAGATCCATCGACCATACCAGATAGTCATCCCGGGGAAAATGCAAAGGCGTGAGCCGGCAGTTCACAAGAATGAATTGCCGGCTCACGCCCGGGTCAGACGGTGAAGTCCAGGGATGCGAAGCTGCCGGGACCGAAGGTCGAGGAGACCTGGGCCACCTCCAGCTGCGCAGCACCGCCGAGGCCATCTTCGGAAAGCTGTGCCGCGGTGTAGGTCCAGCCGCTTTCGCCCACCGTTTCCTCCCGCACCACCGTTCCGCCCTGCAGGATGCGCAGACGGAAGGACAGGGTCTCTTCGCCAAGAGGAACTTCCGCAAGATCCCAGGTGTCACCGTCGATCCGGGTGCGGCGGACCCAGGTGAATGCGATATCTCCGCCCGTCTGGACCTGCGCCCGCAGATGGCAGGGGGCATAGGGTCTCAGACCGACGCCGTCAAAGGCGCGTTCCTCGTGCAGGTAGGACGGATCATCGACACTGCTTTGGGCCGGGCCGATGCGGTAGTGGCGCGTCAGCCGTCTCTGGTTCGGCGCAAGGGAGATCTGCTGGGGCACCTGGTCGAGCAGGACAACCCAGGATCCGGCGGGCCAGACCTCGGGCATATGGGCCTCTGTTCCCAACTGGCCCCTGAGACGGAAGGAGAGGTCATAGCTGTCGACGCCGGTGACCTCTGCATCGCGGAACTGGAAGACCTCCCAGCCCGCCGGATCCCCGTTTCCGATCGCCAGAAGGTTCTGCCCTGCAAGGAGCCCTGCCTCATCCGTTGACCACAGGCTGCCGGAGGTCAGGCTGATGCCAAGCGCGGCACCGCGATCCACCCGCCCGACGGGTCCCCGCGCCAGCGGGGATGTCGTGACCCCGATCGTCGCCCTGGTCGTCAGCACCTGATCGAGGGCATAGCCCGCATCACTGCCGGAAGAATAGACCGCGACCGAACCTGGCCAGGGCTTGCCCGTGACAGCCAGGTGCGGTGCATGCGGCAGCTCATCGCCACGGATCAGCGGCAGATCGAGCCAGAGGGGCAGCACCGGCAACGGGGCCACGAATGAGGCGCCAGAGGGCAGATCCTCGGAGAGGACGCCCGGGCGATAGAGCTCGGGTTCAACGCGAACCGCTTCTGCCAGGGTCATCGCCCCGTGCTCTGTCCGGTCCAGCCTGTAGAGGCTGCCGCTACCGCCGTCGCTGTAGGAGATCACATCCCCCGCGCCCAGCGCCCGCAGCGAGGGCGGCAGGGCGAACCGCAGCCCATCGCGGGCGACGCGTGCCTCTGCCAGCCAACGTTCGACAACCTGGCGCCCCTCGCCCCGGGTCATGGCCAGGGACATCTCGCTGCCCGCAACAACGCGGCTTTCCTCATCCGGGAGGATAGCTTCTTCCGCCACGGTCTCGAAATCCGCGTTGGCCTGAACGAACCTGAGACGCATGCGCCCGGCAAGCTCCGCCTCCGGCGTGCGATGGCGTTCGACAATGCCATCCAGATCGCGCGTCTCCACCATGTCGTCGCGGCTCAGAACCTGGTCGGCACGCCCGCCCCGCATGACGAAGCGGATCACGCCGTCCCGTTCGACGGCATCGAACCCATAGCGCAGCATCAATGGCTGCAGCGCCGCGCGCGCCTCCCTCACCTCGTCATCGAGATACCCGCTCACGTAGCCGTAAAGACCGCTCACGTCGTAGTTGGTCAGACCGGAGGCCTCGCATATCTCGGCCACGACAAGCGCAAGCGAGCGGCCGGACGCGCGCCCGGTGATCCAGTGACCCGCGGCACGGTTTTCCCCATCGGACCAGAGATCCAGGTTGTTGGGAAAGACGGGGAACGGCCGGGCATCCCAGGCCCATACAAAGGCCCGGGACATGTCGATCATGCTGTCACCATAGACCGACGACACGGGATTGTTAGCCGCGTCGTTCCAGTAGCCGTGCATGGCACGAAGGTACTGCTGCTGGATCACCTCGTCCTTCTGACCGGAGGAATAGTGCGGCAGGGAGGATTCGGAGCTCTTGGGATCCAGGAACTTGTTCGGTTGGTTGGTCCCCTTGTCGACGGCGGCACAGCCCAGTTCCGTGAACCAAACAGGCTTGGACTGGGGCACCCAGGCAGTGGCGGCAGCCTGACGAACGCCGCCGATCCGCTCGTGATGCGCATTGCTCCACCAGTTGCGGATATCCTTCCGCCGCCAGATCCAGGGCTCTCCGTGGGCGCCATCCTCGATGGGCGTGCGCAGCTGGTTGTCCCGGTCCGTTCCCGAGGCATAGTACCAATCGTAAAGCTCTCCGCCCTCGATGTTCCCCTCGAGGTAGGAGACATCGTAGAGCGTCCTGTGATCGACGGCATCCAGATGGTCGTCCCCCTCACGCCAATCCGAAAGGGGCAGGTAATTGTCGATCCCGACGAAGTCGATTTCCGCGTCAGCCCACAAGGGATCGAGATGGAAGAAACGATCACCGCTGCCGTCGCTTGGCTGATAGCCGGAATACTCGCTCCAGTCGGCGGCATAGCCGATCTTCACACCAGCACCCAGGATCGTGCGGACCTCTGCGGCCAGCGCCCGCAGCTCCGTCACCGCAGGAAAGCTGTTGGAGGCGCCCCGGATGCCGGTCAGACCGACCATTTCAGAACCGATGCAGAAGCTATCGACCCCACCGGCCGCCGCGCAAAGCGCCGCGCAGTGCAGGATGAACCGGCGATAGCGCCATTCCGATGGTCCGGTGTAGCTGACCGTGCCATTGCCAATGGTGAAATCGGATGCCGCCGCGCTTCCGAAGAAGTCCGCGACTTCTGCGGCGGCGGCGGCCGTCCCGTCAGGCGATCCGGTCCGCCCCGGCGCTTCCGACGCCGTGATGCGGCCACGCCATGGCAGATGCGCCTGGCCTGTCTCGTCACTGTAGGGATCCGGCAGCGTGTTTCCCTCTGTCTGATCCATCAGGATGAAGGGATAGAACATCACTGCCTTCCCCTGACTGGCGAGGGCTTGAATGCCCTCGATCACGGCCGCATCCGCAGGCGTGCCCCCATAAAGGGGCCGGTCATCGTCATCCTGGGCAACAAGCTGGGCTGCCCCCCGGGACAGGCCCGCGACCGTCCAGGGCATTTCGCGCCCGTCGAAATCAAGCTTTTCGACCTTGGGCTTGATCTCGCACGTCCCGCAGCGAAGGTCATCGCCGAACCAGCTCACGATGAGGGAAACCGCCTCGCAGCCGGTCATGCTCTGATCCAGCTGGTCAAGTGCAGTTTCCAGGTCCGTTTTCCCGGACGGGGAATTCACGTTGGCCAGCCCGTAGTGCCCCGCACCGTAGTCATAGCTGACACGGGTCGTGGCCAGCGCATATTCACCGCTGCCAGGCATGAGGGCCACCGCCCGGACCGCATGCGCAGTCTCCTCACCTGCCCCGGGAAGCGCCGCAGGCGCCGGGCGCAGCACTTCGAAGGTGAACTGCGGAACGCGGTTGCCAAAGGGCTCCAGCTGTAGGTTCTCCAACACGACGTAGGCCGTCCCACGGTAGGCCGGCACCTGTCCTGCGCCCTCGACCGCCTCCATCTTGGGATCCGGCAGTTGATCCGGACTGCCGGGATAAACCCGCATATCCAGATCCGCAGGCGCGATTTCCACACCATCCGCCCAGATACGCCCAACACCGGAAATTTCTCCCTCGCAGAGCGCGATTGCCAGGCTGACCGTATAGGAATGCGATGTAACCTTGGGCTTCGGCGCTGTGCCCTTGCCCCCGCCGGATGTCGTGGTGGTTTCGAGGAACTGCGTCGCCCAGATGACCTGCCCGGCCACACGCATGCGGCCATAGACCCGCGCGATCGGATCCCCTTCCCCCGCCCCGGTCAGACGGAACCTCTCGACCCGTCCGGTCTCCACGGCATCGGATCCCTGCCCGAGAAGCCGCTGATCGATGTATCGGCCAAGCGTGGCCCCGACGAAACGACCCGCAGCGACAGCGGACAGGCCCAGGACGGACCCGCCGACAGTGCCACCGATGGCTGCACCGGCAGCAGACAGAAGAACGGTTGCCATGGTTCAAACCTCGTCAGGAAATGAGAAATGCGCGACCACGCGGCGGCGCCACGGGGTGCTGAACGGGCTCTCCACCACTCCGTGCCCGGTATAGGCGTGGATAAAGCGGCCCCCGTCACGAACATCGGACAGCAGGCCCAGGTGCTTGGCCACCGCACTGCTCCGCATGCGGAACAGCAGGACATCCCCTGGGCGGGGGGCCGCATTGGCGGGCGTCAGATGGCGAAGCGCCGCCTGCCAAAGCTGTTCGCGGCGCTGCGTCTCCGACCAGTCGGGCGTGTAGGCCGGCACCGCTTCGGGTTCCTGCCCCAGCACCTCGCGCCACACCCCGCGCAACAGCCCCAGGCAATCCGCACCGGCCCCGCGTACGGACGCCTGGTGCACATAGGGCGTCCCAAGCCATCCCCGGGCAGCCTCGATGATCTCCTCCGCCCGGCTCATCGGCGCGACGCCCCGCTGATGTCCCCGCTCTGCGAGGGTTGCACCATCAGCCAGTCCTCTCCGGGGATGTCCGGGAAACCCTGGAAGTTCAGGATATTTCCGAATTTCACCCGGCAGGTCTCCATCCGCTTGTCGCACCCCGCATCGAGCCGGCAAAACGGCGTGGCGCCCGGATCGACGGGCAGTGGCGTCCAGAGTTCGATGATCCGCTCCCCGCCCACGACGGCATCACGCTTGATCGGACTGAACAGCCCCGCTGCAGCGCCATCCAGCACTTCGAGACGTCCATGGGTAAACCATCCCTCGGCAAAGCCGCTCAGCGCCCCGAACCTGAAGACCGCCAGGTCCACGACCCCGATCGCGGTGACCTCGGTACGATATCCGCCCTGGGCAAGATCGAAACCGCACCCCTTGCCCCCCAGCACCGCAGCACAGGGCTTTTGATAGATCCGTCCGCAGGGCTGGTTCAGCAATTCCGACAGTCCGCGCAGTTCGGCACGGAAGGCCCCGTCGCTGCGGGTCAGCTCGCCGATTGATCCGCGAAACACCAGCTGCCGGGCCTCCGTATCGGCCCAGTTCACCATCCATGCCGTGACCGTTGCCCCATCGTAGCGGCCGGCAAGGATGTCCTCCTCGGTTATCGCGGCATCGCTCAGCGCGCCCATGGCCTCGCTGTTGTCGACTGAAAGCCCGGTTCCCTGCTGCAGCGCCGTGGCGCTGACACCGGTGTCGGCCCTGAACGTGACCCCCTCGAAGGCAAGATCACAGTCGTGATCGGTAAATCCCATCACCACGCCATCCCTGCGCAGGATCGACCAGGCATGGCAGGTTGTCGTGGCCCCGGTTTCGAGGTGGGTTTCAAGATCCGCGTTGAATGCCATCAGCCCCGCACCTCCACCACCGGAACGCTCGGCACCTCTCCGGCGCGGAACGTAGAAATCGAGGTCTGGATGCTGTCGGTATCGAAACGCACCGGCACGTCGAACTCAAACCCGGCAGAGATCACGACCCCGCCCCCAGGCGCACTGGCAAACGTGATCTCCCCCGTCGACCAGTCGACCGAATAGTCCGTCGTTTCGAAAACCTCCGCACCGTCCAGCGCCACGCGCAGGCTGCCCTGCACCGGCTTGGCGATGGGGCGCACATAGGCCTGCCCGCCCGAGGCATAGGTCTTGATCAGGGAAAACGCGCTTGTCGTTCCGTCCCCGCTGCCGATCACCTGGTCACCGGGGGCCACGTCCAGGCTTGGCTTGCAGGACTTGTAGTCCGCCCAGTCCTTCCAGCGGAAGCCATGCAGCTGTCCCTGGCGGGCTTCGAAGAAGGCGATCAGCGTGTCGATATCGTCAAGCGAGCGCATCGCCATCCCCGCATCATACCTGCGGCGCGAATGCTTCCAGGGGGTATTGCGTTCCTCGAACCCGTTGGAAAGGGTCACGACCTCGGTACGTCTCTCCGGCCCCCCGGAGGAGCCGAAGGACAGGTTCGCGGGAAAGCGTATCTCGTGAAACGTCATGGGGTCCTCCTCAGCGATTGCGCTGACCGCGGCCAAGGGCCCGGCTCATCTGTGCGGCGATCTGGCTCTGGGAACGGCGGAAGCCTTCCACGTCGGGGGTGGAGATGTTGACCACCACGTTCATCGGTCGCCCGCCTTCCATGCGCACGCCAAGGCTGCCGTCGGGACCACGCGAGAGCGGCATGATCGCCTCCGGCCCGGCCTCTCCCATCAGCCCGGTGCCACCGCGCATCCCGAACAAGGTGGGTGAACTGACGACACCGCCCTTGGCAAAGGGCATGACCCCCTGCATCAACCCGCCGACGCCCTGTGCCAGCAGACCTCCGAAGTGATCCGTCACCGGTTTCACCGCCGCGGAATAGGCCGCGTTGGACGCGCTCGTCGCCACGGTGCGCAGCGCATCC
Organism: Pseudooceanicola sp. NS-SX8; assembly: GCF_057380755.1. Taxonomy (NCBI): domain Bacteria; kingdom Pseudomonadati; phylum Pseudomonadota; class Alphaproteobacteria; order Rhodobacterales; family Paracoccaceae; genus Pseudooceanicola; species Pseudooceanicola sp. NS-SX8. The sequence goes on along the minus strand of NZ_CM170819.1, from coordinate 2,202,889 downwards.
GACAGTTTCATCCCGTCGAATAGGACACCATCCAGCGCGCGCCGCAGCCCCCGGCTCAACCCGCGCTCCAGCGTCTGCACATCCTTGCCCGTCTCGGCCAGGGCGCTGCGCATCCGGCGCAGTTCGCTGTCGAAACTGGCCGCCATGTCCGCCGCCCCGGACAGGGTCGCATCCAGGCCGTCCACCTGGGCCTGCAACCCTTCGAAACCATTGAACTCATCCATTTCCGCCTCCATCTCTGATCGGCGCGCCATCCGGGAAGGCCGCCAGCAATTCGTCCAGACGGGCCCGGCCCAGCACCTTGGCCGCGGCCGCCTCGTCCCCCAGCATCAGCCGCAGCTCCGCCGGGGTCAGGGCCCAGAATTCCGCAGGCCGCAGGCCAAGCCCCCTCAGGCCCACCTGCATCAACGCAGGCCAGTCCAGGCCCGACCTCAGGCCCGCCCCGCTCATCCAGCGCCACCCGGCACGGCAAAGGCCCGCGCCAGCAGCTCCGCCGCCTTGCGCGCGGCCCCAAGCGGGCCGCCTTCTATCTCCACCTGAAGCAGGTCTTCCGCCCGGCCCTGCCAGCCACCGCCGCGCAGCCCGGCCACGATCAGCGCCAGCACATCCCGGGTCGAATACCCCCCGGCCTCGAACCGCTCGACCAGCGCGATCAGGGATCCGCTCTCCAGCATGGTTTCCAGCTCCGCCAGGGCACCCAGGGTCAGTTTCATCACGTGGCGTTCCCCATCCAGGATCAGCGCCACCTCGCCTGCATGGGGGTTCGCCATCACAGCGCCGTAAAGCTCAGCGCCCCGGCGGAGGCCATCGACAGCTCGAAGGTGGCTTCCCCGTCATGGGTGCCGGAATACTCGATCCCGGTGACCTGGAACGGCCCCTCGACCACGCCGAAATCCGGAATGATCACCTGGAAATCCGGGGTCACGCCGTCAAAGAAGATCTGCCGCGCGCGTTCGTCGCTGGTCCCGTCCTTGAAAACGCCCGACCCGCTGATCGCGGCAGACCGGACACCGGCACCGGCCAGCAGTTCCCGCCAGCCCCCGGTGCTTTCCAGGCTCGTCACGTCCACGCTTTCAGCGTTGAAGCTCAGCCGCGTGGCGCGCAGGCCCGCCAGCGTCTCGAACAGACCGGCATCGGTCATGTCCACCTTGATCAGAAGGTCCTTGCCATTCTGGGCCACCATGTTCGTCACTCCATCGAATAAGGGTCAGGTGTCTTGCACCCGGGCGCGATAGCTCAGGTCGATGCGGCGCAACTGCCCCGCCTCGTCCCTGCGCGCCCGGGCTTTGAGGAAGTTGAGGCTGACCAGGTGCCCCCGGCTCAGCGTCGGCAGCGGCAGCGCCAGGGCATCGCTCACCGCGGCGGCGACCTCCTTGGCGGCGTGAAACCCCACGTCGGAGGTCACGACCGAGATCACCAGGTCATGCATAGCCCCGGCGCCGCACTGGCTGGACCAGTCCCGCACCATCTCGGGCCCGATGCTGACGTAGGTTGCGGGCGGGGTGCCCGTGGGCGGCGCATCGAAGATGTCGCTGCCGACCAGACCGACCAGTGTCGCATCTCCCGTCAACTGCTCGTAAAGCGCCTTCTGCAGGGCGGCGGAAACGGCGTAGCTCATGCCATCACCTCCTCGCGGGCCCGGCACAGCAGGAACCGCCCCGTCGCGTCCGCCTCCTGGACGGAGACGATCAGGTAGATCCGGTCCCCCTCGCGGAAACGCTGGCCCTGTACCGGCCGGTTGGAGGCGCCATGGGGCGCCCCCCGCACGGTGATCTTCATCAGCTGATCATGGCTCGCCTGGCCGGCACGGTCGGTCACCGTGCCCCGGCTCGGCAGGACCTCCGCCCACAGGGTGCCCAGCGCATCCCAGGCGGAAACGAAGCCGCCGGCGCCATCGGCCACGCGCAGCCGGCGTTCCAGCGTCAGTTCTCTGGTCAGCCGCGGGATCATGTGCGGCCCCCCAGCCCGATCCGCATCGGGCGATAGCGTTCCAGAAGGGTCGTCACGCCGAAGGGCGTGCATCCCTTACCCAGCGCCAGGTCGTCGCGGTACTCGTAGTAATGCGCCGCCAGCAGTAGCACGGCCTGGGCCAGGTCCGCGGGGACCTGGGTCCACTCCTGCGCGGATCCCGCCACCAGCTGCACCTCGATCTTGCCGTCGGTGGGCGGCTCGGGCAGCGTGCCGCTCAGGGCCCGCAGTTTCGGGGCGAAGACATCCTCGACAAAGGTGTAATCGCCGATGCTCTGCTCGTCGCGCGTTCCGTCGGCGGCCACCTTGGCCACGCTCGAAATCGCCCGTACCGGCGCCAGGGGGAAGCTCTGCGCCTCGCTGTTGGTCCACTTGTCGACAGACCAGAGGAATTCGCGTTCGAAGATCGCCTGCCCGGTGCGCCCCTCCACCGCGGCCAGGGCCGCGCGGATATAGCTTTCCAGCACATCGTCCTGCACGCTGTCTTCGGCGAACCCGCTGCCCAGCCGCAGATGCTGCGTCAGCTGGGCGATCGGCAGGACCCCGGTCGCGACCTGGTTCACTTCGATCAGTATCATCATCCTACTCCGGTAATGGGGCCCGGCTTTCCCGGCCCTGGGCTAGAGGGGGCGCAGCCCTCGACGCGTGCCTCCCAACGTTGCTCGGACGGAGGGAGCTGCTGGACAACGCCTCTCGGAGACACGCGTCCGGCAGGGCCGTCGTTGCGGCCCCGCCGATCCGGCGCGTCTTACGACGTGCCGAACTTCAGCAGCTTGATGGCCGAGAAGTCGCTGACGTCGCCGCCCACGCGCTTGGTGGCATAGAACAGGACATGCGGCTTGGCGCTGAACGGATCGCGCAGCACGCGCAGGTCCGGGCGCTCCGCCACGGTGTAGCCCGCATGGAAGTCGCCGAAGGCGATGGAGTAGCTGCCCGCGGCAATGTCGGGCATGTCCTCCGCGATCAGCACCGGGTAGCCCAGCAGGCGCGCCGGCTCACCGGCGGCCAGGCCATCGGACCACAGGAAGCGGCCGTCGCCGTCCTTCAGCTTGCGCACGGCGCCGGCGGTCTTCGAATTCATCACGAAGGTACCGTTGGCGCGGTAGCGTGCGCCCAGCGCATAGACCAGGTCGATGATCGCATCCGCCGGCTCGGACGGGTCGAACCCGCCGGAGGTGCCGGTGACGATGTAGCCCAGGTTGCCCCAGCTCCAGGACGCCTCGGCGACCTTGGTGTGGCTCAGGATGCCCATCGGCTTGTCATCGCCATCGCCGCTGACGAAGGCCTCCGCCTCGGCGCGGGAAAACTTGTCGGCGATGCGCTCTGCCAGCCAGCCCTCGACGTCGAAGGCACTGTCATCCAGCAGCCGCTGCGATGCCTTGGGCAGCGCCGACAGCTCGAACAGCTCGATCGAGATCCGGTCGACGGAAGAGGTCGTGGTCTCGCTCACCGTCGTCTCGTCGTTCCAGCCGGCGCCGACCTCGGTGGTATCCACCAGCACGTCGTAGGATGTGGCGTTCACGTTCACCACGTTGGCCACCTGGCGGATCGAGGCGCCGGACTTCAGCACCGACTGGATCGAGGCAGAGGTCTGGGGATCCAGCAGGTACCCGCCATCCCCGGTGATGGACAGCGCCTTGCCTTCCAGTTCCAGGCCACGCAGGCCATCGTCATCGCCGGAGCGCAGGTAGGCGGCCACGGCCTTCTGATGCGGGGCCTCGGTCTCCGCCGCGGCGGAAAGGTGGGGCCGCGCGGCGGTCAGGGATTTGCGGTCAAGCATGGTCAGTCGGCTTTCCTGTTGTTGCAGTCGGTCACGGATGTCGTCCTGGAAGTCCTTGAACTCCCGCATGAAACCCGACACCGCGGATTTCATCTCGGCCACCGGGGAGAGGCTCTCCCCCGCCCGGGATGTGGTCTCGGCTTTGCCCATCGTCTTCTCCTCGGATGGATCGTGAGAGAGAGCGCCCTAGCGGTCGCCCAATTCGGCCCGTGCGGCCTCGAAGGCCGCCGCCAATTCACGCAGCGCCGCGTCGGCCGGGCTTTCGCCCTTGGCCGCGACCCGCGCACTGGGCAGCATCGGGAAGGTCACCAGCGACACTTCCCAAAGCTCCAGTTCCGTCAGGAGCCTGCGGCCCCCGTCATCCTTCGATGCCCGCCGGGTGCGATAGCCGATCGACAGCCCGTCGATCGCCCCGGCCCGTACCAGCGCACCGGCCTCGCGGCCCTTCTCGACCGTCTCCAGCAGGCGCCCCTTGACCCACAGGCCCGTCGCATCCTCGTGCAGCTCCTCCCAGACGCCGATCGGCTGCGCCGGGTCGTGCTGCCACAGCATCTTCACCCGCCGCCCCTCGGCCGCCATCCGGCTCAGGCAGGCGGCGTAGGCGCCCTTCTGCACCACGTCGCCCCCCTGGTCGCAGGCCCCGAAACGAGAGGCATAGCCCTCGATCACCATGCCGTCCTCCTGGACGGTCAGCTCCGCGTCGAAACGGTGGAACTTCTGCTCCAGCCCGCTCAGGCTCTGAATTTCCATTGTTCTCTCCTCAGGGAAGCTTCTCGATGATCGACTGGAAGGCCTGGGCCAGGATCACGCCCACGATGCCGTAGACCGTCAGCCACAGCCGCTTCTCAAGCCGCTCCACGATCTGTTCCAACCGGCTGATCCGGTCTCCGATCGTCTCCAGCTGGTGCGCCGTCAGCCGCTCATGCGCCTCCAGCCGCAGGGAGGGGCCGCATTCGAAGGCCTCGTAGCCGGTGGCCCGCTTGATCTCCCGCTGTTCACTCATCCGGCTCATCCAGCGGCGGCAGGCCCAGCATGCGGCGCTTCTCGGCGGTGGTCAGGAACTCCGCCTCCGCCACGCGCTTCCACTGCGCATCCCGCTCCGCCGACAGCGCCGGGATCATGTCCATGTCCGGCATCAGCGTCAGGCGCTCCCCGGTGAACCGTTCCAGCCATTCGCCGACCGAGGCAGCGACCCGGGTCGCCAGCGGCAGCACCGTCAACCGGTAGAGCGCGCGATGCGCCTCCTGGTAGTTGGCATAGGTCGCCTCCCCCGGGATCCCCAGCAGCATCGGCGGCACGCCGAAGGCCAGGGCGATCTCCCGCGCGGCGGCCTCCTTGGTCTTGTGGAACTCCATGTCCGAGGGGCTGAAGCCCATGGGCTTCCAGTCCAGCCCCCCTTCCAGAAGCATCGGACGCCCCGCGTTCGCCGCCCCCTGGTGGTAGCTCTCCATCTCGCTGACCAGGCGATCGTACTGGTCGCTGGTCATCGTCCCCTCGCCATCCGGCCCGCGATAGACGATCGCGCCGGACGGCCGCGCCGCATTGTCCAGCAGCGCCTTGGACCAGCGCGACGCGCTGTTGTGCACGTCCAGCGCCTGGGCGGCGGGCTGCATGGGCGACAACCCGTAGTGGTCATCCTGCGGGTGAAAGCTCTTGAGGTGGCAGATCGGCGCGCGCGCGCCCGTCACGTCGAAGCGATGGCTGCGCCCGCCCACCACGTAGTCGAAGGCCACAGGCCAGCCATCGGCGCCCGGCACCAGGTTCATCCGGTCCGACCGCAGCACGTGCAGCTCCACCGGGGCGCCCTCTTCCGCCGCCACCGCTTCCAGGTAGCCGTTGCCCGTCAGCAGCAGCTGACCATAAAGGCTTTCCAGCAGTTCCGCGCGCCCCTGGGCCGGGTTCGGCGCCCGCAGCAGCGACAGCACCGGGTGCTCGCTGTAGCGGCGCTCCTCGTCCTGCAGCACCAGCGGCAGGGCGGCGGCGGCCTCCGCCAGCATCTTCACCGCGCGGAAACCCACCGGGTTGCCCGCAAACCCCGTGCGGGTCAGCGACGCGGTGTCCCGCGGGCTCCAGGCGACGCGGCCCGCGCTCTGGGCGATCACCCGGCCCGTGGCCGAAGCCTTCCGCTCCGGCGCGGCGGCTGCCTGCGTCTCGCGGCGGAAATAGTCGATCACACCCATGCGTCTCTCCTTCGCTGGCCCTTGCGGCATCTGGCCCGCCACGCTCCGGCGGTCCGTTGCGAAGAAATCTCCAACTATTGTCTTAAAAAGCTTTCAGACCACCGCGCGGTGCCTCCCAACCGTTTGAAAAGCTGGGAAAAACTGGCGCCAAAACGAAAAAGGCGCCGGCCCCACCCGGGACCGGCGACATCTTCGGGCCCTGCGGCCCGCCTGTTTCAGCTCTTCAGATCGCGCGCAGCTTCGGCATGCGCCTGGGCTGCGCGGACAGCATCAGGTCGTGCAGCGCCCAGACCAGCGCATCCAGCCGGTCCGGGCTGCCCAGCCCCTCCCAACCCAGCTGCGTCATCTGCGCCAACTGCTCTTCCAGCGCGCCCAGGCCCTTCACGTGCCGGACGCGTCCCTGTTCGTAAAGCGCGGCCACAGGCTCCGCCCGGGCGGCCTTGCCGCGCACCGCGCGCACCTTCTTCAACGGCGCCAGCGGATCGACCTGCCGCAGCACCGCCTCCACCAGGTCGCCGCCCTGGTTCACCTCCGCCACGATCCGGTCCGCGCCGTGCCGCTCCATCGCGGCAATCGCGGCCTCTGCCCATTGCACCGGGCTCGCCGCCTTCACGCTGGCATCCTCCAGCACATAGGCCCGCCACTGGTTGACCGGCCCCTGGGTCACCACGCCGGCGACCACGATGCCGCATTCGTCCGACCCCTCGTGCCCCGTCACCGGCGGATCCACCGCCACGACCACGCGATCCAGCTCCGGCACGACCTCGACCTGGGCGGCAGAGAGCATGGCGGACGTCCACAGGGCGCCCTCCGCTTCGCCCAGCAAAAGCCCGTCCAGCTCCTGCCGCCCAAGCCGCGTGCCCGCGTATCGCGCGCGCACCTCCTCAAGAAATCCTTCCGCCAGGTTGGCCCTGTTGGCCTCCGTCGGCGCATGGGTGACGACCGTCGAAGGGCTCTCCAGCAGCTGCTTCAACACGCCCACGTTGCGCGGCGTCGTCGTCACGCAGACCCGCGGATCCTCGCCCAGCCGCAGCGCGAACTGCAGCATGTCCCAGGTGTCCCCCGCCTTCTTCCACTTCGCCAACTCGTCCAGCCAGGCGCCGTCGAACTGCGGGCCCCGCAGCGCCTCCGGTTCACTTGCGGAAAACGCCATCGCCTCCGCGCCGTTGGGCCAGACCAGCCGCCGCCGGCTCGCCTGCCACTCCGGCCGCCGATCGGGCGGCGAACAGGCCAGGATCCCGCTCTCGCCAAAGATCATCACGTCGCGCACCTGGTCGTAGGTCTCCCCCACCAGGGCCAGCCTGCGGCACCGCCCCGGATCGCCCGGCCGGTCGCCCTCGACTTGCGCACGCACCCATTCCGACCCGGCCCGGCTCTTGCCCGCGCCGCGCCCGCCCAGGATCACCCAGGTCCGCCAGGCGCCCTCGGGCGGCAGCTGGTGCGGCAGCGCCCAGAACTCGAACAAAAAAGGGAGAGCGCGAAGCTCTCCCTCATCAAGGTCATCCAGAAACCGCTGCTGAACATCCGCATCTGCGGAGGCGATCCAGGCGGCACCCGATCGAAGCCCTTGCGGCCCCGAGGTCGATTTCCTCTCCCCCGGTCCTCCCTGCTCCATTCCGCTGTCGTCCTTCATCGAGCCTTGCCTCCATTTCCAACGCAAACCGGATCCAGTACCGGATTTCCGTGCACATCTTCGCGGCGTCCTTCACCGCTTCGACCTCTCCGGCGCGCACCCTGTCCTGCACGCCCCTCAGATCGGCCGTGATGTCGCGCACTTGCCGTTCGACCGTCTCGACTGCCTCGCGGAGCCGAGCCTCTTCATCTGCGATATTGACCATCGTCTGTATTTGCCTCGCGCATTATCGTTGTCCCCCCGACACGAGCGCATGAACCGACACCCCGGGGAAACCGCCCCGGCCGCCTGCCCAATTGTTCCAGCATGGCACAATTTCTACGGGAGACCGCGCGTTCGGTCAACGAACCGGACCGTCGCGTACGGGTAACCAACCGTTAACACCTGCCCGGAACGCACCCCCCGAAAACGCAACAACCCGCTGGAAAACCAACGGGTTGCGCAATTCTTCTCAGGTCGCTCCGGCTCTACTCGCTGGTCCGGCCCGCCTCGATCTCCCGCCACTTGGCGACGTTGCGGTTGTGCTCGTCCAGGGTGGAGGAGAAGGCATGCCCCCCGCTGCCATCGGCGACGAAGTAGACGTAATCCGTCACCTCCGGATCCACCGCCGCCTCGATGGAGGCACGGCCCGGGTTGGCGATCGGCGTCGGCGGCAGCCCGTCGATGACATAGGTGTTGTAGGGCGTTTCCTTGCGCAGCTCGCTCTGGCGGATGCCGCGATCCAGCACGCCCTCGCCCTTGGTGATGCCATAGATCACCGTCGGGTCGGTCTGCAGGCGCATGCCCTTCTTCAGCCGGTTCTCGAAGACGGAGGCCACGGTGCGCCGCTCTTCGGGCACGCCGGTCTCCTTCTCGATGATCGAGGCCATGATCAGCACTTCCTCCGGAGAGGTCAGCGGCAGGTCATCGGCCCGGTTGGCCCAGGCCTCGGCCAGGATCGCGCTCTGGCGGCCCTGCATCTCTTCCACGATATCCGCCCGGGCCTCGCCCTTGGAAAACTCGTAGCTGTCGGGCGCCAGGGTGCCTTCCGCCGGGATCTCCGTCACCTCTCCGCTCAGCGCGTCGATGGAGTTGAGGACCTGCACCACCTGCCAGGAGGTCACGCCCTCTGCCATCAGCACGCGATAGCTGGTGTCGGCCTTGGCGCTCATCTCGGTGAAGGCGGCCGGAACCTCGGCCCCGTCGCCCGGCACGAAGCGCGCCAGTTCGACGAAACGGGCCGTCGTCGGATCGGTTTCGCGCACCAGCACGTCGGACTGACGCACGCCGATGCGATAGACGATCTCGGTCCCGCAGGTCGAGGCACCGCCACGGGTGACGATATCGACGATCTGCTCCATGGAGGCATTGGCAGGCACCAGGAAGGCACCGGCCTTCAGCTCGTCGGACTTGTCGGCGTAGTCGGACCCGATCCGCAGGATCGCGGCATGGCTGACGGCACCCTTGTCTTCAAGCTCCTGGCTGACCCGGCGCATGTTGGACCCGCTTTCCACCCGCAGGCACATGGCCTCCGTCAGCGGACCCGGCTCCACGTATTGCCGCTGCCCCCAGATCAGGGCGCCGGCCAGCAGGACGGCCCCCACGATCAGCAGGGTAAAGCCGTTGGAGGCCACGGATTTCCACATATCAGCGGACCTTGCCGAAGATCAGCGACGCATTGGTGCCACCAAAGCCGAAGCTGTTGGACAGGGCCACGTCGATCTTGCGTTCGCGCTTGGCATTGGGGGCCAGGTCGATCTTGGTCTCGACCGCGACGTTCTCCAGGTTGATCGTCGGCGGGGCCACCTGGTCGCGGATCGCCAGGATCGAGAAGATCGCCTCGATCGCCCCGGCCGCGCCCAGAAGGTGCCCGGTGGCCGACTTCGTCGAGGACATGGTGACGTTCGAGGCATGCTCGCCCATCAGCCGCTCCACCGCGCCCAGCTCGATCGTGTCGGCCATGGTCGAGGTGCCGTGCGCGTTGACGTAATCGATGTCCGCCGGGGTCAGGCCCGCGCGGTTCAGCGCCATTTCCATGCAGCGCCGTGCGCCGTCGCCGTCCTCGGACGGGGCGGTGATGTGGTAGGCGTCGCCCGACAGGCCGTAGCCCAGGTATTCGCCGTAGATCTTGGCGCCACGTGCGACGGCGTGCTCGTATTCTTCCAGCACGACGATGCCCGCGCCCTCGCCCATGACGAAACCGTCACGGTCGGCGTCATAGGGACGGCTGGCCTTTTCGGGCTCGTCGCCCCGCTTGGTGGACAGCGCCTTGCAGGCGTTGAAGCCCGCGATGCCGATCTTGCAGATCGCCGCTTCGGCGCCGCCGGCCACCATCACGTCCGCATCGCCCCACTGGATCAGCCGGGCCGCGTCGCCGATGGCATGCGCGCCGGTCGAACAGGCGGTGACGACCGAATGGTTCGGGCCCTTGAAACCATACTTGATGCTGACCTGGCCGGAAATCAGGTTGATCAGCGCACCGGGGACGAAGAAGGGGGACACGCGGCGCGGACCCTTCTGTTCCATCATCACGGCGGTGTTCGCGATGGAGTTCAGACCGCCGATGCCGGAGCCGATCAGCACGCCGGTGCGGCAGCGCGCCTCCTCGTCCTCGGGCATCCAGCCGCTGTCCTGAACCGCCTGCTGGGCCGCCGCGACGCCGAACAGGATGAAGGTATCGACCTTGCGCTGTTCCTTCGGCTCCATCCAGTCATCGGCATTGAAGGTCCCGTCGGTGCCATCACCGCGCGGAACTTCGCAGGCGTAAGTGGTGGTCAGGCCTTCCGGATCGAACTGGGTGATGGGGCCTGCGCCCGACTTTCCTTCCAGGATCCGGCTCCAGCTTTCCTCGACTCCGGAAGCCAGCGGGGTCACCAGACCCAGACCGGTAACAACGACACGACGCATGTATTTCCGCCCCTTTGATTTGCTCTCCGCCCGCTCTTACCCGAGGCCGCGCCCCGGGGGCAAGACTTCCCCTGCCCCAGGCGCCTGTCTGGCAAGGAGTTTCCGGCCCATGGGGGCCCATCTGCGGTCCTTCGCCGGCCCGGCTCAGCCGCCGGCGGCGGCATAGGCCTCCAGCAGGGCGGCCAGCGCCGGGGCGTCTTGCGCCACCCGTTCTGCGATCCCTGCGGCGATCTGCCGGTCCACCGGGGCCGGCGCGCCCTCTGCGCGGATCGCCTCCACCGGCTCCTCGTCGGCCCACATCCGCAGCGCATGGGGCAGGTCCCGCGCCCCGTGCCAGCCCGCGTAACCGCCTGCCAGCAATGCCGCCAGGTGCGGCCGGTCGCCCGGCACCGCATCAAGGCACTGATCGGCCAGCCGGTCCCCATTGGCCGTCAGCCAGTCCGCCTGGGCGGCCAGAACCGGCATGTCCTGCGCCCGCAGGCGGCGGTCCTCCGCGATCCAGGGCTGCGCATGGGCCGCCGGATCCAGCGACAGCCCGGCAAAGGGCGCATCCGGCCCGGCCTGCCGCCGCGCACAGAACAGCGCCTGCGCCCAGAATTCCAGCACCCGCTCCCGCTCCGCCGCGCCGCGCGGCGCGATCCGGTCCAGCCAGGGCAGTGCCGCGTAGCTCACCGGGTACAGATCCTCCTGGTGGTGCAGCTCCTCCCAGAACAGGTGCTGCGCCGCCCGGCCGTCCCACCGCGCCGCCAGGTGCCCCAGCTGCTGCGCCACGTCGCGCAGCCCGTAGGGGCCGTACAGCCTGTCCCACAGCGGATGCGACAGCGGCAGCGGAACCAGCGCGCCGTCCGCGCCGGCAGATGGCGTTTCGGGGGGCGTTTGCGGGGGCACGTCGGGGGGCGTTTCGGGCATCATCTCACGCGTCACTCGGGGCGTCACTTCGGGCGTCACCTCCGGCATCACGTCCGGCGGCCGCCCGGGCAGGTCACGAAACCTTCACAAAGAAAAAGGGCCCCCGCCATCCGGCAGGAGCCCTTCGCAATTCAAGGCCGGTTCCCCGGCATCTCCGGGCCTCAGGCCGCTTCGGAGATGAACTTGACCGCGTCGCCGAAGGTCTGGATGTTCTCGGCGGCGTCATCGGGGATCTCGATGCCGAACTCTTCTTCGAAGGCCATGACCAGCTCGACGGTGTCCAGGCTGTCTGCGCCCAGGTCGTCGATGAACGAAGCGTTCTCGGTCACTTTTTCTTCTTCCACGCCGAGATGCTCGACAACGATTTTCTTCACGCGCTCTGCGACATCGCTCATAGGATTTCCCCTCACGTCACTCTGGGCCAGGGGCCCGTTTCTTGCCTCGCCCACTGCGGGGCAGTTTCGACGCCCTTGCGGGCTCTTCAACCCCGCAAATGCGAGGCGCGGGCGCCGGCCACCAGGACCCTCACCCGCAAATCTGCGCCGCCTATAGCACATGCTTCCGGTAACGCAAACGCTTTCGCGGCACTATCCCGAAGTGGGCCTTCACACTCGGCTCCGCAAGGCGTGAGCCGGCCGTGAATGGCCGGAAGCTGGGCGAAAACGCCCGGTTTTTCACCGCAGGACGACTGCAGAACGCGCCGCAAGCCCCGCTGGCGAAAGGCAAAACCCCGGGCCAGCGGCCCGGGGCAGAAATTGTACCCTCAAGGGCACCCCAAGGGGGTTACAGCATCGCCATGCCGCCGTTCACGTGCAGCGTCGCGCCCGTGACATAGCCCGCCTCGGGGCTGGCAAGGTAAAGAACGGCCGCCGCGATCTCTTCCGGCGTGCCCATGCGGGCGGCGGGAATCTTCGCGTCGATGGCCGCCTTCTGGTCGTCGGTCAGCTTGTCGGTCATCGCCGTCGCGATGAAGCCCGGCGCGACGCAGTTGGCGGTGATGCCACGGCTGGCTACCTCATAGGCAATGGACTTGGTCATGCCGACCATGCCCGCCTTGGAGGCGGCATAGTTCACCTGCCCCGGGTTGCCGGTGGCCCCGACGATGGAGCTGATGTTGATGATCCGCCCCCAGCGCGCCTTCATCATCGGGCGCATCACGCCCCGGCACAGGCGCATCGTGGCGGTCAGGTTCACGTCGATGACCTGCTGCCAGTCCTCGTCGCTCATCCGCATGAACAGCTGGTCGCGGGTGATGCCCGCATTGTTCACCAGGATGTCCAGCCCGCCCATGGCGGCGATGGCGGCCTTGGGCAGCGCATCGACGGCCTCCGGATCGGACAGGTTGCAGGGCAGCACATGCGCCCGCTCGCCCAGCTCTTCCGCCAGCGCCTGCAGCGGCGCCTCCCGGGTGCCGCTCAGGCCCACCGTCGCGCCTGCACCATGCAGCGCCTTGGCGATCTCGCCACCGATGCCACCGCTTGCGCCGGTCACCAGCGCGGTCTTGCCCGTCAGGTCAAACATTCTCTTGCTCCCTCTGGCAGAGCACCCCGCCCCACCCATTTTCTGGCTCTAAATATCCTCGGGGGGTCCGGGGGGCAGACAGCCCCCCGGCCTCTCCGCTCACTCCGCCGGTGCCATCACCGCGCGCACCTCGTCGGGGGTGCCCACCTGCTTGCAGGCGATCGTCTTCTCGATGCGGCGGATCATGCCCGACAGGGCCTTGCCCGCGCCGATTTCCCAGATCTCGTCGACACCCTGGCCCGCCATCCAGGCCACGCTTTCGCGCCAGCGCACGGAACCGGTCACCTGCTCCACCAGCAGCGCCTTGATCAGCTCCGGGTCGGTCACGGCCTCGGCGCGCACATTGGCCACCAGCGGCACGGCAGGGGCGTTGAAGGTGACACCGGCCAGCGCCTCCTGCATCGCTTCGGCTGCGGGCTGCATCAGCGCACAGTGGAAGGGCGCGGAGACGGGCAGCAGCACGGCGCGCTTGGCGCCCTTGCCCTTGGCGATCTCGCAGGCGCGTTCCACGGCGGCCTTGTGGCCGGAAATCACCACCTGGCTCGGGTCGTTGTCATTGGCGGCCTGGCAGACCTCCTCGCCCGCGGCCTCGGCGGCCACGGCGCTTGCGGTCTCGAAATCCAGGCCCAGCAGCGCGGCCATGGCGCCCTCGCCCACCGGCACGGCGGCCTGCATGGCGCGGCCGCGGATCTTCAGCAGGCGCGCGGCATCGGCGATGCTGACGGAGCCCACGGCGGCCAGCGCGGAATATTCACCCAGCGAGTGACCGGCCACATAGGCGGCGGATCCGATTTCCAGCCCCTCGGCCTCCAGCGCGCGCAGCGCGGCAAGCGAGGTTGCCATCAGCGCCGGCTGGGCGTTCTCGGTCAGGGTCAGCTCGGCCGCGTCCCCCTCCCAGATCAGCCCGCTCAGGTCCTGGCCCAGGGCGGCATCGACCTCTTCGAAAACGGCCTTCGCGGCCGGATAGGCCTCTGCCAGGGCCTTGCCCATCCCGATGGTCTGCGCCCCCTGCCCGGGGAAGACGAATGCACGGCTCATAGGGCCTCCTTCAGCGTCTGTCTGTTCTGGCTTGCAACTTGACGCGCCGAATACCCCTTGCAGCCCCGCATGGCAACGCCCGCCGGCCCTCACCCCCTATTCCCGGCCCCATTCCCGGCCCCGCCGCTGGCCCGCCGCAGCCCCACCACTGGCCCGCTCACACGTGGATCACAATCTCACCGGTCCGGTTCGCCTGTGCACAGACCCTGCGCGGGCCTCGGGGTTTGGGCCATGCCGCACTGCGGCTAAATTCGGCCCAAACCGCAACTCCCCGACGCCCCGCGCGGCCCCTTTCCGGGCCCCGGGCGCCCGTATCGCTGAAAGAGACCAATGTCGCTCACCGATTCCTCCTCCCGCTACGGCGGCATCACCCGCGCCATCCACTGGCTGACCGCGCTGCTGATCCTCACCGCCTGGCCGGTGGGCTATTACGCCCACACCCTCTCCACCGCGACCCAGCCCGACATGGATCGCGTCTTCGCGCTCTTTTCGCTGCACAAGACCCTCGGCGTCGCCGTCGTCTTCGTCTCGATCATCCGCATCCTCTGGGCGCTGGTGCAGAAACGCCCGGGCCTGATCAACGGCGACCACAAGGCCGAAGCCCTCGCGGCAGAGGTCGTGCACTACCTCCTCTACACCCTTCTGATCCTGGTGCCCGTCACCGGCTGGATCCACCACGCCGCCTCCCCCGGTTTCGCGCCGATCCTCTGGCCCTTCGGCCAGGGCTTCCCCCTCGTCTCCGAAAACGAACGGGTGTCGGACCTCTTCACGATCCTGCACTGGACCTTCGCCTGGACCCTCGCCGCGGTGCTGGCGCTGCACATCCTGGGCGCGGTGAAACACCACGTCATCGACCGTGACGCCACCCTGCGCCGCATGTGGCGCGGCACCTCCGCCGAAGGCTCGGCCACCCAGCCCTCCCACCTCGCCCCGGCGCTCGGCGCGCTGGTGGTGCTGGCCGTGGTCGTCGCCGGTGGCCTGGCGATCCGCCCCGCCCCCTCCGACGGCCCCGCCGCCCCGCAGCTGGCCCAGGCGCAATCCGACTGGCAGGTCCAGGACGGGCGCCTCTTCATCTCCGTCACGCAGTTCGGCAAGCAGGTTGAAGGCAGCTTCGAGGACTGGACCGCCGCCATTTCCTGGAACCCCGACGCCCCCGCCGGTGTCGCGGGCCATGTCACCGTCACCGTCTCGGTGCCCACGCTCTCTCTCGGCTCCGTCACCAAGCAGGCGCTCGGCGATGACTTCCTCGCGGCAGAGGCGAACCCGACGGCCGTCTTCGACGCCGACCTGGTGAAGGCCGAAGACGGCACCCAGCGGGCCGAGGGCACACTGACCCTGCGCGGCCAGTCCGTGCCGCTCTCCTTCCCGTTCGAGCTGACGATCGACGACACCGGCCTTGCCACCGCCAGCGCAGGCTTCACCCTCGATCGCCGCGATTTCGGCATCGGCGACTCGATGCCCGACGAACAAAGCGTCGCCTTCGCCGTCGCCGGCGGGTTCGAGCTGACGGCGAAACGGAACTGATCTTGAGGGCCAGATCTTGAGGGCCTGACCCCGGATCTCCACCCGGCCCCCACCCGGGACAACCACAGCCCGCAAGCAACCAAACAGCAAGGGGCGGCCACCCGGCCGCCCCTTTCGCATGTCACCGCAGGCGCCCCGCCCGCCCCGGCGATCAGGCTACCCGGTCAGCGCCTCCGCGATCTCCGCCCCGGCATTGACCACCTGGTAACGCGGCCGCAGGGGGAAGGCGCCGGGATCGGCATCGCGACGGATCCAGCGCTGCCCGTGCAACTGCTTCAGGGAGTGCGACAGGGCGCGGTCGGTGATCGGCGCAAGCTGCTGACGGATCTCCCCGAAATGACGCGGCGCGCGGCAGACCGACAGCACCGGCAGCGTCCACATGCGCCGCAACAGCACCGCGCCCCCCTCCTCATCATGCCGCATGTTCCCGCCCAGCCGCAGCACCCGCGCCGCCACCGGCGCCACCGCCTGCCCGGCGACCGTCAGCCGGAATTCCGGCCGCAGGGGGTGGCCATGGCCCGGGTTGCGCTCCAGCAGACCCAGTTCGATCAGCCGCTCCAGGCTCTGCACCAGCGCCCCGCGCCCCGCGCCCGTGGCGGCCAGCAGCGGCGCCTGCCGCCCTGCCACCCCGCCATCCAGCGCCGCCAGCACCGGCATGGCCCAGGCCCGCGCGGAAATCTTGACAAGAAGGTCGATGTTCATAAAGTATAGTTAATATATTTTCATCAGAAAGGGAATTGCCATGTCCATCGCGACACTCGACAAGACGATTACCCTCGCCCTCTCCGTCCGCGATCGCCACGCCAGCGCCGGCTGGTACGACAGGATGCTGGGATTTTCCCTGCGCTTCCACATGGACGACGCCGGCTGGAGCGAGCTTTCAACCCACACCCCCGGCGTCACCCTCGGGCTCGGCGAACAGGCCACCCCCACTCCCGGCAACAGCGTCCCCGTCTTCGGCACGCCAGACATCGCCGCCTCCCGCGCCGCGCTGGAGGCAGAGGGCGTCGCCTTCGACGGCGCGACCGAGGTGATCGACGGCATGGTCGCCACCGCCACCTTCTACGACCCGGACGGCAACGCCCTCATGCTGGCACAGGACCTCTCCGCCTGAACCTCTCCGCCTGACCCGGGCCCAGGCACGCCCCTATCCGCGCCCCTATCCCTCGGGCAAATCCAGCGCCCGGCCGATCCATCCCAGGTGCTCCGCCGCGTGATACTGCGCGGCGGGTTCCACCGCCTCCGGGGTTTCCAGCAGGGCGGCGTAGAAATGCCGCTCCCCGGGGTAGCTGTCCGCCTCGTAATACATCGGCGTGCCGCAGGTGGTGCAGAACCCGCGCCGCCGGCCCGGGCTGCTTTCGTATCGCGTCATCTCTCCGCTGATCCGCCAGCGCCCGTCGGCCTGCCCGATCCAGGTGGTGAAGGCAGAGGCCGTCGCCCGCCGGCAGCTCTCGCAATGGCAATGACCGACCCAGTTCGCCGGCCCCTCCAGCTCGAACCGGCAGGCCCCGCACAGGCAGTGCCCCGTCAGGATCCTGCGCGCAAATCCCGTCTCGCTCATCCGCACCCCCTCTTTCGAACCTTGCCCCCGCGCCCCCACGGGCCGCCATCCGCCAGACCCTCCGCCCCCGGCGCGCTGCCGTCAACAACCAGAATTCAAAGCTCCCCAGCCATCCCCCGGCCAAACGAAGAGGACCGCCCCTTTCGGGACGGCCCTTGCACCTGCACGGTGGGGATGCACCGCGCCAGGCTTATCCGAAACGGATCACTCGTCGGCCTTCATCGCCTCGATGGAGATTTCCACCTCGACCTCGTCGGAGACATAGGGGGCGTACATGTCCATGTCGTAGTCGGAACGCAGCACGGTGGCGGTGGCGTCGAAGCCTGCCCAGGGGGTGCCGGCCATCGGGTGGTCGCCCATCTGGGTCAGCTTGGCGTCCAGGGTGACGGGCTTGGTGATGCCGTTGATGGTCAGATCGCCGGTGATCAGGCCGGTGTCGTCGCCGGTCACCTCGATGGAGGTCGACTTGAAGGTGATCGCCGGGTTGGCCTCCGCACCGAAGAAGTCATCGGTCAGGAAGTGCTCGGTGCGCGGTGCGATGCCGGTGATCAGCGAGGCGGTCGGCATGGACACTTCGACGGAGGAAGCAGCGGGATCTTCGGCGTCGAACATGATGGTGCCGTCGAAGCCGGCGAACATGCCGAAGCCGGTGGAGAAGCCCAGGTGGTTGTAGTGGAACACCAGCTGGGTGTGGGTGTTGTCGAGGGTGTACTTGACCGGCTCGGCAAAGGCGGAGGTGGCGGCGGCCAGGGTCAGGGCGGTGCCCAGAAGCAGCGTCTTCATGGAATGGTTTCCTCTTTCGGGAGAAGCGTTTGCGATGAGGCGAATGTCGCCGTCACGCGCGGTCTTCTCAATTCCGCACATCCCCACAGGGTCTGTGGAATTGCGAACATGAACCCGCGAAATCCTGCCCGCGCGCCACCTGCCCGCCGCCCGAAGCCTCCGGCGGGAGTATTTCCGGCGGGTTGAAGTGAGGCCACCGGCGCCCCGCCCCGACCTTCGGGGCCAAATCCGGGGGCCAGTCACAACAGCTATCCGCGCCGCCGAAGCCGCGCCCGATCGCAGCCCGCCGCAGCGTGCGGGCGCAGCCTTGCTCCCACACCCGGCCTGAAATACCCTCGGGTCCGGGCCTGACAGTGGCCTGACAGGGGCGCGGCCGAGGCCCCACACTGACCCCACCCTGGCCCCGCACCGCTCCGGCATTGGCCCGACAAGCGCTTGCCCTTTTCGCGCGTCCGCTGTAAGGGGTGCCCTCCTTCCGCAGTTTTCTTGAACCGCGCAGTCTCTCGTGGATGGGTCGCGGAAGGTCAGACCCTCCTATGAAATGCGCCCGACAGACAGGAGTGCACATGCCGCTTTACGAGCATGTCTTCATCGCGCGCCAGGACCTTTCCAACGCGCAGGCCGAAGGTCTCATCGAACATTTCGGTGCCGTCCTTTCCGACAACGGCGGCAAGCTGGTTGATCAGGAATACTGGGGCGTCAAGACGATGGCCTACAAGATCAACAAGAACCGCAAGGGCCACTACGCCTTCCTGCGCACCGACGCACCGTCGACCGCGATCCAGGAAATGGAACGCCTGATGCGCCTGCATGACGACGTGATGCGCGTCCTGACCATCAAGGTCGACGAGCACGCAGAGGGCCCCTCGGTCCAGATGCAGAAACGCGACGAGCGCGAAGAGCGCCGCGGTCGCCGCTGATCTAACCAGGAAAGGACATAAACCATGGCCGCTAAACCGTTTTTCCGTCGTCGTAAGGTCTGCCCCTTCTCCGGGGACAACGCACCCAAGATCGACTACAAGGACACCCGTCTGCTGCAGCGCTACATCTCCGAGCGCGGCAAGATCGTCCCGTCCCGCATCACCGCCGTCTCGGCCAAGAAGCAGCGTGAACTGGCCCGTGCCATCAAGCGTGCCCGCTTCCTCGCCCTGCTGCCCTACGCCGTCAAGTAAGGAGCCCGTAACATGGAAGTCATCCTTCTCGAACGCGTCGCAAAGCTCGGCCAGATGGGCGATGTCGTCTCCGTCAAGCCCGGCTACGCCCGCAACTACCTGCTGCTGCAGGGCAAGGCGCTGACCGCCTCCAAGGAAAACCTGGCTCACTTCGAAGCGCAGAAAGCGCAGCTCGAAGCGACCAACCTGGAGACCAAGAAAGAAGCCGAAGCCCTGGGCGAAAAGCTCGACGGTCAGAAGTTCGTCGTGATTCGCGCAGCCTCCGACGGCGGCAACCTCTACGGCTCCGTTTCGCCGCGTGACGTGTCCAACGTCGCCACCGAAAACGGCTTCACCGTCGAGCGCAAGCAGGTCATCATCCCCGATCCCATCAAGGAACTGGGCCTGCACGAAGCCAAGGTCACCCTGCACCCCGAAGTTGAGGTCACCGTGATCCTCAACGTCGCACGGACCCCGGAAGAAGCCGAAGTTCAGGCTGCCGGCAAGTCCATCCAGGAACTGGCCGCCGAAGAAGAAGCCGCCGCAGAGTTCGAGATCTCCGAACTCTTCGACGACATCGGCTCCGCCGCTTCCGACGACGACGAAGCACCGGCAGAAGAGTCCGAAGAGGACTGATCCTCCGGGCTTTTCGAAGTTACGAACCGCGTCCCCCCGGGGGCGCGGTTTTTTCGTGCCCTGCGGCCACGCCAGCCGAACTGCCCCTCCATGACCGCCTCCCCCGCCGTTCCGGCCAGAGACTCACCCCAGGTCACATTCGGCGGCGCGCGTCCGCTGTCCCGCCAGACACATAGCGGCCCTGCACCAGTGGGAACGCTCCCGTATCCCGGCTCCGAACCCTACGCTTCTGGCTGTGCAATCTGGCACAGTCTGCGCGCATACTTTTGCATACCTCCAATTTACTTACGCAATTTCAAACACTTGGAAAAAGTGATTGACAGAGCCAACTCTTGACAACTTGTCGCACGCGGCCGATGAGAGCGCCGTCGCCATGCCTATGGCACAGCCATGAACCAGGCGCCCGCCCCGGGCGCCTCAACACGTTGGGGCTTCCTCCCTCCGGCCCCGCAGACGGAGTTCACATGTCCGAAATCGATACACCCCGCGCCAAGCGCGCCGGCGTGATCCTCACCATCGTCCTGGGCGTTCTCTTCGCCCTGGCCGGCCTCGG
This sequence comes from Pseudooceanicola sp. NS-SX8, assembly GCF_057380755.1. Taxonomy (NCBI): domain Bacteria; kingdom Pseudomonadati; phylum Pseudomonadota; class Alphaproteobacteria; order Rhodobacterales; family Paracoccaceae; genus Pseudooceanicola; species Pseudooceanicola sp. NS-SX8. Next base: position 2,182,766 of record NZ_CM170819.1, on the reverse strand, counting down.
CCTGGCCGCGGGCGGGGTGATGCTGATCGCGCGCGGCGGCAGCTGGTACTACCTCCTCATGGGTCTGGCAGGCCTCGCCACCGGGATCGAACTGATCCGCGGCAAGACCACCGCCATGATCATCTACCTGGTCGCCTTCGTGGCCACCGTCATCTGGGCCTTCTGGGAAGCCGGCCTGGACTTCTGGGCCCTGCACGCCCGGATCTACACCTTCCTTGTGGCGCTCCTCGTGCTCTTCCTGGTCCAGCCGATCATCGAACGCCGCGCCGGCATCCGTGCCCGCACCGGCACCTGGTACGGCGCGGCCGTCCTCGCCCTGATCGCCGTTCTCGGCATGGGCTACGGCATGTTCATCCCGCACGGCAAGCACTACGCCGACGCCGCCACCGGCATGGTCGCAGCCCCCGAGGAAACCAACGACTGGTCCAACTACGGCGGCACCCCGAACGAGGATCGCTTCGCCTCCATCGACCAGATCAACCGCGACAACGTGGATGAGCTGCAGGTCGCCTGGACCTTCCAGACGGGCGAGATCCCCGAATCCACCGGCGGTGGCCTCGAAGATCAGAACACGCCGATGCAGGTCGGTGACACGCTCTACCTCTGCACCGCGGCCAACACCGTGATCGCGCTCGACAACGCCACCGGTGTCGAAAAGTGGCGCCACGAATTCCCCACCGACACCCGCGTCTGGGTCCGGTGCCGTGGCCTGGCCTACTTCGACGCCTCCGCGCCGATCCAGCAACCCGATGCCCCCGACAGCACCCCGGTCACGCCGCTCGCGGCCGATCCGGCGCAGTGTGAACAGCGCATCTTCATGAACACCATCGACGCCGTCCTGGTGGCGCTGGATGCCCAGACGGGCGAGCTCTGCTCCGATTTCGGCACCAATGGCACCGTGGACCTGAAGGAAGGCCTGGGCGACGCGCAATCGCCGCTCTACTCGCTGACCTCCGCGCCCCTGGTGGCCGGCACCACCGTCGTCGTCGGCGGCCGCGTGGCCGACAACGTCGCCCTCGACATGCCCGGCGGCGTGATGCGCGGCTTCGACGTCATGACCGGCGAGATGAAGTGGGCCTTCGACCCGGGCGCTGCGGATCCGACCATCGACGGTCCGATGACCGGCGAAACCGCCTTCACGCGGTCCACGCCGAACGTCTGGGCGCCGATGACCTATGACGCCTGGTCCAACACGGTCTTCATGCCCGTGGGCGGCGCGGCCATCGACCTCTGGGGCGTGGAACGCACCCCGGAAGACGAGAAATACGGCGCCTCCATGCTGGCGCTGGATGCCACCACCGGCCGCGAGAAGTGGGTCTACCAGACCGTCCACCACGACCTGTGGGACTTCGACGTGCCGATGCAGCCGACGCTGATCGACTTCGACGGCACCAAGGCGCTGACCTTCGGCACCAAGGTGGGGCAGATCTTCGTGCTCGACCGTCTGACCGGCCAGCCGCTGACCGACGTGGAAGAGGTTCCGGTGAAACCCGCCTCCATCCCCGACGAACCCTACTCCCCGACGCAGCCCGTCTCCGTCGGCATGCCGCAGATCGGGGCGCAGCACCTGGCAGAACGCGACATGTGGGGCGCCACGGTCTTTGACCAGCTGATGTGCCGCATCATCTTCAAGGGCTACCGCTACGAAGGTCTCTTCACCGCGCCGGACACCGACTACTCCCTGTCCTTCCCCGGCTCGCTGGGTGGCATGAACTGGGGTGGCCTCTCCTACGATCCGACCGCCAAGACGCTCTATGTCAACGACATGCGCCTCGGCCTCTGGGTCCACATGCAGGAGCAGCAGCAGGGCGCGAAAGCCTCTGACGGCAACGAGGACGTGAACACCGTCATGGGTGCCGTTCCGCTGAAGGGCACGCCCTACTCGGTCAACAAGAACCGCTTCCTGTCGCCGCTGGGCATCCCCTGCCAGGAACCGCCCTTCGGCACGCTGACCTCCATCAACATGGAAACGCAGCAGGTGAACTGGGAAGTGCCGCTGGGTACCGTGCAGGACACCGTCCTCTTCGGCACCAAGATGCACCTGCCGATGCCCGTGGGCATGCCCACGATCGGCGGCTCGCTGACCACCCAGGGCGGCCTGGTGTTCTTCGCGGCCACCCAGGACAACTGGCTGCGCGCCTTCGACAGCGCGACCGGCAAGGAAGTCTGGAAAGCCCGCCTGCCCGTCGGCAGCCAGGGCACTCCGATGTCCTACGTCTCGCCGGAGACCGGCAAGCAGTACATCGTGATCTCCGCCGGCGGCGCCCGGAACTCCCCGGACCGCGGCGACTACGTGATCGCCTACGCACTGCCTGACTGATCCGGTTCGCCAGACAGTAAAATGGGCCTGTCCGGGACACCGGGCAGGCCCTTTTCCTTTCCTGAGGCAAGGCAGGGGGCTCTGCCCCCTCTTGAGCCTGCGGCTCAATTCACCCCCGGAGTATTTTCGGCGGGTTGAAGCCATGGGCCCGGCACCCGGTCCGGCAGCCCGGCCCACTTTTCGACTGCGCTTGGCCGCCTTGCCGCCGGGCCCGCCCGCGCCAAAAACGCGCCCAGGCCCCTCCTTCAACCCGCCCCAAATACTCAAAAGGCAAGGGCCCGGCCGGGCGCGCGCCCTGCCCCCGGGAGCGACTACTCCGCCTCGGCCAAGGCCGCGCCGAAGATCTCCAGCGCGGTGTCCAGCTCGGCCTCGCTCACCGTCAGTGGCGGCGCGATGCGAAAGACCGAGGCCAGCCCCGGCAGCCCCGCGATATTCATCGACAGGCCCTCGCGCGCGCAGATGTCCATGACGCGCACCCCGTAGGCCTCGTTCGGGCGCTTCGACAGCTTGTCCTCCACCACGTCCACGCCCAGCAGCAGACCGCGCCCCCGGACATCGCCCACCATCTCGTGGCGGTCCTTCAGCTTCTCCAGTCCGGCCTTGAAATAGGCGCCCATCCGCGCCGCCCGCCCCGGCAGGTCGTCCCGCGTCGCGATCTCCAGCACCTTGCAGCCCACGGCGGCGGGCAGCGGGTCGGCCACGTGGGTGGTGTAGAAGAGGAAGCCGCGCGCATGGGCCTCCGCCTCGATCGCGGCGCTGGTCATCACCGCCGACAGCGGCAGCCCCGCGCCCAGCGTCTTTGACAGGGTCAGCACGTCCGGCGCTACCCCGTCGCGTTCAAAGGCGAACATCAGCCCCGTGCGCCCGATCCCCGTCTGCGCCTCGTCGAGGATCAGCAGCATCCCGCGCTCTTCGCATTTCTTCTTCAGCGCCGCGATATAGCCCTCCGGCAGGTCGATGATGCCCCCGGTGGACAGGATCGGCTCCGCGATGAAGGCCGCCAGGTTGCCCGTCGACATGGCATCCACCTGGGCGAAGGCATCGTCCAGCTCCGCCCGCCAGTCCAGCGCGACCCCCGCGAAGCGCGGACGGTAGGCATTGGGCACCGGGATGGCGAAATTGCCCGGCGCCACCGGGCCATAGCCCTTGCGCCCCGCCGAATAGGTCGCGGCCGAGGCGCTGCCGGTCACCCCGTGCCAGCTCTGGGCAAAGCTCACCACCTCGTGGCCGCCGGTCACCAGCTTGGCCATGCGGATCGCCGCGTCATTGGCCTCGCCCCCGGTGGTCAGCAGCAGCACCCGGTCCAGGCCCTCGGGCGTCACCGCCTTCAGCCCCTCCGCCAGATCCAGCACCGGCGCCGACAGCATGCCCGAATGCAGGTGGCACACCCGGTCGACCCATTCATGCATCACCTCCCGGATCTCCGGATGGCTGTGCCCCAGCACCGCCGACATCTGGCCAGAGGTGAAATCCAGGATCTCCTGCCCGCCTGCGGCCACCACGTAGCTGCCATGGGCCGACACGATCTCCCGCTCGAAGAAATGCGCGCCATAGCGGATCAGGCTGCCATCGGCGCGGGCAAGGAAGTTGGACTGGGTCATCAAGGGCCTCTCTTTCGGGCAAAACGCTCTGCCCGGAACGATAGAGGGCGCTGGATCCACATTTTCCACGATATTGCCGCCCATTCAGGAACCTCTGTCGCAAACCTCGCAAACGTGATAAAAATGCGCAACACCAGACATCAGGACAGGAATTATGCTCGACCCTCGCGACAAGCGGCTGCTCATGGCGCTTCAGGCAGATTCGCGGCGCACCAATGCCGACCTGGCAGAGGAACTGGGCCTCTCGCTCTCTGCCTGTGCCAAGCGCGTGGCGCGCCTCTGGTCCGATGGCTACCTGACCCGCGCCGTGGCGCTGATCGACCGCAGGCGCTTTCGCAAGCCGGTGACGGCGGCGGTCATGGTCACGCTGACCGCGCCCAAGGCCTCGGTCAGCAGCGATTTCGCCCGGCGCATCACCACCTTCGAACAGGTCACCCAGTGCCACGCGGTCACCGGCGAATTCGACTTCCTGCTGATCGTGCAGGAACGCTCGATCGAGGCCTACCACGACTTCGCGCAGGAGGTCTTCGGCGAATGGCCCTCCGTCGCTTCCTACCGCACGAACTTCCTGCTGCGCTCGTTCAAGAACGAAAACACCCTGCCCGCCTTCTGCCTGGTGGAAGCGGAATGACCGACAGCCTGCCCTGGCATGCGATCCGCGCCTCCGGCGCCGAAGGCGGCACGGCGGGCGAGCGGCGCTTCCCCTGGTGGAGCTTTTCCAAGACCCTGCTGGCGATCTGCGCCCTGGCCCTGGCTGCCGAAGGTCAGCTGGACCTCGACGTCCCGCTCGAGTTGCCAGCCCCCGCGCCCACCCCGCGACAGCTGATCGCGCAGACCTCGGGCCTGCCCGACTATTTCACCCTGCCCGCCTACCGGGCCGATGTGGCGGCCGGGCGCGATGCCTGGCCCGCCGATCTGCTGCGCGCCCGCGCGCTGGCGCAGCCCCGGCTTTTCGCCCCCGGCACCGGCTGGGCCTATTCCAACCTGGCAAGCCTGCTGCTGCGCCGTCACCTCGAAGGCATCGCGGGCGATATCGAGGCGCAGGTCGCCGCCCGCATTGCCCGCCCCCTGGGGGTGGAAATCCCGCTGGCCCGCAGCCGGGCAGACATGGCCGCGCTCTGGCCGCCGGGGGCGGATTACGATCCCGGCTGGGTCTATCACGGATGCTTCACCGGCACCGCCCGGGCGGCGGCCCGCGTGCTGCAGGCCCTGGCCACCGGCGCGCTGCTGCCGGCCCCGGCGCTGGCCTGGATGCGGCAGGTCACGCCCCTGGGCGGCGCCCTGCCCGGCCGTCCCTGGACGGAACATGGCTATGGTGGTGGCCTGATGGCGGGCGGGCTGGGCGCGCTCGGGTCCAGCTTCGGGCATACCGGCGGCGGGCCCTTCGCGGGCTGCGTGGTGACCCACCTGCCCGATCTGCCTGACCCGCTGACCCTGGCGGTTTTCGCCGGCGCGCCCGGCCCAGACGCGGCAGAGGCGCATATGGCGCACCTGGCCCGGCTGCTTTCACGGCACTGAATGTTCCACCGTCGCGATACCGCTACGATACCGACGTAATACCGACGTTTTGATCGCGGCTTTTCAGCCACTTGGCGAAACAACGGCGGGTACGTACCGGCCGGCGGTTCGGCGGCAGATGGTTTGACGGGGCAAAGCATATCTCGCAACGCAAAAGGGCCGCCCCATGGGGCGGCCCTTCGCGATTGCCTTGCGGCGGAAATTACTCGTCGTCGAGCTCTTCCACGGCCTTCTGCAGATCGTCCTTGGACACTTCCGTCTCGGACACTTCTGCCAGTTCGAAGACATAGTCGACGACCTTGTCTTCGAAGATCGGCGCGCGCAGCTGCTGTTGCATCTGCGGGTTCTGCTGAACGAATTCGAAGAACTGGCGTTCCTGGCCCGGGTACTGACGTGCCTGGTTCATGACGGCCTGGGTCATCTCTGCATCGGTCACCTGGACCTCTGCCTTCTGGCCCAGCTCGGCCAGCAGCAGGCCCAGCTTCACGCGACGTTCGGCCAGCTTGGTGTGCTCTTCGCTGGGCTCGATGGTGTCGTGGTTGTGGTCGTGGACGTCGGGGTTTTCCTCGTGCCACAGCTGGTGCGCGATCTGGCTGGCCTCGGCTTCCACCAGGCTCGGCGGCAGTTCGAAGGTCACGGTCTCGTCCAGCACGTCCAGCAGCTTGCGCTTCATGACGGCACGGGCGGCACCGGCGTATTCGGCTTCCAGGCGCTCTGCGATCTGGGCCTTCAGGCCAGCCAGGTCTTCCGCGCCGAACTTGGTTGCCAGCTCGTCGTTGATCTCGGCGGCCTTGGGCGCCTTGACCTCTTTGATCTTGCACTCGAAGACGGCGGCCTTGCCGGCCAGGTGCTCTGCACCGTATTCCTCGGGGAAGGTAACTTCGACGTTCTTCTCGTCGCCGGCCTTCACGCCCGTCAGCTGCTCTTCGAAGCCGGGGATGAAGCTGTTGGAGCCCAGGACCAGCGGGTAGTCGTCTGCCGCGCCGCCCTCGAAGGCTTCGCCGTCGACCTTGCCGAGGAAGTCGGTGACAACCTGGTCACCTTCTTCGGCTGCGCCGTCCTTGGTTTCGAAGTCCTGCGCGGTCTCGGCCAGGTTGGCCAGGGCCTCGTCCACGGCTTCGTCACCGGCCTTGGCGACCAGCTTCTCCAGCTTGACGGCCTTCAGGTCGACTTCCGGGATTTCCGGCAGCTTCTCGTAGGACATCTCGACGACGACATCGTCGCCCTCTTTCCAGGTCTCACCGTCGACCATGTTCACGGCGGGCTGCATCGCGGGCTTGTCGCCGGAGGCCTCGAAGTGATCGTTCATGGCGCCATCGACGGCTTCCTGCATGGCTTCGCCCAGAACGCGCTGGCCGAATTGCTTCTTCAGCAGCGCCATCGGGACCTTGCCCTTGCGGAAGCCTTTCATCTCGATGTCGGGCTGGGCTTCGGCCAGCTTCTCGTTCACCTTGCCGTCCAGCTCTGCCGCGGTCAGGGTGATCGTGTAGCCGCGTTTCAGCCCCTCGTTCAGGGTCTCGGTGACCTGCATCGTCGCTTGTCCTTCCATAGCGGGGCCGCATCGGTCGCGCGGCCAACGAAATCAGACGCTCTTCTATGGGCAGCCCCGGCGCGTTGCAAGGTGCAAGAATGGCGTTTTCGCCTTCGGAAGCGCCTTTCTGCGTCCCATTGCACCCATTGGGCGGGCGGCAGCTGCCGATTGGCGGAATCGCCCCGGCGCGCGCCCCTCCGCCACCGGGGGCTGGCACAGGGAGCCGACATCGGGGCCGGCAAAAGCAAAGGGGCCCCGAAGAGCCCCCTTCATATTCCCCAATCCCGTCACATCCCCCAGTCCCCATCCCCCAGCCCCGCCGCATCCTCCAGTCATGCCCTGCAGTCCTGTCCCGCCTTCCATCCCGGCCTGATGACATGCCGTCACGCCCGTCCCTCACATCCCAGCATCACATCCCGCCACCACGCGCGGCCTTCAGCCCCGCCTCTGCATGACCCACTGGCGATCCGGCCCCGGCCGATCAAACCTGCTCGTAAAGCCAGACCGCCACGTTCATCTCCGTCAGGGCGACCTCGCCGTGGTAGAGCAGCTGCGACAGCAGTTCCGGATCGGGGGTTTCGCCGGCCACGACCGCCTTCAGGTAGGGCTCCATCCAGTCCCAGACGGCCTGGACAAGCTCCAGCTGCATGTCGACCTCGAAGCTGGGCGGTGGGATGATCCCGTCCCAGGCATTGCCGGTGCGCAGCTTGTAGAGGCTGCTGGAAAACAGCGAGATCGTCTTCTGCAGCGCCTCGCGGTCCTGCTCCGGCGCGATGCCTCGGCCTACCATACAGGCCTCCTTCAGCGCCTTCATGATCAGCATCCGCTGCCGCCCGGCGATGTTCAGCGCCGTGGCAATCTCCGGATCGACGGTGCCCTCGCCATATAGCTCCTCCATCTTCATGACCGAGGCATTCATGTTCACCAGGACCGCGCCGTTGCGGGCATGGATGGCCCGCAGGGTGCTGGCCCGTTCCGCCTGGACAAAATCCTCCACCGCGGCGCCGTAGCCCGTCCAGAGCGTTTCGACCACCGCCAGGGAGTCGAGCACCTCCAGGTGGGTTTCCACCGGAAGCCCCTGCTCCGCATCTCCGAAGCGTAGGCCTTTCAAGGTCTTGTCGAAAAGCTCATGGGCGCCGTGGGCGCGGGTCAGCGCGCTGTCGTGCTGCACCCGGGTATCGGCCATGCAGGTCAGCATCGCCATGCGCTGCGACAGCATCCGCTGCCGCCCGGCCAGGTTGATCTTGCGCTTCACCCCCTCGATTTCCGAGCGGACCTCGGCCCGCAGGGGCTGCGGCTGCGCCATCAGCAGCGAAAGCGCCACCGCCAGGCATATCGGCAGACGCAAAACCAAAAGGCGCAGCACGGCAGGCAGAACATGTCGGAACGGCGTCATCGGGGCTCCCTCGGGCAGATGGGCGTCCAGCGCAGGAAACCCGAGGCAGATGGAGATTCGGTTAAAACCCACCACGCAGCCCGCAACGATGCTGCTTGCGCCCCTTTTCCGGCTCCCCCTTACCGCAGGAAGGCCCGGAACCGGGCCAGGGCGAGCAGGAACAGTGCCGTCCCGATCCCCGCCAGCGCCAGCAACTGCGGCCAGACCACCGACAGGCCCGCGCCGCGGAACAGGATCGCCTGGGACAGGATGACGTAGTGGGTATTGGGCGCGGCCAGCATGATCGCCTGGATGATCTCCGGCATCGAGTCCCGCGGGGTCATCGCCCCCGACAGCACCTGCAGCGGCAGGAAGACCAGCACCATCAGCAGCCCGAACTGCGGCATGGATCCCGCCACCGTGGCCAGGAAAATCCCAAGCGCCGTAATGGCATAAAGCTGCAACGCCGTCCCCGCCAGGAACAGGGGCATCGACCCGGGGATGGGCACGTCCAGCGCCCCCTGCACCACCACACGGATGGCAAAGGCCGAGGCCAGCAGCACCACCGCCCCCATGGACCATATCTTGGCCACCATGATCTCGAAGGCGCTGACGGGCATCACCAGCAGGTGTTCGACGGTGCCATATTCCTTTTCGCGGATCAGGGCGGCGCCGGTCAGCACGATCCCCAGCATGGTGATGGAGGTGATGACATCCGAAATCGCCCCGAACCACCCCTGTTCCAGGTTGGGATTGAACCGGGCGCGCAGCACCAGATCAGCGGTCACCTCCGGCACGTCGCGATGGCGGGCCAGGTATTCGTTCACCTCGTAGGTCACGATTTCCTGGATGTAGCCGGTGCCGGTGAAGGCCTGGGTCATCCGCGTCGCATCGACGTTCAGCTGGATCACCGGTTCCTTGCCCGCCAGCAGGTCCCGCTGGAAATCCGCCGGGATCACCATGGCAAAGGTATCCAGGCCCGCATCCATCCGCGCATCCATCTCTGCCGTGGAAATCATCCGGGGCACCTGGAAATACGGGGGGTAGAAGGCCTGCGCGATACGGCCGGACAGCTGCGAACTGTCCTCGTCCACGATGGCGATGGCGGCCTTGTTCAGGCTTTCCGGCATCGCCGTGGCCGAGGTGTAGATCGACAGCGAGAAGGAATAGACGATCAGCACCATCAGGACCGGATCGCGCATCAGCCCGCGCAATTCCTTGATGCCCAGATGCCAGATGTTTCTCAGCCGCATCCTATCGCTCCTGCTTGCGCAGCAGCAGCGTGCTCAGCGCCAGATAGGCCGGGGCGATGATCAGCAGCGCCGTCAGATCCGCGCGAAGATCCTGGAAATCCAGGGCCTTGCCGAAGACCCCCCGGGAAATCGTGACCAGGTAGGCCGAGGGGAAGATCTTCGCCATCACCGCGCCCAGCCCCTCCAGCGAGGAGACCGGGTCGATCATGCCCGAATACTGCACCGCCGGGATCATGGTCAGCAGCGCCGTGGCGAAGATCGCCGCGATCTGGCTGTTCATGAAGCTCGACATCACAAGGCCGAACCCGGTGGAGCCGATGCAGAACAGCAGCGCCGCCACCGTCAGGGTCGTGACCGAGCCGGTGATCGGCACGCCGAAGACATGGACCGCGAAAAGCGCCATCAGCACGTAGTTCAGCATGGCCACGACGACATAGGGCAACTGCTTGCCCAGCACGAATTCCAACCGCGTCACGGGGGTGACGTAGAGGTTGGTGATGGATCCCATCTCCTTCTCCCGCACCACGCTCAGCGCCGCCAGCATCGCCGGGATCAGCATCAGCAACAACGGGATCACCGCCGGGGCGATCGCGTTCAGGCTGCGGATGTCGGGATTGTAGCGATAGCGCACTTCCAGGTCGAAGTCGGAGGCCACGGCGGCATCGCCGTATTCCTCCCGCGCGCGCTCGGTCAGGTACCAGGCATGGATGCCCTGCACGTAGCCGCTCACCGTCTCCGCCTGGCTGGGCATCGACCCGTCGAGCCAGGCACCGACCTGCACCTGCCGCCCGCGCTCCAGATCCGCACCGAAGCCCGGCGGGATCTCGATCGCAAGGTCGATATTCCCGGCCCGCATCCGCGCGTCCATGTCGTCGTAGCCCGACAGGGGGGCCTTTTCGACGAAATAGCGCGACCCGGAAATATCCGATATGTAGTCGCGACTTATCGCACTGTCGTCATTGTCGAGCACGGCAAAGGTCAGGTCCTCGACGTCCATGTTGATGCCGTAGCCCACCACGAACATCAGGATGACGGAGCCGAGGATCGCAAGCGTCGCGCGGATCCGGTCGCGCTGCAGTTCCAGCGCCTCCCGCCGCGCGTAGGAGAACATCCGGCGGAAGCTGAAATGCCGCTGCACCCCGCCCCGGGCGCTGTGCAGGGCCAGCGCATCGGCCCCGGCGCCAGTGTCGCGGCCGCCGCTGGCCTCCTCCAGCCGGGTGATGAAGGCCTCTTCCAGCGTCGCAGCGCCCGCCGCGTCCCGGATCGCCTCCGGCGTGTCGGTCAAAAGGACCCGACCCGCATGCATCAGGCTGATCCGGTCGCAGCGCTCCGCCTCGTTCATGAAGTGGGTGGAGATGAAGATGGTCACGCCATCCTGCCGCGACAGCTCCCCCAGGATCTGCCAGAACCCGTCCCGCGCCACCGGATCCACACCCGAGGTCGGCTCGTCCAGGATCAGCACGTCGGGCCCGTGGATCATCGCGGTGGCCAGCGACATCCGCTGCCGGATCCCCAGCGGCAGGGCATCGGGATAGGTCTCCGCCACCGCCTTCAGGTCGAACCGCTCCAGCATCTCCGCCACCCGCGCGGGCCGTGACTCCACCGGCAGATCATAGAGTTTCGCATGCAATTCAAGGTTCTGCCGGACCGTCAGCTCCCGATACAGGGAAAAGGCCTGGCTCATGTAACCGATCCGCTGCCGCGTCGCGAGGTCGCTTGCGTCCATCTCCTCGCCGAAGAGCCTCGCCTGCCCCTCGGTCGGCGCCAGCAGGCCGGTCAGCATCTTCATCGTCGTGGTCTTGCCGCAGCCGTTGGAGCCGAGGAAGCCGAAGATCTCCCCCTTCGGGATGCGGAAGCTGACGTCCTCCACCGCCGTGAAATCCCCGAACCGCATGGTCAGGTGATCGGCCTCGATGGCAAAGGTCTCCCCCGCCTCGGCCCGGCGCGGCGGCAGGGAGACCTCCAGGTGCCGCTGGCGCAGCGCCTCGGGCAGCATCGCGATGAAGGCCGCGTCCAGGTCCTCCGCCCCCGTCCGCTGCAACAGCTCCGCCGGCGTCCCGGTGTCCAGAACCCTGCCGCCGTGCATGGCGCAAAGCCAGTCGAACCGCGCCGCCTCCTCCATGTAGGCGGTGGCGACGATGACGCTCATGCCCGGACGGCGCGCGCGGATGCCGTCAATCAGGTCCCAGAACTGGCGCCGCGACAGCGGGTCCACCCCGGTCGTCGGCTCATCCAGGATCAGCAGGTCCGGATCATGGATCAGCGCACAGCACAGGCCCAGCTTCTGCTTCATGCCGCCCGACAGCTTCCCCGCCGGACGGTCCGCAAAGGGCGCCAACCCCGTGGCCGCCAGCAGCTCGGCGATCCGCGCCTCCCGCTCCGTCTTGCCATGACCGAACAGCCGGCCAAAGAAATCGACGTTCTCAAAGACCGACAGCGTGGCATAAAGGTTCCGGCCAAGCCCCTGCGGCATATAGGCAATCCGGGGGCAGGACCGGCTGCGGTGACCGGCGGAGCGCATGTCGCCCCCAAGCACCATCAACTGCCCCTCCTGCATGGCCCGGGCCCCCGCCACCATGGACAGCAGGCTCGACTTGCCGACACCGTCCGGCCCGATCAGCCCCGCCATGACCCCCGCAGGGATCTGCAGGCTGACATGGTCCAGCGCCCGGGTCTTCTTGTAGGTCAGGCTGCAGTCGGTCAGCGTCACCACCGGACCCGCCGTTTCAGGCTGGGTCATTGCAGCCCCTCGATGAAGCCTTCGGGCAGGTGATCCGGCACGGTCTGCGGCAGGGTGTCGGGCCAGTCCGCCGTGGGATCAATCCGCACATAGGTGACCCCCGGCAGGCCGGTCTTCACGAAACCGCTGTATTCCTTCAGCAACTCCGGATCGATCTTGGCGCGCACGCGGAACATCAGCTTCTCGCGCTCGATCTCGGTCTCCACCGCCTTAGGCGTGAACTGCGCCACGTCGGCCACGAAGGAAATGCTGGCCGGGATGGAGTAGTTCGGCACCGCGTCCAACAGGATCCGCGCATCGGTGCCCAGCCCGATCCGCCCGGCCTGCTCCGTCGGCAGGAAGAAGGACATGTAGACATCGCCCAGGTCGACCATGTTGATCACCCGCCCGCCGGAGCTGACGATCTCGCCCTCCCGCGCCACGATGTACTGCACCCGGCCATCGCGGGGCGCGACCAGCTCGTTGTCCTCGATCTGCACTTTCACCAGGTCGATGGCGGCATCCGCGGCCTCCACCGCGGCCTCGGCGTCCACCACAGCCGCCTGAGCAGAGTTGATCGCCGCCTCCGATGCCGCCGACTGCGCCTCCGCCGCCGCGATTGCCGCCTTGGCGCTCAATGCCGTGGCCCGGGCGCTGTCCAGCGTCGCATCCGAAACCGTCGCCGATTCCGCCAGGGCCTGGCTGCGCTCATACTGCTTCTGCGCCGCATCGTAAGAGGCCTGCGCCTCCTCTATCTGCGCATCCGCCGCGCGCTTCTCTGCCTCCGCCTGGCGCACCTTGATCTTCGCGCTGTCCACGCCCAGCACCGCGCGCTTCTTCTCCGCCTCGGACTGTTTCAGGGAGGCCAGAAGCTGCCGGCTGTCCAGCCGCGCCAGCACATCGCCCTGCTGCACCAGCTGCCCTTCCTCGACCAGGATCTCTGAAATGCGCCCGGCAGACTTGGCGGCGATGTCGATCTCCACCGCCTCGATCCGCCCGTTGCCCTGCGCGATACCCGGCCAACCGTCGGCGCCATTCGCCTGTTTCCAAAGGACATATCCCGCCACGGCCAGAACGACCAGAACGGCAGGAAGGATGAATTTGCGGGCCTTGTGCGCCATGCCGTGTCGTCTCCCTCACGCATGCACCCCGCCCGCACCGGAGAATCCGGCGACGTGACGGGGCCGTATGGGGCGAAACTGAACCCGACGGTCTACTTCCTGCAACCATAAAGCGTACCGGCGTGTCAAAACGCCCCCTCTGCCAAACCATACGCACAGGAATTCACAGCCCTACGACGGGGCCCGCATTTTTCTCGACGTGGCGTCCTCCGGGGCCAACCGGCGCGGGATCAATCCCGCGCCAGCGCTTCCACCGGATCAAGCCGGGAGGCAGAGCGTGCCGGCAGGTACCCGAAGCCCAGCCCGATCAGGGTCGAGGTCAGGAAGGCCAGCCAGATGGTCGTCGAACTGAAGACCAGGGTGAAGGTGCTCTGGAACTTGGCCATGGCCCAACCGACGCCAAGCGCGCCCAGGATCCCCAGGATCCCGCCCAGCAGACACAGCATGACCGCCTCCAGCAGGAACTGGGTCACGATGTCGGACCGCCGCGCGCCCACGGCGATGCGCACCCCGATCTCCCCCGTCCGTTCGGTGACGGAAACCAGCATGATGTTCATCACTCCGATGCCGCCCACCACGAGGCTGATCACCGCGATGGCCGAAATCAGGTAGGTCATCGTCTGCGTGGTCGAGGTGATCGCCTCCCGTATGGTGTCGGAGTTCTGCAGGCTGAAGTCGACCACGCCGTGGCGTTCCAGCATCAGCGCCTCCACCCCGGCCTCCGCCGCGTCCATGTCGATGTCATCGGCCACCCGGACAGAGATGGAGCTGAGCCGGTCATCCCCGGTGATCCGCACCGCAACCGTCTGCAGCGGAGAGAAGATCCGCACCTGGTCCGGCGGCCCCATGGTGGAGGAGCTTTCGACCACCCCGATCACCCGCAGCGGCACCTTGTCGACCAGCATGGTTTCCCCGATCGGGTCGGTGCCATCGTCGAAATAGGTATCCACCGCGTTGTCGTCGATCACCACCACCTGCGCGCGGCGGGTGTTTTCCGCCTCGGTGAACAGGCGGCCCTCCGTCAGCGTATAGGCGCTGACATCGAAATAATCGGCGCCCACGCCATAGACCGACGCGGTGGAACTGACCGAGTTTCGCGACAGCCGCGCCGTCGTCGTCAGGATGGCAGAGGCAGAGGTCGCGAAGTCCTCGTTCGCCAGTGCAGTGGCATCGGCGGGCACCAGCGTGTCGATGGCATCCGAGCGGCGGTCGCCGAAGCCCGTCCCGGCCCGCACCGTGATGGTGTTGGTCCCGATGGCCGAGATCCGCTCCAGCACCTGCTGCTGGCTGCCGGTGCCGAGCGCCACGACCGAGACGACCGAGGCGATGCCGATGATGATCCCCAGCATGGTCAGGAAGGACCGCAGCCGGTGCCGCGACAACGACAGCACGGCGGAATAGAAGCTGTCGCGGAAGCGTGACAGGGCGGGCGACAGGCTGACCGGCGCGGGCGGCGGCAGTTCGTCCGCGGGCGTGGCCTCCGCTTCCGGCAGGTCGCGCGTGGTGTCGGACAGGATCTTGCCGTCGCTGATCTCGATCACCCGGCCGGCGGCCTCGGCCACCTTGGGGTCATGGGTCACGATGACGACGGTGTGGCCCTGGGCGTTCAGCTCCCGCAGGAGGCGAAGTAGTTCGAGACCCGAAGCACTATCAAGCGCCCCCGTGGGCTCGTCGGCCAGGATCACCTCGCCCCCGTTCATCAGCGCGCGCGCCACCGAAACCCGCTGCTGCTGCCCCCCCGAAAGCTCCGACGGGCGGTGGCTCATCCGCTCACCCAGACCCAGCCGCTTCAGCAATGCCTCGGCCCGGCCCTTCCGCTTGCCGTGGTCCGCGCCCTGGTAGGCGGCGGGCACCTCGACGTTCTGGCGTGCATCCAGGTCTCCAAGCAGCTGATAGCGTTGAAAAATGAACCCGAAGTGGCGGCGCCGCAGCGCCGAAAGCTCCTCCGCGTCCATCTCGGACACCGGGCGGCCGTCATAGCTGTAATCCCCGGTCGTCGCCCGGTCGAGGCACCCGATGATGTTCATCAGTGTCGACTTGCCGGACCCGGAACTGCCGATGATCGCCACGAACTCGCCCCGTGCGATGGCCAGGTCGACCCCGTGCAGCACGACGGTTTCGGTTTCACCGGTCTTGTAGGCGCGGGTGATGCCCCGCAACCTGATCAATGTGTCATCCGTATCGGTCATGTCAGAACCCCATGGGCCCGCCCGGAGGCATGCCGCCCGGGCCACCACTGTCTGTCTCGCCAGAGGGAGGCGCAGGCATAGAGGCATCAGGCACGATCACCTGGTCCCCTTCGGAGAGGCCGCTGGCCACCACGATCCGCTCATCCCCCTGCAGGCCAAGGCTGACCTCACGCATTTCCGGGGCGCCATCGCCCATCACCATAAGGTGCGCCGTACCGGAGGAGATATCTCCGCTCACCGCGGAAATCGGCAGGCTCAGCGCATCTTCCGCGCTGTCGAGGATGATCGTCACCTCGGCCGTCATGCCGATGCGCAGCTGACCTTCGGGGTTGGGCACGGTCATCTGCACCTCGTAATAGATCGCCTCATCCGTATCGATCTCGTCGTCATCCGCGATGGACGCCGGCGCCGGGGCCACGCTTTCCAGTTCGGTATCGAAGGTCTGGCCGGGCAGGCCCGCCAGGGTGAAGCGCACCTTGTCGCCTGCCTTCACCCCCGCGACATCCGCCTCCGACACGGAGGCGACGACATGCATCTGCTCCAGATCCGCGATCTTCACGATGGTGGGCGCGTCGGTGGAGGCATTCACGGTCGTGCCTTCGTCGTTGACGATGGCCACCACCGTCCCCGCCGCGGGGGAGCTGATCTGCGTCCGCTCCAGCGCCTTCTGCGCCGTGCTCAGATCCAGTTCGGCCACCTTGAGCTGGGCATCCAGCGCCTCATGATCAGCCAGGGCAACCTCGTAATCGGCCTGGGCGGCATCGGCATCGGCACTGGTCGTGGCGCCGCGCTTCATCAGGCCCTGCTGGCGCTCCGCCTCTGCTTTCAGGGTGACGATCTCCGCTTCCTTGCCCTTGATCTCCGCGTTGATCTGCGCAAGCGCGGCCTCGGCGCTCTGCACCTCGATCTCCTGATCGGTGCTGTCGATCGTGGCGATGATGTCCCCTTCCGCCACCTTGTCGCCCACGGCGACCGACAGGCTCTCGATCCGGCCCGAAACCTCGGCCCCCACCGAGGTCAGGCGGGACGCCTCGATCACACCGGAGGCAAGCACGGTGGTTTCCACATCGGCCCGCGTCACGCTGACAGTGGTCGGCGGCGCAGGCGGTTCGGCATTTTGCGTGCTGTACCAGTAGTATCCGCCCGCACCGGCGGCGAGCAGCACAATGAGCACGATGATCGACTTGCGAAACATTCGGCAGGTCCCTTTTGACTGTGCCCCGGACAGGGGGCGTTCAGGAACCTATACGTGCAAAGAGCGCCCTTCCGTCGCCACGGGTCATATCCGTGTCATATCCGGGCCTCGCGACGCCACGTCGGATCCTTCAGTCCAGCGTTCTGCGGAAACGCTTCAGCGCCAGGGCCGAAAGGACCACGACGAACAGCAAGAGCGCCCCGAGCGAGCCCGCCACGGTGCCCAGATCCGCCCCTTTCAGCATGACAGACCGGATCAGCCGCAGGAAATGGGTCAGCGGGAAGATTTCCCCCAACCATTGCGCCCAGGTGGGCATGCCCCGGAACGGGAACATGAAGCCCGACAACATCATCGAGGGAAGGAAGAAGAAGAACGTCAGCTGCATCGCCTGCATCTGCGTCCGGCTGGCGGTGGAAATCAGGTAGCCCAGGATGACCAGCGACAGGACGAAGACGAAAATCCCCAGCAGGATCACCGAAAGATGCCCCACCATGGGTACGCCGAAGACCGCCTTGGCCGCCAGCAGCACGACCGCCACCTGCACCGCGCCGATGACGAAATAGGGTATGATCTTTCCCAGCATGATCTCCAGCGGGGTGGCGGGCATCGACAGCAGGTTTTCCATCGTGCCCCGTTCCGTTTCCCGGGTCAGCGCCATGGAGGTCATCATCACCATCGTCAGTTGCAGGATCACCCCCAGAAGACCCGGCACGATGTTGTACTGCGTGATCCCTTCGGGATTGTAGCGTTTGTGCACGACGACCGAGAGCGGAGCAGAGGCGCTGGCCTGCCCCAGCTCCCGCTGCAGCGCCTGGGTTGCGACGGTCCCAAGGGTGGAAATCGCACCGGAGGCGACCGAAGGATCGGTGGCATCGGCCTCGATCAGGATCGACGGATCATCGCCCCGTTCGACCCGGCGACCAAAGTCGGACGGCACGGTCACGACAAAGACGACATCGCCCCGCTGTATCATCTCCTCTGCCTCCGCCGCAGTCGCATGGGGGGACACGAAACGATAATAGCCCGTCAGTTCCAGCGCGGAGACCATGGCCCGGGTGAACCTGTCCTGGGTCGGCGCAACCAGAGCGGCTGGCAGCTCCTTCGGATCGGTATTGATGGCGAAGCCGAACAGCATCAGTTGGACCAGGGGAATGCCGATCATCATCCCGAAGGTCAGCCGGTCGCGCCGCATCTGGATGCTTTCCTTGGCCAGAAGCGTTGCCAGCCGGCCGAAGGAGAAAAGACACCTCATGCCTCTTCCTCCATGTTGTCGCGGGACTGGCCCATCAGCTGGATGAAGACGTCCTCCAGGCTGGTTTCTGCCTCCGCCAGGTCCGTCCCGGTCTCACGCGCCACCCTGGCGGCGCTTTCCCGCAATGCCGTGGCGTCCCGCCCGACCACGTGAAGAGAGGTGCCGAAGGGGGCAATCTGCTCCACCCCCGGGGCGCCGCGCAGCCGCTTTGCGGCCTCCGCCGTGGCCGCAGCACCCTGCGCACCACGCCCTGTCAGCACCAGCGTCGTCAGCCCGGCATCGCGAACGACATCGGCCACTGTGCCCGATGCGACCAGCTTGCCATAGGAAATGTAGTTGATCCGATGGCAGCGCTCGGCCTCGTCCATGTAGTGGGTCGACACGAGAACCGTCAGCCCGCCCGTGGCAAGACGATGAATTTCATCCCAGAACTCCCGCCGGGCCTTTGGATCGACGCCCGCCGTCGGCTCATCCAGCAGCAGCAGGTCGGGCTTGTGCATCACGCAGGCGGCCAGGGCCAGGCGTTGCTTCCACCCGCCGGACAACGACCCGGCCAGCTGATCCCGCCGCGAATGCAGGCCAAGGTCCTGCAGGGTCTCCTGCACCACGCGGCGCCGGTTCTTCATGTCGTAAAGCCCGGCTACGAAAGCCAGGTTCTCCCGGATCGTCAGATCCTCGTAGAAGGAGAACCGCTGGGTCATGTAGCCGACCCGGCGCTTGATCGCCGTGCGGTCGCGCAGGATGTCGAGGCCCAGGACACGGCCCTCGCCACTGTCGGGCTGCAACAGGCCGCACATCAGGCGGATCGTGGTGGTCTTGCCGGATCCGTTCGGGCCAAGAAACCCCGCGATCTCCCCCCGCCTGACCTCCAACGAGACGTCATCCACGACCCTCCGGTCGCCGAAGGCCTTGGTCAGCCCCCGGACGGAAATCGCCGGCTCGCTCATTCCACTGTCTCCGGCAGGCGCACATCGACGATCTGCCCGGGCTTCAGTGCCGCGCCGTCCAAGGGCCGCGCTTCGACCAGGTAGACCAGCTTCTGACGGTTCTCGAGGGAGTAAATCACCGGCGGGGTGAATTCCACCTCGTTGGAAACATAGGTGATTTCGGCCTGGATCCCGGCCGGGCAGCCGGTACAGCCCACGGCAAGAAGATCCCCGACGGCCACCTGTGCGATCTCCGTCTCGGGCACGTAGAGCCGCAGCTTCACCGCCTCGTCGCCCAGCACCGACAACACCGGAGAGGACGGCCCGGCAATCTCTCCGGGCCTGCGGATGATATCATCCACGGTTCCGGCGAAGGGCACCGAAAGGTCACGCTGTTCCAGATCCCACCGGGCCTGGTTGCGCGCCGCTTCCGCCCCGTCGCGCGCGGCCTGCGCAGCGGCAATCGCCTGTGGCCTGGCGGGCAGCTTGGCCACGGCAAGCTCCGCCTCGATCTGGGCCACGCTGGCCTCTGCCACCCGCGCGGCGGTTTCCGCGTCGTCACGCTCGCTTTCGGTCACCGCCCCACGCTGCGCGAGGCTGATCATCCGCGCCTCGGTGCGCCGGGCTTCGTCTGCCTGCGCCCGGGCAGAGGCCAGCGAGGCCTCGATCGCGCGGATCTCCTCCTCCCGGCTGCCCTCCTTCAAATCCGCCAGCTCGCTTTCGGCCTGGGCCAGTGCCGCCTGGGCCTGCGCAAGCGCGATCTCGGCATCCTTTTTCTCCATCTCCACAAGGACCTGGCCCGGTGCGACGCGTGCACCGCGCGTCACGTCCAGCTGCCGCACCTGGGCCGTGGCGACCGGGGCAAGCTCGGTATACTCGCCCTCGACGTAGCCGGTGGCCAAGGGGCCAGGGGCGGCACAGGCCGAAAAGAAGAAGCCCGCCATGGGCAGAGCACAGAGAAACGCGGTCATGCGCGGCTCCTTTCAAGGGCGGCGTGGAGGTGTCCGCAAAGCAGGTCGGCCAGCCGCGTGGCCTCCTGCGGGCCGATGCGATCCCATCCCATCCGACGCAGCACGAAGCGCTGTCCGATCCGGAAATAGACCACCTGCCCGATCATCGCGAAAACGGCGAGACGCACCCCTTCGCTTTCTTCCGCAAGGCCGGTTGCGCGGGACCAAAGCTGACAGAGCTCCCGGTGCTTCGCCCCTATGAACTCATCATAGAGCAGGTCCGCGATATCGGCGGAACTGTTCAGCTCCCGCGTGATGAATTCAACGATTTCAGAGGCCTGACCATCGGTCGCCAGGTAGTGTGTCATGCCGCGCAGCAGCGCTTCCAGCCGCGCCACGGCTTCTTCGCGGGAGATGCCCGCATGGTCCCTCGGCGCCCCTGCCACCTGGCTGATGCATTCCACCACGGCGCGGGCACAGGCCTCGTGCAGGCCCGCTTTGCTGCCGAAATGGTAGGAGATCGAAGCGACGTTGGTGCGCGCGGCCTCTGCCAGTTTCCGCGTCGAAGTGGCCGCGAAACCCGCTTCGCCGAACAGGCGGAAGCCGGCCGCGATCAGGCGCTGGCGGGTGTCGTCGGTGGTGGCTGTATCGGTCATGGCAGAATTCAATCAAACGATTGACTGAATCGCAAGAGAAACCTTTCCCGCGCGCATTTCGCCGCAGGAGCACCCCTTCCAAAACGCGAAGCGCCCCTTCGGAGGGAACCGAAGGGGCGCAATCATGTCGTTTCAGATCAGTGCCTTGCGAGGCGCTCTTAAGACCAGCGCTCAAGACTGGGGAATGGCATTCCCACGCGCGGCGCGCTTTTGCGCGGCAATCCGGAACGGCGCGTTCGGGGCGCCATAGCCCTGGTAGTTTCCGCGCCGTTCGAGGATTTCGAAGAAGACGCCGCCGACAAGGTTGCGGGAGTAGACCTGCAGGAACTCCCCCTGCTCATCCGCGTCGTAGAAGATGTTCTGCGACCGGATGGCCGAGAGCATTTCGGGCGCGATGTCGTAGCGCACCGCGACGTCGTCGTAGTAGTTCGGCGGCACTTCCAGGCTTTCGAAACCAAGCGCGGCCAGCTTCTTGGCCGTTTCGAAAATATTCTTCGTTTCCAGCGCGATATGCTGCACCGAGGCGCCAAAGCTTTCGGCCAGGAAACGCCCCGCCAGGGTCCTGTGTGTCTCTGCGCCGTTCAGCGTCACCCGCAGGGCGCCGTCGGGGCTGGCCACGACCTGGCTGCGCACAAGGCCGTCGGGGTCGATCACGTCGACCATGGGCGCTTTGTGCATGTCGAAGATGGAGGTGTAGAACAGCGTCCAGGAGAGCATGTCCTCGTAGCTCATCGTCTGGGCGACGTGATCCACGCGGGTCAGGCCGGCACCTGAAGTGTTGGCCGCAACCTCTTGAAATTCAATGTCCCAGACCTTCTCCGTGCCGTCCTGGGTATCCAGGAAGTGCATCACCGAACCTTCGAGGCCGCGGATCGCGGGAATGTCGAGCTCTCCCTCTCCCAGGGGCTGGGTGAAGGGCTTGGCGCCCAGGGCCGCGGCCCGGATGACGGTATCGCGGGCGGAGGGGACCCGCAGGCCGATGTCGCAGATGGAGGTGCCGCGCACATGCCAGGCCGACGCCGCATGGCCAGAGGTTTCGGCATTCAGCACCAGGCGGATATCGCCCTGACGATAGAGGTCGACCTCCTTGTTGCGGTGCTTGCCCACCTTGGAAAACCCGAGGGTTTCAAAGTACTTGGCCAGCTTCTCCCGCTCATCCCCGCGGGCGGTGAATTCCACGAAGGAGACGCCCTCGGGCTTGATGCGCGGGGCGAAGTCCGGCAGGTCCACCGTCACGTCCGGCTCTGCCCGGCGGACGTCATCCATCAGCGCGATCAGCGAGCGATAGCCGTCGCGGGACACCGCCGAAGGGTTGGCACCGCGGAACTGATCGTTGAAAATCTCCAGTGAAATCGGGCCCTTGTAGCCGGTGGAAGCGACGGCCTGCATGAAGCCCAGCACGTCGAGGTCCCCTTCGCCGGGCATGTTGCGGAAGTGGCGGGACCAGTAGAGCAGATCCATGTCGATCAGCGGCGCATCGGCCAGCTGGACGAAGAAGATCTTGTCGCCCGGGATGGAACGTATTGAATCCGGGGACAATTTCCGGCTGAGCGTGTGGAAGCTGTCGAGGATGACGCCGATGTTGGGGTGATCGGCGCGGCGGACGATTTCCCAGGCGTCGCGGTGGTCGTTGATGTGACGCCCCCAGGCCAGCGCCTCGTAACCCACTTTGATTCCATAGGTTTTGGCGATATCGCCCAGTTCCCGGAAATCATCGGCAGCGCGTTCGATACCGCCGAGGGACTTGGGATGGCAGGAGGAGCAGAAGAGCACGGTATCGGTGCCCAGCTCCGACATCAGGTCGAACTTGCGGCGCGCCCGGTCAAAGGCCTTTTCGCGCAAGCCACTGGGAAGGCATTCAAAATCCCGGAACGGCTGGAACAGCGTGATCTCCAGCCCGTGGTCCCGGATCAGGTTGCCCACCTCACGCGGGGTGCCGGTGTCGGTCAGGAAGTCCTGCTCGAAAATCTCGATTCCATCGAAGCCGGCCCCGGCAATTGCCTCCAGCTTTTCACGGAAATTTCCCGAGATGGAAACGGTCGCGATCGAGGTTTTCATCGGCAGAGCCCCCCCTTGATTTCATTGGGAAAAAACGTCGGTATTACGTCGGTATCCTGTCGGTAGCACGACGGTGCCAAAAAGGGAAACGGCGCGAAGGTTTCCCTTCGCGCCGCCCCCGGATCAGTAGCCCATGATCCTTGGCAGGAAGGTGACCGTTTCCGGTACGAAGGTCAGGATCAGCAGGACCAGCACCTCCACCAGGAAGAAGGGCAGGATGGCGCGTGTGAGCTTAGCCATGCCGACCTGGGCTATCCCCTCGGCCACGAAGAGACAGAGCCCAAGTGGTGGCGTGATCAAGCCGATCATCAGGTTGAAGATCACCAGGATCCCGAAGTGCACCGGGTCCACCCCCATCGACACGGCGATCGGGTGCAGGATCGGCACCAGGACGAGCATGGCGGCGATCCCTTCCAGGAAGAGGCCGACGAAGAGGAAGAGGATGATGACGGCGATCAGGAAGGCGGTCTTGCTGTCGACGTTCGAAAGCACCCAGTCCGTCAGCATGTTCGGCACGCGGTTGTAGGTCAGCAGCCAGTTGGCCGCGGAGACCGCCGCGATGATGATCAGGATGACGGCGCTGTCGCGCATCGCTTCGGAGAAGATCCGCGGCAGGGCCGAGAGCTTGATCTTGCGATAGACGAAGAAGCCCAGGATCAGCGCATAGGCCACGGCGAAGGCCGCCGCTTCGGTGGGCGTCACGATGCCGATCAGGATGGAGCCCACGACGAAGACCGGCATCAGCAGCGGCAGGATGCCACCCAGCAGCGCCTGGGAGGCGGTCTGCGTGTTGATGGAGGCTTCGGGGTGGGGATCGTCCACCTTCACCGTCAGCATGACGTAGGCCGACAGGAAGATCGCCAGCAGGATGCCCGGAACGACGCCGGCCATGAAGAGCGCGGGCACCGAAACGCCGGAGACGATCAGCGCGTAGATGATCACCGGGATCGACGGCGGGATGATCGGGCCGATGACGGAGGAGGCCGCGGTCAGGGCCGCCGCGAAGTCACGCTTGTAGCCGTGCTTTTCCATTTCCGGAATGAACACGCGGCCGATGGCCGAAGTATCTGCCACGGCGGAGCCCGACAGGCCCGCGAAGATCACGGAGGCCCAGATGTTGACCAGCGCGAGCCCTGCGCGCATGCGGCCCACCAGGACGTTGGCGAAGGCGATGATGCGGCCGGTGATGCCGGATTCGTTCATCACCTCGCCCGCCAGCACGAAGAGCGGGATGGCGAGCAGCGGGAAGCTGTCGAGGCCCTTGAACATCTGGGTGGCGACCACGCGCAGGGCGTAGGGCGCTTCGCCCACGGACATGAAGTAGAGCAGTGCCGCGACGATGGCGATGGCGATGGGGACGCCGGCCAGCAGGCCGACCAGAAGGATCACGTAGGTCATGCGGAGGCTCCCCCCTGGGCGCGGCGCCCGTCGGCGCGGATTTCGGAGAGGCGGGTGAAGAAGCGGATGAGCGCCGCCACGGCCAGCATGGCCCCGCCGATGGCGATGGCGTACTGCCAGGTGCCGACCTTGCCGAACCATTCAAGCCAGGGCTGATTGAAGGTTTCGGCCAGCCAGGCGCCGGTGCTTTTCAGACCCGAGGAGGCGATGTGGCCGCGGCGGGTGGCATAGGCATGCCCCGCGAAGGCCAGTGCCACGCCGGAGATCACCGTCACGATATCGACCAGCAGGAAGAGCTTTTCGCGCAGCCCATGCGGCAGCATGTCGGTGAGGATGGTGAAGCGGATGTGGCGATCCTGCATGTAGGCCCAGGCCAGGCCGAACATGACGCCGTAGATGGTGAGATAGATGGGCAGTTCTTCGCCCCAGGGCACGGAGCGGCCCAAGGTATAGCGCCGCAGCGCGTTGACGAAGATGATGATGAAGACGAGGCCCATGGAGAGGCCCGCCCCGAAGGCGAAGATCCTCTGCACGGCACGATTGATCTGGGTCATGGCTTTGCTGGGTCCGGGGCTTGCATGGTCCGAGCTTGCCCGGCGGGCCGGGCCTTCGGGAAGAGGGAACCCCGGGGCGGCGGGAGGACGCCGCCCCGGGGTGATCCGGGACCGGGATGGAGGGCGGTCCCGGGTTGGCGAAGCTTATTCGGAGGCTTCGGCCACTGCGTCCTGCAGGCGGTCGATCCACTCGGCATCATCGCCCAGTTCTCCGCGCAGGTAGTCGATGACGGCCGGCTGTGCCTTTTCGGCGAAGGCGGCGATTTCATCTGCGGTCGGGGAATAGACCTGCATGCCTTCGTCCTGGACCTTCTTCACGCCTTCGGCGGTGCCCCATTCCTGGATCGCGCGGCCCATGGTGCCGGCGATGCGGGCGGCCTTGGCGACAACCTGCTGCTGGGCGGGGGTCAGATCCTGGTAGAACAGGTCATCGATCAGGATGTAGTCGGCCGCATAGACGTGACCGTCGAGGGTCATGTACTTCTGCAGCTTGTGCAGGCCGTTGTTGTAGATCACGCCAACGGGGTTTTCCTGGCCGTCGACCACGCCGGTGGACAGGGCGTTCGGCAGTTCGGTCCAGGCGATCGGGGTCGGTTCACCGCCCAGGCCCTTGACCATTTCCAGGTAGAGCGGGATCGGCTGCACGCGGAACTTCAGGCCTTCCATGTCCTCGGGAGAGCGGATTTCCCGGGTGTTGTTGGTGAAGTTGCGGAAGCCGGTTTCGCCGTAGGCCAGGGTACGCAGGCCGGTTTCTTCCAGGCAGTGTTCGGCCAGGGCGTCACCGAAGGGGCCATCCAGGACGTCCCAGGCGATGGTGGCGGAGGAGAAGGTGTAGGGGATGTCCAGGACGGAAGCCGCGGGGCAGACCTTGGACATGGCACCGGAGACCATGACGACCTGGGTCAGACCTTCCTGGGCCTGGCCGATCAGCTCGTCCTCGTTGCCGAGGGCGCCGGCGGGGAAGAGCTCGACCTTGAGGTCGGTTTCGCCTTCGACGATGTTCTTGAAGATATTGGCCGCGGCGCCCTTCTTGGACGCGGTCCAGTCATCGGGGTCGACGTGGGCGAACCGGATGGTCTGGGCGCCGGCAGCAGAGGCCAGGCCAAGGGTCAGCACCGCGGTTGCGGCGATCTTAGTGAAATTGAACGTCATGGTTTGCTCCTCCCGTAGGTCGTTCAGGTGCCCGCGGCTGCGGGCTGGATGTCGAAGGCATCGAAGGTTGCCTTCATTCGGTCAGGGTCGGCGGGCCGACCGGTGAAAAGCTCGAACGCGCGCACCGCCTGGAAGACGGCCATGCCCGAGCCTGGCAGGACACGGCAGCCCTTTGCGCGTGCAACGCGAAGGAGTTCCGTCTCCAGGGGGAAATAGACGATGTCGGCCACCCACATGGAGGGCGCGAGCAGGTCGGTGTCGATCGCCGTGCCCGGCAGCTTGGCCATGCCCATGGGCGTGGCGTTCACCACCCCGTCGGGCAGGGCGGCGGCGCAGAGCGCGGCAAGGTCGGTGACATGGGTCGCCTCGACCCCGGCATGGGCCGCCATCACCTGGGCGCAGAGCGCGTCGGCGCGGGCCGCGTCGGTGTCGAAGACCGAAAGACGCTTTGCCCCGCGCAGGGCCAGGGCATGGGCCACGGCCCCGCCTGCCCCGCCGGCACCGAGCAGCAGCACGTGATCCATGGCGGCATCCGCCAGGCCGCGCTTGTGGCTTTCGGCAAAGCCCCAGAGGTCGGTGTTGTGGCCGAAGCGCTTGCCGTCGCGGAAGACCACGGTGTTGACCGCATTCACGCCACGGGCGTTATCGGAAAGTTCATCCAGCAGACCGATAACCTCGATCTTGAAGGGATAGGTGATGTTGAGACCGTCGAAGCCCGCCGTCTCTGCCGCCTGCACCAGCTCTTCGAGGGTGCGGCCGTTCAGATCGGCGTCGAGGATGCGGTAGAGACCGCGCATGCCCTGGGCTTCTGCCTCTGCCATGTGCATGGACGGCGTGCGCGACAGGGTGATGCCGCGACCGATGAGGCCAGCCAAAAGCTGGGGCTGTTGCCCTGGAATGACGTGCTGCATGGCCGATGCGCCTCCCTTACTCCGCACCTGCGATTCTTTGTCCATCGACTTTGAACTAGACAGTTAAATGAGTCAACAAGAATGAACGATGCGGTTAAAACCTTGCTATACAGGCCCCGCCCCCTTCGCAAGCGTCGGGTTTCGCGCCGAAGTCGCGCCAAACCGCGACAGATGCGCGCCCCGGCAAGCCCTCTTTGGAAAATCGCTGAAAATAGAGGGGTTTCCGGCAGACCTTCACTTTTGAGCGATCTGCGATGGATGCCGCTTCTTTGCCCGGGGCGCTGGCGCTGCGGGCCTGTCGAGCCGGCCCCGCCCCGTCGGGTTTCGCCCTGTCCCGTCTCCCCCCGTCCCCAAGGGGCGCGAAACGACGCTGCGACGGGCTGTCGCCAGGCCTGCCACGGCAAAGGGTGCGAAAAAGCGGCAGTTTTGCCGGGCCGAGGCGAAGTTTTTGTAAAAATGCATCTTCAGGGGTGACGGATCGTCATCGGGCCCGTATGGGTCTTCTCACCTCAGACGATGGAGATTCGCAGAATGTATCAGGACCGTATCCCAGATCAGCACTAAGCGCCGATCCGATACGGTTGGGCGCATGCCCCGCCTTCCGCATTCTGTCATCTGACATCCCCCTTCCAAAAATCCGCACATTCGTGACCGCCACCCCAGATGGATTCTGACGGGACCGGCGTTCGCATTGCCCCAATTCGATTGGATGCATCGTCATGTTCCGTTTCTTCGAACGACTCATTGACCCGTTTCAACCCTTTGAGGAGGCGACGCCTCCGGCGAAGCTGATGCCCTACATGTGGTCACAGCTTCGCACCCTGAAAGGCTGGCTGCCGATCATGGCCTTCACCAGCCTGCTTGTCGCCCTGGCGGAAAGCCTGCTCGTGTTCTACTCGGGCCGGATCATCGACCTGATGACCGGCGCCGGGCCCGATGGCTTCTGGTCCCAGCACGGGCGGGAGACGCTGCTTGCCGCGCTCTTCCTGCTGTTGCTGCGCCCCGGGCTGATCGGCCTGAACCACCTGCTGCTGGAACAGACCCTGGTCGGCACGCTGAACGTCCAGTCCCAGTGGCGGGCGCACAAGCACCTGCTGGGCCAGTCCATGGGCTTCTTCCAGAACGATTTCGCGGGGCGCCTGTCGAACCGCGTGATGCAGATGGGCCCGGCGACCGAGGACAGCGCCTACATCTTCCTGGAGGCCGTCTGGTTCTCGATGGTCTACATCGTCGGCGCGACCTTCGTCGTGGCGCAGATCAACCCCTGGCTGGCGCTGGTGCTGACAAGCTGGCTGGCGCTTTACGTGGGCTACATGCAGTTCCTGGTGCGCCGGATCACCCGCGCGGCGGAGAAGTGGTCCGACGGGCGGTCCGCCGTCACCGGGCGCGTCGTCGACGCCTATGCCAACATCGAGGCGGTGAAGCTTTTCGCCGGCACGAAGGCAGAGGAACGCTATGCCCTGTCGGCCTTCCGTCGGCTGCGGCTGCGGGTGCACCGTTTCCTGCGGCTGGCGACGGAGATGCAGGTCGTGCTGAACCTGCTCAACGGCTACCTGATGGTGGGCGTGGGCGGTCTGGCGCTGCTGTTCTGGTCGCATGGCCTGATGACCGTGGGTGAGGTGACGGCGGCGCTGGCGCTGACCCTGCGGCTGAACGGCATGTCGGGCTGGATCCTGTGGGTCACCATCCGCCTGTTCGAGCATTTCGGGGTGATCCGCGAGGGGCTGCGGTCCATCGCGGTGGCCCATGACGTGGTCGATGCGCCGGGGGCCCCTGCCCTTGCGCGTGGCGCGGGCGAGATCCGCTTCGAGGATGTCAGCCACCATTACGGTAAGGGCCGTGGCGGCCTGGATCACGTCGATCTGACGATCCGGGCGGGCGAGAAGGTGGGCGTGGTCGGGCCGTCGGGCGCGGGCAAGTCGACCCTGATCTCCCTGTTGCTGCGGTTCCGCGACATCGAGCAGGGCCGGATCCTGATCGACGGCCAGGACATCGCGGGCGTCACGCAGGAAAGCCTGCGCAAGGATATCGGCGTGGTGACGCAGGACAATTCCCTGATGCACCGCTCGATCCGTGCCAACCTGATGTACGGCCGCCCCGATGCGACCGAGGATCAGATGGTGGCGGCCGCCCGTCGGGCCGAGGCGCATGACTTCATCCTGACGCTTCAGGACCGCGAGGGGCGCACCGGCTACAACGCCCAGGTCGGCGAGCGCGGCGTGCGCCTGTCGGGCGGGCAGCGCCAGCGGGTCGCCATCGCGCGGATGATGCTGAAGGATGCGCCGATCGTGATCCTGGACGAGGCGACCTCGGCCCTGGACAGCGAGGTGGAGGCCGCCATCCAGCGGTCGCTGCATTCGGCGATGGACGGAAAGACGGTGATCGCGATCGCGCACCGGCTGTCCACCCTGGCGGAGATGGACCGGATCATCGTCATGCAGGCGGGCCGGATCGTCGAGGACGGCAGCCATGCGGAACTGCTGCGGCGCGAGGGGCTTTATGCCCGGCTCTGGACCCGCCAGTCGGGCGGTTTCCTGAGCGAGGCGGCGGAGTGATCCGCCGGGTCAGGTGACAACAGACGACAACAGATTGGGGCGGTTCCGAAAGGGACCGCCCCGGTCGCATGCGCCGCGCATCCTGTCCAGAGCGCGGGACCTTGGCGCGGAACCTGACGCCCGGGAGCCTGCGGACAGATTGCCCCTCGGGCGGGCGCAGGCTAGGTCTTGCCCCCTGGAATAGCGCCCTGGCCCGGACGCCCGGAGCCGACGAAGGCCGCACCCAACAAAGGCCGGACCCAACGAAGGAAGACACCATGGACGCCTTGCTGCTGATCGACATTCAGGCCGGGTTCGACGCCCCTGTCTGGGGCGCGCGCAACAATCCGCAGGCAGAGGCCCGCGCCGCCGCCCTGCTGGCCCATTGGCGTGCCAGGGGCTGGCCCGTGATCCATGTCCGTCATGTCAGCGTGACGCCGGGATCGCCGCTGAGCGGCGCCGGCACCGCGTTCAAGCCCGAGGTGCAGCCGCGCGAGGGGGAGCCGGTGGTGGAGAAATCCGTGAACTCCGCCTTCATCGGCACCGGCTTGCAGGACCTGCTGCAGGCCCGGGGCGTGACCGAGCTGACGATCTGCGGGCTGACGACGCCGCATTGCGTGTCGACCACCACGCGGATGGCCGCGAACCTCGGCTACGGGGTCCGCCTGGTGGCGGATGCCTGCGCCGCCTTCACCTCCAACGCGGACGTCAGTTTTGACGGCGGTCCCGCCCTGACCGCGCAGGAGATCCACCGCACCGCCCTGGCGCATCTGCATGGCGAATTTGCCCATGTCTGCCAAAGCGCCGAGGTGCTGGCGGACTGAGCCGGCGAGGCGCGGCTGGTGGGCCGCAACGGGCGCACGGGCGGCCTGCCGGGAAAGGCGCAGGTTTGCGGCAGCGGGCAGGTTTGCGGCAGTGGGCGGGGCCTTGCCGAATTTGAAACGGCTTTGAATCGCTTCGCCTGCCCCCTGGCCCGCGGCGGGGCTTGCGCCACCTGCAAAGCCGTGATCTAGGCGGGAAGACACGCTGCGATGCAGCGCGCCGATTTCCCCACATACCGGCCCCGCAGACCTTCTCCGGGACCGGCGCCGATGTCCGGCCCTTCCGACACTCCGTCATGCCAGGGATTTGCCATGACCCAGTTTGCCCAGGGCGAGATCACGCCCGAAATCGCCGCCAGCCTCCGGTGTGAGACCGATTCCGCCCGCCTGGCCACCCGCCTGACCTTCTTCGCGACCGGTTTCACCACTTCTAGCTGGGCGCCGCTGATCCCCTTCGTGAAGTCGAATGCCGGGGCGGACGAGGGCCTGTTCGGGCTGTTGCTGTTCTGCCTCGGCATCGGGTCCCTGCTGGCCATGCCGGTGAGCGGATGGCTTTCGGCGCGGCACGGGGCACGGGCGGTCATCCGGGTCACCGGCCTGATCATGGGGCCGATGCTGGTGGCGCTGCTGCTGGCGCCGAACGTGGTCGTGCTGGGCGCGACCATGGCCCTCTTCGGCGCGGTGCTGAGCAGTGTCGACGTGGCGATGAACATCCACGCGGTGGAGGTCGAGCGGCGCTCGGACCGGCCGATCATGTCGGGGGTGCATGCGCTCTACAGCGTCGGGTCCTTTGCCGGGTCCGGCCTGATGGCGCTGATGCTGCTGGCCGGGCTGCCACCGCTGATCGGCGCGGGGATCTGCGCGGTGCTGGCACTTGGCGCGCTGCTGGCCGCGGTGCCGAAGCTGTTCCGCGCCCGGCCCGCCGAGGCGCCGGTGGCCTTTGCCTTTCCGCGCGGCATCGTCCTGCTGCTGGCGGTCGTGTCGGGCATCTCCTTCCTGCTGGAGGGCGCGATGCTGGACTGGGGCGCCCTGCTGGTGATCGAGCGCGACCTGCTGGCGCCGGAGGGCGCGGGCGTTGGCTACATGCTCTTTGCCGCCGCCATGGTCTGTGCCCGGCTGGTGGGGGACCGGCTGATCGCGCGGGCGGGCGGGCTGCGGGTGCTGGTCTGGGGCGGGGCCGTGGTGATGGCAGGCATCCTGTGCCTGGTCAGCGCGCCCTGGGCCTGGGCCTCCATGGCGGGGTTCGTCCTGATCGGCGTGGGCGCGGCCAACATGGTGCCGATCTTCTTCAGCGCCACCGGGCGGCAGAATGCGATGCCCCCGGCGCTGGCCATCGCCTCTGTCAGCACGACGGGCTATGCCGGGGTGCTGATGGGCCCGGCGGTGCTGGGCTTTGCCGCGGAGGCGACGAGCCTGGCCACGACCTTCTGCGCGCTGGCGGTGCTGGTCGCGGTGATCCCGCTGACCGCACGGCGCATCACCCGGGGGTAAGGCGCAAGGCAGGATCGGGGAGCGTGGCGGGGGGAACCCCGCCCTCCCGTCGCTGCATGGCGCGCCGGGATGGTGGATTTCATCCACCCTACGGGGCGGGGGCGCGGTGGCGGTGGTGTGGGAACGGTGGATTGCATCCACCCTACGTAGGGCGGGGTTCACCCCGCAACGGCCGCCATCCCGGCTACGCGTCCCAACCCACCGCCGGGACCACCTGCCTACCGGTCGCGGGCAGAGCCACTGCGTAGGGTGGATGCCAATCCACCGTTCCCCGCCCGCCCCGCCCATCCGGGCTTTGTCCGCAGCCCCCGGAAGTGTAGAACATAGAGCGAACATTCGAGTCGTGTTCCACCCTTGTCCCTGTTACCCAGTCCTGTCCCGCCTCATGCCCGCCCCTTCCGCCAGCCTCTTTGCCAAAGCCTACCCCCTGCGCCCCGCCCGCGTGCACGAGGTCTGCGGCCCCGGCGCCACGGCCTTTGCCGCCGTCTCCTGCGCCCGGGCCCGGGCAGGCGCCCTGCTCTGGATCCGGGAGGACTGGCCCGCCGAACGCCTGAACCCGCTGGGCCTGGCGCAGTTCTTCGACCCCTCCCGCCTGCTGCTGGCCAATGCCCCCTCCGCCACCGACGCCCTGGCCGTGACCGAAGAGGCGCTGCGCGACGCCGCCGTGGCCCTGGTGCTGCTGGAGGTCACCCGGCCGCTAGACCTGCGCCAGGGCCGGCGCCTGCAACTGGCGGCGCAGACCGGGGGCGGCACCGGGCTCTGCCTGATCCCGGAGGGCATGGGATCGAACGCCGCCGAAACCCGCTGGCGCGCCAGCCCGCTGCTAGATCAGGGCCCCGGAAGGAGTGAGGTTCGGGGGGATCCCGCAGGCCCCGATACAGTGCCCGATACAGGCCTCGATACAGGGCCCGATGCTGGCCCCGATGCCGGCGCCGGGGACTCGACTTTGCTGCGCTGGGATCTTATCAAGAACAAATCAGGAACATTAGGGGCGTGGGATGTCCGCTGGAACAGGAAGACGTATCGTCTCGATGTGGTTCCCCCGGTTGCCGAGCGACCGGGCCCTGCGCGCGCATCCCCTTGACGGGCCATACGCCCAGGTCCTGCGGGAGGGCAATGCGGAGCGGCTGCACGACCTGAACCGCGCGGCCGAGGCGGCGGGGCTGACGCGGGGCATGTCGCTGGCCGATGCGCGGGCCTTCTGCCCGGGGCTGGCCACCGATCCCGCCCGCCCCGACCGCGATGCGCGCTTCCTTGAAACCCTGCGCCGCTGGGCCACGCGCTATTGCCCCTGGGTGGGGCTGGACGGGGCCGGAGGGCTGATCCTGGATGTCACCGGATCCCCCCACCTGTGGGGCGGCGAGGCAGAGATGCTGGGCGACATGCGCGCCCGCGCGGCCCGCGCGGGCCTGGGCCTGCGGCTGGGACTGGCGGACACGCGGGGTGCGGCCTGGGCGCTGGCCCGCTTCGGCGAGGGGATCGCGGCACCGGGAGAAACGGCGGAAGCGCTGGCCCCCCTGCCCACGGCCGCCCTGCGGCTGGAGCCCGCCCAGGTCACCGGCCTGGAACGGCTGGGCCTGGCCACCATCGGCCAGCTGGAGGCCACGGCGCGCGCCCCCCTGGCCCGCCGTTTCGGCCCCGGGGTGCTGGCCCGGCTGGACCAGGCCATGGGCCGGCAGGGCGAGGCGATCAGCCCCAGCACCGAGCCGCCCCGCTACGCCACCCGGCTGACCCTGCCCGAGCCGATCGGGCTGCAGGACGACGTGATGGAGGGCACCCGCCGCCTGCTGGAGCGCCTGTGCGAAACGCTGGAGACCCGGGAGGCCGGAGCGCGCAGCCTGCTGCTGACCCTGCGCCGGGTGGACCGCGACAGCCGCGAGGTGGAGCTGCGCCTGGCCGCCCCCCTGCGCGATCCGCAGCGCATCCTGCCGCTCTTCCGGCGCGGGCTGGAGGGCGTGGACGC
Organism: Pseudooceanicola sp. NS-SX8; assembly: GCF_057380755.1. Lineage (NCBI taxonomy): Bacteria > Pseudomonadati > Pseudomonadota > Alphaproteobacteria > Rhodobacterales > Paracoccaceae > Pseudooceanicola > Pseudooceanicola sp. NS-SX8. Next base: position 2,149,278 of record NZ_CM170819.1, on the reverse strand, counting down.
GGGCTATGGCATCGACCAGATGCGGCTGGAAGCGACGCTGGTGGAGCCCCTGCCCGCCCGCCAGCTGGCCCCGCGCAACGGCGGGTCCGGCCCCCATTCGGGCATGGCCCGGGTCGAGGACCTGGTGACCCGCATCGGCACCCGTATCGGGCTGGAGAACGTGCAGCGTTTCCTGCCTGCCGACAGCCACATCCCCGAGCGCGCCTTCCTGCTGGCCCCCGCCGCCTGGTCGGAGCCGGAAACCGGCTGGACCCCGCCGCGCCCGCGCCCGCTGCGCCTGTTTGCGCCCGAGATGCTGGAAGCCCGCGGCCCGCGCCCGCCCGAGCGCTTCCGCTGGCGCGCCATGCGGCTGGTCACCGCGCGGGCCACGGGGCCGGAGCGGATCGCGCCGGAATGGTGGTTCGACGACCCAGCCTGGCGGCGCGGCATGCGCGACTACTGGATGGTGGAAACCCGGCAGGGGCGCCGGCTGTGGCTGTTCCACACCCCGCAGGACCCGGCCTGGTTCGTGGAGGGGGAATTCGCATGACCTCCGCCCGGATGCCCGAAGACAATGCCCCCAACCCACCGGCGAAAATGAGTATTTACCGGCCCGATGAAAGAGCAGGCCCCGCTCTCTCATCGGGCCGGAAATACTCGAAATCCGACACCGGCCCGGAGGCCCCGGCCTATGCCGAACTGTGCTGCACCTCGAACTTCACCTTCCTGACCGGCGCCTCGCATCCCGAGGAACTGGTAACGCGGGCCGCCGAACTAGGGCTGGAAGCCATCGCCATCACCGACCGCAACTCGCTCGCCGGTGTCGTGCGGGCCTTCTCGGCGCTGAAGGAGCTAAGGCGGGCGGCCGAGGAGGATCTACAGATCCGGTCGCATCACCGGATGGATCCGTCGTCACGCACCGCCCTGCCCGCCAAGGGGGATCTGCCGCGCCCCGAGGTGCCGCGCCTGCCCCGGCTGATCACCGGCTGCCGGCTGGTCCTGCAGGACTGCCGGGTCGAATGGATCGCCCTGCCCCGCGACCGCGCCGCCTATGAACGGCTGTCGCAGCTCTTGACCCTGGGCAAGCGGCGGGCGGAGAAGGGCCAGTGCCTGCTGCACCTGGACGACTTGCTGCGCCATGGCGAAGGCCTGATCCTGATCGCCCTGCCCCCCGCCGATCTGGAGGCCGCGACGCGGCCCCTGCAGCAGATGCAGCGGCGATTTCCAGGGCATGTCTTCCTGGGCGCCGCCCCGCGCTACGACGGGTCGGACCAGGCCTGGTTCGATGCCTGCGCGCAGGCGGCGCTGAGAACCTCGGCCCCCATGGTGGCCGTGGGCGACGTGCTGATGCACCACGGCGCGCGCCGCCAGCTGGCCGATGTGCTGACCTGCATCCGCGAGGGGCTGACCATCGACCGTATCGGCCGCCGGGCACAGCCCAATGCCGAACGCCGCCTGAAGGCCCCCGGCGACATGGCGCGCCTCTACCGCCGCCACCCCGCCGCCCTGCGCCGCAGCCTGGAGATTGCGGCGCGCTGCGCCTTCGACCTGTCCGACCTCAGCTACGAGTACCCCGACGAGGTGTCGGAGGGCGAAGCCCCGCAGGACCGGCTGGACCGACTGACCCGCGAAGGGCTGCGCAGGCGGTGTCCCGATGGCATCCCCGATCGCTACCACGCGCTGGCGGAGAAGGAACTGGGGCTGGTGGAGGAGCTGGGCTTTGCCGCCTATTTCCTGACGGTGCATGACATCGTGCAATATGCGCGCTCCATTGGCATCCTGTGCCAGGGGCGCGGCTCTGCCGCCAACTCGATCCTGTGCTGGGCGCTTGGCATCACCGATGTCAGCCCGGACATGATCGGCATGGTGTTCGAGCGCTTCATCTCCCGCCACCGGGGGGAGCCGCCGGATATCGACGTGGATTTCGAGCATGAGCGGCGCGAGGAGGTGATCCAGTGGATCTATGAGCGCTATGGCCGCGACCGCGCAGGGCTTTGCGCCACGGTGATCCATTTCCGCTCGCGCGCCGCGATCCGCGAGGTGGGCAAGGTCATGGGGTTGAGCCAGGACGTGACCGCCGCGCTGGCCGGGCAGATCTGGGGCATGTCGAGCAAGGGTGCCGATCCCGACCGCATGCGGGAGATCGGACTGGATCCCTCGGACCGGCGGCTGGGCCAGACCATCCGCCTGATCGGGGAGATCATCGGCTTTCCGCGCCACCTGTCCCAGCACGTCGGCGGCTTCATCATCACGCGCGGGCGGCTGGATGCGCTCTGCCCGATCGAGAACGCGGCGATGGAGGATCGCACCGTCATCGAATGGGACAAGGACGATATCGACGCCCTGGGCATCCTGAAGGTCGATATCCTGAGCCTTGGCATGCTGACCTGCCTGAGGAAGAGCTTCGACCTGATGGAGGAGCACGAGAAGCACCGGCCCACGCTGGCGACGGTCCCGCAGGAGGACGGGCCGACCTATGACATGCTGTGCCGCGCCGATGCGGTGGGGGTCTTTCAGGTGGAAAGCCGGGCGCAGATGAACTTCCTCCCCCGGATGCGGCCGCGCACCTTCTACGACCTGGTGATCGAGGTCGCCATCGTCCGCCCCGGCCCCATTCAGGGCGGCATGGTGCAGCCCTATATCCGCCGCCGTCAGGGGCTGGAGGAGCCGGAGCCCTTCGGCCCCGCGCTGGCCGAGGTGACGGCCAAGACGCTGGGCGTGCCGCTGTTTCAGGAACAGGCGATGCAGATCGCCGTCGTCGGCGCGGGCTTCACGCCGGAGGAGGCCGACCGGCTGCGGCGGTCCCTGTCGACCTTCCGGCGCATGGGCACCATCGGGGTTTTCCGCGACAAGTTCGTGGGGGGCATGCTGGCCAATGGGTACAGCGAGGAGGTGGCGGCGCTGTGTTTCAGCCAGATCGAGGGGTTCGCCGATTACGGCTTTCCCGAGAGCCATGCGGCGGCCTTTGCCATGCTGACCTACGTATCTTCGTGGCTGAAGAAGCACCACCCGGCGATCTTTGCCTGCGCCTTGCTGAATTCGCAGCCAATGGGGTTTTACGCGCCCGCCCAGATCGTGCGGGATGCGCGGGAACACGGGATCGAGGTGCGGCCCATTTGCGTCAACGCTTCCCACTGGGACAACAAGCTGGAACGCCGCACCGATGGCGCGCTGGCGCTGCGGCTGGGGTTCCGGCAGATCAAGGGGTTCCGGGAGGAGGACGCCGGGTGGATCGTGGCGGCGCGGGGCAATGGCTATCCCGATCCGGAGAGCCTGTGGCTGCGCGCAGGCCTCGCCCCTGCGGTTCTGGAACGGCTGGCGGAGGCGGATGCCTTTGCCGGTCAGGGCCTGACGCGGCGCGACGCGCTGTGGGAGGTGAAGGCGATCCGCGCGCCGAGGCCGCTGCCGCTGTTCGACGATGCGCTGGATGGCGAGGGCGCGCGGGAGCCGAAGGTGGAGCTGCCGGTGATGCATCTGGGGCAGGAGGTGGTGGAGGATTACGTGTCCATGCGCCTGTCGTTGCGCGCCCATCCGCTGGAGCTGTTGCGGCCCTCCCTGCCCGGGCTGACCCCGCATTCGGAGCTGATGCAGACGCCCCATGGCACCCGGCTGTCGGTGGCCGGGCTGGTGATCACCCGGCAGCGGCCCGGCACGGCCTCGGGCGTGATCTTCATCACGCTGGAGGATGAGAGCGGGGTCAGCAACGTCGTGGTCTGGCCGAAGCTTTACGAACGTTACCGGCGGGCGGTGATGGGCGGGCGGCTGCTGCGCGTGACGGGCCGGATCGAGCGGGAGGGGATCGTCATCCACCTGATCGCGGAGCAGATCGAGGATCTGTCGCCCCGCCTGTCGGATCTGGGTCACCCGCTGGACGAGGCCGTGGGCGTGACCCAGCCGCAGGCCGATGACGCGCCGCGCCCGCGCCGGGTGCAATCGGCGGCACGGCATCCCCGCGAACAGGCCAAGCGGCTGTTCCCCAGCCGGGATTTCCATTGAGGCCGCAGCGATGAGTGCATACGCCCCGCCGACTATGACCCGAAAATGGGTCAAAATTCAAATTGACCCAAAAGTGGTTACACGGCACAGTCCCCCCATGGCAGAGACGACATCATCCTACCACGGCGTCCTGATGGGCGACATCGTGCAGAGCGAAAAGGCCCTGTCGCCCGAGGCGCTGCACGCGGCCTTCAACGCGGCCATCGCGGAGGCCAACGCCGCCCATGCGGATGCGCTGGCCTCCCCCCTGACGATCACGCTGGGGGATGAATTCCAGGGGCTGACACGCAGCCTGTGCCAGGCGCTGGACGTCATGCGGGACCTGCGGTTCGGCCTGGGCGATCGCCGGATCGCCTGCCGTTTCGTGCTGGGCCTGGTGGAGCTGCGGACAGAGGTGAACCCCGACCGCGCCTGGAACATGATGGGGCCCGGCCTGTCGCGCGCGCGGGAGAAGCTGGAGCAGAAGGCGGCGACGACGCTCTACCGGTTTTCGCTGGCCGGCGATCCGGTGGGCGAGGCCCTGCTGGACGCCGTGGGCGCCGGGCTGACCACCATCGAGCAGGGCTGGACCGACCGGCAGCGACAGGACATCGCGGCCCTGCTGGCCGGCGTGACGCCCAAGGCGCTGGCGGCGCGGCGGCAGGTCAAGGTGCACAGCATCTACAAGGTCCGCAGTTCCGGCCATTTCGACGCCTACGAGATGCAGTGGCAGGCCCTGCGCCAGGCGCTGGAGGCATGGGACCGCCAGTTGGGGCTGCCCCCGAATGTGGCCCCAGACATGGCCCCGGATATGGAACAATGACCGAAGCATTTCCCCCCTGGCTGATCCTCTGGGGCCCCTGGCTTCATGCCTTGGCCTACACGCTTGTCGCGCTCTGGCTGCTGACGGGACTGGGCAACAGCGCCTGCCGCCGGATGTTCCTCTGGACCGGGCTGACCGCAGGCGGTGCGACACAGGCGGAGGCGGAGCAGGAAAGCGAAGAAGAAAGCGCCCGGGCCGGATGGATCATCGGCATCCTGGAGCGGCTCATCCTGGCCCTGGGCATCCTGACCCATTCCTGGGAGGTGCTGGCCGCGGTGATCGCGCTGAAGACCGTGGGCCGCTTCAAGGAACTGGATGACAAGAGCTTTGCCGAATACTTCCTGGTGGGGTCGCTATTCAGCCTGCTCTGGGCCACGCTCGTCTCCAGCGCGTGGATGGTCTACGACCACCAGCTGGGGCAGGATCTGCGCGGGCAGCTGATCGAGATGCTGGACCCCGAAAGCCCGCCTTCCGGCACGCCGTGACCTGCAACTGACGGGTCACTGACTGGCCCTCAGGACCGCGCAAACAACAGGGCAAATGCGGCCCCACCAAAGACGGCGGTCACGGGGACGTGAAACAAGGTATTGATATACATCAATTTACAAGACGTATCTCAGGTGTAGTTATATATACGTGAGCGTATGAATTTGACGTTCATGCCCTCGCCCGGGGCATCCGCAGCGCGACCGCGCGTCAGGAGAGAAAGGGGCCAGCAGGCCCGCACCCGAGCACCCCCTTCCCGTGCAGACCTGTCCCGCAAGACGACCGGCAGAACGCCGGCGACAAGAGGACGCCACCATGAACACGATCGGGAAAACCATCAGGAGAACTATCGGGCTCGAAGAGCACTTCATCATCCCCGAACTGATCCCCCACCTGGAAGACACCTACCAGAACATCAACAAGACCCTAGCCAGCCGCGCCGTGCCGCGCCTGCAGCAGCTGGGGCAGGAACGGCTGGACACCATGGCGGAAGCCGGGCTGGACCTGGCGGTGCTGTCCATCGCCGGGCCAGGCGTGCAGGTGGAACCCGATGCGGCCAAGGCCGTGCGCCTGGCGAAGAAGGCCAACGACGTCCTGGCAGAGGCGATGGTGCAGAACCCCGACCATTACGGCGGGCTGGCGCACCTGGCCATGCAGGACCCGACCGAGGCCGCGGCGGAACTGGAACGCTGCGTGACCGAGCTGAAGATGCAGGGCGCGATGATCAACGGGCAGACCCTCGGGCTCTACCTCGACAATCCCTGCTACGAGGTCTTCTGGGAACGTGCGGCGGCGCTGAAGGCGCCCATCTACATCCACCCGGGCAACCCGGTGCAGATGCCCATCACCTATGAAGGCGCCAAGGCGCTTTGGGGGCCGTTCTGGGGCTGGGGCGCGGAAACCGGCTCCCACGCGCTGCGGCTGATCGTCAACGGCACCTTCGAACGCCATCCCGATGCGCGCATCATCCTGGGCCACATGGGCGAGACGCTGCCCTTCCTACCCTGGCGTTTCGACAGCCGGCTGCCCACGGCCTACGTGACGGAGGAGCTGCCGCATCCGCCCTCCTTCTACCTGCGCCGCAACATCACCTGCACCACATCCGGCGTCTGCGATGACGTGGCGCTGCGCTGCACGCTGGACAACCTGGGCGAGGACAGCGTGATGTTCTCCGCCGATTACCCGTTCGAGAACCTCAAGGCCTCCTGCGACTGGATCGCGGCGGCGGATGTCGGCGAGGCGCGGCGCGAGAAGGTCGCCCACGGCAATGCCGAGGCGATCCTGCTGGGTCTGAAGGGCTAGGCCGGGACGGGGCGGTTCGCCGCCCCTCCTGCCGGGGAGATCGAGATGAAAATCCTGTCCTTCATGCGCAAGGTGCCCGCGGGCACGCTCAACGTGCCGATGGCGCTGACCGCCATCGTGCATACCTTCTGGCCCCAGGCGCTGCAGATCGGCGGCGCCACGACGGCGCTGTTTGCCAGCGGCACGACGACGCTGATCGGGCTGATGCTGTTCCTGACCGGGACCCAGTTCACCCTGGACGAGGTGCTGCCCACCCTGCGGCGCGGTTTCGTCCTGCTGCTGGTGAAGCTGGCGATCGGGCTCGTTGGTTCCCTTCTGGTGCTGCAGATCTTCGGCGCCGGGGGCATCTGGGGGATCTCTGCCATCGCCTTGGTGGCGGCACTGACGGCGACCAACCCGGGCATCTACCTGGCCATCGTCAACCGCCACGGGGATGAGATCGACCAGGCCGACTTCGGCCTGCTGAACCTGATTTCCGTTCCCGCCATCGCGATCCTCTTCATGGGGCTCAGCTCTGGCGGGGGGTTCGATTACATGGTGCTGGTGCAGGTGCTGGTGCCCTTCCTGCTGGGCATGCTGGTGGGCAACCTGGATGCGGATCTGCGCGCCTTCCTGCGGCCGGGCAGCGGGGTTCTGCTGCCCTTCCTGGGGTTCTGCTTCGGATCTGTCATCGACCTGAAGATGGTCGTGACGGCAGGGGCCACCGGGCTTTTGCTGACGGCGATCTACATCCTGGCCAACCTGCCGATCCTGTTCCTGGTGGACCGTTACCTGCTGAAACGCCCGGGCTATGCCAGCTTCGGGGTGGCCAGTGCCGCCGGGATTTCCACCAACGTGCCGGTGATCTACGCCGCAAGCCACGCGGACTACGCGCAATATGCCTCGACCGCGGCGGCGCAGATCGCGGTGGTGGTCGTGGTGACCTCCTTCCTGATGCCCTGGCTGGCCGGCAAGGTCGCGGCCCGCAGTACCGCCAGGGAAGAGACGGGCGACGCCGCTGCCGACGCCCCCGCCCCGAAGGCCTGATCACGGCCCGGTGCCCCGCGCGGTCAGCCCGCTGCGCGGGGGTCATTGCCGGGGCGCGCGGCCTGCCTGAAGGTGCCCAGATCCTCGATCGCGTAGCCGCCCGGATAGCTGGGACGCCTGCGCGCCGTGATCAGCTTCGGCCGGCGCCGTTGAGGCAAAAGGCGAAGCAGGCGCGCGCGCAGGCGCAGGGCGGAGGGCACCGCCCGTTGCAGCCAGCCTGGCGCGGGGGCGAACCCCATGGCGGCCAGCAGCGGCGGATCCATCAGCGCCAGCGCCGCCGGACGCCCCAGGGGCCAGAGCGGAGGCGGCAGGTAGAACCCCAGCATCAGGTCCAGCGTGGCCTTGCCGATCCGCGCGTTGCTTTCGGCAAAGTGGAACTCCCGCGCCTCGTAGGCGCGATTGAAGGCTTCGAACGCGTCCGGATCCTCGGGGATGTCGGTGATCCCCATGCGAGTGCCAAGATCACGGTAATAGGCGAAGACCGCCAGGCGTTCGGCCTGCGACAGGGGACGCCAGCCGAAGCGGTCAAGCCAGCGGATCGGCTCGAAGACAAAGGTCGACAGGACGTAGAGATACTGGTCGTTCGGGATGCGGTAGCGGCCGTGCATCTCGTTCATGCGGGCCAGGGCCGCCGCCCCGCGCGGATGATCGGGGCCGTTCTCGACGATCTCCGACAGGATCAGCTCCGTATCGTCGTAGCGCTTGCGGGGGCGGGCTTCGAATTCGCCGGTGCGGACCAGCAGGCCCGAGATGCCCGGCACCGCGTAGGTCCGAAAGAGTGCGAATTCGAGCGCCTTCTCCACGTCCCAGGGAAAGTCCCATGAGGCCAGCGTGAAGACGATTTCGCGGGCGTCGGCCACGGGATCCAGTCGGGCGGTGTCGGGACGGGTCGTCATCGGCTCTCCTCCGGGTCCGGCAAAGGCGGTTCGGGCAACTCCGGTTCGGGGCAGTATCGGTGGGGCCGTCCCGCCCGGCAAGGGGCCAGACCGGTTGGTCGGGATCAGCCCTGCCCGCGTGTGCCTTCGATCCGGATCCGGCTATCGGGCTGCAGCCGGGCGCGCAGGCGACGCGACAGGGCATCGACGGCGACGGTCAGCAGCACGGTGACCAGCAGCAGCGCCATGACGCGGTCAAGGCGCAGTTCCTCCACGTTCTTCTGCACGTAGAACCCCAAGGTGCCGAGGCCCAGCACCCCCATGATGGCGCTTTCGCGCAGGATGATTTCCCAGCGATAGAGGCAGAGGGCACGGAAGTTCGGTGTCAGCCGCGGCAGCAGTTCCCACCCCCAGAGGGTCAGCCCGCGCGGCGCATCGGGGCGCAGCGGCAGGGTATTGGCCTGGCGGCCCAGCAGGTGGGCGATGATGGCGCCGTTGTGCAGGCCTAGGGCAAGCACGGCGGGGAGCATCGAGGGGCCGAGGATCTGCAGGAAGAGGAAGGCCAGCATGTATTCCGGGGTGGAACGGAAGAGCACCAGCACCCCGTGGCCGATCGCAGCGCCGATGCGGCCCGCGACGCGCGGCACGATGGCCGGAAACGCCAGGGCCGCCAGAAGGCCTGCCAGCACCAGCGCCAGTTGTCCCATCACCATGGTTTCAACGACGCCGGGCCAGGCCTGCTGCACGAAGACCTTGTCGAGCCAGCTTTCCCAGCGGCCAGAGTGCACGGGGGCGGGCACGATCTCGGTCAGGAAGCGCGCCAGGGCGCCCGATCCCATGGGCGGCACCTCGACCCGTGACAGCGCCCAGAGGGAAGCCAGCAGGTAGAGCGGCATCAGCCGCCAGCGGGCCCAGTGGCGGATCGGCAGGATCAGCAGGAAGAAGACGCCCAGCACCACCACGGCGCGGTCGTAATGGGCCTGACGGAACCAGGTTTCCAGTTGGAAGCCCAGCGTGGGCAGGCCGATGAAGCCCAGCACGGCCGAGCTGCGGAGCCCGCATTCCAGCCGGTAGAGCGTATAGGCGGAGGCCTGCGGCAGGATCGCCGGGAAGCGCGCCCAAAGGAGACGCGTCACCACCGGCAGCCCGCGCGGCAGGGCCTGGTCGCCGCCCCTGCCCGCCTCTTCGAGGTATTCGGAGAAGACCTTGGCGAAGATCCCCGTGTAAGGCAGCCCGATGGCCAGCACGCCGGTCAGCGGCGACAGGCCGGTGATGTTCATCAGCAGCAGCGCCCAGAAGAGTTCGTGCAGCGCACGGATGGCGATGCAGAAGAGCCGGACGCCGCGCAGGTGGTAGAGCGGCGCCAGCAGCAGCCCCGCCGCCGCGCCCAGCCCCACGCCGCAAAGCGCGAAGGCCAGGGTCAGCACCGCGCCGGAAAGCAGCGACATCGGATCGGTGAAGTCGGGATGCAGCAGCCCCTGCCCGATGGCCGCCAGCGTCAGCCAGGGATCGGGCCGCGGGGCGGAGAGATCGGCGAGCCAGAGCGCCAGAAGCGTGGCCAGCGCGAAGCCGGCCGTCACCTTGCGCGCAGCGCTCATGTGTAGAGGTCCATCAGCCGGTCGCGGGTACAGTCGGCCACGGGGGCATCGAGCGCCACGCGCCCGCCCTTCAGCCCGATGATCCGGGTCGCCGTGTCGAGCGCCAGCGTCACGTCATGCAGCGCCAGCACCGAGGTGGGGAAGCCGGCAGCCAGTTCCCCCAGCAGCGCCGCCGCCTGTTTCGGGTCCAGCGCCGAGACAGGTTCATCCCCCAGCACCACCGCGCCCCCGCGCAGCAGGGCACGGGCCAGTGCCACGCGCTGCCGCTGCCCGCCGGAAAGGGAGGCCACGCGACGGCGGCCCAGGCCCGACAGGCCCACGCGGTCCAGCACGCCGTCGACCCGCGCCCGTTCCGCCGCCGTGGGGCGCAGAAGGATGCGCAGGTTGCGCGCCGTGCCCGAGTCATCCAGCAGGCCCATCCAGCAGTTGTGGAAGACCGACAGCGGCCCGACCAGCCCGTGATCCTGCGGCACCAGCGCCACGCGCACGCCCGACAGCCGGTCCGTCAGCGCCGCCAGCAGCGTCGACTTGCCCACGCCCGACCGGCCGAGCAGAACCACCCGCTCCCCTTCCTGCAGGGACAGGTTGACGCCGGTCAGGACGGGGCTGTCGCCCCACCCCAGCGTTTCATCGGCAAGCCTTGCGAGGGCCCCCGCCGGGGCCCCCGGTTGCAGGGCAGTCATCAGTCGATGATGTCCAGCTCGCGCGCCGTCTCCTCGATCGGAGCATAGAGCGCATTGTCCGCCTCGATGAACTTCGAGCGCGGGAAGGAGGCGAGCAGATCCTCGTCCGTCATCTCGAGCAGGGCCGCCTGCACGCGGTCTGCGAAGCCTTCGCCGAAGCGGGCATCGACATCGCCGCGGATGGTCCAGTTGTAGTCGGGATAGGCCGGGGTCTGCCAGATGACCTTGGTGTTGGCCACCTCGGGCGCGCCTTCGGTCACGGCCTGTTCGTAGACGGTGTAGTTGAGCGCGCCGACGTCATAGGCACCGGAGGACACCAGGCGCAGGGTCTGGGCGTGGTCGCCGGAGAAGCCCACGTCGGCGAAGACGTCATCGGGGGCGCCCAACTCCTGGCGGATGTAGAATTCCGGCATCAGGCGGCCGGAGGTGGACCCCTGCGCGCCGAAGGTGAAGCTGTGCCCTTCGATGGCAGTGGGGAACTCGACCGTGGGGTCGATGCCCGTCGCGCTGTTGGTGATGAAATAGGTCACGAAGGCCGCATCTTCCGCGCCCTGCGCGATGGCGCGGGAACCGTCGACACGGGCCCGCGCCTGCACGCCGGACAGGCCGCCAAACCAGCCGAGCTGGATCTGGTCGTTGGAAAACGCGGTGACGGCGGCGGCGTAGCTTTTCACCGGAACATAGGCGACATCGACGCCCAGCTTTTCGGACAGGTAATCCGCCACTTTGCCGAAACGTTCGACCAGGCGGGTTTCGTCATCATCGGGGATGGCGGAGAAATAGAGGGTATCGGCCGCCGCCGGGGTGGCGAAGGCGGTGAGCAGCAGCAGTGCGATGCGTTTCATGATGGGCACTCGTGACGAGGGTTGCGGTTGGGGCGCCATGCCCCGCGAAAGGATCGCCCCCGGCACGCAGCCGGAGGCGGGTGTGTTGCCCGGGGTCGTGGGGACCTCAGGCGAAGCGAACGCCGCTGCCCGCGGCCATGCGGCCAACCGGGGTTGCGGCGTCGAATCCGTGGCGGCGGAAGATGGACAGAACCTCCTCCGCCGTGTCGGGCGCGCAGGAGACCAGCAGCCCGCCGGAGGTCTGCGGGTCGCAGACCAGGGCGCGGTCGAGCTCCGACAGGTCGTCGGAAAGGGTGATGCTCTCTCCGTAGCTGGTCCAGTTGCGGTGCGAGGCGCCGGTGATGTTGCCGGCCTCTGCCAGGGCGCGGGTCGAGGACAGCAGCGGCACGGCGGACCAGTCGATCTGCGCCTGCAGGCCGGAGCCGCGCGCCATTTCCAGCCCGTGCCCGGCCAGGCCGAAGCCCGTCACATCGGTCATCGCATGCACCCCCGGCAGCGCGGCCAGGTCGGGGCCCGGCGTGTTGAGCCGGGTCATGGTCGCGATCATCTCTGCATACTGGGCGTCCGACAGCAGTTCCTTCTTGAAGGCGGCGGAGTAGATGCCGACGCCCAGGGGCTTGCCCAGGATCAGCACGTCGCCTTCCCGGGCCTGGTCGTTCTGTTTCATCTGCCCCAGGTCCACCAGGCCGATGGCCACCAGCCCGTAGATCGGTTCGACCGAGTCGATGGTGTGCCCGCCCGCGACGGGAATGCCAGCGTCGGCGGCGGCCTTGGCGCCCCCTTCGAGGATCTTGCCGATGGTTTCGGGCGCCAGGCTGTTGACCGGCATGCCCACCACGGCAAGCGCAAACAGGGGCCGACCGCCCATGGCGTAGACGTCGGAAATCGCATTGGTCGCGGCGATGCGGCCGAAATCCTCCGGGTCATCCACGATGGGCATGAAGAAGTCGGTGGTGGCCACGATCGCCTGGCTATCGGAGATCTTGTAGACCGCCGCATCATCGGCAGAGCCGATCCCCACCAGCAGTTCCGGCGGCACCGGCAGTGCCTTGGTGCCCTTCAGCAGGTCCGACAGCACGCAGGGCGCGATCTTGCAGCCGCAGCCGCCACCATGGCTGAGCGAGGTCAGGCGCAGTTGGGGTGCAGTCATCTCAATCTCCTGTCTTGAGTGTATTGACGCGGGCGGCGATGCGCGCCGCGAGTTCCGGCAGCGCTTCAGGCGCCAGGCTCGGCGCGTCAAGCTCGGTCACGGTTTCCGGATCCCAGCGGGCCCGGTGCCGGGTGTAGCCCGGATCATAGCGTTGTTCCATCAGCCCGCGTGCCAGGTCGGTGAAACGCCCCTCGGAAGCCTCGGCATGCCAAGCCTCGATCTGGTCGGCGGCCACGTAGGGGCGCAGGCTGTCCAGGATCTGATGCAGGCGCGCGCCGTCCTCGATCACGTCGCCATAGGCACGCGTCAGGTAGGCTGCGCGTTCCTCCAGCGGGGCGTTCAGCACGATGCGCGGCGCGGTCTTCATCGCGGACCACAGCGCGGGCGGCACTCGGCATTCCCCCACCTTGGAGCTTTCGGCCTCCACCACCACGGGCCGGGAGGGGTCGAGCCGGGCCATGGCCATGGCCACCGCGGTTTCGAACCCGCGCTGCTGCGGCTGCGGCCCCATGGCCCCGAAGAGAGAACCACGGTGGTTCGCCATGCCCTCCAGATCCAGCACCTGCACCCCCAGGGCGGGCAACATGTTCAGCAATTCGGTCTTGGCCGAGCCGGTGTTGCCATCCAGCAGGATCACCGGCGCCGGGAAGGGCTGCTCGTAAAGCGCATCCACCACCAGCCCGCGAAAGGCCTTGTAGCCGCCTTCGACCGTCTCCACCCGCCAGCCGATCTGGCGCAGGATGGTGGCGAAGCTGCCGGAGCGTTGCCCGCCACGCCAGCAATAGACCAGCGGCTGCCAGCCGCCGTCGCGATCCTGCAGGCGATCTTCGATGTGGCGGGCGGCGTTGCGCGCCACAAGGGCGCCACCGATCTTGCGCGCATCGAAGGGCGAGACCTGCTTGTAGATCGTGCCCACGCGGGCGCGTTCCTCGTCATCCAGCACCGGCATGCTGAGCGCGCCGGGGATATGATCGTCGTCGAATTCCGAGGGCGCACGGACATCGATGACATCGTCGAATCCGTGGTCCAGCAGGTCGGAGAGGGAGGTAAGCTTGATCGGCATGGCCGCCCAATAGCGCAAGCCCGCGCGTCAGGGAAGCACCCAGCCCACTCAACGGACCCCATGGGGGCCCACGGGCGCAGATGATCCGCGATTGCCGTCGCGCAGGCGCGGATTGCGCTCCGGTCCGCGGCCCCCTGCCCGCCCTGCGACAGCCTGGGGCCAAGCGCGTCGCAGGTGACGATTTCATCTTCAATCCGTCGCCGGGCTTTGCTAGACAGCGCTCCACGCGGCGCCCCCGGGCGACGTGGGATGCGGGTGTGGCGGAATTGGTAGACGCACCAGATTTAGGTTCTGGCGCCTTTGGCGTGGGGGTTCGAGTCCCTTCACCCGCACCATTTTGATTTCGAATATTTTTCCGAAAATCACATGTGTCGGGGCCGGATCGACCATGACCGGCTTCGCAATGTGCTTCACAGGTTCGCCGCCGCTCACCCTTCGTTTCATCGCAAGCCACGTGGGTAGAGCGGCACAGCCGTCCCCAGCCAGGCACATCACCCGAACGACTGGCAGACCCAAGTGGTGCCAACTCGGTCTGTACGAAGAAAGCACAGGATCACTTGAGATCTGCGGCGACCACACCAGAGCAACGCCCCCTTCGCCCAGCGCCCGCACGAGGATTGCGTCGCGAATACCGCACTCGGCCCGAGCCTGCCGTTCGCCGTCAGATCCATAGCGGCGGAGCAGCTTCTGGGAACCGGCCATCCTTGGCGTCGCGCAGCATTGCCAGCGATCCAAGGTCGGCGGAGCGGACAAAGCTGACGTTGCCAATACTGGACTAGTGGTCTGCTTTCAGCTCAATTCATAGGGGAGGCAAGAAGGCTGATATGATGTTTGAAGTCGAACCAACGGAAGAGAGTATCGGTATTTGCGATTGCTGTGGCAGTCAAACTCGAACCGTTTGGGGCTATGTTCATGAAGAAGGTGGAGGCACCATCGCAAGTTACTTCGTTCAGTGGACTGTTGGTAGATCCATTGAAGACCACCCTGCAAATTTCGATTTAATATATGGAGCTTGGGGTGAGGGAACGACCAAGAATGATCGATGCGCGATTTCCTTGGTCCATTTTGAGAGCGAAGGCGTTCCCGGTGTTTCAGTGATCGATGCAAACAACCGACCAGTCGCGTCCAGCGAGCTAGTTGGGGCAGCAATGAGCCGTGAAGAACTGGTTGGCACACCTTTAGCTCAGCGGGTGTTCGCAATATTTGATTCCGTATTTTCGCAGGATGTTCGCCTAAGTTGACATTGGTTCTGCTGTAGAAAGCTGGAAAAAAGGGCTCGGAGCTGTCATGCGGCAGCGCGGCGGCACGGCCAAGTCGCCATGGCATGATGCGCCGTGGCCCCTGACCCCAAGCGGACCTTCACGTCCGACACAGCGCCAAGGAGCGGGCCTGCGACCACATCAACAGCCGCCGGCGGCTTCACTTCAGGGAACTCTGCGTCAAACTCGCCCCTTCCTGCCTCCGTGAATTCGTGGCAGGTGACCCGCATGACTTTACCGATGCCGATACTCCGTGCTTTGACGCTGGGCCTCTGCCTGGCGATTTCGAGCATGGTTTCGGCAAAGATGATGGCGCCTGACCGGGCAAGCTCCGCGCTTGAAATCTACGAGCTCACCTATGGCGCCCTGCCGGCCGATTTTTGCGGCGACAGCCATGCCGGGCACGAACATCACTGCCCCTTCTGTCATGCCTTGCCCGGGACCCCACCCGTGGTCTTCGCTCCCCTGGCGCGCGCCTTCATCCCCCAGGACGACTGGCGCGCCGGGGAAGCGCTGCAACGCGCGGCCCGGGGGCGAAATGTCGGTCACTCCACCAGGGCGCCTCCACACCTCACCTGAGACCCTGACACTCAATTCCCGCGTGACATCGCGCGGGGCGCAGTTTCATGCCCGTCTTGCGGGACATGCCCCTGTCGGCATGCGCGGCGGGCCAGGTGGATTTGACCTAAATGACCGATACAACTTCCCGTGCGGCCAGCTCCGCACTCTATCGCGCTGTCTGGCGCTGGCACTTCATCGCAGGGCTTCTGGTCCTGCCATTCGTCCTGATCCTTGCGGTGACCGGCGGCATCTATCTCTTCAAGGATGAGATCAACAACACCGCGCACCACGCGTTGCGCTTTGTCGAAACCAGCGGGGAGAGCCTGCCGCCGTCGCAGATCGCCGCAGCCGCGCTCGAGACCCATCCCGGCACGCTCAAGGCCTATTCACCTCCCGCTGCTCCGAATCGCAGCGCAGAGGTCGACATCCTGGGGGAGGACGGGCTGCGCGACACGATCTACGTGGACCCTCATGATGGCACGGTGCTGGGCACGCTCTGGGATGGCGGCGCGGCCGGCAGCCCGGCGATGTATGTCGTGCGCAAGCTTCATTCGCTGGAATATGTCGGCTGGTTCGGCAATCGGCTGATCGAAGCGGCCGCGGGCTGGATGATCCTCCTCGTGGGCACCGGGATCTACCTCTGGCTGCCCCGGGGCCGTCGGCACGTGGGGACCATCCGGATCAAGGCCACACGCGGCCGGCCCTGGTGGCGTGACCTGCACGCGGTGACCGGGATCTACACCGGCGTCTTCATCGTCTTCCTGGCGCTGACGGGCCTGCCGTGGTCCGGCGTCTGGGGGGCGAAGTTCTACGACACCGCCTATGCCCTCGGCATCGGCATGCCCGATGGCTACTGGTCCGGCGTACCGCTTTCCACGATCCCGACCGAGGACGTGGTGGACCGCGCGCCCTGGATCATGGAGCGTCAGCCGATCCCGGAGTCGGACGAAGGCCTGCACGCCGGCCATGGCGCCGACATGGGCGCGGGGGCTGCGGGCGTGCCGGCAATGCTCGACGCGGTTGTCAGCAAGGTCGAAGCCCTCGGCATCGTGCCGGGCTATGCGCTTTCCATGCCGAAGGGACCGAAGGGAGTCTTCACCGCCTCGGTCTATCCCGACGACATCACCTATGAACGGGTTATCCACCTCGACCAGTACAGCGGTGAGGTGCTCTACGACGCTGGTCTTGAAGATCTCGGCACCTTTGGTCGATGGGCCGAATGGGGGATCAGTGTTCACATGGGGCAGGAATGGGGTCTGGTGAACCAGATCGTGCTGCTGCTGGCCTGTGCTGCCATGGTCATGCTCTGCGTGTCGGCGGCAGTGATGTGGTGGAAACGCCGGCCCCGGGGCGCACTCGGCGTGCCGACAATTCCGGCGGACTGGCGCATCCCCCGCACCCTGCTGGTGATGGCCGTGGCGGCCGGGATCTTCTTCCCGCTGGTTGGGCTGTCGATGGTGATCCTTGCGGCGGTCGAAGTTCTTGTCTTCGTCAGCCGGAAACGTCAGGCGACCAGCTGACAACGCCCACCAAGGCCCGTCGAGGCCCAGGGCACTGACGGCCGGCCTGCCGGCCGTCAGTGTGACCTCTCCCAGACAGCCAAGGCTCTGAGCTGACGCTCGCCAGGCCGGTCTTGCGACGCTGCAGCCTCCCCACAGGCTGTCGACGTTCCGGCGCCGGCCAGCCGAACAGTTGCCGTCAGGGCCGTGTCGCCATCGTCGAAGATGAAGTAACCGCCTTGCCCCGCGTCGTGACGGTGGACCACGCGCAACGCGCCGGGCACTTCGGGGCGCCGTGTCGGGCGAAATCGGGCGGATCAACCCGGGCTATCGTTTTGACATCCGATCGGCGCGGCGGCCCTGCCTGCAGGTCCCGAACTTATTAGTTGTGTAATTTAGTCAGGAATGTTAGGCGTGACGCAAGGGAGGACGTAACTCATTGGAAAATAGTAGTGAAACTTCTCTCCCTGGCCGCCTCTGCCATCCTGTGCATGGCAAATTCTGTCATCGCAGAGCCGATCCACATCAACGACGGCACGCATGAGATCACCCTGCCGGATAGGCCGAAACGGGTGATTGCGCTTGAGTTCTCCTTCGTCGATGACCTTGCGGCTGTTGGGGTCTCTCCCGTCGGGGTCGCGGACGACAACGATGCGACCCGGCTTCCCGAAGAAGTGCGCGAGGTAACGGGAGAGTGGACCTCCCTGGGCCGTCGTGCCCAACCCTCCATCGAAGGGATCGCGGCGCTCAAACCCGATCTGATCATCGCGGACCTGGGCCGACATGCAGGCAGCTATGACGCGCTTTCAGCGATCGCGCCGACGCTGCTGCTGCCCTCGCGCGGCGAGACCTACCAGGAAAGCCTGGACTCGGCGGTCATCGTCGGCAAGGCCGTCGGGCGTTCGGAGGAGATGAAGGCGCGCCTGGCACTGCACGAGGAGCGCATGCAGGAGTACGCCGCCAAGGTTCGCCAGATCGCTCCCGAAGGCAGCACCGTGATCTTCGGGGCCGCACGGGAAGACAGCCTGTCGCTGCACGGCCCCGACAGCTATTCCGGCGGGGTGCTGGCCAAGCTCGGCCTGACCGTTCCCGAAGTGCGTGCAGAGGGTGATGCCTACGAGTTCGTTTCCATCGAGCAGCTGCTGGCGCTTGATCCGGATTACCTGTTCGTCGGTCACTATCGCCGCCCGTCGATCATCGACACCTGGAGCGGGATGCCGCTGTGGAATGTGCTTCGGGCCGCACAGGATGACCATGTCATCGCAGTGGACAGCAACGTCTGGGCCCGCAACCGGGGCATCATCGCCGCCGAGAAGATCGCAAAGACCACGCTCGACATTCTCGATGGCAGCTATCAGGCGCCGGCGGACTGACATCTTGTCGCGCATCATCCTGAGTTTTGCGGGAAGCCTGGCCCTCGGGGCCGGGCTTTTCGTCTGGTCTCTCTGGGCCTTCTCCAGCTTTCCGCTGGGGCCGGCCGAGGTCTGGCCCCTGTTCACGGGCGGCCCCCGCGAAACGATGACGGAAATCGTGGCGCAGGTGCGATTGCCCCGGTCCCTGGTGGCACTGCTCATCGGCGCCATGATGGGGCTTACGGGGGCGCTGATGCAGGGCGTGTCGCGCAACAGGCTGGCCTCACCCAGCCTGCTTGGGGTGACGGGCGGCGCAAGCCTTGCGCTCGCGCTCAGCACCAGCGGGCTTGTGGGGGCGACGATCCCCGGCCCCGTTGCCGCGACCTGCGGCGGCGCTGTCGCCTGGGCCCTGGTGGTGACGCTGGGCTCCGCCTTCTCGGCCGATGCGTCGCGGATCCGCCTTGTCCTGGCCGGGATGACCATGGCAGCGCTTTGTGCCGGCCTCACCCGGCTGGTCGTCCTGCTGGCCGAAGAGCGTGCACTGGGCGTGCTCAACTGGCTTGCGGGCTCGCTTTCCAACACGAATTTCCACGATGTTACCTTGCTGGCGCCCGTGCTGCTGGTCGGGGCATCGGGCGCGGCGATCGTGGCCAGCAAGCTCAACCTGCTGGCACTTGGCGATGATGCCGCGCAGGCCATGGGGGTGCGCATTGCACCGCTGCGCTGCCTTGTCTTTGCGCTTGGGTGCCTGATGACCGGAACCTGCGTCGCCGTGGCGGGCCCGCTGGCTTTCATCGGCCTGATCGCCCCGAACCTCGCCTATCTGCTCGTCGGCGCCGACTATAGATATGCGCAGCCGCTTGCGGCCATCCTGGGGGCTGTCCTGCTGCTCGGCTCGGACATCCTGTCGCGCGTCGTTGCCTTTCCGTCGGAAACGCCGGCCGGTGCCGTGACCGCGCTGATCGGTGCGCCCGTCTTCCTGTGGCTGGCGAGGAAAGCCTGATGCTGCGCATGCTCTCCCTCGTGACCGTCCTGCTGCTGCTCTTCGTTGCGGCCTTGTCTCTGGGCGCAAGTTTCGTGCCCCCGGCGGACCTTTTGGGCTACCTCTCTGCCAGGGATGCGCAGGACTTCGTCATCTGGAACCATCGGCTGCCGCGCGCGATCATCGCGGCCGCGCTCGGCGGCGCTCTCGGCCTGGCCGGCGCCCTGGTCCAGGCTGTCATCCGAAACCCGCTCGCATCGCCGGACCTGCTTGGTGTGACCCAGGGTGCAGGGCTGGCGATGGCGCTCGGCCTGCTCGTGTTCCAGGGCTTTCCCGTCAACTGGCTGCCACTGCTGGCCATCGGCGGCGGGGCCGCAGGCGCGGCGTTTCTCATGCTCTACAACATCGGTGTCTTCTCGCCCCTGCGGTTCGCCCTGTCCGGGATCGCGGTCTCGGCCTGCCTGTCGGGCATGACCGAATTCCTGCTGCTCACGCACCCGGTCGAGATCAATACCGCCCTGATGTCCCTGACGGGTTCCCTCTGGGCGCTCGGCTGGTCCGACGTCACCCTGCTGGCGCTGATGGTGCCGCTCGCGCTCCTGACACT
The DNA here is from genome assembly GCF_057380755.1 of Pseudooceanicola sp. NS-SX8. Taxonomy (NCBI): domain Bacteria; kingdom Pseudomonadati; phylum Pseudomonadota; class Alphaproteobacteria; order Rhodobacterales; family Paracoccaceae; genus Pseudooceanicola; species Pseudooceanicola sp. NS-SX8. The sequence goes on along the minus strand of NZ_CM170819.1, from coordinate 2,129,213 downwards.
GCCCCTGGCGAAGGCCCTCGACCTGATGACGCTTGGCAATGCTTCCGCGCAGGCCCTGGGCGTGAGAACCCGCATGATCCAGTTCCTCGCCCTGGCGATTGCCGTGGCGCTGACGGGCCTGTGCGTGGCCGTCGCGGGGCCTGTCGGCTTCATCGGGCTGATCGCCGGGCACGTGTCGCGCCACCTCTTCGCGGGCCGCATGCTGCACTCCCTTCCCGCCTCTGCCGGAGTCGGGGCAGCAATCGCAATGGCAGCCGACACGCTCGGGCGCGCGATCGCCCCCCCGACCGAGATCCCCATCGGCGTGATGACGGCAGTCATCGGCGCGCCCTATTTTCTTTGGCTACTCTACAGGATGAGATGATGGATGCTGTCCTGACATTCGACAGGCTTTGCCTTGGATACGGCGAGAAGACCGTCATTGGCGACCTCACCCTCGATCTGCCGCGCGGCCAGTTCACGGCGCTCGTCGGTCCGAACGGTTGCGGCAAGTCGACCTTGCTGAAATCGATGATCCGCAACCTCGCACCCCGGACAGGGAGGGCGCTGCTCGACGGAAAGGACATCGGTTCCTACGCGGCACGGGACCTGGCCCGCAAGGTGGCCCTTCTTCCGCAGAAGATGATCTCCCCGGATGGGGTCACCGTGCGCCAGCTGGTGGGCTACGGACGCAGCCCGCACAACAACCTATGGGGACGCATGACGCGCAGGGATCATGACGCGGTGAACGCGGCCCTCGAACGTCTGGCCCTGACAGACATCGCGGACAGCCAACTGTCCGAGCTCTCCGGAGGCCAGCAGCAACGCGCATGGCTGGCGATGGTGATGGCGCAGGAGACCGCCGTGATCCTGCTGGACGAGCCGACGACCTACCTGGACATCGCCCGTCAGGTCGAGGTGATGCGGCTCTGCCGCGCCTGGGCCCGCGAAGGCCGGACGGTGATCGCCGTGCTGCATGACCTCAACCAGGCCTTCCGCTATGCGGATCACGTGGCAATGCTGAACGGTGGCCGGCTGATCGCCAGCGGCCCGCCGGCAGAGGTCGCGCGCGCGCCCCACATCCGCGACGCTTTCGATGTCGACGTCCTGATTTCGCAAGATCCGGAGGCAGGCTCCCCCATGCTCGTCGTCAAGGAAGACTTGGGGTCCTGAAGGTCGGCGGCCCATGCCGGAGGGATGCCCGAACAGATTTGGAAAGAACGCATGACTGCGGGATCGGCGTGCACCCATTAGGGGCCTGGACGGCCGGTCGCCCGAACGTCAGCGACCCTCAATTTTCACAGGCAATTTTCACAGGCAAGTCTCTCGGGCCGAAGCCCCGCAACCTGCCGTTGGCGCCGAGATTGCAAAGCGCCAGCTTTCGGGGATCCCGGGTAAACTTGAACCGGCTCCTCGCCCCAGTCTTCCGACTTCCTCAGCCCTCCAGCTTTGCAGCGGGGCCATCGGTTGCGTGTTCGGCCACCTGCCTGCTCTCGTCGCGCTTCCTTCTGTCTTCCTCTTCGCCATCCCGGTGGGTCTTGATCGAGAAGAAGATGGTCGTACCGATCACGGACAACTTGAACACGCCAAAGGCTATGGGAACCCAGATCATCGTATTGCTCCTTGCTTGCTGTACGTCCGTACCACCCCTCAGTCGGGTCGCGGCGTCCTGCGCGAGAAGGGGGAAGGACGGAGCCAGCGACACTTGCGCGACCGAGATCCGCCCTGCGCCGTTACGCGCTTCGCGTACATACATTCAAAACCCAATTATACCTCAATCCACCCCACCGCAAGAGGATTGACGCAACATCGAAAAGTGAGCCAGAAGCACACAGGTATACCAAAAACCCATTGTTATTAGAGGTATATCGAAAGAGGGAAGACTAGGCCGCCATACACCCTTCACACAATCACATACAATCTATCCATTCAATACATACAATAATGAGACTCACCCCATCACGAACAACCCCGCATCCGGAGGCAGCCCACGCACCGCCTGAGGGCACCGGGATCAGCCCGCGCGCGCGCCCTTGCGGGCCGCGTGGGAGCCGCGTTCATCGAAGATCTCACGCATGCGCTGCTCGGTCAGCTCCGTACAGCGGCGCAGCACATAGGGCTCCATCAGGACCCCCAGGGCCTTGCGCGTCTCACCCTCCACCACCGCAAGCGCGTCGGTGCCGGTCGCGGCGAACCGCTTCAGCGCTTCCGGCGCGGTCATGTCGGGGGTCAGGTAGTCGCCCCGATTGCGCAGCAGGTCCTCCATCTCCTTGTCGTCGGAGGCGGGATTGTGCATTTCGGGCACCGAGACCATGCCAAGGTAGCTGCCATCGTGATCCGTCACCACGACCCGGTAGCGTGACCCCGGGGGATAGCGCTTGCGGAACTGCGCCAGGTCGGTGCTGTAGAGCACGGGCGTGGAATCCCGGCGCATCATCTCCCCCACCTTGAGGCCCGACAGGAAGCTCTGATCCGCGCCGGAGCGGATCGGATCCCCGCGCAGGTGGAACTTCCAGGTGGCGAAGGAATAGCCGAAGTAGCGGCGCACCAGCAGGTTGGCGAGGGTGGCGACACAGACCATCGGGATGACGTTGTTCATGTCCTGGCTGGCGAAGGACACCAGAAAGGCCATGGCCAGCGGCGCGCCGATGATCGCGGTGGCCGATGCGGTCATGCCGATCAGCTCGCACAGTTCCGGCGAAAGCGCGGTGACACCGGCCATCTGCAGCAGCGCCCCCACCAGCTTGCCGCAAAGAAGCCCGAGAAAGAGCGAGGCGAAAGAGAGGCCACCGCGGAAACCAAGCCCCACCGACAGCGTCACCGCCACGGCCTTCAGCGCCAGCACCCCCAGGATGGTCAGCCAGAAGACTTCATTGCCATAGAGCCCCTGCAGCGCGGTCCGCCCGGAGGAGAGCGCGGCGGGACTGGCCAGCGCCAGAACGCCAAGCGCACCACCGCCCAGCACGGGGGCGAACCAGCCCGGAAGGCTGGCAGAGGCGCGCCCCTCCAGCCAGGTGCAGGCGCGCATCACGCCGATGGCCATGAAGCTGGTCACGATGGTGATCAGCAGGGTGACCATTACCGCATTGGCGGCAACGGGAAAGTCGGACGTGGGAAAGTGCAGCGGCGCGGGGCGCAGCACGGCGCGCGTTCCCGCAGCCACCAGAGAGGCGATGGCCACCGGCGCAAGGTTGGCGATGGAATAGGCCGCGACGACCAGTTCGAAGGCGTAGAAGGCGCCCGCCACGGGCGACTGGAAGATCGCCGCGATGGAGGCCCCGGCCCCGCAGGCCACCATCAGCCGCATGTCCATCCGCCGGCCCGAGGCCCACTGCCCCGCGCGAGATCCCAGGGCGGAACACATCTGCGTGTGCGCCCCCTCCATGCCGACGGAGGCGCCGGTGCCATGGGACAGGATGGTCTGCAGCATGATCCACAGCGCACCGGGCAAGGGGATGCGCCCGCCCGTGGTCGCATTGGCCGCGATAGGGTCGACCGTCTGGATGTGGCGACGGAACTTCGCCCCCATCCAGATCGTCAGGCCAAGCGCGGCGCCCCCGGCGGCAGGCACCCAAAGCCGGTCCAGCGGGATGTGATCGGCGCCGCTGACCTCCCCCATGCCCAGGCCAAAAGCCAGCAATTGCAGGTGTTTCACGATCCAGTCGAAGACGGAAACCGAGATCCCGCAGACAAGTCCGAGCAGCGCCGCGATGCCCGATATCCAGAATTCGTCATGTCGGAAGCGCGCGCGCAGGTAACGGAGGGCACGGGCGAACGGGCTGGGTTTCTTGGCACTCTTCAACGGACAGGCTTCTTCGGCTTGGGAGGGCAGACAGGCGAACAGTCGGGAATCGTGGGGGCCTCATAAGGGGTAAGAAGGACCTCCGCCAGCATGGGACTGGCCTGGCTAAGCCCGGGCGCGCGCCGGGCAAGGCAGGAATCGGAGCGGCAGGGGAGCAAGGCCCGGCCCGAAGACCCGCGCCGGATCCCCCCGACCGCCCCCCCATCAGACACTGGCCCCCATCAGGCACTGCCCCTCATCAGGCACTGGCCCCCGTCACTGCTGGCCTCCGTCAGGTAATGGCGCCTCCTTGGGCACTCGGCCCGGCCGCTGCCCGTTCTGCACGCTTGGCCCCGCGCGCGGGGCAGATTGCCCCCGGCGACGTTGCGAGGACGGCCGGCTTCGGGCCAGATCGGGGGAATGACGACACTTCCGCCCAGGGCCGCCCCCTCCGCCCGGTCCACCCCACCGCCCCGCACCGCACAGATCCCCCTGCGGGATCGCTGGCCCCTGATGCCCGCCCTTCGCGCGGATGACCGCAGGGACCTGAAGCTGCGCACGATGCAGGTCATCATCGACACGATCCGCCAGCACGAGGTGCCCCCGGGCACCCGCCTGCCCTCCACGCGCAAGCTGTCGCTGCAGCTGGGCATTTCCCGCAACACCGCCATCGCCGCGGTAGAGGCGCTTGCCGAACAGGGCGTGCTGGACATCCGCGACAGATCCGGCTGCTACGTGGCGCCCACGCCCTTGGCCAGCGCCGGCCCCTGCGCGCAGCCAGCCCCCCCGCCAGAGGCGCCGGTCCGGGACTGGGCGCGGCGTTTCTCGGTCACCCTGCCGGATACCCACCGCCGCCCCCCGCAGGCGGAGCTGGACTTCACCTATGGCCAGTTCGATCCAACGCTCTTTCCCACCAACCCCTGGCGCGACTGCGAACGCCGCGCCCTCGCGGTGACAGAGATCGAGACATGGGCCCGCGACATGGGCGATGCCGATGATCCCATGCTGGTGGACTACCTGATCAGCACGGTGCTCTCCCGCCAGGGCATCCGCGCCCGGCCCGAGGAAATCGTGGTCACCCTGGGCGGCCAGCAGGGCCGCTTCCTGGTGGCGCAGCTTCTGGCGGGCCAGGGCACCACCACGGGCTACGAAGACCCCGGCATGCCCGACATGCGGCAGATCCTGGATCTGATGCCCACGCGCAAGATCGCCCTGCCCATGGATGCCTGCGGCCTCTGCCCCGGGGCCGAAACCGCGCGCTGCGACACCATCTTCATCACCCCGGGGCACCAGTGCCCGACCACCGCCGTCATGCCCCTCGACCGGCGGGAGGCCCTTCTGGCCAATGCCGCCCGGAGCGGCACCGTCATCGTCGAAGACACCTTCGAGGTGGAGCTCCTGCCGGATCCGCTGCCGGCGCTTCACGGGCTGGACCGCTCGGGCCGGGTCATCCACATCGGCAGCATGTCCAAGCTGATCGCGCCCGGCCTGCGCATGGGCTACGTCGTGGCCCCGGCAGAGGTCGCCCGGCAGCTGCGCGCCCTGCGCCGGATCATGCACCGCCATCCCCCCGGCAACAATCAGCGCGCATTGGCCCTCTTCCTGGCCCATGGCCACTACGGTGCGTTCCTGCGCCGCGCCTTCCGCGTCCTCGGCCAGCGCAGCGACACGATGAGCGCCGCCCTCGCCCGCGATCTGCCCGAGCTCGCCGTCAGTCACCGCCCCGGGGCCTCGACCTTCTGGATCACCCTGCCCCGCCCCCTGCCGGGGGCAGAGCTGATCGCCCGCGCGGCCGACCGCGGGCTCGCCCTGCGCTCCTCTGCGCATTTCTTCAGCACCCCGGGCAGCGCCCTGCATCACCTGCAGCTGTCGGTTTCCAACCTGCCGGCAGAGCGGATCGGCGACGGTGTACAAAGGCTTTCCGCCGTCCTGCGGGAGCTGACCTGACACCTTCGCGCGAAACTGGACTCTCAGGCCGTCGAAAACTGGACCTTACGGGCGGCCGGGGGCCGCTCATACTGGACCCATCAAAAAATCAACAGGGAAATGACAATGACCAAGTATCGCAAGGCGCCCTACGCGCCCGGCGGCCTGAACCGCCGTGCCTTCCTGAAAAATACCCTCGGCGCCACGGCGGTGACCGGTCTCGGGGCGCAGGCCCTGCTGACCGCGGGCCCCGCCCGTGCGGCGGACCTCACCCCGCTGCGGGTGCAGTTCGACTGGCTGATGGGCAATGGCCAGATCGGCGACATCGTGGCCCGCGAAAAGGGCTTCTTCGCCGAAGAGGGGCTTGACGTCGAATTCGCCCCCGGCGGTCCCAACGCCCAGACCCTGCCGCCGGTACTGACCGGCCAGTCGCCCATGGCGGAGTTCTCCTCCACCGCGCAGACCTTCGTCGCCGCCGGCGCCGGTCGCCCGGTGAAGCTCTTTGCCTGCGGCTACCAGTACACGCCCTACGCCTACATCTCCCTGCCGAAATCGCCGATCCGCACCCCGCAGGACCTGGTGGGCAAGACCATCGCGGTGAACCCCAACGGGCGCTTCACCCTGGAACTGATCCTGAACCTGAACGGGATCAGCAAGGATGACGTGCGCATGATCACCCAGGGCGCCGACATGACGCCGCTGCTGGTGGGCCAGGCCGATGCGGTCACGGGCTTCATGACCAACACCTCCGCGCTGGCGGCCCTGGGCCCCGACTACATCACCATGACCGCCGAAGATGCCGGGCTGGTGGGCTACGCCAATGCCTACTTCTCCACCCAGGACGGGTTCGAGGAGCACAAGGAGTCCTTCACCAAATACATCGCCGGCGCCGCGCGCGGCTGGGGCTGGGCCTTCGAAAACCGGACCGAGGCGGTGGACATCATGTGCGACGCCTACCCCAACCTCGACCGGGAGGTCGAACACAACACCGTCGACATCGTCATGAACATCGCCTTCGGCGCCGACACCAAGACCCATGGCTGGGGCTGGTTCGACAAGGACAAGCTTGAACGCCAGGTGGAAATCTTCGCCTCCGGCGACGGCTTCGCCGAACAGGTGCCCGTGGTCGATGACGTGATCACCTACGAGGTGCTGGACGCCACCGCAGACGTCCGCCCCAAGCTCTGAGCCTGCCGCAGGCCGCCGCATTCCGAAACAGATCGAGACCGACGATGACGACGACACATGCCTTCTCCCTTGACGATGTGGGGGTGACCTTCGAAACCCCGACCGGACCGCTGACAGCGGTCCAGGATGTACATCTGGACGTGGATCGTGGGCGCTTCGTCGTTCTGATCGGGCCTTCGGGATGCGGCAAGTCCACCCTGCTGCGCGTGCTTTCCGACCTGTTGCCGGCCAGTTCCGGCCGGCTGCAGGTCTTCGGCGGATCGGGGGCCGAGGCCCGCAAGACCCGCAAGCTCTCCTTCGTGTTCCAGGATGCCACCCTGCTGCCCTGGCGCAGCGTGCTGGACAATGTCCGCCTGCCGCTGCAGGTCGGCCGCTGGTCCCGCCTGAAACGTCAGGCGGGCGACCCCGCCGAGATGGTACGCCTCGTCGGCCTCGAAGGGCGCGAAGACGCCCTGCCCCACGAACTTTCCGGCGGTCAGCGACAGCGCGTCGCCATCGCCCGCGCCCTGGTCACCCGGCCCGACATCCTGCTGATGGATGAACCCTTCGGCGCCCTGGACGAGATCACCCGCGACCGCCTGAACGAGGAAATCCTGCGGATCTGGCGCGAAACCGGCACCACCATCGTCTTCGTCACCCACTCCCTGTCGGAGGCGGCCTTCCTCGGTCAGACCGTGGTCGTCATGGCCGCCAAGCCGGGCCGCATCCTCGACGTCGTCGACCTGGACGCGCGCAAGCCCGGCAATGCCATCGACCGCACCACCGAAACCTTCTTCGAGATCACCTCGGACCTGCGGCTGCTGCTGGAACGGGCGGACGCGGCATGAAATCGAAACTGCACTGGCTCTGGCCCCTCGCGGGCTTCCTCTCCCTGATCCTGGCCTGGTGGGGCATCATCGTGCTGCGCGACGTGCCCGACTACATCGCGCCCAAGCCCGGCGCGGTCTGGCAGGCGCTGATCGAAAACGCGGCCCTGCTGCTCGACAACCTCTGGCCCACGGCCGCCGCGGCCATTGGCGGCTTCCTCATCGGCAACCTGGTGGCGGTGATCCTGGCCACGGTCTTCGTCCACTCCGCCACCGCGCGGAAGATGTATTTCCCCGTTGTCGTCGTCTTCAACACCATTCCGATCATCGCCCTCTCTCCGATCCTGATCCTGATCTTCGGCCTGACGCTGACCTCCAAGATGGTCGTCGCCGCCATCGTCTGCCTCTTCCCGACGCTGGTGAACATGCTGCGCGGCTTCGAAGCCGTCTCTGCCTCCGAGCTGGAGCTGATGCGGGTCATGTCCGCCTCCCGGACGGAGGTCTTCTTCCGCCTGCGGCTGCCGCGCTCCATCCCCTTCCTCTTCGCCGCGCTGAAGATCGCCGCCACCTCCTGCGTCATCGGGGCCATCGTCTCCGAATGGATCGGCGCGGAAAAGGGGCTGGGGGTGCTGATCATCCAGACCACCTTCGACTACCGGACAGAGCTTCTCTACGGCGCGATCGCCGTCTCCTCGGCGCTCGCCCTGGTCCTCTTCCTGGCCGTCACCCTGGCCGAACACCTCCTCGTGCGCTGGCGCACCAGCTGATCAACCGGAGCCTTCCCATGACCGTGACCACCCCCGAACCCACCGCCACCAGCGGTGACATGAAACGCCTGCAGGCCCTGCAGGAGCTGGAGATGCCGCCCTATGTCCTGATGCCCGGCGATCCCGAACGGATCGACCTGATGGCAAGCCAGTGGCAGGATGCCCGCGTCATCGGCCTGCCCCGCGGCTACCGCGCCGCCGCCGGCACCTTCAACGGGCAGCGCATCGGCGCCATCTCCACCTCGATCGGCGCGCCCTCCCTGGAACTGGTGTTCAGCGACCTCGCCCGCCTCGGCGCGCATACCTTCCTGCGTGTCGGCACCTGCGGCACCCTGAAGGAGGAGATCGCGACCAACAGCCTGATCATCAACGACAGCGCCGTGCGCCTGGATGGCACCACCAATTTCTACGCCCGCGCCGAATACCCCGCCACCGCCTCGCACGAGGTCACGATGGCGCTTTGCGATGCCGTGCAGGCCATGGGCGAACCGCTGCACGTGGGCACCGGCTGCACCTCCGGCTCCTTCCTGGCCGGCCAGGGGCGCCCCGGCTTCCGCGATTTCCTGCCCGCCGAGGGCGAACGCATCTTCGCGGAGATGAAGCAGCTGGGCGTGCTGAACTTCGAAATGGAAACCTCCTCCCTGCTGACACTTGCGCGGATCTTCGGCTTCCGTGCCGGCGCCGTCGTCTCCGTCATCGCGAACCGGATGACCGGGGTCTGGGGCGACGAAGGCGGGATCGAGAAGGCCTGCCTGGCCGGTGCCGGTGCCCTGGCGCGCCTCTCTGCCTGGGATGCGACGGCGGCGGCGGCCGGGCGCAAGACCCTGACCCTTTCCGACATGACGAACTGAGCTTTCCGATGACCGACCTCGCCGATATTCCCGAACCCACGCTGCTGCGCGAAAGCGTCCTGATCGAGGCGGACCGCGTCCGCATCCTCGACCGCCGGGTCTTCCCCCTGGAAAAGCGCTTCGTCGACTGCACCGATGTCGAAACCGTGGCCCGCGCGATCGAAGACATGGTGACGCAAAGCGCGGGGCCCTTCCTGGCGGCCACCGCCGGGATGGTCCTGGCCGCCCGCGCAGCGCAGGCCCTCGACACCGGGGCGCGTCTGGCCGCCCTCGCCCAGGCGGCGGAGCGTCTGCGCAACACCCGCCCCACCAACAACGCCATCCGTGACGCGATGAGCGCCCTGCAGGCACAGGCGCAGACCCTGGCGGAGGCCGCCGACTTTCCCGCCGCGATGGAGGCAGCCGTGCGCGTGCTCTGGTCGGAACGCCGCGCCCGAAGCGAGGCCCTCGGACAGGCCGCCGCAAGCCTGGTCCGGGACGGTGACACGATCCTCACCCATTGCTGGGGCGAAACCAGCGTCATCGCGACGCTCGACGCCTGCCTGCGCCAGGGCAAGAAGATCGAGGTGATCTGCACGGAAACCCGCCCCTACCTGCAAGGCGCCCGGCTCACCGCGCATTCGGTGGCGGAAATGGGCATCCCCACCACCGTCATCACAGACGGCATGGCGGCCCATGCCATGGCCAGCGGCATGGTCTCCCGCTTCATGACGGCGGCGGATCGCGTGACGCTCTCCGGCCATGTCTTCAACAAGGTCGGCACCTACCAGATCGCCATTGCCGCCCGCGCCCTGGGCGTGCCCTTCATCGCCATGGTCCAGCAGCCCGACCGCCTGGCCCCCGGCCCCGAAGACGTCCGCAATGAAATGCGCGAGGGCGAAGAGGTCCTCAGCTGCCTGGGCCACCGCACCGGCACGCCGCTGGCGAAGGGCTGGTATCCCGCCTTCGACGTCACGCCACCGGAATATGTCTCGGCCGTGGCCACCTGCCAGGGGGTCCACGCGGCCATCGCGCTGGAACAGGTCTTCGGATGAGCCGCCCGCTGCGCCTGACAGGGGGCCTCGTCTGGACGGGGGAGGAGGCCACGGCCCACCCCCGCGACCTGCTGATCACCGGCGACCGGATCACCGCGCTGCTGGATCCCGCCACGCCCGGCAACGCCGACTGGCAGGAACGCGATGTCACCGGCTGCATGATCCTGCCGCCCTTCTACAACGCCCATGTCCACGCCGGCTCCGCCCTGGCCCGCGGGACAGAGGATTCCCTGCCGCTGGAACTGTGGTCCTTCTGGGCCATCGGCATCGGCAGCAGCGCCACCGCCGCGCAATACGAATGCGCCATGCAGCTGACGGCGATTGAGATGATCCGCGGCGGCATCGGCGGCTACACCGACCACGCCCCCCAGGTGCGCCGGGCCGAGATCGCCCTGCGGGTCCACCGCCAAAGCGGCCTGCGCGTGGGCTATGCCCCCTTCTTCGCCGACCTCTGGGATGAAGACATCCTGGAGATCCCCGGCGACCGCGCCCTGCTGGCCGAACTGGGCCTGCCCGTGGCCTCCACCCCCGACGGGATGCGCGCGCTCTTCCGCACCCTGGCGGCAGAGCTCTCGGGCAGCCGCATTTCCCTGCTGCTGGGCCCCAATGCGCCTCAGCGCAGCTCGGACCTGCTGCTGGACAGCTGGGGCGCGCTGGCGGAGGAGCTGGGCATCGGCAGCCATACCCACCTGCTGGAAACCTTCCCCCAGGCCGACCTGGCCGCGCGGCGCTGGCCCGATGGCGGGGTGATCGACGCCCTGGCGCGGCGCGGCCTGGTGGGCCCCGGCGTGTCCGGCGCCCATGCGGTCTGGCTGTCCGACCGCGATTTCGAGGCGATGGCCCGGGGCGGCATGATGGCCGTGCACAACCCGCTGTCGAACCAGATGCTGGGCTCCGGCCAGATGCGCCTGCGCGCCGCGCTTTCGGCGGGGGTCCGGGTCGGCCTGGGCACCGATTGCAGCAATACCGCCGGGCGCTACGACATGTTCGAAACCATGCGCCACGCCCTTGTCGGCGGGCGCACCCCCGGCAGCGACTTCACCGGCTGGATCCGCGCCGAAGAGGTGCTGCGTGCCGCCGCCTGCGACGGCTGGGCCGCGCTCGGCCCCGGGGCCACGCCCCGCCGCCTGGCCCCGGGCGCCCCCGCCGACCTGCAGATCCTCGACCGCAACTGCCCCGGCCTGGCCGGAACGCCCCCCGATGCGCGCGGCCTTGTCAGCCAGGGCCACATGGGCGCGGTGCGCGACCTGATGATCGCCGGAGACTGGCTGCTGCGGGACGGCAAGGTCCTGGTCTTCGACGAGGCAGAGGTCCTGGCCCGCGCCACCGACGCCGCGGCAGAGCTGCGCGCCGAAACCCGGGAACGCCTCGCGCGCCTCCCCTCGCTGATCCCCGAATACCTCGACTGGCAGGCCCGCCGCTTTGCCCCCGCCGCCTGCCCCACCTGCGGCGCGATCCATCCGCCCGCCGCCCCCGCGTCCCGGAAATGACCCAGATGACCGACACCCCCCAGCAGCGGCAGCGCATCATCGACACGGCGCGCGCCATGAACGCCAGCGGCCTGAACCGGGGCACCTCGGGAAACGTCAGCATGCGCTGCGGCGATGGCTTCCTGATCACGCCCACCGGCATGCCCTATGATGGCCTGACCCCCGAAGACATCGTCCTGGTCACCATGGACGGCACCCCGAAGGGCCCCCGCAAACCTTCCTCCGAATGGCGCCTGCACCGCGATATCCTGGCCGCCCGGCCGGACCTCGACGCGGTGGTGCACACCCATGCGACCCATTGCACCGCCGTCGCGATCCTTGGGCAGCCGATCCCGGCCCTGCACTACTCCATCGCCGCAGCCGGCGGCCAGGACATCCGCTGCGCCGGTTACGACCTCTTCGGCAGCCAGGCCCTGGCCGACGGGGTGGTCACGGCCCTGAAGGACCGCCGCGCCTGCCTGATGGCCCATCACGGCATGGTCGCCTGCCACCAGACCCCCGAACGCGCCCTGGCCCTGGCCGGCACGGTGGAGGAACTGGCCCGCCTCTACCTGCTCTGCCGCGCCGCAGGGGAGGTCCCGGTTCTGCCGCCCCATGAGATGGCGAAGGTCCTGGACCGCTTCCGCACCTACGGCCAGCAATAGCGGCACCTCAGCGGCGCGGGGCCAGCATCGACCGGACGTTCGACAGGAACTCCTCGGACACCCGCGACAGCGGCGCATCGCGGAAGGTCAGCACGTTCAGCGGGAACCGGTATTCCAGGTCCAGCTGCGCCACCCGCGTGCCCGGCGGGATGCGCCGGAAGATGGTGAATTCATCCAGCAGGGTCAGGCCCAGCCCCTCCTGCACCAGGGCGCAGGCGGTGTTCATCAGGCGGCAGCGCGCCCGGTACTCGGGTTCCAGCTCCAGCTCGCTGAACCAGCCGTCGATCATACGCTGCTGGAAGGCATGGGTGCCGTAGCCGATCATCGGATGGCGCGCCACCTGCTGCAGCGTCACCCGTTCCTCCCCCGCCAGCGGGTGATCCTCCGGCATCAGGCAGACCAGCGGCGCCTCCGCGATGCGGGAGATTTCAAGCCGCGGATCCTCCAGCTCGTAGATCGTCAGGGCGAAGTCGTAGCGGTGGAATTCCAGCATAGGCACCACCTCGTCCACGTGCAGGCTGCCCAGTTCGAACCGGATCGCCGGATGGGCCCGGTGCATCGCCGACAGCGCCTGCGGCACCACGCTCAGCCCCAGCCCGGGCGAGGTGCCGATGCGCAGCGGCGCATCCCCCGCATCGCGCAGGGTCAGCCGGTCCTCGATCCGTTTCAGGCTGTGCTGGATCCGCTCCAGGTCCGGCATCAGCGCCAGCGCATCCGCCGTGGGCACGAACCCGCCCTGGGTCCGCGCGAACAGGTCGAACCCGATCTGCGACTCGGTATGGCGCAGCATCCGGCTCACCGCAGCGGCCGAAACGTTCAGAAGCTGCGCCGCACCGGTGATCGTGCGCGCGACCATCACCGCGCGGACCACTTCCACTTGCCGGATGGAAATCATGCGGGCCTCCGATCCCTCTCCACACCCTTGTCAAACAGGGCGATTGATCTTTTGTTAAACCACTCAGTCAAGATGTTAATCGACTGCGCCCGCGCCCGCAATCTATACCCTGCCCATCCGGTAGAACGCGAAGGAGGAGCGCAGCATGTCGGCATCCAGCAAGGGACCCAATGCGGCCGACGCGGCGCAGCATGCCTTCGACGTGATCGTCGTCGGCGGCGGCATGTCGGGCTGCGCGGCGGCCCTTTCGGCGGCGCGCAACGGCGCCCGTGTCCTTCTCGTGGAACAGAACGCCTTCCTCGGCGGCGCCGCCACCGCCGGCATGGTGGGGCAGTTCGTCGGCTGGCAGACCCGCAAGGGCCGCAAGGTCGTGGCCGGCGTGGCCGATGACATCGTCACCCGCCTGCGCGCCGATGGCGGCTGCGGGGAGATGGGCACCTTCGTCATGTCCACCGGCCACGTGATGAACCGCATCGAATATGACGCCGACATCCTCAAGGTCTCGCTCGAACAGATGCTGGTCGAAGCGGGGGTCGAGGTCCTGCTGAAATCCTTCGTCGTCTCCGCCGAAACCGACGAGGGCCGCATCGCCTCGGTCCTCATCTGGGCCGCGGGCAAGTGGATAGAGGCCGGCGCGCGCAGCTTCATCGACGCCTCGGGCGACATGACCCTGGTCACCGTGGCCGGGGGCAGCTTCCTGGGCCTCGAACCCGACCAGGCGCTGCAGCCCGGGACGATGATGTTCGAAATGGCGCCGGTCGACCTGGACCGCATGGATGCCATGACCCCCGACGACCGCGACCGCGTCGTGGCCGAGGGGCTGGCCTGCGGGGCGCTGCCCCGCGCCGCGCTGCACTATTCCCGCGTGCCCGGCGCCGATGCCGCCTGGTTCAACATCTCCCGCGTGTCCGTCGATCCCGACGATCCCTTCTCCATCAGCCGGGGAGAGATCGAGGGCCGCCGCCAGGCCGTGGAAATCTCGCGTTTTCTTCAGGCGCACATGCCCGGCTGCGACCGCGCGCGCCTCTCTGCCCTTGCCCCCCAGCTGGGCATCCGCGATACCCGCAGGATCGAGGGGGACCACGTCATCACACGCGAAGAGATCACCTCGGGGACTGCCTTCGAGGATACCGTCGCCTGCGGCGCCTACCCGATCGACGTGCACAAGCCCACGGGGACGGAACTGACCTTCATCGAGTTCGGAGAGGATCACCACTACTCGATCCCCTATCGGGCCCTGGTGCCCACGGGGCTGCGCAACGTGCTGACCGCCGGGCGCGGCATCTCCGCCACGCATGAGGCCTTCGCGGCCCTGCGCGTCATGCCGACGGCCATGGCCATGGGCCATGCCGCGGGCATCGGCGCGGCCATTGCCGCCGCCGGCACCCAGGGCGAGGTCCGACAGGTGCCCCTGCCCCAGCTGCAACAGCGCCTGCGCGCCGAACATGCCTTTCTGGGAGTCTGACCCATGGCCTTCACTGCCCTTCTGATCACCTTCGCCATCTTCATGGCCATGGGCGCGCCGGTCGCGCTGGCCATGGGCTTCGCCTCCATGGTCTACATCCTGCTGGGCGACGTCACGCCCTCCATCTTCATCTTTTCCATGGTCGAAAGCCTGGGCGGCGTCACCCTGCTGGCCATCCCCTTCTTCGTCCTCGCGGGGGAGATCATGAACGTCGGCGGCGTCACCGCCCGCATCTTCCACTTCGCCGGCCTTCTGGTGGGCCATATCCGCGGCGGCCTGGCCCATGTGAACATCGTCTCCAGCCTGTTCTTCGCCGGCATCTCCGGCTCTGCCGTGGCCGATACCGCGGGCCTCGGCCGGATCGAAATCAAGGCGATGACCAAGGCAGGCTATTCCCGCGCCTTCAGCGCCGCCGTCACCGCCGCCTCCTCCTGCATCGGGCCGATCATCCCGCCCTCCATCCTCATGGTGCTCTACGGCTCCATGTCAGAGGTCTCGATCCCCGCGCTCTTCGTGGGCGGCCTCGTGCCCGGGCTGATGCTGGGCGGCTTCATGATGGTCTACGTCTACTTCGCCGCGAAGAAGGAAAACGTCACCCCCTCGCCCCGCGCCACCATGGGGGAAATCGGCCGCAGCTTCATCCGCAACGCCCCGCCGCTGATGACCCCGGTGGTCATCCTGCTGGGCCTGGTCTTCGGCATCGTCACCCCGACCGAGGCCGGCGTGGTCGCCGTCTTCTACGCCACCATCGTCGCCATGGCCTACGGGGACATGAAATGGTCCAACCTGGGCGCAATGCTGGAAGAGGCGCTGATCACCACCACCCAGATCATGTTCATCCTCGGCATGTCCTCGCTCTTCGGCTGGCTCGTGACCACCGAACAGCTGCCCCAGGCGATGGCCGAATTCTTCCAGTCCTCCGGCTACGGCCACCTGGCCTTCCTCTTCGCGGTCAACATCATCCTGCTGATCCTCGGCACCTTCATGAGCCTGACGTCGATCCTGGTGATCTTCACCCCCACCCTGGTGGGCATGGGCACCGCCCTGGGCGTCGATCCGGTGCACCTGGGGGTGGTCGTCGTGCTCAACCTCACCGTCGGGCTGATCACCCCGCCGCTCGGCTGGTGCCTCTACATCGTGACCGAAATCGCGGAAATCCGCTTCATCGACACGGCGAAGGCCATCATGCCCTTCCTGATCCCGATCCTGATCGTGCTGCTGATGATCACCTACATCCCGGGCCTCGTGACCCTGCCGGGCGAACTGCTTCTGCCCAGCAACAACTGAGGCCCCTAAACCCACGTTTTCTAAAGGGAGGAGACCCAATGAAAACCGCACTCACCACCACCCTCGCGCTCAGCGCCCTCACCCTGCCCGCGCTTGCCCTCACCGGCGGCGCGGCCCAGGCCGCCACCTACCGGCTGGCCTGCCCCTCGGCGGAAACCTCCACCACCTGCCTCGCCGCCACCCATTTCGCGGACGAGGTGCGCGACCGCACCGATGGCGACATCGACATCCAGGTCTTCCCCGGCGGGCAGCTCGGCTCGGGCGAAAAGGCGATCCAGCAGATGCGGGCGGGCGTGCTCGACATGGTGGTCGAAAGCCTGTCGAACTACGGCAACTTCATCGACGACTACAACGTCGTCTCCTGGGGGTTCACCTTCCGCGACAACGACCACTTCCAGCACTTCCTGGCCTCCGACATCGAAAAGGGCCTCGAAGATCAGCTCTTCGATGAGGCCGGGATCAAGATGCTGGCCTCGAACTGGTCCAAGCTGCCGCGCGTCGTCGTCTCCACCAAGCCAGTGGAAACCCCCGCTGACCTGGCCGGGCTGAAGTTCCGCGTGCCCGGCATCCCCTCCTACATCAAGACCTGGCAGACCCTTGGCGCCAACCCGACCCAGGTGCCCTGGTCCGACAGCTTCCAGGCCCTCAAGACCGGCATCACCGACGCCATGGAAGCCCCCTACGATTCCGTCCTCAGCCAGAAGTTCCACCTGGCAGCGCCCTATGTCTCCCTCACCAACCACGTCTACGACTCGATCACCGTGGCCATGAACGGCCGGCGCTGGTCCAAGCTGGACGAGGATCAGCAGGCCATCGTGCTGGACGCCGCGGCCAAGGCCGCCACCTACTCCGCCCAGATCGTGGCCGAGGCCGCCCAGTCCGTGCGCGAACAGCTCGAAGCGGACGGCGCGACGGTGATCGAGGTCGACCGCGCGGCCTTCGCCGACAAGCTGCGCGCGGCGGCCCATGACCAGGAGGCAGACGGCCTCTGGGGCGAAGGGCTCTACGACGCCATCCAGGACATCGAGTGACAGCGGCGCGCCGCAGGAGAAAGACATGAAATTCATCGACACCCTTCTTGGCCTGATCGCCAAGATCTACCTGCGGATCTCGCAGATCGTGCTGGTCGCACTGGTCGTGGGGATCCTGACCGAGGTGTTCATGCGCTATTTCCTGGGGCGCGCCTTCGTCGGCTCGGCAGAGCTGACCCAGCTGGCAATCACCTGGGTCGTCTTCCTGATGGCCTTCGTGCTGTTCCGGACCCGGCGCCATATCGTCGTCACCGCCCTGGTCGACATGCTGGGCCCCCGGGTGCAGCGCCTCTTCGACCTGATCATCAACCTGGCAACGGTGATCCTGTCGATCTACGTGCTGGTGCAACTTGGCGCGGTCTGGGAATTCCTCGGCCTGAAGACGCCGGTCTTCCGCATCCCAGACACGGTGTTCAAGGTCTCCCCGGTGTTCTGCTTCGTGCCCATGGCGCTGCAGGCGGCGGTGAACGCCCTGGCGCCCCGGCTGGAACCGGCCGACCCGCACGAGACCGAACATGTCTGACCGGTCTGACCGGCGCCCGGCCCGGATCACCGGCCACACCCGCCACATCCCGCTGATCGGCCACCCGATCGCCCAGGTGAAGACGCCCCCGGCGATCAACGCCTGGCTGGCGGCGCAGGGTCATGACGCGGTGATGGTGCCCATGGACCTGGCCCCGGGCGCGGTTCCGGACTTCCTCGACATCCTGCGGGGCAGTGCGAACTGCCTGGGCTGTTCGGTCACCGTGCCGCACAAGCAGGCCGCCTGCGAATGCGTCGACAGGCTGACCCCGCGGGCCCAGGCCGTGGGCGCTGTCAACATCATCCGCCGACAGCCCGATGGCACCCTGCTGGGCGACATGACAGATGGCGCCGCGCTGGTACGCGCGCTCGAAACCCATCTCGAAAGCCACCCCGTCGGCCAGCGGCTGGCAGGGGCGCATATCCTCGTCGCCGGGGCCGGTGGCGGCGCGGGGGCGGCCATCACCCATGCCCTGGCGGCACAGGGACCGGCCGGGCTGGTGCTCATCGAACCCGACGCGGGGCGCCTCCAGGCCCTGCGCGCCCAACTCCGCGCGCTCTGCCCGGATGTTGCGGTCACGACCGAGCTGCCCGCGCCGGGCAGCCTCGACATCGCGGTAAACGCCTCTCCCCTGGGGATGCGCCCGGGCGATCCGCTGCCCTACGATCCGGCCCTGCTGAAACAGGGCGGACTGGCCGCCGACGCGGTCACCAGCCAAAGGGTGACCCCCGTCCTGCAGGCCGCCCTGGACCGGGGCCTGGCCATCTGCACCGGCATCGAAATGGCCGATGCCCAGCTGGCCTTCCAGATGCACCACCTGGGCCTGCGCTCCGCGCCCTGACGCCTCCCCCGGGCGACACACCCGCCCATGGCCCCCGGCCCTGCCTCGCGGAAAATTCCCGAAATCCTCCTCCGCCGGTTGACACTCCGCCCGCGCTGCCACACCCTGCCCGCACATAGCCAGGGGTGCTCCGATCGGGGCTGAGATGCGCGATGATGCGTGAACCCTTCACAGCTGATCTGGTTAATGCCAGCGGAGCGAGGTCACCATGTTCATAGGCGCCCAAGTGTCGCTTTATCCGATGACGTCCGATTTCGTCGATGTCATCCTGTCCGGGCTCGACGCCCTCACCCCCTACCAGCAGGATCTCAGGATCGAGACCGACGACATGTCGACCCTGATGGTCGGCGCGCCGGGTCCCCTGCTCGACGCCATCCGCGATCTCTTCGCCGCCGCCGCCCGGCGGCCGGAGCACGTAGCGATGCATGTCACCCTGTCGCGCGGCTGCCCCGGCGAACCCGATGATCCCGCCTGCCATTGCGACACGCTGACCCGTGCCCAGGATCGCACCCTCGCCGAGCGTCAGGCCCTGGCCCGGCAGGCCGTCCTTCAGGCCCCCGTCACCGGGGTGCAGATCGACCTGCAGTTCTCCCTCTACGTCCTTGGGCAGGATCGCCACATGGACGAGATCTATGGCTGCATCGACTTCCTGAAGGGCTCCGGCACCTTCCTGCGGTCGAAGAACTTCTGCACCCGCCTGCAGGGCGATGCCGGGGCGGTCTTCGAAACGCTGCGACAGGCCTTCCTGCGCTTCGGCCCGGCGGAGGGGCATGTCACCATCGACATGACCGCCTCTGCCAACTCCCCCAGCAAGACCCCCACCAACAGCTGACGACACGCGGGCGCCGCACGCCCGCGCGTCCCGCCTGCACGCCCCACCCGCCCGCCATGCGCGCGCAAGGGGCGCGCAGGCACCGCGCAGGCCACGGAACCCGCCCATCAAAGCCCCCCGCCCGGCCCACGGCCGAAATCACGGCCGGAAATCACAGCCATAACCACGGCCCCACCTGTGGCCCGACCTTGGGCGTGAAACAGGGCTGGCCGACGCGGGGCGCCAAGACGGAGGTCAAGATGACCCTCTTCCGACGGATCTTTCCCACGATCCTGATCTCTCTCGCCCTGCTGCTGGCCTGGCAGGTCTACTGCCGCCGCGCCGGGGTGTCCCCGCTGATCCTGCCCGCGCCGACGGATGTGGCGCGCGGGCTCTGGCTCAACCGCGCCGACATCGGGCGGCACGGGCTGTCGACGCTCTGCGTCACCCTGGCGGGGTTCTCCCTGTCGGTCGTCACGGCCTTTGCCGCCTCCGTGGCGCTGCATGCGCTGCCCTGGGTGCGGCGCGCGCTGATGCCCCTGCTGGTGGCCAGCCAGACGGTGCCCATCGTCGCGCTGGCCCCGCTGATGGTGCTCTGGTTCGGCTTCGGCCTGCTGCCCAAGGTGCTTCTGGTGATCCTGGTGACCTTCTTTCCCATGCTGGTCAGCCTGCTGTCGGGCTATGCCCGCCTGCCCCGCGCCTACCGTGATCAGCTGGTGTCGATGGGCGCGTCCGGGCGCACGGTCTTCCTGCGCGCGACCCTGCCCGTTGCCCGGCCGGCCTTCTTCGCCGGGCTGCGCATCTCCGCCACCTACGCCGTGGTCGCGGCCATCTTCGCCGAATACGCCGGGGCGCGGCGCGGGCTGGGGATCTACATCCTCTCGGCCAAGAACAACTTCCGCGCCGACCTCGTGCTCGCCGCCGTCGTCGTTTCCGCCGGGCTGACCCTGCTGCTGCTGGCGCTTCTGGACCTGGCCGACCGCGCCACCGGCCGCCGCCACAGGAGGGCGCCCGATGCTGCAGGTTGACGCGCTCACCATCTCCGCCGCCGGGGCGCCGCTGCTGCGCGATGTTGCGCTGCGTCTGGACCAGGGGCAGATCACCTGCCTGATCGGCCCCTCGGGCTGCGGCAAGACCTCCGTCGTGAAATGGCTGGCAGGCGTGCTGCCGCCCGGGCTTTCGGCCCGGGGCCGCGCCCGGCTCGACGGGGCGCCACTTGCCACGCCCCACCCCGCCATCGCCTACCAGCCGCAGCAGGATACCCTGTTCCCCTGGCTGACCGTGGCGGAAAACGCAGGGCTCGGCCTGGAAATCGCCGGCCTGCCCCGCCGCGAGGCCCGTGCCCGCGTGCACGACCTGCTGCCCGCCTTCGGCCTGGCCGGCACCGCCGACCAATTCCCCGACCAGCTCTCCGGCGGGATGCGGCAGCGCGCGGCCTTCCTGCGCGCCGTCGTGGGCGACAGCCGCTTCATCCTGCTGGATGAACCCTTCTCCGCCCTCGATGCGGTCACCCGCCTGCGCATGCAGGACTGGCTCTGCGATCAGCTCTCCCGCAGGCCCCGTGGCGTGCTGCTGGTCACCCATGACCTCTACGAGGCGACCCGCCTGGCCGACCGCCTTCTGGTCATGGGCCGCCCGGCGCAGGCCCCGCGCCCCGACGCGGCCGCCTGCATCCTGGCCGACATCCCGATCACCACCCCCCGCACCTCCCGGTCGGAGGCCGCCCTGGCCCCCACCCGGGACATGCTTCGAACCCTGCTCCTGGAGGACCGACAATGAAACACTTCCTGCCTGCCGCCACGCGCGCCCTGCCGCTGGCCTTTTCCATGGCCATGGCCCTAACCCTGTCTCTGGCCCAGTCAGCCCAGGCCCAGACCACCTCTGACGACACCCCCGACGCGGCGCCTGTCGAGGTCAGCATCGCCCTCGACTGGACGCTGAACACCAATCACGTGGGCCTCGTCGTGGCCCGCGATCGCGGGCTCTATCGCCAGGCCGGCCTGCAGGTCGACATCCTGCCCTATTCCGACAGCAGCTCCACCGCGCTGCTGGCGGCGGGGGCTGCGGATTTCGCCTACATGACCTCGCTCGGCTTCCTCAACGCGCGGGCCTCCGGCGC
Organism: Pseudooceanicola sp. NS-SX8; assembly: GCF_057380755.1. Classification (NCBI taxonomy): domain Bacteria; kingdom Pseudomonadati; phylum Pseudomonadota; class Alphaproteobacteria; order Rhodobacterales; family Paracoccaceae; genus Pseudooceanicola; species Pseudooceanicola sp. NS-SX8. The sequence goes on along the minus strand of NZ_CM170819.1, from coordinate 2,107,775 downwards.
GCCCATCACCGCGCTCTGGGCCACGATGCAGCGCGAAACCGGGCGCCTCGTCTACAACAGCGACAATACCGCCATCACCCGCCCCGCCGACCTCGCGGGCAAGACCTACGCTGGCTTCGGCACCAGCTGGGAACATGCCCTGATCACCACCATGATCGAAGCGGACGGCGGCGATCCGCACTACGACACCGTCACCCTGGGCACCGGCGCCTACGAGGCCCTGGCCTCCGGCGCCGTCGACTTCACGCTGGAGGTCGCGACCTGGGAAGGCGTCAACAGCACCCTGCTGGGCCGCCACCAGTCCAGCTTCGCCTATGGTGACTACGGCGTGCCCGCCCAGCAGAACGGCTACATCGGCACCACCCGCGCCCTGCTGGCAGAAGACCCCGCCCTCGTCACCCGCTTCATGCAGGCCACGCAACAGGGCTACGCCTGGGCCGCCGATCACCCGGGCCAGGCCGCCCGGATCCTGATCGACGCGGGCGACTTCCCGAACGAAGAGCTTGTCCGCGCCTCGATGCAGCTGATCGCCGATGGCCACTACCTGACGGACGGCCAGACCCCCGTGGGCCGGATCGCCCCCGAAACCTTCACCACCATGGCGCGCTTTCTCTTCGACAGCGGCGTGCTGAAGGGGCCCGGGGGGGCCGCGCTGGACTGGCCGGGCGATCTCTCCGGCTGGATCGACCAGTCCTGGATGGATGCACCCGTTCCCGCGCAGTGACCCCAAAACAGACCCCGCAAACTGCCCCCGTCACCTGAACCGGCAGTTTCCGGGCCGGGCGGTACGCCGCCCGGCTTGACCCCTCCCCCAAAGGCGCAGATTGTCCCGGCTCTCACCGCTGACAAGAGGCCTCCCGTGCACCGCCGCCTGCTTTCCCCCGACACCGCCCTTTCCGCCATCCGCCCCAACCTCGCGGACCTGGAAACCGAAAACATCGCCTCCCTCGCCGCCCGCGCGGATGGCGTGCCCGACATGATCCCCCTGTGGTACGGCGAAGGCGATATCGTCACCCCCGATTTCATCCGCCAGGCGGCAAAGGACAGCCTCGATGCCGGAGAGGTCTTCTACGTGCCCCAGATGCAGGGCCGCCCCGACCTGCACCGCGCCCTCACCGCCTACCAGTCCGACCTGCACGGCATCGACCTGGGCCCGGACCGCACCACCATCACGCCCTCGGGCATGCAGGCGATGCACATCGCCCTGACCATGCTGCTGCAGGCCGGCGACAATGCCGTCATCGTCGAACCGCAATGGCCCAACATCCGGCACGCCGTCTCCGTCACCGGGGCGGAACCGCGCGGCGTCCCGCTCGACCTCGTCGATGGCGCCTGGACGCTGGACCTCGACCGGCTGTTTGACGCCTGCGATGCCCGCACCCGGGTCATCATCCTGTCCAGCCCCGCCAATCCCAACAGCTTCATGGCCGATGCAGCGCTCTACGCGGCCCTGCTCGACTTCTCCCGCCGCCACGGCGTCTGGATCATCTCGGACGAAGTCTATGCCCGCCTCGTGGCCGAGGGCCGCGCCGCGCCCTCCATCCTGCAACAGGCCACGGAAGAGGACCTGGTCTTCTGCATCAACGGCTTTTCCAAGGCCTGGGCGATGACCGGCTGGCGCATCGGCTGGCTGAACCACCCCGCCTCCGTCGCGCCCACGGTGCATGCGCTGACCCAGTACATGAACTCCGGCACCGCCGCCTTCATCCAGGCCGGCGCCCTGGCCGCGCTCACCCATGGCGAACCCACCGTCGAAATGATCCGCGCCCGCTGCCGCGATGGCCTCGATGCCGTCTACGAGGTGCTGGGCCGCTCCAACCGCGTCATCCTTCCCGCAAAGCCCAGGGGCGGCATGTATGCCTTCTTCCGCTTCGACGGAGAGGAAGACGCGGGCCCCACCTGCCTGCGACTGGTGACCGACGCCCGCGTGGGCCTCGCGCCCGGGTCGCTCTTCGGCGAAGACTTCCGCGGCTACGTGCGCCTCTGCGTCGCCCGCCCCGCCGAACAGCTGGCCGATGCGGCGGAACGGATCGTCAAGGCGCTCTGATCATCCAGGGTCATCGCCCGATCAACTCCGCCGCCCACGGCTCCAGGCCCGTCCCGCAGGGCGCGCGGGGCGGGATCACGCAATTGGGAAAGCCCGCGCGCGGGCTGTCCCGGTGATGGTGCCGCGATGGCCCGGCAATGGCCCGCCGATCCCCACCGCCCCGGCAGGCCGGATCCCGCCCCGCTTTCCATCCCGGGGCGCTCCCCCAGTGCCAAGCCCGGCAAAGAGGCCCGTTTCGCCTTTTGAACAAGCAGTTTTCGGCGCCGCACCGCCACCGCGGGACGTAACGTCAGCCCCCTCCGCGGACCCCCGCGACAGGCCTCACGGCGCCGCGAACCCCGCGCCTGCTGGGCCTGCGTCCCGCGCACGGGGGTTGCGACGGGCTGCCTCAGGGGCCGGGCGCCGGCGTCTTATCCGTTGACATGCCGGGTGTCGTCATTAGGTAGGACGCATCCCCGACCTTCCTGCCGGGGGCTTCGTCTAATCGCCGGGCGGTTCTTCCCTCCGGGACAAACGGGGGCGGTAGAATTCACCGATCCGATACGTGACCGTCACGAAAACATCACCTGCCGCGCCCATTGATCGCCGCGAACGAAGCTCTAAGGGTGCAGCTGGCGTGGCCTCTCCCGCACGGAAAATCGACCGCCTTCCCGCCAAGGGGCCGACGGACGCAAGCCTGCCCGTGCAGGACGCCTTCCGCCGCACGCCCCCCCATGCGCCCCACACGCTTCATGTCCTGCGGCGTGGCCCTGCCCCCGCACCCGGCGCCCTGCCGGGCGGCACGGTACTGCCCGACACCCCCGCACGGCCCTTGGGCCAGCCCGTGACCCGGGCCCCTTCCGGCCTTCCAAACTCCGGCCTTCCGGCCTGCGAACAGCTTCGCGCGGCCCTGCCCGGTGCCGCCAGCCGCACGACCGCCGCCAACAGCCCCGCAGCCCCCGGCGGGCGCGGCAAGCCGCCCGAACGGGTGCGCTCCGTCTTCCTGTCGGACCTGCACCTGGGCGCCCGCGCCTCCCGCCCCGATGCGGCCCTCGCCTTCCTCTCCGCCCATGAAGCGGACCGGATCTTCCTCGTGGGCGACATCCTCGACATCTGGCACGGCGGCAAGATCCACTGGCCCGAGGCGGCAGAGGCCTTCATGCGCGAACTCGACCGCCGCGCCGAAACCGGGGTGGAGGTGATCTACCTTTCCGGCAACCACGATGCCGCCCTGCGCGCCTGCGACAACGACCTGCCCGTGGGCTGGCAGCACTGCGAAACCATGACCCACCAGGGCGCCGATGGCCGCAGCTACCTCGTGCTGCACGGCGACCAGGCCGACAGCCGCCTGATGCGCCAGCACTTCATGACCCGCCTCGGCTCCCGCCTGGATGCCATGCTGCGCGGCTTCGACGACTGGCTGGGGCGGCGGTTCTTCACCCGCATGCCCGACCAGTCCACCGCGATCCAGCGCGCCATCGTCAAGTTCTCGGGCCTCTTCGTCATGGCCGGCCGGTTCCAGAACCGGCTGGTGGCCATGGCCCGCGAAGCCGGGGCCGACGGGGTGATCTGCGGCCACTGCCACCGCCCGATGCTCGACAACATCGACGGCACGATCTACGCGAACTGCGGGGACTGGATCGACAGCTTCACCGCGCTCACGGAACATCACGACGGCACATTGAGACTTGTCGAATGGGGGGATGCGCCACAGATGGTACCTGCGACGGCCCCCTTCGGCCCCGTAACACAGGATGCCTAGATCATGATGGCGGCGAACATTCTCCTCGGCGGGATCGCAACGCTCTCCCTCTCCGCGCAGCTGGGCAGCTGCACCCTGGCCGCCCTGCGCCCCACCCTGCGGCCCCGCGCCGCCACCGGCTTCCGCCCCCGCATCTCCCTCGTCCGGCCCGTCAAGGGGCTCGACCCGCACGACCGCGCGACCCTGGAAAGCTCCTTCACCCAGGCCTATCCCGATTACGAGGTCATCTTCTGCGCCGAAGATCCCGCCGATCCCGCCTGCGCGCCCCTGCGCCACATGATGGCCTCTCATCCCCAGGTGCCCGCGCGCCTGCTGACCGGGCGCAGCAACCTGTCGGCCAATCCCAAGCTGAACAACGTCGAAAAGGGGGTGGAGGCCGCCTCTTCCGACTGGTTCGTGCTGACAGATGCCAACCTGATGCTGGACGCGGATTACCTCTCCGGCCTGGCGGACGCCTGGGAACAGGGCACCGGTCTCGTCTCCGGCCCGCCGGTGGGCAGCGATCCGGAAAACTTCTGGGGCGCGGTGGAATGCGCCTTCCTCAACACCTGGCAGGCCCGCTGGCAGCTGGCCGCCGACACGCTGGGACTGGGCTTTGCCCAGGGCAAGACCCTGTTCTGGAACCGCCGCGTGCTGCAGGCCGGCGGCGGGCTGGCCGCGCTGGGCCGTGACACCGCCGAAGACGTCGGCTCGACCAAGCTCATCCGCGCCCAGGGCCTGCGCGTGCGCCTGCCCGCCCGCCTGTCGCGCCACCCGGTGGGCCGCCGCTCCGCCCGGTCCGTCTGGGACCGCCAGCTGCGCTGGAGCGTGATCCGCCGCCAGGGCTTCCCCACGCTCTTCGCGCTGGAACTGCTGCAGGCGCCCGCCCTGGGCTTCCTGTGCCTGATCGTGCTCACCGCGCTGGGCGCCTCGCCGCTCTGGGCGCTGGGCTTCCTGCTGGCCTGGTACGCCGCCGAAATCGCCTTCGCCCGGGCCAACGGCATCCCGCTCGACGCCCGCGACCTCTCCGCCATGCTGACCCGCGACCTGCTGCAACCCGCGATCTGGCTCTCCGGCCTGCTCCGCCAGGGCTTCTCCTGGCGCGGCAACGAGATGGAGGCAGAGGTCACCCCCGGCAATACCCCCGGCAACGCCAAGCCCCGCTCCGACCGGAGACCGCAGCATGTTCGGCCTTGAAACCGTCGCGGCCCTGCTGGCCAAGTACGGCCTGGCCCTGGTGGCCCCGGTCGCGGTGATCGAAGGGCCCATCGTCACGGTGATCGCGGCCTGGCTGGCCTCCACCGGGCGGTTCGACCTCTGGTCGGTGATCATCATCGTGATCCTGGCGGACCTGCTGGGCGATTTCCTGGCCTATGCCCTGGGCCGCTGGGGCCTGGCGAAACTGCCAGAGGGCTGGCGCCGCCGGCTGGGCCTGCGCCCGGCGCGGCTGAAACTTCTGGCCGGTCACTTCGAATGCAAGGGCGGGCGCACGCTGATCCTGGGCAAGATCACCCACTCCATGGGCTTCCCCGTCCTGGTCGCCGCCGGCACCGCCCGCATGCGGATCAGCCAGTTCCTGTGGTTCAACCTGCTGGGCACCATACCCAAGAGCCTGTTCTTCGTTGCCGTGGGCTACGGCTTCGGCGCCGCCTATACCCGCATCGACGACTGGATCGGGCGCATTTCCCTCGGCCTGCTGGCCCTGATCCTCGTGGCGATCGGCAGCTGGCTCTTCTTCCGCAAGCGCACGACCTGAAGCACCGCCCACCTGTCGAACGGGCAGGATCGACCTAACTCATACGCCATGTCCCAACCAACGGCTCCCCTCATGTCCCCCGCCCAACCCACTGCCCAACCCACTGCCGAACCCCACACCACCCGCACCGCCCCCGCACCGCGGCTGACCTGCATCATTCCCGCCTTCAACGAGGCCCCCCGGATCCGCCGGGTGCTCGACGTGGCGCTTGCCACGCCCGAGGTGGAGGAGCTCATCGTGGTGGACGACGGATCCACAGACGGCACCGCCGAGGTGGTCGAAGGCGTGATCCGCGACCGCCGCAGCACCGGCTGCAACCGTCTGCAGCTGATCCGCCAGCCGGTGAACGGCGGCAAGACACGCGCGGTGGCCGAAGGGCTGCGCGCAGCGCGGGGCGACTTCGTGCTCTTCCTCGACAGCGACCTCCTGGGCCTGAAGCCCGAACACCTGACCCGGCTCGCCCAGCCGGTGCTGTCGGGCCGCACCGGCGCCTCGCTGTCGCTGCGTGGCAATGCCCCCGCGCCCTGGCGCGCGATCGGGCTGGATTACATCTCCGGCGAACGGGTGATGCCGCGCGCGCTGATGACCCGGCACCTGGATGAACTGGCCGACCTGCCCCGCTTCGGGCTCGAGGTCTTCATGAACCGGCTCTGGCTGCAGGCCCACCTGCATGTGGCCGTCGTCTCCTGGCCGGACGTGGTCAGCCCGCTGAAGGCCGACAAGTACGGCACCCTCGCCGGGCTGAAGGCCGATGCCGGGATGATGCGCGACATCTTCCGGACCGTGGGCCTGGGCACCATCCTGCGCCAGATCCTGCGCCTGCGCCGCGCCCGGGCCTGATAACAAAGCCGATCGCCCCCCCCGGAGCCTCCCCGTAGGGTGGATGCAATCCACCGCTGCTCCCCCACTCGCCCCACCTCTCCCCCGCCCGCGGCCCGGCCTTCACCTCCCTCACCACCGCACGCCTCGTTAACCCGGGGCGATCCGGCCATGCCGCACCGCCGCGATACCGACGCAATACCGACGTGATACCGACGTTCCGATTTCGGCCCGAAACCCCTGTTAACCAAGGCCCGGGCGGTGTGAGTCGCTGCACTGCAGTACCGACGTTGGACACGATGCTGTAGGACTGGGTTAACCCCGCCCCACGGTCAGAGCGCGGCCGCCAGCCGCGTGCCCTGGTCGATGGCGCGTTTCGCATCCAGCTCCGCCGCCACATCCGCCCCGCCGATCAGGTGGACAGAGGCCCCCGCCGCGCGCAGCGCCGCCTCCAGATCGCGGCAGGGCTCCTGCCCGGCGCAGATCACCACGTTGTCCACCTCCAGCACCTCCGGCACGCCGTCCCGGGTGATATGCAGCCCCGCGTCGTCGATACGCTCATAGGTGACCATCCCGATACTCTGCACCCCACGCTTGGCCAGCGTGGCGCGGTGGATCCAGCCAGTCGTCTTGCCCAGCTTGCCGCCAACCTTCCCCTTAGACCGTTGAAGCAGATACACTTTCCGCAAGGGCGCCTCGTCCTCCGGCGGCATGATCCCGCCCGCGCGGGCAAAGCCCTGATCGACGCCCCAGGTCCTGCAGAAGGCCTCGACCGAGCGTGGCCCGGCCTCCTCCACCAGGAATTCCGCCGTGTCGAACCCGATGCCGCCGGCGCCGATCACCGCGACCCTCGCGCCCACCGGCGCGCCGTCCCGCAGCACGTCGAGGTAGCCCAGCACCTTCTCGTGGCCGATGCCGTCGATCTCTGGTGTGCGGGGGCGGATCCCGGTGGCCAGGACGACCTCGTCAAAGCCCGACAGCGCCTCCGCCTCTGCCCGCTGCCCCAGGCGCAGCTCCACCCCCGTCAGCGCCAGCCGCTTGCGGAAATAGCGCAGGGTTTCGGCGAATTCCTCCTTGCCGGGGATCTTCATGGCGACATTGAACTGCCCGCCAACCTCTTGCGATTGTTCGAAAAGAACCACCCTGTGCCCACGCTCGGCGGCGGTCACCGCGCAGGCCATTCCCGCCGGCCCCGCCCCGACCACGGCCACCCGCCGGGGCACCTCTGCCGGCGCGATCACCAGCTCCGTCTCGTGGCAGGCCCGCGGGTTCACCAGGCAGGAAGTGATCTTGCCGCTGAAGGTATGATCCAGGCAGGCCTGGTTGCAGGCGATGCAGGTGTTGATCTCCTCCGCGCGGTCTTCGCGCGCCTTCACCATGAACGCCGGATCTGCCAGGAAGGGCCGCGCCATCGACACCATGTCGCAATAGCCCTCCTCCAGCAGCCGCTCAGCCACCTCGGGCATGTTGATCCGGTTCGTGGCCACCAGCGGGATCCCCACCTCTCCCTTCAAGCGCTTGGTAACCCAGGCAAAAGCGGCCCGAGGCACGGATGTGACGATGGTCGGCACCCGGGCTTCGTGCCAGCCGATCCCGGTGTTCAGTATGCTCGCCCCCGCCGCTTCGACCGCCTTCGCCAGCGCGACGACCTCCTCGGCCGTGCTGCCGCCCTCCACGAGGTCCAGCATGGACAGGCGGTAGATCAGGATGAACTCCGGCCCCACCCTTTCGCGGATGCGCCGGACGATCTCCACCGGCAGGCGGATGCGGTTCTCGAAGCTGCCGCCCCATTGATCCTCGCGCCGGTTGGTGCGTTCCGCGATGAACTCGTTGATCAGGTAGCCTTCCGATCCCATCACCTCCACGCCGTCGTATCCCGCCTGCTGCGCCAGCGCGGCGCAGTTGACGAAATCGGCGATGGTCTCCTCCACCTCCTGCGCGCTCAGCTCATGGGGCACGAAGGGGTTGATCGGCGCCTTCACGGCAGAGGGGGCTACCAGGTCCTTCTGATAGGAATAGCGCCCGAAATGAAGCACTTGCATGGCGATCTTCCCGCCCGCCTCATGCACCGCTTCGGTCACCACCCGGTGCTGCTCGGCCTCCTGGGGCGTCGACAGCTTCGCCCCGCCCGGAAAGGGACGCCCGCGTTCGTTGGGGGCCACGCCGCCCGTCACGATCAGCCCGACCTCACCCCGCGCCCGTTCGGCATAGAAGGCGGCCATGCGGTCGAACCCGCCCTTCACCTCCTCCAGCCCCACGTGCATGGATCCCATGATCACCCGGTTCCGGAGCGTGGTGAAACCAAGGTCCAGCGGGCGCAGCATCTGCGGATAAGCCATTGCATTCCTCCCTCTGCAGGCCCCGGCATAAGAGCCCGCAGAGGGCGGGTTTTCAATCCGCGCAGGCCCCTGGGCCCGCGAAGTGCCGCAGCGTTCCGGCGACTCAGCCCTCGGGCACGCTCAGCGCTTCCTCCAGGGCCTCCACCGGCAGGTCGAGCCAGGTGATGCCCAGCTCTTCCAGGAACTTGCCCTCCATCCGCGTCAGCGGCCCCGGCATCACCGCGACATGCCCGGGCGCCGACCGCTTGGCGATCTGCCGCGCGAAACTGCGCAGCATCTGGTCGTCGAAACGGCAGCCAAGGAACAGGAAGGGGCGCCCCGTCCGGCGCTTCTGCACCTCTTCGGGGATCGGGCGCTGAATGTCGATTTCCGTCAGGACCTCGACGTAATCACTGTCCGACAACAGGAATGACCGATCCGGGCGCGCCATGCCATGCGGCTTGTAGAGCACTGTTTTCACATCAGAATCCAGCGCTTCGATCTCTTGCCCGCGGCTGTCGTAGCTGCGGGTGAAGATGTCGATCCATTCGCCGTTGCGGCTGACCCCCTGCACCATGGCCCAGTCGCCCCCCTCGGGGAAGGCCGCCGGAAGGCCGTCGTCGTACCAGGTGTCCACGATCAGCGGCGGCGCGATCCGGGCCAGCCAGTCGTGCACCGGGTTCGTCCCGCCCTGTCCGGCGAAGGCGCGGCGCATGATGTCATCCAGCGTGGCTCGGAACTTCCGGCTTTCGACGTATTGCGCCACCGCCCAGAGGTTGCCAGCGGCCCGGCGGGGCGGCCGTACCTCTGCCTCGATCCTGGCGCAGAGGTCGGCGGTGGTCATCGGCAGGTTGCCCCCGGACAGGGCGGAAACGCCCGGCCCCAGGTAGGGCACGCGCGCGCCCCGGGCCACCTCTGCCAGGGCAAGGTCAAGCTGATCCAGATCGGACATCGTCACGCCTCCTGCGTCGCGATGCGGCGGGCATCCACCGTCACCGGCAGCGTGGGCGGCTCGTCGAAGGCCGGCATCTCGAAGATCCAGCCGTTGGACAGCCGCGCCCAACCTCCCCAGAGGTCGGGCTTTTCGGTTTCCACGATCATCTCCTCCAGGTCCTTCCTGGGCACGTAGGCTTCCATTCCCTTGGGGGTATTTCGGATCATGACCTTCATTCCGCGGCCTCCTGCACTCGGGTGACGATATGGGGCTGCAACCCCTGCTCCGCGGCGCTGCGCGCGCCCAGTTCATCGGGCACCAGCTCCCTCTCGCGCATGCCGACGATGCTGCCGCGCCCGACGAAATCGACCGCGTAGATGTAGAACTGCTGCAGGAAGACGCCGATGTCGCGGACATAGCCGACATCGCCCTTCCTCACGACGGTCTCTCCGATCTCCTTGCCGGCCATCGTCCCGTCATTATTGACATTTTTCTTCGAGATCACCCTGTCCCCCGGCAGGAAGGCCGGGTCGCGGTAGACCTCGATCTCTCGGTCGTCAGTGGACATCTCGGGCCCCTTTCTCCAGTTGCGAGAGCCGCGCCGCCGCGGTCTCCCTGATGATGTCTTCCGGGTCGTCCAGCAGGGCGCGCACCGCTTCAACGGGGCCCTGCTCGGCCACCACGTGGCGCACCCGCAGATCCTCGTCCCCGGTGAAAAGCCCGGGCCTTCGCCGCGCGGCCTCCCGCCGGACCAGCGGATCGGGATCGGCGCGGAACCGGTCAAGCCAGTCGGGGTTCAGGCGCCGGGCGACGATGCGGCGGATCTCGGGGTCCGCATCGGCGATCATCACCGGCAGCATCCCCGGTTCCGCCCTCCGGGCCACGATGGACCGCACGTAGCTGTCCTCGTCCGCCGTCATCGGCAGAAGCTTTTCCGCCGGCACCCTGTGTGCCACGGCGATCCGCACCCGCCGGTCCGGGTCCTTCATCCGACGTTCCGCCTGCGCGGGCGGCAGCCGCAGGATCGCCATGGCCCTGACGCCCGCGTCGGTATCCGACAACAGCCGGGGCAGGCGGAACACCGATGCCACCCGCGCGGCGTTCATCCGCGTCTCGAAATAGGGCATCGACAGGCATTCGTCGGCCAGGTCGCGGTTCAGCAGAAAGAACCGCTCTATCCGCTTGGCGTAGCGATCATGGGCGCAGGCCCAGCCCTGCCCGCAGCGCCCCGGCGCCAGCCGGTCGCGGAACCGGCAGCGGTCGCAATCAAGCGGCTGGCCCTGCCAGTCGACCGGGGGCGGCCCCTCCGGCATCGCGTTCAGCGCCCCACCTCAGGCCACCGGCTGCGCATCTGGCACGCAGGTTTCCGGCACCGGGCAGATCTCGGCACATTGCGGCTTGTCGTAGTTGCCCTGGCATTCGGTGCAAAGCACCGGGTCGATGATGTAGGTCTCTCCGGTAAAGCTGATGGCGGCATTCGGGCATTCGACCTCGCAGACGCCACAGACGGTGCAGTTGGACTGGATGATCTGGAAGGCCATGGGGAAATCCTTTCCGGGTCAACGGGTTGAAGGAGGGCAGACAGGGCGCGGCGACAGCGGGGAGCGGGGCTGCCGCCGCGCTCCGTCACGCCGTTTCCACCGCGACGGTTGCGTCCTGGGCAAGGCCCCGGCGCGCGCGGTAGACGGCGGAGACGGCGGTTTCGATGTAGTCGTAGGCATGGTCCTGGATCGCTTCGATACCGGCTGCGGCCAGATCTTCGCGCGGGCAGTCGCCGATCTTTGCGCACAGGATCGTATCGATCCCCTCCAGCGTCTTGATGACCAGCTCCAGCTTGTCTTCCTCGCCGTAGCCGCCAACACAGTAGTTGTCGCAGCGCCGGTGGGTGACGAAGCGGACGCCCTCTGCATCGACTTCGAAGATCTGGAATTCGGTGGCATGGCCAAAGTGCTGGTTGATCCGTCCGCCGCCCTTGGTGGCAACGGCAACGAGCATGGCACCCGCGTCCTGCGCGACGGCGGTTTCCGTCTCCGCCCTCGCCTCGGCGGCTGCGACGCGGCGATCCTCCCGTTCCTTGGCGACCCATTCGCGGTAGGTCTCGCGCTTCTGCGGGTCGTAGGTCACTTCATCCGGCACCAGGTCCATGGTGAATTCCTGCCCCCGGTCCTCTCCCAGCAGACCCACGGCATCGGCGCGGCACTGGCGGCAGTGCTTCATCAGGTTGGCGCCACCGGCACAGGCATCCTGAAGCTCCTTCAGCTCTGCCGCCGTCGGGCCGCGCTGCCCCTCCAGGCCAAAGACCGTGCCGTGTTCAGGGGCCGAGATCAGCGGCATGATGTTGTGCAGGAAGGCGCCGCGCCGCTTCACCTCCTTGTTCACCTCCAGCAGGTGCTTGTCGTTGATCCCTGGGATCATGACCGAATTCACCTTCACCAGGATCCCGCGTTCATGCAGCAGGTCCAGCGACTGCATCTGCCGTTCATGCAGGATGCGGGAGGCCTCCAGCCCGGTGTGCCGCTTGTGCTGGTAGAAGATCCAGGGGTAGATCTTCGTCCCGACCTCCGGGTCGATCATGTTGATCGTCAGGGTGACGTGGTCGATGTTCATGTCCAGCAGCTCATCGACATGATCCGGCAGGGACAGACCGTTCGTCGACAGGCACAGCTTGATGTCCGGAAGCTCCTCCTGGACCTTCCTGAAGGTGGCCGATGTCTTGCGCCAGTCATAGGCGCTGTCCCCCGGCCCGGCGATGCCCAGCACCGACAGCTGCGGGATCTCGTTGGCCACCGCGATGACCTTCCGCGCGGCCTGGTCGGGGGTCAGCCGTTCGCTGACCACGCCGGGGCGGCTTTCGTTGGCGCAGTCGTACTTCCGGTTGCAATAGTTGCACTGGATGTTGCAGGCGGGCGCCACGGCCACGTGCATCCGGGCGAAGTAATGATGCGCCTCCTCGGAGTAGCAGGGGTGATCCTTCACCTTTTCCCAGGTGGCGGGATCCATGTCCTCCGGCGCATCCGAAGAGCCGCAGCGAGAGGTCGAGCAGCCTTCGGACTCCATCGCTTTGGTCAGGGTGTCCTTGGAACCGACGGAGAGACCGTCGAGCGAGATGACATTGGCAGTCATGGCGTTTCCTCTCGTTGCTGGCGGATCTTGGCGGGCCTGATGGAGTGGGAGCAGCAAGCGGCGTGCCAAGCCACGCATCCCGAAGCGCAGCGGTTTGTCGGATTGAAGACAAAGCATCCGACAAACCGACGCGCGGCAGGGAATGCCGGGATCGCAAGGAGATGTCAGATGGGCGCCGTCCGATGTCGGGCGCGACCAAGGGCAAACCGCCCGGACGGCGACAACCATCCGGGCGGCGGGAACACCTGGGATCCGCAAGTGATCCGGGTTCAGATCTTGCGCACTTCGACACCGTGCTTCTGCAGGGCATAGGCCACCTGGCGCGGGGTCATGCCCAGCAGGCGAGCGGCCTTCGCCTGCACCCAACCAGCCTCCTCCATCGCCGCGATCAGCTCTTCGCGGGCCGTGTTCGCGGTCTTGCGGCGGGGATAGGCCGGCACATGGTCCTGTGGCACGTCGACCGGATCCGCCGGCGCCGGGCGCCGGACCGAAGGCGTCACCACTTTGCCGACGGCAAGTCCCCCGATGGGCGAGGCGTCGTTCTGCAACCGCCACAGCGCGGAGGAGAGGCAAGATCCCTGCTGACAGGCAAGCTCCTCTCCCAGAACGACTTCCCCATCCGACAGCGCGGCGGCACGGTTCACGCAGTTTTCCAGCTCACGCACGTTTCCGGGGAAGGAGCAGCGGCAGATCGTGTCGAAGGCGTCGGTGGCGAACTTCACCTCGGTGCCGTTTTCCTTGTTGAACTGGTCCAGGAAGAGCTGGGCCAGCGGCAGGATATCGCTCTTGCGTTCGCGCAGTGGTGGCAGGACGATCGGCACGACACAGATCCGGAAATAGAGGTCGGCGCGGAATTCCCCACGGGCAACCGCAGCTTCCAGATCCTTGTTGGTGGCAGCAACCAGCCGGACATCGACCTTTATGGTCCGCGTCCCGCCAACCCGCTCGAACTCCCCTTCCTGCAGAACGCGCAGCAGCTTTGACTGGAAGGTCGTGCTGATCTCCCCGATCTCGTCGAGGAAGAGCGTGCCACCATCCGACAGCTCAAATCGCCCCTTCTTCAGGGCGGTGGCCCCGGTGAAGGCCCCCTTTTCATGCCCGAAGAGTTCCGCCTCCAGCAGGGTTTCGGACAGCGCAGCACAGTTGACCCGTACGAAGGGACCCTTGCGGCGCTCGGATTCCGTGTGGACCGCGCGGGCGAACAGCTCCTTCCCGGTGCCGCTTTCACCGCGCAGAAGCACGGGCGCATTGGTCCCCGCGACGCGCTTCACCTGGTCGATCACACCGACGATCGCGGGGCTGTCCCCGATGATCCCGTCAAGCGAGACCGGCGGCCGCACGCCCCGATGCTCTGTCGCGGTCTGCAACAGGCGTCGGGTTTCTTCCTGTGCGCGGGCGCGATCCCGTGCGATGCGCCGGCGAAAATGCAGTGCCTGCTGCAGCAGCGAGGCGACCATGGTCAGAACGCGAACATCCAGATCGGAATGCCCCGACCATCCGGTATCATGCGTGCGGAAAGCACAGAGCACGCCCAGAACGAAGTGACTGCGATCGGGGTCACGCAGGGGCACGGCAATGACTGCCTGGCTCTGTCCGCGCAGCCTGTCGGGCACCGCATGCGGGCCGAATTCCCGATCCAGGTCAAAGGACACCAGGGGCACCCCCGTCTTGAAGACGATGCTCGCGATCTCCTCCGGCAGGACGGCTTCGGCCGGCTCCTCCGGATCGCGGGTGAAAGATGTTGCGGCGATGGTGTAGGGGTTCACCCTGCCCTGCGCCGTCTTCGCGCCCGGCTCCGTCAGCAAGGCGAGCACCGCGTGACGCAGGTCGAGGAAGGAGGTCAGCACATCCATGATGCGCGGCACGACCTCCATCGGGTCGTCCGCCGAAGAGAAACTGCGCGCGATCTCGTATATGGCATCCAGCGCAAGGCGATCGCGCCCTCCCGCTACCTGGGGCGTGCGGCGCGGGGCCTTCGCCTCGCTTTCGGAACGGTCCTTGAGTGCTGAGTAGTCCATCTTCGGAGATCCCTCCTTTGACGTGGTACCTGGCAGATCCGGCCCGCAGTCCTTCCCCGTGGTCGGGGCGCTGTTTCCTGGCCGTTCCATCAATTGTAACGTTTCGTTGGGTTCGCGCGCGAAATACCTTGTTCACAAGGCTCCGCCGCCCCTGAAACACGCCAATTTACGCCGTCCACTGGGCAAGAAATCGGCAAAGCAGCCGGGAACTGGGGGGATCTGACCCACGGGTCAGTGCGCGCAAGGCGAATCGGGAGCAGGTTCACGCGCTGAGCGCCCTGCGCCGGCGTTCATAGGAAGATGCCACACCGAGGGTCGAACGGTACTTTGCCACCGTCCGCCGCGCCATCCGCACGCCCGAACGCCGCGCCAGGGCCACGATCGCCTCGTCGCTGAGGGGGTTGGTGGGATCTTCGGCCGCGACGGCCTGCGCGACGAAATCCATCGCCCGATCGCGGGAGACACCCCCACCCCCGCTGGCCACGGCCCGCGAAAAGAAGGCCCGCAGCGGCAGCGCGCGGGTCGGCGTCTGGATCATCCGGCCAGAGACCGCGCGGCTGACGGTAGAGGCATGCACACCCAGCTCTCCGGCCACGTCTTCCAGGGTCAGAGGGGTCAGCGCGGCAGCGCCTTCTTCCAGGAACCGGGCCTGGCGGCTGATCAGCACGGCGGCCGTCCGCAACAGCGTGTCCCCACGACGTTCCAGCGCCAGGGCCAGGGTGCGCGCCTCGTTCAGGGTCTTCCTGCGCTGCCGGCGCGCCTCCGCATCCGCCGCCTCGTCCTCCTGCAGCTCTTCCTGCACGGTCAGGACCGGCGTGGTTGCGCGGTTGAGTTCCACCGTCCAGCCACCGTCGCCCTTGCTGGCCAGCAGATCCGGGGGCGCGATCGGGGTCTGGGCATGGTCGAACGCCATGCCCGGCTTGGGATCCAACCCGCGCACCTGTGCCAGGATATCGGGAATATCGACCGGCTCGCAGTCGCAGATCTCCGCCAGTTCCACGAACCGGCTTTCCGCCACGAGGTCGAGGTGGCTCAGCAATGCCTCCACCTCCCAGGTCAGGATATCCTGCTCCCTCGCCTGCAGGATCAGGCAATCCGCCAGGGATCGCGCGAAGAGCCCCGTGGGTTCGAACCCCTGCAACACGGCCAGCACCTGTTCGGCCCGGGCGCTTGGCACCCCGGCAAGGGCCGCGATGGTTTCCACCGGCCGCCCGAGCCAGCCGGAGGGTTCCAGCGCCTCGGCGAAATGCAGGGCGATCATCCGTTCGGCGGGATTGGTGAAAGCGCGTTCGATCTGTTCGACCACATGGGCCATCAGGCTGGGCCGGTCCGCCGCGAGGGCCGCCACCGCATCGAAGCTCTCACCACCTTGCGAAGCACCGGTGGAAAAGGCCGCAGGCGGACGGTAGCGCAGGTGGGGATTGCTCTCGGCCACTTCGCGCAGGTGTTCATCCAGGTCGTTCGAAGACATGCCGAGAATGGTCAGAGAGTGGAGCATCTGCCCGCTCATCTGCATCGTCTGGCGCTGCGCGAGGGTCTGGACGAGTTCCATGGGGATCAGCCTATCATCTTCACGTCAATTCGAGGGTTGGAACCGCGCGGGCCGTCGCCCGTACGGCATTGAATGCCGCCGAAAGCGGCAGAACCTGGTCCCGCGGCAGTCACGATTGCCGTGCCCGGCGTGCCTCGCAGGGGCCCGCACCGCAGAGTTCCGCGTCGATCTCCCTCCTGACGGAGGGCAGGCAATTGCCGCAGCAGACGCTGCGCCCGCAGCGGCGAAAGACGGCGTGGGGGCTGTGATCCGCCTGTTCCGCGGCAAGGGCGCCGACCTGAACGGCGGCTCGCAGATCGGCGCGGGTCAAACTGGTGCAGGAACAAAGGATCATCGGATCACCTCTCTCATCGGCCTGGGCTGGCTGCCGCCGCCAGTGGGCGACAGGGGGGAAACAACGGCGTGCACTTCGGTTCGGGCGACTGCGCGGTCGCACCCTGGGCCAGGGCGATATCCGTGCAGCGCCCGTCGTGCATCGTCACGACCCGGGAACAGAGCCTGCGGACCTCCTCCGGGGCGTGGCTGATGTAGATCATCGGAATGCCAGTCCGCTCCTGGACCTTCGCGATCAGGTCCAGCGTGCGTGCCTTCAAACCCGGATCCAGCGCCGAGACCGGTTCATCCAGCAGCAAAAGCTCCGGCCCGGCCATGAGCGCCCTGGCAATCGCCGCGCGTTGCCTTTCGCCACCGGACAGGCGCCCCGGCCGGGCAGAGAGCAGCGGAGCGAGCTGCAGCGCGTCGATCACCTCGGCCCGGAAAGCATCGGGTGTCGCGCGTGCCCCATAGGAGAGATTGCGGGCGACGGACATGTGCGGAAACAGAAGGCCATCCTGGAACACGACGCCAATGCCCCGCCGTGCGGGCGGCAGATTGACCCGTGCACGGCTGTCGAACAGCACCCGGTTGCGCAGCGTGATGCAACCTTCCGCCGGGCGCCGGTGCCCGGCCAGCAAGGAAAACAGCGTCGACTTCCCCGAGCCGGATCGACCGATCAGGCCGGTGATCCCCTGCGCGGGCAGCGCCAGATCAACCTCGATCCTGAAATCTCCCTGACGGTGGCGAAGATGGATCGCGATCATGCCCGGACCTCCTGCGGGGTGACGCGCCGCGCCACCGCTTCGGAGGCCATCAGCGCGCCGCCCGCCAGCGCGAGGGACAGCAGGCACAAACGCAGCGCCGCCGCCTCTCCACCCGGGCTCTGCGTGACGGTGAAGAGCGCGAGGGGAAGGGTCTGGGTACGGCCGGGAATATTCCCCGCAAGGGTGATCGTGGCGCCGAACTCCCCCACCGCGCGGGCGAAGGCCAGCGTGATCCCGGTCAGGATCCCCGGGGCCATCAGAGGCAGGGTCACGGTCGCGAAAATCCGAAGCTCCGACGCGCCCAAGCTGCGCGCGGCGCGGGCATAGCGGGGGTCGATCGCCTCTGCCGACTGGCGGATTGCACGGACCAGCAGCGGAAAGCCGACCACGGCGCAGGCGATCACCACCGCCTGCGATGTGAAAGCCACCCGAACACCGAAAATCCCCTGCAGCGCAGCGCCGAGCGGCCCGTTTCGCCCCAGCAGCAACAGCAGCAGGTAGCCCAGCACCACCGGCGGCAGGACCAGTGGAAGGTGCACGACCGCATTGAGCAGCCCATGCCCCGGGAAACGACGACTTCCCAGGAGCCAGCCCAGCCCAACGGCCAGCGGCAGCGACCACAGGACCGCCCGGGTCGATGACCCGAGGGAGAGCAGCAGAGCCTCCTGTTCCACGGGAGAAAGCCAGGCCATCATTCGGTCCCTTCCAGCGTGATGAAACCATGCTGCGCCAGGATCGCGGCCCCTTCCGCCCCCAGAAGGAAATGTTCCAACTGGCGGGCGCCTTCGGGGTCTTCGCCCTGCGCCACGGGCGCGATCAGGTAGCGGATCGGCGGATGACTTTCGGCGGGCAGACGCGCAAGCACCGCCACCCCCGCCTGTCCCGTCGCATCGCTGGCATAGACCAGGCCCAGGGCTGCCTCTCCGCTGGCCACGGCGGCGACGGTCGCAAGGGTGTTTCGGGTCGGGACGAAACGCGGCTCCAGCGTCGCCCAAAGGTCGAGCGTCTGAAGCGCGGCCTTTCCATAGGCCCCCACCGGGGCGACCTGCGGATCGGCCATGACGAAGTTCCCGTCGGCGAGAGCTCTTGCAAGGCCTTGCGGGCTGGCCGGTTTTTCCCCTGCGGGCCCGATCAGGACAAGGGCGTTCGACATCAGCACGGAAACCTCGCCCTCATCGACCAGTCCGGCATCCACCAGGTAGGCCATCCACTTCGGATTGGCGGAGATGAAGAGATCGGCCGGCGCACCCTGCTCCAGCTGCCGGGCCAGGGTGCCGGAGGCGCCGTAGCTCGTCAGGGCGCCCACACCACTTTCGCCAAGCGCCGCATCCACTGCCTGGGCGGTGGAGGCCGCAGCGAGCAACAGCGGCTCTGCCGGGGCGGCAAGCGGGGCTGCAATCAGCAATGCGAGGCTCACCAGGAAAGAAGCAGGGCAGCGGTCATTCATCGTCTCGGCTCCCGTGGCAGGGTTCAGGCAAGTTGCAGAGGCCCGTCCGACGGCAGGTCGGGCCAGATGATTTCCCCGGTGTCGCCGCAAACCTGCCGGCAGATACCGCAGAAGGTGCAGGCACCGGCCTGCAGCTCCACCCGGTCCCCCGCCCCGAAGTGGAAGCAATTGCCGGGGCAGATCCGGGTCAGCACCCGCAGCGCCGCGCTGTCGCGCTTGCGACGGCGAATGGTGATCATGGGCTTGGCACCGGCAGCCCCGGCGGGCGGCTGGGTGTCGTGTCCGCTCTGGGCCAGATTGCGGGGGATACGGCGGGGGGCAAACGGCATCTCTCTCCTCCTCAGCGGGACGCGACGGTCAGCGTGTCCAGACCGACGAACTTGGCCTTCCTCTTCTCCTCCTCGTCGCGAAAGACCTTGAAGACCTTCTCCTTGAGCGGAGAGCTTTCGACGAAATCGTCATAGGCGCGGGTCAGCCCTTCGCGGCATTCCAGGAGGAGCTCTTCCTCGGTCCGGCCCTCGGCCTGCACGTCCCGCAGGTAGCTGCCGAACCGCTTCATGATGTGCAGGCGCGCCACGTTGACCACCTCGGGTGCGTAGGGCACGTCCAGCAGCTCAAAAATTTCCTCCGCGGAAGAGAGGCGGCTCAGTCGGTCGATAATGTTCATGTGGCTCTCCTCGGTCAGTTGGGCGCGCGGCAGGCGCGTTCGCAGGCATCGGTTGCGCTTCCGCTCAGGGAAGGCGTGTCAGGGTCGGCCATGGCATCACGGGCAGCCAGGCGCGCTTCCAGGAAGGCAACACGATCGGTCAGGCGCGCCAGAAGGCGGCCGACGGGATCGGGCACAAGGTGATGGTTCAGGTCGACGCGCCAGGGATCCGTGCCCGCGATGCGGTCGGTCTGCACGATCCGCGCCGGGATGCCCACCACGGTCGCCAGGGCGGGCACAGGCTCCACCACCACGGAATTGGCACCCACGCGCGCCCCTTCGTCGATCAGGATCGGCCCCAGGATCTTGGCCCCCGCGCCGACCATGACGTTGTCCCCCAGGGTCGGATGGCGCTTGCCCGGGCACCAGGACACGCCCCCCAACGTCACCCCATGGTAAAGCGTCACGTCGCGACCGACCTCTGCCGTTTCACCGATCACGACGCCCGCGCCGTGATCAATGAAGAAGCCCGCGCCGATCTTCGCACCGGGGTGGATGTCGATCCCGGTGGCCATGCGGGCAAGGTAGGACAGCACCCGGGCCGGAAAGCGCATGCCATGGGTCCAGAGTGCATGGGACAGACGGTGCGCGGTGATCGCGTGGAGCCCCGGATAGGTCAGCGCCGTTTCCAGCTTGCCCCGCGCGGCGGGATCCCTCAGGCGGATCGCGGCGAAGTCGCTTCTGATCAGTCGCGTGATGCGGGTCATGCCAGGTCCTCCTCCCGGATGCGGTTCAGCCGGGAGAGCCAGCTGACCATGTGGCGCAGGTCCTCGGCGGTCGCCGGACGCTTGCGACGCTCTGCATGGCGCCGCAGCAGGGGCTTCAGCCCGTGCAGAATGCTGTCTTCGACCGGCAGGCCCGCGTCGGCCAGGGCCGCACGCAGCCCGGCGAGGCCGGAATGCTTGCCCAGAACGATCCGCCTTTCGCGTCCGAAGCGCGCCGGTGCGCAGCGGGGATCCTCGTAGGTGTCGGCGGCCTTCAGGATGGCATCGACGTGGATCCCGGCTTCATGCGCGAAGGCCAGCTCCCCGGTGATGGGTTTGGCCGGGGGCAGCGCCCGGCCCGATGCCGCGGCCACGACACAGGACAGCCCCGACAGCGCCGTCAGGTCGATGCCAGAGGACATCCCGCTTGCCTCCAGCGCGGCGGCGACCTCTTCCAGCGCGGCATTGCCCGCCCGTTCGCCCAGCCCGTTGACCGTCACCGACAGGAAGGGTGCACCGGCCATGGCCGCCATCATCGTGTTGGCCGTGGCCATGCCGAAGTCGTTGTGCGCATGAAATTCCAGCGGCAGCGGGCAGCGGGCCGACAATTCAGCCACCAGCCGGTGCGCCGCCATCGGATCCAGCAGGCCAAGAGTATCCGCGATGCGGAAACGGATGGCCCCGGCAGCGGCTGCGACCTCGGCCAGGCGCAGCAGGAAGTCCGGATCCGTGCGGCTGGCGTCTTCGGCCCCGACCGAAACCTCCAACCCGCGCGCAACCGCGCAGTAGACGAGGGCAGCCGTCTCCCTCAGGGCCCAGTCGCGGTCGGTGCGCATCTTGCCCGCCAGCTGCCGGTCAGAGGTCGGCACCGCGAAGTGAACCCGCCGCGCACCGGTCTTGGCTGCCATGTCCAGATCATGCATCCGCAGGCGGCACCAGACGACGGGAACGGCCTGTCGCAACTCGGCAATCACCGCGCGGATCTGGGCGATCTCATCGTATCCCATGGCAGCGATGCCCACCTCGACCTCCCCCACCCCGGCCGCATCCAGCGCACGGGCAATCGCCAGCTTTTCCTTCAGGGAAAAGGCCACACCGGCGGTCTGTTCGCCGTCGCGCAGCGTCGTGTCGCAAAGCATCAGGCGATTTGGAACGGCGGGAAAGGTTTCGGCTTTCATGACGGCACCTCAGGCATAGGCGGGGTTGAAACCATCCGGCTGGGCGCCGGCCTCGGACCAGAAGGGAGACATCTCTCGCAGCCCGGCGATGATCTGCGGCATCACCTCCAGCACCCGGTCGACGTCGGCATCCGTGGTTTCCCGCGAGAGGGAGAAGCGGATGGCGCCATGGGCGGCGGTGAAGGGGATGTCCATCGCCCGCAGCACGTGCGAAGGTTCGAGCGATCCGGAGGTGCAGGCGGAGCCGGAAGACGCCGCGATACCTGCCTGATTCAGCTTCAACAGGATGGCCTCTCCCTCGATGTATTCGAAGGCCACGGTGGCGGTGTTCGGAAGACGGTCGTGGGGATCGCCCGTCACGAAGCAATGGCCGACGCTCTGCACCAGGCCCTGTTCGAGCCGGTCGCGCAGCGCGGTCATCCGCACCGTATCCTCGGCCAGCGTCGCCATCGTCATTTCCGCTGCGCGCCCCAGTCCGATGATCGCGGGGGCGTTTTCGGTCCCGGCGCGGCGGCCGCGCTCCTGGTGCCCGCCCCGCAGCAAAGGCCGGAACCGCGTGCCCTTGCGCAGGTAAAGCGCACCCAGCCCCTTCGGCCCGTGGAACTTGTGCGAGCTGAGAGACAGCATGTCGATCTCGGTCGTCTTGAGGTCGATGGGCAGCTTGCCCACGGCCTGCACGGCATCGGTATGGAACAGCGCGCCATGCTCGTGCGCCAGCTCCGCCAGGCCATCGACGGGGAAAACCGTGCCCGTTTCGTTGTTGGCCCACATGAAGCTGACAAGGGCCACCTTGTCCGACAGGGCCTCACGGTAGGCGTCGATCTCCAGCCGGCCCTGCCTGTCCACGGGAATGCGGTGCACGACCACGCCCTCGTGCTTCTCCAGCCAGTCGCACAAGGAAAGGATCGCGGGGTGTTCCACCATGGAGGTGATGATCTCGTTCCGCCCCGGCTGCACCTGCAGGGCAGAACGGATCGCCGTGTTGTTGGACTCGGTCCCACCGGAGGTGAAGATGATCTCGTGATCATGTTCCGCCCCGATCAGCGCCTGGAGGGAGCGGCGCGCCGTCCGCAGCGCACCGCCGACCTCCGCCCCGAAGGCATGGATGGAAGAGGCGTTGCCGAACTGCTCCGTGAAGTAGGGCAGCATCGCTTCCACGACCTCGGGGAAGCAGCGGGTGGTGGCATTGTTGTCGAGATAGACGGGAGGAAGGGTCATGGCGATATCTCCTCAGACCTTGGCGACGGGCATGACGCGGACGGGACGACCAAGCGCCTCGGTGATCTTCTGCTGGATCCCGCCCAGGGTTTGCGCCGCCAGCTGGCAGCCCGAGCAGGCCCCGGTCAGACGGACGAGGACCATGGAGCCCTCCATGTCGACAAGCTCGACATCCCCGCCATCGCGGCGGAAGACCGGGCGCAGGTCCTCGATGATCCTGGCAGCCAGGATTGCCTCCTTGGCCGCTGAAAGGCCGGTCGGCGCAGCCTGGGTCGCGGCAGGCGCGGGTTCACTCACCCGGGCTTCGGGGGCTTCGGCCAGGGCGACGGGGGCTGCCCCCGGCATCGCGATCTGGACAGGTGCAGAGGGGCGCGGCTCCGGCTTGGGCGCGGGGGGCGTATCGGGGATGACGAAGCCCTGAACCTTCTTTTTCTTCGCGGGCAGCGGCGCCGATCCGAAGACGAAGGCCTCTTCCGCGGCAAGCGCGCCCTCTTCGACCATCGCCTTGTTGGTGTCCGCCAGAAGTTCCTCGACCTGCTCGCGGCAGGAGTTACAGCTGCCGCCCGCCTTGGTGTAGAAAGTCACCATTTCCAGCGTCGTCAGCTTGTTGCCCCGGATCGCGCGTTCGATCATGCCCGCGTCGACACCGAAACAACGGCAGATCAGGGCGCCTTCCTCGTGGTCGTCCTCTTCCAGGTCCTCCCCCGTGTAGGCGGCAACGGCAGCGGTCAGCGCTTCCTGCCCCATCACGGAGCAGTGCATTTTTTCGGGCGGCAGCCCGTCTAGGAAATCGGCAATGTCCTGGTTGGTCAGGCGGCGTGCGTCCTGGATCGTCTTGCCGATGATCAGCTCCGTCAGCGCCGAGGAGGAGGCGATGGCGGACCCACAGCCGAAGGTCTGGAATTTCGCATCCTCGATGACGTCCGTTTCGGGATTGACCTTCAGCATCAGCTTCAGCGCGTCGCCGCAGCTGAGGCTGCCGACTTCACCCACAGCATTTGCATCGGCCAGGGCACCAGCATTCCTGGGATTGAAGAAATATTCCTTCACCTTGTCGCTGTATTCCCACATTGCCTTATCTCCTCAGCAGAAGGACTTGCCGCAGCCGCAGGAGCTTTTGGCGTTCGGGTTGTCGAAAACAAAGCCGGAGCCATCCAGCCCGGTGGTGAAGTCGATCGTCGTACCGCTCAGGTGTTCCTGGCTGGCGGGGTCCACCAGCACGGTCACCTCTCCGGCCTGGATGATCGCGTCATCGGGCTGGGCTTCCAGTTCCAGCGCCATGCCGTATTTCAGGCCGGCGCAACCGCCGCCCTGCACCATGACGCGCAGACCCGCGACAGGCTGTCCGGCCCCGTCGATGGCAGACTTGATGGCAGTGCGGGCAGGTTCGGTAATCTCGATCATGGGGAGGGTCTCCTGTTCAAGCGTGGCCTTTGGGTTGCTACAAGCAAGCTACGTGCCAAGATGTTTTCCCGCGTGTTTTCAGAGACCTGCCGCCACTTCTTCAAAGAGTTCACACGACATTGAGGCATTTGCGACAAGACCGTCGCGACGACACCGGAAACGACAGCACCGCGCTCAGTCCTCTTCCGTCTCCGCCGCCTGCATCTGACGCAGAAGCCATGCCCCGCCGAAGCGATCCTTCGGATCCAGTTGCGCGGCCCGGCCCAGGGCGGATACCGCTTCGCCGATATCTCCGGTCCGCGCCGCGCAGTAGCCGATGGCCACCAGCGCCTGAAGGTAGAGACCCGGCGCAAAGGCGGCTTCGCCAAATGCGGCATCGCCCGGACGGACATCCTTCCAGTCAGGGGCGAGGTTCAGCTGTCGCGCCGCATGATGCAGAAGCGCCCGCGCATGCGGCAGCGCCGCCGCGTGGTCGTGATTGTAGAAATGGAAGCGATAGGCCGCCAACCGGACATCGGGGTCATGCGGGGCGGCCTGCAGAGCGCGTGCGATCGCGGCCGCGCTTTCGGCAGGGCGACTGCGTGCAGCCTCCGCCCCTGCCAGGAGGTCCGACATGTCAGTCCGGTGCAAAACATTCGGCCCGTTCATCGCAGGCCTCGCAACTGGGCGACAGGCACAGCGCAAAGGCGGAATCCGCGCATATCTGCCGATAGAAGAATTTCTTCCAGCGCATGTTCTGGCTGTTCGCCGCAGCAAGGCCCGGAATTTCCCGCCGGATCATGGCGGTCAGAGAGGGGCGATCCGGCAGCCCCAGGTCTTCCCACAGGTGGCGCGGCTCCATCGCCCGGCGGGCCAGAATGGCGGACAACCAGCGTGCTTCGTCGCTGGTGGTCTTGCCACGCCACAGGATCAGGGTGCGCACGGCCCGCTGATCACCCGGGATGTCCGGTGCGGGCAGATCCGTATCGGGCAGGAGACATCCGGGAAACCACCTGTCCCGCAGCGCGGCGATTTCCTGCCCCGAAAGGCCAAGGCGTTCGGTCAAGGGTCCCTTGCCCGCCGCGCGTTCCGCCAGGGCATGGGCCAGGATGGCCGAGAAATCCCAGCAGGTCAGCGCCCTGCCCTCCTCCACATGCGGTTGGGAGAGGTCAGAGTGCTGCATGGGTCTGACAATCAGAAGGGCACACCCGGGCACAGGCCCCGCAGCCGACACAGTCATCCTCGGCCACGATGGCCATGACCTTCTTGATGATCTCATCTTCGACATCATCGTATTCATCGGTACCGGGCCGAACGAGCTGGCCGTCTTCGGTCAGCCCGTGCAGGGTCATCACACCCCGCCCGCAGACCTTGAAGCAGCGCCCGCAGCCGATGCATTTCTCGGCGTTGATGGCCATGAGGAACTCGGGCACGTATTCGGCCCCGCCCCTGGTGAAGGCGACCATTCCCATGGCTCAGACCCCTTCCGCGGCTTTCTTTGCCGCTTTCAGCTCTCGCCGGGCGGCGGTCAGCTCCTTGAAGACAAGGAAGGTCTGCTCCGCCACTTCGGGGATCTTCTCCCAATCGGTCGGGAGCTCCTCCGCGAGGTCGTGCAGGTTCATCTTCGCATCGGTCGAACGCATGGAGAGCTTCTTCACGCGTTTTTCCAGCTCTTCAATCTCCATCGGATGGTCCTTTCGGTTGGCGGGACGGGGCGTGCTTGCCCCGACCGGGCTATAGGTCAGGCGCGGGCAGCTTCGGGGAAGCTGTCGATGACGGCGCTTGCCTCCTCCACCACCTTGTCGCCCGCGGCGGCCAGTTTCTCCCAGGTTTCGAAACCGAAACGGTGGATGTCGCGCAGGTGCCTGGAGGTGACGACGAGCTTTCCGGCAAGCAGCACGACGCGGCCGAAACCTTCATGGCTCATCTTCTGCATCTGGCTGGCCATGCAGCCGGTGCGCTTTTCGATCAGCAGACCGGCCGCGTCGTAGAACTTCGTCACCCGCCACATGACGTCCGGATCGGGATCACCGATGATCGGGATATCCCGGCGTTCCTCCTTGGTGACGATGAATTCCGACAGGATGTCGGCATCGGTCTTGTCATCCCACTGGCCATAGCTGTCTTCGGCTCGGATCACCGCGGCGAGCTGATCCAGGAAGGGGCTTTCGACCATGGCGCCACCGCGCGGGGTAGCCAGGGTTTCAATGCTCATCAGACGGTTTCCTCTTCATCCAGGTAGTCCATGAAATCGGGCTTCTCGAAGGTGCCCAGAATCTTGCGCAGGAAGGGCGGCGGCGTGCCGTTCAGCATCACCTGGACCTGTTCGATCACCGCGCCGATCGGTTCGGGATCCTTGCGCTTGATCGGGTGGATGCCTGCCTTCACCACCTTGGCCGCGGAGGGACCACCCACCGCGAGCGCGAAGAGCAGCGCACAGCCTTCCAGCGCTTCGACCTTGGGCGTGATCTTGTCGTCCTGATCGTCGTGCTTGCCTTTCTGCT
The DNA here is from genome assembly GCF_057380755.1 of Pseudooceanicola sp. NS-SX8. Taxonomy (NCBI): domain Bacteria; kingdom Pseudomonadati; phylum Pseudomonadota; class Alphaproteobacteria; order Rhodobacterales; family Paracoccaceae; genus Pseudooceanicola; species Pseudooceanicola sp. NS-SX8. The sequence goes on along the minus strand of NZ_CM170819.1, from coordinate 2,081,269 downwards.
TCGTCACGTTCGTGAACTCATGCGCGGCAAGGAAACGCGACCCGGTCTTCCAGACCTCGTAGACCACGAATTTCTTCGCGGACCCGAAGTGGGCATTCAGGTTTTCCATGTCGTTGGTCGCGATGGCGATGCGCAGCGGTGTCTCACCGGGCGCGGGCGCCGCCTCTTCCTCAACAAGTCGCAGCGTGCGGGACATGTTCGAACTCCTCTGCAATGGGGGCGGCGCCGAAATCCTCGGGCCGCGAACGGTGATGCTGGGCCTGCACGACATTGGCGACCTCGTAGAGGAACGCCCGGCTGCCGCGATATCCGACGCGGCAGGCATCCTGCGCGCCGATCCGGTCGAACACCGGGAACCCCACGCGCAGCAGCGGAACATGCAGGCGGTGTTCGGCATGGCGCCCGTGGGAATGGGTCAGCAGGATCTGCGCGCCCTGCTCTTTCGCGGAGCGTTCGAAATCGCCCAGATCCCCAAGGGTCACCTCGGCGCAGGGCATCCGGTCGATCAGCGGGCTGTGCGGGCTGGTGGTCACCGCGGTCACGATTTCCGCGCCCATCGAGGTCAAGGCGGAGGAAAGCGAGAACAGCAGGTCCGGGTCGGCACCGATGGCCACCTTCAACCCACCGGTATGGAAATGCGCATCAAGCGCGGCATCGACCAGCCGCGACCGGTCCCGGGCGATGGAGGCAGGCGGTTCCTGCTGCCCGGAAAGCGCCATCAGGGTACGGACGAAAGCATCGACGGGCTTCAACCCGGTGACCGACTGGAACACCCGGTAGGGCACCATGGCCCGGTCCTCGATCAGCTTGGCCGCGCCGCGCATGCTTTCGCCGACAGCCAGGGTGAAGGCGCTCTTTGCGACTTCCGCGATCCGCTCCACGGGCGTCCCTCCCTGGGATGTTCCGGACCAGTTGTCGCTCATGTGGCCATCGAGGGAGGTCGAGATGTCGGGCAGCACAAGGGGATCCAGCCCGAAGGCACGGATCATGCGCACCAGTTCCTCCACCTCCGCCGGGGTCAGGTGGGACCCGCAAAGCAGGGTGACCTGGCGCAGGTCGGGATCGTGTTCGCTGCAGGCCGGCACCATGGCGTCGACAATGGCTTCCACGGCACTGGCCCAGCCATCCTGCAGGGCACCGTCGAAATCAGGCGTGGAGGCATAGACCACGGATGTGTCCGCGAAGTCCGCCCGACGCGACAGGATCTCCTTCAATTCACCGGGCACGTCCTCTCCGCGCGTTTCTGTCAGCGCGGTGGAGGCGATGCCGATAAAGCCCGGCGCGGACTTCTTGCGCAGGTTCTCGATTGCTTCCTCGATCTGGTCGGCCCCTCCGAGGATCGTCGACACCTCGTTCATCGCCGTGGTCTGCAGCGGCACGGCTTCCTTGAAGTGCCGCACGAGGTGGACCATCGCGAAGGCGGTGCAGCCCTGCGAGCCGTGAAACAGCGGGATCGACCTTTCGATCCCCAGGTAGGCCAGAGCGGCCCCCAGCGGGGTCGAGCTTTTCAATGGATTGGTCGACAGGGCCCGTTTCGGGTGTACCAGCTTGGCCATCTCAGCAATCCTCGAAATCGGTTGCAGAAGAGGTGAATGCCGTGACATTCGCCTGCGGCACCTCTTCCTTGGCGGGTGGCATCGGCGGGACCAGCGTCACGGGACGGGATACGCCCGCAGGGATGCCTGTCACCGGGCAGTTGCCCGTGGGTGCCGGCAGTACGGCCCCGGTGGGCAGCGGTTCCTCCCAGGGTGCAGGCGCCCGCAGCTCCTGCCACATCGGGTTGTTGCACGCCCGGTCGATGGCGCGCACCAGATCGACCATACCCATGTACCCCGCGTAGGGTTCGTGCTTCTCCTGGTTCACGTCGACCCAGGGCATCTTGGCCTTCAGCGCCACGAACTGGCTGCGGCCGCCCGACATGAGCACATCGGCGCCGGCCTCCTTCAGCAGGCGGTACATGTCCTTGGGCGCCATGTTGTCGAACATGTGCTTGTCGTCGCCCATGATGTCCACGACGCGGCCCTTGTCCTCTTCCGTGGCCTTGCGGACCGAGGTCCCGATGACCTCCATCCCCAGCTCCTGCAGGGCAGAGACGACGGACCAGCTCTTGTGCCCACCGGTGTAGAGCAGCACGCGCTTGCCCTCGACCCGGTGGCGATAGGCCTCCAGATCGGCGCGCAACTTGGCCTCTTCGACCTCGATCAGGGCCTCGCAGCGGTCCAGAAGCCCTGCCTCCGCACCCTGCTCCACCAGCATCCGGCACATGGTGCGCAGGGCGTCCGAGGTATCGGTAATGCCGTAGAAGGACCCCTCGAAGAACGGGATCCCGTAACGCTCTTCCAGCTTTCGGGCCACGTTGATAAGCGCCTTGGAGCAGACCATCATGGTCACCTTGGCGCGGTGCATCATGGCAACCTGCCGGTAGCGGGCATCGGCGGACATTGACCCCAGGATGCGGATGCCCAGCTTGTCCAGCAGCGGCTTCACCTGCCACAGCTCGCCCGACAGGTTGTAATCGCCCACGATGTTGATGTCGTAGCGGGTGCTCTCCCGCGGCTCCAACGTGCCGATCACGTGATCCAGCATCGCCTCGCCCGCCAGCTTGTTGCCGAGGTTCTTGGATCCGACGTAACCCGGGGCGTTGATCGGAATGCAGGGGGTGCCGAACTTCTCCGACGCGACCTTGCAGACAGCGTCGATGTCGTCACCGATGAGGGCCGGCACGCAGGTCGAATAGACGAAGACCGCAGGCGGCTGTTCCGCCGCGATGACTTCGCGGATCGCGCGGAACAGCTTCTTCTCGCCATAGCCCATGACGATATCCAGCTCCGTCATGTCCGTAGTGAACCCGGTGCGATAGCGCTCCGACCCGGACGACGCAGCACCGCGGTTGTCCCAGCCATTGCCTTCGCAGGCCAGGGGCGCATGCACCAGATGGGCGACATCGACAATCGGCTGCAGGGCGATCTTTGCCCCGTCGAAGGCACAGCCCCCAGCCGCCGCGCCCGGCGTCAGCGGCTTGGCACAGCCCTTCTTGCGCTGCTGTTCGGACTTGGAGACATTGGTCCCGCAGGCAGGTTCGTCGAAAACATCGGCTATCTTCTGCTTCACGGCATCGCTCATGGCGCGTCTCCTGGCTGTGGGATCCTGTTCGGAATTGGAACAGCAAGCTCCGTGCCAAGCGCCGGGACCTTTCAACCGGACGGTTCGCCGCCAATCGACGCGCGGAGGGAAGCATTGTCGCCTTCCCGACAATGGCGCCTTTCCACAGCTGGCGACAAAAAACCGGCAGCCCAGGGGCTGCCGGTCCGGGGATCGGAACGGGCGGCCCGTCACCGGGACGCCCCTTCCGTGGGATCAGCGGGTCAGGTCGTAGCTGTAATCGGTCTCGCCCGGGATGATCGTGTCCTGGTCCAGCTTGTCGAAGACCGTGTCCAAAAGCTTCACCAGCACGTTCAGCGCCCCCTGGTACCCCATGGTGGGGAAGCGGTGGTGGTGGTGACGGTCGAAGATCGGGAACATGAGGCGGATCAGCGGGGTGCCGGTGTCGCGCTCCAGGTACTTGCCGTAGCTGTTGCCGATGAGCATGTCGCAGGGTTCCGTATTCAGGAGCGAGCGCATGTGCCACAGGTCCTTGCCGGCCCAGACCTGACCCTGCCTGCCGAAGGGCGAGGAGGCCAGGAGCTCTTCCATCTGCTTGGCCCATTTCTTGCCGCCGTTGGTGGCCAGGCAATGGATCGGCTCTCCGCCCATCTCCATCACGAAACGGGCCATGGCATAGACGAAGTCCGGATCACCGTAGATGGCGAAGGTCTTGCCGTGCAGGTGCGCCTGGCTGTCGGCCAGGGCGTCGACCAGGCGACCACGTTCCAGCTTGAGGCTGTCGGGGATTGCCTTGCCGGTCAGCTCGGACACCTTCATCAGGAACTCGTCCGTGGCCTGGATGCCCATCGGGTAGTGCAGCGCCTCGGTCTGCTGGCCCTTGCCCGCGATGTATTCCATCGTCTTGGGCGTGCACCATTCCTGCAGGGAGATCGTGGCCTTGGCATTCAGCGCTGCCTTGGCGTCCTCCAGCTTGGTGCCGCCGGAGTACATCCGGAATTCACCATCGGACGGCGTGTCGTAGACGTCGGACACGTCGCTGAGGAAGGTGAAATCGACTTCCATCTCGTCCAGCATACGCTTGATTTCACGGTTGTTTCCAACGGCGAACCCATCGAAGCCGGGGATGATGTTGATGGTCTCGTTCGCGGTGCGCTCCGCCTCGTCCCAGAAGTGGCTCAGGATGCCCTTCTGCATGTTGTCATAGCCATCGACGTGGGAGCCGACAAAGGCCGGCGTGTGGGCATGGGGCACGTCGAAATCTTCCGCGACGGAGCCCTTTTGCTTGGCCTGCTGGATGAAGGAATTCAGGTCGTCCCCGATGACTTCCGCCATGCAGGTGGTCGACACTGCAATCATCTTGGGATCGTAGAGCGCCTTGGTGTTGGCCAGGCCGTCCACCATGTTCACGAGGCCGCCGAAGACGGCCGCATCCTCGGTCATCGACGAGGACACACAGGAGCTCGGCTCCTTGAAGTGACGCGACAGGTGGGAGCGGTAGTAGGCAACGCAGCCCTGGGAGCCATGCACGAAAGGCATGGTGGCCTCGTAGCCCTGGGAGGCGAAGACGGCGCCAAGAGGCTGGCAGGCCTTGGCCGGGTTCACCGTCAGGGCCGTGCGGGCCAGGTTCTTTTCGCGATATTCCCAGGACTTGGTCCAGTCGCCGATCTCCTGGATGAGCTCATCCGGGTGACCGCATTCGAACTTGATCTTCTTGTTCTCCAGCATCTCCTTGTATTCGGGCTGCTGGAAGAGGGGTGCGTGATCGAGCACCTTGTCTGCCGACTGTGGCATGGCTGTGATCCTTCTGTTGGCCGTCCGCATTCCGAGACGCGCCTTGGGTGAAGAAAATTGGCGGGAGTGCGGGAGGGCGGGCTGCCGCCCTCCGTCTTTTGTCGCGCGGGCCGATGGCCGGGCCGGTACGGTGGATTGCATCCACCCTACGCGGAACTCTGGCCGTCGCCTCTGCCGTAGGGTGGATGAAATCCACCGTCCGGGAGCCGCGATTACTCGGCCGCGATCGCTTCCGGGGCCTTGTCCCAGGGCGCGTCGTACATGCCCCAGACCGGGTTGTTGATCGCCAGGTCCATGTCACGGGCGAAGATGGCGAAGCCGTCGTAGCCGTGGTACGGGCCCGAGTAGTCCCAGCTGTGCATCTGGCGGAACGGGATGCCCATCTTCTGCACCGGGTACTTCTCCTTGATGCCGGAACCGACCAGGTCGGGGCGGATCTTCTCGATGAACTTCTCCAGCTCGTAGCCGGTGACGTCATCGTAGATCAGCGTGCCTTCCTTCACATAGTGGCCGGTCCGCTTGTAGTCGTCCGCATGGCCGAACTCGTAGCCCGTGCCGGCGATGACCATCCCCAGGTCGTCGTAGGCGGTGACAACGTGGCGCGGACGCAGGCCGCCGACATAAAGCATCACCGATTTGCCTTCGAGGCGCGGGCGGAACTTGGCGATGACCTCGTCCACCAGCGGCTGGTACTTGGCGATGACCTTCTCGGCGTTTTCCTGGATCGTCTCGTCGAAGTTCTTCGCGATGGCGCGCAGCGACGCGGCGATCTGCGTGGGGCCGAAGAAGTTGTATTCCATCCAGCCGATGCCGTGCTTCTCCTCCATGTAGCGGCAGATGTAGTTCATCGACCGGTAGCAGTGGATCAGGTTCAGCTTGGCTTTCGGGGCGCGCTCGATCTCGGCCAGGGTCGCGTCACCGGACCAGTTTCCGACCACGTTCAGGCCCATCTCTTCCAGCAGGATGCGGGAGGCCCAGGCGTCACCACCGATGTTGTAGTCACCGATGACGTTCACGTCGTAGGGGCCGGGTTCGTAGGACTTCACGGCATCGCTGTCCTCGGTCTCGAACACCCAGTCGCGCACAGCGTCGTTGGCGATGTGGTGACCAAGGGACTGGCTGACACCGCGGAAACCCTCGCAGCGGACGGGCACCATGGTCTTGCCGGTTTCCTTGTTCTTCTTGCGCGCCACCGCTTCGATGTCATCGCCGATCAGGCCGATGGGGCATTCAGACTGGATCGTGGTACCATTCGAAAGCGGGAACAGCTCGTTGATCTCGTCGATGGTCTTTTCCAGCTTCTTGTCACCGCCGAAGACGATGTCCTTTTCCTGGAAATCGGTGGTGAACTGCATCGTCACGAAGCTGTCCACGCCGGTCTTGCCGATGTAGTAGTTGCGCCGCTGGGACCAGCTGTACTGGCCGCAACCGACGGGCCCGTGGGAAATGTGGACCATGTCCTTGACCGGCCCCCAGACCACCCCCTTGGAGCCCGCGTAGGCGCAGCCACGGATGGTCATGACACCCGGCACGGACTTGATGTTGGACTTCTGGGTGTCGCACTTGGACGCGATGCCGGTAGTGGCATCGGGCTCTTCCTCGGCCGCCTTGGACACCGTCAGGTGCTTCGCGCGCCGCTTCCTGGATTTCTCCGGATAGGCTTCGAGCACTTCTTCGATAAGCGCTTCGTAGTCTTCCGGCCCGTTTGCGTGATCCTTGGCCATCCTTTTGGCTCCTTTTCACTGACACGGTTTCTGGGGAGGGAGGGCCCGAAGCGGCCCCCCGTGGCAATGCGTGGGGTGCGTCCCGGGACGCACCGGGACCGGCTCAGCCGGCGACGGCGTCCGATGCCGCGATGGCAGCCAGGCGTTCGTCCTCGGATTGCATGATGCCGAATTCCATCAGCATCTCCTCCAGCTCTTCCATGGTGATCGGGGTCGGGATCACACCCTTGCCGGAGTTGGCGTGGATCTTCTGCGCCAGCTCGCGGTACTCGTTGGCCTGCTTGCTGTCGGGCGCGTACTGCAGCACCGTCTGGCGGCGCAGTTCGGCGTGCTGCACGATGTTGTCGCGGGGCACGAAGTGGATCAGCTGGGAGCCCAGCTTCTCGGCCATGGCGGTGGCCAGTTCCAGTTCCTTGTCGGTCTGGCGCTCGTTGCAGATCAGGCCGCCCAGGCGCACACCGCCGGAGTTGGCGTATTTCAGGATGCCCTTGGCGATGTTGTTGGCCGCGTAGAGCGCCATCATCTCGCCCGACATGACGATGTAGATTTCCTGGGCCTTGTTTTCCCGGATCGGCATGGCGAAACCGCCGCAGACCACGTCGCCCAGAACGTCGTAGGAAACATAATCGACGTCGTCGTAGGCGCCGTTCTCTTCCAGGAAGTTGATGGCGGTGATCACACCGCGGCCGGCACAGCCGACGCCCGGCTCGGGCCCGCCGGATTCAACGCACTTGATGTCCCGGTAGCCGACCTTCAGGACGTCTTCCAGTTCCAGGTCCTCGACCGAGCCCATCTCGGCGGCCATGTGCAGCACAGTATCCTGCGCCTTGGAGTTCAGGATCAGGCGGGTCGAGTCCGCCTTCGGGTCACAGCCCACGATCAGGATCTTCTGACCCAGTTCAACGAGGGCGGCGAGGGTGTTCTGGGAGGTGGTGGATTTGCCGATCCCCCCCTTGCCGTAAAAGGCGATCTGACGAAGGTCGCTCATATCAGGTTCCTTTGGTTGCGTTACGTTCACTCGGGTGCGAGACGGTGCGCGACCGCGCTCAGGGTGAAATCAGCAGGAACCGTGCCAAGCCCTTTCGGAGTAAAATTCATTTTAACTTCAGCCAGATAGCGCCACCCCTACAATTGGAGCAAAGGCAACAAAGCCGACAGCACATGCGGTGATGCGCGCGATCTGTCCCGTGAAAAGCCTGGAGCGACAAAGGCAAAGCACCGCGCCTGTGGGGCGCGGTGCGGGCAGACAGCTCAGGCAAGGCTCACTCAGCCGCAGGGCGGTGCCGGGACCTGGGGAAGGGTGACAATCTCCAGCGGGCGCGGAAAGGATCCGGCGACCGGATCCAGCCGCGCAGCCATGCCGGGGGTTGCCAGCATGCGCCCCTCCCCCGTGATCATCAGGACATCGGAAACCTGCATCCGCGCGGCGATCCGGGGCCAGGCCGCCTCCCCCGCGACGCTCAACGCCGTCGCGGCGGCGTCTGCCCGTGCCCCGTTCCTTGCCAGGACAGAGACCGAAACGACATCCTGTACAGGCCAGCCTGTCCGTGGGTCCAGGATATGGGCGAAGCGAATTCCCCCGACCTCGAAGAAGCGTTCGTAGTTGCCGGAGGTATAGAGAACCTCCCCCGGTGCCATGTCGACCGAGGCAACCGCCCCCCAGACGAAGGGATCGCGGATCGCGACCCGCCAGGGCCGCCCGCCGTGGGCCCCCATCACGTTGACGTCCCCGCCCGCGTTCAGCACCGCGTTTCCGATCCCGCGCTCGCGCAACATTTCACCAATCAGGTCCAACGCCGCGCCTTTGGCAAATCCCCCAAGGTCGAGAGATACCGCCCGATTGCCGGAAAGGACGTGCCCCTGCCCCAGGGACAGATCGGCAATGGACGGATGTTCCGAAACCAGAGCTTCGATCCGCGCGGTTGAGGGCAAGGCGCTGACCGGCGGACTGTCTTCGTGAAACCCCCAGAGGCCGACCAGTGCACCGATGCCGGGATCGAACAAACCTTCACTTTCGCAGGACAACCGCTGCCCGAGGCGAAGGACCCCTTCCAACTGTTGACCCACGGGCGCGGCGTGGCCTGCGGCGATGGCGCGGTTCACCTCGTCCAATGCGCCCGGACGCCAGGCGTGCCAGTCGCGATGCAGTTGTTGCAGCCTGGCCCCGATGTCTTCGAAGGCGGCTTCGGCACGGGCGGCGGACACGTCCCGCAGCACGATTTCCACCAGCGTTCCAAAGACATAAAGAGTTTCGCGGTGCTCCTGCCTGTCCTGAGCCGCGCGCACGCCGCCCAGACCGCCAAGGGCCAGCAACACGGCCAGCCCAAGGACTGCATTACGCATCAGGTTGCGACTTGCGTGACAGAACGGCGTCGATGCGCAGTCCCATGCCCTGCAGTTCGGCCCGCCGCAAGGGAACCAGAGAGAGCGCGAACAGCGGAACACAGACCAGCACCACAGCCCAGTCAGGCAATCCCAGGCCGGTCATGACCGATGCACCGGCAACGAGAACCAGCGCGGGAAGAAGCCAGGCAAGAACCGCCGCGCCCATAAGGCGGTCGACGGGCACGCTCACCTCCACCTGATCGCCGGATTGCACCCCCTCGGGCGCCGGTATCTTCAGCGCGTCGAGCGTGATCATCTGGGGTGCATTCGCCTCTTCCGCTGCCTTCTTGCGCGCGGCGACCAGCTGCACGAGCGCGGCCGCTGCACAGCCGGAACTGACGGCGCAGCTGCCGCAGGCCTCGGCGCCATGCCCTTCGACCGCGGCTTGTCCATCCCGGATGCCCGAGACCGTCATACGCTGTTGCAGGCGGCGGGTTTCACCATCGCCCGCCATCATTCTGCCGGCACGATGCAGCCGTCCTCCAGGCAGGAGGCAAGGCATTGGGGCATATCGTGATCGGGCTCGCATTCGGTGCAGATGCTGGCCTGGATGAAGTAGACCCCCTTCTTGGGGATGATCGCCCCCGTCGGGCAGACCGGTTCGCAATCCCCGCAGGAGGTGCAAAGATCGGCATTGATGAACATGGCCATGGTAGGATCCTTTCGCGTTTTCGGTTTCGGTTGAATTGAGGAAGGTGAAAGCGGTGCCGGTCAGCCCGGACGCAGGGTGATATGGCCCGACAGGACACGGCACTGGCAGGCAAGCCTGTCTTTGCGGCCTGCCATGGCATCGCGCAGCACCCGCAGTTCAAGCGCCGAGGGTTCGGACAGACCATCGGCGCCGTCCTCGATATGGACCAGGCAACTGCCACAATCCCCTTCGTGGCAACCGGTGGTGATCCCGGCCCCCAGCCGTTCGGCGATATCGACGATGCGGGTACCCGATGGCACCGTGACCGTGGCGCCTATGTCGGTGAAGGTCATCCGGGCGGTCGCGACCGGGGTCGCCTCTCCCGCCTCGTTGTCGATCATCGCGTCCTTCATCGCGGCCTCCGGCTCTACTCGCGCAATGCGCTGGCTTCGGGAAGGAACAGCAAGCAACGTGCCAACTGTCAGAGGCGCCCTCACCGCCGCATCGGGGGACGAGAGCCCCGCCACCCATGCCTCCTTCGCGACGCGACCTGACAATTTGTCGGCAAGGCGACATTCCCATTGCATTCCCGGGCCCACTGCATTCCGGGGAAGATCGAGGGTCACGGGGCTGACAGTACGGTCTGCCTTCTTCCACCCGATGCCCGACCTTTCCGCTTGGCACGCCCCTTGCTCTTCCCCCCTCGACCGGCGGACCGCGCCGCTCCCCGATCCGAGGCACCCGGAGGCACCCGATGGAACAGTTCTTTCTTGTCCTGCTTGGCACCGCGCTGGTGAACAACGTGGTTCTGGTGAAGTTCCTGGGCCTCTGCCCTTTCATGGGGGTTTCGCGAAAGCTCGACTCCGCGATCGGGATGGGACTGGCGACAACCTTCGTGCTGACCCTCGCCGCCGCCGCAAGCTGGCTGGTGGAAGCCGCCATCCTGCAGCCGCTGGGACTGACCTACCTGCGTATCCTCGCCTTCATCCTGGTAATTGCGGCGATCGTGCAGTTCACCGAAACCGTGATGCGCAAGGTGGCACCGGGGCTTTACCGCGCGCTTGGCATCTACCTGCCGCTGATCACCACCAACTGCGCCGTCCTGGGGGTCGCCCTGCTGAACATCCAGGAAGGCACCGGTTTTGCCGGCAGCCTGCTCTACGGCTTCGGCTCGGCACTTGGCTTCACGCTTGTCCTGGTTCTCTTTGCCGGGCTGCGGGAACGTCTGGCCCAACTGGCCGTGCCAACCCCGTTCAGCGGAGCGCCGATCGCCTTCATCACAGCGGGCCTTCTGTCCATGGCCTTCATGGGCTTCGCCGGCCTCGTGCCCAACTGAGCCGAGAAAGGACACCGCCATGCTCCTCGCTGCCGCTTCCATGTCTTCCCTGGGCCTCGGGCTGGGGCTGATCCTTGGCGCCGCCGCCCGGCGCTTCCACGTGGAAACCCCGCCCATCGTGGATGAGATCGAAGACTGCCTGCCGGGCACGAATTGCGGCCAGTGCGGGCACCCGGGCTGCCATGGGGCCGCCGAAGCCATCGCCGATGGCAGCGCCCCCGTCACGCTTTGCCCACCCGGCGGTCGGGAAGTAGCCGAACAGCTGGCAGAGATCCTGGGCCCGGACTGTCACGCCGGCGGCGCCGATCTTTCTGCCATGGGAGACGCCCTTCCCCAGGTCGCCTTCATCTTCGAAGATCACTGCACCGGCTGCACCAAGTGCCTCAAACGCTGCCCGACCGACGCGATCCTGGGCGCCGCCAAGCAGATCCATACCGTGCTCGACGCCGCCTGCACCGGCTGCAACGCCTGTGTCGAAGTCTGCCCGACCGAAGCGATCGTGCTGCGCGCGCCGCCCCGTTCCCTGCGCGGATGGTATTGGGACCTTCCCGCGGCGGGCATCACCCTGACGGAAGGTGCACAGGCATGACACTGGTCCAGCTCCTCAACCCCGCAAAGCTCTTTGCCGGCTTCGGTGGGGTCCATCCCGAAACGCGGAAGTTCCTGACAGCGGACCTGCCGATCCGGGACATGCCCCTGCCGCCCCTTCTCCGGGTGCCGCTGCAGCAACATATCGGGGCCGAGGCCGTGCCGATCGTCAAACGTGGGGATCATGTCCTGCGGGGACAGCTGATCGGGCGGGCGGTCTCTCCGGTCTCGGCGGCGATACATGCGCCCACATCCGGAACCGTGCTTGCAGTGGGCGCCTTTTCCGCGCCGCATCCATCCGGCCTGCCGGTCACGACGATCACCATCCGACCCGATGGCGAAGACCGCGCCACGCCGCCCCTTCCCCGCCTGCGCCCGGAAGATGCGACCCCTGCCCAAATCGCCGCCCGGGTGGCCGAGGCAGGCATCGTCGGCATGGGCGGCGCCACCTTCCCCGCTGCGGTGAAGCTGAACCTGCGTGATCGCTACCCACTGCACACCCTGGTCCTGAACGCTGCGGAATGCGAACCCTACCTGACCTGCGACGACCGGCTGTTGCGCGAACACGCAGAAGAGATCGCCGATGGCGCCGGTATCATGGCCCGCGCGCTCGGCGTGCGCCGCATCATCATCGCGATAGAGGCAAACAAGCCCCAGGCCGCCGCCGCAATGCGCCGCCACGCCCAGGGCCTCGGCACCCCGATCGAGATACGCATCGTTCCGACCCAGTATCCCATGGGATCGGAAAAGCACCTGGTGAAAATCCTGACCGGACAGGAAACTCCGGCGCGTGCGCTAACAGCAGAGCTGGGCGTCGTGGTCCAAAATGCAGCCACCGCCCATGCGGTCCACCTCGCCGTGCGCTACGGCGAACCCTTGACGTCCCGCGTGCTGACGGTGTCCGGGCGCGGGGTGGCCCGGCCCGCCAATCTGCGCGTTCGCATCGGGACCCCGGTGGGCGATATACTGGCGATTTGCGGCGGCATGGTGGATGATCCGGAACGTTTGCTGCTGGGTGGCCCGATGATGGGGCAACCGATCACCAACCTGCGCGTGCCTGTCGTGAAAGGCACCAACGGCATACTGGCTCTCACCCGTGCCGAAACCCGCAAGGAGACGCCGATGCCCTGCATCCGTTGCGGCTCCTGCATGCAGGTCTGCCCCTGTGGCCTGACCCCGTTCGAAATGAACGCGCGCATCCAGGCCGGCGACTTCGAAGGTGCGGCGGATGTCGGTTTGCTCGACTGCGTGAATTGCGGCTGCTGTGCCTTCATCTGCCCCTCCGGCATCCCGCTCGTGCAGGGGTTCAACCACGCCCGAGGCAAACTGGCGGAGAAGGAAGCTCAGCGCCACAAGCGCGATGAAACCAGGCGCCTGTCCGAGGCCCGCACGGCCCGACAGGAAGCCATCGCCGAGGCAAAGCGACAGGCCATGGCTAGGCGCAAGGCAGAGATGGCGGCGAAGAAGGCCGCAGAAGCCGAGGCGGCAAGGACAGCGACCGCACCGGCAGATGACACGCAGGAGGCGCGGTCATGAGCGGCCCGATCCTGGCCAGCGGGCCGCATACCCACTCTCTCTTCAACGTGCCGCGCACCATGCTGGCGGTGATGGTCTGCCTCGCGCCCGCCACGATCGCCGGGCTGTGGCAGTTCGGCTGGCCGGCCCTGCTGCTTTTCGTGATCACCCTGATTGCCGCGGAAGCCTTCGAAATTCTCTGCCTGGCCCTGGCCGGGCGTCCGATCGGCCCCTTTGCAACAGACGGCTCGGCCCTGCTGACGGGATGGCTGGTGGCGCTGACCCTGCCGCCCTGGGCGCCCTGGTGGGTCGGCGTGACCGGCGCGGGCATCGCCATCGTGCTGGGCAAGCAGGTCTTTGGCGGGTTGGGTCAGAACCTCTTCAATCCTGCCATGGTCGCCCGCGCGATGCTGCTGGTCGCGCTTCCCGTACAGATGACCACATGGGTGCCCGCAATGGGCGGGACCGGCCCCGAACTGGCTGAAGCCCTTTCCATCACCTTCGGCACGGGCGCGCCGGTGGATGCCGTCTCCTCTGCCTCCACGCTTGCGGCGGTCAAGAGCGGCCTCGACGCCGGGCGCGACCTCTCTGCGATCCTGGCGGAGCTGCCGTCGCTGGACGCCCGCCTTTGGGGCAAGGTTCCCGGCAGCCTTGGCGAAACGGCCACCCTGCTGCTTCTTGGCGGGGGCATGGGCCTGATCCTGCTCCGCATCATCACGCCGGTCGTACCGGTCGCCGTTCTGGGCACGCTGGGAGTGCTGGCCTGGCTGACCAACACGGTCGATCCTGCGCACTATGCACCGCCGCTTCTGCACCTGACCTCCGGCGCGACCATGCTATGTGCCTTCTTCATTGCCACGGACTACGTCACCTCCCCCGTCTCATCCGCGGGCAAGGCCATCTACGGCACCGGCATCGGGGCGCTGATCTTCGTGATCCGCACCTGGGGCAGCTTCCCGGAAGGCGTCGCCTTTGCCGTCCTGCTGATGAACGCCGCCACCCCCCTGATTGAGGCCTACGTACGTCCGCGCGTCTTCGGGCGGACCCGTTCCGGCAAACCCCTGCCCATCAAGGAGCGGACATGACGGAGGTCACGACCCCGACCAGATGGTCCCGCTTCCTGTCCGGCCCTTCGGCGCCCGGTGTCCTTCTGGCCGCCTTCGCGCTTGGCACTGCCGTGATCCTGGCCGCGTCAGACGAACTGACCCGCGACGCAATCGCCGAACGCGCGGCGGAGGACATGCTGAACTCCCTCGCGCAGGTCATCCCGGCTGATCTGCATGACAATGATCCCGGCACAACCCGGGTCACCCTGAACGATCCGGTGGAAGGAAAGGTGACGGTCCACCTGGCCCGTCGGAACGGCTCGACCACCGGCATGGCCTGGGAGCTGACGGGGTATGGCTACGGCGGCGCAATCCGCGTGCTGATGGCGGCTACCCCGTCGGGCGAACTGCTGGGCGTGCGGGTCCTTTCCCACGCCGAAACGCCGGGCCTTGGCGACAAGATCGAACGAACGAAAAGCGACTGGATCGAAGGGTTCGTCGGTCGCTCCCTCACCGATCCCGCGCCTGACGGCTGGAAGGTGAAACGCGACGGCGGGACCTTCGACCAGTTTTCGGGCGCCACCATCACGCCCCGGGCCGTGGTGGCAACCGTGCATCGCGGACTGGAATTCCTGGATCGCAACCGCGCAGCGCTGCTGTCCGCAAACCCGGAGGAACACTGATGCAGACCGAGTTCGGCAAGATCTTTCGCGACGGGATCTGGGACAACAACATCGTTTTCGGACAGATGCTTGCCCTGTGTCCGCTGCTCGCCGTCACGGGGACCGCAACGAACGGCCTGGGAATGGGGCTGGCCACGACAGCGGTCCTCGTGGCCTCCGGTCTGGCGGTTTCCACCTTGCGCAGCTTCATCACGGCCGAGATCCGGATCCCCGCCTTCGTCCTGCTGATCGCCTGCATCGTCACCGTCGTGGACATGGCCCTGAACGCATGGGTCCACGACCTGCACAAGGTCCTGGGGCTTTTCATCCCGCTGATCGTCACGAACTGCGCCATCCTCGGCCGGGCCGAGGCCTTTGCCTCCCGCTGCTCCCCGCTGGCCGCAGGTGTCGACGGGCTTGCCATGGGGCTTGGGTTCACCCTCGCACTGGTCCTGCTTGGCGCGTTGAGAGAAGTGCTCGGCTCCGGCACCCTCTTTGCCAATGCCGATGTCCTTCTGGGACCGCACTTTGCCTTTCTCGAAACCACGGTATTCCCGAACTACGATGGCTTCCTTCTGCTGATCCTGCCGCCGGGGGGGTTCATCGTGCTGGGCGGGCTACTGGCGCTGAAGTCCATGGCCGACAGCCGCCGCAAGACTCACACCGTCCCCCTGCCCGACACACCTCCGCGCAGCTTCACCGCCATCGGCGTGCTGCAGCCCGATCCGGAAGGAGAACCCCGATGATCGTCTCCGTCGCCCATGCCCGTCCCGGAGCCCAGGTCTGGCGCAACATGGATGTCGATCCCGGTGCCACGGTGCAGCAGGTGATCGAGGCCTCGGGCCTTCTGGATCAGTTTCCGGACCTGGACCTCGGCCGTAACCGCGTGGGCATTTTCGGCGCGGTGGCAAAGCTGGACAAACCCGTGGCCGAAGGCGACCGGATCGAGATCTACCGCCCCATCCACCCCGAAGCCGAACTGCTGGAGAAGAAAAGATGACAGCTGCGTCCCCCCTCGTCCCGGCGCTAACCCGGCGTCGTTTCAACGGCCTTCTGCTTGGCGGTGCCATCTCTGCTGGCCTGTCGCTATCCCGTCCAGGGGCGGCGGAGCGGATCCTGATCCTCGGCGGCGGTCCTGCCGGCGCAACTGCGGCCCTGACACTGGCCCGTGCCGGTCACCGCGTGGCCCTGGTGGAACGGGATCCTGCGCGGCTTGCGGGACGTTCCGAACTACCGCAACAGGTCAGCGCCTTCGTCCGCCCCCTCGCCGGCCCGACGTTTGCGGACCTCTCCGCCGCCGGAGTCGAACTGTACCTGGATGACGCCATCGGTATCGACTGGACCGCCGCCCGTGTCGCGGGCTTCAGCGGGCGCAACATTGCCTTCGACCGGCTGATACTCGCCCCCGGCACAACGGCAGTGGAGGAAAACCTGCCGGGTCTGGATGCCCGGGCCCGGCATGCCTGGCCCGCTGCCCTTGGCAGCCTGGCAGAGGCCCGCCGCCTGGCGGCCCGCCTGGCGGGCATCACCAAGGGGCAACACCTGGTACTGCGCTTACCGGAAACCATGTCCCACCCGCAGGTCGCCCTGGACCGGGTCGGATCTCTGGCCGAGGTCGCCAGACGCACCTCGGCCCGGTTCACCGTCCTTGACGGTGGCCATCACGGGCAGCTGCGGCACCTCCTGCCGGGGGACGTTTCAGACCTCATTCAGTGGCTTCGCCCTGACCAAGGCGGGCGGGTCCTGTCCGTGGATGCAGATCGCGGATGGATGGAGACCTCTGCCGGACGTTTGACCGCCGACGTGGTGAACTTCATGACGCCGCTTGGCGCAGGGACGATCGCAGGCGCAGCGGGGCTCACCGACGGCAGCGGCTGGTGCCCATGCGATCCGTTCGGCATCTCAGCCTTACGACCGGCGGCCCTCATCCTCGGTGACGCCCGAAAGGGCGCGACGCGCACCCTGCAGTCGGCAACAGGTTCCGCTCGGGCGCTGTGACACGCCAGATGCGTGATCACCCGGCGCGCCGCGATCTTGCCCGCGTGACACGCAAACGGTTTGCAAAGGCCAGCACAAAGCCCGCCGTGAGGACGAGCACGATGGTCGCGGCGGGCGAACTGTCGAGCCAGAAGCTCGCATAGGTACCGGCCATCATGGATGCCAGGCAGATCACGACGGAAGCGACCATCATCTGTCCGAAGCGCCGCACCAGAAGAAAGGCGATGGCCCCAGGCGCGATGAGAAGTGCCACCGCCAGGATCAGCCCCGTCGCGGTAAGTGTCGCCACGATCGTCAGCGACAGCGCTGTCAGCAACCCGTAGTGAAGCACCCTGACCGGCAGCCCCGAAGCCCTCGCCTGTGCAGGATCGAAGGCATGCAGGAGCAGATCCCGCCACTTCAGCCCGACGCAGAGCGTGACCACGAGGGAAATCGAACCCGCCGTCCACAGGTCTTCGCGCCCGACGCCCAGCATGTTGCCATAGAGAATGTGATCGAGGTGCACATTGGTGTGGATCGAGGTGTAGAGCACGATCCCCAGCCCGAACATGCCGGAAAAGACAACGCCCATAACCGTGTCCTGCTTCACGCGGGAGTTTTCCGACAGCGCCCCTGTCGCCAATGCCGTGACCATGCCCGCCGCAAAGGCCCCAAGCACCAGCGGCAACCCCGCGACATAGGCCAGAACAACGCCGGGAAGGATCGCGTGGCTGATCGCATCCCCCATTAGTGCCCAGCCCTTCAGAACCAGGAAGCAGGACAGCAGCGCCGTCGGCAGGGCGACGATGGCACAGATCAGGAAGGCCTGCTGCATGAAGGGGAACTGGAAGGGCAGAAGGATCGTCTCGATCATGCGCCGGGTT
Source organism: Pseudooceanicola sp. NS-SX8 (assembly GCF_057380755.1). Taxonomy (NCBI): domain Bacteria; kingdom Pseudomonadati; phylum Pseudomonadota; class Alphaproteobacteria; order Rhodobacterales; family Paracoccaceae; genus Pseudooceanicola; species Pseudooceanicola sp. NS-SX8. Next base: position 2,063,625 of record NZ_CM170819.1, on the reverse strand, counting down.
CCTCGGCCAGGGCCGCCGCCGCACGTCTCCGTGCCGCAAGAATCCCATGTTTCGGTGCCCACACAAAGGCAGCCAGGAACAGGCCGGTCTGCAACAGAACGATCACCCCGCCGGTCGCCCCATCCAGGAAGTAGCTGATATAGGCCCCTGCGAAACTGGTCCCCGTGCCAAGTGCGACGGAGGTCATGATGAGGCGCGGGAAGCGATCACACAGAAGATAGGCCGTGGCCCCCGGCGTCACCACCATGGCGATCACCAGGAAGGCCCCAACGGTCTGCATCGCGGCCACGACCGACGCGGCCAGAAGCACGAAGAAAACCCCTTTCAGCAGTCCGGGACGCAGGCCGATGGACCTCGCATGGCTTTCGTCGAAGAAGACAACCACGAGGTCCTTCCACTTGAGCAGCAGCACCGCCAGGGACACCACACCGATGATCGCCAGTTGCAGGGTATCGCCCGGCGTGATCGCAAGGATGTTGCCCATCGTGATCGTCTGCAGAGAAATCGCCATCGGGTTGACCGAGGCCATGAACAGGCCCAGCCCGAAGAAGCTGGTAAAGATCAGCCCGATGATCACATCCGTCTTCAAACCGCTGCGGTCGGACAGGAACAGCATCGCACTGGCCGCCAGCCCCCCGGCCAGAAAGGCGCCAAGTGCAAATGGCAGCCCCAGCATGTAGGCGCCCGCGACACCCGGCACGACCGAATGGGACAGCGCATCCCCGATCAGCGACCACCCCTTCAGCATCAGGAAAGCGGCAAGAAAGGCGCAGACGCCCCCGACCAGCGCCGAAACCCACATGGCGTTCACCATGTAGCCGTACCCGAAAGGTTCGAGCAGCACGCTCACTCTCCGCCCTCCCGGATCCTCGTCTGCTCTCCGTACTGGACGAAGGGGCGTTCATCGTCTGTCAGGATGGAGATCTGGCGCTCATCCTCGTCATCATGAAGGTCGGTCCCGCCCAGGGTGAAATGCCGCAGGACGCCCCCAAAGGTCTTCGCCAGGTTTTCGTGGGTAAAGGTCGTCTCCGTCGGGCCATAGCCAAGGACCGTTCCCTTCACCAGGACCGTCCGATCACAGAACTCGGGCACGGTGCCCAGGTTGTGGGTGGAGACCAGCATGACCCGCCCCTCTGAACGCAGCTCCCGCAGCAGGGCGATGATCTGTTCCTCCGTCTTGACGTCGACACCGGTGAAGGGCTCATCCAGCAGGATCACCTGCCCCTCCTGGGCCAGGGCGCGTGCCAGGAAGACGCGCTTTTTCTGACCGCCCGAAAGCTCCCCGATCTGGCGTTTACGGTAGTCGCCCATGTTGACCCGGGCCAGCGCTTCGGCCACCGCATCGTGGTCTGCCCTGCGCGGTCTGCGCAGCACACCCATGTGGCCGTAACGGCCCATCATCACGACGTCTTCCACCAGCACCGGGAAGGACCAGTCGACCTCCTCCGACTGGGGGACATAGGCAACCAGGTTCTTCTTGAGCGCCTCCTTCACGGACATGCCCAACAGGCGGATCTCTCCGCCCGCGACGGGCACGAATCCCATGATAGCCTTGAAAAGGGTGGACTTTCCGGCCCCATTCACCCCCACCAGCGCCGTGACGGTCCCGCGGGGGATCTCGAAACTGGCATGACGCAGCGCGGTATGCCCGTTCCTGTAGGTCACGGTGACATCATGCGCATGGATGCCGCCGCCCCGGGCGTCTTCCGCGCTCTCCGTCCCGGTGTCGCTGATCTGGCTCTGTGTCATTTCCGCTCTTTCCGCCGCTTGGCCGGCACGCGCCCCACCCATGGGCCAGAACGCTTTGTGCCATTCGCGGCACCGATCATTGCGCGCCTGCTTCCAGGCCGTCCGCGATTGTCTGCACCGTCACCTGAAGCAGATCGAGATAGCTGGGCACCGGGCCTCCTGCCTCGGACAGGCTGTCGACGTAGAGGACACCGCCATAGGCGGCGCCGGTTTCCCGCGCGACCTGCTCCGCCGGTCCGGTGTTCACCGTGCTTTCGCAGAAGACGACCGGGATGTCGTTGTCCTTCACCCCGTCGATCACGGCACGCACCTGCTGTGGCGTTCCCATCTGGTCTGCATTCATCGGCCAGAGGTACAGCTCCTTCATCCCGAGGTCCCGTGCGAGGTAGCTGAAGGCCCCTTCGCAAGTCACCAACCAACGCTGCGCTTCCGGGATCTGGGCGATTTCCTCTTTCAACGGCTCCAACGTGTCGCGCAGCCGGTGCTTGTACGCGTCGGCGTTGGCCGCGTAGACCTCTGCATTTCCGGGATCCTGCGCCGAAAAGGCGGCCTCGATATTGTCGATATAGACCAGAGCGTTATCCAGCCCCATCCAGGCATGCGGATTGGGCAGCCCCTCGTAGGCACCGGCGGCGATCGGGATCGGATCGATCCCTTCCGACAGCGTGACCGAGGGGACATCGCGAAGGTTGGCCAGGAACTGCTCGAACCAGAGTTCCAGGTTCAGACCGTTCCAAAGAACAAGATCCGCCCCCTGGGCGCGAACGATATCGCGCGGGGTCGGCTCATAGCCGTGGATCTCGGCCCCGGGCTTGGTGATCGAAACGACCTCAGCGGCGTCCCCGGCAACCTCGCTCGCCATGTCGGCAAGCACGGTGAAGGTTGTCACGACCTTCATCCGGTCGGCCGCGCTCCCCTCTCCTGCAAGCAGGAGTGTCAGGGCAGTGCCCGCCAGAAGTGCGCATGATCCAACTCGCATGAAATGTCCTTCCGCCTCTTGTTGAGAATTATTCTCATATAAAGGGCGCGACAAGTTTACGTCAACATTCCTGAGAACCATTCGCAGAAACATCACAATCCGCCTGATCTCCGGGCACAGTTCGACCCCGCAAAACACGTGCCAGGCACCATTCCTTCCGGTTTCTGCACCTGCAGCGTCATCAGTTGCGAAATTTGCAGCAAACATTCCGATCTTTGCAATTTTTGTTCTGGGCCGTCGGCGCCTAAGCTGCAGCACGTTCAAGGGAGGAAACCATGACAATCAACCGCTGGCGCAGCTTCTGCGCCGCGAGCGCGCTTGCGCTTGCCGCCGCGACCGCCACCGCCCCGGCCTACGCCGGGCCGGACGACGACACCCTGCGCGTCGCCATGGCCGAGGAGATCCTGAACCTCGACTACAACTACACCACCAAGCGCGAGTATATCATCCTGGCGCAGCTGACCGATGCGACCCTGTTCGACATCGATCCCGAGACGCAGGAGGTGAACCCCTCCATCGCGACGGGCTACGAATTCATCGATGAAACCACGCTCGATGTCACTCTGCGCGATGACGTGAAGTTCCACGATGGCAGCCTGCTGACCCCCGCCGACGTCGCCTACACCTACAACTGGATCAAGGACGAACGCAGCGAGAGCAACGCGGCAGGCGTCGTGCGCCGCTGGCTCGCCAATGCCGAGGTGACCGGGCCGAACACTGTGCGCTTCCACCTCGCCTCGATCTACCCGCTGGTGATCCGCGACATGGCCGCGCGCATCATGATCCGCAAGGACGGCACCTATGACGCCGGCGGAGAGGTCAACCGCGATGCGATGGCCCAACAGCTCATTGCAACGGGCCCCTACAAGGTCGCGTCCTTTGAACCGGGCACCGAGCTGGTGCTGGAGCGGAACGAGGACTATTTCGGCAAAAAGCCCGAGATCGAACATATCGTGGTGCGCAACATCCCCGATATCGGCACCCAGCAGGCAGAGCTGATGTCGGGCGGCATCGACTGGATGTTCAAGGTGCCGCTTGACCTGGCCGAGAGCCTGGGCGCCACGCCCATGGCGACGCATCTGTCCGGCGCCGACCTGCGCGTGGGCTTCCTGGTGCTGGACAGCCACGGCTACACCGACCCGGAAGGCCCGCTGACCAACGTCAAGGTCCGGCAGGCGATCAACTACGCGCTGAACAAGCCCGAGATGGCCGAATACCTGATCGGCGGCTCGGCCGAGGCGATCCACACCGCCTGCCACCCGGCGCAGTTCGGTTGCGACACCTCGGTCACCGACTACCCATATGACCCTGAAAAGGCGAAGGCGCTGCTGGCCGAGGCAGGCTATCCCGATGGCTTCACCCTGCCTCTCTGGGCCTATCGCGACAAGGCGGTGGCAGAGGCGATCGCGGCCGACCTGACCGCCGTCGGCATCGACGTGGACCTGCGCTACGTGAAGCTGCAGTCGCTCAACCAGGCACGGGCCGCGCGGGAAATCCCTGCCTACTTCGGCACCTGGGGGTCCGGCGGCACGGCAGATACCGCGGCCATCGTCCGCATCCACTTCGACATGGACAGCGACCGCAACATGTCCGGCGATCAGGAGCTGGCGAACGAGATCCTTTCGGCAGAGCAGACCAACGACCAGGAGGAGCGCAAGGCGATCTATTCCGCCGCCCTGGGCGAGATCGCGGACGAGGCCCTCTGGGCGCCGCTCTTCACCTACTCGGCCAACTACCTGGTCTCTCCGCACCTCGACTTCCCGCTCGATCCCGACGGGCTGCCGCGACTGCAGAATTCCAGCTGGAAATGAGTGCTGGCGGGGGCCCTTCCATGGGTCCCCGCCCCGCCGACCGGAGGATCTCCCATGCTCAGATACATTGCCCTGCGTGCCGCCCTCGCGCTCGCCGTGGCCTTCACCGTCTCCCTCGCCGCCTTCCTCCTGCTCAACGTCGCGGGGGACCCCGCACAGGCCATCGCCGGCGAAGATGCCACCCCCGACGTGGTGGAGGCGATCCGCGCCCGCTATGGCCTCGATGCCCCCCTGCCCGTCCGCTACTTCGAATGGCTGGGTGGCGTGATGCACGGTGATTTCGGCGAAAGCTACTACTGGCACAAGCCGGTGGCGGAACTGGTCGCCGACCGCGCCGATGAAACCATCACGCTTGCGCTTTCGGCCCTCTCGGTCACCATCCTCATCGCCATCCCGCTGGGGGCTCTGGCCGCGCTCAACCCCAACAGCTGGATCGACCGCTTCGCGCTCGGCGTTGCCGTCTCGGCCCAGGCGGTGCCGAACTTCTGGCTGGGGCTGATCATGATCATCCTCTTCGGGGTGATGATGCCGATCTTCCCTGTCTCGGGCGACAGCACATGGAAACACTTCGTGCTGCCCGCCTTCGTGCTTGGCGCCTCTTCGGTGCCTGCCGTCATGCGCCTGACCCGCACCGGCCTGATCGAGGTCATGGGCGCCGACTACATCCGCACCGCCCGGTCGAAGGGCTTTCGCGGCTGGTCCCTGCTGCGCCGCCACGCGCTGCGCAACGCGCTGCTGCCGGTGATCTCGGTCCTGGCGGTCCAGCTGGGGCAGAAGTTCGGCGGCTCCGTCATCACCGAAAGCATCTTTGCCATCAACGGCCTGGGACGGCTGGCACTGGAAAGCATCCTCGGCATGGATATCCCCACCGTGCAGATGCTGATCTTCGTCTTCGCCATCGTCTTCGTCGCCATGAACCTGCTCGCCGACATCCTGAATGCGGCGCTCGACCCGAGGATCCGCATCGGATGACCGCAACAGACATCACCCTTTCCGCCGTGGAGGAGCGTGAGAGCACGCCCATCACCCCGGGCCAGATCTTCCGCCAGCGTCTCTTCGGCCATACCGGCTTCCTGATTGGCGCGTCCATCATCCTGGCCATCGTCGTGATCGCGATCTTCGCCCCGCTGATCGCGCCGCATGATCCCTATGCACAGTCGCTCAGTTCCCGCATGCTGCCGCCCGTCTGGTCCGACGGCGGCACCTGGGATCACATCCTGGGCACCGATCAGAACGGGCGCGACTACCTCAGCCGGCTGATCTACGGCACCCGCGTCTCCATCACCATCGGCATCGGCGCGGCCACCGTGGGCCTGCTGATCGGCGTGACGCTGGGGGTCACGGCGGGCTATTTCGGCGGCTGGATCGACCATGCCATCAGCTTCCTGCTGACCGCGCAACTGGCCCTGCCGGGCCTGCTGCTGGCCATGGCGCTGGTGTTCATCATCGGCCCCTCGATCTGGGTGGTGATCGGCATCATCGGCGTGCTGCACTGGACCTACTACCTGGTCGTCACCCGCGCCGCCACGCAGCGCATCCGGGGGCTGGACTTCGTGGCCGCCGCCAAGGCCGCCGGCGCCTCCCCCCGCCAGATCATCTGGCACGAGATCCTGCCCAACCTCGCCTCGGCGATCATCGTGATCTTCACCTTCGAACTGGGTATCGCGATCCTGGCCGAAAGCTCCCTGTCGTTCCTTGGTGTCGGCATCCAGCCGCCAACGCCCAGCTGGGGCCTGATGATCGCCGAGGGCAAGCAGGCGATGTTCTACCGCCCCTGGCTCGTCATCCTGCCCGGCATCTGCCTGTTCCTGCTGGTCATCGGCGCCAACCTGATGGGCGACGGCCTGCGTGACATCACTTCCCCGGAGGGCCGCAACGAATGACCCTGCTCGATATCCGATCCTTTTCCATCTCGCTCCGCCTGCCCGGCGGTACGCTCCACGCGGTGCGCGACGTCTCGCTCTCCCTCGCCCCGGGCGAAGCGCTCGGCATCGTGGGCGAAAGCGGGTCCGGCAAGTCGCTGACCGCCCTGGCGCTGATGCGGCTGCTGCCCCGGTCGGCCACCGTCACCGCCGACAGGCTGAGCTTCGATGGCACGGACCTTCCGGCGCTCTCCGACCCGGACTTCGCGCAGAAGGTCCCCGGCCCCCGCATCGGCATGATCTTCCAGGAGCCGATGACCTCTCTCAACCCGGTCTACACCATCGGCCGCCAGATGACCGAAGCCGCCGTGGCCCGGGGCCTGCTGTCGGAAAAGGAGGCCCGCGCCAAGGCCGTGGACCTGCTGGACCGCACCGGCATCCCGGACCCGGAAACCCGCATGGGCCAGTTCCCGCACCAGCTTTCGGGCGGCCAGCGTCAGCGTGTCATGATCGCCATGACCCTGATGCTGGATCCCGAGCTGCTGATCGCGGATGAGCCCACAACCGCGCTCGACGTGACGGTGCAGGCGCAGATCCTCGACCTGCTGGATGACCTGCGGCGCGAAAGGCAGATGGGGCTGATCCTGATCTCCCACGACCTGGCGGTGGTGGCCGAACGCACGGACCGCGTGGCGGTCATGTACGGGGGCGAGATCATCGAACAGGGCAAGGCCGATGCCGTGCTGCATGCCCCGGCGCACCCCTACACCCAGTCCCTCCTACAGGCGATCCCGCAACTGGGCGCGGCGCCCGGCCGCCTGGGCGCGATCCCCGGCACCGTGCCCTCGCTGATGTCGGCGCCCACCGGATGCATCTTCGCGGCCCGCTGCGCCCACCGGATCCCCGGCTGTACCGAGGCCCGCCCGCCCGAACGCCATCCCGGCGCCGATCACGCCTGCCTCTGCCTGCTGGAAACGCCCCCCGCCACGACCGCCCATGCCGAACCGCTGCAGGCCGCAGGTCCCGCCCCCGACGCCACCCCGGTGATCGAGGCCCAGGACGTCCGGCAGATCTTCCACACCCGCAGGGGTCTCTTTGGTCCGAAGCGGGAAATCCGCGCGCTGGATGGCGTGTCGCTGTCGGTCAGGCAGGGCGAAACCCTGGCGCTGATCGGCGAGAGCGGCTCCGGCAAGTCGACGCTGGCGCGCATCCTGCTGGGCCTCGACCTGCCCGGAGAGGGAGAGGTCAGGATGCTGGGCCGCCCGGTCCATGACCTGACCCCGACCGAACGCGCCGCCTTCGTGCAACCGGTGTTCCAGGACCCCTACAGCTCCCTCAACCCGCGCCGCAGGTTGTCGGAGATCATCTCCCGCCCGCTCGTGCTGCGGGACGAGGGCGATACAGCCTCCCGTCTGCAGGCCGCCAAGGACGCGATGGAGCTGGTCCGCCTGCCCTCGCGCCTGATCCACGCCTATCCCAGCCAGCTTTCGGGCGGGCAACGGCAGCGCGTGGCCATCGCCCGGGCGCTGGTGACGAAACCCCGCGCCCTGGTCTGTGACGAGCCGACATCGGCGCTCGATGTCTCGGTCCAGGCGCAGATCCTGAACCTGCTCGATGACCTCAGGGCGGAGATGGACCTGACCGTGCTGCTGATCACCCATGACATGGCCGTGGTGCACCAGACCGCCGACCGGGTCGCGGTGATGTACCAGGGCCGCATCGTCGAGGAAGGTGCAGCGCGTGCCGTCCTCTCCTCCCCCGAAAACGACTACACGGCCCGCCTGCTGGCCGCCGCCCCCCGCTTCGACGCGGGTACCCCGCTGGAGGCCGCGCAATGAAACTTTCCACCCTGGCGCTGACCCCTGCCACCCTCTTCGCCCGCGAAACCCTGTGGCAAAGCTGGCTGGACGTCGAAGCGGCCCTTGCAGAAACCCAGGCGGAGATGGGCATCATCCCCACCGAAGCCGCCCCCGGCATCCGCGAGGCGGCCACGCTGGCCCGGATCGGCATCGAGGACCTTCAGGCAGACATCCGCGTGACCCATGCGCCGATCCTCTCCCTCACCCGGCTGCTGGCGCGCGCCGCGGGCGAGGCCGGGGCCTGGGTCCACTGGGGTGCCACGACGCAAAACGTCATGCAGACCGGTCGGATCCTGCTGATGCGGGAGGCCGACGCGGCGATCCGTCGGGCGCTTGGCCAGTCGCTGTCGAAGCTGGGCCGGATGGCCGAGGAGCACGCCGAAACCCTGATGGCCGGGCGCACCAACCGCCAGCATGCGCTGCCGATCACCTGGGGTTTCAAGATCGCCGGCTGGATCGAGGAACTGTCCCGCGCCGCCGACAGGCTGTCCGACGGGGGGCGCCGCCTCTTCGTGCTGCCCTTCGGCGGGGCGGTCGGCGCCATGCATGCCTTCGGCGAAAGCGGGGAGGAGCTGAACCGCCGTCTTGCCACCCGCATGGGGCTGGGCACGCTTCTGGTGCCGGGCCGCGCCACCAACGACATCTTCGCCGACTACATCCTGCAGCTGACGCTGCTGGCGATGACCCTCGAACGGATCGGGTCGGAGCTTTACCTGCTGATGACGCAGGAGATCGGCGAGGTGTCCGAACGGCTGGACGCGGGCACCGTCGGATCCTCCACCATGCCGCACAAGGTGAACCCGAAATACGTGGTCAAGCTGCTGGCGCAGACCGCGGAACTGCGGGGGCTGGCCGGGCCTGCGCTGGAAACCGGACGGTCGAGCCACGAGGGGGATTCAGTGCCGAACCAGCTTCTGTCGGCGCTGCTTGACCGGGCGGTGCCGCTGGCCTGGGAGATGACCGAGGGTTTCGACGCCCTGCTCGCCCGGGTGGAGGTCGACGTGCCCCGCATGGCCGGCAACGCTGGCCTGTCGGGCGGGGCCATCGCGACCGAAGGGCTGATGATGCGCCTGGCTCCGCTGACCGGCCGGGCCGAGGCACACGACCTGATCCACCACGCGCTGGATCACCGCGCCCCGGGCAGCAGCCCCGCAGAGGGCCTCTCTGCCGATCCGGCCCTGCGCGCGCATCTGTCCGAGGCCGAGATCCTCTCTGCCCTCGATCCAGCCGGCTACACCGGAGACAGCGCCCGCATGGCCCACGCCGCGGCCGCCATGGCGACGGAACTGTCGCTGCGGCTGACCGGCCCGACAGGACAACCTCGTTAGGCCAGCCTCGTTGAGCCAGCCACATCAGGCCGGGTCAGATCAGGTAGACGAGATCCGCCGTGCCGGGTTCCCTGGCGCGGCGGTCTTCGACATGGGCGGACAGGGCATCCAGGAAGACTTCCGACAGTTCCGTGCGCGGGCCCTTGGCGTGAATGCTGGCATAGGTGATCCACTCCTCCTGCTGCAACGGGCGCATCGCCAGACCCTGCAGGGCGGAGGGCGGAAGAACAACCGGGTCGATCAGCGTCAGCCCCAGACCGAGGCGCACCATTTCCACCGTCACCAGGGTGGAACCCGTTTCAAAGGACACCCTGGGCCGCAGCCCGGCGGCGCCCATCAGCTCTTCCAGCCGGTAGCGCCAGCGCTGCCCCGTGGCCAGGGTCACCAGGGGTTCCTGCGCCAGCAGGGCGACCGGCACCTCCTCTTTGGCCGCAAGCGGGTGCCCTTCGGGCATCAGCACACAGAGACGCGCGCGCAGCAGGGGCATGATGTCGATCGGGATGATCTCGTTTTCCACGGGCAGCGAGATGAGCCCGATGTTGTAGCCCCGCGCGGCGACCTTGCTTTCGATCTCGAACCGGGTCTGGACGTGGACCGTGCAATTCAGGGCCACTCCCTGATCCTGCAGCCGCGCGATCGTGGGCACCACCAGCCCGTTGGCCATGGGCGGCGCGGTCACCACCGACAGCCAGTTGCGGCTGCGCACCCCGATGTCGCGGGCCACCGCCGGGATCTCTTCCAAGCCGTCGAGGGTATTGGATATCTGCTGGTAGAAAAGCGCGCCCTCCTCCGTCAGTTCGAGGTTGCGCCGCTCCCGCGAGAAGAGCTGCAATGACAGCTGCTCTTCGAGCTGGGCCAGCAGGCGACTGGCGGCAGAGGGCGAAAGGCCCATGCGATCCGCGGCCTCCGACAGGGCGCCGGTGGCCACCACGGCGCGAAACAGGCGCAACCCCTTCAGGTTCATGAACATCCTCCCCTGCCCGCTCTTCCATCTCCGCTCTCCCATGCGGAACATGCAACAACCTGCCGGATCGCTGCGCAACGCGCAATCGAGAGATCGGCCATGGGGCGCTTCGGAGTGGTTCGGGAGAGGTGACGATCTGGCCTGACAGAACTTTCGGGCTCTGCTCTGGGATCTGGTCAGGGGTCGGCGGGATCCGGCCGGGCGCCTCGCGTTTGCGAACATTATGCCGTACGGGACTGGATACTTGCAGAATCCTCCCTAGGTTGCGGAGAAACGACGACACAGCAGAGGTCCCCCATGAAGCCCTCAGACCGTATCGCCGCCCTGGCCGCCATGCTCGCGGTCGCAGCGCTCTTGCTCAGTACCCCCGCCTTTTCCCGGGTTATCAAGGAAGTGACACCGCATAGCCTGGCCCGGCGGTGATCCCCCCAGCCTGGCCTTTTCGCCCGGGCGGGACACGCCTAAGGTGCGGGCATGACAGCCCGCCCGACCCCCGCCGTCCTTTCCGTTGCCCTGCGGGGCAATGACCTGCTTCTCGTACGGCGGGCCAACCCGCCCGATGCCGGGCTCTGGGGCTTTCCCGGGGGCAAGATCGACCCCGGCGAGACCATGGCCCATGCCGCCCTGCGGGAGCTGAAGGAAGAGACCGGGCTGACAGGCACCGCCACCGGGCCCGTTCTGGGCACGACCGAGGTGATCGACCGTGCCGCCGACGGGACGCTGCGGTTTCACTACCTCCTGGTCGCCATTCCCTGCCACCTGCCCGCGGATGCCCCGCCACCCCAGGCCGCCGATGACGCGCTGGAGGCCGCCTGGGTGGCCGTGGATGCGCTTGACCAGCTGGCGTGCAGCGCCGGCGTGGCCGAGCTGGCCCGGCATGCCCTGGCGGTGTCGAAAGGCTGATCCGCCGGAAAACCCTTTTCCAGCCACAACTTGCCGCAAACCGCCCCGGCAGCGGGCACGCCCGGGAGCCAAACCTGACAGAAACACTTGCCGGCGAACACCCGAGTAAATTACTCAACTATTTGATTTTGCTAACTTTTTCCTTGCAGCCCCCGGCGGGAGTTGTTACATCCTCCTCAGGACAGCAAGCCAGCTCATTGCCAGCCAGCTAACCCACCCAAGCCAGATCCCGGACTGCAAGCCGCCACGGACGCAGAAACCTGCACCGCAGCCTCAGACGCCAGCCAGCCGGATCCAGCCTCCTTCCTCCATAGCGATCAGCTACCGAGCACCGGACCTTTCTCTGTCCGGCGCCTGCAGGCGCGATCTGGCGGGCCCCGCCCCCCGGATCCGCCGCGCGCCCGGCAGCCAGATACGCGTCCCCGGCAGCATGACACGCGCCCTGATGCCGCCGGATGCCGCGACACGCCCGCCCGCGCCCCAGCCCGCCGTTCTTTCCGAACTGCCAGCCAGGAAGCCAGCCAGCCCTGATCGGCCGCCACCCACCCACAACCCATCCGATAGTCGCATTTCGGTTCATCGCCGGAAGGTTAATCTGGCTCCCGTTGTGTTTGAGTGTCTGTAGTTACCGATATGGCGAAATCTATTAAACTTCGCCCAATGCCGCGTCCCGTTGTCATCGGCCTGGCCGGTCACGATGCGGCCCTGGGCCCCATGACCCGAACCCTTGATGCGGCGGCGGCCGCGCAGCGGGTGCAACTGGACCTGCGCAGGTTCGACCTGGTCGGCCTCGATACCCCGGATGCGGCCGAACGGCTGCTGCGCAGTGCAAGGCGCGGCGGCTTTCATGCGCTGCATTTCTCGGACCCGCTGCGCCGCGACATCACCGAATTCGTCCGGGATCGACAACGGCGCACCTCCCCCCTGCAGCTGATCGACACGATCTTCCTGGGCGACGAGGAAGGCGCCTCTGCCTGCGATGCCGGGACGCTTGCCCTGCGTGATCTGCTGGCCAGCTTCCTGCGCGGGCGTCCGGCGCGCCATGTGCTGATCATTGGCGCGGGGACCGAGGGACAATCCGCCGCCATGGCCCTGGCCGAACTGGGCGTGGAGCGGCTGACCTTCTACGATCGGGACATGAGCCGGGCGGCCTCCCTCGCCAACCTGGTGGCGGAGGTGACCCGCGCGCGGGCCACCCTGCTGGCGGCGACGGAAGGCCTGTTCCACGAGTTTTCCCGCCCCGGTGTGACCCGTGGCTGGATTGATGGGATCGTCAATGCGACGCCGGTGGGATCGGCACGGCGGCCCGGGCAGGTCCTGCCCTCTGCCGGTCTGGAGGACCCGCTGTGGATCGTCGACACGGCGGCGGTAGAGGGATCGACGCCGCTGAGCCGGCTGGCGATGGAACGGGGCTGCGGCCTGCTGACCGGGGAAGAGATCGCGCATCGCCGGGGGGAACGCCTGTTCAGCTGTTCCACCGGGCTGACCACACTGGGCTGCCATCCGCAGAACTGCCTGCTGGACCTGGGGCCGGACGCGGCCTGAGCCGATGGGCTGCGGCGCAACCTGCTGACAGGACGTCGAATATCGCCGCCCAGTGTGTGCGTGCTGCCCCTTGCCCGCCCCCCCGGTCGGGGAGGTCAGGCGCGCAGGACGCCTGCGCGCAGGAGGAGCCATTCGGTCATGCCGCCCTTGCGCGGGGCGACGAGGCAATGCAGGACGAAGCGAAGCGCGGACAGTTCGGTCATGGCGATCCCCGATGCTGATATGACCCGGATGCCCCTGATCTAATCCGCCCGGGTGACAGGCAGATGACGCCGCCGTGAAGAGGTGGTGACGGCCCCCCGCTCCCCCCGGCCCGCGCCTCCGGCTGGACCTGTGCGCGGCGGCGCGGTAAGCGGGGCCATGACCCGGACCCTTCTCTTCAACAAGCCCTATGGCGTACTGCCGCAGTTCACCGATCGCGGCACCGAGGGATCGCCCCGCGCGACCCTGTCGGACCATGTCTCCGTCAAGGGGGTCTACCCCGCCGGACGGCTGGACCGGGACAGCGAAGGGCTGATGGTGCTGACCTCCGACGGGCGGCTGCAGGCGCGCATCAGCCATCCCAAGCACAAGCTGGCCAAGCTGTACTGGGCCCAGGTCGAGGGCGAGGTGACCGAGGCGGCGCTGGAGGCGCTGCGCGACGGCGTGACCCTGAAGGACGGGCCGACCCGGCCCGCGAAGGCCGACCGGATGGCCGAACCGGAGGACCTGTGGCCCCGCGATCCGCCGATCCGGGTGCGCAAGTCGGTGCCCGACAGCTGGATCTGGCTGGAGATCACCGAGGGGCGCAACCGCCAGGTGCGCCGGATGTGCGCCCATGTGGGCCATCCCTGCCTGCGCCTGATCCGCGCCGGGATCGGCCCCTGGCGCCTGGACGGGCTGCGCCCGGGCGACTGGCGGGACGCACCGCAGGCCAGGATCTGACCGAAACCTTACCCCACCGAATCCAACGTCGGTACTGCAGTGCAGCGACTCAGCCTGGGAAACCCATGGTTAACAGGGGTTTCGGGGCCAAATCGGCACGTCGGTATCACGTCGGTATTACGTCGGTATCGCGACGGTGGGACAGCGCGGAAATGGGCAGGGTTAACGGAGCGGGCGGTGATCTGGGGCGGCTGCGCAGCGAGGGGCCGCGTGATGCGATGATCCCGTGACGGAGGGTCCGTCACGGGAGCGTGGAGGTGGGGGCGTGTAATGGTGGATTGGCATCCACCCTACGGGGTCAGGTGAGGGCGGGGCGCAGGCGGCGCAGGCGCAGGGCGTTGCTGACCACGATGACGGAGGAGGCCGCCATGGCGGCGGAGGCCAGCATCGGAGAGAGCATCGGCCCGCCCCAGAGCGCCAGCAGCCCCGCCGCCACAGGGATCAGCGCGACGTTATAGGCAAAGGCCCAGAACAGGTTCTGCCGGATATTGGCCATGGTCCGCTGCGACAGCGCCATGGCGGTGACCACCCCGCGCAGGTCGCCGTTGATCAGAACGACCTCGGCCGCCTCCATCGCCACATCGGTGCCGGAGCCCATGGCAATGCCCACCTCTGCCGCCGCAAGGGCGGGAGCATCGTTGATGCCGTCCCCGGCGAAGACAACCGGCCCGGCCTGCTCCCGCAGGGCCTTGACCGCATCGGCCTTGCCCGTGGGTTTCACCTCTGCCTGGACTAGGTCGATGCCCAGCCGGGCCGCGACGTGATCGGCCGCGGCGCGGCTGTCGCCGGTGACCATGGCCGGGCGCAGGCCCTGGGCCTTCAGCGCCGCGATCACCTCCGCAGCTTCCGGCCGCAGCTGATCGGCCACCGCCAGCACCGCGATGCACTGATCGAACTTCGCCGCGTAAAGCACCGTGGCACCTTCTTTTTCCCAAGCCTCGGCAGCCTCTTCCAGCGCGGGGGGAACCGTCGCATCGAGGAAACCGCGATTGCCGATGCGCAGGCTCTCGCCCGCGACCGTGCCGGTCAGCCCCTCGCCGGCGACGGCGGTGACTCCCTCTGCCTGCGGCAGGGTGAGGCCGCGGGCCTCTGCCTCTGCCACGATGGCGCGGCCGACGGGATGTTCGGACTGCTGTTCCAGCGCCGCGAGGGCGGCGAGGGTCGCATCCTCCTGCCCTTCGGCGGTGCGCAGGCCGCGCAGGGCGGGCTTGCCCAGCGTCAGGGTGCCGGTCTTGTCGAAGGCCACCACGCGGGCATCGCGCATCCGCTGCAGGGCGTCGCCCCGGCGGAACAGCACCCCCAGTTCGGAGGCGCGCCCGGTGCCCACCATGATCGAGACCGGCACCGCCAGCCCCATGGCGCAGGGGCAGGCCACCACCAGTACCGAGACCGCCGCCACGACGCCATTGCCGAAGCCCCCGCCGAAGGCGAGCCAGAGGCCCAGCGTCACCAGCGCCGCCAGGATCACCGCCGGGACGAAGACCTGGGCGATGCGGTCGACCAGGTTCTGGATCGGCAGTTTCGATCCCTGCGCCTCGTCCACGGCTTGCATGATGCGCGCCAGCATGGTGTCGCCGCCCGTTGCGGTGGCACGCATCACCAGCGCACCGGCGCCGTTGACGGTGCCGCCGATGACCGCGTCACCGGGGCGGCGGGTCACGGGGATGGGTTCGCCCGTCACCATGCTTTCGTCGATGTCAGAGGTGCCTTCCGCCACCACGCCATCCACCGGCAGGCGATCGCCGGGGTTCAGCATCACTTCATCTCCGACCTGCAAGGCACTGACGGGAATGGAGGAAACGGTGCCATCCGGCGCCCGCATCCGGGCCTCGCGGACCTGAAGCCCGGCCAGGCGGCGGATCGCGGCGGAGGCCTGGCCGCGCGCGCGGGCTTCCATCCAGCGCCCGGCGAGGATCAGCGTCACGATCACCGCCGCCGCTTCGAAATAGACATTGGCCGCCCCTTCGGGCAGCAGGCCGGGCGCGAAGGTCGCCACGGTGGAATAGGCCCAGGCGGCGGAGGTGCCCAGCACCACCAGCGCGTTCATGTCGGGGGCCAGGTGGCGGATCGTCGGCCAGCCCTGGCGGAAGAACCGCGCACCGGGCCAGGCCAGCACCAGGGTCGTCAGCAGGCATTGCACCAGGTTGGAGGCCGTCATGCCGATGGTTCCGGCGATCCAGGCATGGAAGGCGGGCACCAGGTGGCCGCCCATGGCCAGCACCACCACCGGCAGGGTCAGGACCAGGGCGATCAGCGTGTCCCGTTTCAGCCCGGCCTGTTCGGCCGCCTGGCGCGCCTCTGCCTGTTCGGCCGCCGTGGCGCCGGAGGTCGCCTCCTGCGCGTGGTAGCCCGCCGCTTCGATCGCGCGGGCCAGGTCGCCCGGGGTCACGGTGCCGGTCAGCACGCGCGCCCGCGCGGTGCCGTTGGCCAGGTTGAACCCCGCCTCTTCCACGCCCGCCACGGATTTCATCGCGCCCTCGATCCGGGCCGCGCAGGAGCCGCAGGTGGCGCCTTCGACATCCAGCACCAGGGTGGTTTCGGAGGCCGGGTAGCCCGCTTCCTGCAGCCTTGCGGCCACGGCATCGGGGGTCAGGCTGCCGTCGTGGTCGATCTCCGCCTTGCGGGTGGCCAGGTTGACGCGGGCCGTCGTGGTGCCCGGCAGGTCGTTGAGCGCGGTTTCGGCCCGGCGGACACAGGCCCCGCAATGCATGCCCGTCACCTCCACCGTGAGGGTATGGGGAGAGAGCGCGCCCAGATCCGGCGCCGCCTGTTGGAGGTCGGCCCCGGGGTCCTTGCGGGTCTCTTCGAGGATCTCTGCCATGTCGCACCACCTTTCTGGCGGATACATGGGGCCTCCCCCAGGGGGAGGGTCAAGCCCCAGGGGGAAGGTCAGGGGCCGCCCGCCGAAATTCACATTCGCAGGCGGCCTTGCAAATCCCGGGCCAACTGCCGGGAGCGGCCGGTAACGGCCGGTCCGGGGGGGAGGCGCGCGGCGCGCCGGGCGGATCAGCCGACCCGCCGGCCTTCGACGAAGACGCCACGCACCACCGGCACGCCGCCCCGCTTGGCGAAGCGGATCAGGTCGGCGCGCTGCCCTGTGGCAAGGGCTCCGCGATCCGTCAGCCCCGAGGCGCGCGCCGGCGCCAGGGTGACGGTGGCCAACCCGCGCGCCATGTCGCCCCAGTGTTCCCCCAGCATCACCGCCGCCTGCAGCAGCGCCGCCGGCACGTAGTCGGAGCTGATGATGTCCAGCAGCCCCAGATCCGCCAGTTCCAGCGCCGAGACATTGCCGGAATGGGACCCGCCCCGGATCAGGTTCGGCGCGCCCATGATCACCTTGATGCCATGGTCGTGGCAGGCGCGCGCGGCCTCCACCGTGGTGGGGAATTCCGCCAGCCGGATCCCGTGGCGGGCCGAGGTATCGACCTGCGGGCGGGTGGTGTCATCATGGCTGGCCAGCACGGCGCCGTAGCGGTTCGCGGCCTCGACCGTGGCGGCCTCGTGCCGGGCGCCGAGGCGGCCGTGCAGATCGAAGAGGAACTGGCAGTAGTCGTCGAAACCTTCCTTGGACAGGCCGTGCTTGCCGCAGACGTAGTCTTCGAACTTCGAAATGTCGCTGAACTGGCGCTGGCCCGGGGTGTGATCCATCAGGGAGACGATGCCGACGTTGTCGGCGGGGCCGAATTCCGACAGTTCCTCGATCAGCGTCTCGGAGCAGGTTTCGGCCCGCAGGTGCAGCATGTGGGAAATCTTCAGCGCGCCCGCCTCGCGCATGTGCGCGATCTCGTCCGCCATGGGCCGGGCGTAGCGGCGGTAATCGCCCTTGGAGCCTTCGACGATGGAGCCCACGCGGATCGCGTCGAAGACGGTGGTGATGCCCACCCCGCAAAGCTCCGCATCATGGGCGACGATGGCGGCGTGATGCGGCCAGTGCGCCTTGGGCCGGGGGGTGATGTGGCGTTCGAGGTTGTCGGTGTGCAGCTCCACCAGCCCGGGGGACAGGTAATCGCCGTCGCAATCCACGGCGCCTGCCGGGGTGGCGCCGGTGCCGACCTCGGCGATCACGCCATCGCGCAGCACGACATGGCCGTCCACGACCTCATCCGGCAGCACCAGTTTCGCGTTGCCCAGGACCAGCTCTGCCGTGTCCTGCGCCCTGATCTCGTCTTTCATAGAACCGTTCCCGTTTCGCTTTCCGCTCTGCGCGGCATCTTGTCCAGCAGCTGAAGGACGGCGGCGACCGTCTTTTCCAGTGCGCCGGAATTGTCCAGGACGGCGGGCGTGATGCCTGCGGGCAGGGCAAATCCTGCCCGGGCCAGCCGCCGTTCGATGTCCGCCGCCGTTTCGCGGCCCCGCTGCGCCAGCCGGGCGGCCAGCACCGCGTCGGGCGCGGTCAGCAGGACGCAGGTGAAGCCCGGCACCTTCGCCTGCGCCTCCGTCAGCACCCCGCGAGAGAGGTTGACCAGCAGGTCCTGCCCCGCCGCCAGATCCCGCAGCACCCGGGCCGGCACGCCGTAGCGCAGCCCGTGGGCGCGCCAGGAGAGCAGGAATTCCCCCGCCGCCTCCCGCGCGGCGAATTCGCCCTCGGTGACGCCTTCGAAATCCTCGCCCCCCGCCTCCGTGGCTCGGGTGATCACCCGGCGGACAAGCGCGATGCCCGGGCGCGCGGCGGCCACGGCTTCCATCACGCTGTCCTTGCCAACGCCCGAAGGCCCCACGACGCCCAGCAGCCGGCCCGCCATATCAGGCCACCTTCGCCGGGGTGAAGCCGGTCACGTCGACCACGCGGTCGCAGACACGCTCCCGCGCCTCGACATCGTGGAAGATGCCGACGATGGCCGCCCCGCGCGCCTTGGCCTCCTCGATCAGGCCAAGCACCTCTTCGCGGTTGGTGGCATCCAGGCTGGCGGTGGGTTCATCCAGCAGCATCGCCGGATATTCCCGGGCAAAGCCGTGGGCGATGTTCACCCGCTGCTGTTCGCCGCCCGAAAAGGTCAGCGGCGACAGCTGCCAGAGCCGTTCGGGAATGTTGAGCCGCCGCAGCAGGCCCTCGGCCCGCGCCCGCGCCTCCTCGCCCGGCACGCCCACGGCCAGCAGCGGTTCCGCCACGACGTCGAGCGTCGGCACGCGCGGCACCACGCGCAGGAACTGGCTGACATAGCCCAGCACCTCCCGCCGGATGCGCAGCACCTCACGCGGCTGGGCCGCCGCGATGTCGACGCCCCCCACCACGATCCGGCCCGAAGCGGCAAGGTAATTGCCGTAGATCATCCGCATCAGGGTGGATTTCCCCGCCCCCGAAGCGCCCACCAGCGCCACGCATTCGCCCGGGCGCACCGAAAGGGACGCCCCTTCCATCACCGGGATCACCGCGCCGCCCTGGTTGTGCAGCGTGAAGGTCTTCGACACGTTCTCGACAGAGATCATCGCGCCGCCCTGTTCCTGTTCCATTCGATGGCTCCAAATACTCCGGGGGTCCGGGGGCAGCGCCCCCGGCCTCTCCTCCAATGTCAGACCTGCAGCACCGAAGAGACCAACAGCTGCGTATAGGCATGTTGCGGGTCATCCAGCACCTGATCGGTCAGGCCGGTTTCCACCACATGGCCCGATTTCATCACCATCAGCCGGTCCGCCAGCAGGCGCACCACGGCCAGGTCATGGGTGACGATGATCGCCGACAGCCCCATTTCGCGCACCAGCCCGCGCAGGAGGTCCAGCAGGCGCGCCTGAACGGAGACGTCCAGCCCCCCCGTCGGTTCGTCCATGAAGACCAGCCGCGGCCCGGTCACGAGGTTGCGGGCGATCTGCAGCCGTTGCCGCATGCCCCCGGAAAACTGCGTCGGACGGTCGTCGATGCGGTCGCCCTGGATTTCCACCCGGCCCAGCCAGTCCAGCGCCTTGTCGCGGATATCACCGTAGTGCCGCGCGCCCAGCCCCATCAGCCTTTCGCCGACGTTGCCGCCCGCGCTGACGTTCATCCGCAGCCCTTCATGGGCATGCTGATGCACGAAGGCCCAGTCGGTCCGGCCCAGCATGCGGCGCTCCGGCTCGGACATGGTCACCGTATCCACCATGGCGCCGTCCCGGTCGAAGAGCACCCGGCCCTCATCGGGCGCCAGGTGGCCCGCCAGGCAGTTCAGCAGTGTCGTCTTGCCCGAGCCGCTTTCGCCCACGATGCCCATCACCTCCCCCGGGTAGAGGTCGAAGCTGACCCCGGCGCAGCCGATGCGGTCGCCGTAGTACTTCGCCACGCCCTCGACCTGCAGCAGGGGGTGATCGGTTGCGTGACCCGTCTCTGCGATCATGTCCTTCACGATCCGCTTCCTTCCTTGGTGGCCGCCATGAAGGGCGGCGCCTGCTTCAGCCGGGCCATGACCAGGCAGTCGATATAGACCCCGTCGCGCAGGAGGCACGCACGCTTGCGGCCCTCCACTTCGAAGCCGCAGCTTTCGTAAAGCGCGATGGCACCGGCGTTGTCGGCGTTGACCTCCAGGTCCACACGCAGGAGGCCCAGCCAGTTGTCGGCCAGATCCAGCAGGCCGGTCATCAGCGCCCGGCCCACGCCCTGGCGGTGAAATTCGTCATGCACGGTGATGCCGAGGGTGGCGCAATGGGCTTCGCGGTCGATGCCGCGGACGATGGTCGCCCAGCCGATGACCTGCCCCTCGCGTTCCGCGACGATGGAGTGGACGTTGGGATTGGTGCCGGTGACCCGTTCCTCGACCCAGCTGCGCCGGGTGAAGGGCGTGCGGCCGGTGCCGAAGTAGACAGGTTGACGAAGCACCATCTGGTGCAGCGCGTCGATGTCGCGCGGCTCCGGCGGCCTGAGGGTCAGGTCTTTCATGCAGCATCCTCCGTTGCCACGCCCAGGCGCCCGACATGGCCCGCCTCGCGCCGTTCCCGGCAGAAGTCGGTGTCGGAGCAGACATACATCCGCCCGCCCGCGTCATCGGTGATCACCTCGTCAAGGTAGCTTTCCGCCGCCCCGCAGAGGTCGCAGCATTGCGGCGCCTTCATCCGGGTGAAAGGGTAGTCGTCGAAATCGAGGCTGACCACCTGGGTGTAGGGCGGGATGGCGTAGATCCGCTGTTCCCGGCCCGCGCCAAAGAGCTGGATGCCAGCCATTTCGAGCTTCGGATTGTCGAACTTGGGGATCGGCGACGGGTCCATGACGTAGCGCCCTTCGACCTTCACCGGATAGGCGTAGGAGGTCGCGATCTCGCCATGGCGGGAGATGTCTTCGTAGAGCTTGACGTGCATCAGCCCGTATTCCTCCAGCGCGTGCATCTTGCGGGTCTCGACCTCCGAGGGTTCGAGGAAGCGCAGGGGTTCGGGGATCGGCACCTGGTAGACCAGCACCTGATCCTCGCGCAGGTCGCGTTCGGGGATCCGGTGGCGGGTCTGGATGACGGTGGCCTCTGCTGTCTTCTCGGTCGTTTCGACCTGCGCCACCCGTTCGAAGAAGCGGCGGATGGAGACGGCGTTGGTGGTGTCGTCGGCGCCCTGGTCGATGACCTTGAAGCGGTCTTCGGGCGTCATGATGGCGGCCGAGATCTGCACCCCGCCGGTGCCCCAGCCGTAGGGCATGGGCATTTCGCGGCTGGCGAAGGGCACCTGGTAGCCGGGGATGGCCAGCGCCTTCAGCAGGGCGCGGCGGATCATCCGCTTGGTCTGTTCGTCCAGGTAGGCGAAATTGTAGTCCTGAATGGGATCGGGCATGGGTTCAGCTCCGGTTCAGGCGCAGGAGGATCGCGCCGCTCAGGGTGATGACGGTGGAGACGACCTTGGCCAGGCTGAGGCGTTCCTTCAGGATGAAGACGCCGATCAGCAGGGCGAAGATAATCGAGGTTTCGCGCAGGGCGGTGACCAGCGCGATCGGCGCCTGGGTGAAGGCCCAGACCACCAGCGCATAGGCGGTGAAAGACGCGCCGCCGCCCAGCAGAAGGTTGCGCCGCAGCGCCACCGCGCGGGTCAGCAGGCCGGGGCGCAGCGCCCGGGCGCCCGCCGCGAAGGCCAGCGCGTTGAGCGACGAGAGCATACCGTAGAAGCCAAGCGAGGTCCCCGCGATCCGCGCGCCCTGCCCGTCCACCAGCGAATAGGCGGCAATGAAGCAGCCGGTCACCAGTGCCAGCACGGCGGCCCTGCCCTGCAGCAGCCCGTCGCCCTGCCGCACGAGGCTGATCGAGGCGATCCCGATGGAGATCATGCCGAGCGCCAGCAGTTCGCCATGGCTGAAGGTGGTGCCCAGCAGCAGAACCGACCCGCCCGCCACCAGCAGGGGCGAGACGCCGCGCGCGATGGGATAGACCTGCGTCAGGTCGCCGAAACGGTAGGACTGGATCAGGAAGACCTGGTAGCCGAGATGCAGCACAACGCCGCCCAGCAGCCAGGGCAGCGCCGCCAGCAGGGTCGCGGCGTCGGGGAGCGTGGCGAAGGGCAGCAGCAGCGCGCCCAGCAGGCCCTGGCCCAGGATCACCGCGCCCATGGCGGCGGATTTGTCCGCCCCGCCCTTGACCAGAGCGTTCCAGGTGGCGTGCAGCGCCGCCGCCAGAAGGACTATGCAGAAGACGAAGCCGGTCATTCCGCCGCCTCCTGCCGCTGCGCTTCATCCACCTCGCGGCGGATATTGCGGACCAGTTCAAGTTCGGACTGAAAGTCGACGTAATGGGGCAGCTTGATGTGTTCGAGGAAGCCCGTCGCCTGAATGTTGTCGCAGTGGTAGAGGACGAATTCCTCATCCTGCGCGGGGGCGCCCTTGTTGTCCTCGCCCAGTTCCTGCCAGCGCAGCGCCCGGTCGACCAGCGCCATGGAAATGGCCTTGCGCTCCGTCTGGCCGAAGACGAGGCCGTAGCCCCGGGTGAACTGCGGCGGTTCGGATTTCGAGCCGAGGAACTGGTTCACCGTCTCGCATTCGGTGAGGGTGATTTCGCCGATCTCGATGGCGAAGCCCAGTTCGGGGATCTCTGCCTCTACCGGGACGGTGCCGATGCGCAGCTCACCCACGAAGGGGTGGTTCTTGGCGTAGCCCCGCTGGGTCGAATAGGCCATGGAGAGCACGAAGCCCTCGTCGCCGCGCGTCAGCGCCTGCAGGCGCAGGGGGCGGGAAGCAGGCAGTTCCAGCGGTTTGCGGGTCAGGTCGTCGGGTTGGTCAACTTCCGGCGCGGGCGGCAGTTCGGGCTGGATCAGGCCTTCCTTGTTCAGGAATTCCGTCACGCGCGGCATCACCGGATGCTCAGCGGCCTCGGCCTCCGGCGCCGGCCGTTCCAGCCCCTCGGCTTCCAGCGCGAAGTCGAGCAGGCGGTGGGTGTAGTCGAAGGTCGGGCCCAGCACCTGCCCGCCGGGCACGTCCTTGAACGTGGCCGAGATGCGGCGGTCGCAGGCCATGGCGCCGGTGTCCACCGGCTCGGAATGGCCGAAGCGCGGCAGCGTCGTGCGATAGGCGCGGATCAGGAAGATCGCCTCGATCAGATCGCCGCGCGCCTGCTTGATCGCCAGCGCCGCGAGGTCGGGATCGTAGAGAGAGCCTTCGGCCATCACCCGGTTCACCGCGAGGGCCAGCTGTTCGCGGATCTGCGGAACCGTCAGCTCGGCGACCGAAGGGTCGCCCCGGCGCGCCTCGTCCAGCCACTCATGGGCCTTGTCGATGGCCTTTTCGCCACCTTTCACCGCGACATACATCAGGCGTCCCCCCCTTCGGAGAGCTTGGTCGTGCGCGGCAGCGCCCAGAGGGTCGCGCCGTCGCAGAAGTAGAAATCCACCCCCAGCGGGAACTGCGCCGCATTGGCGCGGAAGGGGGCGATTGCGGGCAGGCTGGCCGCGCGGGTGGTCTGGATGCCGGGGCCGGTCAGGGTGACGGGCTGGCCCGCGAAGGCGCCATCGACGATCAGCGTGGCGGAGCGGTCGGGATATTCCGGATCCCCCTGCCGGTAGCGCGCCGGAGCGCCGAGCGCGTCCCAGGTGCCCAGGGCGAACTCTGCCGCCTCCGGTCCGACCAGCGGCGCGCCGCAGTGGAAGGTGATCCAGTCGCGGACCTCGGCCCGGTCGTGATCACCGGCGAGGTGCACCGGTGTTTCGGGATCGCAGAGCACCAGCAGCAGGGTTGCGGCCGCCGGGCCGACCGGGGCGGGCGCGGCGGCAGGCTCTGCGATCAGGTGGGCTTCGCCGGGATGGGCCATCGCCTCCATCGCTGCGCGGAAGGCGCGCGCGGACTGGCGCGGCGCATCGGTGAAGCCGCCCGTCAGGGCGTCGAGTGCCATCGCCATCAGTCCTCTCCCCGTACCATGGTGAAGAAATCGACCTTCGTCGCATCCGCCTTTGCGGCGCGGGCGGCCTTGCCCGCCGCCATTTCGGCCGCCAGCGGGTCGAGGATGCGGGCGCGCAGCAGATCCGCCTGCGGCCCCTGCATGCCCGCATCGACCAGCGCCGCGACCTCGGCCTTGCGGCGGTCGCGCCCCTGCACCATCGCATGCCCCACGGCGCCCCCCGCCGTCTTCAGCGAACAGCGCGTCACCGTCATTTCGCCCAGGTTGAAGGCGGCCCCGGTGCCGCCTGCCCGGCCGCGCACCATGACGCCGCCGACCTCCGGTGCGCGAAGCCAGGTGAAGTCGCCCCCCTGCTCCGCCGCCTCCCAGAGCGCACAGAGCCGCCCCGCCGGCGCCTTCGCCAGGAGCGACATCCAGCCCCTCCGGGCCGCTGCCTCTTCCGTCATTTCCTGCCGCTCCGCCATTAGACACCTTGCCGATTTGTCTAGATCACTATACAACTAGACAAATCTTTAGACAGCTCCCCCGAGTCGCACAAGGGCGGGACCGGGTGATCCGGATGAAAGTTTGATGACGGACCTGACAGATGCAGGGCGCAAGACGCCGCTGTGGCGCTCCATCGCCGATGCGCTAACCAATGACATCGCCAGCGGGCGCTACCGCCCCGGCGACCGCCTGCCGACTGAGGCGGAGCTTTCGGCGCGGTTCGGGGTGAACCGGCACACGGTGCGGCGCGGGCTTGCGGCGCTGGCCGAGGCCGGGCTGACCCATGCGCGGCGCGGCGCGGGCGTCTTCGTGGCGCAGAGCCCGACGGATTACCCGCTGGGCCGGAGGGTGCGGTTTCACCAGAACATCCGCGCGGCGGGCCGCCTGCCCGCCCGGCGCATCCTGCTGACGGAAACCCGACAGGCCGACCCGCAGGAGGCCGAGATGCTGGCCCTGCCCCCGGACGCGCCGGTGCTGTCGACCGAGGGCGTGTCGCTTGCCGATGACCAGCCTGTCGCGCTCTTCCGGTCGGTCTTTCCGGTGACCCGGCTGCCGGGGCTTGAAAGCTCCCTCGCCCGGTTGTCGTCGATCACCCTGGCGCTGCGCGACAATGGCGTGGCCGATTACACCCGCGCCTGGACCCGGATCACCGCGAAGCTGGCCAATGCCCACCAGGCGGTGCAGCTGCAGCTGCGCGAGGGCGACCCGATCCTGCGCACCACGGCGCTGAACGTCGACCTGGACGGGCAGCCGGTGGAATATGGCCGCACCTGGTTTTCCGGCGACCGGGTGACCCTGACCCTGGGCGCGGACGACGACATGCCCGCCGACGGCGCCCCGGCCAGGGCACACGGTTAACGCGAAATTCACCTGATTTTACGGGGTTAGAACGGCATTTCGTCATGCCGCCGATACAATCCGGGGTTATCCACAGCAGAACAAGAGTTCGAGCAGAGTTAGACCAGTGTCCATGCCCAGCCTGCGCCTGACCGGCGCGAAGATCCTGCGGGACGGCGCCTTGCAGCCCCGTTCCATCGCCTTCGCCGAAGGCCGCATCACCCGGGGCCCCCTGCCCGAGGTCGACCTTGCGGGCTACCTTGTCCTGCCGGGGATCATCGACCTGCACGGCGATGCCTTCGAACGGCATATCGCGCCGCGCCCCTCTGCGCCCTTCCCGCTGGACACCGGGCTGCGCGCCACCGACCGCGATGCCGCCGCCAATGGCATCACCACCGCCTGGCTGGCGCAGAGCTGGTCCTGGGAAGGCGGCCACCGCGGCCCGGATTTCGCGGAAAGCCTGCTGGCGGCCCTGGCCGCCTACCGCGCCGACCACGCCCTGACCGACCTGCGGGTGCAGATCCGCTGCGAGACCCACACGGTCGAAAGCGAGGCCCGGCTGCTGGAGGCGGTGCGCCGCCATGATGTCGACTACGTGGTCTTCAACAACCACCTCGAAGAGGCCTCCCTGATGATGGAGAGCCGCCCCGAGGAACTGCTGCTCTGGGCGAAGAAGGCCGGGCGGACGCCGCAGGAACATCTGAAGACCGTGCAGGATGCCAAGCGCATGGCGCGCGAGGTTCCGCGCTTCCTGTGCCGCCTGGCGGAGGAATTCGACCGCATGGGGGTCACCTACGGCTCCCACGACGATCCCGATGGCGAGACGCGGGAAACTTTTTCGATGATCGGGGCGAAGATCTGCGAGTTTCCCACCGCGCGCTCCGCCGCCGCGCTGGCGCGGGCCGTGGGCGATCCGATCCTGATGGGCGCGCCCAACGTGGTGCGCGGCGGCAGCCAGGCGGGCAATATCGCGGCGGTGGAGCTGATCCGCGCGGGGCTCTGCGATGCCCTGGTGTCGGATTACTACTACCCCGCGCTGCACCAGGCGGCCTTTGCCCTGTCGGACCGCAACATCCTGCCGCTCGCGGCGGCCTGGGAGATGATCTCCTCCCGCCCGGCAGAGATCCTGCGGCTGGCGGACCGGGGCCGGCTGGACCCGGGGCTGCGCGCCGACATGGTGATCGTGAACGAGCGGACCCGCGCCATCGAGGCGACGATTTCCGGCGGCCGCATCACCCACCTGGCCGGAGAGGCGGCCTTCCGTTTCGCCGCCACCCGCCAGCGCAACACCGCCATCGCCGCGGAATAGGCGAAGAACAGGCGCAGGCGCCCCTGCGATTTTCTGGTCCTGACATTTTCTGGCTTCGAAATATCCTGGGGGGAGGCTCCGGCACGGAGACGGGGGGCAAAGCCCCCCTTTTGCCGGTGGCCGGGCGGGCGATCCGGCAAGTGGCCGGGCGGCGGGTGGCAGGGCGGCGGGTGGCAGGGCGGCGGGGTGAACCCCGCCCTACGCGCCCCGTCCAACGGGGATCCTGCCCACATCGCATCCCACCCGTAGGGCGGGGTTCACCCCGCCGTCACGTCGCACAGCACCCGTCCGACGGGGATCATCCTACCATCACGTCGCATCACATACGTCGGGCGGGGTTACCCCGCCGTCACATCGCACCGCACCCGTTCGACGGGGATCATCCCCCCGTCACGTCGCATCCCACCCGTAGGGCGGGGTTCACCCCGCCACATCACCCCGCCTTACCCGGATCCGCCCTACCCCTCGTATTTCTCCAGGAAGGCCTCTGCCGACATCTGGCGAAAATCGCCCAGCCTGTCGCGCAGGGTGGCGTGATCCCAGTCCCACCAGGCCAGCGCCATGAGCCGTTCGGCCACCGCCTCCGGCTGGCGCCGCCGCAGCACCTTTGCGGGGGTGCCCGCGACGATGGTGTAGGGCGCCACGTCCTTCGTCACCACCGCGCCCGAGGCCACCACGGCGCCGTCGCCCAGGCTGACCTCCGGTTTCACCATCGCACCGTTGCCGATCCAGGTATCGTGACCCACGTAGGCCCGGCGCGAACGGCGATGTTCGAAGAAGGCCGCGTCGTTTTCCGCATCGTCCCAGTAATCCGCCGAGCGGTAGAGGAAATGGTGGCAGGCGGCGGTGTCCAGCGGGTGATCGGTGGCGCCTATGCGCGTGAAGGCCGCGATATTGGCGAACTTGCCGATGGTGGCATTGGCCACGTCTGCATAGCGGTCGCAATAGGAATAGTCGCCGAAGGTGGAATGGGCGATGCGGCTGCCGCGGCCGATCTCCACATAGGCGCCGAGGGTGGTTTCGGTCAGCTCCACATCGGGGTGGAGGAAGGGGGCGGTTGCGCTCAGACGGGGCATGTCGGTGCTCCTTGATGGGCCGGGGATGCCTCCGGCGGGAGTATTTGGGGCCATCGGATGGGGAAAGGCAACGGCGCCCCGGACCGGAGCGCCGCGCCTTGCGGGTCAGGCTGCGGGCGGGTCAGTGGCCGCCCGGCTCTCCCTTGATCAGCTTGCGGCGCAGCCAGCCGGAGAAGCTGTCCATCGCGAAGACCATCAGCACGACGAGGAGGATGTAATAGGTCACTTCCTCCCAGTCCTTCTGCGTGATCATCGCCTGGGTCAGCATGAGGCCGATGCCGCCGCCGGTGATGGCACCGATGACCGTGGCCGAGCGGGTGTTGCTTTCGAAGAAGTAGAGGACCTGGGACATCAGCACCGGCGTCACCTGCGGGATCACCCCGAAGCGGTAGCGCTGGACGGGCCGCGCGCCGGTGGACCGGATGCCCTCGATCTGCTTCTCGTCCACGTTTTCCAGCGCCTCGGAGAACATCTTGCCGAAGGAGCCGGTGTCGGTCAGCAGGATCGCCAGCGCACCGGTCAGCGGGCCGGGGCCGAAGGCGCGGGCCAGGATGATGGTCCAGATCAGCGCATCCACCCCGCGGCAGAGGTCGAAGATGCGGCGGAAGAGCTGGCGCACCAGCATCAGCGGGGTGAAGTTGCGCGCCGCCAGGAAGGCCAGCGGCAGGGCCACGACGGCGGCGCCGAAGGTGCCGAGGAAGGCCATCAGGATGGTTTCGAAGAGCGCCCAGGCCACGTCGGCATGGTGCCACATCGGGTTGTACCAGAAGTCATGCCAGATCGCCCCCGCCTGTCCATTGAAGGCCTGGCGGATCAGCTGGCCAGGGCCCATGCCGTGGAAGGGGCTGTCGAGGGTGAAGAAGAAGAGCTCCCACCCGTAGGAATAGCGGAAGACCTCTGTCCGGTTGCGGGTGATGGTGACGCGGCTTTGCGGGAAGGTTACCATGACGCGGTTCTTCGAGGCGCTGATGTAGTCGGGCAGATCACCCGCCGGGAAGGTGGCATTGGCGCCACCTGCACTGGGGGCTGCGGTGATCGTGCCATAGCCGGGGATGTCGTATTCGACGTGATCGGCGTAGTAGCGCACCTCCTGCCCCTGGGGCAGTTCGATCCGGGTGACGCCCCCGGACTGGCTGGCCCAGTCGGGCATCATGCCGTCGGGGTATTCGCCCTTACGCTCCCCCTCGATGGCGAAGCTGACGGCGCCGGTGCGGTTGTCGCGTTCGACATGGGTCTTGTAGCTGTAGATGTCGCGCACGAGGGTGGCGCCGTTTTCGGGGCGGGCGCGGTCGATGAGGCCCGGGACGTCGAAGGCGAAGAAGGCGTAGAGGAGATAGGCCAGCACCAGCGCGGGCAGGCCGAAGGACCAGAGCCGCTTGGTGCGAAAGAGCGCCTCGGCCTGGGTTTTCAGGTCCGGGGTAGTGGTGGCGTCGGCGGTCATGGTCATGCCAGGAGCTCCCCCTTGCGGACATCCTTGCGACCATGGGTCAGGCGGTCGCGGAAATAGCTGCCCAGCTGGTCGACGGCGACGATGGTGACGAAGAGCAGCAGGAAGATCGCCGCCGCCTCGTCATAGCGGCCAATGCCCCAGGCCATGGCGTTCTTCAGCTCGTAACCGATGCCGCCCGCGCCGACGAAGCCCAGGATGGCGGAGGCGCGGATGTTGATCTCGAACCGCAGCAGGGCATAGCTGAGGTAGTTGGGCGCGACCTGCGGCATGACGCCGAGGATCATGCGCTGCGACCAGTTGGCGCCGACGGAGGTCAGCCCCTCGACCGGCTTGAGCGAGGCGTTCTCGTTCACTTCCGAGAAGAGCTTGCCCAGGGCGCCGACGGTGTGGAAGGCGATGGCGATCATCGCGGGCACCGGGCCGCCGCCGAGGATGAAGATCAGGATCAGGGCGATGACGATTTCGGGCACCGCGCGCATCACGTCCATGATGCGGCGCCAGACCGGGATCATGCGCGGCCAGAGCGCGAGGCCCCGTGTGGCCAGCATCGACAGGACGATGCCGCCGGCCGCCCCGATCAGGGTCGACACGGCGGCGATGTTCAGCGTTTCGATCAGGGCCGGAAAGTAGGTGACGAGGTTCGCGGGCAGCTCCGCGATCTTCTCGGCCGCTTCGGAAAGCACGGCGGCGGGAAAGTCGCCGATCTGGTGCAGGCCATCCCAGAAGCCGCCGGCGTTGCGGTCGTCTGCGGTGATGAAGCCGCTCGCCATGAGCGCCACGAAGACCGCCAGCAGCACGGCGCCGTATAGGCGCTTGCGGCGGGTCTGCGCCATGTAGCTCTCGCGGATGTCCGCGGTGGAGGCGCCCGGCGGGGGC
The DNA here is from genome assembly GCF_057380755.1 of Pseudooceanicola sp. NS-SX8. Classification (NCBI taxonomy): domain Bacteria; kingdom Pseudomonadati; phylum Pseudomonadota; class Alphaproteobacteria; order Rhodobacterales; family Paracoccaceae; genus Pseudooceanicola; species Pseudooceanicola sp. NS-SX8. The sequence continues at coordinate 2,033,405 of NZ_CM170819.1, read as the reverse complement.
GAAGCGGTGAAATCAGGCATGGTCGGATATGGAAGGTCCCGGACGTGGAAGGGGCCCGCCATGTGACGGGCCCCTCGTTTCGGTCAAGATCAGTTGATCTTGGAGCGGCGGGCCGCGACGATGGATTCATACTCGGCATGGGTCACCGGGATGAAGTCCTTCGCGTCGCCGGCGGCCACGCCGTAGGCGCAATCGGGGTCGGTTTCCCACAGGTCGGCGGTCAGCTGGGTGACCTTGTCCTTGACGTCCTGCGGCAGGGCCTTGCGCATGACGAAGGGACCTTCGGGGATGATCTTGGATTGCCAGATCTGCACCAGGTCGTTCATGTCGACGAGGCCCGCATCAACCGCCTTGCGCAGCGCGCCGGAGTTGAAGCCATCTTCCCAGTTGCCCTGGCCGTCGGCCCAGGTCACGCCCGCGTCGACGTCACCGTTGTTGACCGCGACGATGGTCTGCTCGTGGCCGCCGGTGAAGACGACGTCACCGAAGTAGGTGCCGGGGGTCATGTCGAAACCGGCTTCCGCGATCTCGATCGAGGGGATCAGGTAACCCGAGGTGGAGTTCGGATCACCGAAGCCGAACTTCTTGCCCTTCAGGTCTTCGAGAGAGGTGATGCCGCTGTCTGCACGGGCGAAGCCGATGGAGTAGTAGCCGATGGAGCCATCGAGGTTCTGCTTGACCAGGACGGGTTCAACCGCGTCGGGGTCGGCGATGTAGGTGCCGGCGTAGGAGGAGGCGCCCATCCAGGCCGCGTCGATGGTGCCGCCCAGCAGGCCCTGCATGACGCCGTTGTAGTCGGCCGGGGTGAAGACCTTCACCTCGACGCCCAGGGCATCGGCGATCTTGTCGGCGAAGCACTGGTTGGAGGTCATGCGGTCCTGGGCGTTCTCGCCGCCGAGGATGCCGAGGCGGAACTCGGTGATATCCTCTGCGGAGGCGGCGGAAACCAGGGCGGTGGTGGCCAGGGCGGCCGCGATCAGGTGTTTCATCTTGTCTAGCTCCTTGGATGGGCCCCGGTGTCCCTAATCCTCCGGGGCAGATGAAATTCGGGGTCGTGTCAGGCGATCACCTTGGCTGCGGCGTCCTGCGCCGCCCGTCGGTCGATCGCGTCGATCTCGGTCGAGGTCGCCTCTTCCGAGAAACTCGCGTCGGCGCCGTAGATCTCTCGGGCCATGGAGGTGGTCAGCTGTTCGGGGGTGCCGTCGAAGACGATGCGCCCCGCGCGCATGCCGATGACGCGGTCGCAGTAGCGGCGCGCGGTATCGAGGGTGTGCAGGTTGGCGATGACCATGCGGCCGTCCTCCTCGTGGATGCGGCGCAGCGCCTCCATCACCACCTGGGCGTTCATCGGGTCGAGGGAGGCGATGGGTTCATCCGCCAGGATGATCTTCGGGTCCTGCATCAGGGCGCGGGCAATCGCCACGCGCTGCTGCTGGCCGCCCGAAAGCGCCTCTGCCCGCTTGGGGGCATGTTCGGCGATGCCCAGCCGGTCGAGGATGTCGATGGCGCGGTGGATGTCCTCTGCCGGGTAGAGGTTGAACAGCGTCGTCAGGGTGGAACGGCGGTTCAGCGTGCCGTGCAGCACGTTGGAGACCACGTCCATCCGCGGCACCAGGTTGAACTGCTGGAAGATCATCGCGCAGTCGGCCTGCCAGGCGCGCTTGTCGGCCCCGGTCAGGCTGCTGACCTCCCGGTCGTCGTAGCTGATGCTGCCGGAGGAGGCATCTTCCAGCCGGTTCAGCATGCGCAGAAGCGTCGATTTCCCGGCGCCGGAGCGGCCGATGATGCCGATCATCATCGGCTTTTCCACCGTCACCGTGGCGCGATCCACCGCGATGTTCCGGCCGAATTTCTTTGTCAGATGCTCGATACGCAGCAAGTCGTCATCCCCTTGGTCCACGCAGCAGCCGTAGGAGCGAAGGGAGACGGATTTGTATCGGATTTATTATAGTTTTGTAACGCGCCCGGGCCCGGGGGCCTGTCGCCGCGTCAGGCCGGTGGTGGCGCCGTTCCCTTCAGCAGGACACTTCAGTTGGGCCCTTCAGCTGGGCCTGCCGACAGGTGTGAAAAAAGTGTCATTTCGCCGGTGCATTTTAACGCAAAGTAAAGGCCCCGAACCGTACCTTCGGTCTGCTGAATGCATCGGTCACCGCGGGGAATCCCGCGCCGGAAGCGGGCGCAGGCCGCGTCGCCGTCCCGGGCAGGAAATACCGCTGAGTGACCCCGGGCATGGGGCGGATCGCGCCGGGCCTGTGATCACCCCCGAGATCGGCGCCTGAACGGCCCCCGATCGCCCCCAAGGTCGAATCCCAATCGACCAAATGATCCAACCTGACCGCCCCGATGATCGAGCCGAGGGACATGCAATGAAACAGGACCATATGCCCCTGACGGCATCCGCCAGACCGGGCGAGGACGCCGCGCAGGTCGCGGCGGAGGTCCCCCTGGCCAAGCTGGAACGCTACAAGCTTGCGGTTGAGCTCTGCCCGGTGCCGGCCCTGCTGATGGGGCCCTGCGGCCATATCCGCATCACCAACGGCGCATTGGAATCGCTGTTCGGCTACCCTTCGGGCGCCCTGACCCAGTCCCCCGTGGAACGGCTGGTGCCGCTGTCTTCGCAGCACCGGCACCCGATCCTGCGCGAAGCCTACCAGTCGGTGCCCCAGCGCCGCCGGATGGGCGCGGATCGCCATGTCTTCGGCCAGCGCGCCGATGGCAGCTTCATTCCGGTCGAGGTCGCCCTGTCCCCGGTCAGCGTGGGCGGGCAGACCTTTGTCTTTACCACCGTCACCGACATCACCGACCGCCGCCTGAACGAAAAGCGCCTGCGCGATGCGCTGGATGCCTCCGCCACGGCGATGGTGCTGGTGGCGCCCGACGGCACGATCGAACTGGTCAATTCCGAGGCCTGCCGCCTGCTGGGCGGCCTGTCGGCCGAGCTGGTGGGCCGCAACGTCGACAGCCTGGTCCCGCCAGATCACCGGCTGAAACATTCGGTCTATCGCCAAAGCTACCTGGCCGCGCCAAGGCCCCGCACAATGACGGAGGGACGCGCCCTATATATCCAGGGACTCGATGGGCGGGAGACGCCGGTGCATATCGCGCTGACCCCGATCACCGGCGGCGATGCGCCCCGCACCATGGCGACCCTGGTCGACATGACGGATATCCTGGCGCAGGAACTGGAACTGCAAAAGCGCAATGCGCGGCTGTCGGCCCTGAACGAGGAGCTGACCCAGTTCGCCTATTCCGCCAGCCATGACCTGCGCGCGCCGCTTGCGACCATCGCCGGCCTGCTGGAACTGTGCCTGGAAGACCTGGCCGATGGCGAGACCGAAGAATGCCGCCGCAACATCGCCGACGCCCTGGCCACCTCCCGCCGCAATATCCGCAAGGTCGAACAGGTGCTGACCCTGGCCCGCGCCGGCCTTGATGCCATTCCGGAGGAAGAGATCGACCTGACCGAGGTCGCCCGCAGCATCTGGGACGACCTGTCCTGCGACGGCAAGCCGAAGCCCGCCTTCTGCATCACCGCCCGGGGGTCCGCCGTCCTCTCGGTCGAACGTCCGACCCTCGTCACGGTGGTCGAGAACCTCCTTTCCAATGCCTGCCGCTTCCAGGATCCCGAGAAGGACTATTCCTGGATCGCGTTGCGCATCACCACCGATGCCAAGGGACTGACCCTGACGGTCAGCGACAACGGCATCGGCATTCCGCAGGCGGATCAAACCCGCGTCTTCGACATGTTTCGCCGCTCCTCCAAGAGCAGCGGCCACGGGCTGGGGCTGGCCCTTGTGCAGAAACATGTTCGGCGGCTCGACGGGAAGATCACGCTCGAAAGCTCTCCCCAGGGGACGAGCTTCACCCTTCAAATCCCTGACAGGACTCCCCAATGATCAGAACCTACATCGTCGACGACGTGGCCTCGGACCGCTACATCGCGCGGCGACGCCTGGCCAAGAATGGCAACTTCAGCCCCGTGGACGAGGCCGCCGACGGCGCCGAGTTCATCGCGCGCTACTTTTCCGCCGACCGGGCGGAGCCGACCGACTGCGCCCTGCCGCCGGAACTCATCCTGCTCGACATCAACATGCCGGAGCTGAACGGCTTCGAAACCATCGAGGAGCTGAAGCGGCGCTGCGCCAACCCGCCGTCGCAGATCGTCGCGCTGTTTTCCTCCTCCGACAACGAGCGGGACCTGGAACGGTCCCAGGCCAGCGGCATCGTGGAGCATTTCTTCACCAAGCCCATCAACGACCTGGCGATCGAGAAGATCCTGGAGACCTACCGCACCCGCGGCTACCTGTGATCCCGGGGGCGGATCCGCGCCGGGGCGACCGGCGCGGCGCAGATACGGAAAACCCCGCGGCCGGAAGGCGGCGGGGTCTTTTCATGTTGGCCCGTGTCATTTCAGCCTGTGTTATTTCGACCCGTGTCATTTCGGCCCGTGTCATGCCGATCCGTGGTTCAGTGCTTGCGGAAGACAAAGGCGGTATCGGGCTCTTCCTCCATCAGGTCGGACCAGTCGCCCGGGGAAGCCTCCGGAACCAGGCCATAGGCGCGCAGCATCTGCAGCGTCGTCGCACCGGCGTCGTGGTGCCCGGTGGCGCCCAGGTTCAGCTCCTCCCGCAGGATGTCGCGGATGGAACTGACGATCTCGTCGCGCTGCACTTCCAGCGCGCGTTGCAGGGTGGCCTGGGCCAGCTTGCTGCCCTCCTCCAGCGCGCGCAGGATCAGTGCCTTCAGCGCATCCCGGTTCAGATCGGACTTGGCCCGGTAGTCGATGCAGCCACGGCGGATCGCCTCCACCGCGACGTCATGGCGGGCCTCGCCGCTGATCATCACCACCGGCGCCAGCCCGTTCTTTTCCTCGGAGGTCAGGATTTCCTGGGCGAGCAGGCCGTCACCGTCCGGCAGGATGTAATCGATGAAGACCACGTGATAGCGCCGCGCATGCAGCAGACGGCGGAATTCCTCGATCCCCGTGGCAATGGTGACGCGCACCGGCAATTCGGTGGAACGGCATTCGCGCTGCAACTGCATGGCGTCGAAACGGCTGTCATCCAGCACCAGCACGTCGATCAGCGTCTGCTCCGGCTCCGGCGGGGTGGCGTAGACCGATGTCCGGGGATCCTTCGGCGGTTGCGGTACCGGCTCCGGCAGCGGCTCTCCCTTGTTCCCGTGCAGCTCCATCACCCGACCTCCTGAAACGGTTCTCATCCCGCGCACAGCCTGATGCGGCAGGCTTGCCAATCCCTTAATCCTCCATCGCCGCCTTCTGCGGATTCACATTGAATTTTCGCGACTTTCCCCCTGCTCCGGCCCTGTGGGCGCCCGCCGGTTAACCGCCGCTTCGCCCCGGGGCGCTAGACAGTCCGCATGATGAAGAGCCAGCCCCTTCCCGCGCCCGACGCCACGGATCCGCGCACAGCCCCCACGCCCCCCCGCGATGCCGAGGCGGAGCTGGAGCAATTCCTGTATATCGTCACCCATGACCTGCGCGCGGCCTTCCGCGCCTTCCAGACGATCCCGGAATGGATCGCGGAAGACTTGGGCCCCCTGCCCGCCGACCGGAAGGGCGTGCTGGATGGTCACCTGCAGATGCTGACGACCCAGGCCGCGCGGTGCGACCGGATGCTGCTGGACCTGCGCGACTATTCCCGCATCGGGCGCCGGGCCGATCCGTCGGTCGAACACGGCCTGGACGAGGTGCTGGACCGCGCGCTGCGCCTTGCGCCACTGCCGGAGGGGTTCACCCTGACCTTTCCGACCCTGGGGGACCCGGGCACGGCACGCGTGATCGGCCCGCTCAACGAGCTGGCGCTGTTGCTGGCGGCGCTGTTGTCCAACGCCATCAAGCATCACGACCGGGCGGAGGGTCACATAGCGATCGAGGTCGCCCCCGGGGCTGCCGGTCTGCTGCAGCTGTCGGTCCGCGACGACGGGCCCGGCATCCCCGAGAAATTCCGGGAGGCAGTTTTCGACCTGCTGCGCACCCTGCAGCCGCGTGACAGCTGCGAAGGGTCCGGCATGGGGCTGTCCCTTTCGCGCCGCATCGTCACCCGTCTGGGCGGCACCATCGCCCTGCGCGACAACGGCGCCGAGCGCGGCACCACGGTGGAGTTCACCCTGCCCGGCACACTGGCCGACACACAGGCCCACATCCAGGCCGACACCCTGACCGCAGACCTCTCCAGCCACCACGCTGGCAACATGACAGGGCCGCAGGGTCGCCTGAACTGAGCGCGGCGGCGCCTCACCGGCACCTGCGCTCTTCCCAAGGGGTACCGGACCGGCCTATAAGCCCCCGAAAACCCGGAGGCTTCCATGCGCAACGCCAAAGTGACGCGGTCCACCGCGGAAACCGATATCCACGTCGTGATCGAGCTCGACGGCACCGGCCAGTACGAATGTGACACCGGCGTCGGCTTCTTCGACCATATGCTGGACCAGCTGTCGCGGCATTCGCTGATCGACATCACCGTCACCTGCAAGGGCGATACCTTCATCGACGACCACCACAGCGTCGAAGACGTGGGCATCGCGCTTGGCCAGGCCCTGACCAAGGCCATGGGCGACAAGCGCGGCATCCGGCGCTACGGCGACTGCCACCTGGCGATGGACGACAGCCTGGTGCGCGCCGCACTGGACCTGTCGGGCCGCCCCTACCTGGTGTGGAACGTCGATTTCCCGACCGAGAAGATCGGCACCTTCGACACCGAACTGGTGCGGGAATTCTTCCAGGCCTTCAGCACCCACGGCGGGATCACCCTGCACGTGGACAAGCTGCACGGGCTGAATTCGCACCACATCGCCGAAGCCGCGTTCAAATCCGTGGCCCGCGCCCTGCGCGTGGCGCTGGAACCCGACCCGCGCAAGTCCGACGCCATCCCCTCGACCAAGGGCACGCTCTGACCCGCGGCTGACCTGTCTGGTCTGTCGCGGCGCCCGGCCCCCGAAGGCAGGACTTGCAGGCAGGACGTGCCGACCGGACTTGACCCCACCGCTGTTCCGGGCCACCAACGGCCCCGATCACGAAAGGCTTCCCCATGCTCACCGTTCTCATCGACTACGAAAGCGGCAACCTGCACTCCGCCGAGAAGGCGTTTCAGCACATGGCGCAGGAAGTTGGCGCGGGGGAGGTCATCGTTTCCTCCCGGCCCGAGGACGTGGCGCGGGCGGATCGCATTGTCCTGCCCGGCGATGGCGCCTTCCCGGCCTGCCGGGCCGCGCTGGCGGGGGCGGGCGAAGGTTCCGTCCTGGAAGCGCTGACCGAGGCGGTGGAGCACAAGGCGCGCCCCTTCCTGGGCATCTGCGTCGGCATGCAGCTGATGGCGCGGGTGGGGCATGAGTACGAGGAAACCCCCGGCCTTGGCTGGATCGACGGCGAGGTGACGAAGATCGCCCCGACCGATCCCGGGCTGAAGGTGCCGCACATGGGATGGAACGACCTGGTCATCGACCGGCCGCACCCGGTGCTGGAGGGGATCGAAACGGGCCATCACGCCTATTTCGTCCACTCCTACCACATGAGTGTTTCCGACCCCGCGCAGCGTATCGCCCATGTCGACTACGGCCAGCCCGTCACGGCCATCGTGGGGCGCGACACCATGCTCGGCTTCCAGTTCCACCCGGAAAAGAGCCAGGCCAATGGGCTGCGGATGATCGCCAACTTTCTGACCTGGAAACCCTGACCCTCAGGTCCGGTTCTTCGGGTCCTGATTGTCCGCCCCCAAACCGGGGCGTCCCCACGCCGTTCCCGGTTCGAAATGACAGGGGACACCCGGCGAAAAAGAAGGCGGCGCCGAAGCACCGCCTTCCGTCCCGTGCACCCCTTTCGGGGCGCCCCTGAAACCTTGTTCGACCCTGTTCACCGCAGATCATCCTTGCGGTCCGGGGTCAGCCAGTCGTCCGGCCCGTTCTCCGGTCAGTCGACCCTGTGCCAGACCTGGCTGTTGCAGATGATCCCGGCGCATCCCCGCACCGAAAGCTGATCACCCGTCACCTGCACCCGCGCCTCGACCACCTTGTCGAGAAGCGGCACGTAGACCTGGCCCTGGTAGTCGCCCGCGGCGACGGGGGCCATGTCGCGCAGCACCATCTGCCCCACGGCCTTGGTGACGATTTCCTGCCCGTCCGGGCTGAACGCCCGTTCGAGCCTACCGCAATAGGCCGCGCCGCAGTCGCGCACGACGACATATCCCGTCTGCCCCTTGCGATCCGGCGGCGACGCCCAAGTGCCGACGACGGGTTCCTGCGCGCTGCTGGCAGAATAGACCGGATGAAGCGGCAGCAGCACGGCCAGCGCCGTTGCCGCGCCCCCGATCCCGATGCCCATCCCCCCGAGCCGCCGTCGTGACATGCCAATGCGGCGTGACAATCGAATGCGGTCCCGGCTGCGTTCCGCAACCTGCCCCAGATATCCCCAGATCACCGTTCATTCTCCCTTCTGGAAGGTCCCGTTCGCGATCATCCGACAGGCCAAGCCACCCCTTCGGGATGACCGGCGACCGGAAGGTCCACTCCCATCCCGGTGTCGGCTGAGACAAGCTAAGCACAAATGCTTGCCAAATGCAGAACAGATCCCGGGACATCCCGGTTCCAGCAGAAACTTGCCTTTTCAGGGAAGGTTTGCGGCGGCAGGCAGCGCAGGCGCCCGCCCTGCTGCCACCGAAACGATCACTTCACGCGCGTCCAGGTCTGCTTCTTGCAGATCGGCCCGACGCAGCCCGCAACCCGCAGCACGTCTCCCTCCAGCTGCATCTTCGAACGGTAGACCTTGCCGGTCGAGGGCTGCCAGATCTTGCCGTCGTCGTATTTGCCGCCGCCTTCGACCTGCATGTCCCAGACGATGGGCTTTCCCTTGTTCTCGCTCTCGTATTCGCCGGACCCGTTGAAGGTGCGGCTGATCACGCCGCAATAGGCCCCGCCGCAGGGCGAAAAGGTCACATAGGCGTAGGCGCCGTCATCAACCTGGGTCTTCCAGATGCCTTCGACCGGATCGGCCATGGCTGTGCCCGCGCCGAAGGTGACAACTGCGGCCGCCGCAATCGCTTTCCACATGGGGTTTCCTCCCTTTCTCCTCATCTTCCCTGGGCGCCATCCTGTGCGCCGTCCCCTGCCCTTGCAAGGGGCCGCCGCCGTGACTTGACGTAAACGTCAAGACTGCTGCCGCATCCGCTGCGCCGCCGCGAAACCGCCTGCCGCGTTGCATTCCTGCCCGGCCCGTGCATAAGCCTGAGGCAACTCAAGAAAGGGCCCGCCGATGATCCTCTACCCTGCCATCGACCTCAAGGACGGCAACGCCGTGCGCCTGTTCAAGGGCGACATGGAAAAGGCCACCGTGTTCAACGAAGATCCCGCCGCGCAGGCGGAAAGCTTTGTCGCGGCGGGCTGCGAATGGCTGCACCTGGTGGACCTGAACGGCGCCTTCGCCGGCAGCCCGGTGAACGCCGCCCCGGTCGAGCAGATCCTTTCGCGCTGCAAGGTGCCGGCCCAGCTGGGCGGCGGCATCCGCGACATGGCCACGATCGAGATGTGGCTGTCGAAGGGCCTGCAGCGGGTGATCCTGGGCACCGTGGCGGTGGAAAACCCCGCGCTGGTGCGCGAGGCGGCAAAGGCCTTTCCGGGCCATGTCGCCGTTGGCATCGACGCCCGCGACGGCCGCGTGGCGACCAAGGGCTGGGCGACGGAGACCGACGTGATGGTCACCGACCTTGCGCGCAGCTTCGAAGATGCGGGCGTGGCCGCGATCATCTACACCGACATCAACCGTGACGGCGCCATGCAGGGCCCGAACATCCCCGCCACGGCGGACCTGGCCAATGCCGTGTCGATCCCGGTGATCGCCTCTGGCGGCGTTTCCTCCATCGAGGATCTGAAGGCGCTGAAGGCCTGCGGCGCCCCGCTGAACGGCGCGATTTCCGGCCGTGCGCTTTACGACGGCGCCATCGACCTGGCGCAGGCGCTGGACGTCATGAAGGCATGAAGGCCGGCTGGCGGGACCGGGCCCTCCGGGTCCTGGCCCCCGCCATGGGCCCCCGCCATGATCGGGCTTGGGCTGGTGCCCCTGGCCCTGGTGCTCTGGTCGGTGGATTTCGCGAAGCGGCACGGCTGCCGCCTGGACGAGGCGGCCAGCTAGCCTTGCGTGGTCGACGGGATCGACTACGGCGAACGGCTCTATTCCGCATTCGTTTCGGGGTGGTTCATGCAGATCAGCCTTCCCATATCCGGCGTGGGCCTCTGCCTGCTGATCTACCTCTGCATTGAAACGCTCCTCCGCAGACGCCGCGCCCGTTGAAGTTTCGGGCGTGGCTTTCGGCCTGCCGGAGGCGTCGTGCACGGGCATGATCGGACTTGGGCAATATCGGACATGGGCAAAACTGCATTCTTTTGCACCGCAGGCCGGGGCGCCTGCCGGCATTTCAGGGCCGGGCCGGGAAAGTCGCGTGCGTCGCAAAGGCGATCAGATAGGGTTTGAACAGGGTCATTTCGCCCGATTTCAGCACCTTTTCGCATTTCATCACGCCATTTCAGAACAGGACCGCCCGCATGACCATTCCCGAAGGCCCGCAGATCGACACCCCCGCCGACGCCCCCGCACCCCGCCGAAAGACACGCCACGACCCGGTCCTGATGGCCATGACCTATCTCTGGATGACACCCCTCGCAGTCTGGTTCGTCTGCCGCGCGATCTACGGGAAGTCCGGCCGCTCCTATGTCGACTGCAAGCTCAAGACCGACGACCTGTCGGATTGCAACTTCTTCGGCCTCAGCACGCAGGGCCTCGCCACCGTGGTCAAATTCATCGCGGAAAACGGGTACTGGACCATCCTGCCATTCTCCGCCACTTTGCTGCTCGCCTTCTTCGTGGTTGCAATGCTGCGCCCCACCCCGGATATCGAGCTACCGGCCTGGCTGGCATCAACCGTCGAAGACGAGACATCGAAGAACGAAATTGCAATCAAGGAAGACTGAACATGCACTCGGTCCTCGTCCTGATCCTGCCGCCTCTGGCGGCCTTTGGCCTCAGCTACCTGATGCGCAACAGGTTTGCCGCGAAATTGCTGTGGATCGCGGGGCTGTTCTTCGCCACCTGCAACTCTCTCATGATGACCTCCCAGTTCATCTGCATCGGCAATTTCGTCAACGGCTTCGATCAATGCGCCGGAGGGCTGCAATCGGTCTTCAACATGCTGAAGCCCGTGCTGGTGCTGTCGCTGGCCAGCTACGGGATCTTCGGACCGGTGCTGCTGCTGGCGGCCATCGGCATGGAAGGCTACACGCGCATGCGCCGCCCGGCCTGACGGGGCCGGCCTTCTCCTCTGGCGCCCGGCCCCGTCGCGGGTTAAACCGCCCACGACGACCCGGGAGACCGCCATGCTCAAGACCCGCATCATTCCCTGCCTCGACGTGGCCGACGGCCGCGTGGTGAAAGGTGTCAACTTCGTCGACCTGCGCGACGCCGGCGATCCCGTCGATGCCGCGAAGGCCTACGATCTGGCCGGCGCGGATGAGATCACCTTCCTCGACATCCATGCCACCCATGAGAACCGCGGCACGATGTTCGACGTGGTCACCCGCACGGCCGAGAACTGCTACGTCCCGCTGACCGTGGGCGGCGGCGTCCGCACCGTGCAGGACGTGCGCAACCTGCTGCTGGCGGGCGCCGACAAGGTGTCCTTCAACTCCGCCGCCGTGGCCGACCCCGACGTCCTGGCCCGCGCCGCCGACCACTTCGGCAGCCAGTGCATCGTCTGCGCCATCGACGCCAAGACCGTGGCCCCCGGCAAGTGGGAGATCTTCACCCACGGCGGGCGCAAGCCCACGGGCATCGACGCGGTGGAATTCGCCAAGCTTGTCGCCGCCAAGGGCGCGGGGGAAATCCTGCTGACCTCGATGGACCGCGACGGCACCCGCGCCGGGTTCAACCTGCCGCTGACCCGGGCCATTTCCGACGCGGTTTCCGTGCCGGTCATCGCATCGGGTGGCGTCGGCACCCTGGACCACCTTGTCGAAGGCGTGACCGAGGGCGGCGCCTCTGCCGTGCTGGCTGCCTCGATCTTCCACTTCGGCGATCACACCATCCGCGAGGCCAAGGAACACATGGCCGCCGCGGGCATCCCCATGAGACTGCAATGACCGACGTCCTGTCCCGCCTTTCCGCCACCATCGAAAGCCGCAAGGGCGCCGATCCCGAAAGCAGCTGGACGGCGAAGCTCTTTGCCAAGGGTCCGGAAAAATGCGCCGAGAAGTTCGGCGAGGAAGCGGTCGAGGCGATCATCGAGGCGGTGCGCAACGATCCGGAGAAACTGGCCTCCGAATGCGCCGACGTGCTCTATCACATGCTGGTCATGCTGGCGGCGCGCGATGTGCCGCTCTCTGCCGTGATGGCCGTGCTGGAAGGCCGCGAAGGGACCTCCGGCGTGACGGAAAAGGCGAGCCGCCCGAAGGATTGAACCCGAAGGATTGAGCCCAAGTGGCTGAGCCTGCGACCCGGGTGGCCTGGCGCCCCGGGCCATTCCCGCAGGTGCTTCAGCTCATCAATCGCCGGTATTCGATCTTCGGGCAGCGGTCCATCACCACATCAAGGCCCCTGTCCTGCGCCATGCTGCGGGCCTCTTCGCTGATCACGCCCAGTTGCATCCAGACCACCTTCAGCCCCGGCAGCGCCTGCAGGGCCTCCGCCACGATTCCGGGCACGGCCTCCGACCGGCGGAAGATGTCGATCATGTCGATCTGCCCGACCTCCTCCGCGACCTCCGCCAGGTCGGCGCGCACCGTCTCTCCCCACATCTGCTTGCCGGCATGGCCCGGGTTCACCGGAATGACCCGGTAGCCCACCATCGTCAGGAACAGCCCCACGTCATGACTGGCCCGCGCCGGGTTGGGAGAGGCGCCCACCAGCGCGATCACCTTCACCTGCGACAGGATCCGCTTCAGCTCCGCGTCGGTCATCTCCATTCTCCTGCTCCTCTTCTGGTCCGCCCGCTTGCGGTTCGGCCGACACTGCCGCCCCGCGCGGCCCGCCACAAGTCCCCCCAGGCGGCTGTACGTCTGCCCGTGGGGACCGGCGGAAAGAAAAAGGCGCCCAGGACGAACCTGGGCGCCAGTACGGAACGAGGGACAGTGAAAGGAAACACCAGCGTTCCAGGCCGGTGCCTCTGTACGATACGTAGGGTGGCCGTACCGGACATGAAGAGGCTGTAATATGAATGTGAACAAAACCCTAAATTGCAGGCGCCAAACGCCCGCTTCAGGTTTTATTCCCCGGACCAATCATTCATCGGACCAATCATTCATCGGCCCCATCATGCCCCGGCCCAGTCAGCCGCGGGCGGCGTAAAGCGCGACCGCCGCCGCGTTCGAGACGTTCAGCGATCCGAAGTCGGAGGCGAAGTCGATGCGCACCAGGGCGTCGCAGACCTCCCGCGTGCGTTCGCGCAGGCCCGGGCCCTCTGCCCCCAGCACAAGCGCCACGGGACGGTCACGGCGGCCTTCCAGCGCCTCTTCGATGGTCTGCTCTGCCTCGCCCGCCAGGCCAAGGACCAGGTAGCCCATCTTCTTCAGCTCAATGATCCCGTCCGCAAGGTTGCGGATGCGCAGGTAGGGCTGGCGTTCCAGCGCGCCCGAAGCGGTCTTGGCCAGGGCGCCGGTTTCAGGCGCGGCGTGGTGGCGCGGTGCCACGACAGCCCGGGCGCCGAATACCTCGGCCGAGCGCAGGATCGCGCCCACGTTGTGCGGGTCGGTGACACGGTCCAGCAGGACCAGCCGGGGGGCGCCCTTGCCCTCCCCGCTCAGCGCGACATCTTCGAGGCTGCCCCAGTCGAGGCCCTTGACCTCCAGCGCGGCGCCCTGGTGGACGGACTGCGGGTCGATCGGGGCGGCGAACTTGCGCGGATCGCTCATCTCGGGCTCGATGCCCGCCTCGGCCACGGCCTCTGACAGCTTGTCCAGCGCATTTCGGGTGACCACGAGGCGCAGCTTTTCCCGCCGGGGGTTGAGCAGCGCATCGCGCACGGCATGCAGGCCGAACAGCCACACCGTTTCCGCCGAAGCGGCGCGTTTTGCCTTTTCCTTGTCGATGACCCACTGCGGTTTCTTCATCATCGATCTCCCGACTCTCTGCCATGGCTGTGCGCCGCGCCCGGGGCGCGACCGATCTTCCGGCCCGGTTTCTGCGCTGCAATACCGACGTCATACCGACGTGATACCGACAGGGTGCAGCGTGGCCGTTTTCCCTTTCTACAGGGTCCCGGCCTCCTACGCTGCCCCCATCGACATCGCAAGCTCACGAAGTGGGATTTTCCTGTTGACGCCCCCCGGCTGCCCCGGTAATCACCCGCTCACGGTCGAACGGGGCGCTGCCTCGGAAGATCAGGGCGACGAGCTGCAAGGTGCGGCAGCGGACTGTAACTCCGCCGGGGAGACCCATGCCTGGTTCGATTCCAGGGTCGCCCACCACTTCCCCAAAAGCGGTGTGAAATCAAAGCTGCGGCAGGCCGCGGCGCTGAAATCTAGTGTCCAGACAGACCGCCCCGCAGCCTTCCCCACCCAGGCCCCCGCGCGCAATGGCCCCCGCAACAACCTGGTAAAACCCGCCCGCGCCCGCCCTTACCAGAGGAAGTTTTCCGCGCTCAGTTCGTCGACGTTGACACCGCAAAGCAGGATGCTGCCCGATCCGTCGAATTGCAGCAGCACACCGTCCCGGGTTTGTGTCGCGTGGTTCTCGATCATCTCCGCGAAGGAGCCAAGCGCGGGAATGCCCGTCAGATCAATGATCTCGTAGGGGTTACCCACTTGGAAATCGTTGATCCGGTCATCCCCGAACGCCCCGGAAAAGACGAAGGTATCCGCGTTGAACCCACCGATCAGCGTGTCGTTGCCCGCGCCGCCTTCCAGCCGGTCGAACCCCGCGCCCGCATGCAGCAGGTCGTCACCCTCCCCACCGAAAAGCTGATCGTTGCCCACACAGGCATAGAGCCGGTCATTGCCCCCATCGCCCGACAGAACGTCATCCCCGGATTGCCCGAAAAGCGCGTCAGTCTGACCACCGCCGAACAGCGTGTCCTCCCCCGCCCCGGCGAACAGCCGGTCAAAGCCGCGCCCGCCGTCCAGCATGTCGTTGCCATCGCGCCCCAGAAGGTTGTCGGCCTGATCCCCGCCATAAAGCGCATCATTGCCCTGCCCGCCATCCAGCCGGTCGAAGCCGGCCCCGCCGAACAGCGCATCGTTGCCATCCCCGCCGAACAGACGATCCTGATGGGCATCGCCGAACAGGCGGTCATTGCCCTCCTCACCGTAGAGCAGGTCATTGTCATTGCCGCCATAGAGGTTGTCGGCCTGGTGCCCGCCGAACAGCTCATCATTGCCGTCGCCGCCCTTCAGAAGGTCGAAGCCGGCATCGCCATGCAGCACGTCATTGCCGTCATCGCCGTAGATCCGATCCTCCTGGTTGCCGCCCCGGACAAGATCGTCGCCGCTGCCCGCGAAGATGCGGTCGTCCCCGTCACCGCCGAACAGGCTGTCCGCGCCGGTTTCACTGGCGATCGCATCGTCCCCGTCGCTGCCGAAGGCCAGGTCGTCCTGCGCGGTTCCGGTGATCAGGTCGTCGCCGCGCCCCCCGTCGAAGATCAGCCCGGGGAACATCTGGAAACTGTCGGCATAGCCGGACCCGACCATGACGTTGCCCCCCTCCACCCCGTCCAGGTCGCTACCCCCGGCGGCACGCAGGTAGTCGTCGAAGGGGGAAAAGGTGAAATCCGCCGTCCCCAGTTCGAAGGTCACATTGCCCTGGCGCATGTCGTCACAGGGCGCGGCCTCCTCGTCGATGGACAAGAGGACCAGCTCCCAGGCATTCATCGACAGCTCGACCGAAGTGTCGCTGCCCGACAGAACCTGCGTGCCGTCGATCCGCAGGATCGGGCTGCCGTCCTCGTCCAGGGCATCGCCGCTGTCGGAAATCAGGCGCGCGATATGCACCTGGGTCGTGTCCCGGTCCAGCCCGTAGTCCGCGAAGTCCAGGCTGACGTCCATGTTCCTGGAACTGCTTGCGAATGTCAGGACCTTGCCGTCCTGGACGAAGCGATAGATGAACAGATCCGGATCCCCGTCACCATCGGTGTCGTAGTCGGTCACGGCGTCATCCGCCGTCATACCCGGCAGCAGCGACCGCATCAGAGTGAAGGCCGCACCGGTGAAGCTGACCTCGATCTCCTCCACCGTGTTGCCCGACACGAAGGTGCTGTTGTTGTTTTGCAGGATCGGCCAGGCCTGCATGCCGTCGATCCCGCCACAGACCATCTGGTGGAACATCGACACCACCCCGACCGCCGCCTGCACGCCCGCGACCTCTCCGTCGTTGAAGGCCCCGTTCTTCAGGTTCCATTCGGACGCCAGCAGGCGCAGGTCGACGGCCTGCCCCCCGTGGGTGGCGGCGTAATCGTCGAAGGCCTCCTGCCAGTCCTGCAGGACGCGAAGGTCGTTCTCGATGTTCTCCTGCCCGTTGGAGGTATCGTCCCAGGGGGTGTCGGGGTAGAAATGGTTCGCCACGCCGTCGATGGCCGAAACGAAGTCGGCCACGCTTTCGACATGGGCGTAATCCTCGCCCAGGTCCTCGTCGAAGAGGCTGCGCAGGTAGGGGTCGTTGCCCTTTTCGCCGTACTTGAAGAAGGCCGACTGGGCCAGGATGTCCGGGGCCTCACCGCCCGTAACCCCCTGCTCCGTCAGTGCCTCGTCGATCCAGACGGAGAAGTTTCGCACCAGCATGGCGAAGTCGCGCACGCTTTCCAGTTCGCCCCCGTTGTGCCCCTCCATCCAGGAGGGGAACTCGTTGCCGATCTCGAAAGCGGAAATCACGTCCCCGTTGGGATGGGCCATGGCCTCTGCGATAAAGGCCTTCACCTCTGCCTCCACCGCCGCCACGGCGGCCGGATCGCCGCTGGTCAGCGCCTCGATGTAGCGGATCGTCGGCAGGACCACCGTGACGGTGTTGCCCTCGGCCGCGGCGTAATCCATCAGCGTGCCCAGCCGGGTCAGCATCGTCGTCTCGCCGCTGTCGGCGAAATTGCGCGCCTCGATGGCAGAGGTCGCCCCCGGTTCGAAATGGCGCATGTCCGACAGGTCCAGGAACTTCTCGGCCAGGGTCCCGCCGGGATAGCGCAGGTCGCTGACCTCGGTCCATGCCGCCGCCTCGTCGAAGACGCCCTCGCCTTCGATCGACTGGTCATGGTTCTGGCGGTTCGCCAGGTAATTCGTCCCGAAATGATCCGTGCTGACGACGTGATCCGTGGGCGTGGAAGAAAGAGAAATCTGCACCGGCATCATGGGCACCTCCGATTGCCCCGGGGTGCCGGACACAGGCGCCCGATCCGGACCGAAATTGGGGCCGAAGCGCGGCAAACGCTTCGTCTTTTGCAGGCATTTGAAAGGTCGCCTCGGCCTGGCGCCATCCTGCGCTCCGGTCCTTGCCGCCAACTGACGGGCCTGACCGTTTTCCGTCCCCATAATTCCGCCCCGCATTCCCCCCGTATTTCCGCCCGCACCTGCCGAAACGCCGGGCGTTCGCGCCGCGCCACGGCCCCGGGCCAGGGATTGTTTGCACCGCAACATTGCGGGAGCCCCTGCCCCGCTCTACCTTCGGGCCGACTGCGGGAGTGACCAGATGAACAGCAAGGCAAGAGTGGCCCTGATCGTGACCGGCGTGGTGGCAATCGGCGTCGCCACCGGCGTGACCCTGGCGCTGCGCAGCACCGGGGACGCGCCGCAGCTTCTCAGCTGGGATGATGCGGCCACCGTCGCCCGTGGCCATGCCCTGTACCAAAGCGATTGCGCCGCCTGTCATGGTGGTCTGGGCGCCGATGCCGCGCCCCCCACCGCCCGGGCCGATCAGATCGCACCGCCCCATGACGGCAGCGGACACACCTGGCAGCATCCCGACTTCGCCCTGTTCGAACTCACCAAGTCGGGGGAGGTCGCAGCCCTCTGCCGCAGCCTCGAAGGCAGCGACATGCCGCAGTTCGGCCAGGACCTCTCCGACCGGGAAATCCTCGATGTGCTCTCCTACATCAAGTCGACCTGGCCGGCAGAGGTTCGCGAACGCCAGGACGGGATCAACGCCCTTTACGCCACGCAGAACGCGGCGGTGCGCGACCTGCTGGAACAGGGCGGATCCTGAGGGCGCACTATCCGCCCCGATCCGCCCCGCACAGCGCGCTGATGCGACAAATTGCACCGCCCAGCCCGCCTTTCCGCAGCGGGCCATCCCTGCGATAGCAGGCGCATGTTTTCCTCGCCGTCCCGCGCTCTCCGTCCGCTGGTCCTGTCGCTGCTGCTGATCCTGGCCAGCGTCGTGTCGGCCATGCACATGGCACCGGACCGGGCCCCGGGCCGGACAATGGCGGCAGCCGGGGCCGCGATGCAGATGGCGGCCACCCACCCGGGCGCGCGCCACCTGAGCCACGGCCCCCACTCAGGCACGGACGACACGACGCCACCCTCGGGTCATGCCCGCCACCACTGCCCCTTCTGCCACCAGATGCCCGGCAGCCCGGCCCCGAAACGTCCGCTGACGATCGGGCGGCTGCTGACCCGTCTGCCCGCCCGCCCTGCCGGCCCCACCCCACGCCGCCCGGCGGCCTTCGATCACGCCTTCGCGCCCCGCGCTCCGCCACGGTTTGCCTGACCCCAGCCTTCCCCGACGCGCCCCGCGCCGTTCCTATCGGAGTACAGACATGCCTTCCCATTTCCACCAGACCCGCTTCCCCGGGCTCAAGGTGCCCAGCTTCCCCCACACCATCCCCCAGCCCGCAGCCTGCGTGACGGGCCTCTGCGCATCGGAGGGCCGGCGATGAAACTTACCGGCAAGACCGTCGCCCTGGGCCTCACCATCCTGACCATCCTCGCCGTCTTCGGGGCCTTCGTCATCGATCCGAAACTGCAGGCCAACCGGGCCGCCCTGCTGGGCCGTGGCGACTACACCCTGCAGATGACCGATGGCGGCACCTTCACCCAGGACACCCTGGCACAGGGCCCCTCTGCCGTCTTCTTCGGCTTCACCCACTGCCCCGACGTCTGCCCCACCACGATGGGCGACATCTCCACCTGGAAAGAGGACCTGCCGGAAGCGGAAAAGCTGAAGGTCTACTTCGTCTCCGTCGATCCGGAACGTGACACCCTGGACCTGCTGACCGACTACACCTCCTGGGTGCCGGGCGTGGTGGGCGTCACCGGCAGCTTTGCCGAGGCCGCAAAGGCGGTGGATGCCTTCAACATCTACGCCGTCCGGATGCCGCTCGCCGGGGGGGAATACACCATGGCCCATACCTCCTACGTGATGCTCTTCGACGAGAACGGCCTTTTCGTGGAAACCATCCCCTACCAGTCCGATCCCGCCGTGGCGGAGGAAAAGATCGCCAACCTGCTGGCAGGCAACCCCGCAGGCCGGGGCGCGCGCATGCCCGACGACCTGCTGGGCGCGATCTGCTACACGCTTCAGGGCAACATCCTCTGACCCGGGAACCGGGGCGCGGCCGGGGCAACAGGCCCGGCCGCGCTCAGACCTCGCCGCGCCTTGCCCGGCGCAGCCCCGGCAAGGCGATGGAAAACAGCACCAGCGCCACCACCGCGTAGATCACCGCGCCGGCCCATTCGTAGCACCAGACGCCAAGCACCCCGCCCAGGAAGAAACCCCCGAGCGTGGTGACATGCAGCAGCATGCGGGAGGTCAGGACCTGCCGCTGCTCATCGCCGCCCCGCGCCAGCAACTGCGCCGCGCCCAGCCCGATATCCGTGGCAATGCCGGACACATGGGTGGTGCGCACCCGCCCGTCCGAAATCCGGGTGGAGGCGCCATTCTGCAACCCCATCAGAAAGCTCAGCCCCGTCATCAGCAGGCCCGCGCCAAGGACGTCGGGCCAGGCCAGCTCGGCCCCCGCCAGCAAGAGCAGCAGGCAGGCTTCCAGCAGGATGCTCAGCGAATAGATGCCCCGAACGCGCAGGCGCCGCCCCACCTCGATCAGCAGGCCGGACACGAAGGCGCCCAGGACGAAGCCCGTGATCAGCACCAGGAAGCCGAGGGCAAGCCGCAGCCGGCCAAGCGCCAGGAAATCCGAAAGCGAGGACAGGTTGCCGGTCATGTTGGCAGAGAAATAGCCAAGCGCCCGGAACGAGGCCGCGTTGACGGCCCCCGCGACCAGCGACAGCCAGATCGCAAGCTTGAGGTCGACCGCGGCACTGCGGTCCTGCCCGACATGTATCAGCAAGGGTCTGCTCCGGGATGCGTGCTGCCCACAGGCTGACAGCTTGTGCCGCCGGAAGGCAAGCCGTCCCGGGCAGGCTCAGGCCGAAGGGTGGCCCTGACCCCACATCCGCTGCGCATCCCGCTGCAACTGCCGTGCCTCGATGCGCGACAGCAGATCCTGCGCCAGGGCGCTGTCGCCATTACTGCGCTCCAGCGACTTTTCCCAGGCGCGCAGGGCCGAACGCGGCGACCACGGCAGGGCCGCCTGGGCCAGCCAGCGGCGCAATTCACAGGGCAACCGGTCGTATTTCGCCATCGGGTCGCCCTGCCGGACGCGCCGTTTCAGGCTGCTGCGCGCATTCCGCCCCCCCTGGCCCGGCGCCTTTGCCCCTGCGTTCATGCCGTCCCCCTTTGCCGGGCACGCCCTCCGACGGCCCAACCAAGGGCCCGGCCAGCCGCCGGAGCCCCCTGTTCCATCACGCCCTCACCGGGGATGCCCTGCCAAAAGACGGCAGCGCACCCCCGGTCGCGAACAGATCCAAGGATCTCCGCGCCGGTCCCTTCAACGATGCTGACCGCATCTATGTCCGTGAGTGCAGCGGACAGCATCATGCCGCCTGAGGTGCACGTCGCCACAGCGGGAAGGGATCGGGAAGGTCTTCCCAGGCTTCGGGCGTGAAGCCGGTATCGCCCTGCACAAGCGCGCCATCCAGCGCCCGGGTGATCGCCTCTCGGTCCATTCCGGTGCCGATGAAGACGATTTCCTGGCGACGGTCCCCGTAGGGTGCCTCCCAATGCGCATCCAGGTAGGCCAGCGCCTCCGGATGGGTCGGGCGACGGTCCTCGGGCACGGTGGCCCACCACATGCCCAGCGGACGCACACTGCTGATCGCACCGGCGAGGGAGAATTCGGCCAGCCATTCCGGGCGCGTCGCGATCCAGAAATGCCCCTTGGCGCGGATCACCCCCGGCAGCGCCCCGTTCAGCACATCGTGGATGCGCTGCGGATGGAACGGCTTGCGGGCGCGGTAGACGAAGGAGGAAACACCGTATTCCTCGGTTTCCGGCACGTGATCCTCGAACCCGTAAAGCTCCTTTGCCCAGAGCGGGTGTTCATGGGCGGTGTCGAAATCGAACAGCCCGGTATCCAGGATCCGCCCCGGCGCCACCTGGCCATAATCGGTTTCGATGATCTGGGCATCGGGGTTCAGCGACACCACGATCTTGCGCGCAGCGTCCAGCTTCTCGGGCCCCGCATCGCTCACCTTGTTCAGGATGACGATATCGGCGAACTCGATCTGATCGACCAGCAGGTCCACCAGCGTCCGCTCATCCTCCGCCCCCAGGCTTTCACCGCGGTCGGCGATGAAATCATGGCTGGCGTAGTCGTTCAGCAGGTTCGCCGTATCGACCACCGTCACCATCGTGTCCAGCCGCGCCACGTCCGAAAGGCTCTGCCCGCGCTCGTCGCGGAACTCGAAGGTCGCGGCCACCGGCAGGGGCTCGGCGATCCCGGTGCCCTCGATCAGCAGGTAGTCGAACCGCCCTTCCGCCGCCAGGCGCCGCACCTCGATCAGCAGGTCGTCGCGCAGGGTGCAGCAGATGCAGCCGTTGGTCATCTCGACCAGCTTCTCTTCCGTCTGGCTCAGGTCCGCACCACCGTCGCGCACCAGGTCCGCGTCGATGTTCACCTCGGACATGTCGTTCACGATCACGGCGACCCGGCGCCCCTCGCGGTTGTTCAGCACCGCGTTCAAAAGCGTGGTCTTCCCGGCACCAAGGAACCCCGAGAGAACGGTGACGGGCAATCTGTCGTCTTTCGCCGGCATTTTCGCACTCCTGATATGTTATACTGTAACTATATCGGCAGTCCCGAAGCGCTTGCAACCCGGAAGAGGCGCAAGAAGACGCCGGAACGGCATGCCTCGGCAGCATCACGCGGGCGGAAGACCCGGTCGGGATCGGACCATCCGGGCCCGCAGGCTCAAAAAGGTGGCGACCGCAGGATACTGCCGCCCCGGGGCATCTTTCGCCCACGGCCCGGGCACCGCCCGTAACTGCTTGCGAATGCGTCAACTTCACGCAACGATGCCCTGCGGCAACCTGCCGGCGGGCGCCGGCCCGCAGCGCCCCGCACCACGGCTCGGCCTTTCTGCCGGGCACGCCGAACGCTATAGTCCCCCCGGGGTGCGCCCGCCCGCAACCCGCTGTCCCACGCTGATCCCAGGCGAACCCATCCATGACCAGCCCGCAGAAGTTCAACATCGTCATCGTCGGTCAATCCGGCCGCCTGCAGTACGAGGCCGCGCTCTTCGCCGCCTCCCTGCGGGCCCGCAGTCCGGCCTTCTCGGGTCGCCTCTTCGTGGCCGAACCGCAGCCCGGCGCCCGCTGGCAGGACGATCCGCGCATGTCCAACCCCGCGGTGCGGGACTTGCTTCAGACCCTCGGGGCAGAGATCCTGCCCTTCGCCTCCGACCACTTCGGCAGTGCCTACCCCCATGGCAACAAGATCGAATGCCTTTTCGCCCTGCCCCCCGGCGAACCCTTCGTCTTCTTCGACAGCGACACCCTGGTGCTGGATGAACTCACCGATGTGCCCTTCGACTTCGACCGCCCCACGGCGTCGATGCGACGCGAAGACACCTGGCCCACGATCGAGCTTTACGGCCCGGGCTACACCGAGATCTGGAAGAGCCTTTACGACCGCTTCGGCCTGGATTTCGAAAGCTCGCTCGACACCGCCTGGCCCGATGAATTCTGGCGCCGATACCTCTATTTCAACGCGGGCTTCTTCTTCTACAAGGATCCCCAGGTCTTCGCGCAACGCTTCCTCGACTACGCCCTGGAGATCCGGGACAACCCGCCCGCGCCGCTGATCTGCCAGACGATGGACCCCTGGCTGGACCAGGTCGCCCTGCCGCTGGTGATCCATTCCCTGGGCGGCGGGCGCGACACCCTGCCCGACGGCTGGCTGGACGGGCGCAGCACCTGCCACTACCGGGTCCTGCCCCTGCTCTATGCCCGCGAAGCCGACCGGGTCGTCGAAACGCTCGAAACCGTGGTGGCGCCCAACAAGATCAAGAAGGTGCTGAAACAGTACGATCCGATCAAGCGGATGGTGCTGCAGGGGCGCGGCGCCAAGGTGCGCGCGCTCTTCGATCAGAA
Source organism: Pseudooceanicola sp. NS-SX8 (assembly GCF_057380755.1). Taxonomy (NCBI): domain Bacteria; kingdom Pseudomonadati; phylum Pseudomonadota; class Alphaproteobacteria; order Rhodobacterales; family Paracoccaceae; genus Pseudooceanicola; species Pseudooceanicola sp. NS-SX8. The sequence continues at coordinate 2,010,001 of NZ_CM170819.1, read as the reverse complement.
CGACCTGCCCCGCAAGGAACAGGCGATCCGCAACAAGATCCGCCGCGAAGGCCTGTGGATGCGCTGACGGGCGCAATCCCTGGTTGCGTCATGCAACACCCCCTCCCGTCAGGGTTCCTCACCTTCCGCTGCGGACACGATTGCATGATCGTTTTCCCGCCGATCCCGGCCGCCCCCCTTTGCGCCGCCCCCGGGCTGGGGTAGTGTTCCACGCGAACCCGGACAGTTAGCACCCCTTCTTGAAGTCGTGCCCGGTCGAGACTTCGGTCACGCACCCGGCCACGACCCCGACGAGACGCACCGCAGGACCCATGCGACCGAATTTTGCGCTGAACATCCTCGCCGACGGGGTGGACCTCCTCCACCGCGCGTCGCCCGGCTGGGAACGTGTGGGTCACGTGCCCTTCGATGCCCCCGCCACCGCCTTCACCGATCTGCGCCGCCTGGGCGAAAGCCTCGACGAGGCGCCGATGCGCTGCAAGGTCGTCATTCCCGAAGAGCAGATCCGTTACCTGACGCTCTACACCGGCTCCGCCACCGGCGAAGACCGGCGGGCGATGATCGCCGAGCACCTGGCGGAGGCCACGCCCTACCCGCTGACAGAGCTCGAATTCTGCTGGTCCACCTCCGGGCGCACCGCCCATGTGGCCGCCGTGGCCCGCGAAACCCTGCAGGAGGCAGAGGCCTTCCTCGCCCCGCATGGCTTCAACCCGGTATCCTTCGTCGCCATGCCCGGGGATAACGGCTATATCGGCGAACCCTATTTCGGGCCGAGCGAGCTGTCGCACACCCTTCTGAACGGCGTCCCCGCGCAGCGCGATCCGGTGCAGATCCACATCCTTGGCAACGCCACCCTGCCCGAACCGGCGGCGCCCGCAGCACCGACGAATCCCGATGAAGGAGGGAACGCCGAGTCAGCTGAAAAGGCATCTGAAAAGACCGCCGAAGGACCCGCTGCCCCCACCGGGGGAGCCTCCGAACAGACTGCCGAAAAGGCCCCCGAACCGGCGCAACCTGCGACACCGGACGCGGCGCCCGACGCGGCAAAGGACGCCCCTTCCGGCGCGCCGGCACATGCGGCTGCCCCGGACGAAAAGGACAAGACCGACGCGGGCACCTCGGGCGAGCAAATGCCCCCGGCCCCCGCCGGGGCGGAGCCTCCGGCGCCCAAGGTGGATTTCCGGAGCCGCCGCGATCTCTTCGATCTTGAGCCCCCGGCAGAGCAATCCGCCACGCCCGAAGCGCCCGAAGCGGAATCCCCCGCCCCCAAGTCCACTGCATCCAAGTCCACTGCATCCAAATCCACTGCCCCCAAATCCGAGGCGCCGCAAACCCCGGCGAAGCCTGCCCCCGTGGCGGCAGCGCCCGCAAAGGATCACCCGACGGGCCCCGCAACGGCCAGCTTCAGCTCGGTCCGGGGCGGCGATGGCACACCGCCGAAGGCCCCCGTTGCCAGCCGCGCGCCCGTGGCCGCGCCGCCCTCGGCGGGCCCTGCCATTGCGGGTCCCACCTCTACGGAACCGACCGCGGACCCGGCAATGCCAGAGGCAACGCCGCCGAAAAGCACCATCGAAAGCCTGACGCCCACCGGCACCCCGGCGACCGAAGACACCCGGTTCGGCGCGCTGCTGCGCAACCGCGCTCGCCAGGCGGCGGCGCGGCCCGATCCCGTGCCCACCCCTCCGGTGGACACCGCCCCCGCCGTATCAAAGGCCGCAAAGGCAGAGACGCCGGACATCCCCGCCTTCCTCACCGAAGGCAACGCGGACAGCTCCGAAAAGGGCACCCCCGACGGAAAAGAGACTGCGCACGAAAAGGACACCGGGAAGGCTGGCACTGAAAAGCCGGCCCCCGAAGGATCCGTCGCAGGCAAACCCGACCCCGCCGCACCCGGCTCCTCAACCGCCAAGTCAGCACCCCCCACCCGGGAAAGCGAGGCAGAGCAGCTGACCGTCTTCGGCGCCCGCCCCGATCAGGCCGCCGCGAAACCCCGGGCCCGGCTGTCCCGCCCCGCGATTGCCGCGGTGCTGCTGCTGGGTCTGGGCGTTGCAGGCTGGGCCGCGATCTCCGGCCCGGACGCCCTGCGCGGGATCTTCGGCGGCGACCAACCGGCAGAGCCGCAGGCGACCGGCAGTGCCCCCCTCTCCGGCAGCATGCCGGAACTGGCGGCGGCCCCTGACGCCCCCGCCACCCCGCAGACCGACGCGGATACCACGCCCGCGATCACCGCGCAGGACAGCCCTGCCGACGCCACCACGACGGCCAGCCAGCCGCAGCGCCCCGTGCCGGAACCGCGTATCAAGATGGATATCCGCCCGGCCCCCGCCACCCCGGCAGAAGCCGCCGCGCGCTATGCCGCGACCGGGATCTGGCAACGCGCGCCCGGCGCCCCGGTGGCCCCCGTGGCCACCGAACTGGGCGAGATCGAGGTCGCCTCGATCTCCACCGTCGACCGTGCGCAGCCTGTCACGGGCCTGATCGACACCGAAGTGCAGCCGCCCCTGTCGGCCTTCCAGTCGCCTCCGCTGCCGCCGACGCCCGACCAGGACTTCGTGCTGGATGACCGTGGGCTGGTGGCCGGAACGCCGGACGGCGCCCTTACTCCCGAAGGGCATATGGTCTACCTCGGCCGGCCGGAGGTGACGCCGCCCACCCGGCCCGCCAGCCTGGCGCCCCCCGCGCCCGCGCCCCAGGATCCCGCCCCTCAGGTTCCCACCACCGGGACCACCACGGACAGTGCAGCGGCGGGTACGGCCACACCGGAAGACGTGCCGGAAGACGCGCCGGCCACCGGCCCCTCCGGCAATGAACTCGCCACGATCTACGGCAACATGCGCCCGCGCCTGCGGCCCGACGACCTCGTCCCCGAAGAGCTGGAGGCAGAGCCGGAGCCGGACACGGAACTGCCCCCTGATGACCTGGCCCCAGAAGATCAGGGCACCGAACTTGCCACCGCCGAAGCGGTGCGCCCCCGCGCCCGGCCCGCCGATTTCGCGGCCCAGATCGCGGCGGCCCAGGCCATTCGCGCGCCCGCGCCCACGCCCGCACCGGCTACGGTCACGCCCTCCGGGCCGACCCAGCCTTCGGTCGCGCGCCAGGCCACGGTGGAAAACGCCATCAAACTGAACCAGATCAACCTGATCGGGATCATGGGCGATCCCTCCGACCGGTCAGCCCTGGTGCGCCTGGCCAGCGGCAGCATCAAGAAGGTCAAGGTCGGCGACAGGCTGGACGGCGGCCGCGTCGCCGCGATCAGCGAAGCGCAGCTGCGCTACGTCAAGGGCAACCGCAGCGTCGTCCTCTCCATGCCAGACTAAGCAGCACCCGCCACGTCCCTCAACCGGGTGCCGAACGGGGTCACGCTCCGCCCGCCGGGGCGACCGGCCCGGCGCAGAGCGCCTGCCCGAGAATTTGATCGGATACCCGGCAATTTAGCGGCGCTTGTCCACAGTTGCGCTGTTGCACCTGCGGCGTGCCGGTCACTATCATTGACCTGACGGGCGGCCGCTGGCGCCCCCGCGGTCCCGTTTCAGCGCCAGCCCCAGGAGACATGATGGAAGGCTTCCTCTACCAGGCCACGGTTTACCTCTGCGCGGCAGTGATCGCGGTGCCCATATCGGCACGCCTGGGGCTGGGTTCGGTCCTGGGTTACCTGGCCGCCGGCATCGCCATCGGCCCGGCCCTGCACCTGATCGGCCATGAAAGCCACGACCTGCGCCACTTCGCGGAATTCGGCGTGGTCATGATGCTCTTCCTCATCGGGCTGGAGCTGGAACCGCGGGCGCTGTGGAACATGCGGCACAAGCTGCTGGGCCTGGGCGGGCTGCAGGTGGTGCTGACCATGCTGGCCGTGATGGGCGCGGGCATGGCCTTTGGCCTGCCCTGGCAATCGGCCCTGGCCGTCGGCATGATCCTGGCGCTCTCCTCCACCGCCATCGTGCTGCAGACGCTGTCGGAAAAGGGGCTGATGCAGACCCAGGGCGGACGCTCGGCCTTCGCGGTGCTGCTGACCCAGGATATCGCGGTGATCCCGATGATCGCCGCCCTGCCGCTGCTGGCCCTGCCCGGGCTGCTGACCTTCTCTCCCGACGGCTCGATCTCCGTACCCACGGCGGAAACCGCCCATGAAACCATGTCGCTGGTGCAGGGCCTGCCCGGCTGGGGCGTGACCCTGGTGACGCTCGGCGCGGTGGCCGCCGTCATCCTCATCGGCATCTACCTGATCGGCCCGGTCTTCCGCTTCATCCACTCCGCCCACCTGCCGGAGATGTACACCGCCCTGGCCCTGGCCATCGTCATCGGCATCGCCTTCCTGATGAACCTCGTCGGCCTCTCTCCTGCGCTCGGCACCTTCCTCGCCGGGGTCGTGCTGGCCAACAGCGAATTCCGGCACGAACTGGAAAGCGACATCGAACCCTTCAAGGGGCTGCTGCTGGGGCTCTTCTTCATCACTGTCGGTGCGGGCATCGACTTCGGCACGCTGCTGGATGCGCCCTTCCGCATCTTCGGCATCGCGCTCGGCGTCATGGCGCTGAAGGGGATCATCCTCTTCGGCCTCGGCCGCCTGTTCAAGCTGCGCAGCCGCAACCTGATGCTCTTCACCCTCGGCCTTGCCCAGGCCGGTGAATTCGGCTTCGTGCTGATCTCCTTCTCCGAACAGGTCAACGTCCTCGAAGGGGCGCTTGCCTCGGAACTCCTGCTGGCCATCACCCTGACGATGCTGCTGACCCCGCTGTTCTTCATCGCCTACGACCGGCTGTCGAACCGCATCAAGGACGGAGAGACCCCGGACGAGCCCGATGAGATCGAGGACGACGGCCCGGTCATCATCGCCGGCATCGGCCGCTTCGGCCAGATCGTGAACCGCATGGTGCAAAGCACGGGTTTCAAGACCGTCGTGCTGGACAACAACATGAACACCATCGCCCTGATGCGGCGCTTCGGGTTCAAGGGCTACTTCGGCGATCCGACGCGGCCCGACATCCTGCATGCGGCGGGCCTCGACAAGGCGCGCGTTCTGGTCGCCGCCATGGACGACAACGATGCCGTCACCCGGCTGGTCACCTATGCCCGCGCGCAGCGGCCCGACCTGCACATCATTGCCCGCGCCTACGACCGGACCCATGTCTACGCGCTCTACAAGGCGGGCGCCGACGACATCGTGCGCGAAACCTTCGACAGTTCACTGCGCGCCGGACGCTACGTGCTGGAAAACATCGGCCTGACCGATTTCGAAGCCGCCGAGGCAGAGAAGATCTTCTCCCAGCACGACCGTACCGCCGTGCGCGAACTGGCCGAGCTGTGGGATCCGGCGATCCCCCCGGGCAAGAACGAAGCCTACATCGCCCGCTCGCGGGAGCTGGAAAAGGGCCTCGAAGCGGCCCTTCAGGCCCAGCTCAGCGACGAGGACACGGCAGCCTGATCGCAGACCGCCGTCACCGGACAAACGGGCCGTGACCGAACCCCGGTCACGGCCCTTTTTTCACTCTTCCGACACGCCTGCCTCGGCAAAGGTCGCCATGCCGGAATGGCAGGCCACGGCGGCCTTCAGGATGTTGATCGCCAGCGCGGCGCCCGATCCCTCGCCCAGCCGCAGCCCGAAATCCAGAAGCGGCGCCTTGCCCAACTCCCGCAACAGGCGGCCATGGGCGCCCTCGGCGCTGACATGGCCCGCCACGCAGTGATCCAGCGCCCCGGCCTCCTCTGCCTGCAGGCAGGCGGCGGCCGCGCAGCAGATGAAGCCGTCCAGGATCACCGGAATCCGCAGATCCCGCGCCCGGGCAATGGCCCCCGCCATGGCCACCACCTCGCGTCCGCCGAGGCAGCGCAGCACCTCGAGCCCGGCGCGCCCCGGGTTCGCCGCCACGGCCTCTGCCACGACCTCGGCCTTGCGGCGCACGCCCGCCGGGTCCAGCCCGGTGCCGCGCCCGGCCCAGTCGGCCGCCTCGCGCCCGTAAAGCGCATGGGCAATCGCGGCGGCAGAGGTCGTGTTGCCGATCCCCATCTCGCCCGTCACCAGCAGGTCGGCCTGCGGATCCACCGCCGCCCAGCCCGCGTTCAGCGCCGCTATGAACTCCGCCTCGGTCATCGCCGGGCCCTTGCTGAAATCGGCGGTCGGCCGGTCCAGCTCCAGCGGAACGATGGACATGGCCGCCCCCGCCACCCCGGCCAGCTGGTTCACCGCCGCGCCGCCGGCCTCGAAATTGGCGACCATCTGCACCGTCACCTCCGCCGGAAAGGCAGAGATGCCGCGCGACACGACCCCGTGGTTGCCCGCGAAAATCACCACCTGCGGCGCCTCCAGCGCCGGCCGCCCGTCCCCGCGCCAGCCCGCGTACCAGATCGCCAGATCCTCCAGCCGGCCAAGCGCGCCCGGCGGCTTGGTCAGCATCCCGTTGCGTTCGGCCGCCGCCGCCAGGGCCACCTGGTCGGGCTGCGGGGCATCGCCCAGGCGGGCGCGCAGATCATCGGGGGAGTTGAGGAGATCGGTCATGTCGGCTCCATTGCATTTCGACAGTGACCCGTGTCTAACCCCTGCCAAACGCGGAGCAAGGTGCAATATGACCCCGACACGTGCCTGGAACGATCTTCTCTCCGCCCTCGGGCTGCTCAGCCGCCTGCCCCTGCCCGCCCATGACGCCCGCGGCGCCCCCGCCGCCTGGGCCTACCCGCTGGCGGGCGTGGTGATCGCCCTGCTCTCCGGCCTCGCAGGCTTCCTCGCCCTCTGCCTCTCGCTGCCCCCCGAAGCGGCGGCGCTGCTGGCGTTGGCTGTTTCGGTCGTCACCACGGGCGCGCTGCACGAAGACGGGCTCGCCGACATGGCCGACGGTTTCTGGGGCGGCACCACCCGCGACCGGCGGCTGGAGATCATGAAGGACAGCCGCATCGGCAGCTACGGCGTGCTGGCGCTCGGCCTGTCGCTGATCGCGCGCTGGCTGGCGCTGACGGCCCTCTTCGGCGATCACGGCGCGCTCTGGGCGATGATCGCCGCCATGGCGCTGTCGCGCGCAGCCATGCCGGTGCTGATGGCCGCCCTGCCCGCCGCCCGCGCGGGCGGGCTGTCGCGCGCCGTGGGCGTGCCCTCGCCCCAGGTGGCGCTTTCGGGCGCGCTGATCGCGGGGGGCCTCGCCTATCTCTGCCTCGGCTGGGGCGGCAGCGTGGCGGTCCTGGTGACAGCCCTGGTCACCCTCGGCATCGCCCGCCTCTCTGCCCGCAAGATCGGCGGCCAGACCGGCGACGTCCTGGGCGCAACCCAGCAGCTCGTCGAAACCGCCGTGCTCTTCACCGCCATCGCCTGACCATCCCCGCCAGGGACCCGAACAGGCCAAAACAAAAAGAGCCGCCCGAAGGCAGCTCTTCCGTTCTTTCGAACCTGCGGCGCCCGATCAGGCGGCGCGGCTCACCAGGACCTCGTCCACCTGCTTGGCGGCGGCCACTTCATCCCCACCGGAGACGGCAGCAACTTCGCGGGTCAGACGCTCCAGCGCGGCTTCGTACAGCTGACGCTCGGAGTAGGACTGCTCGCGCTGGTCGTCGCTGCGGTGCAGGTCGCGCACCACTTCGGCGATGGCGATCAGGTCGCCGGAGTTGATCTTCTGTTCGTATTCCTGCGCCCGGCGGGACCACATGGCGCGCTTCACCTTTGCCTTGCCCTTCAGGGTCTTCATGGCCTGGTTCACCACGTCCGGGGTGGACAGGGACCGCATGCCGATCTCGGTGGCCTTGTTGGTGGGAACGCGCAGCGTCATCTTGTCCTTCTCGAAGGAGATGACGAAGAGTTCCAGCGGGATCCCCGCGATTTCCTGGCTCTCGATGGAGACGATCTGCCCCACGCCATGGGCCGGATAAACAACGTAGTCGTTCGGGCGGAACTCGGATTTCTTCGTTTTGGTCATAGAGCTTCTTCCTCAATACCCGAGCATCAGAGGGCACAAAAAAGTCCGGCATCGCACAGCGATACCAAACGCGGTTTTGCAACTCTCAAGATATCGGTCCCGCGGTCAGCAGCGCCCGCGGTCCGGGCAAGGGCAGTCTTTGTCATGTGTGGAGACAATGTATACCACAGAATCACCCACAAATCAAAGCACCACGCACAAATGCGCAGCACTTCGTGAATCGGTGCCTTTTCGCGCCCTGATCAGCCGCCTTCGCCCGGCGCCTCGGAGAAGTATTTCTCCAGCTTGCCGCTCTCGCCGTCGTGCTTGTCGGCATCGGGCATCGGATCCTTCTTGGAAATGATGACCGGCCAGAGCTCGGAATACTTGCGGTTGAATTCGACCCACTTGTCCATGTCCGGCTCGGTATCGGGGCGGATCGCGTCGGCCGGGCATTCCGGTTCGCAGACGCCGCAGTCGATGCACTCGTCGGGATGGATCACCAGGGTATTCTCGCCCTCGTAGAAGCAATCCACCGGGCAGACTTCGACACAGTCGGTGTATTTGCAGGCGATGCAGTTATCGGTGACGACGTAGGTCATGGCTTACTCTCGAATGTCGAACAGTGGCCTAGCTAGACCAGCATGCGGGATCATTCAAGCGGTCCGCGACGATCAAGATCGAGTTTCCTGCGGTCACGCTTGGTGGGACGAGAATTGCCCTCGATCCGGGCAATCGGGGGAACCTCTTTCTTCTCCTGCTGCTCCGGCGGAGAGAGGTCCTCGTAAAGGGCCTGGGCTTCCGGGGCCGGCCCGCGCCGGGTGCCAAGGGCCGCGATCTTCACGACCCGGATCAGGCGCCCCTGCGGAAAGGTCAGCACATCGCCCGGCCCCACGGCGGCAGAGGCCTTGGCGGCCCGGTTGCCGTTCACCCGCAGGTGCCCGCCGGTGACGCAGGCGGCGGCAAGGCTGCGGCTCTTGAAGAACCGCGCCTGCCACAGCCATTTGTCGACGCGCATGCGGGGGACCGGTGCGTCCAAGGATCAGTCCTTGGTCTTCAGGCCCATCAGCGCCGCGGCAAAGGGATTGTCCGGATCGATCCGGTCCTTCTTCTTGGGCGGCGCGGATTCGAAGGTCTTGGCCTTGTTGCCACCGCCGCGCGGGCCATCGCCCTTGCGGCCCTTGGGCTTGCCACCGCCCTTCGGACGGTCACCCTTGGTGAACTTGCCACCGCCGGAACGTTCGCCCTGCGGACGATCGCCACGGGGGCGACCACGGCCACCTTCGCGGTTCTGGCGCGCGGCACGACCGGCCCAGGTGAAGGTGAAGAACACCTCCATCTCCGGCTCGCCCTCTGCCGCCTCGGCGGAGGCTGCGGCCTCTTCCGCGGCAGGCTCTGCTGCTGCGGGCTCGGCTGCGGCTTCCGCTGCGGGCGTTTCCACGGCAGGTGCTTCTGCCGGGGTTTCGGCCGATGCTTCTGCGGCAGGCTCTGCCGTCTCTGCGGGGGCCTCCCCTGCGGCTTCGGGTGCGGCTTCCGCGGCCGGGGCCTCTGCCGCAGGCGCTTCCGCCACCGGCTTGGCCTTCGTGCGTTCGCCCTTCTCGGCCTTGTAGCCCAGGCCCTGCATCAGGTCGGAAAACTGCTCCAGCGTCATGCCGGTGATCGACAGCATGTCGGCCTTGGCCTCGAACCCGCCACGGCTGTCCTCGCCGCGCAGCATGTCGGCCAGGCGTTCCAGCATGTCGATGCGGATGGCGCGTTCACCGGCGGCGCGGTAGCCCGCCATGGCGAAATAGCCCTGCGGCAGGTCCTTTTCGGCCGGCACGGTCACCAGACCTGGCGGCGGTGCCTCCGGGAACTCCTGCAGGTTCTTCGACAGCGACCACAGCACCAGGCGCAGACGCGTCGGCGCGGGTTTCAGCAGAAGCGGCATGAAGATCGTGTACTGGCCGAACCGGATGCCATGCTTGCGCAGCGCGCCCCGGGCGTCCTGATCCAGCTGCTTGACCTCGTCGGAGACCTCGCCCCGCGGCAGGATGCCCAGGCTTTCCACCATGCGGAAGCCGAAGCCCCGCGCCAGGCCGGTCAGCGTCTCGTCGCGCTGCAGGTTCAGCAGCGGTTCGAACAGCGCCGCGACCTTGCGGTCGATGAAATGCTGCAGGCGGCGTTGCACCTTCTGCGCCACGTCCGGGCCCGCCTCGTCATCGACGAAGGCCACGACCTGCGGCTTCAGCGGCTCCGCCCCGGCGGCCAGCTTGCCGACCGCCTGGTCGCCCCACATCAGCCCACCCTGTTCGGTGAAGTCGATCTCGGTATCCGGCGCGTTGTAGAAACGATCCGCACGCAGGTTGAAATGGGGCACAAGCGCCTGAAGGCTGGCCTGGCGAATGGTCTTCGCCTCCTGCCCCTCGGCCTCCTTGTCCTGCCGGAAACGGAAACCTTCCAGCTTGCCCACGAATTCGCCTTCGACGGTCACTTCGCCGGTTTCACTCACATCGGCCAAGAGGGCCTCCTTCTGCTTGAGCCGCCGCATCAGCACGCTGGTACGCCGGTCCACAAATCTCTGGGTCAAACGTGCGTGAAGCGCGTCCGACAAGCGGTCTTCTACCGCCCTTGTCTCGTCCCGCCAATGACTTTCGTCGTCAACCCAGCCATTCCGCTGTGCCACGTAGGTCCATGTGCGGATGAACGCCAACCGCTTGGAAAGGGCGTCGATATCCCCCTCCGTACGGTCGATGCGGCGAATCTGCGTGGCCAGCCAGTCATCCGGCACCCGCCCGCTTTCGTGCAGGAACCCGTAAATCCGCGCCAGAAGCGTCGCATGTTCGTTCTGACTGATTCCCCTGAAATCGGGAATCCGGCACACGTCCCACAGCAACCGGACCGAGGCCGCGTCAGAGGCCCGCGCCCGCACCTCCGCCTCGCTCGACATGTTCTTCAGCGCGATCAGGTCGTCCGCCTCCCGGGCGCGCAGCAGCCGTTCGTCCTTCGGCGCGACCTCCAGCGAATGGATCAGCGCGTCGATCGACCCGAAGTTCAGCGCGTGGTTGCGCCAGTTCAGCTTGCGCACCGGGGCGAAGCGATGCTCCTCGATGGCCTCCGCCAGTTCCGGGTCCAGCGACCCGGCCTCGCCCGTGACGCCAAAGGTGCCATCCGACATGCCACGCCCCGCGCGCCCGGCGATCTGGCCCAGCTCATGCGGGAACAGCTCCCGCATGCGCCGCCCGTCGAACTTCGTCAGCGAGGAAAACGCCACGTGCCGCACATCCAGGTTCAGGCCCATGCCGATGGCATCCGTCGCCACCAGGTAATCCACGTCGCCGTTCTGATAAAGATCCACCTGGGCATTCCGCGTCCGCGGCGACAGCGCCCCCATGACGACCGCGGCACCCCCCTTCTGGCGCCGGATAAGTTCCGCCACCGCATAGATATTATCGACAGAGAACCCCACCACCGCCGACCGCGTCGGCAGGCGCGAAATCTTCCGCCCGCCCGCATAGGTCAGCTGCGACATCCGCTCCCGCCGGACGAACTGCGCCTCGGGCAGCAGGTCGGCGATGACGCCCCGCATGGAATGAGAGCCCAGGAACATCGTCTCATGCTGGCCGCGCGCGCGCAGCAGCCGGTCGGTAAAGACATGGCCGCGCTCGGGATCGGCGCACAGCTGGATCTCGTCGATGGCCAGGAAGTCGCAGCCCATCCCCTCGGGCATGGCCTCCACCGTGCAGACCCAGTACTGGGTGCGCGGCGGCACGATGCGCTCCTCGCCGGTGACCAGCGCCACGACGGAGGGGCCGCGCGCGGCGACGATGCGGTCATAGACCTCGCGCGCCAGAAGGCGCAGCGGCAGGCCGATGACACCCGTCCGGTGCCCCAGCATCCGCTCGATGGCATAGTGGGTCTTGCCGGTGTTTGTTGGCCCGAGGACCGCGGTGATCCTGCCCTTTTGGGACATTCCCTGTCCTCTCCGAAACCTGCGTTCCGGTCAGATATCGCTGCCCGCGACCAGCTGTGCAAGCCGATCCCGTCCCGCGACCGCCCCTTCATGGGTCGGATAAAGCGACAACACGGCCTCGTATCCCGCGAAAGCGGCCTCCGGACGGCCGGTATCCTCCATGATCACGGCCAGGCCATAGGCGGCTTCGAAGTTCACCGGGTTCAGCGCGAGCGCCTGCACCAGGTCGGCCTGCGCCAGCCCCGGTTCATCCAGCTGGAAGAACACCATGGCCCGCGTGGCCCAGGCTTCGGCGAAATCCGGCGCATGGTCGATCAGCGCGGACAGATGACCCACGGCCTCCTCGAAATCGCCGCGGTTCAGCGCGTCGCGCCCCTTGCGCAGCAGCAGGTCCATGGAAGGCGACCCGGACCGCGACCAGATCAGGTCAAGCTCCCGCACGATCTGCTCCGCCTCGGCGGCATCGGCGCTGGCCAGGCTCGTCACCAGTCGCTGCACCTGCGGGTCCATGCCGCTTTCGCGGCTGCCCTGCACGCGGGTCTCCACGCGGGGCTCCGCCGGGCTGCCGACTTGCGGCGTGACCGAATCGTCGGCCAGCCCTAGACTCGGAAGTCCCAGGAATAACGCTGCGGCACTGGCGGCGAAGAACGATTTGAGATGTCGATTGAACACGGCCATGAGGCTTATAAGTGTAGCGCGAGGCGGGGCGTTTCATAGCCCCCAGTCATTCAAATTTGAAGGAAGCGCGACATGAGCGACGTAATTTCGGCAGCAGTGGCCGCCCTGAACGAGAAACTGGCAGGCGAAGGGATCGATTTCACCGCCAAGTTCGTGCTTGAAGGCGAAGGAGAGATCTTCGTCGGCTCCGACGGCGCCAAGCCCGCCGAAGCAGGGGATGAGGCCGACGTGACCATGACCGCCGATGCGGAGGTGTTTCAGGACATGCTTTCGGGAGATCTTAACCCGACCTCTGCCTTCATGACCGGCAAGCTCAGCATCGACGGCGACATGGGCACGGCAATGAAGCTCGGTTCGCTGCTGGCCTGATGCCGGGCGGCGGGGCCGACAGGAAAACCGCAAGGAAGGATTTTGCGATGACCACGTCACAGCTGACCGAAGCCCCGCTCTACGATGACGTTGCCGAAGGGCCGGCGGGCGGGCTCGCCCGCTGGGCCACCACGGCCGACGGGGTGCGCATCCGCCTCGTCCACTGGCCGCTCGACGGGGCGAAGGGCACGGTTCTGCTCTTCGCCGGTCGCACCGAATATGCCGAGAAATACGCCCGTGCGGCGGCCGACCTGGCCGCCCGCGGCTTTGCCACCCTGGTGCCCGACTGGCGTGGCCAGGGCCTGGCCGACCGGGTCGCGGGGGATCCGGCCCTGGGGCACGTCGCGCGGTTTTCCGATTACCAGCTGGATGTGCAGGCGACCCTTTCGGCCCTGCCGGAACTGGGCATATCCGGCCCGCTCTTCCTCCTGGCGCATTCCATGGGCGGCGCCATCGGCCTGCGCGCCCTGCACGACGGCCTGCCGGTGCAGGCGGCCGCCTTCACCGCGCCGATGTGGGGGATAGAGCTCAACCCGCTCGTGCGTCCCATCGCCTGGCTGCTGTCCAGCGCCTCCCACTACCTCGGCATGGCCGAGGCGCTCTCTCCCGGGACCAGGCCGCACACCTACGTCCTGTTCGAAGACTTCGCCGTCAACAAGCTCACCTCCGATCCGGAGATGTACGATTACATGCGCCGCCAGGCCCAGGCCCATCCCGACCTGATGATCGGCGGGCCGACGATGAAATGGCTCAACGAGGCGCTGCGCGAAATGCTGCGCCTGGCGCGCATGCCCTCGCCCGCCACGCCCTGCCTGACCTTCCTGGGCACCGATGAGGCCATCGTCTCTGCCCAGCGGATCCGTGATCGCATGGCCGCCTGGCCCGATGGGCAGCTGCAGCTGGTCGAAGGCGCCCGGCACGAGGTGATGATGGAAATCCCCGCGATCCGCGAACGCACCTTCGACCTCTGCGCCGATCATTTCACCGCCCACCTGACCGACAGCACCGGCTCCCGCGCCAGCGCCTGATCCCGGCCGGCAAGCACCCCGCCAGGGTCCTGCGCCCGCGACACGTTCGCGTGTGCCAGCCCCCTCGCACGCCCCCAGACGCCCCCTACAGGCGCCTGTCCGGGCGCCCGCGCACCCCCCGGCCTTGCTAGCCCCGCCCCCCGGGCCTAAGTATTCTGTCCAAGCCAAGTTTGGAGGATCCATGCGCGACCTGCCGTTTGCCGCCCCGTTCAAGACCGACCTGCCCCCGCGTGACGCCAATGCGCCCGCCGCAGGAGACAACGCACCCTTCGGCAAGCTGCCGGAATGGGATCTGACCGATCTCTACGCCGCCCCCGACGCGCCGGAGCTCAAGCGCGATCTCGACTGGCTCGAAGAGGCCTGCCGCAGCTTCGCCGCCGATTTCGAGGGCAAGCTGGCCACGCTCGATGCCGAAGGCTTCCTCGACTGCGTGCTGCGCAACGAACGGATCCAGGCCGTTTCGGGCCGCATCATGTCCTACGCCGGCCTGCGCTACTATCAGCTCACCACCGCCGGTGACCGGGTCAAGTTCATGTCCGACATGCAGGACAAGCTGACGAACTTCACCACCCCGCTGGTGTTCTTCACGCTGGAACTCAACCGCCTGCCCGACGACCACCTCGAAACGCTCTTCGGCCAGAACGCGGAACTGGCGCGCTACAAGCCCGTCTTCGACCGCATCCGCGCGATGAAGCCCTACCAGCTCTCGGATGAGCTGGAAAAGTTCCTGCACGACCTCGGCGTCGTGGGCGACGCCTGGGAAAAGCTCTTCGATGAAACCATCGCCGGGCTCACCTTCACCGTGGACGGGGAAGAGCTCAACATCGAGGCGACCCTGACGCTGCTGACCGACCACGACCGCGCCAAGCGGGAGGCCGCCTCGCGCGAGCTGGCCCGCGTGCTGGGGGAAAACATCCGCACCTTCGCCCGTGTCCACAACACCACCGCGAAGGAAAAGGAAGTCATCGACCGCTGGCGCGGCATGCCCACGGCCCAAACCGGCCGCCACCTGTCCAACCACGTCGAACCCGAGGTGGTCGAGGCGCTGCGCAATGCCGTCGTCGCCGCCTACCCCCGCCTGTCGCACCGCTATTACGAGCTGAAGCGCAAATGGCTGGGCCTCGAACGCATGCAGGTCTGGGATCGCAACGCCCCCCTGCCGACAGAGGAACCCCGGCTGGTGGGCTGGGACGAGGCGCAGACCACGGTGATGGAGGCCTACGCGGGCTTCTCCCCCCGCATGGCCGAAATCGCCCAGCCCTTCTTCGAAAAGGGCTGGATCGACGCGGGCGTCAAACCCGGCAAGGCCCCCGGCGCCTTCGCCCATCCCACCGTCACCGACGTGCACCCCTACGTGATGCTGAACTACCTCGGCAAACCGCGCGACGTGATGACCCTCGCGCATGAGCTGGGCCACGGCGTCCACCAGGTGCTGGCGGCGGGCCAGGGCGAAATGCTGTCCTCCACGCCGCTCACGCTGGCGGAAACCGCCTCCGTCTTCGGCGAAATGCTCACCTTCCGCGCCATGCTCGCCAAGGCCGAAACGAAGGAGCAGAAGAAGACCATGCTTGCCGGCAAGGTCGAGGACATGATCAACACGGTCGTGCGCCAGATCGCCTTCTACGACTTCGAATGCAAGCTGCACGAGGCCCGTCGCGGCGGCGAACTGACGCCCGAGGACATCAACGCGCTCTGGATGTCGGTGCAGGCCGAAAGCCTGGGCGAGGCCTTCGATTTCATGGAGGGATACGAGACCTACTGGGCCTATATCCCCCATTTCGTCCACTCGCCCTTCTACGTCTATGCCTATGCCTTCGGCGACGGCCTGGTGAACGCGCTCTATGCCGTCTACGAGGAAAACCCCGACGGCTTCCAGGAGAAGTACTTCGAAATGCTGAAGGCCGGCGGCTCCAAGCACCACAAGGAGCTTCTGGAACCCTTCGGCCTCGACGCCTCCGATCCCGCCTTCTGGGACAAGGGCCTGTCGATGATCGAAGGCTTCATCGACGAGCTGGAGGCGATGGAGGAGTGACATTAGAGCAGCTCCTGCAAGGTTTTGAACTTTGGGCGGCAGAACGTGATGCTCTGCCGGAGATCGAAAGAAAGCGGATATACGCCAACCGACCAAAGTTCCTGATCGTTTACCTTCCATCGGCTGAGCGCATTCTCGTCGAACCTTTCACGGGCGTTCTTGGAGCCATGAAGGAAAGCGCCTCCGATCTCCCTGCCCTAACGGAGGCGAGGCTCGCAACGATTGGGTTCAGCGAAGTTGGCCCCGATGATGATGCATACGACGCACTTCATGCGCTCTACATCGCTCGTTTAGCAAGTTTCGGAGCAAGTCCGTCAAAAAGAGAAAAAAATATAAATTGGCGACCTCCAACATTCTGGTTCCTACCAAATGCTTCGCCTGAAGTACGCTGAACTTAGAACTCGCTTCCGGCGGATCCTTGTCAGGATCCGCCGTTTTCTTCCCCCCGGCACGCGGCTGCCCATCGGGCTGCTGCTGATGGTGGGCGGGGTGCTCGGCTTCCTGCCGATCCTCGGTTTCTGGATGCTGCCCCTCGGCTTTGCCGTGGCCGCGCTCGACGTGGGGCCCTTCCTGCGCTGGCTGCGCGGGAAATGACGCCCGCCCCCCAGCCTGCTTGATCCGGCCTGCCTGATCCGGCCCGGGCCAGCATCCTTCACCTCGCGGCGCTCTTCCCCTCGGGCTCAGCGCCGCTCAGCCCGCCGCCAGGGCCATGTCGATCATCGCCTGGGTGCCCCGCGACCGCTCCAGCGGCCAGGGCCAGCTGTCCTCGCCCCGCATCACCGCACAGAACCGTTCGACCTGCGCCACGTACTGGTTGATCTTCGGATAATGCACCACCTGCATCGGCTGGCCTTCCGTCACCAGCCGCAGCTCTGCCTGGGCAAAGTCGATCGGGTTGAACGGACAGGCCACCACGATGGTGCCCCGGCTGCCCAGGAACTGCACCTCCTGGCGCCGTGTCATCCGGGTGGACACCAGCGAATGCAGCTCGAAGTCGCCGAAATCGAAGACATCGGCGGCAAACGTATCCACCCCGTTTTCCCGCACCGTGCGCGCATGGGCCAGCGCCACAGGCTCCTGCCCCGTCGCCAGCCGGGTCGATCCGAAGGTGTAAAGCCCGATGTCGCGAATGCCCCCGCCGCCGAAATCGGCGTGATTGCGGAAATTGCCCATGTCCGGGTTGTCGTAGGTGAACATGGAATTGACCTGCCGCAGGTCCCCGATGGCCCCGGCCTCCAGCCAGGCCCGCACCTGCGCCCACTGCGGATGATGGGCGATCATGAAGGCTTCCGAGGCCAGCAGCCCGCTTTCGTCCCGCGCCGCGATCAGGGCGTCGAAATCGGCCTCCTGCATGGCGATCGGCTTTTCGCACAGCACCGCCTTGCCGGCCTTCAGCGCCCGGATCGTCCATTCGACATGCAGGTGATTGGGCAGCGGCACGTAGACCGCATCGATCTCCGGATCCGCGATCAGCGCCTCGTAGCTTTCCACGTGGCGCGCGCCTGTGGCAAAGGCCCGGATCTGCGCCGCCTTCTCCGGCGAAGAGGTCGCCACCGCCGCGATTTCCGCGCCCCGGGCGGCATTGATCGCCGGGCCCATGGTGTTGATCGCGAAGCGGGCCGCGCCCAGGATGCCCCAGCGAACAGGCTTCAGGCGGACAGGTTTCAAATGTACTTGCGTAAAATCGGTCATGTCGGTCTCCTCCCGCAGGACCATACCAACTGGTACGAAATGGAAAACCCGGCACGAGGCCGGGTTTCCGTTATTGCAGGGGGGCAGCCAGATTTCCGGCCCACCTTAGCTGGATCATCTCACCGGGAGCATTTCACCGGCGGGGCTGCGCCTCAGGCAGAAGTCAGCATGCCCTTCTCGCCGGCCAGTTCCCGCATGCGGTTCTGCAGCTTTTCGAAGGCGCGCACCTCGATCTGGCGGATCCTTTCGCGGCTGACGTCATACTTGGACGACAGGTCTTCCAGGGTCACCGTCTCCTCGGTCAGGCGCCGCTGGGTCAGGATGTCCTTCTCGCGGTCGTTCAGCACGTCCATCGCCTCGGCCAGCAGGGCCCGGCGGGCATCCAGCTCGTCGCGCGCCTCGTAGTCGCCGGCCTGGTCGGCATCCTCGTCTTCCAGCCAGTCCTGCCACTGCATCGTGCTGTCGGCGTCGGATCCGACCGTGGCGTTGAGAGAGGCATCCGACCCGGCCATCCGCCGGTTCATCGAGGTCACCTCGTCCTCCGTCACGCCCAGGTCGTTGGCGATCTGCTTGACGTGCTCGGGGCGCAGGTCGCCCTCCTCCAGCGCGCCGATGCGGGCCTTGGCCTTGCGCAGGTTGAAAAACAGCTTCTTCTGCGCCGAGGTCGTGCCCAGCTTCACCAGGCTCCAGGACCGCAGGATGTATTCCTGGATCGAGGCGCGGATCCACCACATGGCATAGGTCGCCAGGCGGAAGCCCTTCTCCGGATCAAACCGCTTCACGGCCTGCATCAGGCCCACGTTGGCCTCGCTGATCACCTCGGCCTGGGGCAGGCCGTAGCCGCGATAGCCCATGGCGATCTTGGCGGCCAGCCGCAGGTGCGACGTCACCAGCTTGTGCGCCGAGGCCGTGTCCTGATCCTCGACCCAGCGTTTCGCCAGCATGTATTCCTGTTCCGGTTCCAGCATCGGGAACTTGCGGATTTCCTGCATGTACCGGTTCAGACCCCCTTCCGGAGTCGGTGCCGGCAGATTTGCGTAATTGCTCAACTCTCTGTCCTTCCGAGGTTTTCCCCGCCCCATGTAAATGGGATTAACATCTACTTGGGGACGCGGAGGTCTCAGTTCAAGTCTGTCTCGTCAAAACCCTAACGCTTGGTGAAGAAAACTCCGCCGTACATTTCGGCCAGCGTTTCAGGATCTCACGCGACTTTGTTCTCGACCACCATATCAGCGCACCCAAGACGCACCAATACTGCAATTGGTGCATTTGCGCACAAACCACAGGCCCAATGCGCCGCCCCGCCGGGAACCGGCCAAACCCGGGTCCAGCTTAGGTCAGGCCCGCCCCAGCAACTCCACCAGGCTGCGCATGTCCTCCGGCAGGGGCGCCTCGAAGCGCAGGAATTCCCCGCTCACCGGATGTTCGATCCCCAGCACGGCGGCATGCAGCGCCTGGCGCGGGAACCGGTCCACCGCAGCGGCCCTCTCCGGGCCCAGCGCCGTGGCAGAGGCCTTCCGCCGCCCGCCATAGGTCTGATCCCCCACCAGCGCATGCCCCGCATGGGCCATGTGAACGCGGATCTGGTGCGTCCGCCCGGTCTCCAGCCGGCATTCCACCAGCGCCACGGCGGGCGGGGTGCCGAAGCTCTCCAGCACCCGGGCGCGGGTGATCGCATGGCGGCCCCGATCGAAATAGACCGCCTGCTTCTGCCGGTCGCTGCGGTGCCGGTCCAGCTGGGTGGTCAGCTTCAGCACGCCCCCCGGCTCGAAACTGGCGCCCCGCACACCGCGCAAACGCGGATCGCCCGGATCAGGCACGCCGTGGCACAGCGCCAGATAGGCGCGCTCCGCCGTATGCGCCTCGAACTGGGCGGCCAGGGCGTGATGCGCCCGGTCGGTCTTGGCCACCACCAGCAGGCCCGAGGTATCCTTGTCGATCCGGTGCACGATGCCCGGCCGCTTCTCGCCGCCGATGCCCGAAAGGCTGTCGCCGCAATGGGCCAGCAGCGCATTGACCAGCGTGCCCCCCGGCGTACCCGGCGCGGGATGCACCACCATGCCCACGGGCTTGTTCACGATGACCAGCTCACCATCCTCGTAGACGATGTCCAGCGGGATCACCTCCGGCACGGTCTCCACCTCGGTGGCCTCCGGCAGCCGGATGACCAGCACGTCGCCCTCCGCCACCTTGGCCTTGGGATCGGACAGGACCTCGCCCCCGCGCGTCACCTGCCCCTCGCCGATCAGCCGCGCCAGCCGGGTGCGCGACAGCGACGCCTCCTCTGGCACATCGCGCGAAAGCGCCTTATCAAGGCGACCGGGCGGATCCGCCTGGATCTGCACTTCAAGACGGGCGCCGGAGGTGGTCTCGGACATGGTCAAGGAACTCCCTGCGGAAACGGATGCGGGCCCGGATTTCACCGAACCGGCGGGCCTGCGGCTGCTGCGGCGCCTGGTGACGCTGCTGATGGTGGTCATGATCCTGGGGCTGATAGCGCTGGTCAGCCTGATTGTCATCCGTTTTGCGCGCCCCCCCGCCCCGGCACTGCCCGCAGAGATCACCCTGCCCGACGGCACCATGGCCGAAGCCGTGACCCGCGGTCGCGGCTGGTACGCCGTGGTCACCGCCGACCAGCATATCCTGATCTACGACACCACCACCGGCAAGCTGCTGCAGGACGTGCCCGTTCAGATCTCCGGCAACTGAGACACCCCCAAATCGCGCCCCACCTGAAACCTCCCGGGACCTGAAACCGCGGATTTGAGTATTTTCGGCGGGTTGAAGCAGCAGGGCACGACCATGCCCCAGGGCCGCTTCCCCCGGGCCAGCGGCGAACCCGCCCCTGGCAAACGGAGGCCAAACCGCCTCGACGGCCGCATATCGCGGCCTCATTTTGCCAGGGACGGATCCGACACCTGCCCCCGGCACTGGCCTCGCCCCGGCGCGCGCCTTCCCTCATTCAACCCGCCAGAAATACTCGAATTCCATCCGCGCCACGGGCGCGCGGCCCGCAGCAAGGCGGATCGCCCGGAAACTACCCGGTGCCCATGCGGTTCCAGGCATCCAGCCCGGCGATCTTGTAGGCCTCCGCCAGCGTCGGGTAGTTGAAGGTGTTCTCGACGAAGAAATCCACCGTCCCCTGCAGGTTGATCACCGCCTGGCCGATATGGATCAGCTCCGTCGCGCCCTCGCCGATGATATGCGCGCCCAGCAGCCGCCGCGTCTTCAGCGAGAAGATCAGCTTCAGGATGCCCGCGTTCACCCCCATGATATGCCCGCGAGAGGTCTCCCGGAACCGCGCGATGCCGCATTCGTAGGGCTCGCCGCTGGCGCGCACCTCTTCCTCGGACTGGCCCACGGTCGAAATCTCCGGCACCGCGTAGATGCCGTAGGGAAAGGTCTCGGGCGGCGGCGGCGGGGTGACACCGAAGGCATGGCAGGCCGCGACCCGCCCCTGCTCCATCGAGGTGGAGGCCAGCGCCGGGAAGCCGATGACGTCGCCCGCGGCATAGATGTTGGGAACCGAGGTCTGGAAGGTATGCGGATCGACCACCAGCCGCCCGCGCCCGTCCGGTTCGATCCCCAGCGCAGTCAGGTTCAGCCGCTCCACGTTGCCCGCCCGCCCGGCGGCAAACAGCAGGATGTCGGAACGGACCCTGCGCCCGTCGGTCAGTTCCACGTCGACCCCCGTTGGCCCCTTCGTCACCGACTTCACCTTGGCGCCCAGCCGGATCGTCATGCCCCGGTCGCGCAGCTGGTGCATGAAATCCTCCACGATCTCCCGGTCGACGAAGTTCAGCAGGTCCTCCCGCGCCTCGATCAGAGTCACCGGCACATCGAGTGCGGAAAAGATCGTGGCGTATTCCACCCCGATCACCCCGCCGCCGATCACCGTCATCGTGCGCGGCAGGCGCTGCAGTTCCAGGATCTCGTCGCTGTCGAAGACCCGCTCCCGGTCGAAGGGGATATGGTCGGGCCGGTAGGGATGGGTGCCGGTCGCGATCAGCGCCTTGTCGAATTCCACCAGGGTGCACTCGCCCGCCTCGCCCCGGATCTCCGCCGTGTTGGCGTCGAGGAAGCGAACCTCCCCCGCGGCGGAGCGAACCATGTTGCGCATGAACTGGTGCTGCAGCACCTCCACCTCGTGGTCCAGCGTCTTGTGCAGCCGCTTCATCAGATCGATGGCGGAGATATCCTGTTTCACCCGGTAGCCCTGGCCGTAGAAGCCCCGCTCGCGCCAGCCCGACAGGTTCAGCACGGTCTCTCGCAGGGTTTTCGACGGGATCGTGCCGGTGTGCACCGATACGCCGCCCAGCCGCCGGCCCTTGTCGACCACCAGAACGCTGCGCCCCAGCTTGGCCGACTGCACCGCCGCGCGCCGCCCCGCCGGGCCGGAGCCCACAACCAGCATGTCGATCCTGTCCATCCCGCGTCCTCCTACGGCCCCTCCAAACTGGCCCCTGCCAAGGGGTCCCAGCCAAGCTCGGTCCCAGCCAAAAGGGTTTGACCGCCGCAGGCAACTCCTGCGGCGGCCCGGGCCGCGCGGCCCATCAAACAGCGCCCCCTGTTAGGAAAGCGTTACGCGAAGCGCTTGTTATTCGGGCAGTACGGTCATTCAGGCAGTCGGGCGCCCCAGGCAGGCGGATCGCGGCGCAACCGCCCCGCGGGCGCGCGCCAGTCCGGCCCCCGGCCCGCCAGCGTGACCGGGAAGACCACCCGCCGCGCAGGGCCCCAGCCCGTCTGCTCCACCGGGCCAGGATCCCCCGCCGCGACCTCCGCCCCGACCTCCAGCACCGCGCCTTCCGGTGCCCCGGCGCCGGCCCCCGTCAGCAGCGCCCCCGTGCGTGCCAGAGAGAGCCGCGCCGACAGCACCCGCCCCTCCGCCGCCCGCACCCGCAGCGCGCGCAGGACGGCGGCGGCCATCAGGTAGCCCGTGGCATGGTCCAGCGCCTGCACCGGCAGCGGAACCGGCCCCTCCCTGCCATAGCGCGCCATGCCCTCCGCCGCGATGCCGCAGCTCATCTGCACCAGGCTGTCGAAACCGCGCCGCCCGGCCCAGGGGCCGGTCCAGCCATAGGCATCCAGCGTCACCTCGATCAGCCCCGGCGCCAGCGCCCGCCGCGCGCCCGCGCCATAGCCCAGCCCCTCCAGCGCGCCGGGGCGGTAGCCATGCACCAGCACGTCGGCCTGCCGAAGCAACCCTTCGAAGACCGCGCGATCGGCGGCCACCCGCAGGTCCAGCCCGGCACAGCGCTTGCCCAGCGTCACCTCCTGCTCCACCGCCTCCTCGTTCCAGCCCGGCGGGTCGATCCGCAGCACCTCTGCGCCGAAGCCCGCCAGGAACCGCGTCGCCACCGGCCCGGCCAGGACCCGCGTCAGGTCCAGCACCTTCAGCCCATCCAGTCCGACAGCTCCTGCCCCGCCCACCTCCTCCCAGTGGATCAACGGCTCCGCCGCCACCGCCCGCCCCTGCGGATGCGCGGCCCAGCCCGCCAGATCGTGCATCGCCGCCGCCGCGCCGCCCGCCGCCACCACCGCCGCTTCCAGCGCCTCCCGCTGCCAGCCGCCCACGGCCTCCGCCACCGCGTCCCGCCTGGCGACACAGCCCAGCACCCGCAGCGCCGCCGCCCGGTGGTGCGGGGCATTGGTGTGCAGCCGGATCCAGCCGTCCGCCGCCCGGTAGACCCCCGCCACCGCATCCCAGGCCGAGGCCAGCGCCCAGCCCTCCGGCCGCAGCGTCATGTCGAACCACGAAAGCGCCCGGGGCACCGAAAGCGCGGCCTGCCCGCCCTGCAGGGCCGCCAGCTCCCCCGCCGCCGCGCCGACACTGGCCAGCGCCAGCCCCGTCACGTCGAAACAGGACGGCAACCGCCCGGCCCCCTGCCGCAGAACTGTTGCCCCCTCCATCTCCGGGCCCAGCGCCGCCGCGATCTCTCTTTCGAAAATGTCCATGACGGGTCTCCTTTCTCCCCCGGTTTCTCCCTTGGCCTAGGCGCGGATTGACCCACGGTCCATCTTGATAAAGATAATCAACATGAATGACGCCGCCCCACCCCCGGATCAGCCCGCCGATCATCCTGACTGGATCGACGCGGAAACCGCCTGCGCCCTGCTGGGGGTGCGGCCCCAGACGCTCTATGCCTACGTCAGCCGAAAGCTCCTGCGCGCCCGCTCCGATCGTGGCGATGCCCGCCGCAGCCTCTACGCCCGCCCGGATGTCGAAGCGCTGGCCAAACGCCACCGCCGCCCCCGGGCGCGGGCCAGCGTGGCGGCCCAGGCGATCCGCTGGGGCGACCCGGTACTGGAAACCGCCATCTCCCACCTGCAGGGCGAAACCCTCTTCTTCGGCCCCCGCCCCGCCACCGACTGCGCCGAAACCATGACGCTGGAGGAGGTCGCAGCCCACCACTGCAAGGCCACCCCGCTGCCCCCCATCGCCCCCGAAATTGCCCCCGAAATTAGCCCCGAAAACGCCACCATCCTCGCCCGGCACACCATCCCCGGCACCACGCCGCTCGGCCGCGCCCTGGGCTACCTGGCGGGCGAGGCGGCAGAGGAACCGCCCCTCACCGCCACCGACCCCGGGGCGCACTTCGCCCGGGGGCAGGCGCTGATGGCCGGGATCCGCGCCGCGCTGCTGGGCCGCGCCATCTCCGGCCCAGAAGCGGCCCCTGCGCATCTCGCCCTCGCCACAGCCTGGGACCGGCCCGAAACCGCCGACCTGCTGCGCCGCGCGCTGGTGCTGCTCTCCGATCACGAACTGAACCCCTCCACCTTCGCCGTGCGCACCTGCGCCTCCACCGGGGCGGGGCTGGCGGCGGCGCTGCTCTCGGGGCTGGCCACGCTCTCGGGCCCGCGCCACGGCAATGCGGCGATCAAGGCGCGCGAGGCCCTCTGCGCCAGCCTCGAAGGCCCCCGCGCGCTCGACGCCTTCCTGGAAGCCCACCCCGCCCTCGATCCCTATGAATTCGGCCTCAGCCACCCGCTCTACCCCGGCGGCGATCCCCGGGGCGCGGCGCTGCTGGCACGGCTGCCCGCCGATGCGCCCGCCCGCCGCGCGCTCGACCGGCTGTCGCGCCGGGTCGGGCAACCGGCCAATATCGACGGCGCGCTTGCGGCCCTCGGGCAGGCCCATGCCCTGCCCGCCGATGCCGCCTTCCTGATCTTCGCCACCGCCCGCACGGCGGGCTGGATCGCCCATGCCGCAGAACAGGCCGCCAGCGGGCGCCTGATCCGCCCCCGGGCGATCTACGCCGGTGCCGCCCCCAATGCAGCCTTTCCCGGAACGGCCCCCACACGGGGGGCCCGCGCCCCGCACCAATCCCCCGAAACGCACC
Source organism: Pseudooceanicola sp. NS-SX8 (assembly GCF_057380755.1). NCBI lineage: Bacteria > Pseudomonadati > Pseudomonadota > Alphaproteobacteria > Rhodobacterales > Paracoccaceae > Pseudooceanicola > Pseudooceanicola sp. NS-SX8. Next base: position 1,985,036 of record NZ_CM170819.1, on the reverse strand, counting down.
CCGGCACCCCGCCCAAACCCGCCGATTGAGCCAATTTGCCGCGTGATTTCCGCCACAGGATGTGAAAACGCGATATACTTCTGCTTCCACCGGGAGTAGAGACGCCTTTTCCGTCCCATCGGATTCTCCTTTTCTCCGGGTGCCCCATCGGGCGCCCCCCGACGCCATGGTTGGAGCCAGAGCGCATGATCACCCCCCTGTCCGAGGCTCTCGCAGAGCGCGGCTATGAAACCCTCACCGCCGTGCAGCAAGCCGTCACCGAACCCGACGTGGGAGAGGAAGACCTGCTGGTCTCGGCCCAGACCGGCTCCGGCAAGACCGTGGGCTTCGGCCTGGCCATCGCCTCCACCCTGCTGCCCGAAGGCGACCGCTTCGACGCCGCCGGCGCGCCGCTGGCGCTCGTCGTGGCGCCGACCCGCGAACTGGCCTTCCAGGTCATGCAGGAACTGCGCTGGCTCTATGCCAAGACCGGGGCGCGCATCTGCTCCTGCGTCGGCGGCATGGACATGCGCCAGGAACGCCGCGCGCTGGAACATGGCTCGCACATCGTCGTGGGCACGCCCGGGCGCCTGTCGGACCACATCCGCCGTGGCTCGCTCGAACTCGGCGACATCCGCGCCGTGGTGCTGGACGAAGCCGACGAGATGCTCGACCTCGGCTTCCGCGAAGACCTGGAATTCATCCTGGGCGAGGCCCCGGAAGAGCGCCGCACGCTGCTCTTCTCCGCCACCGTCTCGCCGATGATCGCCAAGCTGGCCGGGCAGTTCCAGAAGGACGCGCGCCGGATCAACACGATCAACAAGGCCGAACAGCACTCCGACATCACCTACAAGGCCTTCCACGTGGCCCAGTCGGATTCCGACAACGCCATCTTCAACCTGCTGCGCTTCCACGATGACGAAAGCGCCATCGTCTTCGCCAACACCCGCGCCGCGGTGAACCACCTGGCCGCGCGGCTGGGCAATCGCGGCCTGTCCGTGGTGACCCTCTCGGGCGAACTCAGCCAGTCCGAACGCTCCCACGCGCTGCAGGCCATGCGCGACGGCCGCGCCCGGATCTGCGTCGCCACCGACGTGGCCGCCCGCGGCATCGACCTGCCGAACCTCAGCCTGGTGATCCACGCCGACCTGCCCACCAACACCGAAAGCCTGCTGCACCGCTCCGGCCGGACGGGCCGCGCCGGGCGCAAGGGCATCTCCGCGCTCATCGTGCCGTCCAAGGCCACCAAGCGCGCCGAACGCCTGCTGAAATGGGCCAAGATCACCGCCGAGTGGGAGGCCCCGCCCTCCGCCGAGGCGATCCTCACCCATGACGAGGAAAAGCTGATGGCCGATCCCGCCTGGTCCGAACCGGTGGAAGAGGATCTCGCCGCCTTCGCCGCGCGCCTGCTGGAACGCTTCGGGCCAGAGGCCGTCGCCGCCGCCTTCCTGCGGGAGCGCCAGTCGCGCCACGCCGCCCCGGAAGAGCTGATGGCCGTCGATGGCCCCTCCCCGCGAGAGCCGCGCGAACACCGCGACTTCGGCCCCTCGCGCTGGTTCACCATCGCCGTCGGCCGCAACCAGCGGGCCGAACCGCGCTGGCTGCTGCCCATGCTGCTGCGGGCCACCGACCTGGAAAAGACCGCCATCGGCGCCATCCGCATCCAGCCCGATGAAACCTACATCGAGATCGCCGAGGCCCAGGCGGATCAGTTCCTCGCCGCCATCGGCCCGGACATGAAACTGCCCGACGATGTCGCCGTGGAAGAACGCGACGGCCCGCCCGCGCGCCCCGAACGCGTGGCCCGGCCGCACAGCCGCAAGCCCGGCGCGCCCAAGGCCGGCGCCAACCGCCCGGCCCGCGACGACGACCGCCCGCGCCCCCGTGGCAAATACGCCAAGGGCGACCGCGACGATCGCCCCGCGCCCGAACCCTTCCCCCGGCCCAACCCGGTGGAGGACGGCAGCGTCGAACCCTATGCCAAGCGCAAGACCTCCTTCCGAAAGCCCGAGGGCGACTACAAGGCACCCTACAAGAAGGGCCCCAAGGGCGACGGCAAGAGCTTCGACAAGCCCAAGGGCAAGGGCGGCCCAAAGGGCGGCAAGAGCTTCGGCAAACCGGGCGGCAAACCCGGCGGCAAGCCCGGCGCGAAACCGGCGGGCAAGAGCTTCGGCGCCAAGGCGCCCCGCAAGGGCGGCGATGCCGTGCCCCGTCGCGGCAAGTAATGCCCGGCCCCGGATGGGGGCCCCAATGACAGCGAAACGCCCCGGCCCTGGCCGGGGCGTTTTCGTTTCCGCGCCCGCTCGCCATGGGGCGCGCGCCGCTGCGGCTTCGGTAAGTCGGGAGTTTCGCCCCCAGGCGATCAGGCCGTCCGGGGGTAATGCATCACGTTGAGGAACCGCGCCGGCGCCCCGGTCGGATTGCGGTAGCCATGCACCTGATCTGCGGCAAAGCGCAGCGCCTCTTCCCCGGCCAGCGGCACCCAGGTCCCGCCCCGCAGCACCTCCACCCGGCCCTCGGTCACCACCACGTCCTCCACCACGCCCGCGTCATGCGCCTGGGAGACATGCTCCTGCCCCGGCTCCAGCGCCACGATGAAGGTCTCCGACCCCAGCAGCGGATCGAAGGGGAAAAGCGTCCGCATGGCGATGGAGCCCGGGAACTGCACCGGCTCCGACGGCACCGCCGTGCCGGTTTCGCCCTGCAGGAAGGCCGACAGCGGCAGGTGGAACCCCTTGGCCAGCTTCCACAGGGTGGCGATTGTCGGGCTGCTCTCGCCGCGCTCGATCTGGCCCAGCATCGCCTTGCTGACGCCCGTCAGCTCCGCCGCCTGCGACAGGCTCAGCCCGGCGCGCGCGCGCACCGCCTTCAGCCCGATCACCAGCTTTGCCTCTGCCATGCTGCCTCTCCAATCCTGCCTGCCACCTGACCTCTTCGGGCCCGGGTCATCCCGCCCCCACGCCGGCCCCACCCAGCCCCCACTCCAGGGGGTTGTGCGTCATAGCGCCCGTGCGCTATAGCGGTCGTGCGTTATCGCATACGACCTGACGTAGCATTCCCGCCCCCGCGGGTCCACCTCTGCCGCAGCCGGAACCCCAGATGTCGAACCTGAAGATCTCCCACCTCACCGCCGCGCTGATCGCCGTGCTTCTGGGCTACACCAGCTCCGCCGCGATCATCTTCCAGGCCATCGACGCCGTCGGCGCCTCCCCGGCAGAGGCGACGTCCTGGATGCTGGCCCTGGGCCTCGGCACCGGGATTTCCGGGCTGATCCTGTCGCTGCGCTACCGCATGCCGATCCTGACGGCCTGGTCCACCCCCGGTGCTGCGCTGCTGGCGATCAGCCTCACCGGCACCTCCCTGCCCGAGGCGACGGGCGCCTTCATCTTCTGCGCCCTGCTGCTGGCGCTGACGGGCCTCACCGGCTGGTTCGAAAAGGTCTCCCACCTGATCCCCGACGCCCTCGGCAGCGCCATGCTGGCGGGCATCCTCTTCCGCTTCGGGCTGGAGATCTTCAATTCCATGCAACTCGACCTGCCGCTGGTGGCCCTGATGTGCCTGACCTACCTGGCCGGGCGCCGGCTCCTGCCGCGCTACGCCATCCCGCTGGTGCTGGTCGCGGGCTGCGCCTGGTGCGCGGCCACGGGGCAGTTCCAGGGGCTGGACCGCATCGACTGGTCGCTGGCCGCGCCGGTCTTCACCCTGCCCGAATTCTCCCTGCCGGTGCTGATCGGCGTGGGCCTGCCGCTCTACATCGTCACCATGACCTCGCAGAACATCCCCGGCGTCGTCACCCTGCGCGCGGCGGGCTACCAGCCGCCCGTCTCGGGCAGCATCACCGTCACCGGCCTCGTCTCGCTGCTGGCCGCACCCTTCGGCGGCTTCGCCTTCAACCTGGCGGCCATCACGGCGGCGATCTGCGCCGGGCCCGAAGCGGACGAAAATCCCGCCACCCGCTACCTCTCGGTCGTGGTCGCGGGGGTCTTCTACTGCCTCGTCGGGCTGATGGGCGGGGCGATCATCGGCCTCTTCCTGGTGGCGCCCAAGGCGCTGATCGTGACGGTGGCGGGCATTGCGCTGCTCAACACCATCGGCGCCAGCCTCTCCGCCGCGCTGGCGCAGACGGAACAGAGGGAGGCGGCGCTGGTCACCTTCATGGCCACCGTCTCGGGCATCACCTTCTTAGGCGTCGGCGCGCCGCTCTGGGCGCTGCTCTTCGGCGGGGCGACCTCTCTGGCGCTGACCCGGAGGCGGCAAAAGGGTTAACGCACGTTGGTCGCGCGCGGTGGGTTAACCGGGCCGGATCGGCGATGCGGCACCGCCGCGATACCGACGTAATACCGACGTTGTACCGACGTGCCGATTTGGCCGCTTTCCCCCTGTTAACCAAGGCTCCCCCCCGCCGATTCGCCGCACTGCAGTACCGACGTCCCAAACGATGCCCTAACGCCCTCGTAGGGCGGGGTTAACCCCGCCACCCGCACAGCCCACCCGCACAGGCCACCCGCACACAGCTCCCCGCAGGCACCGCCACGAACCACCTACCGGCCCGCCTGCCGCCGCCAAAGGCGGGGTGAACCCCGCCCTACGGGCGCTCCGCGGCCAGGTCCAGGTAGACCCCGTTGGTCCAGCCAAAGCCATCCTGCAGCTCGTATTCGCCACCACCGCTCTTGGACAGCGGATTGATAACGTTGTACTTTTCGACGAACTTGCCCGACTGACGGAAAACCGCATCGCAGCTTGCCAGCCAGCGCCGACGCAGCTCCTCGGCCAGGGCGTCGTGGCCGTAGCGCCGCAGCCCCTGCACGGCGATCCACTGCAGCGGGGCCCAGCCGTTCGGGCTGTCCCACTGCTGGCCGCTTTCCACGTCGGTGGTCAGCAACCCGCCCTCGCGCAGCAGCCGCGCCTCGGCCCAACCCGCCGCCCGCGCCGCCTGCTCCGCGCTCGCAGCCCCCGCCCACAAGGGGAAGAGACCCGCCGCGCTCGTGATCGGGATCAGGCTCCCATCCCCTTGATATACATCGAAGAAATACCCCTTCTCCGCATCGAAGAACCGCTCCGAAATTGCCCTTCTCCGTGCGTCGGCGGCCGCGGCATAGGTCGCGGACCGGTCCGGCGCGACCCCCGCCGTGGCCTCCGCCAGCAGCTCTTCCATCCGCAACATCAGGCAGTTCAGGTCCACCGGCCAGATCCGCGTCGTCCGGATCGTGCCCAGGTCCATCGGGTCCTCCAGCCAGCGGGAGGAGAAGTCCCACCCGCTCTCGCAGGCCGCCCGCAGATCGCGGAAGAACTCCGGCCGCTCGGCGCAATGCGCCACCCATTCCAGGTCGGTGCCGTACATCTCGATCCGCGGCCCGTTGCCCGCATCCCAGTAGCGCGCCAGCCCCCCGTGGTTGCGCGGCCCCTCGGTGAAAAACCGGTATTCCGCTTCCATCGCAGGCAGATAGCGGGCCAGCGCCGCGGCCCGATCCCCCGTCGCCTGGCCGTAATCGGCCACCATGGGCGCGAAGAACGGCGGCTGGGACCGGGTCAGGAAGTAGGATCGGAACCCATTGGGCACAAACCCTATTTCCGTGATCGCATGGGCGAAGTTGTCCAGCATATCCCGCGCCAGCCCACGACGGCCCGACCGCAGAAGGCCAAGGTTGGTGAAGTAGCTGTCCCAGTAGTAGGCCTCCTGGAAGCGGCCCCCGGCAATCACGTAGGGATGGGGCAGCGGGAACCGGGTGGAGCGTTCTGCCGGGTCATCTGCCGGGCGCGTCAGATGCGGCCAGACGGCCTCCAGATGCTCCAGCGGGCCGTGGGCGGGATCGGTGCGATAGCCTTCTCCCGCGGGCTGCACCGGCCGGAACCAGCGCGCATAGAAGGCCCGCAGATCCACGTTTCCCTGTGCCTTTTCAGCCGCATAGGCCGCACGCACCTCCTCCGCCGGGGCCAACAGGATGGAATCCGAGATCACCTTCTCATCCGGCCAGAGGCCGGAACTGTGCAGATCGACGAAGAGATCCCTCAGGCTCTGATCGAGGTATTCCATGGCGTCCCTCCCGGCTGGCGCTTCGGGTCGGACCCTAGTCGTTCGGGCCATGATTGAACAGCACCGCCCCGGCCCCCATCAGCCCCCCTCAGGGCCGCGCCGCACGGACTGACACAAAATCCTGCAGGCACATCCCACACCGAATGTTGACAATTACAATCAGGTACAGATATCCGGCCCCCAATAGGTGTTAGCCAACTGCCAGGCCTGTAACCGACAAGAGGAAACACCATGCGCATGACCGTCGCCGCCCTGATCGGGCTGGCCGGGCTGCCTGTCTTGGCAAGCGCCGACCCAATCACGATAACCGACCATGAAAACAGGGAAATTTCCCTGCCGGCCCCGGCCGAACGGATCGCATCGATCCCGATTCCCATGGCCTCCACCATCATCTCGATGGACGGCGGCACGTCCAAGCTGGTGGGCATGAACCCGACGGCCAAGACCGCCGTCATGGAAGGGATCCTGGGCCAGATCTTCCCCGAAGCGGCCGATATTCCCTCCGACATCACCGCGCCCAACTTCATCCCCAACGTCGAGGAACTGGCGGCCACCCACCCCGACCTCGTGGTGCAATGGGCCGACCGCGGTGCCGACTACGTCGACCCGATCACCAACGCGGGCCTGACCGCCCTGCTGATCTCCTACGGGACCGAGGAAAAGGCGCGGCAGTACCAGTCGATGGTCGCCACCGCCATGGGCAAGCCCGAACGCGCCGAACAGAACACCGCCTGGCGGGAAGAGGTCGCGACAGACATCGCCGCCAAGGCCGCCGGGATCGCCCCCGAGGACAAGCCCAAGGTTCTCTACCTGCTGCGCGCCAAGACGGATCTCGTGGCCTCGGGCGCCAAGGGCAACTACAACACCTGGTACATCGACCTGACCGGCGGCACCTCTGCCTCCGCCGACCTGGTGGGGCGCAACTCCATCAGCGCCGAGCAGGTCGCACAGTGGAACCCGGATGTCATTCTTCTCAATGGCTTCGAAGGCGATCTTGACCTGTCGCGCATCACGGATGACCCCATCCTGTCGCTGACGGACGCGGCGCAATCGGGCCGGGTCTACAAGATGCCGCTTGGCGGCTACCGCTGGGATCCGCCGAACCAGGAAAGCCCGCTGACCTGGATGTGGCTGGCCAATCTGCTGCACCCGGAGGTCTACCACTACGACCTGCGCGCCGAGATGCGCAAAGCCTACGAGACGCTCTACAATCATGAGCTGACCGACGCGGAGATCGACGGGATCCTGCGCATGGACATGCAGGCGGACCAGGCCGGGTACGAGGTCTTTGCGGCACAATGACCTCTGACGCCGCCTGTTCGTCCGGCGGCCGCGGGGCGCGCGCGGGGTTTTCCCTGCGCCGCTTCGGCGCCCTGGGCCTGATGCTGGCGCTGCTGCTGGCGGCGATGCTTTACGCCATCTCCGCCGGGCGGTTCCCCGTCTCCGCGCCGCGCATCCTCGACATTCTGTGGCAGGGGGCCACCGGGACCGAGCTGACCGAGATGGATCAGCGCATCGTCCTGCTGGTCCGCCTGCCCCGCGTGCTTCTGGCAGCCCTTTCCGGCGCTGCCCTGGCCGTGGGCGGGGCCGCCCTTCAGGGTGTCTTCCGCAATCCCCTGGTCAGCCCGCAGGTCCTGGGCATTTCCCAGGGCGCGGCTTTCGGCGGTGCCCTGGCAATCCTTCTGGGCTTCGGCGGGATGACCCTGCTGGGCCTGTCCTTCGTCTTCGGGCTCCTGGCGCTGGTGCTGGTGGGCCTGCTGGCCCGGATCGACGGGCAGACGCAGATCCTGACCGTGATCCTCTCCGGCATGGTGATCGGCGCGCTCTTCTCCGCGCTGGTCTCGATCCTGCAATTCGTAGCAGATCCAAACACTTCGCTGCCGGCCATCGTCTACTGGCTGATGGGCTCCTTCTCCACCGCGACCTGGGCGCGCCTGTGGCTGGCGGTGCCGGGCATGGCAGCTGGCCTGCTGATCGTGCTGCTGCTGCGCTACCGTCTGAACCTGCTCGCCCTGCCGGAGGCAGAGGCGATCTCCCTCGGGGTGCGGCCGGAACGGGAACGCTGGATCATCTTCGCCGCCATCGCCCTGATGACCGGCACATCGGTCGCCGTGGCGGGTGTCATCGGCTGGATCGGGCTGGTCGTGCCCCATGCCGCGCGCATGCTGGTGGGCGAAGATCACCGCGCGCTCATTCCCGCCTCGGCCCTGCTGGGCGCAGCCTACCTGACCTTCATCGACACGCTCGCCCGCAGCCTGACGGCGGCGGAAATCCCCCTGGGCGTCCTGACCGCACTGATCGGCGCGCCGGTCTTCGGCTGGCTGCTGCGACAGCATTTCAGAAGGAACGAAGCCGCATGACGGATCCCGTGAAAATCGGCATGTCCGGTGCCACGCTGTCCCTAGGCGGGCGGCAACTCTTCCACGATGTCAGCTTCGAGGTTCCGGTGGGGCGCAGCCTGGCCATCCTGGGCCCCAACGGGCGCGGCAAGACGACCCTGCTGCGCGCCCTGATGGGGTTTCAGCCGCTGGATGCCGGGCGGCGTATCGTCCCGGATGTGGTGGGCTACGTGCCCCAGCACGGCGCAGGGGCGGCACGGCTTTCCGGGCTGGAGGTCGTCACCATGGCCCGCGCCCGGCAGATCGGGCTGTTCGGGCAACCCACTGCCGCAGATCGCGAAATTGCCCGTGCGGCCCTGGCCGAAATCAACGCGGAGGAATTGGGCGCGCTGCGCTATGACCGCATGTCGGGCGGGCAGCGCCAGATGGTCCTGATTGCCCGGGCCCTTGCCACCGGGTCGCCCGCGCTGGTGCTGGATGAACCGACCTCGGCGCTGGACCTTGGCAACCAGTCGAAGATGCTGGACCTCATCGCGCGGCTGCGCGACCGGCGTGACCGGGCCATCGTCTTCACCACCCATGATCCGAACCACGCCCTTGCCGCCGCCGACGACGTGCTGGCGATGATGCCCGGCGGCGGAGAGGAGCTTGGCCCGCTGGACCGAATGATCCGGCCCGAGCCCCTGTCCCGCCTCTACGGGGTGGAGATGGTCTGGGTCGAAATGCCCGGCGGTCGTCAGGCGATCCTGCCGGCCTTCAGCGGAAAGGCCGTGGCATGAGCGTCATCTGGCTGAACTCCGGCTTTGCCGAGCCCCCCGAAACGGTCCGGGATGATCCCCGTGTCAGGGTTCTGGCCCAGGTGGATCTGACACCGGCCGCCCTGCAGGATGCACGCGGCCTGGTCACTGGCAACCAGCTGGATCAGAACGCCTTTCTGCAACTGCGCCCGGCGCTGGAACGCTTCCTGGATGCCGGCGGGCGCTGGTTCCTGAACGGTCACATCCTGCGCCCGCTGGTTGACGGGCTTGCCATCTACCGCCCGATGGAGGCCCCGCGCCGGCCCGACTTCGCCCAGACCCGGCTCCGCCCCCACCCGATCTTCGACGGGCTGGAGATCGCCCAGCTGGAAACCAACAAGGGTGTCGCGGGCTTCTACGGACGCGGCGCCAATCCACTGCCCGAGGGCGCCCTTGCCATCACCGCGTTCCGGGACGGCACCGTGCCGGTCGACTGGGTCTGGCCCCGTCCCGGGGGCGGGCGGATCTTCAGCCATGCGGGTAACGACCTTGGCCAGATGGGCCTGGAGTGGGGCCTTGCCCCCCTGCTGCAGCGCCGCATCATCGACTGGGCGGACGGAGGCCCCTGCACATGCGCCTGATCGCCCCTTCCGCCGGCACCTACTACCACATCGAAACCCTGCAGGCCCCGCGCTATGCCGGCTGGTTCGACATGGTCACCACGCCCGAAGGGCTGGTCACCGATCTGCACCCCCAGGATGCGCTGCTGGTGCCCTGTCGCACCCCGCCACAACGCATGATCGCCCAGGCGCAGGCCGTGGCAGCCCACCTCCGGTCGGGCGGCACCGTCATCGCCATGGGAGAAAGCCGGTCCGACCTCTGGCTGCCCGGCGTTGTCTTCCATCCCCGCCCGACCAACTGGTGGTGGTGGCGGGAACCCGGCGCAGACCTTGGAAATGTCGTCACCGCCCCCGATCATCCCCTGATGCGCGGCATCGGCAAGGCCGAGGTCACCTGGCACCTCCACGGCCATTTCGACCCTCCCGCAGGGGCCACGATCCTGGCCACCGACCGGGACGGACAGGCGATCCTCTACCTGGACGAGGTCAGCACCCCCGGGCGGATGCTCGTGACCTCTCTTGACCCGATGTTCCACCATGGCAGCCACTTCATGCCTGCCACGACGCGGTTCCTGGACCGTTTCCTGCCCAATCTGAAAGACTGGCTCAATGACTGACACGATCACCGTGACCGAGGCCGGGCGAACGCTCGACTTCACCTTCGAAGACCTCATGCGCTACCACGGCGGCGGCTTCCCCGGCGGCGTGGCCCATGCGCTGAAGGCGATGCAGGCCGGGTTCCCCGCGCTGGCCGTGTTGCCCCTCGAACGGCGGGAGGTCGTCGTCGTGACCGCCTTCCCCGGCCCCGGCGGCCGCGACACGGTGGAATGCGTGACCCGTGCCATCAGCGACGACCGGTACACGCTGGATCGCAGCCTCAGCCCGGGCAATGTGATCGACACCCCGCCGGGACCCTACCTGTGGCGCTTCACCTACCGTGGCACCACCGTGGAGGTGACAATCCGCCCCGGTCACGTGCTGGAAGAATTCGTGCGCCTCGGCGCCAAGCCCGACAAATCGGAAGCAGAGGTCGCCCGACACGAGGCCCTGAAGACCGAAATGGCGGATCGCCTGCTGCCACAGCCGGCAACGGAGATCTACGAGGTTCGCGTTCTCTGAACCTGCCTGCATCGCCAACGAAAAGGGGGGCGCCTGTCACGGCGCCCCCTTTGCTGTCTCCCGGAGCGCCCCCTCCCGCGAGTGCCCCATAGGCGCGGGAATTTGGCCCACTGCCGGGGCGTCCCCTTGCCCGCAGGCCAGGATCCGGTGCGCCTGCGCCCTTCATCAGAATGTTTTCCAGGGAAGCCCGCCTCTGATCGCGCGTCCGACCCACGGCCGGGAATGCGTGGCAGCGTCCCGGACCAAAGCTCCCGTCCGGCTGGACCGTTGCCGCACCTGTCCACGCCCTGCGCGTCGGACAGATGCCAGAACGATCCGCCTGCTCACCGCCCGTGCACGGGACTGCACATGCAGACAGCGAAAACCCCGGCCTCAGCCCAGCTTCTGCGCAGCTTCTGAACCGCGACAGGAAAATGACAATACGCAGTGCATCCCGCGACCATGGGCGCGCCGCGCTCTCTCCCTACGATCCGAACAGACCGCAACAGGTTGAAAATTCGCACAATCCAACGGAGAGGACCATGAATAAACATCAGAATATCCCTCTGGCTCATGCGCTGCGCCAGATCTGGAAAGGCGCAATGACCGCCGGATACCTGGCCGTCGCCGCAACCGCCGGCATCCTGGTGACCGGCGCCCCGGCCCAGGCCGCGGACCTGCCGACCGAAGAATGCAGCGCGCTGCAGGCCAAGTACCCCGACCTGGTCGGCAAGACCCTGACCAACGCCGTGAACCCCCACACCCCGGGGTATGAAGCGCTGGATCCGAACGACCCCAGCAAATACATCGGCTTCGACATCGACCTGGGCGAAGCGATCGGGGACTGCCTCGGCTTCTCGGTCGAATACAAGTCGGTCACCTTCGCGGCCCTGCTGACGACCCTGGATGCCGGTCAGGCCGACATCGTCATTTCCGACATCTACGCCACCAAGGATCGCGCCAAGGCGGCCGACTTCATCACCTACCTGAAGGTCTATGATGGCGTCCTGGTGGCCAAGGGCAATCCCAAGAGCATCGATGGCATCAACACCTCCCTCTGCGGTGCCACCGCGGCGGAAAACACCGGCTACGTTGAAGTGCCGCTGATCGAGGCGCTGAAGGAAGAGTGCGAGGCAAAGGGCCTGCCCGCGCCTGAAATCCAGCTCTACGACAACAACGCGAACTGCATCCAGGCCATCCTGGCCGGGCGTGCCGACGTCTACATCAACGACGTCAACACCGTCGACGGTGCGGTCGAGGCCTATCCGGAGAAGCTGGAGAAGGCGACCGCAGTGACCCTGCCCTACTCGGTCGGCATCGCCGTGCCCCGCGGCGGCATCGAGTTCCGCGACGCCGTGATGGCGGCGCTGAGCCTGATCCAGGAAAGCGGTCTGCAGCACGAGATGATGGCGAAGTGGAACCTGCCCGCCGATCAGCTGGAAACGCCGAAACTGGTCCTCGCGGACTGATCTGCCCGAACGGCCGGCCCGGGTCCCGGGCCGGCCCCTTTCCGACACCTTCCGCGACATGTGACCATGGATCTGTTTCTACATTACCTTTCCCAACCCTACCTGCTGACCGGCATCATCTACACGGCAATCATCACGCTGTGGGGGCTTGTCGGGGGCGGCATCCTGGGTGTCATCCTGGCCGGCATGCAGCTGAGCCGCTTCCGTGGCCTCGCCGTATTCGCTCGGACCTATGCCATCATCTTCCGCGGAACACCGCTGATCCTGCAGATGGTGTTCTGCTACAACGCCCTTCCGCTGATCGGGATCAAGCTGACCGCGCTGCAGGCCGCCAGCCTTGCCCTGACCCTGAACGAAGCCCCCTTCATCGCGGAGATCGTCCGCGCCAACATCCTGGGCGTGCCCCGGGGCCAGGTTTCCGCCGGCGAAGCGCTCGGCATGCGGCCCGGGGTCATCATGCGCCGCATCGTTTCCCCTCAGGCCTTCCGCACGATGGTCCCCGCGCTTGGCAACGAAGCCGTCAGCGCGCTGAAGAACTCCTCCCTCGCTTCCGTCGTCTCGGTTCAGGAGCTGACGCTGCGCAGTACGCAGCTTGCATCCTCCACCTTCGACTTCTTCTCCATCTTCTTCGCCTCCGGCCTGATGTACCTTGTCCTGGCCGCGACCATCGCCGTGATCCAGATCGTCGTTGAAATCTTCCTGGACCTCGACAGCCCCTCGCCCCGCGCGCGGCTTGCCCGGCTTCTTCCCTGGGTACGCGCCGAAGCGGCCCAGCCGGTCGAAGACGAACCCGAGGAAGAGGATGAAGATGACCTGCCGCCGCTGGTGAAGGTCGCACCGCTGGACCGGACCGCGCGGGAGACCCGCCTGGCGGATGCCAAACCCATCGTGCAAATCCGCGACCTGGTGAAATCCTACGAAGCGCGCACCGTGCTGTCCGGGCTGAACCTGGACGTGAAGGAAGGCGAGGTTGTCGCCCTTCTCGGGCCGAGCGGTTCGGGAAAATCCACGCTGCTGCGTTGCATCAACCGCCTTGAAGGCTGGCAGGACGGAGAGATCCGCGTCCTGGGCCGGCACATCGGCCTGGACGAGAACGGCCGCGCCCTGTCGCCCCGCAACGTGGCCGATGCGCGTGCCCGGGCCGGCATCGGGATGGTGTTCCAGAACTTCAACCTGTTCGGACATCTGACAGCGCGCCAGAACATCGCGGGTCCCCTGCAATGGGTGCAGAACCTGTCGCCGGAAGAGGCCAACGAACGCGCGATCGAACTGCTGGATCGCGTCGGCCTTTCCCATCGCGCAGATGCCCTGCCGCGTCACATGTCCGGCGGACAGCAGCAGCGGGTCGCCATCGCCCGGGCCCTGGCCCCCAATCCGAAGGTCCTGCTGCTGGATGAGCCGACCTCCGCGCTGGATCCGGAGCTGGTGGCAGAGGTCCTGGAAGTGATCCGCAGCCTGGCGGAGAACGACGGGCTGACCATGCTGATTTCCACCCACCAGCTGGGCTTTGCCCGGGATGTGGCCGACCGGGCGATCTTCCTCGACCGCGGTCGCGTGATCGAGGACGGCCGCGCCGACCGCATGCTGACCCAGCCGCAGAACCCCCGCACCCGGCGCTTCCTGCAAATCCTGACCGAAGATGCCGCCGCACTGGCCTGAACGACACCTGCGGCCAGATCCGGTTTCCGGCCGCAGCCCCAAGATGACCCGTTAGCCATACGAGAAAGACCATGACCCATCATCACCTTCCCGCCACCAAGGACACCGTGCACTGGGGCTATTTCAGCAAGTCCGAAGCCCCGAAACTGACGATCAAGTCCGGCGACACGGTGACCGTCGAGTCGATCACCCACCATGCCAACGATGATGCCGCCCGCATGATCACGGGCGATCCGGCAGCAGAGGAAATCTACCTCTGGACCAAGGACGCAAAGACCATGGCCCGCCGTGGCGCGGGCCCCGAGGATGGCCCCTTCGAAATCGGCTCCGGCGAGGGGCTGGGCGTGCATCTGCTCACCGGCCCCATTGCCATTGAAGGCGCCGAACCCGGCGACGTCCTGGAAGTGCGCGTGCGCGACCTGCATCCCCGACCCTCTGCCAACCCGGCGTTCGAGGGCCGCTTCTTCGGCTCCAACCCCTCCGCCAACTGGGGTTTCCAGTACGGGGATGAGGTCGAGACGCCGAAGAACCGCGAAGTCGTGACGATCTACGAGCTCGAGATGGGGGAGCGCCCGATGGTCTCGGCCCTCTATTCCTACCTCTGGACCCCGCAGACCGATCCGGACGGCATCGTGCATGCGACGATCGACTACCCCGGCGTTCCCGTCGACCATGCGACGGTGACGAAGAACGAGAACATCCTGAAGGGCATCAAGGTCCCTGCCCGGCTTCATTTCGGCACCATGGGCCTGGCCCCGGCAGAGGCCGACTTCGTCAGCACGATTCCCCCGAACTATACCGGGGGCAACATGGACGACTGGCGTATCACCAAGGGTGCGACCATGTACTACCCGGTCGCCGTGGATGGCGCGCTCTTCTCCTGCGGGGACGCCCATGCGACCCAGGGCGACAGCGAACTGTCCGGCACCGCCGTTGAAATGTCGATGAACGGAGAGTTCGAATTCATCCTGCACAAGAAGGCCGACCTGCCCGGCACCATCCTGGAAGGGCTGACCCATCCGCTGATGGAAAATGACGAGGTCTGGTCCGTCTATGGCTTCAGCGTCACCAACTACGTCGCCGAACTGGGGGAAGATCACCAGCATGAGATCCTGAAACGGTCCAGCCTCGACAAGGCGATGCGCGACGCGATGCGCAAGCTGCGGCGTTTTCTGATGACGGTGCATGACCTTAGCGAGGATGAGGCCGTTTCCCTGATGTCCATTGCCGCTGATTTTTCGGTCACGCAGGTCGTGGATGCCAATTGGGGCGTCACCGGGTCGATCCGGAAGGAAATTTTTGCCGGTCGCGAACAGCCGTCGGTAGATGCGTCCTGATCGCGGGCCTACGCTCGTCTCTCCGACGTCGAAGCCTGGCTTGATGTCGAAGACGGGAGAGACGAGCGTGCTCACGAAATTCGATGGCGATGCCTATCCGGGAGAGCTGCGCGAGGACGCGTGGCTCGACTTTCTTGGCAAGCTCGGCCTGACGGATTTCAGCGATTTCTCCGTGCTGCTGCCCAGCATCGGGCATGGCAGTTCCGGCCTGGCGCGCAGCGGCGGCCAGGGCATGACCCTGACCCGACTGCAGGCAACGGGCCGCACCCTGGCGCTGAAAGCCCGTGGCGGCCTTGCCCCGCTTCTGGTGGTTCCGCTCGATGACGCGCTTGAAATCGACCGGGAAAACGAAGGCATCACCCTGCGTGAAGGACAGGTCGGCCTGATCCCTGCCGACCCTGCCTGGACCCTTCGGTTCGGCCGCAACCGTCGGTCCATCCTTCTGACCCTCCCCGATGCCCTGCTTCAAGGGCGCCGCTCGGGCAACACCGGCCTGACCGCCCCCCGCGCCTTCAGGCCCGAAGGGATGCCCGGCGTTCTCGCCCGGCTGGTGGAAACCGCCGCCTTCGAACTGGAACGGTTCCAAGCGCCCGACTGGAGCGCCCTCGAACAATCGGTCACCGACCTGTTCTTCGCCTTGCCGCGCACTCCCACCGCGGATGGATCGCATCAGTTCGCCTCTTCGGGTCTTTTCGGCCGGGTCACCCAGACATTGGAAGCCCATCTGGCCGACAGCGACCTGACCCCGGTGATGATCGCGCGAATGGAGAACATCTCGGTCCGCTACCTGCACCGGCTTTTCGAAAACGAGGGAGAGACCTTTACCCACTACCTCAGGGAACGGCGCCTGCTGCGGGCAAGATCCCTGCTGGGCGGGGCGGAAGACCTGCAGGTATCGGTCGCGAACATCGCCTACAGCTGCGGCTTTGACGATCCGGCCAACTTCAACCGGCAGTTCAAGAAGCGCTTCGGACAGCCGCCCGGCGCCTTCCGGTCCGCACTGACCCAACAGCTCAAGGAAATGCCGTCCGATGTCGAAAACCGGGGCTGGCCGCTCAGCGCGCTTGACCGGTCGCGCAGTCGGAAGCACCGTTCTGCGGCGCTCGAAAGCCATACCCGAAAGGATCTGATCGCCCCGCCGACCACTGGCGGGCGGCACCACCTGGAATCCAGCGCGCAAACCGTGCACTGGGGATACCTCAGCCGCTCCCTTCCGCCGGTGCTGACCATCGCCTCCGGTGATCAGGTGGTGATCGAGACCCTGACGCAGCACGCCACCGACGCCCCCGCCCTGATGATCGACGGCGATCCGGCTGCCGAAGACGTTTTCTACTGGGATGGAGAACGCAAGGCCGTCGACCGGCGCGGCGCCGGCCCCATAGATGCGACCGTCTATGGGCGCGGGGCGGGCGAAGGCTTCGGCGTGCATATCTGCACCGGACCGATCCTGGTGGAAGGTGCCGAACCCGGCGATGTGATCGAGGTCCGGATCGACGACATCACGCCGCGGCCCAGCCATGCCCCCGGCTACGAAGGGCGCTGCTTCGGCAGCAACGTCTCTGCCTGGTGGGGCTACCACTACTCCGAACTTCTGCATGAGCCGAAGCCCCGCGAAATCGTGTCGATCTTCGAAATCCACCAGGACGAGGACGGCGGCCATGCGGAGCTGCTTTACAACTACCGTTGGGAGCCGCAGCGAGATCCCTTCGGCGTCTTGCATCGGACCTACGACTATCCCGGCGTGCCCGTCGCACCGGAAACCATCCAGCTGGAGCCACCGCCCTCCCCCGCGGTTCGTGTCCCGCTTCGGCCGCATTTCGGAGTCATCGCGCTCGCACCGCGCGAAGATGACCTGATCGATTCCGTCCCGCCCGCCTATTTCGGCGGGAACATCGACAATTGGCGACTTGGCAAGGGATCCTCCATCTACCTCCCTGTCTCCGTCGCGGGTGGGCTTCTGTCCATCGGGGATCCGCATGCCGCACAGGGCGACGGGGAGCTCTCCGGCACGGCGATCGAATGTTCGATGACCGGCACCTTCACCGTGCGCCTGCACAAAGCAGGATCGGAGGTTTCCGATATCAACTATCCCCTTATCGAAACCCCCGATGCCTGGGTGCTGACAGGTCTCAGCTATCCGGATTACCTGGCTGAATTCGGTGCAAAGGGGCTGAGCGAGGTCTACGCGCAATCCTCTCTGGACCTCGCGATGCGCGACGCATTTCGAAAGACGCGCCGCTTCATGATGGCGCGCTGGAAGTTGTCCGAAGACCACGTGGTCGCCCTGATCTCCGCCTCCGTGGATTTCGGCGTGACCCAGGTGGTCGATGGAAACTGGGGGGTGCACGCGATCATCCCGAAGTCCCTGTTCGGCGCCGACGCCCGGTAAACCACCCGTCCGGGCAAACACATAGGGACCGATCCATCACGATCGCGCGCGCGGTCGGCGGCAGGATTGCGCTGTTATAACGTATCATGTATTGAATCGTTCCGAGTTCCCCAGCGGCGCATCATCATGAAGACAACATCCACCAACTCCCTGATTTCACGACCAGCCTGGCAGAGGCTTGCAGGCGCGGCCGTGGTGATCATGGCCCTCTGGCTGGCCATCCTCTGGGCTGTTTCGCTGCCATGACCCAGCCAGCGATCAAACTGGAAAACGTCACGGTCACTTACGATCGTCACCCTGCCCTGCACCATGTGTCCGGCCGGTTCGAGCCCGGCAGCCTGACTGCGGTGACCGGGCCCAACGGCGCCGGGAAGTCCACGCTGCTGAAGGCCCTGATGGGGGAGCTTCCGCTGGCCCAGGGTAAGGTCGTCAAGAGCGGCCTTGTCGCGCGTGAGCTGGGATACCTTCCGCAGGCGGCGGCAATCGAACGCCAGTTTCCGATCACCGTTGCGGATACCGTGATCCTGGGGGCATGGCACAGGATGGGCGCCTTCGGCGGCGTCACGAAGAAGCTGATGGCCCAGGCCGAAACCGCCCTGCAGGCCGTCGGCCTGGAAGGGTTCGGACCCCGCCCCCTAAGCGCGCTGTCGGCGGGTCAGTTTCAGCGGGTGCTCTTTGCGCGGCTGCTGCTTCAGGATGCGCGGGTGATCGTGCTGGATGAGCCCTTCACCGCGATTGACGCCCGCACGACCCGCGACCTGCTTGGTGTCATCACACGATGGCATGGCGAGGGACGCACGGTGATCGCCGTCCTGCACGACTTCGACCAGGTGCGCGCGCATTTCCCCCAGACAGTCCTGCTTGCGCGGGAACTGATTGGCTGGGGCCCCACGGAAACGACCCTGACAGCCTCCAACCTCCTGCGGGCCCGCGCCCTTTCGGAGGCATGGGACGAGGATGCCCAGGTATGCACGCTTGGATCGGAGGCGAACGCATGAGCCTCTGGTCCCTTGTTGTCGAACCCTTCGCCAACTACGGCTTCATGCGCCGCGCCCTTGTCGCCTCGCTCGCCCTCGGTCTTGGTTCGGGCCCTGTCGGCGTCCTGCTGATGCTGCGCAGGATGAGCCTGGTTGGCGACGCGATGAGCCATGCCGTCCTGCCGGGCGCGGCCATCGGCTTCCTGATCGTGGGCAATCTCTCCTTGCTGGCCATGGGATTGGGAGGTCTTGTCGCGGGGCTTGCGGTCGCGCTGCTCTCCGGCCTGGTCAGCAGGGCAACCACCCTGAAGGAAGATGCCAGCTTCGCCAGCTTCTACTTGACCTCCCTTGCCCTCGGCGTGCTCATCGTTTCGTTGCGGGGATCCAACATCGACCTGCTGCACATCCTCTTCGGGACGATCCTCGCGATTGATGCGGATGCGCTCTACCTGATCGGGACGATCAGTTCGCTGACCCTGGTCCTGCTGGCACTGATCTACCGCCCGCTGGTCGTGGAATGCTTCGATCCGGGGTTCCTGCGTGCGGTTGGCGGGCGTGGTCCTCTTTACCACTTCATCTTCCTCTTCCTGGTGGTGCTGAACCTGGTCGCGGGCTTCCAATCCCTCGGCACGTTGATGGCCGTGGGGCTGATGATGCTGCCTGCCGCGATCGCGCAACTCTGGGCGCGCACCCTGCCCATGATGTTCACGGTTGCTGCCGGCAGCGCAGCCGTGTCGGGCTTCGTGGGCCTTCTGATTTCCTACCACCTCCGCTTCGCTTCGGGGCCGACGATCATCCTGACAGCCAGCGTGATCTACGGCCTCTCTCTCCTGCTCAGCCCCTCGGGCGGGCTGCGTCACCTCTTCCAGCGCCCGCACCTGGCGGGCTGAACGAAAGGACTTCGGAAATGAACAAGACATTGATCGCCCTCGCCGGCTCCACCATCCTTGGCCTCGGCCTGGCTGCGCCGGTCAGCGCGCGGACCATCGACGTCGTGGCCAGCTTCAGCGTGCTTGCCGATGTCGTGGCAAATGTCGGTGGCGACCACGTCAACGTCACCAGCCTGGTGCCTGCAAACGGCGATCCGCATGACTACGAACCCTCCCCCGAAGACGCCAAGGCGCTGAAGGAAGCCTCGGCCACCTTCCTCAGCGGGGAAGGCCTGGAAAGCTGGTTCGAACGGCTGGCCAAGGCCGCGGGCACGACCGAGGCCCCCGTGATCGTCTCCACCGGGATCGAGACCCACGAGTTCGACGAGGACGGAGAGATCATGACCGACCCGCACGTATGGAACAGCGCTGCGAATGTCCTGATCTGGGTGGACAACATCGAAGCCGCGCTGATCGCAGCTGATCCCGAGGACGCAGAGGACATCAAGGCAAGCGCCGCCGCCTACCGGGCCGAGCTGGAAGACCTCGATGCCTCCATCAAGGAAGACATCGCCGCCCTGCCCGCCGACAAGCGCAAGATCCTGACCAGCCATGATGCCTTTGGCTACTATCAGGCGGAATACGGCGTCAGCTTCCTTTCGCCCCTTGGCCTGTCCACCGAGACAGAGGCATCGGCGGCCGACGTGGCCGAGATGATCGACCAGATCAAGGCTGAAGGGGTCAGCGTCTACTTCATCGAGAATTCCAACGACTCGCGCCTGGTTGAACAGATCGCCAATGCGACCGGGGCAAAGCCCGGCGGTGAGCTCTACCCGGAATCCCTGTCCTCCGAAGATGGCCCGGCACCGAGCTACATCCAGATGATGGAGTACAACACCGATCAGATCGTCAACGCGATCTCTCCTAACTCCTGATCCTTCGGGACCGAGAAAGGCATCGGGGCGCGACAGATGATGTCGCGCCCCTTTTCATGTCCGGGATCAGGCGGGCTGGCACGCGCCCCCTGCGTCAGGCCAGGTGATCTGCGAGGCTTTCACCGTCGTAATCGGTCCGGAAGTAGCCCGCCTCCGCCAGCTTGGGCACCAGCCGTTCGAGGGTGAGCCGCAGGGACACCGGGCCACCGCCAGGCACGGCGACGAAACCGTCCACCGCACCCGCGTCGAACCAGCGCGTGATGACGTCGAAGGCGTCATCGACGGTGCCGATGACCTGCCAATGAACCGAAGCCACGGTTTCCGGACGCGCGAGCAGCTCATCCACGGTTGGCCTTTCGGCCTCGATGAGGGCGCGCAGGACGGTGCCATGAGACGGGTTGCGGGCAGGTACGAACCCAATGGGCAGATCCTCGACCCCGACATGCCGGTCCCCCGGCCATGCGCCCAGGTCCAGGCCCACAGCCTCCTTGACGCGCGCCAGCCTGGTGTCCCGATCCACGCGCCTGTGGTTGGCAAGGAAAAGGTCCATCGCGTCTTCACGCGTTTCACCGAGGTAGAGGCTCAACCCGGGCAGGAGCCGAACAGACCCCGGCGAACGGCCAGCCGCAACCGCGGCCTCCGACAGGCGCGCACGGGTCTGCAGGGCCGTTTCGATATCAAGGGTTTGCGCGAAGACCATATCGGCGATCTTGCCCGCAAGGGCCACCCCGCCGGCAGATGCCCCCGCCTGCATCAGCGGGATGCGCGGCCCGGGGAAGGCCGGGATGTTCAACGGCCCCGCGATGTCGAAACAGGCGCCATGGTGATCGGCGGGCCGGATCGCACCGGTATCCGCGAACCGTCCCGCGTCCCGGTCGATGAGCAGGGCTTCGGCGGGGAAACTGGCCCAAAGCGCGCGTGCGGCCTCCACGAACTCTTCCGCCCGGGCGTAGCGTTCCTCCGACGAGGGCATTTCGGACATGCCGAAGTTCTCGTTGCCCTGCAGGGCCGTGACGACGTTCCAGCCCGCCCTGCCCCGGCTCATCCAGTGAAGCGACATCATCTGCCGGGCAATCGTGTAGGGATGGCTGAAGGTCGTGGAAATGGTTGTCACCAGACCGATGCGTCGTGTTTCCCGCACCAGAGATGCCACCATCAACGTCGGGTCGAGACTGGCGAAGCCAAAGGATTTCTCCAGCACCGGCACGGGCAGGCAGCTGGCATCCGGCCGAAAGACGAAGTCTAGATGCGCCGCCTCCGCACGACGTGCGATATCGGCGGCGAAGTCGGCACTGAAAAGCCCCTCGATCCCGCTGTCAGGTTGCCGCCAGCCCTCGTTGCTCAGCCAGGTCGGAGCAAGGGACATCCCGATACAGAGCTTGTCATGCAATTTCATGCCGGATCCTCTTTCATGCAGGGACCCGGCCCGCGGAACGGGCCGGGTCGAACCGGGTGTGACAGGGAACGGGGCTCAGAACGTGCCGCGGATCCCCAGGCCGAACATGCGCGGGCTGGTCATGCTGGCCTGGGTGAAGACCACCGTGCCGCGTGCAGCCTGCTTCATGACCGGCGAGCGTTCGTCGAAGACGTTGTTGACGTAGCCATAAAGCTCCAGCCCGCTGCGCAGCTCGTAGCTCGCGTTGAGATTGACCAGCGTGTAGTCGTCCACCTCGTAGGTCGTGCTGTTCGACGTGTCGGAGTAGTAGCCGTCCACGTAGCGGGCCTGACCGCCGAGGGTGAGCCGGTCGGACACATCCCAGTTGAAACCGAGGCTCAGCATCTGACCCGGCGCCCGCGCGAACTCGTTGCCTTCGTAGTCGCTGGCGCTGGAAAACTCGGTGATCTCCGTATGCAGCAGGCCGAGGCTCGCATTGAGGGTCAGCGCCTCGCTCTGGCGATAGTCGAGACCCAGCTCCAACCCGTAGGCTTCGGCCTTGTCGGCGTTGATGGTGTGGATGTAGGTCACCCCGCCAATGGTCTGCGTGATGCTGTGCTGGGCGTTGGTGTAATCCATGTAGAACAGGTTGCCCGTCAGCATCAGCCGATCGTCGAGAAGGCTTGCCCGCGCGAAGAGTTCGTAGTTCCAGACGGTTTCCGCCTCGTACTCTTCCCACTCCTTCGAAGACACGAAGTCGAGGGAAATTCCGCCCGGGTTGTAGCCCTTGGAAATCAGGCCGCCAACGGTCAGGGAGGGCGAGACCTCGTAGGACAGGGTCAGTTTCGGCAGGATCTCTTCGAAGGTATGTTCGTAGTCCAGATCGCTGTTGGCAAAGCTGGCCACGACATCCCCGGTACGGCGGATGTAGTCGTTTTCGTAGCGCAGCCCCCCGGTCACCGTCCAGCTGTCGGTGAAACGCCAGCTGACCTCACCATAGACCCCAAGGTTCTCCTTCTCGTCATCGAAGGTGGAGATACCGCCTTGGTTCAGCGTGTCATCCTGCGTCACCTTGGCGAAGTAGAGGCCTGTCACACCGCTCAGCACATCACCCGGCTGGCCGAAGGTCAGCTTGGATTCGTTGCTCCAGGTATCGCGATTGATGTCGGCATCGCCTACGGTCGGCGTTCCGACCCGGCGCGCGATGTCCTGGGTGGAATACTGCATCTGGTTGCTGACAACGATGCCGTTGTCGAGGTCATAGGTCGTGTCCCAGATCGCCGTGTCGGTCAGCTGATGCCAGCCCGGCATCCAGGTCGCGCTGGATTCCAGTTCATCGTAGGGGGCCTCTGCCCCTTCAGAGCTGGGCCGGGTGGTGTCGGTGTGGCTGTAGGTCAGCAGCATCTCCAGCCCTGGGATTTCCGCAGGTTGCCAGAGCAGCTTTGCGCGGCCGTTGATGGTCTCGAAGTCCTGCCCGATCTCGTTCTGGACGAAGGTCGACCCGTTGTAGTCGATGAAGGTATCCCGTGCGCTGTAGTCGAGGGCGACGCGCGCCGCGAAGTCGCTGCCAAGCGGCGTGTTCCACATCAGCGAGGCGCGCCGATGGTTGTAGTTGCCGAACTCCAGCTGGTAGGCGCCTTCGCGCACGAAGGTCGGATCGTTGGTATTGACGATGATCGCCCCACCGATCGCATTTGCCCCCTGCGAAGTCGTCTGAGGACCACGGAAGACCTCGATCGAGGCGACGTCCCAGGCGGAGGTCGCGCCGAAATAGAACTCGTTGTAGTCGAGGTAGTGACCATCGAGATTGATCGTGGCACGCGGCGCGGTGCCGGCGAAGAACGCGTTGGCGCCGTTGTGGGGCCCTTCGGAGTTCTGACCGCGGATGATCGGCGTGCCGACATTTTCCGTGTAGAGCACGTTGGCTGTCCCGGCGATCACCGTGGCGACGTCCGACTTGCCGGCCTTTTCGGTGATGTCCTCTTCCGAGAGCACCTCGACCGAAGAGGCCGTGTCCATCACGTCCCGGTCGACCTTTTCCCCGGTGACGAGGATCGGAGCCAGAATGATCGTTTCATCGTCCTGCGCCTGTGCGCCACCAGCGGTCAGGCCGATGCAGATTGACAGGATGCTTGCGCTGCGCGCGAGTCGCGCGCGGTGTGTGTGAGCCATTGAGTCCCCCGAGACCGAGCATGAAAAGGCTGGCGCGGATGACTCCTGCTGGCTGTGCGTACGTTTCGCATTGCACAACGCATTCCGCATGTCAAATACGTGATCGTAGTCGGACTTTACGTCGCAGCAAATGTCGGAATATGGTCACACCTCACCGGCCAACTGAACGGGACACGACATGCGCAAGGAAATCCGAGCCA
The DNA here is from genome assembly GCF_057380755.1 of Pseudooceanicola sp. NS-SX8. Lineage (NCBI taxonomy): Bacteria > Pseudomonadati > Pseudomonadota > Alphaproteobacteria > Rhodobacterales > Paracoccaceae > Pseudooceanicola > Pseudooceanicola sp. NS-SX8. Next base: position 1,960,847 of record NZ_CM170819.1, on the reverse strand, counting down.
CCGACGGGCCCAAGGAGGCGGATGAAGAACGGTCCGGTACACGTCGCTCGAACACCATCCAGTCGATCTCTATCGCGGTGCGTTTCCTTGAAATCCTGTCGGCTGCCGACACCCCCCTGCCTCTGGGCGAACTGGCCCGGCGTGCGGAGACGGGCCGCTCCACCGCGCATCGCTACATGCAGTCGCTGGTGAAGGAAGGCATGGTCACCCAGGATCCGGCCTCCAGCCAGTATGACCTCGGCTCGAAAGCGCTCAGAATAGGGATCGCTGCCCTTCGACGTGTCGATGCGGTCGAAATGGCGGGCGCCCAGATGAAGCTGCTGGCCGAAACCCATGCCATGAGCGGTGGCGTGGCGATCTGGACAGAGCGCGGGCCGACATTGGTACGGTGGTACCGAAGCGCCCAGTTTTCCATTACACCACTGGGGCTTGGCGACGTCTTGCCGGTAGACAACACAGCCTGCGGGCTGGTCTTCCAGTCCTTCCTGCCCGCCAGCCAGATCCAGGCGGCGCGCCTTCTGCAGCCCGAGCATTTTCGCGGGACACCCCCCGCGAGATCGGAGATAGACCGGATTCGCCACGAAGCCTGGGCAGAGCTGACCAACCACCTACTGTCCCACGTCACGGGTCAGGCGGCCCCCATCCTCGACGCTCAGGGGGAGCTTGCCTGCGTCCTCACCACGACGACGGACCTGGGACGCCTGCGCAATCCCGAAGACCGGCTCGCCCTTCAGGACGTGGCGCGGCTGGTCAATCGATCCACGGGCGGGCTTCGCAACCTGCCTCAGGTCGCGGACTGACGGTAGGGAATGATCATCGGCCTGTCGGAAACCGGATCGGCCATGACCATCGCCTTCAGGTCGAAAACCTGCCGGATCAGGTCTTCTGTCACGATCTCTTCCGGCGCGCCCTGTGCGACGACCCTGCCGTCCCGCATCGCGATCACGTGGCTGGCGTAGCGGAACGCAAGGTTCAACTCGTGCAACACCGCCACCACCGTACGCCCTTCGGCATGCAATTCCGACAGCAATTCCAGCACTTCGATCTGGTGAACCACATCCAGGAAGGTCGTCGGCTCGTCCAGCAGCAGGATCGGCGTTTCCTGCGCCAGGGCCATCGCGATCCAGACCCGTTGCCGCTGCCCGCCAGAGAGTTCCGACAGGCGGCGCTTCGCAAGGTCAAGCGTACCCGTCCGCCGCAGCGCGTCTTCGGTGGCCCGCTCATCCTCGGGCGACCATTGCCTGAGGAAGCTCTGATGCGGAAACCGCCCCCGGGCCACCAGATCCGACACCGTGATCCCGTCCGGCGCATGGGGCGATTGCGGCAACATTCCAAGCCTGCGCGCGACCTCCCGCGACGGCAATTCGGCGATGTCCTTTCCATCAAGGATCACATGCCCCCTTTGCGGCGACAACAGCCGTGACAAGGCGCGAAGCAGGGTAGATTTGCCACAGGCATTCGGCCCCACGATGACGGAGAACCCTCCGTCGGGCACGCTCAGCGTCAGCCCGTCAGAGATGACCCGCGTCTCGTAGCGCAGGGTCAGGTCTTCGGCACTCAGACGATCAGGCATTTTGTGCTCCTGTCTTGGCATCGCCCCGTTCGACCGGCGCATACGTATCGCTTCGTATTGCATTGCGGAACGCGCTCTGCAATATGGCAACAGCCACGCTTGACCGCGCCCGGGCCGGTCATCGTCAGCCATGCCATCCTCAGTCCCATCCGACCCGCCCGGAAGCCTTCCGGGAAGAAAGGCTGTCATGACCAACCTCCAGCACGAAGTCGTCGAAGACCGGAAGAACCTGCTGAAGAGCAAGGATCACATGCGCGACATGGATCACGTGCAGATGGAGCTTCTCCGGATAGCCCGGCCTGTCGCCTCCGTCGCGCGGGTCACCGGCCGCATCCTGACGGAAGATCCGGCAGCCTGGACCGTTCCCAATGTCGCGATCCGCCTGGAAGTCGCCACGCTGGAAGGGCAGCGGCCCATCTCCCGCATCTACACGATCCGCCAGTTCGATCCGGCGACCTGCGAGGCCGAGATTGACTTCGTCCTGCACGAAGATGACAGCCCTGCGATGCTTTGGCTCAAGGCGGCACAGCCCGGCGACACCGTCTGGATGATCGGACCTCGCCCGCACATGACGCCCAACTTCGCGAGCGGCCGGAAGGTGGCGATTTTCGCCGATGAAACCGCAATTCCCGCCGTGCTTTCCATCCTGCGCGCCTGGCCCGAAGGACAGGAGGGCGAGGCATGGATCGAAACCTCGGATACCGCTGCCTTCGCCGAACTGCCCGACGTCCCGGGCGTGACCTGCCACCTGCTGCAGCGCGACCGGGAGGCGCCCGCCGGCACGACCGGACGCCTGGCCGAGGCGGCCCGCACTGCCCTTGCGACCGGCGAGTGGACGATATGGGCCGCCGGTGAACGGCAGGACATGAGAGAGATCCGCACGCTTTGCAAGGCACGGGAGCTGGGCCGCGATGACCAGAAGATCATGGGGTACTGGAAGCTGGGCATGAGCAGCTCCGAAGTGGACCGCCACCGGCTGGCCGCCTACGAGGCGCTCCGCGAGAGCGGAAGGGGCCTCGAAAGCCTCAACGACGCCGACCTGCCGATCTGACCTCCGGAGTTACCATGTTCAAAGCCTGCCTTGCTGCCCTGACCCTCTGCTTCCTGCCTGCTCTCGCCACCGCGGGGGAAGACTGGCCTCGTCAGATCGATCATGCCATGGGCACGCTGACCCTGTCGGCCCCGCCTGAAAGGATCGTCTCGACCTCCCCCAGCCTGACGGGAACCCTTCTGGCCATCGACGCGCCGGTCATCGCCACGGCCGCCGCCGCGCGGGGCAGCATGACGGACGACAGTGGTTTCTTCCGCCAGTGGGCCGACGTCGCCCACGATCGGGGCGTGCAGGTTCTTTACCCGGACCTCACCTTCGACATTGAAGCCGTGATCCTGCAAGATCCGGATCTGGTGATCGTTTCGCAAACCGGCGGCGACAGCGCCATCGAGTTCGTGCCGGAACTGGAAGCCATGGGATTCCCCGTTCTGGTCCTGAACTACGGCGTGAACCCGTGGGAGCAACTCGCCACGACCCTGGGACAAGCCACCGGGCACGAGGCTGATGCCGCCGAGGTCACCCGCGACTTCACCGCCAAGGCCCGGGCGGCGGGGCAAACCATCCCCCCCCCCGAGGGAAGCGTCAGCATCGTTTCCTACAATTTCTTCGGCACTTACGGCGTCAGCAAACCCGAGGGTGCACAGGCCCGCGTTCTGACCGAAATGGGGTTCAACGTGACCGGTATCCCCGAAGAGATGCGCGGTTTGGTTCAGGCCTCCCGCGAATTCGATTTCGTGTCGCATGAAAACCTCTCTGCCGCGATCACGGGAGAGACGATCTTCCTGCTCGCCGCCGACCAGGAAGACGTGCAGGCCGTCCTGGACGACCCGGTTCTGGCAAACCTGCCCGCGGTGAAGGCTGGTCGCGTCTTCCCCCTTGGGCCGACTTCGTTCCGTGTCGATTACTACTCGGGCCTGGCCATCGTCGATACGGTCGCCGCTGAATTCGCCGAATGACCCGACAGGGCCGACGGTCGCGCGAGGCCGCGAGACGGCGCCTTGGCTTCTGCGGAGGTCTGGCGGCCCTGGTCCTGCTGTCCGTTCTCAGCCTGGGGGTTGGATCCCGGCCCATTCCCCCTGCCGAAGTCCTGCGGGCCTTTTCCGCCTATGACCCGACAAGCGATCTGCATGTCATCGTCCGCGCCCTGCGGGTTCCCCGCGGGCTGCTCGCGCTGACAGCGGGCGGGGCGCTTGGCCTTGCCGGGGCGATGATGCAGGCACTGACACGCAACCCCCTGGCGGAACCTGGGCTTCTGGGGGTAAATGCCGGCGCCGCGCTCGCCGTCGTTCTGGGCACGATGGCGTTCGGGCTCACCTCGGTTGCCGGCTATGTCTGGTTCGGCTTCCTGGGAGCGGGGCTTGCAGGCGTTGCCGTCTTCCTGCTGGGCCGGGCCCATGAAAGCGGAACGGACCCCGTGCGCCTTGTGCTTTCCGGCGCAGGGCTGTCCATCGTGCTGAGCACCATCGCATCGCTGCTGATACTGAATTCCGGCCTGGACGTCCTGGACGTGCTGCGCAACTGGAACACCGGCACGCTGGAAGGCCGCGGCATGGAGGCAACCCTGGTCATGACCATCGCGCTTCTCGCCGGTGGCCTTGTCAGCCTGATCGTGGCACCCGCCCTTGATGCACTGGCACTGGGGCAGGACCTTGGTCGCACGCTTGGCCTGGAACCCCGGCGGATCTGGGCGCTGGCCTGCCTCTCCGTCATGTTGCTGGCCGGGGCGGCCACGGCGACAGCCGGCCCGATTGCCTTTGTTGGACTGATCGCCCCCCATGCCGCCCGCGCTCTCGCCGGTCCCGGAAACCGCAGCGTCCTTCCGCTCTCGGCCCTGTTGGGGGCGGTCATGCTGCTGGCGGCAGATATCCTGGGACGGATCATCGCCATTCCGGGAGAGATCGCAGCAGGCATCGTCGCTGCTCTCCTCGGCGGGCCGTTCTTCATCCACGTCGTCCGTCGCTACCGTCTGGTGCATCTGTGAGGCCGGGGAGACGCAGGCTCTACCGTGCCGGCGGGGTCAGCGTGCTGTGGCAGCCACGCCCGGTTTGGATCGGCGCGGCAATGCTTGCCGTCGCATCGCTCCTGGCTCTGGTTCTGCTGGGTACCGGCACGATGCAACTGTCACCACTTCAGGTGGGGCAAGCCCTGCTCGGTCAGTCCGATGATCCGGTCGCGACCCGCATCCTGCACTACGTGCGGCTGCCCCGTGTCTTGACAGCGGCGGCCGTGGGGGCCGCTCTCGGGATGGCCGGTGCAACTTTCCAGTCGATTTCACGCAATCCGCTCGGCTCCCCCGATGTCATCGGTTTCACTACGGGCGCTGCCACCGGCGCGATCACGCTTCTGGTCATGGGGAGCAGTACCGCCTTCGGCACGGCCATCGCCGCGATGACCTCTGGCATGCTGACCGCAGTCGCGGTGCTGTTGCTGGCGCGCCGGTCCGGCGCGGGCGGCGGCTATCGCCTGGTCCTGGTCGGGATCGGCGTCGGTGCGATCCTCACCGGCTTCAACACCCTGCTCATGGCAAAGGGCGCGCTGGATCAGGTCATGTCGGCCCAGCTTTGGCTGGCCGGATCGCTCAACGCGCGCAACTGGACCCATGTCTGGATTTCCCTCGCGGGGCTGATCCTGTTTGCCCCCATCCTCATCGCGCTTGCCCGTCGATTGGCATTGCTGGAGATGGGTGAGGAGATGGCCCGGCAACTGGGGTTGCCCGTCGGCAGGACCCGCTACGCAGCGGTCCTGGCGGCCGTCGGCCTGACATCGCTCGCCACCGCCGCAGCGGGCCCGATAGCCTTTATCGCGCTCGCCACCCCTCAGATTGCCCGACGGCTGTCGCGTACGCCGGATCTGCCCATCACCACCAGCGCACTGACCGGCATGACCCTGATGCTCCTCGCGGATCTGATCAGTCAGAGGGCAACATTCGGCCTTGTCATGCCCATCGGCCTGGTCACCGGGTGCCTGGGCGGGGGCTACCTGCTCGTCGTTCTCATGCAGCCCGCCCGGAAGCGCTGATCAGGGCCTCTCTCCCCGCTCCGCCCCACCCTGCCCTGCGGTCAGGTCTGACCGGCAAGCTGCCGCGCGATGCGCGTTTTCGCGAACCTGTAGAGCGGCGTCTGTGACAAAAAGATCCCGATCACGACAAGCAGCAAGGTCAGGGAAAGAGGGCTGGAGAATATCCCCATGAAGAAGGCGCCCAGGTCTTCCCGTTCCGAGATGATCGCGCGCCGCCAGTTGTCATCCAGAAGCCTCGACAGGATGACACCCAGGATCACGGGACCCAGCGGGTAGCCGTAGTGGCGCATGAAGTAGCCCAGCACACCGAACCCGAGCATCCAGTAGACATCGGTGATGGAGTTGTTCACCGCGTAGGCCCCGACGATCGACAGAAGCATGATCAGCGGGATCAGGTAGGCGCGCGGGATTTCGACGATCTTGGTGAAGATGCGAATGCCCGTCAGCCCGAAGATCAGGATGAAGACATTGGCCATGACCAGTGCGCCGACGATGAACCAGAACATGTCGGGTTGGTTGACCATGAGCATGGGCCCCGGGTTCAGGCCATGAATGAAAAGGGCGCCGATCATGATGGCCGTGACGGCATCACCCGGGATACCCAGCGTCATCATCGGGATGAAGGCCCCGCCGACCGCAGCATTGTTGGCGCTTTCAGGGGCCACCAGGCCTTCCATCGCCCCGTCACCGAACTTGCGCGACGGCGACTTTGTCACCCGTTTCGCATGATCATAGGCCATCAGCGCCGCGATATCGCCGCCGGTGCCGGGCAACGCCCCGATCAACACGCCGATCGTCGAGGTCTGAAGGCTCAGCGGCAGGTGCTTCTTGACCGTCGCAAGGCTCGGAATGATGCGGGAGATCTTCTGCTTGATCACCGGAGCATCGACGTGGTGCAGCTGCAGCAGCGCTTCGGAGATGCCGAACATGCCGATCATGACCGCGATGAAGTTGATCCCCGACTGCAGCAGCGGAATGCCGAAGGTCAGGCGATCGGAAAAGGTCAGCGGATCAAGTCCGACCGCTCCGATGGCCAGACCAAGAGAACCGGCGAAGATCCCCTTCACGAGGGAGCCGGAAGACAGCGACCCCACCAGCAAGATCCCCAGGACGGCCAGCAGCATGTAATCCCGCGGCTGGAAGGTCAGCGCGAAGTCGGAGACATAGGGCGCGGCGAGCGCCAGGACACCAATCCCCACGAAGCCACCGATGAAGGACATCACCGTCGTCACCCCGATGGCTGTGCCCGCCTCGCCCCTCTGGGCCATTGGATAGCCATCCAGCGCCGTGGCAATGGCCGAGGGCGCGCCCGGGATGTTGAGCAGGATCGCCGTACGCGAGCCGCCGTAGACGCCGCCCATGTAGATGCCGATCATCAGGGAAATCGCCGGCAGTACATCCCAGGAGAACGTGAAGGAGATCAGGATAGATACCGCCATGGTGACGGAAAGCCCCGGGATCGCCCCGACATAGACACCGGCGAAGGTACCAAGCCCGACAAGCAGCAGAAGCTGGGGCTGACTGAAAATGGTCAGGAAGGCCAGAAGCGTGTCCATCAGTTTGCTCCCCCGGAAAAGAGATCACGAAGCCCTTGCACCAGTTCCGCCTCCGGCAGGATGCCGGACGGCAGCAGCACGGTGAATATCAGGCGGAAGACGAGCCAGATCACCAGCAGGCTGCCGAATGCCACGGCCAGGGTGACAGGCCAGGACCTGCGGGCCATGAACTTGATCGACACCACCAGGAAGATCGCCGCGGTCGGCACAAAGCCAAGCGGCACCAGAGCGATCCCGAAGGCCAGAAGGCCCAGGATCAGGAAAATCACCAGCGGCGGCAGGATGTCCCTCGACAGGCTTTCGGTCAGGACCGGCCCCTTGCGCAGCCCCTCGAAGAAGATGACCAGGGCGGAGACCAGCATGACTGCAGTCACGGCCATCGGAACCGCACCGGCAGAGGAGAGCGCCTCGAACCCCGCGATACCATATGCGTTCCAGAGCAAGGTGCCCGAACCGGCAACGAGAAGCAGCGCGAAGACCAGTTCACCGGGGCGCCGCCTGTCGGAGTAGCCGCCGGGCATCGCATCTGATGTTCCGTCATGGTGATCCTCATCACCGCGATAGTCGATTTTCATGTTGGCTCCTCCTTGCAGGCAAGGGCCTGGCTGCCTCCCGCAGCCCGGGCCGTACCGTGGCGGCGCCCCCGGGGGCGCCGCGCTTTCTCATGAGCTTGCAGCGTCGCGCGGCCCGTCTCAGGGACGCGGGATGCCGAAGTCTTCAGGCGACTTCTTCGAGAAGCCCGCGTCATGCACCAGCCAGGAGGAGGTCGACCGATAGCTTTCGAGGAACTCCATCGCCTCGTCGCCGGAGATGCCCATGATGATGAAACCGCGATCTTCCATAAGCTTGATGAAATCCGGGTTCCTGGCGCCTTCGGCATAGGCTGCCTGCAGCGCCGCGACGATATCCTCCGGCGTGCCCTTCTTGACGAAGACACCGAAGAACGGCCCCCAGGGCAGGTAGTCTGCAAAGCCGGGGATTTCTTCGGTGATCGGCACGACACCGGGCAGCAGATCGTTGGGCTTGGTATCGACGAGGCCGATCACCTTCATGCGCCCTGCCTTCACACCCTCGATTGCCGCCCCGAGAACAGCAGGCATCACGTCGATTGCGCCACCCTGAAGGGCCGTCAGCGCCGGGCCGTCGCCATCATAGGGGACCCGGGTGAAATCGACATCTTCCTGGGCGGTCAGCATCGCCAGCACGATGGAGGTCAGCCCGCCCGGACCGGTGGAACCGACGCGAACCTCCCCCGGGTTCGCCTTGGCGTAGGCCACGAACTCCGCCATCGTGTCGTAGGGGGCGTCATTGTTGGCGACGAACATCGGCACGCCACGGGCCAGGACGCTGATCGGCACCATGTCGGTGTAGTCGTCGGTACCAAGGCCCAGGACCTTGTACATCTGCGGATTTTCCGCCCCCATCAGCAGGGTGTAGCCGTCGGCCTTCTGGGTCTGAACGTAGCGCAGCGCGATGGCGCCAACGCCACCCGTCTTGTTCTGCATCACGATGTTGCCACCCAGGGCCTCGGCCGCGTGGGGCGTGACGGCCCGCATCACCGTATCGGTGGAGCCACCAGCCCCCCACTGGATGACCCCCTGGATCTCTTTCGCGGGATAGTCCGCCGCCAGGGCACCGCCCCCGGACATTGCCAACAAGGCCAGGCCTGCAATCACGTTTCTCATGGTCTTCCTCCCTTTGATCCGACGGCCTAGGCCGCCTCCTCCTTCGCCGGGTCGGAGGGCAGCCCCTCTCCCAGCAGATAATCCACCAGGCGCTCGGCCTCGGCGTTGAACATTCCCGCCCCGGTCATGGTCCTGCAGCCCCTGGCACGGGCCGCAGCCACCATGGGCGATACCTCCGGCCGGGTGATCGCATCGGCCACGAAGGTCTCTGCGCTCATCTTCTCCGGATCTGCCGGGAACGGGTCTCCCTCACGCATGCCGCAGGGGGTGACGTTCGCCACAAGGTCCATGCCTGTCGGGTCGTTGCCTCCGGCGCTGACACGACCGGGAAAACGCTCTTCGAGGGCCTGGACGATCCGGGACAGGCGCGCCTCGTCCAGATCGGCGATGGTCAGATGTGCGGCGCCGCGATCCAGGATCTCGAAGGCCACCGCGCTGCCTGCCCCGCCGGCGCCGATCAGCAGGGCTTTCGTCCCGGCAGGTTCGAAGCCAAGCGCCTTGATCCCGTCCAGGTAGCCGATCCCATCGACGTTATCGCCGATGAACCGCCCCTCGGCATCCTTGTGGATCACGTTGACCGATCCCACGAAGCGCGCACGGTCGCTGACGATGTCGCAGTAGTCGAGAGAGGCGATCTTGTGCGGGACCGTGACGACCACGCCTCCCACGTTCTGCATGTTGCGGAAGCTCTCCATCGCCGCCGCGACATGGTCGGCGTGGATATGCAGCGGCGGCACGATGGCGTTGACGCCCCGCTCCGCCAGGATCTCCGTCAGGAACTTCGGAGAGCGGACCTGGGCGATAGGATCCCCGATGATCGGGAACAGGATGGTTTCACCGTCAAGCTGCACGGGACTGTCCTTTCTCTTGCTTGGAACGAGCAACGGCGTGACGTGCGGCGATGCAGCCGAAGACCAGCCCGGGACCCAGGGTGATGCCCGGGCCGGGATAGGTCCCGCCCATGATGGAATGCAGGTCGTTGCCGCAGGCGTAGAGACCGTCGATCACGCTGTCGTCCTCTCTCAGCAGCCGCGCGTTGGTGTCCGCGCGCAGCCCCTGGGCCGTCCCGATATCGGCCGGCTGCAGGCGCACGGCGTAGAAGGGGGGCACTGCGATGGCGCCAAGCGTCGGGTTCGGCGTGACGCTCGGATCCCCATTGTTGCGTTGATAGGGCGATCCCCCACGTCCGAAGGCGCTGTCCTCACCCGTTGCCGCCGCATGGTTGATGTCTTCGACACTGGCTTTCAGGAAGTCGGGTTCGGTCCCCGTCGAGGTTGCCAGTTCCTCCAGGGTCTGCGCTTCGATCAGGTAGCCTTCCTCGATGTACGGGCGGGGGTTCTCCCCGCCGGGATGCACCATGCCAAGGCCGAATTTCGCCAGGGTCGGCGCATCCGTCACGATCCAGGCACCCGCCGTATCAGCGCCGCCTTCGAGCATGGCCTTGCCGAACGCGTGGTAGGAGACCGTTTCATTCACGAAGCGGCGCCCCTTCAGGTCCACGCAGATCGTCCCCGGCTTGGAACGGTCCAGAACGAAGTGGGGAAAGACCGCCGTGCTTCCATCGGCGCGTTTGCGCACCGAACAGGGCGCCCAGAATGCCCCCTGATCGCCACCGGCCCCATAGGTCGCGCCCAGTTCAAAGGCCATTTCGTGCATCCGGCCCGTGTGCCCCGGAGCAGAGGGGCTTTCCGCCGGAAGCGTAGCGGGAAGATGCCCCGCGCGCAGCTTCTCCGAACGGCCAAATCCGCCGGTCGCCAGGATGACCCCGCCGCTGACGGCGACTTGCGCCGTTGCATCGCCCGACCGCAGATCAAGCCCGGTCACCGTTCCGCCTGCCTCGCGGATCGAGGTCACCTCGGTCTCCCGGAGGATATCGACCCCCAGCTCAAGCGCCGACGCCAGCAGCCGCGCGACGAGCGCGCCCCCCATCACCAGCCGGGTGTGGCGCCCATATACAGCCTTGTCCCGCATGTATCTGGTCACGGTCTTCGCCACATGCACGAAAGATCCCGGGGACTTGTAGCGGTTCAGAAGGTGACCGATGTCGACACGGTCGATGTTCATGCCCCCCAGAACGGTAAATTCGGGGATCGGCGGCCGGATCATCTCCCGCGCGGGGCCCATGTCGCGCGTATCGAAGGGAACGGGTTCGATTGCACGCCCGTTGAGCGTCGCGTTCGGATGATCCCATTCGTAGTCGGGATGGCGCGGATAGGGACGGAACCGGACCTGCGTCCGGTCTTCGAGGGTCGCGATCGCCTCCGGCGCCGCATCGAGGAATGCCTCGCGCATGTCGCGGTTGCCGAAGTTGCCCACGGCGCTGTCCAGAAAGGCCGAAACATTTTCTCGGCTGTCCTCCGGGTTCACGCTCTGCCCGGTCCGGGTGCCCGGGGCCCAGACGGTCCCGCCGGAGAGAGCAGAGGTGCCGCCAACATATTCCGTCCGCTCGACCACGAGGACCTTCGCACCCTCCAGGGACGCGAATACGGCAGCCCCCAGCCCTGCGGCGCCCGAACCGATCACCACCACGTCGTAGTCAGGTGAAAGTTCATCGAAGCGGATATCCGCCCTCGTGTCTGACATGTCTGTCCTCCCTGACGCCCCCTCCCACCCCTCGATGATTGAGGTGCGGGCTCCTCGGTCGGCGTCGAATCGCGTCTCCATCAATCATTGCCAAAAAATGAAATGTCATTCCAGTTTTTAATTTGCTTCACATTTTGATCCGACTTCCATAACCTCACCGCAACGCCACATGCCGCGAGGCGGAGGCCAGCAAGGAAAGGCATCGGATGAGCAGCGCACTGGAAAAGGGATTGTCGGTGATCAGCTTTCTGGCCGAACGGCCCGAGGGCGCATCGGTGAGCGAGATCGCGAAGGCTCTCGACCTACCCCCTTCGGGGGTACATCGGCTCCTGAAAGAACTGGAGGGGTTGGGCTACACCCGACAGAACCGGGAACACGGCGACTACATGCTGACGCTGAAACTGGCAACGAACGGGCTCGCATTCCTTGCCCGCACCGGGATCCCGGACCTGAGCCAGCCGATTCTCGACCGGCTTGCGCAGGACACGAAAGAGCTGATCCGGATGGCCCTCTTCGACGGAGAGGAGCTGATCTGGGTTGGCGTGTCCCAGGGCGCGACATCGGGTCTGCGCTATGATCCTGACGCGGAACACGGGCAGATCGTGCACCTTGCCTCTGCGTCGGGGGGACAGGCCTGGCTTTCAGGGCTGACCGATGATGAGGCCATCGCCGCGGTGATGCGCCAGGGGATGGACAAGCCCGGCGCCGGCGGCACCTCTGCCCCCACCAGCGTGGCCGAATTGATGGCGATCGTCCAGGATGCGCGCCGCAAGGGCTACGCGCAGAACAGCAGCAGCTTCATGTTGGGCATGGCCGCGATCGCCGTCCTGATCCGACATCCGGACACGGAAGAACCGATCGGCACGGTCTCCATCGCGGGTCCCTCCGCAAGGGCGACACCGGAGCTGCTGCAAAGCTTCCTGCCGGAACTGAGGCAGGCCGCCACGGACCTGGCCGAGGCGAGCATGGCCGGACGCAGTTTCACCCGCTGGTACGACGAGACCCTGGGGCGCAGACAGGCGCACCGCTGACCCGACCGGGCAATTTCTGAACGGGGAGGAGACCATGACAATCGAAGAACGCCCCAGCAATGGGGCAACCTACGACCTGCTGGTCGTGGGATCGGGAGCGGGCGGCCTTGCGACAGCTGTCACGGCCGCGGAACTCGGCCTCAGCGTCGCGGTCCTGGAGAAGGCGGAGCATTTCGGCGGGACAACGGCCTGGTCGGGGGGCTGGCTCTGGGTGCCGCGCAACCCCCTGGCGGTCGAAGCAGGCATCGAGGAAGACGTCGATGCGCCGCTGGAATATCTGTCGGGCATCATGGGCAATCGTGTCGGCGATCCCCGCATCCGCACCTACCTCGAGACAGGGCCAGAGATGGTGCGCTTCTTCCGCGATCGCACTGCGGTCGCCTGGGTCGACGGCAACAAGGTCCCTGATTTTACCGACATCCAGGGGGCCGCAACCGGCGGCCGCTCCGTCTGCGCCGCCCCTTTTGACGGGCGACGCCTCGGCCCCTGGATCTCCAAGCTGCGCCCACCCCTGGCGGAGATCTCCCTGGCGGGAATGGGCATCGCCTCTGGTCAGGACATGGCGCATTTCTTCAAGGCGACGCGAAGCCCCGCCTCCGCGCTCCATGTTGCGCGCCGCCTGGCGCGGCATGGCGCGGATCTCGTCCGGCACCGGCGCTCCATGCAGCTGGTGAACGGCAACGCCCTGGCCGCAGGCTTGCTGCGGTCCTGCCTGGATCGGGGTGTGGCCCTCTTCACCAACGCAGGCGTCGCATCCCTGTGCCATGAGGACGACAGGGTCACGGGGCTCCGCCTGTCCGACGGGACAGAGCTTCACGCGCTGCGCGGTGTCGTGCTGGCCACCGGTGGTTTCCCCCATGATGACGCGACCCGGGCGCGCCTTTTCGGCCGCGACACCGGCGCCGAGCATTTCTCTGCCGCGCCACGGGACAATACCGGCGACGGCATCCGCCTGGGCACCGGGGCGGGTGGCGTCCTGCGCGACGACCTGGCCAGTGCAGGCGCCTGGGCGCCAGTCTCTCTCGTTCCGGACGGCCGGGGCGGACAGATGCACTTTCCCCACCTCATCGATCGCGCCAAGCCGGGCATCATCGCGGTACGCGGAAAAGGGACGCGTTTCACCAATGAAGCAGACAGTTATCACGCCTTCATGCGCGGTCTTTTCGACGCCACGCCGGAAGGGCGCGCCCCCGAATGCTGGCTGATCGCGGATCACCCCGCACAACGCCGTTGGGGACTTGGCTGGGCCCGCCCCTTCCCCTTCCCGCTGGCCCCCTTCCGCCGCGGGGGCTACCTGCGCAGCGGACGCACGCTCCGCGATCTCGCACGCGCCTGCAACCTGGATCCGGATGTCCTGGAAGCGACCGTTTCCCGGTTCAACACCCATGCCGAAGCGGGCACGGATCCAGATTTTGGCCGTGGCGCCTCTCTCTACAATCGCGTGCAGGGCGACCGCGATCACAAGCCGAACCCCTCCCTCGGACCGCTGAAACGCGGGCCGTTCCACGCGGTGAAGATCGTGTCGGGCTCCCTCGGGACCTTCGCGGGCCTCGACGCCGACACAAGCGCCCGCGTGCTGGATGCCAATGGAACCCCTATCCCGGGGCTCTATGCCGCGGGCAATGACCTGAGCTCCATCTTCGCCGGGCAGTATCCAAGCGGGGGCATCACGCTCGGCCCCGCAATGACCTTCGGCTACATCGCCGCCCACCACGCAGCAGGCCGGTGGGCCCCGGACGCAACGACACCCCCACACCAAGGCTCCCCGGCGGACATTGCCGGGACTAACGGAGGAGATATCCATGCCGCTGTTTGACATCGTCACCCTGAAGACCGCCCTCTTCGCCACGCCCAAGGTTGCGCCAGCCCTGCAGGACTGGCTTGCCGCCCCCGAAGCGAAGGGTACCCTGCTTGGCGCCTGGGCGCCGGACATCGGGACGCTGAACGACATCATCCTGCTGCGCCAGTTCGACAGCGCAGACGATCTGATCGCGGAACGGACCCGCACCCATCTGTCCGACAACCCCTACGGCTGCATGGAACACCTGCGCGGCTGGACCTCCGACAGCTATGTCCCCCTGGACTTCACCCTGCCTGTCACCCCCGGCGAGTACGGCAAGGTCTACGAAATTCGCAGCTACCAACCGAAACTGAACGGCATGGGGCCCACCATCGAGAAGTGGCGCGAGGCCGTTCCGGTCCGGACCGAGTACAGCCCGCTTTCCATTGCCATGTACTCTCTGGACGGGCCGACCCGCTTCACGCAGATCTGGCCCTATGAAAGCGCCAACCACCGCGCCGAAACCCGGGCCAAGACGGTAGCCGACGGCATCTGGCCGCCCAAGGGTGGCCCCGACTGGCTCTCGGCCGAGATGACGTCGACCCTTGCCGTCCCCCTGCCGTTCTCGCCGCTGAAGTGAGGTAATAATGGGCTACCGCTATTCCCTGGCCTTTCTGACCGTGCCCGAACTGACACCGCCCCAGGCGGTGCAGATCGCGGCAGAGGCCGGTTTCGATTTCGTCGGGCTGCGGCTGCTGCCTGCGGGCACCGACGGCCCCTACCCCCTGCTCACGGACCGGTCCCTGCTTGATGAGACCCGCAAGGCGATCCGTGAAACGGGGGTCCGGGTGGCGGACATCGAGATCATCAGGATCACTCCGGATTTCCGCCCCATGGATACCCTGCCCTTCCTGGAACGCGGCGCCGAACTTGGCGCCCGCAACATCCTGACCGCGGGTTACGACCCCGACGCCTCTCGCATGACGCAGAACTACGGCGCCTTTTGCGAGCTGGCAGGGCAGCATGGGATGACGGCGGATCTGGAATTCATGCCCTGGACCTGCATCCCCGATGTCTCCACTGCGGCCGCCCAGGTCAGGGCAGTGGCACACCCGGCTGCCGGGATCCTCGTCGATGCGCTGCATGTCCAGAGATCACGCTCGACCTTCGATGAAATCGCCGCGCTCGATCCCGGCTGGATCCATTATGCCCAGCTCTGTGACGGCCCGGGCGATTATGATGCATCAGACGAAGCACTGATAGCCACCGCCCGGGGAAACCGCCTGATGCCAGGCGACGGCGACTTCGACACCAGTGCGCTCCTGCGGGCACTGCCGGATGAGATCGTGTTGAGCGTCGAGGTCGCCCAGGCGCACAGGATCGGCAAGGTGCCCGCCCTTGATCGCGCGCGTGAGGCGCTGGACAAGGCACGTGGCGTGCTGCGCGAAACAGCCTGAAACCCGGCCGCCCCTCCCTGTAACGGAGCGGGGCGGCCCCAATGGCCCAAGCCTGACCCAAAACTGGCCGGAGGACCCGATCAGTCTGCTGCGCGCCCCTCGGCATCGTTCAGTTGCAAGCCGCCCTCCGGATCGAAATGGGCGATGAGCCCGGTCTCGAACCAGCCGTCCTTCAGCGATGGACCCTTCCCGGCCCAGTATCCCTGCGGGACGGCAAACCCGCGGATGGAAAGCCGACCCCTGTCACCAACAGGCAGGATCCGCCCCGACGCATCGGTGATCTTCGCTTCGAGATGAGGCTGCAGCCAACCTCCCGCCATGGTCAGGCACAGCGGTAGCCCCCCCGGAAGATCCCGCATCATGATCGCTGGCACGTTCGGCACAGGCAACTCTGCCTTGATCGGTCCCGAAGGCAGCAGGACCCGTAGCGACGCCCCCTTCGCCACACCCCTCAGCGCCTCCATGCGCAGTGGATCCCCTTTCAGCACCGTGACCCGTCCGCTGGTCAAAAGCGCGGCCAGATCGTCTTCTCCCGCAGGGAGGAGCGCGGCACCCCGCGACACTGCGGGCAAGAGACCGGTCAGATAGGCTGCAGCACCCGGCTCGCAGATGGCAATGCGGTCCGTTTCCAGAAGCCCCGCCAGAGTCGCCATGCTGCGCGCCGCGTTGACCAACGCATAGTGGGAAAACGCCAGACCCGCCGGGTGATCCGTATCCACGACGATCAGCGCGCAGTCATCCGGATCGGTCATCCGCTCTATGGCGGGAAGGCGCAGTTGCTGGGCCGGTCCTGCCATCGCGCGCAAATCCACCAGCGACATGAAGCCCGCGTCCGAGGCCTGCGCCATTGTCAGGATCGCGCGCAGACGGGGCAATTGCGGGCAGGACAACCTGCCTTGCGCATGAGGCGAAAGCTGCACCCCAAAATCCCCCGGCAAGACACCGGACCGTGGGACGAGGACACTTGCCCCGAGAAGACGCAGGCTGTCGCGCAAATCGGCGGAGCTGAGCGTGGGCGGCAACTCTGCCAGGATCAGCCCGGCGCGCGCAACCGCGAGGCGCAAGATCAGCGCCTGGCCACCGGCGGCCTGCATGGCCAGGACGTCCCCGCGTTCAAGCCCGAGGGCGAGAAGGCCCGATGCGGTCTCATCCACGGCGCGATCAAGGTCGTAATAGCTCAACCGCAGGCCCTCCGCCGGGACAATCAGCGCATCTCGGGGCCCCGACTGCGCAACCGCCGAAGCCAGCAGCCGGGCAATGGTGATATGGGCAAGTGGCGGGTGAGATCCCCCTTTCAGATAGGCGCGACCGTCAACGGGAAGCGCGGGTTGCTGGCTGGGAGCACTTCCAGCCGCGCCCCCACCTGCACCCCAGTCGGCAATCCGGCCCGCAAGGCTGTCTTTCAAGATCGACATGCGCCCCTCCTCAGCTTACATCTCGCGCCAGTCGCCCGATTGCTCGAAGGCGTGGGCTGCCTGGTAGATCTTCAGCTCGCCATATTGCGGCCCGACCAGCATCATCCCGATCGGCAGCCCGTCGGACAGACCGCAAGGCACGGACATCGCCGGCAGGCCCGTGCCATTAAAGGGGGCGGTGTTTCCGATCATCTCGAAGGCGCGCTGCACATACAGGGAGATCGAGCAGTCGGCCGGAGGGATCTCCTGCGGTTTCATCGGCACCGTTGGCATCAGGAGCAGATCGTATTGCTTCAGTGCGGCGTTGAAGCGTTCGTTCACGCGCCGCATGATGTTCTGCGCCTTGCCGTAGAAGCGCCCGCGATAGTGGGTCTGGAAGTATTCGCCCACGAACATCGACGCCTTCAGGGAATGGCTCAGCTCATCCGCCCGGTTGCGCCAGGTGGCCATGTGATCGGTCCAGGACGGCACGAACATCCCCCTGTAGTTGGTGCCAGAGGAATTGCCGTGCAGCATCAGGTCCTGCATGCCCTCCAGCGTGATGGCAGCCCAGCAATCGGTTGCCAGGTTGTGCTCGGGAATGGAGACCTCCTCCACCCGTGCGCCCAGCTGGCGGAAGGTCTCTGCCGCTGCCAGAACCTTGTCATCCACGTCGCTTTCGCTCTCGGCGCGGTGGAACCCCTCGGACAGGATCCCGATGCGCAGCCCGTGGGCGCCCCGGCCAAGGGCCTCGGTATAGCGATAGGCCTTGGGGGCATATTGGCGGGGATCGAGGCCATCCTCGCCCGCCAGAACCTCCAGCAGCAACGCGTTGTCGGCGACATTGCTGGTCACCGGGCCGACGTGGTCGATGGTCTGCTCGACCGGCATCACGCCCGTGTAGGGAACAAGCCCATGGGTCGGCTTCATGCCGTAGACGCCGCAGTTCGAGGAAGGAATCCGGATCGACCCGCCCTGGTCGCCGGCAATGGCCATGTCGACCTCTCCCGTCGCGACCAGAACCGCCGACCCGCCCGAGGAGCCCCCAGCCATGTGCGCGGGCTTCCACGGATTGCGGATCGGCCCCTTGGCACAGGTATGGGAGCCCCCCGACAGGCAGAAATGTTCGCAGTTCGATTTCCCCACGATCACCGCGCCGGCATCCAGCATGCGGGTGACGATGGTGGCGTCGATCTCTGGCACGTAACCCTCCATGATGGGCGAGCCGTTCATCATCGGCACGCCAGCCAGGGCAACGGTATCCTTCAGCACGATCTTCTTGCCTCGCAGCGGCCCGTCCGGCGCCCCTCTCACCTCCGTCTTGACGTACCAGGCAGCCAGCGGATTTTCCGACAGATCGGGGAACCGTCCCGGAGCGCGCGGATAGCGGACTTCCGGCAGGTAGTCCGGCATCGCGTCCAGCCGGTCGTAGGACTGCATGTTGCCCTCCATGATCTGGGCAAATTCCATCAGATCCTCGTCGGACATCGTCATGCCAAGGTTGGCCGCCATCTGGCGCATCTGGGGAAGGGTCGGGCGTTTGACGGTCATGGCTGTACTCGGGCTGACGGAACGGGGGAGCGTTGCGGGCGTGGTGGTGGAAAAGGAAACCGGCGCGGCAGCCGGTGAGGGGGAAGCAAAGCTCCCCGGTTTCGGCGCCGGAACCGGAGCGGGAGAGGTCGCCGACATCGAAGGCGCCCCCTTGCCATCGCTGCCTCTGGTCGACCGCGCCGCACCGAAGCCCAGAAACTGGTCCACCTTGGCCTGATCATCCAGATCTCCGCGGCTGAGTTCGCCGGTGATCCGGCCGCGTTCCAGCACCAGCACGCGATCTGACAGGTCCTTGATGAAATCGAAGTTCTGTTCGACCAGCAGGATCGAAAGGCCCCGCGCCTCCCGCAGCTGCAGGAGCGTTTCGGCCATCTCTTCGATAATCGAGGGCTGGATACCTTCGGTCGGCTCATCCAGCAAAAGGAATTCCGGATCGCCCATCAGGCAGCGGGCCAGCGCCAGGAGCTGCTGTTCCCCGCCCGAAAGCGCACCGCCGTCACGATCCAGAAGCCGACGCAGGCGGGGAAAATCCTCCAGGACCTGTTCCATCACCTCTGCCTCCGGGGCGCCGGAATAGTCGTGCCAGGCGAAGCGCAGGTTGTCGCGCACCGAAAGCTGCGGGAAAATCCCCCGCCCCTGCGGCACATAGCCGATCCCCTGCCCGGCCCTTTCATTGGGCGAGACGCGCGTCACATCGGAGCCATGGAAGCGTACCGTGCCGGAGGTCGCGGGCAGAAAGCCCATCACGGTCTTCAGCAGGGTCGTCTTGCCCATGCCGTTGTGGCCCAGGATCCCGACCACTTCGTTTTCGGCCACGGAAACGTCAATGGCATGCAAGATGGGAACCTTGCCATAGCCACCGGACAAGCCTTTCACCTGGAGGATTTCGGCGCGTTCCCCGACCGGAGTTGCGGCCTCTTTCACGATGCTGTCCCGGATCATTTCACGCCTTCTTTCCAAGGTAGACATTGCGCACCACCGGGTCGGACATGACCCGGTCCACGTGGTCCTCCATCAGGACCGCGCCCCGGTGGAACACGGTCACGGTTTCGGCGATGGAGCGAATGAACTGCATGTCGTGTTCGACGATGACGATCGCTGCCGTGCGATTGAGCTCATGAATGATGCCGGTCATCCGCTCCACATCCTCCGCGCTCATGCCCGCCGCGGGTTCATCCAGCAGTACGAGCCAGGGATCCCCGACGGCGACCAGGCCCAATTCAACCCGCTGGCGTTCGCCATGGGCCAGCTGACCGACATCGCTGCGCGCAATCGCGCCAAGGGCAAGACGGTCGATCACCTCTGCGGTCTTGCGCGTCGCCTCCGCCTTGGGATGAAAACGACGTGCCGCCAGCCAGATGTTCTCGAAGACCGACAGCGCATCCATGACGTTGGGTGTCTGGGTCTTGATGCCCACCCCGAGCGAGGCGATCTGATGCGGCATCCATTGGGTGGTTTCCTGCCCGCGCATGAAGACCTGGCCCTCGGTCGGTGTCTGCAGCCCCGCGACGCATTTGAAGAAGGTGGACTTGCCGGCCCCGTTCGGCCCGATCAGGCACCGCAACTCTCGTGCCCTGAGGCGGAAGTTCACATTGTCGGCCGCCACGACACCACCGAAGCGCATCGTCAGGCCATGGGTTTCTAGAACGGTTTCAGGCACGGCTGGCCCTCCGGTTGCGGCGGGCCTGATGCACCTTGCCGAAGCCCCGCCGGCCAAAGCTGGCCCGCCAGAGCGACGCGATCGCCGGCACCAGCCCCTTCGGCAAGAACAGCACGAAGAGAACCAGGATGAGCCCCGTGATCAGGGTGTTGTCGACAATGTGCTGCTGCCCCAGCAGGAATTTCAGGTAGGCCAGTCCAGCGGCGCCCAGGATCGGCCCCAGGCGTGTGCCCAGCCCGCCGACGATGCACCAGATGATGATCTCCGCCGACTGGCTGAGGGAAAAGAGGTTCGGCGTCACGATCTCGGCCCAGCTGGCGAAAAGCGCCCCCGCCAACCCGGCAATCGCGGCCCCTATGGCAAAGAGTGCGGTCTTGCGGGCACGGACATCGTAGCCCATCAGGCTCGCGCGGGTCTCATTTTCCCGGATGCCGACAGTCACCCGACCGAAGCTGGACCGCAGCAGCGCAGAGACGAGCAGGAACACCAGCGCAAGCAGGGCCGCACAGACATAGAAGTAGGGATCGCCCCAGATGTAGGCCCCCGGGTTGCCGGGAACATTCAGCGTTTGAAACCCCGGAATGCCGTTGAACCCACCCAGGCGGGCCTTGCCGATGACGTACTGCGGCCCGGCGGTGGAATTGACGAACTTGTAGAGGATCAGGGTGACGACCAGGGTGATGACCCCCAGGTAGACATCCGTAAGGCGCCCATAGAACATCATGGCACCCAACAGCGCGGCGAAAAGCGCGGGCACGGTGATGGCCAGGACCATCGGCAGGGTGCTTTCGCCCGTGTTGATCGCGGCGACGGCGTAGGTATACGCGCCCAGGCCGAAAAAGGCGGCCTGACCAAAGCACAGGATCCCACCGAAGCCCCAGATCAGACCCAGGCTGAGACCCAGCATCCCGTAGATGATAAGAACGGTCAGCGTGTAGGTGGAAATCACCATGGGCAGCAGCCAGACCGCCAGCAGTCCGACAATTGCGGTGACCACGATATCGTTGCGAAGGCTTCCGGGCATCACAGTTTTCCCTTGAAGAACCGCCCGGTGATCCCCTGCGGCATCAGGCGCAGCAGAACCACCGCCGCAACCAGCAGGGCGACCTCACCAATCACGGGAGAGACGGCGAAGGTCATGATCTGGCTGACAAGACCGAAGGACGCGGCAGAGCTGACAAGCCCTGCGATCAGGGACGGGCCACCGGCGATGACTGTAATGAAAGCCTTGGCGATGTAGGCCCCGCCAGACGTCGGAACCAGCCCCACCAGCGGCGCAAGCACGGCCCCAGCCAGACCCGAAATCGCGGACCCGCAGAAGAAGGTCGCCATGTAGATCCTGTCCGGGCTGTAGCCAAGCGCCGCAGCCATGTCCGAACGCTGCATCGCGCCACGTGCGATCAGCCCCGCCCGGGTCAACTTCAGCACGGCCAGCATGCCTGCCAGTAGCGCGAAGGCGACCACGATGATGAAGAAGTTGTAGCCGTTCACCTGGTAGTTCCCGACGGCGAACCCGGTGATCGGTGTCGAGATCCCGGTGGTCGTGTTCCCGAAGATCATCGTCGCCAGCCCGATGAAGAAGAGGCTCAGCCCCCAGGTTGCCAGCATCGTGTCCACCAGCCGGCCATAGAGATGCCGGATCACCAGCCGCTCCACCACCAGCCCGATCAGGCCCACGATGACCGGCGCGACGATCAACATCGCGACAAAGACATTCACGCCCAGGTTCACTGCCGTGATGGTGGCGTAGCCGCCCATCATCATGAACTCGCCATGGGCAAGGTTGATCACCTTCATCATGCCGAAGACCACGGCCAGCCCGGCACTGATCAGGATCAGCGACGCGATGGCGTAGAGGATCTCGACCCCGATGATGAAAGAAAGGTCCATGAATTCCGCCTTCAGATTGCGCGGTGACGTCTCCGGGCAAGGCCCGGCCGATCCCCGGGGCGCCTCCCGCGCCCCGGAGTGGGTGGTCCCGTGACCACCGCTCCGTCCGATCAGAAAACGATCAGATCTGGATTTCGTACTGCGTGTTGTCGTCGGGGTTCGCGGTCAGGTCGCAGACGGCTTGCGTGTCAATCGGCTGCTGCTGCGGGAAGCTCTCGATCACCTGAAGCCCCTGATCCTTCACCTCCATGATATGCACATCGAGCACCGCGTGGTGGGTCTGCGGATCACAGGTCACGAGCCCGCCCGGCGCCTCGATCGACAGGCCGGTTTCCATGGCCTCGACCACGGCATCATGTTCGGCGGAACCGGCCTGGCGCACGGCTTCGGCCCACATCATGATGCCCTGGTAATGCGAAACAGCCAGTTCATGGAGCGCCGAAGTATCCCCGTAGGCCCCTTCCCAAGCAGCCTTGAAGGCGATGTTGGCGGGCGTATCCAGGGTTTCGGAATAGTTGTAGGCGAGCATGATCCCGTCGCCTTCTTCCGGCGTCAGCACCTTATGTTCGTTGCCTGCCCCGAGCGTGGTGGAGGCCAGCGGGATCTTGTCCTTCATGCCGGCGGCGGCCCATTGGCGGAAGAAGGACAGGTGAGCACCGCCAACGAGCGGCGCGATGACAAGGTCGGGCGCGGCCGTCTGGATCTTGGCGATCGTCGACCCGAAGTCGGCAACATCGAGCGGGAAGAAGTCCACGCCGACCGTTTCGCCGCCATTGTCCGCCACGAACTTCTGGATCCAGCGCGCCATGATCTGACCGTAGTTGTAATCGGCCGCCAGGACGTAGACCTTCTTGCCCGCCTTCTCCATCGCATAGGGCACCAGGGCTGCGACCTGCTGTGCGGGCGTGACCCCGTTGATGAAGATGTTGCGGTCGCAGACCCCACCTTCGTAGAGCACATTGTAGAAGTAGAGCGTGTTCGAGCGACGCATGGTCTGGCGGATCGCCTCGCGCGAGGCGGAAAGGATCCCGCCATGAACAACATCCACCTTGTCCTGCCGCGTCAGTTGCTGCGCGTACTGGGAATAAAGCGCCATGTCGGACTGCGTGTCATAAGCGACCACTTCCACCGGGTTCCCCAGAAGGCCGCCCGCATCGTTGATCTGGCTGATGGCCAGCCGCATTGCCATGTCCATCGGCGTTCCGTAGGCATCGAAGTTGCCGGAACTGTCGAGGATCGAACCGAACTTAATGGGGCTGGCGGCGCGGCCGAGGCTGGGCAGCAGCGCGGCACCGGCCAGCGTGGCAGAAGCACCAAGGAACCTGCGTCTGTTAAGGGTCATTTCCGTCTCTCCTGTTGTTGGTGTTGGTGCGCGGTTGTCCGCGTCACTCATCCTTCTTCTTGATGCGGTTGGCGTAATCGGCGGTGCGCCCGGCCAGATTGGCATCGAAATCGAGGCCGATTTCCTCCCCCATCTGCTTCATCGCAGGCAGGCGGACAGCCATTCCCAAGATCTGATCCATGGCCGATCCGAAGGCGCCTTCGACACCCTCGCCGCCGCTCCCCCCTGCCCCGCCCATGCCGGAGATCTGGTTGATCCGGATCGAGTCGATCTTTTCGACCGGCTTCATCATCTGGGTCATGATTTCAGGCAGGCGATCTAGCTTGCGTTCCTCGAGGCGCATCCGGATGACGGCCTCGCTGAGCGTATTCTCCGCCGAATTCAGGGCGGCGCGGCCCTGGGCCTCTGCCTCCATCCGGATACGATCAGCCTCGGCAGATTTGGCGGCCGCGGTGGCTTCGGCCTGTGCCCTTGCAAGAAGGGTATCGACGTCGCTCCTGACCTTGGCGTCTTCCAGCGCGATCTGTGCCTGCTGTTTCAGGCGCGCGATCTCCGCCTCGCGTTCGGTGACGGCGCGGGATTTCTGCGCCTCCACATGTTCGGCGGCCAGGATCACCTTGGCGCGTGCCTCCTCCTCTTCCGCCTTGGCGGTCGCCTCTTCCGCACGGCGGCGGGCAAGCTGGATGTCATTGGCGATCCGCGCCTCCTCAAGGGAGAGGACTGCCGCCATTTCAGCACGTCGCAGTGCTTCGTCTTCGGCAACCTGGGTGGCCTTGGTACGGCTTTGCCCCTCGATACGGGCGCTTTCGCTTGCCCGATCCGCTTCTGCCCTGGCGGACGCCTCGCGGGAGGTCGCCTCCGCCTCCAGCCGGGCCAGATGTTCCTTCAGGGCGATTTCCGCTTCTCGTTCGGCCCGCTGCAATTCCAACTGCCGCTGGTGCTGCGCCAGCCGGCTTTCACGGACGGCGGTTTCGGCTTCGGTCTCGATCCGGATGCGGGCCTTGCGCTGATCCGCCACCAGTTCGGCAAGGCGACGCATGCCCTGCGCGTTGAAGGCGTTGTTTTCGGCCCATTGGGCAAGATCGCTCTGGTCGACCGAAATCAAAGAGGCCGAAACCAGCGTGAGGCCAAGCCGGGCAGCCTGCAGCTCGATCCCTGCTGCGACCTCATCCGAGAAGCCGCGACGGTCGAGATGGATTTCCTCCAGCGTGCGGGCGGCTGCGGCGTTCTGGATCGCGTTCACCAGCGCCCCCTTGAGGACGTCTTCCACCGTCTCGCCGCCACGGGCGATCCTCTGACCCAGGGCCTGGGCGGCTGTCGCGATGCCCTCGTCCGTCGGGGCGACCCGCAGCTCGAACTCGAAGGTCACGTCCGCCCGAAGCTGATCCCGGGTCAGGACAGCCCCGCGTCCATCACGCGTGGTGGTGAAGGCAATCGCCCCCATCGAGACACGCTGCATCTGGTGCAGGATCGGCAAGGCAAGGCAGCCCCCGTCGGTCACCACCCGGCGGCCACCGAACCCCGTACGGACGAGCGCGGAATCCAGTGTCGCCTTGGCGTAGAACTTCTGAAGGAACCAGATCCCGACAAGGATAATCAGTGCGGCAAGCACGATGAGGGCGATCCAGAGCAAGGTATTTCTCCACGATTGTCAGGGGGTGCAGCGACCGCCACAGCAGCCGGTCGCACCGGTCACCTGAACGTTGGGAGATTTTACTTTCCAATTCAAGTAAAAACTTGAACTGGAAATCAATTGACTTCAAGTCATTGATTTATAACTCATCCGTGACCTCAAAGCCAAGGCCGTCAGCACGGGCGAGATAGATGGGCGCGCGATCCCCACTGGCTGTCGACAACCGTTTCCGCCCGGAGCGACGACTCACCGGAAGGCCATCTGCGGTCCCGAAAGCACGCCAGTCATCCGCGTGCGAGGCAACCAGGCCGGCGAGGAAATGCACCCCTTCGTAGGTCGATTGCCCAAGGGCATTCAGCGCCGGCGCCTGGTCGCCATGAAGGTTGTAGTAGAGTTCCTTGAAGGCGGAGTTCGCCTCCGTCGGCAGCGTCGAAAAGTAGGAAGACGCCACGAACAAACGCTTGGTGTTGCGGCTTCCACTGGCCATCAGGGCATTCTCTTCGATCGCGCAGGACAGGCGGAGCACCTTTCGATGCAGGCCCGCCTTGCCGAATGCGCGATTGAAGGCCACTCCGTCCTGCCCCACCAGAGAAATCAACACCGCTTCGGCACCGGAACGCTCGATCTCTTCCACGTAGTGGTTCATGTCGCGCAGCCCGAAGAGCAGGTATTTCTCATAGGCAAGTTCCACCCCCATCTGCCGCAGCTTGGATTTGGCATAAAGGTGCGAGGTCCGCGGCCAGACGTAGTCATTACCGATCAACGCCCAGCTCTTCGGCTTGTAGCGCCGTTGCAGCAGCTCCATCGACGGGGCAAGTTGCTCCTGCGGGGTTTCTCCGATCGCATAGAGGCCGGGTGTACTCTCGCCTCCCTCGTAGAGGGGCGTGTAAATGTACGGGATGCGTTGTCGTACCACCTTGGACAAGCGCTGGCGGATCGCACTGATATGCATGCCGACTATGGCATCAATCGCGCCGTCCTCGATCAACTCGTGGATCGTTTCCTCGATCGGCGTGTGCGCTTCCACGGCGGCGTCGATCATGATCAGCTGAATCCGCCGCCCCGCGATGCCGCCCTTGCGGTTGAGTTCTTCCACCGCGACCTGAGCCGAAGAGATGCAGGATGGCGCCCAAAGCCCCGCGCTGCCGCAAAGCGGAATCAGCAAGGCGACCCGAAACGTCCCCTTGGCACGGGCCAGGGGACCTTCGCGGAACTCTTCGAGTTCGGTCGGCACCGTCGGAACGGTGGAAAATGGAACAAAGGCGGTCATGCCCTTCACTCCTGGCGCAGGGACGTACACATGCCCTTTGATTTTACTTTCCAAGTCAATTAAATTCGGGAGAGCGAACGCAAATCCCGCCCGAAAGGCAGAAAGCGCCATGGAAACGAGCAGCCCGATCCAGAATTACCTGTCCTACACGCTGGCAGCGGCCCACAGGCGGGTTCACACCTCCCTCGCAGCGCGGCTCAAGAAGCATGGCATTCAGATCGAAGCCTGGCGTATCCTGGAAACCCTGGATGCCGGCCCGCGCATGACGATGACCGAACTGGCAGAGATCGTGCTCATGAACCCACCGACCCTGACCAAGCTGGTCGACCGGATGGTTTCAGATGGCCTGGTTCACCGGCAGGTCGCCAAGAACGACCACCGCCAGGTGAATGTCCTGCCGACGGCGCTTGGTCGCAAACGCATGCTGCAGATCCGGGAGGAGATCGAGGCGCAGGATGCAAACCTGCTGGGACAGCTGGGTTCGGCAGAGACGAGCCAGTTGATCGCGCTGCTACGGGGCATTTCCTGACATCCGTTTGCACGTTCCCCTCTGAATGGGAAACGTCGGACGGCAGGTCCGAGGTGCAAGTCCGCCAGCAAACTACCAGCCTCCGGGCGCATCTGGCTGATCGGCAGCGGCGAAAACTGGGTTATCTTCCCGGGACTTGCCTGGCTGTGCCTGCGGGGTGCCACTCGCTCACATAAGGTTTCGTTGCAAACAGTCCGCGCCCGCTCGGATGCACCTAGGCTCGGCGGAGCGCGCCCAGGACAAAGCGCAACAGAGCGACGGAAAACGCGATGAGCGCGACGATGACGATCGCGTCCCAGCCATGGTGCGCCAGCAGCCAGCTTCCGAAGGCAGAGCCGAAAGCCCCGGCCAGGGTAAAGCTGGCCATGAAGATCCCGTTCAACCGGGCCCGCGCGCCGGGATCCAGTCCGAAGACCGCCCGCTGGCCAACGACGTAGCCAAAGGTCACCGCCGCGTTGATCAGGCTTGCCGCAATCACGATCAGCACCGCGGTGATCCCCTCCCCCGGAGAAGACAGTACCGTCATCGCAAATCCGGCGGTCGCCATCAGAAGGCCCCCCAGCGTCACCTTGGCACCATGCCCCCTGTCCGAGAGAGCACCGGCAACCGGCGCCGCAAGCGCACCGGTTGCGGCCGTCAGCGCGAACAGCCCGACCTGCCCCTCGCTCCATTGCCACGCGGGACCCATCAACCAGATCGGTACGGCAGTCCAGAACATGGAAAAGCAGCCGAAGAGAGCCGCCTGGTAGACGATCCTTTCCCGCAGCAATGCGAACCGCAACGGCGCGTGCAGCATCGACAGGATCACCGCCAGAAAGCTTTCCGAACTTTGCGGACATAGCGGGGGCAGCCGGCGCGACAGGATCAACAACAGGCCAACCATGACCACCGCGGCGGATCTGAAAACCGCCGGCCACTCCATCCCCCCCGCAAGCAGGCCGGCCGCGGGCCGCGCCAGCATGATGCCCAGCATCAGCCCCGCGGTCACCAGCCCGACGGTGCGCCCCCGGCGTGCCTCGGGGACGATGTGGGTGGCATAGGGCACCAGGACCTGTACGCAGACCGACCCCAGGCCGATCGCGAGACACCCGAGCAGGAAAGGCCAGGTCGAGGCGCTCACCCCCGCGAGGAGGAGCCCTGCCCCGGCAAGCCCCACCAGGGAAAGAATGAGCCGCCGGTTTTCAATCCTGTCAGCCAGGGGCACGATCAGGAGAAGGCCCAGGCCGTAGCCCAGTTGCGTCAACATGACGACAGCCCCAGCCGCGCGTGCAGGCAACCCCAGAGACGCGGCAATCGGCCCCGCGAGGGGTTGCGCAAGGTAGACATTCGCGGCCAACACCCCGCAGGCGACCGCCAGCAGGGCGACCGTACCACCCGCGTCAGGGCCAGCAGCCAGGCTGCCCGTATCACCCGAGGTCACTGAACCGGTCCCCGGCAATCACACACCGGCCTGCAGGAGGATCTGCTTCCAGACCGAGGTTTCATCGAAGAGCACATATTCGCGGCGGACCTTCGGTTCGGCGGTCCCCAGAAGCCCGAACTCCGCATGCGCCGCGCCCATCACATGGACCCGAGCGCCAGTCGGAGCCCCGAACACGCCCCATCCGTCATGTTCCCCGGTCAAGCTCCAGCGGATCGCGGCACGGGGCGGCATCATGGGATCTTCCCGACCGATCTGGTGGTGGATCGTGAAGGTCGCATTGGGGAAGGAAGCCCGAAGCCCCATCCAGAAGCGGTCCACCGCGTCGAAGGACCGGCCGGTGACACCCCCGGGGTATTCCGCCAGCACGGCGCGGTCGTATTGCTCCCCGATCACACGCATGTCCGCCCCCATGATACGGGTCAGGATATCGCCATAGCGCTGCCCCCAGGGGTCATCGTTACCGCGACCGGAATAGGGCCCCGGCAGATCAATTTCCGGGGTGAAGGGACGCACGCAGGTGTCCGCCCCGCCTTCCCGGGTGATCAGGTCAGCGGCATAGGCACGCGGCTTCCAGCCCATCTGGCGCACGATTGCGCCCTGGTCCCGGATCAACCATTCATCATCGATCATGTTGTTGCGCGCGTGACAGTCCGCGATGATGCGATACTGCAGCTTCCTGCCCGTCGCCGCGCCATAGACACCGTCGCCCAGGTGGGTCGCCGTGGACAGGATCCGGTGGGAGCTCAGCATGCCGTCTTCCGGCGTGCCGGACCAGATCACATCCTCCCCCAGCAGGGTACGGTCCGGAAACTCTGCGAGAGTTGCCATGGTCGCACCGATCACGTTGGCATTGCCCCGTACGACCGACGCCGGGGAGCGAACGACGATATCGGGCGCGTAGTAGTCATGGAGCGTGGCAATGCCACGGTCCTCCCAGATTTCCTTGGTGATACCGATGATGTAATCGGGGAAATCTCGGAATTTCGGGTCGAAACCTTTCATTGGGTCCATCCTTCGGGAATTCTGGCCGAGGCGCGCAGGATCAGCGGCGCCTCGATGGCATGTCTTTGGGCAGGGGCATCGCCGGGGGCCTCGATCGCGGCCACCAGCGTTTCAACGGTACGGTCGACCATCAGCGCGGCCTGCTGGCGCACCGTGGTGAGGCGGTAGGACAACCAGCCCGCGGCGGGAACATCGTCGAACCCGACGACCGACACGTCGTCCGGGACGGACAGCCCCAGTTCGAAGCGAAGCACATCCATCGCGATCAGGGCCATCTGGTCGCCCGCGACGAACACGGCATCGGGCCGATCAGGCCCCGCGAACATCCGGCGCACGGCCTGCGCTGTCCTCTCCGTTTCGAAACGGCCGTCCTCGCGCGCGTGCAACTCGCGCCCTGCGTCCTTCAGTGCCGCGCGGAACCCGGCCTCGCGATCCCGCTGGGTCGAGGCCCCTTCCCAGCCGGCAAGATAGGCGATGCGTTCATGGCCGCCGGCAAGCAGGAATTCCCCCACCCTGTGTGCCCCACCGAAGTTGTCGGAGGTCACGGCACTCAGCACGCCGTTGTCCTGTTCGCGGTTGAACATCACCACCGGGACCCCTGCCGCCTGGCACCGCGACGCAAGGTCGGAGGAGAGCGAAACCGAGGCCAGCACGATCCCGTCAACCTGATAGTCCAGGATTTCCTGCACCACGTTGTCGAGTGTTCCCGCCTCCTGCGACGCCATGAAGACGAGGATGTGATAGCCCTTCGCCTGCAGGGCATTGGACAGTCTCTCCAGCACCTCCGGATAGAACTGGTTTTCAAGGTAGGCCACCACGAGCCCGATGATCCGCGACCGGCCGGAGACCATCGCACGCGCCAGGACATTGGGCCGGTAGCCCAGCTCATCCGCCGCCGCCTGCACCTTCTCCTTGGTCCGGCGAGAGACCGAGGCCCCGGGGGTGAAGACCCGACTGACAGCCGACTGGCTGACACCCGCGCGTTCGGCCACCATCTGGGCCGTTACCCGTTCCGCCATCTGATGCTCCTCCTCAGCTCAGGCTTCTCCGACAGGGAAGGCGATCCTTCCCGGTACGCGAACCTTGTTGAATTCGCGCAGGCGCCGGAAAACGTCCACGCCCAACTGGTCATAGGCGTGCAGAATGTCGACCAGCACCCAGTTTTCCCGGATCAGACCGTTTTCAAGGCGCCAGAAATCGAGGCTTCGCATGTCGATCCGCTTGCCCGAGGGGGCGATGCCCATCCAGCCGTCATGGGTGACCGTCTGGATCATGTTCGGCCAGCCGGTCACGGCCGCATAATCGCCGTCCCCGAAGAAGTGATAGGTGATCTCTTCAAGGTATTGCCCACGGTCGGGCATGCCGGCCAGGAAGGGGATCTGGTGCCAGTTTCGGAAGCCCGCGACGCCGCGCCCGGTTCCGATGCCCGCCGGGCCGTACCAGTTCATGCGCGGGTGCCAGAACCGCTCCATCTCCATCACTTCGGGCCCTCCCTGGGAAGGGTGCCGTTTCATGTGGTCCAGCATGTCCACGATGTGCTGGCAACTGGCAGAGGAGCGCGCCTCGTCCCTGGGGCCCGGAACGAGCCCGTCGTGGCTGGCAGGACCGGGAACGTGCCATTCCAGCCCGAGGCTCGGCGCCATGGGCCAGGCGCCGGCCTGCATCATGACCTCCGGGATATCCCAGATCGCCTGCATCTCGGCCACCTGCCCGTCGACGATCCGGAAGAATTCGGCGTACCGCATGTGCACCTGATGGCCGGTCGGCGGGATATCCAGCCAGGGACCGACAAGGGTTCCGGTGTAGTAGCCCCCAGCCCCGACCCAGTCGTTTCCGAACTCGTCCGGGCCCGCAATGACGATGTAGTCCCGTCGTTCCAGATCCGGCACCGCATCGAACAGGGGCGCATAGCAGCTCCGGTACAACTCCTGCGGCCCTGCCAGATCCCCGAAGGGATGGCACATGTGAACAACCGCGTCCGTCGCGAAAGCCGTGTCGAGGGCGGCGCGAACGCCGCCCTCAGTGAAATCATACATGGCCGCGCGCAGGGGCGCGATCAGGGCCTTGTGGGCACTGTGCCGGTCACTCATTACTCATCTCCGCAGAAGAAACCGGGCGCGGGGCGACACGCTCCCCCCGGTCGAACGCTTCCCAACCTTCCCCGCCAAAGACGTCATGGCCGAGCTGGGCCAGAACGTGGGGGAAGTCGACCATGACCCAGTTGTCGCTGATCCGGCCGTCCTCGACCTTCCAGAAATCCATGTAGCGGATCTCCACCCTTTTGCCTGTCGGGGCGATCCCCATGAAGGGGCCCGAATGCGTTGCTTCCTGCCGACCGAAAGCTGCGGCCCATTCGCCCATGAAAAGGCGCGCCTCATCGACACAGACCTTGTCGGAGAAGGCCGCCTGAAAGGGCCTTTGCCAGTTGTCCTGAAATTCCTTCAGGCCGGTCTTCGTGCCGCATCCGGCGTTGCCCATCCAGCGGAAGCTGTCATGGAAGAAGGCACCGATATCATCGATGCGGTGATCATTGAGCCCATCGACCATGCCTTCGATCACGCGGCGGGTCTCTTCTGTTCTGGTCATGTCCGTGTCGCGGCTCAGCACGGCCTGTTCGGGGCGGGCGCCTGTCATGGCGTTTCCTTTCTGCTTGTGGATTTCCATTTGAGAGGGAGGAACACTCTCCCCTCCAGGAAATCCCGCGGCATGCGGTTGAGAGCCGGGTGGCGCGACAGTGCGCCTTGGCGGGCCTGGCAACTCATCCCTTCACCGCCCCTGCAGTCAGGCCGCTGACGATCTGGCGCTGGAAGATCATCACCAGGATGAAGAGCGGCGCGGTGATCGAGACGGCCGCGGCGACGGCCACCACCTGATCGGTTGTCGTGGTTTCGCGATTGAACATCCCCGCGATGGCCGGAACCATGGTCTGGTTCTGCGCATCCAGCAGCAGCGATGTAACGAGGAAGTCGTTGTAGCCCAGCAGGAAGGAAAAGAGCCCCGTGGTGATCACCCCCGGCCACATCACCGGCATGATGACACGCCGGAACGCCTGGAAATGGGTGCAACCATCGACGCGGGCCGCCTCGTCCAGGTCTGCGGGAATGTTCTGGAAGAAGCTTCGCAACATCCAGATCGTGAACGGCTGGTTGATGGCCACCAGCACCGCGATGACCGCCAGCGGCTTGCCGTAGAGCGTCGGTGCGGCGTCTCCAAGGATCGGGCGCAGGATCTCGGCCGAGTTGATGAAAACCGGCAGGTAGCCCGCCACCAGAACGGAGTGCGGCAAGGCGCGAAACACGAGCGCCACGATGAGGATCCAGAACGCCAGGGTGCTGCCGGAACGGGCCAGGCCGTATCCCGCCAACGTTCCCACCGTCAGGGAGATCAGCACGACCCCGCAGGTCACGATCAACGAGTTCTGGAAGTTGCGGAAGAAGCCGCGTTCGACCCAGACGGTGCGGTAATGTTCGGTGGTGAAGCCGATCAGCTTGTGCCCCAGAGGCCCCGCGATCGGGTTGATGACAGACATGAGCGCGGGCAGCAGGGCGAAGAAGATCACGATGGTCGCGATGGCGATCGTTGCGGCGCCGATCAGCCAGCCGATCCAGTGGCGCCCCCCCGGGCTGTAGCTTGCCACCGCCAGCGGCAACCGGCGCGCGGTGCCCCGAAAGATCGCCCAGGCCACACCGAGGTTCACCACGATGTCCAGGATCGAG
Source organism: Pseudooceanicola sp. NS-SX8 (assembly GCF_057380755.1). NCBI lineage: Bacteria > Pseudomonadati > Pseudomonadota > Alphaproteobacteria > Rhodobacterales > Paracoccaceae > Pseudooceanicola > Pseudooceanicola sp. NS-SX8. The sequence goes on along the minus strand of NZ_CM170819.1, from coordinate 1,927,703 downwards.
ATCCCCTTCCCCGCAGCCAGCGTTGCCGGGCCGCGCAGGACGCTCCAGAAATGATCACCGAAGGCGTCGACCGGGGATTTCACGCTCATCACCGCGATCCAGAAGATCGGGAAGGCGGCAATGACACACCAGAGGATGAGGAAGCCGCCCGAGATTAGCCGCAGTCCCAGCGGCTGGCGATGCAGGGCAGAAACGGTTGCTGCGCTGGTCATGTCAGTGAACTCCCTTATGGTCGCGCCAGCTGCGCTTCAGCGGTGGGATCAGCAGGATAACAATGCCCACCATGGTCAGCATCGCGCTGGCGGAGGCCCGGCTGATCGAACGGTTGCCTGCCTGATCCGGCTGCAGGAAATCATAGGTCAGCCACTGCAGGGAGATCACGTGCCCCTGGCTGCGGAAACCGACCACCTCTTCGAACACCCGGTAGCTGTCCATCAGGTGGATCATGGCGACGAAGATGATCAGTGGCATCAGGTGGGGGATCACGATGTACTTCAGCCGCTGCCACCGGGATGCCCCGTCGATCAGGGCGGATTCCAGGCTGTCGCTGTTGACGGTCTGAAGGCCCGCGTAGAAGACGATGGCGGCGAAGGGTGCGACATGCCAGATCCGGTAGAGCATCATGAGCACCTCGATCGTCCAGGCCTGGGCAAAGAGAGAGATGTCACGGTGCAGGGCACGCTCCATCAGGGCGGTCAGTATGCCGTCCCCCCGGAACAGCCAGTTGATGGACAGCGCGCCGATGACCGGCGTGATGATGAACGGCAGCAACGAGACGAAGATCACGGGCCCACGGATCCGGCTGCCGGCATTGTTGATCACGAGGGCAAGCGTCAGGCCAAGGGCGATCACCGCAGGCAGGGTGATCAGCGTGAAGCTGAGGGTGAAGCGAAGCGCCTTCCAGAAATCGATGGCCTGGAAGGCTCGCCAGGATCCGTGTTTCAGCGCATCCCAGGCCCGGCCGAGTTCCAGCACGTTGCGATAGCTTTGCAGACCGACGAAGTGGGTTTCGGTGATCACCTTGCCGTCGTCGCCCAGAACAGGCTGGCTCCGGCTTTCGGTGACACAGGTCTGGGTCAGGAAGCCCGGGGTGCAGGTCTCCACCTCGACCGTCTCGTAGACAGGCTGCGTGACCTGGAAGCTCTGGATGAAGACGCTGACGAGGGGGAAGGCGATGAAAACCAGCATCATCACGACCGAGGGGCCGACAAAGGCGGCGAAGGTCTTGAACTTCATCTGCCGGTCTCCTTGCGCTTTGGGGATTGAGGGGGGTGAGGTGACCGGGGCGCCATTCGCCCCGGTCCTATCGGTTGTCCGTGCGGATCAGTCGACCAGGCCAGCTTCGCGGGCACCGACAAGGTAGGCCGCTTCGATGTCTGCCAGGGTCGTCTCTGCATCCTTGGCACCGGTCAGGTAGGCGGCGATGCCATTTCCAAGGGCTGTGTGCATGACCCCCATCGCGGCATTGCCCGGATAGGGGGCTGCGCCCGCCGCCGCGGTTGCCGCAGCGCCTTCGGCCAGGTGACCGGGCTTGTAGCCCTTCACCAGCCAGACGGCGGCATCATTGTTGGCCTCGACCATTTCCTGGTCCAGCCCCTCCATCGCGACGCGGAAGGCGGCGTCCGCCTGCTCATCGGTGATATGTGCCGCGATCACGATGCCATCCCACCAGATCGACGATGCCGGGCGGACCGACCCCATCGGCGCCGCAGCCATCGCGACCTTGCCAACCACCTGGCTTTCGGCCGCGTCATCCATCGCACCTGCCCGGCTGGCCCAGAGGTTCGCCATCGCGATCTTGCCCTGCTGGAATTGCTGCTGGACGTAGGTACTGTCGGACACCAGGTATTCGGGGTCCATGTAGGCGGTCAGCGCCTTCATGGTTTCGAGCGTCGTAATACCCGCCGCGTTGTTGATGGTGGGCATGTTGTCTGCGTCGAAGAAGCTGCCGCCTTCGCCGAGGTAGGTGTTCACGAACTCCTCCCCCAGGTTCCAGCCGGTCTGGAAGGTCCCGCCGATGGGATAGTCGACCAGGCCCGCTTCCTTGATCTTCTCGGCCGCAGCCAGCATTTCGTCATAGGTGGTCGGCACCTCCAGCCCAAGGTCTTCCAGGATGTCGGAGCGCACCATCAGGTGCTGCGTATTCACCATCATCGCAATGGCAACGATCTTGCCGTCCACCTTGATCAGTTGGTTCGGGCTGAGGTTCTGCCCATACTTCGCGACCAGATCATCCAGCGGACGGATCGTGCCCGCGTTGAGCAAGGGCACGAGGGTCGCATTCGCCACGCCACCGATCTGGTAGAGTGCGGGATCTGCGGCAAAGGCCTCTGCCTGCTTCTCCTGGAACTCCTGATCAAGCGATGCCTGGAAGTTGCCGCATTCGGACATCGCGTCGGTCACGGCCTTCCAGGCCTCGAAACCGGCGGAGAGCGATTTCACCGGCACGGTATTCTCGAACGCGCAGGTGGCAGAGGCGGCGGAGGCCATCAGGCCAAGGCAACCCGCCAGTGCAAGGGTCTTGAGGTTCATGTGTTTACTCCCTGTGAGTAGATCCGTCTTGTTGCGGTTGGTCTTCAATCGTCGAGCCGTTCGCCCGTCTCGGCCGAAAACGGGTGGCAGATGGAAACGGGAACGTGGATGGCAACGCTGTCACCGATCTCTGCGCGATAGCTTTTGTCGGCCTTGACCGAGACCAGCGCCCCGCCGATGCGGACAGAGATCATCACGGCATCGCCCAGCAGTTCGATCGTATAGATCGGTGCGGTTATCTGTGCGGTCTCACCCGGCTCAGCCAGGCGCGCGTCCTCTGCCCGGAACCCGAGAGTCAGCGCACCGTCCGGGATGGCCAGCCCCTGAACCTCGGTGTTGTCGGCCGTGAAGACACCGCCCTGCACCTGCCCATCCACAAGGTTCATCGCCGGGGATCCGATAAAGCTGGCAACGAAGGTATTGGCGGGACGATCGTAGATCTCGGTCGGGCTGCCGACCTGCTGCACCCTGCCCCGCTTCATCACCACCACCCGGTCCGCCAGGGTCATCGCCTCGATCTGGTCATGGGTGACGTAGATGGTCGTGACCTTCAGATCATGGGTCAGGTTCTTGATCTGCGCCCGCGTCGAAACCCGCAGCTTGGCATCAAGGTTGGACAGCGGCTCATCCATCAGGAAGACGTTCGGCTCCCGCACGATGGCGCGTGCCAGCGCCACTCGTTGGCGTTGCCCCCCGGACAGTTCCGCCGGCCGGCGATGCAGGAATTCCCGCAGCTCGACCATGTCGGCCGCACGCAGCACCTTCTCGTCGTGGCTTGCCGGATCGACACCGCGCACTTTCAATGGAAAGCGGATGTTCTCGTAGACATTCATGTTCGGGTACAGCGCGTAGGACTGGAACACCATCGACACGTCCCTGTCTTTCGGCTCCAGTTCGTTCACGACCTTCCCACCGATCGCGATCTCGCCATCTGTGACATCTTCGAGGCCGGCGATCATGCGCATTGTCGTCGTCTTGCCGCAGCCCGAAGGCCCCAGCAAAACAAGGAACTCCCGGTCCGCGATAGTCAGGTTGAAATTCTCGACGCCGACGAAGTCGCCCCAGCGTTTCTGCACGTTCCTGAGCTGGATCTCAGCCATGTCGCCTCCTGTCCGGCGCGCCCCTCGACGCGCTTTGCATACGCATGCAAATAGACGTAGACTCCGGCGTGAGGATCGGGAAAGCTATTTTTGCATACGAATGCAAAAGTCCCGATCCATGCCCTGCAATGATGTTCAGCTGGGCAAAACCAACCCCAGGGTGCCAAACAAATGAGCGACATTCAGACAGCAAAGGCCGTTGCGGCCGATTTTCACCGCGCATTGGACAGCGCGTCTATCGAAGCGATTCCCGACGTCCTTCAGTCCGCGACAACAACGGATTACCGCTGGAGGGGCTATCACCCCTTCAACGAACTTGCAGATGCCGGGACCGTAGCAGAGGTCTTCTGGCAACCCCTGCGCCGCGCATTGACGCATCTGCAGCGTCGGCAGGACATCTTCTTCGCCGGCAAGAATGAGTTGGATGATGGCGCCAGCACCTGGGTTGTCTCCATGGGGCACCTGATGGGGCTCTTCGACACGCCATGGCTTGGCATTCGGCCGACGGGCAAAATGGCCTTTCTGCGCTATTGCGAATTCCAGCGCATCGTCGACGGCAAGATCGCCGAAACCTCGCTCTATTTCGACATCCCGCACCTCATGGTTCAGGCAGGGCTGCAGCCCTTCCCACCGCAGACCGCGGCTCACCTCGTGCAGCCGGGCCCCATGACCCACGACGGGCTACTGACTGCACCGCAGGATCCGGAGGAAGGCGAAACAACACTCGCCCTCATCAATGCGATGATCAACGATCTGGGTCAGTGGAACTCTGGCCTGACACTCGAAGAGGAACTGGCGCGCACCTGGGCAGATGACATGATCTGGTGGGGCCCCGAGGGCATCGGCGCGACCTACACGATCGCTCGGTACGCCAAGCAACATTCGGGCCCCTTCCGCGCAGGCTTTGCCGACAGGACCCCCACAAGGCATCTGTGCCGCTTGGCCGAAGGCAACTACGGCGGGTTCTTTGGCTGGCCCAACTTCACCGCCACCCCGACCGGAGGCTTCATGGGCATGCCCGGCACCGGCAAGCCCGCAGAATTCCGTGTCATCGACCTCTATCGCCGCGATGGTGACAAGCTGGCGGAGAACTGGATCTTCATCGACCTGCTGCATTTCTGGAACCAGCAGGGGGTCGATATCCTGAAACGCACGACCGACATCCAGCACAGCGCCTGATCATTGCCCCCGTTCCGGCGAACCGGGACGGGGCGCCCTGCCCTCAGGCGAAGGCGCCAGAGCCCTTCGCCACCTCACATCTTCCACCAGATCAGGGCGTTCAGACGCTGTCGGTCACCACCGACTTCCGGGAGAGAAACGCCTTGGAGCAGTTCACCTTCGTCTGGCCGCAGGCCTGCGGCACCGGACACCATGCGCGCAATCAAGGGTCACGTGGCAATCAGGCTATCTTCGCTGACTATCGGGGGGGGGGGAGTTTGTGGTACCGCCTCCCCGGTTTGAACGGGGGACCTCTGGATCCACAATCCAGCGCTCTAACCAACTGAGCTAAGGCGGCACGTGAGGGGTCATCTACCCAGCCGGCCCGGCGAATGCAAGACCGTTTGACGCAAAAATCTGCAGTCCCCGTCCATTGGTCGTCTCACCGGCCCCGGGCGCCAATGCTCAGGCGAAACAGCCCCCCGAAAATGATAAACGCCACCTTCGGGAGAGCATCCGAAGGTGGCGTCAGGGACAATATCCGGCGATCCGGATGAAATCCTGTATTCCTGGTGACGTGCGGCGCGTTTTGCCGCTTGTCTGGAGGGCGACCCGGAAGGGCCTAAGTTGAGACCTTGATACGCCACAATTGTGGCGCAAATATGGCAAATGCCCCGCAGATGCTCCCGCCCCGGACACACGGGCGTGAACGATCGCGCCTCGTTGCACCGCCTGCTTCGGCCTCCACTTGCCAAGACGCCGGTCCCGGGCTAACCACCGAAGGTCATTTCAGGAGAGATCCCATGAGCATCGACACCGAACGCGAGATCGAAGCGAACCTGCAGATCGGGCCCACCGATCAGGGCATGGTGCGCCTGTTCATCGACGCAGGCTCGGTCGAGATCCCGATGGATTTCGATCCCGAGGAAGCGATCGAGATCGCAGAGGAAATCCGCGCCGCGGCCCAGGCGGCGGCGGCCATGGGTGGCAAGGGCAAGAAGCGCCGCTGATCCGCGCACGCAGGCGCCCCCGCCCTTCGCCCCCCTTCAGACGCGCGGGTCCCTCAGGCTCTGCAGTCGGCGCGCGGCGTCGCGGGCGAACTTCTGTGTCATCACGCGGCGCCTCGGAGCAGCCAGCTTACTTTCCTCGGGCATGCGAATGATCTCTCCGCCGTAGGAATCGGCAATGATCAGGCCGCTCTCCTCCGGCAGAAGCTCCAGCGGGAAATCCTGATCGACGGCCCAGAAGAACCGGTCACACCAGGGCAGATAGCCTTCCCACTTGCCGTCGGACATGAAATCCGCGCGGGAGCTCTTGCATTCCACCACCCAAATTTCCCCCTTGGGCCCCAGCCCGATGACGTCGACGCGTTTGCCGCTTTCCGGCACAAACTCCTCCAGCGGGGCGAAGCCATGGCTCTTCAGCAGACGGCACACCCCCCGCGCCAGGAGCTGCCCCGGCTGCGGTTCGGGCGATTCAGGGGAAAGCGATGTGACAACCATGGTCACAAACTCGAACATTTCATGAACAGGCGCAAGGGCGTTTGGTGATCACCGATCCTGCGCCTATCTCGAAACGGTACAACCTGCCCCCACGGGCCGGGACAACCGGAGAGAGCAGTGACCGACGACACGACAAACGCGCCCCAAACGGCGCGCCCGACCCTGGCCGAGCCGCCCGCCGGGACAGGCGACCGCAAACCCGATCCCCGCGCCCGCATGGTGGACGAACTGGAAGGCCACCTGTCGTTCCTCGACACCTTCACGGGTGCGGCCCTGGGCGTGCTGTCCGTCGCCTCGGGCATCTATACCTACCTCGGGGTCCAGTCCCTGCTGGACGGGGACGGCGCGATGACGGCCTTTGCCGCCATTGCCTACTCCGTCGCGGTCTCCACCGGGATCTTCGTCTTCTGGTCCTACATGATGCGGCTCTTTCCCGCGATGCGGTCTGCACAGGCCCGGGCGGGCCTGCTGGGGGCCATGGGCCTGGGTTCGCTGGCCATCGTCGCGATGTCCTCCTGGCTGAATGCGGCCGCCCTTGCAGGGGGCGCGGCGGTGGAACAGCATCTGGCCGAAACCGTCCAGGACTACCAGGCAGCGCTGGAACGCGCGAATGAGAACGCCCTGGCCGCCCAGGGTCTGGAAAGGGACGTGGCCCGCGTCCAGCAAAGCTTTGCGGACCTGTCGGAGCAGGAAGCATCCGGCGGGCTGTCGGGGCTTGCCGGCCGCGGCGCCGTCTTCCGGGTGCTTCGGCAGAAGTCGGAAGAGCTGCAGGCGCTGGAAAGCCAGATCGCGGACCAGGCACCGCTGGTCGACAGCACCTTCACCGAAGGCAATGCCCTGCTCAGCCGGATGCGGGCGCTGACAGTGGAGCCAGGTCCGGTCGAGACCCGCTCGGTCGAGTTTTCGGAGCAGGCGGTTCAACTTGCGGGGTTGATCGCACGGCTGCGCCAGCTGTCGGTTGCGCCGCTGGTGCAACGCGCCGCGCAGGACCTGACCGCCTCGGTCGTACTGCCGGAGCTGGACGGCTCCACCGCCGAAAACCGCACCGCACAGGGCACCACGATCACCTCCGTGCTGGAGGTCCTGGCACAGCGCGCCGCGACCCTGGAGGATGCAGCGGCAGAGGTCATCGCCCTGCCCCAGCCACCGGAAACGACCTATACCCCCCTTTCCCCCGCCGATGCGGTGATCCGCTACGCTGGCAACTTCATCCCGTCCTGGGCCGGCGCAATCGCGATCGACCTGTTGCCGGCCGTGCTGGTGCTGATCCTGGCGGTGACGCAATCCGCCATCCGCTCCGGACGTGAGGCAACCCCGCTCGAAGACAGAATGACCGTTTCGGAACTGCGCGCCGCACTGGCCGCCGCGCGGGACGTGGACCTGGCCCTGACCGGCAGCAGCGCCGCAGCACAAAGACCGCCGGGGGATCCCGGGGCATGAACATGCAGCAGACGACGGACCCGCAACCGCCCCTGTCCGCCCGGCATGACCGCGAAGCCAAGCGCATGCGCGGCGTTCTGACGGGGGCGCTCGGCTTCCAGATCATCCTGGGGCTGCTGCTTTTCGCAGGTGATATCGGCAGCGGGTTTTCGATGCCCGGCGGCAGCACCGCGCCGGAGTTCGAACAGCCCACATCGCCCGGGGATCAGACCCGCCGCTACGACCCGAAGGACATGCCGGCGACGCGCCCCGCCTCCCCCGGCATCCGGACAGATGGCCCCCTGCCCGAACGGCTGGTGCTGGAGGAACGGGATGGCGCCTTCCGGCTCAGCGGCAGCATCGAACAGGGGGACGGGGCGCGCATCGCCCGGCAGATGACCGCAAGGATGGACGCCGCGGATCCGCCTGCAACGATCTACCTCAACTCCCCCGGCGGTTCGGTCACCGATGCGCTGGACCTGGGCCGTGCGATCCGCCAGGCCGGCCTGGACACCGCGATGGCCGAGAATGACATCTGCCTCTCGGCCTGCCCCTACCTCTTCGCCGCCGGGGGCGAACGCAGCGCCGAAGACGGCGCGCGGATCGGTGTGCACCAGCATTACTTCGGCGAAAATACCCTGCTGCCGGCCTTCATCGCCGTATCCGATATCCAGCGGGGACAGGGCCTCGTCATGAGTTACCTGGTGGACATGGGCATCGACCTGCGGGTGATGCAGCCCGCCCTCGTGACCCCGCCTGAGGAAATCTACCTGTTGAGCCGGGAAGAGCTGCAGGACTACGACATGGTGACCGGGGAAAGCTGATCGCGGGCCGCAACCCTCGGGCCACGAGCCCGACAGGACTGCGGATTTCAATCGTTTTCGCCCCGCCCCCTTGCCGCGGCGGTGTCGAAGGCCTAGGTGGGTCCTCGGCGGGTGCTGCCCTTCTCGTGTACGGGTACATTCCGGTGGCCTTAAGCAAATCCGAGGGAGCTGGCTCTGTCCGGGCCGTGGTCCGGTTACCTGGCGCCCACCTGATCATCAGGTCCTCGGGAATGCGTCACCCAAACGGTTGCGTGCGGGCCCGCCACCTTCAAATCCCCACAATCCGGATCCCGGGCCCGATCCGAAGGGCCCTATCCGACGGGGCCCACCCTCAGCGGCGACGCGGCGCCTCTGCCCGTACGGGTTCGGCGACCAGGGGCAGGCGCGTGCCGCCGCGTGGTTCGTCCTTTTCCGCCAGGCGCATGATCGTGATGGCGAATTGCACCCCGGCAAAGACGATCCCGTTGGAGAAGAAGATCAGGAAAGCGCCAAGGATCCCGTCAGAGGATCCCAGGACCAGGCGCTGCAGGCCCATGACGTCGAAATAGATCAGCCCGGCCGTGAAAAGCGCAGAGATCCCGAAGCCGACAAGGCACTGGGTGATGTAGACGCGAACGAGCTTGGGCATTTGAACCTCCCGTTGATCTGGCCCCTCCATCATCTACATGCGGCACCGTCCTGTCCAGCTGGCGTGTTGTCGCGGCCAATTTTCCCACGCGAGGCCCGAAATCTCCCCCAAACGAGGGAGGTCGCACCCCGCCTGTGCCCTTAACCTTCCCCTTGGCTCACCCGGCGACAGGTCGGGGCCATTTTTGCAGTCAACAAATTTAGACGGGACAATTTCATGAAACTCCCCACCCTCCCCGGGGCGCTTGGGACCAGCCTGCTTGCAAGCACCGCGCTGACCGTCCTCCCCGCCCTTGCACAGGCACAATCCTACGCCGACGTGATCTTCGTGGTCGACGAGTCGGGCTCCATGTCCGGCGAACATGCCTTCCTGCCCGACTTCGTGACCGGGATCGAAAACACCCTGGTCGGCGACGGCGTTACCCTCAACTTCGGCCTGACGGGCTTTGGCGGCGGCGGCAGCACCAATTCCGGCCACGCCTTCATGCTGGATGGCAATCTCTACGGGGATGCAGCGGCCTTCGGCACGGCGGCCAGCGGGCTGGTCATCAATGGCAGCACCGAAGACGGCTATGCCGCGCTCAACTACGCGCTGAACACCTACAGCTTCACGCCCAATGCCTCCCTCACCTTCGTGCTGGTCACGGATGAGGACCGGGACAACACCGACGCCAACATCGACTATGCCTCCATCCTGGCCGATCTCAACGGCGTCGGCGCCAACCTGGTCGTCGTCGTCGATGCCGAGATCCAGACCGGCACCGGCGCCACCGGCATCTCCACCGATGGCAGTACCGTCCTGATCCAGAACGGGGCCACGACCTCTTCCGCGACCTATGCCGCCATCAGCTCCAACCAGGGCACCACGACGGAGGACTACGTGAAGCTGGCGCTGTCCACTGCCAATGGCTGCGTTGCGGACCTGAACTACCTGCGCCAGGGCGGCGATGCCGCCAGCGCCTTCGCAGAGGCCTTTGCCACCTGCGTCACGGCGGCAGCCACGGCCCCCAACCCGCAAACGCCGGGTTCCGGCACCGGCGGCGCAACCGCCCCCGTCTTCCAGAACGTGCAGCAGATCGTGCTGATCAGCCACGGCCGCGTGGTGGGCACCTTCACCCCCAACAGCAGCGGCGGCGGCACGGTCACCCGGGCGGCCTACAACAGCTCCAACAGCCTGTCCTTTGCAGAGGACGCCTGGGGCGTGAAGGGCCTGGATGTCTATTTCACCGGCACCTACGCCTTCGGTGACTACGACACCACCGACAGCAGCACCGGCTTCGATTTCGACGGCGGCAGCGCCACGCTCGGCGTGACCTACCAGTTGCCGAACCGCAGCGCCCTGGGCCAGGTCAGCATCGGCGGCGCGCTCAGCTACGGGTCACTGACGGCACGGCTGGACGATGGCGACGGATCCCGCATCAGCACCGACGCCCTCGTGGGCACCCTTTACGGGATGTTCATGCAGGACAACGGCTTCCACGGCAAACTTCAGATGACCTACGGCAGCTTCGACTACTCCCAGGTGCGCGATCCGGCCGGCAATTCCGGCGGCCCCTACCATTCCAGCCCCGACGGCGACGCCTTCGAGGTCAGCCTGGAACTGGGCAAGGAACTGCCCCCGATGCCCATGGGCCAGATGGGTGAGCTGGTGCTCGATCCCTTCTTCGCGCTGAGCTACCAGAAGCGCAGCCTGGACGGCTACCAGGAGGACAACGGCGGGCAGAGCGTTTCCGCCTTCGAGACCGACTCGCTGACGCCGGAAATCGGCATCCGCGCCACCCTCAGCGCGCAGAGCAACGGTGGCACCAACTTCGCCTTCATGGAACTGGCCTATGCCCATGACACCGGCGGGGACGACTACACCGTCGCGGTGAACGCCACCGACGTCCTGGTGGAGGGCGAGGAACGCGATGTGCTGAAGACCAAGATCGCCATCGGCCGCGACATGGCGGACGGGCTGACCGCGCTGCTGATGTACGAAGGTGATTTCACCACCGACAGCCGCACCCATTCGGTCTCCGCCAGCTTCAACTACAAGTTCTGACGCGCCAGCCCACGGGGCAACCCACTGGCACAACCCACTGACGCAAAAGGAAAGCCCCGCCGGATCAACGGCGGGGCTTTTCATTTGCAGCTGGGGACCCAGCGGCGGAGCCGGCCAGGCTCAGAACGCTTCGGGCCGGGCTTCGCGGGCCATGTGATCCAGCACGGCGTTGACGAACTTCGGTTCCTTCCCCTCGGGGAAGAAGGCCTTGGCCACGTCGACATATTCGACGATCACCACCTTGGGCGGCGCCTCTCCCTCGACCAGCTCTGCCCCGGCTGCGCGGAACAGCGCGCGAAGCGTCGGGTCGATCCGGGCGATCGGCCACTTGGCCACGAGAGCGCGGTCGGTCATCTGGTCGACCTTGGCCTGCCAGTTCACCGCGTCGCGCAGCGTCTTGCGGAACAGCTCGGAGTCGCCCTCGTTGTACTCGCCCTCTTCGTAGGCGGCACCGAAGCGGTGATCCTCGAACTCGACGATCACCTTCTCGACCGACTGCCCGGCGAGTTCCATCTGGTAAAGGGCCTGGACAGCATAAAGCCTTGAAGCGGAACGCATCTTCCGCTTCTGGTTGCCCGAAGGCGGGGCGGCTGGGGTCGGGGTCTCTTCACTCATCTCGGGGCGTCTTCTCGGTTGGGAGCGGGCGGGCGTTTCAGCCACCCTGCACGGGCGCGTCAGCAGCCGGAAGGAATCCCACCCCGGCTTTCGGAGCGCCCCATTTGCGCGAAAGCGCGACAAGATGCAAGGCCGCAGCGGCAGCACCGCCGCCCTTATTATGTTCGGCCACGCGGGCGCGGGCCAGGGCCTGGTCGCGGTTTTCCACCGTCAGGATGCCATTGCCGATGCACAGGCCCTGCAGGCCCAGCAGGGTGATCCCGCGGGAGCTGTCGTTGCAGACGGTGTCGTAATGGGTGGTCTCGCCGCGGATCACGCAGCCGAGCGCGACATAGGCATCGTAATCGGCCATGCGGCCGGCCATGGCGATGGCCGTCGGGATCTCCAGCGCGCCGGGGACCTCGATCAGGTCATGGGTCCCGCCCCAGGCCTCGATCTCTGCCTGCGCGCCGGCGATGAGCTCATCGGCGATGTCCTTGTAATAGGGCGCCACGACGATCAACGCCTTGACCGGCTTGGAAAATTCGCCGCGCGGCAGGGTGTAGTGCTGTTCGGATCCGGCCATGTCAGGTCACTCCTCGATCCGGCGGGTGCCGGTGATTTCAAGCCCGTAGGCGTCGAGCCCAACCACGTTGGGCTGGGGCGAATTGGTCAGCAGGACCAGCCGGGACAGGCCCAGGGAGGTCAGGATCTGCGCGCCGAGGCCGTACTGGCGCAGGGTCTGCGGAGAGGCCTCGCCGGGGGCGGTCAGCTTCATCTGCAGGTCGCGCAACAGGACGACGACACCGCGGCCCTCTTCGGCGATCAGGTTCATCGCATCGCGGAACTCATCAGCCCGGCCAGAGCAGCCGAGCCCGGCCAGATCGCGCATCGGATCAAGCGCATGCATCCGCACGAGCACCGGCTCTTCCCCGGAAATATCCCCTTTGATCAAGACGATATGCTCCGCGCCATGGGTCTTGTCGATGTAGATCTTCATGGTCCATTCGCCGCCGAATTCGGAGGTGACGACCTCTTCCTTCTCGACCTGGACCAGGTTGTCGTGGCGGCGGCGGTAGGCGATCAGATCCGAGATCGTGCCGATCTTCAGCCCGTGAAGCTGCGCGAAGGCGATCAGCTCCGGCAGGCGGGACATGGTGCCGTCCTCGTTCATGATCTCGCAGATCACGCCGGCGGGGTTCAGACCGGCCAGGCGGGAGACGTCGACGGCGGCCTCGGTATGACCGGCCCGGACCAGAACGCCGCCCTCGCGGGCGCGCAGCGGGAAGACGTGGCCGGGGGTCGCGATGTCCTGCGGACCCTTGCCCGCGTCGATGGCCACGGCCACGGTGCGGGCGCGGTCATGGGCGGAAATGCCGGTGGAGACGCCTTCGCGGGCCTCGATCGAAACAGTGAAATTCGTTTCGTGGCGCGAGGAGTTCTGAGACGCCATCAGCGGCAGGTTCAGCTGATCAACCCGTTGACCCGTAAGGGAAAGACAGATCAGGCCGCGCCCGTGGGTGGCCATGAAATTGATCGCTTCGGGGGTCGCCATCTGGGCTGGGATCACGAGGTCACCCTCGTTCTCGCGGTCCTCGTGATCGACGAGGATGAACATGCGGCCGTTGCGCGCGTCCTCGATGATATCCTCGATGGAGGAGATGGCATCGGACCAGCTTTCCTCGACCGGCCCCTTGTTGTCGAATGCGGCGCTATCGGACATGGCGGTACCTCGTGACTCCGGCCCTGTTTGCTTTGGGCGGGATTACCGCAGCGGCAGGAGAAATGCCAGAGAGACACGGCGTATCGGGCCAGAAGCCGGAACAGACCGCATGTGCAGCAATGCAGAGGTCAGCCCGCGCCTGGCCGGAACCGGAGCCTTTCCGGGCGATAGTCACAACCCGCAATTGTTTCGGGACCTGCCTGAAAAGGCGCGAAAAAAACGTCGGTATTACGTCGGTATCCTGTCGGTATCGCGACGGTGCGTTTTTGCAGTGGGCGGATGCTGTCGCAGCGGTCCGAAATCGCGGCCAAAATTGCTGTCGGTTCAGCCGAAGAGCGCCTCTGACGGGAGGGAGCCTGCGAGACGGCCCGCCGTCACCCAGTCGCGTTCCAGCCCGAGGGCGGTGATGGCCACGAGGCCCGCCGCCGGAAGACGGCCCTGAGCGAGGGAAAGCGCCGCGCGGATCTCTGCGAAGGAGCCGAGGAGCGGCGGCGCGGGGAAGGCAAGATCGAGCCCCGCCACCCGGTCCAGCAGCGCGCGCGGATCGAGCGGCGGATGGGCCAGCCCGATGCGCATCACATGGCGCAGCGCCGTGAGCCGGTCCGACACCCGGACCGAGGGCGGTGCGGCGTTGGAGAAGACGCCCAGCGCATTGGAGGAGATCAGATAGCCCGAGACATCCCGCCCGGAGGTGGCGCGGATCGCGGCGTAGTCGGAATAGGAGAGGCCCAGTTCCTTCGCCCGGGCGATGCGCATCCGGACGATGGACAGGGGCAGCTGCGCTTCTTTCCGCCCGGCCTGGGCGCGGGCCCACATGTGCGCGCGGAAGCGGCGCCCGTCATCCATCGCCGGACCGCCGTTGTGGCCCAGCCCCGCGCGGGGATCAGGGCCGAGGTCCGTCACTTCGTGCACTCCTGCAGGCGGGCGACGTAGCGCGCCATGGTGTCGACCTCCAGGTTGATGCGGTCGCCTTCCTTCACCAGGCCCCAGGTGGTGACCTGCTTGGTGTGGGGGATGAAGTTGATGCCGAAGCGGGCGCCGTCGACCTCGTTCACGGTCAGCGAGGCGCCGTTGAGCGCGACGGAGCCCTTGGGCGCGATGAACCTGGCCAGGGCTGCCGGAGCTTCGAAGAGGGCGCGGGTGCTGTCGCCTTCGTCGGTGAGCGACACCAGGGTCGCCACGCCGTCGACATGGCCCGAGACGATGTGCCCGCCCAGTTCGTCGCCCACCTTGAGCGCGCGTTCCAGGTTGACCCGGCGCCCTTCGGTCCAGGCGTCGAGGTTGGTCTTGGAGATGGTTTCGGCCGAGATTTCGACATCGAACCAGTCTTCGCCCGTTTCGATCACGGTCAGGCAGACGCCGTCGCAGGCGATGGAGGCGCCGAGGTCGACGGTGGACATGTCGTAGGCGCAGCCGATGCGCGCCTTCAGATCGCCCCGGTGTTCCAGCGCGCGGACGGTGCCCATGTCGGTGATGATGCCGGTGAACATCGCGGTTCTCCTGTCTGCCGTTCTAGTGGCCGCGCGGTGCCGCGCGTCGATCTAGGGCGTAGCGCGCGGCGGCCCCGGCTGCAAGGTGGCGGCGCGGGGGGCTGGCACGGGGCCGGGAAGATGCCCGGCCATGGCCCCAATTCTGCCGGTTTGACGGGCTAGGCCTGATGGAGCAGAATGAACCCTGCGGTTCCGTCCGGTTTGGGCATGTGGTTTTCGGCATGTCCGGCTTGGGACGGGCCTGCGCGCATCAGAAGGGGCGAGACATCGCGCGCCCGAACCGGGGAACACCGGACGGGCCGCCGCCATCGGGTAGAAAGATGAATGACATGACGCCGGACGCCCGGGTCTTCCTGTTCCTGCAGGGACCCCACGGGCCCTTCTTCCAGCAGCTGGCCCGCGCCCTGGCCCGGGCGGGCAGCACCTGTTGGCGGGTGGGGTTCAACGCGGGCGATGCCGTCTTCTGGCGCGCGCGGGAGAGCTACATCGCCTTCGACGGGGCGCCCGGCGACTGGCCCGCGCGGTTTGGCGCCCTGTGCGACGAGAAGGGCGTGACGGATATCGTGCTTTACGGCGACGTGCGCCCGATCCACGCCGATGCGGTAAAGCTGGCGCGGGCGCGGGGGTTGCGGGTGCATGTCTTCGAGGAAGGCTACATGCGGCCCTACTGGGTGACCTACGAACGGGGCGGATCGAACGGGCATTCGCGCCTGATGCGCCTTTCGGTGGATCAGATGCGGGAGATGCTGGCCCTGTCGGACATGGATGCCCCCCTGCCCCCCGCCGTCTGGGGCGACATGCGCGAACACGTGTTCTACGGCGCGCTGTACCACTGGTTCGTGATGTGCGCCAATGGCCGCTACCGCCAGTTCCGCCCGCACCGGGACCTGACGGTGGCGCAGGAATTCAAGCTGTACCTGAAGCGGCTGGTGAGCATGCCGGTGACCTCCGTCACGCGGTGGCTGGCCTCCCGCCAGGTGCGGCGGGGCGGGTTCCCCTATCACGTGGTGCTGCTGCAGCTGGCCCATGACAGTTCCTTCCTGGCGCATTCGCCCTTTGCCAGCATGGCCGAGTTCCTTCAGGTGGTGATGCGCGGCTTTGCCGAGGGCGCGCCGCGGCATCATCACCTGGTCTTCAAGGCGCATCCGCTGGACGACGGGCGCGCGCCGGTCCGGGCGGAGCTTTCGCGGCTGGCGCGCGAGATGGGGCTGGAGGGGCGGATCCACCTGCTGCGGGGTGGCAAGCTGGCCCCCCTGCTGGCCGATGCGCGCAGCGCGGTGACGGTGAATTCCACCGCCGGGCAACAGGTGCTGTACCGGGGCATCCCGCTGAAGACCTTCGGGCGGGCGGTCTATGACAAGCCGGAGTTCGTTTCCACCCAGCCGATCGCGGAGTTCTTCGGCGGCGCCACCCGGCCCGACCGCAGGGCCTACCAGGATTACCGGCGTTTCCTGCTGGAGACGAGCCAGGTCGCCGGCGGGTTCTACGCCGCGCGGTCGCGGCGGCAGCTGCTGCGGCAGGTGGTGGACATGATGCTGGCGGCGGAAGACCCCTATGACGCGCTGCGATCGGGCACCGCGGCGCCCCGGCAACAGTTGCGACTGGTCCGATAGGCCGGACGCGAGAGACTGGATTTTGCGGGCGGGAGGCTATATCCTTCCGGAAAGAGGCGAAAAAACAGCGGCGGATCCGGGCAAAACCGGGCAGGTCGCGGCAGAACAAGCGACCGGAAACAGGTCGAGGAGACGAGCAGTGAACCCGAAAGCAACCCGATGGGCGAGGTCCGTCGCGCTGGTCGCGGCGATATTTGCCGTTTCCTCCTGCGATGTGCTGCCCCGCAGCGGCCCGAACAAGCGTGAGATCTTTGCCGGCTCCGTGCAGCGCGAGGGCGATGCCTTCGTGGTGGATGTGAACGACCGGGTGACGCGGGCCACCGCGGTGATCCCCTCCCTGGGCTTTTCCGACAGCTTCCTGCGCGCGGGCCTGCTGGGATCGGACGTGATCCGCCCCGGCGACACCCTGTCCCTGACCATCTGGGAAAACGTGGACGAGGGCCTGCTGGCCAGCGAGGGCGTGAACTTCACCCGGCTGAACGCCGTGCAGGTGGATGGCGCGGGCTTCATCTTCGTGCCCTATGCCGGGCGGATCCGTGCCGCGGGCAACACCCCCGAGGCGATCCGCCGGATCATCACCGAAAAGCTGCAGGATCAGACCCCGGACCCGCAGGTCGAGGTCGTGCGCGAGGCCGGCGACGGCGCCAGCGTCACCCTGATCGGGGCGATTGCCGGAAATGGCGTCTACCCGATCGAACGGCCCACCCGCCGCCTGTCGTCGATGATCGCCGCCGCCGGTGGCCTGGGCAGCCTGTCGCCGGAAAGCGCACTGATCACCGTGGTGCGCGGCAACCAGCGCCAGACCATCTGGTACCAGGACCTGTTCGACGATCCGCGCTACGACATCGCCCTGCGCGACGGCGACCGGATCATCGTCGAGGAAGACACCCGGTCCTTCACCGTGCTGGGCGCCACCGGTACCCAGGCCGTCATAGATTTCGAGAGCCAGACCCTTTCGGGGATCGAGGCCCTGGCCCAGGCCGGCGGGCTGAAGTCCACCGCGGCCGACCCCACCGGCGTCTTCGTCTTCCGCAACGAGGCGGAGGAGATCGCGCAACGCGTCCTGGGCCGCACCGACCTGCAGGGCGCGCAGCGCATGGTCTACGTGCTGGACCTGACCAAGCCCAACGGCATGTTCATGGCGCGCGATTTCCTGATCCGCGATGGCGACCTGGTCTATGTGACCGAAGCGCCGTTCACCCAGTGGGACAAGACGATTGGCGCTCTGACCGGCTCTCTCAGCTCGGTCGATACGCTGCAATCCGTGGCAGACTACTGACGGCATGACACCGGCGGCGCATAGCCAGGCCGGAGCGGAGGGGAGCGCAGACCGCGCCGGGGGTGACCCTGGGGAAGCTGCCTCCCCCGTCGCACTGCATTACCTCAACCTCGGCTTCATGCGGCAGAAGCGGCTGCGCCGCATCCTGGAGCTGTCGGGATACCGGCTGACCCTTGGCCGACCGGAGCCGGGCGGGCAGATCGCCGTCTGGGGCCATTCCCCCTATGCCAGGCGCGGCGAGGCGGCGGCGGAGCGCGCGGGTGCGCGGCTGATCCGGGTGGAGGACGGTTTCCTGCGCTCCCTTCACCCCGGCCGGACGGGGGAGCCGCCCGTCAGCCTGACCATCGCGCAGACGGGCAGCCATTTCGACGGCACCGGCCCGTCGGACCTGGAAAGCCTGCTGAAGAGCCATCCCTTCGACGATGCCCACCTGCTGGGCCGGGCCCGCGGGCTGATCGCGCGCATGCAGGAGGCGCATCTGTCGAAGTACAGCGCGACCGATCCCGCCCTGCCCCTGCCCGCCCCGGGCTACGTCCTGGTCGTCGACCAGGTGCGGGGCGATGCCAGCGTGCGCCTGGGCGGGGCGGATGCGAATACCTTCCGCGAAATGCTCTATTGGGCGCAGGAGGAACATCCCGGCGCCCGCATCGTCATCAAGACCCACCCGGAAACCGCGCGCGGCAAGCGCCCGGGGTATTACGGCGAAAAGGACGTGGCCGGCGCGCCCGAGGGGCGGATCACCCTGCTGAGCGACCCTGTCAGTCCCTGGGCGCTGATCGAGGGGGCCATCGCCGTCTACACCGTCAGTTCGCAACTGGGGTTCGAGGCGATCCTGGGCGGGCACCGGCCGCGTGTCTTCGGCCTGCCCTTCTATTCCGGCTGGGGGCTGAGCGATGACCGGCACCCCCTGCCCATCGGCCCGTCCCGCCGGGGGCGCAACCTGACCCGGGCGCAGCTGGCCGCCGGGGCGCTGCTGCTTTATCCGACCTGGTACGATCCCCACCATGATCGCCTGTGCAGCGCCGAGGAGGCCGCAGAGGGGCTGGCCGCGCGCGCGCGGGCCTGGCGCGAGGACCGGCAGGGCTGGCGGTCGAACGAGATCCGGCTGTGGAAGCGGCCGCATTTCCAGGCCTTCTTCGGGCAGGAAAAGCGCATGCGCTTCACCCTGGCCCATGGGCCCGAAAAGCGTATGGTCTGGGGCCCCGCCGCGCGCCAGGCGGTGGGGGTGGAAGACGGGTTCCTGCGCTCCCGCGGGTTGGGGGCGGAGCTGGTGCCGCCGCTGTCGCTGTGCCTGGACGAGCTGGGGATGTACTACGACGCCCGCAAGCCAAGCCGGCTGGAACAGCTGATCGCCACCCGGGCGGAGCTGCGGCCGGATCAGCAGCGGCGGGCCGAACGGCTGATCGCGCGGCTGACCGCCAGCGGGCTTTCGAAATACAACCTGGGCGGGGACCGGACCCTGCCGGAGCGCACCCCGGGCCGGCGCATGATCCTGGTGGTGGGCCAGGTGGAGGACGATGCCTCTGTCCGCTACGGCGCGGGCCTGGTGAAGAGCAACATGGAGCTGCTGGCCGCCGCGCGACGGGTGGAGCCGGATGCGACCCTGCTCTACAAGCCCCACCCCGACGTGGCGCGCGGCCTGCGCCCGGGCGCGATGTCCGCGAACCTGGCCCTGCAGCTGGCCGATCACCTGGTCCCGGGGGCGGAGATCGACACCCTGCTGAAGCAGGTCGATGCGGTCTGGACGATGACATCGCTGACCGGGTTCGAGGCGCTGTTGCGCGGGGTCGACGTGTTCTGCACCGGGCAGCCCTTCTACGCCGGCTGGGGCCTGACCCGCGATCTGGAGCATCCGCCCCGGCGCCATGTGCAGGTGAACCTGGAAGGCCTGGTGCATGCCGCCCTGATCGACTACCCGCGCTACCTGGATCCGGTGACGGGGCTGCCCTGTTCGGTGGAGGTCGCAGTGGATCGGCTGGAGGCCGGGGTGAGCCCGCGCGCGCCCGCGCTGCGACTGCTGGCCAAGCTGCAGGGGATCATGGCGACCCAGTCCTGGATCTGGCGCCGCTGAGAACCTGGGAAGCCGGGGGGAGCCTGATCAGGCGCGGGGGCGCAGCCAGCGGGTCATGACATCGGGGCCGATCCGGCGTTCTTCCACCAGGTCCATCCGGGGGGCCTCGGCCAGGCGGTCGATGCCCATGGCACCGATGCCCGGGCGGCCTTCGGCGCCCAGCACCAGGCCCGCGGAGACCACCACCAGTTCGTCCACCATGTCGGCGCCCAGCAGGGTCGCGGCCAGCGCGCCGCCGCCTTCGCAGAAGACCCGGGTGAGGCCCGCCGCGCCCAGTTCCTGCAGCACCGAGGTGATGTCGAGCTGTCGGCCCGCCAGGTTGCAGGAGAAGAGCCGCGCGCCCAGCCCTTCCCAGGCCTGGATCAGCGCCGGGTCGGCATCGCGGCCATGGCAGATCCAGACCGGCACCTGTTTCGCCGTCCGCGCCAGCGCGCCCATCAGCGGCAGGTCGATGCGGCGGGAGACGACGATGCGCACCGGCTGGTGATCCACGCCCATGTCGCGCACGGTCAGGGAGGGGTCGTCGATCCGCGCCGTGCCCGCGCCGACCATCACGGCGTCGTGGCGGGCGCGCATGGCATGCACTTCGCGCCGCGCCTGCGGCCCGGTGATCCACTGGCTTTCGCCCGAGGCGGTGGCGATGCGGCCATCCAGCGAGAGCGCCAGTTTCAGCGTCACCCGGGGGCGGCCCTGGGCGCGGTTGAGGAAGAAGCCCTCGTGATCGGCCAGCGCCTCGTCGCAGAGCAGGCCCGTCGTGACCTCCACCCCGGCGTCGCGCAGCATGGCAAAGCCGCGGCCATCGACATTGGGGTCGATATCCTCGATCGGGGCGACGACGCGGGCGATGCCGGCGGCGATCAGCGCCTCTGCGCAGGGCGGCGTCTTGCCGTGGTGCGAACAGGGTTCGAGGGAGACATAGGCGGTGGCGCCGCGCGCGGCCTCGCCCGCCTGGGCCAGGGCCTGGGGTTCGGCATGGGGCCGTCCGCCCGGCGCGGTGGTGCCACGGCCCAGCACGATGCCGTCCTTGACGATGACGCAGCCCACCGAGGGGTTGGGCCAGGTACGCCCCTGCCCCCGGCGGCCGAGCGACAGGGCCAGCGCCAGGTAGCGCGCATCTTCGGGGCGATGGGTCACGGCCGGATCACTCGTCGCGGGGGATGGCGGGGCGCAGCTCCGAGACGAACTTGTCGAAATCGCCCGCTTCCTGGAAATTCTTGTAGACGCTGGCAAAGCGCACGTAGGCCACGGTGTCGATCCGCGCCAGGGCTTCCATCACGATCTCCCCGATCATCTTGGAGGGGATGTCGGTGTCGCCGGAGCTTTCGAGCCGCCGCACGATGCCGGAGATCATCTGGTCGATCCGTTCCTGTTCGACCGGGCGCTTCTGCATCGAGATGCGGATCGACCGTTCGAGCTTGTCACGGTCGAAGTCCTCTCTCCGGCCATTGGACTTGATCACCACCAGATCGCGCAGCTGGACGCGTTCATAGGTGGTGAAACGGCCACCGCAGGCGGGGCAGAGACGGCGCCGACGGATGGCGGCGTGATCCTCCGCCGGGCGGGAATCCTTCACCTGAGTATCGACATTTCCGCAGAACGGACAGCGCATGGCCCCTTGCTCCCCACACCTGCCCCTGCAAGTAGGGGCCAACTCGGTTTTATCCACAGTGACTATAGGGGGTCTACCGGGGATTGGGTAGAGGCGTTTTCCGAACACGAGATATGCTGCAAGAATGCCACTTTAGCGGGCGCGGCTACAGTACCCGGGCAGTTCCGGTTTGGGCCCGATTTGCGCCCCGAGGTGCCCCGCACGCCGGGCACCACATCCCGCCCCATCGGGAGCAGCCTGAAGGCCCCACATCATGCCTTTGCACGCAACACATCGGGGCAGCAGATCAGGGCGAACGGGCCAGAGGGATCAGTTTGGGGGGATCAGAATGAGCGGATCACGCGGGCCGATCAGGCGGGGGGCAGCGGGCGAAAGAAGCTGTGGCAGGCGCGCCCGGCCTTCTTGCTTTCATAAAGCGCGGCATCGGCATCGGCCAGCATCTGGTCGGCCTGCGGCGGGGCGTAGTCGGTCGAAAGGGTCGTGCCCATGGAGCAGGAGACCCGGCAGGCCGCCCCTTCGAAAAGGATCGGTTCCTCCAGCCGGGCGATGAGGTGGCGGGCGATGTCCTCGATCCGGGCGCGGCGGGTCAGCTGGTGGAAGAGCAGCACGAATTCATCCCCGCCGATCCGGGCCACGGTATCGCCGGCGCGGGTTTCCTCTATCATCACGCGGGCGACATGTTGCAGGACGTGGTCGCCCGCCGCGTGACCGTGGGTGTCATTGACCTGCTTGAACCAGTCCAGATCGAGGTGCATGAGCGCGAAATCCTGCCCGGTGCGGATCAGCCGCGACAGGATGTGATCCATGGCGCGGCGGTTCTTCAGCCCGGTCAGCGTATCGGTGTAGGCCTGTTCCTCCGCCGCGATCTTGGCCCCCTGCAGGCGCAGGTTGAGGGTGCGGGAAGCCTCCATCGCGGCGGTCTTCGCCTCGATCAGGTAGAGCATTTCGATGGTCAGGTCTGTGGGGGAGAAATCCCCCGAGTGCAGGCGATAGGACTGGATCGCATCGACGATGGAGATCCCGAAGGAAAGATCGACGACCGCCCCGCGCCGCCCCTGCGCATCGGGCGCCAGCGGTGCCAGCACGGCCTTCAGCGCGGTGCGGGGTTCGTCGCGCAGCCGCAGGTGCAGCTTTGTCCCCGCCGAGGCCAGCAGCGAGGGCATGGAATCGACCATGCGCGGGCGGGAAAGTTCGAAGAGTTCCAGGAAGCGCCGCCCCGCCATGGGCAGATCCGGGCGCAGCTTCTGCATGGTGGGACCGACCTGGACCACGTGGCCGGTGGGATCGAGCAGCACATGCATTGGCGAGAGGATGTCCAGCGCATCGCGCGTCAGCGGCGCCAGGGCCTCCGCCGGAGCGGCGCCCCCCGCCCCGCCACTGGTGCCTGCCCGTCCACTGGCCCCTGCCCGTCCGCTGCCCCCCGCCGGACCGCTGTCCCGCGGCGGTATCGCGGGGCCTGTGCGATCCGGATCGGCAGCGGGCCTTGTGGCGGGCCGAACACCGGAATTTACACCGGGCCCGTCCCCCGAGCCGGGCGGAGCGTCGGCGGCCGTCATCCTGTGCGTGCCCCGAGATCGAAGGCGCGCCCTTCGGCGAAGGCGCTTTCGACCAGCGTGACCTCCACCACTTCGTGGGTGCCCAGATCGGCGCCGCCGGGCGGGGCCGCAGGGGCGCCCGTTGGATGCCCCGGCCAGTCTTGCTGATGCCCGCCTTGCTGATGCCCGCCCTGACGCTCCTCCTTCCGGCCCTCCTGACGACCGGCGTATTCGAGCATGACGAGCGCCCCGTAATCATCCGCCATGGCGCGCAAGATCCCGACGAGCACATGGCCGAACCCGGGAAGGCGCCCGGAACTGGTGATGGTGAAGCGCTTGCCGGAATGCTGGCGCAGCTCCAGCTCCGGCAGGTCGAGGTCGGAGACGGCCAGGCGGGTGCGGTCGGGCAGGTCATCGAGGGAATGCAGGAAATCTTCGTAGGTGAGCCCGGCAAAGCGCAGCAGGCGACGCAGGCCTTCGTTGTGGGGATGGCTGACGAGATAGGTCCCCAGGTCTTCAAGAAGCATCGCGCGGGACTTGCGCAGGCGCGTGGCGGCGGCCTCCAGCACGCGCCAGGTCAGCGCGTCTTCATAGGCCAGCATGGCCTCGAACTCCGCAAAGGGGAGATCGGCGGCGGCAGCCACGTCGAGCCAGAGCGGCTCCCCGTAGGTGTCGCGCAGGAAAGTCTGTATGGACCTGTTGATCAAGCCGTGCATCTGCCGCTGCTGCCCTGGTTTGTGCCGTTGACCCGGCTTGGCCGCAGGATGGAGAAGGAGGTTTAAGATAGGCTCAACACCCGGGCGCATGTGGCGCCTGCCCGCCGGTTTACTGCCGCCCGGCTGCCGGGGTGACTGCTGGCGCCGGGGCGTCATCTGCCGTAGGTTGGCCGAAACAATGAAGGTGACCCCATGCCGACCGAGAACCAGACACCGCTGCTGGCGGTTCTGATCGACGCAGACAATATCAGTGCGAAATACGCCGAGGCCATGTTCGAGGAGATCACCACCCTGGGCGAGGCCAGCATCCGGCGGATCTACGGCGATTTCTCCGGCGGCGGGCCTCAGGGCTGGTCCAAGGACAAGCTGGCTAACCTGGCGATCGTGCCCTACCAGCAGTTCGCCAATACCACCGGCAAGAATGCATCCGACATCAGCCTGGTGATCGACGCGATGGACATCCTGCATTCGGGCCGCTTCGACGGTTTCGTGCTGATCAGTTCGGACAGCGATTTCACCCGGCTGGCGAGCCGGATCCGGGAACAGGGGCTGGATGTCTTCGGCATGGGCATGCGCAAGACGCCCGCCGCCTTCGTGAAGGCCTGCAAGCGGTTCATCTACGTGGAAAACCTGCTGCCCGACCAGCCGAAGGGCGAGCAGAAGAAGGAGCCCCCGAAGAAGGAGACCCCGGGCCGCGCCGCGCCGGTGGGCGCAGAGGCCCCGGCAGAAACCGAGGATCCCACCAAGCTGATCATCCGCGCGATGGATGCGATCAATCAGGACGACGAATGGTATCTGCTGGGCCAGATCGGCCAGTACATCACCGCCGCCAAGCCCGACTTCGACACCCGCAGCTACGGCAAGAAGAAGCTGAGCGACCTTGTGGCCTCCCTGCCGCTGTTCGAGACGCGCCGCGCCGATGGCAACCAGGTGGAGGTCCGGCGGCTGGACTGAAGGGGCCCGCGTCCCGTCCTGCGTCCCATCCTGCTGCCTCTCCCTGTTGATTTCCGCACTACGACGTATTGGGGGCTTGTCCCGCTGCCCGCAGCGATGCGCAATGGTCCCGTCCGGGGCGCGCGCAGTGGCCTGCGCCCGGCACAGTATCAGGGGAAACAGCCGGGGGACGCAGCCCGGCCAGGGGAGGCATGTCGTGACACCGGACCTGTATTTCAACGGAACGAAGAACCCGACGCGGCAGCGGGTCGATGGGGTCTTCAAGGTGGCGGGCACCGGGCGCAGCTACCCGGCGCTGAGCGGGAGCAGGACCCTGCTGCCGCTGCCCAACGGGCTCTACAAGGTGCATACGCTGCGCCTGCGCAAGAAGGCCAACATGGGCCGGGACACGGACGAGGCCAATGGCGGGATCCCGATTGATTGCAGCGTGGGGCCGATGACCGTCCCCCCCTGGAGCGTCAACGTGGACCCGCAGTTTTCGACCACCCGCACCCTGTTGCGCATCCATCCCGACGGAAACCTGCCCGGCACGCGCGGCTGCATCGGCATCCTGGGCCGGGTCGATCAATGCTACCAGGACCTGAAGGACCTGCTGGAGAGCAAGCCCACGGCCTTCCTGGTGGTCTGCCATGACAATCCGCTGGTCTGACAAGGTGACCTGATCCGGGCGGGTCAGAGTGTGACCTGATGTGGTGAACCGAACCGGCCCCGCCCTGGCCCCCGGCGGTGAGCGGCATACGCGATCCAACCGGACACGGCCCCGGATGACGGCCACGGATGACGGCCCCGGATGAAGGCACGGATTACGGGCGAGGTACCGGCGCGGTCATCGCCCAGTGATCAAGAGCCCGGTGATCAAGAGCCCAGTGATCAAGGTGATCAGGAGCCGCGAAGGCCCGGTGCGACGGTCGCCTGACGGACAGGCGAGAGCTTTGCGGCCCTGTTGCCTCCTGAGGCCTCCATGCAAAGCCTCTGCGGCCCCGTCGTTCGGCGGCAGGGAGATTTCCCGGATCCGGACATCTTCGCAAGTCTTTTCCACCGCTTGCGACCCGCAGCGCAGGTAAAATGACGCGAAATCGACCACGCGCGGGCGGGCGCGGGCGTATAGCGGCGAAATCCTGCCAAGAGGTTTCACGAAGGCTTGGCAGATCGTGTTTCTTGCGGGAAAAGCTCTGCCATCGGCCTCGCTCGGCCGGTGACGAGGGAAATACGGGACTATCGGGGGATAATCCGTGAGCGTGAAACGCTATGGGCCGCTGTTGCGCGGCATGGCTCTTCTGAGCCTTCTGTCGGCTGCGGCATGCAGCCAGGTCGGCGAAACGACCGAAACGGGGATCAGCCCCGACCACCTGGCCTTCGCCATCGAAGAGGTGGAGGCGTTGCAAGCCAAGGGCGCCCGCGTGTGGTGCGTGCCCTTCGCCCGCAACCTCTCGGGCATCCAGATCCACGGCGACGCGCGCACCTGGTTCCCGCAGGCCACCAAGGCCGAGGAATTCGAGGTCGACCACCGCCCCGTCGTGGGCGCGGTCATGGCCTTTACCGCCACCCCGTCGATGCCGCTGGGCCATGTCGCGGTGGTGTCCGAACTGGTGTCGGATCGCGAGCTTCTGGTGGATCACGCCAACTGGCACCGCAACGAGGTGTCGCTGGGCATGCGCGTGCTGGACGTGTCCAAGAACAACGACTGGTCGCGGGTCCGGCTGGAAAGCTTCCCCGGCGCCTTCGGCAGCGTCTACCCGGTGGACGGGTTCATCCTGCCGCAGCCGGGAGATACCGAAGAGCCGGAGATCGTCTCCGTCTCTGCCGTGCGCTAGGGCGCGGCACGGAATTTAAGCACCGTTCTGGGGAGGACGGTACATTTCGGGACTTGAGTGAGTGGGGGCTGTCCTTTTTGTGGGGGCGGCCCTTTCGCTTTTGGTGGCCTGTCTTGGCGGGTCTGTTGACCCGGTCTGTTTCCCGGTCCTGTCCCCTGCCCCGGAGCACGTTCATCGGCCCAAATTCTTCGGAACGGTTCCCCGGCCTCCTGCTCCATGGCCCCATCCTGCCCCTGCCGCAACGGGCGGAGGTCAGAAGTCGGTCGGCGCGCCGCCCTCTTCCTTGCGGCGGATGACGAAGTCTTCCAGCGCGGCGCGGTTGGCATCCGCCATGGGCGGCGGGGTGAAATCGTCGAGGATGCGTTTCCAGGTCATGTGGGCGCGTTCGGCGGTCCAGACCTCTCCCGCCTGCTGGAAGGCCTCGAAGTTGCGCCAGTCGGACAGGAAGGGCTGGTAGAAGGCCGTCGCGTAGCGGTCCTGGGTGTGCTGGATGCCGAAGAAGTGGCCGTCCTGGCGGACCTCCCGCATCGCCTCCAGCGCGAGCGATCCGGGGTCGGTGGCGCAGATTTCCGGCTCCAGGTAGCGCTGGATCTGCTGGATCACCTCGCAGTCCATGACGAACTTTTCGGGGCTGGCGATCAGGCCGCCTTCGAGCCAGCCTGCCGCGTGGTAGACGACGTTGGCGCCCGACTGCACGGCAGACCAGAGCGCGTTGGAGGTTTCCCACATCGCCTGCCCGTCGGGCACGTTGGCGGCGCAGGAGCCCGACGCGCGCATCGGCAGGCCGTAGTGGCGGCACATCTGGCCGGTCATCTGGGTGGCGCGCATGTATTCCGGGGTGCCGAAGGCGGGGGCGCCGGATTTCATGTCGACGTTGGAGGTGAAGGTGCCGAAGGCGCAGGGGGCACCCGGGCGGATGTGCTGCGCCAGGGCAATGGCCGAGAGGCCCTCGGCCAGGCTTTGCACCACCGCGCCCGCCATGGTCACCGGCGCCATGGCGCCCGCGAGGGTGAAGGGCGAGACGATCAGCCCCTGCCCCCGCCGCGCCATGCGCATCCAGCCGTCGAGCATCGGGTAATCGTGCTTCAGCGGCGAGGTGGAGTTGATGTTGGTATAGAGGTGCGGGCGGGCGGCAAAGGTCGCCTCGTCCCAGCCGCCGGAGAGGCGCACCATTTCCATCACGTCCTCGACCCGTTCGGCGCCAAGGGAATAGGCGTGGGGCACCTTGTCCGTCAGCGTCAGCTTGTCGAAGAGCACATCGAGGTGGCGGGTGGAGGCGTGGATGTCCACCGGTTCCACCGGGTAGCCGCCGGCGAAGTGGATGCAGTTGAAGTACTGGGTGAGCCGCAGCAGGTTGGCGCAGTGTTCGCGGGTGCCGGGGATCTTCCGGCCGAGGTCCATGTCCCAGTAGTTCGGCGGCGAGGAGACATTGCCGAAGAGGATGTGCCGGCCGCCCACGGGCAGGTCGTGGTCGGGGTTGCGGGAATAGAGCGTCCATTCGGCGGGGGCATGGGCCAGCATCTCGGTCACGAAATCGCGGTCCATGCGGACGACCTCGCCTTCGACCATGCAACCGGCCTGGGCGAGGATGCTGCGCGCTTCGGGGTGCAGGAAGGCGACGCCGATCTCTTCCAGCACGGTCATGGCGGCATCGTGGATGGCCGCGACGCCGTCTTCGGACAGGGGTTCGGTGGGGGCGTCGATATTGACCGGAATGCGCCAGGGGCTTTGCGCGATGGCAGCGGAGCCACGGCGGGCGGCGGAGCCGGCGCGGCCCCCGCCACGGCGGCGGCTGCGCGGGGCGGCGGTGTCGGCGGGGCTGGTCGGGGTGTCGGTCATCGGATCCTCCATCGCTGGATCCAGCAGAGCGGTGGCGCCGCGGGCGCGCGCCCACGGATGCGACAGGAGGCGTCGTTTTCAGGCAAGTCCGGGGGTGGGAGGCCCTGGGCGGGGCGTATGCGCCGCCGTACTGGCGCGGGACTGTGCAGGGTCAGGCGGCGGGGGTTGGTGTTGGGGGGCAGTCGGGGGGCGACGACAGCGGCCGGGTGTCCCCGATCGGAGGCGGGGCCGGGTCCCCGAGGCTTCCGGCCCCCTGATGGTCGCGACGGGGCGCGGTCAGGTGAGGGAGTCGAGCCAGCCCGGCAGGTGGCCGATGTCGGGCAGGACGACATGGGCGTAGGGCGTGAGCTCCTCCGCCGGGGCGAAGCCGGTCAGGACGCCGATGCAGATCATGCCCGCGGCCCGGCCCGCGATCAGGTCATGGGTGCTGTCGCCCACCATGGCGATCTGCGCCGGCCCGATGCCCGCCTGCCGCGCAAAGGCCAGCAGGGGATCGGGGTCGGGTTTTGCCCCATGGCCGGAATCGAAACCGGCGAGGAAGGAGAGGAAGGGGTCCAGCCCGGCCTTGCGGATCTGCACCCGGGCCGAATGCTCGGAATCATTGGTCATGACCCCAAGGGCCAGGCCGCGCGCCTGCAGGTCTTCGAAAAGGGGAACAAGGGGGGTTGCAGGCACCAGGGGCGCCTCCGCCGCGGCGGAGATCAGGATCTGTTCCACCTCTTCCATCTCCCGCCCGGGCAATTGGCTGAGAAACAGTTCCGACGCCTCGCGGTTGGTCCCGGCGATCACCGGGCTGTCGGGGAGGAAGCTGCCCGCCTCCAGATCGAAGCGCAGCGCGCGCGCCATGCCCTGCATCAGCGCCGGATCCCCGCCCGAAAGCGTCTGCATCACCCCCAACGCCCAGGCGTTCCAGGTGCCGCCGAAGTCGAACAGCGTGCCGTCCTTGTCGAAAAGTAGTCCCTTGAGCATGCAGTGTCCCCTACTGCCCTGCGCGCGCCGCCGCCTGCCTTACCAACCGCCTGCCTTTCCCGTCGCCCACCTGCGGACCGGTCCCGGATAAGTTCAGCACCGGTATCGGCTTCGGGGCCGGTGCCGGTGCCGGGTCCATTCCGGGGTCGCCTCACCGCCCGCCAATTGGCCGAAACGCCTGGGGTTCAGGCCCCTGCGCCCGTCGACGGGATTGCAGCGGTCGTCGGCCCGGCGATCGGATCCGCTCTCTGACTGGCAAGTCAGACCGGCAAATCAGCATGGCAATTCAAACTGGCATTTCGAACTGGCGCGCCTGTTGATGTTCCTGGGCGCCCTGCCGCTCCGGCCGGGTATCCCACGGCCCCCAAAGCCGCCTGCCCGGATCGCACCGAACGCCCAACATTGAGCTAAGCCCCTCTCGCCGTCCGGGTCCAGCCGGAAACGCACCTAGGGCGAAGGTGTCACGCCAGGGGGACATTTCCGCCACCTTTCAGCAGGATAGCGACGACCCTGCATCGGACGCAGCCACCGTCAGGTCCCTGCGCCCCGCCTCAATGCCCGGTCCCGGCGCCTCCTCCGACACCCCATCCAATGCCCCATTCAGTGTCCCCCTGACAGGGTCTTGTCGCGCTGCGGCCCCTGTCGTGGCCGTGTCCCGGCCGGAGTGCAGAGGATCTGCCGGGAGGATCTATCGAAAGGATCTGTCAGCGGCGCGGAACCGGTCAGGAGCGAAAATGGTCAGGCATATGCCCTGTGATCCTGTCCGCAGGCACGCCGAAAGACTGCCACCGGGCCGTCACCGGCCAGCTTCAAGCCGCGCTCCCCCACGCACCGATCAGCGGCCGCCCTGCCCCGATGGCCCGTCGGCGTTACCGCGCCGCGCGGAGTTTCGGCGACCGCAGGGCGCCCAGCCGCATCCCCGCGCCGCAGTCTGTTTGCAAATACCCCACCACCCCTTTGCAAACCGACAAGCGGCCTTTGCAAACACATCGGGCCATATTTGCAAAGGCTATCACTCCGGCAATGCTTGACTTTCCGGCCCTGCTCAGTCTGATGGGCCGCATGGAGAGCGAGATCCCCCCCTACAAGCTTCATGACTCCCTTGGCTACTGGCTTTCGGTCACGGCCCGCCTGCAGGAGCGGCGGCTGGATGAACGGCTGCGTGACCTTGGCCTGACACGGATCACCTGGTGCATCCTGGTCGGCCTGGCCAACGAGGGGTTGTCGCAGCCCTCCGAGTTGGCGGATTTCGTGGGGATCGACCGTACGGCGACCTCTCGCGCGCTGCGCCAGCTGGAACAGGCGGGGCTGCTGTCGCGCAGTTCGGGCACGGGCGACCGGCGGACGCGGCAGATCACGCTGACCGAAGACGGCCGCGACGCGGTGCGCAGCGCCACCCCCTATGCCCGTGAAAACGGTGCCGTGATGGCCGACCGTCTGGGCGAGGAAAACGTGGAACAACTGCTGACCCTGCTCCGCCGCCTGGCCGAGGGCGAGGAAACCCAGCTGAGCCACCTGTAACCGCCGGCCCGCTCCGGACGGCCCTGTTCAAGTCGCCTTGTCCAAGTCGCCTTGCCCCAGTCACCTCGTCCAGCCGACCCTTTTCGGGCGACGCTGTTCGGCCGACATTGTCCATGGGGCGCTTTCCAGGCAGCCCCGTCCAAGTGCCCCTGCCCGGCGGGTCCGCGCGGACGGGAGGGGCAACCTACGGCAGGACGTATGCGAGGAAGCGCGGCAGGACCCAGGCCAGAACCTCAAACGGCGGGCGTTCGATCTGCCGCAACTTCGGCACAGCGAGTGCGCCTGCGCCCTCGCCCCGTGATGGGGCGCAGCCGCGGAGGGACCCGTGGCGGGCATAGGCCGCACAGCGCCCGGGACCGGACCCGCGCAAGCGCCTGCCCGTCCGGCGGGCCATCGCAGGATTACCACGAGGCCACATCGGGGGACGGGGCCGTATCAGAGGCGCGATACCTTCGGATCGGGGCCGGATGATGGGCCGGATGAGGGGCCGAAAGCGGACGGATCGGCGCAATGTTTGCAAGGTCCCTGCAGGATCCCGGCAAGATCGCCGCAATACCCAGGGGTGGCCAAGGCAGCCCTTTCCCATCGGGCCGCAGGACCCCGCTGATGCCCCCCCCTGACAGGCCCCAAGGATGGCCCCACGCATGGCCCGCAGGGACAAACGCCCCAGCTTGAACAAGGGCTCGTTAACCGGCTTCGCTCAAATCATGCGCTTACGTAACAGCCCGTCGGCAAAGAGCAGCCGAGGCGCCGGCGCTCAGGTCCAATGCACCTGTTCCCCGCCCGGAAGGGCCTGCCGCGCCTGGAAGGGCGTGTCGTAGGTCAACTGCTGCGCATCGCAGAACGCGACCACCCAGGCATCGTCCATCAGCAGAAAATCCAGAACGGAACCAAGGAATTGCGGGTCACCCGCCGCGGTTCGCAGGTCTTCGACGGCCAACCCGGTGGCCCCCATGAAGACGGGCAGCAGATCGTCGTTTCCCGCCAGCCAGATCAGGCAGGCGGTGGCGATATCCTCGGCTCGGCTGGGGCTGATTGCCATGGTTTCCCTCCTGGCTGACACAAAACTGACGGGTCGATTGCAAGGCTTTGTTAACCAATTTCACCAATCCATGGGCTAGGCAACAGCGCCTTGGTGCCGTTGTGAAAATGTCCCCCAGACCGGAGCCAATCCGGCGCCCCAAGCAGGAGATCCCGCATGCCGGGCCGCATCCTTATCCTGGACGACAACGTGACCCGCCGGATCACCCTGGCGGCGCGCCTGTCCGGTGCCTTCTACGAGATCCGCGTCGCGACCTCTGCCGCGGAGGCGCTGGCGCAGGCCGCGGACTGGCGCCCGGGGGTCCTGCTGGTGGCGGATGAGCTGTGCGAGGCGCCGCAGGCCGCCCTGCTGCGGCGGCTGCGCGCGGTGCCGCAACTGGCGGAGGCGACCCTGCTGGTGGTGACCGCGCCCGGCGCGCAGACCGGCCGGGCCGAGCTTTTGTCGGCGGGGGCCGACGACGTGATCCCACGCAGCGAACCGCAAGAGGTGTTTCGCGCCCGGCTGAGATCCCATGATCGCGCGCGCGAGGAGCTGCAGACGCTGAAACTGCGCGGCAGCGACCTGGGCGTGCCCGGCCTGTCGGAAACCGCGCCGCCCTTCCTGGGCGCCACCCGCGCCAGCCTGATCGCGCCCGATGCGGCGACGGCATCGGCCTGGCGGCGGGCGATGGAGGGGCTGCCGGGGGTCCGGCTCGACTTCCTGGATCAGGAGCGGCTGCGCGCGGAGGCGGAAACGGACACTGATATTGGCACTGGCACTGGCGCGGGACGCAGCGGCAGCAGCTGCGCCCTGCCGGCGCGCCACGGGCTTCTGGTGCTGGGCCTGGATTGCCGGCAGGAGAGCCGGGGCCTGCGCCTGCTGGCGGAGCTGATCAATCGGGGCGACCGGGTGGAGCAGGAGATCCTGCTGTTTGCCCCCGGCGCCGGCCCCAAGATCCAGGCCCAGGGGTTCGAGATCGGCGCCAGCGCGGTGATGACCGGTCCCTTCGATGCGGAGGAGGTCGCCGCCCGCCTGCGCCTGCTGCACCGCCGCCTGACCCGCCGCCGCGCCCTGCGCCGCGCCCTGGCCGAAAGCCTGCGCGCCTCGGTCACGGATCCGCTGACGGGCCTGCACAACCGCCGTTTTGCCCTGCCCCGGCTGGCGCAAATCTCCCGCGCCTGTGCCATGCGGGGCGGACAGTTCGCGGTGCTGGTGGCCGACCTCGATCACTTCAAGGCGGTCAACGACGCCCATGGCCACGCCACGGGCGACCGGGCGCTCTGCGCTGTCGCCGAGGTGATGCAGCAGCACCTGCGCCCCGACGACGTCCTGGCGCGGATCGGCGGAGAAGAATTCCTGGCGATCCTGCCGGAAACCGGGCGGGAGGCCGCGCTGCAGGTGGCGAACCGGATCCGCGACGGTGTCCGCCGCCAGCCAGTGACGCTGGCCGATGGCGGCATGCAGATCCCCCTGACGATCTCCGTCGGGGTGACGCTGGGCGGCGCGGGGCGCCGCAGCCCGGAAGCTTTGCTGGAGGATGCGGATCGGGCGCTTTACGCCGCCAAGAACGCCGGGCGCGACCGCGTGGTCGCCCATGATCCGCCGGGCGGCCCCCTGTCCGCAGGGCGCCGGATCGGCGCCGGACACTAGGTGCGCCCGGGGCACGGCAGGAGGGCCGGATCCGGGGCGCGACCTATGATGCCGCGCAGGCGGGAAAACCTGGTTGGATGAGGGAGGGTGAGGAGGCCCGGCGACGACGGGCGCTTGCGCGCCAAGGGAACAGAGCCTGAAGTTGCACAAGCCCTGACGGGACGCGCCCAGATGGGGCGGCGCCAAGGCCAGCCTGCCCGCCCGGGGCTGGCCGACATGAGCGAAACGGCAGGTACAGTCAGCTGAAGCCGGATTGGCGTGACCGGCGAATGCCAGAGCCTGAACTTTCAGGCGAGGCAACGCGTGCCAGACAGGCGGACCGGAAGGGAAGTCGCGCGCCCAAGGTCGGCGAGGAAGGAGCGGCTTGCAAGGACGGGCCAAGCGACACGGCAGGTACTGACGTGAGGGCCTTGCATTGGCCAATTGCCCCCCCCGGTCGGAGTTGAAGCGGCCAAAGCGGCAAGTCAGGCCAGAGGGGCAAATCAGGCCGGTGGGGCGAGCCAGGGCCGGCGGGCAAGGTCGATGGGTCAGGGCGGGCTGAACCTGAACCGGAACGCCGATGAGGGAGGCCGCGCGCGGGCTGGATGAGAGCGGGCGGCGGGCTGGGAGAGACATCCAGGCGGGCCCCTGCTGCGGGCCTGCTGGCGTGACTTGCTGGCGGGGCCCCGGCTGGCGGGATCGGACTCGCGGGGCGCTTTCGGCGCGACCGGGCGGGATTGCGGCGCCGCATGCAGTGGGAATGGAGCCTGAGCGGCGCGTTTGCCGGCCTGGTGGCTGGAGCCAGGCAGGAGGCCGCCGGGATAGGGGGCGAGGAAGGCGCGGCGACGGGCCGATGGATGGCCTGCGAGACGACTGCCCCGCGAAAGACTGGGATGCGAAAAGACTGCACCACGAAAGGACTGCACCACGAAAGGACTGGGACGCTATCGAAATTGGACCGCGCGCCACACGGCGGAGCGCGATGCGGGCGTCGGTCCCTGTACCGTCCCTGTGCCTGAACAGCGCCCTGCAAGAGCCCAGCCAACGCTCTGTCAAATCCCCGCCGATGCCCTGCCAGACCCCGGTTCGCGTCCAGTCTGCGCCCTGTCCGTACCCTTTCCGCCTTTGATCAAGGGGCGGTCGGCAGCCGGTCAGGCCCAGTCGGTCAGGTACGGTCGATCAGGGTCGGCCGGGGAGGCACGGTCGATCAGGGGCGGCCGGTCAGGGGCGGGGTATCAGGGACGGGCCTCAGGGACGGGGCTTGCGGTCCTTGTCCTTCTCGCGCTGCAGGGCCTCTTCGAAGCGATCGGCGAAGGCGCGGCGCTCGTCCGGGGTCATCTGGCGAATACGTTCCAGGAAGGCCTCCTGCCCCGCGCGCTGCATGCGCATGGAATCCTGCGCCTGACGTTGCAGGCTGGCGTCCAGCGCGGCGGCATCGAAGGGCTCTGCCCGCAGGGTGGCGAGCACGTTCTGATACTCGCTTTCCCGCACCGACCTGTCATCCTCGCTCTTGCGCATCTCCTGGAAGACGGCACGGCCGATGGCGCGGCGGTCCTCTTCGTTCAGCGCGGAGGTCAGAGCGCCGCCAACCCGGTCGGGGCGCGGCGGCGGCGGCCGGAAGGGCGCGCGGGACAGGAAGCCCGCGACCAGCCCCGCCACCGCCAGGTTCAGCGCCAGCGAGGTGAAGAGCAGGATGCGCACCCCCATGCCGAGCCGCGCGCGCGGCGGCCGGACCGGATCGGGGGAGGCCCCGTTCGGCGCAGGGGTGGTGCCGGTTTCGGTCTTGGGATCGGTCACGTCATCAGCCCTCGTCGGTCTGCAGGAAATCGAAGGCGGAGGTACTGTCCACCAGGTAGGGATCGGAGGTGATCGCGCTGCCGAAGGCATTGTCGAACCCGGTCTGCAGCGCATCGGGCGGCATGATGCCAAGCCAGAGCCCAGCCACCGTCACCGCCAGCAGCCCCGCAAGCGCGGGCACGCCGCCGATGGCCCGGGTCAGCTGATGCCAGAAGTCATCGAGCCCCATGCCACCGCCGGGCAGCATGCCCCCGCCCATGCCGGCGCCGGCGGGCACCATGCCGGGCACGGCCACGCGAACCGGGGCCGCGGCGCGGGCGGTCGCGCGGGCTTCCTGTGCGCGGGCCTCCCGTTCGGCACTCAGCCGGTCGGCATCGTCGAGGATACGGGCGGTCAGCCCTGCGGGCAGGCCGAAATCGCCGCCCGGGCCAGAGCTGAAGGTGCCGCTGAAGGTGCCGCCGAAGGTCTTGCCGGGCATCCCGTGAGACCTGCCCGAAAAGTCCTGTGCGCGTGCCTCTTCGAAGAGCGCGTCGAGCGCATCTTCGGGCAGCATGTCCTTTCTGTCGCGATCAGTCATCGTGATACCCCAGTTCTTCGCGCCGGTCCGCCAGCAGACGGCTCAGCGCCCGTTTGCCCCGGGCGGTCAGGCTTTCGACCGCCTCGGTGCTGATGTCCAGGATCTCGGCAATCTCAGGATTGCCCAGTCCTTCGAGGTGACGCAAGACCACCGCCTGTCTCTGGCGGTCGGGAAGCTGGTTCAGGGCCTCCTGCAGGGCGTCCAGCCGGGCGCGGCTCTGCATCGCCTCATGTACCGGGGCGGCCGGATCGGCCGGTTCCGGTATGTCGTCGATATCGGCACCGCCACGGCGCTTGCGCAGCCGGTCGGTGCAGAGGTTGGCCGTCACCCGGTAGAGCCAGGTGGTGACCTTGGCTTCGCCCTGGCGCCAGTCGGGGGCGATCTTCCACAGGCGCAGCATCGCTTCCTGCGTGACGTCCTCCGCCTCTGCCCGGTCGCCCAGGATACGGACGGCCTGCGCCAGCACCCGCGGCGCGAGCCGCGTGGTCAGCAGGCGCGACGCCGCCGCATCCCCGTTGGCATAGAGCACGAGGAGCGTGTCGTCGGGTATGGCGTCTGGATCGTCGAAAGCCATTTCTTCCATGTCGGCCGGGCTATACGTTTCAACCCGGGCTGTCCATATTCACGGTCCGGCGCGCCCTGCGCCTGGGGGAAAACCCGGAACGAGGCCGCTTTTTCGGCGCCGCGCTGCCGGTTTTCCGCAAGCTGTGACCGGGGCTAGTGGCCACGGCCGGAATGTCCGCCGATCGGCGCCCGCCCCTGCGGCCAGGTCGATCGGTGAGAGCCCAAGCCCGGGGCGGTACTTCGGGGGACGCAGCTTCCGCCCCGGGCTCGGGAGGACCCCCTGGTCAGGGACTTGACCAGGGGACCTTCCCGCCCTGCCATGTGCCGGTTCAGTCAACTCCGGCGACAGGACGGGAATTCCATCCGGCCCCATTGCGGGGGCCGGCAATTGCGGGCTCTTAGCGTGCCTGGGGCATGCCGAAGAGGAAGAAGGGCAGCAGGGAGCCTTCGCCGCCCATGCCCTGACCTTCACCCGGGGCCTGAGGGCCGCGCGGGCCCTGGCCATCGGGACCCTGCGGGCCACGGGGCCCTTGGTTGTGGGACTCGTGGTTGTCGCCGCGATCACCGCCATGGCCGTCACCGTGGCCGCCCATCATGGGCCGGCCGTCACGGGGTTTGCCGTGATCACCGTGGCCATCCTGCGGACCCATGCCGCGCGGACCATGTTCGCCCTGCGGGCCACCTTGGGGACCACCTTCGGGACCGCGCGGGCCGCGCTGCCCCATCCGGGCCTGGGCCGCGTCGAATTCCTCCTGGCTGATCGCGCCGTCACCGTCGGTGTCGATGCGTTCGAAGAAGGAGCCGTCGGCCTTGGCGTGGTCCGGCGGGGTGATCTCATCCAGGCTGATCACGCCGTCGTCGTTGGCATCGGCCCGCGCCATGGCGCGTTCGGCGGCCGCCTGCATCCGCGCCTCGCGGCGGGCTTCGGCCTTGGCCTTCATGAAGGCCACGACCTCATCCGTGGTGACGGAGCCGTCACCATCGGCATCGACCTCGGCGAAGGCATCGGCCATGCGGGCCTGGCCTGCGGCCTGGATCTCTTCCATGGTCAGCTTGCCGTCGCCATCGGTATCGGCGGCGCCGAAGTCGATGACCGGGCCGCGGCCCATCGGCGGGTGCCCCATCGGGGCCTGCTGACCGGCCGGCGGTTGCGGCGCGGGGGTTTCCGTCGTCTGTGCCGAGCCGGTGGTGGCCATGGCAGCAAGGGCAATGGCGGCAGCGCCACTGAACAGGATTGCACGTTTCATAGTTCTACTCCTCTGAACCCTTTCGGGGGCGATGCGACCGGGCTGCACCCCGGGCGTCATCTGCAGGTTAGAACGGGCCGGGTTCGCGGTTCCGTCGCGGGGAAATGCATTTTTTTCGCGAAGCCTGCGCAGCCCCCCTGTGTGACAGGGAAAAAGCCGTGGCCACGAGTGGAAATGGAGGGCGGGGCGGTCCCCTGTCGGCCCCTAGTCGGCCCCCTGTCGGCCCCTGCCCGGGCGTCGCGGGCGCGGTCCGTGGGGATCGGCGCGGTGGGGGCGTGCGGCCTGCGGTCAGAGATGACTCGCGGACCGATCATTTGCGACATGGGGACGCAAGGCGCCCACAAGCCTTTCAACGCGGCCTCCGATCGCCCATCTTTCGAGGGCAGCCAAGGCAAAGGCGGGGCACGGGTGACGAGGCTTCAATGGCCCAGCCGGATACCGCCCCACCCCGGGCACCGTCTCGCCAAGGCACCGGACGCAATTCAGACCAGAGGCCGGGATCAGGTGCAGGATCAGGGCCGGAACCAGGACGAGAACGAACCGCAGGACGACCCGATGCAGGACACGCAAGACCAGTCGCCCCCGGCAGCGGGCACCGCAACGGCGCCCTGCCCGCCCCCGGCCAGCGCGCCGCAGCCCCCCGGTGGGCGCAGCGGGCGCGGATCCGGCGCGGCCCCGCCCGAACGCCCGCTGGGGCGTGCCATGCTGCGCGGCTGGCGGCGGCGCTGCCCCAACTGCGGGTCCGGTCCGCTGCTGAAAGGCTACCTGACCGTGCGCGATCACTGCCCCGTCTGCCGGGAGGAACTGCATCATCACCGCGCCGACGACGGGCCCGCCTACCTGACGATCCTTGTGGTCGGCCACCTGGCTGCCCCCCTCCTCGGCATCGCCTGGATGACCTGGCAGCCGGAGCCCCTGATCCTGTTCACCTGTTTCGCTATTGGCACGGTGGCCCTCTCTCTCTACCTTCTGCCGAGGTTCAAGGGCGTGCTGGTGGCGGTCCAGTGGGCCCGCTACATGCACGGCTTTGCCCCCGAGGCCAGGCAGGCTGGCGCGCAGGAGGAGACGGGAGAGAATGACACGGAGCACGGAGAGCCCGGCCCGGCCTGAGGCCGCGACCGGCACGACGGCACAGCAGATCCGCGATGCGGCGACGGTGATCGCCCTGCGCCGCCGCGAGGGCGGGCGCGAGGTGCTGATGGGCCAGCGCGGCGCCAAGGCCGCCTTCATGCCGATGAAATTCGTCTTTCCCGGCGGGGCGGTCGATCCCGGCGATGCCGCCGTGCCGCTGGCCGCGCCGATCCCCGATTTCTGCGCCAGCCGCCTGTCCCAGGACGCGCCCGCGGGCATCGCCCATGCCCTGACCGCCGCCGCGATCCGCGAGCTGTGGGAGGAAACCGGGCTGGTGCTGGGCCGTCCGGGCCCCTGGCCCGAGGCGCCCGCCGACTGGCAGGGCTTTGCCGCGACGGGCCACCTGCCCGATGCCTCTGCCCTGCGGTTCGTGTTCCGCGCAGTGACCCCGCCGGGCCGCCCCCGCCGCTTCGACGCACGTTTCTTCACGCTGGACGCCGACCGGGCGATCGCCGGCAACCTGGAGGATTTCGCCGCAGCCTCGGACGAACTGAGCCACCTGCAGTGGATCCCCCTGGCCGAGGCGCGGGCCTTCGACCTGCCCTTCATTACCGAGGTCGTCCTGGCCGAGGTCGCCGCGCGCGACAGCGACGAAGCCCCCGCCAGCGTGCCCTATTTCGCCCAGGGCGAGGAGGCGCAGCTGTTCCGGCGGCTCAGGGGGCGGTCGCCGCTGGACGGCGTGACCTGATCACTCCAGCAGGATCAGTGCCAGCACCGAGGCGGTGACGAAGGCGATGCCGGTGACTTCCTTCCGGGTGACGACCTCGTGGAAGAAGAGCACGGAGGCGAGGAGCGAGAGTACGACCTCCAGCTGGCCCACGGCATAGACCAGGGCGGCGTTCTGCAGGGTGAAGCCGGTGAACCAGCAGAAGGAGCCCGCGACCGAGGTCAGCCCGACCCAGACCGTGGTGCGCCAGCCCTGGACGACGCGGGTCACCTCCCCCCTCTCGCGCAGGAGGAGCCAGGCGCCGAGGCCCAGCACCTGGGCCGTGACGACGACAGCCAGCGTCAGCAGGGCGCGCATGGCCGGTTCGCCGGGCACCAGCAGGGTGGCTCCGCGCACCGTCACGCCGGAGATGGCGAAGAAGAAGCCCGAGGCCACGCCGAGCGCCGCCGCGCGGTTGGCGAAGCGCCGGATGCCCGCGCCCTCCGGCATGTTGGTGAGGAAGAGCACGCCCACCAGCCCGCCCAGGATGGCGATGAAGGCCGGAAGGGAGATGGTTTCCCCCAGCAGCAGCAGGCCGATGAAGACCGTGAGCAGCACTTCGGTCTTCTTCAGGGTGACGCCGACGGCGAAGTTGCGCGACTTGAAGAGTGCCACGACGCAGACGGTGGCGAGGATCTGTGTCGCCCCGCCCGCAAAGGCCTGCAGCCAGAAGGCCGGGGGCAGCGCGGGCCAGGACATCCCGCTGAGCAGGTAGGCCGCCCAGACCACCGGCGCCGCCCAGAGGAAGCGCGCGAAGGTGGCCCCCGCCGGGCTGAGCCCCGTCGAGGCCAGGTGTTTCTGCAGCATGAAGCGCGCGGTCTGGAAGAGGACGGCGGCGAGGGTGACGGGAATCCAGAGGCTCATGCGCCTCTGTCGCCTATTCCGCCGGCGGATGCCAGAGCGGATGGGGCACGCTGTCCTTGGCCCGGGCCCAGTAGCGGCGGAAGACCTCTGCGTAGGAAGCGTAGCGGTAGGCTTCGTTCCGGCGCAGGTAGTGGTCGCGCCGGCGGGCGTAGAGCGCGGGCAGGTCGTACCAGGGGCGGTTCGGGTGCATGTGGTGGACGACATGCAGGTTGTTGTTGAGGAAAAGCAGCGCGAGGGGGCCTCTGTCCTCGATGATCACGGTGCGGGCGCGGGCCTTTTCATGGGCCTGGTGTTCCAGGAAGGTGCGGATCTTCAGCAGGGAATGCGACAGGTAGAGGCCGAGGGCGGCCGCCCAGAGCGGCAGGGAGGAGACCTCTGCCAGCCACCAGAGCACCAGGGCCAGGGCCGGGATGTGCCAGAGCCAGCCGCGCAGGACCCTGGTGTCGCGCAGGGCCCGGCGCGCCTCGGCCGAGAGCCAGGAGAGGTTGCCGACGAGCGGCCCCAGCAGGATCCGCCCCGCCAGCGTGTTGTTGACCCGCAGCAGGGCGCGGCGCCAGGCGGGCAGCCGGTGCCAGACCGCCGGATCCAGGTAGTTGGTTTCGGGATCGTCGTAGGGGTCGGTCAGGATCTGGTCGTGGTGATGCGCCAGGTGGGTCGCCTCGAACCGCAGGTAGGGCACGGTGATCGAGACCGCCGGGAAGACCAGCGCGGCGTTGAGCCAGCGCCGGCGGAAGGGATGGCCGTGGATGACCTCGTGGGTGAGCGAGGAATGCAGCGCCCCGGCGATGGCCAGCAGGGCGATGGCCGGAAGCAGGGCGAGATCGGCCAGCCAGGTGGTGGCGGAGACCAGCCCGCCGTAGCAGGCCAGGAAGAGCAGCAGCGTGGGCCATTCGACGGGAGGACGGTCACGCATCGCCTGCGTCCTGCATCTGACGGCCCCAGGCGATGCGCGCCCAGAGCCTTTCGTAGAGCCAGTAGCAGACCAGCCCCATCCCGGCGTTGACCAGCGCCATCACCCCGCCCAGCGCGGCAGAGCCGGTGAAGAGGAGCCCCACCAGGCTCATCATCACGAGGCCCAGCAAGGCCCAGAGCGCGGCCTTGAGCCAGCTGCGGAGTGGCGTTTCCATCTTGTCCCCCGATTTGATCCCGGTTTTGCGACCAAGGTAGGGGGGCCAGAAGGCCGTTGACCATTCGGGATCCTGTTAACAGAACCAGACAATCGTGATTTAATTCACGCCATGATGGATAAAGTCGACAAACGCGACCGGGCCGAACAGTTCCGCCTGCGTCTGAAGGAGGCGATGGCCCTGCGCGGCCAGAGCCAGAGCGCCCTGGCGCGGCGCGTCGGGGTCGATCGTTCGACGATATCGCAACTTCTGTCCGGCGAAACCCCGCGGCTGCCCAATGCGCAGGTGGTGGGAGAATGTGCCGCAGCGCTCGGCGTGTCGGCCGACTGGCTGCTGTCGCTGTCGGACCGGCCGGAAACCGCCGCGGACCTGCTGGCCGGCGCCTCCGAGATGTCGGAGGCCGCGCGGGCGCTGATCGACGAGCAGATCTTTGCCTGGCACCAGGAGGCCGCGGGCTACAAGATCCGCCATGTTCCGGCCGCCCTGCCCGACATGCTGAAAAGCAACGCCCTGTTGGAATGGGAATATTCCCCGCACCTTGGGCGGACGACCCAGCAGGCCGTCACCGCATCTGCCGACCGGCTGAGCTGGATGCGGGGATCGAATTCCGACTATGAAATCGCCCTGCCCCGGCACGAGATGATCGCCTTTGCCACCGCCACCGGCTACTACGCCGACCTGCCCGAAGACATCCGGGCGGAGCAGCTGGAACGGTTCGCGACGCTGCTGGAAAGCCTTTACCCCCGGATGCGGCTTTACCTTTTCGACGCGCGGCGGCTGTTCTCGGCCCCGCTGACGATCTTCGGCCCGCTTCTGTCGGTGCTCTACGTCGGGCAGAACTACATCGCCTTCCGTGACACCGAACGGGTGCAGGCGCTGACGCAGCACTTCGACCGGCTGGTGCGGGAGGCCAGCGTGTCGTCCCGCGACATGCCCGCCTACCTGAGAGAGCTGAAGGACTGGATTTGAGGGAAAGCCAAAAGACTTTCCTTTCTGATCAATCTCCTGCGATGCAAAGCTCACGCAAAGGAAAAGGCCGGGCACAGGGCGGCCCGGCCTTCGCTGACTGTCAGGTGATGCGGGTCAGAAGGGCATCGGATGCGCCTTGTGGACCGCGTCGAGATCCTTGATCACCTCTTCGGAGAGGGTCAGGTCGAGCCCGCCCAGGATGACTTCCAGCTGTTCCATGGTGGTGGAGCCGAAGATGACGGAGGCGTTGAACGGGCGCTGTGCCGCCCAGGCCAGGCACATCGGCACCATGTCGAGGTCATGCTTGAAGGCCACGTCGAGGTAATCGTCGACCGCCGGGAAGACCCGCTTGGTCGCCCGCCCGCCAAGATCACCGTTGATCGCCATGCGGGAGCCCGCCGGTTTCGCCCGGCCCTGATACTTGCCCGTCAAGAGGCCCGCGCCAAGCGGCGAATAGGACATCAGCCCGACGTCTTCGAGCATGCAGAGTTCCGCCAGGTCGGTATCGAAGAGACGGCAGAGCAGGGAATATTCGTTCTGGATCGTCGCGGCGCGGGGGCCGTGCCCCTCCTCCGCCAGGCGCAGCCACTGGGACATGCCCCAGGCGCTTTCATTGGACAGGCCAAAGGCGCGGATGGTGCCGCGTTTCTTTTCCTTTTCAAGCGCTTCCAGGCAGTCCTGCATGCTGTCCAGGACCTCGTTCCGGTCCATGCCGGTGGGGTCGTAATTCCAGTACTTGCGGAAGTGGTAGGACCCGCGGTTGGGCCAGTGGAACTGGTAGAGGTCGATGTAGTCGGTCTTCAGCCGCCGCAGGGAGCCTTCGACGGTTTCGGCAATGGTCTTGGAGGAGATCGGCGCGCCCTCCCGGACAAAGGCGGAGCCTTCGCCGGAGTGCTTGGTGGCCAGAACGACCTCCGACCGGTGGCCACGGGCCTTTTCGAACCACAGGCCGATGATCCGTTCGGTCCGGCCCACGGTTTCCTCCCGCACGGGATTGACCGGATACATCTCCGCCGTGTCGATGAAGTTGATGCCGCGATCCAGTGCCGCGTCGATCTGCTTGTGCGCCTCCCTGCTGGGGGTCTGGTTCCCCCAGGTCATCGAACCGAGGCAGTATTCGGTCACCTCGATATCAGTGCGGCCCAGCTTGTTCTTGCGCATGTCCCGTCCGTCCGTCGC
This sequence comes from Pseudooceanicola sp. NS-SX8, assembly GCF_057380755.1. NCBI lineage: Bacteria > Pseudomonadati > Pseudomonadota > Alphaproteobacteria > Rhodobacterales > Paracoccaceae > Pseudooceanicola > Pseudooceanicola sp. NS-SX8. Next base: position 1,883,959 of record NZ_CM170819.1, on the reverse strand, counting down.
ATTCATTTCGTGATACGGGCCGAGGGTTACGATTTTACTGCGGGTTGCAAGGTCTTCTTGCCCTCAATTCGTCGCGAGGCCGCCCGAAAGCGGCCCAGGCACAGAAGACACGCGGCCCGGGGAGGGTTCGTATTCGTCATCCGATGTCGCAGACAGGCAGGCCCCCGCCGCCCCGAGGCGTATGGAAGGGGGATGCGACTCGTCCTTGCCCTCTCCTCCCTCTTCCTTTCCGTGATGCTCTTGCAGATGTCCTCTGGTGGGGTGGGCCCGCTGGATGCGCTGTCGGGCATGGCGCTCGGCTTCAGCCGGGGGGAAATCGGCCTGCTGGGGTCGGCCCACTTCCTGGGGTTCTTCATTGGCTGCTGGGGCGCGCCGCGCCTGCTGGGCCGCGTGGGCCATGCCCGCAGCTTTGCCGCCTTCACGGCACTTGGCGCGATCGGGCTGATGGGACACATGATGCTGGTCGATCCCTGGGCCTGGGCGGGGATGCGCGTGGCCTCCGGCATCTGCGTCGCGGGCTGCTACACGGTGATCGAGGGCTGGCTGATGGCGCGGCTGGAAAACGCCGACCGGGGCCGGATCACCAGCGTCTACCGCATCGCGGACATGAGCGCCTCCCTCATCGCGCAGCTGATGATTGGTATACTTTCGCCCGCCGCCTATGCCTCCTACAACCTGCTGGCCATCCTGTGCTGCGCCGCCCTTTTGCCGCTGGCGATCAGCAAGGCCCCGCAGCCGGTGCTGTCCAGCGCGCCGCGGCTGCGCCCCCTGCTGGCCTGGCAAAGATCCCCCCTGGCGGCGGTGGCCGTCATGGTCTCTGCCCTGTCGGCGGCGACCTTCCGGATGATCGGTCCGCTCTATGGCCAGGAGATCGGGCTGAGCACGCCGCAGATCGCCTGGTTCCTGGCGCTTTTCGTGCTGGGCGGCGCGCTGGCGCAGTATCCCACTGGCTGGCTGGCGGACAAGTTCGACCGCCGCTGGGTGCTTGTCGGCATCTCTGCCGCCTCCATGGCGAGCTGTATTTCCTCGGCCCTGACGATCCACGGCCCGGAGGCGGCGATGATCAACGGCTTCATCTTCGGCGTGGCCACCTACCCCGTCTATTCCGTCGCCCTGGCCCACGCCCATGACTTCGCCGAGAGCCACGAACGCGCGGAACTGTCGGCCGCGCTGCTGTTCTACTACGCCCTGGGCGCGATCACCGCGCCCTGGCTGGCGTCCCAGCTGATCGCCGCCTTCGGCCCCTCTGCCATCTACGTCATGGTCTTTGCCGGGCACCTGGCCCTGCTGGTCTTCGGCCTGATCCGCATGCGCGCCCGCCCGGTGCCGGAGCCCAGGACAAGCTACATCTACGCGCCGCGCACCAGCTTCCTGGTGGGCCGGCTGCTGCGCGGATTGCGGGAACGCCCCTGAAACTGTACACAGTTGCATACGGCGTTGTGCGGATTTGCGCAGGTCCAGATAGATGCATTCGTCATGTGTTGCGCATATCTACTCGCCAATGGGGTACGACACCCGACCATAGGAGAATGACCATGAACCTGACATTCGGCGGCAAGACCATCATCGTCACCGGCGCAGCATCCGGCATCGGCGCTTCCATCGCGGAAGAGCTGGCAAAATCCGACGCCACCGTCATCGTGGCGGATCTGAAGGAAGAGGCCGCCCAGGCCGAAGCCGACAAGATCATCGCGGCCGGCGGCAAGGCGCTGGCCTTTGCCGGGAACGTGGCAGATGCGGACAGCGTGAAGGCCATGATCGACTTCGCCGTCGAACAGACCGGTGGTCTTTACGGCCTGGTCAACAACGCCGGCATCGGTGGCGCCGCGGCGCCCCTGGGCGAATATCCCATCGACAGCTGGAAACAGGTCATCGACGTCAACCTGAACGGCGTCTTCTACGGCATGCGCTTCGCCATCCCGGCCATGAAGGCCGCAGGCGGCGGTTCCATCGTCAACGTCGCCTCTGTCCTGGGCTCGGTCGGCATCGCGATGTCCTCTGCCTATGTGACCGCGAAACACGCCGTGGTCGGCATGACCAAGAACGCGGCCCTGGAACACGCCGCCGACAACGTGCGCGTCACCGCCGTGGGCCCGGGCTTCATCCACACCCCGCTGGTCGATTCCAACCTTGATCAGGCCACCCAGGACTTCCTGGCCAGCCAGCACGCCTTCAACCGCCTGGGCACCCCGGAAGAGGTCGCCTCGCTGGTCGTCTACCTGCTGTCGGAGCAGGCCAGCTTCGTCACCGGGTCCTACCACCTGGTCGATGGCGGCTACGCCGCCCGCTGACGCATCCGGCGCCCGGCCCCAAGTTTAACCATTGGGGAACCGGCGCCGATCGGGCGAGAAAACCAAGGGCTGCCGCGTGCCGGCGGCCCTTTTCTGTGCTTTTGCTTCGCCGCCCCACGCGATAAGAGGCACGTCAAAGCGGATCAGCATAGTCAGGAGGCGTCCATGGCGCGGCATCTCATCACCTCGGCCATTCCCTACATCAACGGGATCAAGCACCTGGGCAACCTGGTGGGTTCCCAGCTGCCGGCCGACCTTTACGCACGCTACCAGCGCGGGCGCGGCAACGAGGTGCTGTTCCTCTGCGCCACCGACGAACACGGCACCCCGGCAGAGCTGGCGGCGGCCAAGGCAGGCAAGCCCGTGGCCGAATACTGCGCCGAGATGCACGAGGTGCAGGCCGAGATCGCCCGTGGTTTCCGGCTGAGCTTCGATCACTTCGGCCGCTCCTCTTCCGAGCAGAACCGCAAGCTGACCCAGCATTTCGCCGGCGTCCTGGCCGACAAGGGCCTGATCCGCGAAGTGTCCGAAACCCAGATGTACAGCCCGACGGACGGACGCTACCTGCCCGACCGCTACATCGAGGGCACCTGCCCCAACTGCGGTTTCGAAAGCGCGCGGGGCGACCAGTGCGACAACTGCACCAAGCAGCTGGATCCGGTCGACCTGATCAACCCGCATTCCACCATTTCCGGCGCCACGGACCTGGAGATGCGGGAGACCAAGCACCTCTACCTGCGCCAGTCCGAGATGAAGGCCGAGCTGGAGGCCTGGATCGACAGCAAGACCGACTGGCCCGTGCTGACCACCTCGATCGCCAAGAAATGGCTGAACGACGGTGACGGGCTGCAGGACCGGGGCATCACCCGCGACCTGGACTGGGGCGTGCCGGTGATGAAGGGCGATGCGCCCTGGCCGGGGATGGAGGGCAAGGTCTTCTATGTCTGGTTCGACGCGCCGATCGAATATATCGCCTGCTCGCAGGAATGGGTCGACGCGGGCAAGGGCACCGACTGGGAACGCTGGTGGCGCACCGACAAGGGCGCCGAAGACGTGACCTATACCCAGTTCATGGGCAAGGATAACGTGCCCTTCCACACCCTGTCCTTCCCGGCCACGATCCTGGGCAGCGGCGAGCCGTGGAAGCTGGTCGATTACATCAAGTCGTTCAACTACCTGAACTACGAGGGCGGGCAGTTTTCGACCTCCCGCGGGCGCGGGGTCTTCATGGACCAGGCGCTGGAGGTGCTGCCCTCCGACTACTGGCGCTGGTGGCTGCTGAGCCATGCGCCGGAAAGTTCGGACAGCGAGTTCACCTGGGAGAACTTCCAGGCCTCGGTCAACAAGGACCTGGCCGATGTGCTGGGCAACTTCGTCAGCCGGGTGACCAAGTTCTGCCGGTCGAAGTTCGGCGAAGTGGTGCCCGAGGGCGGCACCTACGGCGAGGCCGAGGCGGCGCTGATCGCGGAACTGACGAAGCGGTTGGCCGACTACCAGGCGCATATGGACGCGATGGAGGTCCGCAAGGCCGCGGGCGAATTGCGCGCGATCTGGGCGGCCGGCAACGAGTACCTGCAGAGCGCCGCGCCCTGGGCCGCCTTCAAGGAAGATCCGGAACGCGCGGCCGCCATCGTGCGCCTGTCGCTGAACCTGATCCGGCTCTACGCCGTTCTGTCCGCCCCCTTCATCCCCGATGCGGCGGAGGCCCTGACCGAGGCGATGAAGGTCGAGGACAGCAGCTGGCCCGATGATCTGCCCGCGGCGCTGGAAGCGCTGGCACCGGGTGCGGCCTTTGCCGTGCCGGAAAACCTGTTCCGCAAGATTTCCGACGAGGAACGCGAGGACTGGCAGGCCCGGTTCAGCGGCACGCGCAGCTGATCGCTGACAGGCCCGAAAAGGCCAACGGATAAACGAGTTACGGCGCGTCCCCCCGGGGGCGCGCCGTTTGCATTTTCGGGCCGTTTCATGGGCCCCATGTTGGCATTGGCCCATGGTGGCTGACCCATCCTGGCATTGAGCCATGCAGGCATTGCCCCAGGCGCGGAGCCGTCAGAACTGCTCCCAATTGGGCTCCATGCTGGGATCGGGCCCCTCGGCACCGCCCACGGCGCGCTTCTGCCGGGGCTTGGGTTCTTCCTTGGCCCGGCTGCGCGCGCCTCGGGGCACGTTGACCTTGAAGCGGCTCGCAGCCTCCACCAGGGCGTTGGCCTCGCTGGTGAGGGCATGGCTGGCGGCGGTGGTTTCCTCGAACATGGCGGCGTTCTGCTGTGTCACCTGGTCCAGGTCGTTGACCGCCGAGTTGATCTCGTTCAGGCCGGTGGCCTGTTCGCGGGCGGAGCTGGCGATGGTGGCCACGCGGGAGGAGATATCGACCACGGCGGTGACGATTTCCCCCAGGGCGGCGCCCGTCTTGTCCACCAGTTCGACACCGGAGCGCACATGGTTGCCGGAGGCGGAGATCAGCTCATTGATTTCACGCGCGGCTTCGGATGACCGCTGCGCCAGGGCGCGCACCTCGGTCGCGACGACGGCGAAACCACGGCCGGCGTCGCCCGCCCTCGCGGCCTCCACCCCGGCGTTCAGGGCCAGGAGGTTGGTCTGGAAGGCGATGTCGTCGATCACGCCGGTGATCTTGGAAATCTCCTTGGAAGAGATGCGGATCGCATCCATGGCCGAAACTGCCTGCCGGGCGACCTCCCCCCCGGTTTCGGCCTTCCCCTGCGCACTGGCGGCCAGCTGGCTGGCCTCATCCGCGCCGGAGGCGGCGGATTTCACCGATGCGGTCAGCTGATCCAGGGCTGCGGCGGTTTCCTCCAGCGTGGCGGCCTGCTTCTCGGTCCGACGGGCCAGGTCATCGGCGGCATTGCTGATTTCCCCGGTTTCGCCCCGGATGGAATCCGCGTTCTGGACCACGGCCCCCATGGCCGCATGAAGCGCCTCGACCGCCTGGTTGAAGTTGGAGCGCAGCTGTTCGTATTCGGCGCGGAAACGGTCCTGGATCGTGGCGGTCAGATCGCCATCCGCCAGGCGGCGCAGCCCGACCTTGAGCGCATCGACCACCTGCTGTTGCTGCTCCGCCGTTTCGCGGCGTTCCTTTTCCGCATCCCGCATGGCAAGCTGGCTGCCGGTGATGTCGGAGCCAATGAAGACCATCCGGTCGATATTGCCCTTGCGGTCCAGCAGCGGGCTGACGCTGCCTTCGAGGTAGATTTCCGCATGGCCCTTCTTCAACTCGAACTTGCCGCTGATCGCGCGCCCGTCATGCAGTTGCTGCGCCTCTGCCGCGCCCACGTCTTCGGAGACGTCGATGCGGCGCAGCAGGTCGGGCCCGTAGATCCCCCTGAGCCCGTCCAGGGTCAGCCCCGTCAGGTCCAGGAAGCGCGGGTTGCAGGCGGAGAGTTTCTGCGCCCCGTCGAAGTCGATGCGGATCTGGTGCGTCTCGATGGCGGAGAGCACGGCCTCGTTCAGGCGCGCGGTGGAGATATCCTCCAGCTCCAGCACGTAGCCGATATGCTCCCCCGCCTCGTCCGCGACGGCGTCGATATAGACGGAGATCTGCGCCTCACCCCAGCGGAGATCGAGCGTGCTTGGCAGCGACAGCTGGTTGGCGCGGATATCCTGCAGCGGGCCGCCCAGCCCCGGCAGACGCCCCGCGGCGCAGCCGGTCAGGGCATCGGCAGAGAAATCGGCCCAGGACGTGCGGATGCGGTCGGCGCTGGCAGCCAGCATGCGCTGGCATGACGGGTTGGCAAAGGCGACATTCAGGTCATTGTCGAGCAGCATCAGCGCAGAGCCCGAATTGCTGACCCCCGCGCTTTTGAACGCGTTTTCGGTTTCCGTGGCGCGGGCGGCCATCAGCCCGTCGCGGAACCGTTCCAGCCGGCGGGCGATGCGGCCGATTTCATCCTTTCGGCGGGTGCCGTGGACATGCGCCTCGTACTGGCCCATGGCGACCGCGTTCATCTGGTCGGCGACCAGGCGCAGCGGGCGGGAGATATAGCGGTAGAAGGCCACCGATGCGAGCAGCAGGGCCACGATGAACACCGACAGCGAGGTCAGCGTCGCCGGGATCCATTCGCGCATGGCGGAGGCGATGCGACGGTCCGAGGTCCATTGGCTGACCAGGGCGCCGACCACGGCCCCGTCGGGTCCGAAGGTCGAGGGAGACGCCCAGAGGCCCAGGGAGGGATCCGCCAGCGGCAGACCGGTTTCGACCGTCTTGCGCCCCAGTTCCGTGGCCGCGGCCAGGTCGAAATCGGCCCCGCCACGATGCCCCATGGCCTCACCATTCGCCCGGATGACCACCGCGCCCAGAACATCGCCCGACAGGTTTTCGGTGAACACTTCCAGCGTCGGGCCGATCGCCTGCGGCCGGTTGAACTTCATCGCCCCGGCCAGGGTCGTGGCCAGCCCCTCGGAGGCCTCCGCCGCGCGGATCGCGGTCCAGTCATGGATGCTCTGGACCATGCGGCGCATGCCCATCAGCTCCGTCGTCATGACAACGGCGAGGATGCAGACGGCCACGATGGCCGTCGCCCGGAAGAAGACCGTTCGGTAGAAGGGGATCGGCTGGCTCTTCTGCGGGACCTGGCTGGACATGGCCCGGGCGGTGCTGGTCATGGCGGGCTCCTTGAAAGGGGATCAGTAGAGCATGGCGGCATTGAGGCCGACGGTGATCGCCCCGATGACTTCCCGCGTGTCCGGATCGATGATGCTGACGGACACCTGCCCCTGGTAGGTCTGGGTGGATTCATCCAGCTCCACATCGCCTACGTGCACGGCCCCCGGGCCGACCAGGTAGGTCTTCTGGAACTTCGCCTCATCCCCCTGCCAGTAGTCGGAGGTGGCCCCGGTCGCGGCGACGTTGAGGCCGTGATTGTCCATCACGAAGATCTCCGTAATGGCGCCGGCGGAGTCGTGGATGCGTTCCTTGAGGAAGGCAGAGGCCGGGTTGGACAGCACGCTGTCCACGAGCGGCTGCGCGCCGGTGCCGACCTGTTCCCGCCACTGGGTATCCAGCGCGTCGATGCGCGTCTGGCTCATCGACTTGTGCTGTTCGTTCTGTGCCTCGATCGCGTCGACGATGGCGGGGTCGAAGGCCCACAGGAGCACCTCCCCCTCAAGATAGTCGCGCATCGAGGCTTCGTAGGGGTTGGAGTGCGCAGGCAGGGCTGCGGCGCATGCGAGGGCCATCGCTGCGAGTTGGACTTTCATGAGCTTTCCCCGGAATCGTTGCTACGTCCGGCGGACCTTGGGTCACCAAGGCTTTCCGGGCGATTAATCCCGCCCGGGTTTGCCCGGCCAACGCCCGACGCTTTAGCTAAAATCCGGTGCAGCCCGGATCAGAACAGCGTCGTCAGCGCCCGCAGCAGCACGAAGGCCAGGGCCGAAACGAGCGCCGAGGCAGGCAGGGTGATCAGCCAGGCCCCGATGATCGTCATGAAGTGGGAGCGCCGGACCAGCCGGCGACGACGGCGTTCCTCTACCGGGAAGCGGCGATCCGGGTTCGCCTCCCGCCCGCGCTTGGCCATGAACCATTCGCGGAAGAACCCGACGCCGAAGACCGCGCCGATGGCGATATGGGTCGAGCTGACGGGCAGCCCCATGGCAGAGGCGATGAGCACGGTCACCGCAGCCGAGAGGGAGATGCAGAAGGCCCGCGTGGGGTTCAGCCGGGTGATTTCGGAGCCGACCATGCGGATCAGGCGCGGCCCGAAGAGCAGCAGGCCCGTGGCGATGCCCGCCCCGCCGATGGCCATGACCCAGAAGGGCACGGGCACGATCGTCTGCAGTTCCCCCATCTGCCGCGCCTGGACCAGCGCCGCAAGCGGACCGACCGCGTTGGAAACGTCGTTGGCGCCATGGGCGAAGGACAGCAGCGCGGCGGAAAAGACCAGCGGCAGGCGGAACAGGGGTTTCAGGGCCGACCGGCGGTTTTCCATCCCTTCGGACAGGCGACGGATTCGCGGCACGGCGATCAGCGTGGCCAGGGCGCCCGCCAGCAGGCCAAGCGCCCCGGCGACCGAGGCGGAGACGACGAAGAAGCGCGGCGGCGCCTTGAGCAGCAGGTAGGTGGTGAAGGCGGCGGCCATGAGGCCGATCAGCACCGGCAGCCAGAGCCGCGCGGCGGCGACCCGGTCTTCCACGTAGAGGATGCGCCACTTGATGAAGGCCAGCAGCGCCGCGGCGACCACGGCCCCCATCAGCGGGGAGAGAACCCAGCCCAGGGTGATCGCCCCCAGGGTCGGCCAGCTGAAGACCCCGAAGCCTGCCGCGGCGGACACCGCGCCCAGCATCCCGCCGATGACGGCCTGGGTGGTCGAGACCGGCGCGCGCAGCCAGGTGGCCATGTTGACCCAGAGCGCCGCGCCCAGAAGCGCCGCGATCATGGCGAGGGGGAAGTCGGGGATGGAGGCGACCTGTGCCGCGGGCACCACCTCTCGGGAAAGGGTATCGACGACATCGTGACCGGCGATCAGCGCGCCCGCGATTTCGAACCCCGCCGCCAGCAGGATGGCCCGCACCATGGAAATCGCCCCCGATCCCACGGCCGGGCCCATGTTGTTGGCCACGTCGTTGGCCCCGATGTTCAGCGCCATGTAGGCGCCGAGCGCCGCCGCCGTCACCACCAGCAGGCCGCCCGGCGTCGCGCCGAGCCCACCTGTCAGACCGCCCGCCAGGATCGTGGCGCAGACGATGAACGCCAGCGCGATCCCCGCCCCCAGCAGAGGACGCGACAGGTAGATCGCCCCGGCCTCCAGCACTGACAGGCGGTCGAGATCACGGTCGAGGGTCTTCCACTCTCCGCGTCCGGTCGGAAGGCGCGGGCCACGGCTCACCCTGCGGCCCCTCCGCCCGCGGCCCCGGAAAAGATCGGATGCGCGGGGAAATCGGCCAGCAGACGGGAGAGTTCCGGTTCGTCGACCATGGTCGCGGCCTCTTCGGCGCGGACCCAGGTGCGATCGCGCTGGCCCTTCTCCGGGTATTCGTCGAGCAGGCGGGTGACGGGGATGGCAAAGACTTCCACCCGGGTGGGCATCGGCAGGCCGCCGTCCAGGCGCTTGTCGTAGCCGTAGGAGCCGACCGCACGCGGGGTGCCCTCGGCCTTGATCCCGGCCTCTTCCCAGGCTTCTTCCAGGGCAGTTCCGCCGGCGTCATGGCCCCGCTTGGGCCAGCCCTTTGGCAGGACCCAGCGGCGGGTGTCGCGCGATGTGATCAGCAGCACTTCCACCGGGGCGATACCCTGCGCGCCCGCCTCGCCACGGCGATAGCAGAGCGCCGCGACCTGGAAGCGCACGGGCCGCGTCAGGAGCGGCCGGACCAGTGAATTCCACAGTGGGATCAACATCGTTCGTCGTTCTGCCCGGTGCGCCCTTGGCGCGTCATATCATGGATCCGGCCGCTGCCGGGCCGGTTTGCCCCGCCCCCGGTCACGCCGTGCCGGGAAAGAGGTTGGGTCTGTTAGCAGGAAAACGCCGCAAATTGCAACCTGGCATTGGGTCGGGCGCCCTCCGCGCAGGCTATCCCACGAGTTCTTCGGATGTCTTCCTGAGCATCTCGGCTGAGGCGGCAAGCGCGGTGGCCTCGGCGTAGGACAGATGGGGGATCAGCGTCTGTTCCACCCCGGAGCGACCGACCACGCGGGGCAGCGACAGGGTGACGTCATGCACGCCCTCGATCTGGCTGCTGCGGGCGGAAACGGTCAGCACCGCGCGCTGATCGTCGCGAATGGCCTGGACGATCCGGGCAAGCCCGGCGCCGATCCCGTACCAGGTCGCCCCCTTGCCTTCGATGATGCGATAGGCGGCACGGCGCACCAGGCCGTCGATCTCCGTCCGGACGGCATCGGTGATGGGCGCGCCCACCTGGTCGGCGAAATCGGCAAGCGTTTCACAGCCGGACCGGGCAGAGGACCAGGCCAGGACCTCGCTGTCGCCATGTTCGCCCAGCACATAGGCATGCACGGACTGCGCGGCGACGTTCAGATGACGCCCCAGCAGGTAGCGAAAGCGCGCCGTGTCCAGGATCGTGCCCGACCCGAAGACGCGGTTCGCCGGCAGGCCGGAGGCGGTCAGGGCCACTTCCGTCATGATGTCGACCGGGTTGGAGGCGATCAGCAGGATCGCGTCCTTCGCCACACGGTTGGTGTGGGAAATCACATCGGCGAAGACCTCTGCGTTACGGCCCAGAAGGGACAGCCGGCTTTCACCCGGTTTCTGTGGCACGCCTGCGGCGATGATGATCGCCTCCGCCCCTTCCAGCGCGTCATAATCGCCGGAGCGGACCTGGGCGGGCTGGGCGAAGGGCACGGCGTGGGCGATGTCTTCGGCCTGGGCGCGGGCTAGGTCGGGGTTGTGGTCCACCAGGGTGATCTCGCTCGCGACGCCGCGCATCACCAGCGAGTAGGCGGCGGCGGATCCGACCATTCCGGCCCCGACGATTCCGACTTTCATGTGCTTCACTCCCCTCGTTTCCACACCATGCAGATGCGGGATCTCCGCATCCCGGATTCGGGGGCAGGTTACAGGATCAGCATGTCGGCGCATGCCTATTCGCAGGCGGCACAGATTCGGGCGGCGTGCCAGGTGGCCGGCGCCAATTCGGCAGGCAACCTTCGCCGCCAGAAGCCCCCCAACCACCCCGTGACCGGATGTGAGTGCCCAACCAAGCCCCGCCAAACCCTGCCGGTCTTGCCGTTGCGTCCATGCGCGCGTAGAACCGGTGCCCAGCGGGTATCGCCAGATGCCTCGGCCCAGCCAGCCCGCAGCACACCGAAAGTTTCCGGAAGGACCTTCAAGATGCTGCACCTGGGCACTCCCGCCCTGTCCCTGAGGGGGCTTGGCGTTTCCTATGGCGGATCGACGATCCTGGACGACCTGAGCCTGGACATCCCCAAGGGGGGCCTGACCGCGCTGATCGGGCCGAACGGCTGCGGGAAATCCACCTTGCTGAAGGCCATCGCCCGCGCCATTCCCGCCGATCGCGGCGAGGTCCTGCTGGAAGGCACGCCCCTGCGCGGCCAGTCCGCCAAGGCCGTCGCGCGCCGCATGGCCTTTCTGCCCCAGACCCCCGTCGCCACCCCCGGCCTGACGGTGGAGGAACTGGTGGCCCAGGGCAGGTTCCCGCACCAGTCCCTGTTGCGCCAGTGGTCCCGCGCCGATGCCGCGGCGGTCGAGGGCGCGATGGAGGCGACCGAGGTGACGGCCTTCCGCGACCGCGATGTCGCCGCCCTGTCCGGCGGCCAGCGGCAGCGGGTCTGGCTTTCCATGGTGCTGGCCCAGGACACGCCGGTGATGTTGCTGGACGAACCCACGACCTACCTGGACCTGAAGGTGCAGATCGACCTGATGCGCCTGCTGCGCCGGATTGCCGACGAGGAAGGCCGCACCATGGTGCTGGTTCTGCATGAGCTGAACCTGGCCGCGCAGTTCACCGACCGGCTGGTGATGATGCGGGAGGGACGGATCCATTGCGCCGGCCGCCCGGCGGAGGTCTTTACCCGGGACCGCCTGAAGGAGGTCTTCGGCCTGGAGGCCCGGGTGATCCCGGATCCGGAAACCGGCCGGCCCGTCTGCCTGCCGCTTTGCCTGCGCACCCAGCCCTGCCCCGCAGAACCCCCTGCCGCCACACCGGCATGGCAGGCCCGCTGATGGCGCTGCGACGTGGCGCGATCAGTGCCCCCCTTTGCCTTGCCCTGCTGGCTGCGGTGGCGCTGGCCCACCTGGGTTTCGGCGCCAAGCCGATCCCGGTGACGGAGATCCTGAAGGCGCTGTTTCACTACGATCCCGGCAATTTCGATTCCGTCATCATCTGGAAGATGCGCCTGCCCCGCCTGGTCACGGCGATGGTCGCTGGCGCCGCGCTTTCGGTGTCGGGTGCGCTGATGCAGGGGGTCACCCGAAATCCGCTGGCAGATCCCGGCCTGCTGGGCCTGATGAGCGGGGCCTCCTTCGCAGTGGTCATGGGCACCGGCCTGTGGGGGATCACCGCCCCGGCCGCCCTGCCCCTTCTGGCCGTAGCCGGTGCCCTGGGCGCGGCCCTTCTGGTGCTGTCGATTGCCACGGTCACCCCCGGCGGCGCGACCCCGGCGGTGCTGCTGCTGGCCGGATCCGCCGTATCGGCCTTTCTTGCCGCCATCGTGTCGGGGGTGAACCTGCTGAACGAGGAGAGCTTCCAGACGCTGCGGGTCTGGCTTTCGGGGGCGATTTCGAACGATTCCGTGCGCATGCTGCCCTGGTGCGCGCCCTGGCTGATCCTGGGCTTCGGCATTGCCCTGGCCACCGCCAGACAGATCACCGCCCTGTCGCTGGGGGCCGAAACCGCCGCGGGCCTGGGCGTCGACACCCGCCGGCTGAGCCTGCTGTCGCTGCTCTGCGTCGTCAGCCTGACCGCTTCGGCCATCACCATGACGGGCCCCCTGGGGTTCGTCGGCCTGGTGATCCCCCATGCGGTACGGCTTCTGGTGGGATCCGACTATCGCCTGATCCTGCCCTTCTCCGCCCTGATCGGGGCGACCTACCTGCTGCTGGTGGACCTTGCCGCGCGGATCGTCCTGGCCCCGACCGAGATCGCGACCGGTGTCGTCACCGCCCTTCTGGGTGCCCCGCTGTTCGTCTGGCTGGTCCGGAGAGTGCTGTGAGCTACGTCACGCTGGAAATCGCCCGGGGGCGCCTGTCGGGCCGGATGCACAGGAGCGCCCTGCGCGCCGCCGCGCTGCTGGCAACCTGCGCCTTGTGCCTGTTCCTGCTGAACCTTTTCGTCGGCTCCCAGACCCTGGCACCGGCAGAGATCCTGCGGATCCTGCTGGGCAGGACGGCAGCAGAGGGCGCCACCGCCAGCAGCGCCACGATCGTGATGGACCTGCGCCTGCCGCGCGCGCTGGCCACGCTCCTCGTCGGGGCCATGCTGGGCCTGTCCGGGGCCCTTCTGCAGGGGATCACCCGCAATCCGCTGGCCGATCCGGGCCTGGTCGGAGTGAGCCAGGGGGCCGGGCTTGCCGTGGTGGCCCTGATCGTCATGGCACCGACCGCGCCCATCGAATGGCGCCCGCTGGCGGCCTTTGGCGGTGCGATCACGGTGGCGGGCCTCGTGCAGTGGATCGCAAGCGGCGCCTCGGGCGCGGCATCTCTCCGGTTCATCCTGACCGGCATCGGCGTTGCCGCCGCCATTTCGGCCACGACCACCGCGATCCTGACCTATGGTCAGATCAACCTTGCCATGGCCGCACTCGGCTGGCTGTCGGGGTCGGTCCACACGGTCACCCTGGCCGATGTGAAGCTGCTGGGCGGGCTGGGCCTTCTGCTGCTGCCGGCGCTTGCGCTGGCCGTCCGGCCCCTGGGCGCGCAGCGCTTCGGGGCGGAGCTGGCCGCCGGTCTCGGAAGCCACCCCGGGCGTACCCGGCTGGGGCTGCTCGTCCTTGCGGTGCTGCTGGCCGCCCTGCCCACGGCCTTCGCCGGGCCCCTGGGGTTCGTCGGCCTCGTCTCTGCCCATCTTGCCCGGCGCCTTTGCCGCTCCGGCCCCGGGCTGCACCTGGTGCTGACTGCTCTGACCGGCGCCTGCCTCGTGGCGGCGGCGGACCTTCTGGGGCGGACCATCGCCGCCCCCATCCAGTTTCCCGTCGGCATCGTGTCGACCGTCCTTGGCGTGCCTGTCTTCCTGACGCTGCTGATCGGCCGCCTGTCCACGCGCCAGCCATGAGCCCCTGCGCCTGCCAGCCTCCCACCCTCACACGACCCTCAGAGGAGCTATCATGAGAAACCTGTTCGCCGCCGGGGTGGCGCTGATCGCGCTGGCCGGCAGTGCCCTTGCCGCCGACACCCGAACCTTCACCGACGGTGCCGGCCACGAGGTCGAGATCCCGGCACATCCGCAACGTATCGTTTCCCTGCGCGGGGAGCAGTTCACCGTCCCCCTGCTGGAACTGCGGGCGCCCATCGTCGGCTCCACCGGGAACCTGATCGAGGGGGTCAACGACGGCCAGCCGGTGATCCGGGGCGCCTGGGACCTGTACCACACGACCTTCGAAAACTCCGGCCTGGGCTTCGTGGGCGATACCAGCCAGCCCGACATGGAGGCGATCGCCGCCCTGCAGCCCGACCTGATCCTGGTGCCGGATTTCTCTTCGGAGAACTTCGACCAGCTGTCGACCATCGCGCCGACCGTGGTGATCAACATCTGGTCCAACCCTTCGCGTGAACGCTACCGGCGCATCGCCGATGCCGCGGGCATGCTGCCGGAGTGGGAAAAGCTGGACGCCGCCTACCAGTTCCGGCTGGACCAGGCCCGGGCCCTGACGGAAAAGATGATCGGCGACCCTTCCAAGGTCTCCGTCGCGGTGGCCGAGGTGCGCGGCAAGCGCTTCCGCGTGTTCAAGAGCTATGACGCGATGACCTCCGTGCTGGACGACCTGGGCTTCTCCAAACCGGCCCTGATCGAGGGCATCGACGGCGAGCGGATGGACCTGTCGCCGGAGCAGGTCATGCAGATCGACGCCGATTTCATGGTCTCCTCCTATGCAGCCGCGTTCCGGCAGCCGCCGGAAGAGATCAAGACCGAATGGGACAACCTGATCCCCGGCTGGGATCAGCTGCTGCATGCGCCGCGGAACAATCAGCACATCCTGATCAACCGGGAAATCATGCGCGCCCTGTCCTACCAGTCGCTGGAGGAAGTGCTTTCCATCTACCTCGCCAATATCGTGACGCGGGATTTCGTGCCGCTGGAGAAGTGACACCGAAGCCGATCCGGGGAAAGGCCGCGCCCGGGCGCGGCCTTTGTCGTTTCCCGATCAGCTATCCTTCTTCGGATCGGCCCAGGCGGCGACCAGCGGCAGTGCCGCGACGATCAGGAAGACCCGCAGCACATGGTGTGCGGCAACCATCGCCGGGTCGATCCCCAGGGCCAGCGCGACGACACCCAGTTCCGGTGCCCCGCCCGGCAGGTAGGACAGGAAGAGCGGCGCCACCGGGTTGCCCACGAGCGGCGACAGCACCATCGCCGCCAGCAGCGAGCCGAGCGCCATGGCAAGCGCCACCAGAGAGGCGAGCCCCCCGTCCTTCAGGATCTGCCGCAGGGTGTAGCTGGCAAAGCGCACCCCGACGGATCCACCGATGACGATCTGGGCCGCAGCCGACAGCAGCGGCGGCACATGCACCGTCAGCACCCCCGTCATGTGCAGCGCAGCCGAGGCGAAGAGCGGGATCAGCAACTGGCCCGACGGGAACTTCAGCTTCTGACCCAGCCACCAGCTTGCCACCGCGACGGCCAGCATCGCACCGTGGCGCAGCGGGTCGATCGGTTCGGCCTTGGCGAAGGTCGCCCGGTTCGCCTCGGTCAGGTCGATCCCCGACACCAGCTGGATCAGCAGCGGCGCCGTGACCAGCAGGACGACGATGCGGGCCGTATGGCTCAGCACGACACGATTAACCTCGGTCCGGTGCTCCTCTGCCAGCATGGTCACCACCGACAGCCCGCCCGGCATGGCGGCGAAGAGCGCGGTCATGCGATCCATCTGGCCCCACTTGCGGAAGACAAGGTAGCCGAACAGGCAGAAGACCGTCGACAGCAGGCTCATCGCGACCAGGCTGAACGTCCAGGTCGGCGCGCGGGTGACGACGTCGTGGGTGAACCCCGTGCCCAGCATGATCCCCACCGCAACCATCGCATAGGTGCGCCAGCTGGGCGGCAAGGTCGGACGAATATCCGTTGCCTGCGCGATCAGCGCATTGGCGAAAAGACTTCCCAGGACCCAGGGCAGCGGCAAGTTGAGATGGAAGAAGACAAGCCCGCCGACAGCGCCGGTCAGAAGGGTGAGGATCCCGCGAACCAAGGGGGAAGAGACGGGGCGGAAGGTCATGCGGCCGGGTCGCCGATTGCGGGTACGGGGAAGCTGCGCATGCGGATGCCTTTGCTGTTCCGCCCCCGTCGGCAGCAGGATGGCATGCCGGCCGATCACCGCATCCCGACGACAGGGCAGGAGAATACAGGGATCACGTACCGAACCCTCCCCCCCAAGACAAGCGGCCCCCAAGACAAAGAGCGGGCCCGACTCGCTGCGCAGCCCTGCGCGTTTCGGGCCGATTTCGCATTTCTCAGGGCAGATCCGCCGCTACGCCGAGCTCCTCCCGCCCCCCAAACAACGCGCAACCCACTGAAACCAAAACCGTTCCCCGTGCCCCGCCCGACAAGTCAGCCCGGGTGCGTCGTCACAAAACCTACAAGAAACTCTAAAAAAACGGTCATCGGCCTCCGGTAGTGATGGCGTTGCACACGAGTGCAAACCTGATCACGCAGAGAGCAAGGCATCGTTCCTCCATGACCATCCTTTCCCTTTCCAAGCGCCTGACCCTGTCGGCGGCCCTGCTGGCCTCCACCGCCGCGGCCGGTCTGGCAGAAGATTACACCATCACCGTCTGGTCCGGCGGCACCGGCGACAGCGCGAACTACCGCGTCGACAACATCAAGCTCGCGGCAGAGCAGCTGATGCGCGAAGCCGCGATCCGCGGTGAAGAGCTGAACATCACCATCGAAGGCCAGACCTGGTCCGGCTGGGACGACTTCAAGCAGGCCGTCACCCTGGCCGCCGAATCCGGCGACGCCCCCGACATCATCGTTTCGGGCCACGAGGATATCGGCCCCTGGTCCCAGGCGGGCATCATCCAGCCGGTCGAGGATTTCGTCTACTTCGACCAATGGCCGCTGAACCAGCTCTATCCCAACCTGGTCGACGTCGCGACCTACAACGGCGTGGTCTGGGGCATCCCGCAGGACGCCGAAGCCCGGGTGATGTTCTGGAACCGCGAAGGGTTCAAGGCCATCGGCTGGACCGACGCGCAGATCGACGCCCTGCCGCAGCGCGTGATCGACGGCGATTACACGCTCTACAACATGCTGGATGACGTCTACGCCATGCAGGAGGTCGAGGCCGTGGCCCCCGGCCAGGGCTTCATGCCCCGCGTGTCGAACGGCCCGGACTACTGGCAGTTCTACCAGTCCTTCGGCGGCGAGATGACCGACCCCGAAACCGGCAAGCTGGAACTGGATACCGAGGCGCTGACCGACTTCTACCAGTTCTTCGTGGATGCCGTCGCAAAGGGCGTGGTGTCGCAAAGCTACCTGGGCGGCAACTGGGACGACTGGCACCGCGCGGTGTCCGGCCTGACCGCGGGCGCATGGCACGGCGGATCCTGGCACTACGCCCAGTGGACCCGCTCCTTCGGCATGGACAGCTTCTTTGACGACGTGCAGTTCACGCTGATCCCGGCCGGCAATGCCGACGGGCGCGCGAACTCCATCACGCACCCGCTGGTCTACCTGCTGGGCGCCGGAAACTCCGACGATGAGGCGACCATCGCGGCCGAGCTGATCTCCATCGCCTCCGAACCGCGCCTGAACGCCATGCACGCGGTCAAGTCCGGCCACCTGGCCATCGGCGAAGAGGAAGTCACCGTGCCCCTCTACGCCGAGGACCGCTGGCTGACCGAAGCCTCCGAAGGGTTCCTGCCCTACGTCAACGCGATCCCGAACGATGCCGATTTCGGCACCTACTGGACCGCGATGTACAAGGGCCTGGAGAACGCATGGACCGGCACCATGTCCGTCGAAGACGCCGTGGAAAACGTGAAGTCCGACGTGACCTCCGCCCTGGGCGACAAGATCATCGTCAAATGAACATGCGTGCAATGACGGACGGGGCGGCACAGGCCGCCCCCTCCACCTCCCCCACCGCCGATGGCACGGCCCCGGCAAGACCGCCGCGCCGCCGTGGCCGCCCCCGGATCAGCCTGCTGGGCCTTGCGATGCTTGCCCCGTCGCTGATCCTGCTTTGCGCCTTCTTCTTTGCCCCCGCGATCTTCACCGGGGTCTTTGCCTTCACCAACATGTCGACCTCCACCGGGATCGGGAAAGGGGACTGGATGGTCACGCCGGTGCTGCTGCGCGACCTGCGCGATACCGGCCTGACCGAAGCCGAGGAGACCCAGATTTCGTCGGCCACCTTCGTCGTCGATGACGCGCACCTGGCCCGCGCCAGGGAGGCCGGGGTCGATGACCGCTTCCTGGCCGATATCGAAAGCCGCCTGTCCGGCAAGACCTACGAGACGCCCCGCGCCTTCCAGGGCGACCTGCGCAAGCTGCCGAACAAGCCGCGCTCCGCCCGGGATCTGAAGGCTGCAGCAGACTATTTCTCGGTCTCGATCCTGAACCGCCGCTTCGCGACAGAGGCCGATTTCACCGCGGCGCTGCAGGACTTCGCGCCAGACCTGGCGCCCGCAACCCGCGAGATGGTGACCAGCGCCGCCTATACCGGTGCCGTCTTCACCACCGCCAACTTCCGCACCCTGCTGGACCGCCGCGACACGGTGCGCATCATCGGCAACACCTTCCTCTACGTGGCGCTGACGCTTTGCTTCAACGTTGGCGTGGGCCTCTTCCTGGCCATCACGACCTTCTACCTGCCGAAACGCGCGGGTGCCCTCTTCAATGCCGTCTGGCTGCTGCCGCGCATCACGCCGGTCGTGCTCTATGCCACGCTCTGGCAATGGTTCACCTGGGAAAACGGCTTCGTCTACATCATCGCCGACACGCTGGGCCTGCCCGCCTACAACTACATGAAGGCCGGCATCACCTCTGCCTGGACGATCATGATCCTGTCCAACGGCTTCGTCGGGGCCTCCTTCGGGATGATCCTCTTCTCCGGCGCGCTGCGTGCGATCCCGGTGCAGCAGCTCTGGGCGTCGGAGGTCGACGGGGCCTCGCGCTGGCAGCAGATCCGCCGGATCATCCTGCCGCAGCTGCGCTGGCCGGTGCTGTTCGTGACCTCCTACCAGACGCTGTCGCTGCTCTCTTCCTACGAGCTGATCTGGCTGACCACCGACGGCGGTCCCGGCACCACCACGACGGTCTGGGCGCTGGACGCCTTCAAGACCGCGCTCTGGGCCTATTCGGGGGAATTCAAGTACGGGCTGGGTGCCGCGATGGCGCTGATCCTGGTGGTCGTGGGGCTGACCCTCTCCATCGCCTACCTGATCCTGTTCAAGTTCGACGACCTGGTGGGCCGTCCCAAGATCGAGTTCTGAGGTCCCCCATGTCGCAACACTCCCTCACCCGCAACTTCTCCATGATCCCGGTCCTGGTGATCCTGGGGCTGGTGTCGCTGCCGCTGCTGGCGATGTACGGCTTCCTGGTGATCGACAGCTTCACCGATGCCCCGCCGGGGTCGCTGATCCCCGACCGTTTCACGCTGGAGCATTGGAAGTTCCTCTATGACTTCTCCATCGTCGGCAATGTCTGGATCGCCACCAAGAATTCGCTCATCCTGGCCTTCACCATGGTGGCGATCACGCTGACGCTCTCCTCCACCGGGGGCTATGCCATGTCGCGGCTGAACCTGCCCTACCGGCGGTTCTTCCTGGCTACCGTGCTGGTCATGCATGCCTTTCCCGGCGTGACCCTGCTGATCGGCACCTTCCTGGTGCTGAACATGAGCGGGCTCTACAATTCCATGATCGGGGTCATCCTGGTGAAGGGCGCGCTGTCGCTGCCCTTTGGGATCTGGATCATGAAGGGCTTCTACGATGCCGTCCCGTGGGAGATCGAGATGGCCGGCGTGCAGGACGGCGCGAGCCGTTTCACCGTCTGGCGCCGGCTGATCCTGCCGCAGGTCAAACCCGGCCTCGTCGCGCTTGGCGTCTTCGCCTTCCTCGACGGCTGGGGCGAATACCTGCTGCCGCGGATCCTGGCCCCCTCTGCCGATTTCGAGGTGCTTTCCATCTTCCTCAAGGAAGCGTCGATCCCCGACTCGGTCGAATACAATTTCAACATCTTCAAGGCCGTGGGCATCTTCTACACCCTGCCCGTGCTGGTGCTCTTCGTGGTGTTCCAGAACCGGCTCATGAACATCTTCGGCGGAGGCACGAAAGGCTGATGCAACTTACCCTCGACAAATTCTCCAAGAGCTTCGGTTCGACGGACGTGATCACCGACCTGGACCTGACCGTGAACGACGGGGAAATGCTGGCCCTGCTCGGCCCCTCGGGCTGCGGCAAATCCACCACGCTCTTCGCCATCGCGGGCATCCACCGGGTAAGTGGCGGGCGGATCCTCTTCGGGGAACAGGATGTCTCCGAACTGCCCAGCCAGAAGCGCAACGTGGGCGTGGTGTTCCAGAACTACGCGCTCTACCCGCACATGACCGTGGCGCAGAACATCGCCTTCCCGCTGGAAGTGGCGGGCCATGACCGCGACGCCATCCGGCGGGAGGTTCAGGCCATCGCCGAGATGGTGCATATCGAGAAGCTGCTGAACCGCAAACCGGCAGAACTGTCGGGCGGCCAGCAGCAGCGTGTCGCCCTGGCCCGGGCCATCGTGCGCAAACCTGCCGTGCTGTTGCTGGACGAACCGCTGGCCAACCTGGACGCCAAGCTGCGGCTGGAAATGCGCTCGGAAATCCGGCGGATCCAGCAGGAAACCGGCATCACCGCGATCCTCGTGACGCATGACCAGGTCGAGGCCATGTCGATGTGCGACCGGGTGGCGATCATGAACGAGGGCGAGATCCTGCAGATCGACAGCCCGACCGACATGTACCGCGCCCCCCGCACCCGCTTTGTCGCGGGCTTCCTGGGCAATCCGCCCATCGTCTTTGCCGAAGGCATCAGCGACGGTCGGGGCGACGTGGACCTCACGGGGATGAAGCTGCCCCTGCCCGCCCGGCTCGAAGGTCTGCCCGCTGGCCGGGCCCTTTCGCTCGGCATCCGGCCGGAACATTTCGGCGGCAATCGCGGCATCCCCGTCTCCGGCACGATCCGCTTCGTCGAACCCCAGGGGCGGGAAACGCTCTTCGATGTGATGCTGCCCAATGGCGTGGTCCTCCGCTCGATCCAGAACGTGCGCGAGGATCTGCGCCTGGGCGACGCGGTGACCTTCAACCTGGATACCGAGGCCGTGCTGGTCTTCGACGAAGCGGGGGCACGCCTGTGACCCTTGCCCCCCTGTCGCCCGCGCGCCATCAGCCCACCCAGCCCTTCCCGAAGCCTCATGGCCGCCCGGCCTGCATCGCCCACCGGGGCGCGCAGGCCCATGCGACGCAGAACACCCTGCGCGCCTACGAGATCGCCGCCGACCTCGGCGCCGACATGTGGGAGATCGACCTGCGCCTTACTGCCGATGGCGTGCCGGTCTCCTGCCATGATGCCTCCACCGGCGCGGTCTTCGGAACCGACCTGCAGATCGCCGAAACCCCCTTTGCCGATCTGCGCGCCGCCGTGCCCGGGGTGCCCACGCTTTCAGAGATCCTGACGCTGGCGAAGGCCCGCGGCTGTGGCCTCTATATCGAGCTGAAGGCCCCCGGCGCCGGCCCCGCGGCCCTGCCGCTCCTGCAGGGTTTCGGGGCCGCGGCGCTTGGCTCCTTCGACAGCGCGCTGGTGCGCGAGGTCATCGCCGCCGGCTGCCCCTGGCCGGTGTCGGTGCTGGTACGGGTGGGCGAGGATCCCCTTGCCCGCGCTGCCGAAAGCGGCGCCGACACGGTGCACCTGTGCTGGGAACGCGGCTCCGACCGGCCGCAGGACCTGGTCACGCCCGCGCTGCTGGACGCCATCGCACAGGCGCAGCTTGGCCTTGTCCTGTGGCACGAGGAACGGCCCGACGTTCTGGCGGATCTCGAAAAGCTCCCCTGCCTGGGGATCTGCACCGACCAGCCGGAACTGATGCGGGGGCGCCGTGCGGGGGAGTTTCCCGGGATCGAAGTCGTCTGCCACCGCGGCATGAACCACATCTGCCCGGAAAACACCCTCGCCTCGGCGCGGCTGGCCTATGACTGGGCCTGCGACTGGCTGGAACTGGACGTGCACGAAACCCTGGATGGCGAGATCGTGGTGCACCACGACGCGACCGTCGACCGCTGTTCGAACGGCACCGGCGCCATTGCCGCCATGACCCTGGCAGAGCTGAAGGCGCTGGATATCGGCGCCTGGAAGGCCCCGCATTTCGCGGGTCAGCGCATCCAGACCCTGCGGGAGGCAATCTCCCTGTGCCAGTCCCTGGGCAAGCGGATGTACATCGAGAACAAGTTCGCGCCGGTCGAAAAGGTCTGGGCCCTGGTCTGCGAGATGGGCTTCCAGAAGGATTGCTTCTTCTGGTGCTGGGACATGGGCTGGATGGTCGCCCTGCGGAAGCTGGCGCCCGAGGCGCTGATCAAGTCCAACATCTCCCGCCATGCCTCTGTCGACCAGATGATCGAGGAAGTCGCACCGCAGATCTGCGAGATCGGCGTCGAGGCCTGGGAACGCGATGCTCCTCTCTGCCGCGAAAGGGGCATCGTGCCGATGCTGCAGTATTTCAGCGACGATCCTGCGGTCTTCGACAGGATCGCCGCCTGGCGTCCCGAGATGATCAACCTTGACCGGGCCGATCTGCTTCTGGCAGCCCTGAGGCGGCAAGCGCTCCGTCCGGGGGCGAAGGTTCGGGAAAGCGGCAGCGCATGAGCGACGACAGACCCCGCGGCCCGGTGACGGCCAGCGACGTGGCACGCCTGGCAGGCGTGTCGCGCTCCGCCGTGTCGCGGACCTTCACCGAAGGCGCCTCCGTCGCGCCAGAGACCCGCAAGAAGGTGATGGAGGCCGCGCGCTCCCTTGGCTACCGGGTGAACTTCCTCGCCCGATCCCTGAAGGAACAGCGGACGCGCCTGGTGGGGCTCGTCGTTTCGGACATGGATCACAGCCTGCGCGCCCACCTTGTCGACAGCCTGAGCCGCGCGCTGATCGCTGCCGACTACCGCCCCGTCCTGCTGCCCACCACCCGGGGGGAGGACACGCGGAAGGTCATCGACATGATGCTGCATTACAACGTCTCGGGCGCCATCGTGACCTCCGACGCCTCCCCGCAGGAGATCGTGGAGGAATGCGCGCGCCATGACGTGCCTCTGGTTCTGGTCAACAAGGCAGAGATGGGCGGGCGCGTCGCCAATGTCACCCAGGATACGGATCTGGCCGGGAAGCTGGCCGCCCGCGCGTTGAAGGAGGCGGGCTGCACCCGCATCGCCCTGGCGCGGCAACGGCGCAGTTCCCACACGATCGACCTGCGCTGCGATGCCTTCCTGGCAGAGGCGCGAACGCTGGGGATGGAGCTGGTGACCACGGTGACCGGCGCCGCGCAGAACTATGCCGGAGGCCAGGAAGCCGCCGCCGCCTTCCTGGCCCACCCGTCCGCGATCGACGGCGTCCATTGCGCCAACGACTTCTTTGCCCTGGGTTTCATCGACGCCCTGAAGGCCGCCGGACTGGCCATTCCCCGCGATCTTGCCCTGGTCGGCTGCGACGACATTGCCGAAGCCGCCTGGGGCGCCTATGACCTTACGACAATACATCAGCCCGTGGCGGAGCTGACCGAGGCATCCATTTCCGCTTTGCTCGCCTGCATATCGGACAGGAACGCCCGCCCGGGCCTCACCAAGATCGGCGTCCACCTGGTGCGCCGCGGAACGACTGCAAGACCGTAGACATGACCCCTTCCCCGAACGCCGCGCGTGCCGAACGGACCACGCTTGCCCGCAAGGCCATCGCGCAGGCCGCCACGCTGGCGAAAGAGCATTTCCACCATCTGGATCGCCTGGACATCGAAACCAAGTCAGGTCCGCAGGATCCCGTCAGCCAGGCCGACCGCGAAGTCGAGGATCTGCTGCGGCAGGCGATCTCCCGGGCCTTCCCGGAGGACGCGATCCTGGGCGAAGAGCGGGGAATGGAAACCGGCAACACCGGTTGGACCTGGGTCATCGACCCCATCGACGGCACGGCCCCGTTCCTGCATGGCCTGCCCAGCTGGACCGTGGTGATCGCCCTGCTGCACGACAACGAAACGGTCGCCGGGTTCATCGCGGAGCCCTGCCGCGCACGGCTTTACACCGCCGAAACCGGCGGCGGCGCCTGGCTCGAAGAGGCCGGTGCGCCGGCGCAAGAGCTTTCGGTGTGCATGGCGCCGGACATGGCGGGGCAGATCATTGCCTGCGGCCCTGGCGGCCCGGCCCATGCCGCACGGATCGGCCGGATCGTCACCCGCATCATCGCCTCCGAAGCAAGTTTCATGCGCAACGGATCTGCGGCGCTGAGCCTCGCCCAGGTCGCGGCCGGTCACTATGGGGGGTTCCACGAACCGGAGCTCTCTGCCTGGGACTGCCTTGCCGGAAGGCTCCTCGTGGCGGAGGCCGGTGGCCGAAACGCCCCCTTCGACATGACACGCCCGACGGCTCGGCAGCCGGTCACCTCTGCCGGTCCCGGCCTTTTCGACGCGCTGACGGAGCTGGTGGAGGGCTGAAACCGGGGAGCCCCCCTGCGGAGGCCCGAGCCGGAACCACGCAGAGATTTCTGCGCCGGGGGCGTGGTGCGGGCGACGGGACTCGAACCCGTATGCCAATGAAGGCGCAAGATTTTAAGTCTCGTGCGTATACCGATTTCGCCACGCCCGCAGATCACGCCGAACAGCTTTCGCACATGGCCGCGGCCAGTTCAAATGCTTGAAAGGTCGCCACCGGCGTTTTCAGGGCGCGGCGCCGGCATGTCACCCGGCCCGGCGGACCGATGCGGCCTTTTCGCTTGACCTGCGCCCGCCCCGGCCCCAGCTATGCGCCATGTTCCCATTGCGCGATCACAACCCGTCGGGCCGCACCGCCTATGTCACCTACCTGCTGATCGCGGCGAACGTCCTGGTCTTCATCAGCTACGCCGGTCTGCTGGGCGACCAGCAGGCGCTCAGCCAGTTCTTCGCAAGCTACGCGATGATCCCCGCCCGGGTCGCCTCCGGCGATGGCGCATATACGCTGCTGACCTCGATGTTCATGCACGGCGGGTTCATGCACCTGGCGGGCAACATGCTGTTCCTGTGGATCTTCGGCGACAACCTCGAAGACGAGATGGGCCCGCTGAAGTTCCTGGGCTTCTACCTGGCCTGCGGCATAGGTGCCGGACTGACCCACGTCATTTCCGCGCCGGGATCGACCGTACCCACGGTGGGAGCCTCCGGCGCCATCGCGGGGGTCATGGGCGGGTACCTGCTGCTCTATCCCAAGGCCAAGGTGGACCTGCTGATCATCATCATCGTGTTCTTCCGCATCATCCCGGTGCCGGCCTGGCTGATGCTGGGTTTCTGGTTCGCGATGCAGCTGTTCAACGGTGTCGGCGCCGATCCCACCACCGGCGGCGTGGCCTACTGGGCCCATACCGGGGGCTTCGTCTTCGGCATCCTGCTGACCCTGCCCGTCTTTGCCAGACGCGGCGGCACCGCCTACTGGAACGTGAACCAGGGCCGTCCGCCGAACCCCGCCGCCGAATACCGCTTCTCCCGCTCTTCGATCCCCAGCGTGCGGCGCGGGCAAGGCCCCTCGCACGGGACGACCGAACGCGTCGAAAGTTCCAGCGTGATCCCCCGCGCAGGGCGCAAGCGCAGGCCGCCTCGCGATCCCTGGCGCTGAGCCATCCATGGTGCCCGCCCCAGCCCATCCCCGAACGATCGTCCAAATGCAAAAGGCCCGATCCTGCGGACCGGGCCAAATCGCCGAAACGGGTCACATCCGCCGAAGCGGATGGGTCACGCGTCGCGGATGATCTTGGAGAACTTGTCGAACAGCGGTTCGTTGGCGCAAAGCACGGAGCCGTCTTCGAGGATATCGCCGCCCACTTCGATGGGTTCGATGAAACCACCGGCCTCGCGCACGATGACCAGGCCCGCAGCCAGGTCCCAGGCGTTCAGGCCGCGTTCCCAGTAGCCATCGTAGCGGCCCGCAGCCACATAGGCCAGGTCGAGCGAGGCAGCCCCCCAGCGGCGCACGCCGGCGCAGGCGGGCATCAGGCGTGCCAGGTCCTTCAGCGTCGCCGGAAGGTTCCGGCTGGCGGCGAAGGGAACGCCGGTGGCGAAGACCGCCTCGATCATCCGCATCCGGCCAGAGGCCCGGATCCGCATGTCGTTCATCCAGGCGCCCTCGCCCTTCTCTGCCATGAACATCTCGTCCTTGGCGGCATCGTAGATGACACCGGCGACGATCTGGCCCTTGTGCTCCAGCGCGATGGAAATCGCCCAGTGCGGCATGCCGTGCAGGAAGTTGGTGGTGCCGTCCAGCGGATCGACGATCCAGCGACGGGTCGGATCCTCACCGGCGATCTCGCCGCCTTCTTCGGCCAGCCAGCCATAGGAGGGACGCGCGCCCAGAAGCTCTTCCTTCAGGATCGCCTCGGCGGCGATATCGGCACGGCTGACGAAATCGCCTGCGCCCTTGACGGAAATCTGCAGGTTCTCGACCTCGCGGAAGTCCTTCACCAGGGACCGGCCCGCCTTGCGGGCGGCTTTCATCATGATGTTGAGATTGGCACTGAAGGACATCGGGCAGCTCCTGTGTTCGAAAGGCGCGTATAGACGTCGAGGCGCCTGTTGCCAAGGGCCTGTCCCCGCCCGCATGGCAGGTTTTCGGGCCTTTTGCGCAGCATCCGGCGCGCACCTTCGTCAGCACCGCCCTCAGCACTGGCCTCAGCATTGTCCTCAGCGCCGTCCCTCGCCCTGCAGCTTGACCGCCTCCGTCCGGGCCAGGCGATTGAAATGGGCCATGAACGGCTTGGTGGAATCCTCGCTCCGGCAGGCGGCATACATGCGACGCGACATGCTGCCGTCCCCGATGGGACGCGTCACGTAGTCCGCGTGATAGCGCACCTCCCGCAGGACCCAGTCCGGCAGCACGGCAACACCGCGCCCGGAGGCCACCAGCAACAGGATGACCTCGGTCATCTCGACCTTGCGCTGCGCGGCAGGTTCGACCCCCGCAGGGCCCAGCAACATCTTGAACACGTCCAGGCGCGGGCGCTCCACCGGGTAGGTCAGCAGCGTTTCGGTGGCCAAGTCCTCCGCCACGATGTGGCTCTTGGAAGCAAGCGGATGGGTCGCCGCCGCGACAAAGACCGGGGAGTAGTCGAAGAGCGGGGAAAAGGTGATGCCCGGCTTCTCCTCCGGATCGGAGGTGATCACGACATCGACCTGCTCCCGCTCCAGCGCCTCCATCGCGTTGAAGGCCAGGCCGGGGCGGATATCGACATCGACATCGGCCCAGGCCCGCCGGAACAGCGCCAGCACCGGCAGCAGCCAGTCGTAGCAGGCGTGGCATTCCAGCGTGATGTGCAGCCGCCCGGCGCTGCCTCCGCGCAGGTTGTCGAACTCCGCCTCCAGGGCCTCGACCTCCTCCAGCACCCGTTCGGCCACACGCAGCATGCGCATCCCGGCAGAGGACAGCCGCATCGGCTTGGTCCGCCGCACGAAAAGCTCCATCCCCGCCTGTTCCTCCAGGCCCTTGATCTGATGGCTCAAGGCGCTTTGGGTGATGTTCAGGCTCTCCGCCGCACGCTGCAGGCCGCCGGTCTCGTGGATGGCCCGGATCGTGCGCAGATGTCTCAGCTCCAGATGCATATGCAATGCGCCTCATGATTATCGTGAGAATTATGAAGTTGTCTCACTTTGCCATATCGGCGACAAGAGCTGAGTTTTACCAGGAGAGATCCATGTCCGTCCCCGCCGTTTCCTTCGAATTCTTCCCTCCGAAGAACCTCGAGGCTTCATTCCGCCTCTGGGATACCGTGCAGGTGCTCTCTCCGCTCATGCCGCGCTTCGTCTCCGTCACCTATGGCGCCGGCGGCACCACGAGAGAGCTGACCCGGGATGCCGTGGGCACCCTGCACAAGAACACCGGGCTCAATGTCGCCGCCCACCTGACCTGCGTGAATGCGACCCGGGAAGAGACCCTGGCCATCGCCGAAGGCTTTGCCGAGGTCGGCGTGACGGACATCGTGGCCCTGCGCGGCGATCCCCCCAAGGGTGAAGGCAGCTTCACCCCCACGCCGGGCGGCTTTGCCAACTCTATCGAACTGATCGAGGCGCTTGCCGAGACTGGCAAGTTCACCCTGCGCGTCGGGGCCTACCCCGAAAAGCACCCCGAAGCCGCGGATGCCGATGCCGACATCACCTGGCTGAAGCGCAAGATCGACGCCGGCGCGGCCGAGGCGCTGACCCAGTTCTTCTTCGAGCCGGAAACCTTCCTGCGGTTCCGTGACCGCTGCGTGAAGGCCGGGATCGAGGCGCCCGTGGTGCCCGGCATCCTGCCGATCGAGAACTGGAAGGGCCTGCGCCGCTTTGCCGAGGCCTGCGGCACCGCGATCCCCGCCTGGCTGGACGATGCCTTCGACAAGGCCATCCGCGACGACCGCCAGGATCTTCTGGCGACCGCGCTTTGCACCGAGATGTGCGAAAAGCTGATGTCCGAAGGTGTCGACAAGCTGCACTTCTACACGCTGAACAAGCCCGAGCTGACGCGCGACGTCTGCCACGCCCTGGGCGTGACGCCCAGCAGCAAGCTGGAAAACGTCGCCTGACAGGCCGCGAACCAGATCCGAAACATGACACCCGGCGCCCCCAGCGTCGGGTGTTTTGCCATCTGCCCTCCTGCGATCGGCCTGCCTGATATTTTCTCGCCCGGAACGAAAACCGCATTGCGGTTGCGAAAACCGACATGCGGGATTACCTTTGGGGTGGGAGGAGACGACATGACGGGACAGGTTCAAACCATCCGGGCCGAAATGACCGGGCTGGAGGCGTTGCGCGCGATCATCACCGGTGACAGGCGCGGCCCGCCGATCGCCGAGGTGCTGAACTTCCATCTGGAGTTGGCAGAAGAAGGTCTGGTCGTCTTCGCCGGCACCCCCCTGCCCGACTTCGCCAACCCCGCCGACACGGTGCATGGCGGCTGGTACGGCACCATCCTGGACAGCTGCATGACCTGCGCGGTGCTCTCGCGTCTGCCTGCGGGTCGCGGCTGCACCACGCTTGAATTCAAGGTCAACATCCTGCGTCCGATCCCCTACGGGATGAAGGTCCGCGCGACGGGGCGCACCCAGCACGTCGGGCGCACCACGGGCGTTTCGGTGGCGGAACTGACCGGGGTGGACGACGGAAAGCTCTATGCCACCGGGTCCACCACCTGCGCCGTCCTGGCCATGCCCCCCGGCGCCATCTTCTGACCGGGCGGAAAAGGTCGCTCAGGGCAGGCGAGAGGTCAGGCGAGAAGTCAGACCAGGAATCAGGAGTGATGCGCCAGCTGACCTTCGCTCGGATAGGTTCCACGGGCCAGCGCACTGTCATGCAGCCGTTCCGACGGATCCGCCCCCACGATCCTCGGCTTGCGCAGCAAGAAGAGCTTGGCCACCCCACGCCACTGCCCGACAGAGGGGGCGTGGATATCCATCGGGAAGCGGTCCCGCCAGCCTGCGGGCAAGGGCAGGCCATGGAATTCGGCCAGGCCCAGCATCCAGACCAGCGGCAGGTTGGACAGCGGCCTTGCCGCGTCGAAACCACCCAACTGCCCGCCGACATCCCCGTGGGTCCCCGGAAACCAGACCTGCTCCAGCCGCCCACGCCAGTCCGGATCGCTTTTCCACATCACCGGGGCATAGACCTGCCGGGTTTCTTCCAGCGCCAGGGCGTGGAAGCCGGCCTTCACGCAGGACGACAGCGCGTGGTTGTGGAAGGCGTGCTTCACCTCCGCCAGGCGCCAGATCAGCGGCAGCCGCAGGCCGAGGCTCTTGACCGTATCGAAGGCGCCGATCATCTCGATCTCCACCTGCTCGTGGCACTCCTTCTTGCGAAACGCGCGGATCGTCTCGTCGCTCGCGCCATCCTGGTACAGCCGGTAGGCCTGGCGCACGTTTCGCTCCGTCGCCCGCGGGCCGCGGATAAGCCCCACCCGGTCAATGACCCCGGCCAGGGACCGCACCGCATAGGCGCCACGCGAATAGCCGAAGAAGTAGATCTTGTCGCCGGGCCGGTACCGCGATGCGAGATAGCCGTAGGCGGCGCGGATCTTGCGATTGATCCCCCGCCCCATGATCACGTCGAGGGTGTTGCTCCAGCTGTCCCACTGGATCCCCGCCTCGTAGTAGACGGAGAGCCCGGCACCGCGCTTTTCGTCAAGCAGCTTGTAGATCAGGCCCACGTTCGTCTCCTCCCCCGGCAGGAGGGAGGACATGGTACCGTCCAGGATCACGACGTGAATGATGGGTCCCCGCGCAGTTGCGGCGGAAGCACGTCGCTGGCGGCGGAACCATCCGCCCGGCCGAAGCCGGGCGATCAGGCGTTCAAGCGGCCGCTTCACTGCCTTCCGAGGCCTCCCTCAGAAGGGTCCAGACCCGTTGCGGGGTGAAGGGCATGTCGGCGCGCGCCACACCCCGGCTGGCCAGCGCATCCATCACCGCGTTCGACGCGGCCGCCATGGATCCCACGGTGCCCGCCTCGCCGCAGCCCTTCATCCCCATGGGGTTCTGGGTCGAAGGCACCGGTTCCGTGGAAAATCCGATCATCGGCACGTCGGAGGCACGGGGCATCGCATAGTCCATGAAAGTCGCGGTCAGCAGCTGCCCATCCTCGTCGTAGGTCACGTTTTCCATCAGGACCTGGCCGACCCCCTGCACCACCCCGCCATGCACCTGGCCCTCTGCCAGCATCGGGTTGATCAGATTGCCGAAGTCATCGACGACCGTGTAGGCCACCAGGTCGACCTCACCGGTCTCGGGGTCGACCTCCACCTCGGCGACATGGGCGCCGTTGGGATAGGACCGGCCCGGCAGCTTGGCCTTCTGTTCGTGAACCAGCAGGTCGGTACGGCCCGCCTCCCGCGCCATTTCCGCCACGTCGATCATGGTCGGCGCCGCGTTGGACCCCTTGATGCGGAAACTCTCGTCATCGAAACTGACATCCTCCGCCGAGACTTCCATCTTCTCCGCCAGGAAGGCGCCGAAGGCATCGGTCATGGTGCCCACGACCGCCAGCGTCGCGTTGGACTGCGTGGTGACCGAACGCGATCCCCCGGTGCCGCCCCCCGTGGCGATGCGGTCGCTGTCGCCCTGGACGACGCGGATCAGCTCCATCGGGATCCCTGTCTGGTCGGAGAGGAAGCGGGCATAGACCGTTTCGTGTCCCTGCCCGTTCGACTGCGTGCCGACGTAGATGTTCACGGTTCCATCCTGATTGAATTCGACCTTCGCCGTCTCCGACGGGTCCCCCAGGATAGACTCGATGTAATAACAAAGCCCCAAGCCACGCAGCTTGCCCTGCGCCTCGGAGGCGGCGCGCCGCGCGGCAAAGCCCTGACGGTCAGCGGTTCTGCCGACCGCGTCCAGCAGCCGGGGGAAATCCCCCACGTCATAGCTTTCGCCCGTGACGGTCGCATAGGGGAACTGGTCCGGCGCGATGAAGTTCTTCTGCCGCAGTTCCCAGGGGTCGATGCCCAGGTCGCGGGCGGCGTAGTCCATCGTGCGTTCCAGCAGGAAGATCGCCTCCGGCCGGCCCGCGCCACGGTAGGCATCGGTCTGGGTGGTGTTGGTGTAGACGCCTTCGGCTTCCAGCAGGGCCGTCTTGATGTCGTAGACACCTGTCAGAACGCGGGCAAAGAGGTGGGTCTGGATCAGCTGCCCAAAGTTGGAATTGTAGGCCCCCAGATTGTACAGTGTCTTGACGTGATAGGCGGTGATGCGGTGATCGGCATCGAAGCCCATGGTGACCTCGTGCACCAGGTCCCGCGCGCCATTGTCCGACAGCATCGACTCGGTCCGGTCCGCGGTCCAGCGCACGGGGCGCCCCAGTTCCCGGGCAGCAAAGGCGCACAGCACGTATTCGGGATAGGTCTTGGCCTTCATGCCGAAGCCGCCACCGACATCCGGGTGGGTCACGCGGATCTTGTCATCGGACAGCCCGAAGAGGCCCGCGACCTCCTTCTTGGCCCCCCAGACGCCCTGCCCGCCAAAGCACAGGTGCAGCTTGCCGTCGGCCCATTCGGCAAAGCAGCCTCGCGGTTCCATCGAAACGACCATGACCCGGTTGTCGACGACTTCGGCCTTCACCACATGTGCGGATCCTGCCAGCGCGGCCTCCGTCGCATCGGCGTCGCCCACGGCATAGTCCACCGCCAGGTTGCCCGGCACCGCCTCGTGCACATCGGCCGCATGGGGCCCGCGAAACACCTGCACCGGCAGGTCGTCGTAATCCAGTTCGATCAGCTCTGCGGCATCCTTTGCCGCGGCAAGGCTTTCCGCCACGATCAGCGCCACGGCCTCTCCGGTGAAGCGCAGTTTCCCTTCCGCCAGAAGGGGATGACGCACTTCGGCGGCAGAGGAGCCATCCCTGTTCGGGGCCAGCGACGCCCCCAACCCACCGGTCAGACCCGCGGCGTGCAGCTCCGCACTTCCGACAACCAGGTGGACCCCTTCGACCTCCCGCGCGTCTTCAAGGTTCAGCTCCGTGATCGTGGCATGCGCCACCGGAGACCGGAATATATAGGCATAGAGAGCGCCCTCCGGCGCGACATCGTCGGCATAGCCCCCCTTGCCGGTGACGAACCGGATATCCTCGACACGTTTCACCGGCTGGCTGCGACCGAACTTCTCCATGACCCGCTCCCTCGATTGGTCTTGGGATGAGACTAACTTCTCCCCCCGCATAGTCCATAGCGGTGACGGTCATTTGTCATGTCCTGCGCCGGATCGGCCTCCGGCCGCCGGGCCGAAAGGCACCGACGCGATACCGACGTTGCACCGACATGTTACCGACGCGGCTTTCAAGGGCCCCTAAACGCTGCGAAGGCTTCACCTTCCCGCCCCCTTGCGCTATCCCCTCGGCCCAGAACCCGAGACGACAGGGGACCATCGACATGGCCATGGAAAAGACCTTCGACGCCGCCGCTGCGGAACCGCGCATTGCCGCAGCCTGGGAAAAGGCCGGTGCCTTCAAGGCCGGCGCCAACGCGAAACCCGGCGCCGAGACCTTCTGCGTGATGATCCCGCCGCCCAACGTGACCGGCGCGCTGCACGTGGGCCATGCGTTCAACAACACCCTCCAGGACATCCTGTGCCGCTGGCACCGCATGCAGGGCATGGACGTCCTCTGGCAGCCCGGTCAGGACCACGCGGGCATCGCGACCCAGCTGCAGGTCGAAAAAATGCTGGCGGCGCAAGGCAATGAAAGCCGTCGCGAGCTTGGCCGCGAAAAGTTCCTGGAAAAGGTCTGGGAATGGAAGGGCAAGTACGGCTCCACCATCATCAGCCAGCTGCAACGCCTTGGCAGCAGCTGCGACTGGTCGCGCAATGCCTTCACCATGGCGGGCGCGCCGGGCGATCCCCGGACGGGCCATGAAAACAGCCCCAACTTCCACGATGCCGTCATCAAGGTCTTCGTGGAGATGTACAAGAAGGGCCTGATCTACCGCGGCAAGCGGCTGGTGAACTGGGACCCGCATTTCGAGACCGCGATTTCCGACCTGGAGGTCGAGAACATCGAGGTCGCGGGCCACATGTGGCACTTCAAGTACAAGCTGGCGGGGGGTGAAACCTACACCTACGTCGAGAAGGACGAGGACGGCAACGTCACCTTCTCCGAGGAACGCGACTACATCTCCATCGCCACCACCCGGCCCGAAACCATGCTGGGCGACGGCGCCGTGGCCGTGCACCCCGATGACGAGCGTTACGCGCCCATCGTCGGCAAGATGGTGCACCTGCCGCTCTGCGACCGCCTGATCCCGATCGTCACCGACGAATACCCCGATGCCTCCTTCGGCTCGGGCGCGGTGAAGATCACCGGGGCGCATGACTTCAACGACTACATGGTCGCCAAGCGCTGCGGCCTGCCCATGTACCGCCTGATGGACATGGCCGGGAACATGCGCGCCGACGGCAACGACTACGAGACCTGCGTCGCCCGTGCCCGCGAAATCGCCGCAGGTAGCGATGCCACCGAGATGGAAATCGACACCCTGAACCTCGTGCCCGAGAAATACCGCGGCATGGACCGGTTCGAGGCCCGCAAGGCCGTGGTCGAGGATATCACCGCTGCCGGTCTGGCCGTCATGACCACCGCGTCGGACGCACGTCTGGGCGGCAAGCGTCCCGATGGCGAGGAAGGCGAAGAGATCGTCCCCCTGGTCGAGGCGAAGCCGATCATGCAGCCCTTCGGCGACCGTTCGAAGGTCGTGATCGAGCCGATGCTGACCGACCAGTGGTTCGTCGACAGCGAGCAGATCGTGAAGCCCGCGCTGGATGCCGTCCGCGAAGGCCGCACCAAGATCATGCCCGAGAGCGGCGAGAAGACCTATTACCACTGGCTGGAAAACATCGAGCCCTGGTGCATCTCGCGCCAGCTGTGGTGGGGTCACCAGATCCCCGTCTGGTACGGCATCGACATGGGCACCCTGAAGCAGGGCGGCGAAGGTGAGCTGGACCTCGTGGACATGCTGACCCTCTTCGTCGATGACCACATGGTCCACATGGGCGATGTCGAGGCCTGCGGCGCCGATGTCGATGCGGTGCTTTCGACCTTCAAGGACCTGAACGCCGATCTGCCCTCCCCCCTCAGCCATGCCCGCATCGTCGAGGTCGAGGACAAGAAGGCGGCGCAGCAAGCACTGGCCGAGAGCCTGGCCGAGTTCACCGCGACACAGGATCCGACCAGGCTGGTCTACCCGATCTGGCGCGATGCAGATGTGCTCGACACCTGGTTCTCCTCCGGCCTCTGGCCGATCGGCACCCTGGGCTGGCCGCAGCAGACGCCGGAACTGGAAAAATACTTCCCCACGGACGTGCTGATCACCGGTGAAGACATCCTGTTCTTCTGGGTCGCCCGGATGATGATGATGCAGCTGGCCGTCGTCGATCAGGAGCCCTTCCACACCGTCTACCTGCACCAGCTCGTCCGTGACGAGAAGGGCAAGAAGATGTCGAAGACCACCGGCAACGTCATCGACCCGCTGGAAATCATCGACGAATACGGTGCCGATGCCCTGCGGATGACCAATGCCTCCATGGCGGCCATCGGCGGCGTGCTGAAACTGTCGGAAGAGCGCATCAAGGGCTACCGGAACTTCGGCACCAAGCTGTGGAACGCCACCCGCTTCGCGGAAATGAATGGCGTCTACGAAGGCGGCGCGCCCTCGGCCGAGGTGCCCGCCGCGACCGCCACGGTGAACAAGTGGATCATCGGCGAAACCGCCAAGATCCGCGCCGACGTCGATGCGGCCCTGGAAGCCTTCAAGTTCAACGAGGCGGCCCTGGGCCTCTATGCCTTCGTCTGGGGCAAGGTCTGCGACTGGTACGTCGAATTCTCCAAGCCGCTGCTGGACGACGGTGCGCCGGAACAGGCCGAAACCCGGGCCGTGATGGGCTGGGTCATCGACCAGTGCCTGACCATGCTGCACCCGATCATGCCCTTCATCACCGAAGAGCTGTGGTCGACGACCGCGACGCGCGACGGGCTGCTGTGTCACAACGACTGGCCCACCTACGGGGCTGACCTGATCGACGCCGAAGCCGACGCCGAAATGAACTGGGTCATCCACCTGATCGAAAGCATCCGCTCCGCCCGCGCCCAGATGCATGTGCCCGCCGGTCTTTACGTGCCGCTGGTCGTCACCGGCTTCTCCGACACGGCGAAGACGGCCTGGGCGAACAACGAGACGCTGATCAAACGGTTGGCCCGCGTTGGTGAACTGGAAGAGGTCGCGGAGTTCCCGAAAGGGACGATCACGCTGCCCGCAGAGGGCGCAACCTTCGGCCTGCCTCTGGCCGACGTGATCGACGTGGCCGCGGAAAAGGCACGGCTGGAAAAGACCCTGCAAAAGCTGGCGAAGGAAATCGGTGGCCTCGCCGGTCGCCTGAAGAACCCCAAGTTCGCGGAAAGCGCCCCGGCGGAGGTCGTGGCGGAAACCCAGGCCAACCTGGACGCCCGGCAGGATGAAGAGGCTAAGCTGAAGGCCGCGCTGGAGCGTATGAACGAACTGGGCTGACCCGCCCGGATCCAAGGAAAAGGCCCGCCCCTTCGGCGGGCCTTTTGCATTTGGCGCGCTTGACTTCGCCTTCGCCCGGCGCACCATGTCCGCAGACTTTCCGGACAGCCAGATGCGCCACGTTCTCCCCCCGCTCCCCTCCCTCACCGCCTTTGAGGCCGCCGCCCGGCACGGCAGCTTCACCCGTGCCGCGGAGGAGCTGAACATGAGCCAGTCGGCAGTCTCCAAGCGCATCGCGAGCCTGGAAGACTGGCTGGACATCCGCCTGTTCGAACGGGTCCGACAACGTATCGTCCTGACCGAGGCGGGGGAGCATTTCCTGGCCCGCGTCCGCGCCGCGCTGGAGATCATGGACGAGGCGACGGTCGAAACCCTGTCGATGCGCCCCCATGCCAGCACGCTGAACCTCGCCACGCTGACGTCCTTCGGGCACTACTGGCTGTCCCCGCGCCTGGGCCACTTCGCCGCCAGCCATCCGCATATCACCCTCAATGTGACGACGCGGAAATGGCCCTTCGACTTCAAGCAGGAAAACACCGACGCCGCGATCCTCTACAGTCCCGCGCCCTGGGCCGGCGGCACCTCCGTCCGGCTGTTCGGGGAAGAGATGATCCCGATCTGCGCCCCCGGGGTGATCGCCCCCGAAGACAGCGGGGCACTGGCACGCCTGCCGCTGTTGCACCACCGCGCGCGGCACCATGACTGGCAAAACTGGCTGACGGCCGGCGGCATCACGGGGGTGAACGCGTTTCGTGGCAGCCGCTTCGAACAGTTCGACATGATCATCCGCTGTGCCGCCGGGGGTCACGGCATCGGCCTGGTGCCCAGTTTCATGGCAGTCGAGGATCTGGCGGCGGGCAAAATCGTACAGCCCTTCCGGCGTGGCATGACCAGTCAGCAGGGCTACTACCTGGCTCACCCGCCCGCGAAACAGGGACATCCGGCGCTGATCGCCTTCAAAAAATGGCTCTTCCGGCAGATCCCCCTGACCGACCGCGTGATCGACCCGAACACCTCTCATTCCGAAACGGAATGAACTCTCGCTGTTTTATCGTTTTGCCTGTCACGGCGTAGGGGCTAGCCCTGAGCTACAGCGGACGCATGCTCAGGCGCCGCCAACCGCCAAAGGGACCACGAAGCCCGGCGGCAGATGGGACCGCAACGCCCGCAGGCGGATACGGCCCTGCCAACAGGAGAACGAAATGATCAACTCCCCCCGCGCGCGGGCGGCTGCAGGCATGCCTGCGGCCAAGGCCCTGCGTCTTGCCCCCCTCGCCCTGCTCACCGCCCTTGCGCCCAGCCCGCTGAAAGCACAGCAGGACGACACGATTACCCTTGGCCGTCTGCTGGACGCCGACCGCTACGATCCGCAACGCAGCTCGGCCCTGGCAGCGGCAGAGGTCCTCTACATGCTGGGGGATACCCTCGTCACGCTGAGCCCCGATCAGCGCACCGTCGTACCCGAGCTGGCGGAAAGCTGGGACGTGTCGGAGGACGGTCTGACCTATACCTTCCACCTTAAACAGGGCGTCACCTACTGCAGCGGCAAGGCTTTCACCGCCTCCGATGTCGTCGGTTCGATGGAACGCTGGCTGGAACCGGAAGCCCCTTCCGTCAGCACCTGGCGCGCGGGCGAGGTGGACAGCATCACCGCAGCCGATGACTACACCGTGGTCTACAAGCTGAAGAAGCCTGCCTCCAACCTGTTGTTCCAGATGGCATCCTTCAACTTCATCATCATCAACCCCGATCAGGCCAGCGAGCTGGGCGACGATTTTGGCGTCACCGGCTTTGACGGCACCGGTCCCTTCTGCCTCGACAGCTGGTCGCCGCGCGACGAGGTCGTGTTGAGCCGGCACGAGGGCTACAGCTGGGGCGATCCCTCTCTCGGCAATCCGGGCCCGGCGCAGGTTTCAAAGCTGATCTGGAAGATCGTGCCTGAATCGGCCACCCTCGTCGCCACCATTCCCGCGGGGGAGGTCGATGCCTCCTACACCCTGCCCGGCTGGGCCATCGCCCTGTTCGAAGCAGATCCCTCGGTTCAGCTGCTGCGCCCGGAAAGCTCCTATCGCACGCACTATACGGGCATGAAGATCACCCGCCCCGCGCTGCAGGATATCCGCGTGAGAGAGGCGATCACCCACGCCATCGACCAGGACGCCATCGCGGAAGGCCTGTTCTTCGGCAATGCCACGCCTGCGGTCTCCTACTACGCCGAAACGGTGCTGGACTTCCCGGCCGACACCGACACCCACTTCTACACCTACGACCCCGAGAAGAGCGCCGAACTGCTGGCCGAGGCGGGCTATACCAAGGACGACGACGGGTTCTGGGAGAAGGACGGCGAGCCGCTGGTCCTGACCTACTACGGTTTCAGCGAGACCCTCTCGCGTGAGATCGCAGAGGCCGTGCAGGGCGACCTGCGCAAGGTCGGCATCCAGGTGAACGTGGAAAGCTACGACTCGACCGCGATCTGGGCAAAGCTGCGTGAACCCACCTACGACCTCTACGAGATGTCTTACCCCTACGTCTCTGCCGGTGATGCGCTGAACCTCTACTTCAACTCCGCCTCGATCCCCTCCCCCAACCGGATGGAATGGAACGATCCGGAGACCGATCAGCTGATGGATGCGGGCAATTCCGCCGTCAACGACGCCGACCGCGCTGCCGCCTTCGAGGAACTGACCCGTCACGTGCACGAGGCCGTGCTGTGGAAACCGCTGGTGGAGGAAACGCCGACCGTGGTCGCCAACACCCGGATCGCGCCCTTCGAACCGGCGGGCATGTCCGGTGCCGTCTTCGACAGCGGCCTGAACCTGGCCATCAAGTAAGCCAGCGGAGGGGGCCGAGACCGGCCCCCTCCCCCGAATGCCTCCCTCAGGACCTGCCGGAGAAGACCCATGGCCGGACGCCTCACCCATCGCCTGCTCACTTCCCTCGTCGTGCTGACCGGCGTGCTGCTTGTGGGTTTCCTCATGCTGCAGGTCATGCCTGCCGACCCCGCCGCCGCCATTGCCGGTGCCCAGGGCACGGCGGAGGAGATCGCGGCAATCCGTCGCCACCTGGGCCTGGATCAGCCGATCATGGTGCAATTCGCCCTCTACCTCTTCCGGGTCGTGCAGGGAGATCTGGGATCCTCGATCATCAACAATGCCAGCGTCCTGACAGAGCTGGTGAAGGCCGCCGGACCGACGCTGGAACTGATGTGCGCCGCCATGGCCTGGTCCCTGCCGCTCGGGCTGGTGCTGGGCATTGTCGCGGCGCTGCGCCGGGGCGGGCTGATCGACCGCGCCGTCATGGCCGTATCGGTCGCCGGCGTTTCCCTGCCCGTCTTCTGGGTCGGCCTGCTGCTGGTGCAATTCGCGGCGAAGACCCGGGCCTTCCCCATCCAGGGTCGCAACGGCTCCGTGCTCAGCCTGGATGGGTTCCCGCATGTGGTGCTGCCCGCCGTCACACTTGGCCTGATCCTGCTGGGTCCGATTGCCCGGATGACCCGCACAACGCTGTCCGAAGCCCTGAATGCCGATCACGTCCGCACGGCCCGCGCAAAGGGGGCCGGACCCGCCCGTGTCGTCCTGCGCCATGCCTTGCGCACCGCGCTGCTGCCGATCATCACACTGATCGGTCTGCAGGTCGGGATGCTGATGGGCGGCGCCGTGGTGACCGAGACGATCTTTTCATGGCCCGGCGTCGGTCGGCTGGCGGTCAGCGCCATCAGCGCCGGCGACTACCCGATGGCCCAGGGCGCGATCCTCTTCCTCGCCACGACCTTCATCCTCGTGAACGTGGCGGTCGACCTGCTGTCGGAACTGGCCGATCCCAGATTGAGAGGCCGCCAATGACCGATCTTCCCCTCGCCGCCTCCGAGATCCCCGAAAGCTCTGCTGCGCGCACCTGGCGACGGCTTCGCCGCAAGCCCGGGCTGGTGATTGCGGTCCTCGCACTGCTGGCCCTGATCCTGTTCGCCCTGGTCGGTCCGGTGATAAGCCCCTTCGATCCATATGATACCGCCCTGCGATCACGGCTGAAGGGCCCTTCGGCCGAACATTGGCTGGGCACCGACAGCCAGGGGCGCGACATGGCAACCCGCCTGATGTACGGCGCCCGCACGACATTGCTTCTGGGCCTGTCGGGCGTGGCGATCGCCGCCCTTCTCGGCGGGACGATCGGCCTCCTCGCGGCCTTCTACAGGCGTCTCGACAACGCCCTCATGCGGATCGTCGACGTCCTGCTTTCCTTCCCGTCGATCCTTTTCGGCCTCTCGCTCGCTGCCATGATGGGGCCGGGGCTGGACAGCCTGATCACCGCCATCGGCCTGTCCCTGATGCCCGGCATCGCGCGGATTTCCCGAGGCGCCGCGCTCTCGGTCATGGCGCAGGATTACATCGACGGCGGCCGTGCCATCGGCCTGCCCGACCGCACCCTGATGACCCGCTACCTGCTGGCCAATGCCCTGGCGCCGATCCTGACCTACGTCACGCTGGCCTTTGGCGATGCCGTCCTGCTGGCAGCCTCTCTCGGCTTTCTCGGCCTCGGCCTGCAACCGCCAATGGCGGAGCTCGGCTCCATCGCGGCAGAGGGCCGCTCCTTCCTCTTCATCGCGCCGCATGTCTCCTTCGCGGCCTCGGCGCTGATCTTCCTGATCGTGCTTTCGGTGAACCTTCTGGGCGACGCCCTGCGCGATGCATCGGATCGGAGGGCCGCATGAAACCCATGGCTGCAACGGACATAACACCCGACACGACGATACCCGCCCCGCTGCTGGAGGCCCGTGGGCTGACCGTCACCTTTGCAACAGATCAGGGCCCCCTGCGCGCCGTGGATGGCGTTGACCTGTCCATCGCGCCCGGGGAGACCCTGGCCGTGGTCGGGGAATCCGGGTCCGGCAAATCCGTGCTGTCACTGGCGGTCATGGGCCTGCTCCCCGCATCCGCCCGGATCGAGGCCGATAGCCTGACCTTTGCCGGCCGCGACCTGCTGGCCCTTGCAGAACCGGAGCGCCGGAGCCTGCGCGGCACCCAGATGGCGATGATTTTCCAGGAGCCCGCCACCGCCCTGAACCCGGTGCAGCGGATCGGCGACCAGATCGTAGAGGCGATCCGCCTGCACGAGGATCTGCCCGCCCGTATCGCGCGCGCCCGCGCGGTCGAGGCGCTGGCGGCCACCGGCATCCCCGCACCCCGGGAACGGGCGCGCGCCTTCCCGCACCAGCTCTCGGGCGGGATGCGGCAACGGGCGCTGATCGCCATGGCGCTGGTGCACCGCCCCCGCCTGCTGATCGCCGATGAACCCACGACGGCGCTCGACGTGACGGTGCAGGCGCAGATCCTCGACCTGATCCGCGATCTGGCGCGGGAAACCGGGACCGCAACCCTGTTCATCACCCATGACATGGGGGTGGTGGCGGAAATGGCCGACCGGGTCAGCGTGCTCTACGCAGGCAGGCAGGTGGAAAGCGCCAGCGCGCGGGCCCTCTTCGACGGGCCGGAGCATCCCTATTCCGTCGGCCTGCTCGGCGCCATGCCGCAGATGAACACGCGGGGCGAACCGATGTTGCCGATCCGGGGCACCGTGCCGGATCCGCGCCGCATGCCGCCCGGGTGCCACTTCCACCCGCGCTGCCCCTTTGCCACCGATCTCTGCCGCCGCGCGCGACCGCCGATGCGGCAGATCCGGCCCGGGCAGAACACCGCCTGCCATCTTTCGCCATTGCTCGACACGCTGGGAGATCCCGCATGACAGCCCCGCTTCTGGAACTGGTCGGCATCCGTCGGGATTTCGACGTCACCCGCGGGCTTTTCGGCCCTCGCCGCCTGCTGCGTGCCCTGGACGGGATCGACCTGCGCATCGGCGCGGGGGAAACCGTGGCGCTGGTGGGCGAGTCTGGCTGCGGCAAGTCCACGCTTGGCCGGATCGTGGCAGGCCTGCTGCCCGCCACCTCGGGCGAGATCCTCTTCGAAGGCCATCAGCCCGCCAGCGGCAAGGCCCGCGCCCGGCAGATCCAGATCATCATGCAGGATCCCTTCGGCGCGCTGAACCCGAAGATGTCGGTGGGAGAGCTGATCGCCGAACCGGCGCTGCTACATCAACTGGTCACCCGCCGCACGGCCCCCGCCCGCGTGGCGGAGCTGCTGGAGCTGGTCGGCCTGCCCCCTGCCGTCGCCGGGCGCTATCCCCATGCCCTGTCCGGCGGCCAGCGGCAACGGGTGGCCATCGCCCGGGCGCTGGCCACTGATCCCCGGCTGATCGTCGCGGACGAAGCGGTAAGCGCGCTCGACGTGTCGGTGCAGGCACAGGTGGCCAACCTCCTGAAGGAGATCCAGGCCAGGACCGGGGTCAGTCTTCTCTTCATCTCCCACGGGCTGTCGCTGGTGCATCACATCTCCGACCGCGTCGCGGTGATGTACCTCGGCCGGATCGTGGAAGAGGGCCGCGCCGAGGTGCTCTTCTCCGCGGCGCGTCATCCCTACACCCGGGCCCTGATCTCCGCCACGCCGGAGCCGGTCCCCGGTGGCGAAGGCGGACGCATTCCCCTGACAGGCGAAGTGCCAAGCCCCCTCGCCCTGCCCTCCGGTTGCCGGTTCAGGACCCGATGCCCCCACGCGACGGACTTCTGCGCCAGTGCCGATCCCATGCTGACTGGAGGCGATCATGCCACCGCGTGCCATTTGTCCGGCAGCTTGCCGGACTGGTCGCGGCGCCCACCCGCCCCGGCGCCGCGCCTGATGCGCGCCATCGACCTTTACCGTGCCGCCGCCCGTGCCCAGGCGGCCACCCCCGAAACCACCGCCTGACCGGAGCCCCCGATGACCCAGACCCTCTTGCAAGCCCGCGAAATCCCCCTTTCCTCCCTACCCCAGGGTGCGGCGCAACCACAGCTTCCGGACCAGGCCCATATCTTCGCC
Source organism: Pseudooceanicola sp. NS-SX8 (assembly GCF_057380755.1). Lineage (NCBI taxonomy): Bacteria > Pseudomonadati > Pseudomonadota > Alphaproteobacteria > Rhodobacterales > Paracoccaceae > Pseudooceanicola > Pseudooceanicola sp. NS-SX8. The sequence goes on along the minus strand of NZ_CM170819.1, from coordinate 1,840,919 downwards.
GTAGGCATCACCGCCGAGGACGGCACCCTCCTGGCCTGGGCTGCCCTGCGCCAGCGACGCACCGCGCTGGCCATCCATGTTGCCGGCTGGTCCGCCCCGGCAGAGCTGGCCGAGGCCCTGGCTCTTGGCGTAAAGGTCGCGGCATCGGACCGCGAGGCGCTCCTGATCCGCTCCCTGCCCGAACAGGCAGAGGCCATCGCCGCTCTGGGGCTGGAAGACACCGGGCGCGGCTATGCGCAGCTCTGGCTTTCGGCGCCGATCCCGCTGACCCATCCGGTCGGCCAGTACAACCAATCCACCGGCTTCACCTGCGGTCCGGTTTCCATCGCGATGGCCATGGGCGAGGTGACCCGCGACCAGGAAATCGAGATCTGGCGGGAGGCCACCACGATGATCGGGCTGAACGGCCCCGGCGGATGCGACCCCTATGGCATGCTTCTGGCAGCCGCCAATCGCGGTTTCACGGTGGAGCTGCATTTCGACGCCCCCGGCCCGATCCTGATCGATCGCGCCCAGACGCCCGAAAAGGCCGAGCTGATGAGCTATGTCCAGAACAGCTTCAAGAAGAAGGTGGAAAAGGCAGGGCTTCCCGTGATCGCCAACCACCTGAGCGCAGAACAGCTGGCGCAGGCCGTGCGGTCGGGTGCCATGGTGATCCTGCTGATCGACCAGCACCTGACCCATGATCACCACGCCCCGCACTGGATCTTGCTGCATGCCGAACGGGACGGCGTCCTTTTGGTGAACGATCCCTGGCTTGAACCCCGGGACCGGGAAACCCGCGCCGATGTGGATTGCCTGCCGATGCGGGCAGACGTGCTGCATGCCATGGGCGCCTATGGCGACACGCCCGCCCATGGCGCATTGATCCTGCGCTGAGCCCTGTCCTGCGCTGCTGTCCTGCGCCGCCCCCAAACCGATCCGAAAGACCCAATATGCCGATCCCGAACCGTTTCGCGGAGCTGCAGGCCGAAATGACCGGCTGGCGGCGCGATCTTCATGCGCATCCGGAACTGCTGTTCGATACGCAGCGCACCTCGGCCCTCGTGGCCGGAAAACTGCGTGACTTCGGTTGCGACGAGGTGGTCGAGGGAATCGGCCGCACCGGTGTGGTGGGCGTCATAAGGGGGCGATCGACGGCCTCCGGCCGCGTGATCGCCCTGCGCGCCGACATGGATGCCCTCCCGATTACCGAGGCAACCGGCGCGGCGCATGCCTCCGTCATGCCGGGGCGGATGCACGCGTGCGGCCACGACGGGCATACCGCGATGTTGCTGGGCGCCGCGCGCTACATGGCCGAGACCCGCCGTTTCGACGGCACCGTCGTCCTGATCTTCCAGCCTGCCGAAGAGGGCGGCGGCGGCGGTCGCGAAATGGTCGAAGATGGCATCATGGATCGGTTCGGCGTGCAGGAAGTCTATGGCATGCACAACCAGCCGGACCTGCCAGTCGGGCATTTCGCCCTGCGCGCCGGCCCGATCATGGCCTCCTCCGACAACTTCGAAATCCACATTTCCGGCAAGGGCGGCCATGCGGCCCGGCCGCACGACTGCATCGATGCAACCGTCGTCGCCTCCCAGATCGTGCTGTCGCTGCAGACCATCGTGTCGCGCAACGTGAACCCGCTGAAACGCGTCGTGCTGACCATCGGCATCTTCGAAACCGACAGCAGGTCGGGCGCAGTCATCGCACAGACGGCGCGGCTGCGCGGGACGGTGCGCACCCTGGATCCGGAGTACCGCGGCCTTGCGGAAGAGCGCGTGCACCGCATCGCCCGGGACACGGCATCGGCCCTGGGGGCCACCGCCGAGGTCACCTGGCTGCCAGGCTACCCGGTGACCATCAACGGCGAGGCGCAAAGCCGCCACGCGGCCGAGACTGCCCGCGCCATAGCGGGCGGTGCGGCGGTGGATGATGCCTGCGAACCGATGCTGGCGGCAGAGGATTTTGCCTACATGCTGCAGGAACGGCCGGGCGCCTTCCTCTTCATCGGCAATGGCGACAGTGCCCAGCTTCACCATCCGGGCTACGATTTCAATGATGAGGCATTGCCTGTCGGCGCCGCCTGGCACGCCGGAATGGCCGAGGCGCGCATGCCCCTTGGGGTCGAAACGCAGACAGCCTGACCGCCTGCCATCACTCCATCGAGGGGCCCGCAGGCGGCACGTCTGTCCGGATCACCCCGCGCCGCCGTTCGATCCAGGTCAGCCAGAGGCCGATCGCCAGCCCCAGGAGCGAGGCCACCAGCATCGCGCCGATCAGCACCTCCATCGCGATCCGGGGGGCCAGCAGGACGCCGACGATCCCGGTGCCCAGGGCGCCCGCCAGCTGCAGCAGTGCCGAGCTGAGCCCCGAAGCCGCCCCGGCCAGGTGCGGACGGACTGCCATCACGCCACTTGCGGCATTGGGCGCCGTCAGCCCGTTGCCGATACCGTTGCAGATCATTCCCGCGATCAGCAGCGGCATGGTCAGGGCGCCCAGTTCCTGCGCCACCATGGACCCGGCCAGCCCCGCCGTTGCCAGCAGCCGCCCGATGATCAGCAGCCGGGTCAGCGGCCAGTCCACCCGCCGCGTCACCCAGCCGGTGATCCAGCTGCCGGCCATGAAGCCAAGGCTCATGCTGCCCATGCACAGCCCCACCTGCCCCGTTCCCATGTCAAACGCCGTGGTCAGCGCCAGCGGCGCCGCCGCGACGAAGATGTGGAAGGTGGAGATGGAGACACCCCAGCAGGCCGCGTAGCCCCAGAACCGGGGGGATTGCAAAAGCTCCGGCCAGGAGCGGAACTGGGCGGAGAACCCGCCACCGCGACTGCTGTTCGTTTCGCCGAGATCGATCCAGGACAGCAGGAAAACCCCAAGGCCCAGAAGGGAATAGAACCCGAAGTTGCCCCGCCAGCCAAGGAATTCGTCGATCAGCCCCCCCAGGACCGGGCCGAGGATCGGACCAAGCGCCATGACCATCGAAACCGTGGCCATCTTCTGGGTGATCTCGCGGGATTCGTAGCGATCGCGCAGCACCGCGCGACTGATGGCGATACCCACGGTCGAGGCAGCCTGGAACATCCGCCCGATCCAGAAAACGGTGATGTCGCTGGTCAGCGTGCAGACGATCGAAGCCAGGGTGAAAATGGCAAAGCCCGCCAGGATCACCGGGCGGCGGCCGTAGACATCGCTGAGCGGGCCGAAGATCAGCTGCATGACAGCCGTCATCAGCAGGTAGGCCCCGATGACAAGGCTCATTGCGCCGTAGTCGATCCCGAACTCCCGCGCCATGCCGGGCAGCGAGGGAACGAACATGTTGATGGTCAGGACGGACGCGCCTGTCAGGATGATCAGGGTCGCCAGGGATGGCGGGGTGCGGTGTGTCAATGCGATCTCCTTAGGCCCCCATCCTCCTTAGGCACCCGTCATCTGCGCGTGGCACGGATCAATGCCTGCCGCGCCCTTCGTCATCTGCCTCCGATCCGGTGGAGGGGGCCGGTTCGGAAGACGGGGTCGGTTCGGCCTGCCCCACGCCCATGAAGACGAATTTCAGCGGGAACGCCCAAAGCACCCCCAGCAGGATGTAGACCATCAGTTCGACGACAAGCGGCGGTCGGCCCAGCAGGTTCATCACCGTGACGCAGGCCACGATATAGAGCGGAAGCCCGACCACCAGGATGACCAGAGACCAGCGCCTGCGTGCCTTGTAGCTGAGTGCCATGGCTCTCCTCCCCCGCGGCCGTCATGGAAACGGCGACCCATGGTCGCCCGGGCAGGTCGCCGGGACCTGCAGCAAAACGGGGGGCCGTGGCCCCCCGATCATGGTGTCAGTCCGCGAAGGGGTCGGTCACCAGGATGGTATCCTCACGCTCCGGGCTGGTGGACAGCAGCGCGACGGGGCATTCGATCAGCTCCTCGACGCGGCGCACGTACTTGATCGCATTGGCCGGAAGATCGGCCCAGCTGCGTGCGCCTTCGGTCGACTCGGACCAGCCTTCCATCTCTTCGTAGACGGGGGTGCAGCGGGCCTGCTGGTCGGACGCGATCGGCAGGTAATCCATGCGCTTGCCGTCCAGCTCGTAGCCGACGCAGATCTTCAGCGTCTCGAAACCGTCCAGCACGTCCAGCTTGGTCAGGGCAATGCCGTTGACGCCGGAGACCGCGCAGGTCTGCTTTACCAGGGCCGCGTCAAACCAGCCGCAACGACGCTTGCGCCCGGTCACCACACCGAATTCGTGGCCGCGTTCGCCCAGGCGTTCGCCGGTTTCGTCGGTCAGTTCGGTCGGGAACGGCCCCTCGCCCACACGGGTCGTGTAGGCCTTGACGATGCCCAGGACGAAGTCGATGGACCCCGGCCCGATGCCCACGCCCGTGGCCGCCTGGCCCGCGATGACGTTGGACGAGGTCACGAAGGGATAGGTGCCGAAATCAATGTCCAGCAGCGAGCCCTGAGCGCCTTCGAAGAGGATCCGCTTGCCCGCTTTCCGCTTCTCGGTCAGGACCTTCCAGACCGGGGCGGCGTATTGCAGGATCTCGGGCGCGATCTCGTTCAGCTTCGCGATGGTCGCATCCCGGTCGATCGGTTCCAGGCCGAGGCCCGCGCGCAGCGCGTTGTGGTGCACAAGCGCCCGGTCGACCCGCAGCTCCAGCGTGGCCGCATCGGCCAGGTCGGCGACGCGGATGGCGCGGCGGCCCACCTTGTCTTCATAGCACGGCCCGATGCCGCGGCCGGTGGTGCCGATCTTCGCGACCGAGTTCTGCGCCTCGCGCGCGCGGTCCAGTTCCCCGTGGAACGGCAGGATCAGCGGCGTGTTTTCCGCGATCATCAGCGTCTCGGGGGAGATATCGACCCCCTGATCACGGATCTTCGCGATCTCGCTCACCAGGTGCCAGGGATCCAGCACGACGCCATTGCCGATGACAGAGAGCTTGCCGCCCCGCACCACGCCCGAAGGCAGCGCGTTCAGCTTGAAGACCTCTCCGTCGATGACCAGCGTGTGGCCTGCATTGTGACCGCCCTGGAAGCGCGCGATGACATCGGCACGCTCGCTGAGCCAGTCGACGATCTTGCCTTTCCCCTCGTCGCCCCACTGGGCGCCGACGACTACGACATTGGCCATGTCCGGTCCTTTCTGACTTGGCGAATTCTGCGGAGCGCGCGTCCGGCGCTCTCAAACCCGCGCCGGTATAGCGCTGCGCAAGGCGCTGCGAAACCCGAATCTGCCATCCATGAAGGGCGAAGCGACACCGCGCCGCCCCGCGTCCTGCCCAAGGGCAGCACGGAAAGCGCCCCCGGGGCAAGTCCTGGCGCCTGCCCGACTGCGTTAACCTGCCGCTGTATACCGGAGTTTCTGGACAGGGCGGGTCGAAACAGGCAAACCACGCCCACTTAAGCACATTCTGCGCCGAACCGATTCAAGGGGACATTGATGGGGTTCTTCATCCGCTGGCTCGTGGCCTTTCTTCTGGTCACGGCAACCTACAATCCGACCCAGTACAATTACGTCTCCTGGGTCATGACCAACTGGCCTGACCTGATGTCGGTCACGGTCCTGCTGGGCCTGCTGCTTTTCGTGGGCTACATGATCTACTTCCGTGCGACGCTGAGGTCGATCGGCGTCTTCGGCATGGGCCTGGTGCTGGCAATTGCCGCCGCGCTGATCTGGGTCCTGTCGGACCTGGGCGTTCTGGGCCTTCGGGACCGCAACTCCCTGCTCTGGCTCGGGATCTTCTCCCTCTCGCTGGTGCTAGGCATCGGGTTGAGCTGGTCGCTGATCCGCCGCAAGCTGTCGGGCCAGATCGACACCGATGACATCGACGACGATCATTGAAGGCGCCCCGGGCACCCGCACCGGTGGCAAAGCGGGAACAAACGAAGGGCGACCGGAGCCCGCGCGCCCCGGCCCTGCCGGAGGGGACAGGCATTCGGGCAGGCATTCGGGGTTGCGGCGAGGCCCTGTCTGGCTTAGATACCCGCCGAATGACGGCACCGCGCCGCAACGATTTATGAGCGCTCAGAGCGCCGCGACCGAAACGGGCTGATACACATGGAAAACGTCGTCCTCATCGTCCACCTGATCCTGGCGCTCTCGCTGATCGGCGTGGTGCTGCTGCAACGCTCCGAAGGCGGTGGCCTGGGCATGGGCGGCGGCGGCGCGATGACGGGCCGGCAGGCCGCCACCGCCATGGCCAAGCTGACCTGGGTCCTGGCTGGCGCCTTCATCATCACCTCCCTTGCGCTGACGATCGTCGCCGCCGAGAAATCCGCCGGGTCTTCCGTGCTGGACCGGCTGGCACCGCCGCCGGCCGCCGAAGAGACCACCGACGACGCGGCCCCGGCCACGTCCGGCGACAATTCCCTGCTGCCGCCGCCTTCCGGCGCATCGGGCACTGACGGGCTGACCCCCTCGGCCGACTGATCCACCCGGATCCGGCCGGGACGTACCCGCCGCGCGGGCGCTTCGGCGCCCGTCGGGACACTGCCCCCTCAACACACTAAACCTTGAGGGATATCCCCTCAAATCCCCAGCATCTTGCGGGATGCTGTTGCCAGGCTTTTGCGAATCTGGTAGCCGTTAAATCCCGTGATACAGCGGTCTTCGGACCGCATGTTCTGTTATTTGCGCATTGGCGCCGACCACTCACGGGAGCCTCTGATCCATGGCGAGATATGTTTTCATTACCGGCGGCGTCGTATCGTCTCTTGGCAAGGGGCTGGCCTCTGCCGCGCTCGGCGCGCTGCTGCAGGCCCGCGGCTACTCTGTCCGGCTGCGAAAGCTCGACCCCTATCTGAACGTCGATCCGGGCACCATGTCCCCCTTCGAACACGGCGAAGTCTTCGTGACCGACGACGGCGCGGAAACCGACCTGGACCTGGGCCACTACGAACGCTTCACCGGCGTTGCGGCCCGCATGACCGACAGCGTCTCCTCCGGCCGGATCTATTCCAACGTGCTGGAAAAGGAACGCCGCGGCGACTACCTGGGCAAGACCATCCAGGTGGTTCCCCACGTCACCAATGAAATCAAGGACTTCCTCTCCGTCGGCGATGACGAGGTCGATTTCATGCTCTGCGAGATCGGCGGCACCGTCGGCGACATCGAGGGCCTGCCCTTCTTCGAGGCGATCCGCCAGTTCAGCCACGACAAGCCGCGCGGCGAATGCATCTTCATGCACCTGACCCTGCTGCCCTACCTGGCCGCGAGCGGTGAGCTGAAGACCAAGCCGACCCAGCACTCCGTCAAGGAGCTGCAAAGCATTGGTATCGCACCGGATATCCTGGTCTGCCGGTCCGAGCAGCCGATCCCCGAGAAGGAGCGCGAGAAGATCGCCCTCTTCTGCAACGTGCGCAAGGAGCACGTGGTGGCGGCCTACGACCTGAACTCGATTTACGAGGCGCCGCTGGCCTATCACCGCGAGGGCCTGGACCAGGCGGTGCTGGATGCCTTCAACATCGCCCCCGCGCCCAAGCCCGACCTGGGCGTCTGGCAGGATGTGCAGGACCGGATCCACAACACCGACGGCGACGTGAAGATCGCCATCGTCGGCAAGTACACGCAGCTTGAAGACGCCTACAAGTCGATCAAGGAAGCGCTGGTGCACGGCGGCATGGCCAACCGGATCAAGGTCAATGTCGAATGGGTCGATGCGGAGGTCTTTGACCACGAGGATGCCGCGCCCCACCTGGAAGGCTACCACGCGATCCTGGTGCCCGGCGGCTTTGGCGAGCGCGGCACCGAGGGCAAGATCAAGGCGGCGGAATTTGCCCGCACGCGCAAGATCCCCTACCTCGGGATCTGCCTCGGCATGCAGATGGCCGTGATCGAAGCGGCCCGCAACCTGGCCAAGATCGAGGCCGCGGGATCCGAGGAATTCGACCACGAAGCAGGACAAAAGCGTTTCGAACCCGTGGTTTACCACCTCAAGGAATGGGTAAAGGGCAACCACGCGGTCAAGCGCAAGGTGGGCGACGACAAGGGCGGCACCATGCGCCTGGGCGCCTATACCGCCAATCTGACCGAGGGGTCGAAGGTGGCAGAAGTCTATCACGCCACCGAGATCGAGGAACGCCACCGTCATCGCTACGAGGTGGACATCAAGTACAAGGACAAGCTGGAGGAATGCGGCCTCAGCTTCTCGGGCATGTCCCCGGACGGGCGCCTGCCGGAGATCGTGGAGATCGCCGACCACCCCTGGTTCATCGGTGTGCAGTTCCACCCCGAGCTGAAATCCAAGCCCTTCGCGCCGCATCCCCTGTTCAAGGACTTCGTGCGCGCTGCCAAGGAAGTCTCCCGGCTGGTGTAAGCTTTTAAGGCTAACAATGTGTAAAGGGCGTGCCCGCTGATCGCGAGGCGCGCCCTTTCGCGTTCCGGTTAAGGCTCAGGCTCAGGCTCAGGGCAGCCATTCGCAGACCTTTCCGTCCCGGTCCATATCGAGGTTATGCGGATCCCCCGGCCCGGCAGCGCGGTAGAAGGCCTGTGCCTCTGCCCGGGTGGCGAAGTCGCGGCAATCGCGGTCCACCATCCTGAGCGTCGCCCGTTCAAGATCCATCCGGAAGGTATCCAGCAGGGGCGGCCAGGCCAGCAGCAGCAGGCACAGCGCCAGGGCCATCCAGAGCGTGGCTTCTGACTGCGGCGACAGGCGCCGCCGGGGCCTTGGCTGTTTCCCTCTGCGCAGGCGCCGCATCCCTTCCCCTCCCCGCTCCATGATGCCACGAAGCGGCATGCCTGCATATCCCGGGCAAGCCGCGCAGACGGCGCACCAGGGCCCGCAGCCGGTTCCGAGGGGTTGCCGCACCAAGCGCGTAAAGCGCCTCCGGGTCAGGTTTGCGGGGCGGGAGAGGTCTGAGAAGGGGCATCATGGCACGTCCTTTCTTTTTCACCTGGGAAAGAATAGCCTGCCCCGGGCGCAATATCTGCGCCTGCTCAGGCAAAAGGCTTTTCAGAAATGAACGACCTCAGCTGGGACGACCTGCAGCTTTTCCTTCGCGTGGCCGAGGGCGGCGGCCTGTCCGGGGCCGCCCGGGCGACCGGGTTGTCGGCCCCGACCCTGGGCCGCCGGATGCTGGCCCTGGAGCAGGAGACCGGGCGAAGCCTGTTCCTGCGGCGGCAGACGGGCTATGCGCTGACCCCGGATGGCGCGGCCCTGCTGGCGCGGGTGCGCGGCATGCAGGCGGCCGCAAAACCCGTGCAGGACTTCCTGTCGGAGGGGCGCGAGGCGCCCTGGATCCGGATCTCTGCCGGGACAGCCACGGCGACCTTCCTGGCCGACCGGATCTGCGACCTCTCCAAGCCCGAAGACGGGGTCCGCCTGCATTTCGTCACCACCGAGGCCCGGCTGGACATCGCCCACAGGGAGATCGACCTTGGTATCCGCAACCGCCCGGCGGAGCAGGGAAATCTGGCCTCCCGCCCGCTGGGAACCCTGCGTTTCGCCCCCTATCACGCCCATGGCGTGTACCGGCCGGAGCTGCAGGACTGGGTGGCGGTGGAGCCCGGCGCGGCCCGCCATCCCGCGGCGCACTGGCTGCATGCCCAGCCCGATCACCGCATCGCCGTGCTGGCCAACAACGTCGCCATGGTGCACCAGCTGGTCCGGTCAGGCGCGGGCAAGGGGGTGATGCCCTGCCTGCTGGGCGACAGCGACCCAGGGCTGACACGCGCCGGCCCACTGATCCCCGAACTCGATGAAACCCAGCATCTCGTCATGCACGACGATGATCGCCACCGCCCGCATATCCGCCGGCTGATCGAGCGTATCGTATTGCTTTACAAGGATAATGCCGACCTTCTGGCAGGCGCCAGACCGCTGCGCTGAGGCAGGCGTGGGAACCAATGACGGGTTTCCCCGTTATGTCCCCGAGAGACATGGATGCCCCGTCGGGCGTCATGCAGCCGCAAAAGGAGAGAGATCATGAATGCCATCATCTACATGGTCGGCCTCGTCGTCATCGTCCTGGCAATCGTCCAGTTCGTGGCCTGAGCCACCTGAAATCCCAAGACTTTTCCAGAAAGAACTGCTGGCGGTCCGCTTGAAAGAGCGGGCCGCCTGCCTTTTGCGCCCCGCAAGCGCGATCCAGGGGGCGGCCCGGGCGCGGCGGGGTTAACCCCGCCCTACCCCGCCGCACGCCACGTCGGTACTGCAGTGCAGCGACTCACCCAGGCAGAGCCATGGTTAACAGGGGTTTCGGGGCGAAATCGCAACGTCGGTATCACGTCGGTATTGCGTCGGTATTGCGGCGGTGCAGCATCGCCGGAGGGGGCCGGGTTAACGGGGCGTGCGGTGGGGGGGGAGATGGGGGGGACGGTGGAGTGGATGAGTGGAGTAACGGTGGATTTCATCCACCCTACGAGGCACCCCGCCCCTCCCATTTTTTGGCCAAAAATATCCTGGGGGGAGTCTCCGGCACGGAGACGGGGGGCAAAGCCCCCCTCCCCCTCAGCCTGCGGGCAAAGCCCTTCCAGTGCGGGCCCCATGCAAAAGGGCCGCCCCGAGGGACGGCCCTTTCTGATTTCGCGTTGATCGCTGATGGATCAGACCTTCTTGCGGCCCATGCCGAAGACGCAGAGCAGCGTGATCACTGCGGCGGCCAGCAGGTAGTAGCCCACGTAGGTCATGCCGTAGTGCGACTGCAGGTAGGTCGCGATGTAGGGCGCCAGCGACGCGCCGAAGATGCCGGCGAAGTTGAAGGCCAGCGAGGAGCCGGTGTAGCGCACGGCCGTCGGGAAGGGCGCGGCCAGCACGGCACCGATGATGCCGTAGGTGATCCCCATCAGCGCCATGCAGACGGTGACGAAGACGTAGACGCCCGCGATGCTGCCCGACAGGAGCGGGCCGACGGCGAAGGAGAAGACACCGATCAGCACGGTCACCAGCGCCAGGATGGTGAAGCGGCTGTGCTTGTCGGCCAGCTTGCCCGCGATCGGGATGAAGATCCCGAAGACGACCGCGCCCCAGATCTGGATCTTCAGCGCCGAGGTCAGCGGCATCTGCAGCACCTTGACGTTGTAGGACAGCAGGTAGGCGGTGCCGATGTAGAACAGCACGAAGGTCACCAGCGCCACGAAGGTGCCGAGGAACAGCTCCATCTTGTGGGTGCGGAAGATCTCGATGAAGGGCACCTTGACGCGCTCTTCCTTGTCGATCGCCTTCTGGAAGGCCGGGGTTTCGGCCAGCGAGAGACGGACCCAGAGGCCGATCACGATCAGCGCCAGGGAGGCGATGAAGGGGATCCGCCAGCCCCAGGCCAGCAGGTCCTCGCGGCTCATGAAGAGCAGCAGGATGGTGAAGAGGCCCGAGGACATGAACAGGCCGATGGGCGCGCCCAGCTGCGGGAACATGCCGTACCAGGATTTCTTGTCTTCCGGCGCGTTCTCGGTCGCGATCAGGACGGCACCGCCCCATTCGCCGCCGAGGCCGAAGCCCTGGCCGAAGCGGCAGAGCGCCAGCAGCGCGGGGGCTGCCACGCCGATCTGCGCGTAGGTGGGCAGGAAGCCGATCACGACCGTCGAGATCCCCATGGTCAGCAGGGCTGCGACCAGCGTCGTCTTCCGGCCGATCTTGTCGCCGAAGTGGCCGAAGACCACGGCCCCCAGCGGGCGCGCGAAGAAGGCGATCGAGAAGGTGGCAAAGGAAGCCAGCAGCGCGGTGGTGGCATCTTCACCGGGGAAGAACAGGTGCGGGAACACCAGCACTGCCGCGGTGGCATATACGTAGAAATCGAAGAACTCGATGGTGGTGCCGATGAGGCTTGCCAGCAGAACCCGCGAGGGCTTGTTCAGGGGCGTCGCCTCGGCCGCCATGGAGGGCGTGGAGGTCGTGTCAGTCATGGATCTCTTCCAGTTCAGATTGCTCCGCATGCGGGTCCTTCGCAGGAGCCGGAAACGGAACACGGCGCCTAGCGCAATAAAGATGCTGGCGAAAGGCTGTGTACGTAATTTTTAGCGCTAGCATGGCAGCCTTGCCGCAACTGCATAGCTGTTGACTAAGTCAACAATTCTGACTGACCGTCAGACTTTACAACCAAGTCAACAGGTTGCGGCAGATTGACACGAAAGAGCGGCGGCGGGCCGCCGGTCGTGCTCCCCGGCATGCCGCGGCGCAGCATGGTCGGGGCGCGCGCCGGGGCGACTCGGACATGCATTTCGGACCTGCATTTGCGGGCTGGCGGCGATTGGCACGAAACTGTCACAATTACCTGCAAAAGAGAGGGCTGACCTTCCGGTCCCTCCAACGCGCGCGAAAGACCCCCATGGCCCAGGATATTCCCTCCGACGACACCCGACCCTCCGACCCGATGGACGAGGCCCACGACTGGCTGGAGGCCGAGCTGAAGGACGAGCTGGACGAGGATTACGAGATCGAGCTGGAAGATGCGGTCCTGTCGATGAAGATCCGCGAGATCTACAACAAGGCCCACGGCCCCTCGATCCCGCGGCCGGAATATTTCCGCGCCCTGCTGCACCTGCAGGCGGAGCTGATCAAGCTGCAGGACTGGGTGGTCCACAGCGGCGAGAAGGTGGTAGTGATCTTCGAGGGGCGCGACAGTGCCGGCAAGGGCGGGGTGATCAAGCGGATCCAGCAGCGGCTGAACCCCCGGGTGGTGCGCACCGTGGCCCTGCCCGCCCCCACCGAGCGGGAAAAGAGCCAGTGGTATTTCCAGCGCTACGTGCCGTATCTGCCGGCCGGCGGGGAGATCGTGCTGTTCGACCGCAGCTGGTACAACCGGGCGGGGGTGGAGCGGGTCATGGGCTTTGCCGATGAGACCCAGGTGCAGCAGTTCTTCGAGGACGTGCCGGAGTTCGAGCGTATGCTGGTGCGCTCCGGCATCCGGTTGGTGAAATACTGGTTCTCGGTCACCGACGAGGAGCAGCAGATGCGCTTCCTCATGCGCATCCACGATCCGCTGAAGCAGTGGAAGCTGTCGCCGATGGACCTGCAGAGCCGGGTGCGGTGGGAGCAGTACACCAAGGCCAAGGAAGAGATGCTGGCGCGCACCAACATCCCCGAGGCGCCCTGGTACATCGTGCCGGGCAACGACAAGAAGCGGGCGCGGCTGAACTGCATCGACCACCTGCTGTCGCTGATGCCCTACGAGGATGTCCCGCAGGAGGAGATCAGCCTGCCCGACCGCGTCTACAATTCGGATTACGAACGCGCCGTGCTGCCGCCGGAGCTTTACGTGCCGTCGAAGTACTGACCGGAGAGGTCGGGGGGCTGTCAGGCCAGAAGCGGCTTGATCAGGCGGCTGATCAGGCCCTTGTCCCGGCCACGCCGGGGATGCTTGCGCGCGCGGGGTTTGGTGATCATCGGGCCGACGATTTCCGGGCTCAGCTGCCAGCGGCCGCTGTCGCCCCTGCGGGCATCTTCGGCCTGTGCGGCCATCCAGGCCTGCAGCCGTTCCGGCCCGATCATCTGGCGCGCGGGATCGGGCAGGTAGAAGCCCGCGTTGATCCGCTGGCAAAGCGCATCGAGCAGGGCGCACATGCAGGCCAGGTCGGAGGGCACCTCTTCGCGGGGCACCTTGTTGAAGCGCTGGGGTTCGGCGTTCATGAACAGCGTCAGGGCGGAGCCGAGATCGACGCAGATCTGGGCGGACATCCAGCCGATCACCTCGTAGGTGTCGCGTTCCCATTCCACGGCCCGGGCCATGGCGCAGACCTGGCGCCCGGTCGCGGTGCGCAAAGCCTCCAACCGCTCGGAGGCGGAGGATTCGGCCCAATCGATCCGGGTGAGAGACGGCATGCCGCGGGTTCCTGAAAAAATGACTGATCTGAATAATGTGAATCAGTTTTGGGAAAGAAGTGGGTCCGAATTATGGCCAAGACGGGGAATTCAATTTCCGGCGCAATTTTCCGGCCACCCCAACAACCGCAGGACGAAAGCCCTGTTTCAGCCCGCCCCTGCAGCACCATCCGCCACGGAAGGGCCGCATTTGCCGCAGCGCCCGGCGGCGCTTGCGGGCCTTTCGCCGCCTCCGGGGCGCGGTTCGGCCCGGAAGTCGCCTCTTTCGGAACAAGATGCCTCCCGGCTCCTGACCTGCGCGATGATGGGCCAATTGCACCCCGGAGGCCACGGCAATGGGCGCCCCCCGGATATGGAACCCGGATATGAAACGGGAATTTTACCCCGGTGTGAACGCAAGGGGGCGGCGCGGGACGGTTCCGCATTGGCGCCTCCGGACGGGCACTCTATATAGTACGCCATGTTCGGAGATTTCCTGTCCCGCCTCACCGCCCCCCGCCCCGCGCCGCTTGGCGAGGGCGACGCACGCCTGGCGCTTTCTGCCCTGCTGGTCCGGGTTGCCCGCGCCGATGGCAGTTACGATGCCGGCGAACGCCGCACCATCGGGCGCATCCTGGCCACCCGTTACGGCCTGACCGCCGAAGAGGCGGAGGCGCTGCTGGGCGATGCCGAGGTCCTGGAAGGCCAGGCCCCCGACACCGTGCGTTTCACCCGGGCGATCAAGGATGCCGTACCCTATGAAAACCGCCTGGCGGTGATCGGGGCGCTTTGGCAGGTGGTGCTGGCCGATGGCACCCGTGACCCGGAGGAAGACGCCCTGCTGCGGCTGGTGTCGAACCTTCTGGGCATCACCGATCAGGACAGCGCCCGCGCCCGGCAAAGGGCCGAAAGCGGGAATGACGCTGGCAAGGATGGTGGCAACGAAACTGGCGGGCCCGCCAGTGTGGCCACCGGCCGCCCCGGCCCCTGGACCTGAGCCCACCCAGCGGAGGCCCCATGACAGAGCTGATCGCCGCCTTTCCGATGTACGACCGCGCCGCGACCAGCGGCATCTATGACCGGCTGTGGGCGGTGACGCGCGACCGGCTGCGCGCCGGGGGCATTGCCGCGCCCGAGGCGCTGACGCGTGATCCCGAGGATCTTTTCGCGCAGTGGGAAAGCCCCGACCTGTTGATGGCGCAGACCTGCGGCCTGCCGTTTCGCGGCCCGCTGAAGGAGCGGGTGGACCTGGTGGGCACCACCGATCCCGCCCTGCCCGGCGCCCCGGCGGGGCACTACCTGTCGGTGATCGTGGTGCGCACGGACGACCCGGCGCGCAGCATGGCCGATCTGGACGGGCGCCCGGCGGCGGCCAATGAACCTGTCAGCCAGTCGGGCTGGGCCGCGCTGGTCACCCATGCGGAAGAGGCAGGCGTGCCCCTGGGCCCCGTGACCTTTACCGGCGCGCATGCGCTGTCGGTTCAGGCCGTGGCGCGCGGCGCGGCCGACCTGGCGGCGATCGACCTGGTGACCTGGCGCCTGCTGCAGGCCGAGGGTGATCCCGATGCCGCACGCCTGCGGGTGCTGGGCCCCACGCGCCCCAGCCCCGCCCATCCGATCATCACCGCCAGGGGCCGCGACCCGGAGCCCATTCGCCAGGCCCTGGATGTCGCGCTGACCACCCTGCAGCCGCAGGAGCGGGAGGCCATCGGCTTCACCCGCCTGCTGCGCCTGCCCGCGGCCCAATATTACGCCGTTCCCCTGCCGCCCCGGCCCCGGTCCCTTTCCCTGTCGTGAAGTCAGCGATCACGGATGTTGATTTCGCGGCCGTTCTGGGGCCCTAATCCCCGGACCGCAAAAGCATCCTGGGGGACACGTGAGCCAGAACCCGCCCGTTATCGAGATCCGCGACCTGCACAAGGCCTATGGCGCGCTTGAAGTCCTCAAGGGCGTGTCGCTGACCGCCCATCGGGGCGATGTGATTTCCCTGATCGGATCCTCGGGATCGGGCAAATCCACCCTGCTGCGCTGCGCCAACCTTCTGGAAGACAGCCAGAAGGGAGAGATCCTATTCAAGGGCGAGGCGGTGCACTGGAAGGGGCAAGGCCACCACCGGCGCCCCGGGGAGGCCAAGCAGGTGCTGCGGATCCGCACGAACCTGTCGATGGTGTTCCAGCAGTTCAACCTGTGGTCCCACATGACGATCCTGCAAAACGTGATGGAAGCGCCGCTGACGGTGCTGGGGCGCGACCGGGCGGAGGTGGAGCCCAGGGCGCGGGAATACCTGGCCAAGGTCGGCATCGCGGACAAGGCGGATGCCTGGCCCGCCCAGCTGTCCGGCGGCCAGCAGCAGCGCGCCGCGATCGCCCGCGCCCTGTGCATGGAACCCGAGGCGCTTCTGTTCGATGAGCCGACCTCTGCCCTGGATCCCGAGCTGGAGCAGGAGGTGGTCAAGGTGATCAAGGATCTGGCCGGTGAAGGCCGGACCATGCTGATCGTGACCCATGACATGAAGATGGCCGCGGATGTGTCCGACCAGGTGGTCTTCCTGCACCAGGGCCTGATCGAGGAACAGGGCGCGCCCGATGCGCTCTTCGGCGCCCCGAAGAGCGAACGCCTGAAAGGGTTCCTGTCGTCCACCGTGCACGTCTGAGACCCGGGCGGCGCGGCGCCCCGATGCCTGCCACCTTCCTTGCCTGCTACCTTGCCTGCCTGCCGGGAGCGGCGGTCGCGGCCCGGTGGTGATCCGGCGGCGGAGGAGCGCTGCCCCTTTCCGCTGCGGCGCCGGGGGCTGACGCCACGGGAAGGCAGGAAGTTTGATCCGGCGTGCAGAAATTTCTTGTCTCCCTGGTCAAGTCTTCGCAACCTGATGGCAGGCCCCGCAGAGGGTCCCGGGGGCGCGGAACCGCCCCCCTCACTTGGGAGACACACATGAAAAAGACGATGCTTTCCGCCACCGCCGCGCTGGCCCTCCTGGCCGGTCAGGCCTTCGCCGCGGACGTGGTGCGCATGGGCACCGAGGGCGCCTACCCTCCGTACAACTTCATCGACGACAACGGGGAAGTGGCCGGCTTCGAACGTGAGCTGGGCGACAAGCTGTGCGAGCTGGCGGAGCTGACCTGCGAATGGGTCACCAACGACTGGGATTCCATCATCCCCAACCTGGTGGCCGGCAACTACGACACCATCATCGCCGGCATGTCGATCACCGACGAACGGGACGAGGTCATCGACTTCACCCAGGACTACTACCCGCCCACCGGCTCCATCTACCTCGGCATGGACGAGGGTGTTGACCTGGAAGGCGGCGTGATCGCGGCCCAGACCGCCACGATCCAGGCCGGCTACGTGGCCGAAACCGGCGCCACCCTGCTGGAATTCGCCACCCCCGATGAAACCATCGCAGCCGTCAAGAACGGCGAGGCCGATGCGGTCTTCGCCGACAAGGACTTCCTGCTGCCCTACGCGGAAGACGGTGAACTGATGGTCGTCGGTGACGAGGTCGCCCTGGGTGGCGGCGTCGGCATGGGCCTGCGCGAAAGCGACACCGAGCTGAAGGACAAGTTCAACGCCGCCATCGACACGATGAAGGCCGACGGCTCGCTCAACGCGCTGCTGGACAAGTACTTCGGCGAAGGCACCGGCACCTACTGATCCGGCCATCGGCCCGGGACCGGCGGCGCGCGCCCCGTGCGCCCCCGGCTCCCGGCCCTGGCCCGCGCCTCCGAAGCCCCCGGCCCTCGTTCTTGGCCCTGCTTTGGTCCCTGCGCCCGGCCCTGATCATTTTCTGGCCCAAAATATCCTGGGGGGAGTCTCCGGCACGGAGACGGGGGGCAAGGCCCCCCCTCCCCCCTTCCCATGCCATCCCGACGCCGGCCCGGTCCGGCCCGCCCCCTTCCCGGAGGAGCCCTTGTTCGAATACTGCGCGGCCCCGGACCTGCTGACAGGCTCCAGCTGGATGGCCTGCTACCTGACCACGCCCAAGCACATGATGTTCTACCAGAGCTTCGGGGTGGTCATCGTGCTGATGCTGATCACCGCGCCGGTGGCGCTTGGCGTGGGCTTCCTCGGCGCGCTGGCGACGCGCTCGCACCTGGCACCGCTGCGCTGGCTGGGCGTCTTCTATTCCTCCATCGTGCGCGGCGTGCCCGATATCGCCTTCTTCCTCTTCGTGCCGCTGGCGCTCGACCAGGGGCTGGAATACATCCGCCACCGCATCAAATGCCCGGACTGGGACGAACCGGTGCGCCAGGGCAATGATTTCGTCGTCTGCGCCGCCGCAAAGCTGCCGCTGAGCTCCGCCCCGCAGGCCTGGCACGAGGTCTATGGCGTGGTCCTGGCCATCATCGCCTTCGCCTTCGTCTTCGGCGCCTTCGCCTCCTTCGTGCTGACCGGCGCCATGACCGCGGTGCCGCGCGCCCAGCTGGAAACGGCAGAGGCCTACGGCATGTCGCGCGGGCAGGTCACCCGCCGCATCCTGATCCCGCAGATGTGGGTCTATGCCCTGCCGGGCCTGTCGAACCTGTGGATGATCCTCATCAAGGCCACGCCGCTGCTGTTCCTGCTGGGGGTGGAGGACGTGGTCTACTGGGCGCGGGAACTGGGCGGGTCCAAGACATCCGCCTACAGCTACCCGCACCCGGACTGGCGCATCTGGTATTTCACCGCCCTGCTGGCCTTCTACCTGTGCATGACCAAACTGTCGGAAATCGCCTTTGCCCGGCTGGAACGACGCCTGTCGCGCGGCCAGGCCACCGCTTCGGGCATGAAGCAGGCCCGCGCCCGCACCAAGGGAGCCGCCGCATGATGAGCTGCATCGAGACGATCCAGGCCTACGGGCTGCGCTCCATCGGGTTGGGCGAACGCCTGCTGCCGCGATCGGACTTCACGCTGTGCGACCAGTTCGTGCTGATCGGGTCGGGGATGATCTGGAACCTCTACTTCGGCATCGGCGCCCTGATCCTGGGCTTCGGCGCCGCCGTGGGCATCGCCCTGATGCGCCATTCGGACCACTGGCTGCTGCGCAAGCCCGCCGACTGGTTCGTCTTCGTCTTCCGCGGCTCGCCGCTCTTCATCCAGTTCTTCTTCTTCTACGCGCTCTTCACCCAGCTGCCCCGCGACGGGGTGCCGGTGAACCTCGGCTTCGTGGAGTTCACGGCCCAGACCAGCTGGCTGACCCGGGCCTGGGCCGGGGCGCTGATCACCCTTTGGCTGAACACCACCGCCTATGCGGGGGAAATCTTCCTGGGCGGGCTGCGGTCGGTGCCCAAGGGCGACCTGGAGGCGGCGGATGCCTATGGCTTCTCCGGCTTCCGGAAGTTCCGCCGCATCACCTTCCCGACCATGCTGCGGTTGGCCTGGCCCGCCTATACCAACGAGGCGATCTTCCTCTTCCACGCCACGACGCTGGTCTACTTCAGCTCCTTCCCGGCGCGGCAGCAGAAGGGCGATGCGCTCTACTATGCCGACTACTTCGCCTCGAAGACCTTCAACCCCTTCATCCCCTACCCGATCCTGGCGATGTATTTCATCCTGCTGACCCTGACCGTGGTGCTGGTCTACGGGGCGATCTACCGGCGCCTGAACCGGCACCTGCCGTCGAACCAGAAACCCCGGATGCGGATCAAGCCGCAGATGGTGCGCTGAAGGGGCCCGCCCTGCGGGCCTGCCTCCGGCGGGGATATTTTCAGCCAGCAAATGGGGGAAGTGGCGCAAAAGTTCGACGGCTTGATAATTTGATCATCTTTCCCCTTCCGGGACGAAGCGCTTTCGGTCAGAATGGAATTGATTTGATCATATTAACCAGTGGCCGGTCCCCGGCCCCAAGAGGATCCGATGAATTTCGACCAGTACCGCACCTTCCGGGTGGCGGCCGCAGACCTTAACGGACAGATGCGCGGCAAGCGCGTGCCACTTGCGACCTTCGACAAGCTGGGCACCGAGGGCACCCGCATGCCGCTCTCCGTCCTCAACGTCGATGTCTGGGGGGCCGATATCGAGGACAGCCCGCTGGTCTTCGACAGTGGCGACGAGGATGGCGTGATGAAGCCGACAGAGCACGGCCCGGTGCCGATGCCCTGGCTCGACAGCCCCTCTGCCCTGGTGCCGATGTGGATGTTCCACGATGACGGCACGCCCTTCGCGGGCGACCCGCGCCATGCCCTGCGCCGGGTTCTGGACCGCTACAAGGAACGCGGCTGGACGGTGCAGGCGGCGGTGGAGATGGAATTCTACCTGGTCGACGACACCGGGCACCAGCTGGCGGCGCCGCAGAACCCGATCTCTGGCCGGCCGGTCTTTGGCAATGCGATCCTGTCGATCCGGCAGCTGGATGCCTTCGACAACTTCCTGACCGACCTCTACGACGCCTGCGAGGCGATGGATATCCCGGCGGATTCGGCCAGTTCGGAAGCGGGTCTTGGCCAGTTCGAGATCAACCTGGACCACCGCGATGCCATGGCGGCGGCCGATGATGCCTGGCTCTTCAAGGCCATGGTGCGCGGCATGGCTCGGCGTCACGACATGGCGGCGACCTTCATGGCGAAACCCTTTGCCAATGACGCCGGCAACGGGATGCACGTGCACTTCTCGGTGCTGGACGAAGAGGGCAACAACATCTTCGACAACGGCGGGGCCGAGGGCACGCCGCTGCTGAAGAATGCCGTGGCGGGCTGCCTTGCGGGCCTGGCCCCCGGCACCCTGATCTGGGCGCCCCATGGCAACAGCTACGAACGTTTCACCCCCGGGGCCCATGCCCCCACCGGCGCCTGCTGGGCCTACGAGAACCGCACGGCGGCGATCCGCATCCCGTCGGGCCCGGCAAAGGCGCGCCGGATCGAACACCGCGTGGCCTGCGGCGACATCAACCCCTACCTGGTGCTGGCAACCATCCTCGGCTCCGCCCTGGTGGGGATCGAGGACGGGATGAAGCCGCCGGCGCCGATCACCGGCAACGCCTACGACCAGAAGCTGCCGGGGCTGATGCCCGACTGGGAAAGCGCGCTGGAACGGTTCGAGGAAGATCCGCTGATGAAGCGCATCTTCACCCCCGAACTGATCCGCAACTTCGCCATGACCAAGCGGCAGGAGATCCGCCGCCTGGCGGAGATCCCCCAGGAAGAGCATTGGCTGGTCTACCTGGAGACGGTCTGAGGACGCAGATTTCGCGAAAGGGGACGGGCCAAGGGAAGGCCAAGGCAGGGCCGGTGTCGGGAAGGTGTCGGGAAGGTGCATTGGCATGCACCCTACGGGGCCAGTCCATCCGGAGGCCAGGGGGCGCAGGCGGGTCTGGAAGGATCCTCCGTTCCCCTCCCGGCGCTGGCCACTTGCCGCCCCCGGACCTCTCCTCTACCTTTCCCGTGCAATCCAACGGTGTTCCATGAAAATCGGCATTCTGCAGACCGGCCACGCGCCGGAAAACATGCTCGAAGAGATGGGCGACTACCCCGCCTTCTTCGAGAGGCTCCTCGAGGGCCAAGACTTCACCTATGAAACCTACGCCGTCTGCGACGGGGTCTTCCCCGAGGGCGCGCGCGCCTGCGACGGCTGGCTGATCACCGGATCGAAATTCGGCGCCTACGAGGATCACGACTGGATCCCCCCGCTGGAGGATCTGATTCGCGAGATCTACGCCCGTGGCGTGCCCCTGGTGGGCATCTGCTTCGGCCACCAGATCATCGCCCAGGCCCTGGGCGGCCGGGTCGAGAAATTCCCCGGCGGCTGGTCCGTGGGCGCCACACGCTACACCGGGCCCGAGGGCGAAAAGGTGCTGAACGCCTGGCATCAGGACCAGGTGACGATCCTGCCGCCCGGCGCGCGGGTCGTCGCCTCCTCCCCCTTCTGCGACTACGCGGCGCTGGCCTATGGGCAGCATGTCTACACCCTGCAGCCGCACCCCGAGTACAACGCCCAGGCTATCGGCGCGCTGCTGGAAAGCCGCGCCAAGGGCGTGGTGCCCGACCCGCTGATCCAGGACGCGACCGAGAAGCTGGACACGGCCACCACCGCCGCAACCGAGGCCGCGCATATTGCCGCCGTGCTGAAAGGACAGCCCGCATGATCCCCGATCCCAACAGCACCAACTGGACCACCCTGATCCCCGAGGCGGCCCAGCAGTACCTGGAAGGGCGCCGCCTGGACGAGGTGGAATGCATCATCGCCGACGTGCCCGGCATCGCCCGGGGCAAGGCCGTGCCCGCGTCGAAATTCGCCCGGCAGAAGAACTTCCACCTGCCGAACTCGATCTTCTTCCAGACCATCACCGGCGACTGGTCGGATGCGGCGGGCGACGAGGGCTTCATCGAGCCCGACATGATCCTGACCCCCGACTTTTCCACCACCACCGCCGCGCCCTGGACCGGCGACTGGACCCTGCAGGTGATCCACGACGCCTATGACCGCAAGGGCAACCCGATCCCCTATTCGCCGCGCAACGTGCTGAAACGGGTGGTGAAGCTCTACGAGGATCAGGGCTGGAAACCCGTGGTCGCGCCGGAGATGGAATTCTACATCGTCGCGCGCAACACCGATCCGTCCAAGCCGATCATGCCGATGATGGGCCGTTCGGGGCGCCCTGCCGCCGCCCGCCAGGCCTATTCGATGACCGCCGTGGACGAGTTCGGACCGGTGATCGACGACATTTACGACTTCGCCGAGGCCCAGGGATTCGAGATCGATGGCATCACCCAGGAAGGCGGCGCCGGCCAGCTGGAAATCAACCTGCGCCACGGCAACCCCGTGCGCCTGGCGGACGAGGTCTTCTACTTCAAGCGCCTGATCCGCGAAGCCGCGCTGCGCCACGACTGCTTTGCCACCTTCATGGCCAAGCCCATCCCGGACGAACCCGGTTCCGCGATGCATATCCACCACTCGGTGCTGGACATAGAGACCGGCAAGAACATCTTCACCGGCCCCGCGGGGGGCGAAACGGATGCCTTCTTCTACTTCATCGGCGGGCTGCAGAAGCACCTGCCGGAATGTATCCCGCTGATGGCGCCCTACGTGAACAGCTATCGCCGCTACGTGAAGGACCACGCGGCGCCGATCAACCTGGAATGGGGCCGCGACAACCGCACCACGGGCATCCGCGTGCCGATCTCCTCCCCCGATGCGCGGCGGGTGGAAAACCGCGTGGCGGGGATGGACTGCAACCCCTACCTCGGCATTGCCGCCTCGCTGGCCGCGGGCTACCTGGGCCTGATGAACGAGGAACGCGCCGACAAGCAGTTCCGCGGCGACGCCTACGAGGGCGAGGGCGACTTCCCCCGCACCCTGGGCGAGGCGCTGGACACGATGGACGAGGCAACGGCGCTCGCCTCCGTCCTGGGGCCGGAATTCCTGCGCGTCTATTCCATCGTGAAGCGGACCGAATACGAGGAATTCCTGTCGGTCATTTCGCCCTGGGAACGCGAGCATCTGCTTCTGAACGTCTGATATCCCATCAGAATTCAGCCCTGCGCCCCCGCTGGTTCGCCCGGCGGGGGCGTTGCTGTTTCGGCCCTGCGGACCGAAGCCTCCGGCGGGAGTATTTCGGGCCGTCGAATGGAGATACTCCGGCCTGTTCATTCGACGGCTGAAAATACTCCGGGGGAGGCTCCGGCACGGAGCCGGGGGCAGCGCCCCCTCCCCTTCGCCACCTTTCCGCCATTCGCCGCCTGTTACAGACTTTTCACTTTGCCGCCGCCGCCGCTTCCGTTAGGTTTTCCGAAAGACACTTTCAGGAAAGCCGAATACGATGACCCTGCCGCCGAATGTCTATGATGCCGAAGCGATCCCCGAAGCCGCCCGCGCCGAGATCGAGCGCCTGCTGTCTTCCGGTGACCTCTTCCGCTACACGGCGCCGGAAAATGCCCCGGTCACCCTGCTGGAAACCGAATTCGCGGAGATGATGGGCACGCGCTACGCGCTGGCCGTTTCCTCCTGCTCCGCCGCGCTCTTCCTGTCGCTGAAGGCGCTGGACCTGCCGCGCGACGCGCGGGTCATGATCCCCGGCTTCACCTTCGCCGCCGTGCCGTCGTCGATCGTCCATGCCGACTGCCAGCCCGTGCTCTGCGAAGTGGGCGCGAACTACCGCATCGACATCGAGGACTTCAAAGCCAAGCTGCCCACCGTCCAGGCCGTGATCATCAGCCACATGCGCGGCCATACCTCGGACATGGATGCGATCATGGCGCTTTGCGACGAAGCCGGCATCCCGGTGGTCGAGGATGCGGCGCACAGCCTTGGCACCACCTGGCACGGCCGCAACATCGGCACCATCGGGCGTATCGGCTGCTTCTCCTTCCAGTCCTACAAGCTGGTGAACTCCGGCGAGGGTGGCATCCTGATCACCGATGACGCCGACCTGGTGGCCCGCGCCATCATCATGTCCGGCGCCTATGAGCACATGTGGAAGAAGCACAAGGCACGCCACGGCGAGAATTCCAACGACCTGCTGGAGGCCCTGCAGCGCTGGCAGAACAAGCTGCCGCTCTACAATCTGCGGCTGTCCAACATGTCCGCCACCATCGCCCGCTTCCAGCTGCCCGAGGTGGCGCGCCGGGTCCGGGACGGGCGGCGCAACCACGACCACACCGCAGCCGCCATCGCGCAGAGCCCCTGGATCGACGTGCCGGCCAAGCTTGCCCCCGAAGAACGCGCGCCCGACAGCCTGCAGTTCAACCTGGTGGGCCTTTCGGACGAACAGACCCTCGCCTTCCAGGCCGCCGCCGCCAAGCGCGGGGTCAAGGTGCAGGTCTTCGGCATGTCCACCGACAATGCCCGCGCCTTCTGGAACTGGCAATTCATCGAAGACCTGCCCGAGCTGCCCGCCACCCGCGCCATGCTGATGCGCGCCTGCGACTGCCGCCTGCCCGCCCGTCTGACGCTGGAGGAATGCGACATGATTGCCGCCGCCCTGACCGGCGCGGCCGCAGATGTCATGGGTGAAGCCGAGATAACCCACGCGGCGGAATAGGCCGCGCCAGACCCGGGGGGTTCCCCGGTTGAAGACCCGTCCGCGCGCTCACGCGGGTCGGGAAGACCGGATCATCCGGAAGACCGACACGACCCACCGCTCACGAACAGGCCGCCGCGCGATATCCTCGCGCGGCGGTTTTCCTGCGGGGCCTGGCCAGGGCGCGACACCCTCGCGCGACGGTTTTCATGCAGGGCCCGGCCCGGGCGCGACACCCTGTCCCGCCGTCGGGTGACCCGCTGTCATGAGACTGTCATCCAGCACGCCCAGAACCGGGGGAGTTTGCCGGAGACCGCATCATGGATACCCCCGACCTGTCCGCCCTGCTCAAGGAGGTCACCGACCTGCGTACCGCGGTGGAGGCAGGCGCCCGGCCCATCGAGGCCCGCTGGCAGGGCTGGATCGCGGCGCCGGATTTCGTCCCCTCGGCCGCCAACTTCGCCCGCTACCTGGCGCTGCGTCGGCACGACATACGCCCGTTGCAGCGGCGGATGATGCAGGCGGGGCTTTCCTCCCTCGGCCGGGCCGAAAGCCGGGTCCTGCCCGCGTTCGATGCGCTGCAGGCGCTGCTTTTGGCGGCCACGGGCGGCACCTACCGCGCGCCCGCCCCCGACGCCTTCTTTGCCGGGGAGGCCCGGATCGCCGCGCGGGCCGATGCGCTGCTCGGCGCGATCTCTCCGCAATCGCCGGTGCGCCTTCTGGTCACCCTCCCGTCGGAGGCCGCGCGGGACCCGGGGTTCACCCGCCGCCTGGCCGAACTGGGGGTGGAGGCCGTGCGCATCAACTGCGCCCATGACACCGAAGCGGACTGGCAGGCGATGATCGCCCATGTGACCCGCGCCGCGGCGGAAACCGGCTGGCGGATGAAGGTGCTGATGGACCTCGCCGGCCCCAAGATCCGCACCGGCCCCCTGCGCGAGAAGAAGCACCTCAAACACGTGATCCCCGGCGATCCCCTGGCGATCACCCTGCCCGGCCGGCTGGAGGCGGCACCACGGCACATGGCGGCGCTGGAATGCACCCTGCCCGAGGCGCTGAGCGCGGCGCGCGCGGGCCAGCGGATCTTCATCGACGACGGCAAGCTGGACTGCCGGGTGGAGCGGGAGGAGGACTGGGGCGTCCTGACCCGGGTGACCGCCGGCCCCGATGGGGAGGGCTACCGGCTGAAGCCGGAGAAGGGCATCAACTTCCCCGACACCCATTTCACCGTCCCCGCCCTGACCCCGGCCGACCTGGCCGCCCTGCCCTTCGTCGCCCGCCATGCCGACGGGATCGAGTTCTCCTTCGTGCAGGGCCCGGAGGACGTGGCGGAGCTGCAATCCCACCTCGCGCGCCTGCGGCCCGGGGACTGGCGCGAGCTGGGCCTGGTGCTGAAGGTGGAAACGGCCCGCGCCCTGCGCAACCTGCCCGACATGCTGGTCCGCGCAGCGGGGCAGCAGCCCACGGCGGTGATGATCGCCCGGGGCGACCTGGCGGTTGAGATCGGCTTTGCCCGCCTGGCGGAGATGCAGGAGGAGCTGCTGTGGCTTTGCGAGGCGGCGCAGGTGCCGGTGATCTGGGCCACCCAGGTGCTGGAGAGCTACGTGAAGACGGGCCTGCCGTCCCGGGGCGAGATGACCGACGCCGCCATGGCCGCCCGCGCCGAATGCGTCATGCTGAACAAGGGCCCGCATATCTTCGAGGCGATCGCGGATCTTGACCGGTTGATGGGCCGGATGGCGGAGCACCTGACAAAGAAGACGCCCCAGCTGAGGGTGCTGCGGAGCTGGGAGGGCTGAGGGGAGACAGCCGGCTGCCGCAGGGCCTTGGGCCAGGCAGCGGTGGCAGCTGGGCGGGCATGGGTTGCGGCGTTTTCGGCCAATTAGAGGTCATTGGCCAGGTTCAGCTTTGTCGCCGCGCAGTTCCCCCGCACCAGACATCGGCGGCATCTTTCAGCATGATCGTGCAGGCCATGGTCGGCAGAGCAGGACGAAGCAGGCGAGCACCGCGTTGGTCGGTCGTTACACCGGTCAGCCCCGCCAGACGTCAGGATGGCGCCTTCTCCACAATCAGTTGCGGTTCGCCATCCGATGTTCTGCGATGGCTGCGCCCTTCGCTGTCGAGCGTTCCACGTATCCGGTAACGCCAGTTCGAGAAGCTCTCGAACCGAACGGTGTCAACCGGCTGGTCGAGCTTGATATCCACCTGCCGATGCCCGACAGGTCCCGACAAGGCAACGATTTCGCCGGTATAGGCCTGGCCCAGGTAAAAGCCGGCCACCCGATCACCAAGGACAAGCTCTGCTGGCGCATTCCGCCGGGTGAGCCGGGCATGCAGCGTGTTCCAGTCTCGTGCCCCGTGTTGCCGGGCGATCAGTTCAAGGGCCTGTGCATGGCTGATGACAGTGCCCCCGGCTTGCAGTGCCTGCCGGAGAGCCTTTGCCTGCGCCTTGACGGTATCGAGAGATGGCTGTGTCATGATCTTTCCCCGGCGTGCAATGTCGTAATGGGGGCGCCACATATGCGGCCTCTGACAGCCATCGCCAGAGCCACCAGAAGCAGGGCGGCATCTGCAGCGGGAAACGCAAGCCAAAGGCCCTGGATCCCGAAGTGCGCATTCAGCAGGACGACAAGCGCAGGCGTCAGAACCCAGGGTTTGACCAGGGTCAGAGCCGCGGTTCGCAACGGATGCCCCATGGCCTGAAAATGCATGGCAACCACAAGGATCGGCCCGGTTACGGCATAGAGCGCTGTCATCGGGCGTATGATGTCACCAACTGCCGTGATCACCGCCTGATCTTCGGAAAACACTGCGCCAAGCATCTCGCCTGCCAGCAACCCTGCCAGTGTCACGCCCAGACACCAGAGGAACGCGCACACGATGGCAAGTCGGAGGGCCGCGCCCGCACGCTCCGGTCGGCCTGCGCCGATGTTGTTTCCGGTGATGCTTTGGGTGGTCAACGCAATGGCCATCTGCGGCAGGAAAGCCAGACCAAGAATGCGCGTCACGATCCCGTAAGCTGCGACATAGGTTCCATGATCCGCGGCGGTGTTGCCGATGGCCAGAAGCACGGTGCTTGCCACGAGTGCCATTCCGATGAAGCTCAGGCTCAACGGCAGGCCCAGTGACAGGATCTGCCGCCATCCCGTCAGCCAGCTTGCCTGCCGGATCGCGGCAAGCGGCAAAAGAGCGGGATCGCGGCTGCGAACCAGCAAGAGCAGCATCAGGCCAAGCGCCTGCGCCGCCACCGTCCCGATCGCCGATCCAGCGATGCCGAGATCGAGCAGCACGATCGCAATGTAGTTTGCAGCGACGTTCAGCAGGTTGACGATCACAGACAACATCGCGATGTGCCCTGATCGCCCTTCGTTGCGCAGCGCATCAGCATGCAGGCCCAGACCGAACTGCACAGGCGCCCCAAGGATCAGGATCAGCAGATACGCCCTTGCTGGCGCCGCGACAGGTTCATTTCCGGCCGCGAGAAACGACACAATGCCCGGGCCCAATGTCAGCGCACCGAGCATCAAGGCCGCACTCAGAACGAGGGCAAGGCCATGCGCTCCCGCGAAAACGGCTTCCGCCTCGCGCCGCGCGCCCCTGCCCAGGCGCCGGGCCAGAAGGCTCGACATGCCGCCGCCTGTCAGGGTGGTCAACGCCGTCACCAGCATGATTACCGGAAAGGCCAGGCTGACAGCCGCAAGGGCCTGAGCCCCGATGAACCGTCCCACAAAGATCCCGTCCACCACATTCAGCAGGCCGCTGGTCGACATGACCACTGCCATGGGAAGGGCGTTGGACAGGAAAAGTCGCCTGACCGGCAGGGTCAGAAATGGGTTTTCAATTGTATTGGCGGCGCGTCCGACAGACATCGCTCACTCCTCCTGAGAGGCACTTCGGATTTGGAGGGAGCCTGCATTACCCACCTGCGAAATGCTTCGAGGGTGAGGTGTCGTTTTGCTTCGGGCTTCACCGTGACTCGCGTCTGCAGGCGGCAGGTGCCCGGCACCTTGTCGTTCCGGTACAAGGAAACCGACTGAAAGGCAACATGAGACAGGGATGACGCGTCAGCGTCCAGTTCCGAAATGACGTACACATAAGTAGCCCGTCGCGCTAAGCGGTTGGTTTAAGCTCGATGCCGGCATGCGGCAACGCGGCGGCCAGAGCGGGCTTGAGAACTCGCTAACACCGCGCGGCCAGCCCCCTGCCCGTTTCGCGCCACTGCATCTCGGGCCGGCGCGTGATCGGACCGCCGCCTTTGACAGTTCAGGGCATGCGAAACGCCGCGGCAGAGCCTCGGTCACCAAGGTCCCGCTGCCGACAGGACCTGCCACCTGGCGATGACTGGTTCCAATGCCTCAGGACCAATGCTTCAAGAGACTTCCGCAAGAAGGGCCTCAGGTGATCACCTGACGTTCCCGAAGGTGGCCCAGCACGATCTCGGCCAGGTCGGTGAAGGGGCGCACGTCCGGCGCCAGCCTCAAGCCATGGGCCAACAGGGGCACCCGTTCGCGGGTGTGATCCGTGCCGACCCAGGATGGATCATTGCCATGATCCGCCGTCAGCAGCAGCAGGTCACCGGGCGCCAGTCGCGACAGAAGCTCCGGCAGGCGGGCATCGAAGCGCTCCAGCGCCATGGCGTAGCCCGAAAGGTCCCGGCGGTGACCATAGAGGCTGTCGAACTCGACGAAATTCGCGAAGACCAGGTCGCCCGGCGCGGCCTGGACCGTGGTTTCCAGCAAGCGGTCGAACAACCCCATGTCGTCGGGCGCCTTCAGGACGCGGTCGATGCCGCGCCCCGCAAAGATGTCACCGATCTTGCCGATCCCATGCACCTTGCCACCCAGCCCCTGCACCCGGTCGCAAAGCGTGGGCCCATCCGGCGCAATGGCGTAATCGTGGCGGTTCGCCGTGCGGGTGAAGCCATTCGCGGGCGTGCCGACAAAGGGGCGCGCGATGATCCGGCCGACGTTCATCGGGTGGAAGATCTCTGCCGCGGCCTCGCAAAGCGCCAGCAGACGTTCCAGCCCGAAAGTCTCTTCATGGGCCGCGATCTGCACCACGCTGTCGGCAGAGGTGTAAAGGATCGGCTGGCCGCTCTCCATGTGCAGGGCGCCAAAACGCTCCAGCAGGTCGGAACCGGAGCCGTGACAATTGGCCAGCGTGCCCGACAGGTCGCCGGCGGCGATCAGCGCCGCCATGGCCTCTTCGGGGAAGGCCGGCACCTGGCGCGGGAAGTAGTGCCAGTCGCGGTCCAACCGGTGGCCCGCCAGCTCCCAATGGCCGGTCTGGGTGTCCTTGCCGGCGGAGGCAGATTGCAGCACGGCCCAGCTGGCCGCATCGCCGGGCGCGGAGGCCCCGGGAGCGCCTTCGCCAGAAGCCAGACGCAGCGCGGCATCCAACCCCAGGCGATCCATGTTGGGCAGATGCAGCGGGCCCGCGCGGCCCCGGTCGTCACAACGCCCCGCCGCACAGGCCTGGGCGATGTGCAGCAAGGTATTGGCGCCGACATCCGGCACCCCGTCGTTGAAAAAGGAATTGGCATCGGGGGCGCCCCCGATGCCGACGGAATCCAGCACGCAGACAAACGCGCGACGCGCCTCAGACATCCGAGAACCGTGCCTCCATGCGCCGCCGCAGATACTCGGCCACCTCGTAGAAGAGCCAGCCGGTCAGCGACAGGAGCAGCACCATGCCGATCACCGTCGCGGTATCCGCGTTCTCCTGCCCCATCGACAGCAGGTAACCCATGCCCTCGTTGGAGCCCATGAGTTCGCCGATCACCGCGGCCGTCATGGCCAGGGTCGTGGCCACGGTGGCGCCGGCAAAGAGCGTCGGCAGCGAGGCCGGCAGCTCGATATGCACGAAGCGCTGCCAGGCGGTCAGCTTCAGCACCTGCGCCAGGTCCAGGAAGGACTTGTTGACGAAGCGCAGGCCCGACAGCATCCCCGTCATCACCGGGAAGAAGGTGACAATGGCGATCAGCACGATCTTCGGTGCCGGCCCCAGCCCCAGCCAAAGCAGGAGCAGGGGCGCAATGGCGATTTTCGGCGCCGTCTGCAGAAGCAGGATGAGCGGGGTCGCAAGCCGCTCCGTCACGGGGATCCGCGCGAAGATGACCGCGCAGACCACCCCGGCCAGAAGGCCGAAGACGAAGCCCCAGAAGATCTCGACCAGCGTGACCTGGACGTGCCCCAGCAGACCGGCATTGGCATAGAGGAAGCCAAGACGATCAAAGACGGTTCCGGGCCCCGGCAAGAGGTACTCAGGCACGTCGAAGAGGAACACGCCCCCGCCCCAGAGGACGAGGATGAGAAGAAGGCCTGCAATCCCGCGTTTCAGCATGGCTTATTCACCGATGGTCGAGGGATCGACCACGAAGTCGGTGGCCTTGGGCGCGCTGTCGATCACGCCGTATTCAGCCAGCGTGTCCGCATTGGCCTGCCAGGCGTCGAAGTCCGCCGCGCCCAGGCCCTTTTCCTTGGTCAGATCGCTCTGCCAGACGGAGGCCACGAAGGAGTTCTCGAAGGCGGTGGTCAGCAGCTCTTTCTGGTCGGACCAGGTCGGGGTGTACTTCTCGAAGGAGATGTCCAGCGCGTCTTCCACGTGACCGTCGATCACCCACTCGTAGGAGGCGGTGACGGCGTTGGTGAAGCGCTTCACCAGGTCGGGGTCGGAGGCCAGCAGCTTGTCGGAGGTGACGACGACATTGCCGAAGGAGGGCAGGAAGTCGTTCGACAGGATCATCGTGACGTCTTCACCGGCGGCTTCCAGGTTGTACTTGCGAAGTTCCGAGAAGACGATGGCGTCGACCTGGTCGCTTTGCAGCGCCTGCACGATCGCGCCGGTGGAGACGACTTCCAGCTTGATGTCGTCCATGGTCAGACCGGCTTTCTGCAGGCCAACCTGCAGCTGCAGGTAGTTGGGCGAGCCCAGCGAGGTGACGGCGACGGTCTTGCCCTTCAGATCCTCGTAGGAGGAGATGCCGGTGGCTTCCTTGGCCAGCAGGGCGCCGATGCCGCGCTGGTAGGTGGTGTGCACGACCTTGACGGGCAGGCCGTTGGCCGCAGCGGCGACGACCGCGTCACCGTTGGGGAAGCCGAACTGCACGTTGCCGGCGGCAATGTTGGTCAGGATGTCGGAGGCACCGGCATAGATGAACTCGACTTCGATGTCCTGGTCGGCGAAGAAGCCGTTTTCGACACCTGCATAGAGCGGCGAGTAGAAGGGCACGGCGGCGCCGTCGATCTGCATCGTCACCTTGTCGGCAGCGAAGGCGGCCGGGGCGGCGGCAAGCATCGCCAGGGCGGCGACAGTGGTCTTGAAGACGTGGGTCATGGGGAGAGTCTCCTGTTGGGTCTTCTTGTGGTTGCGGGGTTATTTCAGGGCAGCCAGGGCGCGACCGGCGATGGTCAGCAGGCCCCGTTGCGTGGGTTCGTAGTCGACCAGCCAGTCGTCCGTGGCGCGATTGCCATGGGCACCGATCAGGCAGGCGGCCTGCAGGCCAAGCGCCCGGCCGACGGAGAGGATGACCTGGGCCTCCATCTCGCAGCCGACGGCACCCTGCTTGAGGAAACCGTCAAGGAAGGCGCCCTCGGTGCCGTCCGGCAGGGGCCGGTCCTGGCCAAGATAGTAGCTGTCGGTCGAGGCGATGGTGCCGCTGTGCGTCACATGCCCCAGCTCGGCGGCGGCGGCGCGCAGGCCGGCCAGCAGGGCGGGATCGGCCAGCGCCTCGTAGCCCTGCGCGGCATAGAGAGCGCCGACGCCGGTCATGCCGATGGCACGGTCGGGGACAAGGTAGCTGCCGACGCCGATCTCGGGCACCAGGGCGGACATGCCGCCGATGCGCACGACCCGTTCGGCGCCGAGGTGCTTCAGCTCGACAAGCGCGATCTCGGCCGAGGGGCCGCCGATGCCGCTGGAACAGATGGTCAGCGGATGCCCCTGGTAGCGGCCGGTGATCAGGGCAAACTCGCGCTTGCGGCCGAAGTCCTGCACGTCCTCCAGCATGTCCTTCAGCAGGGCGACGCGGTCGGGATCGCCAGGCACCAGCACGTCGCGGGCGACATCGCCGGGACCGCAGGGCAGATGCGGCGGGCGGCCCCCGGTGAAGGGGACGCGGGCGGTAGGTTTGCCAGCGGTAGGTTTCTCAACGGCCATCCTGCACCTTCCAGGCCAGAACGCGGGATTCGATGGCGGTCAGACCGGCGTGCAGGGCGATGCCCAGCAGCGAGGTCAGCAGCACGGCGGCAAACAGCAGCGGCGTCTTGTAGGTGGCCCCGGCGTAGGTCATCAGATAGCCCAACCCGTCGGAGCCCGAGATCCACTCGGCCAGCACCGCGCCCACCAGCGCCTGCACCGCACCGATCTTCAGGCCGACGAAGATGCCCGGCAGGGCCGCCGGCATGTCGATCTGCCAGAAGCGCTGCAGGGGGCGCAGCTTCAGCAGCACGGCCAGGTCATGCATACGGGAATCGATGCCGCGGAAGCCCGCCAGCGCGCCGATCAGCACCGGGAAGAAGACCAGCGAGAAGATCAGCACCAGTTTGGCGGTCAGCCCCAGGCCGAACCAGACGACGAACAGCGGTGCCAGCGCGATCTTCGGCGCGGTCTGAAGGACCACCAGCGGGCCGTCCAGCAGGGTCGAAAGGCGCGGCAGCTTGTACAGCACATAGGCCAGCGCGATGCCCGCCACGGCGCCGATGGCCAGCCCCATGACGATGTTGTGCACCGTGAACCACAGATGCGGCCAGAGGCTGCCGTCGACCATCATCTTCCACAGGGTCGAGAAGGTCGCCTGCGGCGAGGGCAGCAGGTACTTGGGCATCCCCATAGGCCCGCTGGCGTACCACCAGGCCACCAGCAGCAGCGCCAGCGCGGCGCCGTATTCGATGAAGGAACGGATCTGACGCGGCATCACTCGGTTTCCCGCAGATCGCTGCGCAGGTCCGAGACCAGGGCGTGATAGCCCGGCAACGCCTTGGTTTCCGGCGTGCGCGGATAGGGCAGATCGACCGAATAGGTCTTCTTCAGCCGACCGGGACGCGGCGACATCACCATGATGTCGGACCCCAGGTAGGCGGCCTCCTCGACCGAGTGGGTGACCAGCAGGATCGTCTTGCCGGTGGCCTTCCAGATCTTCAGCAACTCGTCGTTAAGCGTCTCGCGGGTCAGCAGGTCCACGGCCGAGAAGGGTTCGTCCATCAGCAGGATGGGCGGATCGTCGGCCAGGGCGCGGGCGATGGCGGCGCGCTGGCGCATGCCGCCCGACAGCTGCTTGGGCAGCGCATCTTCAAAGCCGGTCAGGCCGACCAGGTCGATCAGCTCCTGCACGCGCTTGTTGCCTTCGGACTTCTTCGTGCCTGCGGTGTCCAGCGGGAAGCGGATGTTGTCGCGCACCGTTTTCCACGGCAGCAGCACCGCATCCTGGAAGACGAAACCCACGGGCCGCCGGGTCGCGCCGGTGTCCAGCGTGATCGTGCCGTCTGAGGCCTCCTCGAGCCCGGCCACC
Source organism: Pseudooceanicola sp. NS-SX8 (assembly GCF_057380755.1). NCBI lineage: Bacteria > Pseudomonadati > Pseudomonadota > Alphaproteobacteria > Rhodobacterales > Paracoccaceae > Pseudooceanicola > Pseudooceanicola sp. NS-SX8. The sequence continues at coordinate 1,806,774 of NZ_CM170819.1, read as the reverse complement.
AGGCGCAGGAAGGTCGACTTGCCGCAGCCAGAGGGTCCGACGATCGACACAAAGGCACCTTCGGGGATGTGGTGGGTGACGGGCGACAGGGCCAGGACGGAGGCACCGCCGTCCATTTCGAACCGCTTCGTCAGGCCGGAAACACTGATCACGAGGGATGTCCTCTTCTTCGCATACTACTTTGGCCCCAGTTCTGAGCGGCAGGCGGCGCGAGGTTCAAGCGCTAACTCTCATTTTTTAGACTACGCGGCACGTTCTTCTCAAAAATGGGAATGATCGCCCAAAAAAGGGGCGCTCAAGGTGGGAAATCTAAAAAATGCACCTGATTGGCGTCAGGTCATTTCATCTGAAAACCGAAAAATCCCCTGAAAAAATTGGGAAATCATCGAATCCAGCTGGGATTGCAGGGGCTTGCATCTCGTGATTGGATCATTTCCGAGACGATCCATGGCCAGGGCGCATTGCGCCACCAGCCACAAGGACCGTCAGAAAGATCCGGAGGGGGCAGCCCGTGACGCAGGCAAACAAGGTGAATTTCGTCGAGCTGGGCGCCCGGTTGCGCGCCCACAGGCTGGGCCGCGCCCTGTCGCCAGAAGATCTGGCCGCCCGCCTCGGCATCTCTCGCGCAGCGCTCTACCGCGCCGAAAAAGGCGAAATCGCCAAGATCGAGATGCTGACCGCCATCGCCGACGAACTGCAGGTTTCCCTGCCCTCCCTGCTGGGCGTGGGCATCGAATATGTCGACAACGCCGTCAGTTTCTTCGAACGGATGCGCCAGATCGAAGAGGATAGCGAGCAGATCATCGGCCTCTTCAGCCCGATCTCCTACCTGGTCACCACGGGAGGCTATGACGCCGTGCTGGCAGACGTGATGCGCGAATCGACCACCGCCGACCAGGGGAAGGATGTCGATCAGATCCTTGATATCCTGAAGAAAAGAAAGACGCGCTTCGATCAGCGCCGGCCGCACCTGGCCTCTATCATCTCGGACGCGGACATCGAACGCTTCCTGCGCGAGGGCCTGATCGGCCGCAGCGAGCTGCCGCCCGCGACGCTGGACGCCCGCCGCCGCATGGCCCTGCGCGAGGCGCAGCATATCTCGGCGATGCTGCGCGAACCGCTCATCGGCATCCAGGTCGGCGTCGCGCGCGAGCCGATTCCCGCGACCTCTTTCCAGATCGTGCGCAAGGGCAGCGAGTCGACCCTGACCATTTCGCCCTTCCGACTGGGCCATAACCCCAACATCCGGATCGGCGTCGGCCTGATCACCTCCGCCCCCGAAGCGCTGGAGCTGCACGAAGGGATCACCCAACGCCTCTGGGGCAGCTCGCTCAAGGGTCGCGAGGCCGCCGACCACGTCGATGCGCTGATCGAGCGGCACGGGATTCGCTAAGCGGCCGTCACCCCCTCCGCTCAAAAACTAGACGGCCCGAAGCTGACCATCCGATAAATTTTCGCCACCGTCTCATTTTTTAGATTTTTCCGTTGACCCCCTGCCCCACCATCGTGATCCTTCAGGCATCAGACAAGATGAGCATGACAGGGAGTCACAGATGTTCAGCAAAACCACCGTCCTCTCCGGACTGACCGCACTGGGCCTGGTCCTGGCCTCCGGCGCGCAGGCGCAGGAATACATCGCCAAGATCGGTCACCTCGAAAGCCCGGCGCAAAGCCGCAACGTGACGCTTGAGAAGGTGGCCGAACTGGTGAAAGAGCGCACCGACGGCGAGGTCGAGTTCCAGATCTTCCCGCAGGGCCAGCTGGGCAATCAGCGCCAGATGAACGAAGGCGTCCAGCTGGGCACCATCGAGGGCACCGTGGCCCCCGCCGCCTTCCTGGGCGGCTTCAACCCGGCCGTGTCGATCATGGACATCCCCTACCTGCTGCCCGAAGACGACGCCAAGGCGCAGGAACTGCGCGACGGCCCCTTCGGCCAGGCGCTGCTGGACACCTTCTCGGACAAGGGCATGGTCGCCGTGACGCTCTGGCCCAACGGCAAGAAGCAGTTCACCTCGAACAAGCCGCTCGACAACCTGGCCGACTTCGCCGACCAGAAGTTCCGCGTCATGGACAGCTCGATCCTGATCGAACAGTTCAACGCCCTCGGCGCCTCGGCCATCGCCCTGCCCTTCGGCGAGCTCTACACCTCGCTGCAGACCGGCGTCGTGGACGGGGAAGAGAACCCGCTGGATACCATCATGAACATGAAGTTCTACGAGGTGCAGAAGAACCTCGTGGTCTCTGATCACGGCGCCATGGAAGATGTCGTGCTGTTCAACCCGATGTGGTGGGACAGCCTGCCGGCCGAGTACCAGGAGGTGATCACCACCGCCTTCCACGAAGTCATCCCCGAGCTGACCGCCCACAAGGCCGCCGCCGTGGAAGAAGCGCTGGAAACCATCAAGGCCGCCGGCACCAACGTCCGCGTCGCCGGTGAGGAAGAGCGCGCCGCGCTGCGCGAAGCCACCTTCGGCCCGGCCTCCGAGGCCTATGTCGCCAAGGCCGGCGACACCGGCAAGGCCCTTCTGGCCACCTATGAAGAAGCCTACGAGGCCCTTCAGTAAGCCGTTTCCACGGCTTCGCTCCCCGGGCCCGTCCTTCGTGGCGGGCCCTCCCCCTTCCGGCCCCTGCTGCAGGTGGCCCGCCCCGACTGCGCGAGGCACATCCCATGAAATTCCTGACCCTGCTGAGGACGATCGAGCGAAGCCTTCTGGTGGCTCTCTTCCTTGCCATGGTGGTTCTCTACACCGGCTCCGTCGTCACCCGCGAAATCGGGGGCACCTTCGCCTCGCGCTTCGCCTGGGTCGAGGAAGCGGTGCGGATGATGAACCTCTTCCTCGTCTTCCTGGCCCTGGGCCTGGCGCTTGAACGCGGCAAGCACGTCGGCATCACCAACCTGCGCGAACGGCTGCCGGCCGGCGGCATCCGAGCGGTCTGCAAGCTGATCGACCTTTGCGGCCTGCTCTTCGGCCTCTATGTCGCCTGGCTGGCCTTCGGCCTGGTGCAGTTCGTCCTGAAGACCGGCCAGGCCTCGCCCACGCTGGGCGTGCCCATGGGCTACATCTACCTCGCCCCCGTCGTGGGCTTCCTGCTGCTGGCCCTGCGCTATGGCCTCAGCCTGTTCGGCATCATCGACCGTTTCAACGCACAGGAGCAGGCAGAATGATCCTCGCCCTCATCCTCCTTCTTGCCGTGCTGCTGCTGGTCGCCGGCTTCGAGATGTTCCTGGTGCTGGGCCTGCCCGCGCTGGCCTACAAGGAAGCCTTCTACGGCCGCCTGCCCGATGCGGCGGTGGTGCAGAAGATCGTCGGCGGGATCGACCATTCGACCCTGCTGGCCATCCCCTTCTTCATCTTTGCCGCCAACCTCATGGGCTCGGGCCAGATCGCCCGCCAGCTGGTGGGCGTGGTGACCGCGCTGGTCGGTCACAGCCGCGGCGGCATCGGCCACGTGGTGGTCGGCGGCTCCATGGCCTTCGGCGCCGTCTCGGGCTCCGCCCCCGCCACCGTCGCCGCCATGGGCCGCATGGTCTACCCCGAGATGCGGAAGGCCGGCTATTCCGAGAAGTTCTCGCTGGGGCTCCTCGTCTCCTCTGCCGAAACCGCGCTGCTGATCCCGCCCTCGATCACGCTGATCGTCTATGGCTGGATCACCGGCACCTCGATCTCGCAGCTCTTCGCCGCGGGCCTGGGTGTGGGCATCGTGCTGGGCGTGGCCTTCGCCATCTTCGTCGAGATCCAGGCCCGCCGCGACAACGTCAGCCACAGCGACCGCCTGCCCTGGGGCGCCCGCCTGCGCGCCATCTGGAACGCCAAATGGGCGCTTGGCATGCCGGTGATCATCCTGGGCGGCATCTACTCGGGCGTGATCACCCCGACCGAGGCCGCCGCCGTCAGCGTCGTCTACGCCATCCTGGTCGAAACCCTGGTCTTCCGCAGCCTGAACTGGGGCGCCCTGGTCAAGATCACCGAAGACAGCGCGATCAACACCGCGATCATCTTCGTGCTGCTGGCCATGGGCGGTCTGATCTCGTTCTTCGTGACGCTGGCGCAGGTGCCGACGGCGATCCTGGGGCTGCTGGACAGCGCCGACGCCGGGCGCATCGCCTTCCTGATCGCGGTGAACATCTGCTTCTTCATCGCCGGCATGTTCATCGACCCGAACTCGACCCTGCTGGTCCTCGTGCCCCCGCTCTACCCCGTGGCGCAAAGCTTCGGCATCGACCCGGTGCACTTCGGGATGCTGGTCACCTTCAACGTCTGCCTGGGCATGATCACGCCACCCTTCGGGTTGGACATCTTCGTCGCCTCCTCGACCCTGGGCAAACCGGTGGCCGACATCATCCGCGGCGTCTGGCCCTTCGTGCTGGTCAACGTGATTGTGCTGCTGCTGATCACCTACATCCCGCAGATCTCCCTATTCGTGCCGCGCCTGATCTACGGCTGATCCGCGCACTTCCCCGAAAGATCCCCTCATGACCCTCACCCCCTCGATCCTGTCCGTCCCTCCCTCGCCCGGCGTCACCGCACGCTGCGCCGAGGCCCGGGCCATCGTGCTTTCGAACACGCCGGTCAACGGAGAGTACCGCCTGCTGACCCTGGACGCCCCGGCCGAGGTGCTGGACTGCGCCCCGGGCCAGTTCTTCCAGCTGCTTTGCCCGGTGTCCGAGGGCGAGCATCCCTTCCTGCGCCGCCCGATGTCGATCTACGGCTACGACGCCGACGCAGGACAACTGCAGTTTCTCTACAAGATCGCCGGCGCCGGCACCCGTGGCCTGGCCACCCTGCGCGCGGGCGACACGCTGAACGTGCTGGGCCCTCTGGGCCAGGGCTTCTCCATGCCCGACGCCTGGCAGAACCTGATGCTGGTGGCGCGCGGCGTGGGCCTGGCCACCCTGGCACCCCTGGCCCGGATGGCACAGCAACAGGGACGCAGCCTGACCGCGATCTGCTCGGCCCGCAGCCCGGAACTGGCCATGTCCGTCGACCTCTTCCGCAGCTACGGCGCCGAGGTCATCGTGGTGCATGACGAGGACGGATCCTCCGAGGTGCCTGCCCTGGAAGCGCTGATCGAGGCACGCATCGCCGCAGGCCGGGTCGATGCCTTCTACACCTGCGGCTCGCGCCGCCTGCTGACCATGCTGCAGGGCCTGGGCCGAAAGCATGGCATCCCCGGCGAAATCGCCATGGAGCAGCAGATGGCCTGCGGCCTGGGCATGTGCCAGGCCTGCGTCCGCCCCTTCCGCGAAGGCAACGAGGTCGTCCATCGCCGCGTCTGCCGCGAAGGTCCCGTCTTCCCCATCTCGGAGGCCATCGCATGAGCACCCCCGATCTTTCTGTAAAAGTCGGCGATCTGACCTTCGCCAACCCGATCATGCCCGCCTCCGGCACCTTCTCCGAGGATCTGTCGGATGTCTTCGACCTGGATGTGCTGGGCGCGCATGTCCTCAAGACCATCATGCACGGCAAGCGCGCCGGCAACCCGACGCCCCGGGTCTGCGACCTGCAGGGCGGCATGCTGAACGCCATCGGCATCCCATCCAAGGGGATCGACGATTTCCGCGACCGGATGCTGCCCTACTGGTCCGCCTACAAGGCGCCGCTGGTGGTCTCGATCTCGGCCCATTCGATGGATAAATTCGCCCGCCTCGCCGCCGAGGTCTCGCTGCCCGGCGTGGCGGCGATCGAGGCCAACATTTCCTGCCCGAACATCGAGGCCGACGGCAATGCCTTCGCCATGCGCCCCGACACCACCGCCGAAGTGATGCGCCGCCTGCGGGCCGAGACGGACCTGCCGCTCTGGGCCAAGCTGACGCCCAACACCGGAGAGCCGGTCGCCGTGGCCCTGGCCGCAGAGGCCGAGGGCGCCGATGCCATCGTCACCGCCAATACCGCGCTTGGCATGTCCATCGACGTGCGCACCCGGCGGCCCAGGCTAGGCAACGTCATGGGCGGCATGTCCGGCCCCGCGGTGAAACCCATCGCGCTGCGCATGACCTACCAATGCGCCCGCGCCTGCCGCGTGCCGGTGATCGGCTGCGGGGGCATCGCTACGCTGGACGACGTGCTGGAATTTCTCATCGCCGGCGCCGCCGCCGTGCAGGTCGGCACCGCCACCTTCCAGTCGCCCACCGTCATGGCCCGGCTGATCGCCGAACTGTCGGACTGGATGCAGGCGCAAGGCGTCACCTCGCTGGGAGAGATCATCGGCTCGGTGCAGATCCCCGGCGACCAGCTTCCAAGCGGAGAGGCCGCATGATGCTGCAATCCCTCAAGGGCCACGACGATGCGGCCATGGGCGCCCTGGCGGCGCAGGTCTTCGACGGCATCCGGGCCCTCTCGCCCGATACCGCAGGCGTCAGCCGCCCCGCCTTCTCGGAGATCGAGACGCGGACCCTGGATTGGCTGGCCGACTTCGCCCGCGCCGAGGGGCTGCACGTCGAGGAAGACGCAGGCCGCAACCTGCTGTTCTGCCTGCCCGAGGATGCGGCGGCGGACAGCTGGGTGCTGATCGGCAGCCATGTCGACAGCGTGCCCATGGGCGGCAACTACGATGGCCTGGCGGGCGTCGTGGCGGGGCTGATCGTCCTCATCCGCGCCGCGCGCAGCGGCCGTTCCTTCCGGCGCCCGGTCAAATGCCTGGCCATGCGCGGCGAGGAAAGCGCCTGGTTCGGCGCCTGCTACCTGGGCTCCAAGATGCTGACCGGGCAATTGCCCGACGCGGAACTGGCCGCCGCCCACAAGGGCGATGGCCGCTCGCTGCGCGATCACCTGGAGGCCTTGGGCATCGACACCGCGCCGCTGGCCGCGCGGACCCCGATCTGCGACCTGTCGAAGATCAAAGGCTACCTGGAACTGCATATCGAACAGGGCCCGCTGCTGGTCGAACGGGGCCTTCCCGCCGCCGTCGTCTCGGGCATCCGGGGCAACTTCCGCCACCGGCTGGTGCGCTGCATCGGCGAGGCCGGGCACTCCGGCGCCGTCCCCCGCGCCTACCGCCACGACCCGGTGCTGGCCTTCGCCGAACTGATGCACCGGCTCGACGACACCTGGGACCACCTGCTGCGCACCGGGCGCGACCTGGTGCTGACCTCGGGCATCGTGGGCACCGACCCGGCCTCGCACGCGATCTCGCGAATCCCGGACGAACTGGGCTTCTCGCTCGACATCCGTTCGCAGGATGCGGCGATCCTCGACCAGATGCGTGCCTACCTGCGCGAGCAGATGGACGACATCGGCCGCAGCCGTGGCGTGCGTTTCGACACCGGCGCCGAAGTGGCCGTGGCCCCCGCCCTGATGGATCCCACCGTCATTGCCGGGCTGGAGGCCGCCATGGCCCGGGTCACGGACGAGCCCTTCACCATGCCCTCGGGCGGCGGCCATGACGCGGCGATCTTCGCCCAGGCGGGCATTCCCGCCGGTATGGTCTTCGTGCGCAACCGCAACGGCAGCCACAATCCCGACGAAGCGATGGAAATCGGCGATTTCCTCGTAGGCACGGCGATCCTTTCCGCCTATCTGGAGGCGGAAGAATGAAGGAAGCCCTGCCGATGCAGCTCTCGCCCGAGACACGCAAGGATTTCGCCCGCCGCACCGCGCGGGCGCTGCTGGACATCGGCGCCGTGGAATGCGCGGGCGAACGGCCCTTCATCCTGTCCTCCGGCGTGGCCAGCCCGGTCTACATCAACGTCCGCAAGGTGATCTCCTACCCCGCGCTGCGCGAGATGATGATGGGCTTTGCGACCGAGATCCTGGATTCCGAGATCGGCCGCGACCGCATCGACGCCGTCGCCGGCGCCGAAACGGCCGGCATCCCCTTCGCCGCCTGGATCGCAGCCCTGGCCGGTCTGCCGATGCAATACGTGCGCAAGCGCGCCCAGGGCTTCGGCCCGGCGGCGCGGATCGAGGGCGTCTCGACCCCCGGCCAACGGGTCTTGCTGATCGAGGATCTGACCACCGACGGCGCCTCGAAGATCCGTTTCTGCCAGGCCCTGCGCGAAGCCGGGCTGGAGGTGTCGGACGTGCTGATGCTGTTCCACTACGACATCTTCCCCGAGACCCGTGTCGCGCTGGACCAGCACGGCCTGCGCCTGCATGCCCTGGCCAACTGGGGCGACATCCTGGCCGAAGCCGAGACCCGCGACAGCTTCCCCCGCCCGGCGCTGGAAGCGCTGCGGGCCTTCATCGACGCCCCTCTCGACTGGTCGGCCGCCCATGGCGGCGCCGGCAGTCTTTCCTTCTGACCCTTCACGTCCCGTTCCGAAAGGAGACACCCATGTTCACCCCGCTTCTGGAGACGCTCGCCGAACAGGGCAACGGTATCCACGCCTACCGGGCAGTATCGCAGATGTCCTGGCAGAAGGCCGCCGAGGTCCCCGACCATGCCGCCGCCTTCTACCTGCTGGCGACCACAATCGACGCCTTCGTCGAGCGCCACGAGCGCATGCCCCTGATGTTCGCCGAGGTCAAACACAGCTTCGCCACCCTCAAACAGGACATCGAAGCCCTTGGCGCCGCCTATGCAGCCGGCGACGCAGCCCAGATCCTCGAGGTACTGAACAAGATCGCCGCAGCCCGCGCGGCAGAACTGGACTGAGCGCAAACATCACCGCGCTTTAGGCTTTCGAAGGCCGGCTCTTCTCGCGAAGGTCCGGCCTTCGTCGTTCGTCCCTGCCGCGTCCCTGCGGCAAATCGGACCCGGAAATGGCCTCTGGACTTCGGTAACAGGTCTCCGTTCGGCAAGCGACCTTGCGCTTGAGATCAGGTCCCGCAAGCGGGTTTCGTGAACGCGGTCGTTTCGATTGCCAGTTCACGGCTCGTGTCGAGGGGTACCCCCCCTTTCTACAGGGTCTTGTTTACGGGGGCTTCGACGTAGAATTTACGCGACCGTTCTCGGTTTCCGGGCGGGCGTCATGCCGCCATTGGCCATGAGGCGGCCACTCGTTGTTGCAGGACCAGAGCCGCTCGGTGGCAATCTGCTGCACTTCGTCGATGCTCTCGAAGATATTGAGGTCCAGCCATTCATGCCGAACCGTCCGGTTCTAGCGCTCGACGCAGGCGTCCTGCTGCTGCGTCCCGGGCTGGATATGCGCCAGGGCGATGCCCTTTTGCTCCGCCCATTCCACGTGGATGCCGCTGATCTATTCCGAGCCGTTGTCGACCCTGATCGTCTTCGGTGCGCCACGCCATTCGACAATCTGGTTCAGTGCTCGGACGCCCCGTTCAGCAGGCAGCGGGAAGTCGGCCTGGATTCCAGGGCCTTCGCGGTTGAAACCATCCAGGACGTTCAACAACCGGAACTGGCGCCCATCATCGCCACCGCTTTCACGGCCAACTCTCGCCCGCGTTTGTTGATGGACGCTATGCTCGTTTCGAGAAGGACGCCATGAATAGGGTGAGAGGGCTTCCGTCATACTGCCTCGGCGATTGAAGGTGCAGTTCCCAAAGTCTGTTTCTGGCCTCGCCCCGTGTACGCGGGCACAAAAGAGCGACCGCTTTTTGCGCATCTCGGTCACTCGTGTCTGTCGCCGCGAACGGCGCCCCCCCGTACCAGCACCTCGCGTCAGGCCGCGGCACTCAGGACCAACCGCCAGCACCCCGCCCGCTTCTCCCGCCGAACCTCCCCCTCAGCCATTCGCCGCCGCAAACTTCCCCATCAGGTACGGCCCCGAGATCACCGCCTCGCCGCCCTCACCCGCCAGCGGCTTCACCTCGGCATGCCAGTTCGGCTGGTGGAAGAAGGCGATCGACATGCGCCGCCGCGTGGCCCAGTCCGGGGGCGTCACCACCCGGTGCAACGTCGATACCCAGTCCCCCCCGGTCCAGAGCGTCATCAGGTCGCCGATGTTGATCACGAAGGCGCCCTCGACCGGCGGGATGCCGCGCCAGGTGCCCTCGGGCGTCAGGATCTCCAACCCGCGGGAGCCCGGCTCCGGCAGCAGGATCGTCAGTGAACCGTAGTCCGTATGCGCCCCCGCCCGCAGCTGGCCTTCCTCCGGCGCCTGCTCCTGCGCGGGGTAGTTCAGCGCCCGCATGCCGCTGATCGGCGCGTCGATGTAGGGGGCGAAGAAATCCTGCGGCTGGCCCAGCGCCACGGCGAAGACCTCCATGATGCGCTCCGCCAGGGCGACCATCTCTCCGTAATAGACGGTCCAGGCCTCGCGGAAGCCCTCGGGCGCGGCAGGCCAGGGCGTGGGGGAGAAGCAGAAGGCCAGCGCCTGGGGATCGGTCTCGCCCTCAGGCACGGACTGGGGGCCGCCGTTGAAGCTCTCCTTCAGGTCCGGCGGCGTGTCCTCCCCGCGCGACTTGGCCAGCGCCTCGGTGCCCGGGCCGAGGTAGCCGTAGGGATCGCCCGGGGCGGGTTTCAGCTTCTGCTTTTCCTCCGCAGGCAGGTCGAAGAAGGCGGTCAGCTTGGACCAGAGGCCCGCGATCACCGCATCGGGCACGCCGTGGTTGCCGACGGCGAGGAATCCCGTCTCGCGGCAGGTGCGGGCCACTTCGGCGCCGATGGCGGCCCGGCCCTCGGGTCCGGCTTCGGCAAAGGCGCCCAGGTCGAGGATGGGGAAATCGGCAGCGGCGCTGTCATCGAGGCTCATTGAGGGGTCCTTCCGGTCGTTTGCCGCAGGCAACGCCCTCTGCCCGGGGCTGTCAACGCCCTCCAGGCCCCTGCCGCAGCGCCAGACGCGCGCGCCCGCACGGCCAGCCCGGTTGCGACGCCCCCTGCCCAAGAGGCAGGCGCTGCGGGAGGGCGGGCGGGGCGTCGTGGCCCCGGCCACGCGCGCCGCCGTCCTCAGTCGAAAGGATCTTCCGGGTAACCCACCCCGGCCAGGTAGAGCCCCTCGGGAGGGCAGACCGGCCCGCAGGCGGCGCGGTCGCGGGCCTCCAGCGCCCGCTTCACGTCCTCCGGTTCCCAGGCGCCCGTCCCCACCCGTTCCAGCGTGCCGACGATCGACCGCACCTGGTTGTGCAGGAAGCTCCGCGCGCGCAGGTGGAACTGCAGCTCCGGACCCGACTGGCCCGCGACCTCGACGATGCGGATCTCATCCAGGGTCTTCACCGGGCTCGCCGCCTGGCAGATCGAGCTGCGGAAGGTGGTGAAATCATGGTTGCCGATCAGGAAGGCCGCACCGGCGCGCATCGCCTCGGCGTCCAGTTCCTGCTTCACCTGCCAGACCAGGCCGGCCTCCAGCGTGGCGGGTGCGCGCCGCATCAGCAGCCGGAACAGGTAGCGCCGTTCCAGCGCCGAGAACCGCGCATGCCAGTCGTCGGCCACCCGGGCGCAGGCCCGGATCGCAACGGGCTGCGGCTTCAGGTGGAAATTCAGCGCCTCCGACAGGCGGAACGGGTCCCAGTCGCGGGTCAGGTCGCATTGCGCCACCTGCCCCGTGGCATGGACCCCCGCATCGGTGCGCCCGGCGGCGGCAATCGTATGCGCCCCCGGTTCCAGCTTCGCCAGCGCAGCCTCGATCGCCCCCTGGACAGAGGGCACGTCGGCCTGCCTCTGCCATCCGGCAAAGGGCGCACCGTGATATTCGACCTGCAAAGCATATCTGGGCATGACGCGCCTCCTATCCCATCCGCCGACACCCCCGCAATCCCTTCGCACCCGCCCACATCTTTGCAAATCCACCTGCAAAGCCCCGGCAAACCGGAGGGCGCCCCCGCCCTGCCCTCCGCCACCGCTTTGCAAAGCCAGCGACGGCACTCTGCAAACCCCGCCGGGATCCGGCAGAGATGCTTGGAAACCCCGCGTCCCGCCTCTATCTTTTGAGAGCAGGCAAGAAGGACGCAAAGTGGCAACCGGCATTTCCCGTTTCGGCATCACCTCCCTCGCGGATGGCGTCTCCCGCCAGCTGGAGGCGGCGACCGACACCATTTCCTCCACCTTCCTCGAACCCTCGTTGCGCCTGGGCGTCACCGGCATGGCGCGGGCGGGCAAGACCGTCTTCATCACCTCGCTGGTGGCCAACCTGCTGAACCGGGCCCGCATGCCCGGTCTCACCGCCCAGGCAGAGGGCCGGATCCAGGCCGCCTACCTGCAGCCCCAGCCCGACGACACCCTGCCCCGCTTCGAGTATGAGGAACACCTCGCCGCCCTCACCGGCGCCACGCCGCACTGGCCCGAAAGCACGCGGTCGATCTCTGAACTGCGCCTGTCCTTCCGGGTGCGGCCCACCGGGCTGCTGGGCGGCATCTCCGGCCCGCGCACCCTGCACCTCGATATCGTGGACTACCCCGGGGAATGGCTGCTCGACCTCGGCCTGATGGAAAAGAGCTACGCCGACTGGTCCGAAGGCGTGCTCTCGCGCCTCGAACACCGTGCCTACGCCCAGGACTTCCTGTCGGCCGCCCGCACCGCCTCAGGCAGCGAGACCTTCGACGAGGGTCAGGCCCAGACCCTTGCCCGGCTCTACACCGCCTACCTGCAGGAGGCGCGGCAGAAGGGCATCTCGGACGTCACGCCGGGCCGTTTCCTGCTGCCCGGCGACCTCGCCGGATCGCCGGTGCTGACCTTCGCGCCCCTGCCCTTCGAAGACCACCCGCCCCGCCGCGGGCTCCACCGCGAAATGGCGCGCCGCTACGACGCCTACCGCGCCCGGGTCGTCAAACCCTTCTTCACCGACCATTTCGCCAAGATCGACCGGCAGGTGGTGCTGGTCGATGCGCTCTCGGCCATCCATGCCGGGCCGGAAGCCGTGGCCGATCTGGGTCAGGGGATGGAGGCGATCCTTCAGGCCTTCCGCCCCGGCCGCAACGCCTGGCTGACGCAGTTCCTCTTCGGCAAGCGGGTGGAGAAGATCCTCTTCGCCGCCACCAAGGCCGATCACCTGCACCATGCCCAGCACGCGCGGCTGACCGCCGTGCTGGACCAGCTGCTGTCGGGCGCCGTCTCCCGCGCGGATTTCGCGGGCGCGCGCACCGCCTCGATGTCGCTCGCCTCGCTCCGCTGCACGGTGGAGGAAACCCTGCGCCACGAGGGCCGCATGCTCGACTGCGTGCGCGGACGGCTGGCGGACGGGCGGGAGGCCGCCTTCTACCCCGGTGACCTGCCCGAGGATCCCACGCGGATCACCCAGGGCTTCCGCGCCGGGGACAAGTGGCTGGACGGCGACTACCGGATCATGAATTTCCAGCCCGCGCCCCTGACCCTGAAGCCCGGCGAAGGCCCGCCGCACATCCGGCTCGACCGGGCGGCGCAGTTCCTGCTGGGGGACAGGCTGTGACCGCGCCCCGCATCCTGCGCGCCCGGCTGCGCGACGTCCCGGCGCTGGCGCGGATCCTGTGGACCCATACCCGGGCACCCGGCTACCCGCGCGCGCGGACCCGCGTGGCCGACCTGCGTCTGCTGAGCCGGCTCGTGCGCCGGGACGAGGTGCGCCTGATCCGCGATGCGCAGGGTCCCGCAGCCTTCCTCGCCCGGCGCGACCAGGCGATCCACGCGCTCTACGTCCATGCCCGCGCCCGCCGGACGGGCCTGGGCCGCGCCCTGCTGGCAGAGGCCAAGGCCGCCTGCCCCGCGCTCTCCATCTGGACCCCCCAGGACAACCACACGGCACGCCGCTTCTATGCCGCCGAAGGGTTCCAGACGATGGGCTATTCCGACGGCGCCCATAACGACGAAACCCTGCCGGAGGTGCTGATGATCTGGTCCGCCCTGCCCCACCGCCCCGATCCGCGCCGCGACCAGCCGGCCCTGGATCCCATCCGGGAAACCGCATGACCGACCGCCGCTCCGATCCCCCCAAACCCGCCAGCCCCAGACCCGCCAGCGGAAACGCCTCCGGCCCCGTGCTGATAGAGATGGACGGCCCCGCCGTCCGCCCCGACGAGGCGCCCCCGGTGCCCGATGCCCTGCCCGCCCCCGAAGCGGGGCTGGCCCGCACCGCGAAGATCCTGGCCCGCAGGCCCTCCCGCCTGGCGCGCTGGTTCTGGGCCCTGCTGGGCGGGCTGGTGACCACGATGATCTCCATCGCGGCCTGGAACGCGGTTACATCGCTCATCGCTTCCACCCCCTGGCTGGGCTGGGCGGTGACCGTGCTGATCGCGGCCTTCCTCGCGGTGGTGCTGATGATCGTGGTGAAGGAACTGACCGCCTTCTCCCGTCTGGCCCGCATCGACAAGCTGCACGCGGCCACCCGCGATGCGCTGGCAGCGCCCGACCTGGGCCCGGCGCGCGCGGCCACGGCGGAGCTGCGCAAGCTCTACGCCCACCGCCCCGACATGCGCTGGTCGCTCGACCGCTTCGATGCCCGCGCGCCGGAACAGTTCGACGCCCCCGCCCTGCTGGGCCTGGCCGAACAGGAGCTGCTGACGCCGCTCGACCGCGCCGCCCGGGCCGAGGTGGAGGCCGCCGCGCGCCAGGTCGCCACCGTCACCGCGCTGGTGCCGCTGGCGCTGGCGGACGTGGCCACCGCGCTCGGCTCCAACATCCGCATGATCCGCCGCATCGCGGAGATCTACGGCGGCCGCTCCGGCACCCTGGGTTCGCTGCGCCTGCTGCGCGCGGTCATGACCCACCTCGTGGCCACGGGCGCGGTGGCCATGGGCGACGACATGCTGCACTCGGTCCTGGGCGGGAACCTCCTGTCCCGCCTCTCCCGCCGCTTCGGCGAAGGGGTGGTGAACGGCGCCCTGACCGCCCGCGTCGGCGTCGCCGCGATGGAGGTCTGCCGCCCCATGCCCTTCGCCGAAGGCCGCCGCCCGAAAGTCACCTCGATCATCCAGTCCTCGCTCACCGGGCTCTTCGCCAAGGGCGAGAAGACCGAGGGCTGAGCAGAGAGGGCGCCTGCCCGCTCGTCGCCGGAGGCGACAATGGAAAGGAAGTGGAGGGCTCTGCCCCCCGTCGCCGGAGGCGACAATGGAAAGGAAGTGGAGGGCTCTGCCCCCCCGTCGTCGGAGGCGACGATGGAAAGGAAGTGGGGGGCTCTGCCCCCCGCGCGTGCCGCGCTCCCCCCGGGATATTTTTGGCCAACAAATAGAAGCAAGGGGGGACAGCGCCCTTCCGGGCGACCTACTTTTGCAATGGAGAGCGTCCAAGCCCTCCATGGCAAACGGCGGGCGCCATACCGGGCACCGTCCCCCCTCCTTCAACCCGCCGGAAATACTCCCGCCGGAGGCATCCGACCCCGGCCACAGGTGCAGGCGCCCGATCCACTGGACGCCCCCGACGCCTGCGTGTAAGGAATGCGCCATGATGTTTCCGCGTTTCGCCATCATCATTCGAATTACATGCCCGGCGCTCTGAACTCGAGCGGCCGGGACAAGGCGTATGGGATACCGCGCCGACCTTTCACAGACATTGCGACTTCCTGAGACGGACCACGACCTATGTGCGCCGAGACGCCTGACTACAAAGATACCCTGAACCTGCCCCAGACCTCCTTCCCGATGCGGGCGGGCCTGCCCAAGCGCGAGCCCGACTGGCTTGCCCGTTGGGAGAAGATCGGGGTCTACGACCGCCTGCGCGAGAAGGAGGGCCGCACGCCCTTCACGCTCCACGATGGCCCCCCCTATGCCAACGGCCACCTGCACATCGGCCACGCGCTGAACAAGACGATCAAGGACATGATCGTCCGCTCGCACCAGATGATGGGCCATGACGCGCGCTACGTCCCCGGCTGGGACTGCCACGGCCTGCCCATCGAGTGGAAGATCGAGGAACAGTACCGCAAGAAGGGCAAGAACAAGGACGACGTGCCGATCGTCGACTTCCGCCAGGAATGCCGCAAGTTCGCGGAAGGCTGGGTCGACATCCAGCGCGAGGAGTTCAAGCGTCTGGGCATCACCGGCAACTGGGCCGATCCCTACCTGACCATGAACTTCCACGCCGAGCGCGTCATCGCCGAGGAATTCATGAAGTTCCTGATGAACGGCACGCTCTACCAGGGCTCGAAGCCGGTCATGTGGTCCCCCGTCGAACAGACCGCCCTGGCCGAGGCCGAGGTCGAGTATCACGACAAGGAAAGCTTCACCATCTGGGTGAAGTTCAAGGTCGCCAACGAAGGCCACGACCTTCAGGGTGCCCATGTCGTCATCTGGACCACCACCCCCTGGACCATCCCCTCCAACAAGGCCGTCGTCTTCGGCGCGGACTATGCCTATGGCCTCTACGAGGTTACCGGCACGCCCGAGGAATGCTGGCTGAAGGTCGGCGAGAAGTACCTGCTCGCCGACAAGCTCGCCGCCGCCACCTTCGCCAAGGCCCGCCTGTCGGACGACCAGTGGACCCGCGTCCGCGACGTGCCGACCAGCGAACTGGCAGACCTGAACCTCCTCCACCCCCTCGCCGGCACTGAGGGTGCAAATGGCGAATGGGACGACCTGCGCGACTTCCGCGCCGCGCCCTTCGTCACCGACGAGGAAGGCACTGGCTTCGTGCACTGCGCGCCGTCCCACGGGATGGAGGAATACGAGCTTTACCGCGATCTGGGCATGCTCGATCAGGTCATCACCTACAACGTGATGGATGACGGCGGCTTCCGCGCCGACCTGCCCTTCTTCGGTGGCAAGTACATCCTGTCCCGCAAGGGCGGCGAAGGTGACGCCAACAAGGCCGTCATCGACAAGCTGGCTGAGGTCGGCGGCCTGATGGCGCGCGGCAAGATCAAGCACTCCTACCCGCATTCCTGGCGCTCCAAGGCGCCCGTGATCTTCCGCAACACGCCCCAGTGGTTCGCCGCGATCGACCGCAAGGTCGGCGACGGCCATGACGAACACGGCGAGACGATCCGCGAACGCGCCCTGAAATCCATCGAGGAACTGGTGAAGTTCACGCCCCAGTCGGGCAAGAACCGCCTGCATTCCATGATGGAAACCCGCCCCGACTGGGTCCTGTCGCGCCAGCGCGCCTGGGGCGTGCCGCTGACCTGCTTCACCAAGGCCGGCGCCCTGCCCACCGATCCCGACTTCCTGCTGCGCGATCCGGCCGTCAATGCCCGCATCGTGGAGGCATTCGAGGCCGAGGGCGCGGACGCCTGGTACAAGGATGGTGCCAAGGAACGGTTCCTGGGCGAAGGCTACAATGCGGACGAGTGGACAAAGGTCGATGACGTTCTCGACGTCTGGTTCGACAGTGGCTCCACCCACGCCTTCGTGCTGCGCGACCGCGAAGACGGCACCGAGGACGGCATCGCCGATGTCTACATGGAAGGCACCGACCAGCACCGCGGCTGGTTCCACTCCTCCCTGCTGGAGGCCTGCGGCACCCTGGGCCGCGCGCCCTACCGCAACGTGGTCACCCATGGCTTCACGCTGGACGAGAAGGGCAACAAGATGTCCAAATCGCTCGGCAATACCGTGGCGCCCGAGGATGTCATCAAGCAGTACGGCGCCGACATCCTGCGCCTCTGGGTGGCCCAGGCCGATTACACCGCCGACCAGCGGATCGGTGACACCATCCTGAAGGGCACCGCCGACAGCTACCGCCGGCTGCGCAACACCATGCGCTTCATCCTGGGCTCGCTCGGTGACTTCACCGAAGCGCAGCGCGTCGCGCCTGCCGACATGCCCGAGCTGGAGCAATGGGTGCTGCACCGCCTGGCCGAGCTGGACGAGGTCGTCACCAAGGGCTACCGCGCCTTCGACTTCCAGGGCGTCTTCCAGGCCGTGTTCAACTTCGCCACGGTGGAGCTCTCGTCCTTCTACTTCGACATCCGCAAGGATGCGCTCTACTGCGACGGCGAAACGCCCCGCGCCCATGCCGCGCGCACCGTGCTGGACATCCTGTTCCACCGGCTGACCACCTGGCTCGCGCCGGTTCTGGTCTTCACCATGGAAGAGGTCTGGCTGGAACGTTTCCCGGGCGAGGACAGCTCCGTCCACCTGCAGGACTTCCCCGAAACGCCCGCCGCCTGGCAGAACGATACCCTGGCCGCCAAATGGGCCCGCGTCCGCCAGGCCCGCCGCGTCGTCACCGCCGCGCTGGAAATCCAGCGGGTCGAAAAGGTCATCGGTGCCTCGCTCGAGGCCGCTCCGGTCGTCCATGTCGAGGATGAGGCCGTGCTGGCGGCGCTGAAGTCGGTCGATTTCGACGACATCTGCATCACGTCCGGCATCAGCCTGACCGCCGACGCCGCCCCGCAGGAGGCCTTCCGCCTGCCCGAGGTCCCCGGCATCGCCGTGGTCTTCGAAAAGGCCGAGGGCGAGAAGTGCCAGCGCTGCTGGAAGATCCTGCCGGACGTGGGCACCCACACCCACGCGCATGTCTGCAGCCGCTGCGACAGCGCGCTCGGCTGATCGACAGTCCTGAGATCACCGAAAAGGGGCGGCCCTCGGCCGCCCCTTTTTCTTGTCCGCCATAGGCTTCGCCCTTGGGGCACTGAAAGCCGCCGACAGCGCCCCGGCATGCCGTCCCCGGGATGCCCAGCGCCCCGCACCTCCGCCAGCCTTCACAGCCGCGCCATCAAGGCAGCATCAGGCCGCGGGCTCGCTCCGATGCGCCATCAGCGTCGAAAGCTGCTTCACCAGCGCGTAGATATGCATTGATGTTCCCGGGGCGGTCACGCCGGACCTGCTGGCCTCCGCCAGCATGCCCTGGAAAAGGGACATCGCATCCATCCGGGTCGGCGCATCGCCCTCCGGGCTGCCGGCCTCTGCTTCCACCTTCGTGCCTGCGCTGTCCTCTTCCGCGACCGGAGGCGCGGGCGGCAGCGCCGTGCGGACGGTCTCCGCCGGTTCCGGCAGGGGCTGCGCCTCCGTCGGGGTGGCCTGTCGCGGCGGTTCCGCCTCAAGCTCGGCCGCCAGGCTCCGAAGCTCCGGCGTGAAGAGGGCACGCGCGGCGGGCAATGTATCCAGCATGACACTCTCCTTCGTGATAGGTCCTGTACGCTGTCATATGCTGTACGGGACTGGTTCTGGTTCGGGCTGGCCCTGTACGGAACAGGGTCATCCTTGCAGGCGGGCTTGCAGACGGGCATCGTGCCCCCTGGCCTGTCCGGCCTGCGCATCCCCGAAAGGTCATCCGTCGGACCGGGCCCCATGATCGGCCCCCTGCTGGGGCCACCTGATGAGTCTCCCCGAGTCTGCGCCTCAACTCTTTACAGGAGCTTAACGGCAGAAAGTTTACGCCCGATTACGCCCTCCCGCCCCCGCCGGGACCTGCTATACCGGGGCCATGCCCTGCCTTTCGCTCGATACGCCCACCGGCCGCTTCTGGCTCCTCGAAGAGGAGGGCGCGATCACCCGCGCCTCCTGGCGCCCCCTTGGGCCGGACAGTCCGACACCCCTGCTGGAAAGCGCCCGGGATCAGCTACGGGCCTATTTCGACGGGCAGCTCGACACCTTCGACCTGCCGCTGCGCATCGCGGGGTCCGCCTTCCAGCAGCAGGTCTGCGCCGCCATCGCCGCCATCCCCCGGGGCGAGACACGCACCTATGGCGACCTGGCCCGTGCCCTGAAGGCCCCGGCACAGGCCGTGGGCCAGGGCTGCGGCGGCAACCCGATCCCCGTGATCGTGCCCTGTCACCGGGTGCTTTCCTCCACCGGGCTCGGCGGGTTCTCGGGAGAGGGCGGCGTGGAAACCAAGGTCTGGCTGCTCAGGCACGAAGGCGCCGCCTCCCTGCTGCTCTGACCGCCCCCCTGCCCCCCCCGGCACAACGAAAAACGCCCGGCACCTCTCGGCACCGGGCGTTCCCGAAAATGTCCGGCCCAGCTTCTGGCCCAGCTTCTGGCCCGGCCTCGGATCTCAAACTGCGGCCAGCTTGGCCCCGCCCTTGGGTTTGGCATCGCCGTTGGCATCGATGAACTGCAGCACCAGCGGGCGGATGTTGTTGCGCCAGGAGGAGCCGGCGAAGATGCCGTAGTGACCCGCGCCCGGTTCCAGGTGGTTCGACTTCATCTCGTCCGGCACGCCGGTGCACAGGTCCAGCGCGGCCACGCATTGCCCGGGGGCCGAGATGTCGTCCTTCTCGCCCTCCACGGTCTTCACCGCGACATTGGTGATCTTGCCGATGTCGACCGGGTGGCCGTTGATGGTGAACTCGTTCCTGGCGATCTCGCCGTTCTTGAAGATGCGTTCCACCGTCGACAGGTAGAATTCAGCGGTCATGTCCATGACGGCAAGGTATTCGTCGTAGAACCGGTTGTGCCGGTCATGGTCGCCCGCCTCGCCCCGTGCCACGCGGAAGATCTGCTCGCCGAAGGCGGTGGCGTGGGTGTCCAGGTTCATCGAGATGAAGGAGGTCAGCTGCAGCAGGCCCGGGTAGACCTGACGGCCGATGCCCTTGTACTTGGCGCCGACGCGCTGGATCATCATCTGCTCCAGCTGGCCCATGCTGACGCGGTTGCCGAAATCGGTCACCTCGGTCGGGGTGGCATCCGGGTCGATCGGGCCGCCGATCAGGGTCAGGGTGGCGGGCTGCGCCTCGGGGAAGATCTCCGCCAGGTAGGCTGTGGCGGCCAGCACCAGCGGCGCGGGCTGGCACACGGCGATCACGTTCACGTCCGGGCCCAGTTCCTTCATGAAATCGACGCAGTAGAGCGTGTAATCCTCGACGTCGAACTTGCCCTCGCTGACGGGAATGTCGCGCGCATTGTGCCAGTCGGTGATGTAGACCTCGCAGTCGGGCAGCAGGGAAACCACCGTCGACCGCAGGAGGGTCGCGTAGTGACCGGACATCGGTGCCACCAGCAGGACCTTGCGCTTCTTCTCTTCCCGACCCTGCACCTCGAAGTGGATCAGGTCGCCGAAGGGGCGTTCCACGATCTTGGCGATGGACACCAGGTGATCGCGGCCATCGTCGCAGGCCACCGAATGGATGCCCCAGTCGGGCTTGGCGATCATGCGCTTGTAGGCGCGCTCCGTCACCTCGCCCCAGGCGGCCATCATCGTCAGCATCGGGTTCGGCACCAGGGCGAAGGCCGGGTAGGAGGCGAGGCTCAGCGCAGAGGCACCCATCCACTGCTGGGTATTGCGCACCGTCTCCATAAGGTCGTAGCTTGCCATAAAGCGCATCGGTCTCTCCTTGTCGCGGGGCAGCGCCCGGCATCTCCGTCACTGGGGTCTTCCGGGCAGCGCAGGCAGGGTCTGTCACACCGTGTGGGAGGCCGCCGCGTACCGGCACCTCCGGGAGAATCCCGCGCATGCTGCAGAGCAGAAAATAGGGGGGAATCGTTTACATGACAATACAAGAGACCCACGAAGGTGACGTTTCGGGAAACGAAAACCTCGAAAAGTTGAGCGCAAATCTCGCCAGGGTTGAGCAGCTGAGCCAGCGTTTCCTGCAGGCGCTGAAGGACCGGCAGCAGATGCATCCCGGCCTGTCGGGCCCCTCGCCCACGCTTTTCGCCCAGGCCGCCGGCGCCTACTGGACCGAGATGATGCAGAACCCCGCGCGCATCTTCGAACATCAGCTTGAATACTGGGGCAAATCCGTCACCCACTTCCTGGAGGCCCAGGAGGCCCTGGCGCGCGGCAAGCTCGAAGCACCCGAAGATGACGGCCCAGAGGATCCCCGCTTCTCCAACCCGCTGTGGAAAAGCCACCCCTACTTCAACTACGTCAAGCAGCAGTATCAGCTGAATACCGCCGCCATGACCCAGGCGGTCGAGGATGTCGACGGCATGTCGCCGCTCGAAAAGCAGCGCCTGCGCTACTTCACGCGGCAGATTGCCGACATGATGGCGCCCACCAACTTCCTGGCCACCAACCCCGACGCCCTGGAACGCGCCCTGGAAACCGACGGTGAAAGCCTGGTGCAGGGGCTGGAGAACCTCGTCGCCGACCTCGAGGCCAACGGCGGAGAGATGCTGGTGCGGCTGGCCGATGGCTCCGCCTTCCAGCTGGGGGAAAACGTGGCGACCGCGCCGGGCAAGGTCGTCTGGCGCAATCACATGCTGGAACTGATCCAGTACACGCCGACCACCGAAAAGGTGCATTCCACCCCCCTGCTAATCTTCCCGCCCTGGATCAACAAGTTCTACATCCTCGACCTGAAGGAGAAGAACTCCCTCATCCGCTACATCGTCGACCAGGGCTACACGCTCTTCGTCGTCTCCTGGGTGAACCCCGATGCAGGCTACCGCGACGTGGCGCTCGACGATTACGTTCAGGACGGCTACCTGGCGGCCATCGACCAGGTGAAGGAGATCTGCAAGGTCAAGCAGGTCAACACCATCGGCTACTGCATCGGCGGCACCACCCTGCACCTGGCGCTGGCCCTGCTGAAGAAACGCGGCGACCGCTCGGTCAAGTCCGCGACCTTCTTCACCACCCTGACGGATTTCTCCGACCAGGGGGATTTCACCCCCTTCCTGCAGGACGATTTCGTCGACGCGATAGAGGTGGAGGCCCAGAAGGTCGGCATCCTGCGCTCCGCCATCATGGCGCGCACCTTCTCTTTCCTGCGCTCCAACGACCTGGTCTACCGGCCCGCGATCCGCAGCTACATGATGGGCGAACAGCCCCCCGCCTTCGACCTGCTCTTCTGGAACGGCGATGGCACCAACCTGCCGGCGAAGATGGCGGTGCAGTACCTGCGCGACCTCTGCCAGCGCAACCGCCTCGTCGGCGACGGGATAGAGATCTGCGGCGAGACGCTGAAGATCTCCGACGTCACCGTGCCGCTCTGCTCCATCACCTGCGAGACCGATCACATCGCCCCCTGGATCCCCGCCTACCGCGGCTTCCTGAAGACCGGCTCGAAGGACCGCACCTTCATCGTGTCCCAGTCCGGCCATGTGGCGGGCATCGTGAACCCGCCGTCCAAGAAGAAGTACGGCCATTACACCAACGCCGAACTGCCCGACACGCCGGAGGCCTTCATGCAGGGGGCGGAGTTCACGGCCGGCTCCTGGTGGCCCCGCTGGGAACGCTGGCTGCATGCCCGCTCCGGCAGAATGATCGCCCCGCGCGACCCCGGTGACGCGACTCACCCCGCGCTCTGCGATGCCCCCGGAACCTATGTCGCGGCCCCGCTTCCCTTCTGAAAAGACACGCTTCCCCGGGCGGCGGGCAATACGTTTCCGTAACGTCGCCCGGCAAGCACTTGGCAAGGCTTCCTAATCCATACGGCCCCTCCCGTTTTTGCCGCAGCGCAGAAAAAACCTTGATTTGCTGCACTGCAGCATTCATACTCTATGGCAAGACGAGTTCCCGGGGCCGACCACTGGCCCCACCGCCAGAAGAGGATGGACTAATGGCAAAGACCCAAGACTTCACCGCGATCATGAAGGACTTCATGGGCGCATTCCCGGTCGACACGACTTCCATGGAAGACGCGTTCAAGACCCAGGCTGCCCTGAGCGAGAAGTTCTCCGCCGTGGCAATCGACGCTGCCACCAAGTCGACCGACCTCTCCACCAAGTGGACCAAGGACACCCTGACCAAGATGACCGAGCTGTCCAAGGTCAAGGCTGATCCGGCCGACTACGCCAAGGCGATGACCGATTTCGCCTCTGCCTGCGCCGAGTCCTCGGCAGAGCACATGGCCGCCTTCGCCGAGATCGCGAAGAAGGTCCAGACCGACACGGTCGAGCTGATGATGGCCGCCGGCAAGGACATGACCGAGGAAGCCTCCGCTGCCATGCAGAAGGCCACCAAGGACGCGACCGCAGCCGCCAAGAAGGCCGCAGCCGCCAAGTAACGACCCCGCCGGGGCGTCCCCCCTGCCCCGCGCGTTTCGCGCCCCCAGTGCTCCTCCCCTCGAAGCGGGGCGTGATGAAGAAGGGCGGGTCCGAAAGGACCCGCCCTGTTCCGTTCCGGCCCCCGCACCGCGCCCCACTGGCACTGCTCCGGCGGCCAGCGGGCGATCCCGGCCCCTCCGGTGGCAGCCCCGGCAACCCGGTGACGCCCCCCCCGATCGCCCCGGAAAATCGCCCGGCAAAGCCGCCCACCCTCCCTGCCCAGCCTCCCCGCCCAGGCTTCGCGACAGGTGCTTCCCGCAGCCCCAGGGCTGCCCCTCTGGTACCCCGCGCGGACATTCCGGCCCCTGCCGCTGCCCCCCCGCCTTTCCCCGCAGGCGTCAAAGCCTCAGCGAAGATGCGGAGAATGCTTCCTTTTTGCACGGATCCCCTCTACGCTTTCCGCCAGCACTGCAACGACGGGAGGGATAACCTGTGGCAGACAAAGCATCTCCGCTTCTCATCAAGCGCTATGCGTCGCGAAGGCTCTACAACACGGAGACCAGCGATTACGTGACCCTGGAGGACATCGCGGGCTTCATCCGCGACGGTCGCGAGGTCCAGATCGTCGATCTCAAGTCGGGGGACGACCTGACACGGCAGTACCTGCTGCAGATCATCGCGGAGCATGAAAGCCGCGGCGAAAATGTTCTGCCGCTGAACGTGCTGACCGATCTGGTGCGCAGCTACACCAGCTCCGCCGGGTCCGTGGTGCCGCAATTCCTGGCCGCATCCTTCGAAATGCTCCGCGACGGGCAGTCGAAGATGATGGAGAACATGGAAAAGATGAACCCGATGATGGCCAACATGCCGGGCATCGAAGCCATGCAGGCCCAGCAGGCCGCCTTCCTGAAGGCGATGACCTCCGGCTTCTCCGGCAACTGGTCCGGTCCCGCCGCAGAGGGAGAGGAGGAGCAAACCGCCTCCGACGACCTCGACGCGATCAAGAAGCAGCTGGCGGACCTGCAGTCGAAGCTGTCCAAGCTGAGCTGACGAAAAGCCCCCCGGGCCCGTCCCCTGCCCGCTTCCGGAGGAGGGAAGCAGGCGGCGCGGCGTCCGGGGCCGGCATGCCAATCAAGGCGGGCGCCCCATGGCCGAGAAATCCTCCACAGCCTCACCCGGGCGGATCACGCTCTGGGGGATAGAGGTCTTCGTGGCCACGGCCGAGGAACGCTCGATCACCGCCGCCGCCCGGCGGCTCGGCGCCTCTCCCTCCGCCGTGTCCCAACAGCTGACGAACCTCGAAACCGCGCTGGACGTCACGCTCCTGCTGCGCTCGGCCCGTCCCGTCACCCTCACCCCGGCCGGGGAATCCTTCCGCCGCCGGGCAGAGGCGATCCTGACGGAGGCCGCCCAGGCCCGCGCCGAACTGGCCCTTGCGGGCGCCCCCTCCCTCACCCGGCTCCGCCTCGGCGTGATCGAGGATTTCGAGGCCGACGTGACCCCCGACCTGCTGACCCGCATGGCACGGGACCTGTCGGATTGCCGCTTCCTGCTGGAAACCGGCGCCTCCCACTACCTTCATGATCAGCTGGATGCCCAGGCCCTGGACGTGGTCATCGCCACCGCCATGGGCGAACCCGAAGACTGGGCAGAGGTGCATCCGATCCTGCGCGAAGGTTTCGTCGTGGCCACCGGGCGCGGCACCGTCGACCCGGCGCGCCCGCTGCTGGCGCAGCTCAAGGCGCAGCCGATGATCCGCTACACCACACGGCACTACATGGGCCGGCTGATCGCCACGCACCTGGCGCAGCAGAACCTGAAGCTGGATCACCGCTTCGAACTGGACAGCTACCACGCCATCCTGGCCCTGGTCAGCGCCGGCGCCGGCTGGACGATCCTGCCGCCGCTGGCGCTGCTGCGGGCGCGGCGGCTGATGCCCCGGCTGGACGTGCACCCCCTGCCCTTCTCTCCGCTGACCCGCACCATCGTGCTGACCGCGCGCAAGGGCATCCTGTCGGACCTGCCCGCGCGCATCGCGGCAGAGCTGCGCGAGCTGCTGCAAAGCATGGGCGAAACCCCCAAGGCGGGCGCCTATCCCTGGCTGGCCGATGCCGTCACCCTGGCCGACGCCCAGGGCCGCTTCCCCGGCTGACCTCCGACTGCCGCCACCCCTTGCCAAGCAGGGCCCCTTTGCAAAGCAGGGCCCCGCGATTTGCAAAGGCGGGCTTCAGCCCAGCGGGTGGAAACAGGCCGCCTGGTGCTGCGCCCCGCCCTCCAGCTTCGGCACGCTCTGCCCGCAGATCTCCGTCGCATGGGGGCAGCGCGCCTTGAAGGCACAGCCCTTCGGCGGGTTCAGCGGATCGGGCAGCTCGGTCTCCCGCCCCTCCGGCGCGGTCAGGGGGCGGCCCACCACCGGCGCGGATCCGGCCAGCAGCTTGGTGTAGGGATGGCGCGGCGCGCGGAAGATGTCCTCCGCCCGGCCCACCTCGACCACCGACCCGAAGTAGAGCACTGCCACCCGGTCCGACACCGCCTCGACCACCGCAAGGTCGTGACTGATGAACAGATAGGTCAGGCCCAGCTCCCGCTTCAGCTCCGCCAGCAGGTTCAGCACCTGCGCCTGCACCGACACGTCCAGCGCCGACACCGGCTCGTCCAGGATCAGGATCTTCGCCTCCGCCGCAAGCGCCCGCGCGATGCCGATCCGCTGCGCCTGCCCGCCGCTGAATTCATGCGGGTAGCGGTCCAGGAACTCCTCGCGCAGGTTGACGCTGGCGAAGATCTCGGAAATCCGCGTCTCCCGCTGGGCGCGGTCCATGCCGTGCAGCCGCTTCAGCGGCGCCTCCATCACCTGCCGGATCGTCTTGCGGGGGTTCAGCGACGAAATCGGATCCTGGAAGACGTACTGGATCTTC
The DNA here is from genome assembly GCF_057380755.1 of Pseudooceanicola sp. NS-SX8. Taxonomy (NCBI): domain Bacteria; kingdom Pseudomonadati; phylum Pseudomonadota; class Alphaproteobacteria; order Rhodobacterales; family Paracoccaceae; genus Pseudooceanicola; species Pseudooceanicola sp. NS-SX8. The sequence goes on along the minus strand of NZ_CM170819.1, from coordinate 1,780,301 downwards.
TTGCCGAACTCCGACGGGTCGGCATTGTCCAGCGGCGCGCCGTTGATCTCGATCGTTCCTTCCGTCGGCGGCAGCAGCCCCACCAGCATCCGCGCCAGCGTGGACTTGCCGCAGCCGCTCTCGCCCACGATGCCCAGGGTCTCCCCCTGCTCGACCACCAGATCGACGGGCTGCACCGCATGCACCATGCCCTTGGGCGCGCCCAGCAGGCGCTTGCCCACCGGGAAGCTCTTCTTCAGGCCGTCGAGTTTCAGAACTTCGGTCATGCCACGGCCTCCTTCACGTCCGCTTCGGGATCAATGCAGCGCACGGCGCGCAGGCCCTGCCCTTCCAGCGCGATCTCGCCCGCGCGGCAGGCCTCGGTGGCCTTCAGGCAGCGCGGCGCGAAGGCGCATCCGGGGTCCAGCCGGTCCACCGCCGGGGGCAGACCCGGAATGGCCTCCAGCTTGCGCCGGCCGCCGCCCAGCTCGGGCACGCAGGCGATCAGCCGCGCGGTATAGGGATGCGCCGGCGCTTCCAGAACGGCCTCCGTCGGGCCGGTCTCGACGATGCGCCCGGCGTACATGACGGCCACCCGGTCGCACAGCTGCGCCACCACGCCGAAGTCATGGGTGATGAAGACGATGGCCAGCCCGCGTTCGCGCCGCAGGTCGTTCAGCAACGACAGCACCTGCGCCTGCACGGTCACGTCCAGCGCCGTGGTCGGCTCGTCCGCGATGATGACATCGGGGTCATTGGCCAGCGCCATGGCGATGCCCACCCGCTGCCGCATGCCGCCCGACATCTCGTGCGGATAGGTCTCGGCCCGGCTCTCGGCATTGGGAATGCGCACCTGCTTCAGCAGGTCGACGGCCCGGCGCTTCGCCTCGCCCTTGCCGATCCTGTGGTGCACAAGGATCGCCTCGGCCAGCTGGTCGCCCACCTTGTAGAGCGGGTGCAGCGTCGCCAGCGGATCCTGGAAGATATAGGCCACCCGGTCGCCGCGCAGGCTGCGAAGCTGCTCATAGGGTGCGCCCACCAGGTCCTCGCCCTTGTAGCGCGCGGCCCCCCCGGTGATCACGCCCGGAGGCGAGGCGACCAGCCCCATCACCGACAGCGCGGTCACGGACTTGCCCGATCCGCTTTCCCCGATGATGCCAAGGCATTCGCCCGGGTTCACCTTCAACGACACACCGCCCACGGCCTTGTAGACGCGGTTCTTGACGTGGAACTGCGTCTGCAGGTCCTGCAGCTCCAGCACCGCCTCGGCATCGGCCGACTTGGGCGCGGGCGCCTCGCGCTTCACCCGGGTCGCGGGCATCGGCCGGGTCAGCGCGCCCGACCGCAGGCGCGGGTCCAGCGCGTCGCGCACCCCGTCGCCAAGCAGGTTGATGCCCATGACGATGACCAGGATCATCGCGCCCGGCACGACAGAGGTATGCGGGTTGGTGATCAGCGCCGAGCGTGCCTCGCCCAGCATCGAGCCCAGGTCCGCCTGCGGCGGCTGGCTGCCCAGGCCCAGGAAGGACAGGCCCGCGGTTTCCAGGATCATCCAGCCGATGGTGGTGGACATGGCGATGACGATGACCGGGATCACGTTGGGCAGGATCTCCGTCAGGATGATCCGGGTGTGGCCCAGCCCGGCCAGACGCGCGGCATCGACGAATTCCTTGTGCGCCAGCCCGACGGTGACGCCGCGGATGTTGCGGGCAAAGAAGGGGATGTTCACTGCCGCAACAGCGATGAGCGCATTCACCAAGCCGGGGCCCAGCGCCGCAACGATGGCCAGGGCCAGCAGGATGTAGGGAAAGGCCATCAGCATGTCGACGGCGCGCATGATCAGGTTGTCGGTCCGCCCGCCGAAGTAGCCGGCGACGATGCCGATGGCCGCCCCGATGACGGCAGCAAAGATCGCGGCGGCAAAGCCCACGGCCAGCGACAGCCGGGTGCCGTACATCAGCCGCGCCAGCAGGTCCCGGCCAAGGTGGTCGGTGCCCAGAAGGTGCCCCGGCGCGCCGGGCAGCAGGAAGCGGTTGGCGGTATCGGTGGTATCGGGGTTCGGCAGCGGCAGCAGCGGCGTGATCAGCGCCAGGAAGACCACGACCAGCAGAACCGCCCCGCCGATGGCGGCCAGCCGGTTGCGCAGGAGAAGGCTCAGGAATTGCATGTCGGTCGTCTCCTCAGGTCTTGATCCGGGGGTCGAGCAGCGATTGCGCCACGTCCACCGCGATGTTGAACAGCACGTAGCAGGCGGCGACGAAGACCACGCCGCCCTGCACCAGCAGGATGTCCCGCTTCAGGATCGCATCCACCAGCATCCGGCCCACGCCGGGCCACTGGAACACCATCTCGATGTAGACCGCCCCCGACAGGACGAAGCCCGCCTGGATGCCCAGCACGGGAATGATGCTGACCATGGCCGCGCGCAGGGCATGCCCCCAGATGACGCGCCCCTCCTTCACGCCCTTGGCGCGGGCGGTCCGGATGAAGTCCTGCCGCAGCACCTCCAGCATGGCCGAGCGCGACAGCCGCGCCACCACGCCCGTGGCCACAACGGCCAGCGCCAGCGCGGGCATGACGAGGTGGTTGGCCACGTCCCTGAACCCGCCGCCGCCATAGGCCATCTTCATGCCGGAGACGGGGAACCACCGCAGGTCCACCGCGAAGATGAGGATCATCATCATGCCGAGGAAGAAGGACGGGATCGAAATGCCCAGAAGGACCACGAAGGTGATCCCCTTGTCGGCCCAGCCGTACTGCCGCGCCGCGCTGACGACGCCCGCCGCGATGCCCAGCAGGGTACACAGCAGGAAGGAGGTCCCCGCCAGCAGCAGCGTCGCGCTGAAACGGTCCAGCACCTCGTCGATCACGGGGCGGTTGAGGCTGAAGGAGGTACCGAAGTCACCTCTCAGCATGTTGCCCAGCCAGATGAAATACCGCTGCACCAGCGGCGCATCCAGGCCGAGGTCCTTGTTGATCTTGGCCACGTTTTCCGGCGTGGCATAGGCACCCAGGATCGCCAGCGCGGGATCGCCGGGGATCATCGCCATGATCAGGAAGACGATCACCGTGATGCCGAACAGCACCGGGATCGCGGACAACAGTCGCTTGAGGATATATCCGGTCATCTCTCACTCCGCTGGGTTTGCCTGGCTGGACGGGTTCGGGCCTCGCCCACGGGACCGCTCCCGCCCGCATCGCGCAATCGGTGGATTTCATCCCCTTGCGCGGGGCACGGGCCCGCCCCCTCTCGCGGCGCGCATCGCCGCCTTTCTGGTGCGCAATCGGTGGATTGCATCCACCCTACGCGGGGCAAGGGACCGCCCCATCTTGCGGCGCTCATCGCCGCCCTCTCTGGTGTGTGATCGGTGGATTGCATCCACCCTACGCCGGCACGGGACTGCCCCATCTTGCGACGCTCATCGCCGCCTCACTGGTGCGCGATCGGTGGATTTCATCCACCCTACGAGGCAGCGCCACGGCCGTAGGGTGGATGAAATCCACCGTCCTCACGACCATGACAAGGACCGCCCCACGACCATCACCATGGCATGCGCCGGGGGCAAGGGGCAGGCCGGATCGCTCCGCCCTGCCCCGCATTACCCGCGCCGGATCAGTTCTTCACCACGTCCTTCAGCAGCAGGAAGAACGAGGGCTCCAGGGCGAAGTTCTCCACCTTGTCGCTCGTCACCGCGTTCTGCTTCCAGTTCGCCACGAAGAGCCAGGGCGCATCGTCCTGCACGATCTCCTGCATCTGCTTGTAGAGGTCGGCACGCTCCTCCTGGCTGGTCGACACGCGGGCCTTCTCCAGCAGCTCGTCCACCTCCGGGTTGGAATAGTAGCCGGAATTGAACCCGCCCTTGTCCGGCCAGGCATCGGTGCGCAGCGCCAGGTAGGGCAGCGTGTCGGGATCGTTGGTCATCCAGGCCATCTCGGCCATGTCCGCCTTGCCCTCCAGACCCGGGTTCACCTCGCCCAGGAAGGTGTTCCACTCGTAGGTCTCGATCTTCACGTCAAAGCCCACGGCCTCCAGATCCGCCTGGATCGCGGTGCCCATGGCGATGGGATCCAGCATGCCGGAACCGCCCTCGGTGACGTAGAAGGTCAGCTCGGGGTTTTCCTGGCCCGCCTCGGCCAGCAGTTCCTTGGCCTTCTCGGGATCGTAGGGATAGGGCGACAGGCTGTCGTCGTAGGCCCAGTTGAACGCGGGCGGGATCGGGCCCGCGGCGACGGCGGCCGTGCCTTCCAGCACGTTGTCCACCAGCGCTTCCTTGTTCACGGCATAGTTCGCCGCCTGGCGCACCAGCTTGTCGGCAAAGGGGCCTTCCTTGGCGTTCAGGATCGCGAACCAGACGTGCGGCCCGGCCTGTTCCACCACGCTGAAATCATCCCCCTCGAACTTCGAAAGCGACACCGGCGGCACCTCGACCATCAGGTCGATCCCGCCCGCCAGCATTTCCGCCGTGCGGGTGTTGGCATCGGTGATCGGCCGGAATACGACCGTATCCAGCGCCGGCGCGCCATCCCAGTAGTCCTTGTTGGCCTCCAGGATCACATGCTCGTTCGACGCCCACTCGGCGAACTTGAACGGCCCGGTGCCCGACGGATGCCGGCCGAAATCGGCGCCGTATTCCTCCACCGCGGCGGGGGAGACGATCAGCCCGGTCGGATAGGCCAGGTTCGACAGGAAGGGCGCGAAGGGCGCGTTCAGCTTGAACTCCACCGTCAGCGGATCCACCACCGTCACCTCTTCGACGGAGGAAAAGAAGAAGGCCAGCGGGAAGGGCCCGGTGTCGTGGTAGGGGTGATCCTCCTTCAGCATGCGGTCGAAGTTGAACTTCACCGCCTCGGCATCGAAATCGCTGCCGTCGTGGAATTTCACGCCCTCGCGCAGGTGGAAGGTATAGGTCGTGCCGTCCTCGCTGATGTCCCAGCTCTCCGCCAGCGCGGGCTCGACCTCCAGCGTGCCGGACTTGTAGCGCACCAGCCCGTCGTAGACGTTCATCAGGATGCGGAAGTCGTTCACCGCGGTGACCGCCGCCGGGTCCAGCGCCTTCGGCTCGGCGATCTGACCGACAACCAGGACGCCCGGCGGGGTCTGCGCCTCCGCCATGCTGCCGCCGAATGCCAGCGCCATCGTCAGCGCCGTGCCCGAGGCCAGCAGCCCCCGGCGGGTCCAGTTCAGAAGTCCCATCTTGCTTCCCTGTTTCATTTCGAGCCTCTCCTCTTCCAAAGCGGCCTTATTGATCATGATAAATTGCAGTCATTCAAATTCTCATGATAAATTCAAGAGGCAAGAAACGACCGGAGGCAACATGACCTTTTCCATTCTCGTCCGTGACGCGGAAACAGGCAGGATCGGCGGCGCGGCGGCCACGGGCTCGCTCTGCGTGGGGGGCTGGGTCCTGCGCGGCCGGGTCGAGGCAGGCATGTCCGCCAGCCAGGGCACCGCGCCATCGACCCTCTGGGGAGAGGCGGTGCTGGACCGGATGCAGGCCGGAACCTCCGCCGCCCGGGCGGTGGAACAGGTCACATCGCCGGACACCGGCCGCGCCCACAGGCAGCTTTCGGCCCTTGATCTGATGGGCGGAACGGCCAGCTTCACCGGCGCCGCTTCCGTCCCCGCCTGCGCCGGGCGCACGGGTGACAACATCGTCGTCGCGGGCAACATGCTGACCTCCGAAGCGGTGCTGGACGCGATCCGCGACGCCTATCTCGCCGCCAGCGGGACGATGCCCCAGCGGCTGATCACCGCGCTCGAAGCGGGGGAGGCCGCGGGCTCCGACAGCCGCGGACTTCTCTCCGCCGCGCTGCTCTGCCTGGGCGCCGACATCTCTCCGCTGACCCTGCGGATCGACGCCTCCGATTCGCCCCTGGCGGACCTCCGCCGGCTGCACGACCGCGCGACGGGCGGGCTCTATGCCGAATGGGCCCATCTTGTGCCCACGAAAGAGGCACCCTTCCGTGCCCCGACGGAAGAGGACTTCGCCCGCCTCGGCTGACCCGCAACGCCCCCGGCCGACGCGCGACGCCCCCGGCTGACGCGCGACGCCCCGTAGGGTGGATGAAATCCACCAACCCCGGCGGCAAGCCCAAACCCGGCCCAACCCCGCCCCAAACCCGGCCCGAACCCAACCCGCAAACAAACTCCCCCCGGATCCCGCACGTCTCCTACGTCCCCACCGCGCGCAGCGTTAACCCCGGCCGATGCGGCCTTGCCGCACCGCCGCGATACCGACGCAATACCGACGTGATACCGACGTGCCGATTTCGCCCCGAAACGCCTGTTAACCCTGGGTTTCGCAAGGTGAGTCGCCGCAGTGCAGTACCGACGTTGGACCGGGGGCGCAGGAAAGCCTTAACCCGGGCCCGTAGCACCCGCCCCGAAAACGGCCCCCTCAGGTGACCCCTCTCAGGTCACCAGGAAGCGCTTCAGCATCTCCGCCTCCTGCCCTTCCATCAGGGCTTCGGCGGTGGCCATGTGATCGGCCATGACCAGCCGCGCGCGATCCGGATCGCCCCGGCGCAGCGCCTCCAGCAATTCCAGCTGGTAGGCGCGCCCGCGCTCCCACAGCTCTGGGTTCGCGGGTTCATAAAGCCTGCGGTAGACCGTCAGATCGCTCAGGATCTGCGCCATGAAGCCGATGACGAAGCCCAGCAATTCGTTGCGGGCGAACTCCGCCAGCAGCTGGTGGAACCGCAGGGAGGCGACGTGCTGTTCACGCTCCTCCTCTATGCTGGCGGAGGGGCGATCGTACATTTCCACCACCGCATCCAGCCGCGACAGCTGCGCATCGGTCAGCTTGCCCGCCAGCGAGGCGGCCAGCTCCGGCTCCAGCCAGCGGCGCATCTGGTAGATATCCTTCAGGGTCAGGTCCCTGAAATAGAAGTAATTTCCCAGCAGGGCGGAGGCACGTTCCCGGCTGACCTCATGCACGAAGGCCCCGCCGCCCGGCCCGGTGCGTGTCTTCACCAGGCCCTGTGCCTCCAGGATGCGGGTGGCCTCCCGGATGGTGCCCTTGGACATGGCGAAACGTTCGATCAGCTCGGCCTCCGCCGGCAGGCGGTCGCCCATGCGCAGGCCCTTTTCGACCACGTAATCCTTGATCGCCTCGGCCACCTGCACCGGGCGAGAGCGCCGCTCGATCCCCGCCGCCGGCCGCGCCGGACCCGCTGCATTGCCGGCAGCACTGCCCTTGCTGTCCGCGTCCTTCTCCCCGTCCTTCATAGGCCCCGCTTCCCGTCCCGCCCTGTCGCGCCCCGCGTCCCTCGCGGTGGCCTCCGGGCGAATTTCTCATGATGGATAGGCAGGCTGCAGCAAAAAGGGCCGGGACGCAATGCCCGGCCCTTTTCCAGCTCTGTCCGACGGCCTTACTGCAGGGCCAGGTCGGTGATCTCATGCGTCCAGGCGCCTTCCGGCTCCTTGGTGATGGCGGGGTTGTCGGGGCTGACGGCGCTCAGCAGCGTGGCCACGGTCTGCTCGTAATCGGCCGGGTCCAGCGTCCCGTCGGAGCCCGCGGTCAGCTTGGCGACTTCACCCATCATGTACTCCTGGTGCTCCAGGGTCTGGGCGCCGGTCTCGTCATATTCCAGAACAATTTCAGCAGCTTCGTCCGGATGCGCCTCGGCGTACTTCCAGCCCTCCATGGAGGCCTTCACGAAGCGGACCATCTTGTCCTTGAACGCCGGATCTTCCAGCTCGTCCTCCAGCACGTAGAGGCCGTCTTCCATCATGCCGACGCCTTCTTCGAGGTAGTTGAAGGTCACCAGCTCGTCCTCGGTGATGCCCGCATCCAGGATCTGACCGTATTCGTTGTAGGTCATGGTGGAGATGCAGTCGGCCTGGCCGTTGATCAGCGGATCGGCCGAGAAGGCCTGCTTGATCACCGTCACGCCGTTTTCATCCGCGCCGTCGGTTTCGATGCCCAGCTTCGCCATCCAGGCGTAGAAGGGATATTCGTTGCCGTAGAACCAGACGCCCATGGTGTGGCCGGGGAAGTCGGCCGGGGTCTCGATACCCGCCGATTTCAGGCAGTTGACCTGCAGGCCGCCGGTCTTGAAGGGCTGGGCGATGTTGACCAGCTCGACGCCACGTTCGCGCGCGGCCAGGCCTGCGGCCATCCAGGTGGTGATGACGTCGGCGCCGCCTGCGGCGATCACCTGTTCGGGCGCGATGTCGGGGCCGCCCGGCTTGATGGTGACGTCCAGATCCTCGGCCTCGTAGAAGCCCTTCTCCAGCGCCACGTAGTAGCCTGCGAACTGCGCCTGGGTGACCCATTTCAGCTGCAGCGTCACTTCGTCGGCGGCCTGTGCGGCGGCCGCGGTCGCGGTCAGGGCAACGGCCCCTGCGATCCAGTTTTTCATCCAATTAACTCCCTGTTTGGTCTTCATTTTATTGGTTGCGCCTTTCAGCGCTGTGACGGGTGCCAGAAGGTCACCCAGCGTTCTATCAGGGCCAGCGCCCCGTAGAAAAGAGATCCCGCCAGAGCGGCCACGACGATCTCGGCCCAGACCATGTCCAGGGCGAGCTGCCCGACCGATGTTGAGATACGAAAGCCCATGCCTGCAATCGGTGACCCGAAGAACTCCGCCACGATGGCGCCGATCAGGGCCAGCGTCGATGAAATCTTCAGCCCGTTGAAGATGAAGGGCATGGCGGCCGGCAGGCGCAGCTTCCAGAAGCCCTGCCAGTAGCTTGCGGCCCAGGTCTTGATCTGGTCGCGCTGCATCGCGGTCGTCTCCTGCAGGCCGGCGGTAATGTTCACCAGCATCGGGAAGAAGACCATGACGGTGACGACGGCGGCCTTGGACTGCCAGTCGAAGCCGTACCACATCACCAGGATGGGCGCGGTGCCGACGATGGGCAGGGCCGCGACGAAGCTGCCCACGGGCAGGATGCCCCGGCGCAGGAAGTCGCTGCGGTCGACCAGGATGGCCACCACGAAGGCCGCCAGCCCGCCGATGACGAAGCCCGACAGCGCGCCCTTCACGAAGGTCTGCACGAAGTCGGTCCAGAGCGTCGGGATGGAGGCGGCAAACCGCGCCGCGATGACCGAAGGCGCGGGCAGGATGACCAGCGGCAGGTCCAGCCCGCGCACGATCATCTCCCACATTGCCAGCAGGCAGAGGCCGAAGATCACCGGCACCGCCAGGCGCACGCCCCGGGTGTCGCTGCCCCGGCCATTGGCCAGCTGTACATTCGCGTACCACAGCGCGCCCCAAAGGATGAAAGCTCCGATCACGAGGGCCATGCGAGCCTCCCCTTCCAAGGGCGCAGGCCCTTGTTTTCAAGAATGAAACCGCTCATCACGACAGCCCCATCCGTTTCAGCACACCGCGCTCCATCAGGCCGATGATCGCCACCAGGCAGGCCGCTAGGATCGCCGTGGCGAAAAGCGCCGACCAGATCTGCACGGTCTGGCCGTAGTAGCTGCCCGACAGCAGGCGGAAGCCCAGCCCCTGCCCCGTGCCCGACGGCAGCTCACCCACGATCGTGCCCACCAGCGAAGACGCCACGCCGATCTTCAGCGAGGCGAAAAGATAGGGCGCCGAGGCCGGCAGCCGCAGCTTCCAGAAGGTCTGCGCCTTGGTCGCCGACCAGGTCTTCACCAGGTCCAGGTCCATGGGCGACGGGCTGCGCAGCCCCTTCACCATGCCCACCACGACCGGGAAGAACGACAGGTAGGCCGAGATGATGGCCTTGGGGATCAGCCCCTGCAGCCCGATGGAATTTAGCACCACGATGATCATCGGCGCGATGGCCAGGATCGGGATGGTCTGGCTGGCGATGGCCCAGGGCATCACCGACATGTCCATGGCACGGCTGTGCACGATGCCCACGGCAAGCAGGATGCCCAGCCCCGACCCGATGACGAAGCCCAAAAGCGTGGCCGACAGGGTGATCCAGCCATGGAAGACCAGGCTGCGTTTCGAGGTGGGTTTCACCTCCATGGTGGATTTCCACAGCTCCGTCACGATCTGGTGCGGCGCGGGCAGGCGCGGCTTGGCCTGGGTCCAGGTATCGGCCCACTGGGCGGGGTTCTTGGCCACCAGCAGGGCCACCGGCGTGGTGCGCTGCTCCTGCATGCCCATGGGGGTCACCTGTTCCCCTGCCCGCTCTGCGGTCATCAGGGCGAACTTGATGTTCATCGGGATGCAGGCGGCATACCAGAACAGCATGATCGCCGCGACCACGGTCAGGACGGGGGTGATGACGGGAAGCAGCACCTGTTTCATCGGCTCCACTCCAGTCGCATTTCCATCACGACCTCAGGCGGTTGCGGCATGCGCCGCCCCACTTCGACGAACCCTTCCCGGGCGTAGAACCGCTGCGCATCCACGTTGGGCACATGGGTGTTCAGCGACAGGTTCTCCCGCCCTTCCTTGGCCTTGTCGAGGAAGGCCTTGCCCCAGCCCCGGCCCCGTTCGCGACAGTAGAGCGCGCCGACATGGCCCGCCTCCGGATCGACGGACATATAGGCGGCAACCGGCTCTCCGATCACCCAGATTTCACGCTGGGGAAAGGCCTCGCGGATATGCCCCTCAAGGTCGGTCCGCGAATGGATCCGGGGCATCCAGCCGGTCTCGTCGATCCAGTCGCTGGCGACGGCGGCACAGGCCGGGATATCCGCTTCCGTGGCCCGCCGCATCTCGATCGGCGCGTCAGTCATAGGCATGCCCCGCCCGCAGCCCCTCGCGCACGCGGTGCGCGATCTCCAGGAATTCCGGGCTGTCGCGGATGTCCAGCGGGCGCTCCTTCGGCAGCGGGCTTTCAATCACGTCGGTGATCCGCCCCGGCCGCGGGCTCATCACCACGATCTTGGTCGACAGGTAGACGGCCTCCGGGATCGAATGGGTGACGAAACCGATGGTCTTCTCCGTCCTGGCCCAGAGCTTCAGAAGCTCTTCGTTCAGGTGGTCGCGCACGATTTCATCAAGCGCACCAAAGGGTTCGTCCATCAGCAGGATATCGGCATCAAAGGCCAGCGCCCGGGCAATGGAGGCCCGCTGCTGCATGCCGCCCGACAGCTGCCAGGGGAACTTCTTGCCGAAACCGGCCAGGTCGACCAGCTCCAGCACCTTCTCGACCCGCGCCTCCTGGTCCGACTTCGAAAAGCCCATGATCTCCAGCGGCAGCTTGATGTTGCCGGCGATCGTGCGCCAGGGATACAGCCCCGCCGCCTGGAAGACATAGCCATAGGCCCGCGCCCGGCGCGCCTCTTCCGGGCTCATCCCGTTCACGGTCAGCGTCCCGGCCGTCGGATTTTCCAGCGCCGCGATGCAGCGCAGGAAAGTTGTCTTGCCGCAGCCCGAAGGGCCGATGAAGCTGACGAAATCCCCCTTGGAGATCTGCAGGTTCACGTCCCTCAGCGCCTGGACCGGCCCGTCGTTGGTCTGAAACGTCAGATCGAGGTGTTTTGCCTCGATCACTGGTACTTGCGTCACGTTGTTACCTCAGATCCCGGCGGGAATGTTCAGCGGATCACGCTGCACGGAGCGCGGGCTGTTGAGCTCTTTCCACTTCGACAGCGCCTTCGCGGCAGAGCTGAAGGCCGGACGCGGCACGAACCGGCCCCGGCCCGGCTGCGGCTGGCTGTTCTGCCCCCAGGCCCAGATCACCTCGCCCCGGCTCAGGGTGTAACGCGCCTGGGCGGTCACCTCGTAGCCTTCGAAGACGTTGTAATCGATGATCGACTTGTGGTTCGCGGCGGAAATCGTCTTGGAAATCTTCGGATCCCAGACCACCACATCGGCATCCGCCCCGGGCATCAGCGCGCCCTTCTTGGGGTAGATGTTCAGGATCTTGGCGATGTTGGAGGACGTGACGGCGACGAATTCCTCCGGCGTCAGGCGGCCGGTTTCCACACCATAGGTCCAAAGCACTGCAAGACGTTCCTCCAGGCCGTTGGTGCCATTGGGAATCTTGGTGAAGTCTTCCAGGCCCATCTTCTTCTGATCCGAAGAGAAGGCGCAGTGGTCGGTGGCGACGACCTGCAGCGACCCGGATTGCAGGCCGGCCCACAGGCCCTCCTGGTGCTCCTTGCCGCGGAACGGCGGAGACATCACGCGACGGGCCGAATGCAGCCAGTCCTCGCTCAGGTACTCGTCATCATCCAGGGTCAGGAACTGCGCCAGCGGCTCGCCATAGACGCGCATGCCCTTCTGGCGCGCACGGCGGATGGCCTCATGCGCCTGTTCGCAACTGACGTGCACGATGTAGAGCGGCGTGCCGGCGGCATCGGCGATGGTGATCGCGCGGTTGGCGGCCTCGCCCTCGAACTCCGGCGGGCGGGACCGCGCGTGCCATTCCGGCCCGGTCTTGCCCTCTGCCAGGAACTTCTTCTGCATCAGGTCCACCAGGTCGCCATTCTCGGCATGGACCATCGGCAGCGCGCCCAGTTCGCGGCAGCGCGCGAAGGAGGCGAACATCTCGTCGTCCTCGACCATCAGCGCGCCCTTGTAGGCCATGAAGTGCTTGAAACTGTTCACACCATTGTCGACGGCATATTTCATCTCGTCGAAGATCAGCTCGTTCCAGCCGGTGATCGCCATGTGATAGCCGATGTCGGTGCAGATCTGCGGCGCCGACTTGCGGTGCCATTCGTTGATCGCGTTCTTGATCGACCCGTCGGCGCCCGGCAGGCAGAAATCGACCAGCATGGTCGTCCCGCCCGCGGCGGCGGCCCAGGTGCCGGTCTCGAATGTTTCGGCGGCGGTGGTGCCCATGAAGGGCATTTCCAGGTGGGTATGCGGATCGATCCCGCCCGGGATCACATAGGCGCCTTCGGCGTCGATATATTCATCGCCCGTCAGGTTCTCGCCGATCTCCTTGATCGTCTCGCCCTCGATGGCGACATCGGCCTTCCACTGGCGGTCGGCGGTCACCACGATGCCGCCCTTGATTACCTTGGTCATTGGTCGTCTCCCTGTTTGTCTCGCACCCGGCACCATCCATTCGACGGCTTCAAATACTCCGGGGGAGGCCGCGCCCGAAGGCGCGGGCGGGGGCAGAGCCCCCTTCTTGTTATTCCACGATCTCAGCCGTTTCGACGACCGCATGCAAGAGCACATCAGCCCCGGCCGTCGCCCATTCCTTGCTGATTTCCTCGGCCTCGTTGTGGCTCAGCCCGCCGACGCAGGGGCACATGATCATCGTGGTCGGGGCCACCTTGGCGGCCCAGCAGGCGTCGTGGCCGGCGCCCGAAACGATATCCATGTGGCTGTAGCCCAGGGTCTCGGCCGCATTGCGCACCTTCTCCACCAGCTCCGGCGTGAAGGTGACCGGATCGAAGTGGCCCACCGGCTCGATCGAGCAGCCCACGCCCAGCTCTTCGCAGATCTCGGCGCCGCGCTTTTCGATCTCGGCCCGCATGCCGTCCAGCTTGGCCTGATCGGGGGTGCGGATGTCGACGGTGAAAACCACCTTGCCCGGCAGCACGTTGCGCGAATTGGGGGTGAACTTCATCTGGCCCACGCCGCCCACGGCATTGGGCTGGGCCGCCATCGCGACCTCCTGCACCATCTCCAGGATCCGCGACATGGCGAGGCCCGCGTTCACCCGCATTTCCATCGGGGTGGAGCCGGTATGCGCCTCTTTCCCGGTCAGCGTGAATTCCAGCCACCACAGGCCCTGGCAATGGGTGACCACGCCGATGCTCTTCTCCTCGGCTTCCAGGATCGGGCCCTGTTCGATGTGGTATTCGAAATAGGCGTGCATCTTGCGGTCGCCCACTTCCTCCTCACCCTTCCAGCCGATCCGTTCCAGTTCGGCGCCATAGCTGTCGCCTTCCAGGTCGGTGCGATTGTAGGCATAGTCGAGCGTGTGGACACCGGCAAAGACGCCCGAGGCCAGCATGGCGGGGGCGAAACGCGCGCCCTCCTCGTTGGCCCAGTTGGTGATGACGATCGGGTGCTTGGTCTTGATTTCCAGGTCGTTCATCGTCCGGACCAGTTCCAGCGCGGCCAGAACGCCCAGCACCCCGTCGTATTTCCCGCCCGTCGGCTGGGTGTCCAGGTGGCTACCCACGTAGACCGGCAGCGCATCGGGGTCTTCCCCGGGGCGGGTCATGAACATGGTGCCCATCTTGTCGACACCCATGGTGCAGCCCGCGGCCTCACACCATTCCTGGAACAGGGCACGGCCAGCGGCATCTTCGTCGGTCAGCGTCTGGCGATTGTTGCCACCCGCGATACCGGGGCCCACCTTCGCCATTTCCATCAGGCTGTCCCACAGCCTCTCCCCGTTGATCTTAAGGTTTTCTCCGGGCGCGGGCATGGCTTGCCTCCGTATTCTATTGCGTCACTTGCCGTCGTCGTTTTGACCTTTTGGTCAAACGCGAGCCTAGCAGCGCGCCTTGCCCAGTCAAGAAATCCACTGCGCAAACATGCGTCACCCCCGGGTGCCAGGTGCATCTGCCTATTCGATCAGCGCTGGACATCGCTGTCCATGCGGTCAAAAAATATGTTCCAGAAAAACAATTGAGAAGACAGCGACTCCGATGCCCGATCCGGGTGTCGGGGGGCCGAAGGAGCAGAATCACCGCATGACGAAACCGGTCGCCCGCACGCGGATCCAGCGCAAGAACATCGCCCTCATCTCCGAAGCTGCCCTCTCGGTCTTCTCGACCCATGGGTTCCGCGGCTCCACCGTGGATCAGATCGCGAAAGAAGCCAATCTTTCCAAGCCGAACCTGCTCTACTACTTCCCCTCGAAGGAGGCGATCCACCGCCACCTTCTCTCCACCCTGATGGACACCTGGCTCGATCCGCTGCGCGAGATGGATCAGGACGGCACGCCGCTGGAAGAAATCCTGACCTATATGCGTCGCAAGCTGCAGATGAGCCGCGACCATCCCCGCGAAAGCCGCCTCTTCGCCAACGAGATCGTCCAGGGCGCCCCCCGCATCATTGAAATGCTGGAGACGGAGCTGAAGGAACTGGTGGATGAAAAGGCCGCCGTCATCCAGGGCTGGATGGACGCGGGCAAGCTCGCCCCGGCGGATCCCTACCACCTGATCTTTTCCATCTGGTCGCTGACCCAGCACTACGCGGATTTCGACGTGCAGGTGAAAGCGGTGCTCGGCCCGGAAAAACCCGATCCCTTCCCGGAGGCAGAGGCCTACCTGACCCTGCTCTTCACCCGCATGCTCAAGGTCTGAGGGACACTTCCCTCACCCCGCGCCGCCGGGATCGACGCCGATCTCTTCCATGTAGGCGCGCACGCAGCTTTGCACATGGCGGAAGCGGTCGCCGCCCAGGTGGGTCCCGCCGAACCAGCGGGTCACCACGATCACGTGGTTCTCCAGCCCGGCGCGTTCCAGCATCCGCAGGATGACCATGCCGGCGCCCGCCTCGCCGTCATCGGCCTTCACCGGGTCCCCCGGCAGCAGCAACGCCCAGGTATTATGGGTGGCCTTGGCGAATTTCTTTTTCCGTTTCAGCGCTTTCACCAGCGCTTCCGCCTCGGCCCGGCTGTTCGCCGGCCCACCCGCCACGGCGTATTTCGACCCCCGGTCGCTCAGCACGCCATCCAGTATCCGCAAATCCGTCATGCCCCACCCCTGCCCCGGCGCCGCGCGCTTGGCAAGCCTCCTGCGGCCCGGAGCCAGGGCATTTCAGGACCGACGAAAGGGCGCGTGATCGGTCCTGCGGACCCTGGACACCAACAGGGACGCCAACCGCAAAGACGAAAAAAAGGCGCCGCCCTTTCAGGCGGCGCCTTCCGTGGGGCCGATGGGTGGGGTGGCCCCTGTTTAACCCTGCTCCGCCGCCGTTGCGGCCGCGAAGGCAATTCCGTGTCTCCCCGGGTTGGCGTGGCTCCTGCCCGGCTGCGCCTTCACGCCACCGGGACCTTCCAGCCCCGAAGCCGGCACCCGCGCCAGCCGAAGGATAGAGGCCGGTTGCCTGAGGTCGTGGAAGCTTCGGTCACGCCTTTCGTCCCGTTGTTCCTGTCTGAACTCAGGCTGACACAGGTTGATTTTTATCAAATGGTAAATTGTTTACCAAACGGTATAAAATTGCTTTTCGACCGTCTGGTCCAGAATTTTGTTCAAATTTTAAGCAATCAAGCGATCACATCTTGCGTCCGGCCGCTGATGACCGCCGATCCGCCCAGAAATCTACCCATCAATCTGCCCATCAATCTGCCCGCAGGTCACCGCCACGGATCCGCCATCCCCGGACCACCTCCCCTGAAAACGCAAAAGAGGCCCGAAGGCCCCTTACCGGCCATCAGGCCGGACGTCTCCGGGCGCGGCCTGTTGCCAGGTCCCTGCGCCACGCGATCGGATCAGTTGCGGTTCACTTCACGATCAGGAACGCATCCAGGGATTCACCCCGTGCCAGCGCATCCTTGATCCAGGCCGGTTGACGGCCGCGGCCCGACCAGGTCTGGGTCGCATCTTCCGGGTTGCGGTATTTCGGCGGATTGACCTTGGCCTTGCGGCCGGATTGTCCGGTCAATTCCGAAAGAGAGAAACCCAGCTCTGCGGCCTTTGCTTCAAGCTCTGCCAGGGCCGTTTTACGCTGACGGTCCTCGTAGGTCTTGATTGCCGTGTTCACCTGGGATTGGAGCTTCTTCAGATCACCAAGGGACAGGGCGTCCAAATCAATATCCAGCATCGTTTGTCTTCCTTTACGTTTCGGGCAGGAGTCACCCTCCGTCCATTCGGCTACTTACACTGATACTTTTTCAATTGGCAACATCATCATCTAAAAATGAATTAACAATGCCGAGAATACGCTTCACATACTGTCCCGAATAGGTTTCTCGCCATTCAACAACGCTGCGATAGGCAAAAAAACGCCGAGCGACCAGGGGCGCTCGGCGAAATGGAACCGATGTTCATTTTTACGAAGCGACGCTATTGCGCGACATTCCTGTTTTCAGCGGTTCAGCACGCCCAGCTTTTCGACAACGTTTTCAATCATGCGCATCCCCGCTTCCTGGCCAAGGGACATGATGGATTCCGGGTGAAACTGGACCGCCGCGATCGGCAGGCTGCGATGCTCCACGCCCATCACGATCCCGTCATCAGACCGGGCCGTAACCCTCAGATCCTGCGGCAGGCTCGCCTCTAGCGCGTGCAGCGAGTGGTAGCGCCCGATGGTGACTTCATCACCAAGGCCATCGAAAACGGTTCCCGGATCGCAAATCTTAATGCGGCTCGGCTTGCCGTGCATTGGCTCTTCCAGCTGACGCAATTCAGCACCAGCATGTTCGCAAATGGACTGCAGGCCAAGACAGACGCCAAATAGCGCCAGCCCGCGCTTCAGCGTTTTGTCGATCGTATCCGCCGTTCCGAAATCGGACGGGCTGCCGGGACCGGGCGAAAGAACCACAAGATCCGGTGCGAATTCATCCAGCAATTCCCCGGCCACGGGGGTTCGGGTGGTCATCACCGTGGCTCCCGTCTGGCGGAAATAATTCGCCAGCGTATGCACGAAACTGTCCTCGTGATCCACCAGCAGGATCCGCCGCCCGGCGCCGCGTTTCAGGCGCGTCCCGTCTCCGCCGTCCTGATTGCTCTTCACGTCGCCGCGGATCGCGGCACGCATTGCGCTGGCCTTCAACTCGGTTTCCGCCTCTTCCGCGTCCGGGTCGGAATCGTTCAGCAGCGTAGCCCCCGCGCGCACCTCGGCAATACCGTCCTTGATGCGGATCGTCCGCAGCGTCAGCCCGGTATTCATGTCGCCATTGAATTGCACCGCGCCAACGGCACCGCCATACCATTTGCGGGTGGATTTCTCGTGCTTTTCAATGAACCGCATCGCCCAGAGCTTCGGCGCCCCGGTCACCGTCACCGCCCAGGCGTGGCTGAGGAAGGCATCCATGCTGTCCATCCCCTCCCGCAGGCGCCCCTCGATATGGTCGACCGTGTGGATCAGGCGCGAGTACATCTCGATCTGGCGCCGGCCGATCACCCGTACCGACCCGGGCTCGCAGACGCGGCTCTTGTCGTTGCGATCCACGTCGGAACACATGGTCAGCTCGCTCTCGTCCTTCTTGGACTGCAGCAGCGTCAGGATCTGCTCGCTGTCCTCGATGGCATCGCGCCCGCGCTTGATGGTGCCGGAAATCGGACAGGTCTCCACCCGGCGGCCGGTGACCCGCACGAACATCTCCGGGCTGGCGCCCACCAGGTACTCCTGCTCGCCCAGGTTCATGATGAAGCCGAAGGGCGCCGGGTTGATCTTCTTCAGCCGCTCGTAGATGGCCGAAGGGCTGTCCTTGCAAGGCTCGTAGAAGACCTGGCCGGGCACCACCTCGAACAGGTCGCCCCGGCGGAAGCTCTCCTTCGCTGCCACCACCAGCTTGGCATATTCCCCCGGCACATGGTCGCCGCGCGGCAGATCCTCGGGCCCCTTCACGAAGGGCTCCTCCGGGATACCGCCCGCCAGGCCCTCCGTGGTCAGCCCCCCGGCGCTGAACTCGTAGTGATAGCGCATGGTGGCGGTGGAATAGTGGTCGCTGACGATGATGTCGTCGGCCAGGAACAGCACCAGGTCGCGCTGGCCGTCGCTACGGTCCAGGCTGAAATCGATCGGCTCGAACTGGAAGGCCAGGTCATAGCCGAAGGCACCGTAAAGACCCAGGTGCCCGTCCTCGTCGGTAAAGAACAGATCGACCAGCGCGCGCAGGACAGAGAAGACGGAAGGCGCACGCGACCGCTCCTCCTCGCTCACCACCCGGGTGGGCTGGCGGATCTGCAGGGTGATCTCGGTGGCGCTGATCTCGGTCCGCTCCACCGCGTCCAGGCCCTCAAGCGCAGGCGCGATGATCTTCAGCAGGACCTCGCCACGCCCGTTCAGTGCCGCGATGCGCATTGCCCGGCCCCGCGCCTCGATGGCGATCGGCGGCTCGGCAAAGCCGAAGTCCCAGCGGGTGTAGCGGCCCGGGTATTCGTAGTTGGAGGACAAGAGCACGCCACGGCGCGAATCGAGCCGCCGCGCCAGGGCTTCCGTATCCGTCGGATAGGTGCCGGGCAGCTCTTTTCGGGTGACGGTCACGCCCCCCTTGGTTCGGAAGGTAAGATCGGTCATGTCAGCTTCTCTTGGCAGGGGCGGCGCGCAACGCTCTTGCGCAGGGCACTCGGGCCGGGGCCGCCGGGAATGGGGAAAGGGTCAGCGGGACGATGGAGTTACCATCGCCAGGAAAGCGGCCAGTTTTGCCATCGCTTCCCGAGCATTGCCCGTTTCCTCTCCTGGGCCCGAAGGGGCCGGAATGCCGCTTGTCGCCGTGACGGCCCCTGCCCTGCGTAGCGGTGCGACAAATGCCGATCCGATGCGCGGGTGCCGGTGCCAGTGGCGAAAGCCCCCTGTAAATCCGCCCTCCATCCGCCGCTGTCAAGCCTCGCCTTGCTCCTCTGCCCGCCACATGCCACTTCGAAGGGGCAAAACACCGAAGGACCCGTCATGACCCATGCTCCTGCCACGCCGCTGCCGCCCCTGCCCGACCGCCCGCTTTCGGTCTGTATCGTGGGCGCGGGCGCCATCGGCGGCATGATCGCGACCCACCTGGCCGCCGCCGGCCCCGCAGCCGGGCTGGCCTCCGTTTCCGTCATCGCCCGCGGGCCGCACCTGGCCGCAATCCGCGAAAAGGGCCTGCGCCTGACCAGCGCCGGGGAAGAGATCACCGCCCGCGTCACCGCCCTGGAAGATCCTGACGACCTGCCGCCGCAGGATCTGGTGATCTGCGCGCTCAAGGGGCACCAGGTCTCCGCCATGGCGGAAAAGCTCTCCCGCCTGCTGGCGCCGCACGGGCGCCTGATGGCCGTGGTGAACGGCATCCCCTGGTGGTATCCGATCCGCGACGGCAAGGGCGGCTTCAAGGGCGCGGAAGAGGTCGACCCGGGCGGTGACCTCTGGCGGCTGATCGGGCCGGAGCGGGCCATCGGCTGCGTGGCCAAGGTCGGCGCGGCAGTGCCCGAGCCCGGCCATGTCGACATCCCGATCCCCGGCTTCTACGAACTCGGCCGCCTGCCCGGGCAGGACCGCGCGGATGTGGAACGCGTGGCGCAGATCTTTGCCGCCGCCGGGATCGAAACGACGCAGCCGCAGCCCTTCCAGAACGCGATCTGGGGCAAGCTCCTGGGCAATGCGGCGCTGAACTCCGTCTGCGCCCTTTCCCGGGCAGAGGTCTGCACCATGGCGCAGGATCCGGTGCTTTCGGTCTTCGCCCGCTCCATCATGGAAGAGGTCTTCGCCATCGCCCACGCCGAAAAGGCGGATACCGGCATCACCCCGGCGGAACGCATCGCCGATGCCGCAGGCGCAGCCCCCTTCAAACCCTCGACGCTGCAGGACCTCGAAAAGGGCCGCCCGATGGAGATCGAACCGATCTTCGGCGCCACCATTGCCGTGGCCCGAAGCCATGGCATCCCCTGCCCCAACCTGGAACTGGCCACGGCGCTGCTGCGCTCCATCGACCGCGCCGTGCAGGGCTGAGAATTGGGGCCAGAGATAAGGGACGGGGGGCGGGGCGCCTCCCGCGCTGCGGGACAGTGCCGCACCCCGTAAAAACGAACACCCGGGACTTTGCAAAGCCCCGGGCGTCTTTCCTTTGCAAACCCCGCGCGCGGGGCCGTCGCGGCTCAGCGCAGACCGTCGAACTTGCTGATCTCATCGGCAGCCAGGCCACCCAGGCGGGCATGCACGCGCGGCCCCTTGGCCATGACCAGCGCATAAAGCAGCTCGTCGGCGCGCGGCCCCTCGGGCAGGCCCACTTCCATGGCGTCGAAATGGCTGCGCACATAGGCCGCGTTGGTGTGCCCCATCGGCACGTCCAGCCGCGTGCCCGGGCCGCCCTGCTTCTTGGACGAGGGCACGATGGCCAGGCTCTCGCCCAGCACTTCGCGCATGGAATAGCCCCCCGCGACATGCCACAGCGCCGCATGTTCCAGCTCGCCCGCCTCGCCGGCGATGCCGCCCTTGCCATAGGCATCGATCCCCTCGACCCCGCCCATGGCATCGACCAGCTTCTGCGCCATCAGCAGGCCCAGCGGCTTCAGGTCTTCCAGCGCCTGGGTCAGATCTTCCTGGTACATCCCCGCATAGGGGTTCTTCACCAGCGCCAGCACCGCACCGCGAATGCGCGGGCCGCTGTCGCGCAGCGGGCCGCCGTCGTGATAGACCTCTTCCAGGATGATTTGCGTCTTGCGCAGGGTAAATTCGGCCATCGGGCCCTCCGTTCCACAGCTCCGCCGGGCCGCCCCGGCTGTCTTGCTCCATGCCCCCGGGATCACCCCGGCAGCAAATCCGTCATCGGGCCCACCACGCGGCCCTGCCCGTTCAGAGCCAGGTGCGCCGCGCCGATCAGGCCCCGCCCGCGCAGCGCCTCGGCATAATCCGCCCCGCGCGCCAGCGCCTCATCCACCTCATCCCGGCTCAGCGGGCCAAGGTCAACCGTGACCAGCCGCGCGCCCAGGTCGCTGTCGGGCGACAGCTCCTCCGCCGGCATCCGCACGACCGCCCCGTGGCCCGGCAGATCGACCCGGTTGGCGATCATCGTCGCCGCCGCATCCGCCTGCGCCGCGCCCGCAGCCAGCACCGTCACAGCATCCGCGATGCCCAACGAATGGCTCCGCCCGCCCCGACCGGAGGTGGCGCAGCCCCTGTAGGGCGCCGTCCCCGGCACCTCCAGCACGCCGCCCGGCAGGGCCAGCCGCATCGGCTCCGCCCCGGGTCGCCAGGCGATGTCGCCACCGTTGTTGACCCAAAGCTTGCCGTCCGGCACCGCCCCCGCCATCGCGCCCAGGATCTCCTCCGCGACAGATCCGGCCACGGCGGCCATCGGCGTGATGAACTCCGGCGCAAAGGGCGCCACCGCCCGGCTCATCCTTGCGGCCACCGGCCCCCGGCCCAGCCCGCCTTCGCGGCGCAGCTCCGGCAGTTCGGCCACCAGCTCTTCCAGCAGCCCGTCGAAACGGCGACAGGCGGCCCCGTAGGCCGCCTCCCGCCCCGCCTCGGGGGCGAAACAGATCAGGTCGATCGGCCCCGCATTCAGGTGCAACCGCACCCCGTCCGGCAGCAGACCCGCCTGGATCCGCATCAGCAGGCCTTCTTCGCCTCACCCGGGAAAGGCGCGATCTTCGGCCCTGCCGCCGCATCCTGACCCAGGGCACGGAACTCGTTGTGATATTCCCCGCCGTTTTCCAGCACGTCCCGGATCGGCCGGATGGCGCCGTCATGACCGCCCAGCCCGACGTAGAGATCGCGTGGCATGGTGAATTCCAGCGGCGCCACCAGCGCGGGCGTCGGCACATAGCCGAAGCTGCCCGCGGGCATGTCCAGCACGTCGACCATCACCGTGATGCCGCCGCCCGGCCACAGGAACACCTCCGCCCCGCCCAGCGTCACCTTCACGTCGCCCGACTGCACCGCGCGGGTCAGCCGCACCGGGTTCTTCGTCACGCCAGACCGCAGCGACCCGCCGGCCCCGGCACAGAACATCACCGTGCAAAGCGCCGGCTCGCAGTTCTCCTCAATCAGCGCGACGCTTGCCTGCAGCGCCTCCGGCATCTCCGCCGGTTGCGGCTCCAGGTTCTCGTCCAGCACGTAATAGGCCGAATGCTCCCCCGTGGTGGAGACCATCAGCAGCCGCAGTCCGGGCCGCGCGCCCTTCTTCTCCAGCCACTTGTCGAGGATCGTCAGCGGGTCCTCGATATCCGTCCCGCCCCAGCCGAGCCCCGGCTCCGCGACCTGGAAATACCGGCCCGGCGTGGACCGGCGGCCCTTGATGCGGATGCCCGTGTCTTCCCAGCCGATGACCTTGCCCGCCTGGTGTTCGCTGACGACGCCGGTGATATGGTCATCGACCACCACCACCTCGTCCACATGGCCCTGCCACTGGGTTGCGAACATGCCGATGGTGGCCGATCCGCAGCCGACCCGCATCCGCGTCTCGGGCTTGCCGTCGACGATGGGGGCGCGGCCCGCCTGCACGACCACCGAAGACCCGCCGTCGATCGACAGCTCCACCGCCTCGCCGTTGCACAGCGCCATCAGGTTGTTGCAGGTCGCCCGGCCCTCGGCCTTCGATCCGCCCGTCAGGTGATCCACCCCACCCAGGGACAGCATCTGGCTGCCGTATTCGCCGGTGGTCACATGGCCGATCACCTCGCCATCCGCGCGCACGGCCGCGGCCTCGTCGCCCAGGTGGCGGTCGGTGTCGATCTTCACCTTCACGCCGCAGTAGGAATAGATCGCCTCGGTCACCACGGTGACCGTGTCCACGCCTTCCAGCTCCCGGCTGACGATGAAGGGCGCCGGCTTGAAATCCGGATAGGTGGTTCCCGCCCCCACGCCCGAAACGAACAGTTCCTTGCCAGTGACCATCTCGCCGTTCCAGTCGCCCGCAGGTGCCAGGAAGGGGCGCACCTCCTGCCCGGCGGCCAGGCTGCGATCCAGCACGGTCACCGGGTCGCACCGGACGATCTTGCCGTTTTCATTGGCATATCTGTCACATGCGCCGGTCCGCCCCTCGGCCACGTAGCACATGACGGGGCAGGCATCGCATCTGATCTTGTCCACGGGCGCCATCAGGGACATCCTTTCCAGGTTCGGGTTGCTCGCAACCACTCGCGATCCGAAAGACCGGAAGAACACCCCTGTTCGTTCCGTTACGTCACGCGAATTTCATTCGCATACAAACGGTATTGACTCGGAAGCCCGCCAAGTGTCAATGGCTTTCGAAATTGCCGCCAGACCGAAACGCCAGAGAGATTGATTTTCATGCATTACGACTTCGCCGACCAGGACGCGGCCAGCTACCGCCTTGATGAGCAGGTCGGTTTCCTGATGCGTCGGGCAAGCCAGCGTCACCTGTCCATCTTCGCCCAGCAGATGCCGGAACTCACCGCGACCCAGTTCGCGGCCCTGGCCAAGCTGTGCGAACTCGGGCCGACCTCTCAGAACGCGCTCGGCCGCGCGACCTCGATGGATGCCGCCACGATCAAGGGCGTGGCCGACCGCCTGCGCGCCCGTGATCTGGTCACCGCCGAACCCGATCCCGATGATCGCCGCCGCCATTACCTGATCGCCACCGATGCCGGTCGCGCCCTGTATGAACAGGTCGCCCCCCTCGCGCGGCAGATCAGCGAAGAGACCCTCGCCCCGCTGACCGAAAAGGAGCGTTCGCTCCTCCTGCAGATGCTAGCCAAGCTCGGCTGATCCGCCCGGGCCCCCTCCGGCCTGCGGACAGCCTGCAAATGCCACCACTCACGGACAGGCATCGGCACATGTTCTGGTAACGAGTAAACGAGGTGTGTCAGCCCTCCCGCCAATTTCCGGCAGAGGGTGACGGAGCCCGCCCGGATCCCCATGGATCCGGGCGGTTTTCTTTTGTCGGGCGTACTGAAGTCGGCCAGAAGTCGGCCTGTTTTCGGGCAGTTGGCAGGTCGTCAGACGCCAAGATGCGCGCGCAGGCGTGCTTCGCCCGGGAGGATCTCCGCCTTCTCGAAATCCTCGGCATTGCGGCCCATCTCGATCACGCTGATGCGGTCGGCCATTTCCAGCACCGCATCGATGCGCTGTTCCACCAGCAGCACCGCCAGACCCTTGTCGCGCATCTGGATCATCACCTGCCGGATCGCCTCGATCATCGAGGGCTGCAGACCTTCGGTCGGTTCATCCAGCAGCAGCAGCTTCGGCCTGAGGCACAGCGCCCGCGCGGTGGCCAGCATCTGTTGCTCGCCGCCCGAAAGCGTCCCGGCCCGCTGGTTCATCCGCTCGCCCAGGCGCGGGAACAGCTCCAGCATCTCGTCGCGGGTCTCCTTCCGCAGCTTCGCGTCCTTCGGCCCGGCACCCAGCCCGATCTCGATGTTCTGGGCGATGGTCAGCTCGGAAAACAGCCGGCGGCCCTGCGGGACATAGCCCACGCCGGTGCCCGGCACCTTGTGCGGCGGCAGCTGCGCCAGGTCGGTGCCATCCAGCTCGATCCGGCCTTCCTCGGCCTTCACCAGCCCCATGATCGCCTTCATCAGCGTGGTCTTGCCCGCGCCGTTCCGGCCCATCAGCACGGTGATCTCCCCCGCCTGCGCCGTCAGGTTCACCCCGCGCAGGATGGTCGCCTGGCCATAGCCCGCGGTCAGCCCTTCAATCGTCAGCATCACGCAGTCTCCGTACCCAGGTAGGCGGCCTGCACCGCCGGATTGTCGTGGATCTCCTGCGCCGTGCCGCGCGCCAGGACCTCGCCGAAGTTCAGCACCGTGATCGCATCGGCCAGTTCCATCACCACCGACATGTTGTGCTCGATCAGCAGGATCGTCGTTTCCGCCGACAGCTCCCGGATCAGCGCCTTGAAGGCCGCGATCTCGCTCTCCGCCAGACCCTGCGTCGGCTCGTCCAGGATCAGCAGCCGCGGGGCCGAGGCCAGCCCCATGGCGATCTCCAGCAGCCGCTGGTGCCCGTATGACAGATCCCCCGCAACGTCCCAGGCCCGGTCACCCAGGCCGACGCGGCCAAGCGCGCTTGCCACGGCAGCATCCACCGCCTTCACGTCACGGCCCAGCTTGCGCCGCGCCGCCAGCGCCACGTTCTCGTGGCAGGTCAGCCGCGCGAAAACGCTCGTGATCTGGAAGGTGTACCCCATGCCGAGCGCCACGCGCCTGTGCGCGGGCATCTGGGTCACGTTCTTCCCGTCGAACCAGATCGCGCCGTCCGTCGGTTCCAGCCGCCCGATCAGCATCGACACGAAGGTGGTCTTGCCCGCCCCGTTCGGCCCGATCAGCGCATGCACCTGGTTCTTCTTCAGCTTGAAGTCGATGTCGTTGTTGGCCCGCAGACCGTCGAAGGACTTGCCCAGCCCCTCGGTCGACAGGATCACGTCGCTTTCGTGTTTCATGGCAGATCCTTCCAGAACCGGCGGCGGATCTCGCCCACGATGCCCTGCGGCGCAAAGAGCGTCAGCAGCACCAGCACCACGCCCGCGATCAGCATGTAGGCCTCGGTCACGCCGGACGCCACGTCGTTCAGATAGGTCATGAACAGCACCCCGATGAACGGCCCCAGCACCGTGCCCGCACCGCCCAGCAGCACCCACAGCAGCGCGAAGATCGAATACTGCACGCCCGCGAAACTGGCGCCCACATAGCCGAACATCGTCGCGTAAGCCCCGCCCGCCGCAGCAGAAATCGTGCCGGAGATCACCAGCGCGGCCAGCTTGCGCCGCCCCGTGTCATAGCCCAGCAGCCGCGCCCGTTCCTCGTTCTCGCGCAGCGCCACCAGGACCCGCCCGAAGGGCTGGCGCACCAGCCACAGCGACACCATCAACACGATGGAGAACAGCGCCCAGGCCACCAGGTAGCGGGTGCCCTCCTCCGAAAGATCCAGCGATCCGATCACCCGCGTGTCGCCGGGCACGACAAGCCCGTCATCGCCCCGGGTGAACTCGCTGAAGTAAAGGATGATGAGGTAGGCCGCCTGGCTGAACATCAGCGTCACGATCATGAAGCTGACGTCCTGCGTGCGCAGCGCCAGCACGCCCACGACCAGCGACAGCACCGCCCCGCAGGCCAGGCCGATGAACCACGCGGGCAGCGCCGGAATGCCGAAGTGGTAGCTGGCCAGCCCCACCCCGTACATGCCCGCGCCAAAGAACATGGCGTGGCCCAGCGACAGCAGGCCGGTGTAGCCGAAGGCGATGTTGTAGCCGATGGCATAGACCGCCATGACCATCACCCGGGCAAAGACGCCATGGTGATAGGCCGGCAGGATGAAGTTCAGCGCGAACAGCCCGGCAATCAGGCCGAGGTGCAGCATAAGGTCTTTCCGGGTCATCGTTGCTTCACCCCGAACAGGCCCTGCGGGCGGAACACCAGCACCAGCGCCACCGCCAGCGTCGCGATGATCTTCGCCAGCGTCGGCGTGAAGAAGACGGAAATGATGCCGTCCGACATGCCGATCAGCACGGCGGCAACCACCGTGCCCGCCAGCGATCCCAACCCGCCGATGATGACAACGATGAACGAGAGCAACAGCGCGTCGCCCCCCATCAGGTAATGCGCCTGCTGGATCGGCACGATCAGCACGCCCGCCAGCGCCGCCAGCGCCGCACCGGCGCCAAAGACGATGGCATAGACCCGCTCGACCGGAATGCCGAAGGCCGTGGCCATCTCGCCATCCAGCTGGGTGGCGCGCATGATCAGCCCCGCACGGCTCTTCGTCATGAACAGGCGCAGCGCGGCCAGGATGACCACGGCGGCCACGATCACGAACAGCTTGTAGCTGGTGGTGGACAGGCCCCAGGGGAAATAGATCTCGAATCCGTTCTCGCCCCATTCGAACCAGGGCAGCGCGATCCGCTCGTTGAAGGGCGCAACCACGGGCTTCGCATCGGGGCCATAGCCCATCAGGGTCGCCTGCTGGATGATGTAGAGCAACCCGATGGTCGCCACGATCACCCGCTCCGGGTCATAGTCCAGCCGCTTCAGGATCACCACGTCGGTGGCAGCGGCGATCGATCCGACGATCAGCGGCGCCAGGACGGCGGCGGCGATGAAGTTGACCGCCGGCCCCCCACCCATTCCGGCAAAGAACTGGGTCACGACCCAGGCCATCACCGCGCCAAGCATGTAGAACTCGCCGTGGGCGACGTTCACGACACGCATCACCCCGAAGACGAGGCTCAACCCGCTGGCCATCAGCGCGAGGACAGCCGCCAGCACGGCGCCCTCCAGGCAGGCCAGCATCAGATAGGGTCCGAATTCCATCTTCTCTCTCTTGGATATGTCAGGGCATGACCGGGGATCCGGCGCATGCTGCGGACGCCGGGGGCGCTGCCCCCGGTCCCCCGGAGTATTTCCAGCCATCGAATGGAGCAGACGCGCCCCAAGGACGTCGCCCGGGCGACCTGCCCCTCCTTTGGCCCCGAACACTCAAATTCAGGACAGTCCGCGCCCGAGCGACATCTGGCCGCCGGGCGCGGGGATCAGCTCATCAGAAGCTCATGGTCGTGTAGTCGACCTCGTCGGGGTACATCGTCTCCTCGTAGGGAACGACCTTCTGCACCACCAGTTTGGAGCTTTCGACCTTGGAGATGTACTGCGGGCCGAAGACCTGGTGGGTCTTGCCGTTGAACAGCTTTGCGCCACCCGGATGGGCGGGGCCCGCCGGCATGTCGGTCATGGCTTCCACGGCCTCGATCAGCTTCTGGCGGTCGGCGGTGGACTGGTAGCCCGCCGCTTCCATGCCCGCCTTGATCACATGCAGCGTCTCCCAGCAGGAGAACATGTGCGCCGAGGTCGAGACGTCCGAAGGATCGGCCACCGAGGCGCCGTTGGCGTCCAGCCCCACGGCATCGCGATAGGCCTTCACGTAGTCCGGCGCATCGTCCTGCAGGTAGCGCGGCATGCCTTCCCAGAAGTAGGTGCCATCCAGGAATTCGAGGCCCGGCGAGCTGAGGTCGGTCGCCTCAAGCGAGTCGATGAAGCCGAAGATCTCGGGGCGCGACGGGCCGAAGAACTCGCCCATTTCCTTCACGAAGGTCAGCACGG
Organism: Pseudooceanicola sp. NS-SX8; assembly: GCF_057380755.1. NCBI lineage: Bacteria > Pseudomonadati > Pseudomonadota > Alphaproteobacteria > Rhodobacterales > Paracoccaceae > Pseudooceanicola > Pseudooceanicola sp. NS-SX8. The sequence goes on along the minus strand of NZ_CM170819.1, from coordinate 1,751,832 downwards.
CGGGGCCGATCATCACGTGATAGATGACGTCCGTGTCCCGCGGGATCTTGGGGAAGTACTTGGTGAAGGAGGTCTCGGTCGGCGGGATCGCGATCTTGGCAACCACTTCGCCGCCTGCCGCTTCGATCGCCGGGGCGAGGTTGTCGCGGTGGTCGTAGCCGAAGGCATAGTCGGGGAAGATCATGGTGACCTTCTTGCCCAGGGTGTTGGTGATGAAGGGCGCCATGGCGGAAATCTGGCTCTTCACGTCGGTGATGCCCGGCTGCATGGTCCAGCGGTTCAGCATGCCGGAGGCGACATGGTGACCTTCGGAGCAGACGAAGTAGGGCAGCTTCAGTTCACCGGCGCGGGGGGCGGCGCCGACGACCACGTGGGAGAACAGCGTGCCGAAGGCCACGTCGCAATTGGACTGGTTCGCGAACTTCTCCAGCACCTCGGCGGCGCGCTTGGGATCGGTGCCGTCATCTTCGGTCACCAGTTCGACCGGACGGCCGTTGATGCCACCCTCGTCGTTGATCTTCTTCACGGCAGCGACGGAGGTCCGCTCGTACCAGCGGCCATAGGCGGCGCCGATGCCGGTGGCGTGCTTGCCAAAGCCCAGGCGGATCGGCTCGGCCGACTGCGCGCTGGTGTAACGGGCCCAGAGCGGCATGGTGGCCGCAGCCCCTGCGCCCATGGCCAGCGTCTTCAGCGCCCCGCGGCGCGTGGGCTGGATCAGCCCGCTTTTCTTGGTCTTGCTGGGAGTTTCGGTCATTTCCACTTTCCCTGTTGACTAATGTATTGCCGGATCATTATCGGCTGACCCTGCGGTAAACTCTGTAGGCACACAAACAAACTGTCCAGCCTTTTGCCCGCTTCCCCGACGCCGCCCGGCCCAAGCCCGGCGGACAATGCCCAAGGATCGGGCAGCGGCACGGTTCCGGCCCCGCGCCCCATCACGCCCCCCTCGGCGAGGCCAGAAGCCACAGCCCGAAGAGCGTGTAGAATATCATGAACAACGCCAGCGGCGCCTGGCTCAGCGCGGCCTTGCGATGGCTCCCGTGAAGGCGAATCGCCGCGCCGTGGCTCATCAGGATGGCCAGGATGTGCCCCAGCACCACCGCCCCCGCCTGGGTCAGCCAGATCACCCGCACGCTGTCCTGCCGATTGAAAAACCCCGTGGTGACAGTGGTTTCCGGCAGATGCAGCTGATGCGCCACCATGTTCCAGAAATACTGCCCCTCCACCAGCGCCGCCGTCAGGTAGTGGCCTGCGTGGTAGCCGAAGGCGATCGGCAGGATCGCCGGGGCCAGGGCCCGGAAACTCTCGGCGAATCCCCCCTCCCCGACCAGCACCAGCCCTGCCTTGATCGACACCGCGTAAAGCGCGACCAGCACCGGCCCCGCCAGCAGGAGCCCCGTCAGGTTCGGCCCCACCACCGTGCTGCGCCCGGTGAACTCCAGCGGGTTCATCCCGATCCAGCCGAACCAGCGGAAGGTCTCGTTCAGCCCGTCGAAGGAGCCGAGCGCCAGGGTCATCAGCATGAAACAGGCCAGGCTGACCGACGGCAGCGGCCGCGCCACCAGGTCCCAGCCAGGCAGGCCGAGGCGCCAGCGCGCGCCCCGCCGCTTCAGCGGTGCCAGCCCCGCGTAAAGATGCATCAGCAGGCCCAGCCCCTCGCCCCGCAGCAACCAGCGCGGCCCGAAAAGGACCAGCCCCGCCACCTGCACCGCCCAGTAGCCCAGCACCAGCCGGGCAAGCCTGTCCGGATCCGTCGGCGCGACCGAGACCATCAGTACCGCCGCGAAGGCCAGGAAGCCCGCGAAGGCCGGCCAGCAGCCCCAGCCGGGCCGGTAGCGCAGCAGCGGCCGCAGCCCGAACAGCCGCAGCACGGCCCAGCTCGCCCGGAAGGGCGACAGCCAGCGCCACAGATCGCCGAAGACCCCGCTTCCGGTGACGAGGAACAGCCAGAACCCCGTCCAGACCAGCAGCGGCAAGGGGTTGTGCGTCGGGTCCTGCGTCCCCGCCAGCCCCTGCGACACCGCCCACAGAAGCAGCAGCGCCGAAAGGCAGCAGATCACCACATGGCCCCGGGGCGCGCGCGCGGAGCAAAGCACCTTCGCCCGGAACAGCGCCCGCGCCGCCCCTTCGGGGATCAGCGCGATCAGCAGCACGGTCGCCACGACCGAGGCGACGCCGCCCGCGATATAGGCATCCGTCGGCAGCAGCAGGACGAATCCCCCCTCGGAGGCATGCGCCGCTGCCATCCCGGGCCAGCCCGCCAGCAGCATCAGCGCCGCAAGGCTCCCAAAGGTCTTCGGATCTGTCCGCAAAGGCTCCCCTGCCCTGCCTTTCGTAAGTATCGTGATCATGCGCTGAGCACCTCCCGATGCAAGTCAGAACTTCCCCCGATCCGGATGCAAAGAGGAATTGACATCGTGCGGCGCTTCGGAAATTCATTTGCACACAAATATATCGAAACCGGCAGTATCAGGGGTAAGACATGGAATCCGGACAGGTCATCGGCTGCGACGTGGGCGGCACTTTCACCGACTTGATCCTGATGGATCCGGCGACCGGAGAGGTCCGCATCGCCAAGGTGCCCTCCACCCTCGACGACCAGTCGCGCGGCGTGATGAATGCCGTGGCAGAGGCCGAAGCGACCCTGCCCGATACCGCGCTGATCGTGCACGGCACCACGACGACGACCAACGCGGTGCTGGAACGGAAGCTGGAAAAGACCGGCATCATCACCACCGCAGGTTTCCGCGACGTGCTGGAACTTGGCCGCCGCACCCGCCCGCAAGCCTATGGGATGAAAGGCGATTTCAAACCGCTCATCCCCCGCGACCTGCGCCTCGAAGTGCCCGAACGCATGGATGCCGAAGGCCGCGTCATCACCCCCCTGGATGAAGACGCCCTGCGCGCCGCAGCCCGGCAGCTGCTGGATCTCGGCTGCTCCGCCGTGGTGGTCCACTTCCTGCATGCCTACCGCAACCCGGCGCATGAAATCCGCGCGGGCGAGATCCTGAAAGAGGTCTGGCCCAACCCCTACGTCACCCTCGGCCATGCCCTGCTGTCGGAAAGCCGCGAATACGAACGCGGCGTGACCGCGGCGGTCAATGCCTCGGTGCAACCGATCCTCGACCGCTACGTGCAGAACCTCGCAGGCTCGCTGGAAAGCGGCGGCTACGCGGGCGAACTGCTGGTGATGAACGGCAACGGCGGCATGGTCTCGGCCCGCCGCGTGGCCGAGGAAGCCGCGCGCACCGTCATGTCCGGCCCCGCCTCGGGCGTCATGGCCGCGGCCTTCACCGGCCGCGCCGCCGGTATCCCCGACCTGCTGACCTACGACATGGGCGGCACCTCCACCGACGTGGCCCTGATCCGCAACGCCCAGCCCGCCGTCTCGAATGAAATCGAGGTCGAATACGCCATGCCGATCCACGTCCCCATGGTGGACGTGCGCACGGTGGGCGCCGGTGGCGGTTCCATCGCCCGTGTGAACGCGGCGGGCCTTCTCGAAGTCGGCCCCGAATCCGCAGGCGCCACCCCCGGCCCCATCTGCTATGGCCGTGGCGGCACCGAACCGACGATCTCCGACGCCAACCTCCTGCTGGGCCGCCTCGACCCGGCGCGCCTGAAGTCCGTCGAAGGCGGCGTCACCCTGGAAACCGTCCGCCAGATCTTCGCCGAAAAGCTGGGCGATCCGCTGGGCCTGACCCCGGAACAGGCGGCAGAGGCCGTGATCCAGCTCGCCAACGTCAAGATGGCCGGCGCCATCCGCATGGTCTCCGTCTCTCTCGGCGCCGACCCGCGCGACTTCGCCCTCTTCGCCTTCGGCGGCGCGGGGCCCCTGCACGCCGCCTCGCTGGCCCGCGAACTGGGCGTGCCCAGGGTGCTGACGCCCGCCCGCCCCGGCATCACCAATGCGCTCGGCTGCCTCGTCGCCGACCTGCGCCACGACTTCACCCGCACCGTGGGCCAGCCGCTGGACACGCTCGACATGGGGCTTCTGGCCGACATGCTGACCGCCCAGGCCGAAGAGGGCCGCGCCCTCATCGGTCGCGAAAAGGTCGAGATCACCGAGACCCGCATCCTCCATTCCCTCGACATGCAGTTCATCGGCCAGACCCACCTGCTGCGCGTCGAACTGGAAGGGCCGGAGATCAGCCGCGAGGCGCTTCAGGCGGCCTTCGAAGAGGTCTACTGGAACCGCTTCCACGTCCGCCTGCCCGCGATCCGCGCGGCGGTGGTCAATGCCAACACCTCCGTGATCGGCACCCGCAACACGCTGGACCCCGCACGCCTGATCCCGGTCGAAGGCCGCAAGGCCACGATGGAGGAAGCCCTTCGCGCCACCCGCCCGGTCATCTTCGACGGCGAAACCTACGAAACGCCCCTCTACCGCCGCGACCTGCTGCCCGCCGATGCCACCTTCGACGGCCCGGCGATCCTTGAACAGATGGATACGACGATCCTCGTGCCCCCGGGAGACCGCGTGACGACCGATGCCATCGGCAACATCCTGATCCAGATCGGAGGCGCCGCATGAGCCGGACAGCGCCCCGCCCCTCCCATTCGACGGCCCCAAATACTCGCGCCGCAGGCACTTGGCCGGGCCAGCGGCCCGGCCTGCGCCCAACGACTGGGCTCCGCCCGTTCGCCCCTGAAACGCTCCCCCGGAGCGTTTCCCCATCGGGGCTCACCCCCCCGGGCGGGCGCAATGCGCCCCCCCGCGGCCGGGCACAGGCCCACCGTCTTCACGCCGCCGCCGCTTGCCCTTGCGCTCAGGAGACCCGCCAATGAGTATCGACCCGATCACCCTCTCCGTCATCCAGGCGGGCCTGCAACAGGTCTGCGACGAGATGGACCTCTCCTTCTCCCGCGCCGCCTTCTCCCCGGTGATTGCAGAAGCGAACGACCGCTCCGACGGGATCTACTCCGCCGTCGACGGCGCCCTCATCTCCCAGGGCAACATGGGCCTGCCGGTCTTCGTGGGCACCATGCAGTACTCCACCCGGGTGCTGATCGAAGGCATCGCCAAGGGGCTGACGGCGGCTCCGAAACCTGGTGACATCTACATCGTCAACGATCCCTACCTCGGCGGCACCCACCTGATGGACGTGCGCTTCGCCATGCCCTACTGGCGCGACGGCAAGATCTTCTGCTGGCTGTCCAACACCGGCCACTGGCCCGACACCGGCGGCGCCGTGCCCGGCGGCTTCTCGGCGTCGGCCACCTCCGTCGAACAGGAAGGCCTCCGCCTGCCCCCGGTCCGCCTCTTCAAGGAAGGCGTGCTGGACACGGAGATCTACCAGATCATCTGCTCCAACATCCGCGTGGCCGACCAGCGCATCGGTGATGTCCAGGCCCAGGCGGCGGCACTGAAGGTCGGCGCCGAACGGCTGGACGAACTGCTGGGCCGCTACGGCGATGCCACCGTGGCCGATGCCATCGGAGAGCTGCGCACCCGCGCCGCCCAGCAGATGCGCACCTACCTCGCCGAGATCCCCGAAGGCACCCATACCGCCTCGGCCTGGATCGACAGCGACGGCGTCGTCGACGAACCGCTGGAAATCCGGCTGGCGGTGACCCGCGAGGGCACCGACGTGACCTTCGACCTCTCCGGCTCCTCGGCACCCTGCATGGGGCCGATGAACTCGGTCCTGGCGACGACGCTCAGCTCTGTCTACCTCGCCATGCGCCACATCTTCCCGGAGGTCCCGATCTCCGCCGGGGCGTTCGAACCGATCCACGTCACGGGCTACGAGGGCACCTTCCTCGACGCCCAGTACCCGCGCCCGGTCTCCGGCTGCGCGGCCGAAGTCTCCCAGCGGATCGCCGAAGCGGTCTTCGCGGCGCTGGCCCCGGCGCTGCCCGACCGCGTGACGGCCTCCCCCGCCGGCTCCTCCGGCAACTTCGCCCTTGGCGGCCACGACCCGGAAAAGAACCGCGATTTCGTGATGTACCAGATTTCCGGCGGCGGCTACGGCGGCAATGCGGACCACGACGGGCTGTCCAACGGCTGCTCCACCATCGGCATCTCCAAGGCACCCCCGGTGGAGATCATGGAAAGCCAGTTCCCCGTGCTCTACCACCACTACGCGCTGCACGAAGGGTCGGGCGGTGCGGGCCTGCACCGCGGCGGCTTCGGCCTCGACTACGCGGTGGAACTGCGCCGCGGTCAGGCCACGGCCAGCTTCGTGATGGACCATGGCCGCACCGGCCCGCAGGGCGCGCTCGGCGGCGCCGACGGGGCGCTCAACAAGGTCCGGGTGATCCGCGGCGGAGAGGTGCACATCCCGCCCCACCTGTCCAAGGAACAGGACATCCCCATGGCCCCCGGCGACGTGGTCCATGTCCGCACCCCCGGCGGCGGCGGCTACGGCGACCCGATGACCCGCCCGGTCGAGGCGGTGGCCGAGGACGTCCGTCTTGGCCGCTATACCGAGGAGCAGGCCGCAGAGCTTTTCGGCGTGATCTTCGCGAATGGCGTGGCCGATATGGCCGCAACACAGGCCCGCCGCGCGGGCTGATCGGGACCGGACGGCGGGGCGAACCCCGCCCTACGCAAATCGCAAGTAGGGCGGGGTTCACCCCGCCCCCCGCACGCCAAGGCACCAAAGGTGGATTTCACCCACCCCACGACCAATGCCACAGCCCACGCGCCCTCGCGGGATGGATGCCAATCCACCCCACGCCTCCCACGGTGGATTTCATCCACCCTACGCCCAAAGCCGCACCCCGCACCCCGCACCCGTAGGGTGGATGCCAATCCACCATGTCACCACCCACGGTGGATTTCACACACCCCACACCCAAGGCCGCACCCTGCGCTTGTAGGGTGGATGCCAATCCACCGCCCCGCTCCCCCGCCAAGACCACCCGCACACCGCCCCCCCATTTTCTGGCTCCCAAATATCCCGGGGGTCCGGGGGCAGCGCCCCCGGCGCTCTCCCACAAGGCGCCCCCCTGGCGCGCCCCCCTCACATCCGCCAGGGCACCACACCCTTCGGCAACCGCCGCCCCGCCAGGTCCAGCCCCAGCATCAACACCACCGTCGCCGCCACCGTGACGCTCGCCATGGCAGAGGCCAGCACGGTGTAGCCCCCATCCTCGTAGTTGAAGATCACCGTCCCGATGGTCTCATGCCCGGTCGACCACAGAAGCGACGACACCGTCACCTCGTTGTAGGCCGTCAGGAACACCAGGATCGCACCGGAAGCCGCCGCCGGCGCCGTCAGCGGCACGAAGATCCGCCCCATCCGCCGCCCGAACCCCGCACCCGACACCCGCGCCGCATCATCCAGCGAGGGATCCAGCTGCCCGTAGGCCGCCGCCACCGGCTTCAGCGCGACGGAGAAGAAGGCCGTCAGATAGGCCAGCGCGATGATCCACATGGTGTTGTAGAGGGAGACGCCCAGCACCGGCACCGGCCGCAGGAAGGCCAGGATGAAGGCGATGGAGATGACGAGCCCCGGGATGGCATAGCTCACCTCCGCCAGCACCGCCACGCCCTGCGCCAGCCGCCGCGACGCCCGGCTGCGCGCGTTGAGGAAGAAGGCCAGCAGGCAGGCCGCCCCTGCCAGTGCCAGCGCCGCCGCCCCCGCCGTCAGGCCGGAATTGACGAAGGCGCGCAGGGTCACCTCCTGGCGCAACAGCACCTCGGCGAAGTTCTCCCATGTCAGGGTCTCAAGGGTCAGCCGCACGCCATAGGTCGGCACCAGCGCCGTGGCCACCAGCGAGGCCAGCGGCAGCACCAGCGTCGCCAGCGCATAGGCCAGCATCGCCCCCGTCACCAGCGGGCGCCAGCGCCCCAGGGCGATCCGCAGGCTCTCCTGCGCGGGGCCGATGACCTGCGACCGCGCGCGCCGCTGCAGCACCGACTGCAGCCAGATCGCCACCACCGCGACCAGCGCCAGCAGCACCGACATCATCGCCACATCGCGCAGGATCGACGGGCCGAAGCTCGACAGCCGGCGCCAGATCAGCACCGGCAGCGTGGTGTAGCGCGCCGGGATCCCCAGCAGCGCCGGAATGCCGAAATTGCCCAGGGCCGAGACGAAGGCCAGCGCGAACCCCGCCAGCAGCGACGGCGCCAGCAGCGGCAGCAGCACCCGGACCAGCAGGCGCGCGGGCCGGGCCCCGGCGATCCGGGCGGCCTCCGCCATTTCACGCGGCAGGGCACGCAGGGCGGCCAGCACCACCAGGAAGACCAGCGGCGCATGCTGCAGCGTCAGCAGCAGCCAGACACCGCCCGCGGAGTAAAGCGGATGGGTCGAGCCCACCTCCGGCGCCAGGTGCAGTGCCTGCAGCACCGGCGAGGCAGGGCCAAGCGCCTGGATCCAGGCAATCGCGGTGACATGGGGCGGGATCATCATCGGCAGCAACAGGGCAAAGACGAAGGCGCCCTTGGCGCGCAGGTCGGTCAGCCCGATGACCAGCGCCATGCCGGTGCCGATCACCAGCGCGCCACAGGCCGAAACGCCCGCGCTTTCCAGCGAATGCCAGAGCGCGCGCAGCACGGCGCGCGATCCCAGCACCTCGGCCAGGGCCCCTGCGCCCCGGGCCAGTCCGACCCGGAACAGCAGCCCCAGCGGCAGCACGAAAAGCAGCAGCGCGAAAAGAGAAAGCGCGGCGAGCGCCATGGGCTCGCCGCGCAGCAGTCGTTTCACCAAGGGATCAGCCGCCGAAGATATCCATGAAGCGGAGCTTGTTGGCCTGGTCCTCGGCCAGCGCCTTGGCCGGGTCGAAGTCCATCAGCCTGATCTGCTCGCGGGCCGGGAAGCCCTCGGGCGCAGCCACGGTGCCGAGCGCCGGCAGGTAGCCCATGGCGGAGGTCAGCTCCTGCCCCTTTTCGGAAATCAGGAAGTCGATGAAGGCCTTCGCCGCATCGGGGTTCTGCGCGGTCTTCAGGATCGCGGCGGGCTCGGTCACGGCCGAAACGCCCTCCTCGGGGAAGACGAAGGCCACCGGCGCGCCCTTCACGGCCTCCCGGATCGGCAGGTAGTCGACGACGAAACCGTACAGCTTCTCACCCCCGGCAATCGCCTTGTAGGTCCCGCCGTTACCACCCTGCGGGTTGGCGCCCTGATCGGCCAGCCCGGCGTAGAAGTCCCAGCCCAGGTCGGGGTTGGCCGTCAGCGCATCCATGTGGATCGTCGCCGCCCCCGACGTCAGCGGAGAGGGCATCGCCAGCATCCCCTTGGCCTCCGGCTTCAGCAGGTCCTCGTAGGACGTGGGCACCATCGGGGCAGAGGTGTTGTACATGATCCCGGTGGTGATCAGCTTGGTGGAGAACCAGTAGTGCTCCGGATCCATCACACCCGCCTCGTAGGCAGAAGTATCCGCCCCCGGATAGGCCATCAGCCGGTCCTCGGCCTTCAGCCCCTCCATGGTCACGCTGTCGGCGATCAGCAGCACGTCGGGCTGCGGCGCCCCCGCTTCGAACTCGGCCGCCAGCTTGGCCATGACCTTGGTGGTGCCATCGCGGAACCACTCGACCTGGACATCGGGGTACTCGGCCATGAAGGCATCGACGGTCTGCTGGGCATCGGCATTGGGCTGGCTGGTGTAAAGCACCAGCTTGCCGGACACATCGGCCAGGGCGGCGGTGCCGGAAAGGGAAATCGCCAGCGTCAGGGCGGCGGCAAGGGGAAGGGCGCGTTTCATCTGTCTCTCCAGAAAACTCGGAAGCGGATCTCGCGCGTGCCTAGCAGCCCCATGTGACGGTTTGTTGTAGGTATGCCCACAAACAGGCCCGCCCGAAGGGGGCTGTCGCAGGATGGGGCCGCCGGGCGGAGAGGCCCGCCCGACAGCCCGTTCAGCGGATCACCAGTCGATGAACTCCTGGAACTCGCCCAGCACCTGGTTCCATTCGGTCAGCGCATAGTCGAAGACCCCGGCCGGAAGGCCCTCCCGCGTCAGGATGTACTGCTGCAGGTAGGGGTCGCCCTCGTCGTCGATGTAACCCTGGGCGATGACCGCCTGCTGGTTCCAGCTGTTGATCTCCTCCAGCGGCAGCCCGTCATCCATGTCGAACCCGGCAGAGAACATCACGGAATCGCAGCCCGCGTTGTCGACGCAGCCATAGAAGTAGATGGCGAAATTGGCCCCCGCCGCGGCGGAGTTGATCATCGGGTCGCCCACCTGATCGGTCGTCAGCTCGGCGCGGTAGCCCGCATCCTGCAGGGCGGCCACGATGGTTTCGGGCGCAGCGGCGGACACCAGGCCCTCTGCGGCGCTGACCCCGTCGTCACCATCGCCACCCGCGTGCCGCAGGGCGGATCCGACGGCACCGCTCAGCAGGCCCCCGGTGGATTTCGCCTGGGCCGGACCGGCCACGCTCAGCGCCAGGACCGGAAGCAGCGTCAGGGCCGCCACGGCGGGACGGCAAAGGGGGGAGAGGCTGGAAAATGACATCGGATCGTCCTTGGTAGTCTGTCTTCGATGAACCGGGTTCTATCCGTCGCATATCCCGGCACAACCACACCGGTCGCATTCTTAACCGCATATTCAAATTTTGGCGAGCTTCCGCCGATCCCTCCCACCCCGGATGACGGCCCGAAGAGCCCCCGGGGAAAGGAAGGTGAAAGGCAGGTGAACGGACCGCACCGGAAAATATCGGGAAAATGCACCGTCGCGATACCGACAGGATACCGACGTAATACCGACGTTTTTGTCGCGCCTTTTCAACAGGATGACTTTTCCGCCCTTCGCGCTTTCCGGCGATTTCGATGAACAGCCCCTGACCCCACCGCACGTAGGGCGGGATTCATCCCGCCATCCCCCCACATCATCCCCAGACGCCCCTCACACCATCCTCAAGACGCCCCCAAGCCCCGCCCTCTCGCGCCGTGCCGCCAAAGGTGGATTGGCATCCACCCTACGCGGTAGGGCGGGATTTATCCCGCCACCCCCCTGCCCCGGATAAACGAAAAAACCCGGCGCCTGAAACGCCGGGTTCTGTCGTTCTGATTTCTGCCGGGGCCTTACTGGTCCAGGAAGCTCCGCAGCTTACGGCTCCGCGAGGGGTGCTTCAGCTTGCGCAGCGCCTTGGCCTCGATCTGGCGGATCCGTTCGCGGGTCACGCTGAACTGCTGGCCCACCTCTTCCAGCGTGTGGTCGGTGTTCATGCCGATGCCGAAACGCATCCGCAGCACCCGCTCCTCACGCGGCGTCAGCGACGCCAGAACGCGGGTCGTGGTTTCCTTCAGGTTCTCCTGAATGGCGGAATCCAGCGGCAGGATCGCGTTCTTGTCCTCGATGAAATCGCCCAGCTGGCTGTCTTCCTCGTCGCCGATCGGCGTTTCGAGGGAGATCGGCTCCTTGGCGATCTTCATCACCTTGCGGACCTTCTCCAGCGGCATCTGCAGCTTTTCGGCCAGTTCTTCCGGGGTGGGTTCCCGGCCGATCTCGTGCAGCATCTGGCGCCCGGTCCGGACCAGCTTGTTGATCGTCTCGATCATGTGGACCGGGATACGGATCGTGCGGGCCTGGTCCGCGATGGACCGGGTGATGGCCTGACGGATCCACCAGGTCGCATAGGTCGAGAACTTGTAGCCGCGGCGATACTCGAACTTGTCCACGGCCTTCATCAGGCCGATGTTGCCTTCCTGGATCAGGTCCAGGAACTGCAGACCGCGGTTCGTGTACTTCTTGGCGATGGAGATCACGAGGCGAAGGTTGGCTTCCACCATTTCCTTCTTGGCCTGGCGCGCTTCCTTTTCACCCTTCTGGACCTGCTGGACGATGCGGCGGAATTCGCTGATGTCGAGGCCCACATAGGTCCCGACCTGGGCCATATCTGCCCGCAGTTCCTCGACTTTATCGGAAGACCGCTCGATGAACATCTGCCAGCCCCGGCCGGGCTTCGCGGCCATGCGGTCCATCCAGTTCGGGTCCAGCTCGTGACCACGGTATTCCTCGACGAACTCGCGACGGTTGATACGGGCCTGGTCGGCCAGCTTAACCATGCTGGAGTCGATGGACATGATCCGGCGGTTGATGCCGTAAAGCTGGTCGATCAGCGCTTCGATACGGTTGTTGTGCAGGTGAAGCTCGTTCACCAGCAGCACGATTTCCGACCGCAGCTTCTGATAGGTCGCCTCGTCCGTCTCCGAGAAGGAGCCGTCTTCGTTCAGCGTTGCGCTGATCCGGTTGTCCTGGATCTCCGACAGGGTCTCGTAGTCGTCGGCGATGCGGTCCAGGGTTTCCAGGACGCGCGGCTTCAGCGCGGCTTCCATGGCGGCCAGCGACATGTTGGACTGGTCGTCCTCGTCGTCGTCATCCTCGCGCGCAAGCGGGTTGCCGTCGGCGTCCAGTTCCGGCCCGGTTTCCTTCTTGGGCGCGGAAGACACGGCGGAGGCATCCACCACCGGCTCTTCCTCGTCGTCGCCCATGCTGTCGCCGAAGGTGGTTTCCAGGTCGATGACATCGCGCAGCAGGATGTCTTCGGACAGGAGTTCGTCGCGCCAGATCGTGATGGCCTGGAAGGTCAGCGGGCTTTCGCAAAGGCCCGCGATCATCGTGTTGCGGCCGGCCTCGATGCGCTTGGCGATGGCGATCTCGCCCTCGCGCGACAGCAGCTCGACCGAGCCCATCTCGCGCAGGTACATGCGCACCGGGTCATCGGTGCGGTCCAGCTTTTCCTGGCCGGTGGTGCCGAGCGCGACTTCACGGTTCTGGTTCGTCGTGGCGACGGCCGTGGTCTTCTGCTCTTCTTCCTCGGCTTCCTCGTCCTCGATGATGTTGATGCCCATCTCGGAGAGCATGGACATGACATCCTCGATCTGCTCCGAGGAAACCTGGTCCGGCGGCAGAACCTGGTTCAGCTGATCATAGGTGATGAAGCCTTTTTCGCGGGCTTCCGCGATCATCTTCTTCACCTGCGCCTGGCTCATATCGAGGGAGACTTCCGCCTCCTGCTCTTCCATCTGGTTCTCGTCGTTGTCCTTGGCGGCCATGGCGATACTCCTGCGCACTGGATGCGGCGGTGCTACCGGTCTGATTCGAATGAACCGAATCAATACCTGCTTTCACCGATTCGCACACCCGTTTACCCTGATTTTCTTGAGGATCCCTGTGAAATCCCAACGGGACTTAAGGATCAGCTGCTCCGATGAGGCTTATCGAAGCGAATCGTCTGCATCAACGCGTCCAGCGCGCTGCGTTCGTCCCGGTTGATCTGGGCCCCGTTTTCACCAACATCATACTCTGCTGTGTCCTCCTGCAGCCCCCGAATGGCGGCCTGGCTCGACCGGGCGGCGTCGCCCAGGCGCCAGGTGACCGCCTCGTCCTCGATATAATCCATTTCCTGCAACGCCTCGTCGATCTCGTCCCTGAGGGCACGCGAGGCCTGCAGCTTTGCAAACTCCTCGGACAGCGTCAGGCGGGCCTGTTCTTCGTCGCCGGGATGTCGCACCGGCGGACAAAGGGCCACATGGGTCCGTGAGAGCAATTCGTCAAGGGCTTCCGGACCGAGCGCATCAGTTACCTTTTGCGACAGATTTTCCGCGCCTTCGTCGAAATGGGTCAGAATCAGGTCCCTCATCCGGGCGTGCCCGGCATCCCTGCAGTCCATGCGCAGAAGGGCTCCCTCGAACTGATCGACCACCGAAGGCGTGACGATAAGCGACGCCAGGATGACGCCTTCGCGCAGATACTCTGTCGCTTCCAGGTCCTGGGCGGCCAGAAGGCTGGTCTTGGTGGAGGGCATCGGGACGGCGGGCAGGTTGCGTCCGAAACCGCCCCGGCCCGCGCCACCGCGCCCGAAACCACCCTTGCCGCCGCCGAAACCGCCACTGAAGCCGTTGCCGCCCCGGGCGCCACCGCGCGCCGGACGGAACAACTCCCGCGTCTTTTCCTTCAGCGCCTGGTCGTAGTGATAGCGCAGGCTTTCGTCCGGGATCTGGCGGGTGGCATCGCGCAGGGCCTTGTCCAGCGCCGCGCGGCGATCCGGGCTGTCGAAGGTCCGGCCCTCCGTCTCGCGCTCCCACAGCAGATCGACCAACGGCAGGGCTGCGTCCAGCTTGGCCTGCATCCCCTCGCGGCCCTTGGCTTTCAGCAGTTCGTCGGGGTCCTGCCCCTCCGGCATCAGCGCAAAGCGCAGGCTGTGGCCGACCGTCAGTTTCGGCAGGGCCAGGTCCATCACCCGACGCGCGGCCCGGATACCTGCCTTGTCGCCATCCAGCGCGATGATCGGCTCCGGCGACACCCGCCAGAGCATGTCGAGCTGATGTTCCGTCACGGCGGTGCCAAGCGGCGCCACCGCGCCGCCGAACCCTGCCTCGGACAGGGCGATCACATCCATGTAGCCCTCCGCCACGATCAGCGGCTGACCATGGCCGACGGCCTCCCGCGCGGGACCGTGATTGTAAAGCGTCCGCCCCTTGTCGAAGAGCTGTGTCTCGGGCGAGTTGAGGTACTTGGCGTTGTCGTTGGGATCCATCGCCCGACCGCCGAAGGCAATGCAGCGCCCCCGTGGGTCACGGATCGGGAACATGATCCGGTTCCGGAAGGTATCGTAGGGCTGCTTGCCCTTGTTGGACGGCTTGGCCAGGCCGCAGGCCAGAAGCTCCTCCGGACGGGCGCCCTTGCCGATCAGGTGGTCCCACAGACCCTGCCAGGCGTCCGGAGCAAAGCCGAGGTTCCAGCGCTGTCGCGCGGCGTCGTCCAGGCCCCGCCGGGTCAGGTAGGCAGAGGCATCACGCCCGGCCCCACCCCGCAACGAGAGCGAGAAGAACTTCACCGCCTCTTCCATCAGCTCGGTCAGGGAGGCGCGTTTTTCCGCCTTCTTCTTGGCCTCGGGATCGCGTTCCGGCAACGGCATGCCGGCCTCTCTCGCCAGGATCTCGACCGCCTCCATGAACTCCACGTTCTCGGTCTTGCGGACGAAGGAAATCGCGTCGCCCTTCTCGTGGCAGCCGAAACAATAGTAGAATCCCTTGCGGTCATCGACGTGGAACGACGCGGTCTTTTCCTGGTGGAACGGGCACGGCGCCCACAGGTCCCCCTTGGACGGAACCGATTTGCGGTTGTCCCACAGCACCTTGCGCCCTGCCACCTGGGCAAGGGACACACGGTTGCGCAGCTCGTCGAGAAACGAAGGGTCCAGCTTCATGGACGGAATATCCCTCTGCAGGCGGCCGGAGTCCAGATGCCCCATGCATCGCGGCACCCGACAGCCCAGACCGCAGCGCCTATCAGAGAGCGGCGCGGGCCGCCACGCTTTCCAGCACCGTTCGCAGTTCGTGCAGCAGTGTTTCGGCCATCGAACGGAAGACCATCAGACGATAGGCCTGCGGCCCCATCCGGGTCAGCGCCCCCATCATGTGCGCAAGCTCGCCCCTAGCCGTGTGCCCGACGGGAAAGGCCGCCTCCCCCAGGTCGAGCGGCGTCAGGCGGGCCAGCACCTGCTGCGCCAGCGGGCCTTCCAGCAGGACAGTTGCCCAGGCGTCGGACTGATCCGTCATCGCGGCCGCCCCGACAAGCAGGGGCGAAGGCGCCGGCCCGATCAACAGGTAGAGGTCCAGGCCGAACCAGAGGCATTCCGCCTCCCCCTCCCGGCTGCTTTCACCGGGCGACGGCAGGGACAGGCCGTGATGTTTCGCCAAGGCACGGGCCAGGGCTGCGCCATCACCACCGGGGATCAGGGAGGTCATCCGCCGCATCGGCAAGACCTCGATCCGGGTGTCGCCAAGACGGAGCGCCTCTCCCTGGGGCAAGGCATTGCGGGCAACCAGGCGTACATCAGACACGGAGCTTCCCCCCCTCGGGATCCAGGAAACAGGGTTCGCAGACTTCACACAGGGTCACCACCCCGCGCAGATGATCCACCATGCGAATGTGCTCTCCTATCCTGTCCGGCCCCGCTTTCAGGAACGCGAGGGCGATCGTATGCCCCAGCGTGGGAGAGTAGCAGGAAGAGGTGACGTAGCCCTGCGCATTTTCTCGTACCGGCTCTGCCTCCGGCTCGAACAGGAAGGCGCCGGGCGGGATCATCTGCACCGCGCCCAGAGGGCGCAGGCCGATCAGTCTTTCACGGTCCTCGGCCAGCAGGCCCGGCCGCGCCGCAGCCGCCTTGCCGATGAAGGACTTCGACGGGGACATCATACGCTCCAGCCCCAGGTCGAAGGCGGTCGTGCGACCATGCAGTTCGGCGTGGGTCAGCAGCCCCTTTTCAAGGCGCAGCACGTTGAGCGCCTCCAAGCCGTAAGCGCCGCCGCCCATGTCCTCTGCCCGGGTGACGAGCTGCCCGAAGAGGCTTTCGCCATACCGCGCAGGCACCGCCAGTTCGTAGGCCAGTTCACCGGAGAAGGAGATTCGGAATAGCCGCGCTTCGACGCCGCCCAACTGCACCGGCATGCAGCCCATGAACGGCAGGACATCGTTGCCAAGCTCCCGATCCAGCAGATCTTCCAGCAGGGCGCGGGATTTCGGGCCGGCAACGGCGAACTGGGCCCATTGTTCGGTGACCGAGATCATCCGCACGTCCCAATCGGGCTTCAGCACCTGGGAGGCAAATTCCAGGTGGTCCATCACCTGCCCTGCGGCGGCGGTCGTCGTCGTCATCACGTAGTGGCCGGGGCCAAGCCGGGCGGTCGTGCCGTCGTCCATCACGTGGCCGTCCTCGCGCAGCATCAGCCCGTAGCGCACCTTCCCTTCCGCCAGGGAGGAGAACTTGCCGGTATAGACGAAGTCGAGAAAGGCCGGCGCATCCGCGCCCTGGATGTCGATCTTGCCGAGGGTTGAGACATCGCAGACACCGACGGCCTGCCGCACCATCCCGACCTCCCGATCACAGCTTTGACGCCAGACCTTTTCCCCCGCGCGCGGAAAGAAACTGGGCCGATACCAAAGGCCCGCTTCCACCATGGGCGCGTTCATTGCCAGGCTGCGGCCGTGACTGGTGGTCAGCCGTTCCGGCGCAAAGCCCTTGTCCTTGCCGCCCGCGCCCATGGCCCCGATCGGCACCGGCGCGAAGGGCGGACGATAGGTGGTGATACCGGTGCCGGGAATGTCCCGCCCGGTCGCATCGGCCAGCACCGCAAGCGCCCCTAGGTTCGACGTCCGGCCCTGGTCCGGCGCCATGCCCTGGGTGGTGTAGCGCTTCATATGCTCGACCGAGCGGAAATTCTCGGTCGCGGCGCCGCGCACGTCCTTGACCGTCACGTCGTTGGCCAGGTCCAGCCAGGCGCGTCCCTTGCCCGGCACCGACCACAGCGGGCGAATGGCATAGCCCTGCGCTTCTGCCACGGGCAGCGGCAGATCCGGAACCGGCAGGCCAAGCGCATCGAGCGCCGTCGCGGCAGCCCCGGCCCCGGACGCCAGGCAGGCATCCGTCGCGAATGCGCCGGCGGCAGCCCCCGCCACGGTCATTCCCGGTACGGCATCAGGCGCCGGTACGAAGGCAGACAGGGCCTGATCCCAGACCGGCCGACCGTTGAGATGGCACGTCAGGTGCACGGCGGGGTTCCATCCCCCGGAGACGGCAAGGCAATCGCTTTGCAGCTTTTCTTCACCGGACGGCGTCCGGATCGTCACCGCCTCGACCCCCATGCGCCCATGGGCGCGGCTGACAAGGCTGCCCGGATAGAATGGCAGATCAAGGTCCGTCACCGCCTCCGGCCGGGCATCGACCAGGCCCGCCACATGAACGCCCGCCGCCAGAAGGTCCCGCGCGGTACGGTGCGCGTCGTCGTTGTTGCCGAAGACCGTCACGCTATCCCCCGGCGACACGGCGTAGCGGTTCACATAGGCCCTGACGGCGCCTGCCAGCATGACACCGGGCCGATCATTGTCGCGAAACGCCACGGGGCGTTCCGTGGCGCCCGCCGCAAGCACGGACTGCTTCGCCGCGATCCGCCAGAAACAATCCACCGGCAGCGCGCCGGAGCGGTGCTTCAGGTGCCGCCCCACCCTCTCCAACGCGCCGAAGGTGCCCTGATCATAGGCGCCAGTGACCGTGGTGCGGGTCATCACGCGCACGTTCGCCATGCCGGAAAGCTGCGTCGCCACCTGCGCCACCCAGTCCGCCGCGGGAAGGCCTCCGACCTCCTCGACCTCGGACAAAAGGCGCCCTCCCAACTCCGGCCCTTCCTCGCACAGGATCACCTGGGCCCCGGCAAGTGCAGCGCGCAAGGCCGCCATCATCCCGGCCGCCCCCCCTCCGATCACCAGAAGGTCGCAATGGGCAAAGGCCTTCTCGTTGAAATCCGGGTCCGGCTGCCCCGAAAGCGCCCCCAGACCCGCCGCCCGGCGGATCGCCGGCTCGTAGAGCTTTTCCCAAAACGCCTTCGGCCACATGAAGGTCTTGTAGTAGAACCCCGCCCCCAGGAAATCGGCGAAGAGATCATTCACCTCCAGGAGGTCCAGATCGACCGAGGGCCAGCAGTTCTGGCTGCGCGCTTCGAGCCCGTCGAAAAGCTCCTGCATGGTGGCGCGCATGTTGGGTTCCGACCGCGCGCCGGCACCAAGGGTCACCAGGGCATTCGGCTCCTCGCTGCCGCAGGAGAAGATCCCCCGCGGGCGATGGTACTTGAAACTGCGTCCGACCACCTTCAACCCGGCCCCGATCATCGCGGATGCCAGGGTGTCCCCCGCGAACCCCCGGTATTCCCGACCATCGAAGGTGAAGGTCAGTGGCGCGGACCGGTCGATCCGGCCGCCCGTCGAAAGCCGTCTCATGCGCCGCCCCCCTTCGCCCGCGTGACCGAATGTACCTCGTGGGTGCGCGTGTCCCGCCGGACAAGCAGGACGGCGCGGCAACCTGCGTGATGGCTCCAGTATTCCTCCGCGATACCTGCCGGGTTGTCGCGCAGGTGCAGGTAGTCGTGCCAGTCGTCGTTCCAGTCATCACCGGCAGGACGCAGCAGGGCCGCCCCGCGATAAGTGAATTCCCGCAGGTCCCGGGCCCCGCATATCGGACAAGTCAGCCGCATGGATGGCCCCCGTAAAATCGCATCGAAGGATGGTCAGTGAAGATTGTGCTGCGCACCTGTGCCCTCCTCATCCATCAGCCCCGCCCCGTCGCGGAACCGCTCCAACCGGAAGCCCGCAGCGCTGTCGTGCGGACGATCGGTGGCCAGAAGATGCGCCAAGGCAAATCCAGATCCCGGCACCGCCTTGAACCCGCCGTAGCACCAGCCGCAATCGAGGTAGAGACCGCCGATATCCGTCCGGTCGATGATGGGGGAGCCGTCGGGCGTCATGTCCATGATCCCGCCCCAGCTGCGCAGCACCCGTGCCTTGCCGATCATCGGCATCAGCGCCATCCCCGCCTCCATCACGTGTTCGGCCGTGGGCAGGTTGCCGCGCTGTGCGTAGGAAGGATACATGTCCAGATCGCCGCCGAAGACCAGGCCGCCCTTGTCGGACTGGCTGATGTAGAAATGCCCCATGCCGAAGGTCACCACGTGGTCGATCACCGGTTTCAGCCCCTCGGTCACGAAGGCCTGCAGGATGTGGCTCTCGATCGGCAGGCGCATCCCGGCCATGGCTGCCACCTGTCCGGACCGCCCCGCAGTCACGATTGCCACCTTGCGCGCACGGATCGCCCCGCGAGAGGTCTGCACGCCGGTCACCCGGCCCCCTTCCACGTCGATCCCCGTGACCTCGCAATTCTGGATCAGGTCGACACCGCGTTCCGACGCGCCCCGGGCGAAGCCCCATGCAACCGCATCATGCCGGGCCGTCCCGCCCCTGCGATGATAAAGCCCACCGTAGATCGGGAACCGGGACTGATCATAGTTCAGGTAGGGCAGCAGCCGGCGCACGCCGTCGCGATCCAGCAACTCCGCATCGTCGCCCTGATTGATCATCGCATTGCCGCGCCGCGCCGCCGCATCCCGCTGGCCATCGGAATGGAACAGGTTGATCAGGCCCCGCTGCGAATGCATGACGTTGTAGTTGAGCGCCCCTTCCAGCCCTTCCCAGAGCTTGAGCGAGTGGGAGTAGAACTCCGAATTGCCCGGCAGGAAGTAGTTGGCCCGCACGATGGTCGTGTTGCGCCCCACGTTTCCGCCGCCGAGGTAACCTTTTTCCAGCACCGCGACGTTGGTCAGCCCATGTTCCCGGGCCAGGTAGAAGGCCGTGGCGAGCCCATGTCCGCCGCCACCGATGATCACGATGTCATAGGCCGGCTTCGGCGCCGGATCGCGCCAATGGGGGCCCCAGCCCCGGTTGCCGGTGAGTCCCTCTTTGAGAACCCGAAGCCCGGAAAACCGCATGTCGTGCTCCTTCTTACCCGCCCCGAGCTAAGCCGCTCGGAGCGTTTCGCGCAATCCGGGGTTCGTTTTTGATGAATTTTTCCTCACAAGTCGGCATTTTTCGGCCCCTCTGCCAAGTTTTTCTGCACAGCAGAAACCGAAACGATGACAAACGGTCATCCCGTTGACACAGTACCGTCAAATGGTTGGGGGACATTGGAATGACGTGCCGTATCCTGCTCTATTCCGACGCGGGTCACACCCAGACGGTTGGCGAAGAGCTTGCCTGGGAATTGGGTGCACAGCTTCATGAAATCGAATCCGCAGGGGACGAGGCCGGGCTCTGGTCCCGCATGAAGACGGGTCTGTTTTCCCTGCTGCCCAGACAAGCCGGCTACGCGGTGCCCGACCAGCCCTGGGATCGCAGCGATCTGCTGATCCTCGGCACTCCCCTGTGCAACGGCAAGACCGCCCGGCCGCTGCGCCAGTGGCTGGAAAGCCAGCCCGCCCTGCCCGACCGCATCGCATTCCTGGTGACCTCGGACCGTGGCGACTACCCCGCCGAGGCGGTGGAGGAAATGACCCAGCTGACCGGTCACGCCCCCGTCGCCGTGCTGCATGTCAGCAACGGGGACATCGATGCGGGCACCTGGAAAGGCCGGGTCGAGCATTTCCTCGACCAATGCGTCGTGCGCTATCGCCAATCCGCCTGACCGCTTTCGCGCCGCCCCGGCCGGTCAAAGCCCCTTTGCCCGGTAGCAGGAGGCGACCCGGTCGATTGAGACCAGGAACCCTGCCGTTCGCAGATCCTCCACATCCGACCGTCCGTGCCAGACCTCCCGCATGGATTGGTAGGCCATGCGCATCGTGTCATCGAGACCGGAGCGAACCAGCTCCAGTTCCCCTGCCCCGCGCAGATATTTCTCCTTGAACCCCGGCGACAGGGTCCAGCCGATCCCGCTGTCGGCCGAAAGGCGTTCCAGCTCATCCACGATCAGCTGGTGGCGCGCCTCCTCCTGTCGGCGCTGCATGCGGCCGAAGCGGATGTGGCTGAGGTTCTTCACCCATTCGAAATACGACACCGTCACGCCGCCGGCGTTGGCATAGAGGTCGGGAATGACGACCGTACCGCGCCGGCGCAGCACCTCATCGGCGCCGAAGGTCACCGGGCCGTTGGCGGCCTCGATGATCAGGGGGGCGCGGATCCTCTCGGCATTGCCCATGTTGATGACACCTTCCAGCGCCGCCGGGATCAGGATGTCGCAATCCTCTTCCAGCACGGTTGCGCCGTCTTCGACAAAATGCGCATCCGGGAAGCCCGAGACGCCGCCATGACTGGCGATCCAGTCGTGGACGGCACGGACATCCAGCCCCTCCTCGTTGAAGAGCGCGCCATCGCGTTCGATGATCCCGATGATCCGCGCGCCATCTTCGTCCTGCAGGAAATGCGCCGCGTGGTAGCCCACGTTGCCCAGCCCCTGGACGATGATCCTCTTGCCGTCCAGCGTCCCCGCCAAGCCGGCCCTGGCGACGTCCTCCGGCTCCCGGAAGAATTCCCTGAGAGCATATTGCACGCCGCGGCCCGTCGCCTCGACCCGCCCGGCAATTCCTCCGGAATTCAGCGGCTTGCCAGTGACGCAGGCGCGGGCATTGATATCCGTCGTGTTCATCCGGGCGTATTGATCAACGATCCAGGCCATTTCGCGTTCCCCGGTGCCCATGTCGGGCGCCGGAACGTTCTGGGCCGGGTTGATCATGTCACGCTTGATCAGCTCATAGGCGAAACGTCGGGTGATCAGTTCCAGCTCCTGCTCGTCCCAATCCCTCGGGTCGATGCAAAGCCCGCCCTTGGAGCCACCGAAAGGCGCCTCCACCAGCGCGCATTTGAACGTCATCAGCGCCGCCAGCGCCTCCACCTCGTCCTGGTCGACGTTGGGGGCGAAACGGATCCCGCCCTTCACCGGCTCCATGTGTTCGGAATGAACGGAGCGATATCCGGTGAACGTCTGGATCTGGCCGCGCAGCCTGACACCGAAGCGCACGGTATAGGTGGCGTTGCAGACGCGGATCTTCTCTTCCAGTCCGGGGGGCAGATCCATCAGCGCCACGGCGCGGTTGAACATCAGATCGACACTGCGGCGAAATCCGGGTTCCTTGATCGGTTGCACGGCATCCTCCCTGGCTGAGCCCGCGCCGCCAGCCTCCTCCGGTCTGCGGCCGCGCAGGCGGTGCATCCCCCGGTCTAGCCCAGATCCGTTAACAACGGGAACACGAAACCGTTTTCACGGCTCTCCCATCGGCTGAAGACGGCAATCGCAGGGCCCGCGAAAACCCCGCCGGTTCCGTCGCTTACGCCTGACAGGATCCCCAAAGCCGCCCCATTTCCGCCGGATTCGGCCCCTAGAAGTCAGAATGACTCAAAGCGCTGTCCCGACAAGGCGCGGGTAGGGAAAAGACATGGACAAGAAATCGACATCGCCCCGCGCCCCCCGTCTCCGGCGGATCACGCGCGGGCACCTGCGGCATTTCCGCCGTTCCGAGGACGGGGCAATGATGCCCATGGTCCTTTTCTTCTTCGTGATCACCCTCATCATCGGCGGCATGGGCATCGACTTCATGCACCACGAGATGGAGCGGACCAAGCTGCAGGCGGTGCTCGACCGTGCCGTCCTGGCCGCCGCGAACACCCGCAACGACCTGGACCCGGAAACCGTCGTGCGCGACTACTTCGAAAAGACCGACATGACCGATTACCTGACATCGGTCACGGTTGATTCGGGAACCGGCTACCGGACCGTGTCGGCGACCGCGCAGAACCCGATGAAGACGCAGTTCATCTCGATGCTGGGGATCACCAGCCTGGACGTGAACGCATCCGGCACGGCAGAGGAATCCATCGGCGACGCCGAAGTGTCGCTCGTGCTCGACATCTCCGGGTCGATGGGCAACAACAGCCGGATCGTGAACATGCGCACCGCCGCGCAGGATTTCATCGACACCGTCATCACCGACGACAACCCCGGCACCGTCTCCGTCTCCATCGTGCCCTACACCAGCCAGGTGAACGCCGGCCCCGAAATCCTGTCCCGCCTCAACGTGCTGCAGCTGCAGGGCTATTCCCACTGCATGGAATTCGACGACTCCGATTTCGCGACCACGGCGCTCGACACGACGACCTTCCACCGCCAGTTCGCGCATTTCTCGACCGGGTCGTCCACTTCCTCCTCGCTGATCACCAACCCGGGCTGCCCGCAGGAAGACTATGAACGGATCACCCCCTTCAGCCAGGACGCAACCGCGCTGAAGGAACAGATCGGGGACCTGCAGGCGCGACAGAACACCTCCATCCACCTGGGCATGAAGTGGGGCGTCGCCCTGCTCGACCCGGCCTTCCAGCCGGTCGTGGCCGACATGGTCGATGATGGCCTGATCGACGAAAGCTTCGACGGTCGCCCGGTTGCCTGGGGGGCCGGCGCCCTGAAGACCATCGTGCTGATGACCGATGGTGCCAACGTCCGTACCTATCGCCTGAAGGATGCCGTCTACGAAACGCCTGACATGCGCTACATGTGGGCGCGTAAGGGGCTGTCCTATGCCGTCAACTACATGGATTCGAGCCTCGACGATTACTTCTACGAGAACGCCTATACCTCGACCGAGGGGGACGACCTGCTGGAAGAAGTCTGCGATGCGGCCAAGGATCGCGGCGTGATCGTCTGGACCATCGGGTTCGAAGTCTCCAACCATGGGGCGGAGGTGATGGAAAACTGCGCCTCTTCCGCCTCCCACTTCTACCGGGTCGAAGGGATCGAAATCGAAGACGCCTTCGCATCCATCGCCCGTCAGCTCAACGCCCTGCACCTCGTTCAATGACCCTGCGCCTGACACGACTGATCCAGCGGTTCTGCCGCGCCGAAGATGGGAACCCGACGGTCGAATTCGTCATTCTCTTCCCGATCTTCGTGGTGATCTTCATGTCGACGGCGGAACTGGGCCTGCTCACCGTGCGTCAGACCATGCTTGAAATGGGGCTCAGCCTGACGGTGCGTGACATCCAGATCGGAGAGACCGAGGACGTGGATCACGACACCATCAAGGATCTGATCTGCGACTATTCCGGTGGCTTCCTGCCCGACTGCGAAGACGCGCTGAAGCTGGAGATGCTGCCCGTCGACCTGCGGGAGTACTCCACCCTGCCCGACGACCTCGATTGTGTTGACCGCTCCGAAGATGTGAACCCGGTGCGCAACTTCACCAACGGCAGTGCAAACGAACTGATGCTGCTGCGGGCCTGCCTGAAGTTCGCGCCGCTTTTCCCGAACGCCGGGCTTGGCCGCAACTTCGGCACCGACGCCAATGGCGATGCGATCATGTACGCCATCTCTGCCTTCGTGAACGAACCATGATGACCCTGTTGCACCGCATATGCCGTCGCTTCCGCCGGGAGGAACGCGGGGCCGTCACGGTCGAATTCCTGATCGTCTTCCCGCTGCTGGTCTGGGCCTACGTGGCGATGTGGGTGTTCTTCGACATGATGCGCGTCGGCGCGCAGCACCAGAAGGCCGCCTACGTGATCTCCGACATGCTCTCCCGGGAGACGGACTACATCACGCCCACCTACATCGACAACACCAAGAGCCTGTTCGATTTTCTCATGCTGGTGGATCGCAACAACGCCATCCGCATCAGCTCCATCGGCTACGATGACGACAACGAGGATTACGAGATCGTCTGGTCGGAAGCCCGCGGCGACAAGGAGGCCCTGACCACGAGCGATATCGCGGACTGGGACGACAAGCTGCCTCTGCTGGCCTCGGGGGATGAACTGATCCTGGTGGAAACCTGGTACGACTACGAGATCAGCTTTTCCCAGATCGACCTGGATGACCTCAACCTGCACAGTTTCGTCTACACCCGCCCCCGTTTCGCGGCGGTCCTGAAATACTCCGATTCCTGAACGCAGGCCGAAGCGCGCCCGGGATCAGGGATCAGTCCTCAGCCTGCTCTGATCGGGCAAGGTGGAAGGCAATCGCATCGGCCATCTGTTTCGATTCAGAACCGTGCACCAACCCGCCAACACCCAGCCTGCGCCCTATGCTCCAGTAAAGCCCGGGACGGAAGCGCAGCGGCGCGCGGCGGCGCAGGCGCAGCACGAACCCGTTGGACGGCTTGAAGGCCAGCAGCCCGCGATCAACCGCCTCGATCTCGTCCAGCCGCGCCAGGACCTCTCCCGCGCTGTCCGTCAGCGCCTCTTCCGTCAGGGTCAGCCGCAGCTTTGCCGCCCCCCAAAGCCGCCAGACCACCACGGCCATGAGCACGGCCAGGACAAGCACCAGCACCCGCATTCCGAAGGGCGCCGGCTGGGGCGACAGAGCGATCCAGGCCAGCGCCAGGGCCAGCCCTCCGGTCACCAGCAGGCCAAGGCCCTTGCGCCCGGCCCCGACGCCAAGGGTGGCCAGGATCCGGTCTTCCTTGCGGGTCTCATCGCTCATCTTCGCCTCCTGTCACGGCGCCGTTGCCCCGGCCAGCCGGGATCACACGCGGTTGGGACCACCTCTTCGGGCGGTGTCACCGGGATGGGTACGACAGGACCGCGCCAAAGGCGACCGCAAACCGCAAGCACCGCCCGGCCACCCGCGCGTTTCCTGTCGTCGTCCCACAGGTCCCGGGCCTTCAGGCCGACACGAGCCGCCGGACCATGCCCCAGTAGATCGCCTCGACCTCCGACAGGGTCAGCCGCCCGGTGTCGCGGAACCAGGTGTTCACCCCCGTCAGCATGGCAATGATTGCCATCGTGGCGATTCGGGGATCCTCCATCGTCATCACGCCCCGCGCCCGACCGGCTTCCAGAATTGCCTGCAGCCGCCCTTCGTAGCGCCCCCGCAAGGCCTCCAGCGCGGCAAAGTTCTCATCCGTCAGGTTCCGCAGCTCCATGTAGGAAATGAAAACCGCATCCGGGCGGGCCGCATGGTGACGAATGTGAAACCGCGTGAACCCTTCGAGCGCGGCAACAGGCGCCTCGGGCAAGGATGCCTTGTCCAGCGCGGTCAGCAGCTCTGACATGTGTTCGGACATGAGCCGGAACAGCAGGGTCTGCTTGTCCGGAATATGGTTGTAGAGCCCGCCGACATGCAGCCCCAGGTCCGCCGCGATCTGGCGCATGGACACCGCTGCATAGCCGTGGCGGGCAAACAGCCGCAGCGCGGCCTGTTGCAGGCGAGTGGCCGTATCTGCCGGGGCGGTGGTGCTCGTCGGATCCATTCCCCATTTCTACCCGGCCCTGCAACGCGAACAAGGAAGACGGAGGGGATTTCCGCGAAAACGACAGGATGCCCCGCACCTTCCACTGCCTTCACGCTCAGTTCACCTCCGGGCTTGCCAGCGGCCGCGCGCTGCGGCAGACCGATGCCATGACCGACGCCCCGCGCCCCCATCACCGTTTTCGCCCCCTGTTCGCAGGCCTCGCCGCGCTGTCCCTTGCGGGCTGCAGCCTGCCGCCCCGTTCGGCAGAAAACGCCGCCCTTCCCGCGGACCTGGCCTACCCCGACCTGGTCCCCGAGAGCCAGATCCTGAACGCCGGCGACACCGGCGGCCGCCTGGGCGAGGACAGCGACGATGCGCTGGCCTACCGCGCCGCCCTGCTGCGCCGACGCGCGGCAGAGCTGCGTGCCCGCGAATTCGACACCTGACGGCCCCCTGCCCCGGCCCGCAGGACCGCTGACCCCAAGAGTCGCGTTGCAAGGTCCCTGCGAAGGCGCTAGGCCCATGCAACGGAAATCCGCGACAACCTTGGAGACACCACATGAGCGAGCCCATGCGCCCCCAACCCCTCCGACTGGGGATTGCCGGCCTTGGCACCGTCGGCATCGGCGTTCTGAAGATCCTGCGCAAGGAGGCCGCGATGCTCACCGCCCGCACCGGGCGTGAGATCACAGTCACCGCCATCTCGGCGCGCAACCGCTCCAAGGACCGTGGCGTGCCGCTGGACAATTACGCCTGGGAAGACGATCCCGTCGTCCTGGCGCAGCGCGACGATATCGACATTTTCGTCGAGCTGATGGGCGGGTCCGACGGCCCCGCCAAGGCCTCGACCGAGGCGGCGCTGCGTGCCGGCAAGGATGTCGTCACCGCCAACAAGGCGATGCTGGCAGTCCACGGTCAGGAACTGGCCGAACTGGCCGAGGGCCTGGGCCGCGTCATCCGCTTCGAAGCCGCCGTTGCCGGGGGCATCCCGGTGGTGAAGGCCCTGACCGAAGGCCTGGCCGGCAACAACATCACCCGCGTCATGGGCGTCATGAACGGCACCTGCAACTACATCCTGACCCGGATGGAGGCGACCGGTTGCAGCTATGAAGAGCTGTTCGAGGAGGCCGGCAAGCTGGGTTACCTCGAAGCCGATCCGAACCTCGACGTGGGCGGGATCGACGCGGGTCACAAGCTGTCCCTGCTGGCCTCTGTCGCCTTCGGCACCAAGGTCGCCTTCGACAAGATGGAGCTGGAAGGCATCCAGCGCATCGCGATCGAGGACATCCGCGCCGCCTCCGACATGGGCTTCCGCATCAAGCTCCTGGGTGTGTCCCGCATGACGGGCCGCGGCCTGGAACAGCGCATGGCACCCTGCCTGGTTCCGGCAACAAGCCCCCTGGGCCAGCTGGAGGGCGGCACGAACATGGTGCTGCTGGAAGGCGATGCCGTGGGCCAGATCGTGCTGCGTGGCGCAGGCGCAGGCGAAGGGCCGACGGCCTCTGCCGTGCTTTCGGACATCTGCGACGTTGCACGCGGGTTCCGCCTGCCCGTCTTCGGACAACCGGCCAGCACCCTGAAAGAGGCAACCGGCACGATCTCCACCACGCCGGCACCCTTCTACATCCGCCTGAAACTGCAGGACAAACCGGGAGCGCTGGCCAAGGTGGCCGCGGTCCTGGGCGAGGCAGGCGTGTCGATCCACCGGATGCGGCAGTACGATCACGAAGACGGCGCCGCGCCGGTGCTGATCGTGACCCACAAGGTGCAGCGCGCGGCGCTGGACATTGCCCTTGCCGGGATGACCGCCACCGGCGTCGTCGAGGGCGATCCGGTCGCCCTGCGTATCGAATCCGTCTGAGACGGCGAACCGGGCGCGGACGCGCCCGGTTTTCCCTGCTCCTGCAGGGAGTTGTGGGCAGCACAAAGGAAAGGCCATGGATTTTCTCGACGTCTCGCGCTCCGTCACGGATCGCCGCTGGTGCGGCCCCGGAGCAGAGGTCGAGCGCATGGCGGAAGCCATCGTCCAGGCCGATCACCTGCCCGACCCGCTGGCCCGCGTCCTGGCCCGGCGCGGGGTTCAGCCCGGCGACACCGCCGCATTCCTTGATCCCAAGATCGGCGCCCTGCTGCCGGATCCCCGCACCCTGCGCGACATGGAAGTCGCCGCCGAACGCTTCCTGCGGGCGGCGAAACGGGGCGAGCGGATCGCGATCTTTGCGGACTACGACGTCGACGGCGGCACCTCTGCCGCCCTGCTGATCGACTGGCTGCGCCAGATGGGACGGCAGGCGACACTCTACATCCCCGACCGGATCGACGAGGGCTATGGCCCGAATGTTCCGGCAATGCAGGCACTTGGCCGCGATCACGACCTGGTCGTCTGCGTCGACTGCGGCACGCTGAGCCATGAGCCGGTGGCCGCCGCCGGATGCGAGGTGGTGATCCTGGACCACCACCTGGGCGGTGAAACCCTGCCCGACTGTGTCGCCGTGGTGAACCCCAACCGGCAGGACGAGGATGGCGCCCTGGCCCATCTTTGCGCTGCGGGCGTGGTCTTCCTCATGCTGGTGGAGGTCAACCGGCTGCTGCGCGAGGATGGGGTCAAGGGCCCGGATCTGATGAGTTTTCTCGACCTCGTGGCGCTGGCGACGGTGGCCGACGTGGCGCCGCTGCTGGGGGTCAACCGGGCGCTGGTGCGCCAGGGGCTGAAGGTCATGGCGCGGCGCGACCGGGTGGGGCTTGCAGCCCTGGCGGATGTGTCCCGGCTGACCTCGGCACCGGCCGCCTATCACCTGGGTTTCCTGCTGGGGCCACGGGTCAACGCAGGCGGGCGGATCGGCGCTGCGGACCTCGGCGCGCGGCTTCTGGCGACCGATAACCCCATGGAAGCAAAGGCCCTGGCGGAACGGCTGGACGCGCTGAACACCGAGCGGCGGGAGATCGAGGCAGAGGTGCGCGCCGCCGCCATGGCCCAGGCCGAAGGGCGCGGGCTGGAGGCGCCGCTGGTCTGGGCTGCGGGCGAAGGCTGGCACCCCGGGGTGGTGGGAATCGTCGCCTCCCGCCTCAAGGAATCGACCAACCGCCCGGCGGTGGTGATCGGGTTCGACGGGGACGAGGGGAAAGGCTCCGGCCGGTCGGTTTCGGGCGTCGACCTGGGGGCCTCGATCCAGAAGCTGGCGGCGGAAGGATTGCTGATCAAGGGCGGCGGCCACAAGATGGCAGCAGGCCTGACCGTGGCCCGCGACAAGCTGGACGCCGCCATGGCACGGCTGACGGAACTGCTGGAAAAACAAGGGGCTGGACAGGGCGGACCGGCGGATCTGAAGATCGACGGGCTGCTGATGCCGGGGGCGGCCACGCCGGAGCTGGTGGAGATGCTGGAGGCCGCGGGCCCCTATGGCGCCAGCGCCCCCGCCCCCCGTTTCGCCTTCCCCGCGCAGCGCATCAACTTTGCCAAGCGCGTCGGCGAAACCCACCTGAAGATCGCCTTCTCCGACGGCATGGGCGGACGGATCGAGGCGATCTGCTTCGGCGCCTTCGACGGCCCCCTGGGCCCCGCGCTGGAAGGACACGGCGGGCGCAGTTTCCATTTGGCGGGCAAGCTGGAAATCAACGAATGGGGCGGCCGACGGTCGGTGCAGCTGCGCCTGGAAGATGCCGCGCCTGCCTCTGAAAAATAAGGCTTTTCAGAGCCTTGCCGCGCCGTCCCCGCCCCTGCCCTGCGCGGCGCAAAAAATCTGCGGATCCGCGAAAAAACCCCTTGCAGAGGCGATGCGCTTTTCATAAAACCCGCCTCACGCCAAGCGCGGCCCGTTCGTCTATCGGTTAGGACGCCAGGTTTTCAACCTGGAAAGAGGGGTTCGATTCCCCTACGGGCTGCCACTTTTCCCCGGAAAACGTGACACTAACGGACGCTGATCCCGGATCAGTCGTTACCGCGCCGTGCGTTCCGCGCCCTCCCCGTTTTACGCCGCAATGCAGCAATTTCCGCCAAGCCGCTGAAAACGCCACGCTGTATCGCGTCGGTATCATGTCGGTATCACGTCGGTACTGCAGCGCAGCATTTCCGCCTTGCAGGAGCCCGTCACCAGGACACCAGGCCCCCGGGGCGGAGGCACCGCGCGCCATGCGCGTTAACCCCCTGCCCCGGCAAACATCTGACACCCCGGGACGTCAGACCCGGCGATTCTCGATGAAGTCGAAGTCGATATCCTCCCCCAGTCCGGGACGGTCGGGGATGGTGACGTAGCCTTCGGCATCCATCGGATCGGAGAGGGATTTGAGGTAGTCGAGCCCGTCGTCATATTCGAGGAACGGATGCAGCAGCCCGCGTTCGTACCAGCGGCAGTTCCGCGAGGCGCCGACCACATGCAGATTCATGGCGGTATTGCCGTGCACCTCGCATTCCATCCCGAAACATTCCGCCATGCGCATGACCTTCAGCGCGGGCGTGATGCCGCCGCAGTCGTTGACGCCGCTCCGCAGGATGTCGCAGGCGCCGTGCTTCACCCATTCCGCGCGCGCCCAGTGCTTGCCATGGGCCGACTCGGGGCCGAGGACGGGGATGTCGAGCTGCCCGGCCAGCCAGGCGTAGGAGGACATGGATTGCTCATCCATCGGCTCCTCGATCCAGTCGAAGCCCAGCTTTTCGAGGCCCCGCCCAAGCGCCAGCGCATCGGTGCGGGAATACCAGTGGAAGGCGTCGATCATCAGGCGAATGTCGGGCCCCACGGCTTCGCGCACGGCGGCGCAGGCCTTGAGATCCATCTTCACGTCAGGCGCCCAGCTGACCGGGGGCATCCAGGTGTGCAGCTTGATCCCCTTGTAGCCGCGCGCAACGAGGGCCTCGGCAAAGCGGCCGTAATCCTCGGGCGTGGCAAGGCCGCCGGGCATTTCGTCGCCGCACATGATGGAGCCATAGGCGGGCACGCGGTCGCGGTAGCTGCCGATGAGCTTGTGCACCGGCTGGCCCAGGGTCCGCCCGGCAAGATCCCAGAGCGCGCAGTCGACGACGGCAAGGGTACGGTCGGTCAGCTGTTCGGCCGAGCCGCGCTGCCAATGCGCCAGATCGGCCCAGAGCCGTTCGCGGTCACGGTGGTCCTGGCCGATCAGGACCTTCTTCACGAATTTCTCCATCACATGCGGGCGGGCGACCTCTGGCGGGCAGAAGGAATGGCCCGCATGGCCGTCTTCGGTGCGGATCGTGACCATGGTCTGCAGCACGTCATGCGGCCCGCCGGGGTGGGCGTGACCCGCGGAATCGGCATGTTTCCGTGTGCTGTGCCGGAAGGTAACCGTGTCGATTTCGGTGATGATCATCTCTCGCCTCCTCCGCGATTTGCTCTTGGGTAGGCCCGGCTTGTGGGAGAAGTCAACAACATGTCATACAACATTGCCACAGTCGCCGCAGCACTGTGCGGTTTTGCGCGCAAAGGCAGTTCCTTTTTGCCGGTCCCCCTGCTAGTTTAGGCACCTGTAGACCAGTAATCGCCATGTTTCCCCCGGACGCAGCCAAAATATCATACAGGTTGCCCCACAGGAGCAGGAGAGAGCACAGACCCCAGGACGGAGCGACCCCCGAAGATGCAAGTGACGCCGAAACGAAAGACCCTGGTGGTCGAGGTGCTGGACAGCCTGCGCGCGCAGATCACCTCGGGCCAGTACAAGCCCGGCGATCGCCTGCCCAGCGAGGCCCGTCTGACCGAGGAATACGGCGTGTCGCGCACCGTGGTTCGCGAAGCCGTGGCGGCCCTGCGGGCCGACGGGCTGGTGGATCCGCAGCGCGGCGCGGGTGTCTTCGTGATAGAGCCGCAACCCGTTGCAGCAGCACCGTTTTCCGATGTGGATACCGACCGGCTGTCGTCGATGCTGGAGCTGCTTGAGCTGCGCGCCGCCATCGAGGTGGAGGCCGCGGGCCTGGCCGCGCAGCGCCGCTCGCCGGCGCAGGAGGAGAAGATCCTGGGCGCATTGCGGGGCGTCAACGAGGCCGCCCTGGGGGAGCCCGGCAGCCACGAGGCGGATTTCGCGCTGCACCTGGCGATTGCCGAGGCGACGAACAACCCCCGCTTTGCCGAGGTCCTGCGGATGCTGGGCGCACAGATGATCCCGCGTCAGGGGCTGGCCGCCAGCGGTGGCGTGGTGTCGAAGGATTACCTCAACCTGCTGAAGCAGGAGCATGAAAGCATCGTCAACGCCGTGCTGGACGGCGACGAGGAGGCCGCGCGGGAGGCGATGCGGCGGCACCTGAAGGGCAGCCAGAGCCGCTATCGCCGTCTGCTTCGGGGCTGAGGCCCCGAACTCAGACCGGGCTCCAGACCGGGCCTCAGGCCCTCCCCGGGGCGGGAGGGCTGGCAAAACCCGCCGTCAGCGTTTGACAGGCCGCATCATGTATGACAACTTCGCCATGAAGTCATACATGGCGCGACCTCTTCGCGCCTTTCAGGCCGGAGGACCTGCCCCATGCTTTCCGTCGAAACCCGTCACGCCATCCACCCCGCCCATGCCAAGGGCATGGACACGACCGCGCTGCGCCAGCATTTCCTGGGCACCGGCCTGTTTGCCGAGGGGGAGATCCGGCTGATCTACACCCATTACGACCGCTTCACCCTGGGCGGCGCGGTGCCGGGCGCGGGCACGCTGGTGCTGGACGAGGTGGCAGAGACGAAGACGCCCGGCTTCCTCGACCGGCGCGAGATGGGGATCGTCAACATCGGTGGCCCCGGCACCGTCTCGGCCGATGGCGAGAGCTGGGAGATGGGGACCGGCGATGTGCTCTACCTCGGGATGGGCACGGGGGCGGTCAGCTTCGCCGGTGCGGGGCGGTTCTACATCACCTCCGCCCCGGCGCATAAGGCCTATCCGTCGAAGCTGATCACCGTGGAGGACGCGGTGAAGGTGGAAATGGGCGCGGCGGAGACCTCGAACAAGCGGGTGATCAAGCAGTTCATCCACCCCACGGTGATGGAAAGCTGCCAGCTGATCCTGGGCTATACCTCGCTGCAGGACGGGTCGGTCTGGAACACGATCCCCAGCCATATCCATGACCGGCGGATGGAGGCCTACCTGTACTGGGGCATGGCCGAAGAGGCGCGGGTGATCCACCTGATGGGCGAACCGCAGGAAACGCGGCACCTGGTCGTCGCGAACGAAGAGGCCGTGGTGTCGCCTACCTGGTCGATCCATTCGGGCGCCGGCATCGGCGAGTACACCTTCATCTGGGCCATGGCCGGTGACAACGTCGATTACACCGACATGGACTTCATCCAGCCGAAGGACCTGAAATGAGCCGGTTTTCCCTGGAAGGACGCCGCGCGCTGGTGACCGGGGCCAATACCGGCATCGGCCAGGCCATCGCCCTGGCCCTTGGCGCGGCGGGGGCGCATGTGATCTGCGCCGGGCGCCGCAGCTGCGCGGAAACCGTGGCGCAGATCGCCAGCGCGGAAGAACTGCTGCTGGACTTCGCCGACCCGATGGCCGCCACCGAGGTCTTCGCCGGGGCGGGCATCGACCTGCTGGTGAACAACGCGGGCATCATCCGGCGCGAGGACAGCGTGGACTTCAGCGAAGCGGACTGGGACGCGGTGATGGACGTGAACGCCAAGGCGCTCTTCTTCACCTGCCAGGCCTTCGCGCGGGAGGTCTTCGCGCGCGGCGGCGCGGGCAAGATCGTCAACATCGCCTCGCTGCTGTCCTACCAGGGCGGCATCCGCGTGCCCTCCTACACCGCGTCGAAACACGCGGTGCAGGGGATCACGAAGATCCTGGCGAACGAATGGGCGGCGAAGGGCGTGAACGTCAACGCCATCGCCCCGGGCTATATCGAGACCAACAACACCGAGGCCCTGCGCAACGATCCGGACCGGTCGAAGGCGATCCTCGACCGGATCCCGGCAGGCCGATGGGGCGCGCCGGAGGATATCGCGGATACCGCCGTCTTCCTCTGCGCCCCGGCGTCGGGCTACATCCACGGCGAGACGATCGCGGTGGATGGCGGCTGGCTCGCCCGGTGAACGCCGAGGGTCGCCCCCTGGCGGGGCGATGCCTTCGGCGAGGATATTTCCCGCCAGCAAATGAGAGGGGCGTCGGAGCATGGTTCCGACGCCCCTCCCATTTTTTGGCCGAAATATCCTGGGGGAGTCCCGGCTTGCCGGGGCGGGGGCAAAGCCCCCTCCCCCCTCAGATGCTTGCGGGATCCATCGCCATGAGGGCCCCTGGATGCGCAATCACGCGGCTGGCCATGGCGTGGCCCGCACGGGCGGCATCCGGCTGCGAAGCGCCCTGCAGCCGGGCGGCAAGATAGCTGCCGTTGAAGCTGTCGCCCGCGCCGGTCGTATCCACGGGTTTCAGCGGTGCGCCGGGATCAAGGGAGAAGCGGGTTCCGTCCACCTGCCCCAACATCACGCCACCGCCATTCTTGACCATGACCTCGGACACGCCTGCGCCGGCGTAGCGGGCCGCCGTCGCCTCTGGCGTGGGATCACCGAAGGCCGTGGCCTCGTCCTCGAAGCTGGGCAGGCAGATGTCGCAAAGCGCGGCGGCCTGCATGATCGTCGCCGTCATCTCGGCCGTCGAGGACCAGAGGCGGGGGCGCAGGTTCGGGTCGAAGGCGATGCGGGCCCCGGAGGCGCGGGCGGCGGTCAGTGCGGCAAAGAGGGTTTCGCGGGCCGCAGGCGCGAGGATCGCCAGGGTGATGCCGGACAGATAGATCATCTCCGGCCCCGCGAATATCTGCGAAAGCCAGGCGGGATCGTCGGCCAGGGTCTTCGCCGCGGACTGGCCGCGCCAGTAGGTGAAGCTGCGTTCGCCGTCCTTCAGGGAGATCATGTAGAGCCCGACGGTGCGGGCCGGATCGCGGCGGATCGCGCTGGTGTCGATCCCGGCCCCCGCGATGAAAGCGGCCATGGCGTCGGACATGGCATCCTGGCCCAGCACGGTGGCGTAGCCCACCCCGGGCCCTAGCGCCGCGCGGGCGTACCAGGCGGTGTTGAGCGTGTCGCCGGCAAAACCCTGACGGAAGGTGCCGTCGGAGGTGGGCGAAAGCTCCACCATCGCCTCGCCGATCGAGAGAAAGCGCATCAGGAAAATCCGTAGAGTTCGACAGGGTTCGTGACCAGAGCCCTAACGCGGGCGGCATCATCGGGCAACCACGACAGGGTGGTGTCGATGAGCGCGGCGTCATCGGGGTAGTCTTCGGTCCGATGCGCGGCGTTGTGCGGCCAGTTGGTGCCCCAGACGATCCGTTCGGGGGCATGGGCGCCGATCTGGCGGGCCACCGCGGCGATATCGGGGAAATCCGGCCCGCCGTCGCGGCTGCTTTCGTAGCAGCCGGCGAACTTGAACCAGATGTTGCCGCGATCCAGCAGGCGTTGAATTACCTCAACATGCTTCGGCGTGGCGCCGGAGAAGATCTTGGCGTGGTGGTCGATCACCCAACGGGATCTGAGGCTTGCGAGGCGGTCTTCAAGTTCCGGCAGGGCGGAGCCGTCGAACTGTACCGCCATCATCCAGCCCGCCGCATGGGCGCGGGCGTCGATCTCTTCCAGCGCGGAGAGGCCCACGGCCCCGCCGGGCAGGTCCATGATGCGCGCGCCGACGACACCGGCGGCGGAGAGGGTTTCCATCTCTGCCTCGGTCGTGTCGGGCGTGATGACGGCGACGCCCTTCGCGCAACCGCCCATCTGGGCCAGGCAGGCGAGCAGGCAGGCGTTGTCGGCCTGATGGGCGTTGCCTTGCGTGATCACCACCCGGTCGATGCCGAGCCAGTCCATCGCCTGGCGGTACATCTCTGGCGTTGGTAGTGGATCGGGCGGCAGGCCGGGGCCGCCGGGCAAGGCCGGAAAGCCCGGCAGGTACATGTGCATCTGCGTATCCACCGTGCCCTTCGGCATCGGCGTCAGGGGTTTGGCGCCCGAAAGCTTGCGGTCGATCATTCAGGCCTCCGGCATGGCGAAGCGGGTGAGCGCCTCGCGGTCGATCTCGATCCCGAGGCCGGGGCCGTCGGGGACCGTCACCCAGCCCTCCACATGTTCCAGCGGCGTCGTGACGACGGCCTGGCGGAAGGGGTTGTGGGTGCGGTCAAACTCCATGATCGGGGCCACCGGGTTGCTGCGCACCGGGTCGGGCGTCATGGCGGCCATGAATTGCAGCGCCGTGGCGATCTGCACTGCGGTTCCCCAGACATGGGGCACCACGCGGATGCCGTGGACGGAGGCGAGATCGGCGACCTTCTTCGCTTCCGACAGGCCACCCATGCCGCAGATGTCGGGTTGGATGATATCCACGCAGCGCTGTTGCAGCGGATCGCGGAAGCCCCAGCGGGTGTGCCAGGTCTCCCCCGCCGCCAATGGGATGGGCTGACGCGCCTTGACCTCTGCATAGGCAGCAAGTTGTTCGGGGACCACGGGTTCCTCGAACCAGTCGATGCCGTAGCGGGCGGCGCGGGTGCCCAGTTCGATCGCCTCGGCCACAGTATAGCCGTGGTTGGCGTCGATCATCAGGCGGCGGTCGGGGCCGATGGCGTCGCGGACGGCTTCGATGACGCGCAGGTCTTCCTCGATCCCGAAGCCGATCTTGACCTTCATGCGGTTGAACCCGGCGGCGGCATGGGCGGCCATTTCCTCTGCATTATCCGCCACGCGGTCGACGCCGTCGCGTTTGAAGGAACCGGTGGCATAGGCCTCCACCCTCTCGCGCCAGCGGCCGCCGAGGAGGATGGAGACGGGTTGGCCCAGCAGTTTCCCCTTGATGTCCCAGAGCGCGATGTCGATGGCCGAGAGCGCGGTCACCGTCAGCCCGCGCTGGCCCTGGTCGCGGAGCGCGTTGTAGCAGGTGGCCCAGGTCTTTTCCGTCTCCAGCGGGTTGGTCCCGATCACATGGGGCGCATAGGCGGCGATGACGGCGGCATTGGGGCGGGCGGGGCCAAGCGCCTCCCCCCAGCCGGTGGTGCCGTCTTCGCAGGTGACCTCCACCAGCACGTGCTGGCGGCGGTCGAACCGCATGGAGGCGCTTTCGAACGGCGTGTCGAGGCGGTGTTCCAGCAGGTGGGTGCGGATCTGGGCGACCTTGGGCGTCTTCATGGGAAGTCTCAGGTGTTGGCGGCGATGATCTGTTCGAGGATAGCTTCCTCCTCGGACGTAAGATCGTCCAGAGGCGCGCGCACTTTCCCTGCCGGGTGGCCGACGAGGCGGACGCCGGCCTTGATGGCCGAGACGGCATAGCCCTTGCGGCGCGCGCGCAGCTCCATGAAAGGAAAGAAGAAATCGTTCAGGATCTGCTCGCAGGTGGCGCGATCACCGGCGCGCAGGGCGGCGTAGAACTTCATCGCCAGTGCCGGAACGAAGTTGAAGACGGCGGAGGAATAGGTCTCGTACCCGATCCCGAGGTAGGCTTCGGCGAAGAGTTCCGCCGTGGGCATGCCGCCGAGGTAGGTCAGCCGGTCGCCGATCTTGGCGGTGATCTGGCGCATGCGGCCGATGTCGCCGGAGCCGTCCTTGAAACCCACCATGTTCGGGCAGGCGTCGCAGAGGCGGGCGATGGTGTCGACCTCGTACTGGGCGTTGTCGCGGTTGTAGATCATCACGCCGATGTCCACCGCGTCGCAGATCGCCTTGACGTGGGCGTAGAGGCCTTCCTGCGGCGCGTCGATCAGGTAGTGCGGGATCAGCAGGATGCCGTCGGCCCCCGCCGCCTGGGCATCGCGGGCGATGTCGATGGCCAGTTCCGTGCCGTAGCCGCAGCCCGAGACGATGGCGGTGTCACCGGCGCTTTCCTTGGCGGCGGCGACGATGGGTCCGATTTCGGAGGGCTTGAGGGAGAAGAACTCCCCCGTGCCACCGGCAGCGAAGAGGACCGGCGCGTTGTAGCCCGCCAGCCATTCGACATGGGCCTTGTAGCTTTCGGGCGCAAAGCGCCCCTCGTCGTCGAAATGGGTCACGGGGAAGGACAGCAGGCCGGAGCCAAGCGCCGTCTTCAGGGCGGCGGGGGTCATGGAGGAATGCGTGTCGAGGCTCATGTCTGGCACCTTTTCAAAACCTGTCATACAAGTTGTATGATATCTCTGGACGGGGTGTCAACCGGCGGGCGCGCCGGTCGGGATATTCACGAAAGGTCGCCGGGCAGCAGCGCGGCGGGGAGGTTCTGATAGCAGACCGGCCGCAGGAACCGGCGGATGGCCAGGGTGCCGACGGAGGTGGCGCCGAAGTTGGTGGAGGCCGGGTAAGGCCCGCCATGCACCATGGCGTCGCAGACCTCGACCCCGGTGGGGTAGCCATTGGCGAGCACGCGGCCCGCCATGCGTTCCAGCACCGGCATCAGGGCCTGCGCCTGCGCGGTATCGCCTTCGTCCATCATCAGCGTGGTGGTCAGCTGTCCGGGGAAGTTGCGGGCGACGGCCTGCAGTTCGTCGGCGTCCTTCACCACGACGGCGACGCCGAGGGGGCCGAAGACCTCCTCCCCCAATTCGGCATTGGCCAGCCAGTCGGCGCCGGTGGTGCGCAGGACCACGGGGGCAGCCTGCCGCAGGTCGCAGGTGGAGGTCATGACCTCTGCCACGCCCTGCTGCGCGGCGAGGGTGGCGGCGCCCTTGCGGAAGGCCTCTGCGATGCCGTCGGTCAGCATGGTCTGGGGGGCCGTGGCCTCCAGCGCCTGCTTCGCCGTGGCGAGGAAGGTTTCGGCATCGGGCCCTTCGGTCAGGACCACCACGCCGGGGTTGGTGCAGAACTGCCCTGCCCCCATGGTGAGCGACCCGGCCCAGCCCTTGGCCATGTCGGCCGCGCGGGCGGACAGGGCGGCGGGCAGGAAGAACATCGGGTTCACCGAGCCCAGTTCGCCGAAGAAGGGGATCGGTTCGGGACGCGCGGCGCAGAGATCGAAGAGCGCCTTGCCGCCCCGAAGCGAGCCGGTGAAGCCCACGGCCTTGATCAGCGGGTGCTGCACCAGGGCGCCGCCGACCTCGTAGGCGCCGCCGTGGATCAGGGAGAAGGTGCCGGGATGCTGGCCGGTCTTCTCGATCGCGGCATGGATGGCTTCGGCCACGATCTGCGCGGTGCCGGGGTGGGCTTCGTGGCCCTTCACGACGACGGGGCAGCCGGCGGCGAGCGCGGAGGCGGTGTCGCCCCCTGCCGTCGAAAACGCCAGCGGGAAGTTGGAGGCGCCGAAGACGGCAACGGGGCCGATGGGGCGCTGCACCATGCGCAGGTCCGGGCGCGGCATGGCGCGCTCCGGCAGGGCCGGATCGTGGCGGATATCGAGGTAATCGCCCTTCAGGATGTGATCGGCGAACATGCGCAGCTGGCCGGTGGTGCGGCCACGTTCCCCTTCGAGCCGCCCGGCGGGAAGGCCGGTTTCGGCGGTGCCGATGGCGGTGATCTCCGCCCCGCGGGCCTCGATCTCGTCTGCGATCGCATTGAGGAAGGCGGCACGACTGTCGCGGGAGGAATAGCCGTAGGTCCAGAAGGCCTCTTCGGCGGCCTTCACCGCCTCGTCCACCAGGGCGGCGGTGCCCTTGGCCACGGTCATCGGCGTGCCGGTGGCGGGGCTGGAGGTGAAGGTGTCGGCGGAGCCGGTCCAGCGGCCCGCGATCAGGTGTTTGCCTTGGGTATCATCAAGCATCGTCTGTCTCCTCGTAGAGCGGGAGGGCGGTGAACTTGCCACCCTGGTAGAGGTGAAGGGGGTCGGTCGGATCGGGGTTGGGCGTGGCTTCGGCGACCTGCAGCGCGTAGTCTTCGGCATTGTCCTGCGGCGCCCAGCCGAGGTAGCTGGTCCGCCGGTTGTCCCAGAAGCTGCGGTCGTTGGCGGAGCAGCCGTAGACCACCGGGCAGCCCAGCACCGGCACGGTGAAGGCGGCGCGGCAGAAGGCCACGAAATCGCGGTAGCTGAGCCAGGTGGAGAGCATGCGGTGATCGGTCGGATGATCGAAGCAGGAGCCGATGCGCAGGATCGCCGTCTCGACCCCGAACTTGTCGTGGTAGAAGCTGGCCAGCGCCTCTCCGAAGACCTTGGAGACGCCATAGAGGCTGTCGGGGCGCGGCTGCGCCATCGCGTCGAGGGTTTCGGACTGCGGGTGGAAGCCCACGACATGGTTGGAGGAGGCGAAGAGGATGCGCGGCTTGCCGTTGGCGCGGGCGGCTTCATAGAGGTTGTAGAGGCCCAGGATATTGGCCTGCAGGATCGGCGCGAAGGGCCCTTCGACGGAATAGCCGCCGAGGTGGATCACCGCGTCGCAGCCCTGCATCGCGGTGGCGAGGGCCTGAGCGTCGTGCAGTTCGGCCACGGCGGAGACCTCATGCGGGGCGAGGTCGGTGATGGGGCGGCGGCCGGAGACGACGACGGTCTCGGCCAGGTCGGCCAGCAGCGGCCGGATGGCGGTGCCCATGGAGCCGGTGGCGCCGGTGAGCAGGAGTTTCTTGAGCGGTTTGGTCATGAGGCTGCCTCGGGGAGGTCGTCAGGAAGATCGGTGGTGGCGTGTTCGCCCAGCCAGGGGAAATCTGGGCCTGTCGGCAGCGTGTCGTCCCAAGGGGCCAGGAAGCGGTGCATGTCGTCGGCGCCTGTCTGCACGGGGCGGTAGCGCGGCGCCCAGTCGCCCGGGCGCAGCCCGCCCGAGGTGTCGTAGCCGGGGCCGGACCAGTCATCCCAGGGCGCGGCGCGGTTGATGTGGGTGCCCATGGCGCAGGAGAGCCAGAGGCATTTGCCGACCGAATAGAGGCTGGCGTCGGAGATGGTGCCGGTGGGCGGGTCGTAGCGGCTTTCCTGCCCCCGGGTGACGGCGAAGCCCGGCACGGGGGAGCGGCCATAGGGCGTGGCGCGGACGCCTTCGAACCATTGCCGGCCAAGGTTGGTGCGCCCCTCGCGGATGCGGGGGGAGCCGTCATGAGTCAGGCGGCAGCCGTGGAAGACGAAGCCCCAGGGCGTGAGGATATGGGTCGAGGGCGCGGTCAGCCAGCAATGGGCGCCGCGGGTGCCGAGGGCGCGGATGGTGCAGTCTTCGAACCAGGCGGTGGACTGGCCGAAGATGAAATCCACGTCGCCTTCGATGTCGCAAGCGAAGAGGAAGCTGCGGCAGGTCGACCGCTTGTCCGGGGATTGCAGGTAGAGCGTGTCCTGGAAGCCCTTCAGGTGGACATGGCCCAGCACCAGCCGGTCGGCCCCGGCGGAAAGGAGGGCCACGGCCTGATGCTGCCCGCGCGAGAAGCCCTGCGCCGTCATCGGCGTGCCGGTGGGCGTGGCCTCGGCCCGGTCGCAGCCGTAGCTGTTGCGGATCGTCAGGTTGAGGAGCTGCGTGTCATCGGATTCAACGCGGACGACGGAGGCATTGGCGGTGGAGAGCGTGTCGCGGGCGGCGATGCGGGTGAAGATCGCACGGGTTTCCGGACAGGCGGTGGCGAACTGGGCGCCGAAGCGGGTGGCATATTCGGTGCCGGGCATCTCTGCGTCGATGTCGTCGACCAGGAGGACATCGGCGGGGCTGCGGCCCAGCCCGGTGAGGGTGAAGCGCAGGGGGTGGCCCGCTACCTCCACCCGGGGGAGGTAGACGAGACCGGCATGCCGCCCGGGCGCGATGGCGATGCGGAGGGGGTCCCCGGTTCCCCGCGTGACCCGCGCCCGGGCTATGCCCGCCTCGACGGCGGATTGGACAGTGGGATGTGCGCCCGGCTGGCCGGGGGCCACGAGGAAATCGTAGCCGGGATCAGGCTGGACCGGCGCCGGATTCCAGGGATCGGCGCGCAGGGCGGTGACGGGTCCGGTGAGGCGCAGCACCTCGGCCCGCGTCACCTGCGCGGCCTGTTCGTCGGTCAGCCGGGGGCGGATGCCGGTGCGGCGCAGCGCCCAGTGGGTGTCGGCATCGACGCTCATGCCGTTTGCCGCGCCATCAGGTCGGCGGCGGCGGCCATCATCAGCGGCCCCACGCCCTTGGCATCATCCGAGACCCGCTTTTCGGAAACGTAATAGGCGGCGGAGCCGTCGCGGAAACGGCCTTCGAACCAGCCCAGCCCCGCGACCCAGCACATGTCGGTGAAGGAGGGTTTGCCATCAACCTGCCGCAGCGCATGGGCGGTCAGATCCGGCAGCAGGGCCGCGATATCGCCAGAGTAGAGCCCAAGCGCCCTGCCCCGGATCAGCGCATAGACGAACATCGCCGAGGCCGAGCTTTCGAGGTAGTTGCCCTCCAGCTCCGGCTGGTCGAGGACCTGCAGCCAGAGCCCTTCGGGCTGGCGGAAGCGGGCGATGTCCGAAAGGAGCTTGCGCGTGCGGGCTTCCAGCGGGGCAAAGCGGGCGGGGCCGACCAGATCGGCCACATCGACCAGCGCCATGGCGAGCCAGCCCAGGGACCGGGACCAGTGCGCGTGCGACATGCCGGTCACCGGATCGCACCAGGGCTGCATCTTCGCCTCGTCGATGGCGTGGGCGTAGAGGCCGGTTTCGGGCGTGGCCAGCATTGTCAGCGCGGTGTCGAGCTGGGTCAGGCTGTCGGTGACGTAAGCCTCCTGCCCCGTGGCGATGCCGTATTCGATCTGGAAACAGGGCCCCATGTAGAGACCGTCCAGCCAGACCTGCCAAGGGTAGCGCAGCTTGTGCCAGTAGACGCCGGATTTCGTGCGCGGATGGGTGTCGAGCTGGCGGATGAGGAGGTTTGCGGCCTCCATGTACTTCGCCTCGCCCGTCTTCGCGT
This sequence comes from Pseudooceanicola sp. NS-SX8, assembly GCF_057380755.1. Classification (NCBI taxonomy): domain Bacteria; kingdom Pseudomonadati; phylum Pseudomonadota; class Alphaproteobacteria; order Rhodobacterales; family Paracoccaceae; genus Pseudooceanicola; species Pseudooceanicola sp. NS-SX8. The sequence continues at coordinate 1,708,731 of NZ_CM170819.1, read as the reverse complement.
GGAGCCAAAGGGCTGCGCGGCCCGACAGGATGTTGTCGATGTTGTAATCGGAGGGGTTGTAGCCCTGCAGGGCCGGGCCCGGCAGGATCTGGGCATCGACGCGGGGCTTGAGCGCGGCGAGCCAGCGGTCATCGCCCGTGGCATCGTGCTGCAGCGTCAGGCCCCGGTAGATGCAGCCGTCCTCGTAGCACCAGGCGCCGCCCTTGTAGGGCTGGTAGCCGGCGAGAAACTGGTCGAAATAACGCTCTAGCATGTGGGGATCCTGTCGTCTGTCGGTTCGGTCAGCGGCGCGACCTCTCCCGTCACCTGGGCGAAGTCGGACCAGAGGGGGAGGTTCGCCACGGCATCGACCCCGTCGGCCATCAGCGGCACCTCGGGCGTGGCGGTGGCGTCGAAGGAGACGCGGAAGCGGGTGAGGGTGACGCCGGTCACCGGCGCCTCGGGCAGGCCCAGCACGGCCACGGCGGCAATGCGGACGCCGGTGGCGGTGACATCGGTCAGCGAGATGTCATGGATATGCGGCGTGGTGTCGTCCACCGGGGCGGGGCTGCGCGACTGCACGGCGGCCGAACGGCCATCGGCATCGCAGTAATAGAAGGCGTTGATGGCCAGTGGCGTGCCCACCCCTTCCATCAGCACGTCCTTCAGGCGGACATGGGCGACCTCGCCCCCCCTGCCCCGGCGGGACTTGATGCGCAGCCCCCGGTCGGTGCCGATGAAGTGGCAGGCGTCGATGTCGACCTCGGTGATGGAGCCGGACATTTCGGAGCCCAGCACGACGCCGCCGTGGCCGCGTTCCATCAGGCAGTGGCGCACGGCGAGGCCCCGGGTGGGGGCGATGTGATCGACCTGCCCCGGCCCGCGCTTGCCGGCCTTCACCGCGATGCAGTCGTCCCCGACCGAGAAGCGGATGCCGGTCAGGGTGACGTCGGTGCAGCTTTCGGGGTTGAGGCCGTCGGTGTTGGGGCTGTCGGGCGGGTTCTGGATGGTGAGGCCCGCGCAGGTCAGGCCATCGATGCGGAAGGGGTGCACCGTCCAGCTGGGGGAATTGCGCACGGTGAGCCCCGAGAGCTGCACGTCGCGGCCATGGGCGAGGAAGAGCGCGCGGGGGCGGCGGGCGCCGTCGCGGGTTTCCTTGGGCCAGGACCACCAGTCGCCCCGGTCGCCGCCCGCATCCAGCGTGCCGCGCCCGGTGATTGTGAGCCCGTCGCAGCCGATGGCGGTGAGCGGCGCGGCGAAGGCGGCTTCGGGCAGGCCTTCCCAGGTGCCGGTGACGCGGCCCTGGTCATCATGGGCGGGCAGGATCGGCCAGCCCGCGCGGTCGTGATCGGCGTAAAGCGTGGCCCCTTCGGACAGCCAGAGCGTCATCCGGGGGCGCAGGAAGACGGGGCGGATGCGGTAGGTGCCAGGGGGCACGTGAAGGGTGCCGCCTTCGGGCAGGGCCGCAAGCGCGGCGGCGAAGGCGGGCGCATTGTCGGGCAGCCCCGGCGCGGCGCCGTGATCGGTCACGTCGACCAGGCCCGTGCAGGGCCCCGTGCGGAAGGCCAGTTCGGCACCGTCGCAGGCAAAGAGGTAGTCGGTATCGGGCGCCAGCCCTTCAAGGAAGACCGGCGCGCAGTCGGTCGTGCCGGCAAGGCTGATCCCGGGCCCGTCGCAGCGCCACGACAGGGGGCCGGCCAGGCGGAAGCGCGTGCCGGGCGGGGTGACCAGCAGGCAGGCGGTGCGCGCGGACACCGAAGCGAGGGAGAGAGGGGCAGTCATGGGCAGCGTCCGATGGAGCGGAGGGAGACCGGAGCCCGAAGGCTCCGGCCCGTTTCTGGTTTGATCCGGTCTGGTGTGATCGGGATCAGTCGAGGTCGTCGAGGAAGTCCTGGATGCCGTAGAGGATGTCATCCGCCGCGGTTTCGGCGTCGATCTCGCCGTAGGCGAAGAGTTCGAGGTTTTCCTCGATCGCGCCGCGCACGTCCTGGTCTTCCATGTAGGGGCTGATCGCCGGGCCGGTGGCGTCGAGCACCATTTCCTGCGCCTTGATCTGCATCGGCGGGAAGGCGTCGGCCGCGATCAGCTGTTCCCGGGCCGTGGTGGAGGCGGGAACGCCCCGGGCGGTGCCCATGGCGGCGATGCCTTCGGGTTCGTTCAGCATGCAGTTGATGATCTGCGCCGCCGCCTCCTTGTTGTCGGAATTGGCCGAGATCGCGAAGAGCATGGAGGCCTTGCGATAGATGCCTTCCGTCTTCTCGTCCGGCTGGTGCAGCATGCCGACGTAGTCGAGCTCCATCCCGTCGGCCAGCGGATCGCTGATCTTGAAGTATGTGGAATCCCACTGCAGCGTCCCGGCGATTTCGCCGCTGGCCCACTTGGGGTTTTCATGCAGCGGGATATTGCCCGCCGCTGCCACCTGCGGCCAGGGCTGGATCACGTGGTTTTCGACCATGGACTGATAGTAGGTCAGCCCCTCTGCCAGCTCCTCCTTCGACCAGGAGATCTCGTTGGTATCGGGATCGATGAAGGGCTTGCCCGTCTTCTGCGTCAGGTAGGCCTGAATGATCAGCGAGGCGTCGAGGCCGATGCCTTCGAAGGGATAGTAGCCCTCCCCCAGCTTCTCCTCGAAGACGGGGCCCGCGGCCATGAGCTCTTCCCAGGTGGTGGGCAGCGGCAGGCCGGCCTTTTCCCAGGTCGTCTTGTTGAAGACGAAGATCCGGCCCGTGGTCGACAGCGGCAGCCCGTTCAGCTTGCCGTCGCGGGTGCCCGCGGCCAGCTGATCGGAGGTCCAGTTCGACAGGTCGATGGTATCGGCGAAATCGTTGAGATCCGCGAACCCGTTGCCATCGCGCGAGAAGATCGGCAGCCAGGGCCAGTTGATCTGCATGATGTCCGCTTCGGTCCGGCCGGCGATCTGGGTCGCGACCTTTTCGAAGTGGCCGGTCCAGCCGGTGAATTCGGGCTGAATGGTATGACCGTACTTCGCACCGCAGACCTTGAGGGCCTCCTGGGTGGCGGCGTGGCGGCTGTCGCCGCCCCACCAGCTCATCCTCAGATCAGCGGCGTGACCCATGCCCGCAAGCATGGTCGTGGCAAGTACCGTGGCAGTGAACGTCTTCCTCATTGTGTCCTCCCTGAACAGACGTTGGCCTTGGTTACGACAGCGATACGTTGTCCCCGCTGTCGACGTCGAAAATGTGCATCAGGCGGCCGTCGGGCTTCAGCCCCACCTTGTCGCCGCGCTGAAGCTTCGGATCGAATTCGCCGGTGGGAATGACGGCCACGAAGGTCGCGCCATCCACGTCGGCATGCAGGTTCACCTCATGCCCCATGAATTCGAGATTGGAGATCGTGCCGGTGAAGGCACCTTCGGTCCCTGCGGGCACCAGTTTCAGGTGCTGGGGCCGCACGCCCATGGTCACCGGGCCATCCACGGTCGAAAGACGGTCGCCCAGCCCTTCGGTCACCGCGATCTGCTGCCCCCCGGCGCTGAGCACCGGCAGGCCGCCATCCCGGGTCAGCACGCATTTCACCAGGTTCATTTCGGGCATGCCGATGAAACCCGCGACGAAATCGTTGGCCGGCCGGTCGTAGAGCGTGGCCGGATCCGCCACCTGCATGATGTGACCGTCCTTCATGACGCAGATCCGGTCGCCCATGGTCATCGCCTCCACCTGGTCGTGGGTCACGTAGACCACGGTGGCGGGGCGACCTTCGGAGCGCAGGCGCTTGTGCAGGTCGGTGATCCTGACCCGCATCGAGGCGCGCAGCTTGGCATCCAGGTTCGACAGCGGTTCGTCGAAGAGGAAGACTTCCGGGTGCTTGATCAGCGCGCGCCCCAGGGCGACCCGCTGCGCCTGTCCGCCCGAAAGCTGCTTGGGCAGCCGTTCGAGGAGCTGCTCGATCTCCAGGATGCCGGAGACCTCCTCCGTCCGTTCCGTGATCTCCGCCTTGGGCTTGCGTTGCAGCTTCAGCCCGAAGGAGAGGTTCCGGCGCACCTTCATGTGCGGGTAGAGCGCGTAGTTCTGGAACACCATGGCGATGCCGCGCCGCCCCGGCACCAGGTCGTTGACGACCTGTTCGCCGATGCGGACCTCGCCGCCGGTGATCGTTTCCAGCCCCGCGATCATCCGCAGCGTGGTGGACTTGGCACAGCCCGAGGGGCCGACGAGGACCATGAACTCGCCCTCCTCCACATCCAGGTTGATGCCATGAACGGCCTTGAACCCGTTCCCGTAGGTCTTTTCGACCTTGCGCAGTTGCAACTCGGCCATCAGCCTTTCACCCCCCCTGTAGAGATGCCTTCGATGAAATATTTCTGTGCCAGGAAGAACACCGCCAGGCTTGGCGCGAGGGCCAGCACGGACATGGCGAGGATCTGGTTCCAGGCGAATGCCTCTGTCGTGTCGATGGAGAGCTTCAGCGCGAGGCTCACCGGGTACTTGTCGACCGAGGAGAGGTAGATCAGCGGACCGAGGAAGTCGTTCATGGTCCACATGAACTGGAACAGGCAGACCGAGATCAGCGCCGGCATCAGCATGGGCACGACGATGTGGATCAGGGTCTGGAACGTGCTGGCACCGTCGACGCGGGCCGCTTCCTCCATGTCGCGCGGGATGGCGCGCAGGAACTGGATCACCATGAAGACGAAGAACGCGTCACCCGCCAGTGCCGAGGGCACCCAGAGCGGCAGGAAGGAGTTCAGCCAGCCGAGGTCGCGAAACAGCAGGTACTGCGGGATGCGGGTGACCACATTGGGCAGCAGCAGCGTGGCGATGACCGAGGCGAAGAGGATCTTCTTGCCCGGGAATTCGAAGCGGGCAAAGCCGTAGGCCACCAGGGTGCAGGAAATCGCCGTGCCGATGGTCTTCGGGATGATGATCCAGAGCGAGTTCAGGAAGAACCGCCCGAAGGTATAGGGGGTCGAGGTCTTCCAGCCGTCGATATAGCCCTGCACCGTGGGGTTGGCGGGCCAGAACCCGGGGGAGGAGAACATCTCCGCGTTGGTCTTGAAGGAGGCGCCGATCAGCCAGATCAGCGGGTAGATCATGATCAGACCGATGACGGTCAGCATCGTGTAGCGCAGCGTGGCATTGATCCGGGCCTTGCGGCGCAGTTTCAGTTCCAGCTGGGTGGGCGGTTCCCGGTCGGCCTGGGGATGGCCGGTGATGTTGGAAAAGGCAGCCATCGTCTCAGCTCCGCTTGTCGCCTGCGTAGTAGACCCACTTCTTCGACGTCCAGAAGGCGATGAGCGTCAGCACCATGATGATGGCGAAGAGCACCCAGGCGATCGCGGAGGCATAGCCCATGTCGAAGGACTTGAACGCCTTGTCGTAGATGTAGAGGGGCAGCAGGTAGGTGGATTTCAGGGGCCCGCCCTGGGTGATGATGTAGGGTCCGTTGAATTCCTGGAACGCCTGCACCGTCTGCATGATCAGGTTGAAGAAGATCACCGGCGTGATCAGCGGCAGGGTGATGGACCGGAAGATCTGCCAGGGTCCCGCGCCGTCGATGGCCGCCGCTTCATAAAGCGACTTGTCGACCGACTGCAGCGCTGCGAGGAAGATCACCATGGCCGAGCCGAACTGCCAGCAGCGCAGCAGCGTGATGGTGAAAAGCGCGTTGGTGGGATCGCCGAACCAGTTGATCGGATCCATGCCCACGCCCGCCAGCATCATGTTCACCAGGCCGGTGTCCGCGAAGATGTAGCGCCACAGCACCGCGATGGCGACCGAGCCGCCCAGGATCGAGGGCACGTAATAGGCCGTGCGGAACAGGTTGATCGCCTTCAGCCGGTAGTTCAGCACCACCGCGATGAACAGCGCGAAGGCCAGTTTCAGCGGCACGGTCGAGAAGACGTAGATCAGCGTGACCTTGAGCGACTTGTCGAAGGTGCGGTCCCGGGTGAACAGCTTGTGATAATTGTCGAGCCCCACCCACTCCGGCTTCGACAGCAGATCGTAATCCGTGAAGCTGAGATAGAATGACGACACGAAGGGGAAGGCGATGAACAACACCAACCCGATGATGTAGGGCGCGACATACCACAGCCCCACCCATCTGCTTTCTCCTCCCATCAGGCCACCTCCTTGACCAGGTCGTTCGGGAGATGCCGGGCCGTGGCCCGGATCATCTCGGAAAACATCTGCCGCGCCTCGTTGGCGCCAAGCGGCGCGACCAGAGGATCGGTACGGAAAAGATCGAAAAGCCCGTCATGCGCGCCACTGGCCAGCGCGGAGAGCAGCGCGCTCTGCCGTTCGGCGTGGGCCGCGACGGTGGCGGCCAGCGGTTCGGGCAGACGGCCCGCCATCAGGGGCGTGACACCGAGGCCCGAGAAGAGCGCGTTGCTCTCCACGATGGCGCCTTCGGGCAGATTGGCGATCTGGCCGCGGTTGGGCAGGTTGACGTTGGAGACATGCTTTGCCCCGCCCATCAGCGCCACGATCTGCTCCACCAGCGCCTCGTCCGAGCGTTTGGGGGCGACCTGCCCCTGCCCCGCCAGCAGCGCCGCGCGCCGGGCGCGCTTGGCCGCGTTGTCCTTCATGCGGAACTCCACCGGGGTCAGGCCGAAGCCCCAGTCGCCGGGCTGCGCAAGATACTCTGCCGCCGGCATGAATTCGACCAGGTGCCGGTCGCCTGCGGCCGCGGCGATGCCGAAGCGGCGGGTCAGGTCGAACTTCACCCGGCTGCGGTCGTCGTAGTACTGCGCCCATTCGTCCGAAGGGTCCGGTTCCTGCGCGACCCAGCCCGGGCCCGCGAATTCCTCGGCGAAGGCGCGGTAGGCGGGCATCATGTCCCGCCCGGCCAGGGCGATCCGGTCGACGAAGGTGAAATGGTTGATGCCCAGCACGTTGACCTCGACATCGCGGTGCGACCAGAGCGCCTCTCCCGCCTCGCGGTTGGCCAGCCAGGCGACCTGCTTGCGCAGCTTGGTGACCTCGTGACACTCGCCCCAGGCGCGGATGCCGGGGAAGGCATGGAAAAGCGCGCCGGTCAGCACCGACATCGGGTTGGTCAGGTTGCAGACGTGGGCCTGGGGCGCGAAGGCGGCGATGGCCGCGCCGATCTCCAGCATCATCGGGACGGAGCGGAGCGCGCGGACGAAACCGCCCGGCCCCACCGTATCCCCGACCGACTGGACGATGCCGTAACGGCTTGGGATATTTACGTCTTCGGCCATGTCGGCAAAGCTGCCCGGCAGGATGGAGACGACCACCACATCGGCGCCGGTCAGCGCCTCCTCCAGGGTGGTACAGGTGGTGTAGCGGGCCGGGGTGCCGCGCGACACCTCGGCAAAGCGGGCGCCGAGACGGGCGTTTTCCTCTGCTGCCGCAACGTCGATGTCGTAAAGGCGCACCTCGGCGGCCAGGCTGGTATCGGCGGCAAGATCGGCCATCAGGCCAAGCGCCCAGTTGATCGAGCCCCCGCCGATATAGGCAATGCTGACGCCGAGATTCTTGGAACTGCTGTCCGTCATCGCTGCACAACCGGCCCCCGCACGGCGCCGCAGCGCCCTTGGGGACCCCTCCTCCACAAGTTGTCGGACTACTTGTATGACATCCCGCCCTGAGTAAGCAACAGTTAACTTTCGAGGGGGCCGAAATCCGCAATACATGAGGAATAATGCTGTATTATTAGGGGATACCGCGCTTCTGCGTCCGGGGCCAAATAGGGAATCCCGGTGGAATCGCACAGCCATGGCGCGATTTTCCGGCCGGAAACCCTGAACTTCACGCGAACTTGTACGACAGCATTTGAGGGGGAGTCGCGGCGCCGTCACAAGAATTTCGCAAAGCGTGAAAGAGCCTCTTGCGGAGTCCCGCGGCATTGTCTAGAAGCCGCTTCACACCAAGAGTGGCCCGTTCGTCTATCGGTTAGGACGCCAGGTTTTCAACCTGGAAAGAGGGGTTCGATTCCCCTACGGGCTGCCACTTTTCCCCGAACATCGTGACCTGCGCGTACGCTGATCCTGAACCAGCGATGAAGCCCGCGTGCGTTTCGGGATCCCCTCCATTTCCGCCGCAGCGCGGCGATTTCGCCCAAGCTGCTGAAAAGGCCTGTCTGTATCGCGTCGGTGCCACGTCGGTATCACGTCGGTACTGCAACGCGGCATTTCCGCCCCCGCCAAAGCGAAACGGGCGCGCCAGAAGGCCCGCCCGCCGGGCGGCGCAGGCCGCCCCGTTCATCTTTGCCGACCCGCGATCAGGCGGCGGCACAGCCCGCCAGAGCGGCGGTGTCATCCAGGATGATTTTCACCGGCACATGGGAGGCGGTATCCAGCGCCAACGGCCCGGCATAGGCCTTGCGGAAGGCATCGGCCCCGCCGTTCAGCAGAACCGCCCGCGCCACGCCGCCGGAGAAATGGATCCCCTGCCCCGGCAGGAAGGCCAGCAGCAGGTCCTGCGCCAGCATCGCCATCAGCTCGCCGTAGAAGGCCACCTGATCCTGGAACTGGGCATCGCCCGTCCCCATCAGCTCCGCCGGTTTCTCGGCACGGCCGGAGCAGAGGTGCCAGAGCTTTTCGAACCCGCGACCGGAGAAGAGATGTTCCACCGTCGGGAAGGCCGCGCCCGCGCCGGGGCTGCGCGCCTCGACGGCATCGCGGATGCGCCAGGCGAGCTGCACGTGGCCCATCTCTGCCTTGGGCACCACCGGCCCCTCGGGGCGGATCATGACGGGGCTGACGTTGAAGCCGGTGCCGATGCCCGCCACCAGCGCCTGATCCCCCCAGGGCGCGACCTCGGGCGTGACCAGCTGCAGGCCGTCCTCGGTCAGGGACGGCACGGAGTAGCCCAGTGCCTCCAGGTCGTTGATCAGCCGCGCCTCGGGGGCGAAATCGGCCATCAGGCGGTCGATGTGCAGATCCCAGTCGCGGTTGGTGAGCCGGGCATGATTGCCGGTCACCGGCCCCGCCACGGCGACGCAGACCCGGTCGAGCGCACCGGGGGCGGCATCGGCCATGTAGCGTTCCGCCGCCAGGTAGAAGGTCGGGAAGTCGTCGTTGCGGTAGGACCGGATCGTTTCTGCCAGGACCCGGGTCCCGTCGGCCAGAGCGAACCGCACGTTGGTTCCGCCCACATCAGCAACCAGTTTCATATGCCCCTCGCCGGTCTGGTATCGTCGGAGGTTGAATAGCCATTGTTAGCGGTAAAACCAATGGCCAGCCGCGCCGTCGGCGGAGAAATTCATGCAACCGACACGACAGGGCCCGCCCTGGACCTTCGGCAGCCTGAAAGCGCGGCAGGGCCCGCAAAGCACCGCCCCCATGGCTTCAACCCGCCGGAAATACTCCGGGGGGAGCCGCAGGCGGGGGGCGGAGCCCCCCTCCTCCTCCTCAGTTCAGCCGCTCGCCGCTTTCGGGGGCGAAGTAGCTGACCTTGGCCAGGTCGAAGGCCAGGTTCAGCGTGGCGCCGGGCCGGGCGGAGGTTTCCGCGTGCAGCCGCGCCGTCACCTGCTTGCCGCCAAGGTGGGAGACCACGTAGGTGTCCGCCCCCGCCGGTTCGACCATTTCCACCATGCAGGGCGCTTCCTGCACCTGGTCGCCGGAACGGTAGCCCGCCTCGGCGATATCCTCGGGCCTCAGGCCCAGGATGACATCGGCGGGCAGGTCCAGCGGGCGCGGATCGGCCAGCACCAGGGGTTCCGCCGCCGGGCGGGCGATCTCGATCCGGTGGCCGGGGCCGTCCTTCTTCACCTGCGCCGGGATCAGGTTCATCGCCGGGCTGCCCATGAAATCCGCCACGAAGAGGTTGGCGGGCTGGTTGTAGATCTCCGCCGGGGTGCCGACCTGCTGGATCACGCCGCCTTTCATGACGACGATCTTGGTGGCGAGGGTCATCGCCTCGATCTGGTCATGGGTCACGTAGACGATGGAGGCGCCGAGCGTCTGGTGCAGCTTCTTGATCTCGGTCCGCATCTCGACGCGCAGCTTGGCGTCGAGGTTCGACAGCGGTTCGTCGAAGAGGAAGAGCGCGGGATCGCGCACCAGGGCGCGGCCCATGGCGACCCGCTGCCGCTGCCCGCCCGAAAGCTGGCCCGGCTTGCGGTCCAGCAAGTGGTCGATCTGCAGCATCTCGGCCACTTCGGCGAGCTTGGCATTCTGCGTCGCCTGATCGACGCCGCGCACCTTCATGCCGAAGGTGATGTTCTTGGCCACCGACATGGTGGGGTAGAGAGCGTAGCTCTGGAACACCATGGCGATGTTGCGGTCCTTGGGGGAGACGCTGGTCATGTCCTGCCCGGCGATGGACAGGGTGCCGCCGGTGATCGGCTCCAGCCCCGCGATGCAGTTCAGCAGGGTGGACTTGCCGCAGCCCGAGGGGCCGACGAGGACGAGGAAATCGCCCGGTTCGATGGCGACGTTGATGTCCTTCAGGATCTCCGTCGCGCCGTAGGACTTGCGGAGGTTCTGGATGTCGAGGATCGGGGCCATGGGCTTATCCTTTGACCGAGCCGGCCGTCAGGCCGCGGATGAAATACTTGCCGGCGACGACATAGACGAGGAGCGTGGGCAGCGCCGCGAGGATCGCTGCGGCCATGTCCACGTTGTAGGCCTTCACGCCGGTGGTGGAGTTGACGATGTTGTTCAGCGCGACCGTCACCGGCTGGGTGCCGGGGCCGGAGAAGCTGACGCCGAAGAGGAAGTCGTTCCAGATCTGGGTGAACTGCCAGATGACCGAGACGACGACGATGGGCAGCGACAGCGGCAGGAAGATCGCGAAGAAGATGCGGAAGAAGCCCGCCCCGTCGATCTTGGCCGCGCGCACCAGTTCCTGCGGAATGGTGACGTAGTAGTTGCGGAAGAACAGCGTGGTGAAGCCGATGCCGTAGACGGTGTGCACCAGGATCAGCCCCGGGATGGTGCCCGCCAGGTGCAGGATGCCCAGCATCCGCGCCATGGGCAGCAGCACCACCTGGAAGGGGATGAAGCAACCGAAGAGCAGGCCCGAGAAGATCAGGTTCGCGCCGGGGAAACGCCATTGCGCGAAGACATAGCCGTTCAGCGCGCCGATCACGGTCGAGAGCGCCACGCCCGGGATGGCGATCATCAGCGAGTTCAGCAGGAAGGGTTTCAGCCCCTCGCACTGGATGCCGGCGCAGGCCGATCCCCAGGCGGTCTTCCAGGCGTCGAAGGTCACTTCGCGCGGCAGCGCCACCAGCGATCCGGTGCGGATTTCATCCAGCGATTTCAACGAGGTGGTGACCATGACGAAGAGCGGCATGAGGAACCACAGCGCGAAGAGGCCGAGGAAGATATAAAGCCCCCAGCGGAGCGCCATGCGCCCGATCAGCTGGCCGGAGGTGCGGGTGCCCGCGCGGGGCGAAACATAGGGCATGTCAGTCATGTTTGGCCCTCAGCTCGGAATAGAGGTAGGGGACCACGATGGCGAAGACGACGGCCATCATGACCATGGCGGAGCTTGCCGCCTGGCCCAGGTTCCCGCGGGAAAACGCCATGGCGTACATGTAGGTCGCAGGCAGGTCGGTGGCATAGCCGGGGCCGCCGCCGGTGAGCGCGATCACCAGGTCGAAGCTCTTGATCGCGAGGTGAGAGAGCACGATGAAGGCCGACAGGAAGACCGGCGCCATCGAGGGGATGATGATCGCGGTGTAGATCCGCCAATGCGGGATGCCGTCGACCTGGGCGGCCTTGATGATCTCGCCATCCACCGAGCGCAGGCCCGCGAGGAACAGCGCCATGACGAAGCCAGAGGACTGCCAGACGCCCGCCAGCACGACGGTGTAGATCGCCATGTCGGGGTTCACCAGCCAGTCGAAGCTGAAGTTCTCGAACCCCCAGCCGCGCACCATGGCTTCGAGCCCCAGGCCCGGGTTCAGGATCCATTTCCAGGCGGTGCCGGTGACGATCATCGAAAGCGCCATCGGGTAGAGGTAGATCGTGCGGATCGCCCCTTCGACGCGGATGTGCTGATCCAGCAGGATCGCCAGGATCAGGCCCAGCACCATCGAGATGACGATGAACAGGATGCCGTAGATCGCCAGGTTGGAAAGGGCGGTGTGCCAGCGCGGCGTGTCGAAGAGTTTGACGTATTGTCCGAAGCCCTCGAAATCGTAGCGCGGCATCAGCTTGGACTTGGTCAGGGAGACCCAGGCCGTCCAGGCGATGAAGCCGTAGACGAAAAGCAGGATGGCGACGAAGCTCGGGGCCAGGACCAGCTTCGGCACATGGGTTTCAAGCCATTTGGTCATGGAGGTTCCAGCGGTCGGGCGCGGCGGGGCCGCGCGAACGGAAGAAGCGCCGCCCCGGGAGGCCCGGGACGGCGGCGAAGGTCAGGCGATCACATCGCGTTGGCGACGGCATCCACCAGCATCTGCACGGCATCCTCCGACGACATGTCGGAGTTGAAGTGCGCGGTCACCACGTCGGTGATGGCCCCCGCCGGTTCGCCGCGCAGCGCCATGCCGTGGGCGTAGGAAGGCAGCAGCGAGCCGTCTTCGGCATCCGCCTGCATGTCTTCGGAGGACTTGATCGCGCAGCTGTCGAACTTGTCGAGCGACACGTCGGTGCGGACCGGGATCGACCCCTTGTTGAGGTTGAACGTCTCCTGGAAGGAGGGGCCGACGATCAGTTCCGCCAGCAGTTCCTGGCCCGCCACCTTGTCGTCATCGCCGCCCACGTCGAACATGGCGAAGCTGTCGACGTTGTAGAGGAAGCCGTGCCCCGGGGTTGCGGCGCAGACGAAATCGGTGCCCGGTTCCTTGCCGGCGGCGAGGAATTCGCCCTTGGCCCAGTCGCCCATGATCTGGAAGGCGGCTTCGCCGTTCATGACCATGGCGGTGGCCAGGTTCCAGTCGCGGCCCGAGAAGTTGTCATCCACGAAGCCGCGCAGGGTGCGCATCTCGTCGAAGACGGCCTTCATCGTGTCCGAGCCCAGTGCCTCGGGATCGAGGTCCACCAGCGCCTTCTGGTAGAAGTCCGCGCCCATGCCCAGCACGACGGTTTCGAAGATCGTGGCATCCTGCCAGGCCTGGCCACCATGGGCCAGCGGCGTGATGCCCGCCGCCTGCAGCTTCTCTGCCGCGGCGTTGAACTCTTCCCAGGTGGTGGGCATCTCGATGCCGTTGGCGTCGAGGATTTCCTTGTTGCCCCAGATCCAGTTGACCCGGTGCACGTTCACCGGCGCGGCGCACCAGTGGCCGTCGCATTTCATGTGTGCCGCCAGCTGTTCGGGCAGCACGTCGGCCCAGTGCTGGGCTTCGGCCACGTCGGAGATGTCGGCCAGCACGCCTTCCTCGTACCATTCCTGGATCGCCGGGCCCTTCAGCTGCACCGCGGTCGGGGCATTGCCCGACAGGACGCGGGCACGCAGGGCGGTCATGGCCGCATCGCCGCCGCCGCCCGCCACGGGCATGTCCGTCCAGGTGCCGCCACGGGCCGCGAATTCCTCTTGCAGAACCGCCACGGACTTGGCCTCGCCACCGCTGGTCCACCAGTGCAGGACCTCTGCCTTGGGTTCTGCCAGAACCGGCAGGGCAAGCGTCGTCAGCGCGGCCGAGGCCGCGATCATGGTCTTGATCGTCATTGGATGTCCTCCCCTAAAATGCACCCCTCCAGGTGCGAAGACAGCCACATTCTTGGGCCGCCACCCCTGCCCTGACAACCCGTCCCGCCGCGGGAAAGGTATTTGTTAGCGCAAACGACCGCCAGTTTGTTACACGCTGTTACCGAAGGGATTTCAGGGTGATACGCGCCGCAGCGCAGCGAAAAGCACCCCGGAGCCGCTGCGCAGGTGCGGGCCGGAGGCGATTGCGGGGCGCCCCCGGCCAGTCTAGTCTGGCGCCCGGAGCGGGGGAGAGAGATGACGATATCGCGACTGCTGGTCGTCGACGACGACGAAGAGATGCGGGAGATGCTGACGGACTTCCTGCGCCGGTCGGGGTTCTTCGTGCTGCCCGCCGCCAGCGGGGCGGAAATCGACGCGGCGCTGGAGAAGGGCCGCATCGACCTGATCCTGCTGGACGTGATGCTGGGCGATGAAAGCGGCGTGGCGATCTGTGCCGATCTGCGGGCGGAACACGAGGTGCCGATCATCCTGGTGTCCGCCCTGTCCGCCGATCACCAGCGCATGGCGGGCTACGAGGTGGGCGCGGACGATTACATCGCCAAGCCTTTCAACCCGGACCTGCTGCTGGCGCGGGTGCGTGCGGTGCTGAAGCGGGCGCGGCGCACGCCCTCGCTGGTCTATCGCCGGGCCAAGGGGCGCTTCGCCTTTGCCGGCTGGCTTTACGACGGGATGCGGGACGAGGTGACGGCGCCGGGCGGCTTCCAGGTGGCGCTGTCACGGCGGGAGACGGAGCTTTTGAAGGTCATGCTGGCCAATCCGCGCATCCCGCTGAGCCGGGAGGAGATCGCGGTGGCCCTTGGCGACGAGGGAGAGGCGGCGGGGCGCGCCATCGACGTGCTGATGGGGCGGCTGCGCAGCAAGATCGAGCGCGACCCCAAGGCGCCCGGCCTGCTGAAGACGCTGCGCGGCACCGGCTATGTCCTGTCCTGCGACGTCGAGGTGCGGGAGGGATGAGCCCCGGCGCGCCGCGGCGCCCCTGGCTGCGCAGGATGGGCCTGCGGGAGATGGGCACGCTCTGGGTGCTGGTGGCCTTTGCCGCGGGCGCCGGGTCTGCCGCGCTCTGGGTCGGGTCGCGGGCGGCCTGGGATCTTTACCTCGGCCGGGCACAGATGGCGGGCGTGTCGCTGCATGAAAGCCTGATGCGCGGCACCACCCCGCCCGAGGGCATGACGATGACGCCCGTGCCGCTGGACCAGCAGGCGCAGGCGGAGAAGGGCGAATTCGGCCGCCTGCCCGATGTGCCGGTGCCCGCCCAGATCACCCGCGCCTCGATCCGCGACGGCACGGCGGAGGATTTCGGCAGCCCCGTGCTGCGCCTGGCCATCGTGTCGGACGGGCTGCGCTACGAGGTGGCGGAGCTGGCGGGCGGCGCGCGGACGGGGCCGGAAAAGCTGGGCCGGGTGACGCGGCTGATGGCGACCTATTGTTCGAACCCGGTGCTGTTTGCCAGCGCGGGCGATGGCCCCTGGCAGCGGGTGGAGGCGCCGGGGATCTGGAGCTGTGCCGCCCAGCCCGGGGATTACCGGCTGGGTGGGCTGCTGCTGGCGCTGGTGGTGCTGGCCGTGCTCTGGACCCGGGTGGCGGAGGTGACGTCGCGCTTTCGCGGCTTCGCCGTGGCGCTGGACCGGCGGCGCATCGCGGGCGGGCCGGAACGCTATCCGGCCGAGGGCCCGGCCGAGTTGGCGCAGCTGGTCGATGCGGTGAACGCCCATCTGGAGGCCGAACGTGCCCTGCTGGCCCGCCGGGCGGAGATCCTGTCGGGCGTCAGCCACGATCTTGGCACCCCCGCCACGCGCCTGCGGCTGCGCACCCGGCTGATCGAGGACGACGCGCTGCGCGCCAAGTTCGACCATGACATCGACCGCATGACCGGGATGATCGAGAGCGTGCTGACCTATACCCGGTCCGAAATGTCGGCGGAGGCCCCGAGGGAGCTGTCGCTGACCTCACTGGTCGAAGCGATGGTGGCCGATTACGAGGACATGGGCCGCCCCGTGACCCTGCGCCCGCCGGAACCGGGGCCGAGCGCGCTGCGCGGCACGCTCTTTGCCGCCCGGCTGGACCGCCCTGCCCTGCCCGCGCCCGAGGAGGGGCCGGTGCTAGTGACGGCACGGCCCGTGGCGCTTGGCCGGGCCATCGGCAACCTGATCGACAATGCGCTGAAATACGGCCGCCGGGCCGAGGTCTGGATCGAGGCCGGGGCGGAACGCGCGGCGATCCTCGTCAAGGACGCGGGCCAGGGCATGGCGGCGGAGGAGATGGAGGCGCTGGTGCGCCCGTTCCGGCGCGGCGGCAATGCGGTGGCCTCCGAAGGCTTCGGCCTGGGCCTGACCATCGTACAGGCGGTGGCGGAGCAGCATGGCGGGCGGCTGAGCTATGCGCGCGGATCGGGCGGGATGATCGCCCGGCTGGAAATCACCCGGCGCTGACGCACCGCAAAGGCCCTAACGCACTGCACTGGCCCCGGCGGCCAGTTCGACGATCTCGTCGGTGATCTCCTCCTGCCGGAGGCGACGGCATTCGGAGACCAGCGTACCGAGGGTTTCCATCACATTGGCGCGGGCGGCGATCATGGCGCGCATGCGGGCCTCGTTCTCCGCCTCGAAGGCCAGCATCAGCGCCTCGGCCAGTTCGGAGAAGATGTATTCCTCCACCAGATTGGCCAGCAGGCGGGCGGGCGGCAGGGTCAGCATGGGCCGGCTGCCCGGCGCGGGCGGCGGGAAGCGGCTGTAGTCGAAGGGCACGAGGGAGCGGGTCACGACCTCCAGCTCTCCCGACCCGCCGGGCAGGGCCTGCACGATCACCACCTCGCCCAGCTGGCCGCCGGCGATGGGGGCAAAGATCGCCTCGGTCAGGCGGGTCGCCAGCCCCGGCACCTGCCCCGGGTGGGAGATCATGGCGGCGGACCAGTCCACCGTCAGCCCCTTTTCATCGGCCACCAGCAGCCCCCGGTCGCCCAGGATGAACAGCGCGCGCGCATCTTTCAGCAGCGGTTCGGCGGCGTCGAAGACCCGTTCGTTGTAGGTGCCGACGAAGCCCTGTTCGGCGGCGATCAGGATCACCGCGCGGCCACCTTCGGCGGCGCCCGAAGTGGTGGCCGGGGCGGCATCCTGCAGGCTCAGCGCCAGGCTGATGCCCTCTCCGATGGTGCGGGCATAGGTGCGGATGCCCTCGACATGGGCGCGGGCCTCCTGCGCGCGGGCGGCGGCGATGCCGCGCATGGCGGAGATCACCGAGGCGAGCTTGTGCACCGTGTCGATGCGGCCCTCGACGTCGGAGAGGCGGCCGCTCATCTCAGGCGCCCTGCCGGGGGGCGAGGTCCGCGACCAGCCCCGCCACGGCGGCGATCAGCGCGGCGCGGGTGTCGTCGGACAGCTTGCCGCTGGCCTGCAGTTCGGCCACCTGCGCCGCCGCATGCCCGTCCAGCCAGCGCGGCAGGCGGGCGCGCAGTTTCGCGATGCCTGCGACGGGGAAATCGTCCAGCGTGCCCTCGGCCAGGGCGGCCAGCAGGGCCACCTGATCGGCAAGGCGCATGCCGGAGAAGCGCGGCTGGTTCAGCAGGGCGCGGATGCGTTCGCCGCGCGCGATCTGCGCCCGGACGCGCGGGTTGGAGACCCCGCCGAAGCGGGTGAACATCTCCAGCTCCTGGAACTGGGCATAGTCGAGCCGCACCCGGCCCGAGACATCGCGCAGCGCCCGGTGCTGGGCCTTGCCGCCGACCCGGCTGACCGAAAGGCCCACGTCGACCGCGGGCCGCTGACCGGCGGCGAAAAGGTGGGTGTCCAGCACGATCTGCCCGTCGGTGATCGAGATCAGGTTGGTGGGGATATAGGCCGAAAGGTTGCCCGCATCGGTTTCGGCAATGGGCAGCGCGGTCAGCGATCCTCCCCCTGCCTCCTCCGACAGTTTCGCGGCGCGTTCCAGCAGGCGGGCGTGGAGGTAGAAGATATCCCCCGGATAGGCTTCGCGCCCCGGCGGTTCGCGGGTCAGCAGGGCCAGTTCGCGGTGGGTGGCGGCGTGGCGGGTCAGGTCGTCGATGACGATCAGCGCGTTCTGCCCCCGGTCGCGGAAATATTCCGCCATGGTCATGCCCGCGAAGGGCGCGATCCATTGCAGGCCGGGCGCGGTGGCGGCGCCGCCGACGACGAAGATGCAGCGGTCGGGTGCGCCGTGGTCGCGGACGGCGGCGATGACCCTTTCGACCGCCGTGGCCCGCTGGCCGATGGCGACATAGACGCAGATGACATCGCTGTCCTTCTGGTTGACGATGGCATCCACTGCCAGCGCCGTCTTGCCGGTGGCGCGGTCGCCCACGATGAGCTCCCGCTGCCCCCGGCCGAGGGCAAAGAGGCTGTCGACCACCAGCACCCCGGTTTCCAGCGGTTCGGTCACGTTGGCGCGTTCGATGATGGCGGGGGCGGCGCGTTCCACCGCCATCTGGTCGCTGGCGGCAATCGGCGCGCCGCCATCCATCGGACGGCCCAGCGGATCGACGACGCGGCCCAGCAGCGCCTCCCCCACCGGGACGCGCAGCACCTCGCCGGTGTCGGTGACCTTCTGTCCCGCCTGCACCGCGGCTGCCGCATCCAGCACCACGACGTCGATGCTGTCCTCGGCAAGGCCGTGGGCAAAGCCATATTGCCCGCCCTCGAACTTCAGCAGGGCGCCAAGGGCGGCCTCGGGCAGGCCGCTGACGCGCGCCACGCCATCGGCGATGGCGGTGACGCGGCCGACGGCCTCTGCACTGGCGTCCAGCGTGGTTTCCGCAAGGGTGTCGCGGCTGCGGGAGAGCCAGCCGGTTTCCGTCTCATCCATGCGCGTCAAGCTCCGCTCTGATCCGGTCGAGGTCGGCCCGGAAGGTGTTGGCGACCACGGCATGAGGGGTTTCCAGTTCCAGCCCGGCCAGCAGGTCGGGCTGCACCACCTTCACGAGGCGCAGCTCATGCCCCAGCACGCCCGCCAGCGCCGATTGCAGCGCCGCCTCTTCCGTGTCCGTCAGGGCGCGGGGGCTGCGCAGGGTCACGGTCGCCTCGGCCAGCCGGGCGCGGGTTTCGGAGGGCAGCTCCGCCACGGCGCGGGCCAGCCCGTCGATGAACCCCGCGATGCGGGCGCTGTCGGGCAGCCGCGCCATGAGGCGCGCGGCGATTTCCGTCGCAAGCTCCGCCGCCTCGGCCTCCAGCGCGCGGGACTGTTCGGCGCGCTTCGCCTCCAGCCCCGCCAGCGCGGTGGCGCGGGTGGCGTCGGCCTGGGCGCGGGCCTCGTCCAGCAGCCGGGCACGGGTCGCCTCCGCATCGGCCTGGGCCCGGGCGATACGTGCGGCACGGTCGGCAGCCAGCGCCTTTTCCGCTTCCTCCTCCCGCGCGCGGGCGGCCTGGGCCTCGGCCCGGGCGGCCTCTGCCTCATCCAGCGCGGCATGGGCCGCCGCCTGCCTCTGGGCCAGAATGGCGCTGACCGGGCGGAAGAGGAACCGGGAGAGGATCCAGACCAGAACCAGGAAGTTGACGGTCTGGAGCCCGAGGGTCCACCAGTCGATGCTCATGGCCTGCTCAGACGAAGGGGTTGGCGAAGAGGACCAGCAGCGCGATCACCAGGCAGTAGATCGCCATGGTCTCGATCATGGCGAGGCCGACGAAGAGCGTGCGGGAGATGGTGCCCGCGGCCTCCGGCTGGCGGGCGATGGCATCCATGGCGGCGGCGACCGCGCGCCCCTCCCCCAGGCCCGGGCCGATGGCGCCGAGGCCCACGGCCAGCGCGGCGGAGAAGATCGAGACGACTTGGATCAGGTTGTCCATCAGGGCGTGTCCTTTGTGTCGGGAAGGGGATGGGGGCCGGGCTCTTCACCGGCGGCGGCGCCGATGAAGACGGTGGCCAGAACGGCAAAGATATAGGCCTGGATGGCGCCGGTCAGCAGGTCGAGCGCCATGAAGGGAATGGGGACCAGAAGCCCCGCCAGCGACAGGATGATGCCGCTGATGAAGACCCCGCTCATCACGTTGCCGAACAGGCGCACGAAGAGCGAGAAGGTGCGCGTGATCTCTTCCACGAGGTTGAGAGGGATCATGATCCAGCTGGGTTCGGCGAAGGTCTTCAGGTAGCCAGCCAGCCCGCGCAGGCGCAGGCCCGCGCCGATGGTGGCGGCAAAGACGACAAGCGCCAGCGCGGCATCGGTTTCGACATGGGCCGTCGGCGCCTCCAGCCCCGGCAGCAGGCCGGACCAGTTGGCGATCAGCACGAAGATCAGCAGCGACCCGATCAGGGCGCGGAAGGGCGCGGGATCGCGGCGCATGGTTTCGCGGATCAGGTCGTCGACGGTGGTCACGGCCATTTCCAGCACCGTCTGCACCCGCCCGGGCCTGAGCGTCATGCGCCGGGTGGCCAGGTGGCAGCCCAGTGCCAGCGCCGCCATGATCGCCCAGGTCAGCAGCACCGGCTGCGTGAGCGGTACGGGGCCAAGCTGGAAGACCGGGGTGAGGTTCAGCGGGTTCTCCATCACGCGGCCTTCCGGTTGCGGCGCAGGATCACCGCGCGGCCCAGCAGCAGCCCCACGGCACCGCCCAGCAGCGCCGGCGCGCCCGCCAGCGCCAGCAGGGTGAAGACCACCACCAGCACGGCCATGCGCGCCAGTTGCAGCGTGATCGCCCGGCCCGGCGCACGGTCCGCCCCCAGCCAGAGCGCTGTGACCCGGTGGAGCGAGGCGAAATGCACCAGCCCCAGCCCAAAGCACAGCACCGCGCCCAGCAGGGCGGCGGCAAGGGGATGGGCGGCGGTCAGGGCCTTTGCCGTCTCGATCATTGGCGGTGCATCCATTTCCAGGCCGAATATAGGCCGAGCGCGGCGCCCAGCATGATCAGCGGCGCGGTGAAGAAGATCCCGGTGTCGAACTGCCGGTCGGCAAACCGGCCCAGCACCGTGCCCAGCAGCATCGGCGCGACGATGATCCAGCCCAGCACGCCGATCTGCCCCAGCCGCGCGGCCAGCGGCGGCTCGGGATCGGCATGGGACATCTGGCGGCGGGCCTCCTCGCGACGGGCGGCCTCTTCGGTGCGGTCGCTCATTCGCCCCCCCTGCCCGGCTGGATCTGCGGCGGATGGCCCAGAAGGCTGGCGCGCCCGGGGCGCAGGTACTGCATCAGCTGGCGCACCGCCTGGGAATGCAGGCGCATCTGTTCCACCCGCACGTCGCGGTCGGCCGACTGTTCCTTTGCCCGGAAGGCCGCGACCTGCTGCGCCAGCGCGCCCAGATCATCGCCCAGGATCCCCTCGCGGCAGGCGACGGAGACCTCCCGCCCCTCCCGCACGGTCAGAAGCCCGCCGCGCAGCGCGCAGAAGTGCCAGACCGCGCCGTCGCGCCAGCGCAGCACCGAAGCCGGCAGCGCCGTCAGCATGTCGACATGGCCGGGCAGCAGGCCGAAGCCACCGCTTTCATCCTCGGCCCGGATCGAGGGCGTCTCTGCCTCCACCAGCACGTCCATCGGGGTGGAGATGGTGAGGTGCAGCGCGCTCATGCCGCCTGGGCCTTGCGCGCCGCCTCTTCCTTGGCCCGCGCCTCCTCGAAGGTGCCGACCATGTAGAGGCTGCTTTCGTCCCAGTCGTCCGCCTCCCCCGCCAGGATCGCGCGGCAGCCCGCGATCGTGTCTTCGAGCGAGACGGAGCGGCCCTCCATCCCCGTGAAGGCCTCCGTCACGGCAAAGGGCTGGGTCAGGAAGCGCTGCAACCGGCGAGCGCGGTCGACGATATGGCGATCCTCACGGCCCAGTTCCTCCTTCCCCAGAAGGGAGATGACATCCTGCAGTTCGCGGTAATGCTCGATGGCGCGGCGGACCTCTCCGGCGACGGCGACGTGGTCTTCGCCCATGATCAGCGGGTCGAGCAGGATCGAGGAGGAGGCGATGGGATCGACGGCGGGGTACATGCCGTCGGCGGCCATGGCGCGGGACAGCACCACCATGCTGTCGACATGGGAGGCGATGGTGGTCACGGCCGGATCGGTGAAATCGTCGGCGGGGACATAGACCGCCTCGATGGCGGTGATGGCCGCATCCCCCACCGAGGCGATGCGCTCCTGCAGTTCCGCCACCTCGGTGGCCAGCGTCGGCTGGTAGCCCACGCGGGAGGCCATGCGGCCCAAAAGGCCCGAGACCTCGGACCCGGCCTGCACGAAGCGGAAGACGTTATCCATCAGGAGCAGCACGTTGCGGTGCTGTTCGTCGCGGAAATGTTCGGAAATCGCCAGCGCCGTCATCGGCACCCGCCAGCGCGCGCCGGGGGGTTCGTTCATCTGGCCATAGACCAGCACGGTATGGTCCAGCACGCCCGCGTCGGTCATGTCCTGCAGCATCTCGTGCCCCTCGCGGGACCGTTCGCCGACACCGGCAAAGACGGAGATCCCCTCGTAGCTGGCGACCATGGCATGGATCAGTTCCATCACCAGCACGGTCTTGCCCACGCCTGCGCCGCCGAACATGGCGGCCTTGCCGCCCTGCGCCAGCGGCGCCAGCAGGTCGATGACCTTGATGCCGGTGTGGAAGATCTCCGAGGTGCCGCCCTGGGCCGCGAAGGGCGGGGGCGCGTTGTGGATCGGGCGGCGGGGCACATCGGCGCCCAGCTCCGCCTTGCGGTCGCCGGTGGCGCCGGTCACGTCCATGAGCCGCCCCAGCACCGCATCGCCCACCGGCGTGGTCAGCGGACCGCCCGGGTGATCGACCGCCGCGCCGCGCCGCAATCCGCCCGTTGCTTGCAGGGCGATGGCGCGGATCCGCGTGTCGTCGAGGTGGGCCTGAACCTCCACCACCAGCGGCGGCAGGTCGGGCGAGCGGATGGTGAGCGCATCATTGACGGGCGGCAGGCCACCATCGGGAAAAGCGATGTCGACCACGGCGCCACGCACGGCGACGACACGGCCCGGGGAGAGGGATTCGGACGTCAAAACACTTGATCTCCAAGATGTTCCCCCTCAGGCCTACACCCGAACATACGGTACTGTCACCTGCCCGCGGCCCTCTCCGCGCCCCGCAGGCCGCTCCTTGCCACCGCCCCTGCAAAGGTGCCCGCCTTTTGCCCGCCCGCAAAAGCGGAAGGCCCGGCACATCGCGCCGGGCCCCACCATTTTCTGGCTCCCCAATATCCCCGCCGGAGGCATCGCCCCGGCAGGGGCGACCCCTTTGGGAGCAGGCTCAGCCCCAGCCGACGACGCCCTTGATTTCAAGGAAATCATGCAGGCCCCAGTCGGCATATTCGCGGCCGTTGCCGGACTGCTTGTAGCCGCCGAAAGGCGCGAAGCGGTCCCAGGCGGGCCCGTTCAGGTGCACCGTCCCCGCCCGCAGTTGCAGCGCCACGCGGCGCGCGGCCTCGGGGCTGCCCTGCACGTAGGCGGCAAGGCCATAGACCGTGTCATTGGCGATGCGCACCGCGTCGTCCTCGTCTTCATAGGAGATGATCGACAGCACCGGACCGAAGATCTCTTCCTGCGCGATGGTCATGTCGTTGCTGACATTGCCGAAGACCGTGGGACGGACGAAATAGCCCCGGTTCACGCCCTCGGGACGGCCTGTGCCACCGGCGGCGAGGGTGGCGCCCTCGGCAATGCCCTTCTCGATCAGGGCCTGCACCTTGGCGAACTGCACCTCGCTGACAAGCGGGCCCATGGTGGTGGCGGCATCCTGCGGATCGCCACACACGATGGCGGAAGCGACCTTGGCCGCGATCTCCATCGCCTCGTCCTGCCGGTCCGCCGGGACCAGCATGCGGGTCGGCGCGTTGCAGGACTGGCCGGTATTGCCAAAGCAGCTGGCCGCGCCTTCGGCCACGGCGGCGGCGAAATCGGCGTCGGGCAGGACGATGTTGGGCGACTTGCCCCCCAGTTCCTGCGCCACGCGCTTCACCGTGTCGGCGGCGGATTTCGCCACGATGACGCCCGCGCGGGTGGAGCCGGTGAAGGAGACCATGTCCACGTCGGGGTGTTCGGCCATGACCTGCCCCACCGAGGGGCCGTCGCCGTTGACCATGTTGAAGACGCCCGCCGGAACGCCCGCCTCGTCCATCACCTCGGCAAAGATCAGGCCGGACATCGGCGCGATCTCGGACGGTTTCAGGACCATGGTGCAACCTGCCGCGATAGCCGGGGCGACCTTGCAGGCGATCTGGTTCAGCGGCCAGTTCCAGGGCGTGATCAGGGCGCAGACGCCCACGGGTTCACGGGCGACGAGCGTGGTGCCGCGCGTCTCGGTGAACTCCATCTTCTTCAGCGCCTCCAGCGTCGCCTCGATATGCCACTGGCCGATGCCGGTCTGCCATTCGCGGGCAAAGCCGATGGGCGCGCCCATCTCGTGGCTGACCGCCTGGGCGATATCCTCGGACCGGGCGATGTAGCGTTCCAGGATCTTCTCCATCAGCGCGATGCGGTCTTCCTTGGTGGAGAACTGGAAGGTCTCGAAAGCCTTCCTGGCGGCGGCCACGGCGGCATTCACGTCGGCGGCGGAGCCGAGGGAGATTTCGTCGAAGGGCGTTTCATGGGCCGGGTCGATGACCGGCAGGGACCTGGGCGTGACCGGATCGACCCAGGCACCGTCGATGTAGAATTTCTTGCTGTTCGGGGAAAGCTGCATGGTCTCTCTCGAAGAAAAGCGCGGGCCGGACGAAGGGGGCGACCGGCCCGCAAGTGGGGGATGGTGTCGCGATCAGGCGGATTTGGCGGCGATGGCCTTTGCGGCGCGTTCGGCCACAAGGATCACCGTGGCGTTCAGGTTGCCCGAGATCATGCGCGGGAAGACCGAGGCATCGGCGACGTAGAGCCCTTCGACGCCGTTGACGGCAAAGCTGTCGCTGTCGACCACGGCGGTCGCGTCCTTGCCCATCCGGCAGGTGGAGGACGGGTGATAGAGCGTCATGCAGTGGCTGCGCACGTACATCTCGATATCCGCATCGGTCTGGCAATCGGCAGAGGGCGCCATTTCGCCATCCAGAATACCCGCCAGAGGTGCAGTTTCGGCCACGCGGCGCTGGATCTTGATCGCCTCCACCAGCGTCTTGATGTCGTTGCCGCTTTCATCGGAGGAGAAATACTTCGGGTCGATGGAGGGATAGCGGATCGGGTCGGCGGAGAAGAGCTTGATCTCGCCCCGGCTTTCGGGCCGCTGCAGGGTGGAGTGCATGGTCATCCCGGCCTTCACCGACATGAAGCGGGTGTAGTCGCGGTGCGGCGAGGCGGCGCCGTAGAGCTGCAGGTCCGGTTCGACGTCAGGGCGGGAGCGCACATGCGCACCGGCGGCCACCCACGGCACCGAGAACGGCCCGGTGCCCTTTTCTTCCCATTCCTTCTGCGCCCCGGCGATGAAATCGGCATCCCAGGCGCCGATGCCATCCTGATCCTTGGTGTAGTAGCTGAAGGCGACGTTGATGTGGTCCTGCAGGTTCTTGCCCATCTCGGGGATGTCGAATTGCGGGGTCACGCCCGCCTCCTTCAGTTCATCCGCAACGCCCAGGCCGGACAGCATCAGGATCTGCGGCGTGCCGATGGCCCCGGCGGCCATGATGACCTCGCTGTCGGCGCGGACCTGCACCGGCTGGCCGTTCTGCAGGTATTCCACGCCCACGGCGCGGTTGCCTTCCATCAGCACCCGGGTGATCAGTACGTTCTTGGTGACCGTCAGGTTCGGCCGGTCGAGGAAGGGCTGCACGTAGGCGGCATTGGTGCCGTAGCGCTGGCCGTCCTTGATGAAGAACTGGAAGAAGCCGAAGCCTTCCTGGCTGTCGCTGTTGAAATCGGGGTTGGCGCCGTAGCCTGCGGCGGCACCGGCCTCGACCCAGGCTTCCTCGAACCGGTGGCGGAACTCCGGGCTCTGGATATGCAGGGGGCCGTCCTGGCCGTGCATCGGGTCCTGGTGGTTGGCGTTGGTTTCAGAGGCGATGAAATCGGGCAGCACGCTGTCCCAGCCCCAGCCGGGGCAGCCCATTTCCTCTTCCCAGATGTTGAAGTCATAGGGCAGCCCGCGAATGTAGATCATCGCGTTCATGGACCCGGACCCGCCCATCATCTTGCCGCGCGGCCAGAAGATGCGCCGCCCCCGGCAACCGTCCTGGGCGACGGTGTAATAGCCCCAGTCGGCATCGGTGTTGAACAGCGACACCCAGTTGGAGGGGATCTTGGAATCCAGCGGCTGATCGCCGCCCGCTTCCAGCAGCAGTACCTTGCGGGAGGGATCGGCGCTGAGCCGGCCGGCCAGGACGCAGCCGGCGGAACCGGCACCGACGATGATCGTGTCGAAAGAGGTCTCAGACATGAAAGGGTCCTTCTCTGTTGGTCGCGGGGCTTTGCCGCGCCGTTTTGGCCCGGGGCGTCATGCGCCCCGGTTTATCTTTTCATTTCCGCAGCTTGCGCAGGATGTCGGTGAATTTCCCCACCAGCCCGTTGGGTAGCAGCACCACGGCGGCGGCGATGATCAGGCCCAGGCCGATGGTGCGGAACTCACCCATCTCGCGCATCAGCTCATCCGCGGTCATCAGCACGATGGTGCCCACCACCGGCCCCCAGAAGGTGCCCACGCCCCCCACCACGGCGATCGCCAGGATGAACAGCAGCGAGGACATGGAGAAGATGTTGGGCCCGATGGCCTGGAAATGCGTGGCGTAGAGCCCGCCGGTCAGCCCGGTGAAGAAGGCCGAGATGCCGAAGACCAGAAGCTGGGTGTGGAAGCGGTTGATGCCGCGTGCCACCGCATAGGGCTGGTTGTCGCGCAGCGCCTTGAAGGCCAGGCCCATCGGCCCGTGCAGGATGATCCAGCTGGCGCCCATGGACAGCACGAAGGAGACCAGCACGATGGCGTAGTTGCCCCGGATCCAGTCGCCCTTCAGGATCGGCCGCATGCCGAAATCCCCGAAGCGGGCAAAGCCCGTCGCGCCGCCGGTGAACTGGCGGCAGGAGGTGCCCACCATCTCGAAACAGCCGGTATCGGTGACGATCAGCAGGTAGATCACCTGGGCGATGGCATAGGTCAGAAGCGCCACGTAGACGCCCTGCAGGCGCAGGCAGGCGAGCCCCACGATGGCCGAGAAGGCCGTGGCGATGACCGCGCCCGCGGCAATGGCACCGTAGATGTTCCAGCCCAGGTAATGCGCCAGCATCGCCGTGCCGTAACCGCCGACGGCAAAGACCGCCATCTGGCCCAGGCTGAAGACACCGGCGTAGCCGAACAGAAGGTTCCACTGCACCGCGACCGAGGCCCAGAACAGGCCCACGATGACCTGCCCCATCATGTAGCGGCTTTCGATGAAGAAGGGCGCGGCCACGGCGGCAGCCAGAAGCAGCACGCCGATCAGCAGGTCCGTGCGGCCCTTGGAGGGGCGGCGCGGGGTGCTTGCGGGAAGGGTTTGGGTGATATCGCTCATCTCTCGTTCCTCACATGCGGCGGATCTGGGCACGGCCGAAAAGACCATTCGGGCGCCAGATCAGGATGGCGATGACCAGCATCAGCAGGACGGGGAAGCCCCAGCGGGCGCCCATGCCGAACTGCACCCCCGCCTCGACCAGCGCGAGGCCGAAGGCCGCGGCCACCGCGCCGGGCAGGTTGCCCAGGCCCGCCACCACGCACATGATGAAGGCCTTCAGCATCGGGTCGGCGCCCAGTGTCGGCGACAGCTGGGTGACCGAGCTGACGAGCACGCCGCAGATGCCTGCGACGGCGCCCGACAGCGCCAGCACCTGCAGGTAGGTGCGTTCCACCGCGACGCCCATCAGCTGCGCGGCCTCGCGGTTCTGGGCGGTGGCGCGGATGGCGCGGCCCATGCGGGTGCGCCCGATCAGCAGCGCCAGGATCACCATGACCACCACCGCCACGGCGATGATGACCATGTTCAGCCACGGCACCGCGCTGGCGCCGATGCGCAGCGCGCCCGAGACGCCGAAGGGCTGCGCCAGCGGCTGGCCGCCATAGACCAGCAGCAGCGCGTTCTGCAGCGCGATGGACAGGCCCACCGTGGCGATCATCACGCTGGTCTCGAAGTTCTTGCCGGCGGTCTTCAGCAGCGAGCGCACGACCAGCACGTAGAGCACCATGCCCGCCACCGCGCCCACGGCAGCGGCGACCAGCACGGCCAGCCAGACCGGCAGGCCCAGCGTGGTGGCGATGGTGAAGACGGTGTAGCCGCCAAGGGCCAGCATGGCGCCATGGGCCATGTTCAGCATGCCCATGGAGCCCCAGATCAGCGACAGACCGACGGTTGCCAGCGCATAGAGCGCGCCGTTCGTCAGCCCCGTCGACAGGATGGCGATGAGGATATCCATCAGCTCAGCCCCCCAGATAGGTTTCAAGTAGTTCGCCGCGTTCCAGCAGCTCGGCCGGCAGGCCCGACCAGGTCAGGCGACCGTCGTCCAGCAGGTGCATGACATCCGACAGATGCGCGACGCGGGCGGGGTTTTCCTCCACCAGAAGGATCGTGCGGCCCTGCGCGCGCAGCTTGCCGATCACCTCGTAGATCTGTTCGATCACCAGCGGCGCGAGGCCCAGGGACGGCTCGTCCAGCATCAGCACGTCGGCGCCCGCCATCAGGCCGCGCCCGATGCCGACCATGCGCCGCTCGCCCCCCGAAAGGGACGAGGCGACCTGGCCGTGGCGTTCCTTCAGCCGGGGCAGCAGGGCATAGACCTCTTCCAGCAGGGCCTCGAACCGGGTGGCGTCCCGGTTCAGGTAGGCGCCCATCTGCAGGTTCTCGTAAACGGTCATTTCCGGGAACAGCAGGTCGCCCTGCGGCACATGGGCCAGACCCATTGCCGCGATCCTTTCTGGCCGGGTGCGCGACAGGTCGCGCCCGCCGAGCCGGATCGTGCCCTTCGACAGCGAGGTCAGGCCGGAAATCGTGCGCAGCAGCGTCGACTTGCCGTGCCCGTTGGGGCCGACGACGGTGACGATCTGCCCCTTCTTCACGGTCAGGGAAATACCGTGCAGCACGTCGGGGCCGTCATAGCCCGCATGCACGCCATCCAGTTCCAGCATGGCTTCAGGCATCTGCGGCCTCCTCTGCCCCGGCTTCGGAGAAATGCGATTTCAGGCGCCCGGCGGTGCCGGCGCCCAGGTAGGTTTCCACCACCGTCTCATCCTCGGCCACCTGGTCAGGGCGGCCTTCGAAGATGACCTGGCCGTGGTGCATGATGATCACCCGGGTGGAGAGCGACAGCAGGAAGCGCATCACGTGCTCGATCAGCACGATGGTAATCCCCTGCCCCTGCATCTTCCGCACCAGATCCTGGATATGGTCGATTTCTTCGGTGTTCAGGCCACCGACGGGTTCGTCGAGGAAGATCATCCGCGGCTTCGTCGCCATGGCGCCCGCGATCATCAGCAGCTTGCGGTCCAGCACCGGCAGGTCGCCCGCCACCATGTGGCGCTTGGCCGACAGGCCCACGAACTCCAGCGCCTCTTCCACCGCCGCCCGCGTCTCGGCACCCAGCCGCAGACCGGGGAACTTCCGCGCGGCGCGGCCGAACTGGGCCGCGACCTGCACGTTCTCCAGCACTGTCAGGTGATCGAAGGCCGCGTTCAGCTGGAAGGTCCGCGCGACGCCCGCGTGGCAGATCCGGTCCGCCCCCCAGCTCGTCACATCGTGACCGTCGAAGGTGATCCGCCCCCCGGAGGGAGCGGTGATGCCGGTGACCACGTCGAAGAACGTGGTCTTGCCGGCGCCGTTGGGGCCACCGATGCCCAGCACCTCGCCGGGCATCACCTGAAGGGAGACCCCGTCCACCGCGGCAAGAGAGCCGAAGTGGCGGGAGACCTCTTCACAGACCAGGAGGGGCTGCGCATCCTTGGCCATCAGGACATCCACGGCGGCATGACGAAGCTGCCCTTGGCGTAGCTGCCCGGTGCCACCAGCACGGGGTCCTGGGTCAGGTCCTGGTGCTGCAGGAACTGGTGCGGCATGCCCAGCGAGGCGTCATTGGTCTGTGCCGGGTAGGTATAGGCGGACTGGCCATCGGGGTCGAAGCGGCAGACGCCGTTCACGCCGCGATAGATCAGCCGGTTCATCGAGGCGGCAACGGCGCGGGCCTGCTCGCCATCGTAGGGTTCGCCCGCGCCACCGGCGATCGCCGCGGCCAGGGCCCATTTCCACAGCCCGTCATAGGTCTGCGAGCCGGTCAGATAGGCAGCGTTCGGGCCGAACTTCTCCCGGTAGGTGGTGCGGAACCCTTCGGAGAAGTCGTCGGGCAGGCAGCCCACCACGGTGGAATAGAGCACGCCCTTCACCGCGTCGCCGCCGATCTCCTTGAAGGCCGGCAGGGAGGGGCCGTACTGCATGTAGATCAGCGAATTGGTCGGCTGCGGAATGAACTGGGTCATGAAGGCCGCAAGGTCCTGCGGCAGGAAGTGCGTCACCGCGATGACCGCCGGTTCGTCCTGACGGATCTTGGCCAGCGTCGGGCCCCACTGGTTGGTCGGGAACTGCACCGTCTCGTAGATCGAGATTTCCCAGCCCGCTTCCTCGGCGAATTCGCGCACGGCGTTGGCGATCACGATGGAATATTCCACCGAGGAGGCGACCAGCGCGATCTTGCGGTTGGCAGGGGTCCACTGGCCGGTGTCGACCAGGTTGTTCAGATAGGACAGCAGGCCCGGGCCGTAATAGTATTCGGGCGGATCGCCCTGGAAGCAGCCGTAGTAGCGATCCGGGTCTTCCTTGAACTTGTTGTTGTGCGAAATCAGCGTGTTGTAGTGGCAGAAGATGACGTCGCTGTCAGCCGCGACATCCATTTCCACCATGTTGGTGCCGTTGTTGTAGCCGTTGATGATCACCGGGGTCTCGTAACGGTCGATCAGGCGCTGCATGGCCTGGCTGACCACGTCGGCGCCCATCTCTGCGGTGTCTTCGACATGCAGTTCCAGCGGGCGGCCCAGGATGCCGCCGACGGAGTTGATCTCCTCGATGGCAAGGTTGAGGCCGTTCTGGAACTCGATGCCGTCTGCGGCGGCCACGCCGGACATCGGCAGGGCGGCGCCCACGGGGATCGGGTCGCCACCGGCGGCCTTGGCCTGACCGGCGTTCATGCCGGCGAGCAGCGACAGGCCGGCGCCGCTGGCAAGCGAGCTGCGAAGCAGGGAGCGTCTGTTCATCATGGTTTGTCTCCTTGTTGGTCTCGTTGGGGATGGTCGGCCTTGGGGCCGATCCTTTTCTTGGT
Organism: Pseudooceanicola sp. NS-SX8; assembly: GCF_057380755.1. Classification (NCBI taxonomy): domain Bacteria; kingdom Pseudomonadati; phylum Pseudomonadota; class Alphaproteobacteria; order Rhodobacterales; family Paracoccaceae; genus Pseudooceanicola; species Pseudooceanicola sp. NS-SX8. The sequence continues at coordinate 1,678,000 of NZ_CM170819.1, read as the reverse complement.
CTTTCGTGGGGTGGGGTGCGGGGCAGCTGGCGGTTGCAGCGGGGCTGCAGAGCTGGCGGCCCCTCCCGGTCGTCCCGCCCGGAAGGGCGGACGGGAGAACTAGAGAAGGTGCGCAGGATCCTGGCGCTGCCACCACTTGGCCAGGGCCAGCACCGCGCTGTCGCGGCCACGGGCCGAGATGATCTGCAGCGAATGCGGCAGGCCCGATGCCTCATCCACGCCATTTGGCACCACGGCCGCCGGCTGCTGCGTCAGGTTGATGGGGAAGCTGAAGCCGGCCCATTTGAACCAGCGATCCAGGCCGCTGCCCGGGGGCACCTCTTCGCCTGCCTTGAAGGGCAGCACGGCGCAGCCCGGGGCGATGATGTAGTCGAAACGTTCGAACATCTTGTCCATCTGGCTGCCGAAGGCCGCGCGGGCGTTCACGGCAGTGATGTAATCGGTGGTGGTCCAGCCCATGGCCTCTTCGGCGATGGCCATGACGCCCGGATCGATCCGGTCACGCGGCAGGCTGTCCAGCGGGCCGAAGCCCTCCAGCCGGGCGCGGGCACCGCAGAACCACAGCTTTGTCGCGATCTCGTAGAGCTGGTCCGACATCGGCAGCGCGATCTCCTCCAGCTCCGCCCCGGCGGCGCGGAAGCGGGCGACGGCGGCCTCGAAGGCGGCGGCGACGGCGGGCTCGACCGTGCCCACCGGCGGGGTCGCCCAGATGCCGATGCGCAGACCGGAGGGAGAGGTTTCATGCGGTGCCAGCTGGTGCAGCGGGGCCTCGCCCTGGAACCAGTCGCGACGGTCGCGGCCGGACATGACGGTCAGCATCTGCTCCACGTCCTCGACCCGGCGGGCCATCGGACCGATATGCGCCACGGTGCCGAAGGCAGAGGCCGGATAGGCCGGCACGCGGCCGAAGGTCGGCTTGATCCCGGAAATGCCGGTGAAGGCGGAGGGAATGCGGATCGACCCGCCCCCGTCGGAGCCGAGGTGCAACACCCCGGCTCCCATGGACGCCGCGACGGCGGCACCGCCGGAGGACCCGCCGGGCGTCACTTCGGTGTTCCAGGGATTGCGCGTGATGCCCCAGCGGTGGCTGTCGGTCAGGGCCTTCCAGCCGAATTCCGGGGTCATCGTCGTGCCCAGCATCACCAGGCCCGCATCGCGCAGCTTGGCGACGCTGGGGGCATCTTCGGCGCAGGGTTCATCGCTGCCAAGATGGCTGCCGTTGCTGACGGGCCAGCCCGCGATCTGCACGATATCCTTGATGGTGCCCGGCACGCCATCGATCGCCGACAGCGCCTCGCCCTTCTTCCAGCGCTCTTCAGAGGCGGCGGCAGAGGCAAGCGCGCTTTCCTCGTCGATCAGGGCGAAGGCATTGCACAGCGCCTGCGCCTCATGCGCCCGCTTCAGGGCATCCCGGGTCACCTCGACCGGGGACAGCGCCCCGGAGGCATAGGCCGTGGTCAGCTCCGCCACCGACATCTGGCATGTTTCGCATGCATCCGACACGGGATGCGTCTGAGTTTTCAGCACGGCTTCGTCCATCATTCGCTTGGTGTTGACCCAAGGCTGGCGAAACCGTCCCAACACGTAAAATACAAAGAATGGCCGAAATCATTACATTTTTTGGGTATCTCCCTCATGACCCCCAGCCTGAAGCAGCTCACCTATATCTGTGCCGTGCAGGAAACCGGCAGCTTCGCGAAAGCTGCACAGAAGATGAACATTTCGCAGTCCTCGATCCTCGCCGCCGTTGACACGGCGGAGCACGATCTGGGGGTGCGAATCTTCTCCCGACAGAAAGGACGGGGGGTTCTGACCACCTCGGCCGGTGAAAAATTCATCGCGGCGGCCCGGCGCCTTCTGGCCGCCGAGCAGGAATTCAACCGGGAGTTGCGATCCCAGAGCGCGGATGACGGCCAGCTGCGTGTCGGCCTGTTCGAACCCTTCAGCTCCATCATGATGGTAGAGGTCCTGACCCGCCTGCGCGCACAGCTGGGTAATGTCTCGGTCGAGCTGGTGGAGGCGGACCAGCCCAGCCTGAAGCGTTACCTCGACCGGGGGGAAGTCGACCTGGTGGTGGTCTACGACCTCGGCCCCGACTTCACCGGCACGATCGAAAAGATCGGCCGTGCCCCGCCCCATGCCATGGTGCATGAAGACAGCCCCCTGGCCCGGCACGAGGCGATCAGCATCAGCCAGCTGGCAGAACACCCGATTTCCCTGCTCAGCCTGCCGCTGACCATGACCTACCTGATGACGCTGTTCGACTTCTCGGACCGGCGGCCGCGCATCATCTTCAAGAGCCGCAATTACGAAAGCATCATTCGCGGCGTGTCGCGCGGGTTCGGCTCCACCATCCTCAACGCCTGGCCACGCAAGCCGCTGCCGGTGGAACAGCGCACCCGGCGCCTGCGGCTGCTGGATCCGCTGCCGGCGCCCAATATCATCACCGTGGACCACTACGGCGACATGCGCCCCCGCCCCGTCGAGGTCTTCATCGCAATCCTTAAGGACTACTTCGCCGAAGCCTACTATCACTTCTGAGCCCCCGGCGCGGGGCCTCGTGCCCTCCGGTCCGGGCAACAATCGGCCAGGGACAGGCCGCAACAGGCTGCTACACTACAGTCCGGCCCCAACAGTCCGGAGAGCGGACGAAACTCCGTTTGCGCCGCAACGTCCCGCGCAAAGCGGCCCCTGCCCGCGCCGGACTGCTTGCGATCCGCCGACGCATGTTGAATACCGTGGGATACCGAAAGCGGCCGGGAGCGAACGTCTCCCGCCGCCGGGAACGAAGAGAGGCAATCGGACCATGCAGCGCAGTTACGTGACACTCAGCGAAGTTGCCGTGGCTGCGGGCGTATCCCGGTCCCAGGCCTCCCGCGCGCTCAGGGGCGATCCGGGGGTGCGCGAAGAGGTCCGCAACCGGGTGCAGGAAAAGGCGCTGGAGCTTGGCTACCAGGTCAACGTGGCCGCCCGGCAGCTGGCCAGCGGGCGGGCCACCGGCATCGGCATCGTCGTGGGCGAACCGATGAACCCCTATCACATGATGATGGCGACCGAGATTTCCGACGCCCTGGTCCGCCAGGACCTGGATCCGATGATCAGCCTGGGCCGCGCCGGGGTCGAAGTGACGCTGCAACAGGTGGATCCCCTGCTGCGCCACCGCATTGCCGGGCTGGTCCTGATCGGTTCCCCCCGGGATCCGCAGGCCGTGGCGGAGATCGGCCGGCATGTGCCCGTCGTCTACATCGGCGAGGATCTGACCCATCTCGGCCTGCGCTGCGTCATCGGTGACGACGTGCTGGGCGCCCGGATGGCCACGCAGCACCTGATCGACCGGGGCCACCGCGAAATCGCCCATATCTCCGGCGGGGACGGCGCGGGGGCGAAGGGCCGGGCCGATGGCTATACCGCCGCGATGCGGGATGCAGGCCTGGAACCGGTGATCCAGCGCGGCTGGTTCGACCTGGACGGCGGCCAGGCCGGGGCGGATGCGCTGATGGCCCGCCGCACCCGTCCGACCGCGATCTTCGGCGCCAATGACCGGATCGCCATGGGCGCGATGAACCGCCTGCTGCACCTGGGCTACCGCGTGCCCGAAGATGTCGCCGTCGTGGGCTACGACGATGCCATCGACTCGGGCAGTGAGACCGTCTCCCTCACCAGCGTCCGGCAAAGCTCCGCCCTGTTCGGGGAATATACGACCCGGCTGATCACCGACATGCTCTCCCGCCGGGACGGTCCCCTCCTGCAGGTTGTCCCGATCGAGCTGATCGAGCGCCGCTCTTCGGACATCGCGCACAACCGCTAGCGCCAACGTTTTCTTGGATTTTTGACGATTCACCGACCTTCCCGGGGCGGAACCGCGTGTGCACTGTTCATAAATCCACACTGCAATCGCTCCCAATCCTTTGACTTTTCCTATTGTCGAACTTCCTTTTCTGCATCAGAAGGACGCTAAGTGCACCGTTGCACACAGACTTCAGGACCCGGGGCGCCCTCCCCTGCCCCGGTCCATCAATCAGGAGCCACTCGCCATGAGTTCGAGAAGCCAGGTCGGCGTATCGGATAATTCCCCCGTGCGACCGCGCGTTAACACTATGAATAGACGCAAATTTATTATCGGTACGACCCTGCTTGCCGGGGCTGCGTCCAGCTTTGGCAACGTCTCTGCCAGCTTTGCCGCCACCGCCGACATGAACAGCAGCCTGGTCACCGTGACCGAGCTTCTGGCAGGCAAGTCCGTCGACCCGGATCTTTGCGCCCGTGCCGGGAGCGCTCTCACCAAAGTGAACGCCGATTTCCCCGAAGCGCTCGCAGCCCTGGCCAGTTTCATCGCGGACAACGAGATCTCCGACAGCACCGCCCTGGGCGCGGCCGAAGGGTTCGAAGGCCCCCTGCAGGACACCGCCAAGGAGCTGCTGAAGGCCGTCTACCTGGGCTACGCGGGCGAACCGCAGGCCCACGCCGCCCATGACAACGTGGAATTCGTCACCTTCAGCCAGGCGCTGAGCTACGGCGTGACCTCCGCCTACGTGCCGATCCCGAGCTACTCCACCTGGGGTTCCGGCTACTGGGCAGAACTTCCCGACCAAGGCTGACCGGTCCCGGACAGGGCCGCCGCTGACGGCCCGCCAGGAACAGTCGAGACCTAGCAACCAAGGACAACATCATGGCTCAAGAATACGACGCAGACGTCATCGTCGTCGGTTCGGGTGTCGTCGGGTCGAACACGGCCTACGAACTCGCGAAGCAGGGCAAATCCGTCATCATGCTGGAAGCCGGCCCCTCGGTACCGCGCTGGAAGCTGCTGCAGAATTTCCGCAACTCGGGGCGTCACTACGACCACAACGACCCCTACCCCAACAACCCCTGGGCGCCGACCTCCTACCAGGAAGGCTACATCCAGAACACCGGCTCCTTCGACATGATGCCGGGCATGCTGAAGCTCGTCGGCGGGACCACCTGGCACTGGGGCGGCGCGACCTGGCGCTATATCCCCAACGACTTCAAGCTGAACACCCTCTACGGCAAGGGCCGCGACTGGCCGATGGAGTACGAGGACCTCGAACCCTACTACACCAAGGCCGAATACGAGCTGGGCATCGCCGGGTCGGACACCGAGGACCAGTCGGGCAAGAACCCCGGCCAGGCCTTCCCGCCGCGCTCCAAGCCTTACCCCGTGGACGCCGAGGAATGGGTCTACAGCTCCAAGGCCATGAAGGACGCGCTGGAACCCTCGGGCTACAAGATCGTCCACGAACCCACCGTGCGGACCCACCGCCCCTACGACGGCCGCCCGGCCTGCCAGGGCAACAACAACTGTGACCAGGTCTGCCCCATCGGCACGCTCTACAACGGGTCGATCCACGCCGACAAATGCCAGCGCGCAGGTGTCCAGCTGATCACCGAAGCGGTTGTGCACAAGATCACCAAGGGCGAAGGCGGCAAGATCGCCTCGATCAGCTACCTGACCCCCGAGAAGGAAGAGCACACGCTGACGGCGAAGTATTTCGTCATCGCGGCGCACAGCTTCGAAACCGCCAAGCTGCTGCTGATGAACGACATCGCCAATTCCTCCGACATGGTCGGGCGGAACATGATGGACCACATCGGCATCTCCATGTCCTTCCTGGCCGGTGATACCATGTGGTCGGGCCGCGGCCCGGTGCAGCAGGCCACCATCATGGACTGGCGCGACGGCGATCACCGCCGTGACTTCTCCGCCAACAAGACGGCGCTGGCAAACCCCAACGCCACCGTCGACATGGCGCGCGAAGCGATCGAGGCAGGCTACATGGGCGCCGAACTGGACGCGCGGATCAAGGATCACGCCAGCCGCTGGATGTATGTCTACAGCTTCTTCGAACAGCTGCCCGATCCCGCCAACCGCCTGGTTCCCAACAAGGACTGGACCGACAGCATCGGCATGCCGGGCCTGAAGATCCACTTCGACGTGGACGACTACGTCAAGGCCGGCGCCGAGAAGGCAAAGGAAATGTACCACGACATCAACGCCAAGATGGGCGGCGAGATCCTGGGCATCAGCGGCTTCGAGAACCACGACCACCTCATGGGCACCACGATCATGGGCGCCGATGCGAAGGATTCGGTGGTCAACCACGAAGGCCGCACCTTCGACCACGACAACCTCTTCCTGGCCACCGTCGGCAACATCCCGGCGGCCGGTGTCATCAACCCGACGCTGACCGCGGTTGCCATGGGCATCCGGTCCGCCGACATCATCGCGAAGGAGCTGTGAGAATGACCCTTTCCATCAAGCAGCTCGGACTGGCTCTCGGCCTGGCGCTTTCGGCCAGCGGCAGCGCGGCCTTCGCCCAGGACGACCTGGTCGCCAAGGGTGAATACCTGGCCCGTGCGGGTGACTGCGTCGCCTGCCACACCTCGAACGAGGAAGAGCCCTTCGCCGGTGGCTATGCCTTCCACATGCCGATGGGGACGATCTATTCGTCCAACATCACCCCGTCCGACCAGTTCGGCATCGGCAGCTGGACGCGGGATGAATTCGCCCGCGCCGTGCGCAAGGGCGTGCGCCCCGATGGCTCCCGGCTCTATCCGGCGATGCCCTACACGGCCTATGCCAACATCACCGACGAGGACATGGACGCGCTCTATGCCTATTTCACCAAGGCCGTGGCCCCGGTGGACAAGGCGCCGTCCCAGCAGACCACGCTGGACTTCCCCTTCGGCCTGCCCGGCACCATGCTGGCCTGGGACATGCTCTTTGCCAACGGCAAGCCCTTCACCCCCGACAACGCCCTGTCGGACGAAGAGAACCGCGGCAAGTACCTGGCCGAAGGCCTCGCCCACTGCTCCACCTGCCACACGCCGCGCAATGCGCTGATGGCGGAAAAGTCGGGTGAATTCCTGGCCGGCGGCTCCGTCGAAGGCTGGTACGCGCCCAACATCACCTCTGACGAGATCAGCGGGATCGGTGGCTGGACCCGGGATGAGGTCGTCTCCTACCTCAAGAACGGGCATGCCGAGGGCAAGGCCCAGGCGGGCGGCCCCATGGCCGATGCCGTGGAACACAGCTTCCGCTTCCTGACGGATGAGGACGCCGGTGCCATCGCCGCCTACCTGACGACGGTTCCCGCGATCCGCGACGCCGGCCAGACCGCGCCGGACTACGCCGTGACCAAGGCCGCCGCCGTGGACTGGACCGCCTTCGAGACGACCCAGACCGAAAGCGACAGCCCGGAGCATTTCTCGGCCTCCTCGGATGACGGCGCGATGCTCTACAACGTCAACTGCGCGGCCTGCCACGGGATCAGCGGCGAAGGCAGCCGTGATGGCTACTTCCCCTCGCTGACCTCCAACACGGCGGTCGGGGCGGCCCATCCGGACAACCTCGTCATGGCCATCGCAGAGGGCATCCACCGCGAAGGCGCCGACGGCAAGGCCGTCATGCCCGCCTTCTCCGAAGAAGCGCAGGTGATCCACACCGGCCTGGACAATGACCAGATCGCGGCCGTCGCGAACTTCGTCACCGCCCAGTTCGGCACCGGCGACGCGGGGCTGACCGGCGAAGACGTCCGGGTGATCCGCGCCGGGGGCGAACCCTCCTGGCTGATCGCCAACGCGGCCAACCTGGCCATCGCGGGCTTCGTCATCGGCGGCCTGGTGGTCCTGCTGCTGCTGGTGCTGATCATCCGCCGCGCGCGCCGTCGCACGGCAGCCTGATCCGGCTTCAAAGATCGCCCCTCGCGGTTCGCGCCGCGGGGGGCCCCTCCTCCGGGCCTGCCCACATCGCCGGGCTTGCCCCGGGCGCGGCCCCTCCCTAGGCTCTGCCGATCGCCTCCGGCACGGACAGAACGGGACAGCAGACGTGGCCGCCACCTCCCCCGACATCGTCACCCTCGACAGGCTGGGCGCCCAGGGCCGCCCGGTGCAGGTGCTGCGCCTCGACAGCCTCTCCGCCCCCGGGACGACCGGGGTGAAGACCGCCAGCTGCTTCATGATCCTCGTGCTGACCCACGGCCAGGGCAGCGGCCGCCACATCGAACCCCTGGACATGCGCGCGGGCGACATCCACCTGATCCCCGCCGGCACCCGGCGCGAAATGCTGCGCCCCGGCGACCTGCAGGGCTGGCTGGTGGCCTTCGACCCTGCCGCACTCGACTTTCTAGACCTGCGCGCCCCCGCCGGACAGCCCGACATCACCCAGCTCCTGCCAGATCACAGCCTGCTGCTGCGCGGCCTGCTCTGCCTGCGCCCAGGCGGCCCCCGCTGGCAAAAGATCCTGCTGCTGATCACCACCATGCACGAAGAGCTCTCCCGGCCGGAAACCGAAGCACAGCTTGCCGCCCGCGCGCTGCTGTCGCTGCTGCTGATCGAGGTGCACCGCGAAATGCAGCAGGGCGCGCCCGCGGCGGGCGTCCTGGCCAGCGCGATCGTCCGCGACACCCTGCAGGAGATCGCCCGCTGCTGCCTGTCGCCCGTCACCATCGCCCAGATCGCCGCGCGGCTGCACCGCAGCCCCTCCTGGCTGTCCCACGCGGTGCGGCGGGAAACCGGGCTGACCATCGGCGACTGGCTGCGCGAACACCGCATGGGCGCTGCACGGCGGCTGCTGCTGGAAACCAACACGACGGTGGAAGTCATCGCGGGGGAGGTCGGCTATCGCGACGTGACCCATTTCATCCGCACCTTCCGCACCGCGCACGGGCAGACGCCCCGCGCCTGGCGTGCCGGCCGCCGCGCGGGCTGACCATCACCGCCACCGGGTGCCATCTCGGCCCCCGATCTCGGCCCCGATCTCAGGCCCTCATGTCGGGCCGCAACCGCAGGCCAGACGCACAGCAGGATAAGCCGATCTATTCCGCCGCATCCGCACTGTCGCAACGCCCGCCCCGGCCCTAGGTCCCCTCTGGCATGACACGGCCGGCCCCTTCGGGCCCGCGCCGCCTGTCGGCATCACCGTCGGAGCGTCTCATGATTTTCGGATCCCCCATATCCTGGCTGCTGGTCGAAGTTTTCGCGCTGGCCCTTTTCTTCATCACCCTGAACCATGCGATGCGGCAGGCCCACCCATACTCCAAGGTACTGGAACTCTTCGGTTTCATCCTGGGCGCGGCGCTTTTCGAAAATGTCGGCGTCAATGTCGTCCATACCTATTACTACGACCTGCGCCGCATCATCATGGTGGGCGATGTACCGATGGAAATCCTGCTGATCGAAGCGGTGATCTGGTACGCGGCCTTCAACCTGGCGCTGCGGCTGCGGCTGCCGGTCTGGACGATCCCGCTTGTGGTCGGCCTCTTCGGATCGGTGCAGGATATGACGATCGACCCCGCCGCCGTCTACGACACCTACCCCCTGCCGGAGAGCGCCACCGCCTCTGCCAATGCGCTCTATCCCGGCGCCTTCGGCGACGGCGTCCTTTCGGGCCAGTGGAACTGGACCGATCCCGGGTACGAGGGCGGCTTCTTCGGGATCCCCTTCTACAACTTCTCCGGCTGGATGTACCTGATGGCCTTCTACAGTGCCTGGATCCTGTTCTTCCGCTGGATCCACCGCACCACCGGGTCCCGCATCTGGGGCGCGTTCTATCCCTTCGCGGCAGGCGCGCTGAACATGGTCAGCATCGGCGCCCCCTTCACGCCCTTCCTGCTCTACGGCAGCTTCTCCGGGCATGTCGGGATGACGCGGGAAATCCTCATGCTCTGCCTCAACTACGGGGTGGCCCTGGCCCTTCTGGGCGCCTTCATCCGCCGCGCCGGGCCCATCGACATGAAGGCAGACGGCCTCATCCTCTTCGGCATCCCCCTCCTGCTGCACCTCTACGACATCGGCTATGCGCTCGCGATGGGAACCACCATCGCCTATGTGCCGACCCTCGTGATCGGCGCCCTGCACGCGCTTTTCCTGGGCTGGGTCTGGCGCCGCACCCGGATCGCCCTGCCTCTCCGTTAAGCAAGGGGACAGGGCGATGGCGCGACCCCCCAAACGTCCCCGGGGGTCGCGCCGCTTTTCGTTTTGCCACCGCCGGGAATCACCTCAAGGTTGTGCCACACGTTGCCGATGAGGTTCCGCATGACCGTCGACGACCCTTCCAGCACGACCAGGGCACCGGCGGGCACCTCCGCCAGGACCACCGCAGCGCCCCGAACCGGCCCACCCCAGGGCGAACCGACCGAAAGCGACACCGTCCGCGTCGCCATCGCCTGTCAGGGCGGCGGCGCACAGACGGCCTTCACCGCAGGCGCGCTCAGCCGCCTGTTGGAGGAGTACCTGCCCCCCAGCACCGAAGATCCGCAGGACACGGCAGGGGCCGAGACAGGAGACGAAACAAGGGCCGAGGCCCCGCCCTTCCGCATCGTCGGGCTCAGCGGGACATCCGGTGGCGCGCTCTGCGCCGCGCTTGCCTGGCGCGACCTGCTGCTGGGGCGGGCGGTGCCCTCCACCGTCGAACGCTACTGGACAACCGCCTACCCCGCGGGCAACGCCGCACTGGATTTCCCCGACTGCCTGGCCAGCGACTGGGCCGGGTTCTTCTCCGACGGGCACCTGCCGGGGCAGAACACCGCCGCCTGGGCCCGCAACGCGGGCGGCTCCGTGATGGGCGAGGCGATGGAAGCCGCCTGGGCCCTGGCGCCCCTGCAGATGGAGATCGGGATGAAACCCGCCTACTGGCATCAGGCCTTCTCGATGATCGACGCCAGCCCGATGGGGGCCATGGCCAATCTCCTTGCCGCCGGCGCCCGCACGGGACTTGCGGGGATGAAGGACATGCCCCTGCCCGGCGCGCGCCAGGCCGCGACCCTGATGGGGGAGCTTATGGATCTCGCGCCGCTGCACAGCGACAGCATCGCCCAGCCCGGCCAGCCACCCCTGGGGCGCCGCGATTTCGACGTGCAATCCGCCTTCCGCTCGGTGATCGACCGCTATCTGGATGACGACACCCGCCAGCAGATGCGTGACAGGCTGGAGGCGCTGCGCAAAAACGGCGACCTCGCCCCGGAGGTCCTCATCGGCGCCACCGATGCCCTGCACAGCCACGACCCGGAAGACGATGCCGACGGCACCCCATCCTCTGGCTCCTCCCCCGTGCCGAAGACCAATTTCCGCGTCTTCCGCGGCTCCCAGCGGTTCGACGACCTGGTCGACTGCATCATCGCCAGCGCCGCCATACCGGAGATGATGCGCCCGATCGAAATGGATGGCACCCGCTTGTGGGACGGGCTCTATTCCTCCAACCCGCCGATCTACGACCTGCCGGATCTGCATTCCTCGCAGGGGCGCAAGGGGCAGGACCCGCAGGAAATCTGGGTGATCCGGATCAACCCGCTGGACCGCCAGGGCGCGCTCGACACCCCGTCAGAGATCGCGGACCGCCGGAACGAGCTTTCGGGCAACCTGCCCCTGCACCAGGAAATCCGCCACGTGATGAAGATGGCGGGCCTGACCCGGCCCAACGGCACCAACACGCCCAGGGTCTACGACCCGGTGGATTTCGGCTTCATCGACATGTCGGAAGAGATCGCGGCCGCCCTGGGCCATGGCACCAAGATGAACACCTCAGCCCGCCAGGCCCGGGCGCTCTTCGATGACGGCTATGACCGGATGGGCGACTTCCTCGACCGCTGGAAGGCGGCGCGCGGCAAGGCCTGAAAACCGCGCCCGCCCACCGTGCAGAAGCCCCCCGTGCAGAAGTCGCCCTAGCTGCCCGCGCGCCAGGGCCGCCCCAGCGACAGCGGCACCTCCAGCGCCATCCGCGCCCGGTCCTGGGAGATCAGGACGAGCACGATCACCGTCGCCACGTAGGGCGCGGCCGACAGCGCCTCCGACGGGATCGGCAAGCCCAGGATCTGGCCATGCAGCTGCAGGATGGTGACGCCCCCGAACAGGATCGCGCCCACCAGCACCCGCCAGGGCCGCCAGGTGGCGAAGACCACCAGCGACAGCGCGATCCAGCCGCGCCCCGCCGTCATGTTCTCCACCCAGATCGTGGTGTAGGCGACGGACAGATAGGCCCCCGCCAGCCCCGCCAACGCGCCGCCCCACAGGATCGCCAGGAACCGGATGCGCAGCACCGGGTAGCCAAGCGCATGGGCGTTCTCCGGGCTCTCGCCCACGACCCGCAGGATCAGCCCGGCCTTGCTCCGCCGCAGCCACAGCCAGGTCGCGGGCACCAGCGCCAGCGCCAGGTAGACCATGATGTCGAACCGGAACAGCAGCGGCCCCAGCAGCGGCAGATCCGACAGCGGGCCAAGATCCAGCGGCTTCAGCCCGGCAATGGGATGCGACCCGAACCCCGCCCCGATCATCGCCGACACGCCCGTGCCGAAGATCGCCAGCGCCAGCCCCGCCGCATACTGGTTCGTCAGAAAGACCAGCGCCAGCGCGGCAAAGATCGCAGCCCCCGCAGCGCCGCCCAGGGCCCCAGTGACGAAGGCCGCCAGCAGCCCGCCGTCATGCGCCGCCACGAAAAAGGCGGAGGCCGCCCCGATCAGCATCATCCCCTCGATGCCGAGGTTCAGCACACCCGACTTCTCCACGATCAGCTCCCCCAGTGCCGCCAGCAGCAGGGGTGTCGCCGCGATCAGCGTGCCGGTGAAGACCGAAATGACCAGCTCGTTCATGCGCCCTGCCCCCCGGCCGCCCTGCCCCGGCGCACCAGCCGGTAGGTGATGAAGAATTCCGACGCCAGCAGCAGGAACAGCAACAGCCCCTGGAAGACGCGGGTGATATGCGCGGGGATGCCATGGCTCACCTGCACGCTTTCGCCGCCCACGTAGGTCAGCGCCAGGAACAGCCCGCCCAGCAGGATCCCCGGCGCCGACAGCCGGCCCACGAAGGCCACGATGATCGCGGCAAAGCCGTATCCGGGGGAGATCACCGGCGACAGCTGCCCCAGCGGCCCCGCCGCCTCGTAAAAGCCCGCGATGCCCGCGGCCCCGCCGCCCACCAGCAGCCCGACCCAGATCGCCCCGGTCTCGGAAAAGCCCGCGTAACGTGCCGCACGCGGCGCCGCACCGCCCACCGACAGCTTGTAACCTGCGAAACTGCGCGCCGTGACCACCCACAGCACCGCCAGCGCGATCAGCGCGAACCAGACCGATCCGGTGACGCGATACATCGGGTCCAGCGGCTCCAGCAGGCCATCGGCCGGCAGCATTGCCGTCTGCGGAAAGTTGAACCCGTGCGGATCCCGCCAGGGCCCCCGCACCAGGAAGGACAGGAAAAGCCCCGCGATATAGGTCAGCATCAGGGTGACCAGGATCTCGTTGGTGTTGAGCTTCGTGCGCAGCACCGCCGCCACCCCCGCCCAGGCCGCCCCGCCCAGCAGGCCGGCCAGGAACATCAGCGGCAACAGCACCGGATGCAGCGCCTCGGGCGCGAAAAGACCCACGCCGGTCGCCGCGATGGCGCCCATGGTCAGCTGCCCTTCGGCGCCGATGTTCCAGACATTGGCCCGGAACCCCACCGACAGGCCCGCCGCGATGATGATCAGCGGCACCGCCTTCACCAGAAGTTCGGTGAACCCGTACATGGTCGAAACGGGCTTGATGAAAAAGGCCACCAGCGTCTGCAACGGCGGATAGCCAAGCGCCGCGAACAGCGCACCGCCGAAGACCAGCGTCAGCACCACTGCCAACACCGGGGCCAGCAGGCGGGCCGAGGCGGGGATGCTCCGGCGCGGTTCGATATGCAGGCTCATGTCTTACTCCGCCGCTTCGGTCACCGGGCCGATCTCGCCCCCGGTCATCAGCGATCCCAGCCGTTCCTTCGTGGCCTCGGCCCGCGCCACCGGCGCCGACAGACGGCCTTCGGACAGCACATGGATGCGGTCGCAGATCTCGATCAGCTCGTCCAGCTCCTCCGAGATCACCAGAACCGCCGCCCCCTGCCGCGACAGGTCGATCAGCCGCTGCCGGATGAAGGCCGCGGCCCCCACGTCGACGCCCCAGGTCGGCTGCGCCACGATCAGGACCTCCGGCGCCAGCGCCAGTTCGCGGCCCAGGATGAATTTCTGCAGGTTCCCCCCCGACAGGGAGGAGGCCAGCGCCCCCGGCCCGTCAGCCTTGACGGAGAACCGCTCGATGATCGCCGCCGCCCGCGCGCGCGCCTCGGCCAGGCGGACCATGCCGTGCTTCACCAGCCCGGCGGCATATCCCGTCAGCACCGTGTTTTCCGTCAGCGACTGCCCCGGCACCGCGCCCCGGCCCAACCGTTCCTCCGGCACATAGGCCAGGCCCGCGCGCCGCCGCCGGTCGGGCCGGGCCTGCCCCATGGGCTGCCCGCCGATCTCCACCACCTCTGCCGCGCTCAGGGCCTCGCCGCTCAGACAGGCGGCAAGCTCCGACTGGCCATTGCCGGAAATCCCGGCGATGCCAACCACTTCGCCGCCGTAAAGGTCCAGCGTGACATCATGCAGCGCCCGCCCGGCGGCACCCAAAGGCGCCCCGGACAGCCCCCGCAGCGACAGGCGCGGCGCATCGCCTGGCTGGCTCGGCGCCCGGTCCGGCACCGGCAGGTCGCTGCCCACCATCATCACCGCCAGTTCGTGATTGCTGGCCGTCCGCGGATCAACCTCTCCGGTCACGCGCCCGCCGCGCAGCACCGTCGCCGACTGGCAAAGCGCCCGCACCTCGTCCAGCTTGTGGGAGATGTAGATGATCGAACAGCCCTCTGCCGCGATCCGGCGCAGCACCTCGAAGAGCTGCTCCACCGCCTGCGGCGACAGGACCGATGTCGGCTCGTCGAGGATCAGCAGGCGCGGATCGCGCATCAGGCAGCGCAGGATCTCCAGCTGCTGCCGCTCCCCCATCGACAGGTCCATCACCACCCGGTCGGGATCGACCGACAGGCCATAGCGCGCCGCCGTCTCGGCGATCCGGGTCCGCAGCACCGGCAGGTCCAGCCGCCCTTCAAGGCAAAGCGCGACATTCTCCGCCACCGTCACCGTCTCGAAGAGGGAGAAATGCTGATAGACCATCTCGATGCCCAGCGCGCGGGACTGGCCAGGGCTGTGCGCCTCCAGCAGCCGCCCGTCATAGCGGATCTCGCCGCTGTCGGGACGGGTCACGCCATAGATGATCTTCATCAGCGTGGATTTCCCGGCGCCGTTCTCGCCCAGGATGGCATGGATCTCCCCCGCGGCGACCGAGAGGGAGATGCCGTCATTGGCAACGACGCCGGGATAGGCCTTCGTGATACCGGCAAGTTGCAGCCGCGCCGTCATGCAGTTGTCCTTCCTGCCGGTACCATGGTCACGCGATCAGCCCAGCTTGCCGATCATGCCGGCGGCGAGCCAGTCCATGCCGCGCACCTGTTCGTCGGTCAGCACCTCGCCCTCGGCGATCTTGGCATTGCCCTCGTTGTCCGACAGCGGCCCGGCATAGGGCTGCACCTCGCCCGATCCGACGGCGCCGACCAGCGCCTCCAGCTCGGTCCGGACCTCTTCCGGGATGGCGTCGAGGAAGGGCGCCATGGTGACGACACCGGCGGCCAGCCCGTCCCAGGCGCTTTCCGTCTCCCAGGTGCCGTCCAGCACCGCGCGGGCCGCACCCACGTAGTCCTTCGACCAGTCCAGCACGATGGAGGTCAGCTGGCTGTCCGGACCGAAGCTCGACAGGTCGGAGGCATAGCCCACGGAATAGACGCCCTTTTCCTGCGCCGTCTGCACCGCCACGCCGGTATCGGTCATGCCCAGCAGCACGTCGCAGCCTTGGGCGATCAGCGCGCTGGCGGCTTCCTTTTCCTTGCCCGGATCGAACCAGGAGTTCAGGAACACCACGTTGCAGGTAATGTCGGGATTGACCGACTGCGCCCCCAGCAGGAAGGCATTGCCCGGCCCGATGATGTCGGGAATGGGGAAGCCGCCGATGAAGCCCAGCTTGCCGGTCTTCGACATGTGGCCCGCCGCGACACCCGCCACGTACATGCCCTCGTAATACTTCGCCTCGAAGGTCGCGAGGTTGTCGAGGTGCACGATGCCCGAGCAATGCTCCCACGCCACGTCGGGGAAGCGCGGCGCGACCTTCTGCATCGGCGCGCCGAGGCTGAAGGAGGTGCCGAAGATCAGCTGATGCCCGGTGGAGGCCATCTCGCGGAAGACCCGCTCCGCATCCTGCGGCAGGAAGGTGTTGTCGACCACGGTGATCTCCACCCGGTCGCCGAACTCGGCCTTGATCGCCTCGATGCCCAGCGCATGCTGCTTGGCCCAGCCGATCTCGGCGGCGGGGGAGGCATTGAGCTGCCCGATCTTCAGCACGCCTTCGGCGCTCGCCAGCCGCGGCAGGGCGGCGGTGCCCAGCAGGGCGGCGGAGCCCTGCAGCATGGTTCTGCGGTTGATGGTCATTGTCCCACTCCTGTTGTCTCGCCCGGATTGTCCTCAGGCGTTCTCGGTTTGCACGGCCAGCCAGGGCGCAAGCGCACTGGCCAGGCTTTCGGGTTCCGCCACCGGGGCATCGACGTCGTAGCCCCGGGCGATGGAATCGTAATGGTTCTGGATCAGCGCCAGCGCTTCGGGCACCTGCCGCGCCCGCATCAGCGCCAGCAGGTCGCGGTGGTCGTCGTTCAGCCGGCAGCGGTGGTAATCGTGGTTCATGTAAAGCTGCCGCAACAGCTGCATCCGCCGCACCAGCCGGGCATGCACCCCAATCACCGTCTGATTGCCCGACATCTGCAGCAGCAGGTCATGGAACACAGGCCCCAGCCTGTCGGCAGAGGCATCATCGCCATCGTCCATGCAGGCATAGACCGTATCCACATTGGCCTGCAGGGCATCCCATTCCCGCGCCGACAGCCGCTGCATCAGCTGAAACGCCACCCCCTGCTCGATCGCGCTCAGCGCCTCGAACAGCTCGTAGGCCTCGCGCTGGTTCAGCTGCGCCACGCTGGCACCACGGTTCACCCGCGTCTCCACCAGCCCGCTTTCGCCCACGATGATCAGCGCCTGCTTGATCACCGCCCGCGACGTGCCCCAGACCTCTGCCAGCTCCCGCTCGCCCAGCTTCGTGCCGGGCGGCAACGCCTGGGCGACGATGGCCGTGATGATCGCCTCGGCAATCTGTCTCGGTCTGTCGCTCATCGGATCTCTGCCTATTGCCTGTGCATCTCGTTCGATCAGAGAAAGCGAGCGCGGCTGAACTCTTGTCAAGCCAGACCAACAGTTGTCATAGCTAAATCCGAAAATTGCCTAGCAATCTGCTGAATTGCTGTTCGGAGACCCCCGTGACCATCCAGCCAAACGACCTCGCCCAGCCGGATCCCTTCATGCTGGACCAATGGTACCCAGTCGCTGCCGTACAGGATATCCCGCCCGGCCAGCCGAAGGTCACGAAACTCTTCGGTCGCCGCGTCACCTTCTCCGCTGACGGCCAGGGTGCCTTTTCCGCAAGCAGCGAGGGCCGCGACCTGCCGGTGCTGGCCGAATACGGGTGCCTTTGGACCTCTCTCGGCACGCCCGCGCCGCTCTTCTCGATTCCCGAATATGTCGAACCGGATCGCCGCAACGTCGCCGCCGGCACCATCGGCGTCCATGTCTCCGCCCAGCGCGGGATCGAGAACTTCCTCGACATGGGCCACTTCCCCTATGTCCACACCGGGATCCTGGGCGTGCTGCCCCATACCGAGGTGAAGGAATACAAGGTCGAAGAGGTCCGCGACGGGCTTGAACTCATGGCGACCGAATGCCTGTTCTATCAACCCATGGCCTCCACCGTCTCCACCTCGGGGGCGGATGTGGAATACATCTACCGGGTGCCGCACCCGACCTGCTCGGTGCTCTACAAATCCTCCCCCATGGATGAAAAGCGGCTCGACGTGATCGCGCTCTTCGGCCAGCCGACGGGGCAGGAAACCTTCCGCGGCCACATGATGCTGTCGATCCTGGACGACGTGAACACCGACGATTTCATCGGCTACTTCCAGCTGCACATCTTCGGCCAGGACAAGCCGATCCTGGAAAACCAGATGCCCAAGCGCCTGCCGCTGGATCCCCGGGCGGAAACGCCGATCCGGGCCGACAAGACCTCCATCATGTACCGCCGCTGGCTGGCCGGTCACGGGGTGAGCTACGGCACCCTGCCCGTCCAGGCCTGAAAGGACCGAAGAAATGACCGACAAGACCTGGGTCCCGGTGGCCAACAGCACCGACCTTGCCCCGCATCACGTCTTCCAGGGGCGGCTGATGGGGCAGGAACTGGCGATCTGGCGCGCCGATGACGGCAACGTCAACGTCTGGGAAAACCGCTGCCTGCACCGGGGTGTGCGGCTGTCCATCGGGGTGAACACCGGCACCGAACTGGTCTGCCAGTACCACGGCTGGCGCTATGCCAACCGCACCGCCGGCTGCACCTACATCCCGGCCCACCCCGCCGATGCGCCCGCGCGCACCATCTGCAACCGCACCTGGCCTGCGGTGGAACTGGGCGGCCTCGTCTGGACCCATTTCGAAGACATCGACCCGCCCCTGCCCGAACTGCCCGAAGGGCTGGCCCTGCGCCCGCTGCCCGTGGCCGCCGCCACCACGCTGGTCGCGGAAGAGCTGGCGACCCTCGCCCCCGAAGGCTTCGGCCCGCTGGGCGCGGCCCTGACCGCCGCCGGCCCCGCAGGCCGGCTGACCCTGCTGCTGCAACCCGCTGATGCGGGCCGCACCATCATCCGGGGTCTCGTCACCAGTGGCGAGGCGCCCCTGCCCCTGCTCCGCCGCCTGAACCAGGCGCTGAAGGACGCCCGCGACCGGATCCTCGCCCGCGCCGCCCTGTCGCCCGCACCCGACCCGATCCCCCACCGGATCGAACCCGTCCCGGCCGAGCTGGCCGAGATGCCCGCGCTCTCCGACGGCCCCGCCCGCCTGCGCGTCCGCGTGGCGAAGAAGACCGCCGTGGCCGAAGGCATCACCTCGCTCGATCTTGCGCCGCTCAACGGCACCCTGCCCACGGCCCAGCCCGGCGCCCATATCGACGTCGCCCTGCCCAACGGCCTCTTGCGCCAGTATTCTCTGGTCAACGCCCCCGGCGAGACCGGCCACTACACCATCGCGGTCAAGCGGGAGGCCAATGGTGGCGGCGGCTCCGCCCTGATCCACGACACCCTGGCCGAAGGCGACCTGCTGGCGATTTCCGAGCCGCGCAACAACTTCCCCCTGCGCCGCGATGTCGAAGGCACGCTGCTGATCGCGGGCGGCATCGGGGTGACGCCGCTTCTGTCCATGGCCGCCGCCCTGCAAGATGACGACGATCAGCCCTTCACCCTGCACTACTTCGCAGGAAGCGAGGCGCAGCTGGCTTTCCCCGACCGCCTCGCGGCCCTCGGCCCGCATCTGCAGACCCACCTCGGCCTGACGGCAGAGGCGACCTCCGCCGAACTCGCCCGGCTGCTCGCGGATCCCGCGCCGCACCGGCAGATCTACGTCTGCGGCCCCGCGCCGATGCTCGACGCCACCCGCGCCGCCGCCCGCGCCGCGGGCTGGCCCGATGCGGCGGTGCATTTCGAATATTTCGCCAACCCCAACGACATCGACACCTCCGGCAGCTTCCGCGTCGAACTCGCCCGGTCGGCCCTGACACTGGAGGTCCCCTCCGGCCGCTCCATCCTCTCGGTCCTGCAGGACGCGGGCGTCGCCATGCCCTCCTCCTGCTGCCAGGGCGCCTGCGGCACCTGCATGGCCCGCGTGATCGAAGGCGAACCCGACCACCAGGATGTCTACCTGACCGAGGCCGAAAAGGCCGCCGGCGACAGGATCCTGACCTGCGTCAGCCGCGCCAAATCCGACCGCCTCATCCTGGATCTCTGAGACATGATCACCCTTCACGACTTCGACCTCTCGGGGAACTGCTACAAGGTCCGGCTGCTGCTCGGCATCCTCGGCATCGACTACACCCGCCGCAACATCGACTTCTATCCCGGCATGAAACACAAGGCGCCGGAGTTCCTGGCGATCAACCCGCTGGGGCAGCTGCCGGTGCTGGACGATGGCGACCTGCGGCTGCGCGACAGCCACGCGATCCTCGTCTACCTCGCCACGCGCTACGACACCTCGGGCCAGTGGTATCCCACCGGCAACCCCGCCCTGCTGGGCGAGATCCAGCAATGGCTCTCCCTCGCCGACGGGCTGTCGGCCACCGCCTCCGCCGCGCGGCTGGCCATCGGGATGGATTTCGACATCGACCTGCCAAAGGCCCAGGCCGGCGCCCACCGCCTGTTCGCCATCCTCGACGAACAGCTCTGGTTCAACGAGGCCGAGGGCCGCGACTGGATCTGCTCCGCGCCGCATCCGACCCTGGCCGACCTCGCCTGCTTCCCCTACGTGATGCTCTCCGAAGAGGGCGGCATCCCGCGCGAAGACTACCCGGCCCTGCGCCGCTGGACCGACCGCGTGAAGCGCATCCCGGGCTTCGCCGTCATGCCCGGCATCTTCCCCGCCACCCTCGGGGCCTGACCGCATGCCCCTTCCCGACCCCGCCCGCGTCATCACCGGCACGGCCTTCCACACCCCTGCCCGCGACCGGCTGGAGGTGCTGGAAGACCACGCTTTCCTGCTTTCCGCCGACGGGCGCATCGCCGACATCCTGCCCCCCGGCCACCCCGACCGTGCCGCGCGCCTGGCCCTGGCCCGCGCCCGAGGCGTGCTGCGCGAACTGGGGCCGGACGAATTCCTCACGCCCGGGCTGATCGACCTGCATGTCCACGCCCCGCAATGGCCGCAACTGGGCAAGGCGCTGGACGAACCGCTGGAAGTCTGGCTGCAGAAATACACCTTCCCGATGGAGGCGCGCTTCGCCGATCCCGCCTTCGCGGCAGAGGTCTATGACGATCTGGTCGCCACCCTGCTGGCCAACGGCACCACCACCGCGCTCTACTTCGGCTCGGTCGACGTGGAACCCAACCTGATCCTGGCCGAAGCCTGCCTGCGCCACGGCCAGCGCGCGCTGGTGGGCAAGGTGGCGATGGACGATCCGGCCACCTGCCCGGACTACTACCGCGACGCCGATGCCCACGCCGCCCTTGCCGCCACCCGCGATTTCATCACCCGCCTGCGCGCCCTGGCCGCCCGCCCCGACCGTGCCCCGCTGGTCCTGCCGGTGATCACCCCGCGCTTCGTCCCCTCCTGCACCGATGCCCTGCTCGAAGGCCTCGGCGCCATGGCGGAGGAGCTGGATTGCCACATCCAGACCCATTGCTCCGAAAGCGACTGGGAAGTCGGCCATGTCCACGACCGGCTCGGCTGCACCGATTGCGAGGCGCTCTCCCGCTTCGGCCTGCTGCGTGACCGCACCGTGCTGGCCCATTCGAACTTCATCACCGAAGGCGACATGACCCTGATGCGCGAGGCAGGCAGCGCCGTCGCCCACTGCCCCCTCTCCAACGCCTATTTCGCCAATGCGGTCTTCCCGCTGCGGCAGGCCATGAAGGAAGGGGTACGCGTGGGGCTCGGCACCGATGTCTCCGGCGGGTTCAGCGCCTCGCTCTTCGACACGGCACGGCAGGCGCTCATGGCCTCGCGCATCGCCGCCTCCGGCAGCGACCCGGCCCTGCCACCCGACCGGCGCGGCCCGGGCACGGCGCCGCTCACCACCGTCGAAACCTTCTGGCTGGCCACCGCCGGCGGGGCCGAGGCGCTCTCCCTGCCCATCGGGCAGTTCGCCACCGGGCACCAGTTCGACGCGCTGGTGATCCGCGCCAATGCCCCCGGCAGCCCCTTCCGCCGCTTCGCCGGCACCGACACCCTGCCCGAGGTCTTCGAAAAGCTGGTCCTGACCGCAGATCGCGGCGCCATCGCCCAGGTCTGGGTCGCGGGCGAACAGCGCCTCGCGGCCTGAGCCTCGGCCCCTCCGCAGCCCTCCCGGCACCCCGCCCCCTTGCAACCCGGCCCCCGCCGGGGCAAGGACCATGGCCGGAACCTGCCAAGGATTGGACCCATGACCGAGACGACCGCGCCCCTGAAGATGATCATCGACACCGACCCCGGCGTGGACGATGCGCTGGCGATCCTCTACGCGGCGCTGCACCCCGGGATCGAGCTTCTGGGCCTGACCACGATCTTCGGCAATGTCACCGTCCAGCAGGCGACCCGCAACGCGCTCTACCTGCTGGAACGCGCGGGCCTCGACCTTCCCGTGGCCGAGGGCGCCAGCGCCCCGCTGCAGCAGGAACCCTCCACCCCCGCGCACCACATCCACGGCGCCGAGGGCTTCGGCCGGATGACCGACGTCCCTGTCCGTGGTCGCAAGATCGACGAAAGCGCGGCCGAATTCCTCGTCCGCATGGCGCGGGAACATCGCGGGGAACTGGTGCTCTGCCCCGTCGGCCCGATCACCAACATCGCCGAGGCGATCCGCCTCGACCCGGACTTCGCCGGCAACCTCGCCGCCATCATCTTCATGGGCGGCGCGCTCGACGTGCCCGGCAACATCACGCCCCATGCAGAGGCCAACACATACCACGATGCCCAGGCGCTGAACGTGGTGCTGCAAAGCGGGGCGAAGATCCGCATGGTCGGCCTCGACGTGACCAACTCCGTCCTGCTGACCGAGGCGGACTTCGAAACCCTGTCGCAGCTCCACCCCTTCCACGGCACCTTCCTGCAGGAAATCGGGCTCTTCTATCTCGAATTCTACCACACCATCGGGCTCGAAGGCTGCGGCCTGCACGATCCCATGGCGGTGATGTCGGCGCTGATGCCCGACCTGCTGGGCACCGTGGAAACCCCGCTGGAGGTCCTGCTGACCGAGGCGGAGTTCGGCGCCACCCGCCGCCGCGCGACAGGCCCCATGGTCGAGGTCGCCGTCTCCTGCGATCCGGCAGAGGTGAAGGCCCGCTTCTTCGAAACCTTCCGCAACGCCTGATCGGGCGCAGGCGCGGGCATGATGACGGACACGCGCCCGAAACCCGCACCTTGGTCTTTGCGCAAGCCGGTCAGGCGCCCCGCCGGGGCCCCTCCGGCGGGGCAAAAGTGTTAACGCATCCCGGCGTGCGCTGCGGTAACGAATGCCCGGATCCGCGAAAAATACCGACGTGATACCGACGTAATACCGACGCGATACCGACGTCGGATTTCGGCGTTAACCCATGGGCTTGCCGCCACCCGGCGCTCGAGGGCCGGAAAAATTAACGCAGCCCCCCCGTGCGCCCCGCTAACGGTTCCTGCCCAGCAAACGCCCTCCTCTCCCCGCGCGCGCCCCGTGCCAACTGTCCGACATGCGGGAATTGCTTGAATGATCAGAATAAGCTGACTAAAGAACTCAGGTACGCCAGCCCGGCCATGCCCTGCCAGCGCAGTCAGCACATGCATAAGAACCGGGACAGTTTACATGCACCTCCATTTTTCCAGGCGCCGTCAGGCGCTTACTCTGGTGTTGCTCGGCACCACCGCCCTGCAACCCCTTGCGGCCATGGCCCAGGACGACTCCGTCGAACTGGCTCCGATCACCGTCCAGGGCGGTGACGACAGCACCAGCCTCGTCGCGGAAAGCTACGGATCCGGGTCCAAGATGGACACCGATGCGCTTTCCAGCTCCGCCTCCGTTTCCGTCGTGACAGAGGCCGAAATGAAGAAGCGCGCGGTCCAGGACCTCGAAGATGCGCTGACCTATTCCGCCGGCGTCGTGGCCGACGAATGGGGCGGCGGCGACGACCGCTACGACGGCTTCCGCATCCGCGGCTTCGACGAATTGTCCCTTGGCGCCTACCGCGACGGGTTGCCCGTCCGCGGCTTCGGCTGGACCTATTCGCGCCGCGAACCCTATGGCTACGAACGCATCGAAGTGCTCAAGGGCTCCAACTCCTCGCTCTTCGGGCTGAACGCCCCGGGCGGGCTGGTGAACGCCGTTTCCAAGACGCCGAAGGACTACCGCTTTGGCGAGGTCTACACGACCCTGGGTGATAACCACCTGGAATTCGGCACAGATTTCGGGGACACTCTGAATGCCGACGGCACGCTCAGCTACCGGGTGACGGCCAAGTGGCAAGATGGGGAAAAGACCTACGACTACTCCAACGACGACCGGAAGTACCTCGGCCTCGGGCTGACCTGGGCGCCGACGGATGCGACCTCCGTCACCTTCCTGGTGGATCACTTCGACCGCGACGGTACCCCGGGCACCGGCCTCAAGACGGGCATGGACGCCGATCCGTCCTCCTTCTTCGGGGAGCCGGACTTCAACCGTGTCGACACCAGCGAGACCTCTGTCGGCTGGCAGGCGCACCATGATTTCGGCGGCGGGTTCTCCTTCGACCAGGTCGCCCGCTACTCCCGCTTCGACATGACCTACGAGCAGGTCTATGGCGCCAGCGCGAATGCCAGCGCCGACCGCTCCTCCTTCGCGGTCTACTCCAGCTCGGAACAGTTCGCGATCGACAACCGCCTGCAGTACGACTTCACCATCGGCTCCAACATCGAGGCGCGCAGCCTCTTCGGGGCCGAATACGACTGGGTCAAGGTCGACGAAACCGCCTACTCCGGATCGGCAGATCCGATTGACTACACCGATCCCGTCTACTGCGGCACCTCCTGCATCACCCTGGGTGACTACATCGACTGGGTGCCGGAGCTGACGACCAAGTCCATCTATGCCCAGCAGGAACTGACGATCTCAGATCGCTGGATCCTGACCGGCGGCGCCCGCTACGACTGGGTCGACCTGGAGGTGGAGGACCGCCTGGGCGGCACCACCACCTCGCAGGAATTCGAAAATGCCTCCGGCCGCCTGGGCCTGACCTACAAGGCCACGCCGAACCTGTCGCTCTACGCCAACTACTCGGAATCCTTCGAACCGCCGAGCCCCTTCGACGGCATCGCGGAACCCACCGAAGGCCGCCAGTACGAGGTCGGCCTGAAATACCGGCCCGAAGGCACGAACCTGCTGCTGACCGCTGCGGTCTTCGACCTGGAACAGTCCAACGTCCTGACCCAGACCGGGGCCCTGACCTATGAAACCGTGGGCAAGGTCGGCGTGCGCGGGCTCGAACTGGAAGCCAAGGGGCAGATCAACCCGAACCTCAGCATCATCGCCTCCTACAGCCACTGGGATGGCGAGATCCGGGAAAACGGCATCGCCGGAAACGAGGGCAACCGCCCGGCCTTCGTGCCGGAAAACGTCGCCTCGCTCTGGCTCGACTACAAGCTGGCCGCCGGCATCCTGCCGAGAGAGGCGACGATCGGGGCCGGTGTGCGCTATGTCGGTCAGTCCTATTCGGACAGCGCCAACACCGCCTCGGTGCCCGCCCGCACGGTCTACGACCTGGCGGCAAGCTACGAGGTGGCGAAGGACACCACGCTTTCGCTCAACGTTTCCAACCTCTTCGACGAACAGTACCTGACGGCCGACTACTACGGATCGCTTTACTACGGCGAAGGGCGTGAGGTCTCCGTGACCCTGCGCAAGACCTGGTAACGCCCGACCCGCTCACCAACGGGCGCTCCGGCTTCGGGCCGGGGCGCCCTCTTCCGTCCGGGGCATTGCCCCCCGCATTCCCAGCAGAAGGACCCGCGCCATGCGCAAAGATCGCCGCACTTTCCTGACCCGCACCGGGTCTGCACTGGCTGCGCCTGCCCTGCTTTCCTCCTCCTGGTTCTCCGTCCGCCCGGCCCGGGCCGGGGAGACCTTCGAACCGGCACGCTTCGAACATGTCTATGGCGAGACGGTTGTGGAAAAGCCCGCCTCGCGTATCGTTTCGCTGGGATACAACACGCAGGACACGATCCTGTCCCTGGGGCTGGATCCCATCGCGGTGCGCTACTGGTACGGCGACTACGAAGGTGGAATATGGCCCTGGGCGCGGCCGCTGCTCAAGGGGGACATGCCCGAAATCATGCGCGGCGAAGCCTCGGCCGAGGTCATCGCCAGCCTCAAGCCCGACCTGATCTTTGCCGTGGGATCCGGGATGGGCCAGGCGGAATACCTGCTGCTGTCGCGCATTGCGCCGGTGATCCTGACGCCCAAGGGCACCCCCACCTACGGCACGTCCTGGCAGACCCAGATGGAAATGCTGGGCCGTGCCACCGGGCGGGTTGCCCGCGCGGCAAAGCTGACGGCGCAGGTCGAAGCACAGGTTGCCGCGGTCCGCGAAAGACACCCCGACTGGGCAGGCCGCACCGCGGCGGCAGCCTGGCATGACGGCGGGCAGACCGGGGTCTACCTCGGCAGCGATGCCCGGGCCCGCTTCCTCGAAGACCTCGGCTTCGTGTCGCCGCCCGGGTTCGACACCCTGACGCCGATCAACGGGTTCTACGCCAGCCTCTCCCCCGAGGATCTTTCGCCCATCGATGTCGATCTGCTGATCTGGATTTCCGCCGAGGCCCGCGCCGGCGACCTTGTGAACCTGCCCATGCGCAAGACATTGAAGGCCCACAAGGAAGGCCGGGAAATCTTCGGCAGCGACCTGCTGTCCGGGGCGCTGTCCTTCGCGACGGTGCTGTCGATCCCCTTCGCGCTGGAGATGATCGAGCCGGAAATCATAGCCGCGCTCGATGGAGATCCGGCGACCCCTGTCGCCTCTGCGGTCAAGTTCGGGCTGGCGCCGGACAGCAACCTTTGAAACGCAGTGCCCTCCCCCTCATTGCGCTGGCGCTGGTCGCGACTTGCCTTGCGGCCTTGATCCTGGGCTATCGCGGCATTTCCGCGGCCTCCGCCTGGCAGGCCGTGACCGCCTATGATCCGCTAAATGCGAGCCATGTGGCGCTGATGCAGCTGCGCCTGCCCCGTCTTCTGGCGGGCCTCATCGCCGGGGGCGCCCTGGGCATTGCAGGCATGGTCATGCAGGTGGTCACCCGAAATCCGCTGGCAGATCCGGGCCTTCTGGGCGTCAATGCCGGCGCCTCCTTCACGCTGCTGCTGGGGGCAACGTTGCTTGGCCGGTCGGATGCCACGGCGCTGTCGCTTCTCGCCCTTCCGGGCGCGGGGGGTGCGGCGCTGCTGGTCTTTGCCCTGGGCGGTGGCCTGCGCGGGGATGCCGGCCCGGTGCGCCTTACCCTCGCGGGCACCGCGCTCAACGCCTTCCTGCTGTCCTTCGTGACCGCCATCGTCATGCTCCGCCAGGACTCGATGGAGGTCTACCGGTTCTGGGTCGCGGGCTCCCTGACCGAGGCGAACCAGCGGCCGCTGGCGCTGATGGCCGGCATTGCCGTCCTGGGCGCAGGTCTCTCGCTGCTGATGGCCCCCCGGATGGAGGCGCTCTCCCTCGGGGCTGCGCTGTCGCGCGGGCTGGGCAGCCATCCGGGCCGGGTACAGGGTGCCGCCCTGGTCGCGATCACCCTTTGCACCGGGGCCGCGGTCGGCGTTGCCGGGCCGATTGCCTTTCTCGGCCTTGTCGTGCCGCCGCTGGCCCGCAGGCTGGTCGGCCACGACCTGCGCCGTGGCCTGCTCGCCTCCGCCCTGCTGGGGGCGCTCCTCCTGCTGCTGGCAGACCTTGTCGGCCGGCTGCTCCTCGCCCCGACGGAGATCCGGGCGGGCATCATGACGGCCCTGCTGGGCGGGCCCGTCTTCATCTGGATTGCAAGGGGCCTGCGGCCGGGGGCCACCGCATGATGCGCCTCTGGCTCCTGTTCCTCGCAACGCTCCTGCTGGCGGTTGCCGCCCTGATGATCGGACAACTCCCGCTGAGTCTTGCCGAAATCTGGCACGGGCTGCGCGGCCAGGATGATCTCGCCGCCCTCGTCCTGGGTTCGATCAGAGGGCCCCGCGTCGCGGCGGCCCTGCTGGTCGGCGCCGCGCTCGGCCTGTCGGGGATGCTGTTCCAGACCCTCTTCCGCAACCCGCTGGCCGCGCCTGATGTCATGGGCTTCACCTCTGGTGCGGGGCTGGCCATCATGTTGGCCACGGCCCTGGGGTTGACCCTGCCCGTGCCCCTGGTCGCGGCCCTGGGCGGGCTTGCCACCGCCGCCTTCGTCGTGACCGTCGCGCACCGGCGCGGGCAGGTCATCGCGCCGCTGATCCTGGTGCTGGTGGGTCTTGGGGTCGGCTTTCTGACCACCGCGGCCTCCAGCTTCGTCATGACGATCCTGCCGCCCCAGGACGCGGCAGAGGCCACCCGCTGGATGACCGGCTCGCTGAATGCGATCGGTTGGGATCACGTGACCCTGCTGCTTTCTGGGCTGGCCATCCTGGGCCTGGCGTCGCTGGCTCAGCTTCGCCTGTTGCAGGCACTGGACCTGGGGGAGGAGCTGGCCGGGGGGCTTGGCCTGCGGGTGGGACGCGCGCGGCTGTCGGTTGCCGGAACCGGGGTGCTGCTGGCAGCGCTCGCCGTGGCCACCGCCGGACCCGTGCCCTTCATCGCCCTGATGGCGGCCCCTCTTGGGGCGCGCCTGGCGGGCGCCTGGGCCCTTGGCCCCCGGATGATCGCCGCAATGATTTCGGGCGCCGCGATCCTGACCGGAGCGGACCTGCTGGCCCGTGCCGCCATGCCGGGCATCGGCCTGCCTGCCGGGGTCGTCACCGGCCTGCTCGGCGCGCCATACCTGCTTTGGCGCCTGTCACGCGAAATGGGAAAGGGAAACCTGTGAGCCTAGAAACCCGTGCCCTGACCGTTGCCTATGACCAGCGCACCGTGTTGCGCGACCTCACCCTCCGCCTGCCCGAGGGGAAGGTTTCGGCCATCCTGGGGCCGAATGGCTGCGGCAAGTCGACCTTGCTGAAGACCATGGCCCGGCTGATCCCCCCCCTGTCCGGCGATGTCCTGCTGCAGGACAAATCCCTTTCCGCCATTCCCGACAGGGCGCTGGCCCGGCGCCTGGCCATCCTGCCCCAGGCACCTCTGGCGCCCGAAGGGATCACCGTCGGGGATCTGGTCCGGCGGGGCCGCCTGCCCTGGCGCGGCCTGCTGGGCCCCTGGCGCAGCAGCGATGCCGAAGCCTGCGCAGAGGCGCTGACTGCGACGGGCCTGACCGAGATGGCAGACCTTCCGATCGCATCGCTTTCCGGCGGCCAGAGGCAGCGCGCCTGGATCGCGCTGGTCCTGGCCCAGACCCCGCAGACCCTGCTGCTGGATGAACCGACGACCTTCCTCGACCTGGTGCACCAGGTCGAGATCCTGCGCCTTCTGCGGCACCTGAACGCCACGCGCGGGATGACCGTTGTCAGCGTCCTGCACGACATGGCGCTGGCCGCGCGCTTCTCCGATCACCTTCTGCTTCTGGGACCTGACGGGCCCGTTGCCGAAGGACCGCCCGGAACCGTGCTGACGCAAGCCAACCTGAAGCAGGCCTTCGGCCTCGACGCCGTGGTGCATCCCGATCCCGTCGCGGGCACGCCCATGGTGATCCCCTGCTGATCCCGGAAAGGACCTCGAAATGGCCACCTCGTTGACCAAGGAATCCCCCCTCACCGCCGAAGCCCGCTGCGACAGGCAGCCGCCCGAGAACTTCCTTCGGCAGGTGCGCGACTACATGGAGCAGTTCTCCCTGCCGGTCGAACCGGGCCCCGACCGGATCACCCTCATCCTGCCGCAGGGCCGCACGACGCTGCGGGTCGAAAGCGCCGGGATCGCGGTCCATGTTGCCGCGGACACGACGGTCGCCCGCCATCACCTTTGCGAAGGGGCCGTCCACATGCTGGAGCATCTCTGGCCCGAGGCGGCAGAAACGCTCGGCTGGGAACGTCCCGATGCGACGGAGGGGGCAGAGGGCACCCTGCCGCCCGGCATGTATCACGCAAACTTCGTGAAGACCGAACGCCTTGGCGCCAACTTCCTGCGTGTCACGCTCGACTGCCCGGGCACCGCCGCGATGATGGTCGGAGGCATGCACTTTTCCCTGCTCATCCCCGCCCCCGGCCGAAAGGCGATCTGGCCCTCGCTGAGCGAGAAGGGCCGCACGATCTGGCCGAAGGGCGAAGACAAGCTGCACCGGGCCGCCTTCACCTTCGTGACGCGGGATGAGGTCAAGGGTCGGTTCACCTTCGACATCTTCGATCACCCCGGCAGCCCTTCCACCGACTGGGCCAAGACGGCAGAACCGGGCGCTCCGCTCGTCATATCCGGTCCCGGCGGCGGCGACCTACCCCGGGCGGACCGTTTCCTGATGGCCGGGGACGAAACTGCCCTGCCCGCGATCCGCGACATGCTTGCCCGCAGCCCCGATGCCCGGGGCCTCGTCCTGGTGGAAACGGCAGATCCCCGCGACCGCCTGATCGAGGTCGTCCCGCCCGGCATCACGCTGCGCTGGATTGATCGCCGCGACGGCCTGTGGGACAGCCTGCGCACGGCAGAGGTCGAGGCAGGCACTTTCCTCTGGATCGCCGCCGGCGCCCCCCTTGCAAGAAAGGCGCGCGATCACTTTTCCGCCATTCCCGGGTTCGACCGCCGCCTCAGCTACTTCGCCAGCTACTGGAGTTGACCCGCAGGCCTGCCCCGGGGCCCCTCGGCGCATGGTGATACGGGGCAGCCCCCCGACCCGATCCGAACGTCCAGGGGCCGTCACATGGTCCTCCACACCTCATGCCGCGCTTGTACGACATGCCTCATCCCGATATGGCGCGGCGGCTTGGTCCTGTGTATGAAAGAGCTTCGGGGCATGTCGGACCGGTTTCGTCCGGGCAGCTTCGATCCCAGGTCACGGGTTGGGGAGACGATATGAAAGCCAGCTACAAACTCGACCGGATCGACCTCAGGATCCTGTCCGAACTGCAGCGCAACGGGCGCATCACCAACGTCGAACTGGCCGATCTGGTGCACCTGACCCCCTCGCCCTGCCTGATGCGGGTGAAGAAGCTGCAGAAAGCTGGCTACATCACGGGCTATTCCGCTCAGATCGACGTGGCCAAGCTGGGCGAAACCCTGACCGTCTTCACCGAATTCACCCTGAAAAACCACCGCCAGATCGACTTCGCCCGTTTCCAGGAAGCGCTGGAAAAGGTCGATAGCTGCGTGGAATGCCACCTGATCTCGGGCGGGTACGACTACCTGGCGAAATTCGTCTGCTCCTCCATCTCGGACTACCAGACAATCGTCGAGGCGCTGATCGACCGCGACGTGGGCGTCGACAAGTACTTCAGCTTCGTGGTGATGAAGACCAACTTCTCCAAGACCGGTCTGCCGCTGACCCGGCTGTTCGAGGACAAGGTCTGACCCCCCACGAGGGTGCCCGGATCTGCAGCATCCCCGCAGCACAATGATCTGCGCTAACATTGCAATCTAGCACAAGATTGCGAATCTCTTCGCAGGTCTTTTCCAGCGCCCGGAATGCTTTGAAGACGCTGCGCAGCTGTGCTTCGAAGGCAGGAACGCACGCCCCGTCGGCCCTGCCACCGGCGCCTCAGAAGAGACCCCAAGATGACCTCACCCGACACCACCGCCAATGACGACATTCGGCTTGGACTGCCCCTGCACACCGGCAAGGACTACTGGACGACGCAGGCCATCCCCGAACTGGGGCTTCGGTCCCTGCGCTTTGCGGACGGTCCGCACGGCCTTCGTGTGCAAAACGACGAGAACCCCGACCACCTTGGGCTTGAACGGTCGATGCCCGCGACCTGCTTCCCCCCGGCGGTCACGCTCTCCTCATCCTGGGACGAGGCCCTGATCGAGGAGGTCGGGGCGGCCCTCGGCGCCGAAGCGGCGCTGGCCGGTGTCGACGTCGTGCTGGGGCCGGGGCTGAACCTGAAACGCAGCCCGCTCTGCGGTCGCAACTTCGAATACTTCTCCGAAGATCCACTCCTTTCCGGTCGCCTCGCCGGTGCCTCGGCCCGCGGCATTCAGAGCCGCAACGTCGCGGCCTGCCTGAAGCACTTCGCGGCCAACACCCAGGAGCTCGACCGGCACCGCGTCAGCGCCGAGATGGACACCCGCACCCTGAGAGAGGTCTACCTTCGCAACTTCCAGATCGCCTTCGAAAGCTCCGGTGCCTGGGCGCTGATGACCTCCTACAACCGGATCAACGGGACCTACACCTCGGAACATGCCTGGCTTCTGGGCACCGTCTTGCGGGGTGAATGGGGGTTTGACGGGATCACCATGTCCGACTGGGGCGGTGTCTACGATCCGGTCGCTGCTTTCAGCGCCGGGCTCGACGTGCGGATGCCGGGCCGCCCCGAAGATGGCCGCGTGGCCCAGGCCCATGCCGAGGGGGCGATCCCCGATGCCCGCCTGCAGGAGGTGATCGACCGCATGCGCCTGCTGGCAGAGCGGACCGCCGACAAGGTCGTCACACCGGTCGATCCCGATGCGCAGCTCGCCCTGGTGCGCCGCGCCAGCGCCCAATCCGCCGTGCTTCTGACCAATGATGGCACCCTGCCGCTGGACCTGCACCCCGGCCTGCGCATCGCCGTGCTGGGCGAGATGGCACGCAGCCCCCGCTACCAGGGCGCAGGCAGTTCCCGCGTGAACCCCAGCCGGATTAGCACTGCGCTGGACGAGCTCACCGCGCGCGCCGAAGCCGCAGGTGCCAGCGTCAGCTTCGCGCCCGGCTACACCCTGAAGGAAGAAGCCACGGACCCTACCCTGCTGTCGGAGGCCCGCGCATTGGCCGAAGCTGCAGAGGTGGTGATCCTGATGGTCGGCCTTCCCGCCGCCTACGAAAGCGAGGGGCGTGACCGAAGCCACATCGACCTGCCCCGCCAGCAGCTGGACCTGATCGCGGCGCTTGCCGACATCGACACGCCCCGCGTGGCCGCCATGTGCAACGGCGCCGTCGTCACCACCGCCGACTGGCGCGATGACGTGCAGGCCATCGTCGAATTCTGGCTGACCGGACAGGCCCATGGCGAAGCGATCGCAGATGTGCTGACTGGCCTCGTCAATCCCGGCGGACGCCTGACCGAGACGATCCCCCGCCGCCTGCAGGATACGCCCAGCTACCTGAACTTCCCCGGCGATCACGAGGTCGCCCGCCACGGCGAGGGGATCTTCGTCGGCTACCGCTGGTACGATGCGCGCGACATCGAGGTGGATCACGCCTTCGGTCACGGCCTGTCCTACACCACCTTCGCCTACGAAGACCTCTCGGTCGAGGTGATGGCACCGGACGACGACATTGCCTTCCGCCTTCAGGCAACGGTGCGCAACACCGGCACACGGGCGGGCAGCGACGTGGCGCAGCTCTATGTCACCACCCCTGCCACCTTCCAGACGCCCGAGCGTGAGCTGCGCGGCTGGGCAAAGGTGCACCTCGCCCCCGGCGAGGCAAAACGGGTCGAGATCGCCGTGCGCCGCGAACACCTCGCCCACTGGCACGAAAAGGCCGGGGCCTGGGTCTTTGCCGGTGGCGCACTGACGCTGCACCTTGGCGCCTCTTCCCGCGATCTGCGCCTGTCGCAGGTGGTCGAGGTTCCTGGCACGCCGGTGAAGATCACGCTCGGCAAGTATTCCTCCCTGGGCGAATGGCTGGACCACCCGGCCCTTGGTCCGCGGCTGGAAGGCATGATCGAGGAGCGGGGCGGCTTCAGGGGGCGGGTCGCCGATCTGATGAACGACCCTGCGGGACGCGAGGGCGTCTGCGACTGCCCCCTCGCCTCTCTGTCGGAATTCCCCGGTGTGCCGCTGGTGCTCGCCGACCTGGATGCCATCTGCCTGGAAGCCCAGGCGCTGAGCGACGCTGAATGATCTCGGTTCCCGGGGCCGTCTTAGTGAAAGGCGGACCCGGGCGAAGGCACCATGCAGGCAACAAAAAAGGCCCCATCTAGGGGCCTTTTTCATGTCTTCTGCCTGACGCCTTCAGCGCAGGGCGAACTGTTCCATCAGTTCGGGGTCCTGTTCCAGCCCGTTCAGCCAGCCCGTGTCCAGTTGCGGGATGGAGGAAATAAGCAGCCGCGAATAGGGGTGCTCCGCCTTGGCGGACATGTCGCGCGCCGGCAGCGCCTCCACCACCTCGCCCTTGTACATGACCAGCACGTCGTCGCAGATCGCCTCGACCGTGGACAGGTCGTGGCTGATGAACATGTAGCTCAGGTCCAGCTCGCGCTGCAGCTCCTTCAGCAGGTCGATCACGGCGGCGGCCACCACGGTATCGAGGGCCGAGGTGATCTCGTCACACAGGATCAGCTCCGGCTCGGCCGCAAGGGCGCGGGCGAAGTTCACCCGCTGCTTCTGCCCGCCCGACAGCTCACCCGGCAGGCGGTGCCGGATGTTGGCAGGCAGCTGCACCATGTCCAGCAGTTCGATCACGCGCGCCTCTCTGGCGCGGCCCTTCAAGCCGTGGAAGAAGGTCAGCGGACGCCCCAGGATCGCCCCGATGGAATGGTTGGGGTTCAGCGCCGTATCCGCCAGCTGGAAGACGATCTGGCATTTGCGCAACTCTTCCTTGGAGCGCTTGGCAAGGTCCGCGCGCATCTCCGTACCGTCGATCAGGACGTCGCCCTTGTAGGGCGGCAGGATCCCCGCCACGGCCCGTGCGAGCGTCGACTTGCCCGACCCGCTTTCCCCGATGACACCAAGGTTGCGTCCGCGCTCCAGCCGGAAGTTCACATCCTTCAGGATCTTCGCCTGCGGCTCTCCGTTGCGCATGTGGCCATAGCCGGCCCAGAGGTTGCGCACCTCGATGATCGGGCGCGGCCTGGCCTCGGCATCCTTGACCGCGGCGTCGTGCAACTTGGGTTCGAATGCGGCAAGCAGGTCCTTGGTATAGGGATGGGTCGGCGCATGCAGGATCTGCTCCGCCGTGCCCTCTTCCTGGATTTGCCCGTCCTTCAGCACGATGATCCGGTCCGCGATCTGCGCCACGACTGCAAGGTCATGGCTGACGTAGACGCCCGAGGTTTCGCCGCCCGACATGGCCTGCTTGAAGGCGCGCAGCACCTCGATCTGGGTGGTCACGTCAAGCGCAGTGGTCGGTTCGTCGAAGATCACCAGTTGCGGATCGCCGATCAGTGCCATGGCCGCCGACAAGCGCTGCAGCTGGCCGCCCGAAACCTGGTGCGGATAGCGGTCGCCGATGCTGTCGGGATTGGGCAGCGCCAGCGCCCGGAAGAGCTCCACCGCCTTCTTTTCGGCGACGTCGCGCGGCATCAGGTCGTGGATCTTCGTGATCTCCAGCACCTGGTCCATGATCCGCTTCGACGGATTGAAGGCCGCCGCTGCGGACTGGGGTACGTAGGACACCTGCGTGCCACGCAGCGCCGCGCGGTCGTTTTCGGACAGCGCCGTGATGTCGTGCGCACCCAGCGTGATGCGGCCCCCATCGATGGAGCAGCCGGTGCGGGTATGGCCCATCAGCGACAGCGCGATCGTGGTCTTGCCCGATCCGCTTTCGCCGATCAGCGCAACCATTTCGCCCGGAGCGATGTCGAAGCTGACACCCTTGATGATCTCGACCCGGCGGCCGCTGTCGGTGATCGCGC
Source organism: Pseudooceanicola sp. NS-SX8 (assembly GCF_057380755.1). Taxonomy (NCBI): domain Bacteria; kingdom Pseudomonadati; phylum Pseudomonadota; class Alphaproteobacteria; order Rhodobacterales; family Paracoccaceae; genus Pseudooceanicola; species Pseudooceanicola sp. NS-SX8. The sequence continues at coordinate 1,642,763 of NZ_CM170819.1, read as the reverse complement.
CGATACGCAGGTCCTGAACGGAAACGAGGGGCTTGGTCATCATTCGCTCCTGTCGCGGATCTTGGTGGGCAGGTTGTCGATGAACATGTTCACCGAGATGGTCAGCGTGGCAATGGCGATCGAGGGGAAGATCACCGCCGGGGCGCCAAGGCCCATGCCCTCGATGTTCTCGCGCACCAGGCCGCCCCAGTCGGCGTTCGGCGGCTGCACGCCCAGGCCCAGGAAGGACAGGCCCGACAGCACCAGCACGATGAAGATGAAGCGCACGCCCAGGTCGGCCAGAACGGGGCCCAGGATGTTAGGGAAGATCTCTCGCGTGATCAGGTAGAAGGTCGTCTCGCCCCGCGCTCGGGCCACGGTCACGTAGTCCATCGTGTTGACGTTGACCGCCAGCGCCCGGGCATAGCGATAGGCGCCGGGGATGTAGATCGCCGCAAGCGTCAGGATCAGGACCGGAATGGACGAACCGATGGCGGCCACGGTCACAAGGCCGAACAGCAGCGACGGGATGCCGTTCAGCGCATCCAGAAGGCGCGACAACACCATGTCGAACCAGCCGCCGATGACGGCTGCGACCATGCCCAGAAGCACGCCCACGGTCACGGTGATCGCCACCGCCGCAAGCGAGATGCCAACGGTATAGCGCGCGCCCATCAGGATGCGGGAAACCATGTCGCGGCCCAGGTAATCGGTGCCGAACCAGAACTTGCCGCTCATCGGCGTGAAGTAGTCCCAGTCGACGATCTCCCCCGGGGGATAGGGGCTGATCATCGGGCCGATGATCGCCATCACGGCCCAGAAGAGGATCACGGCAAGGCCGATCTGACCGACGACGTTGAAGCGATAGCCCAGGCGGCGCGGCGTGGGCAGGAAGCCAAGCGGGGTGGTACGGGTCCTAGTGGTCATTTGCGCAGCCTCGGGTTGGAGAGGATGGCCACGATGTCGGCCAGGGTGATCAGCGACAGGTAGGAGACGCAGAAGATCATGGCGCAGGACTGGATCAGCGGCAGGTCGCGGGTGGCGACCGCATCCACCATCAGCTTGGCGACACCGGGGTAGTTGAAGATCGTCTCGACGATGATCACGCCACCGACGAGGTAGGACAGCGACAGCGCGATGGCGTTGGCAATCGGGCCGATGGCATTGGGCAGCGCGTGCACCAGTACCATCCGGCGACGCTTCGCGCCCTTCAGAAGGGCCATCTCGACGTAGGGCGTGTTGATCGTGTCGATCACGGCGGCACGGGTCATGCGGATCATCTGGGCCGAAACGCCGATGGACAGGCTGATCACCGGCATCGCATAGGTGCGCAGCAGGTCACCGAAACTCTGGGCATTGTCGTTCACCAGGCTCAGCGCGGGCAGCCAGCCCAGCCAGACGGCAAAGATCAGCACGGCGAGCGTGGCCAGCATGAACTCCGGCACGGAGATGATGGAAATGGTGAAGATCGAGATCACCCGGTCCAGTGCGGATCCACGGTACATCGCCGCCAGGATCCCCAGCGTCAGCGCCACGGGCACCGAGATCACCGTGGTGATCGCCGCCAGCCGCAGAGAGTTCGACAGGCGGCCGCTGATCAGCTCGGAAACGGAGATGTTGTTGGCGTAGGAGGTGCCCAGGTCGCCATGCAGGAAACCGCCCAGCCAGCCGAAGTACTGATAGATCGCGGGCTGGTTCAGGCCCATGGCCTCGCGCAGGCCCGCGACGGCTTCGGGGGTGGCGGCCTGGCCCAGCAGGATCTCTGCCACGTCACCGGGCAGCAATTGGCAGGCGAAGAAGACCGTGAAGGAGATGATCAGCAAGGTCAGCAGCGCAATGGCGAAGCGCTGACCCACGTAGAACCATGGTAGCAGGGATGGGGACAAGCGATGCCTCCTCAGGGTCGGAAGTGGAACGGCGGAAAGACGGCCCGATGGCCGCCTTCCTTTTCGTGAATGTCCCGCCGGCGGGGGAAGGGCCTGCCGGCGGGTGCCGGATCAGGCCTTCAGCCAGACGTATTCGGCGAAGGCAAAGCCCATCAGGCCGCCCAGCGGGTTCGCGGTCAGGCCGCCCACCTTGGAGGAGACGCCATCGACGTTGGCCATGAAGGCCGGGATGATCGTGCCGGCGTCGCTTGCGACCATTGCCTGCATGTCGTGATAGATCGCGGTCCGCTTTTCTTCGTCCAGCATACCACGGGCTTCGCGCATCATCCCGTCGAACTTCTCGGACTTCCAGTGGCTCTCGTTCCAGGGCGCGTCAGAGGAGTAGAGCAGCGAGAACAGGATGTCCGGGGTCGGACGCGGGTTGATGTGGCCGAAGTGGATCGGCGCCTTCAGCCAGTAGTTCGACCAGTAGCCATCGGAAGGCACGCGATCGACCTTCAGGTTCATGCCGATCTGCTGGCCGGTCTGCTGCAGCACGGTCGCGATATCGACCGAAGAGCCCGCAGCGTCGGAGGCGACCAGCGGGATCTCGGTACCCAGGACGCCTGCCTTCTCGAAGTGGTGCTTGGCCTTTTCGGGATCGAAGGCCGCCGGGGCGAGGTCGGCATTGTAGTAACGGTTGGTCGGCGAGACGGGTTGGTCATTGCCGATGTCACCCAGACCACGCAGGACGGACTTGTGGATCAGTTCGCGGTTGATCAGGGACTTCATGCCCTGCACGAATTCCGCCTTGGAGCCGGGCTCCATGTCGAGGCGGATGTTCAGGTCGGTGTAGTTGCCCACGGTGGTGGTGCTGGCGCGGACAGTGGACTGACCTTCCAGCATGCGCAATGCACGCGGGCCCACGGCGCCGGCCAGCTGGATGTCGTTCGACATCAGCGCGTTCAGGCGCGCGGTATTGTCGGCGATCGCGATGAACTCGAAGCTGTCCAGGTAGGGGCCCTGGTCCTTGAAGTAGTTAGGGTTCTTCGTGCCCACGGATTTCACGCCCGGTTCGAAGACCTCGCAGATGAAGGCACCGGTGCCGTTCGCCTTGGTGAAATCGGTGGTGCCGTCGGCGATGATCATGAAGTGATGCAGCGCCAGGATCGTCGGCAGGTCGGCGTTGGCCTCGGTCAGGACCATCTTCACGGTCAGGTCGTCCAGGGCCGTGATCTCGTCGAACTGCTTGGCGATGGAATTCACCTTGGAGCCGACGGCCTCGTCCTTGTGGCGCGACAGGGAGTAGACGACATCGGCGGCCGACAGGGTCTTGCCGTCATGGAACTGGACGCCGGACTTCAGCTTGATGGTCCAGGTCTTGGCGTCGTCGGAGGCAAACTCTTCCGCCAGTTCCATCTGCACGTCACCGCCATCGGCGAGGAAGGTCAGGCGGTTGTAGAAGGCGCAGATCCGGGCGTAGTCGGTCGACAGGGAGGCCTTGGCCGGGTCCAGCGTGTCAGCGGTCGAGGCGGACCAGCCCGCGGCGCGAAGCGAGCCGCCGGAAACCGGGGTCTCGGCCAGGGCGGCATCGGCGCGCAGCAGAAGCGAGCTGCCGGCGGAGAAGGCAACACCGGAGGCCAACAGTATCTTCAGCAGGTCACGGCGGGACGCGCCCTTGCGGATCATGTTCTCGACCATGGCGTCGTCACGGCCGGTCCAGTTCGTCGGAGTCTTGGTCATGTTGTATTCCCTGTTGATTTTGATTTGGCCCGGCATGGTTCTAGCCTGCCGGGCCGGGGGTTTTCACGCTTCGAACGCCGTCTCGGCGGCATTTGCCAGCTCGATCAGGGCGTGAAAATGGTAATCGGGCTCGGTAAACTCTTTCGGTTCGATTGTCCCGCCGTAGCCCTTCTGCGCGTGCCGGCGCTGGATCCAGGCGTTGGTCATGCCCAGCTCTCGCGAGATGCCGATATCGTGGTACTGGCTCTGCGCCGTGTGCAGGATGTCATCCTTGGAACCGCCGTCCTTTTCCACGTAGGCAAAGACCTGGTGGAAGTAGTCGGGGTTCGGCTTCTCGCAGCCGGTGTCGTCGGTGGTGAAACCGGCCCAGAACGGGTTGCCCAGCTTCTCGGAATACTTTTCGAAGGCCCAGCGACGCGCGTTGGTCATCGCGATCAGCTTGTAGCGGGACTTCAGCTTGGCCATGGCCTCGGCGCTGTCGGGGAAGGGTTTGGCCTCACCCACGGTGTCGATCATCAGCTGCCGGTACTCTTCGGTATCCGGCAGGCCGAAGGCCGCGGCGACGCGCGAATAGCAGCGGCCAAGGTCATCGGGGAAACGCAGCGCGCCGGGTTCGTAGCGGGCATCGCGGTAGACGTTCAGGGCGGCCTCGCCATCGATGTCCACGCCTTCCTTCGCAGCGATCTGGGCCAGCCCGTCTTTGATCGCGCCTTCGAAGTCGATCAGCGTGCCCACGACGTCAAAGGTGACGTAAGCGAAGGCGGTCAGGGGTTTCACAGCAGTCTCAGTCGCCATCTGGGGCGGTCCTTTCGTCATCGTGCCGGGGGAGCAGCACAGCAGAATCTTGTTTCGCCCCGGGGATCCGCGCGGCATTTCTTGCCGTGCGAAGCCGGTCGTGGAAGAAACCTTGCAAAACAGGGCTTTTCCCAATCCCACCGGGGCGCCATGGGGAAAGAGTGCCTGTCGGAGGCGCCATCGGGGTGCCAAATTGCAGCACCCGCGCGGCAGATTGTTCTGTAGTGCAGGCCGGTGCGGCATTTCGCTCCGCGTCCTCAAAAGGGCCTGCCCAGCCTGTGCAGGCAGGCCCCAGGGCGGGATCAATACCCCAGATCGGCCGCGACCAGCCCGGGGATCGCACGCCCCTCGCGTTCGGCCCGCAGCACCTCCAGGGCGTGTTCCGCCCCCTGCCCCGCCGGGTTGAAAGACGCGATATGCGGCGTCACCACCACGCGCGGATCGCGCCAGCACCAGTGGTCCGCAGGCAGTGGTTCAGGGTCGGTTACATCCAGCATGGCCGAGGTCAGTTGCCCGCGATCCAATGCCGCGCGGAGGGCGTCCAGATCCAGCTGCGGGCCACGCCCCGCCTGTACCAGACGCGCGCCCACGGGCAGTTTCGCAAGGTAGCCGGCGTCCAGCTTTCCCCGGGTCTCTTCGGTCAGCGGCAACAGGCATATCAGCAGGTCGGTGCGGGACAGGAACAGGTCTTCGTCCCCGGGTCCATAGACCTCCATGCCCTCGATCGCCCGACCCGAGCGGCTGAGGCCCGCGACCGGGAAGCCCATCCCACCCAGCACCTGCGCGACGCTTATCCCGATGCGGCCCAGGCCGAGTATACCCACCCGTCGCGCGCCGCTCGGACAAGAGGCCAGCCCGCGCCAGTCGCCCCGCGTGGCCTGCTCCAGCAGCAGCGGCATGTCCCGATGCAACATCAGCGTGGCCATCACCACCCAGTCGCGGACCATCTCCGTGATGCCGGGTGACAGGGCGCGCACGACCATGAGGCCCGCAGGCACAGGGCCCAGTTGGTCGATGCCCGCCCCCAGGCAGATCACCATGCGCAGGTTGGGATAGCGCGACAGGTCTTCGGGCAGTTTCCAGCAGGCCAGATGCGTGACGGCGGCCGGATCCCCGACCGCCGCCTCATCTTGCCAGAGCACCTCTCCGGTGCCGTCGAAAACCTCTGCCCAGACCTCCGCACGGGGCGGATCGCCAAGGAAGAGCAGCCCCATCAGGCCAGTGCCGCCCGCACGTCCGCATCTTCCAGCGTCTCGTCCAGCACGGCGCGCGTACGGTCGATGATGCCGTCGATGTCCTCGTCAGTACAGCACAGCGGCGGCGCGTAGCCAAAGACGCCCTGCGCGAAGGAGCGGATGATCAGCCCCTTTTCCCAGGCCCGGTCAAAGAGCCGCGTCGCGGGCTGCACGGAGGCCGGAAGCGGCGTCTTCTTCGCCTTGTCCGAAACCAGCTCGATGGCGGCCAGCATGCCACGGCCGCGCACGTCGCCCACCAGCGGGTGATCTTTCAGCCCCTCAAGGCCCGCCATCAGACGGGCGCCAGCCTTGCGGCCATTGTCCAGCAGACCACCTTCGTAGAGCTTAAGCACCTCCAGCGCCACGGCGGCAGAGACCGGGTGCGCGGAATAGGTGAAACCATGGCCCACGGCCTTGGCGCCCGCACCTTCCGCGATCGTCTCGTAGACGTGGTCACGCATGAAGACCGCGCCCATCGGCACGTAGCCGGAGGTCAGGCCCTTTGCGGTGGTCATCAGGTCGGGCACGATGCCCTCGTCCTCGCAGGCGAAGAGCGGGCCGGTGCGGCCAAACCCGGTGATCACCTCGTCGGCCACGAACAGCACGCCATAGTCCGCGCAGAGGTCGCGCATTGCCTTGACCCAGCCCGCAGGCGGGACCAGCACGCCGCCGGACCCCTGGATCGGCTCGCAGTAGAAGGCCGCGACGCGCTCGGGCCCGATGGCTTCGATCTTGGCCTTCAGCTCGGCCACGGAGGCAGCAATGACGGCGGCATCATCCCCGGCCAGCGGATTGCGATAAAGGTCGTGCGACGCAATCTTGTGCTGCCAGTCGTAGGGCACGCCAAAGCCTTCGTGGAAGGCCCCAAGCGCGGTCAGACCCGCGCCCATGGTGGTCGATCCATGGTAGCCGCTGGCAATGGAGATGAACTGATCCCGCGCCGGCTGCCCCTTGGAGTGCCAGTAATAGCGGATGAAGCGGATCGTGCTGTCGACCGCGTCAGAACCACCCAGCGAGAAATAGATGTGGTTCAGGTCGCCCGGCGCGCGCTCGGCCAGTTCGGCGGCCAGACGGATCGGGGCTTCGGCGCCCAGATCGAAGTAGCCGGTGGCATAGGGCAGTTCCTGCATCTGGCGGGTGGCGGCGTCGATCACGCTCTGGTGGCCGTAGCCGGCGTTGACGCACCACAGGCCTGCGAAGCCATCGATCAGCTCGCGGCCCTCGACGTCGGTGACGCGGGCGCCCTTGGCGGACTTCAGGATGCGCACGCCACGCTCTTCGTGGCCCTGGAAGGAGGAAACGGGATGGACGAGGTGACGACGGTCAAGCTCGACAAGAGAATTGGTCAGCACGGGTGGGTATCTCCAGGATTGCGGGCTCCTGCCGGAACGTCCCGGCGGCGGGCCCTTGGCCGCAGGATAGGGCAAGCCCTGCGGCGGCTTTTGCCGATCCGGGCCGGTGGGCGGCATTCTGCGCCGCCCTGCCCGGACCGGACCGAATTTCATGCCGTTGCAGCAAACGGGCGACGGTGGGTCACGATGCGATCACGTAGATCTTCTTCACCGCCTCGATCGTCTTCCACGTGCCTTCCATGCCGGGCTTCATGATGAAGCTGTCGCCCGCACCGAAGGTGTGGCTTTCGCCACCATTTTCGCTGATCACGACCTTGCCGGACAGGATGTGGCAGAACTCGAATGTCTCGCCCTTGATCGAGACATGCGCGCCCGGGCTCATTTCCCAGATGCCGGTCCGCACCTGGCCCCAGTCCCTGGCCTTGTTCATGGCGGTGTCGAGGTTCCAGCTCCTGTACTCCGGGATGCCTTCGACGCGGTTTTCTTCGGCGCAGATGCTTTCCTTGGGCGCGAAGTCGGGCGAGGTGGTGATCGGGATCAGTTTGGTCATGTCGGTCTTTCCGGGATGGGTCTGTTTCGCGGCCAATCTGCCCGCATTCCTCACGCGCCTTGCACCGAAGTCACCGGGGCCACGCAACGCCGTGCCGTCCCTGCCCCCGGAAATGCAATTTCGTGCTTTTTGCCGTACGACTGCGGCAAGCGATGTTTCCCGTTTCGCCGCAAGCTGCCCCTAACAGCCCGCCCGGCCCAAGGTCCCGCGGACACCGACCCCGTCGAAGGAAGACGTCATGAAATTCTCCTCCTACTGGCACGATACCGCGCCGGCCTTCAGCTCTGCACAAGAGGGGCCGGTCGAGGGCCGCTTTGATGTCGTGGTGATCGGCGGGGGGTTTACCGGCCTGAACGCCGCCCGCAAACTGGCCCGTGAAGGCGTGTCGGTCGCATTGCTGGAAGCGGCGCATGTGGGCGCCGGCGGTTCGGGCCGCAATGGCGGACACCTGAACAACGGCATCGCCCATGGCTATGCCAGCGCCAAGTCGCACCTGGGGGCCGAACGCGCGCACAGGCTCTACAAGGCCTACGACCGCTCCATCGACATGATCGAAAACGTCATCGCCGAAGAAGGCATCGACTGCTCCTTCCGTCGCTGCGGCAAGCTGAAGCTCGCATCCAAGCCGTCGCACGTGGCCGGGCTGCGCGCCAACTTCGAGCTGATCAACCGTGAGGTCGACCCCGAGACACGCTGGATCGACCGGAGCGAGCTTGCCGGGGAGGTCGTGTCGGAGGATTTCCACGGCGGCATGCTCTACGAGAAGACCGCGATGATGCACATGGGCCGCTACGTGGCAGGTCTTGCCGAGGCCGCGGCGCGCCATGGTGCGAAGATCTGGGAAGGTGCCCCGGTTCAGTCGCGCGAACGTAGCGGTTCCAGTTGGGAACTGACGACGCCCAACGGCAAGTTGTCTGCGGACCGGGTGATCCTGGCCACCGGCGCCTACTCGGGCCGAGAGAAGGGCGCGAAGCTGCAGTACTTCCGCCGCCGCATGATCTCTGTCGGGTCCTTCATCATCGCCACCCGCCCACTGAACGAGGAAGAGGTCGCAGCCACCCTGCCCGGCAACCGCACCTACGTCACCACGCTCAACATCGGGAATTACTTCCGCCTTTCGCCGGACAACCGCATCATCTTTGGCGGGCGGGCACGCTTTTCCGCGGTGTCGAACCAGCAATCCGACGCCAAGTCCGGAGAGATCCTGCGCCGCAGCTTCGCCCGAACCTTCCCGCATCTGGCCGACATCCAGTTGGACTACTGCTGGGGTGGTCTGGTCGGCATGACACAGGATCGTTATCCCCGCGCGGGCGAGGCAGAAGGCATGTTCTACGGAATGGGCTATTCGGGCCACGGCGCGCAGATGTCGACCCTGATCGGCCAGGCGCTTGCCGACATGGCCATGGGCCGGACCGACACCAACCCGCTGGACGGGCTCGACTGGCCGACGATCCCGATGCACACGGGCACGCCCTGGTTCCTGCCCCTGGTCGGCATGTACTTCGGCCTGAAGGACAAGCTGTCCTGAGCCCTGCAAACGCGAAAGGCCCGGAAGATCCCCCGGGCCTTTCGCATTTCAGGCAAGCGTGGCTTCAGCCCAGCGAATGGGATGCCATGCCGAAGACCCGTGTCCCGCTCAGGGGACGACGGGCGTCGCCTAGGCGCATTTCGGTAACGGTGTCATATGCGCCCAGCCCCGCAGCAGAAAGGAACGCGCGGAAACCGGTGTTGGCTTCGGCAGTGTCGACACGCGTGAACTTGCCTTCACAGGATCGGATCAGGGGCGCGGCCATTTGCATCGCCGTTTCGTCATCAGGGGCAACGATCGGCCCCACCACGGTGCCGCGGCCGAAGGGACGCTTCATGGCATATCCAATCACCTTGCCCTCCCGCTCCGCGATCACGCCTTCGGACATGGGGAAGAGCGCGGCCATGATCCGTGTCCGATCCGCCCCATAGGCCCCCCTGTCCAGCGCAAGCACCGCCTCGTGATCCGCAGAGGTCATCGCGCGCAGGGTCAGCCCCGGCAACGGATCGGGCAGCTTGATCGGCTTGGCGATACCCTGCTGTTGAATGATCTCGCACACGGGTTCGAACCCGGCCGCCTCGTAGAAGCTGCGGGAGGAGCGCGTCGCGGTAATCCGCAGCTGCCGGCCTTCGCATTCGCGCATGATCCGCCGCAGCAGACGCCGCCCTGCCCCCCCGCCCTGCAGGCGCGGTGTCACCACCATCATCCCCAGCATGGCGAAATCGTCACCTAGCGGGAAATACATCGCGGATCCGAGCGGACGGCCGATCTCATCCAGGGCGATGTAGCCCTGCCCGAGCTTGATGAAGAGGGAAATGTCACGCCCTCGATGCGGCCAGAAGACCGACATCGCCAGCTCATGCAGAAGCGGCAGCTTGGAGGCATCGACCTCGCTCAGCGTCGCATTGTAGTTCTCGAACTGCAGCAGGTCCCCCTCGTCGCTGGTCTCCGGGGCCATGAAGGCCTTGTAACGCGCGTTGCTGCCCATTCGCTTGTTCCGCTCTCAATCGTCCTGCGGGCCCCGCATCCCAGCCGGGCCCCTTCAGTGATTTATCGCGCGAACGGCGGAGCGTTTTCCACCGAATTTTCAGGCTCTCAAAAACTTTATGCCTCGAATTGCCGCCCCGCGCAGCCGAAGGCACCAGAGCTGGATAGGGTGGAGAGCCCCTTTCGCCAACTGCGGCGGCACGCGACGCTCCTCCACCTGTCCGGGCAACGGAATGAGGGAGCAAGCCTTGGTCCGCCCTGGCGACAAGCCGCACCGCGACGGTCAGACACCATCAAGCCCCCCCAATACGTAGAGCCGCTGCGCCGCGCGCTGAGCGCGAGAGGCAGCCACCGTCGTGGACTTGGTATGCAGCGAGAAGCAGATCTTGCCGGGCTGGTGCTTCTTCAGATCGCTCGGCACACGCCGTTCTAAGCAGAAGATACCCCGCTTGGTGGCCGCAGGCCGTACGGCAATGCCATACGCCATGTCCTACCACAGGCATCCGTCGTAGAAGCTTCAGGCGTATCAACAGGTTAGCCGAAGAAAGTGGTGCCCGGGGGCGGAATCGAACCACCGACACGAGGATTTTCAATTTTCCTTAGGCTCTACTCATGCAGCTCCAAACTTGAGCATTCCGAAGCAATGAACATTCGCCATCAATAACTTGCACGTTTCAGCGCCGAACATAGTGTATCAGGCTGAGCCATTCTAACTCGGCAATTCTTGCACCCATAGTGCACCCAGTTAGACAAGTTCTTCTCCGTCATCATCCCAATCATCATCGTCATCGCCCCAACCGCTGTGGGCGAGATCGATGTACGGAACGTTTGGATCTAGCACCTTGGCTACAAGCTCGAACCCTAGCTCTGGCGAGTCGAACACGGGGTTTTGCCCGGCTGCATATTTTTCCTGCAGTAGCTCAAGATGACGCTCCCCCCAAAACCCCCACGCTGCGAACGACATATACTCTGCTCGACCGTCCATGACATGCCGCAACGCGGGCCAAGTTGTGAAACCCTCGGGCCGTGGTGAACAAAACGCTTCGAGGAAACGCTCGGCTTCGTTCGTCAGTTCATTCAATGATTGACCATGCCCCTCGGGGGCATGCTCTGTAGCCAGCCTAAGAAAGCGCTCTTGTATATCGCTCAAGTTTTGGCCTTGCGGGAGGTCGATAAGGAAGCGATCAAGCCGATTGAAGGCTGCAACGTTCAGGATTGTGATGCTGTACGGCGCAAGGCTGAGTTCCCAGTCGTCTTTCCAGAGGAATGCAAAGCCATGGTTTCCTGCCAAGTTGCCTTTTGCAGCCATCGCTGACATAGCAGAACGCATTTGAGGCAAGTACTGGTCGAGGCGAGTGCGATCTGGCTCTTTGGAATACAGTTCGTTGTCGTATAGGCAAAGCTGGAAGCCGCCCATGTGTTGCGTAGCCAATTTCAAGTCAACTTCAGCACAACCAAGTTCCATGGGCGAAACAGTCTGCAAGCGAATTTCTGTTCCAGCGCGATATGGGCGAAGGCAAAGTAATTTGCGCCCGCGCCACAGAATATCTTGGACTACATGTCGGCGCAGCAACGTTGGCCACTCATTGGACACGATAACATTCACTATGTCCGCATCAGAGATGAACGGAAGATAGTTGTTAATCTCAGCACAATAGGCAGAGAGCTCGGTTCCGGCTTCCCGAGTTGGGCCTGATATGTTCTTCAATTCTATTATCACAATGCTCTGAGTTTCGGGCGCATAGGCGAGAATATCTGGCCTTAACCTGTCCTTTTTGGCCAATGCAATGTCTTCGTCTGTAGCGATGACTTCCAAAATATGAAGAGATTCAATGCAGTACCGGTAGGCGTCATCAATCTTTTTCCCGGCCCGCGAGGTTGGGCTGTCGCAATCTTTGGCGAACTCATCGATCAATTCGGACAGACTTTCTCGGGCGGCTATCTCGCCCTCAAGCCATTCCTGCATTTTTCCTTCGTTCTCAAACAGCTTCACGTCAATCGACTTTCACTTGGGATTGCAGACAACTGTTCCCTAGAAACATGTATCGGGTTTGTGTCCGTTCATTTGTTTAAATGCGCAAAACAACGTATATGCCTGTGCCTGAACCTTGTCTCCATGAAGCGAAGTTAAGTGATGTGGCTGCGAGGTTGCAAAAGGCGCTCTGAGTAACCGGTTTCATTTACTCCAACCACATGCCCTCCAAAAACATACTCATTATTGTATCTGATGGTATGTTTCATCAAACCATCTAGCACGAAGCGAAATACTAGTTGATGTGAAGTCATGTCGAATGCATCGGGTGTCAATTCGGCAGAAGGCAACCAATCATAGATATACCTGCATGTATCAAATGGAACTACGTCAAGGAACATTTCCGTGGACTTCCCGTCAGCGACGTAACTGTAACGCCGTGTTTGGCTGACGTTATAGTGATACGGCATGGAGAACTGAGCTAGGATAGGAAACAGCGCCAATTCATCTGTAGGAACATCGCAAAACTGAAACATATTTTGGGCGTATCGATATTCCTTCAGCAGGTCACGCATTGGCTCCTTGAGAAATTGGCCCGTTCGATCACTCCGCAGATACATGTAGGCGTGGATTACCTCTGACGCCTTCGCATCCGGCGAACCGCCCAATTCCCTCATCCAAGTATCAACCAGTTTCTTAGACTTTGCCTCAATAGAAAGATAGTCAGCCCCCCCTTTATTTTCGAGCGCCGTCATGCTCCACGCAACTGCGCTCATGTCGGGATCAACGATGTAATCTCCGCCGCTGAAATCTTCCGAAAAATTCATCTGTGATGAGGTGAATGGAACGAGATCACGCGGCGACTTTTTGAAGAAGTATGACCACAGTCCGTTGCTGTCTAAGCGCATCAATGGAATGATAAACGACGCGATGTCAAAGAGCTGCCGAGTGATGAACTGCCCATAGTAATTGGAGAAATCTGCCCTCACTTCGTGAAAAAATGAGTCTTCTGAATTTTCTTCTTTGGGCGTCTTTCCATGAGCGACCGGGCCGTCTGTCATGTTCCAATCGGAGCTACCCGACTCTAGCATAGGCTTTGGGTAAAGGTAGGACGCGATGATGTCAGAAGAAGCGTTGAGCTGATCAATGTCCTCAACGTCGGGTTTCGCGAAGTTCGTGATCAGCACACCTAATGGAGACAGCCTTTGATACCGGAACACGTTAGCGACTGTTCTTAAGGTTCGCTGAGAGGTGCTCGGCAAAGGACCACAGGCGTCAAAATAGATTATATCGAACGTAAGAGGGACGGATTGAAGGTATCGATCCATCGGCATTTTGAATATCTTGATCAATGGAAATTTTGAATTCTTGGCGTTCTCCAGCGCCTCATTGAAAACTCGATTATCTGTCTCAAAGGCGTAAATGTTGAGGGGATGAACTCCCAGATCCACGAGGACTTGAAAATCGTTCATCGGCTCTGGCCCAGCAAGATAGGCGACCAAAAGCTCGGATGGGTGCTTTACACCAACTTTTGATCTCCAAAACCCCTCCCATGCTTTGATGGTGTTGTCATTGCATGGGCTGGATGCAGCCTTGTCATATCCGCCTCTTGCCTGCAATGTTGCCTTGACTTGACCAACATAGTGTTCGCCGACAATTACCCCTTCTTTGCGATTGTCTGTTATAATTTCGACGGCGTGCTTTAGTGCCGCTGTACGTGCGTGTTTTTTTGTGGCTGGTTATATTTTTCAATCAATTTCCGACCTGCCCGTCATCAAATTCTTTACCTATCATTCCACTAAAACTCGGAATACTATCGCACCCAACATGGATTCCGTCGCTCCAAACCGCGCCTTTAGCTTCTCACATTTTCACCCAGCATTGTCAGGTAATCGTGCCGCTTACCGCCAACGTGCATAATTTCTCTTTGATGAGATCAACCAAATTGCTTGTGTCTACCATTGCCAGTAACTCGGCTACGGTTACAACCACCAGTCGGCGCTTCTCCATAAGTGCCTTCGATACTGTGTCGTGGGCCGCTGTGAGTTGCTGCTGATCACCGGTTATGCCGTTGGCACATACAAGGATTCCAAAGTCTAATCCTCTATTCCTGAGTTTCGTGTCAAACCAGTTCACTTCGACACTACTTACTGCATTGGACCAGTTTTTACATTCAATGAGAACAATGTTTGATAGGAAGGGGAAGCCTTCAGCGACCTGTTCATTCCAGAGCGCTACGTCAATCTCTTCATTATGGAACGCGTTCATAGCATTTCTCATAGTAACTGAAATACCTGGAACCTCACCAAACACGTAGCAGATTAAGTCTTCTAAAGCTTGACCTTTTACTGCAGTATTTGGCGCGGCGTTTCCCGTGTCTACAAATTGCTGCATGGTTGCTTGATCGAGTTGCGCCATATCTCAGCCCACCCGTTTATTGGTCAAGGCGCCAAGTATAGTTTCTTGCAGCCCAGTATTTTGTATCCCGTCGATCAACTCCTCCAAAGAAAGGACCAGTAACTGTTTCATCTTGGACTTTGGCAATCTTGAAAACTCGTCTGCTCCTTTGACAACAACTAGTAGACCAATGCCGGATCCGGCTCGTTGCACATAGTGCTGCAACTGAGACGCCACTCGTTCTGCCTGCGTCCGACCATGTACGCTGGTTTTGATCTCGACCAACAACGGATTGGCTATTGTTGGAGACCATAGGTCAGACCAAACAGCCAAGTCTGCGCCATGATCTGGTGTACCCGACTCTACAACAACTTCAGCACCACCGGCACGAAGAGCCTGAGCAACCAGTTCCTCAACCTCTCTATGTCCCTGATACCCAACTGTTTTTGCCTCCCTCAGATGGGCGATGGCTTGGTAATCGACCGGGCGCTCGAAACTGGCCTGATCATTCGGTTCTCTGTTCGTCTTATCGGGTGCAGCAAGGACCTGATCCAGCGCGAATTCGACTGCCTGCAAGTCACTCAAATTAGAGCGGACAATAAGAAGCTTGCGAAACTGAGAGGGAATACTCCCTGCACTGGGATAGGCAACTATCAGGATTCGTTTCCCCAGAGCGTGCGCTTGACCAAGTTCAAAGAGCACCCACTGTGAGTCCCGTTCGCGAGTTAGAACGCCGATGACCAAGTCAGCTGAAGTGATTGCTTGAGTTGAGGAGTCCAAGCCCGAGAAAGATGGCATGCGTTCGGCGCCGACGATCTGCACACCTTTTGAGTTCAAGATCCTCCCAAGCTTTGAGATGTCCAGTCCGGCAGGAGCTGAAACGTAGCAATTTCGAATAAAGGCCATCGGATTTCCTCGCAGTGCATCTCAAAAAGAACCATAGATCCTCAGACCACCCCAAACCATACCCTGACACGCGGATTCTGGGTGTCTTAAGATGTCTGCATGAAACAGATGCTGACAACCAAATCGCTCGACGCGATGCCCCCCGCGACCATCAAACGGTACGAGGTGCGCGACCAGAAAGAAGACGGCCTGCATGTGCGTGTGTCGACCACAGGTGCCAAGGTGTTCTACACGTTGGTCCGCCCGAATGGTTCGCGCAGGCGCATCAAAATCGGCCCTTACCCTGTGGTCTCCCTCGCCGACGCCAGACGCAAGGCGATGGAAATCGCCCGTGATGTCGAGTTGGGCGAGTTCGAGAAACCGTCTGCGGTTTCCGAGGCGTCGGCTGAAACGCTAGGCGAAATGATCCCCAAGTTCATCGAGCTTCACGCCAAGCCCAATACCAAGGACTGGAAGCGCACGGAAAGCGTTCTGCACAAGTTCGATGGATTGAAGGATCGGCCTATCGACCAGATCAAACGGCAGGATGTTAGCAAGGTGCTGGACGGCATCATCGCTAACGGTACGCCGACACGGGCAAATCGGGCGCTCTCAGCGATCAAGAAGCTCATGAACTGGTGTGTCATGCGTGGCGACATCGAAACATCGCCTGTGGCTCTCCTCAGGCCACCTACGCGCGAAATCCCTCGTGATCGTGTGCTGAGCGATGACGAAATTCGTGCGATATGGCGGCACAGCAATGCCGAGGACTACCCGTTTGGCCCCTTCCTCAAACTCCTGTTGATATCTGGTCAGCGCAGGAGCGAGGTCGCTGGGATGCGATGGTCAGAACTCAACCTTGATGAGGGCATTTGGGAACTCCCTGCCAAACGTGTAAAAAACGCTCGCCTGCATATCGTGCCGTTGCCAGATCAGGCCGTGCACATCCTGCGTTCGCTGAACAGCTTCCTCGACAGCGACTTCGTGTTCACGACGACCGGGCGCTCGGCAATTTCAGGCTTTGGCCGACTGAAAGAACGCGTCGATACGACCCTGCCTGACGGGACGCCCGACTGGCGCTTTCACGACTTCCGGCGAACAGCCTCGACAGGCATGGCAAAGCTTGGCGTGATGCCTCATGTGATCGACGCCGTGACTAACCACAAATCGGGAGTCGTCTCAGGTGTCGGCGCAACCTACAATCGCTACACGTATTTCAACGAGAAGCGCGCGGCGCTGGTACAGTGGGCAGCGCACATCGACGAAATTTTGAGAGGGTGAAGACTTGCCAGTAAACGATTTCGACAAGAGCCCATTCGTCGGCCTCCGTGAAGCTTTTGAAATCGTGGGAAAGGCTTCGCTGGGAGACGCTTGGCACGAAAGCGTTTTTGAGAAGGATGCCACAAATCACAAGGTCGTGCTCACACGCTTACGCAACATTCTCAGGTCTGGCGATGTCGCCGCGCATTGGCACACGTCTGACCACGAGGTGTCTGGCGAGCTTCAGCCCGTCGAGGTCGATCACGAATACTTTTCGATCCGTCTCCATGAAGACACCATGTTCCATGCTGGCGTCAACGAGCCTGTGCTATGCAGAGTCCACGCTAAACAACTCCAAAGCTGCTTGCTTGATCTGAATGACACTCAGCCAAGATTCACATCTGCCGCAGAGAAAAAATGCCAGGAGTGGTTCATCGATTTGATTTCCAAGACTGAACAAGCGCGGCTGAGTGTCAACGAAACCGAAAAGGTGGCCAGAGAAAAGTTTCAGAACGTCTCAGGCGCTGGCATAAAGCGCGCGCGCCTTGCAGCCGTCAGGCAGACCGGGAAGCACGATATTTTCCGCTCGGGACGCCCCAAAATAAACCGATGACCTAACTGGTTTTCGCCATCTATTTCGGGACCTGCGCCGCTGCTATGTCATTCTCAGACGTCACCTAGAGAATGCGCATTCTCCTTCCCCTAATCGAGAAGGAGCCACCAATGGCAGAGTCCGCCACAAGCACCAACAAGATCCTCTTGTCGAGAGATGATCTGAAAGAACTAGGAATTTGGCATTCGAATTCCACACTGATCCGACTTGAACAAGCTGGCCGTTTTCCTGTGCGCATTCGCCTTTCGGGTGCTTGCGTGTGCTGGGATCGCGAAGAGGTTTTGTCTTGGATTGAAGCTCGCAAGGCTGAACGCGCCTCGTGGACTTATGCGGATGCGAGGTAAGACCAGATGGAACCTACCTACACGCGAACGTATTGCCCACGTTGCCTGAGAGTTTTGGGCATCAAGAATAGCCCAGAGCACCTGAAGCGCCTTGAGGCTAAAGGCATATTCCCCCCTCGGATCGGCCCGTCAACATGGGACGCTGACGCAGTCGACAGGTGGTATCTGCTCGCTACGGGCGTGCATCCTCCCATCCTCATTTGCAGAAGCTGACACCAGCGACGGTGGGGCGGTAGTCGCCCCTCCACCCCCTAACACAACGCAGCCGGAACTCACGCGCATTTTGCGCGCCCCATAGAGCTGCGCGCAACGAAAGAGAAGAATATGACAACTCGAATAGATGACTATGTGACTCCCACGCTTTGGCAAGACGGGTGGCCGGACCGCCTGACCATGAAGGAGCAGGATGAGTTCCTGTTCGCGATCTGGGGACCACAGGTGCAGGATCACACTGAGACATTTGGCTGCCTTTGCTTTCGCAAGAAGGGGTCGTCCAGAATGGTTCAAGAGTTCGTCCAACTTGCCGATGACATGAGCGTTGTCGGCATCTTGCGAAAATACGACCGCCATAAGTGGGATCAGTTTTTCAGCCCCAACACCTTCACCGAGGAAAGCCGGCTACTCAGCAGCGTGTCTCAAACGTGTTGGTGGGGGTGGTGTGACGTTGATGCTGCTGATCCCTTTTCATTCAGGCCTGCGCCCTCAGTCGTTTGGCAGACATCGCCGGGGCACACGCAGGCTCTATGGTTCTGGGATAACCCCCACACACCCGATGAGGCCGCAGCGTTTTCGATGGCCCTCACGAAGCGGCACGGGGGAGACAGCGGCGGCAGTGCGGCCAACAAACTTCTTAGGTTGCCCGGTTCTTTCAACCACAAGTCCAAATATGCCAAGCCATTCATTCCGCTTTTGAAATGCGACCTCACGCCGATAGATGCGCGGCCAAAACTTCTTCGTGGTCAGAAAATCAAGAAAAGAGCCGAAGTCGAGGAGCGCGCGCTAAACCCGTATGCCCATGACAGAATGGATGTTTGGAGACGATACCGCCGAAAACTGGATGCGTCGGCAAGTTCGTTGATCAGGCACAACTCAGTTCGTGCTTCTGATCGGTCTGGTCGAGTTTTCGCGATGGTGGCTGGCCTCTTCGAGGCCGGTGCATCGTTGGACGAAATCGCCAGCGTCATTTGGACCAGTCCATATTTTCGTGAGAAGCACGGCGACAACGAGAAGCGCCTAGAGCGCGAGATCTACACGATCATCTCGAAGGTGGAGAATGCCCGATGACCTCCAAGAAGAAGGAACTTTTCGTCGATCTGGACACCATCGATCCAAAGGAAGTGGACTGGCTCTGGGAGCCTTTCATCCCTTTCAGCATGATCACTATCATGGAGGGCGACCCCGGCGTGGGCAAATCCTTCCTCGCCATGCAACTCGCGGTTCAGGTCAGTATCGGTGGTGAATTGCCCGAGGGACAAAAGATCGGGCGTGGTCGCGTCCTCTACCTGAGCGCGGAGGATGATGCAGCTTACACGATCAGGCCGCGCATCGATGCGATGGGGGGCGACCCGTCGCGAATTCGCGTGCAGGGTGATTTCCTGTCGCTCGATGAGAAGGGGCTGAATGCCCTCATGCGCGAGGTGAAGCGCAAGCCACCGGACCTACTGATACTTGACCCCTTATTCGCCTACATTCCGGCGGGGCAGGATATCTACAAACCCAATGTGATCCGGCAGCTTTTGTCTTTTCTAAAAGACATTGCCGAGGCTGGTGAAACGGCCGTGGTGATCATTCGGCACCTGACGAAGGCCAAGCACAGCAAGGCCATATATCAGGGGGGTGGTTCCATGGATGTGATCGGCGCGGCGAGATCGGCGTTTCTGGTGTGCGAACACCCCAACGACAGTTCGACCAAGCTGATTGTGCACATCAAGCACAACATTGCCGTTCGCGGCCAAACGCAGAGTTATGAAATCGTCGGAGAAGATGGCGGCAGGGCATCCCTCAATTGGCTGGGGCCGTCAGACATCACGATTGACGACTTGATCTCTTCCGAAGGCGCTACGCGAATGTCGGCGCTGGACGAAGCGACCCAGTTTCTGCGCGTGTTTCTCAAGAACGGGCCGGAACCGTCAACCAAGGTGGAGAAGGAGGCTGCGGCACGCGACATCGCCCCCAAGACCTTGGAACGCGCAAGGCGCGCTCTAGGCGTCAGATCGAAGAAGAAGGGGAAAGGCTGGTTCCTATCCTTGCCAGACGAAGAATGACCACAGGTAGGATGTGAAGTGCGCCAAGAACGCCAACATCACCATCGATGATTTTGGCGCACTTCGCCCCCAAGATCGCCACGATCATGCATGACGCCCTTGGCGATCTTGACGTTCTTGGAAACGGCTTGGGGCCGAAATTCTCGGCAGTCGATATGACCGCTTGTCCGTCCACAGGGCGCGCGCTGATAAAAAAACGCTTCCCCCTATCCCCCTGTGGTCACCTGTTGTCGTCGACTTGACCAGATGCACCCGAGACCGACACGCGGACTATTGATCAGGCTGTTGGACGTGTGGCTGAGCCAAATATCTGAGTCTTTTTAATTGGCCCGTATTGGCGACAATCTTCAATCGATGATTTGGGTGCCGTGTGGGTGGGTTTACTCATTGGCTGGAGTGTCCGGCGCATCAGTTTTGAACCCAGCCCTTGCGATGGTAATGGCGCAGCACAATGGCGCGGTTGAACAACGGGTTGCCGATCCACAGGCCGTTCAAGGTGAAGAAGGAAAGGATTGCCCACCACCACATGCCTTTGAAGGCATAGTAGAAAGGGCCGAACGGCAGGCACCAAAGCCTGTGCAGGTTGCCGAGGATGACTTTCTCCTGCCCGTTGAAGCTCCAAGTTGCTCGAATGACCATTGCGATCTCCTTTCGCTGATTGCAGTCGCAACAGAGCAATAAGATCGGACAGCAGCAGTCGTCAGGGTATTTCCCGGTGAGGTACCTGCCTGCGCGGCGCACAGGCGCCAGCGCCAGCCTCGGCCCAGCGTCGGGCCGGGATAGTCGCAAATGCCGGCAACACGTCCTGCTGGCTCAATACAACGCGGCCACGCGCGCCTATCGCTGCACATGCCGGGGCTTGGTTGGGGTTGTCCCTGACATGCCTGCTGACCTCGTCTTATCGATCTGCATCAGAAACCTAGGAGATCGACATGTCCGACATCATCACACTGAAAGCCCTGTGCGAAGAACTGAAGATTGACCCGCGCGAAGCTCGCGAACACCTGCGCGCTGCCGTCAGCGACGCCAAAGCCAACCCTGAACTGGCGAAGGCAAGGAAGCCACGCACACCTTGGCAATGGGTCAAGGGATCGACGGCTGAGAAAGAAGCACGAGGCGTAATGTCCAGCGCGAAATCAACTAAGAAAAGTTAGACGCCAACAGGAATCCAATGCCTCGTCTTCCGTTCGAGAACTAACCTCGCCTCCAAGCTTGGGTGTTTGCGTTCGATGCTCTCATTATAAATGTAGGTCGTGTCATCCCAAAACTGCGCGACGGCTTCAGTGAACTGGCGCAAGTGTTCTAAGGAAATATCCAAAAGACTGACCGAGGGTGGTTCACTACTTGCAACCCCGAAACCGTCTGGCGTTGATGGGACGGGCTTCCACAAATTGGGGCTAAGCTGATGTAGTCGGATGGCCGATTTTCCGTCGCCGTGTCGGCATGCATTTCCGAGGTGTTGAAGATTGTCTAGCAAGGCGAAACTTGGGAAACTATCCAGTCCAAGGCCACGAAGGTCCCGAAAGATCCTTTGTAATGCGTCCCAATTTGCCTTCTCTACTTTGTTTTTAAGGTTCTCATCGGGTCGAAGCTCCTTGGCACAACCGGCTAAATACGCTCTCAGTTGGCGCTCCCAAATCGACTGAATAGACAATGCAAATGCCAATTTTGCTTCTTGCAAAACATCTAGGGCATCCGACTGTATGAACACGTCTAATGGATCGTCGCTCTCTTTCAACTCACCGACACGTTGTTCTAAGGTGTCAATTGAAGGCGCAATCACATCATTAAAGTACGCCCTTATTGTCTTGTCGTGCATAGATGTCTGAACATCGGCATAGCAATTCGTCCATCTAAAGCGCGTCATCTTTTCAACCTCACTCGAAGCCGACGCGCGCGTTCTTTAAACGCGACTTCACCCCCTTCAAGAATGTCGCAAACCGATTTTCGGATTTGTGCGTTTTCTAGACCACCAGACAAGTAGGTTATTTCAGGCAATTCCCCTCTTGTGTGGTTTTCAGCGTTTGCGATGATGACTTGGTCGGCGTCTGTATTGATCACCAGATTTGCGTTGTGGGTGACCATTATCACTTGTCGCTTTGCTTTTGCCGCGATGAACAAGTCGACCAACTCATCGTTGACCGACTTTGGGTCCAAGTTTTCTTCTGGCTGATCGATAATCAGAGGGCGTGTGTCAGCATCATCCAGCGCCAAGTAAAGCAGTAGAAGCACAATCCCGCGCGTACCGGGCGACAACTTACGAATATCAACGCCATCAAAATCGATGCCGTATTGAAGACTGATATGATCTGTCGAATACAACCACTTGGCAAAACGCTTGAGCCACTCGCGGTACTCGTTCTCATCCGATTTCGTAACGTTGGCATGATCGAGCAAAGCAGACATGTGCTCGGCTCGAAAAGCTGCCATGGCCTTACCTACGGCATCTGCATCTCCAGTTTCCCAAGTGGCTTTGAGGTCATTGTTGACTTTCGACAGGAACGTGCCGGCGCCTTTGAATGGGGTATCCCTGCGTAGATCGATAAGGTACTTTTCTGCGAAGGCCGCCCATCTGTCGACGTCGACCGAACGGGATACTGTAAACGACATTTTTTTGAGGCTTCCGGTTGAACCGGACAGTCTATCAAGCAAGGGCTTATAGAGTTCTGTCAGAACGGCCTGTTCAGAGGTGACCGCGCTAAATACTCGAGCATAGGCTTCATCTCTTTCGGCCTGCAACTCTGTGATACGTGCACGGGCTCCTTTTGCGGCCTCAAGTTTTTCTTTCAAGATGGTAAGAGATGTAGTTTCTGCTGAAATCTTCGATGTGAGGGCGGAGAATTGCTTTTTAGTCACTTCATCGGCAGCAACCAACTTTTCAAGCCGCGAGATTTCGGCTTGCAGGAGCGCTAAAGGTTGCTTGCTGAGCTCAGCACCTTCTGGGATTAGAGAGGTCTCCGAAGTCGTGGGCGCTGGCGGGGTGACACCCTTCCAAGAGCTTATAGATTTTTCGCAGTTCTCAAGAAGTTTGACGAGTTGGGCGTCGACATCACCTGTGTAGTCAATCCGAAACGCATCCCAATCACTATCTTTTATCTGACTAGCCTTTCGTCGCTCCTGAGTTGCTCGCAAAAGTTCCGGGGCCTTCGCTGTTCTTAGGTCCTTCACATCATCAGAAAGCCCCTCTAACGCTGACTTTTGCTGATTGAAATGGCGAAGGTAACCGCGAACTGTTTCGGCGGCCGTTGAAAGTGCATTTAAACGTGCCATTCGGGCTTCAGAACCCTTGACGACCAGCTTGCCACGATCTTCGTTCAGTTGCTCAATGAGTTTGTTTTTGGCCGCAATATCTGCAGTTAATTTGGACACCATGCGAACTTGTTCGTACTCGGTACTAATCCGATCCGACAACGAAACGATTGTTTCTTCTTCGCGCTCTCTGGCGTGACGAAACCGAGCCGACTTCAGCTCAAGCAGTTCTCGAAAATCAAGCGCGCCCTCCCTATCCGTCAGGGTGTGGGCCTCGTAAATCACGCGTTCGATTTCGCGCAGGAGGCCGTCGGTCATCGTATCCGCCGAGCACAAGTCCTCTACAAACTGCTGAGAAAGATAACGCGCGCGCGGATTAACTACGTCTGGATGATCACGGCCATCAAGGTATCGTGTTGTCGGCTCGCCCGCACGCCATATCGCCTTCACGTTGGCGTCCCCCAATAGATCGTTTGCGCGGCTCAGGAAGGACGGGCTTGGCTTGGAACTGTAGCCGCCCTCAGAGGTTTGTGGCGTAGTATCGCAAACTGAGGCGACAATATCAGCCAGCGCAGTTTTGCCAGAACCTCGAGCGCCGATTACGGCAACAAGCCCATGATTGAAGGCAATACGAGGCGTCTTCGTCCATGGTGCGTTTACAAGTTCAATTTCGTCGATGAGCTGAGACGGTGTTCCAGAGCGTGGGGGTGTTTCACCAACAAATGCGCGCCCAGCCGGATCAATGCAGGCCTGCCGCAGGGCATCGAACTCTAGCCCTCCTTTGATCCAAGAAAAACGGTTTCCGTCTGGTTTCCCTACAGTCCTCGTTTCGTGGCTGTCGCTTCCATGCATGCACGGCTTCAGCCCCCCATAGCTTGACATGAGTTCCTCGGTGGAAGCGGCCCGAAGGCCCAGCCAAAACTCACGTTGTGCAACACTACTCGCAAAAATGACGTCAGCGAATTTCTCAATCTCTTGCCGTAGGGTCGCATCCGCAGCTTCCTTTACGCCAGAGGTCCCGTCGTCTTTGCTTCCGGCGACTGCCACAAGAATGTTTTCTTGAGCCCATTTTGACTTGTCAAACTCATCTCGAAGCTGGTCGAACCCGACTTTGAACTGTGTTGCACCATGCTCCAGAGCCAGCTCGTCAGTGGTTTTGGAGGGGTCTGTTAAACGTCCTAAACGGATTAGATCTACCTTGGTACAGTTGAAGCTTTCGTCATGGGCACGAAACCGAAGGTTTCGAATAAACGCCTTCGCTTTCTCAAGATGGTCAGAGTCTTCAGGACTCACCATGAGGTGCATGTTCACCCACCCACCCTTGGTTGTACCAATTCCAATGCGCAGCTCAACATTCAGAAAGATCAATTCTATTTCGCTCAGCCGTCCGCTTTGCTTTGCTTCTCGCACTTTCTCGTAGGTATGGGTCAGGTAGTAATCAGTGACACCCAATGCCTTGATTTTCGGTGACGCGTTTTCCAACGCAGTGAGATAATCCTCCCACGCATTTGGCCCCTTAAACTGATCGTTCATGATCGTTCCGGGAGCATGAATATGTGGCTCCCACCTGCGCCACTCAGAACCCCTATTTAACACTGTTTGGAATCCTATTTTGTTCAAGTTACTTCGCAATGCACCAACTGCCGTGGCCGCCAAAACAAGAGTCTTCGCCTGAAATTCGCTGAAATAAGTTGCGTTTTCAGCAAGTCACTAAGGCTCTGTCTCTTTGATACTAGAGGCAAGTTGGACGCGTTTCACTATCAAATGCCACTTAAAGGTGAGTTCTTTGACGTGGCAAAGCAAGCTTAGGCTCGCTAGCCCTTTCAGACGAGAGTTGCTCACAACTGACTACGGTTGGACCAATTGTCTACAAACGGCACCCATTCGGCCCCCAAGAGGATGAGAGCACGAATGACCAAGCGGAAACGCGCATGAATAATTGTTTGTTTTCATAGATTTAAATGGTGCCCGGGGGCGAAATCGAACCACCGACACGAGGATTTTCAATTGGTCTGTTGATCCGTGCGGCCTGTCTCAAGAGCGCTCAATCTGTAACTTAGTCGATTGAAAACCTTGACCTTTTTTGCATGGCAGATCGTCTCTACCTGTTTCACGCCGTAGCATTCAAGCTCACCGCTTCTGCTACCCCAGTGATACCCAAGCGCGGCGATTAGTAGGTACTAAGCGGCTCTTGCTCAGGTCCTTGTTGAAGGAGCTTTGCTGCACGTATTGGAGCGCCAAGATACGGGACGTCGTCGCTCAACAACCTGTCGTACGGGCCAAGACCAAAGCCGCTAGACAGCGCCAAAGAGCCCAATACTAGCGTGTCAAAATCCAACAGAGCAGAGGGACGCAGTATGCGCTGCCAATGATAGCTGTCTTTCATTGCGGATTGGATTGCCTCAAAACGAGTATTTGCAATCGTTTCAACGCTTCGCAAAATGAAGGGGCGGTCAAGTCCTGACATACTTTTGAACGGGTTAATAAGCTCCTCTCCCATTCGCATGTAGCTATCAATGGAAAGACCTGTCACACCAACTTGGAAGCCCGCACGACGCTCCAGCGCCTGCCTAAACGGAACCTCGCTGCTATCTTTTGATGACAATCCATCTCGCAAACACTCAACTTGATACAATGCGAACAATTGACTAGTCGTCGTTCGTGCCGAGTTTTCCAGGGGGCGCGCAAAGCGTTCCCCCTCATCTTCCAAACGTTTTTGACTTCTGACGCCATCAATGAGGTCGCTGTGATCCTCTACAGAAGAAACGGCTTTTGGTCCTCCTGACAATGCGAGTAGCACAGCGCCATGAATAATCCCAAGTTCAAGAAAACCGTTCCCAGCTTTTCGGAGAAGGTCACGGGCTTCGTTGGAGTCTTCTAGCAGTAGCGCAATCGATGCAGCATCACGGTATGCAGTCGCTGCAATCGCTTGATGTTCATAACCATGCCGCCTGAACTCGTTATGGACCTCAGCGCGACCTTTGAGAAACTTTAGCCGATTGCTAAGCCTCTCGGGTTCGATCCAAAAACCTTCGTCATGCATTAGAAAATCTCCCTAATGTTGCTTAGGACATCAGGCTCAACATACTTTGGATTCGACCACGTGTGCTGCGGTCGCCAATGGCCATGACTAGGCTCCCACCATTCAACCCGCTCGATTTGATTAGACGGTATGTGAACCTTGGCTGTTAATTCGCCTTCTAGCTGGTACGGCGACCATCTTTGGTAAATATTTATGTCTCGTACCGCCTCCGCGACATTGCTGACCTCAACCGCGGGGTAGTGGCTCGTAGCCACCCAGCAAAAGAACAATGCCCCCGGCCTCGTCCAGTCGTCTGTGGCAAACTGCAAGGCAGTATCGATGGCAGAGTAAGCAAAATTCTGTTGAAGGATGGTGTTTCTTTCAACTGCACCACTGGCCAAAGAGATAAACGGGGTTTCGTCACCGAAATTCCCGTAGTCGTGCAAATGTCGGTCAAGATTGTGCGCTGTCAACACATTCGCAACCATGTGCGGAGTTATTTGGCGCTCCCTTCTCCACCAACTCGACATGATGCCATTGTCCTGACTTATGATTTCCTGCGCCTCAGATTGTGTGAGGCCAGTCAGGCCAGAAGGGTCACCGGCAATCCCTTTTACGCACTTCTGGATATACATCAGCCCCTACGCCTTTCCGTCGCATCGAGTATCAAATTGAGCAGTTCATCTGGGCGTGTAGTTAGCCCGAATGCGCCGCAAGGCGTATCGCGGTGTGCACCGACATAATAAATGACAAAAGGACTTGAGATGGAGGACAGTAACTCGGGAAGCAGCTTTTCCCCAGCCTCTCCGTCGTTCCCGCGTCCCATGTCGCTGATTACGATGTCGTAGATTGCGCCTTCCATTTTCTTTCGCGCTTCTTCATTTGTTTTTGCA
The DNA here is from genome assembly GCF_057380755.1 of Pseudooceanicola sp. NS-SX8. NCBI lineage: Bacteria > Pseudomonadati > Pseudomonadota > Alphaproteobacteria > Rhodobacterales > Paracoccaceae > Pseudooceanicola > Pseudooceanicola sp. NS-SX8. Next base: position 1,615,830 of record NZ_CM170819.1, on the reverse strand, counting down.
AGATCCATCAGAACGCCGAGTTTTCGCAAAATGCCGATTTCGGGGATGTTGTTTGAGGGGTTGTCATCGATCCACAAAATTCGTGACGACCTTAGCAGCGGCCCAATCGTTCTCATTCTTCTGTCCAATTGATTCCGCAAGCCTGGCGGCAATGTGATATCTCTTGCTTCTGCAGCCTCCTGCACCTCCCCTGACAACTCCAACTCAACCCCAGCGAACCCTAACTTTGTCGCGCGGGCAAAGGCATATCTAATGGTTCTTGGCCCGACGATGAAAAACACAGAGGCAAAGAAAAGTGCCCACAAAAGATGGGGTGTGTACGGCAGCAAATCAGACCAGTGAAACCCACTCTCAGGGCTTGAAAAGGAAATCCGAATGTCCAAAATCTTCACCCCCGCGTCCAATCAACAGTAGTCATCCATACAGTCCTCATAGCTGTCCCCGGTCAGTTCACAAAAGGTCTTTAGCGCACCCTGCAAAGAAAAATACTGATGTTCACTGCGATGGTATAAGAACTCGCCACGAACGAAAATCTGTGCTACCGCCCAATCCTTGATTGCGTTGGGGCCGGGGTTGTGGGTCAGGACGATCAATGCATCTTCAACAAGAGATCGTTGAACTACCAAGCTCTGGTAGATGTCATTTCGTGCGAACACCTTTCCGAACACAAGGCTCTCTGCATAGCGCTCCAGCGCATCGTCAGTCACTTCCGTCGGGCATTCGGGAAACTCCGTTGGCACCCGCCAGCGAACTTGGATGACCGAGGGGGTGAGGGACTCGTACTCTTCAGGGTCGGGTTCGAAATCCGCGCGTTCAGCGGTGCCGTACAACCATTCACCAATTGCGCCACCACTGGGAACCGAACCGCTTTCTGCCCACGCTTGGAAGCGTGACTTCGTCTTGGCGGCCTCGTCCTTCGATACGGTTCGCATCCACGACACATCTGGGTAAGTTGCGTCACTTTGAAGTTTCGACGGATCGGCTAGGAAGGCTTCGATGGAACCGTAGACCAGTTCGATGCGTCGCGCCGTGATCTCATTCAGCAAAGCGTTTTCCAGCCTCGTTAGCCACCGCAAATTCTCCGGTCGGTTGTTCGCTCGGTTGGTATCAATGTGATCCACGACGTGCTGATCTGTGGGTGGTTCTCCGTGGAATGCAGAACAAACAATCCGGTGAACAGGGACACCTGCAAGGTATTGATATCCGGTTGTCTGGTTTTGGCGCCCGAAGGTCCACGTTTTGTCTAGGGGACGGGCGCGCTTTCGATATTCATTGAAGCGGTAAACCGCACCGTTATCGCGAACGAGATAACGCTCACCTCGATATTCAACATCAATTTCGTTATCGTAGCCGTCAAGCAAGTGATCTTGATCGCCCACTGGCAAATTTGTTTGGTCCCAAGATGACATCACACTCTCCAGCGCAAAAGTTGCTTCGGCTTTCTCACGACTAATCGCTCTGGTGCCGGTTGTTGTTGGAAGACATGAAACACGGCGTCTGGCGCTGCCTTATGCTCTGAAATGCAGCCAAAGAATGTCTTGCGCATAGACACGACGTCAACCAACGATTGAAGCCCTCGAAGAGCACCAAGCTCACCGGACCGCCAATTCAGAGCGAGCCATCTCGCCTCAACGCGTCTAGGATTGTCCCTGACGCGGCTTGTCCGCCCATCTTATCATGGGCTTATGAAACGCAAACTCACCACCAAGTTCATCGAAGGGCAAAAGCCTGACCCGTCCAAACGCCTCGATTTTCGGGACGAGTTGATGCCGGGTCTTGTCCTGCGCATCAGCGCCTCGGGGACCAAGACGTACTGCCTACACAAGCGTATCAACGGCAAAATGCGGCGATTGACCATCGGACGGTTTCCCATCATGTCACTGGCCGATGCGCGAGAGCGGGTGCGACAGGTTCTCTACGAAATCGAGACAGGACGCTTCGAGGATCGCACCGGCATAGAGTTCGAAACGAAACCGACGCTTGGCGACGTGATCCCCGATTACATCGAGAAACATGCCAAGGTTCACAACAGGGACTGGAAGCGCAAGGAAGCCCTGCTGGCCAAGTTCACCTCCCTACACGGCAAACGGATCGACGAGATCAAGCGGGCTGATGTCGTAAAAGCCTGCGACGTGATCCACAAATCCGCGCCGGTCAGCGCGAACCGTGCGCTGGCTCACCTCAAGCACCTGATGAGCTGGTGCGTCGAGCGCGGCATGATCGACGCCTCCCCCATCGCCGGGATGAAACCGCTTTCGAAAGAGCGGTCGCGCGAGCGCGTGCTGACCGACGACGAGCTGGGCGCGCTGTGGGAGGTCTTTGGCGACGAAGGCTATCCTTTCGGGGATTGTATGAAGTTCCTTATGCTCAGCGGCCAGAGACGCGCCGAGGTCGCTGAAATGCGTTGGCCGGAAATCGACCTCGAAAAACGCCTTTGGACGCTGCCTTCGCAGCGCGCCAAGAACGGCAAGCAGCACACTGTTCCGCTCACAGACGCTATGGTTGAAGTGTTGCGCAAGACGCCGAGGTTCTTCAATTCGGACTACGTGTTCACAACCACCGGGAAAACTCCCATTTCGGGGTTCGGTCGCCTGAAAGATCGGCTCGATAAGGCATTGCCCGAAGGCACGGAGCCGTGGATCATCCACGACCTTCGCCGAACAATGTCCACCAATATGGCGATGCTGGGCGTCCCACAGCCCGTCACCGAAGCGCTGCTCAACCACAAGACGGGTGTGGTCTCAGGCGTGGCCGCTATCTACAATGTCTATTCATATGCCGACGAAAAGCGCGTGGCGCTTGAGCTTTGGAATAGTCATGTCGAAAAATTCACCAGATCAGCCGTATTATCTCAAGTACCGCGAGTTGGGGTGGCTGGATCGTCCACTCCCACAAGCGCCTGAATTCTTCCCGCAAAAAGCAATTGACCGGCTTTGCCGCATTGGTGGGGCGAACGATGAAACCGACCGAATACGCCTAGCTGATGATCTTCGAACCATCGCTAAAGTCTTTTGGGTCGCGGCTATGTCCAGTCCTCTCGGCGTTCAAGGTGGGCCAGAGTCACAGACGCCTCACGCCAGAAAACGAACGATCACGGGTTCGGTCTTGCGTCCTGCCGAGCAGTTGATGGAAGTGCTTTCCGATGAGAACCTGACCGCTCTTTCTGAATGGCCTGACGAGTTGCCATCGCCCCCGCCGAACCGGCACACACTGATCGAAGAACTTACCAAACTAAGGAACCGAACCCGCGATCTTGTCGAGGTCTTGGATGATCGAAAACGGAAAGGTTCGTCGGTTTCTCAGGAGTTCAAAATCGATTTCGGGAACGCACTTGCAGGCGTGTTTGAACGTCACTTCCCAAACGCTCGTCATTCACGAGGCGGCTATGATCGCACTCCGGGCCCGAGCAGTGAGTATCAGGAATTCCTGAACGACTGCGCGCAAGAGGTCTTCGGCAACGGTTTCAAGTTTTCGGGAAAACGCCTTGGACGAAGTCGCGAAACTGCGAGGCAAGAGATAAACCTGCGCAACCTAAGCGCAGCTTTAGCTACGCCTTTGATATCACTGCGTTTCAATCTGTCATATGTTGTCCAAACATGGAGCCGGCTCCTTTGTCTAACCGACGAAAGGGAAATTCCATGAAGGATGAAACAGACAGACCGTTGCTTGTAACGCGCGACGACCTCAAGCGCTTTGGCATCCGCGTAAGCAATACGACTTTGCTTCGCTGGGAAGCCCGCGGGCGCTTTCCCCGAAGGGCGAAAATCGGCGGTACAACGGTCACGTGGTTCATGTCCGAGATCGAGGACTGGCTCGCTGAACGCGCCGAAGAACGCGCTCGCACGCACTACGCCGATTACTGATCACCCAGACAAGGAGAACTGAGATGCGAAAAGCATTTCGCTTCGAGGGTGACATGTTGTCGTCCTCGGTTGCCAAAGCCGCGCGCGCTTGGGCGCGGAATGGCGGCAAAATCGTCGCCCTACATGGCATTGATGATTACGGCCAATGCACGTGTGGCAAGGCCGATTGCAAGAGTCCGGGCAAGCACCCAATCGCGGACTTGTTTCCGAAGGGGCAGCATAGCGCCACGACCAGCGCGGTAAAAATCCGTCGCGCGTTCAAGAAGTACCCCAATGCCAACTTCGGCGTGATCCTTCCGCCGGGGCTGGTTGTGCTCGATGTTGACGGCCCGGAGGGGGCCGAAACCTTCAAGAAGCTGAACCTCCCGCCCACTCTGTCGGTCCGCACAGGTCGCGGAACACACTACTATTTCCGCGCCTCGGAAGCTCTACCCAAGAGGAAAGCGCCGCTTGCTGGCATAGATATCAAGGACAATGCCAGTGGATATCTCGTCGGTCCGCCCAGCATGCACAAATGCGGTCGCCGGTATCGCGTGCAGCGCGGAGAGGACCACGTGGCGGCGCTGCCTGCCGACTTCGTGCGCAAGCTGAAGCGTGAGAAGACCCGCACAGCGAGCTTCGACACGGTTGGTGCCTTCAGAGCTGGAAGCCGCAACAATGAACTGACCAAGATTGCGGGATCGCTCAGGTTTCGCGGGTTGGCCGAAACGGCAATCGCAGGCGCGTTGCAGGCAATCAACGCAGCGGCGTGTAGCCCGCCGCTCGATACCGATGAGGTCGAGCGTATCGCTTCCAGCGTCGGCAAATACGAGGCTGGGCATGAAGAGGCTTTCGGCTGGCTCGGAGACGTCGAGGAATCCACGCCGCAATTCTCGATGTATCCCTATGTAGTGAAAGGTGCCTTGACTGTCCTCGACGGGAACATGGGGCAAGGGAAATCCACCTTCACTTGCGCCATCGCGGCCGCCGTGACGACAGGGAAGCCCCCGCCGTTCGTGGATAACATAGAAAAAGGTTCAGTCCTTTTCATGTCTGCGGAGGACGATCCGTCGCGGGTGCTGAAACCCCGCCTCATACAGGCTGGGGCGGATGTTTCAAAAGTCCGCTTTCAACAGGAGCCATTTTCCTTGGACGAGCGTGGTTTGGCGTTGCTCCGGCAAGAACTGTCAGCAAACACGCCCGCCCTTGTCGTGATCGATCCGATCATCGCGTTCATGAAGGAAGGTGCGGACGGGAACAAGGCAACCGAGACCATGCATTTCATGGTGCAGATCGACCAGTTGGCGCGCGAGTTCGACACGGCCATCCTGATCGTGCGGCACCTTCGCAAGGCGCGGGCAGACCATGCGATGCACCAAGGTATCGGGTCGATTTCGATATCAGCGCGGGTTCGCTCAGGCCTGATCCTCGCGCCGCATCCAGATGACCCGCGTCTGCGCGCGGTGGCCCACGCCAAGTCGAACTATGCCGAACCCGGGCCGACAATCGTGTTCGAGATGCAGAGTACCGGGCCGCGCTCACACCCCCGCGTGAAATGGCACGCCTGCGAGCCTGAGTTGACGGTGGGCGAACTGCTCGCGCCGCCCGAGGCCGAACGGGGCCGACCGCCACGGCAACGCGACACGGCAACCGCGTGGCTGGAAAGCGTACTCCGCAAAGGGCCGGTCAAGAAGAAGGTTCTGGACGGCTGGGCGAAGGAAGAAGGGGTATCACTCCCGACCCTCCGGCGCGCGGGCGAAGCACTCGGCGTGGTGAAGTCGAAGGAGGGCAAATCCTCCGTCTGGGCGCTGCCCTGAACCATGCCGCCAGCATCACTTGCTCAGAAGTCGCACACGTGTGGGATTTTTGAGCAAGTGTTCATCCGCGCCGAAAACCGCGCCCACGGGCCTTGTCGGCTCAGGCAATCACAAACAAAAAGGAAGATCGAAATGCCCAACCATCAAGAAATGCAGAACCGCCTGAAAACCGCGATCCAGACGGCAATCCTGAACGAAGGTAAGACGGAAGGCACCGACGAGGTGAATCTCACCAACACCGATGTTGTCGAGGCCCTGCTGGAGATCACCGGATTTTACGCCTCTATCCACGGCTTCGAGACGTATTCTCGGAAGGAGCTTTCGTTCAAACACGCCCTGACGATCTTAAGTCACATCGAGCGATTTGAGAAATTGCGAAAAAAGGGCAAAATACCCATGAACGTGATCCCCCGCTCGAAAATTCACTAAGCCAAGGTGCGGTGGGCAGGGGCAGCGGCTCAGGGCTGGAAATCTCGGTAGTCGATATGACCCCTCGTCTGCCCGCAGGGTACGCGGCGTTAAAAAAACGCCTCCCCCCCATCCCCCTGTGGCCACCCTGCGTCAGCGCCGGATTGGGCACTGCGCGGAACGCCACAGGCCGACCCGTTGACTATCTATCAGTCTGTCGGATGCGAGCCGGACCCAAATTGCCGAGTCTTTTCATACAGTCCGCAATCGCGTTTGGTTTCGGTATCGTGCGCCGGGTTCCACTCGGGTGGCAAACTGGTTGGGCGGAGGCACGAGCGGTCATTCTTGAACCCAGCCTTTTCGGTGAAAGTGGCGCAGCACGATGGACCGATTATAGAGCGGGAACCCGAGCCAGAGTCCGTTGGCCGTCAGCAAGGACAGCAGTGCCCACAGCCACATGCCTTTGGATAAATAGTACAACGGGCCAAAGATGAAGCACCAAAGCCGGTGCCCGGTTCCGATTATAACCTTGGTCTCGCCGTTGAAACTCCACTTCGCCCGTACCGCCATTGCCGATTTCCTCACTGGTTGATTTCGATGCCAGAGCAATAAGATCGGGGACCATCCCCCGTCAGGGTAATTCCCGCGCCGACGAAGGAGACAACAGGGGCAACCACCCCGATGCACCGCGCCATCGCATTATCCGGGACAGATCATATGTGTTGCCCTCGCAGCGCCTCAGAGCGAGCGCAGGAGCGGCGCTTGGCGGTTTTGGGTGGAATGGCGGCGGAAAATGTCGAGTCGGCGCTCAGTGGCCCGCTCCGCCGCTCTACGGGCATGCTACCATCCAGCGCTCGACTGTGGTCACCTCGCGCAGGCGGCAAGCGTGCGCCAGAGGCCCTGTGTCGGGCGCTGAATTGGTGGTCGTGTTTTCGGGGAGTTAGGGCGGTCTCTTCGCGTGCATCACGTCCTAGGGGCCGCCACTGTGGTTCTGGTGGCCAAGCTGGCGCATCCAGCCCCGCGACAAGACGCGCGGATCAAGCACGCCTCAGCGCAGTGCACAGCGCGCCAGCCCGGTTCGCGGCGGGATCACCATGACCGAGGCACGCCCCGGCACTCCTGGCTCAATACAACGCCGCCGCGCGCGCGTTTCGCTCTCGATCCTCGGGGTTAGTTGCGGGCGCGGTCAGTTTCGCCCCAATGCGCGGCGCAGGTCGCTCAGCGTCGATCTGAACGGATGCCCGGACATGCTCAGGTTCAGGGGCAAGGGCGGCCCGTTCCTGACCAGCGTTTCCTCAAGAGACCACGGTTCGTCATGCTGCACGACCGAGATTGCCGCGTGCTCGGCAATCCAGTCTGTCAGTTTGTCCTCGTGGTGGCGATCCATGCGCACGCGATTTCGCTTGTCGCGCCAGAACGCCAGATCAAGTTCCTGTTCGAGAAGGGCTGCGAGCGACAGGCGCAAGGTTGAGGTGCGCACCGTTCCGCGTAGGTGGTTGCGCCAGAGGCGGCTTTTCACGGGCGTCGGCCCAGCTCGGCGCACTGGCCGGTCTTTCGGGGGTGCAATGCCAATGTAGAGCAGATGTTTCCCGTCACGCTCGTTGCATCCGCCCCTCGGCACCAAAGGCAAGCGGTTGTCGAACCACCACCCATAGACGCCGTGCGTGACCGCGTGCCGGTCTATGAACTCCAATACATGATCAGGCAGCAGGAGGGCTTCGGGCGACAGAACGGACCTCGCCTCATCTGATAGACTATGAGTCAACCTAGAGGGCGCATGTCCCCCTGCCTCTTTCTGCATTCCTGAATGCCGCCAGTGACTTTGGGCCTTCCGCAAGCCTAAGTCGATTATGACTCATAGTCTATGGTCGACAGCGTGACCGCCATGCGCCATGCCGCGCATGTCAATTCAATCGCGCGTTTCCAGAAACATCCAAAGGATCAGGAGAGAGAAGGACCTTTCGCAAGAAGAGGTCGCCCATCGCGCTGACATTCACCAGACCTACCTGAGCGGCGTCGAAACCGGGAAACGCAACCCGTCGATCTTGGTGGTCGAGCGCATCGCCAACGCCCTCGGCGTGGACGTCTCGGAAATCTTCAAGCCGAATTAGGGTTATCCCTGACACGCTCCAACCTTGCGTCTTATCGATCTGCATCAGCAACTTAGGAGATCGAAATGACCGACATCGTGACGCTCAAGGCCATCTGCGACGAACTCAAAATCGACCCGCGCGAGGCCCGCGAACGCCTGCGCGCCGCCGCCAGAGATGCCAAGGCGAACCCCGAACTTGCAAAGGCGAGGAAGCCGCGCACGCCGTGGCAATGGGTGAAGGGGTCCGCAGCCGAGAAGGAGGCGCGCCGCGCCTTACAGCCGAAAAAGGACTGATGACTTCGCTGAACGGCCATCAGGAAAATGAACGGAGCGGGTAGTTCGCTCCGTTTTTTCTATTCCTTCACCAGTTCATTCACTCGGCAATTTCGACCATGCATTGGCTTCATGAAGTGACACATGCAGACCATCTGGAAACCCGGCTGTGCCGACAATCACCATCAAGAATGCATTCAACTCATGCTTTGAGCGAGCGAATAGGTCGGCCATTGATGAAATGTCAGTTCCAGAAGGGGTGGGAATTGGTTGCGGGTGAGTGTGCCAATCTCCGAAATAGTGCAGCCCAGATTTGTGCAATGCGCTGATCTCCCGGCGTTCCGCAAAACGGTCTGCGACAAAGAAGAAGCGCCCTCGTCGGTCGGACCGCCTCGGACCGGTTGCCAGCTTGACTTGGATGCATTGACCTTCGACCGCGCCGAATAGCTGCCCACCAGCTTCAGGCATTTTCGGGTCCAACTGTCGCCATTTAGCAAGGTGATCGAGAACATCCTGTTCTAGGGTCAGAAATTGCCCACTTTCTCCAACGGGGTAGCGAATACTCATGCTTCTCCGCAAAAAGCACAGTCTCCCTTTTGCCTCCACTCAAATCTCCTCGTTCCGCCGAACTCAGGAACGTTAGAAAAGCAATTTAGGAAGTCCGGGGTGAAGCGCCCTCCTTGCTCGGCAATTTCTTCCTTCGAAGCCCAGTAAACGGCCTCTGTCCCGGGGTGCACCTCACCAAGCAGTGCTTTCGTTGAGGTCTTCGCCACTAAGGCCGCTACGCCTGACAACGATACTGGCCCATATGGTTGAAAACTGGCCCCACAGTGGGGCTGTTTTCGCGTCGTCTCGGTGTCCCACTCACACACAGTTCGTTGTGCCCTCCCGAAATGGTCCATACCGCAAGCAAAACATGGGCCATTGGAGCCGATCAATACGGCGTGTCCTGCAACAGAAAAGGGTTCCGCCCACCCATAGATCACAGGGGGGAAATCCGCTTCGTTCCTAGCCACTTGGTTAAGCCTGCCTTCAGCCACCCAACTGCCAACCGTGGACACGATCAAATCGGTGTTGTGAAACACCTCAGGACGTTTGCCGTAGAGCGATTGCCAGCCCTCGGAAAAGTACTTGATCGAGCGCATATGCGGGAAGTCAGCAGCCAATTTTTCTGCCAGTGACTTCGCTTTGAACGTCCTGACTTGCGTGACCCCGAGCGTATGGCGCCCAACATTGGGATAGTCCAGAAGTTCCGGGTCGACCAATGAGATCGTGCCAACACCCGTCTTGGCCAGAAGCAGAGCAACCTCGCTTCCCAATGATCCCGCGCCGATCATCAGAACACGCTTGTCAAACAAAGGGGCGACTGTAGCGGTGTCGCGCCCGTGAATCCACGATGGGTCCGCGCGCATAGTCTCGTGGCGCTCAACCTTGTTCCCCCCGAAAAGCCGCTGCATTCGGATATGGGTCGGTACCTTTCCAGGCCGAAAGCCCTTCTGCACCATGTCTGGGCGTCGCCCGGCTTTCATACCTTGTTTGACGGGGGGCATAACTTCGACGGCGAAAAACACCGGTCCATCATCCGTGCGCCCCTCGAAGGAAACGGTGAACTTGTCATCAGCGGTTACAGCCGCATCTTCCAGCATTTCTACGGATTCGGGTGCCAACTCCCGCAAAAAGCGTAGAACCGCCGCACCCGACCTCGGGTATTCCAAAGGCAGAATGGGCCTATTGAGGGCGATGTGTGTCGCGGTGTTGAATTTGTAGTCCTTCTTGTTCCCCGGAAAACGGTTGCGAAGCCAACTCTCCAAAGCCGTGTGGTCATCTGCCAGATAGTAGTCACCTGTACTGCACCACAGGGACACCCGACGAGAGGGACCGCCGGGCGACAGGAGGCTGACAATGTTTTTGCCCCCATCAGTTTTGCTCCAATAAGAATCGAACTCGTCCGCGAAATCACGGATAAACGCGTCGTCGTATGAAGCGACGATCAATCGAGTGGCTTCTTTGATAGCGTCCCATATTAACCCTTTGGGGTTCAGAGGATTGTGCTCTGTCCCCGGTGGGTAAAGGCAAAATGCACCGTCTTTTTCGATGTGCGGATACTGCATAAACCGAAATTTTTCGGTGCAGTACACGCGCGGCTTCGTCCACGGGAAATCCTGCAAGAGCACCACTTGCAGATCAAAGCGGTCAGCTTGATGTTGAAACGGGACAACCCATCCGTGGATTGGGTCCTTGGCCTCGTATCGAGACAATTCGCCCTGCGTGAGGTCTCGCGCATTCGGACATTGAGCGAGCACCCAGCGGGATAACTCAGCTATCATGAGATCGGTAGGTTCAGACGGCCCAGTCAATGCCGACTACCCGTAGCGGCCTCCGCCCTGCTTGTTCACAGCGGCGAGGTCATTGCTTTGCTCAGCGTCAACCTTTTCCACAATCCCCAAAGTAAGGGCAGCAGGTGCAGCCAACTCGCTTGCCTTTGTCTCAAGGCCAGCGTCGGGCACATAGAGGGTGAGATCGTCTGGGATACGCCCGCCCAATTGGTGTTGTAGGGCTTCGAAAGCTGCCGTGCGGTCTGACGTCTGTGTCAGCGCGTCTTTCAGGCGCTCAGCAAGCACTCTGGCCTTCGCAACGAAATCGCCGCGTTCCTCAGGTGACCAACCCTGATCCAACCGCGCGCCTTCTACGACCGGGTTTGGAATGTCATTGGCGAGAAAGTCGGGCAAGTCTTCTGCGACCCGCAACAACGCCAGATCGTCCCTGTCGCTGGCAATTGCTGCCGACGCCTTCTCAAAGACCGACACGACTGCGGCCATCAGTGCAATTGATGCCAACCTTCCTTCGGGCCATTGGAAGTCTTTCCAGCCCTTTAGATAGCGGCTGACGGTTCGGACCTGCTCGCCGTATTGTTTCACGGCATCGACAAACCAGTCTTCGAGCTTTCGCGGGTCGGATTTCATCCAACCCTCGTTTCGGTGCGCGAGCATCATCTCGTCGTGAGACAACATTCTATACGCGGTGTCTTCCATCATTAGTTCGGCTGTGAAGTCTACACCACGACTTTGGGCATCTTTCACGATGCGCTGAAAATCCGTATCCGGCACCGAGTATAGTGCGAGATCGGTATGCATGGTGTCGTCAATCTTCACTCGAATGCACGAAGGCTTGTCCGTAACGAGTTGCCAACCCTTTTTGTCGCAAAGTGGCGCTAGAATGCGCTCGATAATGAAAAAGTAGGCGGCGCTTTGGACAACCGGCGACCTGTCTCCACCCTTTTGAAAGTAGGAGACGGGCATGAAAAGCCCATCGTCCAAGTCAATCTCCTGAGGCGGCACATGCGCGGGTTGGTTGCAAGTGTGGTACGAGAAGCTGCCCTGCATCCTGAACTTCGGGGTCTGGTAACTACGCACAAGTTCTGGCGCTTGATCTTCGAACAGGACCTGATCACCCAGAGCTTTCGCAAACGACCCAAACTGCGAGGAGATTGCGCTGCGAATCTCATCCCGAGCGTCCCGCAGTGTCCGTTCCTGCTCCTCCGAAAGGTTCAATGCGAACTTGTAACCCGAGGGGCGGGACACGAAGGCTTTATGTGCATTAACAGGCATTAAACTGTCCCTCTTCTGGTCTTATCTTGTGGTGGTGACGCCGCTTGCCCATATACTTGGGGGCACTGGACCGAGTCTTCAATACCAGAGGTTGAGCATCGTGGCAAAGTTTGTTTCCCTTTCGTTCTGGATCACCTTGGCGGTCTATCTGGCTTTGGCCTCACCGCTTGCCGTTGGCTGGATCGAGACTTGGCTTGCCGCCAACTTGCCTGTTCTGGGATCGCCAGTTGCCAACCTACTGACTTCTAGAGTTGTCGCGGGGGTCATCTGGGGTAGCATTGCGCTGTTCATCGTCGCGCCAGGCTGGCGTCTTCTTTGGAAGCTACCTTTGGCAGGGCCATGGTTCGCAAATCGCTACTTTCCTGACCTGAACGGCGAGTGGGATGTAACGATCCAGTCCAATTGGCTGATTGTAGAACGCCTGAAAACCGCCGCCGCCAGTAACGAAATCACCTTTGATCCTGTCAACGACGAGCGCCCCGGACTTTTGGAAGCGAATTTTGATGTGAAAATCAAACAGACGTGGTTTCGGACCGACGTGGCCTTCCTACCGAACGAAAACACGCCATTGCTGAGTTCCGAGACAATCTCCGTGGAATTTTTCAAGTCAGAGAATGGGAAAAAATCGGTTGCATGGGTCTACGAGCAGACCAACAAGCAAGACAACTCTCAGCCTCTCGCGGTGACGGACCAACCCAAGTTTTACGGGTCTGCCGTACTCAATGTGAACGAGGGTGCGACCGAACTAAAGGGACAGTACTGGCAAAACCGATCTTGGAATCTCGGATTAAACGCCGCTGGTGAGATCACACTTAGGAGAAAGAGCCGATAGAGACCCGGCACGGGGTAGGCTCGAAATGCTACCCAAGTGATACCCACGAGCATCTTATCGGCATGAGCTTTGCCACCTCGCCAACCTAAGGCTTTGTTTAAATTGGTAAAAGTGGTGCCCGGGGGCGGAATCGAACCACCGACACGAGGATTTTCAATCCACTGCTCTACCCCTGAGCTACCCGGGCACGGGTGACGGCCTCGCCGTCGGGTGGAGGCGTTCTAGGCGACGCCGGGGAGAGTGTCCAGAGGAATTTTACAAAAAGATCCAACGCTCTTCCCGGTCCACCGAAAATCGCCCTCAGCGCCATGCAACACCATGAAAAATATCAGGAAAGACGCGATCCGGGTTCCGAGCCTGACAACAACTCTTCGGTCGCGTCCAGCGCTGCCTCGATGTCTTCAGGATCCCTGGAAGGGATCGCATATGTTCCCGATAACCAACGTGCCAGATCCACGTCGGCACAGCGGGCGGAACAGAAGGGATGCAGGGCGGGATCCGGCTTCCGGTTACAGATGGGACAGGCCATCATTGTCCCCCTTGCAGCATCTTCCGGATAAAGGCGTCCTGCGGCGCCCGTGCACGTTTGCGCTGAAGCTCGAAATTCCCGAGCGGGGTCCAGCCTGCCAGAACAGTTTCCACGGGATCCCTGCGGAATGCCGCGTTCATCGCGCTTTCGAACTGGCGCCTGTCCTTCTTCCCCATCGGCGCGAGGTCGAGGTAGATGATCCCGCCAAGCCCGCGCACCCGCAGCTGACGCGGCAGTTCTCGCACAGCCGCCAGGTTTGCCTTGAACCCGGCTGCCGGGCTGTTGTCACCGCCGGTGTTGACGTCGACACAGACAGCGCCACGCGTCACCTCCACGAAGAGATGCCCCCCGCCACTCAAGGGCGTCCGGTCCAGGAATTCGGTCTCCAGCTGGTCATAGCCGCCAAGCGCCTCCAGCAGCGCCTCCTTGGGCCCATGGGCGTCCTGCTCCAGGATCTCACCACGGTCCCAGTCGCGCAGGGCAAGCTCGTGCGCACGCGGCCCGTCGACCAGCAGCTCCGGCGCGCTGCCCTCGTCGCCCATGACCTGCGCCGCCAGCTCCGCCAGATCGGCGATTTCCGCCGCGATCTCATCTGCGATGTCAGCCAGGTCCGCCTCTGCACAGGCAGACCGGAGGATCAGCCCCGCACCCGCCCCAGCCACGGGGTGAGAGGCAAATACCTCATGCGCGATCTCAAGCAGGCCGTCACGCAGGTCGTCATCCTTGATCGAACGGGAAATGTTCATTCCCGGTGCGCCAGGCGTGACGATCGCATAGCGCCCCTTGAAGAGAACCTTCGTGGTCACCGGAAGCGCCTTGCCGGCCTCGGGGCTGCCGGTCAGCTGCACCAGCATCGTGTCGCCGGGGCTGATCCCCTTGACCTGCCGCACGAAGGCATTGCCATCCGGGGTCTTAAGGAACATGCCGCCCTGCCCCTTGACCGGGCGATCCGCGACGGCGCGGTAGATCGTCCCGACGGGAACCTGGTCCGGATCCTCGACCAGCAGATCGACAAGCTTGCCGTCCTCGAAAAGGGCCGCGACCTCACATTCCGTGGGCGTGCCGGACGCATCGGGCTGCGTCACCTTGTCGAGAACGATTTGACGGCCCTTCATGTGCCAACCTCCGGATCTTGCCACAGCGGCCAGCCGGCCGCACTCAACAGCGTGGCGGTCTCTGCCACTGGAAGTCCCATCACGGCCGAGAAGGAACCCTGGATCCACGGCACGAAAGCCCCTGCGGGCCCCTGGATGCCGTAGCCTCCGGCCTTGCCCTGCCAGTCGCCAGTGGCGAGATATCCATTCACCTCCACGTCGGAGAGACGTTTCATCTGGACCGCGGTGACAACGTCACGTTCCCAGACACGCGGCCCGATCTTGACGGCAACTGCGGTGATGACCCGATGGCGGCGCCCGGACATCGCATGCAGGAAGGCGGCAGCCTCTCCCGCATCGGCAGGCTTGCCAAGGATACGCCGGCCGAGCGCAACGGTGGTATCTGCGCACAGGACGATTTCATCGTCCGCTGCGACAACGGCCGCGACCTTCTCCCTCGCCATTCGCTGGCAGTAGGGACGTGGGAGCTCTCCCCGGGCGGGGGTCTCATCTATGTCTGGGGGGCGGATATCGTGGGGAACCACCCCCAGCTGGGCCAGAAGTTCCAGCCGCCGGGGGCTTCCCGAACCGAGGACGAGTTTCAAATCAGGCCCTCTTTTCAAAGACGTGTGTCTGCAAAGACAGTCGCCGCGCGAAACCGCGCGGCGTCACTTGAAGCGGTAGTTGATCCGACCTTTGGTCAGATCGTAGGGGGTCATTTCGACCTGCACCTTGTCGCCGGCCAGAACGCGGATGCGGTTCTTGCGCATCTTCCCTGCCGTATGTGCGATGATTTCATGGCCGTTCTCGAGCTCGACCCGGAAAGTCGCATTCGGCAGGAGTTCCTTCACGACGCCGGGGAATTCGAGAATGTCTTCCTTGGCCATGTGGTCTCCTGTGTTGCGTGTAAGCCGCGATAGCGCGGCCGTGCCGCGTAAATGGTCGCTCTTTGGTAGAAATTCAAGGGAATAATCTAGCGCAGCTCACAGCATTCGACGGAATCCTCGCCAGCCTGCACATCCCAGTCCCGCAGATTGCGAACATTGCCCGCCCGGCGGACGCGACGCACCGCGTCCAGGTCGATGTCCGCAAAGGTCCAGCCCGGCTGATTCAGCACGCCTTCGGCGATGACACCCGTCGGCGGGAAACCTTCATCCGGAGGGCCGAAGACACCACCCATCCCGACACTGACGTCCACCGCGTCCAGCTCCGGAAACGCCCCGACTATGGATGACATGACACTGACGCACTGGTTTTCCAAGGCACGCGCCATGGCGCCAATGCGGACACGCCAATACCCCTCCAACTTGTCGGTGGCCGAAGGCACCAAAAGCAGCTCTGCCTCGCGCTGTGCCCGGGCCTGAAGGGGGAACTCGCTGTCGTAGCAGATGTTCACCGCCAGTTTCCCCACCGCCGTATCAAAGACCTTCAACGGCCCTGTCCCCGTGACTTCCCACGGGTCCTTTTCCCACAGGGTCATCACCACCTTGTCCTGAAAACCGGTCTGCCCCGTTGGAGTATGCAGATGCGCACGATTTACCGTGGTGCCGTCCGCACGCATCAACGGACCAGAGGCCCCCAGGACGTGAACACCATGCCTTACGCAAAGATCGCGGTGCAGCTGGTTCGCATCCTCCATGAGGTCAGAAACCTGCCGGGTTGCGCGCGCGAGATCCGCACAGACTTCCCGTCCGCCAAGCGTGGCCAGCTCCATCGCTCCGTATTCAGGGAAGACAAGCAATTCCGCGCCCTGCCCCGCCGCCTCGGCGATCCAGGTGGTCAGCTTCTCTTCATAGGCAGACCAGTCCTTAAAGTAGGTCAGCGGATATGCGGCGGTGGCGAGCTTCATAGGGTCTTCATCCAGAACTGCAGGGGGTGCTCCGTCTCCGTCTGTTCACCGATATCCTTCCAGCGGAAATGTGCAACCGCGCCGGGAAGGGGCGCATAGCCTCGCTTGCGCCAGAAATCATCCAAAGGTCGATAGTCAGGCGGGCGCGCAGGATGGGACGCTGCACGCACCACCCCGCAGAACGCACTGTAGCGCCGCCCCAGACGGTGTGCATGCGCCTCACGCGCATCGAAGAAGGCATGGCCCAGTCCCCTGCCCCTATATTCGGGCAACAGGACCGACTCGGCACAGTAGAAGACCTCTTCCAGCGGCTCTGAACGACCAGAGAACGCGGCGGAGAAATCGTCGGCATGGGCTTCCATTCCCATCCCGGTCGCCACACCGACAACGCGGCCGTCATCGATCGCTGCCACGACGATCGCGGACGGCGAAAGGTAGTCCGACAGATACTGCCGCTCATAGGCAAGGTCCCCATCGTAGAGATAGGGGAAGGCGCGAAAGACCTCGATCCGAAGCCGCGCCACGTCATCAAGCGCCGCTTCCAGCGCCTGCCCCGTCAGGACCTCGACCTTCATGCGGAGACCTGGGCCACCCAGTCCGCAAGGTTGTAGTAGGTGGTCACGCGAGAGATAAGCCCGGCTTCATCGACGTCAAAGAAGCTGCCAGCCGGCAGGCGATAGGTCTGCCCCGTCGCTTCGGGCAGGCCCTCATCCGTCGCAAGATAGGTTCCGTTCACGACGAATTCCGCAGCCATCCGGCGCCCGCCTTCGGCCTCGAACAGGACCATGTCGGTCAGCAGTTCCTTGTAGCAGCGGGTCATGTGATCGTTGAATTCGGCAAAGAGCGCCTTGCCTACACGGATCTTCCCCTCGTTGACATGGTGTTTGACGTCTTCGGAAAGGCATTCGAGCATGGCATCGGTGTCGCCCGCGTTGAAGGCGTCGAAGTAGCGCTGGATAATCTGGGTCATGCGGCCTCGGTAGGGGGACCGAAACGGTCCTTCAGTCGGTTGATGATCTGATCCCGGCTTTGCCGGTAGGCGTTCAGCTTCTGATCCCTTGTCTCCCCGATGCCCGTCGGGTCCATGATCGGCCAGTACTCGACATCAAGATGGAAGTAGCGGGTCAGCTCCAGGGCGGAGCGCTGGCTGGCAGGCGACAGCGCGACCACGAGGTCGAAGGAACTGAGGTCGTCCCCCCATTGCTGCATCTCTTCGAAGGAACGGGACCTGTGGCGCGACAGCTCCACCCCGACCTCCTTGCAGGCCGCGATGGCAAACCCGTCGATTTCAAGGTCATTGTGGACCCCCACGGACTGCACGTAGGTGTCCATGCCGTAGAATTTCTTCATGATGCCCTCGGCCATGGGCGAACGCACCGCGTTGTGGTCGCAGCAGAACAAAACCGATTGCGGACGTTCCGCTGGCAAGACCTCATTACCCTCCGAAGTGCAGCACGCAGATCAGCGTGAACAGCCGTCGCGCCGTGTCGTGGTCGACGATGGCCTTGCCTTCGAGTCGTTCTTCCAGCACGCGCGCGCCTTCATCATGAATGCCCCGGCGCGCCATGTCGATGGTCTCGATCTGCGCAGGGGGCAGATTCTTCACCGCATCAAAATAGCTTTTGCAGATCGCGAAGTAATCCTTCACGACCTGACGGAACGGACCAAGCGACAGCAGGAACTGTGCCGCAGCCTCCCCCGCTTCGGTCTGGACGTCGAAGACCAGCCGCTTGTCACGGATGGACAGGCCAACCTTGTACGGCCCGTCGGGCACGATACGGTCATCCCGCTTGGGCAGGCTGAAGGAATTCTCCTCCATCAGGTCGAAGATGGCGACACGCCGCTCCTGCTCGATCTCCGGCGTGGGAGGCGGCAGATTTCGGTCGTCGAGTTCGATATGCGCGATATGGGACATGTTGCGTTTCCCTCGGACTCCGGACGGAATTCCCCTCGCCTACAGTTTATGCTGCATCGCAGAAAAACGCTACTGCAACTTGGTGCCTTGGTGAAGTTGCGTCACGTTACTGAAATCATTCCGTAACGCAACCGACACAAGGATCAGCCTTCATTGAGCCGATCGAGTCGCGCCCGGACAGACAGGCCGTGCGCCTCCAGGCTTTCCGAAATCGCCAGACGTTCGGCAGCGGGTCCGATCGCCTTCAACGCGGCGGGCGTCATCTGCGACAGGGTGGTCCGCTTGAGGAAGTCCATCACCGACAGGCCGGAAGAAAAGCGCGCGGAACGTGCCGTCGGAAGGACGTGGTTCGGGCCGCCGACGTAGTCACCGATTGCCTCCGGCGTCCAGCCGCCCAAGAAAATCGCGCCCGCGTGCTGACACTTCTCAGACAGTTCAAGCGGGTCCGCAGTGCAGATTTCCAGGTGCTCGGGCGCGATACGGTTCGAAAGGGCCGCGGCTTCATCCATGTCCCGCACGGTGATGATAGCCCCGAAGTCCTTCCAGCTTGCCCCGGCGATCGCCCGCCGTTCAAGCGTTTCCAGCCGCTTCTCGACCGCTTCGGCCACGGCGGAGGCAAGCGCCTCGCTGTCGGTGATCAGGATCGACTGGGCGCTCTCGTCATGCTCGGCCTGGCTCATCAGATCAAGCGCCAGCCAGTCGGGATCGTTGTCCGCATCCGCGATCACCAGGATCTCGGAAGGTCCCGCGATCATGTCGATGCCGACCTTGCCGAAAACCCGACGCTTGGCCGCCGCGACATAGGCGTTGCCGGGCCCGGTGATCTTGTCGACGGGCTTCACCGTCTCCGTCCCGTAGGCCAGCGCTGCAATCGCCTGGGCGCCGCCGATGCGATAGATCTGGTCCACCCCGGCGAGCCGGGCCGCCATCAGCACCAGCGGGTTCACCTTTCCGTCCGGCGTCGGCACCGCGATCGCCAGCCGCTCCACCCCGGCCACCTTGGCCGGAATTGCGTTCATCAGAACGGACGAAGGGTAGGAAGCGAGCCCGCCCGGCACATAGAGACCGGCCGCCGAGACCGCCGTCCAGCGCCAACCAAGGGACGCCCCGTCAGGGTCGGTCCAGAAGGCGTCTTCCGGCATCTGGCGCACGTGGTAGGCCCGGATCCGCTGCGCAGCCGTTTCCAGCGCCTGCTTCTCTTCCGCGGAAACCTTTGCGCACTGCGCATCGATTTCTTCGGCGGTGAACGCCAGCGTGTCGGCGGTCAGCTCCAGCCGGTCGAATTTCGCGGTCAGCTCCAGCAGGGCGGCATCGCCGCGCGCCCGGACATCTGCAATGATCTGCGCCACGGCATCATCAACATCCGGGGAATCCTCGCGCTTTGCGCCCAGAAGGGCCGTAAAACGGGCTTCGAAGTCGGTCTCGGTCGTGGACAGGAAATGCGGCATGGAACCCTCCGGGAAGTCGGAACTCTCTAGACCGAAGCAGGCAAGAGGTTCAAGGCAGCACCGGACGTCTCCGCCCTGTGCTGCATTGTTTGCCCCGTGGTTTCAGGCGCCGTGATCCGGCACCTTGCCGGAGGGTGCACGATACGGGCGGGTCACATCCTTCAGCACCGCTTCCAGTGCTTCGACACGAAGCCGTATCGTCCCGTCACCGGCCAGGGTAATCAGAACCTCACCGGAGGGCGGCTCCGCATCGGGACGAAACTCCAGCGAGAGCGTCGAAAGGATCATCTCCGGATCGTCCCGCGTGACCCCCTGACTGGCAACCGCCAGCACGTTCTCGAAGACAAGCAGAGAGCGTACACGCTCGGCCCCGTGGCGTTCCCGCCCCTTGTCCTCCCAGCGGAAGCGATTGAGCAGCATCGCAAAGCGGCGTTCATCCTTGAACCAGCGCATTTCGGACACGGGCAGGATCGCGTCCTGGACAAGCGCCGAAAGGACCTGCAGGTCTTCATCGGTCAGGGCACCAAGGTTCAGCGGGCTTTCCCCGCCATCTTCGAAACGTGCATCTTCGGTCATTGCTCGGCAATCCGTTCGACTTTGGCTCCACAGGCAGACAGCTTCTCCTCGACGCGTTCGTAACCGCGATCGAGGTGATACACCCGGCTCACGAGGGTCTCCCCCTCGGCGGCGAGGCCGGCCAGGATGAGCGAGACAGAGGCGCGAAGGTCCGTCGCCATGACCGGCGCGCCCTTCAGACGCTCAACGCCATGGACCTTGGCGGTCCCGCCGTGCACTTCGATCTGGGCGCCCATACGGCCCAGTTCCGGCGCATGCATGAAGCGGTTCTCGAAAATGGTCTCTTCCAGAACGGAAGTGCCCTCTGCCGTGCAGAGCAGCGCCATCATCTGCGCCTGAAGGTCCGTCGGGAAGCCCGGGAACACTTCGGTCTTCACATCCACGGCCTGGATGCGGCCACCGTGGCGCGACACCTTCACCCCACGCTCCGTCGCTTCCACGGACACGCCCGCCATCTGCAGCTTTTCGACAAAAGCCCCCAGCAGTTCGAGACTGCCGCCGATGCACTCGACCTCACCACCGGCGATGGCCGGGGCCAGCATGTAGGTGCCCAGTTCGATCCGGTCCGCAACCACCTGGTGCGTCGTCCCGTGCAAGCGGTCAACACCCTGGATCTCGATCCGCTCGGTCCCCTCGCCTTCGATCTGCGCGCCCATGGACCGCAGGCACTTCACCAGGTCGACGATCTCCGGCTCACGGGCGGCATTGGTCAGAACGGTCGTTCCTTTCGCCAGGGTCGCGGCCATGACGATGTTTTCCGTTGCCCCGACAGAGGCGAAGCGCAGCGCGATTTCCGCCCCCTTCAGCCCCTTCGGCGCCTTCGCATAGAGGTAGCCCTCTTTCAGCTCGATCTCGGCGCCAAGCGCCTCCAGGCCATGCACGTGGAGGTCCATCGGCCGCGCCCCGATGGCGCACCCGCCCGGCAGGGAGACTTCTGCGTGCCCCATTCGCGCAAGCAGCGGCCCCAGCACCAGGTTGGACGCCCGCATTTTCCGCACGATGTCGTAGTCTGCCCATGTGGACGTCAGGTCGTGACTGGAAAGCGCCAGGACCTTTCCGTCAGACATCCGGGCCACCTCGCCCCCCAGCGACTGCAACAGCGAAGACATCGTCTTGATGTCGCTCAGCCGCGGCGCGTTGGTCAGGGTCAGCGGCTCCTCGGAGAGAAGTGTCGCCGGCATCAGCGTCAGGCAGGCGTTTTTTGCACCTGCGATCGGAATACTGCCTTTCAGCGGGCCATTGCCCGTTACCAGGATCGAATCCATCTGCCTCAGTCCTCTTTCTGTTTTTTGGCCGCATCGGAAGAATCGTGTTCGTCCTCCGACGCGGCGCGTGCCCTGGCCTGCGCCTTGCGCCGGGCGAGATTCGCCTTCAGCGCCGATTTCAGCCTGTCCTCGCGTGTCAGCGCGTCTTTTTCTGCACCTGGTTTCCTTGCCATGAGCCTTCTGTAAAGCAGCCGCAAAAAAGCGTCCAGATTGTGCTTGCACCCCCGGCGGTTTGCGTCTAATCACCCGCCCACGGTCGCTGGAAACGGTGATCGGCACCCGGACGGGACGCGATCAGACGATCTGCAAAACGCCCAGGATGCCGCAGTAGCTCAGTGGTAGAGCGCACCCTTGGTAAGGGTGAGGTCGGGAGTTCAATCCTCCCCTGCGGCACCATAAAAATCCCAAAATTCAAAATGTTGGAACGCCCTTCGAAGCTTGGCCGTTCATTAACCAGGTCTATCTGCCTGTGGCCTGCCGCTTTACCGGAGCCCATCCTGCGCAGTTGGTTCGGCCGTCATGCGGGCAGGCAGCCGTGTTGCAGCAGGGCAACTGGGCCCCGCTGGCAAACTCTCATTTCAGGCGGAAGGAAGGCCCTCCCCTACCAGCTTTCGCGGTCAGAGATCTGCGCCTCACGGAATCGCGCGACGAGGCCGCGATACCAGAAGACCAGATGTGCATGCAGTGGTTCGGCTGCAAAGGTCAGGCGCAACAATCCTGGCATCCCGACCAGGGCCGAGGGCGGCACCGCATCCGTGACCACCAGCTTGTAGGAGCGACGACCGCTTTCAGGATCCAGCCCGGGAATCGCAAGCAGGTCGGCCCCCGCCGGATCCAGGTCGACAAACCGGCCGTCGATACGCAGCTCGCTTGCAACCAGATCCTCCTGGAACTTCTCGACATACCGCTCCGGGAAAAGGCCGGACAGTCGCGCGGTTCCCTGGTCCGGGAGGTAGGCACCAAGCGGTTCACCCGATGTCATGTAATGGCCAAGGGGCATGCCCGAAATCGGTACGAAGACGCCAGTGTCGGTCGCATCGATCCGCAGGCCGTCCATCTCTCCGGTGGAAACCTCGTACTGGCGGAGCAGGCTTTCCACCTGCTTGGCGGCAATCGCCGCCTTTGCCGGGTGATCCGAGCGGACGTTTTCGAAAGCCAGCTTCGCACCGTCCAGATTCGCTTCCAGAACCTCAGCCCGGTCTTCAAGCAGAGGGTTAGCGAAGTTCGCGATCTGATCCCCTTCAGTCAGCTTCCCGGGGGGTGTCATGCCTTCGAGGAAACCGGACGTCCTGACAGTGACGCGATAGACCCCATTGGTATCAAGCGCGACCGGAACCATGATGTGATAGGGCATGCGCACGAAGAGAAGCGCCAGGACGATGGCCGCGCCAAGCCCGGCCAAGGTGTAGCGGCGCAGGCGGCGTGCATCAGGTTCCAGATCGGTCCGCGGCATGCGGTCCTGCATCATGGGTACGGCAAACATGGCAATGGCTCCCCAGCAGACGATGACGACCCCGAGGCCAAGATAGCGCGGCATCAGCGCGAAGCCGATGACGAAGAGAATGCGCAGGCGGTAGAGCAAACCGAGGATCGCATAGACAAGCATGCCCCAATGGCCCGGCCGGCTTGGCAGATCCCCTGCCCGGCCCAGTGTCAAAAGCCAGACGCGCAGGTCCTTGAAGATCGACGCGGCGCGGGTCGCCAGGTTGCGTGATCTGATCAGGTCGCACAGGACGTAGTAGCCATCAAGCCGCACGATGGGATTGGCGTTGAACAACAGGGAGTTCAACGTCGAGAAAACGAAGATATTCCCGACAAGAACCTGCATGTAGCTGCCCTCGACCAGGTACCACAGGATGAAGGCGGCAAGGCCCACGCCGACATCCACCGCAATCCCCGCCGCACTGATCGCGATCCTGTGGCGGCGATGCGCGGCCATGTCCGCCTCTGAACAATCGACATAGGGCATGGGGTAGAGGCCGATGACATAAAGCCCCCCCTTTCGCAGCCGCACGCCATATCGTGTCGCCGTCAGCGCGTGGCCGAATTCGTGGACGATCTTGAGCACCGGCGCCACCAGGCCGAAAGTCGTCAGCGCCTGGAGAGAAAAGACGTTCCGGTAGGTCTCCATGATCGCCCAGTCGCTTCGGATCCCCAGCATCACGGCGGCCATAGCCATCCCCGCCAGGAACAGAAGGTAGAGAGGCGAAACGAGGCGTCGCGCAATCGGCACCAGCCTGGGCTGCAGCGGGGCCAGGTCGATGAGGGGCAGCGCCATGAAGACCGGGTTGAAGGTACGGCGGCGCAGCCTGTCCTCCCCCCGCATTCCGCTCATCTGGCGCAGGAAGGAAAAGGCATCGCGAAGCTCTGCCTCCCCGATCGACCGGCGGGCTTCCTCATCCCCTTCGTTGATCGCGCGCATGCGATGAAGGGCCAGCGCCAGCCGGCGCGGCATGGTAAAGATCCGCCCCGAAGAGCGGTCCTGTGCCAGGTAAAGCCTGCGGTCACGCCCGTCGGCACTGAGCCGCAGGGCGACCTGCTCTACCAGCGCAAACCCAGGTACTGCCATGTCTTCACCTTGACCCACTCAACGACGTAGCGCGAAACGGCGCGGATGCGTATCGTCTCTCCGGCCTGCAGCCTGGCGAAGCCCGTAAGGCCTACGATAAGCTGCCCGTTGCCCGGCTCTTCCAGACGGGCCCATGCGCTCAATTGCTGCCCGCCCTGCTCACCCTGAACGATGGAAACGGGCGTTTCCAGCACCAGCGGCCAGCTTTGGTCCGAGATACCGCGGAAATAGACCTCGCCTTCCAGCCCGGGCTTCAGAAGCGGCGCATCGACCCTGGTCACGGAGACGGACACCGCGAAGGCATCATCCGGTTGCAGGGTCGCGATGTCCTCTCCGGTCGGAAGGAAACGCCCCAGGACGTTGCTGCCGACAGCGGAAATCACCGTTCCGTCCACCGGCGCCCGGACCACCAGCTGATCCAGGCGATCCTGGAGCTGATCGAGCTGCCGCTGCTGCGCATCCTGGCGCTGCTCCGACAGCACGTAGGCGCCGTAGTCGTTTTCGGCCAATGCAGCCTGTGCATTGGTTTTCTCGATCGCGATCTGCAGTTGTGCCTGGGCAACCTGTTCCTCCAGCTCGGGAGCCGCGAAACGGGCGATGGTCTGGCCGGCTGAGACGCTCTGCCCCACCTCGACCAGCATCTCGCGCAGGTAGGCGTCGAAAGGAAGGTTCACGGAGGTCGCACGGGCAGGTTGGCTCAGCGCGGTCGCCGTGACGATCAGCGGTGCGGGCAAGGCCATCCAGACGGCAACGCCGACCAGGGCCGCAAGCGCAACACCCTTGACGATCCGCGCCCGAAGCGTTCGGCGCGCCTTGCTGCGGCGGCGTCCCCCGACCAGCACCAGATCCGCCAGTCCGGAGGTATCCGCATCCGCCGCAGGATCGATCAGGAGGATCGCCACCCCTTCAAAGCCATTGGCCGGCAGGTCGAGCAAGAGCTCGGACGCGGCGGCCATGCGCGCCAGAAGTGCTGCATCCAGTGCGGTCTCATCCAGGTCGTCGGCCTTGACCCGCAGCGGCTGCAAGCGTGTGCCCGGCGCGGGCCGGTAGGTCGCGATGATCTGCCGGATTTCTTCGGCCACGGGATCAAGGGAGCGATCCGAAACACGGATCAGCCCGACGCCGCGCGCCCCTTCCCGCCCGTCACAAAGTGCCACCACGGCGGCACGGGCAATGCCCGCCTCGACGCAGGCATCCGCGACCACCTGTGCCGCTGCCCCGACCGAAAGCTTCTCTGCCCCGGCCATCTGCTCCAGCGCGATCAGCGCCGGGGCGCTCGCGCGGGCCAGCGCGGCCTTTGCGCCGGATGACTGGCCGGAGGCGAAGCCGGGCGCCGGGATGGCCAGCGGCTCCGCCTCTCCATCCAGTGAAATCGCGCCAAGGGCCTGCTGCCCGTTCGGGCCATCCCCACCGCCAAGAAGGGAGGGCCCCATCTCGGTCAGGCGTTCGATGAGGCCGGGAAGCTCCGTCACCGGCGGAACCGAGGACAGGATCCAGGCAACATGCTGGCCCGATACCGGCTGCACGACGAGAAGCCGCGCGCCGGCGCGACGGATCACCGTCTTCGCCTCGCGCAGGGCAAGGATGCTTTCAGTGCTGAGGTCGTCCGGCAAAACGCCTTGCACCAGCCGGGCCTCTCCGGCCGGGCTGATGCAAAGAGCTGCCTCCAGATTTTCGATCAAGGTCTTATCAGGCTTCGATCTTGCCGAACTGGTCTTCGTAGGCCTTGATCGACTGGGTCAGGATCACCGCGAGGCGCTTGGCCGCGAAGGGGCTCATCACGATGCGGTTCGCCAGCTTCACGTCGACTTCCTTCTGCTGCTCCATGGTGCCGCGCCAATGCTGGTGGGTGCCGAAGAGCAGGAAGAATTCCTCGCGGTTCGCGGTCGCCGTGCCGATGTTGGCGTAGTGGCTTTCCATCTCGCTGTCGTCCCAGTGGATCTTCACGCCATTGATGGAGCCGGATGCGGGCTTGGACGGAGTTTCGTTGGACATGTGTCTCTTTCCTCAAGTGTGGTGGCGGGATGCCGGCGGCACCCCGCTCGTTCAGGCCGCTTCGGACGGCGCTTCGTTTTCGTTTGCCGCCTCGACCCGTTCCAGCAGGAACGCGATGATCTGGCGGATGACAAGTTCGAATTCGGGTGCCTCGAGATCCCAGACCCCGGCGAACTGACCTGCGATACCGGCCCGCAGCGCATCGTCCATGACGGAACGATCCGCACCGGAATTCAACATCACCGCCAGGGCGCCGACGACTTTCTCCGACGACAGGTAGTCCATCACCTGGTTGACGAAGAACAGTGCCTCGTTGCCGTCGAAGCCATCGGAGATGAACTCGTCGCCCATCTCGCCGATGATGAGGTTGAACTGGGGCATGGCTGCTTCCGGCACCAGGTCGAAGGGCGAACCGATCGAGTCGTCCTGCTGCGCCCGCGACACCACGTCGATTGCGCCCGGGCCTGCGAAGTTGGATTTCCACAGAGTGCGGAATGCCGTGTCGCCTTCGAACAGGAGGCCGGTCCACTTGCCGTGGTATTCCCCTGCGTAGCCGTCGGAGAAGATCACGTCCTCACGGGTGTTGCCGTAGAACAGGTCACCCCCGAGGTTGCCGATCATGATGTCGTTACCTTCGTCACCGCTGATGATATCGTAACCACCGGTCTCGTAGGCGTAGTTGGTATCCAGCAGGATGACCTCGAACAGACCGGTCTCCGTCTCGGTGAAGGTCCGCTGATAGATGATGGTATCGCCGATCAGGAAGTCCTGGCCGGTTCCGCCATTCACCGTATCCGCACCGAAGCCCGCGACGACAAAGTCATTGCCGTCTTCGGCGTCGATCACGTCATCGAAGCCAAGATCGATCCGGGTCCCGATCAGGTAGTCGATACGATCCACCGCCGACTGGCCTGCGAGTGCGGTCGCAGGATCGGTGAAGGTCAGCTCGGCGATGTCCCCGATGATCATGTCATCGGTGCCGCCACCGTTGATGCTGTCCGCGCCGGCCTGCCCCGCCATGACGTTGTCGCCAGACATGTCGCCCGCGCTGATCGTATCGTCACCGCCCAGATCCTCGTTCGTCAGGACCAGGGTCCGAACGTCCGCACGGTTGATGAAGGTCATCGTGCCATCGTCGCCAAGGACGATGTCCTCCCCGGCGTCAACAAAGATGTCGTCATCCCCGAGGTTGCCCATCACCAGGTCGGAACCGGTGCCGCTGTCGATCACGTCATCGCCACCGAAGTCGAGCACGGTCGCGGTGAAGCTGCCCTCGCCCGTGACATGGGAAGAGATCCAGACGCCGTTGTCGCCCAGGATGGCATCCTCACCCGCGCCGGATTCGACGGTGTCGCTGTCCGCACCGGCCAGGATCACATCCTCGCCCGCCGTGGTCACGATGCTGTCGGCGCCGCCTTCGCTTTCGTCGAAGGTGGTAGCGCTGCGCACCACGTTCACAAGCGCGCCTGCATCAAGCACCAGCTTGCCCTGGTCACCGATGATCGCATTGTCACCGGAGCCGCCATAGACCTCGTCACCGCCATCACCGGCCAGGATCGCATCGGCGCCTGCGCCGCTGGTGATGGTATCGGAAGCGCCGGTATTGGTGTCGGTCGTGGTCAGTTCGGTCAGGTGGGTATCAGCCCAGTGAATTTCACCGGAGTCGCCAATCACGCGGTTTTCGCCGTTGCCGAGCTCTGCCGTGTCGCTGTCACCGCCGAGAATGAAGAAGTCGTTCCCTTCACCCGACGTGAGACTGTCCGCACCATCGCTCGACAGGTAGGCCGAGACGAGATCGCCGTCATCGGTGCCGCTGGTGTCATCCAGGGTATAGGAGCCGGAGTCGCCCAGGCCGCGGTTGGTACCGTTGCCTGCATCGATCTGGTCGCCCGCGGTCCCGCCGATGATGAGGTCATCACCGGAGCCCGTCTGCAGAACATCCGCGCCGCCGAGTTCATCATCCGAAGTGGAGATGGTGACCGTGCCCGTCGCATCGAAGGACATGTCGCCGTTGTCGCCCAGGAGCCAGTTGGCACCTCCGGTCGCCTTGATGGTGTCCGCACCGACGCCACCGATGGCGATGAGTGCATCGAGGCCGCTGGTGATGCTGTCGTCCCCTCCGATCGACGGCGAGGTGCTGAAGAGATCCAGCGTACCGTCGGTGATATCGAAGTGGACTTCGCCGTTGTCGCCCACGGCAATGTCGGAGCCGTCGGACAGGTCGGCGTTGTCGTTACCATCCCCCAGCAGGACCGCATCCGCATCGACACCGCCGGTGACGGTATCATCGCCGCCGGTGCCAGGGTTGGTCGTCAGCAGGTCGTAGCCGGACCCGACCGTGACATGTACCTCGCCACTGTCGCCGAGACCGATGTTGGTTCCGTCGCCCATGGTCAGGCTGTCATCGCCTGCGCCGAGGACGATCACGTCCAGCGCATCGGACTGCGACCCGGTCGAAACCGTGTCGTTTCCGTCATTGGCGTCGTATTCCGATACCAGGTCATAGACTGCAGCCGAAGGCGTGCTCGTGTCGAGGGTGACCGAACCGCCGTCGCCGAGGATGAAGTTCGATCCTTCGCCTGCTGCGATGCTGTCGGCCCCTTCGCCGCCCAGGATCGCGTCCTGTCCAGCCCCGGAGGTGATCGTGTCGCCGGTACCGGTCCCGGTTTCGTCGGACGTCAGCTCCACCAGGGTACCGCGGGTCACCGCGATGCGGCCGTTGTCGCCGATGGCAATGTTGTCGCCATCGCCCAGGTTGGCCTCATCGGCCCCGTCGCCAAGCAGCACGGCATCGTCGCCCGACGCGCTGGTGACGGTATCTTTGCCGCCGCCCGTGCCTGCATCCGTGGAGAAGAGCTCATACCCGGTTGCCAGCGTATCGTGGATTTCCCCGTTGTCCCCGACAACGAAGTTCGATCCGCGGCCAAGGTCCGCCTCGTCGTTTCCAGCACCAAGAAGGACGTAGTCGTCACCGGAGCCGGTGGTCACATCGTCGTCGCCACCCGTTGCGGCATCGGTGGTGAGCAGGTCAAAGCCGGTGCCGATCGTCGCGTCGACCTCGCCACTGTCGCCCAGCACCAGGTTACTGCCATGGCCAAGGTCCGCTTCATCGGCGCCGCCGCCAAGGATGACCAGATCATCTGCATTACCTGTGGTCACGCTGTCGTCACCGTCGCTTTCATCCGAAGCGGAGGTCAGCGCATAGACCGGGACATCCGTATCCCGCGTGTCGGAAGTGATCTCGCCACTGTCCCCCAGCAGAAGGTTCACGCCTTCGCCGGCATCAATGGTGTCATTGCCTTCGCCGGCAACGATCACATCGTCGCCCAGGCCGGAAACGATCCGGTCGTCGCTCTCCGTGGCGCTGGTGTCGGCACTCGTGATCTCGACCAGGTGGCCGGTGTAGTCATCGTTGGCCGAGATGGTGATCTTGCCGTCATCGCCGAGAACGTAATTCACGCCATCCGCCAGTTCGGCCACGTCGCTGCCGCCGCCCAGGGCAATGATCCCCTCGCCACCGGAGGAGGTGATGGAATCGTCACCGTCATCCGCCGTACCTGCCGTCTCGATCTCGGTGACAAGCATGGAAATCAGGTTCAGCTGCTCTTCGTCCTCCGCCTCTTCCAGTGCAGTCGGGTTCGAGCCGAGCGGCTGGTAGCTGCGCAGGGCGTTGAGGGAAATCGCATCCATCGTCACAGTGCCCGCGTCGCCGATGGCAACGAGGTCGGCCGCGGCCGAAGTGATCGTGTCATCGCCCAGACCGGCAATCGCGACATCCTTCAAGTCATCGGGCGCATCGCTTCCGTAATGGCTGCTGTCGTCGGCGCCGAAGATGATCTCGTCATCTCCGTCATTGTCGTCGGACAGACCCGTGAACGTGCCGTCGGTGATCGACAGGGTGCCGAGGTCGCCCAGCACCATGTCGGCGCCCAGGCCAGCGCTGATCGAGTCGGAGCCTTCGCCGCCCACGATCAGGTCGTTGCCGCGACCGGTGGTAATCAGGTCGGCACCGCCGAGGTCGGAGGCGATGGAGACGATCCCCGTCACGGCGGAGAGGATCTGAGCGCCGGTGACTTTGGCGAAGTCGCCGATCACCACGTTGGAGCCATCGAGATCCTCGATCACCTCGACACCGGAGGACGAACCGCCAGCGATAAGGATGTCGTTACCCTCGCCCCCTGCAAGGCTGTCGGTGCCATTGCGCGAGGAGGTGGTGTAGGTCGATGTCACGCCCGTCGCGACGAAGCTGGCGGAGAGGTAGACATCGGCGAAGTCACCGATCAGCAGGTCGGCCGCGATACCGCCGGTCAGGCTGTCGTTGCCGCCGCCGCCGATCATGATGTCGGAACCGTCACCACCGAAGAGCTGGTCGTCGCCATCCGCGGCATCCAGTACCGACAGGATCATCGATGTGCTTTGCGATTGGCCGGGCGTCATCGTCAGCAGGTCGATTTCGGCCCCGGAGCTGTTGGTCAGCTTGAACGTACCGCCCGTCACCAGGTCGTCGCCCTTGCCGCCCAAGATGGAGTCGTCGCCTTCGGACCCCTGCAGGATATCGTCACCCAGCTGGCCATAGATCGTGTCGGATCCGGAACCGCCCGTGATGATATCTTGGTCGTCCTGCAGCGCAAGCGACCGGATGGTCTGACCACCGTCGGTGCCGCTTTCGCCAGCCGCAGCGCCCCAGCCCCAGACCTCTGTCTGGGCGCCGTCGACGCTGATCAGGTCGCCGTCTGCACCACCTTCGATATAGACGTTGTCACCCGTTGCGCTGATCGTGTCGCTGCCCGCACCCGACATGATCGTCACGTCGCCGGAGGATTCGATGTCGATCAGGTCGGCCCCTGCCCCGGTCAGGACGATCTTGGTGCCGCCGGCGCCGAGGATCACGGTGTCGGCGGAGTCGTCCGCATCGTTCTGGGTGTCTGCGGTGTAGCTGTCCATCAGCGCCTGCAGATCCAGATTGTCGCCGCTAACCGACTGGTCAACCGTGACATTTCCGTCGGAGTCCATTTCCAGGCCAAGCAGTTCGAGAACCGCATCGACAGACACGCCACCCTCAGCAAAGGCGCTGATGAAGAGGTCGCGCATGCCGTAGTCGTCGGCCCCGAAGTAGATCACCGTGCCGCCGTCGATGTTGACGGTGTCGCTGCCCTCTTCCCCGAAGATGATGTAGACACCTTCCGCGTCGGTCGCAGTGATCGTGTCGTCGCCATCGCCTGCGAAGACCACGTGCACACCGGTCGAGGGCAGGATGATCTCGTCCTCGCCGCTGCCCGTGTAGGTGATCGTCGTCGCGGTCGAACCGTTGTACTCATGCACGTTCGACAGGTCGATCTTGTTGTTGCCGGAGCCGGCCGGGATGATGATCGCCGCAGCGTCCATGTCGATCTCGGCCGTGACCGTCTCACCGTCCTGGGTGTAGGTCAGCTTGTAGGGCGAGTTCGGGCCGGTGATGGTGACCGTGTCATCGCCATCCTCGTCGATCGCGGACATGGAAGCACCTGCGCGCGAACCGATGTTGAGGATCGCGGTACCACCCGTATCGCTGATGTCCGTCGACAGGTCGGCCGAAACCGGGTTGCCGCCAAAGTCGATCGACGTTGAGAAGTCGAAGACCTCCCAGCTATTCTTGTACGTGTAGACAACCAGCGGGATCTTCACCCAGAGCGACAGGCTCAGGTCGACACCGGCGTCGCCGACGAAGATCAGGCCGAGCATTTCGCTGATGCTGTCCGCATCAAGCGCCGCGTCGATCACCGCGATCAGTTCCGGGAAGCGCAGCTTGCCATCGCCATTCGGATCGTTGAAGCCAAGGCGGAAGTAGGCATAGCCGTCGAAATCGACACCGGCCACATAGAGGCTCAGCGAGATCGAGAAGCCGAAGTTGACGTCGACGATCGAACCGACGCCGCTCTCGATATAGATCCCGTCGAGCAGCCGTTCGGGATCCATCGTCTCGACGAAGTTCACCACGCCGCTCAGGTCGTAACCCACGGTGATGCCACCGTAGAGCTTCAGGCTCACCGTCGCCTTGAAGGAGCTCTCCACGATGTCGGCGACCCAGCCCGGCAGACCGATCATGCTGAAGATCTCGTCTGCCAGGTTGATTGTTCTCTGAGGCAGGTTGAACAGCGTCAGGTGCACCTCGACCAGGCCGACGTCCTCGAAGTTGCCAAGGAAGATGTCGAGGATCGAGAAGGGATCCGTCAGCAGCGGGATTTCCACCGACACGCCGGAAGTGGAGTTGCCGAAGATGCCGAAGGTCGAGTCGGTGAGGCTGGAGTTCAGCGAGGTCGAAACCGACTTGCTGTCGACCGATCCCAGCTCTGCCTCGCCGCTGGAGAGGTCGTCGAGCGAGGCGTAGTAGTCGTAGTCGCCGTAGACGAAGACGCCGCCGGTTTCATCCAAATCGTTGAGGAAGTCGTTGATCTCGACGATCACCGAGGCAATGGAGTCGATCATCCCCAGGATCGGGAAGGCCGTCGTGAGGGCCGAGTAGATGAACGAGAACGGCGCCGTTTCCTTGATGAAGGAGAAGTATTCGGCAAGCGGATCGATGAATTCACGCAGCGGATCGAAGATCGGGTCGAGGATCGCTTCCTCGATCGCGCTGAGGTCGATGCGCATGTCGTGGAAGGCAAGCGCCGTGATCTCCAACCCGTCGGAGATGGTGTAGACCGCCCGGAATTCCAGCTCGGTCGCGACCGAGGGGATGAACTGCACCCCGTCGATCAGCAGCGCTTCACCCGTGGTCGGATCCAGCACGTCACCCTGCAGCGACAGGATCACGTTGACCTCCGCCTCAAAGCCGAAGTCGATCATGTTCCCGGTGTCGAGCTGGCTGATGTAGACGACGCGTTCATAGGTCAGCACGTCGCCGTTGCCATCGGTCGCGGTCACACCCGTGAAGTCGCGGTAAACACCGGCAGAGCTGATTGCATCGGCATCGCCCTGGGTCGTCGGATCGAGGATCGCCAGACCCTGATCGCCATAGAGATCGACGTAGAGCGACGCGGTCAGGGAAATCTCCCCTTGATCGGCGTATTCGGACACCAGGGAGGAATAGAGATCATCAGAGGTATCGGGATCGGTCGTCGCCGTGACGCCGAGGATGCCGAACAGCTCCATCGAGGCTTCGAAGTTCTCCGCCGTGACGGTGAAGTCGATGCTGAGTTCCTCGTCGTCGGTGTCGTTCAGCAGGAAGAAGCCGTTCTTGTCGTAGCCGAAGCCGATGTTGACGGAGTACTCCAGCTGCACCAGCAGTTCGACCGCGTCGGCAAGTTCCAGTTCGAAACCAGGGATGCCCAGGTCGAAGCCCAGGTTCATCGACTCGGAGAAGATGATCTGGGAGAAGTTCAGCGTCGCGTAGACATAGCTGTCTTCGGTGCCGCCGTCGGTATTCAGGTAGGCCTGAAGGTAGGTCGTGCCCGAGGTGCCCAGAAGATCGTTCAGCGCATCATTGAGGAAGTCGTTGATGAGGTCGATCGTCGTCGGCAGCGTGCCGTCGTCCTGTGGCGTCTCGGCATAGCTCAGCGCCGTTTCAATGACGTCTATGCGGAATTCATCGAAGAAGGTCAGCGCCGAGGTCAGGTTGTCCCCCACCAGCGGCAGGTCGATCGCGCTCAGGAAGCTTTCAAGCGAGGACTGGACCATGTCCAGGATCATGTCCAGGCCATCGAGGACCAGAACCGGATCGTTCAGCAGCGAAAGAATGTTGACGCTGTCCAGCAGGTCGCTGAGATCCGGGAAGCTGATCTCGGGCAGATAGACGCTGGACAGGCTGCCGGACATCAGGTCGATCAGCGCGCCTTCGAAGACATCATCGTAGCTATCGGTGCCCAGCAGGTCGTGCCAGCTCTTGCCGTCAACAATGTTGACCAGCGACACGTTCCAGTACACGCCATCGGTATCCGGGTCGAAGATGCCGATGCTGTCGCTCAGCGGCAGACTGACGTTGATCCCGATCGAGATATCCAGGTCGAACAGGTCGGTCAGGCTGACGGAGTCGTCCTGAGAGATTTCGAACAGGTGGGCCAGATCGTACTGGTTCTCGTATTCGTCCCCGTCGATATCGACGATGGTGAAGCTGATGTAGGCCGGATCGCCAGAACCGTCGGCGGCGCCGATGTAGGCATAGCCGTCATCGACAGACACGGTAAGCGGACCAAGCGCCAGCGAGAGGTTGAGCCCCTCGGTCACACCTGCGGTCATCGACAGGGTGATCCCGGTCTCTTCGGTATCCAGGTAGATGCGGATCGAACCGTCTTCGACGGCTTCGTAGATCACTTCCGAGGTAAGGGAGCCGGTGCTGTAATCCCCATCCCCGTCAAAGCCCATGGCAGCCGCGAAGTTGGCGCCACCAAGATCGGTCAGGGCGAACTCAATATCCGCAGAGGTATCGACGCCCTTCAAGGCGAAGCTGTAGGTGTCGTAGCCCAGAACTTCGTCGAAGCCGGTCGAAACCAGGGTCACGTTCCCGGACCCGTCGGTCACTGCATGGACAAGCTGCGACAGCACCACGGTGGTTCCCGGTGCGCCGGTGTCGAACACGGCCGAACGATCGACGTCCAGCTCTGCCAGGGCGGCGTTGACCGCCTCGACGAACTCTTCCTCGGTCCGACCGACAACCGCGTCGATGGAAACGGTGACGCGATCGTCCCCGATCTCGATATCGAACTCGTAGGCGGCCTCGTAGTCGGTGAGATCCGACAGCGCGATGGTCTGAAGACCGTCGACCTCTTCTGACTCCGTTTCCGCAGCACCTGTCAGTGCTTCTGCGCCGGTGTCATCCGTGGCTTCCGCCAGGCTGTCGGTCAGGGAGAACACGCCGGTCGTTTCATCATAGGCGAAGGTGACGGTGTCGCCGAAGGCAGATTTGACAGCCGTATCGACGAGCGTGACCACATCTTCGATGGTTTCCGCACCGTCGAGGTCGATGTCGACGGTTTCCAGGTCGCCGTCCGCGTTGACACGCGACACGCGCAGTTCCGCGCCGCCGTCGGGACGCAGGTTGACGGAACCAACGGTCGCCAGGGCGGAAATCGCGGTGGAGGCCGCCGCGATCGTATCGGGCTCTGCCAGAAGGGAGCTCAGATCGAGGCCGAAGGCGAAGTTGAAGCTGAGCAGCGGATCGAAGACCATCTCGCCGTCGCCGGAGGCATCAACCAGACCCGACACCGTTGCGGCCAGGTCATCCCCAAGGATATCGGCCAGGCTGTCGCCCAGAAGCTCCGACAGGTCGAGCTGGAACGGCAGGGATTCCGAATAGTCGTCAAGAAGTTCGAAGGTCAGCGCGAACTCGATGGTCGCGTTGTCCTCGTCCCAGGTCAGCTGCACCGTGTCGTCACCGAAGTAACCTTCGAGCAGGCTGTCCAGTTCATCCAGGGCCGCCTGCGGATCATTCCGGATGTCCTGGAGCATTTCCAGGAAGTCGGCAGAGAAGCTGATGGTATCCAGAATCGAGAAGTTCAGCAGCGGGATGTCCTGCGACAGGAACGGCAGGTTGTCTTCCAGGGCCTCGCCCACGACCACCAGCATGTTGGCGATGGACACCAGCGCATCGAGAATGTCGTCACCTTCCAGCGCGGCGAGACCTTCGAGCGCCTCGGCAGCATCTTCGTTCTCTGCGATGATCGCGAGGGAGGTGGTATCCGCGTAGTTCGTCAGGTCCAGGATGGTGATGCCCAGACCGTCGATGATATCTTCATTCAGGCCAGAGATCGTGCCGACCTCGATCGAGACATCGCCGAAACGTGCCACCATCTGAGCCAGGACGGCATCGCCGGAGTAGGCCACGCCATCGACGATCACGATGTCGGAGGCGCTGGTTGCTTCCTCACCGCCCGCATCCAGGGCGAGCCCCTCACCGTCGGTCACGATGGTCCCGAGCAGGTCAAGGCGACCGATCAGACCCTCGAGCCCCAAGGCGGTCGTTGCAACGGCGTCCCCGGCATCATCCAGCGAAATCGTGTTGACGACGGCATCCCAGATATTGCCGAAACTGATCCGGCTGCTCGCAGCCCCTTCGGAATCCGTGCCGATCATCGACGCATAGAGCTGCAGGCCGAAAGCCACGTAGTTCTGGCTGGAATCCTCGCCCCCGATAGTGATCGAGGCGATCCCCAGATCCGCCGTACCGGTAATGTCGGAAGCCGTTGCACTCACGGTCAGATCGATCGAGACATCGGTGAAGAATGCGTTTTCCAGCACGGTGTCGATCAGATCCGAACCAAGGGTCGCAGCCCCGCTCAGAGCATCGGTGCCAGCATCGATGATGTCCGAACCGAGCGCAGCCAGGTCGATCCCGAAGGAGGCGTTCATCGCACCGGAGAGTTCGGCCGTCAGCAGGGCCGAAAGGGAGGTGTCCCCCAGAAGACCGAAACCGATTTCATCGGCCGTGAAGTAGACTTCGTCATCTTCGGTAATGGACGTGGAGGCCGAGACCTCCGGCAGCTGGAAGACAAGCTCGCCATCGTCGCTCAGCGAAAGCGCGGCGCCGGCCCATACATCCTGCAGCGCAGAGTTCGCCCAGGCAATCAGGCCTTCCAGCGAAGTCGCGCGCAGAAGCACGCTGTCGTCGATCGAGATCTCGATCTTGCTGTCTTCGGCCGCATCGATGGTGAAGGCCAGGCCGTCGCCATCGGTGTTTTCGGACACGGTGATGCCGATACCCTCGGACGCGAGGGCGGTGTTGAAGTCGTCGATCAGCGTCGTGAGATCGGACCAGCCATCTTCGTTCGTGACATCGACCCAGCGATCCACGCCATCCACGGTGAAGGTGAACCGCAGGGAGGTCACGCCGGAGATATCGTCGAACGTGAAGGTGCCCAGTTCGACACTGGTTTCCGCGAAGGTGAAGCCGAGGAAGTCTTCACTGATGGATTCAGCGTCGTCATCCGCTTCATCGGCAGGGATGGCAGAGCTGGTATCGCTGTCGGACACCACATAGGACAACTCATTCAGCTCGGAGGACGCAAAGCCCAGCTGTTCGAGAGTAATCCCGCTCACGGTGTCGTCTTCGACAAATTGCGTCCCACCGGTGATCGCCAGGGTGTTGTAGGTTTCGACACCGGTATCCGCGTCCTCTTCGGACTTGGTCGTGGTGATCGTCAGCGCACCAAGCTTCGAGGTGGAGAAGGTGAACCCGTAGGTCGTCGACAGAACCGAAGAGCTGAGCAGCGCCGCCAGGGCCGTCATACGCTCGTAGACACTGAGGCTGGTATCCTGCAGAGCAGGCTCGGACGTCAGGTCGACCGTGATGTCGAGCACATAGTCCCCTGCGACCTGAACCGCGAAGGTCAGCTCGGAATAGTTCGCCAGCAGGTCCATCTGGTCTTCGGACAGGATCGAACCGTCAAGGCTGACCACTTCGTTGGTCAGGACCAGCGCATCGGTAGATTCACCGAAGCCCAGGGAAGTGTCTTCGATGATGAAGGCGGAAACCAGATCCGCGAAGACATCGGAAATCGCTTCCGCCGCTTCCAACAACGAAATGTCGGTGAAGGGAATGTCGATGTCGAACAGCGTATCCGTCAGCACCCCGGCAAGGGCCGTGCCGGTGTCGTTCAGGAATTCGATAAGATCGGCGGTCGACATGGTGACCAGCGCCGAAACGATGCTCTCGAAGATCTCTTTCGCCTCGTCGCCCAGTCCGACGACGTTCGAAAGGTCAAGGTCCAGACCAAGCGACGCACTGTCGATCATGGTATCGAGGATGTTCGCCCCGCCGCCATTGGACAGCACGGCACTGACGGAAACATCGGTTCCGAAGTCCTGCGTGGATCCGCCGAAGTCGATGCTCGCGCTCATCGCGACGGAGATAAGGTCGTACTCCTGATCATCCACGATGCTTGCGAAGTCGGAGCTCCCGGCTTCCGCCACGAGGACATCAATCGACAGGTCGGATCCGGTGCTCGTCCCGTAGAAGCTGAAGTCCAGGTCATCCAGGCCGGAGGTGAAGTCGATCTCGCCGCCGAGATCGAGGTCATCCGCCCCTTCGACCGACAACGCGAAGCTGGCCAGCGTCACGGAGTCGATGGAGGTGTCCAGAAGACCCAACGTGGCCGAGGTGGTGCCGGTCAGGGTCAGATCGCCACCGAAGGTCAGGATGTTGTCGAACTCGAAGTTGTCGACGTGAACTTCCAGGCTCTCCAGGGCAAGCGTGCTGCTGTCGACACTGACGGCCGCGGAGATGTCGAAGCTGAAACCGCTACCGATCCCCACGGTCGTGCTGAGCGCGAAGGGCAGATCGAGCCCCGGAAGCGCCGAAGACAGCAGCGAGGTCAGATCCGAGGTCAGTTCCACGTCATCCGACAACAGGTTCACGGTCGCGGTCACCGCACCGTCATCTCCGTCGGTGAACTCGACCAGGGTCTCACCGTCCACGACAATGTCGCTGAGGGTCAGCGTCAGTGCGCTGGTGACGGATTCGAGGGAGCCTACGACCTCGTCCAGAACGATGGAGGCATCGCCTTCCGCATCGCTGGAGCCTTGATCTTCCAGGTAGCTGATCAGCTCGTCGATCAGGGTGCCACCAAGAACACTGTCGCTGTCAAAAATGTCGGACAGGCCGCTGGCCGTCACCGTCACGCCGCTGAGGGATGCATTGGCATTGGTCGCCAGGTTGGACTGGAAGCCGGAGGTGAACAGATCGTCGATCTCCCCCGCGAGGCCGGAACGGAGCTCCTCAATGGCATCCTGAATGCGGCTCACCGTGTCGGTGATCGCCGTGAGGTCCTCGGTCTGGCCATCCAGAAGGGGGTTCAGCAGCGTCAGTGCCGCGTCACCTGCCGTTTCGAGAGACTCGAGGATCTCGCTCGCATCCTCCGCCTGTTCGTCGAAGGAGTGGGCAAGGCCCAGCATCAGCTCCGTCAGATCTTCCGTCCCTGCGAGGTCGATCGTCAGGTTCGCGTCGAGCATGACCCGCGGCTCAAGCGGCGTCGCACGATCGTCGACGGCCAGAGCTTTGTCTTTATCGAGCTTCCGGTTCTGTCCCATTCTGGATCCCCTAGCACGGACGGGCCCCCACCCGGTCCGTCAACCTAACGTCAGAAATTCGCGGTAAACGAGAAGGAGAGGTTTTGAACCTCGTCTTCAGGTCGCTTTTCGATCGGCGCGGCAATCGCCGCGCTGAACTGGCCCATTTTCGTATCGTAAATAATCGAGATGCCGACCGACTGGCGCAGGAAGGCGCTTTCGTCGACATCCGCACTGTCGATCCCGAGCAGGTCCGACAAGCTGGCACCATCCCAGAAGGCCCCCACGGCCAGGCCGGGCCGCGCGGTGGGAACGATGACCTGTGCCGTCGCCGACACGTAGCGGGTACCGCCCAGGGAGTCCCCGGTAGAGGCATCCACGGGTCCGATACCGCCATAGGCAAACCCGCGGGGCATGTCGCCGCCCAGGAAGGCCCGGTCGTTGATCGCAACGTAGCCGTCACCACCCCCGGTCACGACCCCACCGCTGAGCCCGAGGTTCAGGATCGCTGCGCCGAAGATCTGGTGGTAGTAATCGACGCCACCGGTCACGGCCTGAAATTCGCGGCTGTCACCAAGGCCCGAGACGCGATAGCCGAGACCGAAATCGACACCCGGCTCCAGCAGGCCGTCACCGGCGCGGTTGCTCCAGTCCAGGGACAGTTCCAGCCCGGTCGCAGTGCTTTCCTGCATATCCGCCAGAATGAACGGCGACAGGGTGCTGTCCGCGTCCTCCAGCTTGTCGAACTGGTGGAACACGCCGACCCGGTAGCTGAACGCATCGGTCAGATGCGCCCCCGCCCCGACTGTCAGTTCGTAGCTCTGGTTGCGGTAGGAGCGGAAATCCCAATCCTCGTCAGAGGCGCTGATGCCATAGTCCAGGATCGTATCCCGGCCCATGAAGGTCTCTCCCAGGGACTGCTCCCGCGAGATGCCGAGTGTCAGCGCCTGGCCTTCTTCCCCGGCCCGGAAATCGAGGGAGGCATCGATCCCGGCGTCGAACAGATTGTTGAAATTCAGCCCGATATTCGCCGTCGCCCCGTAAACGGAAGAGATCGCGGCGCCGGCAACAAAACTGCCCGTCGTCGCCACATCGGCGGAACTTACCGGCGCGAAGGCCATCATGCCACCCGCCGCCGCCGAAGATGCCACGACAAGGCTTGCAACGCTGGTGCGGAGCCAGCGGCGAATACGCCCACTGTTGGGATATTGCCCGGTCATTCTGTTCCCCCGATCGTCTCTTCAGTCTCAAGTCTGGTCGTTGAAACCAGGCACTTGCTGCCTGGCAGAACCCCCGGTGCATCCAGGGTAAAGAACACTGAAATCGTGCCGGAGGTCAGGTCGGCCAGCTGCGCCACATAGTCCAGCGCCACCGGAAGTGGCGCATCGGTCTGATCGTTCACGACGATCGCGAACTGTCCCTCGGCCACGAAATCTGCCATCACCCCGGCAGGCACATAGGCTTCGACCCGCAGCGGCTGATTGTCGTAGATCGTTGCAACAGCACGACCGGAGGTGCTTTCGCCGGGATCGATCAGGTCTTCACCCACGACCCCGTCGACCGGCGCGCGTACTTCGGATTTCGCCACCAGAAGCGCGGATTGTTCCGCCTCCAGGGCTGCAAATTCCAGCGCCTGCTTCTGCCGCTCCACGTCGTTGGCCGCGATCTCCAGTTCGAGCTGGGCTGCCTCGTAGTCAGACGGGCTGACCGCACGGCGTTCCAGCGCATCCTTCAGGCGCGCCTCCTTGCGCGCCGCGCCGTCCCGGCGGATTTCAGCTGCGCGCAGATCACCGGTGCTGTTGGCATGCGCCTCGGCGAGCCTCAGGTCCGCGCGGGTCATGTCGCTGAAAAGCTCGACCATCAGATCACCGGCAGCAACCCGTTGCCCGGGGCGCACCAGGACGCTCTTGGCGACGCCGTTGATCTCGGCCGCGACCTCGACCACGCGGAGAGGGCGAATTGTGCAGTTGAACTGATCCACCCCTGGCGTCCCGAAGGAGGCAGGCGGGGTTGCCCCTTGCACCTGCTGCGCCTTTGCGGCGAATTCTTCCCGGCTCGTGGTCTGCGCCATGGCCCCCTGCCCCGTGGCCGCGAGAAGCGCCGCCCCCTGAAGAAGCACCACGCCGGCAACACGAAAAGAGGCTGAACGCCTCTTCCCGCTTACCCGGATGCCAGCCGGCATGGACATCAGAAGCCCTGCCGCGTCAGGTCGGCACCCATGAGGTAGTTGAGCCGCGCCCAGGAGCGCATGAACTCCGCACGGTAATAGAACATCTGTTCCCGCGATTCATTCAGGCGAAGCTGGCGCGCCGCGACTGCCAGGTCGACGCTTTCACCCGAATTGACCCGCTGCTGTTCGACTTCCAGGGCCTTGCTTGCGTGGTAGGCCGCGTTCTGCGACTGGCTGATGGCCTTGACCAGCTCCAGCAGGCGGGCGTGGGTGGTACGGACTTCCGTTTCCACCGCGCGACGCCGGACGTGATATTCCAGTGCGGCAGTCTTGACCTGCGCGCGCTTGGTGGGCTCCGAAAGCCCCGTGCCCTTGGAGTTGAAGATCGGCACCGTCAGGCTGACACCCACGGTCTTGTCGACGGTGATGGACCCGCCACCAAAGCGGCTGTCGGCGCGATCTTCCTTTTCGATGGTCGCGTAGGCTTCCAGCACCGGAGAGATGTCGGAG
Source organism: Pseudooceanicola sp. NS-SX8 (assembly GCF_057380755.1). Lineage (NCBI taxonomy): Bacteria > Pseudomonadati > Pseudomonadota > Alphaproteobacteria > Rhodobacterales > Paracoccaceae > Pseudooceanicola > Pseudooceanicola sp. NS-SX8. The sequence continues at coordinate 1,574,060 of NZ_CM170819.1, read as the reverse complement.
GCATGCGCCTCTTTCCGCTCGATCTCGGAGCTGACGACCTGCAGAGCCGCACTCATGATGCCCGGGTTGTTCTCCAGCGCATCGGCAACGGCCTTGTCCACATCGATCTTCTTGACCGAGGCAATGAGCTCAGGCGTGATGCGGAGCGCTTCGACATCCGAGATCACAAGCCCGGTCAGCGACGCCAGGTTGCTGAGTGCCTCTGCGTAGCGCGCGGCCTCCAGCGATTCCTGTGCGGCAGTGGTGTCGCGCTCGCTCCGCAGGGAAGATGCTTCCAGCACGTTGGACAGCCCCGTTGCGACGAGGTCGCCCTGGCTGCTGATCTGGCGATTGATGAGGTAACGGCGCTCTTTCAGGGACGCCATGCGTGCGCGGGCCTGGTTCGCGACGATATAGTTGTCGAAGACTTCGTAGACCACATCACGCACGGCGCCGATGTAATCAACCTCCGCACCCGACTTGACGTTCTTCGCCAGCTGCAGACGGAAACGACGCGCCGGGTCGAACAGGGGCTGCACCAGGCTCGCCGAGGACGTCTTGACCGGGTAGCGCGCACGCCCCTCTTCGAACACGGCATTGTCGGACTCGATCACGTTCTGATCCAGCCCGTCATAGGTGAAATTCATGTAGACCTGAGGCAGCATCGCGTAGACCGCACGCATGCGCTCCGCATCCGCCTGGTTGATCGCCTGGGCCGCCTGACCGATGGACGGGTTGCGCACCATGGCCTGCGCCAGGAGGGTATTCAGCGGGATCGCCGCCTCACCCGCATCGGCACTGCCATCGAAGCGGGCCAAGGCGCCCTCATGCTGATCCAGAACTTCCGCAAGATCCGTGCTCAGAACTTCGCGGGTCCGCGCATCGGGCCCGGATGCAAGAAGTGCATTCAGGCTCTGGCTGCTGGACCCGTCCTGCTGACAACCCGCCAGAGCGAGTCCGACCAGTGCAGCCGCAGCTGCTTTCTGACGAATGGGCATCAAAATGCTCCCGACTTTTTCCCCGATTCCGCGACGCCCCCAAGCGTGTTTCGCGGATGACTGACGACATGACCGAACAAGCGGGATCACGCCGAAGCTGCTCCTCGCAACGTCGCTTTTCGCAAGTCCAAAATCAAGAAATTCGAGAGCGATATCACTTTTTTTGGCGCCTGCAATTTTTGGCGCGCCCCCGAGTCGCCACGGATCGCCGCCAGATTCCGGCAGTCATCAGGATCTGCGCCGACGTCAATCGGCATCACATGAGCATGATAACAAGCTCACGAGAGCCATATTACACAGGCGTTTAGGGTTATACAGCCTAACAAAACCTGCCATTCAGCGGGCCACCCCACCCGACCAGAGTGGCCCGGACTAATTGATCTCTCATTCAAGTCGACGCGGCGAAATTTCAGTCAAGGGATGACTTTTCCGCCACAGTTGGAAGGAAATTTTTCGCCACGTGCAGGTCGGATTCTGAAATCCGCAAGCAAATACAGTCGCGTATGGATCAAACCCTCGAGGGAGCATTTGCGCCTTCGCCTCCTCCCCACCTGAAGCGCTTTAGGTGAGGGCGCACCACGCAGCGTGAAGGTTTGGTCCAAAACCTGCGAAACACGCAGTCGCCAAAGACCTGTTTTGCCCTACCATCAAGGCGGTGAAGGCAACGATCGGACGCAACGACCGCCTGAAACCAGATAGATAATCCGAACCTATACCAAATCAAAATTAATACGATTGTAAATTATAGAAATACCTTGGTACGACTCCTCAGGGACGAGGAGAGGAAAGCGACCCGCAGACTCCCTCAGGTAGTTCAGGGGGCCAGGACGCCACTGTTTCCTGAGAAACGCAGCAGCTAGTCGGAGATGAAGACAATGGATGGAAATGACGTAAAAACCGGTGGCAAGTGCCCGGTCATGCATGGGGGAATGACGACCAGCGGTACGACTGTGACCGACTGGTGGCCCAATGCGCTGAACCTGGACATCCTCCACCAGCATGACACCAAGACCAACCCGATGGGGCCGGATTTCAACTATCGCGAAGAGCTGAAGAAGCTGGACGTCGAAGCCCTGAAGAACGACCTGCGCGCCCTGATGAATGAAAGCCAGGAATGGTGGCCTGCCGACTGGGGATCCTATGTCGGCATGTTCGCGCGTGTTGCCTGGCACGCTGCAGGGTCCTACCGCCTGGCCGATGGCCGCGGGGGCGGCGGCACCGGCAACCAGCGCTTTGCGCCGCTGAACTCCTGGCCCGATAACGTCAACACCGACAAGGGGCGCCGCCTGCTCTGGCCCATCAAGAAGAAGTACGGCAGCAAGGTCTCCTGGGCTGACCTGATGATCCTGTCCGGCACGATCGCCTACGAAGTCGCTGGCCTGAAGACCTTTGGCTTCGCCTTCGGCCGCGAAGACATCTGGCACCCGGAGAAGGACACCTACTGGGGCTCCGAAAAGGAGTGGCTCGCGCCCTCCGATGAACGCTACGACGACGTGGACAAGCCGGAGACTATGGAAAACCCGCTGTCTGCGGTGCAGATGGGCCTGATCTACGTGAACCCCGAAGGCGTCAACGGTCAGCCTGATCCGATGAAGACGGCCGCGCAGGTGCGCGAGACCTTCGCCCGGATGGCCATGGACGATGAGGAAACGGCCGCGCTGACCGCCGGGGGACACACCATCGGCAAGAGCCACGGCAACGGCGATGCGGACAACCTCTCCGCCGATCCCGAAGCAGCAGACGTCGAATTCCAGGGGATCGGGTGGATGAACACCAAGGGCCGCGGCATCGGTCGCGACACCGTGGTGTCGGGCATCGAAGGCGCCTGGACCAAGGAACCCACCAAGTGGGACATGGGTTGGTTCGAAATGCTGTTCGGCTACGAGTGGGAACTGACGAAGTCGCCCGCAGGCGCCAACCAGTGGCAGCCTGTCGACATCAAGGAAGAAGACATGCCCGTCGACGTGGAAGACCCGTCGATCAAATGCATGCCGATGATGACCGACGCCGACATGGCCATGAAGGTGGACCCGATCTACAACGCGATCTGCCAGAAATTCATGGCAGACCCCGAGTACTTCTCGGAAACCTTCGCACGGGCCTGGTTCAAGCTGACCCACCGCGACATGGGGCCGAAAGCCCGCTACATGGGGCCCGATGTTCCGTCCGAGGATCTGATCTGGCAGGATCCGATTCCCGAGGGTCCGACCCAGTACGACATCGGTCACCTGAAGGCCAAGATCGCCGCAAGCGGCCTGTCCATCTCCGACATGGTCAGCACCGCATGGGACAGCGCGCGCACCTACCGTGGTTCCGACATGCGCGGCGGGGCGAACGGCGCGCGCATTCGCCTGGCCCCGCAGAAGGACTGGGAAGGGAACGAACCCGAGCGGCTCGCCCGTGTCCTGTCGGTGCTTGAACCGCTGGCGGCAGAAGCTGGTGCAAGCATCGCCGACACGATTGTGCTTGCCGGCAACCTGGGTGTTGAACTGGCCGCCAAGGCCGCTGGCTTTGACGTGGATGTCCCCTTCGCCCCCGGCCGTGGTGATGCGACCGACGAGATGACCGATGCCGACAGCTTCGACGCGCTCGAACCACTGGCGGACGGCTTCCGCAACTGGGCCAAGAAGGACTACGTGGTCAGCCCCGAAGAGATGATGCTGGACCGGGCCCAGCTGATGGGCCTCACCGCGGCGCAGATGACCGTTCTTGTCGGCGGGATGCGCGTGATCGGCACCAACCACGGCGGCACGGCCCACGGTGTCTTCACCGACAAGGTCGGCGCCCTGACCACGGACTTCTTCGCCAACCTGACCGACATGGCCTACTCTTGGGTTCCCGTCTCTGGCGGCACCTACGAGATCCGCGATCGCCGGACCGGCGCCGTGGCCTGGACCGCGACCCGTGCGGACCTGGTCTTTGGCTCCAACTCGATCCTGCGGGCCTATGCGGAAGTCTACGCCCAGGACGACGCCGGAGAGAAGTTCGTGAAGGACTTCGTGGCAGCTTGGACGAAGGTGATGAACGCGGACCGTTTCGACATCGCCTGATCCACGGCTGGAGAAACAAGAAGGCTCCCCCGGAAACGGGGGAGCCTTTTTCACGTCCTGCGGTTCATCGGATGGCCTGTGGTGATGGCCAGCGATACCAGCGAGGGATCAGGCAGGTTCCTTGACGTCTTCGACCCATTCCCAGGGCGTGGTGTAATTGCCCAGCAAGGTCTTCAGCGCCGCTTCGTCGACGGTACCATTACGCCGGATCCGCGCCGTCAGCCCACGCTTCTTGTCATCTATGACTTCGACAACCTCGGCGTCCAATCCGGCCTCGGCAAGCGCAGCATTGTAGACCCTGCGGATCGCGCTCTTGCGCAATGCCGGCTTGAAAACCTTGCCCACGGCCGTTTTCGGCAATTCGTCCAGGACCTCGATGAACTTCGGAATGGCAGCCCGCTCGTGCACGTGAACCTTGCAGTGGGCAAGCAACTCCTCCGCCGTCACCGATACCCCGTCCACCAGCTCGACGTAAGCGCAGGGCAGTTCCCCCGCCCGAGGATCGGGCTGGCCAATCGCACCGGCGAAAGCCACGGCAGTGTGGGCAAGCAACGCTTCCTCGATCTCTGCCGGGTCAATGTTGTGGCCGCCACGGATGATCAGATCCTTCGCCCTGCCGGTGATGAAGAGGTAGCCATCCGCATCCAGCCGACCAAGGTCGCCTGTCCGCAGGTAGCGGTCGTAGTGGAAGAGGTCCCGGTTCTTCGCCTCCTCGGTGTAGGTCGACCCGGCATAGACACCCGGGTTGGCGACGCAGATTTCCCCCACCTCATCGACACCGCATTCGCGTGGCTCGCCAGAGGTGTTGTCGAGGATCCGAACGTCCGTATAGGGGAACGGCACACCGACGGAGCCGTGCTTGCGCTCCCCTTCATCTGGATTGCAGGAGACAAGGCAGGTCGCTTCGGTCAGGCCGTAGCCCTCCAGGATCTTGAGGCCGGCGGCGGACTCGAACCTCTTGAACAGTTCGACCGGCAAGGGAGCGGAGCCGGAGAAGCACAGTTTGACGGTGGACAGATCCGCATCGACCGGCCGCTGCATCAGGGCAGAGATCGCCGTGGGAACCGACACGATGAAAGTCGTCTTCCAGCGCTCGCAAAGCTTCCAGAAATTGTCGAAGACACCGTCACCGCGGTAGCCCGCCGGTGTCGGAAACACCACGTGGGCGCCCGACATGCAGGCCCCCATGAGCATCACCTGGCAGGCAAAGACATGGAACATCGGCAGCGGACACATGATGCTGTCCTCGTCCGTGAACAGCAACGACGCACCGACCCAGGCATTGTAGACCATGCCTGAATGAAGGTGACGGGCCACCTTGGGCATCCCGGTCGTTCCGCCGGTGTGGAAGTAGGCGCCGATGCGATCCGTCTTGCTGTCCTCGAACGCCAGGGTCCGGGGCTGCTTTTCCAGTTCGGCGCCGAAGCTGCGGATGTCCGCGTGGTGCTTTTCCGGCATCTTCGGGCGCAGCAGCGGAACGATCCAGCTCTTGGGCGGTGCAAGATACCGATTGAGGTCGATTTCCATCACCGTGTGCACATTCGGCGCGAAGAGCACAGCCTGGGCGACCTTCTGGGCGACATCGCTTTTCGGGAAGGACTTCAGGGTGACCACGACCCTGGCGTTCGTCTCCCGCAGGATGGCGGAGATCTGTTCAGGCTCCAGCAGCGGGTTGACCGGATTGACGATACCCGCGGTCATCCCGCCAAGGGTTGCCACGACGGTCTCTATCGAGTTCGGCAGGACCAGGGCCACCACGTCGCTTTCCCCAATGCCCGCCGCGCGAAAGGCGTTGGCAGCCTGCGCGACGCTCTCCCGCAACTCGCGCCAGCTCAGCGTCTCCGCCCTGTCTTTCGGGCCGGACTCCAGCTGAAAGGAGACCGCATCATTGGCCGGATAACACTCCGCCGTACGGCAAATCATCCCGTAGACCGTCTTTGCGACGTCGCGGGCCTCCCAAGGCATTTCCGCTTCTATACGCTTTACATCTGGCACGCCTCTGAAGGTCATGCGTTCTCCTCCCATCTCCCCGCGCCTCCATGCGCTCTCCGCTAGATTTTCGACCAACGCCGCAAAGGCAAGCGTGACGCTGCGTATTCCTCCCGTGGACGCAACGTAGCGAAAACCCTAGCATGGAAAGATGCGGGGGCGAGAGTTTTTGTAGGAAGAGTCAAGGGACTGACCCATCGCGCGGAGGCCATTTCAATGGGCCGCCGAGGCCCCTTTCGCGGGGGCTTTGGATCCAGGCCTCAGTCAGCGGCCCCATCGGTGAACTGCAGACGTGCAAGGCGCGCATAAAGGCCGCCCTGCGCCACCAGGTCGTCATGGGTGCCCTGCGCAACGATACGTCCATCTTCCATCACGACGATCCGATCCGCCTTCTTCACGGTCGCAAGGCGGTGCGCGATGATGATGGTCGTGCGCCCGGCAGAGACGGTCTCGATCGCCTGCTGGACCAGCCGCTCGCTTTCCGCATCCAGAGCAGAGGTCGCCTCGTCCAGCAGCAGCACCGGAGCATCCCGCAGAATTGCGCGCGCGATGGCGATCCGTTGCTTCTGCCCACCGGACAGCATCACGCCCCGTTCGCCGACCGGACTGTCGTATCCCTCTGGAAGCGCTTCGATGAACTCATGTGCCGCGGCCGCTGCGGCGGCTTCCTCGACCTCGGCATCGGTTGCACCCGGCCAGCCGAAGCGGATGTTTTCCCGGGCGGAAGCCGCGAAGATGACCGGATCCTGCGGCACCAATGCGACGGAGCGGCGGAAGTCCGTCCGCGCCATGTCCCGCAGGTTGACCCCATCCAGCATGACCTTGCCCGATGTCGGATCGAAGAAGCGAAGGATCAGCTGGATCAGCGTCGACTTGCCGGCGCCCGACGGCCCGACCACGGCAACGGTTTCGCCGGGCCGCACGGTGAGGGTCACGCCCTCCAGTGCCGACTTGGCGCTGCGGGAAGGATAGAAGAAAGTGACATCCTGAAAGTTGATCTCTCCCCGCGCCGGGCTGGCCGGGGAAACCGGCACTTCGGGATCCTGCACGTTGTCCTCGACCGTCAGCAGCTCGACCAGCCTTTCCGTGGCGCCGGCGGCGCGCTGCAGCTCCCCCCAGATTTCCGACAAAGCCGCGACGGACCCTGCGACCATCACCGCATAGATCACGAACTGTACCAGTCCGCCGGTCGACATCTGCCCGGCCCGGACATCATGCGCACCGATCCAGAGCACGCCGACCACGCCCGCGAAGACAAGGAAGATCACGATCATCGTCATCACCGCGCGGGTTACCACGCGACGCATGGCCGAACGGTAGCTCTGTTCCGTCACCTCGTCGAAGGCGGCCCTGCTGCGGCTTTCATGGGTGAAGGCCTGCACCGTCTGCACCGACAGCAGCGCCTCAGACGCATTGCCGGAGCTTTGCGCGATCCAGTCCTGGTTCTCCCGGCTGAGTTTGCGCAAACGGCGACCAAGGGTCAGGATCGGCACCACGACAAGCGGAACGATCAGCAGCGCAAGCCCTGTCAGCTTGGCCGAGGTCAGCAGCATCATCACGAAGCCGCCGAAGAAGATCAGAACATTGCGCAGCGCGACAGAGACGGACGACCCGATCACCGACTGGATCAGCGTGGTATCTGTCGTAATCCGGCTCAGCACCTCCCCGGTCATCGTTGTCTCGTAGAAGGCCGGGCTCATGCCGATGACGCGGCCGAAAACGGCCTTGCGGATGTCCGCGACGACCCGTTCCCCCAGTTTCGTCACCAAGGTGTAGCGCAGCCCCGTCCCAAGCGCGAGCAAGGCAGCGATACCGATCGCCGCCATGAAGTACTGATCCAGGATCCGGGCCGACCCGTCTTCGAAGTTGTCCACCACGCGCCGGACTGCAAGCGGCAGAACTAGGGACACCGAAGCCGTCAACACCAGGGCCAGCAGCGCACCGATCAGCAGGGCGCGATAGGGCCGCAGGAACGGCCAGAGCTCCCCCAGGGAACCGACACGCCGGGATCTGTCGCGTTCAGGAAGGCTGGTTTGGGTCGAGGGACTGCGTGCCAAGGCGTGCTCCTTCCAGGATGGCCGGGCCGCGAAGGCGGCGAGGCAGAGGCTACATGCCGCCCCCTGCCCCCCCGGTCAAGCCGTCGCGCCGAATTGCCACGACCCCGCTTCCGGGCGGATCACCTGTTCACTGCACAGTTTGACGGCAAAGTTGAGCGGCGAACGAATACGTGGCTGACTGGCTCTGGCGTCACGCGCGGTTCCGGTACATCGTTCGTGCGCAAGCAAATATACCGGCGCGTTCCTGGAACCCCGGGCAAGCGGAGAGACGCCCCAAGGCGTCCGGAGAATGACATGGTAGGGCAAGTGCTGGCATTGCGAGTGAATGGCCGGGAAGCGACGTGTGAAACAGCTCCGGGGGCAACCCTGCTGGATCTTCTGCGCGACGAACTGGGGCTGAACGGACCGAAATACGGATGCGGGCTGGCACAGTGCGGGGCCTGTACTGTTCTCGTCGACGGCTCCCCCGCGCGTGCCTGCGTCCTGCGGGCCGAAAAGGTGGCAGGACGGGAGATCACGACGCTGGAAGGGCTGTCTGATCCGACCTCTGGCGCGCTCCATCCCGTGCAGCAGGCTTTCCTCGAACACGAAGGCGCACAATGCGGTTACTGCCTGAATGGCATGGTGATGAGCGCGCTTTCCCTGCTTCGCCACAACACCGATCCGACCGAGGATGAGATCCGCAGCGCGTTGCGCCACAACCTCTGTCGCTGCGGAGCCCACCTGGAAATCGTCGCCTCGGTCCGGCGTGCCGCGGAACTCCTGCGGGAGGCCAGCCAAGAATGACCCAGGCCCTGACGATCTTCCGCGACACCGCCTCCGGGCGCGACGTCTTCCTGACCCTGTCCGCAGATGGCAAGGCCATCGGTTACAACGGCCATGTCGATCTGGGCACCGGCATCGGGATCGCCCTGACCCAGATCGTGGCAGAGGAGCTCGACCTGCCGCTGGACGCGGTCACCATCCGTTTGGGCGACACGGCGCACACCCCGAACCAGGGGCCGACGATCGCCTCCGAAACGATACAGGTCGCCGCCAGACCACTTCGACTGGCCGCCGCGCAGGCCCGCGCCTGGCTGGTATCTCAGGCCGCGCTTCGTCTTGATGCCCCGGTCGAGGAGATCACGACGGAGGATGGTGCCTGCGCCTGGCAGTCGAATGCCCTGCCCTATGACACCCTTCTGGAAAACCATGCGGAGGCGCTGCCGCTTGATGACACCACCCCGGTCAAGGATCCGGCGACCTATCGCCTCGTCGGGCGCAAGGCCGGACGGATCGACCTGCCTGCCAAGCTGACGGCAGACTTCACCTACATCCAGGACGTTCGCGTCGACGGCATGGTGCACGGACATGTCATACGCCCCCCCTATGCCGGCCGGGACAGCGGCGACTTCATCGGGCGGAGCCTGATCGGTTATGACGAGGCGGCGGTCGCCGGCATGCCTGGTTTCCTGGGCATATTCCGGGAAGGAGACTTCCTCGCCGTCCTGGCAGAGAAGGCCCCGCAGGCGCGCGCCATCGCAGAGGCGCTGAAAGTCGACTGGCGCCTTCCCCCGCCGCTGCCCGGGATGCAATCCGTCGCCCGGACCCTGAAGGAGCAGCCTTCGACGCCCCGCCTGCTGCTGGAAAGCGGCGAGATCCGGACCGGCCTGGAAGAAACCACCCACCGACTGGATCGGACCTATGTCTGGCCCTGGCACCTCCACGGTTCAATCGGGCCATCCTGCGCCGTAGCCGACTGGAATGACGGCTCTCCCGTTGTCTGGTCCGGCACCCAGAACCCGCACATGCTCCGGGCCGATCTTGCTCAGCTGGTCGGGATGCCCGACGGTCAGATCGAGGTCAGGCGCCACCAGGCGGCCGGCTGCTATGGCCGCAACTGTGCGGACGACGTGGCCGGCGATGCCCTGCTGTTGTCGCGGGCCTGCGGTCGCCCGGTCCGGGTGCAGCTGACCCGGGCGCAGGAAACATTGTGGGAGCCGAAAGGCGCCGCCCAGCTGATGGAAGTCCGCGGCGGACTGAATGCGGCGAATGACTTCCATGCCTACGAGTTCGAGAGCTGGTATCCCTCGAACCGGGGTCCGAACCTTGCGTTGCTCCTGACCGGACGGATCAGCCCCGAACCGCGCCCCGACACGATGGGGGACCGCACGGCAGTCCCGCCTTACCGGATTGCACACCGCAAGATCACCGCGCATGACATGGCGCCCATCGTGCGCGCCTCCTGGTTGCGCGGCGTTTCTGCCTTGCCCAATACCTTCGCGCACGAAAGCTATGTGGATGAACTGGCGGCCGAGGTGGAAGAAGATCCCGTCGCCTTCCGCCTGCGGCACATGGACGATCCGCGTCAGGCCGCGCTGGTGCGCGAAACCGCGGAAAAGGGTGGATGGGCCCCCCGCAGCACCCCGCGCCTGCGCCGCGAGGGGCGCATGGCCTATGGGCAGGGCTTTGCCTTTGCCACCTACGTTCATGGCCCCTTCCCGGGCGTGGCGGCGGCCTCGGCCGCCTGGGTGGTGGACGTGGCCGTCGATACTGAAACCGGTGAAGTCACATTGAACAGGGTCTTCGTCGGCCAGGATCAGGGGATGGTGATCAATCCCGATGGGGTCCGCCAGCAGATCCATGGAAACGTGATCCAGACAGCGGGCCGCGTGCTGAGCGAAGAGGTCTCCTTCGACGAAATCAGCGTCAGCGATCGCAGCTTTGCCGATTACCCGATCACGACCTTCCCGCAGCTGCCGCAGATACAGACCCTGATTGTCGCAAGACCCGAGGATCCGCCTCTCGGCGTCGGGGAAAGCGCCGCGGTGCCCGCCGCGGCGGCAATCGCCAATGCCATTTTCGATGCGACCGGGATCCGGATGCGAGAAGCGCCCTTCACACCGGAAAAGATGCGGGCCGCGCTTGGCAGAGAGGACAAAGGTCAGGGCGTCACCGCGCTTCCCGGTCCCTCGCCGCGCAAGGCGCAGCCGCTGCGAAACAGGCTCATGGCCGGTGCGATTGGCGTTATGGGGCTTACCGGACTCGGTGCGGTTTCGCTCCCCCTCGCACGGGCCCTGCCCCCGGTGACACCGTCGCTGTCGAGCACCGCAGAACAACTGGCCCGGGGGCGCGAACTCTTTGCGCTCGGGAACTGCAGTTCCTGCCACACGGCGCCGGGGGGGCTTCCCAACACCGGCGGCAAACCCGTGGAAACGCCTTTCGGCACGGCCTACTCAACCAACCTGACACCCGATCCGGAAACCGGCCTTGGACAATGGTCCTACGAGGCTTTCGCGCGCGCAATGCGTCAGGGCATCAGCCGGGACGGACATAACCTCTTTCCCGCCTTCCCCTACACCTCCTTCGCCAAAATGCAGGACGCGGACATCCAGGCGCTTTACGCCTTCGTGCAGAACCTGCCTCCGGTCAGGTCAGAGGTCCCGAAATCTGAAATGCAGGTCCCCCGCCCCGCGATGGCGGCCTGGAACGCGCTCTACCATCGGTCTGCGCCACTGACGACCGAACCGGACCACGATGCCATCTGGAACCGTGGGCGATATCTGGTGGAGACCGTCGGCCATTGTTCGGCCTGCCACACCCCAAGAGGGGCCGCCGGTGCGGAAATCGCGGCAAAACCGCTCGGGGGCGCGATGATCAGGGATTGGTTCGCCCCGCCCCTCGCCGGGGGAGAGGCGGGCTCTCGCGGATGGAACATCGACAAGCTGACCAGCTACCTGAGAACCGGCACCGCCCCAGGCCTGTCCGCTGCATCCGGCCCGATGGCAGAGGTCATCGAAGGCACCTCCCAGCTTCCCGAGGCGGATCTGCACGCCATGGCGACCTATCTGGCCTCACTTGGGGAAGGCGAACCGCTGCCGGCTCCGGCCCAGACGCTCCCCAAGGCGGACCGCATTCACCGCATCTACGAAAGCGCCTGCGCAAGCTGCCATGAGCCCGCCTTCGACGATCTGGTGACAGCGGCGCAGATTCCTTTGGCGCGCGCCCCTGCCCTACGGGCACCGGGGCCGGAAACGGCAGAAACGGTCATCCGCCAGGGCCTTGTCGCGCCTTCCGGAACCACCCTCCGGGACATGCCGGGCTACGCCGCCGAACTGCCGGAACAGGATATCGCCGCCCTGGCCCGGTACCTGCGCGCGCGATACGCTTCCGACCTGCCCGGCTGGGACTGATCCCGGCCAGAGGCAGCGGCGTCAGGGTGCCGTATCGAGGGGCGCAAGCACCAGCTTCAGCGCGTCTGCCAGGCACTCGATCTCGTCGTCCCGGGTCAGGTAGCTGACCGATGCGCGACAGACCGCGCCCTGCGGCATTTCAAGGGTGGCAAGGGGCGCGTAGCTGTGGCTGACGGCGTTAACCGTGATCTGGCGGACCTTCAGCGCCTGCTGAACCTGCTGAGGTGTTATCGCGGGGTGATGGAATGTCGTGATGTGGCTCTCCGCCGGACCGGCCTCTCGCAGGACAAGGCCGGGCACCTCCGCAAGCGCGCGTCGCAACGCGGTCGTCCTTTCCAGGACACGGTCACGGATCGGGACCGCGCCCAACCGGTTGGCAAGTCGTATGGCTGCGCCAAGCCCAAGGCGAAGCCCGGGAGAGAACTCCCCGGTTTCAAAACGGGCTGCGTCCTGCCGCAGGATGACTTCCCCGGCGACGGCACCGGCCGCACGCAGGTTCAGGGCCCGTGGCGTCAGTTGCTCCAGAAATCCTTCACGTACGTAAAGAAATCCCGTCCCCTTTGGACCCCGCAACTCCTTGCGACCAGCGGCCGTCAGCACGTCGCAACCGATGCGCGCCACGTCGACCGGCAAAACACCGACAGCCTGCGCTGCATCCACGAAGAACGGGATCCCCCGCGCCCGGGCCAGCTGGCCGATACGCTCCACCGGTGCGGCATAGCCAAGGTGGGCACCAACCCAAGTGACTGCGATCAATCGGACGTTGCTGTCGATCAACTCCGCCAGGCCAGAAATATCCATCCGCCCATCGGCCAGTTCCGGGATGCGTTCCAGCCGCGCCCCGCAACGATTGCACTCTTGCTGGAGTGTCAGGATATTGCCGCCCCATTCCGACCCGCCGACCAGGATCCTGTCGCCGGGCCGCAAGGGAGCCAGTGCGAGGAACGCCTTGTTCCAGGCATCGGTGTTCGAAGAGGTAAAGGCGATTTCAGGGGCCGTCGCACCGATCAGCCAGGCGGCTTCGTCCCGCGCGTCCTCCAGCATCTCGGCCACTTCGAGGCCGGCTTCATGCGTTGCGCCACGCAGTTCCCGGGCCAACTGGTCTTGCAGCGCGTCCACCACCTCTGCCGGTAGCAGGCCACTGCTGGCTGCGTTGAAATGCACGATCCCGGGAAGCGCCGGCGTGGCTTTCCTCAGCGCGTCTACGTTCAGATCCTCTAAACTCAATTTTGCCCCATCACCCGGTTGCACTCTTCACAAACATTCGAACTGAGAGCGCCGCACCTACGCGCAGCGTCACTCCTTCGCGAAAGGAGGTCACCGCCTCTTTCGCTTCAAGTGCCTTTTGAATCCACCTTTTCGGACTGTGGCATCCCTGCCCGCAGTCCGTGCCCTGACCTATCTCAAGTCCCGGCTCAGGCAATCCCTTCAAGAAGGTCTGGCGCAAGGCTACAGGCAACTTCGGCCCGTGTCATCTCGGCCCCGGCGAAATGCAGGCGATATCGGGCCCAGCTGCTGCGCTGCCCCCCCAGACGCGCCAGCCGCGTCGACAGCAGCGCGCCGGCAGCCGCCCAGCCTGCACGAAGGTAGCCATCCGCCTGCCCCAGGATCACCGGCATCGGCGCGCCGGACCTCGAAATGCGGTCCGCCAGAGCCTCGAAACGGTCAAGGACATCGCTCGCCTGCAGCCCTCCGCAGTCGGCCGGGCACTGCGCCAGTTCGGTCCGCGCCGAGGAGAGGAACGCCCGCAGGCTTGCCCCCTCATCCCTTAGCAGTCGCCGCATCAGGAAGTCCTGTGCCTGCATACCCGTCGTGCCTTCGTAGATCGTGATGATCCGCGCATCGCGCAGGTACCGTTCGGCCGGCCATTCCCGCGTGTACCCGGCCCCCCCCAACACCTGCACCGCCCCGGATGCAGTTGCGAAGGCGACCTCCCCTCCGAAATTCTTGGCCAGCGGCAACAGGAAGGCAGAGCGCAACTCCGCCTCCTCGCTCCCGGCACGCGCGGCATCTGCCGTCACGGCCGCCTCCAGCACCAGCGCAACCAGCAGGGCGGAGGCGGATTCCAGTTCGAGAAGCTGCCGACGCACATCCGGATGGTTCAGGATTGGAACAGGCGCGGCGTCCGATCGCCCCCCCTGCATCCTTTCCCCGGCATAGCGCCGCGCCAACGCCGACGCGCGCAGCGCGATCCCCGCCCCCTGGCATCCGGTCTGCAGGCGCATCAGTTCGATCATCCGGAACAGGGTCACCAGCCCCCGCCCGGGCACACCGATCATCCGTCCCTCGGCCCCTTCCAGGCTGATCACGCAGGTCGGAGACCCATGCAGGCCAAGCTTCTCCTCGATCCGTTCCAGCCGGATCGCATTGCGACTTCCATCGTCCTTCACATCCGGCACCAGAAAGAGAGACAACCCCCTCGTGCCTTCTTCGGCGGCGCCGGTCCGTGCCAGGCAAAGGTGCCCGATCCGCGCGGTCATGTCCTGATCCCCAAAGGAAATCCAGCATTTCTGCCCCGTGATCTTCCAGGCCTCTCCCGCGGGCTCGGCCCGGGTCCGGATCCTGCCCACGTCGGATCCCGCATCCGGTTCGGAGATGCAGATCGTCGCGGCCCATTCCCCGGCCGCCAGCCTGGGGGCCCAGCTGGCCGCAAGATCCGGCGCCGCAGCAATCAGGCAATGAGCCGCCGCCCGGGTAGATCCGGCAAGCATCATGAACGGCATGGCCGCCCCTTCGAACCCCAGAGAGGCCGCAACATGCAGGGTCGTCGGAAGGGCCTGGCCGCCGTATGCCTCCGGCAGGTCGGCCGCCAGCCATCCGTCTTCCCCCAGCTTCGCAAAGGCCTGGGCGTATCCCTCCGGCGTTCGGACGCGTCCGTTTTCGACCCTGCATCCCTGGATGTCAGCCTGATCCCCCAGGGGCACGAGAAGATCCTCGGCCAGTCGCCCGGCCTCCTGCAGGATCATCTCGGTGTCTTCCTGATCCAGTCCCGCGTCAGAGGCAATCGCCCCCCAACCGGGCGTGACCTGCAGGATGTCCGAAATCAGCTCCGCACTCATCTGGGCTGCATCCGCACCGCGCCGTCCAGACGAATGACTTCGCCATTCAGGTAGGCGGTCTCGAAGATGAAACGCACGGTGCGTCCGAATTCATCTGGATCTCCAAGGCGTTGCGGAAACGGGATCGTGGCCGCGATGGATTTCTGAACCTCCTCGCCCAATCCTTCCAGAAGAGGGGTCAGGAACAGGCCCGGCGCAATCGTGTTTACCCGAACGCCGAACTTCGCCAGCTCGCGCGCGATCGGCAAGGCCATCGAAACGATTCCACCCTTCGAAGCCGCGTAGGCCGCCTGCCCGATCTGCCCATCAAAGGCCGCAACGGAGGCGGTATTCACGATCACCCCGCGCTCTCCGTCCTCCAATGGGTCCGAGGCGACCATTCTCGCGGCGGCAAGGCGCAGCATGTTGAACGATCCCAGAAGGTTGACCCGGATCGTGCGTTCAAAATCCCCGAACGGCAAAGGCCCTTCACGCCCGACGACGCGTCCCGCCTCCCCGATGCCGGCACAGTTCACAAGGCCGCGCAGCGGGCCAAGCTTCGAGATTGCCTCATCCAGGGCGGCCTCCGCCGCGCCCGGATCCGCCACGTCGATGGCTTGCGCCACGCCTCCCAATTCCGCGGCCACCGTCTGCGCCGCCTCGGCATTCCGGTCGATCACGGTGATCTTGGCCCCCGACGCAGCCAGACGGCGCGCAGTCGCCGCACCAAGGCCCGAGCCGCCGCCAGTGACGGCCACATGTGCATCCTGAAGGTTCATGGCGTCAGATCCTTTCCATGTGCAGCGAGATGACCCGGGGATCCTCTGACCAGAGGTTCGCGACCGTATCCGCGCGATAGCGCAGAACCGCCCGCTGGTTGATCGACCCCTTGTCGGTCACCTCTCCCTTCTCGAAGGACAGCGGCGCTTCGAGGAACATCATGCGTGTCACCCGGCTTGCCGATCCCGTGGCCTTTGCCGCATGGGCATCCAGCAGATCCGCCGCCACGCGGCGCACCTTGGGATCGTTCAGCAGCGCCTCGCCCTGCAGGTCATCGTCATCGACCATGGCTCGAAGGGCATCCCAGTCCGGCACCACCAGAGCTCCGAGCTCGGTGTGCCCCTCCCCCGCGATAACCACGTCCGAAGCCAGCCCCTGCAGGTCGTTGGTCAGCCGCGCCCGCAACGGACCAACAGCCACCCAGGTGCCGGAGGCAAGCTTGAAATTCTCGGCCAGGCGGCCATCGAAATAGAAACCCGCCGCAGGGTTGCCCGGCTCGACAAAGCGGAAGGCGTCACCGAAACCGTAGAACCCCTCCTCGTCGAAAGCCTCTGCCGACAGTTTTTCATTCCGCCAGTAGCCCGGGGTGATGTTCGGCCCCTTCACCCGCGCTTCGTACTTGTCCCCCTCCGGCGCCAGCTTCAGGATCACACCGCGCGCAGGAATTCCGAGGTTCCCGGCAGTTTCCTGCGGCACGGTGTTCATCACCGAAAAGGGCCCCGTCTCGGTCGCGCCGAACCCGGTCGTGAGCAGCACCCCACCTTCGACCATCTCGTTCGCCACCCGGGTGATCCTGTTCCAGACGGGCTGGCTCATCCCGGCCCCGGCGTACATCAACAGTTTGACCCGGCTAAAGAAATTCTTCCGCAGCACCTGATCCGTCTCCATGACGTCCAGCAACATCTGGTAGCCAAGCGGCACGTTGAAGTACCAGGTCGGTGCGACCTCCCTCAGGTTTCGGATGGTCTTTCCAATGTCGCGCGGCGTCGGCTTGCCGTCATCCACGTAGAAGGTGCCGCCGTTGTAGATCACGAGGTTGAAGGTCTTGTTGCCCGCCGCAGTGTGGTTCCAGGGCGCCCAGTCGCAGATGACGGGGGGCTCCTCGCGCATGTAGCAGAAACAATCCGCGACCATCTCCTGATTGGAGCAGAGCATTCGCTGGGTCTGGATCACCGCCTTGGGCGAGCCGGTCGTGCCCGAGGTAAACAGGAACTTCGCCACTGTGTCCGGGCCGACGGCGGCATGGGCCGTCTCCATCTCCGCGCTCGGTTCCGTCGCGATCAGATCATCGAAGCGCAAGACATCGCGGTCCTTCAGGCGGCCGCTCACGCAGACAACGGGCACGGACGGGTCGAAGACCTCGTGCACCGCGCGGGCAAAGGGCGTGACATCTTCGGCAAAGACCATGCCGGGCGTCAGTTGCGCCACGACATCAACCAGCTTTCCCAGGTCCCCCTTGGCCAAAGCATATGCCGGCGCCAGCGCAGCCGACGGTACCCCGACATGCTGGGCGGCAAGGGCCATGATCGCGTGGCTGGTGGAATTGCCCGAAAGAATCAGCAGCGGCCGTTCCGGCGACAGCCCGGCGTCCAACAGCGCACTGCCCACGGCGCGGATCATCGCCGCGCCTTCCGCATAGGTCGTGTGCTGCCAGTCACCATCGTCGCCGCCGCGCTGCACCATCCAGCTGCGATCAGGCGCCACGTCGGCCCAGTGCATGAATCTCTCAGTCATGCAGCGGGGATAGGGGCCCAGCTCCTCCTCCTGCCAGACCAGGATCGAGCCGTCTTCGCGACACTCGTGGCGAATGACGGGTGCCCAGAAATCCTGGGCCCGCGAATTGTCGGACATGGGTCTCCTCCGTTGCCAAGTGACCCGGAACAATTCTCTCCTCACGTTCCGGGATTGGTTGATCAGAGATTGACTCAGCAATTTTATTTTGTCTACTAGGAAACAAATATCGAGACGAAGACGAGTTAAAGGGAGACCGGGCGGATGGCCGATTCCGATGGAAAGTCTTTTATTTCCTATGAGTTGCGCGACAATGTCGCGCTGATCGGCCTCACCCGGCCGGAAAAGCGGAACGCGATCAGTGACGCGGTGATCGAAGAGCTTTCCGTCATAATTGATCGTGCACGGGCAGAGGCGAAAGCCGCCGTGATCTTCGGCGAAGGGCAGCATTTCTGTGCCGGTCTCGACCTGGCCGAGCACTCCGAAAAGCCCCTGCTCGAATCGATCCTGGGCTCTCGCCGCTGGCACGAGGTCTTCGACCGTATCGAACGAGGGCGCATTCCCTTCATCGCCGCGCTGCACGGCGCAGTGGTCGGCGGCGGGTTCGAGCTTGCCTCCTCCTGCCAGATCCGGGTGGCGGACGAGACGGCCTACTTCGGCCTGCCGGAAGGCCAGCGGGGTATCTTCGTGGGCGGCGGCGGGTCAGTCCGGATCGAACGTCTGATCGGGACATCCCGGATGACGGACATGATGCTGACCGGTCGCGTTGCAAAGTCCGACGAAATGGAACGTTGGGGCGGGGTGAACTACGTAACCCCGGCGGGGCATGCCGTGGAAAGGGCAATCGCCCTGGCCGAGGAAACCGCGACGAATTCCGAATTCTCGAACTATGCCGTGATGAATGCCCTGCCCCGCATTCGCGACATGTCGTCCGAAGACGGGCTCTTCGTCGAATCCATGGTTTCCGCCCTGGCCTCAATGACCCCCGAAGCGCAGGAGCGCCTGCGCGCCTTCCTTGAAAAGCGCGCGAAGAAAGTGCTGGCGGGCTGAAGATGAACGGCCCCGACACCATCCCCGATGCCGATGCGATCTCCAGGGAGAGCCTGAAGGGATCCCTGGGCTTCCTGCTGCGTCTCGCGCAGCTTGGCTCCTTCGGACATTTCTTCGCCGTCACGGAGGAAGAGGACGTTCGGCCGGGAGAGGTGACCGTGCTTGACCTGATCCGCGAAAACCCCGGCATCCGCCAGGGGATCGTTGCCAGGACGCTGAAGATCAAGCGCGCTCAGATGTCGAAGATGATCAACAAGATGGAGGCGGACGGCCTGGTCGAGAAGCGCGTGCCGGAGGAGGACCGCCGCGCCATCGAACTTCGCCTGCTGCCACCCGGGGAAGCCCTGATCGCGCGGATCACCGCAGGCTTTCCCGAAATCGAGAGACGGACCCGCAAGAACCTGACGGATGCGGAGACGCGAGAGCTACGTCGCCTGCTCATCAAGATGACGGGGCTCGACAAGGACTGAAGGGGGGAGGAACCCATGACCCGCACGATGAATGTCGATGAACTGATAGCCATCGACTTCCACACCCATGCCGAGGAGCCCTGCGATTGCGGGCGGGATGACGGCTACCATGAATTCCAGGCGGGTATGGCGCGGTATTTCAAGAATCCCGCGGGCGCTGACGGCATGCTGCCGACCGTGCCTCAGACCGCGGAATACTTCCGTGAACGCCGGATTGGCGCCGTGATCTTCCCCGTCGATGCTGAACGGGAAACCGGATTTCAACGCTACTCCAACGAGGAAGTCGCGGAACTGGCGGCGGAGAACGCCGATGTGCTGATCCCCTTCGCCTCGATCGACCCGCACAAGGGCAAGGCCGGCGCACGCGAAGCCCGGCGCCTGATCCGGGATTTCGGCGTGAAGGGGTTCAAGTTTCACCCGACCATGCAGGGCTTTTTCCCCAATGATCGCATGGCCTACGATCTTTACGAGGCAATCGCCGAGGAAGGGGCGATCTCCCTCTTCCACTCCGGTCAGACCGGCGTGGGATCGGGCATGCGGGGCGGCATGGGAATGCGGCTGAAGTACTCCAACCCGATGCATGTGGATGACGTGGCCGTCGATTTCCCCGACATGCCGATCGTGCTGGCCCACCCCTCCTTCCCCTGGACCGAGGAAGGCCTGTCGGTCGCACAGCACAAGCCCAACGTCTACATCGACATGTCCGGCTGGGCGCCCAGGTACTTCCCGCCGATCTTCGTGAAATATGCGAATTCGATCCTGAAGAAGAAGATGCTTTTCGGCTCGGACTGGCCGGCGATCACGCCGGACCGCTGGCTGGCCGAATTCGACGAACTTGACCTCAGGGAGGAGGTCAAGCCGCTGATCTTGAAGGAGAACGCAAGGAGGCTCCTGAAGATCTGATCTTGATAAGCAACCAGGGAGGAGAAAATGGTGGCTTTGAAGAAGACCCTGATGATGGCGGTGGCAGCCGGGATGGCCTTCGCCGCGACCGCCGATGCACGTGACCTGCGGATCGCCTCGGGCGCGCCGCCGGCGCATCCGTCCAACGGATACCTGTACAAACCTTTCGCCGAGTACATCAAGGAGGAGTCGGGCGGCGCGATCTCCACCATCGAACTGGGCACGGAGGTGGTCGGCCTGGGCCAGATGAAGGACGCCCTGCAAACGGGCCTCGTGGACGTGGGCAACCTGCTGCCGCTCTACTTCCCGGCAGAACTGCCGAACTTCGCCCTGGCGGGGGAGCTGTCCCTGTCAGGCCGCGACGCCCACGCCATGTCCGCCGCCCTGACCGAATACACGGTTACCTGCGACACCTGCCAGACGGAGCTGTCGGATTTCGGCATGGTCTACCTGGGCTCCGGCTCGTCCGACCAGTACGCCCTGCTGACCAAGACGCCCGTCACTTCGGCAGAGGATATCAAGGGCCTTCGCCTGCGATCCGGCGGTGCGCCCTACACCCGTTGGGCAGAACACTTCGGCGCGACCCCGGTCTCCGTCTCGGTGCTCGAAACCTTCGAGGCGATGTCCCAGGGCACGATCGACGGTTCCATGGCCTCCATCGGGGATCTGCTGGCCTTCCGCCTGATCGAATTGGTCAAGGACGTGACGGTCATTCCGCTGGGCACCTACTTCGCCACCTCCAACCTGACCACCGCGAAACCCACCTGGCAAAGCCTGTCGCTGGAGGAGCGCGAAGCCATGGCCCGTGCCGCCAACCGCGCCAACGCGGACATGGCGCAACGCTGGGGCTACGACTTCCCCGCGATTGCCGAAAAGGCCGCCGAGGAAGCCGGCATTTCCATCACCGAAGCCTCGCCCGAGTTCACCAAGGCCGCGGCTGACTTCGCGATCGCGGACCGCGAAACCGCCGCCCAGATCTCGGCCGAGCGGTTCGGGATGGCCGATGCGGATGAACGCGTGGCCGAGTTCGTGCGACTGATCGAAAAGTGGGAAGCCATTTCCGACGAGGTCGGCCACGACAAGGATGCCATGGTGCAAAAGGTCTGGGATGAAGTCTGGAGCAAGGTGGATTTCGCCACCTACGGGATGTGATCCCCGGACCGACACCTGACGCTCGGATGTTCCGCGGTCGGTTCCGGTCGGCCGCGGGCACACTGCCTATCTCATCCAACAGGACCTGACCCATGAAAACCCTGGAAAGGGCCGCGGACCGACTGTCCCAGGGCCTTGCCCTTCTCGGTTCGATCGGCCTCATCGCCATGCTGGTGCATGTCACCGTGGACGTGACGCTGCGCAATACGATTGCCACGCCGATCCCGGCCACGAATGAAATCGTTTCAAGCTATTACATGGTTCTGATCGTCTTCCTGCCGCTAGCCTGGGTCGAAAAGAGCCGCACGATGATCACGGTCGAGGTGATGGAGATGGTGCTGACGCCCTTCGGGCGCCGACTGTCCGACGCCGCAGTGGGGCTGCTTGCGACCGCAGTCTACGGGACCCTCGGATGGGTGACGCTGCAGGTCGCGCTGAAGAACATGAAGATCGGCAGTTTCGTCGATGTCCTGGGCCACAAGATCGCGACCTGGCCCAGCTATTTCCTCCCCACGACGGGTTTCTTCCTTGCGGCCCTGGTGACCGCCCTGCGCGTGGTGGTCCTGCTGAAAGGCCCGACGGCCGTCACGCACAACCCCGAGGTCCCAGAGCAATGAGTGTTGAAACCGGCTTCTACGGCATCGCCGCCCTGTTGCTGCTGCTGGTCCTGCGGGTGCCTGTCGCCCTGGCGATGATCACCGTCAGCTTTGGCGGCATCGTCAGCCTGCTGGGCATGAAACCCGCCATCGGCATCCTGCAGAACACGCCCTACGACTTCGCCGCAAAGTGGACGATGTCCGCCGTACCGATGTTCCTGCTGATGGGCTTCGTGGCCTTTCACGCCAACCTGACCTCGGGCCTTTTCACCGCCGCCAAAGTGCTGCTGAAACGGATCCCGGGTGCCTTGGCCATCGCGTCGGTCTTCACATGCTCGGGCTTTGCGGCGGTTTGCGGCTCCTCCATCGCGACGGCGGCCTCGATGGGCCGGATCGCCATCCCCGAAATGGTCAAGGCTGGCTACTCGCCCTCCATCGCGGCGGGGTCCATCGCCGCCGGCGGCACCATCGGGGCGCTGATCCCGCCGTCGATCATCATGATTATCTATGGTGTCTTCGCCGAAACCTCGATCACCCAGGTCTTCATGGGCGGCGTCACCATCGGGATCATGACCGCAATCGGCTACTCCGTGGTGATCCTGATCGGCAGCTGGTTCTGGCCCCACCTGGTGCCGCGCCGCCCGATCGAGGGCGACACGCCGCCCCTGGGAGAAGCCTTGCTGCAGACCTGGCCGGTTCTCGCGCTGATCGCCCTTGTCTTCGGCGGGATGTTCTCCGGCCTGTTCAGCGCGACCGAAGCGGGCGCCGTTGGCGCGGCTGGCGCCCTGCTCTGCGCTGCCCTCGTGAAGCGGCTCAGCTGGAAGGTCCTGCGCACCTCTTTTCTGGAAACACTACAGACCACGGCATCGCTGCTGATCATCGGCATCGGCGCGGCGATGTTTACCCGATTCCTCGGCATCACCGGGCTGTCCAACTTCATCGCGGCACAGGTCAGCGGCGCCGACATCGGGTACTATCAGCTCATGCTCATGATCGTGTTGATCTATTTCCTGCTGGGCATGGTGATGGAACCCTTCGGCGCCATGCTGGTGACCCTGCCGATCTTCATTCCTATCCTCAATGCAGAGGGCATCAGCCTGGTCTGGTTCGGGGTCCTCGTGGTCAAGCTGCTGGAAATCGGCATGGTCACGCCACCCGTCGGCCTGAACGTCTTCGTCATCCGCAACGTGGCCAGTGAACACGTGACGACGATGCAGGTCTTCAAGGGGGTCGGCCCGTTTCTCCTGTCGGATCTTCTGGTTACCGCGCTTGTGGTGATCTTCCCTGCACTGGTGCTTTTCCTGCCATCCCTGCTGTGACGCCAGCCAGAGCCCGTGGCGCCTTTGGGGGCCACGGGGTGCGCCCGATCAGTCTTCGAGATTTTGCAGGAACTGGCGCATCACCTTCAGGAACACCTCGAAATCCGCGTCTGATACCCCTCTGAGCATGCGCGTTTCCGCCTCCAGCGCGATGGCAAGCATGTCTTCAAAGACCTTCTGCCCCTGGTCGGACAGCCACCAACTGCGCCGGCGGATGTCACCGGGGGGCGAACGGAACTCCAACAGGCCACGTTCCCTCAGCATGTGAAGCGACCGGCTGATCGCGGACTTGTCCATGCGCAGGGCGCTGCAGATCCGGGACGCGCTCGTGCCCGGCTCCACGCTGATCACTGCGATCACGCGCCATTCAACGACGCCAAGGCCGAAGTCATTGCGAAAGACACCCGCGATCTGACGGGTCCAGGCCGTGCTGACAGCATTCAGCAGGAAGGGCGCGTAGTGGTCCAGATCCAGTTCGTTGCGCGGCGCGGGCATTTCAACCTGTGCACCAACCTGCCCGACATCGTCTGCTGCGTTTCGGCTCCGCTCCATCAATATCCCCCACAGAAAACAAATTACCTGAAAGTAACATTGGGCAGAGCATGTCGCATCGCATCGCTCGTTTCCAGACAAAGCTTGCGGAAGTCTCGGCCAATTCCGGACAGATGGCCCGGCGGAACCGTCCGGCGATCTGCCCTTCGGGGCACGAACCCACTTGACCCTCCCCCGCGCGATGCAATAGTCACGGCGCACCCGAGCGGGCGTTGTGTAATGGTAAGACCCTTGCCTTCCAAGCAAGAGATACGGGTTCGATTCCCGTCGCCCGCTCCAAGTCTTCCAAACTTGTTTCAGTTTTTCAGTCCCTTAGGGCCAAACGTGTCCCACGTAGAATGTGCCCGTGGGACACCACGCTCTCGCTTTCAAGACCAAGGCAAGCCCGCATGCCGTCGCCGAGTGCACCTAGAACACCGCCGATGACACCTTCTCTACCATCGGCGCGCGCCGACCGCGCTCCAGGCAGTGACGTTCCACGCGAAGCGGACCCTCGACTCGACCTAGCGAGCATGACTAGACTAAGTCAGACCGAAGCGGTGACGCGTGCCAAGCGCAGCGCTCCGCCGCCCCCGGCCCCATCCGGACCTTCGCAAGGTTCGGCCTCGCTGTGGCGCAGCGTCCCCAAACCGGCCATCGGTGGCATCGTGCAGCATGTTCAGGCATGCAGAGGTCAGCAGTGCGGACAATGCGCCAGTTCACCGCCGCTATGCCGATGCCTGCTCTCCTGAAGCGGAAGGTGAGCACTATTGGAGCTTAAACCTTCGAACAACGATCATGAGAGATGTGCTTTCGAAATAGACTGAAGTCGCACAATAGGTCCCCGGTCGCAGTTTGATTGGTAAGCTTGCTGCAACAAGGTTGTCACCAATTTCTACGGCCTGGATGACCCGCAGCTCACCTGGTTCGTGAACTTAGATACTGATGTGTTCCGCTCGTTCGCTTTCAAGTAGCTCTTTGAACGCCTCGGAATGCAGTGCAGGCAGGATTTCGGCTTCATCGTCTATGCCTATCCACTGAACGAAGTAGCCGCCTTCAAAGTCATTTGTCGTGATCCAAGAAATGGGCCCGACGTCTCCTCCAAGAACATATGCCGTGTCTGCACCAGAATTTAATGGACCAATCCGGTCTAGGTCATGTTGACAAATGGCGGATCCAGAGACGGATCGACGTGATGTCAATGAAGCCGAGGAAGCTTTCCGCCGTCCTGTCGTAGCGGGTCGCGACACGCCTGGCGTTCTTGAGTTTGTTGAAGCAGCGTTCGACCATATTACGCAGGCGATACAGAGAGCGATCGACGCCAATCCGCTTCTTGCGGGACCTTCGCATCGGTATCACGGGCAGGACGTTGCGCGCCTCCATGCCGTCTCTGATCTAGTCTGCATCGTAGCCGCGATCCGCGAGCAGCACGCTCGGGCGGGGCAGATTATCCGCCATCACCAGATCGAAACCGAGATAGTCCGACGTCTGGCCAGGCGTGATCTCTGTCCTCATGGGTAGCCCGTGCGCATTGACGAGGAGGTGGATCTTGGTCGTAAAGCCACCTCGAGAACGGCCGAAACCTTGTCGTGGAGTCCCCCTTTAGCGCCCGCTGCCTGATGGTGGGCGCGGATCACGGTGCTGTCGATCATCTGCAGGGCGCTTGGCACGGCCCCGCTCTGGTTCAGTGCCTCCATGATGTCCTCCCAGAGCCCGGCCAACGTCCAGCGCCGGAATTGCCGATAGACGCTCGACCATTTGCCGAACTCCCCGGGAAGATCGCGCCATGGCGCCCCGGTTCGGGCAATCCAGAAAATCCCATCAAGAACGAGGCGGTGGTTGGTGGGTTTGCGCCCGTTCGGGGCCCGGACTGCAAGGATGAAGCGCTCAAAGAACGCCCATTCCTCGTCCGACATAAGGTCTCGTGCCAAGCTGGTCTCCATCGCAGATGCCAGCTTGAATCATGCCCTACGCCCGAGGGGAATCCCTTTTGTCAACACGACCTAGTTACAACAGCCGAAACCAAAGTCGGTGACTCTCTTGTCAAGTTAGCCACTGAGCGTGGTGTTGCTGTTTATCATAGAACCACTAGCTATGATCCAGATACGGGGAGATTTGTGGTTGGAGACGGAACACTTTTGAATCCGAGTGTTCTGGGTGATCGACAAGTCTTGCCGAAACCCGACCCAGAAGAGGTGGATCTATTTGTTCACTAAGGCAACACTGGGGTGGCCAAAAATGGCTCTAGCGCTTCTTGTACTCCTAGTTGTCGCGTCGGGGGTGTTTCTGTACATGGCAAAAAAAAGCAAACCGAGAGTCGGCATGCAGTACGATACCAGCGTAGCCTACGACCTATTGAGAAAATCAGGCAAGTTGATCGAGCCGCAGGACGGCGTGTTACCTTTTCGACTTGGGATTTCGAAAGCACAGTTCGAGCGAATTTGGACAGAGTTGGACAGCTTCAAGTTTGACCAGCTTAACGAAATGAAAGTCCTCCAGATCAATCAAGACATGTTTGATAGCCCAGCCTTCAACGACGTCAGTCAAAAGGCGATCACCCAGATTGTTCTAATGAAGATGATAGTTCATGATCTGGTCGATGGTGTCGATGGCGGCTCTACAATTTATGACATGGAAGGCGAGAATGGTTGCATAGATCGCATTTTGGTGCGCTCCGACTCTCGCGAGTATGACGTTAGCAAATACATTTTGGATGCTTTTGACGGTGATGAAGCCGCCATCTCAGGGGATACGATCCAAGGAGTGGTTCGTTTTATGCGTAAGAACTTCCGCCCGATTTAGAACGCGCGACAGAGTAATATTTTACAGGATTCCACTCCAAGTGTAACATGTGGACGACCCTTCATCTGTTACACATCTTTCGAATTGATCGCGACGCCACCCCTTGGAATAGCTCTCGGTAAACCCCACTATATGTGGTGTTCATGATTGCCTTGGCGTCTGACGTGAAGCTCGAAGTATCGGTGCTGATCGAAAGCCGAGGTGATCTCGCCAAGGTGGCGTTAGCTGCCAAGGTGTCTGTGTGACCTGCTCCCCATAGAGTCCGCGTTTATGAGTTAGCTCTGTTCAGGGTTTGGTCCTCTACTGACCGTTGGTGATACTCCCACGGGGTGAGCCCGTCGAGGCTCGTGTGAGGGCGGTGGTGGTTGTAGTCGTCGCGCCATTCGGCGATCAGCTCCCGAGCGTGGCGCAGGTTGGCGAACAGGTGCTCGTCAAGGCACTCGTCGCGCAGGCGGCCATTGAAGCTCTCGACGAAGCCGTTCTGCATGGGCTTTCCCGGAGCGATGTAGTGCCACTCGACCTTGCGGTCCTCCTGCCATTTGAGGATGGCGTTCGAGGTCAGCTCCGTGCCGTTGTCGCTGACCACCATGCAGGGATAGCCGCGCACCCGAGCGATGCTGTCGAGCTCACGGCCAACGCGCTGCCCTGACAGCGAGGTGTCCACGACCGCGGCCAGGCATTCCCGGCTGAAGTCGTCGATGACGCAGAGCACCCGGAAGCGACGACCATCGGACAGGCTGTCTGACACGAAGTCCAGCGACCATCGCTGGTTCGGCCCCTGCGGGATCGTCATGGGTGCCCTGGTCCCCAGGGCTCGCTTGCGACCGCCCCGTTTACGGACTGTTAAGCCTTCTTCTCGGCAGATCCGGTAGAGCTTCTTCCAGTTCACCTTCCAGCCCTCTCGGCCCAGCAGGAGGTGCAGTCGCCGATAGCCGAAGCGACGCCGTTCGCTGGAAAGCGCCTTTAGCCTCTCTCGCAGTCCGGTGTCTGCAGGTCTGGTTGATCCACGCCGATACACACGCGGATCGATCCCGGCTGGGGCGCAAGCCCGCCGCTGGTTGTAGCTTTTCTCTGTCATGGCCCAGTCCACAGCGCGTCGCCTTGCACCGGGCTTCAGAAGTTTTTTCCCAGCATCTCCTTGAGCGTGGCCACGTCGAGCATTTGTTCAGCCAACATCTTCTTCAGCTTTGCATTCTCGGCTTCGAGCGCCTTCAGCCGCCTGGCCTCAGACACTTCCATGCCGCCATACTTCGAGCGCCATTTGTAGAACGTGCCATCACTGATGCCATGCTTCCGGCAAAGCTCCTTGGCGCCTATCCCGGCTTGGTGCTCCTTCAGGATGCCAATGATCTGCTCTTCGCTAAAACGGCTTTTCCGCATCGTCTGTCTCCTCGTGTGGAGAACAGGCTATCTTCAAACCGCGGACTTTTCAGGGGAGCAGGTCAGGAACTACGAAAGCAAAGTGGTCAGTGCCTCTTCGTATTCCTCGGAGAAACGTCCTCGCTTGGAGAAAACAGAAACTGCGTGCATTGCATGTAAAGATGCGTTACCCACTCCTCCGAACGCTTAAACGAGTCTACATCGCACCAATCCACTTCAGTTGCGTCAGAGGCTTTCTCAACGAGTTTCAGGAACTCAGAAATTGTTTCTTTCTCATTTTAGCTGAACACGTTGGGGGCATCTTCGTATTCTAGTGGCAACAAGTCGTCGACCATGTTGATCATCTCAAAGGCGCCAAACTTCGCGCAGCCTTCAAGAGACGAGTACATGTCGAGCAAATCGATCACTAGATTGCGAAGTCGTTGATAAACGAGCTGCGAACTTATGTCTTCCATGAGCTTATTTTGCATGGTTGGGCATTCTCCTCAAGAAGTAAGCCATCCACAACAGACACTATCCTATGGCCATTGCTGCGCCAGGACAGAAATAGGCGCTTCGAGTATGTCAGAGCAAGCTATGTCCGCTTCCTGCGCACCGCTGTCGTTCGTGACAAGCGCAGCGAATGGCAGCTCACCGCCCGAGTTGGCGCTTGGTGTCAGGCTGCTGCGAGCACATAGGGCGTCAAAGGACAGATCACCGGCCATCTGCCACACCTAGCGCCAAGCTCGCTGCTGAGGCAGAGACGAACACCCCAAGCGCGCTTTGAATTTGGCAAACGCTTGACAGATCGTGCTTCGCCTCGGAACATTTCGGGCATTTAATCAGCACCTTTCTGGAGCGCGGCGATGGACGACAACGCGACATATCAATTTATAAAACTCATCCTAGAGAACCTTTGGCCTATCGTTGGGCTGATCGTTGTATCCCTTGTCTGGGTCAAACGCACCGCCCTGTCGCAGGAATTGCCTAAGTATGTCTCGAAACTGAAAATCGGTCAGATGGAGATGGAATTTCGCGAGGTGAGGGAACAGCTGGAGGAGACCAAGGCGCAGGTTGCGGTTCTGGAAAATGATCTGGAGCAGGAACGCACCAGGTTCCTTGAATTAGCTGCTGGCTTCAATGCGCACGCACCTGTAGCCGAACTGGAGGGTGTCCGACAGGCGATCAAGGCTGAGGCGGGGACTTTAGACGATCTGGCGCCGGTCTATGACGGGCTAAAACCGGGGGCAACTGCAAATCAGGTCTATGCCGCCGCCGTGGTAATCCGGACTCTTCGTGATCCGCAGTTTTTTGATCCTCTGGTAGCTTGTCTAGATCGGCTGGCTGGCGACAAGAACCTGCAGGGCATCCGCTTGCATACGGTATGGACGCTAACGTCCGCGCTACACAAGATCTTGATTGCCGAGTTCAGCCATAAATCAATGCCCACACTGACGGTAGCGCAGCTGCGCGCGGCGCAAGCGATGCTGGACAAACTGATAGTCAATCCCCGCATAATACAAGATCGCCCCGACGATCCTGACAAGGGTGTCCGCGGCCCGGCCAGATGGTCGGCTAGCTGGATTGAAAAAGGGTTGGCGAAGCTGGAATTTCGGCAAGGCTGAAGGTCTGGTCTTAAAACGAAACTTCTGGTCGATTGGCTCAATGCCAATGTAGTGAACGACCGCTCCCCGCCCACTGCGGACCTTCATGCAAGGCGCGGTGGATGACCGGTTTCAGCCCGTAGGCGCCATTCGCATCAGGCCCTGCGAAGGCACGGTTCGAGCCAATGGCTACCTTGGCAGATAGCTCTAATCAGGTTAGAGATCTCAAATGTCTGAAATCGAGTTCGCCATACGTCTTGTGACACCTGAAATTCAGGAGCTGGTGGACTTGGTATTTGCAAATCTCTCAGGTGAGCCTGAGCCAGGAACGGCTTTAGAACAAGTTAACCTGAGAGGTGGCGACACGATTGTTTACGAGTTTCTAGGGCATGGAGAGTTTGGTTTGGCATTCGACCATCTCACGTACATGGTCGAGGTAACTGGCATTGAACTGACAACAGAAACGCGAGAGTCATTTGCAAAGATCTTAGCTTTGCTTCGCTAGAAGCACTGCATGGTGGCCACCTTACGCTTTGACAATATCTAAGTGGAATGAAAGCTTCGCCCGCAAAACTGTCTTAAGTGCGAGGCGCAGCGAATGACGGCTCCCCGCCCGTTGCGAACCTTCACGCCTGGCGCAGCATCGTGGCCAGCATAGGCACGAAGGGCGGAAAGCGGAAGTTCGCTGCAGTCAGCACCAAAGTCAGCTATGACGAGAGAGTGGACGCTGTGCTCGGCCTTCCTTGACCGATGGTGGGGAGAAATACCGGACGGTCAACATCCCGCTATCGGCGGGCCGAGCAAAGGAAAGAGAGCTTCGCGATCTTATTCGAAACTGCAATCCTCAAACGTTCGGTGTAGCATAGCCCGTTCTGTGATGCCTCAAAAGCCAACCTTTAGCTACAACCGAAATTGTTTTTCGACGGTGATCCGAGTCTTCTAACTCCGAAACAACGAGATCCGCCTGTTCCAGCTTCTGAACCTGTCCTCTCATGTTCTGAGAAGAATTGAACCCAAACTCTTCATGGTCAGATGGGCTAATGGAGCCGCCTCGTTCGCAAATATCATCGAACAACCTCCATGCGCGAGGTGGAACATTTATGGCATCCATGTACCGCTCACTTTGGTCGGCGATCCATACTTCAAAAAGCTGATCCAAGTTATCTGAGTTGTCGCTTACCTGTCCGCTATCATCTAACCAAAGTGAAAAATCGCCACAAAATTTCAACGTGTCGCGCAGATTTTCGTTGAGAATTCGAAATGCAAGCTGAAAGGATTTAGACCCTACAGGTGGGACCGCATCGGGGCGCAGCCTAAACTCGTCGACACGCGTGCGGACCAAGTCTTCAATTGCCTCCGCGTCGAGTGGCATAATCTCAATTGGCTCTTGCAAACGACCCTGCAGGCGTTGACTGCTGGCCACGCTCCTGACGATGCCCCTCGCCCCGCATACAACCCACCTAATTCCATGCTTCGAAAACAGGTCGTCGCGTAGAGCCTCCAATCGCTGACGTGCTACTTGATGGGTGTTAAGAATTTCAAGATTATCAATGACACAAATAATACCACCTTCGTCGTTGAAAGCCGATTTTAACAGGCGATCAACCAACGTGAAGAAACCATGGAGATCGAACCCAGAGGATTCGTTCGCTGACTTCCCCCCACCCAGTCCAAAAGACGCGACAGTAGCTGAGCCGCTAAAAAATAGAGGATTCTCAAGCCAGGCCTCGAGCGGCTTCAATCCGAATTGGAGGTCAAGCCGCTGGCGAAGCTCGCTTTCATGTTCTATGAAGTGCGAGGCAATTGCGGCGTAAATTTTTCTCTTGAAGTCAACTGCGGTATCCTCTGCTGTTAGCTGAACGGGATCTGGGAGTAGAATGAGGGAGCTTTTTCCCGACTTTGCAGTTTCATTTTGAATCTGGAAGGCTCCGACCAAAACAACACTAGTCTTCCCGACGCCATTAGGCCCTTCTATGGTAGTAACCGTTTTGAACTCGGTAATCCGATTTTTCAGCGATCGAAGCTCCTTCTGCCTTCCAACAAGCAAGCGTTCACCTCTAGCATTTCCCGAGACGGGGTGAGTGTCATAAAGGTTTTTCTGAAAACCGAATTCTTTCCACATGTATAGGCACACCTAAGGCTTGGCAGATCTGAAGGAGTTCAACGCGGCCACCTTAACTTCATGAAGTTCCACAAACAATATTCCAACTGCGCTTCCTCAGAAATCGCCTGAGGCTACGGTGCTGATCAAAGGCTAGCCGCTCGTCTCGTGTCGATAGTTTCGGGTGCGCTTATCAGTATCACATAGTGGTTCGCGTGCCGCAGGAAACTGAGAGGGTAGCGCCTATCTTAGGGGTGTCGCTCCAGAGTGCGTGTGGTAGCCAAGGGCTGACACCGGTCATCCACCGAGCTTGGCGCGAAAGTCCGGTAAGGGCCGGAAGTGCCGACCGCTCACTGACGCCCCGGCCCGACGTCGCCAACCTATATGCCCGGCCGGCGCCCGCAAATCTCGCTGCGAGCGTCGGTCCTTCCCCCTAGAGAAGCCCCACGCGCACCTCTCGATTTGAAATGATCAGCTCCTTCGCCTCAGACGCGCCGGCCTTCGACACCGTGTACTTCAGCGTCACCGGATCCATGTGGAACGCCGCGAACAGCGCGCGGATCTCCGGGCGGCCGTTGATCGATAGCAGGAACGCACCGCGGATCTCTCCCAGTAGCTCCGCCATCTGTGCAAACTGGTCGGCGGCAAACAAGCCCTTGCCGTAGTTATCTTCGCCGCCCCAGTAAGGCGGATCGAGGTAGAACAGCGTCCCCGGCCCATCGTAGCGGCGGATCAGCTCCGCCCAGTCCAGGTTCTCGAAGATCACACCGTCGAGCCGTTCATGCGCGGCCTCCAGCAGAGGCTCCAATCGCGCCAGGCTGAACCGGCCGCCTCGGTCATGGGCGACGCCGAACACCCCGCCCAACTTGCCACCGAAGGCCAGTCGCTGCAGGTAGAGGAACCGGGCCGCACGCTCCAGGTCGGTCAGCTGCGCCGGATCCACGGCGCGCAGGCGTTCGAACTCCCGGCGGGAGGTGATCTGGAAGCGCATCACGTCCAGCAGCTGCGGATAGTGCCGCTGCAGGATGCGGAAGAGGTTCGTGACCTCGCCGTCCAGGTCGTTGGCCACCTCGCATTTCGGGCGCCAGGAGCGACGCAGAAAGACCCCGTCCATGCCCAGGAAGGGCTCGGCATAGGTCGCATGCGGGATCGCCTCGATCCGGTCGATGATCGTGCGGTGAAGGGCCTTCTTGCCCCCACGCCAGGGCGCCACCGGCGCGGCCGGGGTCACCTTCGTCGTTGTGTTCATGAAAGGTTCCAGTCACAAACGCCCGGCTCTTGCAAGAGTGCGGGCGGCGATTCTGGTTTGTCCTCGCCGGCGCAGCCGGTCTGCAAACTGGGCTGCGTGGTGGCGGTGTTGACGCACCGCCGCCCCCGTCAGGGGGCCATCGCCTCCGCCCCGGCGTCATCGCCAGGCCGGACGGAAAGGATGTCTGCCATCGGGTCCCAGGCCCATGCGGCCCGGCGCGCGGCCGCTTCGTCGGGCGCCTCGAAGACCAGCTCCCGGGCCGGGTGATCGTAGCCGAAGGCGCGATTTTCCATCTTCACCCAGTAGCGGCGCATGCGGCCTCCCAGGTGGCATTTGTCTTGAGATCCCGGCGCAGGTTCCAGGGCGCATGCGCTGCGCGCCAGTCGATCTCTTCCTGGGTGAACCGCCGCAGCTCCTCGACATCGCAGAAGGCCGGACCAGGCGGCGGCGCGGGTGCGACCGGATCAGGGCGCAGGCAGGATCCAGCGCCCAGGCACAGAACCAGCCAGATCGGTATCGGGTATCGCGTCCACCGCATGGTCACGCTCCTTGTCGGCAATGATGTCGGAGAGGCGGCCGGTGCATCCGACCAGCCGGGTCTGCAGCGCGCCCTGCTCCGCCTGCAGCGTGGCGAGGCGGGCGGAGAGGCGCCAGGCCTGCCCTGCGCACAGCACCAGGGCAGCGAGGAGCGCGCCGAAGACCACGCGGCCGATCATGCCAATGCCCCGAGGCAGATGCCCTGCTCCCTGCCCCGGCGGTTCACCAGCCCCTGCCAGACCTTTCCGCCAGCCCACCTCCAGCTCGGCAGCATGTCGCAGAACCGGCGCCACTCGCCAGCGCGCAGGGCCCCGCCGGTGTTTTCGGAGCGGATGAGGCGCGTCAGGCCGATGTTGTAGGCCAGCGACAACGCGGCGACCTGGACGCCCACTGGCGCGGCCTCCAGCTTCGGGAAGGCTGCCTGCAGCTCGACGTAGAACTGCGCCAGGCGGTCCTCCAGCAGTGCATCGCATTGGGCCCTGGTGTAGTGGGCCTGCGGCTCGCCCTCGGTCTCGCCGTAGCACCAGGTCAACACGCCGACCACGTCCTGATAGGGCTCCAGCCGCAGCCCCTCGAACTCGCCGACCAACGGCACGGCCATCGCCAGGACCGCCGCCACCAGCCCGGCTTTCGCGCGGCCGCTGCGCGGAAGGCCCAGGGCGCCGTCCTCCTCGATCAGGAAGTCTTCCAGCTTGGCCTGCAGGATGACCCGGGCGGGAATGGCCAGGGCCGTGAGGATCCCGGCCAGCACTGCGAAGGTCAGCGCATCGAGGCCGAGGAGTTCCGCATCGAGGAGCGACAGCGCGACCGACGCGAAGATCAGCAGCACCGACAGCGCCATGAGCCAGACCGAGAAGGCCCCGCGCAGCACATCGCGCCAGTTGTAGACAAGTTTCAGTTTCATGGGGATCTCCGGGAATGGAAAAGCCCCGCGCGATGCGCAGGGCTTGGAGGGTTTCAACGGATGATGGCCTTACCCCGGGAGACAAGCCGCAGAGGATAGACGTAAACCCCTGTCCTGGACCTCAGCGCAATGAAGATCCGTTACCCGGGCCTGCTGGCAGAGACATTGCCCTCCGGCTCCGTCCGCTTCCGCGTACGCGTCGAGGGGGACAAGACTAGGCGCATCCCTTTGTCAGTCGGGCCAGATCATCCCCAGTTCGTGGAAATCTACCGCGCTGCTCGCGCGGGTGTGCGCCTGGAACCGGTATCCACTCCTGAGGAACGCGCCATTCGCTACTCCATCGGCTGGATCGCCGCAAAGCACCTGGCGGCCATGGAACGCGACGTGAAGGCCGGCGCCACATCGCCGCTCACCCTCAAGAAGCGGATCGGGGTCATGAAGGTTCTGACCGACAGGTATGCCGACTACGCGATGTCGATGCCCCAGACCAAGCTGATCGAGCTGCGCGACGAGTTCGTCGCGACACCGGCTCGCGCCGACAGCATCATCGAGGGCATCCGCTCCATGTATCGCTGGGCCTGCGAACGAGGCCTTTGCGAGGTGAACCCGGCTGTCGGCATCGCGCGCATCGACGCAGGAAAAGGCGGCGCGGTTCCCTGGTCTTCCGAGGACCTGAAGAAATTCAGAGCCTACCATCCGGCTGGCACCACGCCCCACCTGTGCCTCACGCTGCTGATGTTCACCGCCTGCCGGATCGGCGATGCGATCTGGCTTGGCCGCGAGCATGAGACCAAGGTGCAGGGCATCCAGGCGCTCCGCTGGCAGCCCTCCAAGCGCGGGTCTGCCGTGGTCACTATCCCGATGCTGCCCCCTCTTCATCGCGCCACCCGAGCCGCGTCGATCCAGGGCAAGAGTTACCTTCTTAACGCGAAGGGTGAGCCGTTCGCCACGCCAGACTCTCTGGGCACCATGTTCCGTCGCTGGTGCGATGCGGCCGGCCTCGCAGGGCGCTCCGCACACGGGGTTCGCAAGGCCGCAGGACACCTGCTCGCACAGGAAGGCTGTTCGCAATATCAGATCATGACGATCCACGGCCACACACAGGCCCAGACCTCGGAAATCTACACGAAGGGCGTTGATCGCTGGAAGCTAGCCAAGGCTGCGATGACCAGCCTGGAAGGGATGGAATGGTGAAAATACCGTGGGACACCACGCCCGTAACCCATTGAGTTTATTACACCGACGTCACCCTCGCCATGGGCCACTTCAGCGTTGAAAAGACAGGATAAATTCCCAGTCTCCGTATCCCGTCGCCCGCTCCAAATCCCCCCCTTTTTCACCATGCAGACGCAGACCACGCAGGCACGCCTTAGGTCAGGTGAAACGCGAGGGTAGACAAGGGGTTGGATCTACCTGGTGCGGAAGCTCGTAGATCATTTCCGCCAGGATACGCCCTGTCGTGGCCGCGAGGGTCAGCCCCAGGTGCCCATGGCCGAACGCGAGCAGGATCCGCTCCTGCCCCGGGACCGGCCCGATGGCCGGCA
This sequence comes from Pseudooceanicola sp. NS-SX8, assembly GCF_057380755.1. Taxonomy (NCBI): domain Bacteria; kingdom Pseudomonadati; phylum Pseudomonadota; class Alphaproteobacteria; order Rhodobacterales; family Paracoccaceae; genus Pseudooceanicola; species Pseudooceanicola sp. NS-SX8. The sequence goes on along the minus strand of NZ_CM170819.1, from coordinate 1,538,145 downwards.
GGGTGTCCGGGATCGACGGGCGGAACCCCATCCAACGCTGCTCCCCGTCGCGGTTCAGGCCCGGCAGGACCGTTTCGGCATGCCGCGCCATCGCCTCCGCACGCGACCAGCGCGGCGGCGCCTTCAGCCCGCCAAGTTCCACCCGGCCGCCGATCCGCAGGCCCATGTTCATCGGGGTCATGTAGTAGCCACGTTCGGGCAGGCAGACAGGCCGGTTCAGCGTCACCCCCGGCGCCGGCAGCGTCACGTTGTAGCCGCGCTCCGTGTCCAGCGGCACGTCGATCCCCAATGGCTTCGACAGCGCGGCCGAATGTGCCCCGCAGGCGATGATCGCACGATCGAAATCCCGCGTGCCGCCGCCGGCAAAGGACAGGCGGACACCGGTTTCCGTGGGCAGGATTGCGGTCACTTCTCCCTGCCGCAGCTCCACCCCACGCGACCGGGCGGCGGAGGCGAGACGCTCTGCAAGGGATTGAGGATTAAGAGAGTGCGACAGGTCGGTCAGCAGGACCCCGACGGTGTAATCATGCGACAGCGCCGGTTCCAGGTCCCGCAGGGTCTGGCCCATGACAAGGTCGAAGGGAATGCCGTGATCTGCCATGATCTGCCACTCCGGCAGGGAGGCATCGAGGCTGCGACGATGGCGATAGACATGCAGCCCCCCGTGCGAAACCCGCAGGTCCTCTGTCCCGGTATCGGCCAGCACGCGGTCCCAGTCGTTGCGGACATGCGCCATCAGCGCAGAGAGCGCCTCTGTGCTGCGCGCCACCCGTTCCGGGGTGCCTTCCCGCATGAAGGCAATGAGCCAGGGCGCCAGCTTGGGCAGGTGGCTCCAACGGATGGAGAGCGCGCCGTTGCCATCCAGCAGCATGCGCGGCACTTCCCTGCGCAGACCGGGACGGGCTTCGGGCAGAACGGCGTAATCGGCAAAAATCCCGGCATTTCCACGGGATGCGCCTGCGGCGACGCCTTCGCGATCGTAGATCGCAACCTCTGCCCCCTGCGCGCGCAATGCCAGCGCGGCATTGAGCCCGATAATTCCTGCCCCAACAATGGCGATACGCATCTGGTCCCCGCGACCCAACTGACCCTCCATCGGCAGGAAAAATCAATTCCTGCCCGGAAGAAAGAGGCGGCAATCAACCAGAGGTGAAAAAGCCGTGTCAGCGGCATTCTTGCATCGGAGAGGCAAAAAGCAGGCAAGCCCCTGCCCTGACTTCGGGCAAGAGGCGGCAAAAACCCTGCATTTCAAAGCCGCCGCCCCGGGGAGCAGGACAGCGGGCGTGGCTTTCTCCGGCGGCTTACTCCGCCGGGGGGTGGGGATCGGGGCGACGGGTCGCGCCTGCCGCCATGCCTGCCCCCACGCCCTGCATCAGGGCGGCGAACAGCCCCGCCGCGGAGGCCGCGGGCGGCGGTGGGACATCACGCGGGTGCGCCATGGGCACCGGCCGCGTCCGACGCGACAACGCCAGGAGGATCAGGCCCACGCCCACATAGATGCCCCCGATCACCGTGGCGGCGAAGAGCGCGTCCCGCATCTCCTCCAGCAGCATCCAGAGCGCCGCCGTCAGGAAGCCCGTCCCGATACCGATAAGCACCAGTGCGGCAAGGGAATATCCGGCGCGCTGCGCAGCACGCCGGAGCCCGTAACTGAACGAACCGAACATCCCGTGCCTCAGCGGCGGGACAGGAACAGGCCGAGCAGGAAGCCGACACCGCCGGCAACGGCCATGGCCGCCCCCGGGTTTTCCCGCACCGCGCCTTCGGCCTGGGAATAGGCCGCGCGGGCGCGGGCCTCTGCATCATGCAGACCGGCTTCGGCATCCGCCTTCAGCTTCTCCGCACGGGCGCGGGCCTCTGCACTGACCTGCTCCTTCTGGGACTTGCCATAGGCGGCCAGAGTACGGGTCAACTCCGCCACGTCGGCGCGCACGGCATCGAGCTGTGCCTGGATCGCGGCAGGATCACCGGGCTCGAAGCCCTTGGAACTAGAGGTGGAATTAGAGGAATTTGCAGCAGCTTTTGCGGTCGCCATATCTCTGTCTCCTTCGCGGGGATTGCGATGTTCTTCGCTTTATCAACGCACAACCCCGGGTCAGGTTCCACCGCCAAGGCCCCGCGAACGGATCATTCCATTGGTCCAAAAACAGCCGCATTCTGTCGATAGGTCTAGGGGAATTGATTCCGCCAACCGTGATCTGCCCGATGTCCAAGACCCGCCTCCACCGCCCTACCCCGCTGTTTTCGCAGAAGAATGCGACGGTGATCACGGCTGCGGTCCTGTTGGCACTGATGATCGCGGGCGCCGGCCCGCAGGCGGCCATGGCCGACTACTACCACCACGATGACGGGGGCCCGTACGACGGTGGTGGCGGCTCGGGAGATAGCTCCGACAGTGGCGGGACGACGGAAGAGGAAGAAGAGGATCCGATCGAGGAGACAGGGGTCACCCATGTCATCTATCTCCTTCGTTACATGTTCTTTCCCGACGTCGTCCACGCGGTGGAAGGCGATGCGCTCATGTTCGTCAACGTCAGCTCCAACAGCCAGGAGATCACCGCGGATGACGATAGCTGGACCTCGGGCGACATGGATTACGGGGACACCTACACCGTGATCGTCGATGCCGATGGAGAGCTCGATTACAGCGGGGTCACGACCTATTCTTACGGGAAGAACACCTACACCTACACCTATGACGGCGGCGTGTCCCTGGACGTGAACGACGACGAGACGGATCCGGACACCTACCCCTACCTGAACACCAGCCTGGCAGAGGAACTGAACCTGTCCGAGGTTGAAACCGCCATCGAAGAGACGCGGACCCATGTCTACGTCGTCGATACCGAAGGCAACGTGGTGAACCAGCCCGCCACCAACTGACCCCGCAGGGCATAGGTCAATGCCCTGAAATCAAATCACTTTCAGCGCCATCTTCGAAGGGCTCGATCAGGTCGGGGCCTTCGGCACGGTTGGAGTTGACGGCGGTGGAGACACGCCAGGCCGTCAGCGTGTCATCCGGGGCAGGACGCATCAGGCGCGCGGCACCGTGGCCTGCCTCCCCCAGCCAGAGGGGCCAGTCGTCGGGGGAGATCACCACGGGCATGCGGTGGTGGACAGGGGCCATCAGGCCGTTGGCCGAAGTGGTCACGAGCGCCAGCGTCGAACAGCGCGCCTCCCCCTGGCCCCAGTCCTGCCAGATGCCTGCCAGAACCAGCGGATCACCGTCTGCCCGGCGGAAGAACCAGGGCAGTTTCTGCCCGCCCTCCCGGTGCCATTCGTAGAACCCCGTGACCGGAACGAGGCAGCGGCGTGACCTGCAAGCCTCTCTGAACGCTGGCTTTTCCGCGATGGTTTCGGCGCGGGCGTTGATCAGGAGGGGACCGTCGGTGGGGGAGCTGTACCAGCTGGGAAGAAAGCCCCACCGCATCGGCAGATAGCGACGCGCCTCCCCTTCGGAGAGGACAACGGCCAGCGGTTCGGTCGGGCAGAGGTTGTAGTTCGGCACATCCGGCAGATCGTTCGCCGGACGGGCCGAGAAAAGCCGGGCCATGGCATCATGCGGCAGGGTGTTGGCGATGCGTCCGCACATCAGGGATCAGCGGCCATGCGCCTTGCGGGCCAGGTCGATCCGCGCATCCATCATCGAGATCTCCTTCATGATCTCGGTCCGGCGGGTGCGGTCATGCTCCTCTGCCAGCTCCTGCCGGAGGGCCTGCAACTCCCTGGAAAGGGTGACGAATTCAGGTTGCCCCCCGGCCTCTTTCACGAGCCGGTTGAGCAGCGCGTTTTCGGGATCATCGCATTTGGGCAGGGGCTTGCCGGCGCCGGGCAGGTTGTCGAATTCGCCGCGGGCCTCTGCCTCGGCGATGCGGGCGCTGATGAGGTCGAGAAGGGGGTGATCCATGGGCCTCTCCTTTCCCAGAAGATAGGGCCGGTCCCCCGCAGGGCGCAAGGGAGGGCGGCAGCTATGAACGAAATCTGACCGGGGCGCGCAGAACGTCGGTACTGCACTGCGGCGAATCAGACTTTCTCAACCAAGTTTAACAGGGGTTTCGGGCCGAAATCGGCACGTCGGTATCACGTCGGTATTACGTCGGTATCGCGGCGGTGCGGCATGCGCGGAACCGGCCCGGGTTAACGCAGCGCACGCAGGGTCGCGGTGGCTGCGCGCTGAACACCGGGTCGAACGCCCGGCGGGCCGCAGGGCCGCACGCCTGCCTGCCGGCCAGGGTGCGCCCTTGCGCGCCCCGGCGCACGATAAATTATCACCTTGAATTTACGCGTTTTTTCCCGGAAGCTAGGGGCCGACGGGAGCGAACTGACCGAAGTCGGCATTTCCCCTGTCTTGCCAGGGCCCGCCCCGGGCCCCTGCTCCTGAAGTTCGATCAAGGTGATCTCATGCGGAAATTCCTGCTTCTTGCCCCGGCACTGCCCGCGCTGGCACTGTCCCTTTCCCTTGCAGCCCCGGCCCAGGCGGATCCCGCCCTTGGCTTCGGCCTGTCCGTCTCCTTCGGGCCGGCCGGCCCGCAGACCGGCGTTGGCGTCCGCGTCTTCTCCGACGACGAGGAAGACAGCGCGGCGGCGATGCTTGGCCTCGACTACCAGTTCGGCAGCGGTGACTGGCGTGCCAGCCTGGGCGCGGCCTACCTGGGCGAAGGCTATTACCTGGGTGGCGATGTCGGCTACGGCCTGATGGGCGGCGGCATCGACTTCGGCGCCACGGGCGGCTGGGCCGATACGCAGGAAGACAGCCCGCAACAGCAACCCGACTGACGCCGCCCCGGGGCGGGCGATGACCGCCCCCGGCGCCCGGCGAGGCACCCTGCCAGTCGCGAAGGCCCGTCGTTTCGGCGGGCCTTTTCACGTCGCGCCCTGCGGCGCCTTTCCGCTGATGACGAAAGTTTGCATTTGACGGCACCGCCGCGCTGACCAGTTTGACGACAGAGCCGGCGGAAGCCCGGCGTTATCGAGCGAGACAGAAATGCGTACCCCCATTCATACCCTGCGCGGCCTTGCCGCGCTTGCCACGGGCCCTGCCCTGGCGCTTTGCCTTTCCCTGCCCCTGGCCCTGCCGATGGCCACCCCCGCCCAGGCGGGCCCTGCCCTGGGCATCGGCATGTCCATCGCCTTTGGCCCCGGTGGCGCACAGCCCGGCGCGGGCGCGCGGCTGTTCTGGGATGACAACGACCACCAGCTGACCGGCAGCCTGGGCGTGGATTACCAGTTCAACGGCGGCGGCATCCGCCCGAACGTCGGCGCGGCCTACCTGGGCGACGGGTTCTACGTGGGAGGCGATGTCGGCTACAACCTGAACAGCCGGGGCGTGGACCTGGGCACCTCTGCCGGCTGGGCGGATACCTCCAACAACTGATCGCGGCCCGCACCGCGCGGCCCAGGTTGCAGAAGGCCCAAATGCAGAAGGCCCGCCGGAGAACCGGCGGGCCTTCGTGTTTCCCGGGTCCCGACCCGCGGGATCCGGCGGCGGCACGCGTCACTTCACGGTGATGCGGCCGTCCGTGTAGGGCTGGTAGGGCGCGTTGGCGATGATGTAGGCCGCGGTGACATCGGCCAGGTCGGGGCCGTAGTCGTAGGCGTTCATCGCGTCCTTGAACATCTTGTAGCCGTCACCGCCGTTGCGGACGTAGTTGTTGGAGACCACGCCGTAGACCTTTTCCGGGTCGATCGGTTCATCGCCGACCATGACGTCGGAGATGCGGGAGCCGACTTCGGCGTTGGGATCGACGGTGAAGGAGACACCGGCCACCTGCGGGAAGCGGCCCGCGCCGTCAGCCATTTCGGACACGCCGTTTTCCAGCGCTTCCACGAAGGTGGCGCCGGTGACCTGGAAGGTCGACAGGGTGTTCTGGAACGGCAGGACGGAGATCACCTCGCCCATGGTAACCTCACCGGCGTCGATGGAGGCGCGCAGGCCGCCGCCGTTCTGGATGGCGATCTGGATGCCCTGATCCTTCACGCGGTCCAGCATGGCATCGGCCACCAGGTTGCCCATGGAGCATTCCACGGCACGGCAGACGGTGCGGTCGCCTTCGATCTTCTCGGCGGCGTCGGCCACGACGGTCGCCTTCATCTCTTCCAGCGGCTTGGCCAGTTCGGCCACACGGGCCTTGGTGGCTTCGTCCTCGGCCACGGAGGCGTCGATCAGGATCGGCGCGCCGGTGATCTCGGTCAGGGTGCCTTCGTCGTCGAAGGTCAGCTGCAGGTCGCCCAGGTACTTGCCGTAGGCATAGGCGGTGACGACGGGCACGTCGCCGACCATGGTCGGGTAGGCGCCGGCGGCGCCGTCCATGTCCCCCAGCAGGGTGTGGGAGTGGCCGCCGATGACCAGGTCGACACCGTCCAGTTCGGAGGCGAGGCGCTGATCCTCGTTGTAGCCGACGTGGGACAGCAGGATGATCTTGTTGACGCCTTCGGCGGTCAGCTTGTCGATCTCTGCCTGGGCGGCGGGGGCCACGGCGGAGAAGATCACGTTGTCGCCCGGGGAGGAGGTTTCCGCGGTATCCTCGGCCAGCACCGAGATGACGCCGATCTTTTCGGAGCCCGGGGTCAGGACGACGGAGGTCGCCACGCGGTCGGCCAGGAGCGGCTCGCCCGAGACGTCGATGTTGGCGGAAAGGACCGGGAATTCGACCTTGTCGAGGAAGTCCGACAGGCCCTGCGGGCCCTTGTCGAATTCGTGGTTGCCGACGGCCATGGCGTCATAGCCGATCTTGGTCATGAATTCGGCGGCCAGGTCACCGGCGTATTCGGTGAAGAACAGCGAGCCCTGGAACTGGTCGCCTGCGTCGAGCAGCAGGACATCGCCGGGTGCGGCGGCGCGGGCGTCGGCCACGGCGGTGACCATGCGTGCGATACCGCCGAAGCACTTGCCTTCGGCGTTGTCATCTTCACCGCAGGTCGAGTCGTACTTGCTGATCGGGTCGAAACGATCGTGGAAGTCGTTGGTATGCAGGATGGTCAGCGAATAGTCGGCCATTGCGGACCCGGCGCTGAGCGCCAGGACGGCCACGCTCGTCAGAAGACGGACGGACATGCGGTATCTCCCCTTTTGGATACTGTCGTGCCGGAGATGCTGCCCCGGTCATGCGGGAGGAGTCAAAGCCGAACTCTGCGTCAGGGGTATGACAGATGCCGGCGGCGGGGTGTCGCTGACCGGATGATCAAAAAATTTACATTTCTGTTACATGGGCGTGACCGGCCCCTGCCCCCAGTCGCGGACCGGGAGCAGATCCGGGGCTTTTCGGGGCCCGATCAGGCGGGGGTCGGGGCGAAACGGGCTGCGGAGTGGCAGCCCGTGGAGGGCGGTGCGATCAGGCGGGGAGTTCGGATTCGACCAGGGCGACCATGCTTTCCGCGACCAGCGGAATCAGGCGATCGTTGAAGTCATAGGCCGGGTCGTGGACCATCGGCCCCTGCAGCCCGTCTTCGGCCACACCGAAGAAGATGTAGGCGCCCGGCACCTGCTGCAGCATGAAGGCGAAATCTTCGGCCGCGAGGATCGGCGTGGCCTCAGCATAGCTCACGGGCGCGGCATCGGAGGAGAGCAGAAGGGCCGCATCGGCGGCGGCGGCGGCATCGTTGACCAGCGGCGGGTAGCCGTGGTGCCAGTCGAAGGTCATCTCCAGCTCCGCGGCGGCGGCATGGGCGGCGGCGATGCGACGGATGCCCTCTTCGAGGAAGGTGCGATCCCCAGGCACGAGGCAGCGGACGGTGCCGCCGATCCAGCCGTCGCCGGCGATGATGTTGTCGCCGGTGCCGACGTGGATCTGGGTGACGGAGACGACGGCGCCGTGCAGCGGGTCGATGCGCCGCGCCACCAGCGACTGCAGCGCGACGGTCAGTTCGGCCAGCGCCAGCGCGGTATCCTTCGCCATGTGGGGCACGGCGGCATGGCCGCCCTTGCCGGTGAAGGTGATACGGAATTCATCGGCCGAGGCCATGGTCGGCCCGGGCCGGGTCGCCGCCTGCCCCAGGGCCATGCGCGGTTCATTGTGGAAGCCGAAGACGCGATCGCAGGGGAAGCGGTCAAAGAGCCCGTCCGCGATCATCGCGGCGCCGCCCGCCTGGCCTTCTTCCGCAGGCTGGAAGATCAGGTGCACCGTGCCGGAAAACGCCCCATGGGCCGCCAGCGCCTCTGCCGTGGCCAGAAGGGAAACGGTGTGACCGTCATGGCCGCAGGCGTGCATCTTGCCCGCCACCTTGGAGGCATGGGGCAGGTTCGTCTGTTCCTGCATCGGCAGCGCATCCATGTCGGCGCGGATGCCGATGGAGGGCCCCTCGCCCCGGCGCAGGGTGGCCACGACGCCGGTGCGGCCCACGCCGGTCGTCACCTCGAACCCGGCATCGCGCAGGCGTTCGGCCACCAACGCGGCGGTGCGGTGTTCCTCGAACCCCAGTTCGGGGTGGGCGTGGATGTCCCGGCGCCAGTCGCGGTGTACCGGGAAGCGATCGGCCAGGAAGCGGGCGGCGGCGGGGTTGGTCATCTGGGGGTCCTGTCTTTCGGCGCGGATCTGGGCGGCAAGGGGCAACATGAGGCGACGTAGCTCCGGTGACGCCCCGGTTTCGCCCGGTCAGCGCCGACGCTGCCGCATGGAGGGGGCGAAGGCAATGGGCCGGAGGGCGCCAGACAGGCACTTGGCAGTCGCCAGGCAGGCATCGGGGCCACGCCGCACGCGGGATATGCAAACCCGAGGCCACAAGGGGAGGTGAAAAGAGAGCGCACCCGGGGATGACCCGGCCCGCGCGCGCCCGGGCCTGTGCAGGCCACAGGAAGGCGAGAGACGGGCCTGAGTCTGGCAACGGTCGGGACGAAGTGACGCTACGGCGCCCTTCGGCTGGGTACTTTCCGACGGTTCAAAACCTGCCCTATAGTGGAGGTGTCGGGACTCATTTGCATTGAGGATCAGGCGCTTGCCGGTCCGATGGCGGTCTCCCCCTGGGGCCAGGCGCGCCCGGCGGGCGGGTGCGCGCCCCGGTGGGGCCCGGGGCGCGCGAAGGTGCTTCTGACGACCGGCTGTGTGTGTGTGAGTGCCATCAGCCGTCGGAAGCTGCGGGTGGGCCGTGCCAGGCCCGCCCGCGCCCACGGGGAGAAGCTATGTGGAACCGGCTTCTCCCCGCAGTCTCCTGAACCCGCCGCATCGGGCGGGCCACATATGTCCTTTCCTGCAGCGCCACCCCGGGGACCCCGGCGGGCGCTGGATCGTACCTATACCCCCTAAATTTCGGGAGCGTTTCCATTTCTTCCCGCCACCGCGCCCTTGCGCGGGTCCCCGCGCAGGACGGCAGGGCATGGCGCCCTGGCGGCCCCGGGACGCGCCCCGCGCATCCCGTCGGAGACACGCGCCGGGGCGCCGGGAGTTTCGTGCCTGCCGGCTATATTCCGGCAGGCGCGGGACAGGACCCTTGGAGGCTGTGCCCTGCCCCGTTTTCGCAAGCCCCGTTTTCGCATGACCCGTTTTCGCATGACCCGTTTTCGCATGACCCGTTTTCGCAGGCCCCGTTTTCGCAGGCATTGCCGCATCGGCCAGCATGTGAGGGGATCCGGCCCGCCGGAGCGGCCCGGGAAAGTTGCATCCCCGAGGTCGGGCACCCGGCATTCCGGCAGGGTCGCCCTTCGGGGTCTTCGGCCAGCGGTGCCCCGAGGGGCACCACCGTTGTTCAGGTGTGGCGGCGCCCAGAGGCACCACCGCTCATCAGGTCAGGCAGCGGCGCCGAGGAAGACGAAGTTGCCTTCCTGCGCGACCTCTTCCGCCGTCAGGTCATCGCCCAGCAGCAGGATCGTGCCATAGCCCGGAACCTCGACCAGAACGCCGCCCTCTTCGCGGTCGGTGAAGACCAGGTCGGCGATGGAGGTCAGGCCCGGCACATCCAGTTCGATCGCATCCTTGCCGGACTGGAAGTCGGTGACGGTGTCGCCGTCCTCGATCTCGTCCTCGGCAAAGGCGAAGATATCCGCGCCGGACCAGCCGGTGACCGTATCGGCCCCTGCCCCGCCGGAGATGTAGTCATCGTCCTTGCCGCCATTCAGGCTGTCGGCGCCTTCACCGCCATAGAGGGTGTCATTGCCCTGGGAGCCCGCCAGCGTGTCGTCGCCTTCGCCGCCGTCGACCATGTCGGCGCCCTGGTTGCCCTTCAGGTAGTCGTTGCCGGACCAGCCCAGGATCACGTCATCGCCGGAACCGCCGGTGACGCGGTCATCGTTCTGGCCGCCGTTCAGGCTGTCGTCGCCCGCACCGCCATCAATGACATCCTCGCCTTCGGAGCCAGCCAGCGTATCCGCGCCGGAGCCGCCGGAAATCGTGTCATCGCCGGAATAGCCCTTCAGGTAGTCGGCCTCTTCGGTGCCTTCGAGGCTGTCGTCGAGAGAGGTGCCTTCCGCAAGGGTGTCTTCCTCTGCCGCGTCATCGGTGGTGGCTGCGGCTTCGGTCTCTGCTTCTGCGGTCTCCTCTTCGGTGGCCGTCGCCTCGGCGGTCTCTGCCGTGCTCAGGCTGTCCTCGTCGGCGGCGACGCTCAGGTCATCCTCGCCTTCGGAGCCTGCGACCTCGTCGTCACCGGAGGCGGCGTCGAGGCTGGCGCTGTCGTCCTCTTCGGAGGTATCGACCACGGTCACCACGGCGCTGCCGCCGACGATGGTGATCTCGATCACCTCGTAGGGGTTCAGGGTGACGCTGACCGTCGTGTCGTCGAAGACGTAATCGGTGTATTCGGCCCCGACATCGTGTTCGTTGTAGTAGTACTTCTCTCCGTCGATGGTGACGTAGTCGGCTTCCACCCGGCCTTCGCCGGAGATCCACATCTGGCCGTCCGAGGTGGACTGGTCGATGCCGACCTTGGTGCCGGTGACGGAGCTGTAGTCGGAGACGAGGGAGGAGAGGTCGATCTCCACCGTTTCGACATCGAGCGAGCGGGAGGCGACGTAGACCACGGTTTCCTCGTCGTCGGCGTAGACGGTCACGTCGACCTCGCTGTCATCGCCGCCCAGGTCGACATCCACCAGGTCCTTGCCCACCAGCGAGGAGGACATCATGTCGTAGATCGCCCCGTTGATGGAGGTGGTGACGCGGCCCTGGTCATCGGTGGTGACCTCGCCATCCTTGTCGCCGGCCAGATCGGTGGAGGTGTTGTGCATCACCGCCCAGACATCGGCACCGTCGACGCCCAGTTCGATCATGTTCTCGAACTGCTCCAGCATGGTGGAGGCGGCCTTCATGCCCAGTTCATCGGCATTGGAGGTCTTGATGTTCCACTCGGTGATGTAGAGGTCGAGGTCCTTGTCGAAGGCCTCGTCCCAGACGGCGTAGTCCTTCTCGATGTAGTTGAACTCGTCCAGGCTGCCATCGTAGTTGTCGTCGTCCTGGCGGTAGTAGTAGTGCTCCACCACGCCATCCAGGTCCTCGCGGGCCTCTTCGTCCAGCTGGTCGATGATGGTCTGGTTGGCGGCCTCCAGCCGGTCCACCCAGCTCATGTCGGAGCTTTCGGCGTTGTAGTCGGATTCGCCGGTGGGCGTGGCCATCTGCACGATGATCTCGGGCTGGTCGTCCGCCTCGTAGCCCGCGGCCTCCATGCCGTCGGCAAGGGCCTTGATGGCGATGTTGGCCTTGGCGCCGTATTCCTCTTCGCCGATGGTCGTCCAGTATTCGTTGCCGACCTCGAAAGCTTCGATGATGTCGCCGTAGTCTTCCATCACCAGCTGGCTGAAGAGTTCGATATCGTCGGCGAACTCCTCGTACTCTTCCAGGGTCATGTTCTGGGTCGGAATGACCAGGGTGACCGACAGCGCATCGGAGGTGTCGCCGTCGCCGTTGGGATCGGCCGCGTAGTCGAGCATCGCGGTGACCGCGTCGCTGAGGCTGGCATTGCCGTCCTCGTCGTAATCCAGGTCGACGATGTTGATCCAGCCGGTGCCCTCTTCCTCGGCCGTGCCATCGCCCTGGCCTGCCGGGTAGCGGATGGAGCTGATCTCCAGATCCTCGATCGCCTCGCTGATGTTGTCGTTGATCTCGCCATCTTCGGTGTTGACCGTGTAGATGACATTGCCGCCGAACATCTCTTCGCTGACGGAATTGCCGGTGCTTTCCGCGGCGGTCACGGTGAGGGAGATCGTTGCCTCTTCCTCGCTGTCGCCTTCGGCGGTAGCGGCGGTGTCTTCGGCATCATCTTCGGCGACGGCCTCTTCCGTCTCCTCCTCTGCCGCGGCGAGGCTGTCATCGCCCTCGCTGCCGGCCAGGGTTTCCTCATCCGCCTCGGCGGCGAGATCGGTTTCTTCGGTTTCGTCCGCAGCGACGGTCTCGTTCGTCTCGTCTGCGGCGGTTTCCTCAGCCTCTTCCGCCTCGCCGGCGGCGACCGTTTCCTCGGTCTCGTCCGCCTCATCGGCGGCGACCGTTTCTTCGGTCTCTTCCGCCTCATCGGCGGCGACCGTTTCTTCGGTCTCTTCCGCTTCGTCGGCGGCAACCGTTTCCTCGGTCTCGTCCGTCTCGTCGGCGGCGACCGTTTCCTCGGTCTCGTCCGTCTCGTCGGCGGCAACCGCTTCTTCGGTCTCTTCCGTCTCGTCGGTGGCGACCGTTTCCTCGGTCTCTTCCTCGTCGAGATCGGCGAAGACATTGGTGATGTCGTTGCCGTCGTCGTCCACCTCGACCAGTTCGCCCAGGCCTTCGGTGAAGTTGCCGACCCAGGAGGTGTCGGCAGCAAGTTCGTCTGCGGTGTAATCCTCGATCACCGCCACCAGCTCGTCATCGAGGTAGAGGCCGGCGCCGGAGCCGTCTTCCATGTCCACGATGGACAGGTAGCGGTCGCCCGAGGTGAAATCGCTTTCAGGGATCAGGGTGCCGTCAGATGCATAAAGGAAGATCTGATCGGACTTCAGGGTCGGGTCGTCGGTGGCGGTGTCGAAACCGGAAATCAGTGCCGGTGCGGCCCCTGCCAGGCCCGTGACGACATCGAACTGCACGCTGTCGTCTTCATCTTCGACCACGGTATCGCCGTCGTCGTCGCTGTCTCCGGCTTCGGACTGGGTCAGCGTTGCGCTGACAGCCGCGGCGCCGGCCACCGCGGCCTCGTCATCCGAGGAGGTACTGGCCGTATCGGCCGCGTCCTCCGTCGTCCCGGTCTCCGCGGTTTCGGAGGCTTCGGGGAAGACGTAGTCCATGATGTCGGAGCTTGCGTCCTCGGACGTCTCCTCTATCTCGGCCTCTTCGTCTTCCCCGTCGCTTTCCTCATCCGTGGAGAGGTCTTTACCCAAGTTCCCTTCGCCCACGAGGCCCGAGGCCAACATGCCGAAGAGCGACACTAGTAACGGTTCCACACTTAAACTCCGCACTCACAACTGACACACACAAGAAGGAGTTTGCCCGATATCTGCGGAGGTGAAAGCACTATCCGTGCAACGACAGCTTTACGATAAATTTGAATGGTCCCGAATGAGTTGCGCCCTACGCATGGGTCTGGAAGGCGCTGCGAAAACTCAAACAATTGAAAACATTGAATAACACGCAAAAGGTGTATTCGGGACTCCTCGATTGCACTAAAACAATCAACCAGTCTGAATGATTTTGCAAAGCCGGGATTGCGTTACGTCACAACCTAGGGGTGTGATGAATTTTCGCCCAAAAGGCGAGTGAGGAGACCCTTTCCAGGGGCTCCTCACCGCCGTGATACATCAATGACCATCGGGTGTGTGTGTGTGTCAGGGTGACGGAGCAGAGCTGTATCTTGACCCCATTTTATCCCAACGGGCCCGAAAATGGTAAGAAAATAACGGTCAGGCCATTTTCAGCGCAACGAGTTGTCCCGAGGGCCGCTTTGACCGGGCTCCGACAAATCGGGCTGGGGTGATTCGGCGCTTTCTTAACCCAACAGGGGGAGAAAACGGGGGAGTTACCCACGATGCAGGAGCATTTCGCGAGGATTTCCGCGGATCACCTGCCCCCTCCGGAAATTGAGTTGACTTAGGGTCATCTTTTTCAACCGGCCAGACAGGGTAAATTCACCTACGACTTTGGTCGCAAATTCGTTGCTCTTTAGCGTCTGCGACCCAGATCTCGAGGATCGGGCGCGATCCTTGCCGTCGAGATTCGCGGCGGCCTTCGCTGCGCCGGAGTGCTCCGCCAGGCCGATACGCCCCGCCACTTTTCCGAGAATAGCTCTCTTCCAGCCCCGCAAGCAAATCAACCAAAGGTTGTTCGACTAGGGCGGAACTGTGGCAATTCTTTCAACTTGTCAGCTCTTACGGCGGATTGAGGCGAGACCGTGGCAAATTCCATGCGCTCAGCGCATAGCTTGTACCCCTATGCGGGTATTTCCCGGCAGATCGGCGCGACGGCGGCCCGATGTGAGCACCCCCGATCATGAGAAGCCACTTCAGGGACGACCTCGGGCGGGGTCAGCTGCGGTCGACCACGTGGTCGGCGTCGATCTGGCCCAGTGCCTGGAACAGCGCGGAGGTGTTCACCACCCCGAACTTCTTCAGCAGCTTGGCGCGGTAGACCTCAACCGTGCGGTGGGAGATGTCGAGCTTCAGCGCGATCTCCTTGGAGGTCAGGCCGTCTGCGAGGAAGGAGACGATCTCCCTCTCCCGCCGGGTCAGCTCGTTGTAGGGACGGATCGGAGAGAGGTCGGCGAAGGACCAGACGGCGCGGGCCAGCGGCTCATCCGGGGTGAAGGAATGCCCCCGCACCCGGCACCAGAAGAGCGACCCGTCGCGGCGCGCCATGATGCGTTCGTCCCAGTAGACGTTCTTGTCCGACAGGGCGCGGATGCCGCGATCCCGGATGTTCTGGAACTCCTCCCGGGAGGGGTAGAGCACCTGGAAGGTCTGGTTGCGCAGCTCCTCGCGGGGGTAGCCGAACATCTCTGCGAAGGCGAGGTTGCAGTCGCGGATCACCCGGTTTTCGGTCACCACGAGGCCGATCGGCGCGTGGAGAAAGGCGATCTCCTCGAACCGGCCCGTGCGATAGGCATCCTCGATAAGTAGTTCCACGATATTGCTCCCGACCCCGGTCCTTGGGATCTTCCCTCCCGCAAGGAGATACTGAAACGGATGGATCAGCGCAATGCGCCTGCCGTCCGGATATAGGGAGGGAGGACCCATGAAATCAGTGTTCACACTGGTCGGCGCGCTCGCGTTCGGCCTGAGCGTCACCGGAGCGGCCCATGCGGAGGACCCGGTGAAGATCGCCCTGGTGCACGGCATGTCCGGATCCAGCTTCGAGGCCTTTTCCAAACAGTCCCAGACCGGGTTCGAGCTGGGCATCGAATATGCCACGGGCGGCACCAACATGATCAAGGGCCACCCGGTGGAGATCATCCACAAGGACACCCAGTTCAAGCCGGACGTCGCCCGCGCGGTGCTGGAGGAGGCCTATGGCGACGATGACGTGCTGCTGGCCGTGGGCGCGACCTCTTCGGGGGTGACCCTGTCGATGCTGCCCATCGCCGAGGAATACGAGAAGATCCTGATCGTGGAACCGGCCGTGGCCGACAGCCTGACGGGCCCGGACAGCAACCGCTACATCTTCAAGACCTCGCGCAACTCGTCCATGGACATGCAGGCCCAGGCCCTGGCGCTTGATCCCGACGAGAACCTGTATGTCGCCACGCTGGCCGAGGATTACGCCTTTGGCCGGGACGGCATCACCGCCTTCAAGTCGGCGCTGGACGGGTCCGGCGCCACGGTCGTGACCGAGGAATACGTGCCGCAGGGCACCACCGATTTCACCGCCAGCGCAGAGCGCATGTTCAACGCGCTGAAGGACAAGGAGGGCCGCAAGGTCATCATGATCTACGTCGCCGGTGGCGGCGACCCGATGGGCAAGATCAAGGCGATGCAGCCCGAGCGCTATGGCATCGAGATCTCCACCGGGGGTCACATCCTGTCGGTCCTGCCCACCTACAAGCGGGTGCCGGGCATGGAGGGCGCGATCTACTACTACTACGACCTGCCGAAGAACGACGTGAACGACTGGCTGGTGAAGACCCACATGGAGCGTTTCGAGACCCCGCCGGACTTCTTCACCGCGGGCGGCATGGCGGCCGGCATGGCCGTGGTCAAGGCGCTGGAAACCGCAGATGAGTGGGACACCGAGACCCTGATCGAGACCATGGAGGGCATGTCCTTCGAGACACCCAAGGGCACGATGACCTTCCGCCCGGAAGATCACCAGGCGCTGCAGTCGATGTACCACTTCAAGATCCGGGTCGACGACGATGTGGCCTGGGCCATCCCCGAGCTGGTGCGGGAGATCAAGCCCGAGGAAATGAACATTCCGATCGGCCGCGAGAACTGATCCGGCCGATCCCGTCCCGGGCCGGTTCCATCCCCGGCCCAGGACACCTTCCTGACCATGCCCCCCGCTGCGGGGGCCAGAGGTCAGGCCCCTTTCAGACGACAGGCCCCTTTCCATGTCCCAACCCTCTCTCGTCACGCAGGATCTGACGATCCGGTTCGGCGGCCACGTGGCCGTGAATGCCGTCAGCTGCGCGTTCCGCCCAGGGGAGCTGACCGTGATCGTCGGCCCCAACGGCGCGGGCAAGACCACGTTTTTCAACCTCATTTCCGGACAGCTGAAGGCGACCTCGGGCAAGGTGATGAAGGATGGCACCGACCTGACGGCCATGGCGCCTTCGACCCGAGCCCATCATGGCGTGGGCCGCGCCTTCCAGCTGACCAACCTGTTTCCCGCGCTGTCGGTGCTGGAGAACATCCGGCTGGCGGTGCAGGCGAAATCCGGTGACGGCTGGCGGATGTTCCGGCCCGCCCGGTCCCTGACCGAGCTGACGGCGCGGGCCGAGCGCTACCTTGAAGCGACCAAGCTGCAGGGAGTGGCGCATCAGCCCGCATCGGAGCTGTCCCACGGCGATCAGCGCAAGCTGGAGGTCGCCCTGCTGATGGCGATGGAGCCCGACATCTACATGTTCGACGAACCCACCGCGGGGATGAGCCTGGACCATGCCCCCGACGTGCTGGAGCTGATCGCTGAGATCAAGCACGACACCTCGAAGACGGTGCTTCTGGTGGAGCACAAGATGGACGTGGTGCGCGCGCTGGCCGACCGGATCATCGTCCTGCACAACGGCACCCTGCTGGCCGACGGCAAGCCGGACGAGGTGATGTCGAGCCAGCTTGTCAAAGATGTCTACCTTGGCCGCGGGGTGGAACACGCATGAGCCTGCTGAGCCTGAAACAGATGAAGACCTCCATCGGGCAGTACCACGTGCTGCACGACGTGAGTTTCGACGTGCCCGAGGGCGGCGTCTTCTGCCTGCTGGGCCGCAATGGCGCGGGCAAGTCCACCACGCTGCGGAGCATCATGGGGCTGTGGTCCCCCTCCCCCGGCTCTGTCACCTTCCGCGGCGAGGACATCACGGGGATGCACACCGCCGACATCAGCCGCAAGGGCATCGCCTTCGTCCCCGAGGACATGGGGATCTTCGGCGGGCTGACGGTGGAGGAGAACATGATCCTCGCCAGTGCCGATGGCACCTTCGACCAGAAGCGGCTGCAGTGGATCTACGAGCTGTTCCCCGCGATTGAAAAGTTCTGGGACAAGCCTGCGGGCGCGCTGTCGGGCGGGCAGAAGCAGATGCTGTCGGTGGCCCGCGCGATCATCGAACCACGCGAGCTGATCCTGATCGACGAGCCGACGAAGGGGCTGGCCCCGTCGATTGTCGACAACATGGCGGAGGCCTTCCGGGAGATTTCCGACAAGACCACCATCCTGCTGGTGGAACAGAATTTCGAATTCGCCAGATCGCTGGGGCGCGACATGGCCGTCATCGAGGACGGCCGGGTCGCCCATACCGGCAGCATGGCGGATTTCGTGGCCGACAAGGACCTGCAGGACCGCCTGCTGTCCCTGTCCGCCTGAGGAGGAGCAATGGACAAGTTCAATGAAACCATCGACCGGCTGGGCGGGGTCTACCTGCTGCCGGTCGCCGTGGCCGCCGTCTGCTTTGTGCTGATCGGCGCGCCGTCCAGCTGGGCCACGCTGACCGTGGCGGGGCTGGCCATGGGGATGATGATCTTCCTGATGGCGAGCGGTCTTAGCCTCGTCTTCGGGCTGATGGACGTGCTGAACTTCGGCCATTCGGCCTTTGTATCCTTGGGCGCCTTCATCGCGGCAAGCGTGCTGGCGGCCATGGGCGGCTGGCTGGGGTCGGATTCGCTGCTGCTGAACATCGCGGCGCTGCTGGCGGCCTATGGCGCGGCCATGGCATTCGGCCTGGTCGCGGGCTGGTTCTTTGAAACGGTCATCATCAAGCCCGTCTACAACGACCACCTGCGGCAGATCCTGATCACCATGGGCGCGCTGATCGTGGTGGAGCAGCTGATCCTGGCGATCTGGGGCGGCACGCCCTTCAGCGTGGGCCGCCCGCATTTCCTGGAAGGCGCCTTCCTGATCGGCAATGTCACCATCGAGATCTACCGCGCCTTCGCCTTTGCCCTGGGGCTGGTGGTCTATGCCGGCCTCTACTGGGTGCTGAACCGCACCCGGCTGGGCCTGCTGATCCGCGCCGGTGTCGAGAACCGCGAGATGGTGGAGGCCCTGGGGTTCCGCATCGACCGGCTGTTCATCGGCGTCTTCATGGCCGGGTCGGCGCTGGCCGCCCTCGGCGGGTCGATGTGGGCCGGGTATGAAACGCTGATCACCCCGCACCTGGGGGCGGACATGATGATCGTCGTCTTCATCGTGGTGATCATCGGCGGCCTGGGCTCTGTGCAGGGCACGCTTCTGGGCGCGATCATGGTGGGGCTGATGTCGAACTACATCGGCTTCCTGGCGCCGAAGCTGTCGCTGGCATCCAACATGCTGCTGATGATGGCGATCCTGATGTGGCGGCCCAACGGCCTGAAACCGGCGGTGAAGTGAGGCGGACATGACCAACAAAACCTCTCCTGTCGTCAAGATCGCCGTGCTGGCCATCGCCGCCGCCCTGCTGTTCTGGCCCTTCCTGTTCCAGGATGTGCGGTCGATCCAGGTGGCCGCGCGGATCTGCGTCTTCATCGTGCTGGTGGCAAGCTATGACCTGCTGATCGGCTACACCGGCATCGTCAGCTTCGCCCATACCATGTTCTTCGGCTTCGGCAGCTATGGCGCGGCCATCGCGCTGGACCGGATGGGCCCGGGATGGACGCCCGTCCTGCTGGGCGCGCTGGCGGGCGTGGCCCTGTCGCTGGTGACCGCCGTGGCCGTGGGCCTGCTGTCGCTCAGGGTGAAGGCGATCTTCTTTGCCATGATCACGCTGGCCACCGCCTCGGTCGCGCTGGTGCTGGCCTCTCAGCTGTCGGGGCTGACCGGGGGCGAGGACGGCATCACCTACAAGGCGCCCGACCTCTTCAAGCCCGCGACAAAGCTGCTGGTCGATGCGGACGGCAAGGTGGTCGACCTCTTCGGCGTGCGCCTGAACGGGAAGCTGGCCGCCTATTACTTCGTCTTCCTCAGCTCTCTGGTGCTCTTTGCCGTGATGCTGCGCCTCGTCGCCTCCCCCATCGGGACGGTGCTGAAGGCGATCCGGGAGAACGAGGCGCGGGCCGAGGCGATCGGATATCGCGTGGTGGCCTACCGCACCTTCGTCTTCTGCATCGCGGCCGTCATCGCCTCGCTTGCCGGGACGGTCTATGCGGTCTGGCTGAAATACACCGGGCCGGAAACCGCGCTGAGCTTCGACATCATGATCGACATCCTGCTGATGGTGGTGATCGGCGGCATGGGCACCATGTGGGGCGCGGTGATCGGGGCCACGCTGCTGGTGCTGGCGCAATACTACCTGCGCGACCTGATGGGCAGCGCGTCGGAGGCGCTGGCGGGCCTGCCCGTCCTGCCCGAGATCCTGAGCCCGGAACGCTGGCTGCTGTGGCTGGGCATCGTCTTCATCCTGCTGGTCTACTTCTTTCCCAAGGGGATCGCCGGCACGCTTTCGGCCCGGACATCGACAGGGACATCGGCAGGGAGGGCGGGATGACCTCACCTCGTTTCAGCTTCATCCCCGTCATGGATCACGAGTTGCACGTGACCGAATGGGGCAATCCCGATGCGCCGCCGCTGGTGCTGTGGCACGGGCTGGCGCGGACGGGCCGCGATTTCGACGAACTGGCGCGGGCGCTGTCGGATGAGTGGTTCGTGCTGTGCCCCGACACCATCGGGCGGGGCCTGTCGAGCTGGTCCGCCAACCCGGTGGCGGAATATTCGGTGGAATACTACGCCGGGATCGCCGCCGACATGCTGGACCGCTACGGGATCACCCGGACGGCCTGGCTGGGCACCTCGATGGGGGGCATGATCGGCATGCGGCTGGCCTCCGGCCCGCAGGCGGACCGGCTGTCCTGCCTGATCGTCAACGACATCGGCCCCGAAGTGCCCGCCCCCGCCATCGAGCGGATCCTGAGCTATGCCGGCACCTCGCCCGAGTTCCGCACCGTGACCGAGGCGGAGGTCTGGTTCCGCCAGTCCTACGTGCCCTTCGGCCCGGCCTCCGACGCCTTCTGGCGGCGCATGGCGCGGTCTTCGATCCGGCGCAGGGGCAACGGGCTTTTCACCCTGCATTACGATCCGCGGATCACCGTGGCCTTCACCGCCTCGGCGGATGAACTGGTGACATGGGAGCGCTGGGACCGGACCCGCCTGCCCTGCCACGCGATCCGGGGGGCAAGTTCGGACCTCTTCACGCCGGAGGTGGCAGAGCGGATGGTGGCAAGCGGGCCGAAACCGGGGCTGACGGTGATCGAGGGCTGCGGCCATGCGCCGACCCTGTCGCGGCCCGAGGACATCGCGCTGGTGCGGGGCCTGCTGGCGGAACTTGGCGGCTGACCTGCGCAAGAGCGGGGCGCGCCGGCGGGCCCGCCCTGCCCCTTCGGGCCAGCCCGCCCACCTGACCGCCCCGCCTGACCGCCCCGGCCCGCGCCGGGCCAAGCCAGATTGACGGAGCCCGCTTTTCCGGGCATGCCGTCGCCATGCTTATCTACAAGATCTTCCGCGATGCCGAATGGCAGGACCTGCAGCGTGCCGGCCAGACCGCTGGCGCCCCCATCGACCTGAGCGACGGGTTCATCCACTTCTCCACGGCGCAACAGGCCGCCGAAACCGCGGCGAAGCATTTCGCCGGGGTCGAGGGGCTGGTGCTGGCGGCCTGCGACAGCGAGGCGCTCGGCTCCGCCCTGACCTGGGAGGTGTCGCGCGGCGGCGCGCTCTTCCCCCATCTCTACCGCGAGCTGCGGCTGGACGACGTGACCGCGCACTGGCCCCTGCCGCTGGTCGACGGCCAGCATGCCTTCCCGGAGGTCATGGCGTGAGCGGGATCGACCTTCCCGGCGGCTTCGACCGCGCGGTGGAAAAGCTGGGCCTTGCCGCCCTGCACCGCTGTGACCCGGAACGGGCACACGGGCTGTCGCTGAAGGCGCTGCGCGCGGGCGTGGTGCCGCTGGCGGGGCTGGTGACCAGCGACCGCCTGCGCGGGGAGGTCGCCGGGCTGCGCCTGGCCAATCCGGTGGGCCTGGCCGCCGGTTTCGACAAGAACGCGGAGGCGCTGGCGCCGCTGGCGCGGGCGGGCTTCGGCTTCGTCGAGGTGGGCGCCGCCACGCCGCGCCCGCAGCCGGGGAACCCGAAACCGCGGCTTTTCCGGCTGACCGAGGACCGGGGCGTGATCAACCGCTTCGGTTTCAACAACGAGGGGATGGAGGCCATCGCCGGCCGGCTGGCGCAGCGCCCGTCGGACGCGGTGATCGGGCTGAACCTGGGGGCGAACAAGGACAGCGAGAACCGCGCGGGCGATTTCGCCGCCGTGCTGGCGCGCTGCGGGCAGCATCTGGATTTCGCGACGGTCAACGTATCGTCGCCAAACACCGAGAAACTGCGCGACCTGCAGGGCAAGGCGGCGCTGACCGCCCTGCTGGAAGGCGTGCTGGAAACCCGTGACGGGCTGGCGCGCCGGATCCCGGTCTTCCTGAAGATCGCGCCGGATCTGGATGCCGAGGCACTGGCCGACATCGCCGACGTGGCGCTGTCGCTGAAACTGGACGCAGTGATCGCCACCAACACGACGCTGGACCGCACCGGCCTGCGGTCGCCCCATGCGCCGGAAACCGGCGGGCTGTCGGGCGCGCCGCTCTTCGAGAAATCGACCCGCCTGCTGGCGCGGCTGTCGCAGCTGACCCAGGGACAGGTGCCCCTGATCGGCGTGGGCGGGATCGGCTCGGCCGAACAGGCCTATGCCAAGATCCGCGCTGGCGCCTCTGCGGTGCAGCTCTACTCCGCGCTGGTCTACGAGGGGCTGTCGCTGGTGCCCCGGATTGCCGAAGGGCTGGACCGGTTGCTGGCAAGGGACGGCTTTGCCTCGGTCGCGGAAGCGGTCGGCACGGGGCGGGAGGACTGGCTGTGATCACCATCTGGCACAATCCCCGCTGTTCGAAATCGCGCCAGGCGCTGGCCCTGCTGGAAGAGGCTGGCGCCACGATGGAGGTGCGACGCTACCTGGAAGAGCCGCCGACCGTGGCCGAGCTGCTGGAGCTTCAGGCCAAGCTGGGCCTGCCCGCCATCGGGATGATGCGGCCCAAGGAAGCGCTGTTCCGGGAGTTGGGGCTGAAGAAGGACATGCCCGACGCCCGGCTGATCGACGCCATGGCCGCCCATCCCAAGCTGATCGAGCGCGCGGTGGTGATCAACGGTCCCCGCGCCGTGATCGCCCGGCCGCCGGAACGGGCGCTGGACGTGCTCTGACCATGTCGGCCATGTCTATTCGGCCATGTCCATTTCGGCCTTCCGGCCGAAGCCTCCGGCGGGAGTATTTTCAGCCGTCGAATAGGGGAAGGGGGCAGCGCGAGGGGGCGGCGGGCAGGCAGAATGCCGCCCCGCCTTTTCAGAGCGGGCGTGCGGCCCCTGCTTCCAGCGCGGGATAGCGCAGGGCCAGGGTGATGCCGCGTGCCACGAAGCTGATCAGCATCGCGGCCCAGAGCCCGTGATTGCCCATCATCGGCACCAGCACCACCAGCGCGCCGAGGTAGATCGCCAGGCTGATCGCCATCATGTTGCGCATGTCCCGGGCCCGCGTGGCGCCGATGAAGACCCCGTCGAGCATCCAGGCCGTGATGCCCAGGATCGGCGTGGCGATCATCCAGGGCAGGTAGGCGCGGGCCGCCTCCCGCACGGTTTCCGAGGTCGTCAGCAGGTCGATCAGCCCGCCGCCCGCCACCGCGAAGACCAGCGCCAGCGCAAGGCTGATCGCAGCGCCCCAGATGCCCGAAAGCACCACGGCACGGCGCAGGGCGGGCCGGTCGCGGCGGCCCATGGCCTGCCCCACCAGCGCCTCTGCCGCGAAGGCAAAACCGTCGAGGGCATAGGCCGTGATCTCCATGAACTGGATCAGCACCTGGTTCGCCGCCAGCTGCACGTCGCCGAACTTGGCCCCCTTGAACATGAAGATGATGAAGATCGCCTGCAGCATCAGCGAGCGCAGCAGGATATCGCGGTTGACCAGCGCCATCTGCATCAGCCGGACCCGGTCGAAGACACGGGTCCAGTCGCGCCAGGCGGGCAGGCGGAAGGCGCCCCGGCAAAGCCAGAAGCCGAGCGCCAGCCCGCTCCATTCCGCGATGAAGGTCGCCGCGGCCACCCCTTCGACGCCCCAGCCGAGGCCCAGCACGAAGAGGAAATCGAGCGAGATGTTGACGATGTTCATACCGACCTAGAGGACCAGCACCCCCGCCGTCCTTTCCTGCGCGATGAGCCAGCCCGTCAGCCCGTAGATCGCCACCGCCGCGGGCGCCGACCAGACCCGGATCGCCATGTAGGTGCGGGCCATGCCCTCCACCTCTGAGGAGGCGGGCGACATGCGGAAGGCGGCCCAGAAGAGCGGGGCCTGAAGCGCGATGATGGCCAGCCCCGCGCCGAGGCCGATCAGCAGGGCGCGGGTCAGCAGGGCCGCGACCTCTGCCCGGTCCCCGGCGCCGGCTGCATTGGCCGTCAGCCCGGTGGTGCCCATGCGCAGGAACCCGAAAACCCAGTAGACGGCCGACAGGACCACCGCGCCGATGCCCACGGCGCCGATAGGCGCGGCCAGGCCCATCTGGCCGATCACGCCGGTGTCCACCGCGCCCAGGATCGGCACGGTGGCGTTGGAGATCACGATGGGCAGCGCGATGCGCAGCACCCGGCGGTGGGTCAGCGGCAGGTGGGCGTCGGGCGCGACGGGCGCGGCCGACACGCTCAATCGGTTTCCCCCGCGGCCAGTGGCATGCGGAAATGGCCCGTCGCCTGGGCGATGGGACGTGCCCGGTTGTCCTGCCAGGCCTCTGCCCGGACGGAGGCGTAACGACGGCCCGATCGGGTGACCTCTGCCCGCGCATAGGCATCGCGCGGCAGGCCGGAGCGCAGGTAATCCACGGTGATCCCGATCGTCTTGGGCAGGCGCGGCAACTGGCCCGAGGCCATGGCGCGCGGGTCGATGGTGCCGTTTTCCAGCAGCGGCCAGTAGTGGGACCAGGCCAGGCCGATCACGGCGGTGGTTTCAAGAAAGGCCGCCGTGGCCCCGCCGTGCAGCGCCGGCAACGCGGGGTTGCCGATGAGCTTCTCGTCGAAGGACATGATCGCGGTCAGCTCATCCCCGCGGAGGTCGAAACGGATGCCCAGGAAGCGGATGTAGGGCACGGCATCGACCAGGGCCTGCAGCGCCGCATCACGCCGTTGCTTGATGATCTGGACGGGTTCGGGGGCACTGCGGGTCATTCGGCCGGTTCCTTCTTGCGGAAGGTGAAGGCGCCGGAGGCGGTGGCCACCGGGCGGTCCCTGTCGTCATCCAGCGCCACGGCCCGCACGAAGGCGACGGAGCGGGTGACGTGGTAGCATTCGGCCTCTGCCCGGATGGTCTGCCCGGGGGTGGCGGCGCGCATGTAGTCGATCCGCAGGTCCAGCGTGGCGGTGGCGGCGGCGCTTTCGGGGTGGCTCATCACCGCGGCGCCGCAGGTGGTGTCCAGCAGGGCCGAAACCGCGCCCCCCGCCAGAACGCCGGTTTCGGGATCTCCGATCAGCTTTTCATCATAGGGCATGGTGAAGACCGCGCGCCCCGGGGCGATTTCGGCCACATCCATGCCCAGGGCGCGGGCATGGGGCAGGCTGGTGATGAATTGCCGCGCGATGCGCAACTGCTGTTCGGAGCTCATGCAGGCCTCGTTGCTGATCCCGCACCGGGGGACGGCGGGGCATTTCGCCTGCATCAAACCTCCGATCCGCGCCGGGGGCAAGCACCCCCCTGTTGCCCTTCCCCCGAGGTCGGCCTACATTTCCCGAGGACCCAGAAACGACCCGGACCGGCCATGACCGAGCAGAACGCCACCGCCCCCATAGATGCCGACGCCCGTCTCAGCTTCAAGGAGATGTGCGAGAAGTTCGAGGTGACCCCGCGCACCCTGCGCTACTACGAGTACATCGAGCTTCTGGAGCCCGAACGCGAGGGGCGGTCGCGGTTCTACACCGCCCGGGAAATCGCCCGCATGACGCTGATCATGCGCGGCCGCCGCTTCGGCTTCAGCCTGGAAGAGATCCGGCAGTGGCTGGAAATGCGCGAGCAGCAGGGCTCGGAAACCCAGATGCGTGTCTGGATCGAGATGGCCGACCGGCAGATGGCCCAGCTGGAAGAACAGCGGCGCCAGATCGACGAGGCAATGGACGAGCTGCGCCAGCTGCGCGATGCCACCAAGGGCGAACTGGACCCGTCCTGAACTGGCCTGATCTGTCCTGATCTGTCGTGCCGCCGTGCCGCCGGGGGGGGGGGCGAGAACCGTCCGGTCTCTCTGATCGCCCGACCGCTGGCCCTGCCCTGCCGGATCTTCCGGAGCGGGGCCCTCCGCCAGTGCCTCGGCCAGCCGGAAATGCCGCGCCATTTGTACTGTCCGGGAAGACAACAGACTGACCCGGAAGTGGGCCTGCAGGCCATCTGACGCCATGTCGCGCCATTACATGCCCCTGCGGCATCCGGCAGTCGCAAGACTTCACCGATCGTCAGCAAGACCGTTGTTTTTGCCTCATTTCCGCCCCATTCTGCTTCCAGTCGTTTACGATCACGCAGGCTGGCCGGGCATTCCGGCCGGGGGAAGTCTGGCGGCGAATCACGCGCAAAACCCGTGCAGTTTTTGCGGCCCGTCCTCCCCGACCCTACGGCGCATGAGTGCGGGAGGAGAATGAAATTGCGCGGACCATGTGGTAGCGCATGGTTATCTTACGTCACCCGGGCAGTGACGTGACGTTGCACTTACGTCAACTTAGTTCAGCGTTGTATCGAGGGAATGTGGCCTGCATTTCTGACCAACCGATAAAAGATGAGTGGTAGAAAATGACGGACACCGGAGACCTAATGACGATCCGCGCGATGTGCGATGCCTTCGAGGTGACGCCGCGCACGCTGCGGTTCTACGAAGCAAAGGAGCTGCTTTTTCCGATCCGCGAAGGCCAGAAACGGCTTTTCACGCGGCGTGACCGGGCCCGGCTGAAACTGATCCTGCGCGGCAAGCGCTTCGGCTTCAGCCTGGAGGAGATCCGGCAGCTGCTCGACCTTTACGACATGGGTGACCAGCAGCAGACGCAGCTGACCAAGACCCTGGAAGTGGCGCAGGAGCGGCTGAGCTCCATGGAAGCGCAGCGGGAAGAGCTGGACGTGGCGATCGCGGAACTGAAGGAGCAGATGGACTGGGTGGCGAAAGTGATCGCCTCCATGAAGGCGCACGACGCCGCGGAATGATCGCCCGGGCTTTCCGGGCAGGAAGGCAAAGGGAGAGAGACCATGCCCAGCTATACCGGACCGGTCGAGGATCTGCAGTTCGTCCTGCATGACGTCCTGAAAATCTCGGAACAGGATGTTCCGGGCTATGACGAGCTTGACCGGGAGTTCACCGGGGCGATCCTGGAGGAGGCGTCCAAGATCTGCGCCGAAGTGATCGCTCCGCTGAACGCCGTCGGCGATCAGGAAGGCGTGACGATGGAGAACGGCGTGGTCCGCACGCCCACCGGGTTCAAGGAGGCCTTCGACCAGCTGCGCGAAGGCGGCTGGACGGGTCTGGACTGCGATCCGGAATATGGCGGCCAGGGCATGCCCTACCTGATGCAGGTCGCGACCGGAGAGATGTTCTCTGCCGCGAACCAGGCCTTCATGATGTATCCGGGCCTGACCCATGGCGCCTATTCCGCAATCCATGCCCATGGCACGGCGGAACAGAAGGCCAAGTGGCTGCCGAAGATGGTCAGCTGCGAATGGACCGGCACGATGAACCTGACGGAGCCTCATTGCGGCACCGATCTGGGGCTGATGCGCACCAAGGCCGAGCCGCAGGGTGACGGCACCTACAAGGTGACGGGCCAGAAGATCTTCATCTCCGCCGGCGATCACGACATGGCGGACAATATCGTCCACCTGGTTC
This sequence comes from Pseudooceanicola sp. NS-SX8, assembly GCF_057380755.1. Taxonomy (NCBI): domain Bacteria; kingdom Pseudomonadati; phylum Pseudomonadota; class Alphaproteobacteria; order Rhodobacterales; family Paracoccaceae; genus Pseudooceanicola; species Pseudooceanicola sp. NS-SX8. The sequence continues at coordinate 1,510,730 of NZ_CM170819.1, read as the reverse complement.
TGGCCAAGATCCCCGGCGGCCCGGATGGTATCAAGGGCGTGTCGCTCTTCATCGTGCCGAAGTTCCTGGTGGATGACGAAGGCAATATCGGCGCCCGCAACGGTGTCTCGGTCGGCAAGATCGAGGAGAAGATGGGCATCCACGGCAATGCCACCTGCGTGATGAACTACGACGAGGCCGAGGGCTACCTGCTGGGGCAGGAGCACAAGGGCATGCGCGCCATGTTCACCATGATGAACGAGGCCCGTCTGGGCGTCGGCATGCAGGGCCTTTCGCAGGCCGTGGCCGCCTATCAGAACGCCGTGATCTACGCCAAGGACCGCCTGCAGGGCCGCGACGTGACCGGCGTGAAGAACCCCGACGGCCCGGCCGATCCGATCATCGTGCACCCCGACGTGCGCCGCATGCTGATGGACCAGAAGAGCTTCATCGAGGGTGCGCGCGCCTTCGGCCTCTGGGGTTCCACCATGCTGGACCGCGCCCACAAGAACGAGGATGCGGATGCCGAGGGTCTGATCTCGCTGCTGACGCCGGTTCTGAAGGGCTTCCTGACCGACGAGGGCTTCCAGTCCACCGTGCAGGCCCAGCAGGTCTACGGCGGCCATGGCTACATCGAGGAATGGGGCATGTCGCAATTCACCCGCGATGCGCGCATCACCCAGATCTACGAAGGCGCCAACGGCGTTCAGGCGCTGGACCTGGTGGGCCGGAAGCTGAGCTCCAACGGCGGCAAGCCGGCGATGGCGCTGTTCCAGATGATCAAGGACTTCTGCAAGGAGGCCGCAGCCCAGGACGAAGAGATCGCGAAGGATTTCGTCGAGCCGCTGAAGACCGCGTCGAAGCAGCTGCAGGAAGCAGCCATGTACTTCATGCAGTCGATGAAGAACCCGAACAACGCGCTCTCTGGCTCCTACGACTTCATGCACATGTTCGGCCATGTCTGCCTGGGCTACGTCTGGACGATGATGGCGCTTTCGGCCAAGGCCAAGCTGGCCGCCGGCGAAGGCAACGCGGCCTTCTATGAAACCAAGCTGGTGACGGGACGCTACTACATGACCCGCCGCATGCCCGCCTGTGCGATGCACCTGCAGCGCATCCTGTCGGGCGCGGACAACGTCATGGCGCTGGAGGCGGAAGCCTTCTGAAGCGGGACATCCCGAAGGGTTCAACAGGGGGGCATGGCCCCACTCACGGGAGGGCGCGGCACGGTATGTGCCGCGCCCTTTTCCGTCTCGCCCTTACCGGCACCGCCCTGCCCCAACGGATGCACGGACCACGCAAGGCCCATGCACGGCGCGCGGCAGACGCCTGCGGTTTTAGCGGGACAGCGCAACCGCCCCTGGGCTATGTCTGTGCCATGCCCAAGCGCTTCCGCCTGACCCGCCGTTTTCCCGCCGCCATGACCGAGGATGGCTACCGCCGCCTGCGCCGCTTCGCCGCCGAGGCGGGGCTGGACGAAGGCGAAGCGCTGTCCTTCCTCTTCGAGAACTTCGACAGCGTGACCCACGAGGAAAACCTGACCCACCGGCTGCGGGTTTTCAATTCGGAGCTGGAGGCGCGAAAGCGCTGACCGCCCGATGCCCGCGACCGTCGCACGCCTCCGGCGGGAGTATTTCCGGCGGGTTGAAGGATGGGTGTCGGTCCCGGAAGTGCGGGGTCGCGCAAGCAGGCAGACGGGCCACGCCCCCCTTGCCCAGGTAGACCAAGGAGTATCCACCCCGCCCCGCTCCACCGGATTGGTTGCCGGATCTGTCGGAACGGGGCTTCAACCCGCACGTCCATCGGCTCTCCAGCCTGTAACGCGAGACGAGACTGGGGGAGACGTGGTTAAGATGCGGTGAATATCATCTTCAACCCGCTGGAAATACTCCACGGGGGTGCGGGGGTGTGAAACCCCCGCCTTGGAACGGCAGAACGGAGGAGATCCCATGACCATCAAGCTGCATTGCTTCGGAGAAAGCGGCAATTCCTACAAGGCAGCCCTGCCGCTGGAGCTTTCGGGCCTCGACTGGGAGCCGGTGAAGGTTGATTTCTTCAACGGCGGCGCGCGGACCGACGAGTACAGGGCCATGAACGTCATGGCCGAGGCGCCCGTGCTGATCGACGGGGAGGTAACGATCAGCCAGTCGGGCGTCATCCAGATGTACATCACCGAGAAGACCGGCAAGTTCGGCGGCGCCACGCCGAAGGAGGCGCGAGAGATCATGCGCTGGTGTTTCTGGGACAATCACAAGATGTCCTCGCAATGCGGCACCCTGCGTTTCCTGATGAACTTCCTGCCCGAGGAGAAGCGCCCGGCCGAGGTCATCGCCTTCACCGCCGGTCGCCTGAAGGCCGCCTTTGCCACGCTGGATGCCGCGCTGGAAGGGCGCGACTGGCTGGTGGGGGACGGGCCCAGCAATGCCGACTTCTCTTGCTGCGGCTACCTGTTCTATCCCGAGCCCTTCACCTTTGTCCGTGCCGACTGGCCCAATATAGACCGCTGGCTCGGCAATATCGCCGCCCTGCCCGGCTGGAAGCATCCCTATGACCTGATGCCGGGACGGCCATCGGACCGGGGGCTGTAAGCGGCCCCCGCCAAAGTTGACGTGGACGTCGCGGCACGTCAGCCGAACCTACGTAACGTCGCGATGGAAATACGCCGCGCGAGCGCGGAGAGTGGCGCGTGAACCGGGGGCGGAGGAGCCTTCCGGCCAAGCACAGGAAGGAGCGGAGGATCTCATGACCGAAGCCTATATCTACGACGCCGTGCGCAGCCCGCGCGGCAAGGGACGCGCCGACGGCTCGCTGCACGAGGTGACCTCGGTCGCGCTCGGCAAGCAGGTGCTGAACGCGATCAGGGAACGCTCGGGCCTGGATGGTCACGCCGTGGAGGACGTGATCTGGGGCAATGCCACCCAGGCCTTCGAACAGGGCGGCTGCCTGGCGCGGACGACCGTTCTGGCCTCGGACCTGGATGAGCGGATCCCGGGCCTGTCGATCAACCGCTTCTGCGCCTCCGGCATGGAAGCCGTGAACCTGGCCGCGAACCAGGTGAAGGGCGGCGCGGGCGAGGCCTATATCGCCGGCGGTGTCGAATGCATGAGCCGCGTGGCCATGGGCAGCGACGGCGCGGCCGTGGCCGTGGACCCGACCGTGGCGATGGAGAGCTACTTCGTGCCCCAGGGCATCAGCGCCGACATCATCGCGACCGAGTTCGGCTTTTCCCGCGATGACTGCGACGCGCTGGCCGTGGCCAGCCAGGACCGGGCTGCAAAGGCCTGGGAAGAAAGGCGTTTCGACAAGTCCATCGTGACGATCCGCGACGTGAACGGCCTGCCGATCCTGGATCATGACGAATACATGCGTCCCGGCACCGACATGCAGGCCCTGGGCGGGCTGAAGGCCGCCTTCAAGGACCTGGGCGAGGTGATGCCCGGCTTCGACAAGGTGGCGATGCTGAAGTATCCGCACCTGGAGAAGATCAACCACGTGCACCATGCGGGCAATTCGTCGGGCATCGTCGACGGGTCTGCCGCCGTGCTGGTGGGCAGCAAGGAATTCGGCGAGAAATACGGGCTGAAACCGCGCGCGCGCATCCGCGCCACGGCCAAGATCGGCACCGATCCGACCATCATGCTGACCGGCCCCGTCCCTGCGACCGAGCGGGTGCTGAAGGCCGCAGGCATGGAGATCGGGGATATCGACCTCTTCGAGGTGAACGAGGCCTTCAGCGCGGTCGTGCTGCGCTTCATGCAGGCCTTCGACGTCGATCATTCCAAGGTGAACACCTGCGGCGGCGCCATTGCCATGGGCCACCCGCTTGGCGCGTCGGGCGCGATCATCATCGGCACCCTGCTGGACGAGCTGGAGCGTACCGGCAAGTCCACCGGCCTGGCGACGCTTTGCGTGGCGTCGGGCATGGGCGCTGCGACCGTGATCGAGCTGGTCTGATGACCGTCATCCGCCGGGCAGAAGTGCAGACCGACACGGCCACGCCGGAGATCCGGGAGAAGTTCGGGCAATACGACGCCCTGCTCTACTCGGACACCGGCGGGCTGACCCAGTTCGGCGCCTTCGTGGAGACGATCCAGCCCGGCACGCGCACCTCCGACCGGCACTGGCACAGCGACGAGGATGAATTCCTCTACATGCTGTCGGGCCAGGTCACGGTGATCGAGAATGACGGGGCCCATGTCGTCCACCCGGGCGATGCGGTCTGCTGGCCTGCGGGCGTGCCCAATGGGCACTGCGTGGTCAACGACAGCGATGCGCCCGCCACCTACCTGCTTGTCGGCACGAGGTCCCGCAACGACCGGGCCTATTACGCCGATATCGACAAGGTACTTGTTCGCGAAGACGGCCGGCGGCGGGTGATCCGCCGCAATGGCCAGCCCTACGAGGGCCCAGAGAATGGGAGCGAGAAATGACTGAATTCACGATGGAAAAAGGCGCCGACGGCGTCGCGGTAATCACCTGGGATGTGCCCGGCAAGAGCATGAACGTGCTGTCCATGGCCGGCGCCGGGGAGCTGGACGCCTGCGTCACCGACGCGCTGGCGGACGAGGCGGTGAAGGGGATCGTCATCACCTCCGGCAAGGCGACCTTTGCCGCCGGGATGGACCTGAACGTGCTGGCGGGCTTCAAGGAACAGGGCGCGGAGGGCGTCTTCGAGGGCGTCATGTCGCTCCACCACCTGCTGCGCAAGATCGAGCGGGCGGGGATGGAGCCCAAGACAAACAAGGGCGGCAAGCCGATTGCCTCGGTGCTGACGGGCACCGCGCTTGGCATCGGGCTGGAACTGCCGCTGGCGACGCACCGGATCTTTGCCGCCGACAATCCCAAGGCCAAGATCGGCCTGCCGGAAATCCAGGTGGGGATCTTCCCCGGCTCGGGCGGCACGACGCGGCTGGTGCGCAAGCTGGGCATCATGGGGGCCTCCCCCTTCCTGCTGCAGGCCAAGCTGTCGGACCCGAAGGCGGCCGTGAAGGCCGGCATCATCGATGAAGTGGCAGAGGATCCGCTGGCGGCCGCCAAGGCCTGGGTCCTGTCCGCGACCAACGCCGATATCGTGAAACCCTGGGATGCCAAGGGGTTCAAGGTGCCAGGCGGCGCGCCCTATCATCCGGCCGGCTTCCAGACCATGGTCGGCGCCAATGCGATGATTATGGCCAACACCTGGGGCGCCTACCCGGCCCCGAAGGCCATGCTGAGCGCCGTCTACGAAGGCCTGATGGTGCCCTTCGACACCGCGCTGAAGATCGAGGCGCGCTGGTTCACCTCCGTCATCATGAACCCGTCTTCGGGCAACATGATCCGCTCGCTGTTCCTCAACAAGGAAGCGCTGGAGAAGGGCGCGAACCGGCCCGAAGCCCCTGATCAGACGGTGAAAAAGCTGGGCGTGCTGGGCGCGGGCATGATGGGCGCGGGCATTGCGCTGGTTTCCGCCCAGGCGGGGATCGAGGTCGTGCTGATCGACCAGACCCAGGAAGCCGCCGACCGTGGCAAGGCCTATACCCAGAGCTATACCGAGAAGGGCATCAAGCGCGGCAAGACCACGCCCGAAAAGGCCGAAGCCCTGCTGGCGCGGATCACCGCGACCACCGATTACGCGGCCCTGTCGGACGTGGACCTGATCATCGAGGCGGTCTTCGAGGATCCCGGCGTCAAGGCGGAGATCACCAAGGCGGTCGAGGCGGTGATCCCCGAAGATGCGATCTTTGCCTCCAACACCTCCACCCTGCCGATCACCGGGCTGGCGAAGGCGTCGAGCCGTCCGGAGCAGTTCATCGGGATCCACTTCTTCAGCCCGGTGGAGAAGATGCTGCTGGTGGAAATCATCAAGGGCAAGGCGACCGGCGACCGCGCGGTGGCCAAGGCGCTGGACTATGTGCGGCAGATCCGGAAGACCCCGATCGTCGTCAATGACGAGCGTTTTTTCTATGCAAACCGGTGCATTATCCCCTACCTCAACGAGGGCGCGCGGATGGTCAGCGAGGGCGTGAGCCCGGTGCTGGTGGACCATGCCGCGCGGCTTCTGGGCATGCCCGTGGGGCCGCTGCAGCTGATCGACGAGACCTCGATCGACCTGGGCGTCAAGATCGCCAAGGCCACCAAGGAGGCCATGGGCGATGCCTACCCGGCGGATGCCAAGGGCGTGGACAACCTGATGTTCTGGATGTTCGACCTGGGCCGGAAGGGCCGCAAGGCCAACGCGGGGTTCTACGACTACGACGAAAAGGGCAAGCGGACCGGCATCTGGCCCGGGCTGGAGGAGAAGTACCCGCTGGCCGAGGAACAGCCCGACCTGATCGAGGTGCAGCATCGCCTGATGTTCGCGCAGGTGCTGGAAGCCGTTCGTGCGCTTGAGGAAAATGTCCTGATGGACATCCGCGAGGGCGACGTGGGCGCCATCCTGGGCTGGGGGTTTGCCCCCTGGTCGGGCGGGCCCTTCAGCTGGCTGGACATGCTGGGGGCCGCCTATGCCGCCGAGCGGTGCGACCACCTGGAAGCCACCTATGGCCCCCGCTTTGCCTGCCCCGCCCTGCTGCGGGAGATGGCCGGGAAGGGCCAGAGCTTCTATGGCCGGTTCGGCCCCGAAGCGAAGGCCGCCTGAGGGCATCTGGCGCCTGAAATGGCCGTATGAAGGGCCGTATGAAAAGGGCCGTCCGGGGGGAGACCTCCGGGCGGCTTTTTCGTGCACGGGGGCGGGTCGTCACAATAGGGGGTTGTTGGGCGAAGGTACTGGAAAGGCCGGATTTTAACGTCGGTATTATGTCGGTATCGCGTCGGTAACGCGGGGGTGCGGTTTGAGGACGCTTTGAGGGCGGACCGGGCGGTGAGAGGTGGGGCAGCAAGAGGCGTAAAGGGCGGGCGGGGCGCGTGTTGGAGAGGAGGCAAGGGGGGCTTTGCCCCCCGTCTCCGTGCCGGAGACTCCCCCCAGGATATTTTTGGCCAAAAAATGGGAGGGGCGAAGCGCGGGGCGGCTGGGCTGGTGTGCCGGTTAACGGGGGGACGGGTGCAGGAGGCCGGGCGGGGAGATGGGGTCGTTGGGACGGGGGATGGGGGGATTGGATGCACGTTATGGGGTGCGGGGTGTGGGGTGGTTTGGCGGCGGTGGATTTCATCCACCCTACGAGGATTGGCGCGCGGGATGAGGCGTGGTTCGCCGGTGGTGGATTGCATCCACCCTACGGGGATTGGCGCGCGGGATGAGGCGTGGTCGTCGGTGGTGGATTGCATCCACCCTACGGGGTGTGGGGCGGTGTGCCATCGGTGGATTGCATCCACGCCTGGAGCGGGGGACGGTTTGCGTAGGGTGGATGAAATCCACCGATGGCGCATCCCCCCTGCCCGACCGTGAGGGTCAGGCGACGAGGTCGAGGAGGGCGCGCAGGGGGCCGTCCACGGGGGCGTCGCGCCAGAGCAGGGCGACCGAGATGCCGTCATGGGCATGGGCCAGGCTGCGGTAGGTCACGCCCGGGTGCGGCGTGGCCAGGGCATCGTGCAGGATCGCCAGGCCGAAGCCTGCGGCGACCAGGTGCACCGCCGTGGTGGGGGTGGAGACGACACAGGCGACCGGGGGCTGAAAGCCCAGCACCTCGCGGGTGAGCACCATGCCCTCGGCATCGCCCGGACCGGCGTAGCCGATGAAGCCTTCGCCCTGCAGCCTCTCTGCCGGGATCTGCGCCAGCCCGGCCAGCGGATGATCCGCCGGCAGCGCCAGCCGTGCGGCATGGGTCGACAGGACCTTCACCTTCAGATCGGGCGGCAGGGCATGGGCGCGGAAGGTGCCCAGGCCCGCATCGAGCTGTCCCCGGTCCAGCAGGTCGAGGATTTCCATCGGGTGACATTCGCGCGGGTCGATCACCAGGTCGGGCGCCGTGTCCCGCAGCCCCGCGGCGAGCTCTGCCAGGGCACCGGAGTGCACGCCCCCCGCCGAAAAGCCCAGCCGCAGCCGCCCACGGGCGCCCCGCGCCGCCAGGCGGGCGACATGGGTGGCCTGGGCCGCCTGGGCCAGGGTGCGCTCTGCCTCCGGAAGGAAGAGGCGGCCGGCCTCCGTCAGGCGGATCTGCCGGCGGGAGCGGTCGAAGAGCGGCGTGCCCAGTTCCTCCTCCAGCTGGCGGATCTGCATCGAGAGGGCCGGCTGGACGATGTTGAGCTTCTCCGCCGCGCGGCCGAAGTGCATCTGGTCCGCCACGGCGAGAAAATAGCGGAGGTGGCGCAGTTCCATGGCGGCAGGCTCTTAGGTGAGGGTCGGGGGCGGGACAACTGATCAGTTTGGATGATCAGTTGGTCTGAAAGACATATTGGACGTGACCGGTCGGAAGGTCCAGATCCTGCATCACAGATTCAGAATAATGGTGAGACCCATGACCGACTTCTCCCGCCGCAAATTCCTGACCCGGGGCGCGCTTGGCGGCGCCGCCGCGATGATCGCCGCCGATACGGTGGTGGCGGCCACCCCGCTGGGCCAGCTGCCCGAGCTGGAAGCCGGCACCCTGCCCGGCACTGGCGAGCTTTATGCCCTGCGCGATGGCCAGGGTGAATTCCACCTGTTCGGCGGCCAGGTCGCCACGCTGATCGCCCGCGAGGCCGAGACCGGGGGCGATTACATCGCCGCCGTGCTGACCGGATCCAAGGGTGCGGGCCTGCCGATGATGGTGCACGCGAAGACCGACAAGGTGTTCTACGTCATGAACGGCCGGGTCGAGCTGCACATGGACGGCAAGGCGCATATGCTGACCGAGGGCGATTACGCCTATATCCCCGCCGGCACCGAACATGGCTACCGCATGCAGTCCTGGCGCACCCGGATCCTGACCTGGTCCATTGGCGACGGGCTGGCCGACTTCTACCAGTCCCTGGGTGAGCCCTTCACCCGCCCGGTGCAGCCCGAGGCGCCGGAGCTGGGCGTGGCACAGGACAAGCTGGATGCCGCCGCCGCCGCCAGCGACGTGCAGTTCCTGGGCGAGATGAAGGAGGCCTCCCCCGTGCTGGTGACCGCAGAGGGCGTGCCCGGGTCGAAGCAGCCCTACGTGCTGCAGGCCGGCCAGGGCGAGCGCCTGATCGCCGCCGACCAGCTGTTCAGCTTCACCCAGACCGCGGCATCGACCGACGACACCTTCTTCTCGGTCCTGACCGAGGGGCCCGCGGGCGCGCCGATCCCCTGGCACTATCACCAGCACCACACCGAGAACTTCTTCTGCCTGGAAGGCATGATGACGATGTGGATCAACGGCCAGGAAGTGAAGCTGCACCCGGGCGATTTCGCCGTGGTGCCGCCGAACACGGTGCACAGCTACCGGCTGGACACGCCCTATACCAAGTTCTTCGGCTGGCTTGTCCCGGCGGTGTTCGAACCCTTCTTCCGCTACCTGGGCCAGCCCTATCAGCCGCATGTCTTCCCGGTGGAGCCCGCGCCCTTCAACTTCGGCCCGGTGATGCAGCACATCGACGAGCTGGATCTGCATGTGCTGATCGTGAACGACTGATCTCCTCCCGGCCCGTCCGGCGTGCTGCCTGGTCTGGATCCGCCCCGGGCCAGGCAGCACTCCGGCCGGGCACCACCCCGGGCGGGGCACTGCGGGGGCCTTCGGGCCCCCGTTTTCTACGGGTCCAGTTTTCTTCGGTCTCTTGTATGAGGTGACGCTGTCAGCCTGCCCCACCCGCCCCGGCGGGCGGTTCGGGGAAGCGCAGCAGAGGCGCAAAGGCCTGCATCAGCAGGTCGAGCCTTGCCTGAAGCTCTGCCTCGTCCAGGCGGGGGGCGGGCACCCGGGCCAGCGCCCGCAGCTGCATCGGGCCGATCAGGGCGCCGATCATCAGCGAGGCCAGGGCCCAGGGATCCTCTGCCCCGATGGCCCCGTCCCGGCGGAGCCGTTCGAAGCGGGCGCTGGCGCGGGAGATCGTCTGGGACACCTCGATCCCCTCGAAGCTTTCGGTGAGCTGGGGATGCTGCGGCGCCTCGGCAATGACGACGCGGAGCAGGGCCACGTGGCGCGGATCCAGCATGTAGCGGATCAGCGACAGCAGGGTGCGGCGGATCTCCTGCTCGGGGTCGTCGCCGGGGGTGTAGCTGTAGGGCGGCAGCAGCGCGCGCTGATCGTGGCGGTCCAGCAGCCCTTCGAGGGCGGCGGTCTTGTCCGCGAAGAAGCGGTAGAGCGTGCGTTTGGACATGCCGGCCTCGGCCGCGATGCCTTCCATCGTGGCCCCGGCGAACCCGTCGCGGGAAAAGACCCGTTCCGCGGCATCGAGCAGCGCCTTGCGCCGCTCTTCGGGCGAAAGCGCGGGCGGGCGGCCTGCCCTGGGGCCTGCCTTGGGGGCGGCCTCTCCGGTGGTTTCGCTTTCCTGCACATCGTCGGTGTGGGTCATACCGGCAAGATAGGGTTGACTTTCGGAAACGCAAGCGTTTCTTAAGTTATGAAACGGCGCCGTTTACAAATCTCTCCCCCACCGGCCGCGCGCCCCGGTTTCCGACATTCTGCGCTTCCGGAGGTTTCATGGAACGCGACGACAAGATTCTGGCGCTTTGCCTTGGCGCCATCGCGGCCATCGGGCCGCTTTCGATGGACATGTACCTGGCGGCGATGCCGACCATGGCGGCGGAACTGAACGCCGCCCATGGCGAGATCGAGATGTCGGTCATGGCCTTCTTCGTGGGCTTCTGCCTGGGCCAGCTGGTGCTGGGCCCGGTGAGCGACCGCACGGGCCGCAAGCCGGTGGTCTTCTTCGGGCTGAGCCTGTTTGCCATTGCCTCCATCGGGTGCATGATCGCCGGGACGATCCCGCATCTGATGATCTGGCGGCTGATCCAGGGGATCGGCGGGTCGATCGGCATGGTGATCGCCATGTCGTCGGTCCGCGACCGGTTCCGCGGCGCCCAGGCGGCGCAGATGATGGGCATGGTGGTGATCGTGCTGGGCCTGGCGCCGGTGATCGCGCCGATCCTGGGCGGGGCGATCCTGATGGTTGCGCCCTGGCAGGTGATCTTTGCCGTGCTGGCCCTGGCGGCCGTGGCGATCATGGTGCTGGTCTGGCGCCTGATGCCCGAACCCCGCAACGAGGAGATGCGCCGCAACAGCCACCCCCTGAAGGCGCCGGGGACCTACATGCGGCTGCTGGTCGACCGCAGCTTCATCCCCTATGCCGGGACCATGGCCCTGACCCAGGGCGGTTTCTTCGGCTATATCTCTGCCGCTTCGGTGGTGCTGATCACCGGCTACGGCGTGGCGCCCATCGTCTTTTCGATCATCTTCGCGGTCAACGCCATCGGCATGACCATCTGCGCCCGCACCGGCGGGCAGCTGGTGGGCCGGGTGGGCGCGGTGCGCATGGCGCGTGTCGCCACCGTCTTCCGCGCCGCGATGTCGCTGATCATGCTGGTGCTGTCGCTGGCCGGGGCGCTGACCCTGCCGGTCTTCCTGGTGGTGGTCTTCCTGCTGATCGCCTCTCTCGGCTTCGTCATGCCATCGGTGTCCGTGCTGGCGCTGGACAAGCAGGGACAGAACGCCGGGTCGGCCTCTGCGCTGATGGGCGCGGCGGGCTTTGGCGCGGGCGCGCTGGTGAGCCTTGTCATCGGCCTGCTGAGCGACGGATCGGCCTGGCCGATCGCCCTGACCATGGCGGTGAGCGCGGTGCTGGCCGCGGCTCTGGCCGTCTTCACATTCTCCGACGATGCGGGCGTGGAACCCGCGCCGGCGGAGTAACCGGACGGAAGGCCCATACTCCCCGTATGGCCGGCGGCATCCCCCGCCGGTCAGCGTGGCCTTCCCGAGAGCCCGGATCCCCCTGGGATCCGGGTTTTTTCATGCCCGGAGCCCACTTCCGCTTTCCCGACCCGGCGTGCCTTTCGGGCCAGGGCAGCGCCGCCCTTCGCCCTGCCCCCTCTGCCCTGCCCCCACTGCCCTGCCTCGCGGCACTGACGGCATCGTGACCTGCCGCCCGCCGTCCGTTCGCGGCGGCACCCTGCCTGCACCGGAGAACGCCCCTTTCGCGGCGCGCCTCCCGCCCCTATCCTGCGCGGCATGATCCGGCCCTGTCCTTCGCTTCGCGCGGTCCTGTCCTGCGCCCCGCTTGCCCTTGCCGCCCTTCTGGGGCCCACAGGCGCGGCCCGGGCGCATCCGCATATCTTCATCGCCACGGCGCTGGAACTGCAGGTTGATCCGCAGGGCCTGCTGACGGGGATCGCCGTCAGCTGGTCCTACGACGAGATGTATTCGATGCTGCTGCTCGATGATCTGTCGCTGGATCCCGATTACGACGGGGTGCTGACCGAGGCGGAGCTGAAGAAGCTGGACGGCTATGACCTGCAGTGGATGGAGGGCTACGCGGGGGATCTTTACGTCACCGCGCCGGATGGCAGCGCGGTGGAGCTGGGCCCGCCGCAGAGCCTGGGCGTGCGGTACGAGGAGGGCGTCTATACCAGCCGCCACCTGCGCCCCCTGCCCCATCCCCTGCCGGCGGAGGGGCTGGTGGTGAAGGCCTATGACCCGACGCTTTACACCGCCTACGACCTGACGGGCGGGGTGACGGTTGCAGGCGATCCGGCCTGCGGCATCACCATCGTGCCCCATGCGGAGGACAAGGCCCTGAAGGAGCTGCAGGCGGAGCTGGCGAAGATCCCCGCCGATGCGACGGAGATCCGCTTTCCCGAGGTGGGAGAGAAATTCGCCGATGCGATCCACGTGAGCTGCGGAGGCAGGGGATGAGCGACGGGGCGCAGATTTCGCAGGGCGGTGCGGCCCAGCCCAGGATCCTGGCCAGGGCCCTGCCCCGGCTGTTTTCGGTGCTGCGGGTGGCCTTGCCGGCGACCCTGCTGGCGGGGCTTCTGGCGCTGGCCTGGTGGCTTTGGGCCATGGACGGGATGACCGGCCTGACGGCCTGGGCGGCGGAGGGGCAGCGCGATGCGCAGAACGCCATGGCCCGCACCCTGCGGGCGATCCGCGCGGGCGAGCCGGGCGCGCTGGCGCTGTTGCTGGGGCTGTGCTTCACCTACGGCGTCTTCCATTCGGCCGGGCCGGGCCACGGCAAGATCCTGATCGGCGGCTATGGCGTGTCGCAGCGGGTGACCGCGCTGCGCCTCTCGGCGCTGGCGCTGGCGGCCTCGCTGGCGCAGACGCTGAGCGCGGTGATCCTGGTGGGCATGGGCGTGCTGGCCTTCAACTGGAGCCGGCAGCACATGGTGGGCGTGGTGGAAGAGTGGCTGGCGCCCGCCTCCTACGCGGCGATCGGGCTGGTGGGGGCCTTCCTGGCGCTGCGCGGGCTGCGGCACCTGTGGCAGGCGCTGGCGCAGATGCGGGCCGCGCGGCAGGCCGCGGCGGGCCATTCCGGGGAGGATCATCATCACCATCATCATCACGGGCATGATCACCACGGGCACGGGGATAATCACGGGCATGATCACGGGCACGACCACGGGCATGACCATGGGGCCGACGGGCTTTGTGCCTGCGGGCACCGGCACGGGCCCTCGATCGAGGATGCGGAACGGGTCAGGTCGGTGCGGGATGCGGTGATGCTGATCGCGGTGATCGCGGCGCGGCCCTGCACGGGCGCGATCTTCCTGCTGATCCTGACCTGGCGGATGGACATCCTGGGCGCCGGGATCGCGGGGGCCGTCGCGATGGGGCTGGGGGTGGCCAGCGTCACCATCTCGGTGGCGCTGGCCGCCGTATTTCTGCGCACCGGCGCGTTCGCCGGATCCACGGAGACGGGCAGTTGGGACAGGAGACCCGCTCCGCTTCTCGCCCTGGTCGAACTGACCGCCGGCGCGCTCATCGCCTCCGCTGCCACTGGCCTTGTTCTGCACTTAATGTGACCGGAGCCCTGCTCGGGGAAACGAAACCGGACAGGGGACGGTCCGGGAACTGCAGGACCCCGGCTTGAGCAGACGGGGCGAGGATCGTGCGGCCCCCGTTGGGGAGGCCGAAGGGGACGGTCCGGCGCTGGAGGACACCGGGCCGTGAACGCTCTTACAGGGGGATGACCTGGCAGGGTCATGACCACCCCGGACCTCCCGCAAGGCGGGCTGTCCCGAGCTGTTTCATCGCGGCGCGCCCCGGGAGGGGTGGCGCCGCGGAGAGGCTGGGTTCAGCGAACCGGGCGCAGTTCCTGGCGACGGGCGCTGCTGCGTTCGGTGCCGCTGCGCTGGCCGTTGGAGCGCGCCAGGGCGAAGGCCCATTTCTCTTCCAGTTCCCAGGTGATCTTCTCGATCAGATCGCGGTGGGTGTCCTGGCTGAGGATGGTGTAATCGCTGGTCGGTTCCGCGTTCCGGGTGAAGAGGCGGGAGAGCATGTCGCCGGCCGCGGGGCAGACGCAGAGCGCCCCGGAGGAGGCGAAGATCACCTGATCCTCGTCGAATTCCAGCACGAAGACGTCGGGCGCGAAGATCGGGCGGCGGCGGGCGATCCCGCAGACACCGTCAAGCGCCTCGGCCCGGACCAGGACGAAGGGATCGCCCAGTTCCTCTTCCGCGATGTCGCTTTCGACCAGCACGCCCTGACGGGGCAGCAGCAGCATTTCCTCGCGGTTGCCGATGGCGCCGCGCGGCACGTGCAGGGGCTGGTACCGGCTGGGGCATGCCCCGTTGCCTTCCCAGAGCGATTTGCGGCGGATACCCGCGAGCGTGCGCAGCCCGTTGTCGAACGTCAGGACCGCGTCTCCCTCACGCAGGTCCTCGACGTTGCGCCAACCGACGGCCGTGGCCACCCGTGTTCCAGCTACGATGCCGGAAAGCGCGGACTCCTGAGCGAGCCTCCCGTCCCCGGCGAGATCGCCGAAGCCCTCGGCTTCCTCCGATCTCCTCAGCGCGTCGCGCCGTGCTTTGATCTCAAACATTCTGTCGTTTCCCGATGTCGCCGGCCGCTTGAGCGGCTCGTATGCTCTTTATAGGGACTTACAACTACGACGGGTCTGGGGACGGATTGCGGCGGAAAAACGGCACTGAACGTTTTGCAAAGACAATGGGTTCTTTGAGGGCAATTTGTTTCAGTATCGAGGAGAAAGCCCCTCATTTCCGCTGCAAAATGTGTCATAGTTAAAACGTTCCATGTCTTCGGCACAGATTTCCGCGATGAATTTCCGGTCCTCATCACGGTATACAAGTTCGTTCTTGACAGACGCGTCCGTAGTGTTGACGCACGGCAGCGTCAGACGAAAACCGAGATGACGCCACAGTGCGTCAGAGTCGACGTCAACTTTATCCAGACGTATGAATTTGCTGCATTTCTCACGGCCAGATGATTCGGTCACATAGCTGCCATAGGGCGCCTTCCGGAAGCTCTCCGAGATCATCGGTGCACGTATGAAATCACTGAAGCTCAACCTGCGGGCGTGGTGGACGGCGGGGTGGTCGAACTGCTGCCGCTGCAACCAGAGATAGTAGCTTGCGACCCGGTCCACGGGGTTCCGGACCAGGGTGAAAATGAAGAAATCCTCCACCTCATCCGGGGTCACGAGGCCCTCCAGATCGCAGAGGCGGGAGTGTTTCCACAGCCGGCCGCGGGTCTGGATGCCCTTCACCCGGTGGCGGCGGCGGCGCGCCTTGGGGGTGTCGCCCAGCATGATGTCATCGGCCATGGCGCGGCTTTCCAGGGCCAGGGCCATGGAGGTGCCGCCGGTCTTGGGCACATGGATGAAGATGTAGCGGCGACCGCGCGAAAGGATCATGGCGCGAGGCTAACGCCCTGTCGCCGCTGACGGAAGGGGATTGAGGGGTGGCGGCAGGGGCCGGAACCGGAACGGGGAACAGCCATGGGAAACAGGCACGGAAAGGGACCGGGGCACGCGCATGCAATTGCGGCCCTTCCGCCCCTCGTGCTAACGTCGCGGCGAAGCAGAGGCCGGGCCCCGTGGCGCCCCAAGCAAGGCCCGAGAGCAGTCCGGAAGCACAGGCCCATGACGGCATTGGAGAAGTACCAGCGGCTGGAAGCCGGGGCCCTGTGGCGCGAGACCGCAGAGGGCCAGCGGCGGGACGTGATCCTGTCCATCGGCGATGCCACGGTGACGATATCGGACCTGCAGGACCGCCCGCTGACCCATTGGTCCATCGCGGCGCTGACCCGCGCCAACCCGGGCGAATTTCCGGCCATCTACCACCCCGACGGCGACCCCCAGGAAACCCTGGAGATCGCCGAGGACGAGACCGACATGCTGGACGCGCTGGAAAAGCTGCGCCTGGCGGTGGCGCGGCGGCGTCCGCAGCGCGGGCGGCTGCGGCTGGGCCTGATCGGCAGCTTTGCCGCGGGCGCGCTGGCGCTTGGGCTGTTCTGGCTGCCCGGGGCGCTGAAGACCCATGCGCTGAGCGTCCTGCCGGAGGTCAAGCGGGAGGAGATCGGGCGGCAGCTGTTTTCCGAGGTCCAGGCCCTGACGGGCAGCCCCTGCACCGGCCCCGGCGGGACAGAGGCGCTGGCGCTGATGTCGGCACGCGTGACGCCCGAGGGGCAGGAACCGCCGCAGATCATGGTGCTTCCGGTGGAGCTGCAGGACAGCATGAGCCTGCCCGGGCCGCTGATCCTGCTGTCGCGGGGCGTGGTGGAGGATCACGAGGATCCGGAGATCGTGGCGGGCTACGTGGTGGCCGAGGCGCTGCGCGCCCGCGATCTGGCCCCGATGCGCCACCTGCTGGACAGTGCGGGGATCGGCGGCGTGCTGCGCCTGCTGACCACCGGCGACCTGTCGGAAGAAGATCTGAAGGACTATGCCCGCGAGCTGGTGAGCGGCGGCCGCGACCCGCTGTCGGAGCTTTCGACGGAGACCCTGCTGGAAGGGTTCCGCGCCGCCGGGATCCAGTCCCGCCCCTATGCCTTTGCCCGCGACATCACCGGGGAGAGCGTGCTGGGCCTGGTGGAGGGCGACCCCTACCCCTCCGGCGCGCCGGAACCGGTGATGCGGGACAGCGACTGGCTGCGGCTGCAGTCGATCTGCGGCGGCTGAGGCGGGCGCGGCAGGCGGCGGGATCGGCCCCATCATCAGGGCGTCTGTATCTGAGCCTCGGGAAAGAGAAACGGCAGGCCCCGGGGGCCTGCCGTTTCGTATTTCAGTGGCCTGCCGGATGGATCCTGGCAGATGCGCGCGATCAGTTGCGCGGGAAGGCGTCGTCGAAGCCTGCGGCGCGGGCGGCGGAGAGGGCGTGGGCCATGTCCGCTTCGGAGGCGAAGGGCCCCAGCAGGACGACCTGGTAGCGGCCGCTGGCGCTGATGCGCGCCGGATAGCCCCGGGCCTGCAGCCGGGCGGCAGCACCCTGGGCATTGCCCGGCTGGCCGAAGGTGCCGACCTGGACGAAACGGTAGGGCGCGGCGGCCGTCGCGGTGGCCCTCGGCGCGGCAGGGCTGCGCATCGAGGCCGCAAGCGGTGCCGAGGCGGCAGCTGCGGGCGGCGTGGCAGCCGGGGTGCGCGACTGGCTGGAGATCACGGGCGCGCGAAAGACGCCGGTCTGGCCCGGCTGGATCCAGGGGAATTGCGCCGTGACATCCCGCCCGGTCTTCTTTTCCACCAGGCGGCGGGGCACGGTGCGGGTCCAGACCAGCTCCATCGCGGCCAGGCCTTCGAAGGTGCCTTCGGCGCGGTGCGGGTTCAGGCGGCCATCGGTGAAGGCGGGCTCATAGCCTTCGGGCACCGGCTGCGCCCCGGCATCGGCGGCGTAGCGCTGTTCATAGACATGTTTGGGCACGACACGGGTGGTGGCGGGCACCTGGCCGGGTTTGACCACCTGCCCCGGCACCGGGCGGGTGTAGCTTTCGGTCTGGACCGAGGGCGCGGTGCCGGTGGGCCCGCAGGAAATCGGGTAGCGACCGGGGCGGATGTACTGCTGCGCCACGGGCGAGAGGTTCGGGCAGGCCGTGGTGACCGGGCGGGCCGGTTCCGCCATGCGGGCGGGCGCCACCGGGGCCGCGGCCGCGGGAATGACCGGCGTGGCTTCGGGCGCGGGCACGGCGGCGTAGCGCACCGTCCGCGCGGCGGGTTTTGCCGTGGTCGTGGTGCGGGCGGTTGTCGTGGTGCGGGCCGTGGTCGTCGCGGTGGCGGCCGTGGCCACGGTGGCCGTGGACGCGCTGCTGTCAGGCTGGTTTTCGGGCTGGGCCGCGGTGATCGTCACCGGCGCGGCGGCGGCGGGTTTCGCGGCAGGCGTGGTGGCACCGGCCACCTGGGTCGGCTTGAACCCGCAGACCTGCTTGCGGTCACGGGTGACCCGGGGCACCCAGGTCACCGCGCCGTCGACACCGGCACGGATGTAGACGCAGCCCTTGCTGTCGACATATTGCAGGCCGGTGTAGGAAGCAGGCGGCACTTCGGCCGGGCCGCCGCTGCGCCTGAGGCTTTGCGCCTGGGCCGTCACCGGCACCAGGGTGAGCCCGGCAACAAGGCCCAGCGCGAGACCGGAACCAAGGCCAGAACCAAGACCGGAACACAGCCCACGCGCGAGCCTGGAAACAGAGAAAGCAACCGCAACGGGTCTTCTTGGCAGAGTCATCATGCCCCCCAGCACGTCATCCCTCGACTCTGCCGCAGAAGCCCTGCGGAGTAAAGCCGGGACGGCTTATTTTGTGCCGAACATCCGGTCGCCCGCATCCCCTAGACCCGGCACGATATAGCCGCTCTCGTTCAGGTGGCTGTCGAGAGAGGCGGTAACGATGGGCACATCGGGGTGCGCTTCCTTCATGCGGGCGACGCCTTCGGGGGCGGCCAGCAGGCAGAGGAAACGGATGTTGGTGGCGCCGGCCTTCTTCAGCAGGTCGATGGCCGCGACGGAGGAATTGCCGGTGGCCAGCATCGGATCGACGGCGATCACAAGGCGGTCATCCAGGTTCTCGGGCACCTTGAAGTAGTATTGCACCGGCTGCAGCGTCTCTTCATCGCGGTAGAGCCCGACGAAGCCTACACGGGCGGCGGACACCAGTTCGAGAATGCCGTCGAGCAGGCCGTTGCCCGCCCGCAGGATCGAGATCAGCGCCAGCTTCTTGCCGTCCAGCACCGGCGCATCCATTTCCTGCAGCGGCGTGTTGATCGTCTTGGTGGTCATTTCGAGGTTGCGCGTCACCTCGTAGGCCAGCAGCTGGGAGATTTCGCGCAGGAGCTGACGGAACTTCGCGGTGGAGGTCTCGACCTCCCGCATCAGGGTCAGCTTGTGCTGCACCAGCGGGTGAGTGACGACTGTCAGGTGCTCTTGGTCGGTCATTCGGAAGCCTCCAGGCGTTTGGCGAGTTTCTCTTTGGTGGCGGCGTCGCAGAAGGCGGCGTCGAGCGCGGTTCGGGCGATCTGGCCGAAGACCTCTTCGTCCCAGCCGAAGGCGCGGTTCAGGTCTTCATACTCCTTCGCCATGGTGGAATGGAAGAAGGGCGGGTCATCGGTGGAGACGGTCACCTTGACGCCGCGTTCGCGCAGCATCTCGATCGGGTGGCATTGCACGTTCGGGTAAAGGCCGAGGGTGACGTTGGAACCGGGGCATACTTCGAGCACGATGCCCTCTTCGGCGATGCGGTCCACCAGTTCGAGATCCTCGATCGCGCGGACGCCGTGGCCGATGCGGGTGACCCTCAGATCGTTCAGCGCGTCCTTGATGGACTGCGGCCCGCCCCATTCCCCGGCATGGGCGGTGAGGGCAAGGCCCGCCTCGCGCGCCATGTCGAAGCTGTAAGCGAAATCGCCGGGCTTGCCGGCCTTTTCATCCCCCGCGATGCCGAAGCCGGTGATGAAATCGCCCAGGGTTTCGGCGGCGCAGAGGGCGGTTTCCTTGGCCTTTTCGGGGCCGAAGTGGCGGATGCAGGTGATGATGCCCCGGGTGACGATCCCCATGTCGCGTTCGGCCTTCGCCGCCGCTTCCTGGATGGCGTGGAGGTATTCCTTCCATGCGCCGAGATCACGGCCGCCGCAGAAATCGGGCGAGAGGAATGTTTCGGTGTAGATCACGCCCGAAGCGGCGCTTTCTTCCAGCACGGCGGTGGTCAGGCGGGCGTAGTCTTCGGGTGTCTTCAGGACCGAGGTGGCGGCCTCGTAGACCTGCAGGAAGTGCCAGAAGTCGTCGTAGGCGTAGTTGCCCGCCTCGTCGAAGACCTTGGAGATATCGACCTTCTTTTCAGCCGCGATGCCGCGGATGAAGGCGGGCGGCGCCGCCCCTTCGTGGTGCAGGTGCAGTTCCAGCTTGGGGAAGGCGGCGAAATCCTGTCCTTCTTCGGTCATGTCAGGCTCCGATCAGGCCCGAGGGCCAAGGGCTGGCCCGGTCCCTGGGCCGCGATGGATAGATGTGCGGCCACGGTGGCGGCCACATCGGTGAACTGGCAGAGCGCGGGGGTCAGCTCCCCCGCGCCGGGAAGGCCCGCGATCAGCACCGGCACCCTTTCGCGGGTGTGGTCCGATCCGGTCCAGCTGGGATCGTTGCCGTGGTCGGCGGTGATCAGCAGCAGGTCGCCGGGACGCAGGGCCGCGATCACGGCACCGATACGCGCATCGAACCATTCCAGCGCGCGGGCATATCCCGAAATATCGCGGCGATGTCCATAGAGGCTGTCGAATTCGACGAAATTGGCGAAGGTGAGAGAGCCGTCCTCGGCCTCCTCCACCAGCCGGTCGAGGTGGTCCATCAGCTGCGCATCGGAGCCCTTCACCACGTCGTCGATCCCCTGCATCGAGAAGATGTCGCCGATCTTGCCCACCGCATGCACGGCGCGGCCCACGGCCTGCGCCCAGTCGCAGAGGCCGGGTTCCGGCAGGGCGATGGCGTAGTCGTGGCGGTTACCGGTTCGGGTGAAGCTGCCCGGCTCCCCCACGAAGGGGCGCGCGATGACGCGGCCGACCTTCATGGCGTGGAGCATGGGGGCGATGTCCTCGCAGAGCTTCAGCAGCCGGTCGAGGCCGAAGGTCCCCTCATGCGCGGCGATCTGGAGGACGCTGTCGGCGGAGGTGTAGCAGATGGGTTGGCCCGTGCGCATGTGCGCCTCCCCCAGTTCCGCGATGATCGCGGTGCCGGAGGCGTGGCAGTTGCCGAGGATGGCATCGACGCCCGCCAGCTCGCAGACCTTTGCCACCAGGGCATCGGGAAAGGCGGGCGTGGCTTCGGGGAAGTAGTGCCAGTCCCAGGGCACCGGCACGCCGGTCAGTTCCCAGTGGCCCGAAGGCGTATCCTTGCCCGGGGAGACCTCTGCCGCGGCGGCCCAGTGGCCGGTGACGGGGGTGTTCAGCGCGGGTGCGGAGAGGCCCGAGGCGCGGGTCAGCGCGGCGCCGAGGCCCAGCGCAGAGAGGTTTGGCAGGTGCAGGGGGCCGCTGCGCCCCTCCTCCGCCCGGCCGGCGGCGCAGGCTTCGGCGATATGGCCGACGGTATTGGCGCCGGTGTCGGGCGTGGTGCCGTTGAAGAAGCGATCCGCATCGGGCGCGCCGCCGATGCCCACCGAATCCATCACCACGAGGAAGGCGCGGGTCATGCCGTCACCCTTTCCAGGATCAGCGGCGGCACTTCGGGGCGTGGCGTGCCCGAGAGGTCGCCCTGGTGGCCGTAGTCGTGGGAATAGGAGATGGCGTCGCGCAGCAGATCGGCCGCCTCCCTCTCCTTCCCGGGGTCGTTGAAGTGGAGGGCGAAGAGCATGTCGTCCTCCTGCACGGATTCGCCCACCGCGATGATGTTGGTGATGCCCACGGCGGGGTCGATCACATCGGTTTCCACCCGCCGCCCGCCGCCCAGCGCCACGACGGCGCGACCGAAGCACTCGGCGTCGATGGCCGTGACCACGGCGTCGCGGTTGGCGACATGGGCGATGGCATCCCCGGCGGGCGGCAGGATGGTTTCCCAGTTTTCGAGGAAATCCGTGGGCCCGCCCTGCGCCGCCACCATGCGGCCGAAGCGTTCAGCGGCAGCCCCCGAGGCGAGAAGCCCCGCAAGCCGGGTCGCGGCGGCGTCGAGCGTGGCCTCCATCCCCGCCTGCACCAGCAGTTCGGCGCCCAGCGCGATGGAAAGATCGGCCAGCGCGCCCTCGGGGCGTTCGGTCAGCACCTCCACCGCTTCGGCCACTTCGAGCGCATTGCCGAGGGAGGGGATGAGGGGTTGGAAATTGTCGGTGATCAGCGCCGTGGTCGGGCAGCCCGCGCCATTGGCCGTCGACACCAGCGCCTGCGCCAGCGCGCGGGCCTCCTCGAGCGTCTTCATGAAGGCGCCGGAGCCGCATTTGACGTCAAGCACGAGGCCCTGAAGCCCGGCGGCCAGTTTCTTGGACAGGATCGAGGCGGTGATCAGGTCGATGCTTTCGACCGTGCCGGTCACATCCCGCACGGCATAGAGCCGCTTGTCCGCCGGGGCGATGTCGCCGGTGGCGGAAACGATGGCGCAGCCGCAATCGGTGACGATGCGGCGAAAGTCCGCTTCGGACTGCTGGGTGACGACGCCGGGGATCGCCTCCATCTTGTCCAGCGTGCCGCCGGTATGGCCCAGCCCACGGCCCGAGATCATGGGCACATAGGCGCCCGCAGCCGCCAGGAGAGGTGCCAGCACGAGGGAGACACTGTCCCCCACCCCGCCGGTCGAATGCTTGTCGAGGACGGGGCCGGGCAGATCCCAGCGCAGCACGTCGCCCGAGTCGCGCATGGCCAGCGTCAGGGCCACGCGCCCCTCCTCCCCCAGGCCATTGAGCAGGGCAGCCATGGCAAAGGCCCCTGCCTGGGCATCCGACACGGTGCCGGAGGCCAGGCCGTTGGCGAACCAGGACAGCTCTTCCCGGCCGGGGGGCGTTCCGTCCCTCAGCTTCGCGATGATTGCACGCGCATCCATGGGTCAGTCTTTCATGTGGTCCTTGGTGAACTTGCCCGGCAGCAGTTCCGCCAGGGTCATCACCAGTTTCTCTCCCGACAGGGTGTACATGGCGACCTTCACGTCGGGGTTGCCGAATTCCGACAGTTTCTGGCGGCAGCCGCCGCAGGGCGGCACGGGGGCGGTGGCATCGGCGATCACCGCGACCTCGGCGATCTCGGTCTCTCCGCCCAGGACCATGGCGGCGATGGCGCCGGCCTCTGCACAGGTGCCTTCGGGATAGGCGACGTTTTCGACGTTCACCCCCTGGAAGACCGCCCCGGAGGTGGTGCGGATCGCGGCGCCAACCTTGAACTTGGAATAGGGGGCATAGGCCTTCTCGTAGGCCTCGGTCGCTGCCTTGTGCAGATCCATTGTCATCTCCGTGATATGCTGGGGCGCGAAAACGGCGCGGGGGCCGGATTCCGCCCGGAATTTGGCGCAGTCTTTCGGGGCGGGCGGCCATTGGCAAGGGGGGACGCGACGGAGCAGCCCGCCAGCCCCGGGCCGCGACGCCCCGGCGGGCGCGAAACAGGCGGCCCGCAGGCCACGCGGATCGGGGGAACAACGTTCTGGATTTCCGCCGGGAGGATCTGTTTTTCAAGGCGGGGCTTTCCCCCGCGACCAAGATAGTTTAACGCCAAACTACTTTGTGGAGAGAGGCGAAGCATGTCCGAAACAGGGTCCAGTACCGACAAGTCCAGCTTCCGCAACGCGGCGCTGGGATATCACGAGTTCCCCAAGCCCGGTAAGCTGGAGGTCCGCGCGACCAAGCCGCTGGCCAATGGCCGCGACCTGTCGCTGGCCTATTCCCCGGGCGTGGCCGAGGCCTGCCTGGAGATCAAGGAAGATGCCGTCAACGCCTCGCGCTATACCTCGCGCGGGAACCTGGTGGCCGTGGTGTCGAACGGCACCGCCGTGCTGGGCCTGGGCAATATCGGCGCGCTGGCCTCCAAGCCGGTGATGGAGGGCAAGGCCGTCCTCTTCAAGAAATTCGCCGGCATCGACTGTTTCGACATCGAAGTGAACGAGAGCGATCCGGAAAAGCTGGCCGATATCGTCTGCGCGCTGGAGCCGACCTTCGGCGCGATCAACCTTGAAGACATCAAGGCGCCCGACTGCTTCATCGTCGAGAAGATCTGCCGCGAGCGGATGAACATCCCCGTCTTCCACGATGACCAGCACGGCACGGCCATCGTCGTGGGGGCTGCCGCCACCAACGCCCTGCGCGTGGCGAAGAAGAAGTTCGAGGACATCAAGATCGTGTCCACCGGCGGCGGGGCTGCGGGCATCGCCTGCCTGAACATGCTGCTGAAACTGGGCGTGAAGCGCGAAAACGTCTGGCTTTGCGACATTCACGGGCTGGTCCACGAGGGCCGGAACGAGGACATGAACCCGCAGAAGGCGGCCTATGCCCAGGACACCGACCTGCGGACCCTGGACGAGGTGATCGAGGGCGCGGACATGTTCCTTGGCCTGTCGGGCCCGGGCGTCCTGAAGCCCGAGATGGTGAAGAAGATGTCGGCGCAGCCGATCATCTTTGCCCTGGCCAACCCCACGCCGGAGATCATGCCCGACGACGTGCGCCAGGTCGCCCCCGATGCGATCATCGCCACCGGCCGGTCGGATTTCCCGAACCAGGTCAACAACGTGCTCTGCTTCCCCTTCATCTTCCGGGGCGCGTTGGACGTCGGCGCGACGGAGATCAACGACGAGATGCAGATCGCCTGCATCGAGGGGATCGCGGCCCTGGCCCGCGCCACCACCAGCGCAGAGGCCGCCGCCGCCTACCAGGGAGAGAAGCTGACCTTCGGTGTCGACTACCTGATCCCCAAGCCCTTCGACCCGCGCCTGTCGGGCGTGGTGTCCACCGCCGTGGCCAAGGCCGCGATGGAATCGGGCGTCGCCACCCGCCCGATCGACGACATGGCCGCCTACAAGGCCAAGCTGAACGGATCGGTCTTCAAGTCGGCCATGCTGATGCGCCCGGTCTTCGAAGCGGCGGCAACTGCGGCGCGGCGCATCGTCTTCTCCGACGGGGAAGATGAACGGGTGCTGCGCGCGGCCCAGGCCATCCTGGAGGAAACCCCGGAGCAGCCGATCCTGATCGGCCGTCCCGAGGTGATCGCGGCCCGCTGCGAACGCGCCGGCCTGACGATCCGCCCGGGCGAGAGCTTCCACGTGGTCAACCCGCAGGACGACCCGCGCTATCGCGACTACTGGCAGACCTATCACAAGATCATGGCCCGCCGTGGCGTGACCCCGGATCTGGCCAAGGCGATCATGCGCACCAACACCACCGCCATCGCGGCGGTCATGGTGCATCGCGGCGAGGCCGACAGCATGATCTGCGGCACCTTCGGCGAATACCGCTGGCACCTGAACTACATCCAGCAGATCCTGGGCCGTCCCGACCGGGAGCCGCACGGCGCCCTGTCGCTGATGATCCTGGAAGACGGGCCGCTGTTCCTGGCCGACACCCATGTCTGGAACGAGCCCAACGCGGAAGAGATCGCCCAGGCCGTGATCGGCGCCGCCCGCCACGTGAAGCGTTTCGGCCTGACGCCGAAGATCGCGCTGTGCGGCCGGTCGCAGTTCGGCAACCAGGACACGGAAACCGCCCGCCGCCTGCGCGGCGCGCTGGAGATCCTGGATTCGAAACCGCGCGATTTCGCCTACGAGGGCGAGATGAACATCGACACGGCCCTGGATGCCAACCTGCGGGAACACATCTTCCCCGGCTCGCGCCTGCCCGGCAATGCCAACGTGCTGGTCTTCGGCCAGGCGGATGCGGCATCCGGCGTGCGCAACATCCTGAAGATGAAGGGCAATGCGCTTGAGGTCGGGCCGATCCTGATGGGCATGGGCAACTGCGCCCATATCGTCAGCCCCTCGATCACCGCGCGGGGCCTGCTGAACATGGCCGCCATCGCCGGCACGCCCGTGGCGCACTACGGCTGAGTCGCCCTTCGCCCGGCACCGGGCGGAGCGAGATTTGCAGAAGGGAGTTTGCAGACTTTGCAAACTCCCTTTCTTTTTGCCGATTCCTGCATAGAAACAGCGACTTTGCAAAACTTTGCAATCGCTAACATGGCCGGACTGCAAATTTTGCATACCAAGTTGACGCAGGCAGCGCTTCGCCGCTTGCCGGAACGGAAAGACCTCTTCTAACCTGACGGCAACAGGGCTGAAGGAGGAGGAGGCTCATGACCTACAGGGAGGTCTATGCCGCCTGGAAGGCGGATCCGGAGACATTCTGGATGGAGGCAGCCGGGGGGATCGACTGGACGGAACAGCCGAGCAAGGCTTGTTTCGCCGACCAGGGTCCGGCGGGCGAATGGTACGCGGACGGCATGGTCAACACCTGCTGGAACGCGGTGGACCGGCACGTGGAGGCGGGCCGCGGCGACCAGATCGCCATCCAGCACGAAAGCCCGATCACCCATGCCACCAAGGGCATCACCTACAGCGAGCTGCAGCGGCGCGTCGCCAGCCTGGCCGGGGCGCTGCGCATGCGGGGGGTGGAGAAGGGCGACCGGGTCATCATCTACATGCCGATGATCCCCGAGGCGCTGGAAGCCATGCTGGCCTGCGCGCGGCTGGGCGCGGTGCATTCGGTCGTCTTCGGCGGCTTCGCGGCGCATGAGCTGGCGGTGCGGATCGACGACTGCACGCCCAAGGCGATCATCGCCGCCTCCTGCGGGCTGGAGCCGAACCGGGTGGTCCATTACAAGCCCCTGCTGGACGAGGCGATCGAGGTCGCCACCCACAAGCCGGAGTTCTGCGTCATCTTCCAGCGGGAGCAGGAAGTGGCGAAGCTGATCGAGGGCCGCGATTTCAGCTGGCACGGCTTCCAGTACGGCGTGAAGCCCGCGGAATGCGTGCCGGTCGAGGGCAACCACCCGGCTTACATCCTTTACACCTCCGGCACCACCGGCCAGCCCAAGGGCGTGGTGCGCCACACCGGCGGCCACCTGGTGGCGCTGAACTGGTCGATGAAGAACATCTACAACATCGAGGCCGGGGACCGCTTCTGGGCCGCCTCCGACGTGGGCTGGGTCGTGGGGCACAGCTACATCTGCTACGGGCCGCTGATCGCGGGGGCCACCACGGTGGTCTTCGAGGGCAAGCCGGTGGGCACCCCCCACCCCGGCGTCTTCTGGCGCATCATCCAGAACCAGCGGATCAAGAGCTTCTTCACCGCCCCCACCGCCCTGCGCGCCATCAAGCGCGAGGATCCGGACGGCGAATGGATCCGCCGCTACAAGGCGCATGAGCTGCAGGCGATCTACCTGGCGGGCGAACGCGCGGATCCGGACACGATCCAGTGGGCGCAGAAGCACTTCGGCGTGCCGGTGATCGACCACTGGTGGCAGACCGAAACCGGCTGGGCCATCGCCGCCAACCCGCTGGGGATCGAGGAACTGCCCGTGAAGCTGGGCAGCCCTTCGGTGCCGATGCCGGGTTACGACGTGCAGGTGCTGGACGAGGGCGGCAACCCCGTCCCCCCCGGGGAGCTGGGCGCGATCGCGATCAAGCTGCCGCTGCCGCCGGGCACCCTGCCGACGCTGTGGAACGCCGAGGCGCGCTTCAAGAAGAGCTACCTGACCACCTTCCCGGGCTACTACGAGACCGGCGATGCCGGCATGATCGACGAGGATGGTTACCTCTATATCATGGCGCGCACCGATGACGTGATCAACGTGGCGGGCCACCGGCTGTCGACCGGCGCGATGGAAGAGATCCTGGCCTCCCACCCGGACGTGGCGGAATGCGCGGTGATCGGCGCCAGCGACCCGCTGAAAGGGCAGACGCCGCTGGGCTTCCTGTGCCTTTCCACGGGCGTGAACCGGGAACATGCGGAGATCGTCAGGGAATGCGTGGCCATGGTGCGCGACCAGATCGGCCCCGTTGCCGCTTTCAAGAAGGCGGTGGTGGTCGACAGGCTGCCCAAGACACGTTCGGGCAAGATCCTGCGAGCGACCATGGTGAAGATCGCCGATGGCGAGCCCTTCAAGATGCCCGCCACGATCGACGACGAGGCGATCCTTGACGAGATCCGCACCGCGCTGAAGACCATCGGCTACGCGCCGGAAAAGCAGACCGCGTGACAGGTGGCGGCACGTCCCCTCCGCAAGGGAGGAGACGCGCCGCTGCCTCCGGCGGGGATATTTGCGACCAGAAAATGGACGGGCGTCGGCGCCAGGCGGACGCCCCCTGAGAGATCAGGTCGCGGATCAGCGCAGCGCCCGACGGCGGAGCGGGAGGCAGGCAAGACGCGCCCCCTTCCTGCTATTTTTTGGCCAAAAATATCCTGGGGGAGGCTCCGGAGGAGACGGGGGGCAAAGCCCCCCTGCCCCGGCCCCCGCGCCCCTTGCGACAGGGAAGTTGCGTCAACCCAGACTGCGACGCGGGGCGCGGTTAAAGAGGCAACGAAAAGGGCGGCCCCGTCGGAGCCGCCCCTTTTCAGATCCGTCGCACTGATCAGTGCTTGCGTTCGAATTCCTTGACCTGTGCCTCGGCCTCGTCCTTGGCGATGCCGTAGCGTTCCTGGATCAGGCCGACCAGCTGTTCGCGGTGGCCGTTGATCTGGTCCACGTCGTCATTGGTGAGCTTGCCCCACTGCGTGATGGCCTCGCCCTTGATCTGCTTCCAGTTGCCTTCGATACGATCCCAGTTCATCGGATCTCTCCTTTCAGCCTTGGTGAGTGGATGCCTTTGCACCCGTTGACCATACAACCCGGCAGAGGGCGGAGAAGTTCCGGCAGATCCCGGGCCTGGATGGGACCTGAGCACGGACCGGCAGGTTTCGGCGAAAGGGCGTGGCGCGCTGCAGATCGGCGCGGGGCGGATCAGAGGTCGCGTGCCCAGGTCTGTTCGTGCATGGCCTGGCCGAAGCGTTCCTGCGGGGCTTGCGCCACCAGGGCGAACCCGCGAGAGCGGTAGAGCGCATGGGCGGGCTTCAGCACATCCTTGGTTTCCAGCACCATGCGGGTGAAGCCGCGCGCGCGGGCCTGGGCCAGCACCGCATCGAGGAGCATGCCGCCGATGCCCTGCCCCCGCGCCGCCTTTTCGACGTGGACGGCGCGCAGCTGAGCCGTGGTGCCCTCCCGCCGGATGAGCAGCGCCGCGCCCAGGGGCTGGCCGCCCGCCTCTGCGATCCAGCCGGCCTTGTCGGGATCCTCGCTGGTGGCGAAGGCCAGCATGACGCGCAGCAGGGCGGCCTCGAACTCCGGCCCCCAGCCGTATTCATCGGCATAGAGCCGGCTTTGCGCGGAGACGATCCAGCCGAGATCGCCTATGCGCAGCGGGCGCAGTTCGGGGGTCATACGAACTGTTCCCGGATCAGCCGCTCTTCCAGGCCGTGGCCCGGATCGAAGAGGATCCGGTGGGCAACCCCGGGTTCGGAGCGCACCTCGACCGAGAGGACATTGGCGACCGAGCGGCGGCTGTCGGCATCGGCCATGATCGGGCGCTTCTCCGGCTCCAGCACGTCGAAGCGGATCGTCGCCTCCTTGGGCAGCAGCGCACCGCGCCAGCGGCGGGGGCGGAAGGGGGCGATGGCCGTCAGGGCCAGCACATCCGACCCGATGGGCAGGATCGGCCCGTGGGCGGAATAGTTGTAGGCGGTGGAGCCCGCCGGAGTGGAGACCAGCGCGCCGTCGCAGATCAGTTCATCCATCCGCACCCGGCCATCGACGGAGATCCTGAGCTTGGCCGCCTGGGGACCGGCGCGCAGCAGAGAGACCTCGTTGATGGCCAGCGCTTCCTGGGTCTTCCCGTCGGCACGCGTCGCGCGCATGTGCAGCGGGTTGATCACCGCTTCCTCGGCGCCTTCGAGGCGTTCGATCAGACCGTCTTCGGAAAACTCGTTCATCACGAAGCCGACGGTGCCGCGGTTCATGCCGTAGACCGGCGCCGCCAGGGCCTGGGTCCGGTGCAGGGTGGCCAGCATGAAACCGTCCCCGCCCAGGGCCACGATGACATCGGCCTGGGGTTCGGGCACGGATCCGTACCGCGCCGTCAGGGATTTACGTGCCGCCTGTGCCGTCTGGCTCCGGCTGGCGGTGAAGGCGATCTTGAGTGCCATCCTGCCCATCTCTTCCGCAATATGCCGCGCGGGGCTGGCCGGCACGCCGGTTTCCGAAAGCCCTCATTCGGGTCCGAAACAATCACAAATGACGTGTGGGCACCAGCCCTGCCGCTTTTCCGCCGGAAAACGCCGATTTGTCCCCTTCCTTGCCCCTGCGCAAGCCTGTAGGAAGCGGCCAATCGCAGCCTTCAGGAGTGACGCCATGACCGACACCGGCTTTTTCACCCAGACCCTTTCCGACCGCGACCCCGAGATCTTCGGCGCGATCACCAAGGAACTGGGTCGCCAGCGCAACGAGATCGAACTGATCGCATCCGAGAACATCGTCTCGCTGGCGGTCCTGCAGGCGCAGGGTTCGGTCATGACCAACAAGTACGCCGAAGGCTACCCGGGCAAGCGCTACTACGGCGGCTGCCAGTACGTCGACATCGCCGAGCAACTGGCGATCGACCGCGCGAAGGAGCTGTTCGGTTGCGAATACGCCAACGTGCAGCCCAACTCCGGCAGCCAGATGAACCAGGCCGTCTTCCTGGCCCTGCTGAAGCCCGGTGACACCTTCATGGGTCTCGACCTGAACTCCGGCGGTCACCTGACCCACGGTTCCCCCGTCAACATGTCGGGCAAATGGTTCAACGTCGTGTCCTACGGCGTGCGCCAGCAGGACGAGCTGCTCGACATGGAAGACATCCGCGAGAAGGCCCTGGCCCACAAGCCCAAGCTGATCGTCGCCGGCGGCACCGCCTATTCCCGCATCTGGGACTGGCAGGCCTTCCGCGACATCGCGGATGAGGTCGGCGCCTACCTGATGGTCGACATGGCCCATATCGCGGGCCTGGTGGCCGGCGGCGTGCACCCCTCCCCCATCGGCATCGCCGACGTGGTCACCACCACCACCCACAAGTCCCTGCGCGGGCCCCGTGGCGGCATGGTCCTGACCAACGACGCCGATATCGCCAAGAAGATCAACTCCGCCGTCTTCCCCGGCCTGCAGGGTGGCCCGCTGATGCATGTCATCGCCGGCAAGGCCGTGGCCTTCGGTGAAGCGCTGGATCCCTCGTTCAAGGACTACGCCGCACAGGTCGTGAAGAACGCCCAGGCCATGGCCGACCAGCTGATGAAGGGCGGGATCAACATCGTCTCCGGCGGCACCGACAACCACCTGTGCCTGGCCGACCTGCGCCCCAAGAGCGTGACCGGCAAGGCCGCCGAGGCCGCCCTGGGCCGCGCCAACATCACCTGCAACAAGAACGGCGTGCCCTTCGACCCCGAAAAGCCCTTCGTGACCTCGGGCATCCGCCTGGGCGCACCGGCCGGCACCACCCGCGGCTTCAAGGAAGCCGAGTTCCGCCAGATCGCCGACTGGATCGTCGAAGTGGTCGACGGGCTGGCCGCCAATGGTGAAGAGGGCAACGCCGAGGTCGAGGCCAAGGTGAAGGCGGAAGTCGAGGCGCTTTGCGCGAACTTCCCGCTTTACCCCGAAATGTAAGACGACGGCCGGGGGCGCGGT
Source organism: Pseudooceanicola sp. NS-SX8 (assembly GCF_057380755.1). Classification (NCBI taxonomy): domain Bacteria; kingdom Pseudomonadati; phylum Pseudomonadota; class Alphaproteobacteria; order Rhodobacterales; family Paracoccaceae; genus Pseudooceanicola; species Pseudooceanicola sp. NS-SX8. Next base: position 1,479,386 of record NZ_CM170819.1, on the reverse strand, counting down.
GATCCGCGCCCCTTGCCTCCCCCCGGCAAGGGGGATAGGGCATCTTCCATGACCAAGGCAGGGCCCATGAGAACCGTCCGCGATTACCAGTTCACCTCTGATGCCGACCGTGGCGCCGTCGCCGCCATCGGCAATTTCGACGGGGTCCACCTGGGCCACCAGGCGGTGATCGACATCGCCCGCGCCGAGGCCGAACGCCTGGGCGCCCCCCTGGGTGTCATGACCTTCGAACCGCATCCGCGACAGGTCTTTGCCCCCGATGCACCGCCCTTCCGCCTGACCAATGCCGCCGCCAAGGCGCACCGTCTGGAAAAGCTGGGCGTTGACGTGCTTTACGAACTGAACTTCAACCATGGGCTGTCTTCGCTGACCCCCGCCGATTTCGTCGAGCGGGTGATCGTGAAGGGCCTGGGTCTGCGCCACGTCGTCGTCGGCGCGGATTTCCACTTTGGCGCCAAACGTGCCGGAAATGTTGAGGATCTGAAAAAATTCGGAGAAATTCACGGTTTCGGCGTCTCCGTTGCGCAGCTTATTGAAACCGACAATCGCGAGATTTCCTCTACTGAGATCCGCCTGGCCCTGGCCGAGGGCCGCCCGAGGGATGCCGCGGCCATGCTGGGTCACTGGCACCGCATCGAGGGCGTCGTGATCCGTGGCGACCAGCGCGGGCGCGACCTGGGCTTCCCCACCGCCAACATGGCGCTGACCGGGCTGCACCGCCCGCGCTTCGGCGTCTATGCCGTGCTGGTGGACGTGCTGGAGGGCCCGCACAAGGGCAAGTACCACGGCGCCGCCAACCTGGGCCTGCGCCCGATGTTCGACGGCGAGGAACCGAACCTGGAAAGCTTCCTCTTCGACTTCCGCGGCGATCTTTACGGCTGCGACCTCTCCGTCGCGCTGGTGGAGTTCCTGCGCCCCGAGCTGAAGTTCGACGGGCTGCAGGCGCTGATCGACAAGATGGACGAGGATTGCGCCCGCGCCCGCGAGATCCTGGAGAGCCTATGACCGAGGCGATCGACCGCAGCGGCCTGCGCCCGCGCTACTGGGAAACCGTGCCGCTGAAGAAGATGACGCAGCGCGAGTGGGAAGCGCTTTGCGACGGCTGCGGCAAGTGCTGCCTGAACAAGCTGGAGGACGAGGAGACGGGCGAGGTCGCGCTGACCCGCGTCGCCTGCCGCCTGCTGGACGGCGAAAGCTGCCTGTGTTCGCAGTACGAGATCCGGCACCAGTTCGTGCCGGAATGCATCACGCTGCGCCCGTCCAACCTGGAAAGTCACCTCTACTGGATGCCGCAGACCTGTGCCTACAAGCTGCTGCACGAGGGGGAGCCGCTGCACGAGTGGCATCCACTGATCACCGGCGACCCCGAAAGCGTGCACCGCGCCGGCGTCTCGGTCCAGGGGATCACCGTGCCGGAGTTCGAGGTGTCGGACGACGAATGGGAGGATCACATCATAGAGGAGCCGCTCTGATGTATTTCGCATCTGACAACGCGGGCCCCGCGCATCCCTCCATCCTGGAGGCCGTGGTTCGTGCAAATGAAGGTTTCGCAATGCCTTACGGCAATGACGAGATCATGGACGAGGTGCGTCAGACGCTGCGCGACCTCTTTGAGGCGCCCGAGGCCGCCGTCTACCTGGTTGCCACCGGCACCGCCGCGAATTCGCTGGCGCTGGCCACGATGACCGAGCCGTTCCAGCAGGTCTTCTGCTCCCCCGTGGCGCATGTGAACGAGGACGAGTGCAACGCGCCCGAGTTCTACATGGGCGCCGCCCGGCTGCGCGCCGTGGGCGTGGGCGACAAGATCGACCCCCGCACACTGGCCCATGCCATGGGCGACAGCCCCCGGGTGTCGGTGCACAATGCCCAGCCCGGGCCCCTGACCATCACCCAGGCGACCGAGAAGGGCCGGATCTACTCCGTCGAGGAGATCCGCACCCTGACGGAAATCGCCGCGCGGGCCGGTCAGAAGACCCACATGGACGGCGCCCGCTTCGCCAATGCCCTGGCCGCGATGAACTGCACCCCGGCCGAGATGACCTGGCGCGCCGGTGTCGACGCCCTGTCCTTCGGCGGCACCAAGAACGGCTGCATGGGGGTCGAGGCGGTGATCTTCTTCGATCCCGAGCTGGCCTGGGAATTCGAGCTGCGGCGCAAGCGCGGCGCGCATCTCTTCTCCAAGCACCGCTACCTGTCGGCACAGATGCAGGCCTACCTGAAGGACGGGCTGTGGCTGCAGATGGCGCGGATGGCCAATGCCAACATGGCGCGGCTGTCTGCCGGTCTGCGCGATCTGGGCGCGGAGTTCCTGCAGGAGCCGCAGGCCAACATCCTGTTTGCCGCCCTGCCCCGCGCAGTGCACCGCCGCCTGCACGAGGCCGGTGCGCGCTATTACCTGAAGGGCGAGGTGTCGGGCGACGGCGATGAGCCTCTCATGGCGCGTTTCGTCTGCGACTGGTCCCTGCCCGAGGCGGAGATCGACCGTTTCATCCAGATCGCGAAGGGCGCCTGAGCGCCACTGGGTGCCGGACGGCCAAATTCGCAAGGAAGTGAAATCGCTTGCCCCGCGTTTCTGAAGTAAACGCGGGGTTTCGCTTTTCCGCCCCCTGCGGCCGATTATCAGGAAAGTGAAAGCGCTTGCACGGCAAAGCTGCGGCAATGCCGCAACCGGACCGCGCAAAGGGGCGTCAGCCCGGGATTTCCCGGCCAAGCGGCACCGCGTCCCACAGGAAATCCGCCACCAGGGCTGCCACCTCTGCCGCATGGGTCAACGGGCCCATGTGGGCGGCACCGGGCAGCACCTCGCGCCGGGCGCGGGGCATCTCGATCCGCAGGGCGTCGTTGATGCGGTGGACATAGACCGGGCTTTCGGCGCCTTCCATCAGCATCACCGGCACCGTCAGCGCGGCCAGCCGCCCCTGCCCCAGCATGCCGGCTGGATCGCCGTAGTTGGTATCCCGGATGGCATGGATCAGGGGGATGCGGCGGCGGAAACTCTCACGCTGTGCCTGCGGCAGATCCGCCCAGGGACGGCCATCGCCCCAGACCCGCAGAAAGGCCCGGGTCGCCCCCTCCAGGTCCCCCGCGGCCCAGGCCCGGGCATAATCGCCCAGCTCGCTGTCATGGCGCGCCTCCAGCTCCGGGAAGGCACGGAAGGCGGCGGTGAAGAAGACCGGCTCGTAGAGGGTGAGGGAGCGCACAAGGTCGGGCCGGTCGACGGCCAGCCGCAGCGCCACGGTGGCGCCGAAGGAATGGCCCAGCAGGTCCACCGGGCCGCCGCCCCAGTCCTCCACCACCGCTTCCGCCATGGCGCGCGCCTGTTCCTGGAAACTTCGGGCCGGGTCCCAGTCGGCGCTGCCGCCATGGCCCGGCAGGTCGAAGGCCCGCATCTGCGCCTCGCCCTCCAGCGCGGCGGCCACCCCGCCCCAGGCGCCGGAATGGGCCAGCGACGGGTGGATCATCAGCAGCTTGCGCCCCGAAGCGCCCCAGCTGCGCAGCCCGATGGGCGCCCCCCCTGCATCCGTCAGTGCCATGGCTCAGAGCCGCCCGTCGAGATAGGCATCGAGGTCTTCCAGCCGGTCCTGGCCCCAGAACCGCTCCTGCCCGTCGACCACGTAGAAGGGTGCGCCGAAGACCCCGGCGGCCACCGCCTCGTCGGTGTTGCGGATATAGAGCTCCGCCCCGGTGAGCAGTCCGCTGTCGGCGATCGAGGGGTCGAAACCGGCAGCCGAGAGAGCCTCCCGGATGACCTCGTCCTGCGCGATGTCCTTCTCCTCGGCCCAGCAGGCGCGCAACAGAAGCCGCACCAGCAGACCGGTGTCGCCGCCCCCCGCGCGGTCGGCGGCGATGATCGCATAGCTGGCGGGGGCGGGATTCGTCGGGAAATGCGCGGGATGGATATTGAGCGCCATCCCGGTCTTCACCTTCGCGCGACGCAGCTCCTGCAGGCGATATTCCTGGCGGGCCGGCGGACGCTCCGACAGGGGAAGCCCGCCACTGCGCGGCAGAAGGTTAAAGAAATCAATGGGTTTGTAGCGGATCTCTGCACCGTGGGCGGCGGCGATCCGTTCCAGCCCGTCATCCGCCAGGTAGGTCCAGGGCGAAATCGGCATGAAGTAGTAGTCTATGATGCGGCGCATGTGGTGGTTCCCCCGGCCCTCCTCGTTTGGCAAGACGTTAGCGGGGTGCTAAGGCGTGCACAACGTCACGAATCTGTCATTCCGACCCCCTTGCGGGCCTGCTGCCTCCGGAGACATCCATGCCGAATATCATCGAACCCAAGCTGATCGCGGGCAATGCCAACATGCCGCTCGCGACCGCCATTGCACGACGCATGTCGATGCATCGCGGCATGAACGTCGGCCTGGTCGACGCCCGCGTCGAACGCTTCAACGACGGCGAGATCTTCGTCGAGGTCTTCGAGAACGTCCGCGGCGAGGACATGTTCGTCATCCAGTCGACGTCGAACCCGGCGAACGACAACCTGATGGAACTGCTGATCATGACCGATGCGCTGCGCCGCTCCTCGGCCAGCCGCATCACCGCCGTGATCCCCTACTTCGGCTATGCCCGCCAGGACCGCCGCACCAAGGCCCGCACGCCGATCAGCGCGAAACTGGTCGCCAACATGCTGGTCGAAGCCGGCGTCGAACGGGTCCTGACGATGGACCTGCACGCGGCGCAGATCCAGGGCTTCTTCGACATTCCCGTCGACAACCTCTATGCCTCGCCCATCTTTGCCCTTGATCTGAAACAGCAATTCAAGGACCGGATGGAAGACATCATGGTCGTCTCCCCCGACGTGGGCGGCGTGGCCCGCGCGCGGGAACTGGCCAAGCGGATCAACGCGCCGCTTTCGATCGTCGACAAGCGCCGCGAAAAGCCCGGTGAAGTGGCCGAGATGACGGTCATCGGCAACGTGAAGGACAAGATCTGCGTCATCGTCGACGACATGTGCGACACCGCCGGTACGCTGTGCAAGGCCGCCCAGCTGCTGATGGACAACGGCGCAACCGAGGTGCACGCCTATGTCTCCCACGGGGTGCTCTCGGGCCCGGCGGTCGAGCGGATATCCAACTCGGTCATGAAGAACCTGGTGATCACCGACTCCATCGCCGCCACCGGCCCGGTGCAGGCCTGCGAACAGATCCGCATCCTGCCGACCGCGCCGATGTTCGCCCAGGCGATCCTGAACATCTGGAACGGCACCTCCGTCTCCTCGCTCTTCGAGCAGGGCACGCTGGAACCGATCTACGAAGGCTTCTTCCGCGGCTGATCGGAAAGGTCGGGTCAGGCGGGGCGAAGGCGGGGTTAACCCCGCCCTACGGCACCGGACCCGACGTCGGTATTGCGCTGCAGCGTAAAGGGCTCCGAAACCTTGTTTAACAGGGCTTCGGGGCCCTTTTTGCAACGTCGGTATCACGTCGGTATTGCGTCGGTATCGCGGCGGTGCAGAAACGCCGTGGATGGCGAAGGTTAACGCGGCGAACGCTCTCAGCCCGCGCGCCTCCGGCGTCCTCCCGTGGCCAGGCGGTGCACCGGCTGCCCCGTCCTGCCCCAAGGTGAGTATTTGGGGCGGATTGAAACCGGCAGGACGGTTCCCGGAGAGGCGGCCTCCTTTTGCTGCCCGGGCGTGCCACACCGGTCGGAGAGACCCCGGCCCCCTCTTGAGCGCCGCCCCCCCCTTGTTCAATCCGCCGAAAATACTCTGGGGGGTGAATGGCGCCGCAGGCGACAGAGGGGGGCAAGGCCCCCCTTCCCTTTTGCCGCGAGCCCCTGCCCCCTAGCCCCCTGCCCCCTACCCCCGGCGGGCAGCGAAGAAATCCTTCAGCAGCGCTTCCGCTTCGGTCGCGGCGATGCCGTCGATCACCTCGGGCACGTGGTGGGCCTGGGGGTGGGCGAAGATGCGCGGCCCCTGGGCCACGCCGCCCGACTTCGGATCGCCCGCGCCGTAGACCAGCCGGGCGATGCGCGCGGCGGAGATCGCGGCGGCGCAGAAGGGACAGGGTTCCAGCGTGACGTAGAGCACATGCCCCGGCAGCCGTTCGGAGCCGGCGGCCGCGCAGGCGGCGCGGATGGCCAGGACCTCCGCATGGGCGGTGGGGTCCGACAGTTCCCGCGTGCGGTTGCCCGCCCGGGCCACGATGCGGCCCGAGGGGTCGGCGATCACCGCGCCCACCGGCACTTCGCCACGCGCGGCCGCCGCCCGCGCCTCGGCCAGGGCGGCGTCCATGTGGGAGGTGAAAGGGGGTTGTTCGGCACGCATAGCTTCTCTCTGCCCTGCGATGACCGCTTCCGCAAGCGCCCAAGCTGCGCTACAGGGGCGCCATGAGTCCCCGTGATCCCAAACGCCCCGCCTCCCCCAAACGTCTGCGCCGCCCTGCATCGGCCGCGCCGGCGAAGCCTTCTGTTGCCGTGGAGACCCCGACGGGCAGCGACCGGATCGCCAAGGTGATGGCGCGTGCGGGCCTGGCCAGCCGGCGGGATGCGGAGAAGATGATCCTGGAGGGCCGCGTGGCGGTCAACGGCCAGGTGATCGACAGCCCGGCGCTGAACGTCACCGCCGCCGACCGGATCACCGTCGATGGCCAGCCCCTGGGCGAGGCGGAGCCGCCGCGTGTCTGGCTCTACCACAAGCCGGCGGGCCTGGTGACCACGGCGAAGGACGAACAGGGCCGCGAGACGGTTTTCGACACCATGCCGGAGGACATGCCCCGGGTGATGAGCGTCGGGCGGCTCGACCTCAACTCCGAAGGGTTGCTGCTGCTGACCAACGATGGGGAGCTGAAGCGCAAGCTGGAGCTGCCGGACACCGGCTGGGTGCGCAAGTACCGGGTGCGGGTGAAGGGCGAACCCTACGAGGACATGCTGACGCCCCTGCGCGAGGGCGTGGTGGTGGACCAGGAGCGGTTCCAGCCGATGTCGGTGTCGCTGGACCGCCAGCAGGGCGCCAACGCCTGGCTGACCGTGGGCCTGCGCGAGGGCAAGAACCGCGAGATCCGTCGCGCGATGGAAAGCATCGGCCTGGTGGTGAACCGGCTGATCCGCGTCAGCTATGGCCCCTTCCAGCTGGGCGATCTGGAGCCGGGCGAGGTGCAGGAACTGCGCCCGCGCGTGCTGCGCGAACAGCTGGGCCTGGAAGACGCCGGGCCGCGCCCGCAGCGCCTGCCGCGCCGTGGCAAGGGCGCGCCCGCGGGCCGGTCCACGCCGGGCCAGGCGGCCTCCGGCCGGGCCGCAGGCGGTCCCGAGACGACCGAGATCCGCAGCGGGCGCAAGCCCCATGCGCGCGGGTCCGGCAAGGGCCCGGGCAAGGGGGCCGGTCCGATCCGGTCCAAGCAGTACTTCCGCCCCGGCGAGACCACGACAGAGGCCCCGCGCGACAGCTACGGGGACCGCCCCGCACGCGGTGGCGACCGTGGCCCGCGCAAGAGCTTTGGTGACCGGCCGGAGCGTGATGGGGACCGGGGTCCGCGCAAGAGCTTTGGTGGCAAGCCGGAGCGCGATGGGGATCGTGGCCCGCGCAAGAGCTTTGGTGGCAAGCCGGAGCGTGATGGCGACCGTGGGCCTCGCAAGAGCTTTGGCGGCAAGCCGGAGCGTGACGGCGACCGGGGTCCGCGCAAGAGCTTTGGTGGCAAGCCGGAGCGCGATGGGGATCGTGGCCCGCGCAAGAGCTTTGGTGGCAAGCCGGAGCGCGATGGGGATCGTGGCCCGCGCAAGAGTTTTGGCGGCAAGCCGGAGCGTGATGGGGATCGTGGGCCTCGCAAGAGCTTTGGCGGCAAGCCGGAGCGTGACGGCGACCGTGGCCCGCGCAAGAGCTTTGGCGGCAAGCCGGAGCGTGACGGCGACCGGGGTCCGCGCAAGAGCTTTGGCGACCGGCCGGAGCGTGATGGGGATCGCGGCCCGCGCAAGAGCTTTGGCGGCAGGCCGGAGCGTGATGGCAACCGTGGGCCTCGCAAGAGCTTTGGCGGCAAGCCGGAGCGTGACGGCGACCGGGGTCCGCGCAAGAGCTTTGGTGGCAGGCCGGAGCGTGATGGGGATCGGGGTCCGCGCAAGAGCTTTGGTGGCAAACCGGAGCGCGGGGGTGATCGGCCCCGGGGTGGGACGAAGGATGGCAAGCCGCCTCGCGGCAAGCGGTAGTGCTGCCCCCGCGCGGGCGCCCCGCGTGACAGTTTCCTGACAATCGCATGACAGCGCCGGCCTGGGGTTCCCTCGCCGGCGCCTTGCGTTCTAGCATCCGGGGTCCCGCCCTCAAGCCTACCTGCAAGACGACCCCGGGCAGCCCGCCTGGCCGCGCCCGGCACGCCCCGATCCTCGCCTGATCCCCGCCTCAATCTCCGGAGCCGCCATGCCTGCCCTCTCTCCTGTCCCCCGTCCGGGCCGCCTTCCCGCCCAGCAGGCGACGGGCCTCGGAACAGGTACAGGTGACGTCACTTCGCGTCGTTTTTCCGGGCCTGTGGCGGGGCTGCCTCTGGTCCCGGCCCCGTGCGGGCCCTACATCCTGCACAGGACCGGAGTGGACAGGATCGGCGCCCGGCGCCGTGAGAGCAGGAAAAAGGGGTGCCATGGCCCGGCTTGTCATCATCTTCATGCTGCTGGGTGCCGTGGCGCTGGTGTCCGTCCTGGCGTTGGCGGCACTGGGCGGGGCGGCGGATCGCGATACCGGATCCAGGCGGAACACCCGCCCGCGCGGAATCGGGGCGACGCCGCTGCGGGGGCTGGCCTTTGCCCTGCTCTGGCTGCTGATGGCGGGGCTAGCAAGCGGGCTGATCGGCAGCCCATGACCGGACCCGCGCAGGACAGGACGAACGGATCGGACGCCGGGTCGAATGCCGGGTCAGGTACCAGGACGGGGGCGCAGCCGGATGGCCGGGCGCCGGTGGCGCGGATCAACCTGCTGTTCCTGCCGGCGGGCCTTCTGGCGCTGACCGCGCTCTTCCAGGGGGTGGCGGGACTGGCGCTTGGCCTGGGTGGCGCCGCCTGCTGGGCCGGGGGCGCGCGGATGATGCAGCAGCCCGGCGGCAAACCCCTGGCACGCGCCCTGGTGCCACCGCTGGCCAGCGGCGCAGGCGCCACCCTGGCTGCTGCCGCCCATGGCAGCACAGGTGGCGCGGCGCTGCTCTACGGGCTGGTGGCGCTGGCCCTGCATGCCACGGCCTTTGGCAGCGACGCGGATCTGCGCACGCTCCTGCAGCGGATGCGCGCGCAGGCCCCAACACCGCAGGGCACCCCGGGCGCCCCCGCCACGCCGGAGCCGGAAACCTTCGAGAGCCTGCGCCGCGCCCGGCTGACCCGCCGGGCCGAGGCGGAACTGGCCGCCATGGCCGCCGCCGCCCCCCGCCACGACCCGGAGATCACCCAGGCGCTGGAGGAGGTCGCCGCCGCCGCCCGTGCCATGATCCGCGCCCTGGAACAGGACAGCGCCCCCACGGCGGAGCTGACCGCCGCACGCCGCTACCTTGGCGTCTACCTGTCCGGCACCCGCGAAGCGACGGAGAGCTACTCCCGCCTTTACGGCCCCGCCACCGGCCCCACCACTGGCCCCACCAAAGGCCCCGGGGCGCCCTCCCAGCGCGGGGCCTACCTGGCGCTGCTGCGGGAGTTGGCACAGAGCCTGCGCCGCGCCACCGAAGAGATGTTACAGACCCGTGCGCTGGATATGACCGTGGAGATCGACGTGCTGCGCGATCGCCTGGCCCGGGAGGGGCTGCAGGCCGGAACAACGACCCCGGCACACCCGCCCGAACAGCGGGCCACCCCGCAGGGGCCAGGGGAGCCGGGGAAACCACGAAAGCAACAGGGGCCGCGAGAGCCCCGCCCCGAGGGGCCCGCGCAACAGAAGGAGGAGAGCTGACAGATGTCGGAGACCAATCGCAACAGGCCCGCCCTCGACAAGGCCATCCGCAGCAAGGCAGAAAGCTCCCACCAGCTGGTGGAGGAAGTCGCGGCGCTGGAGCTGCCGGAGCCCTCCCCGGCTGAGACCAGCGTCACTCTCGACGAGGTCAGCGATGACTACGCGGACCAGATCCTGACCCGCATGGCGGAACTGGACCTGGCCGATACGGCGACGATCCTGGGCTTCGGCGCCCGTGCCCAGGTGCAGCTGCAGGAGGTCAGCCGCACCATGCTGCGCGACGTGAAGAACCGCGACCTGGGCCCGGCGGGGGACAAGCTGCGGGAGATGGTGACGGTGATCGGCGGCTTTGCCCCCGAGGGCGACGCCCTGCGCCGGGACCGCAGCCTGTGGGAAAAGGTCACCGGCCGTGCCGCCCCCATCGCCCGTTTCACCGCCCGCTACCAGGAGGTACAGGCCCAGATCGACCGGATCACCGATGACCTGCTGGCCCATGAACACCGCCTGCTGACAGATATCCGCGCGCTGGACCTGCTTTATGAAAAGACGCTGGATTACTATGACGAGCTGGCGCTTTACATCACCGCCGGGCAGGAACGGCTGAAACGGATCGCGGCGCGCGAGCTGCCGGCGCTGGAGGCCGCCTTCGACACCGCCCGGACCGCCGATGCGGAGGGCGCCGCCCCGAAGGAGGCCCAGGCGCTGCGCGACCTCGGCGCTGCGCGCGACGACCTGGAACGCCGGGTGCACGATCTGCGGCTGACCCGGCAGGTGGTCATGCAGGCCCTGCCCTCGATCCGGCTGGTGCAGGAGAACAACAAGGCGCTGGTCAGCCGGATTTCCGCCACGCTGGTCAATACCGTGCCGCTGTGGGAAACCCAGCTGGCCCAGGCCCTGACCCTGCAGCGCGCGGCCGAGGCCGCCGGCGCCCTGCGCGCCGCCAACGACCTGACCAACGAGATGCTGCGCGGCAATGCCGCCCGGCTGAAGCAGTCCAACGCCGCCATCCGCACCGAGATGGAGCGCGGCATCTTCGACATCGACGCCGTGCGCGAAGCCAACGAGAGCCTGGTGTCCACCATAGAGGAGAGCCTGGCCCTGACCCGCGCCGGGCGGGAGCGCCGCACCCGTGCCGAGGCGGAGCTGGCCCGCATGGCCGAGGCGCTGGAACAGCGGCTGACCGATCTGCAGGTGTCCGAAGGGGCCCCTGAGCGGGGCACGGGGAGAGGAACCGGCGAAACCCCGCGCAGTTGACCCGGGCCACGGCCCGGCACCGATGCCTGTGCCCGCGCGCGATGGCATAGTGCATTGGGCCAATATCGCGGCAGGCCCCGGTTAGAAACGGGTCGCAGACGTCCGGTCGGGGCGACCTTGAAAGCCGATCCGGGCTGGGGGCGACTTTCCGAAGGGCCGGATTTCACCCAGGCCCCAACCTTGAACAGACTGAACGGGACACGGGAGCGGACGAGCATGATCACAGCGCCACGACCAGCAGGGGCCAAGGCCCCGGCCCGCCAGCCCCGCGCGATGCGGCGCCCGGCCGTCGTGCCCTCCCCCGTACTGGCCCAAATGCTGGCCCAAATGCTGGTGCTTATGCTGGCGCTTTCGGGCTGCAGCCTGCTGCCCGGCAGCGCCCCCGACACCGCCCCAAGCGAGAGCCTGCGCCCGGTCCCCCGGGCCAGCGCCGCTCCGGGCCCTGCCTCGGCCCAGGCCCGGCTTCTGACCCGCCGCTACGAACGCGAGCAAAGCAGCGACCTGGCGCGCGGCCTGCTGCGCGAGGATGGCGACGCCACGGATGCCCCCTATGACGCCGCCCAGCTGGCGCAGACCTTCGAAAGGCTGGCGTTCTACGGCGAATACCGGCGCGGGGCGGGGCTGGAACCTGCCGGGAACACCCCCGACGTCCTGCTGCGCTGGCAGCGGCCCGTCCGGATCGGGCTGCAATACGGCCCGGCGCTGGACCCTGAGGAGGCCGCCCGTGACGGCGCCTTCGTGCGGGCCTATGCACAGCGGCTGGCCCGGCTGACGGGGCACCAGATCACCACCACCGAGGGGCGCGCCAACTTCCGCGTGCTGGTGATGGGCACGGACGACCGGGAGACCATGCTGGAGGCCGTGCGCCGCGCGGTGCCGCAGATCTCCGCCACCACGCTCAACACCCTGCGCACCCTGCCGCCCGAGGTGCCCTGCCTTGTCATGGGCTTCTCCTCCGGGCGCAACCCGGCGGTCTATGACACCGCCATCGCCCTGGTCCGGGCAGAACTGCCGGAGCTGACCCGCCGCGCCTGTTTCCACGAAGAGATCGCCCAGGGCCTGGGCCTGCGCAACGACAGCGACGCGGCGCGGCCCTCGATCTTCAACGATGACGGGGAGTTCGCCTTCCTCACCGCGATGGACGAGAAGATGCTGGCGATGCTCTACGATCCGCGCCTGCGCCCGGGGATGACCCTGGACGAAGCCCGCCCGATCATCGCCGAGCTCGCCCGGGAACAGATGTCCCAGGGCACCGGCTACGCGCTCTGGCAGGAGGAATGACCCGGCCCGGGGAAGGCCCGGGGCGGGCCTCAGGTCGGGATCGCATCAGGCAGCCGTGCCCAGAAGCTCGCTGATCCTGTCGGTCAGCGCATCCCGGCGGGCCTCGTATTCCAGCCCCGTCAGCGCCTCTATCGCGGCCTCCGACCTGCCGCAGGCGATCATGGCCCGCACCGCATCGGCATAGGCGTGGAAATCGTCATGCACCCAGTTCAGCTCCTCCACGAAGGGATCGCCGGGCCGCTTCTGCGCCAGCAGCGCAAGACAGCGGCCAAGGCGGCAGTTGTCGCCGTGGTGCCCGCTCTTGTCGCGTCCCGCCTTGCGGGCGCCCAGCACCAGGCCCGACCGCCGCCCCCGCCGCAGCCGCAGTGCCATTTCCAGATGCAGCGCCTGCCAGCGTCCCAGCTCCTCCCGGGCCGCTTTCAGTTCCTGCGCAAGATACCAGTCACCGATCATCACCGTCCTCCTCACATCTGAAACATGCGGTAAGGATTGGCGAGGGATGTTACCGGCATCTTGAATGAGCAGAGGTTTCGGGCGCTCCGCGATGCCCCCCGGCATCCGCCGCCCCCTGCCCTGCCAGTCCCCTGCCCGCCCCCCTCGTGTCGGCGCCGCCAATGCGCTAGGGATCGGCAAACGAAGGAGAAACGACAGATGCGGGCACTGCTGCAACGGGTCACGGGCGCGAAGGTCGAGGTCGGGGAAGAGCTGGTCGGGCGCTGCGGCGCGGGGCTGCTGATCCTGGTCTGCGCCATGCAGGGCGACGAAGAAACCAACGCGGAGAAGCTGGCGGCCAAGATCGCCAAGATCCGCATCTTCGAGGACGAGGCGGGCAAGATGAACCGCTCGATCCGCGACACCGGGGGCGAGGCCCTGGTGGTGAGCCAGTTCACCCTGGCCGCCGACACCTCGCGCGGGAACCGGCCCGGCTTTTCCACCGCCGCCGCCCCCGAGGATGGCCGCAGGCTCTACGAACATTTCGCCCGGGCGCTGGCGGCGGAAGGGATCGGGGTGGAAACCGGGCGCTTCGCGGCGGACATGCAGGTGAGCCTGACCAACGACGGGCCGATCACCATCTGGATGGAGGTCTGAACCCCCGAGCGTGGATCGCCCTGACGGGCGATGGCCTCCGGCGGGAGTATTTTCGGCGGGTTGAAGGCATGGGGGCGGTGCCTTTCCGGGCGGCGGACGTTCGAAAGGGAGAGGGTGCACGCTCTGTCTTGCGAAAGTCGGTCACCTGGCCGGGCGCCGTCCCCCCTGCTTCAATCCGCCGGAAATACTCCGGGGGGAGTCGCTCCGCAGGAGCGGCGGGGGGCAGCGCCCCCCTGCCCGGTCTCAGACGGAAACCTCGGCCATGAGTTCCTGCTTGGTCAGTTCCTCCTTGGTGCCGGAGGCGGTGACGGAGCCCCGGCGCAGGACATAGAACTTGTCCGCCAGCCCGTAGGCGAATTCGAAATACTGCTCCACCAGGATGATCGCCATGTCGCCGCGGTCGCGCAGGTATTCGATGACCCGGCCGATCTGCTGGATGATGTTGGGCTGAATGCCTTCGGTCGGTTCGTCCAGCAGCAGCAGCTTGGGCTTGGTCAGCATCGCCCGGGCGATGGCCAGCTGTTGCTGCTGCCCGCCCGAAAGGTCGCCGCCGCGCCGGTGCAGGAATTCCTTCAGGATCGGGAAGAGCTCGTAGATCTCGTCGGGGATGAAATGCTCCGACCGGGGCAGGCAGGCATAGGCGGTTTCCATGTTCTCCTGCACCGTCAGCAGCGGGAAGATCATGCGCCCCTGCGGCACGTAGCCGATGCCCTTCTGCGCCAGCATATGTGCCGGCAGGCGGCCCAGGTCCTCACCATCCAGGGCCATGGTGCCACCAGAGCGCGGGTGCGTCCCCGAGATCGCCTTCAGGAGCGAGGTCTTGCCGACCCCGTTGGTGCCCATGATGCAGGTCACGCGGCCCTGCTCGGCGGAAAGGTCGATCCCGTTCAGGATCTGGCTTTGACCGTAGTGGAGGGTCAGTCCGTTCACGTCCAGCATCTCAGCGCCCCAGGTAGACTTCGATGACCCGAGGGTCGGCGGTGACATGATCGAGCGAGCCTTCGGCCAGCACCGAACCTTCGTGCAGCACCGTCACCTTGCAATTCAGGCGCCGGACGAATTCCATGTCATGTTCCACCACCACCACGGCGCGGGTCTTGGCCAGGTTGACCAGCAGGTCGGTGGTATGTTCGCGTTCGGCCAGCGTCATCCCCGCCGCCGGTTCATCGACCAGCATCAGGCGTGGTTCCTGCGCCAGCAGCATGCCGATCTCCAGCCATTGCTTCTGGCCGTGGGACAGCTCTCCGGAGGTGCGTTGCAGCTGGTGAGCGAGCCCCACTTCCTCCGCCAGTTCTGCGACGCGGTCGCGGTCGGCCTTCGTGGGGCGGTAGAACAGGCAGGCGAAGGCGCCGCGCGGGTTTTTCAGCGCCATCAGCAGGTTGTCGAACACCGACTGGTCCTCGAACACCGTGGGGCGCTGGAACTTGCGGCCCAGGCCCGCCTGGGCGATCCTGGATTCCTTCATTTTCAGCAGGTTGCGGGACAGCTCGCCCCAGAGCACCTTGCCCTCGTCCGGCCTGGTCTTGCCGGTGACGATGTCCATGAAGGTGGTCTTGCCCGCCCCGTTCGGCCCGATGATGGCGCGCAACTCGCATTCGCCGATCTCGAAGCTGAGGTTGCGGATGGCCTTGTAGCCGTCGAAGGTGACGGAGATGCCGGAAACTTCAAGGAGTGCGCTCATTGCCCCGCCTCCTTTTCACCGCGCCGGGCCAGCAGGTCGAACAGGCCGCCGATGCCCTTGGGCGCGAAGAGCGTGACCAGCACGAACGACAGGCCCAGCAGCACCAGCCACCAGTCGACCCAGTCGACGGTGTAGAAGCCCAGCGGGACCGAGGGCACCAGCCCGCCGGTGAACCAGGTGGAGATGACGGAGACGACGGCGGCGCCGATCACCGCGCCGTAGAGCCGCCCGCGCCCGCCGATGGCGACCCAGACCGCCAGGTAGATCGAAGCGATGGGGGCCACTTCGCCCGGGTTGATGATGCCCGCCTGCGGGTAGTAGAGCGCGCCCGCGATGGCCGCGATGATCGCCGTGAAGGTGAAGATGAAGAGCTTGTAGCCTTCGACCGAGTAGCCCAGGAAGCGCACCCGCGCCTCGTCATCGCGGATGCCGCGCACCACCGAGCCGAACTTGCCCGAGACCACCCAGGCGCAGAGGACATAGCCCAGGGCCAGCGCGACGGCCGAGGCCCAGAGGAACCACAGCGACACCCAGTCCTGGCTGGCGGTGACGCCCGGCAGGTTCTGCAGGCCCGACAGCCCGTTGTTGCCGCGCAGCCCGCTTTCGTTCTGGAAGAGGTAGAGAGAGAGCGCCAGCGTCATCGCCTGGGTCAGGATCGACAGGTAGACGCCTGTCACGCGGGAGCGGAAGGCGAGCCAGCCGAAGACCAGCGCCAGCACGCCGGGCACCAGCACCACCAGCGCCAGCTGCGCCGGCAGGGAGGAGGCGAAGGCCCAGATCGCCGGGAAATCCGACGAACCGACGACGCCGAAGATCTGCGTGCCGATGGCATCGCGCACCTCGTCCGGGGTCGGCGGGATCGCCGCGTTGGCCAGGCTGTCGGCCACGATGATCTCCGTCCGGGCGTACATCAGCCACATGCCGATCATGTAGCCGCCCAGCCCGAAGAAGGCGAAATGGCCGAGGCTGAGGATACCGCAGTAGCCCCAGACGAGATCCATCGCGATGGCCACGAGGCAGAGGCAGAGCGTCTTGCCCAGCGTCTTGACGAAGGAGGTGGAGATCAGCCCGGTGCCCATGGCGTGGCTCATCAGCGTGACCGCCAGGGTGAAGACCGCCAGGCAGGCCAGGAAGATCAGGATGGAGGGATTGCGGGCGAGGAAGCTCTGTCTCATGCGGGGATCCCCCAATCGAGGCCCCGGTCGCGCTGCGGGGCCCGGGTCACCAGACCTGCAGGACGCGGCGCGACAGCAGGAAGCCGTGGCCGTCCGCATTGCTGCATTGCAGGCCCGTCGTCTGAGAGGTGCAGGTGATGCCGGACCAGCTGCCGGTCACGCCGTAGGGGGCCTTTTCCCAGATCTCGATGTTGCGCGGTGGCGCCGTGCAATCCATCTGCACCGGCCCGCGGTCGGTCATCGCGTAGCTGTGCCCCCAGCTGGCCGCGCAGGTGGCGGGCCGGGGCCGCGGCGGCGGGGCGGAGAAGGAGACGATCTTGCAGATGATGTCCGCGCCGCCCTGCCCCTGCCCGACCGAGCATTCGATGTTGCCCGAAGGGGTTTCGAACATGAAGACATCCGCCCGCGCGGGCGATGCCGCCAGCAGGGTCAGCACAAAGGCGGCACGGAAGCACCGCCGGAGGCAGGTCGAGAGGGAAATGAGCATGGGTGATCCTTCTGATCTGGTCGTTCAGTCGGGTCTTCGAATGGGTCCGGGTTCTGCCGGTGCCGCTGCTGCGGCTGCAGGTGTCACTGGGTTTGCTCATCGGTCACTCCTCCCCCGGGGCTTCGTCGCCGCGGCCGCCGTCGACGACGGGCAGCGGCGGGCGATCCAGGTTGGCGGGGCGGAGGTTGTGGAACATCGGGTCGTACATGGGGCTCAATCTCCGGCTGCGCGGCCCTTGAGGGCGATGATGCCGCGGGGGCGGAACTGGATGAAGATGATGATGAAGACGATCATGTAGGTCTGCGCCGCCAGGGTGTTGGACGGGTTGAACCATTCGATCCCCTTCTGCAGGAAGCCGATCATGGTGGCGCCCAGAAGGGTGCCCCAGATATTGCCGACGCCGCCGACGACGACGGTCATGAAGCTCTGCACGATGTATTGCTGGCCCAGCTCCGACGTGACCTGCGCATAAAGGCCGATGGCCACGCCCGCGATCCCGGCAATGCCGGAACCCAGGCCGAAGGTCAGCATGTTCACCCGGTCGGGGTTGATCCCCATGGAGGCCGCCATCCTGGGGTTCTGGGTCACCGCGCGGGTTTCCAGCCCCAGCCGGGTCTTCTTCATCATGAAGAGGAACAGGCCGAGGAAGATCAGCGCCAGCACGAAGATCGCGATGCGGATGTAGCTGATGCCGACGATGTCGTTCAGGATCCAGGATCCGTTCAGCCAGTCGGGCGATGTCAGCGGCCGCGCCTGGGTGCCGAAGATGTTCTTGGCCAGCTGCTGCAGCGCGATGGAAACGCCGAAGGTCGCCAGCAGGGTTTCCAGCGGGCGGGAGTAGAGCCAGCGGATCACCAGCCGTTCCATCGCCACGCCGGCGGCGAAGGTGACGGCGAAGGCGCAGGGGATCGCCAGAAGGATCGACACCGTGTAGTCGGGGATCACCTGCTGCAGGACGTAGCCCGTGTAGGCGCCCATCATGATGAATTCGCCATGGGCCATGTTGATGACCCCCATCACGCCAAAGGTGATGGCCAGGCCGATGGCCGCAAGGAAGTAGATCGAGCCGAGGGAGAGCGCATCCAGCGCCAGGTCCAGCACCTGGTTCAGCGCCACCATGCGCGAAATGGAGCCCAGCGCGGCATTGGCCGCATCGGTGATCTTCGGATCGGGTTCGGCATAGGTGTCGAAGAAGACATGGGCGGCCAGGGCGGCGTCGATATCGGCCTCGGTCGCGGCGGGTTCGGTCAGCCCGGCCGCGACAAGGGCGTCGAAGGCCCGTTCCCGCGCCGCCGGTTCCGCCAGATCGGCCAGGGGCACGCCGCCGACGGCGCCGTCCTCTATATGCTCCGCCAACAGGTTGCGCAGGTCCGCCGAGGTCAGCAGCGGCGGCGCCATGTCGGCGGCGACCAGCATGGCGTAGGCTTCGTCGCGCGGCAGGGCATCGCTGCCCGGGCGCAGTTCGGCCGCGATATTGCGGCCTTCGGGCAGGGTCTTTGCCACGGAACGGGTCGTCGCCACCAGCGGGTTCAGCGCGGCGCGCACGGCCACGTCCAGATTGCCCGCCACGCTTTCGATGGCAGCGATCCGGGCGGCCTCGTCCTGGCTGAAGCGGATGGTCAGCAGGGTCAGCAACTGTTCCTTGCGCGCCTTCAGATCCGGATCGGGCTCCCCCTCGATCGAGGCGGCGAGCGGGGCCAGGTGGCTGGCCTCCCCGTTGCGGTCGATATTGTCCAGCGCGCCGGCCCGCACCGCCGGATCGGGATCGTTCAGCTGGAACCGCACCAGGGCGGCGCCGATCAGGGCCTGGATGCCGGAGTTGGGCTTTTGCTGGTCCAGCGCCTTGCTGTCGTAGGTGCCGACCTCTTCTCCGGTGTCGAAATCGAACAGGGTGTAGGTGCGATCCTCGTTGCGCACGCCGCGGAAGAACAGCCCGTCTTCCTCGCGCATCCACATGTCGCGGGCGGCCCAGGTTTCCAGAACGAAGGGCGCCTTGGGATGGCCGGAGGTGGCGATCGCCTCGATCGCCGGTTCGATGGTACGACGGGAGCTCTTGAGGATCAGCTCCGCCTGGCTTTGCAAAAGCGGCTGGATGCTGTCGGTCGCGTCCTGGGCGGAGGCGGCTGGCACCTGCAGCAGGCACGAAAGCACCACCGCGAGGGCCGGGAGAAGGCGTTTTAGCATTGCGATCCTACTTGGACGGGCCTGCATGGAGTGTCCTGCCGGACTGGCCTGCCGGACGGTCCTTCGGGACTGGCTTGCCGGCATGGGAACGGCAGCAGGGAATAGGATGAGGCGGGCGGGGCGGCGCCAGGGAGGAGGCGATGCCGTCCCGCCCGTCGGTGCCCGGGCGCAGGAGCGGCGCCCGGGCAGATCGGTCACGAGGTCAGCCGATCAGTAGTTGGACTGCTTCTGCACGCAGGTCTCGGTCTCGGTGTTGTACATGCCGCAGTCGAGACCCGGCCAGTCGGACTTCAGCACGGCCGATTCCGGCAGGTAGTCCGTCCAGGCGTCGCCGGGGACGGGATCGGTTTCGGAGATGATGTCGAACTGGCCATCTTCCAGGATCTCGCCGATCAGGACGGGCTTGGAGAGGTGGTGGTTCGGAAGCATCTCGGCGGTGCCGCCGGTCAGGTTCGGGAAGGTCTGGCCGACCATGGTACCGATCACGGTGTCGACGTCGGTGGTGCCCGCTTCCTCGACCGCGTTCACCCACATATTGAAGCCGATGTAGGTGGCTTCCATCGGGTCGTTGGTCACGCGGTCTTCGCCTGCGAAGGCCTTCCACTCGCTGATGAACTCCTCGTTCTCGGCCGTATCGGCGGATTCGAAGTAGTTCCAGGCCGCCAGGTGGCCCACCAGGTTGGTGGTGTCGAGGCCGGAGAGTTCTTCCTCACCCACGGAGAAGGCAACCACGGGGATGTCGTCGGCGGAGATGCCCTGGGCCGCCAGTTCCTTGTAGAAGCCGATGTTGGCGTCGCCGTTGATGGTGGAGATCACGCCCACCTTCTTGCCGTCAGCGCCCAGCGCCACGACGTCCGACACGATCTTGGACCAGTCGGAATGGCCGAAGGGGGTGTAGTTGACGAAGATGTCCTCTTCGGCGATGCCCTTGGACTTCAGGTAGCTTTCCAGGATGTTGTTGGTGGTGCGGGGGTAGACGTAGTCGGTGCCCAGCAGCGCGAATTTCTCGACGCCCAGTTCATCCAGGAAGTAATCGGTGGCCGGGATCGCCTGCTGGTTCGGCGCGGCGCCGGTGTAGAAGACGTTGTAGGAGGATTCCTCGCCCTCGTACTGGACGGGGTAGAACAGCAGGCCGTTCAGTTCCTCGATCACCGGCAGCACGGACTTGCGCGACACCGAGGTCCAGCAGCCGAAGATGACGTCGACGTCGGAGACGGTCAGCAGTTCACGGGCCTTTTCGGCAAACAGCGGCCAGTCGGACGCCGGGTCGACGACGACCGCTTCCAGCATCTTGCCATTGATCCCGCCCTTGGCGTTCTGCTGGTCGACCAGCATCAGGACGGTGTCCTTCAGCGTGGTTTCGGAAATGGCCATGGTGCCGGAGAGCGAGTGCAGCACGCCCACCTTGATCGTGTCGTCCTGAGCCACGGCAGCACCGGCAAGCAGCATGGTACCGGCAGTGGCGCCCAGCATCGTCTTCAGAAAGTGCGACATTGGATGGTTCATCCCTTCATGACGCCGCGTCGGGCGCACAAGGGTACGGCTACGGTTGACCCGCATGAAACCTCCCCTAATTCTCCCCGAGCGACTTTTGCAGTTGCTTCATTGCTGTGGTGGGGGCCGAACCGCCAGATTGGCCTCCATCGCAGATTTTGATCGGCGCCATCTTCCGCAGCGCGCAGGTTGATCAACGCCGGAACAGCCGAGTTTTCCTACATTCATGGCAAAGCTTCGGATGAATTCCCGCCACGGATGCAGGAAACTGCCTCATTCCCGGGCAGATCCGCGGGCCTCTGCCCGCAAAGAGGGCTGTATACAGGCCCTTCTGCCAATATTGTGAATACGTGTGACTCGCACGCCACCCAACTGACCCCGCGATCAGGTCTCAATCCCGGGGCCCCAAACAGGTCCCGAAACAGGTCTCGAAACTGGCCCAACCCTCCGGTTCGGCCAAGGGGGCGCCGCCCGGGCAGGCATCTCAACCATTCCGTAAGGCGATGACGCGACACTCCCGCACAAGCGCCCCCGGCGCTTGCCGGAGGGCCGCACGGGCTCCCGGCGCAGGACAGCCCCTCCCCCGGCCACCATCCGAGGCAACGGAGTACGACCGATGATCGACAAGACGACCCTCGACCGGAACATCAAGGACGCCCTCGCCGCCCACGGCGCGTGGAAGGAAAAGCTGCGCACGGCCGTGCTTTCCGGCGCGCTTCCGAAGCCCGCGCAGGACATCGCGACGGACAACCAGTGCGCCTTCGGGCAGTGGCTGCAGAAACTCAGGTCCGATCCGGAGGTCGCAAGATCCGACGGCTACCGCAGCGTCGTGGCCGCCCATGCCGCCTTCCACCGTCAGGCGGGGGCCGTGGCCAGCCTGGTGGAAAGCGGAGACAGGGCCGGCGCGGGGTCCGCCCTTGCCGGACCGAACTATGCCGGGGCCAGCCAGGCGCTTGAACAGGCCATCAACCGCTGGCGGCTTTCCATGTAGCCGCCCGGCCCAGCCGGGAAAGACGGGCGATACGAAGGCCCGGACGCGCCGCCCGGGCAGGCATGTCGAAGGCTGACTTTCGATGCGGCCGCCCCGATCGGCCGGGCCGGGCTAGAGCAGCGACGGCGCAGGAACCGCCGTAGGGCGGGGTTCACCCCGCCGTACCCAACGCGAAACCGTACCCAACGCGAAACCGAACCCAAATCCGCATCCGGGCCCGGGAGCCCCCCCGGAGCCCCCCGGAAGCCCCCTACTCCGCGTCGAAGGAGAAATCCGGCAGGGCCGAGAATGCCTCTTTCAGGGCGACACCCCAACCGTTTGAAATCTCGTGGAAATAGGGGTCATCCTGACCAATGCGCCCGGTCCGGCCCCGGGTCAGGGCACCGGCGTCATAGGCGTGGAAATCCAGCGGCAGCGCGACCGACAGGTTCGCCTTGATCGTGCTGTCGAAGCTGACCAGCACCAGCTTCATCGCCTCTTCGAAGGACATGTCGGCCTCGTAGGCGCGCACCAGGATCGGGCGGCCGTACTTGGTCTCCCCGATCTGGAAATAGGGCGTGTCGGCAGAGGCCTCGATGAAGTTGCCTTCGGGGTAGATCAGGTAAAGGCGCGGTTCGCCCCCCGCGATCTGCCCGCCCAGCAGGATCGTGGCGGAGAAGGTGGAGCTGGCCCGCTGGCCGTTGTCGTCATGCTGCGCGATCACCTCGCGCAGGGTCTGGCCCACCAGCCCCGCGACCTGGAACATCGTCGGCAGGTGCAGGATGTCGGGATTGCGCTCATCCGTGCTTTTCGACCGTTCCTGCAGCAGGCTGACCACCGCCTGGGTGGTCGCCAGGTTGCCCGCCGTCATCATGGTGATGCAGCGTTCGCCCGGCACCTCGAAGTGGAACATCTTCTGGAAGGTGGAGATATTGTCGACGCCGGAATTGGTCCGCGTGTCCGACATGAACAGCAGGCCCCGATCCAGTTGCATGGCAACGCAATAGGTCATCTGGCGTCAAAGCTCCAATCGCATGCCCGCGAACGATTCGGGGCCGGGGCAACTCTATTGCTGAACCTGCAAGGAAACGCAAAGCTCTTCGACGGCATCGCCCTGGCGCAGGCCATGCACCGGCGCGGCCTCCGAATAGTCGCGACCGATGGCAAGACGCACGTAGCGGTCATCGGGGCAGATCTGGTTGGACACGTCGAAACCGACCCATCCCAGCCCCTCGATCCAGACCTCTGCCCAGGCATGCGCCGCCTCCTGGTCCACCGTACCGTCCAGCAGCAGGTAGCCCGAGATGTAGCGCGCCGGCAGGCCCAGGTGCCGCGCGGCGGAAATCAGGATCTGCGCGTGGTCCTGGCAGACCCCCTGCCCCGCCGCCGCCGCTTCCTCGGCCGAGGTGGCGGCATGGGTCGTGCCCTTGGCATAGCTGACGCTTTCCGCGATCAGCGCGGTCAGCGCATGCACCCCCTGCAGGGCGTCGGCCGCCACGGCCTCCTTCGCCTGCGCGGCAAGCTTTTTCACCGCCGTTCCGGCCGTCGTCGCCCGGGTCTGCTGCCGGTAGAGCCAGAGCGGCACGAGGCCGGAGCCCGCCCCCATGACGCCGTTGAGGTTTTCCACCTCGATCTCCCCCTCGGAGGTGATCGTGACGGTGCTCGCCCCTTCGTCCATCTGGACCATTTCGACCTCGTTGAGGAACTGGTCGCTATAAGCCACCTGGCGCGTCGCCCCCTCCAGGCGCGACGACCAGGAGATCACCCGCTGCCCCACCGCATCGCGCGGGGTGACCCGCAGCTGCAGCAGGGCGTAGCTGACCGGACGGTCGTAGGAATAGGTGGTGGTATGAGAGATTTTCAGACGCATGGCCCCATCCTACCCGTAAAAGCGGAAATCGTCCTGGATCTGGCTGGCCAGACGCCCGGTGTCGAAGATTGCGGTCTTCAGGAACTCGTGCAGCCCCTCGTCGAAGACGGTGTCGATGCTGCGCCCCGACAGCCGCGCATGGGTCTGCGTGGCCAGGGTCAGGCAGGGCAGCTCGGGCTGGTCGGGCCCGTTGAGGTAGTTCAGGTTGCCCACGATTTTGGAATAGCAGAAGGCCAGCGACCGCGGCATGCGCTTGTCCAGGATCAGGAAGTCCGCGATGGTCTTCGGACTGACGTCGCCTTCATGCAGCCAGCGATAGCTGCGGAAGGCAGAGACGGAGCGCAGGATGGTTTCCCACTGCATGTTGTCCATGGAGGAGCCGACATAGGCGGCCGAGGGCAGCAGGACATAGTATTTCACGTCCAGGATGCGGGAGGTGTTGTCGGCCCGTTCCACGAAGGTGCCCAGCCGGCAGAAATCGAAGATGTCGTTCCTGAGCATGGTGCCGTGCAGCGCCCCGCGCACCAGGCTGGAATGCTGCCGGATCGAGGTCAGCACCTCCGCCAGGTTCTTCACCGACACCGGCCGCTTGAGGTCTTCCTTGATGGTCATCCAGGCTTCGTTCACCGCCTCCCAGACCTCGGTCGACAGGGCGGTGCGCACCATCCGGCCGTTCGACCGGGCCGCTTCGATGCACGACAGCACCGAAGAGGCATTGTCGCGGTCGCGCAGCAGGAAGTTGATGACATTGGCCTGGTCGAAATCATCGTATTTCGCCATGAAGGCTTCGCGCGCGCCGGCGGTCGACACGATGCTTTCCCATTCCGCCGCCGCATTGTCCTGCGCGGTCAGCGCGATGCGGAAACCGGTTTCCAGAAGGCGCGCCGTGTTTTCGCTGCGTTCGAGGTAGCGGAACATCCAGAAGAGTCCGCCTGCAGTCCGTCCTAGCATCTAACTCAGTCCCCCAGAACCCAGGTATCTTTGGTCCCGCCGCCCTGCGACGAGTTCACGACAAGCGAGCCTTCCTTCAGCGCCACCCGCGTCAGGCCGCCGGGGGTGATATGCACCCGGTTCGGCGCGCACAGCACATAGGGCCGCAGGTCCACGTGGCGCGGCGCCAGGCCCTTCTTGGTCATGATCGGCACGGTCGACAGCGCCAGCGTCGGCTGGGCGACGTAATTGCCCGGCTTGGCGCGCAGCTTGGCCTCGAACTCCGCCAGTTCCTTCTTGGACGCGGCAGGGCCCACCAGCATGCCGTAGCCGCCCGAACCGTGCACCTCCTTCACCACCACTTCGCTGAGGTGGTCCAGGACGTATTTCAGGCTCTCGGGTTCCGAGCAGCGCCAGGTCGGCACGTTCTGCAGGATCGCCTTCTCGCCGGTGTAGAATTCGACGATGTCGGGCATGTAGGAATACAGCGCCTTGTCGTCGGCGATGCCGGTGCCCGGCGCATTGGCGATGGTGATATTGCCCGCGCGGTAGACATCCATGATCCCCGGCACGCCCAGCATGCTGTCGGGGTTGAAGTTCAGCGGATCCAGGAAGTCGTCGTCGACCCGGCGATAGATCACGTCGATGGGCTTGTACCCTTCGGTGGTGCGCATCTGCACCTTGCCGTCGACCACCCGCAGGTCCGAACTTTCCACCAGCTCGGCACCCATCTGGTCGGCCAGGAAGCTGTGCTCGAAATAGGCGGAGTTGTGGATGCCCGGCGTCAGCACCGCCACCCGCGGCTTCACCCCGTCGAAGTTGGGCGGCGCGCATTCCGACAGGGAGCGGCGCAGCTCTGCCGGGTAGGAGGACACCGGGCGCACCTTCATCTTGGTGAAGAGCTCCGGGAACATGTTCAGCATCGTCTCGCGGTTCTCCAGCATGTAGGAGACGCCGGAGGGCGTGCGCGCATTGTCTTCCAGCACGTAGAACTGGTTTTCGCCCGTGCGCACCAGGTCGGTGCCGACGATATGGGTGTAGACGCCGCCCGGGGGCACCATGCCCACCATCTGCGGCAGGAAGGCGTCGTTCTGGCTGATGATATGCTCCGGCAGGCGGCCGGACTTGATGATCTCCTGCCGGCCATAGATGTCGGCCAGGAAGGCGTTGAGCGCGCGCACCCGCTGCTCGATCCCCTTTTCAAGCTGGCGCCATTCCTTGGCGGCGATGATCCGCGGCACGATGTCGAAGGGGATCAGGCGTTCCGTCGCCTCCTTCTGGCCGTAGACGTTGAAGGTGATCCCGATGCGGCGGAAGAAGCTTTCCGCCTCGGCGGATTTCTTCAGCAGAACCTTGGGATCTTCGCCGGAAAACCATTCGGCATAATCCGCGTAGGGCGTGCGCGGCGACCCCGCAACAGCTTCCATCTCGTTAAAGAACCGATTGTCGGTCATCGTTATCCTCAGCCCTCTCGTCCCTGTTCTGCCCCCTCCCCTGCGGGTCGGGTGGCCGGCGCGATTGCCTCGCCCCTTCTGTTCCGGCCCGGCGGGCGGGCCCTGCCGTCGAACCGGTCCCGCAGGCCCGCTTCCCGTGACCGGCGTGCGGACCGGGGAAGCCGAAGGCCCACCAGACGGCCCCGCCAAACGGTATCGAATGCCGATCCTCGCAGAGCCCTTGGGGGGATGCGAGGGGCGGACCACCGCAACACGGCACGGGAATGACGAGTTTCCGGGCCATTGCCCAAATCTGAGGCGCTGCCGACCATGCCCGGGTTTGCCCGGGTCTTTCCTGGTCCTTTGGCGCAGCGCCGCCTCCCCACCCGCGAAGCGGTTTCGGCAAGGAGGCGCGAATTGACGTCGAAGGTCAAGGGGTTGACGCGCCGGGAAGCGGCAGAGCGCGGGATGCCCCCGGCACGCAGCCCCGCCCGCCGGGCACCCCGGCGCCGGTGAGAGACATCCAAGCGACTGTTTTGGATACAGAAGTTTCCAGGAGGGCAAATCGCCCCCAGGGCCCGGGGGCAGACTGGCCTGCTGCCGCTTCCTGCCGCTGCCATGACGTTTCCGGGCGGGCGGCGCGGCGCGAAGCAGGCCAGTCTGCCCCCGGGATCCGTTCCATCCCCGATCCTGACGCGGGATCAGCCGCGGGTCCCCCGCGCCTTTCGCCACCACGTTCTGCCACCCGCCCCGCCATCCCAGACGCCTGAGCCCACCAGACCGGAGCCCGCACGGTGACCACTGCCGACCTGCCCCACGAAATCCTCTCCCTCGATCCCGCCCGCTGCTGCCTGCTGCCGATCGACATGCAACAGGAACACCGCGCCGATCCGCGCTACCTGGTGGCCGGCTACGACAGCGTGCTCGCCAATGCCGCCCGCCTGCTGGAGGCCGCCCGCCGGGGCGGCGCCCCGGTGCTGCACGCGGGCTACCTGCGCGATTTCGGCCGGGTGCCGCCCCGCCCCTTCGAGCCAGTGATGCCCGGCGGCGCACCCGCCTTCTCCGCCCCCGGGTCGGCGCTGACGGCCTTCTGCCCCGAGGTCGCGCCCCTGCCGGGGGAACCGGTGGTGCTGAAGAACAACCTGTCGTGCTTCACCGAGGCCGATTTCCACGACCACCTGGGCCGGATGACCCCCGAATGGCTGGTCATCTGCGGCGTCTGGACAGAGGCCTGCGTCGCCGCGACCTGCCGCGATGCGGTGGATCACGGGGTGCGGGTCCTGCTGGTGAAGGATGCCTGCGGATCGGGCACCCGGCACATGCATGAAACCGGGGTCATCACCCTGGCGAACCGGCTTTACGGCGGGGCAGTCTGCGATACCGACAGCGCCTGCCGCCTGCTGGGCGGCGATGCCGCACGGGTCTGGCGCGTGCGTGGCGCAGCCCCCCTGCGGTTTGACGGGCACACGATCTCCGAAGTCTACGACGGCCTTTGAAGGGGCATATGGCCCGAGGCATGGCCGGGGCCTGATCAGGGAAGCGGGGGACCCTGGCCCTTCGCCCCGTGACGGGACGCGCTGACAGGCCCTCGAAGTGCGGCACATCGAAGGGCCCGGCGAATGGCCCGCACAGGCCCCCTGCCCCGACCTGCTGCACAGGCCACACCTCCACCCCCGGTCCCTGCCGTCCGCCACCGGCTTCCCTCATCACCTTTCCCCGGCCCAGACGCTCGCGGCTTTTCGCTGCAGCGCAACTTATACCCCGGATCCACTGGCCTTTCCCCCTGCATCGAACTAGCTTCGGGGGGAAGCTCCCTGTCCCGTTTCCGGCCGTTCCCCGCAGCCGGTCGGCCGGTCCGCGGCCCGGGCTTCGGGTTTCGTCCAGAAGTTCCACCGGCCCCGTGCCGGCTGCCACGAAAGGCCCAGCGCCCAGATGATGCCTCGCCCTCCCGCCTCCTCTGACGCCACCGAGATCCGACGGACCGCCCCGCGCCTGCTGGTGGCCGGTCTCGCCTCCTTCTCCATCGCGCTTCCGCTGTCCCTGCCCCTGTCGCTTTCGCTGTCCCTGCCTGCCCGCGCGGCAGAGGTCACGGTGACCGCCGGCGGCGACAGCGACCTGGCCAAGCAGATGAAGGCGGCCTCGCTTTCGGTCTCCGCCCAGTCCGAAGGCACCACCGACCCGCAGGAACTGATCGCGGCGGCCCAGGCCGACTACCGCCGCCTGCTCGCCGCGCTTTACGAAAAGGGCTATTTCTCCGGCGCCGTCTCCATCCGGATCGACGGTAAGGAAGCCTCCGGCGTTTCGGTGCTGCGCCCCGATACCGAGGTCGGCCGCATCGAGATCAGCGTCGAACCCGGCCCCCGCTTCACCTTCGGCACCACCGAGGTCAGCCCCCTGCCCGCCGATGCCATCCTGCCCGAAGGCTTTGCCACCGGGCAGACCGCCGGCACGGCCGTCATGCGCCAGGCCGCCCAGGCCGGGCGGGACGCCTGGCGCGACGAAGGCCATGCCAAGGCCGCCATCAGCAGCCAGAAGATCACCGCGGACCACGCCACCCAGGTGGTCGATGCCACCTTCGGCATCACCCCCGGGCCAAAGCTGACCTTCGGCACGGTGTCCCTGTCGGAAACCTCGCAGAACAGCAGCGTGCGCCCCCGCCGGATCCGCGCCATCGCCGGCATCCCGGAGGGCGAGACCTATTCGCCCGCCGAAATCTCCCGCGCCGAAACGCGCCTGCGCACCGCCGGGGCCTTTGCCTCCGGCGTGGTGACGGAATCCGAAACCACCGGGCCGAACGACACCCTGCCCACCACGATCGAGGTGGAGGACGCCAAGCCCCACCGCCTTGGCATCGGGGCCGAGATCTCCTCGACCGACGGGCTGACCCTGTCGGGCTACTGGATCCACCGCAACCTGACCGGCGCCGCCGACCGCCTGCGCTTCGACGCAGAGGTGGCGGGCATCGGCGGCGGCACCGGCGGCATCGACTACGAGCTGGGCACGACCTACACCTACCCCGCCTTCCTCAACCCCGACCGCAGCCTGATCTTCGGCATCGACCTCGCCCGCGAGGATGAGCCGAAGTACATCTCCACCTACGGAGAGGCGACCGTCGGCGTGGACCGCTACCTGACCGAGACCCTCTCGGCCAATTACGAGATCGGCTTCCGCGTGTCGCAGACCGAGGACAGCGACGGCACCCGCGACTTCACCCACATGCTCTTCACCGGCGGGCTGACCTGGGACAACCGCGATGACACGGTGGACCCGGCCGACGGCTTCTATGCCGACGTGACCGCCATGCCCTTCCTGGGCCTGGGCGACACCGAAAGCGGCGTGATGGGCACCGCAGACCTGCGCGGCTACAAGGGCTTTGCCGATGACCGCTTCGTCATCGCCACCCGGGTGCAGCTGGGCGCGATCTACGGGCCGGAGATCAGTGAAACCCCCGCCGACTGGCTGTTCTGGTCCGGTGGCGGCGACACGGTACGCGGCCAGGGCTACCAGTCCCTTGGCGTGGGCACCGGCGACGATGCCACCGGCGGGCGCGGCTTCGCCACGATCTCCACCGAACTGCGGGCGCATATCACCGACACCTGGGGCGCGGCCGCCTTCCTCGACTACGGCTATGTCTCCGCCGATCCCGATTTCGCGGGCGGCGAATGGCAGGGCGGCGCCGGCCTCGGCGTGCGCTACTTCACCTCCATCGGACCGATCCGGGCGGATATCGCCGTGCCGGTCACCGGGTCGGTGGATTCCGTCTCCGTCTACGTCGGAATTGGACAGAGCTTCTGATGCGTACTTCCCGCTCCCTCCTGCTGGCCTCCTGCGCCTGCATCGCCCTCACCCCGGCCTTCGCACAGCAATCCTCCTCCTCGGATGACGATGGCGAAGGCTTCCTGACCCGCACGATCGAAAACGCCCTCTCCTCTGACGGGATGAGCGTCGATATCTCCGGCTTCGAAGGGGCGCTGTCGTCCAAGGCCACCATGGCCCGGCTGACCATCTCCGACGAAAACGGCGTCTGGCTGGAAATGGACAATGCCGTGCTCGACTGGAACCGCGGCGCCCTGCTGCGCGGCCGGCTGGACGTGAACGAACTGTCGGCCGAAAGCATCACCCTGACCCGCCTGCCCGAGGGCGAGGACGAAGCCCCCACGCCCGAGGCCTCCGGCGTCTCCATCCCTTCCATCCCCGACCTGCCCGTGGCAGTGCAGATCGGCGCGCTGAAGATCGGCTCCTTCGACCTGGGCGAAGCGGTGGTGGGCCAGGCGGCGACCCTCTCCCTCGACGGCAAGGCCTCTCTCGCCTCCGGCGCGCTGGACACCGACCTGGCGATCGAACGGCTGGACCAGCCCGGCAAGATCGCCCTGCAGGCCAGCTTCGACCCGGAAACCGACAACCTCGGCCTGAACATCACCGCGCAGGAAGCGCAGGGCGGGCTTGTCTCCTCCCTCATGGGGCTGCCCGGCACGCCCTCTGTCGATCTGGCCATCGCGGGCACCGGCCCGCTGGATGCCTATGACGCCACGCTGAAGCTCGACACCGATGGGGAGCAGCGCCTGGCAGGCGATGTGTCGATCCGCGGGCGCGACGACGGCGGGCGCGAATTCACCGCCGATCTGGGCGGCGACCTGACCGCGCTCATGGCGCCCGATTACCGCGACTTCCTGGGAGAGGACATCGGCCTGACCGCCACCGGCACCTATGGCAACGATGGCGCGCTCGACCTGCAGCTCTTCCGGCTCAGCTCCGCTTCGGTCAACCTCGAAGGGCGCGTGGCGCTGGATGGCGGCGGCAGCCCGCAAAGCTTCGACCTGAAGGGCCTCTTGGCCTCCCCCACCGGCGCAGACCGGCTCGACCTGCCCTTCGGCGACGGGCTCTCGCTGGCCTCGGGGCAGATCAGCGCCTCCTTCGACCGCTCGAAATCCGACGACGTCACTGCGCATCTGGAGGCACTTTCCGCCGTGATGCCCGGCTTCGGCGCCGATGGGCTGACGCTCGACGTGACCGGCCCGCTGAAGGACAGCGGCGAAAGCAAGCTGACCCTGGCGCTGGCCGCCACCGGCCTGTCGGCCGATGACCCGGCGGTGGCCCAGGCCCTGGGCCAGACCCTGACCGGCAGCGCCGATGTCACCTTCGGCACCGGCCCCATCGCCATAGAGAACCTGGAACTTTCCGGCCCCGCCCTGACCCTGACGGGCGCCGCGCGCTACGGCGGGCTGGAAACCACCACCGAAGGCGAAGGCGAGGACCAGGAAGAGACCAGCCAGGCCGCCTTCACGCTCGAAGCGGCGGCCTCCGTGGCCGATCTCGCCGCCTTCTCCTCCCTCTCCGGCCTCGACCTCGCTGGCCAGGCGGAGCTGTCGGTGAAGGCCGACATGCAGCTGCCCGCAGGCACCGGCCAGATCACCGCCACCGGCACGGGCCAGAACCTGAAGACCGGCATCGCCCAGGCCGATGCCCTGCTGGCAACGCCCGCGAAACTCGACCTTGACGTGACGCGGGACGAAACCGGCATCACGCTCAACACGCTCGCCCTCGGCACCGACCAGATGAAGCTGACGGGCGGCGGGCGGCTGGGCTCCGACGACGGCAAGATCACCTATGACCTTGCGCTCTCGGATGCCAACCTGCTGACCGGGGCTGCGGGCGATCCCGCGCCGCTGGATATCTCCGGCGCCATCACCCAGACGGCAGAGGCGATGACCGTCACCGCCAAGGGCGGCGGCGACCGGCTGGCGCTTGGCGTCGATGCGTTGGACGGGCTGCTGGCCTCCGGCATCGACCTCGACGCGCTTGTGACCCTGCCCAAGGAGGGCGCGATCCGCATCGACCGCGCCGATATCTCCAACGACGCGCTGCGCCTCTCGGCCTCCGGCCCGCTGAAGGGCACGGACAGCGATATGGCGATCGACCTTTCCGCCTGGCTTGCCAATTCCGCCACCTTCACCGGCGGCAGCGCGGGCCCGCTCTCCCTCACCGGCCAGGTGACCAGCGCGGGCGATGCGATCCGCGCCACGCTCTCGGGCGGCGGCGATGAGATCGGCACCGGGATCGAGGCGGTCGACGCCCTGCTCGACGGGCCCACCGCCATCGACGCCGACGTGACACTGGAAGGGTCGAAGATCACCGTCAGCAAGGCCGTGGTGGATGCCGCGGGCCTGGACGTGAACGCCTCCGGCACCGTGGACGGCGATGCCACGGCGCTTGACCTGGCGCTCTCGCTGCCCAACTCCGCCGCACCGCTGGGCGCCTCCGCCGGGCCGCTGGCCCTGACGGCGAAGGTCACCGGCGAAAACGGCGGCTACCGCATCGCGGCCGATGGCAAGGGCACCGATATCGGCATCGGCAATGCCCAGCTCGATGCGCTCTTCGCGGGCGACACCACGCTTTCGGCGCTGGTCACCATGGCCTCCTCGGGCCTGATCACGGTGGAAGCCGCACAGGTCGCCTCCACCGCGCTCGACGCCTCCGCCTCCGGCACGGTGGACGGATCGGCCATCACCATGGACTTCTCCGCCGGGCTCGACAACGTGGCGCGGCTGGCCGAAGGCTTCAACGGTCCGCTCCAGGTCACCGGCAATGTCAGCCCCGGCGCCGACGGCGCGCTGCAGGTCTCGGCCCAGGCCTCCGGGCCTGCGGGGTCTGACGCGACGGTCTCGGGCCTCGTGGCGAAACCCGACGGCACGATGCAGCTCTCGCTGCAGGGCTCCGCCCCGCTGGGACTGGCCAATCCCTTCCTCGCGCCACGCTCCGTCTCGGGCCTCGCCCGCTTCGACCTCTCGGTCGACGGCCAGCCCGCGCTTTCGTCTGTCTCGGGCCAGGTCTCGCTCTCCGGCGGGCGGCTGATCGCGCCCAGCTATTCGCAGGTGATCGAGGGCATCGGCGGCACCGTGCAACTCTCCGGCGGGCGGGCGCAGCTGAACCTGCAGGCCAGCCCCTCCGAAGGCGGCCAGATCCGCATCTCCGGCCCGCTCGGGCTGGAAGCGCCCTACACGGCGGGCCTCGACGTGGCGATCGACAACGTGATCATCACCCAGTCGGGCCTGCTGACCACCACGCTCAACGGCGCGCTGGATGTCTCCGGCCCGCTGACCGGCGGCGGCGCGATCTCCGGCCGGATCGGCATGACCGACACCGAGGTGCGCGTGCCCTCCGGCGGCTTCGGCGGGCAGGAAGCCATCCCCGAGATGACCCACCTGAACGAACCCGCGGCCAGCTACACCACCCGCGCCCGCGCCGGGCTGACCGGTTCCGACAGCGGCAGCAGCGTCGTCTCCTCCGGCAGCGGCGGCAGCGCGGGCGGGCTGGGGCTCGACCTGCGCATCGTCACCGACGAGTCGGTCTTCATCCGGGGCCGTGGCCTCGATGCGGAACTGCGCGGCGACCTGACGGTGGGCGGCACCACCTCCGACCCGCGCCCGGTGGGCCAGTTCGAGCTGGTGCGCGGCCGCCTCGCCATCCTGACCAAGCGGCTCGACCTGTCGGAGGGCGAGCTGCGCCTCGCCGGCGGCTTCGAACCGATCCTGCACTTCGTCGCCGCCTCCCAGTCGGGCAGCTACACCTACGAGATCGGCATCGACGGCACCGCCTCCGAACCCGAGATCAGCTTCTCCTCCAGCCCGGGCCTGCCCGAGGACGAGATCCTCTCGCGCCTGTTCTTCGACAAGCCCCTGTCGGAGCTTTCGGCCATCCAGGCCGCCCAGCTGGCGGCGGCGGTGGCCACGCTGACCGGCAAGGGCGGCGGTGGCGTGCTGGGCTCGCTGCGCGAGAAGACCGGCCTCGACAACCTCGACGTGGCCACGGATGCCGATGGTGAGGCCTCCCTCACGGCGGGCAAGTACATCAACGAGAACCTCTATACCGAAACCGAGGTGACGGCGGCGGGCGATACCAGCCTGTCGATCAACCTCGACCTGACGGACAACATCCGCGCCAAGGGGTCGGTGGATACCACCGGCGATACCGGGCTGGGGCTGTTCTTCGAAAAGGACTACTGAGGGCACGTCTGGTGTGGTCGGGGGCGCCTGGCTGGGGCTTTGTGCATCTGGCTTGAACGGCGTACATCCGGCTGCCGGGGCGGGGGGGCTTTGCCCCCCGTCTCCGTTCCGGAGACTCCCCCCAGGATATTTTTGGCCAAAAAATGGGAGGGGCGGGGTGCCTCCGGAACGGGCCGCGCCCGTAAGGGAGAGGCTGCAGGCGCTTATCCCGAACGTCCGGCACCAGGCGGGGGGCCTTCTGCGCTCCTGGCGTGCGGAAGGTCCTTTGGGCGTCTTGGCCCTCAGCCTTCCCCGGCTGCCAGATCGTACAGGTGCCACGTGGCATGGCCCAGCCAGGGCAGTACCACGAACAGGCCCAGGAACCCCGGGATCAGCGCCAGGAAGGTCAGCGCGGCGATGGCCAGGCCCCAGGCCAGCATCGGCCCCGGGCTGGCCGTCACCACGCCGAAGCTGGTGATCATGGCGGTGACGAAATCGACCTCCCGGTCCAGCAAGAGCGGCAGGGAGATCACCGTGATCATGTAGAGCAGCAGCGCGAACCCCGCCCCCACGGCCCCGCCGAAGGCCAGCATCGACAGCCCCTCCGCCGTCAGGAAGACCTCTGCCGAGGTGCTGACATTGGTCATCACCGACAGCCCCAGGAAGAGGGCAAAGATCATGTGGCCCAGGAAGAACCAGAACAGCAGCAGGAAGATGATGATCGCGCAGAGCGAAGGCAGCTGGCGCCGCGACTGGCGCAGGACCACCGTCAGGATCGCCCGCCGGTCCAGCGGCTGCCCCCGTTCCAGCCGGCGCGACACCTCGTAGAGCCCGACCGCCGCGAAGGGCCCGGCCAGCGGGAAGCTCAGCGCCGCGAAGATCAGCCAGTAGCTCTGCCCCGAGGCCCAGGTCACCGCCGCCAGGGCCCAGCCGATGGCGACATAGACCGAGGCGAAGAACAGCCCCCAAAGCGGCGCCCGGCGCAGATCGGCCCAGCCGCGCCCCGCCGCCTGCCGCAGCATCGGCAGCGTCACGGTTTTCATCGGGGGCACGCCCGCGCGCGGGGCCCCCTGCAGTACCTCCTCCATCCCGGTCTCCTCCCTCCGGTGTCTCTCGCGGGGGGCGCGGGGCTCCTCTCCCCTGCCGCCCGCACGGCTCTGCCGTCAGGATGCCCCCGCAGGGGCGCCGCGATCAAGCGTCCTGATGCCAGACCTGATTGGGGGCCAGATTAGGGGACAGATTGGGAAACGAATTGGGGCGGGCCAGCGATGCGCCAGGGTGGGAGGTTCCGGGGCCATGGGGGGCCGGATCGCCGGCCAACGGCGGCGCGCCCTGTTGCAGGGCCTCAACTGTCGCGCACCGGGGCTGCAGTTTGGGATTGGCCTTTGGGGGATCATCGCCACCGGCAGGGACGGAATGCCGGGGAAAGCCACGGGGTGGAATGGCCCGGTGCGAGGCTCGCACTCAGGGCAATGCGGCACCATTCTTTGGGCCGGTCTTTGGGGCCCATCCTTTACCCATCGCCGGGATCAATCAGGCGCCCGATGCCGCATGGCGCCGCGCCCCGGATGAAGGGGTTCGGGGGTAAAGGATTTCGGGGGATCCGGCCTATTCGCCTTCCAGGATCCGGGTCAGCCGGCCGCGCGTCTCCTCCAGCAGCGCCTCGGCTTCCGGCAGGTCGTGGCAATCGGCGTAGTCGCGCAGATCATCCAGCACTTCCAGCATCCAGCGACGGCCGCGCACGCTGCCCTTCGGGAAGGACCGGGTCCAGTCGGTGCGGTTGTGCTGGGGAAAATGTCCCTTGATCAGTATTCCGGTTTTCATAGCCCATCCATTCCTGGAAACTAACAAATATGACGCCGGGAACGCGCCCCGAACCCCGATGCCCCCCCGGGGAACACCCCCGGAAAACACCGGGTCCGAAGCGCGCCTACCAGCACCAGATTATTTGAACACAAACATTTTTAGTGTGGCCCGCTTCTGCCTTTCCGACGCTACGAAAGCAAATGAAATGTAGGTGTATACAGCTGCATTTTACCGCATTTCCGTTATGCGCGCGGCGCAAATCCCGCGCCAGGCACTGAATTGTGAATTGGAAACAGGTCAAATCCCCCCATTCCATCGGAACACGTAGTTTTGTAATTGACGGCGCCCAGCGAATTAAAAGGCGCTTTACCCGACGGCATCTTGCCTTTGGCGCCAGATGCCCCGCACAGCCATGGTTGAGATTCGCAACCGGCAAAGCAAGACGCCCGCCGAAAGGGCGGGCGCATCCAGGACCGGGGCCCCGTTAACAGGCGTGGATCAGGGATGGGCCAGGCAGCCAGGCCGGTCAGCATGGCCCGGCAGGCAGGCCG
Source organism: Pseudooceanicola sp. NS-SX8 (assembly GCF_057380755.1). NCBI lineage: Bacteria > Pseudomonadati > Pseudomonadota > Alphaproteobacteria > Rhodobacterales > Paracoccaceae > Pseudooceanicola > Pseudooceanicola sp. NS-SX8. The sequence continues at coordinate 1,443,349 of NZ_CM170819.1, read as the reverse complement.
CGCCCGAGACCAGACTTAGACCAGACTGGGACCAGAACAGTACCAAGTCCGGGGCCGTTACTCCTGGGCGGCGTCGGCGCGGCTCTTGCCGGCGACCTGCTGGGCCAGGGTGGCGGCCATGAAGCCGTCCAGGTCCCCATCCAGCACGCCCGAGGTGTCGGAGGTCTCGTGCTGGGTCCGCAGGTCCTTCACCATCTGGTAGGGCTGCAGCACGTAGCTGCGGATCTGGTTGCCCCAGCCGGCGCTGCCCTTGTTTTCATGCGCCTCGTTGATGGCCGCGTTCCGCTTGTCCAGCTCCATCTGGTAGAGCCGCGACTTCAGGGCCTTCATGGCGATGTCGCGGTTCTGGTGCTGCGACTTCTCGGAACTGGTCACCACGATCCCCGTGGGGTGGTGGGTGATCCGCACGGCGGAGTCGGTGGTGTTCACGTGCTGACCGCCCGCGCCCGACGACCGGTAGGTGTCGATGCGGATGTCGGCGGGGTTCACCTCGATCTCGATATTGTCGTCGACCACCGGGTAGACCCAGACCGACGCGAAAGAGGTCTCCCGCGTGCCCTTGCCGAAGGGGCTGATGCGCACCAGCCGGTGCACGCCGCTTTCGGACTTCAGCCAGCCATAGGCGTTGTGGCCGGAAATCTTGTAGGCGCAGGACTTGATGCCCGCCTCGCCACCGGCTTCCTCGGACTGCAGTTCCACCTTGTAGCCGCGCTTCTCGGCCCAGCGGACATACATCCGCTGCAGCATGGAGGCCCAGTCGCAGGCCTCGGTGCCGCCGGCGCCGGCGTTGATTTCAAGGAAGGTGTCGTTGCTGTCCGCCTCGCCGTCCAGAAGCGCTTCCAGCTCCTTCTCGGCGGCCTTCTCGCCCAGGGCCTTGATGGCCTCCTCGGCCTCGGCGACGACCTCGTCATCCTCTTCCATCTCGCCCAGCTCGATCAGCTCGATATTGTCCGACAGCTCCTGCTTGAGGGCATCATGCGTCGCCATGGCATCCACCAGCGCCTGACGTTCCTTCATAAGCGCCTGGGCCTTGGCCGGATCGTCCCACAGGTTCGGATCCTCGACCCGGGCGTTGAATTCCTCCAACCGGTGACCGGCCGTCTCCCAGTCCATCCGCTGGCGCAGCAGCTCCAGGGACTTCTCGATCTCGGCAATGGTGTTCTGGGTCTCGGCGCGCATGGAGCGATCCTTCTGGGAAATCTGAAACCGGGGTTTATCCCATGGCCCGAACGGGAACAAGGCCGCAGGCAGCAGCGCCCCGCCCGCCGCCCGCACACTGAAAGGCTGCAGACAGCGGCCGGCCTGCCCCGGGCCTCAGCCGTCCAGCCGTGCCCGGGTGCTGCGCCGGGTGGCCAGCAGAAGGTTCGTCTCGGATCCCAGGATCCCGGGGATGTCGCGGATCCGGCGCAGCACCTCGTCGAAATCGGTCAGGGTCTGGGCACCCAGGCTGGCGATCAGATCCCACTGACCGTTGGTCGTATGTACCTCCGACACCTCCGGCAGGGCCGACAGGCGGGCCACCACCCGCTCCGCCCAGCGTCCCTCGACCTTGACCATCATCAGCCCGCGCACCGGCAGATCCACCGCGTCCGACCGCAGGATGACGGTATAGCCCAGGATCTCCCCCCGGGCCTCCAGCCGCTCCAACCGGCTGCGCACCGTGGCACGCGACACGCCCAGGTGGCCCGCCAGTTCCGACACCGTGCGCCGCCCGTCGTGGCGCAACAGGGTGATCAGCTCCCGATCCACTGCATCCATATGCCAATCCGATCATTCCAACTGCCATATTGATAACGTGACCTGCGCGATCCGCCAATAAATGCCCTTCGAACTGCCATGCCCCCGGGATCTTCTGCCGGAAAGGAGATCCATATGCTGTGCAAACTCATCGGCGTACCGCTGCAGGCGGGCGCCTCCCAACAGGGCTGCGACATGGGGCCCTCGGCCTTTCGCGCGGCGGGCCTCGCGGCGGCCCTCGGCAGGCTGGGCCATGACATCCGCGACCTGGGCAATATCGCCCCCCGCCCCCACGCTTCGGGCCCCTTCGCAGACGAAACCCATCCCAACCCTGCACTAAAGGCCCTGCCCGAAGTCGCCGCTTGGACGGAAACCCTGGCCGGGGTCGCCCACCGGGAAAGCGACGGCGCCATGCCGATCTTCCTCGGCGGCGATCACGCGCTCTCCGCCGGGACCGTCTCGGGCCTTGCCCGCCGTGCTGCCGACATGGGCCGGCCGCTCTTCGTGCTCTGGCTCGATGCGCACAGCGATTTCCACGACCTTTCCTCCACGACCTCCGGCAACCTGCACGGCACGCCGCTGGCCTATGTCACCGGCCGCCCCGGGTTCGAAGGCTTCCCGCCCCTCACCCATGCCGTGGCGCCCGAACATACCTGCATCATGGGCCTGCGCAGCGTCGATCCCGCCGAACGCGCGGCCCTGGCGGACAGCCCGGTGACCGCCCACGACATGCGCGCGCTGGATGAACACGGGCTGGGCCCGCTGCTGCGCGCCTTCCTCGACCGGGTGGTGCAGGCAAACGGCCTGCTGCATGTCTCCCTCGACGTCGATTTCCTCGACCCCGGGATCGCGCCCGCCGTCGGCACCACCGTCCCCGGCGGCGCCACCTTCCGCGAAGCGCACCTGGCGATGGAGATGCTGCACGACAGCGGCCTCGTGACCTCCCTCGACCTCGTGGAACTGAACCCCTTCCTCGATGAACGCGGCCGCACCGCATGGCTGATGTGCGACCTCGCGGCCTCGCTCATGGGCGAACGCACCCTCGACCGTCCCAACACCGTCCCCGAACGCAGGAGCTTCGCATGACCGCCCTCAACCTCGTCCCCTTCGTCGATGTCGCCGACATGATGCGCCTGGTTCATTCCGTGGGCATCGAACCCTTCCTGACGGGGCTGGCCGAAACGGTGGAGGAAGACTTCCGCCGCTGGCCGCTCTTCGACAAGACGCCCCGCGTGGCGGCCCATTCGCCCGGCGGCGTGATCGAACTGATGCCCACCTCCGACGGGACGCTCTACGGGTTCAAATACGTCAACGGCCACCCGGGCAACACGCGCTCGGGGCGGCAGACGGTGACGGCCTTCGGCGTGCTCTCGGACGTGGAAACCGGCTACCCGCTGCTGCTGTCGGAAATGACCATCCTGACGGCCCTGCGCACCGCCGCCACCTCCGCCCTGGCCGCCCGGGCACTGGCGCGGCCCGACAGCCGGACCATGGCCATCATCGGCAACGGCGCCCAGTCCGAGTTTCAGGCCATGGCCTTCCGCGCCCTGCTCGGCATCGACCGGCTGCGGCTTTACGACATCGACCCCGCCGCGACCGAACGCTGCGCCGCCAACCTCGCGCCCTTCGGGTTCCAGATCACCCGCTGTGACAGCGCGGAGGAAGCGGTGGAAGGCGCCGACATCATCACTACCGCCACGGCGGACAAGCAGTACGCCACGATCCTCACGGACAACATGGTGGGCGCGGGCGTGCACCTGAATGCCGTCGGCGGCGACTGCCCGGGCAAGACGGAACTGCATCCCGACATCCTGCACCGCGCGGCGATCTTCGTGGAATACCCAGAACAGACCCGGATCGAGGGCGAGATCCAGCAGCTGGCCCCGGACCACCCGGTGACCGAGCTCTGGGAAGTGCTCACCGGCGCCGCGCCGGGCCGGACGGACGCGCGCCAGGTGACGCTCTTCGACAGCGTGGGCTTCGCGACCGAGGATTTCTCGGCCCTGCGCCATGTCCGCGCCCTGCTGGAGAGCCACCCGCACTGCCAGCAGCTTGACCTGCTCGCCGACCCGGACGAGCCGCGCGATCTGTTCGGCATGCTGCAACGGGCGGCGCCGGGGGTGGCGAAGGCGGGGTGAGGGCGGAGATGGGGTGAGGGGAAGGCGGGGTGAGGGGAAGGCGGGCGTGGGGTGAAGGCGGGGTGAACCCCGCCCTACGCATCGGCCGGCCGCCGGGACGCAGACGGGAGGAGAGACGGGAGCCAGACGGGGGATGGTGGGATGTCTCCCACCCTACGGCGCCTTGGCGGCGCCCGCCGGCCCGCGTTAGGCTGCGGCCCGGATCTTTCCGCGAAAGGCAGGCATGAACGTCAGCATCACCCCCCAGGCCCCCGAACATGCAGAGGCGCTCTACGCGGCCCTGCGCGATCCCCGGATCTATACATTCCTCGACGGCGGCCCGCCCGCCTCCGCCGCGGCGCTGGAGGCCCGCATCCGCCGCCTGCAGGCCGGTGCGCCGCCCGAAAGCGGACAGACCTGGCTCAACTGGACCGTCTTCGAAGGCGACACCGCCGTGGGCTACACACAGGCGACCGTCGGCGCCGACGGGCAGGCGAGCCTGGCCTATGTCCTCTCGCCCGGCACCTGGGGCCGTTCCATCGCCTACAAGGCCTGCCGCCTGACCCTCGCCGCGCTCTCTGCTCGCCCCGGGGTCACGGGTTTCATCGCCGATACGGAGGCGGCCAACACCCGCTCCCGCGCGCTGCTCACCCGCCTCGGCTTCCGCCATGTCCGGACAGAGGGCACCGACCTCCACTTCCACCGCGCCCCGTAGGGCGGGGTTCACCCCGCCATCACACCACCCCCACCACCCGCATCCCGCCCCCGTAGGGCGGGGTTCACCCCGCCTTCGCACCACCCCGCCATCGCACCGCCCCCAACGCACCCGCACCACCGCCCCCCGGAAACGCAAAAGGGCGGGGTCTCCCCCGCCCTTCCATCCCGTCGCTGCGACCAGCTCAGTACAGCCCGCCCGAGGACAGCGTCCCGAACCCGGCCTTCGGCCCGATCGTCGCCGTCTCCCCGGTGGAGGTCGTCACCTGCTGTTGCTGCTCGCCCTGCGCCTGGGCCGCATCGTCGAACAGCGGCAGGTCCGATCCCATGGCGAAACCGCCGTCGTAGTAGATGCCGAAGATCGGCTCCTCGCCGTCGCGGAACAGCTCCGCCACCACGTTGGCGCCACTGGCGTCGTCGGGCAGGCGGGCGCCGGTATAACGGTCGATCTTGATGAAATGGCCGCCCTCGGGCACCCGGAAGGGACCGCCGCCGAACTTCTTCACCGCCTCGGTCATGAACTCCTGGAAGACCGGTCCGCACAGGGTGCCGCCATAGCCGCGCCCGCCCAGCATCGGCCGGGGGTTGTCGTAACCGATGTAGCAGCCCGCCACGATGTTGGAGGTGAAGCCGATGAACCAGGCATCGCGCGCGTCGTTGGTCGTCCCGGTCTTGCCCGCCGTGGGCACGCCCAGGTTGACCACACCCGCCGCCGTGCCGCGCTGAACCACGCCCACCATCATCGAGGTCAGCTGGTAGGCCGTGATCGCATCCATCACCCGCTGGCGATGGGACACGATGCGCGGGCCCTCGCTGGGCGCGATGTCGGGGTTGGCGCAGTCGGTGCAGACCCGCTGGTCATGGCGATAGACGGTCTTGCCGTAACGGTCCTGCACCCGGTCGACCAGGGTGGGTTCCACCCGTTCGCCGCCATTGGCGAACATCGCATAGGCCGACACCATCTTGAACAGCGTCGTCTCCTCTGCGCCCAGGGCATTGGCCAGGTAGGGCTGCATGTCGTCGTAGACGCCGAAGCGCTTGGCATATTGCGCCACCGTGTCCATGCCGACCTCGCGCGCCAGGCGGATCGTCATCAGGTTCCGCGACATCTCGATCCCCGTGCGCAGCGGCGTCGGGCCGTAATACTTGTTGGAGGAGTTCTTGGGCCGCCAGACCCCGTCGGGCGTGTCGATCTCGATCGGCGCGTCGATGACGATGGTCGCCGGGGTATAGCCGCTGTCCAGCGCGGTGGCATAGACGAAGGGCTTGAAGCTCGACCCGGGCTGGCGCCGCGCCTGGGTGGCGCGGTTGAAGACCGAGGACTGGTAGCTGAACCCGCCCTGCATGGCGATCACGCGGCCGTTGTTGACGTCCATCGCCATGAAGCCGCCTTCCAGCTCCGGCACCTGGCGCAGGGACCAGTGGTCGAACTCACCGCCGCTGGTCTTCGCCTCGCGCACCAGGACCAGGTCGCCGGGGGTGAAGTTGTCGAAGAAATCGCCCTTCATCCACTTGATGTCGCTGCGCGGCACGCTGTTGCCGCGCGGATCGTCGCTGGCCACGCCGTCGATTCCGATGGTCAGGCTCTGCGCCGCCACATCGCGCACCACGGCGGGCAGCCACTTGCCCTCCAGGTCGATATCGCGCGGCAGACCCGCACGCGACAGCGCCTCGCGCCAGCCCGCCTCGTCGTCCAAGAGCGCCGCGTCGATGGTCTTGCCCGTGCCGCGCCAGACACCCAGGCGGCGGTCGATCTCTTCCAGCTTGCGGCGCAGGGCGGTGGCGGCATCCCTCTGCATTTCCGGATCCACCGTCGCGCGCACCGAATACCCGCCGGAGAAGAACTCCTCCTCGCCGAAATCGCGGCTCAGCTGGCGGCGGATCTCGTCGGTGAAGTAGTCGCGCGGCGGGACGCTGTCGCGGAAGGGCTCGAAATCGCCGCCCTGGACAGACTGGATCGGCGAAGCCACGGCCTCGCGGTAGGTGGGCTCGTCGATATAGCCGTTCTGCCACATCTCCCGCAGCACGTAGTCGCGGCGGTCATGCAGGCGCTTTTCCTGGCGCACCGGGTGGTAGTCCGACGGCGCCTTGGGCATCGAGGCCAGCATCGCCGCCTCCGCCGGGCTCAGCTCCGTCAGGGACTTGTTGAAATAGGTCCGCGCGGCGGCCGTCACCCCGTAGGAGTTCTGGCCCAGGAAGATCTCGTTCAGGTAGATGCCCAGGATCTCGTCCTTGGGCAGGCTCTGCACCAGGCGGGTGGCCAGGATGACCTCCTTCACCTTGCGTTCGATCTTGCGGTCGCCCGACAGGAACAGGTTCTTCGCCACCTGCTGCGGAATGGTCGAGGCCCCGCGCACCGACTGGCCCCGGCTCTTCACCGCCTCGATCAGCGCCGCGGCGATGCCGCGCGGGTCATAGCCGGCGTGGGTGTAGAAATTCTTGTCCTCGGCAGAGATGAAGGCGAATTTCACCAGGTCCGGGATTTCCTCGGTCGGGGTGTAAAGGCGATGTTCGCGCGCGAATTCGTCGATCAGCTGGCCTTCGGCGGAATAGATCCGGCTGATGGATTTCGGCTGATAGCGCGCCAGGGCCTCGTGGCTGGGCAGGTCCCGCCCGTAGACCCAGAAGATCGCACCGACCGACAGGGCGATCATCATGATCGCGGCGGTCACCAGGGTGAAAATGCCACCCAGAAAGGAAAGGACGAATCTGATCACGCGCGGGGGCCCCTCTGCTTGAACCCGACCATATAGAGTGGGCGTCCCCGAGGGTCAAAACACATTGCCGCAAGCCCGCCCGCGGGCAGCCCTCCGCCCGCCGCCCCGGCAAGGACGCAGCCCACCCCGCACTGCCGTCACCCAACTCGCAACGTCGTCGCCCACCCCGCAACGCCGTCGTCCAACCCGCAACGCCGTCGCCCACCTCGCAACGCCGTCGTCCAACTCGCCACTCCGTAGGGTGGATGCAATCCACCAATCGCGCCCCCACGCACCACCCCCGGCCACCTACTTCATCCGCAAGGGCGCCAGGGCGTCATCCTCCAACTTCCAGGCCAGGACCCCGTCCTTCACCGCCTCCGCCAGCCGCGCGCGAAAGGCCGGATCCTCCAGGTTCTCGCGGTCGCGCTTCGACGACAGGAACCCGGTCTCGATCAGGACGGAGGGCACATCCGGCGCCTTCAGCACCGAATACCCCGCCGACCGCCGCGGTCGCGTGTTCAGCGGCAGCCCCTCCACCTTCAGCGCCAGCACGATCGCATCGGCCAGCTTCTCGCTGCGCGGCTGGGTCTCCGCCCGGGCCAGGTCCATCAGCACCCCCGCCACCTCGTCGTCGCTGCCGCTCAGGTCCAGCCCGGCCAGAAGATCGCTGCGGTCATGCCGCTCCGCCAGAAGCCGGCTCGCCTCGTCGCTGGCACTGCGCGCCAGGGTATGCACCGTGGTGCCCAGCGCCCGCCCCGAGGGCAGCGCATCCGCATGCAGCGACACGAACAGGTCCGCATCCAGCGCATGGGCCATCGCCACGCGGCCCTCCAGGCTGACGAAAGTGTCGGTGTTGCGGGTCATGTAGACCTCCACCCCGGAGCGGATCAGAACCTCCTTCAGTTCCCGCGCGAAGGTCAGCATCAGGTCCGCCTCCTCGATGCCCTCCCGCTCCGCGCCCGGGTCGATGCCGCCATGGCCGGGATCCAGCAGCACCCGCAGGGGGCCGTCGGCGCGGCGCGGCGGCGCTTCCGGCACGGTGATCGCGCCCGTCTCCCCCCCATCATCCCACCCCGGCGTCGCGGGCGCGCCGGAGGCCCGGGCGAACTCCTCCTCGCTCACCGGATCGAACCGCGCCGTCAGAACCGCCTTGCCGCTGTCAGGATCCACCTGCAGTCCCGCCTGCCGCAACGCCAGGGGCGCGCCGATCTCCAGCACCATCCGCGACCAGCCGGGCCGGAACTGCCCCATGGAGACGGAGCGCACCAGCTCCGACCGCGACAGCGCCTGCGCCGTCACCCCGGCCCAGGACACCTCGCGGAAATCCAGCACCACCCGGCGCGGCGCCTCCAGCGTGAAGATGCGGTAGGGCACCCCCTGCGACAGGGCCAGCGTCAGGTCGATGCCGCCGCGCCGGTCGCGGATCCGGCTCTGCGCCGGATCGACACGCGCCAGGGCGGTAAACCCCTGCCCCGCCGGCACGGCCTGCTGCGCGGCCACCGGCAGACCCGCCAGCGCGGCCCAGACCGCCACGATACATGCCGCGGCCATTCCCGCCGCCAGGCGACCAGTCCGCCTGCCCCGCTTGCCCATCACTTCACCTGCCCGTTCGCTTCGCACCATCCTACCCGCCCGCGCCCACGACAGGAACCCCGACCCGCGGCCCCAGACCGCCCCCCTTTCAATTCACACCGAAAATACCGATAATTCCCTGACGTTTTATCAGCAACGAGGCCCGCCATGCCCCCCGCCATGCCCGATGATCCCCACCCCGATGATCCCCGCCCCGGCGACAAGCTTCCCGACGACAAGCCCCCCCAGGCGCCGATCCCCGATGCCAGCCGCCGCATCGTCTCCTCCCGCCACCTGGCAGAGGGGGAAGGTTGGGAGGCCTCGGAGTTCGAATACGGGCTGATCATCGCCTACAACGCCTTCACCCGCTGGATGCAGCGCTGCATGGCGGCAGCAGGCCTGCCGGAACTCTCGCCGCTGGAAATCCTGGTGCTGCACAACACCAATTCCCGCGACCGGGAAAAGCGGCTGACCGACATCTGCTTCATCCTCAACATAGAGGACACGCACACGGTCAACTACGCCCTGCGCAAGCTGCTGAAGCTGGGCCTGCTGTCGAACGAGAAACGCGGCAAGGAGGTCTTCTACCGCACCTCCCCCGCGGGCCAGGCGCTCTGCATGGCCTACCAGAAGATCCGCCAGCAATGCCTGTTGGGCACCCTGCCCACGACCGGCTTCGACGGCGCCGAACTGCGCCGCATCGCCGCCGCCCTGCGCGGCATGTCCGGCCTCTACGACCAGGCCAGCCGCGCCGCCGCCTCGCTCTGACCGGGGCTGACCGGGGGCTGACCGGGGGGCCCCGCGACAAAGGAGAAGGAAGGGGGCTCTGCCCCCTCTTGCGCCTGCGGCCCAATTCACCCCCGGAGTATTTCCGGCGGGTCGAAATGCAGGATCATCGGCAAGCCCCTGCCGGACCCGACTTTGGCAAGGGGCGGGTCCGACCTCTGCCGCACATGCACCCTCGCGCCCGGACCGGGCGGCGCCCCGCTCTCTCACTGGGCCGAAAATACTCCGGGGCCAAAAATACTCCGGGGAACGCGCGGCAGCGCGGGGGGCAGCGCCCCCTGCCCGGCGGCCCCGGGGGCGCCGGCGGGCACCGGAAACGCACCGGAAACGCACCGTCGCGATACCGATGCGATACCGACGTAATACCGACGTTTTTTCCACGCCTTTTCAGCGATCTGGCAAAAGAACCGCGGGCACGTATTCGCCGGAACGCGCGCCCGCTTCAGGTCTCGTCAACGGTTGGCCATCGCCTCCGGCAGCCAGGTCACGATACCGGGCACCAGGGTGATGATCGCCACCGCCAGCAGCAGCAGCCCGAAGAAGGGGAAAGCGGCCTTGGCGACACGCAGGATGTCGATCCCGGTCAGCCCCTGGATGACGAAGAGGTTGAAGCCCACCGGCGGAGTGATCTGGCTCATTTCCACCACCAGCACGAGGTAGATGCCGAACCACATCGGGTCGATCCCCACCGCTTCGACCATCGGCAGGATGATCGAGGTGGTCAGCACGACCACCGAAATTCCGTCGAGGAAACAACCCAGTACGATGAAGAACACCGTCAGCGCGGCCAGCAGCGCATAGGGCGAAAGCTCCATCGCGCCGATCCAGGCGGCCAGGTTGCGGGGGATCCCCGTAAAGCCCATGGAGATCGCCAGGAAGGCGGCGCCCATCAGGATGAAGGCGATCATGCAGGAGGTTTTCGTGGCCGCCATCAGCGCCTCGAAGAAGTTGCGCCAGGCAAAGCCGCCCGATGCGAAGGCCAGCACGACCGACAGCAGCACGCCCACGGCAGCCGCATCCGTGGGGGAGGCAACGCCGGTGTAGATCGACCCGATCACCCCCAGGATCAGCAGCATCACCGGGATCAGCCGGCGCGAGGCCATCAGCTTTTCCTTCAGGGTAAAGCTTTGACCTTCCTGCGGAATTTTACCCGGCGCCAGGGCCGCGCGCAGCATCACATAGCCCGCGAAGAGCGACACCAGCAGAACCCCGGGCAGGATGCCGGCCATGAAGAGGCGGGCGATGGATTGCTCGGTCGCCACGCCGTAGACGATCAGGATGATCGACGGCGGGATCAGGAAGCCCAGGGTTGCCGACCCGGCCAGCGTGCCCAGCACGAGGCTTTCGGGATAGCCCCGTTCCTTCAGCTCGGGCACCGACATCCGCCCGATGGTGGCGGCCGTCGCGGCGGAAGAGCCGGAGACGGCAGCGAAGATCGCGCAGCCCAGCACGTTCACGTGCAACAGCCGCCCCGGCACCCGGCCCAGCCAGGGCGCAAGGCCGGAGAACATGTCCTGGCTCAGCCGCGATCGCAGCAGGATCTCCCCCATCAGGATGAACAGCGGCAGCGAGGCAAGGGACCAGGAATGCGAATGTCCCCAAAGGGTTGTGGCCAGGACCAGCCCCTGCGGCGCATTGGCGAAGAAGACCATCGCAACCAGGCCGAGCGCCATCAGCGACACGGCCACCCAGGTGCCCACAGCCAGCAGCGCAAGCAGCACGACCAGCAGGATGGAGAAGATCACGGGATCGGAAAGCGCGTCCAACTGCTCACTCCTCGCCGTTGTCGGTGATGATCGAACGGCCCTCGCGCAGGCTTTCGACCAGGGTATCGGCAAAGGCCAGCGTCAGCAGCACCAGGCCCGCATCCATGAACAGCTGCGGGATCCAGAGCGGGACCGCGATCATCCCCGTCGACATGTCGCCGAAGTCCCAGCTTTCGAAGGTCAGCCCGATGGTGTAGCGCGTCGCATAGGCCGCCATGGCCGTCGCCAGCACCAGGGTCAGCAGCTCCATCGCCCAGGCCGTCTTCGACCCCATGCGCGAAATCAGCAGGTTGACCCGGATGTGCACCCCCGCCCGCAGGGTATAGGCCAGCGCCATGAAACTCGCCGCGGCCAGGAAAAAGCCTGCGAAATCAGCGTATGACGGGATGGTGAAGGACCAGGCGGGCCCGCCGATCCGGGCCAGGATGTTCAATCCGACCTGGGCCGAAACCAGCAGGCAGATGGCCAGGATCGCCAGCGCGGCGACCGCGCCCCCGGCCAGGTAAAGCGTATCAAGCAGGCGCCGCATGGCCCCGTCTCCCCGCGTTGAAGTGGAACGGAAAGGCCCCGCGACTTGCGCGGGGCCCGTGGTTCAGGGGCGGATCACTCGGCCTCGTAGGCGTCGAGGATCGCCAGCGCCTCGGGGGAGGCAGAGGCCTTCCAGCCCTCCAGCATGGTCGCGCCGATCTCCTGCAGGCCGGACATCAGCTCCGCCGAAGGGTCGAGGATCGCCATGCCGTTTTCGGCCATCACGGCCTTCTTGGCATCGGCTTCCTCGGCCGACATTTCCCAGCCGCGGGTTTCGGCGGTTGCGGCGGCCTCCAGCACGGCGGCCTGGACCTCTTCGGGCAGGCGGTCGAACATCTTCTTGTTCACGACCACGATGTTCTTGGGGATCCAGGCGTCGATGGCCGTGTAAGTGCTTACGAAATCCCATGCTTTCGAGTTGGCACCGGTGGAGGGAGAGGTGATCATCGCGTCGATCTGCCCGGTGGAGAAGGCCTGCGGGATGTCCGGCGCCTCCACCTGGACCGGTGCGGCCTTGGCCAGGTTGGCGAACTGTTCCAGCGCGGCGTTGTAGGCGCGGAAGCGCAGACCGGCCAGGTCATCAACCGTTTGCACTTCCTTCTTAGTGTAGAGCCCCTGCGCCGGCCACGGCACGGAGAAGAGCGGCATCAGGTCCTGCTTTGCCAGAAGTTCGGTGATCACCGGCTTCTGCGCCGCCCAGAGTTTGGCCGCATCGTCATAGGAGGTGGCGAGGAAGGGCTGGCTGTCCATGCCGAAGGCCGCGTCCTCGTTCTGCAGGGTCGAAAGGAAGAACTCACCCAGCGGCACCTGGCGGGAGCGGACGGCGTTCTTGATTTCGCCATGCGGGAAGAGGGAGCCGGCGGAATGCACCTCGATCTCCAGCGCGCCATCGGTGGCCTCGGCAACATCGGCGGCGAATTCGCGGATGTTGACGGTGTGGAAGGTGGTGTCGCCGTAGGGCACCGGCATGTTCCAGGTCTCTGCCCCGGCAGGGGCCGCCAGGGTCAGGGCGGAAACGGCGCCAGCCGTCAGCATCTTTGCAATCGCGTTCATTTTGTAGTCCTCCTGTGGGTCAGGCCCGGATCTAACGTCGGGCTCGGTACATTCACATTACGTTGACAATTTGTCAGCGTTTTGAAAATTATGTCAAGCAGAAGCTGCGTGACATCGGGGAAGCCCCCGTGGAGGCTGGAGACAGATGACCAACGAAGTGGCAGAACGCGACACCCTGAACGGCGGCCCCTCGCTGGAACCTCTGGGCCTGGACGGGGTGCTGGCCCGGTTCGACAGCGCCTTCACGCCGGAGGCCAACCGCGCGGCACGCGCCTTTGCCCTGGCCGCAGGCGACCTGGAAGAGGTGGCGGAGCTCGTCCCCGCGCTGGCCTCCGTGCTGGTGCGCTTCAATCCGCAACGGACCAGCCGGGAACAGATTGTCACGCGCCTTCAGGGGCTTCTGTCCTCCCGGGATTGGATGAACCTGCCCGAAACCGCGCCCACGCGACGCTGGCACCTGCCCGTCAGCTTCGACGGCGAAGACGCCCCCGGCCTGGCCGAGGCCGCCGCCGGAACCGGCCAATCCGAAGAAGCCGCCGTGGCAGAGATCCTGGCGAGCGCGCCGCGCGTGCTGGCCATCGGCTTTGCCCCGGGGCAGCCCTACCTGGGCGTTCTGCCCGAAAACTGGGACTTCCCGCGGCAGAAGACCCTGCGCGACGTGCCGCCCGGTGCGCTGGCGGCCGCGATCAGGCAGATGGTCATGTTCACCAGCGACTCGCCCACCGGATGGCTGCAGATCGGCCGCTCCTCCTTCCGCCCCTTCCAGCCGGAGGCAGAGGATCCGATGCCCCTGCGCAGCGGGGACGAGATCCGGTTCGCCCGCGTTTCGGCAGAAGAACGCGCCCGGCTGGAGGAAACCCCTCTCGGCGGTGCCCGGCTGGAGATGCTGACATGAGCGACGAAGCAATGGGCGGCATGCTGACCCTCACCTCTGCCGGACCGGCCTTGACGGTTCAGGACCTCGGCCGGCCGGGATATGCGGCGCGCGGGTTGTCCCGCGGTGGTGCGATGGATCCGCAGGCCCTTTGGGAAGCCGCCGTGCTGCTGGGGCAGTCCGCCCCCGTGGCGGGGATAGAAATGCCCGGTGCCGGCGGCCGCTTTGCCGTGACCGCCCCGATGCGTATCGCCCTGACAGGGGCCCCCATGCGGGCCTCCATCGACGGCCGCCCCGTTGCCTGGCACGCGGCGCATCCCCTTGCCCCCGGACAGGAACTTTCGATCAGCGGTGTTCAGGAAGGGACCACCGGCTACCTGACCCCCGGCGGCGGCATCGCCACGCCGCCAGTGCTTGGCAGCCGGGCCGCCCACCTGGCCGCCGGCATCGGGCAGCTTCTGCAGACCGGGGACAGCCTGCCCACCTTCCGCGACTGCGCGCCCGCGGATCCACCGCGCGGCCTGCGCCCCGAGCGCCGGTTCGAGGGCGGCACCCTGCGCGTGCTGCGCGGTCCCCAGACCGGCCTGTTCTCTGCTGCGATGATCGCCGCCTTCGAAGCAGCCACATTTGCCCGCGGCCCGCGCAGCAACCGCCAGGCGATACAGCTTCTGGGCCAGGCGGAGCCGGTCTGGCACGTCGCCTCCGGCGGCATTGCGTCGGAACCGATCCAGTCGGGCGACATCCAGATCACCGGTGACGGGACCCCCTTCGTGCTGACCGCCGAATGCCAGACGATCGGCGGCTATCCCCGCATCGGGTCCGTGCATCCCGAAGACATGCCCCTGCTGGTACAGGCCCCGGCCAAGGCCGCCCTGCGCTTCCGCTTCATGAGCGAGGAAGAGGAGGCTGCCGCCAGCCTGGCCACCCCCGGCGAACGCAAGCGCGACATCGCACGGCGCATGGCCCCCCTGGTCCGGGACCCGGCCTCGATCCCCGATCTCCTGTCATACCAGCTGATTTCGGGCGTCACCGCGGGCGACGATCTGGATCGGTAGGCCCGCCACCGCGCCGCGAAAGCCGCGAGGCCAAGGGGCCGGGACAAGGGGAACGGAAAGCGCATTCGCCTTCCGGACCCTGACGTATCGTCATGGCTGGTCTGCCCTGGGATCAGGAACCCTGCCCCCATCCCGGCGTTGTTATCATGAAGAGGCCCAAGACGGGCCGAAGCGGACACGAAAAGGAGGTGCGCCATGATCTGGCCCATTACTTTCTTCGCTGTCGCGCTTATCGCCGGCATCTTCGGATACACCGGGATCGCGGCAGCATCTGCAGGGATCGCTCAGATCATCTGCATGCTCTTCTTCGGGTTGGGGGTCATCGCGCTGCTGGCGCAGACCTTCTGGAACCAGACGATGGAAGATGGGGATCACACCCGGCACCATCGCCACCCGGAGCCCACACGACGATCCTGACAGGGAAACGCCCCGCCATTTCTGGCGGGGCGTGTGTGATTTCGCAAAGGCGCGACAGGTCCCGGCGACACGTACCGACGACCGGGGTCAGCCGCGCAGCGTCTCGGTCGAGGCAAAGAACATGGCCTGGCTCACCGCGGAGCGCACCTGGTCTTCGCGGTAGGGCTTGGAGATCAGGAAGGCCGGTTCGGGACGTTCGCCGGTCAGCAGACGTTCCGGGAAGGCGGTGATGAAGATCACCGGAACTTCGCCCATGGCGCCCAGAAGCTCGTTCACCGCGTCGATCCCGCTGGAATTGTCGGCCAGCTGGATATCGGCAAGGATAAGGTTCGGGCGTTCCGACAGGCCCAGGTCCACGGCTTCGCGGTGGGTACGGGCAACGCCGGTGATCCGATGGCCCATGTCGGCGACCAGCGCCTCCAGATCCATGGCGATGATGGCCTCGTCCTCGATGATCAGAACCCGGCCGGAGATCGCATCGGCCATTTCCTGACGGGCGGTTTCGAGCAGAACGTTGACCTCTGCCTCGTCCGTGCCCATGATCGCGGCCACTTCGGAGATGTTGAAATCTTCGATCGTGTGAAGCAGCAGGGCTTCACGCGTGTTCGGGCTGAGGGCTTCCATGTGCTTTTGCGCGCGGGCTTCAAGCCCGGCGGCATCGACCGCGACCGGCGCGCCGGAGCTGGCCCAGATCGTGTGGAAGACCTTGAAGAGGGCCGCCTTGTCACCGATGCCGCCTTCGAAGACGGAACGGTCCTGAAGGATCGCCTCCAGCGTGGCGGCGGCGTAGGCGTCACCGCTGGACTGTGCTCCCGTCAGCGCGCGCGCGTAGCGACGCAGGAATGGCAGGTGTGTGCCGATGAGCGCCGCGAGATCGCCGGTGGAAGTTGCAGTACCTGAAGAGACAGACATCGTATCCCCTTTTTTCCTTTTTTTCGGGAACCCAACGCCGGAAGCCGCGTTGAGTTCCGCCAGCGATGAGAATTTCTCGGAAGTGAGAGGAACACTAAATTGGGTCAGACGAAATCAAGCGAAAACGGCGGCATCGACGAGAACCTTCGCCGGGTCTTCCAGTCGACACTCGACGAGGAAATCCCCGATCGGTTCAAGGACCTGCTGAAGCAGCTGCAGGAGCAGTCCCCCACCGAGGCGGAAGCAGGCAGCCCGGAGGCAAAGGAATGACGCAAGACGCCAATTCCAAGTCTCAGGACAGCGGTCTTTCCGGCCCCAATCCGCGCGATGAACTTGTCGACCACCTGCCCGCCCTGCGTGCCTTCGCGCTCGGCCTGACGCGGAACGCGGCCACGGCCGACGATCTGGTGCAGGATGCCATCGTCAAGGCCTGGACGAACATCGACAAGTTCGAGGCCGGGACCAACCTGCGCGCCTGGCTGTTCACGATCCTGCGGAACACCTACTACTCCTCCCTGCGCAAGACCCGGCGCGAAGTGGCGGACGTGGATGGTGTCTTTGCCGAAAGCCTGTCCGAGAAACCCGCCCATGATGGCCGCCTCGCCCTGGCCGACTTCCAGCGCGCCTTCAACCAGTTGCCCGACGAACAGCGCGAAGCGCTGGTCCTGGTCGGTGCGCTCGGAGCTTCCTACGAGGAAGCCGCGGATTCCTGCGGCGTGGCCGTCGGGACGATCAAGAGCCGTGCCAACCGAGGGCGCGCCAAGCTGGCCGAACTGCTTCAGCTGAATGATGACGAGGCGATGGAACTGACCGACCCGGCGACCATGGCGGTCGTCACCTCCCGGCCCATGACAGCACGCTGACGGCACAAGACCCCATGCCGCACAGCGCGAATACGCCCTGGTTCCGGTCACTGTCCTTCCGGATCGCAGGCATCCTGTCCCTGGCGCTGGTGCCCATCGGCTCCATCGCGATCTACCAGACCAACGAGGTCTCCTCCCAGGCGGAGGAGGTCACCCGCCTTTCGCTTCTCGCCCTCACCCAGCAGGGCGTGGAGCAGGAACGTGCAGTGCTGCAGCAGGCCTTCGGTGCCACTGCGGCACTGGCCCGCATGGTGGAAAGCGTGGGCGGCGACAGCCCGCAATGCCGAAAGGTGATGGAAGAATTCAACACGGCCATGCCGGAATTCAGCCTCGCGGCCTTCATCCCGGTCGATGGCAAGCTGAGCTGCGCGTCGCATGGGGTGGGCACGGACCTGTCGCAGCGCCCCTCTCACCTCGACCTGATCCGGGAACGCACCCCGCGTGTCATGGTGGTCGGAGAGGGCGCGATCAGCGGCACATCCATCCTGATCGTCACGCATCCCGTGGTGATCGACGGCACCTATGAAGGCTATACCGCCATCTCCGTCCCCCATGCCAACCTGCGCCTGACGCAGGAACCCGGCTTTGGCGCGGCGCCGGATTTCCTGATGACATTCAACGCCTCGGGCGAGCTTCTGACCAGCAACGCCCAGCCGGAGGATTCCGACGGGCTGCTGCCGATCCGTTCCTCGCTCGAAGACATGGCGCGGCTGGCGCCGATGGTCTTCTCCGGGCAAAGCACTTCCGGTCTCGACAAGCTCTACGTCATTGTTCCCATCGTGGAGGACGAGGTCTTTGCCCTTGGCATCTGGCCCTCCGTGTCCGACATGACCGACCGGCTTGAAGCGCCCGTTTTCCTGTTCCCGCTGCTGATGTGGATTGCCTCTGCCGTGGTCGGCTTCATCGCGATCGACCGCATGGCGGGCCGCCACATCCGCCAGCTCAGCCGCCGCATGCGCAGGTTCGAACGGGTTCGCACCTTCGAAGACCACCGCACCATGCGCTTCTCGGCCGAGGAACTGCGCCACATGGAGCAGGATTTCATCCTGATGGCGGAGACCATCCTGCATGACCAGGCGGAACTGGAAAATGCCGTCCGTCAGCGCAACGTGCTGCTGAAGGAGGTGCACCACAGGGTGAAGAACAACCTGCAGCTCATCTCCTCGATCATGAACATGAACATCCGCCGCGCCCATTCGCCGGAAACCAAGGCGATCCTGGCCCGGCTGCAGGATCGGGTCCTGGCAATGGCCGCGATCCACCGCAACCTGCACCAGGTCGAAAGCCAGGGTCAGGTCAACGTCGGTGAGCTGGTGCGCGACGTGGCCAACCAGACCCTGCAGGCCTCCGCCTCCGGCGGGCACCGGATCCGGGTGAAGATCGATGTCGCGGACGTCATCCTCTACCCGGACCAGGCCGTGCCCCTGTCGCTGCTGGCCTCCGAACTGATGGCGAACGGGGTGAAATACACCGGCAGCGACAACGGCCCGCCCTGGATGACCCTGACCCTGGTCCAGGAAGGCACCACCGCACGCCTGCAGGTCGTGAACTCCAAGGGCGCCGGGAACCACATGGAACAGGAAGGCGAAAGCACCGGCCTGGGCAGCCAGCTGATCCGCGCCTTTGCCACCCAGCTCGGCAGCCAGATCGACCTGTCCGAAACGGAGACCGAATACCGCGCCGCGATCAGCTTCGAAGTGGCGACCTTCCAGCCGGAACCGCTGGACTACTGAGCCGGCAGGCGGGCCGTCCCGCCTGCCCCGCCACCGGAGAGCGAAGACCAAAGGACAGCCCATGGACAGCCAAGCGCCGCAAGAGACCTCCCTCCCCGACCTTCCGCACCCGACCGACCGGGACGGCGCCCGCCGCCTCCTAGGGGTCGAGGTCGAATTCGGTGGCCTGGACGAGGAGACGGCCGCGCAGTTGCTGGCCCGGGCGGCAGGGACCGAGGCGAAGCGCCAGCCCGGGGAATTCCGGGTCGAGGGCACGCCCTTCGGCGACTGCAAGGTCTATATCGACACGACGTTCCGCGACCGCGACGATACCGCCCTGGGGCGCGCCGCCCTGGATCTCGCGCGCAATGTCGTCCCCGTGGAGCTGGTGACCTCGCCCTTCGACCCCGCTCAGTTGCCTGCGCTCGATGAGGTGCTGCGCGACTTCCAGCAAAAGGGTGCCACCGGCACGCGCGACGGTGTCTTCCTGGGCTTCGGCGTTCACCTGAACGTCCAGTATGCGGCCCCCACCGCAGATCACCTGTGGTCGGTCACCACCGCCTTTGCCCTGGCGGAACAGGCCATCCGGCGTGCCTACGGGATCGACCTGTCCCGGCGCGCCCTGCCCTTCGTCGATCCCTATCCGCCGCGCCTGCTGGACCGGCTGGCGCTCGGCGTGCCCGAACGGGTCGACAGCCTGGCGCAGGGCTATCTGGAGGCGACGCATTCGCGCAACCACGCGCTCGACATGTTGCCGATCTTCGCCCACCTGCTGCCGGAGCTGACCCAAGGCGCGCTGGCCCATGGCGCGGGCGGCACCGTTTCCGCCCGTCCCGCCTATCACTACCGCATGCCCGACTGCCGGATCGACGATCCGAAATGGAGCCTCGCCGGGGAATGGGCGCTGTGGTGCGGGATCGAAAGGCTGGCCGAGGACCGCGCGACCCTCGACCGGCTCTGCTCCGCCTGGCGCGAAATGCGGCATGATCCTGTGGAACGGGTTCTTGCGCCCCTCGCGCTCTGGCTCGAAACCTCGGACGAGATCCTGCGCGAAAGCGGCCACGCATCCCTGCTGGACCAGGCCGCGGCCCTGTCCTCGTGACCGGCGACAGGCCACAGGACGGGCGCCCGGTCATCGGCGTCACCGTGTCCCGGCGCAGCGCCTGGCGGATCTATCCCCTCATCCGGCTGAACCTCGCACTCGCGGGGGCCCGGGCCCTGCGATGGATTGACCGGGCGGACGTGGATCTGTCTGCCGTGGACGGCGTGGTGATCGGCGGCGGGGACGACATTGCGCCCCTGCTCTACGGCGGGGAACTGCGCGCGGGCGTGACCCTGGATCCGGAACGCGACAAGATGGAATCCCGCGTGGTCGAGGCCGCGCGGGGCCATGGCCTGCCCGTCCTCGGGATCTGTCGCGGGGCCCAGATGCTGAACGTCGTGCTGGGCGGCACATTGCACCAGGATGCCTTCGAGGTCTTCGGTTCCCGCCGCTACCGGACGATCCTGCCCCGACGGGAAATCTCCGTGCTGCAGGGAACCCGCCTGGCCGATATCGCCGGCACCGATCCGATGAAGGTAAACGCCCTGCATTCGCAGGCCGTGGATCAGCTGGGCGATGGCCTGCAGATTTCCGCACGGGACGAAGGCGGCATGCCCCAGGCGCTGGAAAGCCTGTCCGATCCTTTTGCCGTCGGGGTGCAGTGGCACCCGGAACACCTGATCTACGCTCGCCGCCAGCGCCGGCTGTTTCGTGCCCTGGTCACAGCCGCGCAGGCGCGGCGCGAAGGGCAGCAGCAGCTGGACCGTGTCGACCGGATGCCCGCACAGTAAGTCCCCACCCTGCCCTGCGCCGGCCCGGGAAAGAATTTTCAAAAAGTTGCACCTTTTCGGGAACCACCTGGCGGGTCAGGCGTTTACCTTCCGAGCGATGAAGTCTGTCCCGGACATCCCCAACATCGACTCGGGGTCGTGTCATTTACCTCGTGACGACCCTCGGCACCGGAGGCATATCCCCCGCCTCCGGTGCCCTACTTCCCCTCCACTACCGCCCTGCATCATCCGGGCACGAAAAGGTCCGCGTAGGTCTGGCGCATCAGCGCCTTCTGCACCTTGCCCATCGTGTTTCGCGGCAGCTCCGCCTCCACGAAGTACTTGCGCGGGTGCTTGAAGCGCGCCAGCTGGCTTGCGACCGTCTGCTCGATCGCCTCCAGATCCGGGCGCGCGCCCTTCTCCGGCACCAGGATGGCAACCACGGTTTCGCCGAAGTCGGGATGCGGCACACCGATCACGGCGCTTTCCAGGACGCCCGGCTGCTCATCCAGAACCAGCTCGATTTCCTTCGGGTAGATGTTGTAGCCCCCCGAAATGATCAGGTCCTTGCCGCGGCCGACGATGGTGACATAGCCCTCCGCATCCTGCGTCCCCAGGTCCCCGGTGATGAAGAACCCGTCCGCCCGCAGCTCCGCCGCCGTCTTCTCCGGCATCTGCCAGTAGCCCTGGAAGACGTTCGGCCCGCGCACTTCTATCTGGCCGACCTCGCCCCGCGGCACCTCTGCCCCGGTCTCCGGATCCGTGACCTTCAGTTCCACCCCCGGCAGGGGGAAACCCACCGTGCCCGCGCGCCGCTCGCCTTCGTAGGGGTTGGAGGTGTTCATGTTCGTCTCCGTCATGCCGTAGCGTTCCAGGATACGGTGCCCGGTGCGGGCCTCGAACTGGACATGGGTTTCCGCCAGCAGCGGCGCGGAGCCGGAGATGAAAAGCCGCATGTGGGATGCCAGGTCGCCGGTGAACCGGGGATCATCAAGCAGGCGGGTGTAGAAGGTCGGCACGCCCATCATCGTCGTCGCACGTGGCAGGTTCGCGATCACCTGCTCCTGATCGAACTTCGGCAGGAAGATCATCGCGCCGCCTGCCGCAAGGATGACATTGGTTGCAACGAACAGCCCATGGGTATGGAAGATCGGCAAGGCATGCAGCAGCACGTCATCCGAGGTGAAGCGCCACAACTCCACCAGCGTCAGAGCGTTGGACAGAAGGTTCGACTGGGACAGCATCGCCCCCTTGGACCGCCCCGTGGTGCCGGAGGTATAAAGGAACGCCGCAAGGTCGTCCTCCGTCCGGTCCACCGTTTCGAAACTGGAAGGCATGGCGCGGGCGATCTCGTTCAGGGTGCCCATGCCATCCGCCCCCAGCGTTTCGCAGCGGGCGCCGAACCGGGCCGCCACCTGTGACAACGCCGGTTCCTTGCCCGGGTCGCAGACCAGCAGCTTCGCGCCGGAGTTCTCCACGAAGTACGACAGTTCCTCGGCGGTGTAGCCGGTATTGAGCGGCAGGGCGATCACCCCTGCCTGGATCGCAGCCGCATAAAGCGCCAGCGCCTTGGGGGACTTTTCCACCTGGATGGCCATCCGGTCCCCCGGCGCCAGCCCGCAGGAAACCAGCGCATGGGCGAAACGGGCCGCGATATCCAGGAAGCCGTCATAGCTGATCACCTCCCCGTCGGGCAGGTAGAGAAACGGCTTCGCGCTGCCCCGGTGGCAACCGAAGAGCGTGTCATAGAGAGGGTTGGCCATCGGCTTTTTCCTTGGTTGATGTCTTTTCCCAGGTCGCGGCCAGGGTGCGCACCGCACCGGCCGCGACGACCTCGTGTCCCGAGGCGAATTTCGCGTGGTTCTCCGCCACCTTGTCGAGGCGGTAGAGGTAGTTGACCATGGCGCCGCCGGACTGGCGCAGGCCGTTTTCGGACAGGTCCGCCCCGGCATGCACGGCCTGCACCTGGGCGCCGTTGCCCAGGTGGAAGCGTGCCACCGGATCGGCCGGCAGGTCGCCACGGCCCCTGGCATGCAGCAGGTACCAGGCCGCCAGGGCCTTCATCCTGTCGTGGTCCTCAGGTGTCAGCTCCACCCCCTCCGCCAGGGCCCAACGGGCCAGACCCGGGATCGGTGACAGGGTCACGAAGGTCTTCAGCCCGGGCAGTTCCGCCGCCAGGTCCGATGCCACCTGCTTGATCAGGGAGTTGCCGAAGGAAATTCCCGCCAACCCGGCCTGGCAGTTGGAAATGGAATAGAACACGGCCGTGTCCGCCTCCGCCGCACGCAGCGGCGCGCGCCCCTCCTCCAGCAACGCGTGGATCGCACCCGGCGTACCGCGTGTCAGGGCCACCTCGACGAAGATCAGCGGCTCATCCGGCATGGCCGGGTGGAAGAACGCAAAGCAGCGCCGGTCCGATGGCGCCAGTCGCCCGCGCAGGTCATCCCAGGAATGGATCGCGTGCACGGCCTCGTACTCGATGATCTTTTCCAGGATATGCGCCGGGCTTTCCCATGAAATCGGGCGCAGCACCAGGAAACCGCGATTGAACCAGCTGGCAAAGAGATGCCGGAAATCGAGGTCGAGCGCCTGCAGCGCATGTTCATCCCGCCCCAGGCGCCGCAGGTCGGCCCGCATCCTAACCAGGGCCTTGGTCGCCCCCGGCGCCTGGTTCAGCCGCCGGATCAGCTCCTGCCTCGGCGGCTCCGCGGCCTCCATGAAGGTGCGGTAGGTCTTGCCCGAGGGGTCTGCCTCGTAGGCGTCCAGCCCGGCGCGCAGCCGGGCCGGATCAAGGTTCATCGCACTCGCGAGATGCCGGAAGAACGCCAGCTTCGCCTCATCCTCCAGCGCGGCGTAGCGCAGCAGGATCTCCCGCGCGAGGGTGAGGCGGGTCACCTCGTCCTCGGCGGCGACAAGCTCGGCGGTCAGCTCCTCCACCGGGCGGCCGCTGCGCCGGATGGGCGGCAACAGGAAACCACGACGTTCAAAGACGGAAGAGAGCATATCGGCAAGCAGGGTCATCGCGCAGGTCCCATGACGAGGTCGGGCAGGATCGTGGCGATCTGCGGGAACAGGCAGAGGAGCAGGATTCCGAGGACCATGCAGGCGACATAGGGAAGCGAGCCCATGAGGATGGTCTTCAGCTTGATGTCCGGTGCAATCCCGTTGATCACGTACAGGTTGAGCCCGACCGGGGGCGATATCAAGCCGATTTCCATGTTGATGGTCAGCACCACCGCGAACCAGACGGGATCGAACCCGGCGGTCGTGATGATGGGCAGCAGGATCGGCGCCGCCATCAGGATCACCGCCACGGGTGGCAGGAAGAATCCCGCGATCAGCAGGAACACGTTGATGGTGCCCATCAGGATCCAGCGGTTCACCTCCAGGGTGCCGATCCATTCCGCGATCGCCTGGGTGATGAAAAGCGAGGAGAGCATGTAGCTGAACACCCCGGCCGCCGCGATGATGAACAGGATCATCACCGATTCCTTCGTGCTGTCGCGCAGCACCGTCCAGATCGCGCGCGGCGACCACAGGGAATAGATGACCATGGCGATCAACAGGCACAGGATCGCCCCCACCGCCGCGGTTTCCGAAGGTGTCGCGATCCCGCCGTACATGGCGTAGAGGACGCCGACGATGATCGCCAGGAACGGCAGCACCCTCGGCAGGATCTCCAACCTTTCGCGCCAGCTGTAGCGACTGGCCTGCAGAACCTGCGCCTCGCCCGACCGCCAGGTCGAATAGATCGACCAGGCCATGAAGAGCGCCACCAGCATCAGCCCGGGCAGCAACCCCGCCAGGAACAGCCGCCCGATCGAGGTTTCCGTCGCGATGCCGTAGACGATCATGGTGACCGAGGGCGGGATCAGGATGCCCAGGGTTCCGCCGGCGGCGATGGATCCGGAGGCGACGCCATCGGGGTAGCCGCGCTTGCGCATCTCCGGGATCCCCATCTTGCCGATGGCCGCGCAGGTGGCCGGGCTCGACCCGGACATGGCGGCGAAAAGGGCACAGGCCCCGAGGTTGGAAATCACCAGGCCCCCGGGGATCCGCGTCAGCCAGCGTTCCAGCGCCTCGTACAGGTCCGCCCCCGCGCGCGTGGAGGCGATGGCCGCCCCCATGATGATGAACATCGGGATCGACAGCAGGGCGAAGTTGTCGAGCTTGCCAAAGAAGATTTCCGGCAGAAGTTCCAGCGAACGCGGCCCGTCGAAGATGATCAGGAAACCGGCGGAAACGATCAGCAGCCCAAGCGCCACCGACACGCCGGAAAACAGCACCAGGATCGTCGCGATGGCCACGAAGGCCGCAAGAAGAAGCGGGTCCATCAGGCGTCCTCGATATTGAAAGGTTGGTCGATGCGGGTCAGAAGCGCCACCATGTCGGCTAACAGTTGCAACAGCAGCAGGCCAAAGCCGAGAGGGATCGCGCTGTAGGGGATCCACAGCTTCACCCCCCAGACGGTGTCGGATCGCCATCCGCGATCCCAGGCGAAATGCCAGAAGTCGTACCCGTACCAGGTCAGCACCGCGACGATGGCAATCGACAGGGAAAGCGTCACGAAACAGAGCGCGAAACGCGCCCGCGGGGCGAGCGCCAGCGGCACCAGATCGACATTCACATGCCCCCGGAGGCGCTGCACGTAGGGCAACCCCACCAGGGTCGCCGCGATGACGAGATAGACCACCGCCTCCGTCTGCCAGACGGTGGAGCCGTTCATGACGAAACGGATGAAGATCATCTGGCAGGTGATGATCACCGCCGCGACGATCATGGCCGCCGCGCACCATCCCGCGACGGTGGAAATGGCGGCGACCCCGCGCAGGAACGGGTTCGACCCGGAATGCGCGGCCACGGCCATGCTAGGACTTGCCATAGGTTTCCTCCCTCGGCACATGGGAAGGCCCGGCGCGCAGGCGTGCCGGGCCCAACCCTCATTCCACCGAAAGCGCCATGTTCAGCAGCGCGTCGCCATTGTTTACTTCCTCCGCGAAGGCCACGTAGGACGTCTGTTCCGCGATCTTGCGCCAGGCCTCGAAGTCCTCGGCCGACATGTCCGCGATCTCGACCCCGTTCTCCTCGAAGATGCGCCGGCTCTCCGCATCCTCCGCCTTCGCCTCCTCAAGGTAGAAGGCCTCCGCCTCGGCCGAAGCCTCCAGCAGTGCGGCCTGCTGCGCCTCCGTCAGCCCTTCGAAGGTCGACTTGTTGATCAGCAGCGGCTGATACATGAACCACAGCGCGTAGTCGCCCGGCGGGGTGTAGCAGGCCACCTGTTCATAGACGCGGTAGCTGACGAAGGACGAAGACGAGGTATTCGCCGCATCCAGCACCCCGGTTTGCATCGCGTTGTAGATCTCGGACGAGGCCATGGAGGCGATCGAGGCCCCCGCCCCTGCCAGCATCTGCTCGAACGCCTTGCCCGCGGCTCGCGTCTGCAGCCCCTGCACATCTTCCGGCGCCGTGATGCAGCTTTCGGTGCCCGCGAAACCGCCCGCAAGGTAGCCGTGTACCAGCACCATGACGTCATCGCCGGCCATGATCTCCTCCAGGGCCTGCATGAAGTCGCTGTTGACCAGCCGGGCCGCATGATCGTGGTTCTTCACCAGTCCCGGCATCAGGGTCAGGTTGTAGGCCGGCTGCTGCCCGCCCGCGTAGCTCAGCGGCAGCACGGTCATGTCCAGCTGCCCACGGCTCAGCGGTTTGTACTGCTCGCGCGGCTTGAACAGGGAATGGCTGGGAAAGATCCTGATTTCCAGGTCCACGTCCGCCGCGGCCACGCCATCGGCGACGATCTTCGCCACCTTGTGCCGCACGTCCTGCTCCGACCATTGATGTGACAGCCGCAATTCGGTCGCCCCCGCCGAACCAGCGGCGACAACCGCCAGCGCTGCAAGCGCCGTCGTCAGTTTGAGTTTCATGATTTCCTCCCTTTCGGCGCGGACGAAGGCCCGGCACCTGCCCGGATGCTAGCGGCGCATTGTTTTTCGAGTCAATATTCTTGTATGCAATATGGATGTTCTTGCATGGCAAGTTACGGCGCCCTACAAGAAATCATGGACAACCTGCCAGAGAAGCGGCGCGCGGATATCATCGCGGAACAGCTGGAAGAACAGATCTTCGACGGCACTTTCGCCGCAGGCGAAAGGCTGGACGAGGTGCGACTGGCGGAGCATTTCGGCGTGTCCCGCACCCCCCTGCGCGAAGCCTTTCAGAAGCTCTCGGTCTCCGGCCTGGTCCAGCAGATCCCCCGGCGCGGCGTTTTCGTGCGCCAACCCGGCCCCGTGGAACTGGTCGAGATGTTCGAGGTCATGGCAGAGCTGGAGGCCGCCTGCGGGCGGCTCGCGGCCCTTCGCATTTCCGACGAGGCGCTGAAAGAGCTGGACGATGCCAATGCGACCTGTCGACAGGCCGTCGCATCGCAGGACGTCGCGCTTTACTACGACGTGAACGAGCGCTTCCACCAGATCATCTACCGCGAGAGCGGCAACAGCTTTCTCGCGCAGGAAACGCAGGCCCTGCACCGGCGCCTGAAACCCTTCCGTCGGACCCAATTGCGCCTGCGCGGCCGGATGGCCCAATCGCTTTGCGAGCACGAAAAGGTCGTGGCGGCCCTTCGGGCCGGCGATCAGGCGGGGGCCGCGGACGCCTTGCGTGGCCATGTCGCGATTCAGGGGGAAAAGTTCACCTACGTCATCGCCAGTCTGCGCAAGGCCGCCGAGTAGCTCCCCGGATGGCAGCCACGGCACCGTTCAGGTCGCCCGCTTCACTCCCCCTGATGCTCTCCCCCAGCCGCTGGCCATTCAGCCCTGCTCAGGCAAGACCCGCCCCGCTCCCGTACCGTGTTGCACATGACCGGATGATGAGGTTGCCGCGTAGCATCGCAGCAATGGCACAAGAGCTTCAAACGCCGTGCCCCACAAAGGTCAGCGCGCTGTCGTCCGCAGGCAACGACGATGCCAAGATCATGAGCGTCACGGGTGACAGGAGCTTCGCCAGGGCGCGCATCAACACCAAGGAAACGCTCCTGCAGGGGCCTGCCGTGAAGGCTCAGGAACAGAACAAAAACGGATCATGAATGTTTGGCGGATTGTTCGGCGAAGGGCTTGCGCATTTTCTCACGCCGCGCTAAATGGCCGGAACCACAAAGCAAAGGCGAGTTGGCGGAGTGGTGACGCAGCGGATTGCAAATCCGTGCACACCGGTTCGATTCCGGTACTCGCCTCCAATTTCCCCCTGACATCATCAAGATAGCAGATCTCGGCGCCCGACGAATGCGCCGGACCGGGCGCATTACGACTTCGGAGAAATAGCCCGAGGGACAACGCGCCAGCTCACTTTCAAGACGCGCGGAAGGCCGCAACAGGCGCTTCGCCGCATACCGTCCAAACGAACCGCCGCCAAATAAAGTGTGCCGCGCGCATGAGCAGGCGCGCGGCACTTGGGGACGTAAACCAGTAGATCCTTGAAATCACGTGCACTCGGGAATGATAGAAGCCTAGGACGGCCCCAGGGCGTCGCGCCTCCCCTATTCAGGGGAGGGAATGGCAGAAAGTGACAGGAGCAGGGCCACGAGATCCGTCTGGCGATGGGTTTCCGTCTTGGCGAACACGCTCTTGAGGTGCGTCGCAACGGTTGCCGGGGACACCCCGAAATGTTCGGCAATGGCATCGCTGCGCATCCCGCTGGCCAGAAGGCTGCAGATCCGCGCCTCCGTCGGGGTCAGTCGCAGCGCCTGCCGCAGAACCTCCGGGTCGGGGGTTACCCGACGGCCGGGATCAACGATCAACACCATCAGCGCCGGTGTGCCCACGGGCGGATCGTCCGTCCGCCCGACAGGCGACAGCAACAGGATCGGGCCCATGCCCCGATCCGGCCGTTCGACAGGCACCGGCGCCGGCGCAACCTGCCCCTGCCCAGTTCCCTCCCCGGTCCCCTGTCCTGTTCCCTGTTCCAGCGCATCCCGCAGCGCCTGACGAAGGGCGCGTGGGTCAAGCTCCGCATCCAGCGTCCGGCCCAGCCGCAACCCGGAGTGATCGCGACACAGGTCGCGCGCCGCGTCATTGGCGTGGAGAACCTGCAGCTCCGCATCCAGCAGAACGATCCCCTGCGCCAGCCGGTCCAGCGCCTGCCAGGCACCGCCATTGGCATCCTGCAACGCCTGGCGTGCCGCATGCACCGCATCGGCAGAGGTCTGCCGCGCCCTGACCCGGCGGACCTGGCGCAGATGCGCCGCGATCGTGGCCAGAAGGACCTCGTAATCGACGGGCTTGACGATGTAGTCGTCCGCACCGCGCATCTTCCCCTCGATGATGTCGCGCCGGTCGCCGAAAGCCGTCAGGAACAGGAAGGGGACATCCGCCAGATCTTCACGCCGCTCCCGCAACTGCGTCAGCACCGCCCGGCCGTCCAGCCGCGGCATCGCGATATCACACAGGATCAGGTCCGGGCGCAGACTGTCCAGCTGCTCCAACGCCTCGACCCCGTCGCTTGCGGCGAGGGTGGCATATCCGGCCTCCGACAGCTCCGCACAGATGTCATCCAGCAGATGCCTTTCATCCTCGCAGACAAGGATTGTCTGCACCTCATTCATCATCCGTCTCCTCCGGCTCTTCCTCCGACAACCACAGCGTGAACAGCGTCCCGCCGCCTGTCCGTTGCTCCACCTCGATCCGGCCGCCCTGCAACAATGCCAGCCTCTGGGCCAGCCACAGGCCGATCCCCGTCCCCTCGCCCGGCATGCTCTCTCCTCTTTCGAACCGGGAAAACAGCCGTTCCACCTGTTCCTGGGGCAGGCCCGGGCCGCGATCGGCGACCTGGCAGGCCAGCTGGCCGTCCCGGCGGAACAGGCGAAGCTCCACCGCGGTGTCCCCGGGGGAGTACTTCACCGCGTTGTCGACCAGGTTCATCAGGATATGCTGCACCAGCCTGGGATCGCAGCTGGCCCGCATCTGCTCCGCCACGGGTTCCAGCCGGATGTCCCGCCCGGGATGGCGCCGCTGCATCTGCGACAGGATGGAGCACACGGGCCCCACCAGGTCGGCGACCACCTGCTCGGGCCGCTCCAGCCCGTTGTCGATCCGCCCCAGCATCAGCGCCGCATCGACCAGCCGGTCAAGCGATCCGACCATTTCCCGGATGGTCGCCTGCTTCGCTTCCAGCACCGACTCCGAGGCGGGCATGCCCCGGCGGAAGATCCGCTGCGCCGCGGAGTCGATCACCGCCAGCGGCGTCCGGAACTGGTGAGAGACCACCGCGGCGAAGTCACGCCAATGCGCCACCATCGCGCGCTCCCGATCCAGGTCGGATTCCAGCAGCTGCGAGCGGTAGCGCAATTCCTCGGCGTCCAGCCTGGCACGCCGGTCCGCGGCGATCCGCCAGACCAGGTAGACCGCCGCCAGCACCCCCAGGGCCAGCGAATAGGTCACCTGGACGACAGCCGTGCGGTAACGCGCCAGGCGTTCCGAAAGCATGCGCCACTCCCCCACCATCGACCGGTTCGCGGCGCGGTTGAGGGCACGGTTCAGCACGATCAGTTCCCGGCTCAGCGCGGCCTCCTCGAACCCGGCAAGCGGGCGCACCGACGGATCATATCGCGCGATGGCATCGGTGCTGGCCAGGATGGCCTCCTCGATCTCCAGCGACTGGAGGAACCGCAACTGCGGGCCCCGGGTCATCATGTCGATCCGGCTGCGGAAAAGGTCGTACTGCAGCCCGATACGCGCCGCATCACCGGGGCTTTCCGCCAGGACCGCGCGCAGCTTCAGCGCCTCGACCTGCGTCTGGCTTATCACCCAGACCATGTTGGCCGCATCGTCCAGCCGCATGCCCCGCTCGATCGCCCGCAGCCGCAGGAATCCGAAGACCATGAGCCCGACACAGACAAGCATCAGGGCGATCGGCAGCGCCGTCCGCCAGAACTTGTTCCTGATCATTGCGCTTCGATGCGCGTCAGCTGCCAGACCCAGCGATAGTCATAGTTGATGTCCTGCAGCTCCCTGTGGGCATCCCGGGGATAGACGATCCAGATCGGCCCCTTGTCCCGGGGTGTCATGAACTCTCCGTTCATCGTCAGCGCCGCGATCACGTCGAACCGTTCGAAATCTTCGGAGGGAAGCACGATCTCGTAGTCGTTCAGCGCAATGGCCAGCACGCTCTCCGCCTCCGCCAGCCCCGCATCCGCCATCAGCTCCCGCATCAACGGCCCGACGAAGGTCTGCGGCCCGTCGGTCACGGTCGTATGGGTGACGATTTCCACCTGGGGCAGTGCCTCCAGCCGGTCGCGATCATAAACCTGTTCGCCCTGCGCCGTGACGATGGTCAGCAGCGCCTCGCCCGCCACGGCCGGAGAGACGAGCGCAAGGCACAGAACGGTGAACGACGAACGTAGAAAAGCGTGCAACATAATATCGAGAACCCCTTGGAATTCCCGAATCCTAGTGCAAGCGCCGTCGCCGACGCAATTCTTCCGTGGCCCTCCCGGCCCTTCCGCGCCCCGGCGCGCGCCGAACGCCCCCGGGCGCGGGCCGCCGGCTGTCAGTCGGCGATGACTTCGCCCAGCCCCGCGCCACGCAGCGCCTCCAGCCGGGCCTCGTCGACGCCCTTCTCGGTCACCAGCACGTCGATCTCCTCGCAGCCGCAGATCTCGACCCGGCTGACCTCGCCCAGCTTGGATCCATCCGCCAGGGCGATCACCTTCTTCGACGCGCCGATCACCGCCCGGGCGAAATCGGCCTCCGACTGGTGAAAATCGCTCGCCCCGCGCGCAGGCGAAATCGCCACGGGGGAAAACACGCCCAGGTCCGGGCTGTAGCGGCGCATGCTGCGCGTGGCCATTTCGCCGAAGGTGCCCGGGATCTCGGGCACCACGCGACCGCCGATCAGGACCACGTCCGCATCCGGCCGGATGGCCAGGATCGCATGGGCGGCATCGACGGAATTGGTGATCACCGCCACGTTGGGGATGCCCGCCATGGCCGTGGCAAAGGCCAGGGTCGTCGTGCCCGCGTCCAGCGCCACCATCATGCCCGGCTGCACCAGCCGCGCCGCCGCGATGCCGATCCGCTTCTTCGCCGTCGCGTTGACCCGCTTGCGATCCTCGAACATCGGTTCGTTCTGGACCGAAACGCGCTCTGCCCCGCCGTGAACACGGCGCAGCTTGCCCTCGCCTTCCAGCTGGACAATGTCGCGCCGGATCGTCTCTCGGGACACCTGCATGTCATCGACCAGTTCATCCACGCTGACGCGCTCGCCCACCGACAGCTTGGCAAGGATGAGGTGATGCCGGTCCTTAGCCCACATTTGAGAATTCCCGTTTCGAATCAAGAGGCTCCAGCATGACATCCGCCAGCGGGAAGTGGCAGGCGACACGGGCCCGCTCCGTTGACTTTCGCAACATCGGATCGCTTTGCAGGCATTCGGGCCGCGAAACCGGGCACCGGTCCGCGAAGGCACATCCCACCGGCAGGCGGATCGGCGAAGGCGGCTCGCCATCCACGAGGCATTCGTTCGGATCGTAGGGGCTTTCCTCGATCGTGGGCGCCGCCGACAGCAGCGCGCGGGTGTAGGGATGCAGCGGCTGGCCAAAGACCTTTTCGTTCGATCCGATCTCGACGATCCGGCCCAGGTACATCACCGCCACGCGGGACGCCACGCGGCGTACCAGCGCCAGGTCGTGGCTGATGAAGATGCAGGTGATCGCCCGGTCGCGCTGCAACTGGCGGAACAGTTCGATCAGCGGCGTCTGCTCCATCGGGTCGAGGGCAGAGAAGGTTTCGTCCAGCAAAAGCACCGTGGGCTCCAGCACGATGGCGCGGGCCACGTTGATCCGCTGGCGCTGACCGGCCGACAGGCCGGAGGGAAGCTTGTCGTAGAGCGCCGGATCAAGGCCCACCTCGGCCATGGTCGCCTCGACCTTCGCCCGGCGGGCCTTGCCCCTAAGGTCCGAATGCAGGCGCAGCGCTTCGGAAATCGTCCGGCCGATGGTCCAGTGGGCAGGGATGGAGCCATAGGGATCCTGCAGCACCAGCTGAAGCTGGGCGCGCAGGTCGAAACGCTCCCTCTTGGTGAAGGTGCCGACGTTCTTGCCGTGGAAATGGACGGCACCGTCATCGGGTTCCTCCAGCCAGGTCAGCAGACGCATCAGGGTGGACTTGCCACACCCGCTCTCCCCCACGATGGCCAGGCTTTCGCCCGGGTAGACGTCGAAATCGGCGCCGCGCACGGCCTGCACGTAGACCGATCCGAAAAGCTTGTCCTTGCGGGCGACCTTGTAGGTCCGCCTGACCTGCGTGATCGACAGCGCCGCCGGGCGGTTCAGCACATCTGCCGCCGACAGGCTTTCGGGGGCGGTGGTGCCCCAGATCTTGGGCGACTGCGCGATCAGCTGCTCCGAGGCTTCGGTCTTCGGCGCTTCCAGCAATTCCCGCGTCGGCCCGCTTTCGACGATGCGGCCCTTGTCCATCACCACGATCCGGTCCGCGAAATCCTTGATGGTCGGCACCGAGGAGGTGATGAAGATGAAAGCGGTTCCCAGCCTCTCGCGCAGATCCTGGAAGAGCCGGATGATCTGCGCCGCGACCGTCACGTCGAGCGGCTGGGTCACGTTGTCGGCGATCACCAGTTTCGTCTCGCCGATCATCGCGTCGACGATGGCAGCCCGCTGGATCATCCCGCCCGAATACTTCGACGGCAGTTCGTCCATGCGGTGCCGCGCCTCGGGGATGCGCACCAGGTTGAAAAGCTCGTGCACCCGCTCCAGCGCATCCTTCATCGAAACGCCCGGTCGCACGGCGCGGTACTTTTCCGCGATCTGGCGGCCGACCGGCAGGGTCGGGTCAAAGACCCGGGTCGGATCCGCGCCAACATAGCCGATGCCGGTGCCGCGCAGGCGCTGCAGCGCGTCCGGCGCGGCGGTCAGGATGTCTTCGCCGGCAAGGTCGACCTGACCGCCGGTGACAGCCAGGGGCGCCTCGGTCCAGCCCATGAGGGCTCGACCCAGAACACTTTTCCCCGCGCCGGATCGCCCGATGATGGCCAGGGCCTCCCCCGGGGCGACATCGAAAGAGACCTCGTCCAGAATGGGGGCCTGGTCAGGCGCGGCGGCATTGACGACGCTCAGTCCGGAGACGGTCAGAAGCTTCTCGGTCATTACTTGGATCCTTCGAAGACGGCGTTCCGGGCGCGCTCCAGCGCGGTGCCCATCATGTTCAGCGACAGCAGCAGCAGCATCAGGAAGACCCCGGGCAGCACGGCGATCCACCAGGCGTTGATCAGGTACTTGCGGCCATCCGCGATGATCACGCCCAGGGTCGGGGTCGGCGGCTGCAGGCCGATGCCCAGGAAGTCGAGGACGCATTCGAAGATCATCATGCGGGCCAGGTCGAAGACGGCGGCAAAGGCCATCGGCGGCAGGGCGATCGGGGCGACCATCAGCAGGATGATGCGGATGTTGCCGGCCCCCAGCACGCGGGCGGCGCGGACGTATTCCTGCCCCCGTTCGGCCAGGGCACCCGCACGGGTCAGGCGGGCATAGTTGGGCCAGGTGGCCAGCACCAGCACGGCGATGACAAGGGCGGGCGTGGCGCGCGCCAGGCCCAGGATGGTGATCGCCAGGATGATCGGCGGGATCGACATCTGGATGTCCACCACCCGCATCAGCACCTGGTCGATCTTGCCGCCGACAAAACCGGCGTAAAGCCCCACGGCAGATCCGATCACGAAGGACAGCAACGTCGCCGCCAGGCCGATCAGGAAGGTGATCTGCAGCCCCACCAGCGCGCGGGACAGCATGTCACGGCCCAGCTGGTCGGTGCCCAGCGGGAACTGCGGCTTGGCCCCTTCCGAAAACATCGGCGGCGCGAACTTGTCGACGAAGTTCATCTTCGTCGGATCGACCTGGAACACGAAGACCGACACCACGGCCATCAGCAGCAGCAGGGCAAACAGGCCCGCGCCCAGCAGGAACCACGGGGAAGAGCGGGTGGCCAGCCAGATCCGCTTGCCCATGGCCAGTTCGCGGGTGGAAGGCAGTGCGGGCTTGGCCTCGGCGGGGGTGGTGGAAACGGAACTCATGGACGCACCTCAGTAGTCGAGCCGGGGGTCGAACAGGCCGCTCACGTAGTCGACCGCGATGTTCACCAGCACGAAGAAGGCGCTGATGATGATGGCAATGGCCTGTACCAGGGGGAAGTCGCGCTGCAACACGGCCTCCACCGTCAGCTTGCCAAGGCCGGGGAAGTCGAAGACGAATTCGATCACCAGAAGCGAGCCGATCAGGCTGGTCAGCATGACACCCAGGGTGTTGATGAAGGGCACCGCAGCCCCGCGCATCACGTGGCGGGAAAAGATCTGGCGACGGCCCAGGCCGCGCACCGGCGCCACGCGCACGAAATCCCGCCGGGTCATGGACGAAATCGCCGAAGACCAGGTCCGGATGAAGATCGGCGCCATCTCGATCGCCAGGACGATGGCCGGCAGGATCAGATAGCGCGGCCCCTCGTACCCCACGGCCGGAAGCCACTTCAGCTTGATCGAGACCAGCAGCACCAGCAGGCCCGCGATCCAGAAGCTCGGCATCGACACCAGAACGGAGGAGCCAAGGATCGAAACCCCCTCCTGCCACTTGCCGGCGCGCAGGCCCGCGTAGATGCCGATGGGGGCCGAAATCACCAGCGCCATGACCAGCCCCAGACCGGCCAGCGACAGGGTGACGGGCAGGCGTGTCGCGATCAGGGACAGCACATCGGCGCGGTTCGACCGGGTCTGGTCATCGCCATGTCCGCCGCCCACCGACAGGCCGGATTCGGATCGGATGTAGGATTGGCCGAAATCACCATGCAGCACGACATTGCCGACGTATTTGCCGAACTGGACGAGGAAGGGATCGTTCAGGCCCATCTTTTCGGACAGCGCATCGACGCTGGCCTGGTCGGAAAGGCCCCCGGCCAGCATCCGGGCGGGATCACCCGGACCCACGCGCAGCAGCGTGAACACGATCAGCGCGGCAAGGAAGACGATGAGGGCACCCTGTGACAGGCGTCTCGCGAGGAAGGAAAGTGTTGCGATCATCTCTGGTCCCTGGGGTCTTTGATCGTGGTCATGGCTGGCCGGGGCAGTCAGGCCCCCGGGAACACCCGGGGGCCAGGGGGAGCTGGCTCTGGCCTCAGGCCATGGTCGCCTTGGTGAAGTCCAGGTCGCCAGCGGCGGTCATGCCGATGCCGGTCAGCTTGGAAGACGTCGCGATCATCATGTTCGAATTGAACAGCACCTGGTTCGGCAGCTTGTCGGCGATCGCCGGCAGCACGTCGTCAGAGATGATCTTGGCACGGGTTTCCATGTCCGTCTCGGCCACCTGCTTCAGCAGCACTTCGTCGATCGACGGCTCGTTCACACCCGTCACCAGGCCGACCTTGGAATAGTACTGCAGCATCAGCTGGATGTTCGGCTCGGGCGAGTTGGGCGCCCAGCCACCGTCGATCATGTTGCCGGCGTTGACGTTGTAATAGGCGTCGTTCCAGGCGGCGACTTCCATCACGGTCAGCGTGACCGGGAAACCCTGGGCCTGCAGCATGGCGGTGATCGCCTCGCAGATTTCCTTGGACTTCGGATAGAACCCGGTGGAGGTGATGTATTCGATCTCCGGCAGGCCCTTGCCGCCCGGGTACCCGGCCTCGGCCAGCAGCGTCTGGCACAGCTCGGGATCAAAGGCGCCGTATTCCGGCTGCGGGGTGGAGCCCAGCTTCATCGGCGGCAGAACGCTGTCGGCCTTGTAGCCGGCCTCGCCGATCAGCGACAGCAGACCATCGCGGTCGATGGCGGCGGCGGCGGCACGGCGCACGCGGTAGTCGTCGAAGGGCGGCTTGTTGCAGCGGAAGTGCAGGTAGCGGTTCTCGACCGAGTTCACCAGCTGGGTATCGACGTTCTCCTCGCTCTGCAGCGACGCGAACTGTTCCGGCTCCAGGCGTTCGATCACCTCGGCCTCGCCCGACATCAGCGCCAGCATGCGGGCGTTGCCATCGGGCACGTAGCGCACGACGATCTTCGACACGCCACCGGTGCTTTCGCCCCAGTAGCCGTCGAAGGCCTCGAAGCTGTGGCCGGACGTATCGGTGCCCAGGTACTTGAACGGGCCGGTGCCGTTCATGCTGCCCTGCAGCTTCTCGGGCGTGGCAACGTCGGCGGCGCGCAGGATCGGCGAATAGACCTGCAGGAACAGGAAGGAGTGCGAGGGGAAGGTTTCGGTCGTGACGGTGAAGGAATAGTCGTCCTTGACGGTGACCTTGACCGGGCCGGGGTAGAAGGCGCGCGCGGCCCCCTCGCGGGAGTAGTATTCCAGCGAGGCCTTGACGTCTTCGGCGGTCAGTTCGGCCCCGTCATGGAACTTGATGCCCTTCTTCAGGACGATGTCGACATTGGCGCCATCGACGATCTCGTAGCTTTCGGCCAGGCGCAGTTCCGGCTCCAGCAGGTCGTCGCCGGTCATCGGGTAGCGCAGCAGCGTGTCGAAGACGATGAATTCGATGCGGGTGTTGGCCAGCGTGGTGTTGCCCGACGGGTCCCAGTTGCCTGTGGTGTTTTCCGGGCTCAGCCAGCGGACGACACCGGTTTCGGCGGCCTGCAGGGGCGAGCCCAGGACAGCGGCGGTCAGCGGGATGGCGGCGCTGGCCATCAGGAAGGTACGGCGAGAGAGTTTCATGGTCTATTCCCTGTTGTTGGTCCCGGGTGCGGGCCCTGTTGCGGGTCCTTGTTGATCTGCGACGCCCGATTCCCTCGGACCGTCACCCCCGGCAGGTGCCGGTCCTCGCCCGGGCCGGATGCCCCTGATTTCCACTTTTGTGCGCTTTCCCTTGGAAAACCGCAGTTTCGTGGTTCACAGGTCATCGGAACTCCGGACATCTGGCGATGTGGTCCCTGTCAGGTGATCCCCGTGCAAGGGGTCCGAGCGCCATCGAGGCACACCCACAAAACCACACAATACCACAAATCGGTCAAGCTCGGATTTGAGACAGGGGTGGATTTTCCCTTATTTTCGGAAAAACGCTCACGGATGCACTTGCAAATATTTGCACATGGATGAAAAAGCGCGCAGGACGCCTCGCGTTGCGACGAAAATCTGGCCTTTTTGGAAACCCGGCGGATCCGGAACCACCAAACTCTACACAATCACACATTTTCGCTCAAATAGATCGAAGACGGACGCCGCCGGGCACCCCAATATACCGCACGATTCCCCAGATCCACACACATCCGCAACACGCGATGCGCGGGATCTCCTGCAGGGCCCCGGAAACAGCCTCCGCAACATCAGACAGGAGCCAGCATGAGCCCTCGCACCAACAGGAAGACCCTCACCCTCGCCCTTTCCGGCCTCCTCGCCGGGACCCTGGCGGCCCCCCTTGCCGCGCAGACCTGCGTCGGCGACATCACCGCGGGCGTCGACGCCGCCATCGACAGCGCCATCGCCGAGGACCGCATCGTCGGCGCCGTGGTGAAGATCATGCACGACGGTGAACTCGTCTATTCCCGCGCCGCCGGCATGGCCGACCGGGAGGCAGGCATCCCCATGGCAGAGGACGCGATCTTCCGCCTCTCCTCCGTCAGCAAGATCTTCGTCACCAGCGCCGCCATGGCCCTGATCGACCAGGGGCGCCTGTCGCTGCAGGACCCGGTCACGAAATACCTGCCCGACTTCCGCCCCGCCCTGGCCGACGGCAGCACCCCCGACATCACCATCGCACAGCTGATCACCCATACCGCCGGCCTGGGCTACGGCCTGCTCGAACAGCCCGACGGCCCCTACCACGCCGCGGGCGTCTCCGACGGTCTCGATGAGCTCGACATCGAAATGGCGGAAAACATGGCCCGCATCTCCGCCGCGGGGCTGGGCTACGCGCCGGGCGAAAGCTGGGCCTATTCCGTCGCGATTGACGTGCTGGGCGCCGTGATCGAAGCCGTCACCGGCGCGCCGCTCCAGCAGGCGGTCGACACCCTGGTCTCCGCGCCCCTGGGCCTGGCCGACACCGGCTTCTCCACCCAGTCCGACCGTCTGACCGCGGCCTACTACAACACCCCCGAAGGCGCCGCCCGTATGCAGGACCCGCAGCTGGTCACCTCCGTCCCGGGCGCCGCGATCCGCTTCTCCCCCTCCCGGGCCCGGAAGGAGACCCCCTTCCCCTCCGGCGGGGCCGGCATGGTCTCCACCGCCGCCGACATCCTGACCCTGCTGGAAACCCTGCGCGCCGGCGGCGGGGCGATTCTCGCCCCCGCCACCACGGCGGACATGATGCAGAACCACATCGGCGATCTGCCCGTCACCACCAACGGTCCCGGCTACGGATTCGGCTACGGCGGCAAGGTCCTGCTGGATCCTGAGGCAGCCGCGACCCCGCAAAGCCCCGGAACCTTCTCCTGGGGTGGTGTCTATGGCCACACCTGGTTCATAGATCCCGCGTGCAAGCTGACGGTCGTCGAGATGACGAACACCGGCCTCGAAGGGCTGGGCGGCAAGTTCCCCGCCGACGTGGCAGAGGCGATCTACACGACCGAATGAGCATTGACCGCCGGGCGTCCGCGCCCGGCCCCCTCCCGGCCCCGGCCGGCCCAGTAAAGACCAGCAAGGAAAGGCACCCTCCCCGTGACCTACTCGCATGTCGCCGGTGGCGAGACGCACCGGTTCGAAACCCTGGCCCAGGTCCTCGCCGCGGCCACCCCCCTGCGCTCCGGCGACGAACTGGCCGGCCTTGCCGCCACCAGCGAAGCCAACCGCGTCGCCGCCCGCTACGTGCTGGCGGACCTGCCCCTGCCGGTCTTCCTGCAGGATCTCGTCGTGCCCTACGAAACCGACGAGGTCACGCGGCTGATCATCGACAGCCACGACGATGCCGCCTTCGCCCCCTTCCGTTCCATGACGGTCGGCGACCTGCGCGACTGGCTGCTGGACGAAGGCACGACCGGCGCCATGCTCGAACGCGCCGCCCGCGCGCTGACCCCTGAAATGGTCGCCGCCGTGTCCAAGCTGATGCGCAACCAGGACCTCATCGCGGTCTCCGCCAAGATCGAGGTGGTCACGAAATTCCGCAATACCATCGGGCTGAAAGGCCACCTGTCGACTCGCCTGCAACCCAACCACCCCAGCGATGACCCCCGCGGCATCGCCGCCACCATCCTGGACGGCCTGCTGCAGGGCACCGGCGACGCGGTGATCGGGATCAACCCCGCCTCCGACAGCATTGCCAACTGCACCGAACTTCTGAAGGCGCTGGATGGCTTCCGCCAGGAATTCGACATCCCCACCCAAAGCTGCGTCCTGACCCACGTCACCAACTCGATCGAGGTGATAGAGGCCGGCGGCCCGGTCGACCTGGTGTTCCAGTCAATCGCGGGCACCCAGGCGGCAAACGACGGCTTCGGCGTCACCCTCTCGGTGCTGAAGGAAGCGCATGAGGCGGCGCTGTCGCTGAACCGGGGCACCGTGGGCAACAACGTGATGTACTTCGAAACCGGCCAGGGCGCGCCGCTGTCGGCCGGGGCGCACCACGGGGTCGATCAGCAGACGCTCGAAGTCCGCGCCTACTCGGTCGCCAAGGCCTTTGACCCGCTGCTGCTGAACACCGTCGTGGGCTTCATCGGGCCGGAATACCTCTTCAACGGCAAGCAGGTGATCCGCGCCGGGCTCGAAGACCACTTCTGCGCCAAGCTGATGGGCCTGCCGATGGGCTGCGACATCTGCTACACCAACCACGTCGATGCCGATCAGGATGACATGGACACGCTGATGACCGTGCTGGGCGCCTCCGGCGTCAACTTCGTCATCTGCGTGCCCGGATCGGATGACGTGATGCTCTCCTACCAGTCGCTTGCCTTCGAAGATGCCCGCTGGATGCACCGCACCTTCAACACGCGCCCCGCGCCGGAATTCGATGCCTGGCTGACCCGCATGGGCCTGGATCCCACCACGGACAGAAAGGCCCTGCCCAACCTCGGCGATTTCGCCAAACGCGTGGGGCTCGTGGCCTGATGAGCGATGTGAACCCCAACCTCACCAGCAACCTGCGCCACCTCACCCCTGCCCGCCTCCGCCTCGAAGCGGGCGGCACGGCGGCGAAACTCTCCTCCGTCCTGGATTTCCAAGCCTGCCACGCCAGTGCCCGCGATGCGATCTACATGCCCGTCGACTGGCAGGGCATCACCGCTGCGCTTTCCGGCGCAGAGGCGATCCGCGTCCACAGCCGCGCCGAAAGCCGGGAGGTCTACATCCGCCGTCCCGACCTGGGCCGCCGCCTCCGCGAAGAGGACCTGGCCCTGCTGCCCGAAGGGCCCTGTGATCTGGCCATCGTCGTGGCGGACGGGCTGTCGGCCCATGCCATCAACGACACCGGCGGCGCCCTGGTCGCCTCGCTTCTGGACGCCTTCGCCGATCTGAACGTCGCGCCGGTGGTCCTGGCCGAACAGGGCCGCGTCGGCATCGGCGACGAGGTGGGCGAAGCCATGCAGGCAGATCTGGTGCTGATCCTGGTGGGCGAACGCCCCGGCCTTTCGGTGACCAACTCGATCGGCGCCTACCTGACCCGTGCGCCCCGCGTCGGCACCCCGGACAGTGCGCGCAACTGCGTGTCCA
Source organism: Pseudooceanicola sp. NS-SX8 (assembly GCF_057380755.1). Taxonomy (NCBI): domain Bacteria; kingdom Pseudomonadati; phylum Pseudomonadota; class Alphaproteobacteria; order Rhodobacterales; family Paracoccaceae; genus Pseudooceanicola; species Pseudooceanicola sp. NS-SX8. The sequence goes on along the minus strand of NZ_CM170819.1, from coordinate 1,402,112 downwards.
ACATTCACGGCAAGGGCGGGCTGTCGATCCCGGCGGCGACACACAAGATCAACTGGCTTGTCCGCCACGCCCGCAAGCTGGGCGTGACCGGCGTCGGCCTGAAGGACCTGTCGGATACCGTGCCGTTGCTCGGCGAGGACTGATCCCGCGCCCGCCCCGGCCTTGGCTGTGGCTGCGCGACAGGCGCGTGGCACCAGAGAAGTGGGACCAGACAAGCGGGACCGAAAAAGGGCTGGCGCCATCGCGCCGGCCCTTTCTCATCTGCTCCATCCGTCAATGACTGGATCCGCCCAGACAGATCCCGCCCTGAGGGGTCCCGTCATGACAGGTCCGGCAAGGGTCAGCCCGCGAGGCTCTCTTCTGCTACGTGTACGGGAATTACCGGCGCGTAATGAACTTCCCCGCGGGGAAGGTCGAAGGTCGCCCCGCCGGCATCCGTGACCAGGTGCTCCACCTCGTCCAGCGGGCAGATGGACACGCGGCTTTCGGTATCCAGTTTCGCGGAATGGCACAAAACGATGCTGCTGCGGGCGTTGCGGATCATCTTCCGCGCCACTTCCGCCTCGTGCAGCTCGTAGTCCGCAATGCCCTGCTCCCGGTGCACGCCCACGGGGGAAATCACGGCGAAGTCCACGCGGAACCTGTCGATCTCCGCCAGGGTCATCTCGCCATAGGTGGCGGGCACATCCGCATGGGGCACGCCCCCCAGCATGAGCGTGTCGCACTGCTCCCCGCCCGCCATGATCCGGGCCACTTCGAAGGAATTGGTGATGACACGCACCTGCCCCCGGGCCGCCAGGACCCGCGCAAAGGCAGTGGTCGTCGTCCCCGCATCGATGAAGCAGGTGGCCCCCAACGGGATCAGCTCGCAGGCGCGCCGGCCGATGGCCTCCTTCTGCGGCGCGAACTGCTCCTGCCGTGCGGCGAACTCCGGCTCCGGCTGCGGCCCCGCACCCGGCACCGCCCCGCCATGCACCCGCCGCAGCAGGCCCGTGCCCTCCATTTCCAGAAGATCCCGGCGGATCGTCTCGCGGGAGACGTCGAACTCGCCAGCCAGGTCGTTCGTGGCAACCTTCCCCTCGCGGCCCAGCCGCGTGAGGATCATCGCCTGTCGTTCATGAGACCACATGCCTACCTCCACCCAGACCGTACCCTCATGCCGCGAATAGCCTCGCAAGTCCACACCGCGGGGCGCCCGGGACACGGCGGATGCCACCTTTTTCCTCAGCCATGTCCGGCGAGTTGCAATTGTGCATTTATTTGCCTTTTTGCGCCGAAAACCCCAATTATGCCGCGCATATTTCTTGCATTTTGTGTGTTTGTGTTGAATCTGGGAGGAAATCGGAGGCATTTGCCACCGCCAAGCCGCCCCATGCATGGAAAACGAAGATGACGAAGATACCCGAGCAGGAATTTGCAGCCGATGTTGCCGACGAGGCGCGCAAGATCGCGGCCCGCTACTTCCGCAGCGCCCTCCAGGTGGATGACAAGGCCGACAGCTCCCCCGTGACGATCGCCGACCGGGAAATCGAGGCCTACCTGCGCAGCCGCATCGCCGAACGCTTCCCCGACCACGGCATCTTCGGGGAGGAACAGGCCCCGGTGAACCTCGGGTCCGACATGATCTGGGTCGTGGATCCCATCGACGGCACCAAGTCCTTCGTCACCGGGCACCCGCTGTTCGGCAACCTGATGGCGCTGCTGAAGAACGGCACCCCCTGGCTGGGCCAGATCGACATGCCGGTGCTGGGCGAACGCTGGCAGGGCGTTGCGGGCACGCCGACGCTGCACAACGGTGTGCCCTGCCGCACCAGCGGATGCACCACCCTGGCAGAGGCGCGCGCCTATACCACCGACCCGCTGCTGTTCCAGGGGCCGGCCATGGCCGCCTTCGATGCCATGGCAGAGGCCACGCACCTGCTGCGGCTTGGGGGCGATTGCTACAACTACGGGCTTCTGGCGTCCGGCCATTGCGACCTGGTGCTGGAAATCGCCCAGCAACCCTATGACTACCTGCCGGTTGTCCAGGTTGTCGAAGGGGCGGGCGGCGTGATCACCGACTGGTCCGGCAACCCGCTGACATTGGATTCCAAGGGCGAGGTCCTGGCCTCGGCCAGCCCCGAACTGCATGCCGAAATGCTGGCCCTGCTGGCCGGCATCCGCGAAGCCGCCATCGCCTGAGCAGGCAGGACCATCGTGCCGGAGGCCCGAAAGGCGCCGCCGGCTGAACGGAGGCCCGGAGGGCATTCCGCCCGCCCGGGCCTGCCGCTAGGCTGGGGCGGAGCACCGCATCGCGCGGGCGATGGCGCCAGGCAGACGACGGGTGCCCCGGCACCCGGTGACAGGACCCAAGAGAGGTTGGAACCATGTGGACCCTTTCCGCCACCGAACTGCTGCAGGGATATCGTGACGGCACCTTCACACCCGTCGAGGTGATGCAGGCCCTGCTGGACCGCAGCGCCACGGTGAACCCGAAGATCAACGCGCTTTACGAGATCGACGCCGAGGGCGCCATGACCACCGCCCGCGAGAGCGCCGCCCGCTGGGCCGAGGGCGCGCCAATGGGCCCGCTGGACGGTGTGCCCTGCGTGATCAAGGACAGCTTCGCCGTGGCCGGCATGCAGATGAAACGGGGCCTGGCCGCGCGCGCCGATGCCGCCCCCGACAGCGCCGACTGCCCGCCCGTGGCCCGGCTGCGGGAGGCCGGTGCGATCATCTTCGCCAAGTCGACGATGCCTGACATGGGCTTTCTTGGCGCCGGCGTCAGCTCTGCCCATGGCGTAACGCGCAATCCCTGGGACCTGTCGCTGAACACGGGCGGATCTTCCGCCGGGTCGGGGGCGGCGGTTGCCGCGGGCCTGGCGCCGATTTCGATGGGCAGCGACGTGGGCGGATCCGTCCGGCTTCCGGCCAGCCACTGTGGCCTGGCCACGCTGAAACCCACCGCGGGCGTCATCCCCCACCTGCCCTACAGCCGGGACCGGGTCGCAGGCCCGATCACCCGGACCATGGCCGATGCCGTGCTGATGATGTCCATCCTGGGCCAGCCCGATCCGCGTGCCTTCGAACCGGGCGCAGAGATCCCCGCGACGCTGACCCCGCTGCCCATGGCGGGCAAGCGGATCGGCCTGATGCTGTCCATCGGGGACAGCCCCGCCGTCGCTCCGGAGGTCGCCGCCCTGATCCGGCAGGCCGCAGAGGTCTTCCGCAGCCTGGGCGCCGAGGTGGTGGAGATCGGAGATCCGGTCGGCTTCCCCTTCGTGCGCGCCCTGCACGACTACTTCTGCGTCAAGGCCGCGGGGGAGCGCGCGGGCCTGCCTGCGGACCGTCAGGGGCAGATGCTGGACATCCTGACCAGCTCTGCCGACAAGGGTGCGGCGATGTCCGCCCTGCAGTTCGGCAAGGCCCTGTCGACGATCGAGAAAGCCCAGCTGAACCTGGCCCGGGCCACCGCTGAATTCGACTTCCTGCTGGCCCCCACGATGCCCTGGGCGAACTACCCCGCCGAGGCCGTGGGCGCGGATCCCGTGAACCCGCATGACCACGTCGGCTTCACCGCGCTGCTGAACCAGTCGGGCCAGCCGGGCGTCACCCTGCCCTGCGGCTTTGCCGGGACCTCTCCAGTCGGGCTGCAACTGATCGGATCAGTGGGGCAGGACGTGACGCTGCTGCGGGCGGGCCTGGCCTACGAGGCGGCGCGCCAGCCGTTGCCGGCCTTTCCCGACCTGGCCCCCACAACCCACGTGACGGAGGGCTGACCATGACGACCACCGCAGACCGCCAGGCCGCCGGCCTGGCCCTTCTTGCCCCCGGGGCGAGCCTGGGCGATCCGCTGCCCGCCGTGGCGATGCCGATGCACATGGGGCTCGACGGGCGGATCAGCCCGATCGAGGCCGAAGGGCGCGCGCTGATCGCCAAGACCTTCTTGACCGGCGCCCTTGCCCCCTTCACCTTCGATGGGGCAGCCCGCGCCGCCGCCGCCGCCGGCGCCCTTGGGATCGCGCCGGCCCTGCAGGCCGCCGATGCCGAAACCGGGACCCTGCTCTTCGACCGGCTGGGCACCGATTGGCGCATGGCCTCCGTTGCGGACCTGCAGCCGGAGGAGACCCTTTCCACCCTGCTGGCCACGCTGAAACGCTGGCACCAGGCGGGACCCTTGCAGGCCGCCACGGCGCCCCTGCCCCTTTATCGCGCCTATCTGGCCACCGCGGCGGAGCACGCAATCCCGGTGCTTCCGGCGACCCTGCGGATGGATCTGCCGGGCCTGACACAATGGGTCGAACGGATCGCGGGCGTGCTGGAGGCCGCCGGGGCGGACCAGGCACCGCTGCACGGTGAACTTGTCGCCTCCAACGTGATGCTGGGCCCCGACGGGCAGATCCGGCTGCTGGATTTCGACCGCGCCGCCATGGGCGACCCGTTCGGCGATCTTGCCGCGCTCGCGCTCGAAGCCTGTGTCGATGACGAGGATCGCGCGCGGCTGATCAGCCTTTACACCGGGCAGCCTGCCTCGACCGCCGAGCTGGCGCGGCTGAAACTTCTCGGCATGCTGGAGGATGCCTGCTGGGCCCTCTGGGCGCTGATCGGGGAAACGATGCCCGAACGCCGGGGGCCGGAGCTTTACAAATACGCCGCGAACCGGCTGATCCGGTTCCGCCTGCACCTGTCGAGCTTCGACATGGCGCGGCTGCTGCTGGAGGTATGACCATGGACATGACCGATATCGACACCGCGATCACCCGGGTTCCCCTGTTCGAGGGCCGGCAGTTGAAGAGTTTCCGCATCAACGGCGGGATCACCAACATCAACTGGCGCCTGGTCGATGAAACCAGCGGGGAGACCTTCTTCGTCAAGCTGCACGGCCCCGGGACGGAACAGTTCATCGACCGGCAGACGGCGCTGGCCGCCGCCATGTTCGCAGCCGAAAAGAACGTGGGCCCGGCGGTCCTGTTCCATGACGATGCGCTTGGCATCGAGGTGCACGAGTTCCTGCTGGGCTACGACAGCTGCGATATCATCGACGCGCAGGACGACCGGATCCGCGCCAACATCATGTCCGCCTACAAGGACATGCATTCGGGCCTGAAGCTGTCGCGCGACAACACCGGCCTGTCCCAGTTCGAAGACTTCGTGGGCAAGGTCGTGGGCAAATCCCCCCTGGTGCCGCGCGACATCGAACAGCTGGTCTGGCAGGGCCGCCGCGCCAAGTCGGCGATCGAGGCCGCGGGTATCGAGCTGACGGGCTGCTACAACGATGCCTACATCTCCAACTTCATGCGCAACGAGGCCCGGGAGATCAAGCTGATCGACTGGGAGTACGCGGCCAACAACGACCCCTACTGGGACGTGGCCATGTTCGCCTTCGAAAGCTTCTTCGACGACACGCGCGGGCTCGCCTCGATCCTGGAAATGTACGAAGGTCAGGCCCGGCAGGATGTCCTGGCGCGCAGCTACCTCTACATCGGGGTGCTTGCCGTCCGCTGGGGCCTCTGGGCGGTGCATCAAAGCATGACCTCCCCCATCGGGTTCGACTTCGCCAAGTATTCCCGGCTGTTGCTGCAACGCGCCCGGCGGCAGATGGCCTCCCCCGAGTGGGACTGGGCGCTGGCCCATGTTTGAGCAGCCCGGGCCCGAGGCCCCCAAGGCCGAGGGTCCGCGGGCCGGCCACATGCCGGCCCCGTGCTGAGCTTTCCTCCGGGCGGGGTCCTGCCTCGCCCGCCACTGCACCGGTCGCAAGGAGACCAAGGCAAATGCTGAATTTCCTCTCTCAGGCGCTGATCCTCGGGATCGGCGCCACTCTCGTATCGGACCTGTGGCAATGGGCCTTCCTGAAATGGACCGAGGGCAAGTCCCCGAACTGGAGCAGCGTCGGTCGCTGGGTCCTGGGGTTTCGCGAAGGCCGGATCATCGACCATGAGCTGGGCACCCGCGCGCCCCTGCCCCGGGAAAACGCCATCGGCTGGGGCGTGCATTACGTTGTCGGGGCGGGCTACGGGCTGCTTTATGTTGCTGTCCTCTTGCTGGCAGGCCTCACGCCGACGCTCTGCAATGCGCTGGTTTTCGGCCTTGTCACCCTTGCGGCGCCGATGCTTTTCATGAAACCTGCCATGGGCGGCGGGATCTTCGGACACCGGGCGGCGAAACCCTGGCGTGGCGCGCTGAAGACCCTTTCGGCGCATATGTCCTTCGGCGTCGGCCTCTGGCTTGCGTCGCTGCCGCTCTGACCTTTCCCGATCTCCGGACCCGAGATGACCTGTACCACCGCAGATGAAACCGGGCGCAGCCCTGCCCCCACCAGCGGCCCTGCCAGCGGCCTTCCCATCGTTGCGGCCGGCGCGGTCAGCCTGGCCATCGCGATGGGGATCGGACGCTTTGCCTATACCTCCATCCTGCCGCTGATGATTTCGGAGGATGCGCTGGACCTGGCCTATGGCAGCACGCTCGCCTCCTCCAACTACCTGGGTTACCTGGTGGGCGCGCTTGGCTGCGTGCTGATCCCCAACCACTGGTCCAGCGCCCGCCTGGTCCGCTGGGGGCTGCTGGCCACCGTGCTGCTGACCGCCGCGATGATGCTGCATGCGCCCGCACTCTGGCTCATCTTGCGGTTCCTGTCGGGGGTCGTCAGCGCGGTCGCGCTGGTCCATGCCTCCCGCTGGTGCCTTGGCGCGATGAAGCGGCGCGGCAGCACGGCCCTCGGCTCTGCCATGTTCACCGGGGTCGGCCTGGGCATCGCGGTTTCCGGCGTCGTGGCCACCGTCATGATCTCTGCCCGACTGGACTGGGTGGCGGCCTGGGGCGGCTTCGCCCTGACCGCCGCGCTCCTTCTGGCGCTGATCTGGCGTACCGTCGATCCCGGCACCGAGGATCGCCCCGCCCCGACGGTACGCCCGGAGGCCCAAGGCGCCCGCTGGCGCCCCGGCCTGCCCGATGCGCAACTGTCGTTCTTCACCCTGGCCTACGGGCTTTGCGGTTTCGGCTACATCATCACCGCGACCTACCTTCCGGTGATCGCCCGCAATGCCCTGCCGCCCTCTGTCTGGCTGGACCTCTTCTGGCCGATCTACGGGCTGGCGGCCGCTGCGGGCTCCCTTCTGGTGACGCGGATCCACGGCCGCCTGGAAACCCGCGCCCTGCTGATCATCTGCCACGTGATGCAGGCCACGGGCGTGGGCCTGTCCACGGTCTGGCCCAGCATGGGCGGCTTCATCCTGGGCGCGATCATCGCCGGATTGCCGTTCACCGCGCTCAACTTCCTTGCCATGGACGAGGCCGCCCGCCTGCAACCCCACCGCCCGGCCCAGTTCATCGGCCTGCTGACCGGCGCCTTCGCCATCGGCCAGATCTTCGGCCCGCCCCTGGTGCAGGTGATCATGGCCCATGTCGACGACCCGAACTTCGGCTTCAACCTGTCGCTGCGGATCGCCAGTGCGATGCTGCTGCTGTCGGCCGCGATCTACGTCGGGCTGCGCAGGCGCTACCCCTGATCCAACCCGACGCAAGGAAAAGGGGCGCCCGCCGGGCGCCCCTTTCGCGATGAGGCCCTGACGGCCCAGCCCTGCGTCTCGACTCAGCCCTGCGTCTCGATCCAGTCCTGCTCCAACACGACCTCCACCAGGCTTTCGGTGGTCGCCGCATTGCGCGCCAGGATCAGCTGGTAGCGCCCGGCCTCGGCGCGGAAGGCGCCTGCCTCGGGATCGAACCAGGCAAGGTCGCGCGGGCGAACCATCAGCTGCGCCGTTCCCGTCTGCCCGGGGGCCAGGTGCAGCTTGGCAAAGGATCCAAGCGCCTTTGCGGGTCCTTCCACCTGACGTTCGGGTGCCCGAACGTAGAGCTGGACGACCTCTGCCCCGGAACGTTTCCCGGTGTTGGTGACCTGCAACGAGACCTCCACCCCGGCCTGCCCGATCCGGTCGGACGACAGCACGGGCGCGCCCCAGTCGAAGCTGGTGTAGGCAAGGCCGAAGCCGAAGGGGAAGGCCGGCAGCGGCGCCGCGGCGCGATCGAAGTGCCGGTAACCGACGAAGAGCCCCTCGTGGTAGTGCACATGACCGGCCTCTCCGGGATAGGTGCCGGCGCTGTCCGACCAGACCGGCATGTCCCACATCTGCATCGGGAAGGTCTGGGGAAGGCGCCCGTTGGGCGTCTGCCGGCCAAAGAGCACATCGGCGATGGCGTGACCGGCCTCCTGCCCGGGGTACCAGGCCTGCAGCACCGCCGCGACCTCGTCCAGCCAGGGCATTTCGACCGGGCCGCCGGTCTGCAGCACGACCACGGTGCGCGGGTTCGCGGCCGCGACCCGCTGGATCAGCTCATCCTGGCGGCCGGGCAGCACCATGTCGGGCAGGTCCAGCCCCTCGGTGTCCCACTCCCCGCTACGTCCGACGAAGAGCACGGGCACCTCCACCTCTGCCGCGCGGGCCACGGCCTCCGCGATGGCCGCCTCGCCCAGGGGGCGGGTGATCCCGAACTGCAGGGCGCGCACGTCGATCCCTTCGACGCCTTCCATCGGGGTCCGGTAGTCGACAGTGATCCGGTAGCGACGCCCGGCCTGCAGGTGGAAGCGCGCCCGGCGTTCGCTGTTGCCCAGGCCGAAGAAATTGTCGCCCGGGGTCCAGTCGTCCCAGGAATCCACCACCAGGATGCCATCGACGTAGAGCCGCGCAAGGCCGGCATTGGTCAGCCCGAAGAGGTGTTCGCCATCCTCCTGCGGGGTGAAATCCGCCTCCACCCGGGTGGAGAAGGCGTTGGGGTCGATCTCGTCACTGGGCAGGTCGAACCAGAAGAAGCTGCTGACGGCGCCATCCTGCACCAGCACCGGGCGGCCCTGCCAATCGGTGCCCGCGTAGAAGCTGACCTTCATCGGCGCGGCGAGGACCGGCACCAGGCGGGTATTGTCGCAGCCGGGCGCATGCAGGACAGAGGCGCCTTCGCCCAGGGCGGCGGTCAGGCCCTCCAGCGGGCTGACCCGGTGGAGCGCGTTGATCTGGGCGGAGCCGCCGCCCATGATCTGCGCCTGCGCCGCATTGGGCCCGATCGCCGCGATGGAGGTCACGGCGCCCGCATCCATGGGCAGCAGGCCGTCGTTCTTCAGCAGAACCATGCCTTCTGCCCCCAGGCGACGGATCAGGTCACGGTCCACCGGACGATCCAGCGCCATCTCGGCGCCGGGGGCGCCATCCTCGAAACCGCCGACCCGGTCGATCAGATGCAGTACGCGCCGGGCGGAGGCGCGGACGGTCTCCGGCGCGACGCGGCCCTCTTCGACCGCAGCGACCAGCGCGGCACCGCGATAACGCTGCGGGCCCGGCATCTCCAGGTCCAGGCCGGCGTTGACCGTCGCCTCGCAGGTGTGGGTGCCGAACCAGTCGGACATGACCAGCCCGTCGAAGCCCCATTCGTCCCGCAGCACCTGCTGCAGCAACCAGGGATGTTCGCTGGCGTAGCTGCCGTTGACGCGGTTGTAGCCGGTCATGATCGCCATGGCCCCGGCCTCCTTCACCGCGGCCTCGAAAGGCGGCAGGTAGATTTCGCGCAGCGTCCGTTCATCTACGTCCGACGACATGGTCTGCCGCTCGATCTCGGAATCATTGGCGGCGAAATGCTTCACCGTTGCGGCCACGCCGCCCGATTGCACCCCGCGGACATAACCCGTGGCCAGCGCCGCGCTCAGCTGTGGATCTTCCGAGTAGCATTCGAAGTTACGCCCGTTCAGGCCGCTTCGGTGAATGTTCACCGTCGGCGCCAGCAGCACCCGCGCGCCCTTGGACCGCGCCTGAACGGCCAGTGCCCGGCCCATGTCCTCTGCCGCGGCCGGGTCCCAGCCCGCGCCAAGGCAGACCCCCACGGGAAAGGCCGCAGCCGCGGTGCCGTCAACCAGGTTGCCGGCCCCACGCGCGCCGTTCGGGCCGTCGGACATCTTGATCGCCGGAATGCCGAGCCTCGGGATCGGCACCGTGGTCCAGAAGTCGGCACCGGCCAGCAGCGATACCTGCTCTTCCAGCGTCATCTGGTCCAGCAGCGCATCAAGATCGCGGGAAGCGTCGGGGCGGGAAACGTCGGGAGGAAGGGTCATGGGTACTTTCTTCGCATCATCCGGCCGGCACCACCGCGATGGTGGCACCGGGCCGAAAGGAACGGGACCGCGCTCAGCCGCGCGGCTTGCGGATGTAGGTGACGTAGATCCAGGGCAGGATCGCGGCAATGGAGATCAGGAGGACGATCGTCGCACCGGCGGATGCCAGCCCGATGTTGGCGCGCTGGAAGAGGAAATCCATGATGAATTTCGCGGGCATGTCAGTGGCATATCCCGGGCCGCCGCCCGTCAGGGCCACCACCAGGTCATAGGCCTTCACCACGGCCACCCCCAGCAGCACCGCAGAGGTGATGACGATGGGCCGCATGATGGGCAGGATGATCGACAGGTAGGCACGCCAGACCGGGATGCCGTCGATGCGAATGGCCTTCCACAGGTCCTCGTCCACGCCACGCAGCCCCGCCAGCATCAGCGCCATCACCAGCCCGGTCGCCTGCCAGACGGCGGCGAGGATCAGCGCGTAGATCGCCATGTTCATGTCCACCACCCAGTCCAGACGGAAGCTTTCCCAGCCGAGGTCATGCATGGTCTTCTGGATGCCCAGGGTCGGATCCAGCATCCATTTCCAGACCACGCCGGTCACGATGAAGGACAGCGCGTAGGGATAGAGGTAGATCGTCCGGATGATCCCCTCTGCCCGGATCTTCTGATCCAGCGCCACGGCCAGCAGGAATCCCAGCACCAGTGCCGTCAGGATGAAGATCACCCCGAAGAGCACCAGGTTTTCCATCGACTGCATCCAGCGCGGGGTGGTGAACAGGCGACGATACTGGTCCAGCCCGGCAAAGTCGTTCACCGGCAGCAGCTTGGACGAGGTCAGGGACATGTAGACCGTCCAGATCGTCGTCCCGATGTAGATCGCCAGCACGATGGCCCAGGCCGGGGTCAGGGAGACACCCGCCGCGACGGATCGCCGGCTGCGGCGCCCCGAAGGGGCGGGCCGGGCGGCCCCGGGGACCTGGGAGGCGGAGGAAGCGGTCGGAACGGCGGACATGGGCACCTCGTCATGCGGGCGGAGGAAGGGGCAAGAAAAGCCCCCGGGCCAGAAGGGAGCGACGGCCCGGGGGTCATCGGAAGGGCCGGATCCGGCGCACGGAGGAGGACAGCGCGCCGGATCCGTTCAGCCCCCGATCATTCGGTGGAGGAGATCGCCTGGATCAGCATCTGCTGGAAGGTCTGCGCCGGCATCGACGGCGTGTTCAGGAACTGCGACACCGCATCGTTCACCGCGCCGAAGCGGTCGCCCGACATCTCTGCCGAGGTGTTCATCAGCTGGGTCCCGCCACCTGCCGCGAACTGCTGCTGGTAGTCGGTGCAGCCATCGCTTTGCGTCGGCACCGCGTCCAGGCGCGGAGACTTGCCGCCACGGGCATTGGTGAAGGCCACCTGGGTCGGCGCATCCATCACCACCTTGGCAAACAGCGACTGCGCATCGGTCTTCTTGTCATTCTTGGGCAAGACGAAGGTATCGCCGATCAGAACGAAGAACTGGTTTTCGCCGATGCCCAGTTCGCAGGTAAAATCCTCTCCGGGGGTCAGGCCCGCGCCGGTGAAGCTGCCCTTGGCCCAGTCGCCCATGAAGGTATAGGCCGCCTTGCCCTGCACCAGCAGATCGTCGGCCTGGTTCCAGCTGCGGCTGGTGGCGCCGGCGTCGGTATGGTCGGTCACCTCTCGGATGGTGCGGGCCACATCGAGGAATTCATCGCTGCCGATCAGGTCGAGGTCCCCGTTGGTGAAGACCGCGTCGAACATGTCGCGGTGGCCGCTGAACAGCATGATCGCCTGCACGTAGAGCATCTCGCTCCAGGGTTCGCCGCTCTTGGCGACGGGGATGATGCCCGCCGCCTCGAAGGCGTCGAGGCTGGCCATGAACTCTTCCCAGGTGGTGGGATAGGCGACGCCGGCCTTTTCGAAGGTGTCCTTCACCGTCCAGACCGTCGTGTAGTTCTGGACGACCACCGGCAGGGCAAAGATCTTGCCATCCACGCTGATGGAGTTCAGCAGCGACTGCGGCACCTGGTCGATCCAGCCGTCGCGTTCGGCATAGGGGGTGACGTCGGTCAGCACGCCCGCCTCGGCCAGCTCCTTCAGCTGGCGGTTGATGTTGAACTGCATCGCGGCGGGCGCGGTGCCGCTGACCACGGCGCTGATGCCCGTTGCCATGGCGGCCTCCATCCCCGGCACGGGGCGGTCTTCCCAGGTGCCGCCCGCGGCATCATAGGCCTCGGCCATCACCTTGACGCCGGCCGCTTCGGACCCGGCGTTCCACCAGTGCATGACATCGGCAACGGGGCCTTCGGCGGCCGCGGCGCTGCCCAGGACAGCGGCCAGCACGGCGCCGGGCAGGATCGAACGAAGAACGGGAGAGGTCATGTAGATATCCTTGTGAGAGGGGAGAGGGAAATTTCGGAGATCGTCAGATGTCAGAGCTCGCCTGCCGGCAGGCGCTGCCCGGTTTCGGCATCGAAGAGGCTGACCTCGTCGAGGGAGATCCGCGCCCGCACCATCGCGCCCTGATCGGGCGCCAGCCGGGGATCGCAGCGCAGCGACAGCGTCGTGCCGCCGACCCGCAGCCAGACGATGGTTTCCGGCCCGAGCGCCTCCACCAGGTCGACCGTCCCGGTCAGTTCCGCATCCATGGCCGGCGCGTCAGCTGCCAGAAGGGTGAGGCTTTCGGGACGCAACCCCAGGACCGCCCGCCCCTGCGTGGGCGCGGCAAGCCCCGGAACCAGAAGGCTGAGCCCTTCGCCCTCGAACCGGGCGGCACCCGGCGCGGCCTGCAGGCTGCCTTCGAAGAAGTTCATCTTGGGCGAGCCGATGAATCCCGCGACGAACATGTTGGCCGGGCGGCGATAGACCTCTTCCGGGCTGGCCAGCTGCTGGATCACCCCGTCCTTCATCACCGCGATCCGGTCGGCCAGGGTCATCGCCTCCACCTGGTCATGGGTGACGTAGATCATCGTGTTGCCGAGGGACTGGTGCAGCTTCTTCAGTTCGACCCGCAGGTCGGTGCGCAGCTGGGCATCCAGGTTCGACAGCGGTTCGTCGAAGAGGAAGACATCCACGTCCCGCACCAGCGCCCTGCCGATGGCGACCCGCTGCCGCTGCCCGCCGGACAGGTCCGCCGGCTTGCGCTTCAGCAGGTGGGTGATCTGCAGGATCTCCGCCGCGCGATCGACCCGGGCCGCAACCTCGGCCGGTTTCATCTTCCGCACCTTCAGGCCGAACCCCATGTTCTGCGCCACCGTCATCTGCGGGTAGAGCGCGTAGGACTGGAACACCATGCCGATGCCGCGGTCCTTGGGCGGGGTAAAGGTCACGTCCCGCCCGGAAATCGCGATGGTCCCGGCAGCCGTTTCCTGCAGGCCCGCGATGGCGTTCAGCAGCGTGGACTTGCCGCAGCCCGACGACCCCAGCAGCACCAGGAATTCGCCCTGGCGGATATCCAGGCTCAGCCCGTCCAGGACGTTGAAATGGCCATAGCTGACGGTCAGGTCCCGCACCTCGACCGAGGGGCTCTCCTCTGGCGTGGCGAGGGAGGCGGTGGGGGCGATTTCGGTCTGCATGGGGATCATCCTTTGACGGCGCCGGCCGCGATGCCGCGGACGAACCAGCGGCCGGAGGCGAGGTAGATTGCGAGGGGAACGATGGCGGTCAGGATCGTTGCCGCCATGTGCACGTTGTAGGGCTTCTCGCCGAACTGCGTGCTGACCAGCGCGTTCAGCTGCACGGTCATCGGGGAATTGTTGGTGCCGCCGAAGATCAGGCCGAAGAGGAAATCGTTCCAGACGTTCGTCGTCTGCAGGATGACGGCCACGACCATGATCGGTGTCGACAGCGGCAAGATGATCGACCCGAAGATCCGCCAGAACCCCGCGCCGTCGATCTGTGCCGCCTTCACCAGTTCCGCGGGCAGACCCGCGTAGTAGTTGCGGAAGATCAGGGTCACGATGGGCAGGCCGAAGAAGACATGCACCATGACCACCGCCGCAAGGGTGTTGGCCAGCCCCGTCTTGGCGAAGGTGAAGGCCAGCGGATAGATGAAGAGCTGATAGGGGATGAAGGCCCCGATCATCAGCAGACCGAAGAGGAGTTCGGCCCCGCGCGGCTTCCAGAAGGAGATTGCGTAGCCGGTCACGGCACCAAGGGCGACCGAAAGGATCACGCTGGGCAGGGTGATCCGGACAGAGCTCCAGAACCCGCTCGACAGGCCATCGCAGTTCAGACCCGTACAGGCCTCGCTCCAGGCAAATTTCCAGGCCTCGGTCGTCGGGGCCATCGGCAGGGCGAAAATGGAACTTCCGCGCACCTCGTCCATGGTCTTCAGCGAGGTGACGATCATGACGTAGAGCGGCGCCGCGAAGAACAGGACCGTCACGACAATGAAGGCCCACAGACCTATGCGGGCCAAATTGGTACTGGCCAAATTTGTGCTGGCCGGACTGATCCCGCTGCGTCCGGATCGGGCTGTCGTCTTTGCGGGCGATAGGCTGGTCATCTCTGCGCGCTTCCTCGGTCACTGCGGCGTTTGTGACCCGACCCTGCCTCGCCCAGGCATGTTAGCGCTAATACCAAACCGATATTTCCCACACATTTACACACTTCCGCCAAGAATATGAGCAGAATCCGTGCACATGTGTGTTATTTTGGGCTCAAAGATCGCAATTCCCGCGAGAGGCGAGTAGCCGTCCGCCGGTCACCCAGGGGCGCCCAAGGCCGAGAAAAGCAGCTCAAGACCACCACAAGACCCATATTTTCCATGTGATTTCGCGCATCCTGCGCCGAGCGGAGGTCAAATGCGGTGAAAAGATGAGGTCTTTGGCAGCTGGTCCCCTCCGAATCCGGAAAAACCGCCATGTGCTATTTTGTGGAAATCATCCGCATTTCAGGCAAGGTGATCCCGCAGCCCCACCCCTCCGGTGCGGCGCGCCCCGCAGCACAGCTGCGGGAGCCAGGTCAACAAGACCCCGATCAACAAGAGGACACCATGCCCGATCCCTATTCCGTCATGTGCTTCGGCGATTCACTCACCTGGGGCTGGATCCCCGTCAGCCACGCCGCGCCGACCACGCGCTATCCGCTGGAAGACCGCTGGACCGGCGCCATGGGCGCAGCGCTCGGCCCCGGCTACCGGGTTCTCGAAGAGGGCCTGAGCGGGCGCGGCACCACCACCGATGACCCGACAGACCCGCGCCTGAACGGCAGCAGGCACCTGCCGACGGCCCTGGCCAGCCAGTTCCCCCTGGACCTGCTGATCCTCATGCTGGGCACCAATGACATGAAGTGCTTCCTCCGGCGGGAGCCGTTCGACATCGCCACCGGCATGCAGGTCCTGATCGGTCAGGCCTATGCCTCCGCCGGGGCGGGCGGCACCACCTACCCCGCGCCGCAGATCCTGCTGGTTGCCCCGCCAGTCATCGGACAGCCCGAGCACCCCTATTTCCAGGCGCTGTTCGAAGGCGCTGAGGAAAAGTCCCGCGCCCTGGGTCCGCTCTACCGGGCGCTTGCCGACCTGATGAAGGTGCATTTCCTCGACGCCTCCGAGGTGATCGAAACCGACGGCATCGACGGCCTGCACCTGACCGCTGCCAGCAACCGCAAGCTGGGGGCCGCGATGGCGGAAAAGGTGCGCCAGATCCTGCCCGCAAGGGCCTGATCCCCGGCCCTGACCCCGGCCCTATCCCGACCTGCCCCCAGCCCGCGCCGGGCTGGGGTCAATCAGCCAAGGCAAAGATCGCCGTCACCATCCGTTCCGCCAGGGCCCGGTCCAGCGGCTGCCCCGTCAACAGGCGGTACCAGAAGGCGCCATGCGCAAAGCTCGACAGCATTTCGACGTCGGCTCCGGGCGCCAGCGCGCCTTCATCCTGGGCGCGCTGCAGCAAGCGCACCACGATGGCATCCCGTGGCGCCACGAAACGTTCCTGGAATATCTCCCGAAACTCAGGATCCTCCTGGGCGGAGGCGATCAGGTTGCGCAGCGTGTAATTGTTGCGCGCCAGATGCAGGAAGACGGTTTCAAAGAAATCCACCAGCGCAGCCCGCGGATCGGCCTCTGCCGCGGGGGCCGGCACATAGGTCTTCGCATCGTCGTAGAAGGCCTCCATCACCAGTTCCGCCTTGGTGGACCAGCGATTGTAGAGCGATTGCCGTGACACCCCCGCGCGCCGGATGATCGCGCTGATGCTCACCGCGCCATAGCCTTCGGCCCGCACCAGCTCCAGCGCCGCGCGCTTCAGCGCCCGGTCCACCGCCTGATCCCTCGGCCGACCTGCCGGCCTCGCCTCCCGCTCATCCATGCACAGCCCCCTCTCCGGATCCGCAGATGCTTTTCACTTGATTGCAGACTGCAGTCTACTAATTGTAAGCGCAACCGCCCGCGCGGGGTTCCCGCCCGTGCCCGCGCCACTTTCACCTGACAGGACCCTCCCCATGTCGCAAGCACAAGCCACTGGCGCCACCGTGACACCAAGAACCTGGCTGATCACTGCCGTGCTCGCCCTCTTGTCGGTCTTCCCGCCGGTGGCGACCGACATGTACCTTTCCGCCATGGGAGACCTGGCCGATGCGCTGAACGCGACAGACGCGGCAACGGGGCTGTCGCTGTCGATCTTCTTCCTCGGGCTCTGCGTCGGGCAGCTCTTCATGGGGCCGCTCATCGACGGATACGGGCGCAAGCTGCCGCTGCTGGCGGGGGTTGCGCTCTTTACCGTCACCTCCGTCGCCCTTCTGCTGACCGACAACGTGATCGTCTTCAACACCCTGCGCTTCTTCCAGGCGATCGGCGCCTGTGCGGGCATGGTCGTCGGGCGCGCGGTGGTGTCCGACCTGTTCACCGGACGTGACGCGGCGAAGATGATGACGGTGCTGGTCCTGCTGATGACGATCGGCCCGATCCTGTCCCCCTTCATCGGCAGCCTGCTGCTGACCGGGTTCGGCTGGCGCTCGATCTTCTATGCCATGGTCGCGCTTGGCCTCGTGTCCCTGATCCTGACCCAGCTGAGCCTGCCCGAAACCCTGCCGCCGGAGCGTCGTGCCGCGACGCCCTTCCGCACCTCCTTTGCCCGCCTTGCCACGCTGCTGCGCCGACGCGCCTTCATCGTGCCCGCCCTTGTCGCCGCCTTCATCCAGGCGGCGATGTTTGCCTTCATCTCCGGATCGGCGGGCACCTTCCAGCAGGGCTTCGGCCTGTCCAGCCTGACCTACGGGTTGCTCTTCGGTTTCATCGCGGCGGCGCTGGTGATCTTCGGCAGGCTGAACTCCTGGCTCCTCAACCACCACGAGCCGCGCCGGATCCTGGCCGCGGGCCTGCCGCTGCTGGCGACCTCGGGCGCCCTGCTGGTCGCCGCCTCCGGCAGCGGAACGCTCTGGGTCGTCGTGGCCCCGCTGTGGATCGCCATCGGCCTGGTGGGCCTGCTGACCGCCAACGCCATGTCCATCACCATGGAAGGCAGTCCCGAAGGCGCCGGGATCGGGTCCGCCCTGCTGGGCGGGCTGCAGTTCGGCATCGCCTTCCTCGATTCCTCTGCCGTCTCGCTTGGCGGCGGTGGCGCGACGGCCCTGGGCCTGGGCATCCTGTTGCCCGCCCTCGCAGCCTGCCTGCTGTGGTTCGCCGCCGGCCCATCCGCCGCACGTTCGGAAGGCTGAGGCCCCTCCCGCCTGACGGTCATAGCTTCAAATCTGATCGCCCTGGCGGCGAACCCGAAAATTTGACGCGACATGGCGTCTCATCCGGATCTCCCCGCTTGGCTTCGCCGTGGACGGCAGTACCAAGAAGGTCAGGCGCTGCATTCCGCAGGCGCCGGCCTCTCTCCGGACTGCCAGATGACGATTGCAAACGAACTCCCCGCGCTCTCCAACTCGCTCTGGACCGCGACGTCCCGGGAACAGGTGGATTGCCCCGCCCTGATGGGCGAAGCGGAGGCCGACATCTGCATCATCGGCGGGGGCATCACCGGACTTTCGGCCGCCCTGCACGCGGCGGAGGCGGGCCTGTCGGTGCTGCTGCTGGAAAGCCAGGTGCCCGGCTGGGGCGCCTCGGGGCGCAACGGCGGGCAGGTCCTGCCCGGGCTGAAGGAAAACCCAAGGGAGGTCGAGGCCCGCTTCGGAGAGATGGGGCGCCGCATGATCGCCGCCGCAGGACAGGCACCACAGCAGGTCTTCGAACTGGTGGCGCGCCACGCGATCGACTGCGACCTGCGGCAGGAGGGCTGGATCAGCGCCGCCGTCGGATCCGGCCTGGCGGCCACGCGCGACCGCGCGCAGCAATGGCGTGATCGCGGCGCGGACGTGCGCGATCTTGATGCCGGCCAGGTGCGCGACATGCTGGGCGGCGGCAGCTATGCCGGCGCGCTCTGGGACATGCGGGCGGGCTGAACCCGCAGGCCTATGCCACCGGGCTGGCCCGGGCTGCTGCGGCGGCGGGCGTGCGCCTGCACGGGGACAGCCCCGTGGCATCGCTGAGGGCCATGAATGGCGGCTGGCAGGCCGAGACCCCCACCGGCAAGGTCACCGCAGGCGCCATCGCGCTTTGCACCAACGGCTATTCGGGCCCGCTGGACGAAAGGCTGCGCCGCAACGTCGTGCCCGTACGCTCCATCCAGATCGCCACCGATCCCCTGCCCGGCTCCCTGACGCCCGACATCCTGCCCGGTCGCCAGGTTGTCTCGGACACGCAGACGCACCTGCTCTACTACCGCCGGGATGCGGCGGACCGCTTTGTGATGGGGGGCGCCGGCGCCTATGACGAAGCAGGGCTGGAGCGCGCCTTTGCCCGGCTGAAGGGCCGCGCACAGGACCTCTTCCCGCAACTGGCGGGAACGCCCTGGCGCTTTGCCTGGGGCGGTTTCGTCGCGGTGACCGCCGATCACCTGCCACACCTCGCAGAGCCCGCGCCGGGCCTGCATGCCGCGCTCGGCTTCAACGGGCGCGGGGTGGCCATGGCCACCGCCATGGGCCAGCTGCTTGGCCGTCGCCTGACAGGCACCCCGGCAGAAGAGCTCGACTTCCCGACCCGCAACCTGCGCCCCTTCCCCTTCCATCGCTTCCATCGACAGGGCGTGAAGATGGTGCTGCTGATGGCGGCACTGCAGGACCACCTGCGCGTCAGCTGACCTGCCCCGCAGGGCTCCACCGGGCACCGCCGGGCCCAACAGCACCTTATGCACAAGCGCGGCCTTCCCCCCTGTCAGGGGCAGGCCACACCTGCGTCCTGCGCGCAGCAAGGCCCCTCCCGGCCCGCCCCTACCCGCCAGGCGGAACGGCACCCGGAACCGCTCGTTTTTCCGACAATGCATCGTATCCGGGCGCCAAAGCTGCGTTGCGATCCCCCGACAGATTGACAATCAATCATGAAAACCGAATATGAAAACGTTTTCATAGATCGAAAACCGTCCGTTTGGAGCAAATCGCATGACCGCCCCCAATCCCCGCCCCAGGATCACCGACGACCGGATCGCGCGGAACCTCCCCTCTTCGTGGGAGACGGATCCCCACCCCGGCGCCTCCGCGCCGAACGTGTTGCAGATCGTGCTGGATGATACCGGCTGGTCCGATTTCGGCTGCTTCGGCAGCCGGATCGAAACGCCCTCGATCGACGCCCTGGCAGCAGGCGGGCTGCGCTATACGAACTTCCATGTCACGCCGCTCTGCTCTCCGACCCGGGCCAGCCTGCATACGGGGCGCAATCACCACGATGTCGGCATGCGCTTCCTGGCGGCGCTGGATACCGGGTTCGAAAACTCCCGCGGGCGGGTCGATACCGCCATCCCGATGATCCCCGCGCGCCTGCGGGACCGGGGCTATGCCACCTACCTGGTCGGCAAATGGCACCTCGCGCCGAAGCACCACACCACCCCCGCCGGACCCTTCACCCATTGGCCGCTGGCCCGTGGCTACGACAGGTTCTTCGGCTTCATGGACGGCTGCACGGACCAGTACCTGCCGGAACTGGTGGAGGACAACAACACCCTCGGCCACAGCCTGACCGAGGGCGAGCATCTGAACACCTGCCTCGCCGATCGCGCGATCCGCATGCTGGCAGATCACGCCTCCTTCCGGGGCACGGCGCCTTTCCTGATGACCTTCGCCCCCGGCGCCACCCACGCACCGCTGCAGGCGCCGCTGGATCTGATCGAGAAGTACGTGCCTGTCTTCGCCAGCGGCTGGGATGCGGAACGCGACGCGCGCCTTGCCCGGCAAAAGGCCCTGGGCGTGGCGCCGGAAACCACCCGGCTGACGGAACGCAACCCCGGCGTGCCCGCCTGGGACGACCTGCCGGAAGAGGAGCGGCAGCTCTACATCCGTCAGCAGGCCGCCTATGCCGCCTTCCTGGAACATACCGACCGGGAGATTGGCCGGATCCTTGCGCACCTCGAAAAGCTCGGCCTGCGCGAAAATACCCTCGTCATGGTCTTTTCCGACAACGGCGCCAGCCGCGAGGGGATGCGCCACGGCGCGGTCGATATCCACGCCAACTACAGCGGCAAGCCGGAGCCGGTGGCGGATCAGATTGCACGGATCGACCGGATCGGCCTGGCGGACGGGCCGGCGCATTACCCCGAAGGCTGGGCCATGGCATCGAACACGCCCTTCCGCCGCTACAAGCAGCTGGTGGATCTGGGCGGCGTTCGCTCGCCCCTGGTCGTCAACTGGCCAGCGCGGGTGCCCGACCCGGGTCGCATTCGGACCGATTTCGTCCATGTGATCGACCTGGCCGCCACCGTGGCCGACCTGGGCGGCGCCAGCACCGAGGACATGGCCGGCCGCCCCATCACCGGTAGCCTCGAAGGTGACCCCGGCTATGCCCCCCGACATGCCCAGTACTGGGAGATGTTCGGCCACCGCGCCCTGTGGTTGGACGGCTGGAAGGCGGTCACCGAACATGTCACCGGCGCCCCCTACGAAGAGGATGTCTGGCGGCTTTACGATACCACCGCCGATTTCTCCGAAAGCACCGATCTGGCCGCCGATGAACCCGCCCGCCTGGATGCGATGATCCATGCCTGGATGGCCCAGGCAGAGGCGAACAACGTCTTCCCCCTCGACGACAGGCCGATGAAGCTTTTGCTGAACGAGGTCACCTCGCCCCAGCATATCAGCGCGCGGGAAACGCTCACCTTCTACCCCGAGATGAGCCATGTCACCTTCTCGACCGGGGTCGCCCATGTCTTCCGTCCCGTGGCACTGCGGGCGCATCTGCAGGGCCGCGAGGCCGGTCAGGACGGCATGCTCGTCAGCTGCGGCGGCGGGCACTCGGGCTACCTGCTCTACCTCGATGGGGATGAGCTGGTCTTCGAGCACGCCGCCCTTGGCAAATCGCGCCGCGTTTCGGCCCCCGTCCCCGCCTCCGCGCGGGAGCTGGGTTTCGATGTCCACCCCGATGGCGACGGCAGGAAGATCGTCCTGGTGGCGGACAGCGCGCCCCTGGCCGAACTAAGCGTGCCGGAGGCGATGCGCCACCTTTCCTTCTGGGGGCTCGACATCGGGCGCACCCGCGTGACCCCGATCAGCGACGCCCCCGCCACGGCCCGGACGCTGCCCGATGGCGTGCTGCAGTCCGTGACCCTGCGCTACCCGCGCCCCGAAACACCGCTGGAAACGGCGCAGATCCTCGCCCGCGAAGACTGACCCGCTTTCATCCTGCCCCCGACACGCAATCCGACAGGTCTTCCATGCGCACCGTATTCGTCCTTTTCGACAGCCTGAACCGGCAGGCCCTGCAAAGCTATGGCGGCCGCCAGATCGCGACGCCGAACTTTGATCGCCTGGCCGCCCGCGCGGTCCAGTTCAACAAACACTACGTCGGCTCCCTGCCCTGCATGCCCGCGCGCCGCGACATGCAGACGGGCCGGGTGAACTTCCTTCACCGCAACTGGGGCCCGCTCGAACCCTTCGACAACTCCCTGCCGGAGCTGATCGGCAAGAAGGGCGGTGGCTACAGCCACCTGATCACCGACCACTATCACTACTTCCACGACGGCGGCGCCACCTACCACACCCGCTTCAACAGCTACGAGGCGATGCGGGGCCAGTCCACCGACGACTGGAAGGCCGTCATCGACCCGCCGAAATCGGTGTTCGAGGCTTACCATCCCGCCCAGGTGCGCCCCTTCACCGACCACGACCGCATCAACCGGATGTACATCACGCAGGAACAGGATTTCACCTGCCCGCAGGTGTTCAAGCTGGCGGGCGAATTCCTCGACACGAACCACGAAAGCGACAACTGGTTCCTGCAGGTGGAAACCTTCGATCCGCACGAACCCTTCACCTCCCCCCCGCGGTTCAAGGACCCGTATCGCACCGACTACGACGGGCCGATCTTCGACTGGCCGATGTATGGCCGGGTGAAGGAAGGCGAAAAGGAGGTGGAAGAGGTGCAGGCCAACTATGCTGCCTCCGTCGCCATGTGCGACTGGTACCTGGGCCAGCTGATGGACAAGTTCGATGAACTGGGCCTGTGGGAAAACACCGCGCTGATCGTGACCACAGATCACGGCTTCCTGCTGGGCGAACATGACTGGTGGGGCAAGAACCTGGCGCCGGTCTACGAGCAGCTGTCCCACGTGCCGCTGTTCATCCACCACCCCGATCACGCCGACAAGGCCGGGCAGCAACGCGAGGCGCTGACCCAGGTCACCGACCTGATGCCGACGATCCTTGGCTGGCACGGGATCGACATCCCGGCCGAGGTCACGGGCCACCGCCTGGACCCCGTGCTGCAGGCAGATATCCCGCAGCGAGAGGTCGCGATCTTCGGTTACTTCGGCGCGGCGGTGAACGTCACCGACGGCAACCACGTCTACATGCGCTATCCGCTGGACCTGACCGCAGAGGGCCTCTTCGAATACACGTTGATGCCCACGGCCTTCGGCAACCGCTTCCCGCCTGAACGGCTGGCGGGGGCCCAGCTCGCCGGCAGCTTCGGCTTCACCAAGGGGTGCCCGGTGCTGAAGGTGCCCGTCCCGGGTCGCCCGGATGACAACAAGGTCCTGGCGATGACCGGCGGAAGGGGCTTTACCTACGAAGATGCGGAAACGCGCCTTTGGGACCTGCGCGCCGATCCGGCCCAGGACGTGCCTTCGTCCGACACCGGCGTGATCGCCCGGCTGACCGATGCGCTGATCGCCGAGATGACGCGCCATGACGCCCCCGTGGAGCAATACGCCCGGCTGGGCCTGCGGTGACAGCGGCCCGGTGAAGAGGCCGCCCCGGGCTGGGGCGGCACGGCTTGCCTCCGGGCACCCCACGCAGGGCCCGAACACCGCGCCGCCCCTGCCCATGATTTCAGCGCTTCCGAAACCTTCGTCGAAAACATCGAATTTTTCCGTGGCGACCTGAAAAACTGGATATGAAAACGTTTTCATTCACGGCAAATTGGCCAAGCAGACAGAAACCATGAGTCGGCAGCACACTGCCTGCTCCCCTCGCAACCAGACATCCGATCGACCCAGGCGCGCGCCCCAGCGGGATGGCAGACGCCAGACAGCAGACCAACAGGAAGGCCCCGATGAAACGACGTTCTCTTCTTTCCTCCACCATTGCCGCCGCGACCCTCGCCGCGCTTCCCTTCTCCGGTGCGGCCCTGGCCGATGACCTGACGCCGGTCAAGGTGCGCCTCGGGTTCATCTCGAATGTGCAGTACGGCGATTTCTACATCGCGGATACGGACGGCTACTTCGCCGATGCCGGCGTCCAGGTGGAACTGGTCCCGGGCGGCCCCGGCACCTCCCCCGCCGTGACGGAGCTGGCCGCCGGCCAGGTCGATGTCGCGATTTCGCCCTTCCTGTCCTTCGTCGACGCCGTGGCCCTGGGCAATGACTTCGTCACCATCGGGATCCACTTCCAGTCCTCGCCCCTCGGCGTGCTGTCGATGGCCGCCGACCCGATCAAGGGTCCCGAAGACATCGCCGGCGCCAGGATCCTGTCCCAGGGCAATGTGACCACCTCCAACCTGAAGGCCCTGCTGACGCTGCAGGGGCTCGACCCCGAAAGCATCGAGACGCTGCCCGCCGGCTTCTCCCCGGAACCGCTGATCGCAGGGGATGCCAAGGGCTACACCGGCTTCGGCACCAACCAGTACATCACCATGCAGGTCCTGGGATACGAGCCCGAGAAGGACTTCTTCTTCCGCAGCTTCGATGAAATGGGCCTGGCCAGCGTCTCGGACCTGCTGGTGGTGAAGCGGGAGTACCTGGAAGAAAACCGCGACATGCTGGTGAAATTCATGGTCGCCCTGATCAAGGCCCAGCAGGACATCGAGGAAAACCCCGACTACCAGGCAGAGCTTGCCGCCGACAAATATGGCGTCGACTATGGGCTGGATGTCGAACAGCAGAAGCTGCAAAGCCGCGCGCAGATCGCCTTCAGCCATCCGGGTGGCGCACCGGGATACGAGATCTACGGCATCGACATGGACAAGGTCATGGGCCCCGTCGTGGAAGCCACCAAAATCACCTCCGGCAAGGAAATGCCCGAGGGGCTGGCCACGCATTTCGATGCCTCCATCGTCGACGACGCCTGGGCGTTGCTCGACTAAATCTTACGACGGTAGAGTGAAATGACCGCAAAAACCGCCATCGACATCGCCTCTGTCACCAGGACCTTCACCCTGGACAACGGCGAACAACTGACCGCGCTTGGCGGTGTCGACCTGCAAATCGAAGAGGGCGAATTCGTCGCCCTCCTCGGCCCCTCCGGCTGCGGCAAGAGCACGATCCTGCGGCTCGTCGCGGCGCTGGACCAGCCGACCGAGGGCACGATTTCCATCGAGGGACGCGACCCCGCCGACCTGGCCCGTGCTCACCGCCTGGGCGTGGCCTTCCAGGATCACGCCCTGCTGCCCTGGCTGAACGTGCGCCAGAACGTGGGGCTGCCCTTCAAGATCGCGGGCCGTCCGGTGGATGCCGCGCGGGTCTCGGCCCTGATCGAACTGGTCGGGCTGAAGGGCTTCGAAAGCGCGCGGCCCAGCCAGCTTTCCGGCGGCATGCGGCAACGCGTGTCGATCGCCCGGGCCCTGGTGCTGCAACCGGACGTCCTGCTGCTGGACGAACCCTTCGGCGCGCTGGATGCGGTGACCCGCCGCCACATGAACGTGGAACTGCAACGGATCTGGGGCGAAAACCGCATCACCTCCCTGCTGGTAACCCACTCCGTCGAAGAGGCCCTGTTCCTGGCCGACCGCGTGATCGTCATGTCCGGCCGTCCCGGCCGCCTGGTGAAATCCCTCAAGGTGCCCTTCGCCCGCCCCCGCGCGCCCGAGGTGCAGCGCCTGCCCGAATTCCACGCACTGGCGGACGAGCTGACCCTCGCCCTGGAACCGGGAGGGCACTGAGATGGCCGCCTCTGCCTTCCTGCTGCAGCGCATCGGCCGGGAGAAGCTCCAGACCTGGACCTACGGCGCCATGGGGATCGTCCTGTTCCTGGCGGGATGGGAAGCGATCGGGCACTACCGGGTTTTCGGATCGACCTGGCCGCCCTTCTCCGACACCGTCGCCTATATCTTCGACGACAACCGGCGCGGGCTTTATCAGCGTGCGTGGAAAGCGACCCTGGCCAAGGCGTCGGGCGGGTACCTGCTGGGCACCTTCCTGGGGCTGGCCGTGGCGGCGCTGGTGCACAACATCCGGGTGCTGCGTCCCGGGCTGGACCGCCTGTCGAGCTTCCTGCACGCCATTCCCGCCATCGCCCTGGCACCGATCTTCATGGTGCTGCTCGATCGCGACTACGTCGGCATGGCGATTGCCACGCTGAACGTCTACTTCACCGTCTACATCGCAGCGACGTCGGGCCTGATGAACAGCACCCGCGCGCACCGGGATCTCTTCACCTCGCTCGGCGCGAACCGCTGGCGCCGGTTGATGAGCCTCGATCTGCCAGCCGCCCTGCCCCCGGTCGTGACCGGCCTGAAGACCGCCGTTTCCTCGGCCCTGATCGGGTCGCTGATCGGGGAATGGTTCGGGGCCTCGCGCGGGCTGGGCGTGCTGATGGTCAGCGCGATGCAGAACTACCAGATCACCCTACTCTGGGGTGCGGTCCTGATCGTCGCTTTCGTGTCGCTGCTGCTTTACGGCCTGTCGACCCTGCTGGAACGCCTTGTCTACGGACGGTTCACATGACCTCCAAATCCACCCCCCCCTCCCCCCGCCGCCTGACCCGCCTGCTCTCCTCCTACTGGGGCATCCTTGCCCTGCTGTTAGGCTGGCAGGCCTGGGTCACCCTGGGTGAACTGAACACCATCGTCATGCCACAGCCCCTGGACGTGGTGCGCGACCTGCTTGGCAACCTCGGGATCTACGCGGTGAACGGTGCGCAGACCCTGGCGATCGCCGTCACCGGGCTGATCCTGGGCCTGGCCTTCGGCACGCTGATCGCCGTGCTGGCCTGGACCTCCCGCCTGCTGAACGGGATGCTGGTGCCGGTCGCGCTGGTGCTGTCGTCCATCCCCGTGGTGGCGATGATCCCGATCCTGGCACGCCTGCTGGGCTATGACCTGAAGACGGTGCTGGCCATCGTGGTGGTGATCAGCTTCTTCCCGGCGCTGGTCTTCACCTCTGCCGGGCTGAAGGCGCTGCCGCCCGGCAGTTCGGACCTGTTCCAGGTCTTCGGCGCAGGCCGCTGGACCCGCTTCATGAACCTCGTTCTGCCCGCTGCCGTGCCCAGCTGGATGATCGCCTTCCGGCTGACCGCCCCGCCCGCGATCCTGGTCGCCATGGTGGCGGAATTCCTGATGTCCGCCGGCGGCCTGGGAGAGATGTTCCGCGACGCGGCGGACAATTTCGACATGGCCCGCGCCTTCGGCACCAGCCTTGTCGCGACCCTCGTCTCCGTCGCCAGCTTCCTTGGCGCCAGCTGGGCGGAAACAAGGGTGAAAGCCCGCTGGAGCTGACGCACAGCCAAGGCACAACCGCTGGCGGAGCCTATTCCGCCGGCGGCTCCACGGTCGAGCCGCGCTCGATCAGCAGCCCGTCCAGGTAGGTCACCGGCTGCGCCTTTTCCTTCTCGAACAATCGGTCGAAGACATTGCGCGCCAGCTCTGCCACCGGGATGGCCAGCGTGGTCAGCTCCGGGTGGAATTCCGTGGCCTGGGGCAGCTCCTCGGAACACAGGATCGCCATCTCGCGCGGCACCTGCAGGCCCAGGTCGAACGCCGCCAGCATCGCCCCGACCGCCATCCGCGTCGTCTGGGTGATCACCCCCAGCCGCCGCCCCGCTTCGGGCACGAAGGAGGGATGCGCCGCCAGGTGATCCTTGATCGCCTGCCGGCTCCGCTCCACCTGGAAATTCCCTTCGAGGATCGCGGCGGTGCGCGCATCGCGACCGCTGGCCTCCACCGCCTGCAGAAAACCCCGGCTGCCCACCCGCGAAAGCGAAGCCCCCGGCCCCCCGGTGACGAACAGCAAGGGCCCCACGCCCAGACCGTCCATGTAATCCGCCGCGCGGATGGTCAGCTTGTCGAACTCCGGCAGGACCGCGGGAACGGCCGGATCGACGATCTGGGAATTGGTGATGATGCTGATCCCGCGCCCCCGTGCTGCGGCCATGGCCTCCCGCACGTCGGGACGATCCAGGTCGTTGGCGATCGCGATGATGACACCGCTCGCCTCGCTGCTGCGCAGTTCGGACAGCACCTTGATCAGCCGTTCGACACTCTGGTCCAGGTCATGCAGCACGACACGGTAGCCCCGCGCCTCGCCCTCCCGGTTGACGGCCTTGGCAAAGGTCCCGTGGAACGGCCCGGAGATGTCCCCGACCAGCAGGGCGATGCTTTTCACATGGCCCGACCGCAGGCCCTGCGCCAGGGCATTCTGCGAATAGTTCAGCTCCCGCATCACCGCGAAGACCCGCTCCCGGGTTTCCTTCTGCACTTTCTCGGGCTGGTTGATCACCCGCGACACGGTCGTGATCGAGACCTTGGCCACGCGGGCGACATCCGTAATTGTGGCCAAGTTTCAGTCTCCTGAGGCTCCGGTCTTCGCCGGGTCGCGGCGAAACTGCCATGGTTTCCGCCGCTTGTGTAGTGCCGACCGGCCCCTGTGTCAGGCCCCCGCACCCCGACCCCGGGAAACAGCCGCTTTGCGGTGCAGTTTCGGTCACATGATCGCCGTGGAAGAGATGCCGCAACAGCTCCCCCGACATTGCGTTGCAGCCATATTGCCTCGCCCAAAAGGATATGCAAACGTTTTCATCGACGATTTGAGCGCCCATGCGCTCCGAATGACAAGGCGGCCCCAGCCGCCGCAAGGCAGGAGCGGCCCGTGCCCAAGAAACCCAACATCCTGGTCTTCCAGACCGACGACCACGCCCGCTGGGCCCTGCCCTGCTATGGCGGCACGGCCTATGCGGCGCCCACGCTGGACGCCCTGGCAGCCCGCGGCGTGGTGATGGAGAACGCCTATACCCCGACCCCTGTCTGCTCCCCCGCGCGGGCCTCTTTCTTCACCGGGTTGATGCCGTCGCAGCACGGGGTGCGCGACTTCATTTCCTCCCGCCCGCCGTTCCAGGATCGTGACTGGCTCGCCGGGATCGACACCCTGCCGCAGGCGCTTGGCCGGGCGGGCTATACCTGCGGGCTGTCGGGCAAATGGCACATCGGCCGGGACTGGCTGCCCGCCGCGGGGTTCGACCACTGGCACGCCCTCAGCGGGGCCTTCCCGATCCATCACGACGGCACCCACGAGCTGAGCGTGAACGGAGAGATCACCACCCGCGACGGGGTGCTGTCGGAGGTCATCACCGATGGCGCACTGACCTTCCTCGACCAGCGCGACCCCGATGCGCCCTTCTTCCTCTACGTCGGCTACTACGCCACCCACTCGCCCTGGGCCGGCCACGCGGACCGCTACCTGCCCGGGGATGACGAGGATCCCGCCCCTCCCGCCACCGACCTGCCGGAGGGCTACGCGCTGCTGAATGTCGAGCTGCGAGATGCCGATGCCGCCGCCGCCCGGGCGGCCCGGCGCCAGTACCGCGCCGCCGTGGCGGAGATCGACGCCGGGGTCAAACGCCTCCTCGAGGCGCTGCCCAGGGACGAGGAAACGATCATCGTCTACACCTCCGACCATGGGCTATCCCTCGGACAACATGGCATTTTCGGCAAGGGCAACGGCACCTGGCCCCAGAACCTCTTCGATGAGAACATCCGCATTCCGATGATCCTGTCCTGGCCCGGCCGCTGGCCGGAGGGCCAGCGCAACGAGGCCCTGTGCGACCACACCGACCTGCATGCGCTGCTGCGGGATGCGGCGGGCCTGGGCCCTGCCCGTGACGCCCATTTGCGCCCTGGCCGCAACCCCCTGGAGGCCCCGCCGAAGCCCTTCCAGATCTGCGAATATGGCCCCCTGGCACGGATGATCGCAGAGGGCGAAACCACCGAATGGCGCCGGGGCGGCCCGGCGCCGCAGCCCTCTGCCGCCGCGCGGATGCAGGGTTTCTACGACGCGCTGGAAAGCCAGCCCGCCTGGGACTGGGCACCGCCCGAGGGCTATGCCTTCAACCCCACGGATGCCTGGCTGCCGCCCCGGAAATGAGCGAAAGCCACGCCCGCGAGGGCCGCCGGAGGGCGGCCCGAAACGGGTGGTATTCCCAATACGCGGTTCTTTTGCGAAGTGCCTGAAAAGGCCCAAACTAAACGTCGGTATTACGTCGGTATCGCAGCAGTATCGCGACGGTGCGGATCCCGCCCCCCACCGGGGCATCTGGGCCCCGGCGAAAGCCCCCTGGCGACAGGAGCACGCGGCCCGTAGGGTGGATGCCAATCCACCATTCGCCCCGATCTGGCCACCCCGCCCACCCCGGATACGGCGCAAAGACGTCGGTATAACCCCGGCGAATATCACATCGAAAAGTTTGCCTTTGAACTACTGCCCCTGCCTTCCGATAAACCTGCCCACAGGTCACCGGATCGAGGAACACCCATTGGACCATCCAGCCCCCGCCCAGCCTACCGCCCAATCCAGGCCGCCCAGCTACGAGATCGTCGCGACGCTGGCCCGCTACATCACCGACGCGCGGGGGGCCGCGCTGCCGCCTGCGGCCCGGGATGCCGCGCTGCAGTGCCTGTTCGACCTCGTCGGGGCCGCTGCCGTCGGGATCAGCGATCCGGGCCCGGCTGCCCTTCGGCGGGCAGCAGAGCAGCTTTACGGCACGGGGTCTGCAACGATCTGGTTCACCGGCCAGAGCAGCAGCGCCACGGGAGCGGCCTGGGCCAACAGCTCCGCCGCGGCGGCCAGGGACCTGGACGACGGCAACCGCCATGCCGCCGGGCACCCGGGCGCGGCGATCATTCCGGCGGCCCTGGCCACCGCGCAGGAGGTCGGCGCCACGCTGGATCAGACCCTGGCCGCCATCGTCATCGGCTACGAGGTCGGCGTCACCGTCGGCGCCGCGCGCACGACCTACGGCAGTTCCGGCACCTGGACCCCCTTCGGCGTGGTGGCGGCGGTGGCGGCCCTGCGCGGGACCTCTCGGGCAGCCATCGAGCACGCACTGGCCATCGTCGGTGAAAGCGCCCCGAACCAGAGCTTTGCCGGGGGTCCCGCGCCACGCATCCCCCATCCGGAGGGCGCGGCGGTGAAGGAGGGCATCCCCTGGGGTGTCGTCACCGGCATGACCGCCGTCATCATGGCGGAGGCCGGGCATACCGGCCCGCGCAACATCCTGGACAGCCGGCGCCACTACGTCTTTCCCGGGGATCTGCACCTGGGCGCGGCCCTGCACATTTGCCAGACCTACATCAAGCCCTATGCCTGCTGTCGTCACATCCACGCCCCGCTGGCCGCCCTGCATCAGGTCATGGCCGACCACGGGATCAGCGGTGCGGAGATCGACGCGATCCATGTCGAAACCCACGCGCCCGCCCTGCGCATTTCCAACAAGGCGGATCCGGAAAACCTGATCGACGTGCAGTACAGCATCCCCTTCGACCTGGCCCTTTCGGCGCTGCACGGGCCGGAGATGCTGACCCCGGTGACCGAAAGCGCCCTGACCCTGCCGGGTGTGAGGGAGCTGGCGCGGAAGGTCACGCTGGAACGGAACGAAGAGTTTGCCGCAGCCTACCCGCAGGAGATCCTGGGCCGCGTGACCCTGACCTGCGGCGACCGCGTGCTGCGCTCTGCCCCGACCCCGCCCGAGGGGGAGCCGCTGATGAGCTGGGAGGCGCTGGAGGCCAAGTTCCGGCAGGCGACCCGGCTGGTGCTGACGGCCGGGCGGCAGCAGGCGATCCGCGGGGCCATTGATGCCCTTGACCGCGGGGAGATGGCCCCGCTGCTGGACCAGCTGGCCACGCCCATCTGACGCGGCCACCCCATCTGACGCGGACACCCCCGACCTGACGCAAACACCGCGCCCTGCCCTGCGGGGCGCGGTGCCTCAGGCCAGGTCTTTCAGGCCAGCCCCCTCAACCCAGGCCCAGTTGCCGCCGCAGCCCTTCGGCCCCATCGGCCGGCAGGAGGTCGTTCAGCGCGGCATAGTCGCGGCCATGGCAGGCCCCGAGGATCGCGATGCCGCTGGCATGCAGCGGCGCGGGCACGCCCGCCATCCCCGCCAGCAGGACCAGCGGCACCAGGCCGAAGGGGACGTCTTCGGTGATGTAGCGGGTTTCCGGATCGACCGGGCCCAGCGGATCGGTTCCGGCCGCGACACGGGCGCTGAACACCGCCTCCAGCCCGCCCGCCGCGCCATCGGCCTGCGGCCGGACGCTGCGCCCGAAGCCGCGCGCGATCGCCAGCCGTTCGGCATCCAGCCCTTCAAGGAACCGCGCGACCGAAGGCGTCATCAGGGAGTTCTGATGCCAGCTTTCCCCGGTCTCGATCCGGGTCAGGTTGCACAGGGCCATGGCCAGGTGGGTCTGCGGGTTGAGATTGCCGAGCGCATTGTCCAGCAGATCGCCCCCATCGCGGAACCGGTCCCCGAAGAGCGCCCGGCACAGCGCCAGCGCGCCCGCCATGTCGCCTGCCATATCTCCCCCCGGCAGGGTGCAGACATCGACCTGCTTTCGCAGCGCACCGACGCGGATCGCAGGCGGTTCGGGGCTCTTGCAGGTCATGGCGGTGGTGTTCCAGCAGATCACCGGCAGCTCCAGCCCCCGCGCCTGCAGCGCCTGGCCGAGGTAGAGCGCGGCGAAGGAGAGGTGGGCGCTGATGATGATGCTCTGCCCCGCGCGCAGATGCGGCAGCAGCGCGTCCAGCACCGCGCGGTGGCCGGTGGCCGGCAGGGCCAGGATGATGACCTCTGCCCGGGCGAGAGATGCGATATCGGGGGCCAGGTCGGGCGTGAAACGGCCCTCGACCGCGCCGGAGACGACAAGCGGGCCGCGCAGCCCGTCCACCGACCCGCCGCGCGGGGACCACATGCGGGGGCTGTGCCCGGCGTTGGAGAGATAGGCGAAATAGGCGCGCGCGATATTGCCCGCGCCGATGATACCGACGTTCATGGGGTGTCCTTCATGTGCCTGCGCCGCCCCCGGGGGAGCGGCGCGCCGGCATTTGCGACTGTTCAGAAGAGGTGGCAGGCGACCTGCCGCCCCGGCGCGATCTCCTTCGCGGCGGGCATGCTTTCGCGGCAGGCGGCCATCGCCTGCGGACAGCGGGTGTGGAAGGGGCAGCCCGAGGGCGGATTGGCGGGCGACGGGATCTCGCCGGCGATGCGCGGCGGGTCCACCCGGTTCGCGGGATCGGGGATGGGCGAGCTTTGCCGCAGCAGCACCGTGTAGGGATGCGCGGGCGCGTCCATGATCTCCTGCGTGGGGCCGCTTTCGACGACATGGCCCAGGTACATCACGCAGGTCGTGTCGCAGAAGTGCCGGATCACGCCCAGGTCATGCGAGACGAAGAGGAAGGAGAGCGTCCGCTTGTCGCGCAGATCGTCCAGCAGCCGCAGGATCTGCGCCTGAACCGAAACGTCCAGCGCCGAGACGGGTTCATCGGCCACCACCAGATCCGGTTCCAGCACCAGCGCCCGGGCGATGCCGATCCGCTGCCGCTGCCCGCCCGAGAATTCGTGCGGGAAACGATCCATCGCGTCGCGCGGCAGGCCGACTTCGGCCAGGATCGCCTCTGCCCGGGCGCGGCGTTCGGCGGCATCGCCGATGCCATGCACCTTCAGCGGCTCTTCCAGCGTGCGGCGGATGCTGCGGCGGCTGTTGAGCGAGGCATAGGGATCCTGGAAGATGAACTGCATCCGCTGGCGCAACCGGCGCATCTCGGCCGGAGAGGCCGCGGCCACGTCGATCCCGTCGAAGGTAACGCGACCGGCGGTCGGTTCTTCCAGCCGCAGGATGGCGCGGGAGGCGGTGGATTTGCCGCAGCCGGATTCCCCCACCAGCCCCACGCTGGACCCCGGCGCGACCGACAGGCTGACGTTTTCCACCGCGCGCACCGTGCGGGCCTTGCCGCCCAGGAAACCGCCCCCGATGGTGAAGTGCTTTTTCAGACCTTCGACTTGCAGACCGCTCATGCTGCTTCCTCCGTCTTGGTGCGCAGGATGCAGCGCACCTGGTGATCGGAGCCCGCAGCCCCGCTGAGAGGCCCGAGGACCGGGTGACGGCCGCAGTCGGGCCGGGCGTAGCCGCAGCGCGGCGCGAAGTGGCAGCCCGCGGGCCGCGCGGTGATGGAGGGCACGGACCCGGGGATCGGCTCCAGCGTGTCGGCCCGCCGGTCCACACGCGGCATCGCCCGCAGGAGCGCCTCTGTATAGGGATGGGCCGGGGTTTCGAAGAGGCGGTTGCACTCCGCCGTCTCGACGATCTCGCCCGCGTACATCACCGCCACGCGGTCGGCGATCTGGGCCACGACGCCCAGGTTGTGGGTGATGAAGATCACCCCCATGCCGCGTTCGCGCTTCAGGTCATCCAGCAGGGTCAGCACCTGGTGCTGCACCGTCACGTCCAGCGCGGTGGTGGGTTCATCCGCCAGCAGCACCTTCGGACGGCAGGCCAGTGCAATGGCGATCATCGCCCGCTGCCGCATCCCGCCGGAGAACTGGTGCGGGAATTCGGTGATCCGCCGGCCGGGATCGGGCACGCGCACCTCGTCCAGCAGGGCGCGCGCCTCTTTCAGGGCCGCGCCGTGGCCCATGCCACGGTGGATCATCAGGACCTCTGCGATCTGGTCGCCCACGGTCATGGTGGGGTTGAGCGATGTCATCGGCTCCTGGAAGATCATCGCGATCTCGTTGCCGCGGATCTGGGCCATCTGCCGTTCCGACAGCTTCGCCAGGTCGCGGCCTTCGAACAGGATCTGCCCGCGTCCGATCCGGGCGCCCGCCTGCGGCAGCAGCCGCAGCGCCGACAGTGCCGTCACGCTCTTGCCGGAGCCGCTTTCGCCCACCACGGCCAGGGTTTCGTTGGCGGCAAGGGACAGGTCCACGTCCTGAATGGCGGCATGCCAGCGGCCATTGACGCGGAATTCCGTGGTCAGGCCGCGAATGTCGAGAAGAGCAGTCATGACTCACCTTTCAGTTTCGGGTCGATGGCATCGCGCAGGGCGTCGCCCAGGATGTTCAGCGCCAGCACCGTCAGCAGGATCGCCAGCGAGGGGAAGACCACCAGCCACCAGGACGACAGGATGTTTTCGA
The DNA here is from genome assembly GCF_057380755.1 of Pseudooceanicola sp. NS-SX8. Lineage (NCBI taxonomy): Bacteria > Pseudomonadati > Pseudomonadota > Alphaproteobacteria > Rhodobacterales > Paracoccaceae > Pseudooceanicola > Pseudooceanicola sp. NS-SX8. The sequence continues at coordinate 1,367,449 of NZ_CM170819.1, read as the reverse complement.
AGCCTTCGCGGATCATCCCGCCCCAGGTGGGGGTCGGCGGCTGCACGCCCAGGCCGATGAAGGACAGCGAGGCCTCCGTCCGGATCGCGCTGGCCATCCAGAGGGAGGCGACGACGACGATGTCCGACAGGATGTTGGGCAGGATGTGCACGCCCATGATCCGCAAGGGGGAGAAGCCGAGCGCCCTGCCCGCTTCGACGTATTCCTTCCGCTTGGCCGAGATCGTCGGCGCCCGGGCGATGCGCACGAAGGGCGCGGTTTCGGTGATCGCGATGGCGATGATCAGGTTTTCCAGGCTCGCCCCCAGCATGGCCGCGACCATCAGGCCCAGAAGCAGCGTCGGGAAGGAGAGCATCACGTCGACAAGGCCCATGATCACCTGGTCCACCATGCCGCCGACATAGCCCGCGAAGATCCCGATGGCGGAGCCCACCGTCATGGCGATCAGCACCGACAGGAAGCCCACCAGCAGCGAGACACGCGTGCCGTAAAGCAGCCGGGAGAGCACATCGCGGCCATAGCTGTCGGTGCCCAGCCAGAACTCCGGCGAGGGGCCTTCGAGCCGGTGCAGGATGTTCTGTTGCAGCGGGTCATGCGGCGCCAGCAGCGGGGCGAAGATCGCCGACAGGATGATGAGGGCCAGCAGTCCGACACCGACCCAGGACAGGCGGTTGCGGTTCAGGGTCTGCAGCACGACATTGGGTTTGCGGGCGGGGATGGTTTCGGAAACGGCGGTCATCAGGAATAGCTCACTCTGGGATCGACGACCGCGTAGATCAGGTCGGTCAGGATGTTCACGAGGATCACGAAGCTGGCGAAGATCACCATCAGCCCCTGCAGCAGCGTGTAGTCACGGGCCTGCAGGGCGCCCAGGATCAGCTTGCCGAGCCCCGGGCGGGTGAAGACCATCTCTACCAGCACCGAGTTGCCGATCAGCGTGCCGAAGTAGAGGCCCACCACGGTGACCACGGGGATCAGCGCGTTGCGCAGCCCGTGCCGCATGATCAGGCGGCGCGGCGGCACGCCCTTGGCGCGGGCGGTGCGGATGTAGTCCTCGCCCAGCACGTTGAGCATGGACGAGCGCGTTACCCGGGTGATGTAGGCGGTCATGATCAGGCCGAGGTTCAGCGCCGGCAGGGCCAGGTTGCGGATGTGATCCACGATGTTGTCGGAGGCGGTGGACATGACCGGGAACCAGCGCAGGTAGACGGCGAAGGCCAGCAGCATCAGGATGCCCGACACGAAGCCCGGGAAGGACAGGCCCGTCAGCGACAGGATGCGCGACAGGTAGTCCGGCCAGGCGTTGCGGCGCAGCGCCGCCACCATGCCCAGCGGCAGCCCGAAGAGCGCACCGATCAGGATTGCCGCCGCCGTCAGCTCCAGCGTGTAGGGCAGCACGCGGGCGACCTCTTCCAGGACCGGGCGGCCGCTGCTCATCGAGACGCCGAAGTTGCCGCCCAGCATGTCGCGCAGGAAGGCCAGGTATTGCACGCCGATCGGCTGATCCAGGCCCAGCTTGGCGCGCAGGGCCGACAGCGACGCCTCGCTTGCCTGGTCGCCCAGCATGGCCATGGCCGCATCGCCCGGCACCAGCCGGACCAGCACGAAGACCATGGTCAACATGGCCAGAAGTGTCGGGATTGCCGCGAGCAACCTCCTGATGATGTATCTTGTCATGCTGCCTTCCTGTTGGTTGCGAGCCGGCCCGGGTCGAAGGCCGACAGTTCGGTTCCTGTATGCCCGGTCTCTGCCAGGTCTGCGATCACCCGTCCGACGGAGGGGACCAGTTGGAAGCCATGCCCGGAGAACCCGAAGACATGGATCAGGCCCGGCGCCCGGCGGGAGGGGCCGATGACGGGCAGAAGGTCGGCGGTGGCGGCCTCCATGCCCGCCCAGGCCCGGACAAGGCGCAGGTCGGCGACCCAGGGGAAGAGCGCCAGCGTCGTGGACATGGCCCCCGAAAGCGCGCCGAAGTCCACCGAGGCCGAGCCGCCACCGGGCCGCAGCCGCCCCTGCACCCCGCCGCCGATCAGAAAGGTGCCATCCGCCGTCTGCTTGAACGACAGCTTGCGGTTCTGGGCGGAGATGACAGGCCCGAGGCAGGGCTCGCAGCGTTCGGTCACGATCATCATCGAGTTCTTGATGCCGACCTCCAGCGGGTCGCCCGCCATCCTGGCCACCTGGCGCCCCCAGGCCCCGGCGGCATTCACCACCCTGGGGGCCACGTGGCTGGCGGCCCCGGCCACGACGGTCCAGCGGCCGGCGTCGCGGGTCATCCAGGTCACGGGGTGGTTTTCCAGGATCTCCACCCCGGCGTCGAGGCAGGCGGTGCGGAAGGCGCGGATGGTGCGGTGCGGATCGGCCGATCCATCGCGCGCCACATAGGCCGCGCCCAGGGCGCCGGGCTGCATCACCGGGACAAGGTCCGCCAGGCGGTCCGGGCCGATCCAGGTTTCATGGGTCATCCCCAGGCCTTCCAGCCGGGCGATGCGGGCCCTGATCCGGGCCTCTGCCTCTGCGTCCATGGCGACCTGCACCTGGCCGCCGGCGTGAAAACCGCAATCGTCGCCCACCAGCGCCGCCATGTCCTCCCACTGGGCCTGGGCCTCCAGGCTCAGCGGCAGTTCCTCCACCGCGCGGTTGAGGCTGCGCACCCCCGCCGCCGTCGCCCCCGAGGCATGGCGCCCGGTGAAGGCCCCTTCCAGCAGGCGCACGCGCAGACCGCGCCGCGCCGACTGCAGCGCCGCCGACAGCCCATGCAGGCCGCCGCCGATCACCAGGAGGTCGTGACCCGCGCTCATGCCCCCACCTTTCCCGGCGTGGTCTTCACGGGCGCGGTCTTTCCTGTTGAAGTCTTTCCGAGGGAGGCCAGTTCGCCCAGCGTCACGGGTTTCAGCGGCGGGCGGATGTTGTGGAAGCCCACGTCGGCGCGCGGCTTGTCATGCGCCTCGGCGATAAGCCGGGCGATGGTATAGCCGCACTGGCGGCCCTGGCAGGGCCCCATGCCGGCGCGGGTTTCGGCCTTCACCCGGTCGGGATCCGCCGCACCCCGGGCCGCCGCCGCGCGGATCTGGCCCGCCGTCAGCTCTTCGCAGCGGCAGACGATGGTGTCATCGGCGATCGGCGTCTCTGGCGCGGGGTAGAGCCGGTCCAGCAGCGGGCGCGCCGCCCGGGCCTTCGCCAGCGCGCGGTCCCCGGCAGTTCCGGCCCGGTCCGCCTGCGCCTGCGACAGCACGCCCAGCGACCGGGCGATGCCCGCAGCCGCCAGCGCCCCCTTGGCCAGCGCCGCCTTTGCCCCGTCGATCCCCGCCGCGTCCCCGGCCACGAAGAGCCCCGGGCGGGAGGTTTCGCCCCAACCGTCCAGCACCGGGCGCAGGGATTGCTGCGCTTCGGACCAGGCATGGTCGCACTGCAACGACAGCGTCGGATGGATCGAGGGCACCAGCCCTTCATGGACCAGCAGCACCCGGGCCGGGGCCGATTTCTCGCCCTGCGGGGTCTGCCAGCGGATGCTTTCGAGGTGGTCCGTCCCCTCTGCCCGCAGGCCGGTCACCCCGATTTCATGCCGCAGGCCGGAAAGGCGCATCCGGGTCTGCCAGCCCAGGCCCTTGGCCAGGCTCTTCCAGTCGCGCAGGGCGCCCGACAGATGCGGCAGCCCCCGGCGCAGGCTGTCGCGCGGGGCGGTGTCCAGGAAGCCCGCGACCTTGCCGCCCAGCTTGCGCAGCTGGTGGGCGTAAAGCAGGGGCAAGGGCCCGGCGCCGCAGATCCACACCGGCCCTTCGGGCAGCAGCCCGCCGGATTTCAGCAGGATCTGTGCCGCGCCGACGGTCATCACGCCCGGGCGGGTCCAGCCCGGGAAGGGCACCGGCCGTTCCTGTGCGCCAATGGCCAGAAGGACGCGGCGCGCCGGGATCACCTCTGCCTGTCCTTCGCGGGTCACGAAAACCTGCCAGCCCTGTGCCGCGGCCTCCTCACCCGTCTCCTCGATCTGCCAGACCCGCGACAGGGGGCGGTAGTCGGCCCCGCAGGCGCGGAAGGCGCGCGCGACCTCTGCCCCCTGGCGGTAATCGGCGCCAAGCCCCTGCGCGAGCGCGGAACCGGGCTGGCAATTCCGCTCCACCCCGCGCCAGATCTGCCCGCCCGGTGCGGGCTGTTCATCCAGCACGACGACGCAAAGCCCCTGCCCGCGCAGATCGCAGGCGGCCTGCATCCCGGCGGGGCCCGCCCCGATGATGGCCACGTCGAAGGTCGTGTCGCCCGTCATGTCACTGCCCGTCATGTCACTGCTCGCCATGTCACTGGTCGCCATGTCACTGGTCATCACGCCACCACCTTCCGGTCCCCTATCTTCCGGTCTCCTATCTTCCGGGCACCCATCTGGCGGGCGATGGTCATGCCTTCCCGCACCGGCACCAGGCAGCTTTGCGTCGATCCCTTGCCGTCGATCTCTGCCAGGCAATCGAAACAGCAGCCCATCATGCAGAAGGGCGCACGGGGGGTTTCGCTGATCGGGGTGATGCGCGAGGTCCCGAGGTGGCGCAGCAGGACGCTGGCCGCGGTCTCTCCCTCCTGCGCCTCGACCGGCTGGCCTTCGACGAAGACGGTCACGGTTGGCCCGGTCGGGCTGTCAGGCAGGGGTCGGAACATGGAAACGGTCCTTTGAGAAGTGACGGGTATCGCCGGTCAGCGCACCGGCAAGGATCTGTTCGGCCAGCCCATCGGCATGGACCGCGGCAAGGGTGACACCGGAATGGCAGCTGACGGTCCAGAGGCCGGGGTGGTCCGAAGGCTGGGTATAGAGCGGCCCGCCATCGGGCGAGAGGACACGCAGCCCCGACCACTGGCGCACGATGCGCGCGCCCGAAAGCCCGGGCAGGATGCGCAGGGCGCGCTGTGCGAGCGTGGTGGCGGAGGCCTGGGTCGTGCCGGTGTCGAGGCCGACATCTTCGTGGGTGGCGCCGATCATCACCGTGCCATCGGCCGTCTGGCGCAGCCCGCTGCAGGGCATGGGCAGCATCGGTGCCATCCGTTCGGTGACCAGCAGCTGCCCGCGTTGCGGGCGCAGCGGCAGGTCGATCCCCAGGGGCGCGACGATGCCCGGCGTGGCCAGCCCCGCCGCCACGATGACCTTTGGCGCGCGCAGGTGCGCGCCATCCGGCCCGGTGAGTTCGTAGCCATGATCGGTGGTTTGCAGCCGCTGGACCCGCCAGTCCCACAGGATCTTTCCGCCCAGCTGCAACAGCCCCTGCTGCAGTGCCGCGAGAAGTTTCAGAGGGTTCACGTGGCCGTCGCTGGCGCCAAAGCTCGCCCCGGCGACCTCCTCCCCCAGGGGGGCATCGGGTAGCCGGGCCTGCAGCGCTGCGCGGTCCAGGATTTCCGCCCCCTCGGGCAGGGTGCCGCCGCCGATCCGTTCCAGCAGATCGCGGCGCGCGTCCAGCGCCTCTTCGGACAGGGCAAAGACCAGGCCGCCGGGCTTTTGGTAATCCACGCCAATGCCGCTGACCTGTTCCAGCCCGTCACGGAACGCAGGCCAGAGCGCCGCGCTTTGCGCCGTCCAGCGGGCATAGGCCGGCAGGTTGCCCCCCTTGCCCTGCACCCAGACCAGCCCGAAATTCGCCCGCGCCGCGCGGAAATCCCGTGCACCGCCATCGACCACGCAGACCGACTGCCCCCGCTTCTGCAGCCCATAGGCAATCGAGACGCCCACGGTGCCTGCTCCGATCACGATGTAGTCTGGCTGTGCCACTGCGGGCTCCCTTGCTTGTTGTTGATTTTTATCCAAAGCGAGGGGTAGAAAGTCAAAATCGAAAAGTTCGCCAATATATTCCCAGAGGTTATACCCATGCGAGAACCCAGCCTGCGGCAGTTCGAAGCCCTCATGGCCGTGGTCGAGGCCGGCAGCGTCAGCCGCGCGGCGGAACGGCTGTCGATCTCCCAACCGGCCGCCAGCAAGCTGATCGCGACGCTGGAGGAAGACACGGAAATGCAGCTGTTCGACCGCGCCAGCGGCCGGCTGGTGGCCACCGAACAGGGGATGCGCCTTTACAACGAGGCCAACCGGGTCTTCGGCGGCGTGGGCCAGCTGATCCGCGCGGTGGAGGCGATCCGGCGTGAAAACCGCGGGCAATTGCGCGTGGGGGTCATGCCGGGCCTGTCGGGCGGGTTCATCGTGCGGGCCATCCGGGCCTTCCACGAACGCTACCCAGAGGCCTTCATCTCCGTCGACACGCGCAGCTCGCAGTTCCTGGCGGACTGGATGATCTCCGGCCGGCTGGACGTGGCGATCCTGGTGACGCGGGTGGATCACCCCACGATCTCCACCCGGCCGGTGCATTCCAAGCCCATGGTCTGCCTGCTGCCCATCGACCACCCGCTGACCGCAAGGGACCGCATCACGCCGCAGGACCTGGACGGGGAGCCCTTCATCGCCTTCGCCCGCGCCAGCCTGACCCGCAGGCGGGTCGATGCGGTCTTCGAAGACGCCGGCCTGCGCCCCGACATCCGGATCGAGGCCGCAACCGCCCCCAACGTCTGCGAATTCGTCGCCGGCGGCATGGGGGTGACGGTCGTCGATCCGCTGGTGTCCGAAGGGGTCAAGGGCCGGGTGGCGATGCGCCCCTTCGATCCCGCCACCAGTTTCGAGTTCCACACCTGCTGGCCCTCGCACAGCCGCAACTCCAAGCTGGTGAGCGCCTTCGTCGAAGAGGTCACCCGCGCGGCAGAGGTCTCTGCCTGGGAAGAGGACGGCCCCGGTATCTGATCGCGCGCCCCCACTCTCACGGGCCTGTCACGCGAGGCCTGACGAGGGGCCTGACGAGGGGCCTGACGAGAGGCAAACGGGGGGCAAACGAAAAGACGGCGCCCCGGGGGGCGCCGCCTGCTCGCTTCGGAATGGATCGGGGTTCGGGAAGGGGCCGAAACCGGGATTATTCCGACAGGGTGGTGGTTTCCGTGATCGCGGGGGCCAGGTTCAGGTTCCCCTTCAGCTCATAGCCGTAATCCAGCTTGTCGGTGCGGGCCCAGACCTGCAGCAGGCTGAACAGCGGGACGGAGCAGACATCCTCGTGGATCAGCTTCTGCGCTTCGGCCCAGAGCTGCATCTGCTTTTCCGGATCCGCCTCGGCCCGGGCCGCGTCGATCTGCGCATCCGCCACCTTGCAATGCGCAAAGTTGGTCACGGCCGTCGGCGTGCCGACGATGGCCTTCGAATGGTAGAACTGGCTCAGGTAGCTGTCGGCCACCGGGAAGCGCGCGGCGCCGTAGAAGACCATGTCGCTCAGATCCTGGCGGATCTGCTGGTGATAGGTCGGGTGATCGACGACGTTCATTTCCATCGTGATGCCCGCCTGGGCCAGCTGCGCCTGGATCACTTCCATGATCGGCTGCTGCGAGGAGCTGGAGGAGACGACGGCGGTCAGGGTGATCCCGTCGGGGAAGCCCGCCTCTGCCAGCAGGGATTTCGCCAGCTCGGGGTCATAGCTGTAGGTGCCCGCATCGCAGTTTTCGCCCAGGTAGCCCGAGGGAACGGCCGAACAGCCGCGCGGGCCCACGCCCTCCCCCACGAAAGCGGAGATTTCATCCACGTTGACCGCATGGGCCACCGCTTCGCGCACCTTGATGTCATCCAGCGGCGCATGGGCTTCGTTGAGGTAGAGCGTGCGGTATTCGCCGGGGGCGAAGATGTCGACGATCACGTCCTCGTTGCGGCTGACCTGGTCGACCCAGCGCTGTTCGCGCTTGCCGTAGATCAGGTCCAGCTCCCCCGACATCAGCGCCAGTTCGCGGCTGGAATCCGACGGGATGATCTGCAGGCGGATGCCGTCCAGCTTGGGCGCGCCGCGGTAGTAGTCGGGGTTCGCCACCAGGTCGACGTGCTGCTGGGTGACCGCTTCCTCGAACTCGAACGGGCCGGTGCCGACGGGGTCGCCGTTGAAGGCATCGCCCTTTTCCTCTGCCGCCTTGCGGCTGACGATCATGCCGCCGTGGTAGTTGGCCACCAGGCCCAGGAAGCCCGGGACCGGCGCGCTGAGCGTGATCTGAACGGTCTTCGGATCCAGCGCCTCGACACTTTCGAAGCCGGCGTAGTCATTGGCGAAGGAGGAGCGCTCCGGGTCGGCCGCGCGTTCCAGGGAGTAGACCACGTCATCGGCGGTCAGCGGGCCGTAGCCGTGCTGGAACTCGACGCCGTCGCGCAGATGGAACGTCCAGGTCAGCCCGTCTTCGGAGGTTTCCCAGCTGGTCGCCAGATCCGGTTCGATGGAGGCCGGATCGGCGCTGCCCGGGGCAAAGCGCACCAGCCCGTTGAACATCCAGCCCGCCAGGGCGACGTCGGTGGTGGCCGTGGCCCGGTGCGGATCGAGGTTGGTCGCGTCCATGTTGATGCCGACATTCAGCGTCGCGGCGATCGCGGCCGCGCTGGTCATCGACAGGCCGGCCGCCACGGTCAGGCCCAAGGTGCGACCCAGAATGCGACCCAGTTTGGTCCCTGCGTTTCGGTTCATAATCGTTTCCCTGTTGTTTTGATGCGGCCGACTATGAGGGCCCACCCCTATGTCGTCAAAATCGAAAAGATTAGTTCGATATTCACCCAGGTTATACCCCTCACGGAGCGCGCCAGCTCCGCTTGCCCTGCGCCCCCTGCGCCCTGCCCCGCCTGCGCGGGGCGCAACGGCGGCCCCGCCGTTGCCGGATCGCGTCAGGGTTCACTTCAGGAATCGGGCGATTGCGACACCGCGTCCCTACCGTCTGGCGCGGGCCTGGAAAACCCCTGCCGGACATGCAAACGGCCCCGGTAAAACCCCGGGGCCGTTGCCAATTTTCCAGTCACTGCTGTGCCCGGACCTGCCGTATCAGCCACACTTGCTGTGACCGCAGGAGGTGCAGGTCATGCAGCCTTCGACCATCATCAGCGTGTACTGGCCGCAGCTCGGGCAGGCCTTGCCGCGCGACTTGGTGGAGGTGCCGCCGGCGGTATCCAGGCCCACGACCTTCGCGGCCGGATCCGACTTCAGGCCAAGGCCCTCGCTTTCGATGAAACCGGTTTCGATCATGTGCGTTTCGATCACGCCGCCGATCGCCGCCAGGATCGAGGGGATGTACTTGCCCTTGATCCAGGCGCCGCCGCGCGGGTCGAAGACCGCCTTCAGCTCCTCCACGACGAAGGACACGTCGCCGCCGCGCCGGAACACCGCCGACACCATCCGCGTCAGCGCCACGGTCCAGGCGTAATGCTCCATGTTCTTGGAGTTGATGAAGACCTCGAACGGACGGCGCTGACCCGCGATCACCACGTCGTTGATGGTGATGTAGATCGCGTGCTCCGAATCCGGCCACTTCAGCTTGTAGGTGTTGCCCTCCAGCGCCGCCGGACGGTCCAGCGGTTCGGACATGTAGATCACCTCGCCGCCCTCTTCGGGCATGGCGGGCTTGGCCTCTTCCTTGGTCTCCTCCACCGACAGGACAGACCCGGTGATGTCGTTGGGACGGTAGGTGGTGCAGCCCTTGCAGCCGGTTTCATAGGCTTCCATGTAGACGTTCTTGAAGGACTCGAAGTCGATGTCCTCGGGGCAGTTGATCGTCTTGGAAATGCTCGAGTCGACCCACTTCTGCGCCGCCGCCTGCATCTTCACGTGGTCCATCGGCGCCAGGGTCTGGGCGTTGACGAAGTAGTCCGGAAGCGGCGCATCGCCCTTCAGGTCCTTCCACATCTTCACCGCGTAATCGACGACCTTCTCCTCGGTCCGGCTGCCGTCCTTCTGCAGCACCTTGCGGGTGTATTCATAGGCGAAGACCGGTTCGATCCCCGACGACACGTTGCCGGCGTAAAGGCTGATCGTGCCGGTGGGCGCGATGGAGGTCAGCAGGGCGTTGCGGATGCCGTGCTCTGCCACTTCGGCGCGCACGTCCTCGTCCATTTCCTGCATCGTGCCGGAGGCCAGGTACTGATCCTTGTCGAAGAGCGGGAAGGCGCCCTTCTCCTTCGCCAGCTCGACGGAAGCCAGGTAGGCGGAGCGCGCCACCTGGCGCAGCCATTCCTCGGTCTTGGCGGCGGCCTCGTCCGACCCGTAGCGCAGGCCGGTCATCAGCAGCGCATCGGCCAGGCCGGTGACGCCAAGGCCGATGCGGCGCTTGGCCTCGGCCTCGCGCGCCTGGGCGTCCAGCGGGAAGCCGGAGGCATCGACGGTGTTGTCCATCATCCGCACCGCGACACGCACCAGCGCATCCAGGGCGGCCACGTCCAGCTCTGCACCCTCGCCGAAGGGATCCTTCACCAGCCGCGCCAGGTTGACGGAGCCGAGCAGGCAGGCGCCATAGGGCGGCAGGGGCTGTTCACCGCAGGGGTTGGTCGCCGCGATGGTCTCGCAATAGGCCAGGTTGTTCTTCTGGTTGATGCGGTCGATGAAGATCACGCCGGGCTCGGCGTAGTCATAGGTCGCCTGCATGATCTTGTTCCACAGGTCGCGGGCCTGCAGCGTGTGATAGACCTTGTCGCCGAACTTCAGCTCCCAGGGGCCATCGGCCTTGACCGCTTCCATGAAGGGATCGGTGACCAGAACGGACATGTTGAACATGCGCAGGCGGGCCGGGTCGCTCTTGGCTTCGATGAACTGTTCGATATCGGGGTGGTCGCAGCGCATCGTCGCCATCATCGCGCCACGGCGGGAGCCTGCGGACATGATGGTGCGGCACATCGCATCCCAGACATCCATGAACGACAGCGGGCCGGAGGCATCCGCCGCCACGCCCATCACATCCGCGCCGCGCGGCCGGATGGTGGAGAAGTCGTAGCCGATCCCGCCGCCCTGCTGCATGGTCAGCGCGGCTTCCTTCAGCATGTCGAAGATGCCCGACATGCTGTCCGGCACGGTGCCCATGACGAAGCAGTTGAACAGCGTGACCTTGCGCGCGGTGCCGGCGCCTGCGGTGATGCGGCCAGCGGGCAGGAACTTGAAATCCTCCAGCGCGCCGTAGAACACCTCTTCCCAGTGCTCGGGGTCCTTCTCGACCACGGCGAGGGCGCGGGCGATGCGGCGCCAGCTGTCCTCGACCGAACGATCGACGGCCGTGCCGTCGGATTGCTTGAGACGGTATTTCATGTCCCAGACTTGTTCGGCAATGGGGGCAGCAAAACGACTCATCACGGGTCCCTTTCCGGGTGGCAGACTTACTATGAAAGGTTTATCAGATTCCCGCCCAAGGGGCCTGACTTCGCAGCGAAGCACGACGGCACCAGGGCGGTTCGGGTTCTCTTCCTAGAGAGGATTCCCCCAAGGCGCAACTGCAGATCACACCAGATGTTGCGTTCATTGCAGCAGTGCGCCACCATGGCTGGCGTCAGTTCTCTGTATCAAATATGAGCGGGAAAGTCACCTCACCATGGCCACCATGCACCTCGTAAAGCTCTCCGTCGGCACCGACTCGCCCGAGGACCTCGCGATCTGGCAGGCCGCCCGCATGGCGGAGACGGGCCAGGCGCCGCGCCATGTCACCCGCATGTGGCCCAAAAGGGAGGCAGAGCTGCTCGACGGCGGCTCGATCTACTGGGTGATCAAGGGGCAGATCCAGGCGCGCCAGCGCATCACCGGGCTGCAGGAGGTCGACCGTGGCGACGGCATCCGCCGCTGCGCCATCGTCCTGGATCCGGAGCTGATCCGCGTCGCGCCCAGCCAGCGGCGCCCCTTCCAGGGCTGGCGCTACCTCAAACCCGAGGACGCCCCACGTGACCTGCCCGCCGCCCGCGAAAGCGACGATGCCCTCCCACCCGAGCTTGACGCCGCCCTGGCCGAAATCGGCGTCATCTGACCCTGCCCTGCCCGTAACGGGAAACAGGCCCCCACAGGCCCCCCCACAGCCCCCCTGCCCGGAAAGCAAACCAGAAGGCGGCACAGCAAAGGGGCGCACCCGGCGGGCGCGCCCCTCTATATCTTGTCTGAATCTTGTCTGACGGCCTGATGCGCCGGGCCTCAGAAGCCCAGGGCCGCGACCATGCCGGATTGCAGGTTCCGGCGCGGCTCCATGATCGACTGGAAGTGGCTGGTGGCCGGGGCCATCGGGCCGCCCGCATACCCCACGGGGAAGGTGATGCCCAGCTTCACCCCCTTCTGATCGCCGCCGCTGCTGTCGGCCAGCACCAGTTCCGCGTTCAGCCAGGGCGCCTGGGGCGAGGCCGCGTTCAGGCTGTAGATCATGCCGACACTGGCCAGGGTCACATCCGCGGTGGTTTCCCCCGACAGGTGGCTCAGCCCGCCGAAGATGGACATGCCGCCCTGCACCTGCCGCGCGGCACCCAGGCCGAACAGCGTATCGGTGCCGCTGTCGCCGGTTTCCACCACGACGCTGCCCGCAAGGGTCGTGTCCTGATCCAGGTAGTAGGCGCCGGAAATCCCGTAGTCGTTCAGATCCTCGCTCGCCCCCTCGGTCAGCCCGGCAAAGCCCGTCACCACGGCCACGCCCATGTCATAGCGCAGGGATCCGCCCGCCAGCTTCAGCACGGTCTGGTTGCCGTTGTCGTCATCCATCGCACCGACGCCAAGGTAGGGGCCGACCTCCAGCCCGTTGTCCAGCTTCAGCCGCGGGTCGGCCTGCATGTAGCTGGCGATCGGGTAATCGTCGCCGGATTTGAACAGGTCAGCGCCGCTCTGGAACTGCAGGACATAGCGATCATCCCAGACCCAGCGGTTGCGGCTGCCCAGGTTGAGGGAGGACAGCGTATCCTCCCCTTCCGGATCGGCCAGGCCAAAGCCCAGCGTCGCCGTGCCGGTCCAGTCGACCGCCATCGCGGGGGTTGCCGTCAGGCCCGCCAGCAGGCCCACCGACAGGCCACCCACCAGGCCACCCACCATGGCAGCGGGCAAAGCTCCGCCGGCGACGGAAAATCGCTTTCCGAACATATCCATACCTCCGCAATAACCATTCTTTGAATTCGGGACTAATTCTGCCGAAGGGTAGCATTTTCTGCGGCGCGGAAAAACCAAACCCCTCGTGAGGCTGCGGCCAGGGGGACCCTTGGGCCGAAAAACGCCGATCCCCGGCCCGGGCGCAGGCGCCAGCGCTTTCCTTTCGAGGCGGCGCGCCCGAACGAAAACGGCCCGCGCTGCTGCGCGGGCCGTTTCCATGTCAAACCACTGTCCAATGCTCCGCACGCCGGGCGTGCGTGGCACCCTCTATCAGAAGGCAGCCAGGATGGAGTTGGTCAGGGTGTTGGCTTTCGGATCGAAGGCCGATGCCGCCACGCTGTTGAGCGGGACAACCGGGCCTGCTTCGGCGCCGAACGGAATGGTCACGCCAAAGCGCCACACGTCGTAGCCGCCGGTGCCGCCGGATTCGATCTCGTCGGTGGAGTATTCGATGCTGGCGATGACCGGAACCGGGGTCACGGTGCTCAGGTCGTAGCTGACGCCGATGCCGTAGATGTTCAGATCCATGTCTTCGATGCTGCCGAAGGCACCACCGGCGAATACGGTGAAGGCATCGTTGAAGGCATAGGCCGCGCCCAGCTTCCAGACGTCCAGATCGATATCTTCGCCATAGGCGCTGATGCGGCTGCGGGACCAGCCACCGCCGACCTTGAAGCCGGGGTTCACCATGTAGGAGACGCCCAGACCGTAGTCGTAGATGTCGTAATCGTCGGTCAGGTCCGGATCGGTTTCGGACTTGCCGTAATAGGCCGAGATCTCGGCGCCGGCGATGTCGTATTCACCGTTCAGGCCATAGGAAATCAGCTTGACGTCTTCGTCGTAGATTTCCAGCTTGCCCTGCTCGACATAGGCGCCGGCGGTGAAGCCGTTGCCGAAGTTGTACGAAGGCGCCGCCTTCAGGTAGCTGATGTTCAGGTCTTCATCGACACCGTCGATGTCCAGCTTGGCCAGGCCCAGGCCCAGGTCCAGGTCGAAGCCGTTGCCGAAGGACAGGGTTGCCGCAACGTCGGCGGAAATGCCGTCCATGTCCGGGGCGCCGGACAGTTCGCCGGTCGCTTCGCCGGAGGCGTAGCCCAGGGTGGCGGACCCGGAATAGGTGACTTGTGCAGATGCAGCGCCGGCAAGACCTGCCAGCAGAGCAGCCAGCGCAACGGAACGCGTCATAGCTTTCATTATACGATACCTCGTTCAAATTCCGCGGGATCCCGGTCGCGCGGTCCCCCGAGCGAATCCCTCCCACACGGGCACGTATGATCCCTGTACACAGGTGTTACGAGGCACAAGGATGTGAACTGCTCGGTTTAGTTTAGCGTCGTGCCCGATCTGCAACACTGACCCTTTGGTCAGGAAATGACCCGGGCATCCCAGCAGCTTACGTAAAGCGGACGCTACGTTAACCAAGGCGTTTTCGGCGCCCGCCACCGTCGCGATACCGACGTGATACCGACGTTCCACAGACATGCCGATTTGGCCCGGAAACGCCTGTTAACCCAGGGTTTCGCAAGGGGAGTCGCTGCACTGCAGTACCGACGTTGAAAACGGTGGGGTAAGGGTAGGGTAAGGGGGGACTTCGGCCAGGGCGGGATGGGTCCGGCCAAGGCGGGATAAATCCCGCCCTACGGGCGAAGCGCGGGGGCCGCATGATCGGGGCCGCCGGAGGGGCGCAGCAAACCGCCCCCCCGGGCCGGCCCCGGGGGACCTCAGTCGAGGTCCAGCATCTCCGTCAGCCTGGCCAGGGTGGCGCGATCGGCGTCTTCCATCGGGGCCGTGCGCGACCGGAAGAGCGTCGCCTGGCTTTTCAGGACCGTGGCATCCGACAGGATCTTCAGGTGGTTCGCGCGCAGGGTCTCCCCCGTGGTGGTGATGTCGGCCACCGCCTCTGCGGTCTCGTTCTTCACCGTGCCTTCCGTCGCGCCCTGGCTGTCCACCAGCTGATAATCAGCCACCCCGCGGGACTTCAGGAAGTCCCTGACAAGGCGGTGATATTTCGTCGCGATCCGCAGGCGGAACCCATGGGTCCGGCGGAAGACGGCGGCGGCTTCATCCAGGTCGTCCAGGGTTTCCACGTCGATCCAGCAGGAGGGCACGGCGACGATCAGATCGGCATGGCCAAAGCCCAGCTCGGCCAGTTCCTCGACCCGCTGTTCCCACTGGCCCAGCTTTTCCCGCACCAGGTCGGTGCCGGTCACGCCCAGGTGGATGCGACCCGCGTTCAGCTCCTTCGGGATCTCGCCCGCGCTCAGCAGGACAAGCTCAACCCCTTCTATCCCCTCGACCTTCCCGGCATATTCCCGGTCGGACCCGGCGCGGCCCAGGGTCACGCCCCGGCTGCCGAACCAGTCGAAGGTCTTTTCCATCAGCCGCCCCTTGGACGGCACGCCCAGCTTCAGCGTCATTTCCCGTCCTCCAGTTCGACCATCAGCCCCGGGCGCAGGATGCCGCCCACGGCGGGGATCCCCTCCGGCTTGCCGACCATCCGGCCCAGCTCCCGGGTCAGCGCGTCATAGCGCCCGCCCGAGGCGACGGAGGGCAGATCGGGCCGCCCCTCCACCACGAAGCCAAAGACGAAACCGTCGTAATATTCCATGTGGGTCCGGCCGTAGGTTGCCTCGAATTCCAGGCTTTCCACGTCGACACCATGCCCGGCCAGCGCCGCACCACGGCGGGCAAGTCGTTCCACCGCCTCGGAAATCGCGGGCAGGTCCACGGCGATGTCGCGCAGCTGCGACAGGGCGTTCGGCAGGGTTTCCCGCACCTTCAGGATGGCCTCGATCAGCTGCACCTGGGCTTCGGCCACGGGCGGCAGGGCCGCATCGGCGCGCAGCGCATCCAGCCGCAGCGCAATCTCCTCGCGGGAGCGCAGGCCGATGTCCGGCCCGGCCCCGGCGAAGGGATCCGCCTGGGACAGCAGGGCCTGGCGCGACGGCGGCTGTGCCGTGCGGCCCGCGAAACGGTCCAGCAGCTGCTTGAACCGGGCCGGGCGCCACAGGTGCCGCGACAGCGCCCGCTTGCGCGCCTCGGAGGTATCCAGCCCCGCCACGGCGGCCTGCAGGATCCCGATATCCCCGGTGGTGGCCTTCAGGCCCAGCGGCGCCACGGCGGCGGCCATCCGGGCGAAGACCTCCGCATCGGCGGCCTCCGGGTCCGATCCGTCAAAGATTTCGAAACCCACCTGCAGGTATTCATTGGCCCGGGCCTCGTCCTCCTCCTGACGGCGGAAGATTTCGCCCGAATAGGTGTAGCGCGCGGGTTCGGCGCCCCCTTCCATGTGCATCTGCACGACCGGAACGGTAAAATCGGGGCGCAGCATCTGCTCCCCCCGCAGCGCATCGGAGGTGGTATAGGCCCGCGCCCGCAGGTCCTCTCCGTAAAGGTCCAGCAGCGCATCGGCAGAAAGCAGGACCGGCGCCTCGACGACCGCGGCGCCCGCGGCCTCGAACCCGGCCCGCAGCGCGGCGGCGCGGGCTTTCACCCGGCCCCGATCAGGCATACGATAGGGCATCTTTACTGACCTTCCCCGACTTGAGCGGCATCATTGGCGTAACCCTCCAGGATCTCCCGGATTTTCGCGACCATCTCTGCCCGCGGCACCTCGAACTGGCTGGGCCGTTCCTTCCACTCTTCCAGGGTCGCGTTCTCCGCGATCTTGGCGCCCAGGATCAGGTCCTTGATCTGCACCACGCCGCGCGCCTTCTCGTCCTCGCCCTCGATCACGGCTATGGGGGAGTTGCGCTTGTCCGCGTATTTCAGCTGGTTACCGAAGTTCTTGGGATTGCCCAGGTAGACCTCGGCCCGGATACCTTCGCGGCGCAGCTCTCCGACGATGGCCTGGTAGTCGGCCATGCGGGTCTTGTCCATCACGGTGACGACCACGGGGCCCTCGGCCTGACCGCCGACGCGGCCCTTGGCGCGCAGCGCGGCCAGCAGGCGGTCGACGCCGATGGAAATCCCCGTCGCGGGCACTTCCTGCCCGGTGAACCGCTTGACCAGCCCGTCGTAGCGCCCGCCGCCGGACACCGATCCGAACTGCCGCTTGCGGCCTTTTTCGTCAAGGATTTCAAAGGTCAGCTCGGCTTCGAAGACGGGGCCGGTGTAATAGCCCAGGCCGCGCACGACCGAGGGGTCGATGACGATGCGGTCCTCTTCGTAGCCCTGTGCGGCGACCAGGCCCGCGATCTCCGCCAGCTCGGCCACGCCTTCCGCGCCCACGGCGCTTTCGCCCACGGCCGCCGAAAGGTTCCGCAGCGTCTCGGCCACGGTCGCCCCCTTGGAGGTCAGGAAGGCGATCACCGGCTCCGCCTGCGCCTCGTCCAGGCCCACGCCGTCGATATAGGCGCCCGAGGCATCCAGCCGGCCCTTGCCCAGCAGCTGGCGCACGCCCTCCTCGCCGACCTTGTCGAACTTGTCGATGGTGCGCAGCACGTCGGCGGCCTGCGCCTCCTCCGTCACGCCCATGGCCTCCAGCACGCCGTTCAGCACCTTCCGGTTGTTGACCCGGATGATGTAGTCGCCGCGCGGGATGCCGACCTCTTCAAGGCAGTCGGCCAGCATGGCGCAGATCTCGGCATCGGCGGCGACGCTGGCGGCGCCCACGGTATCGGCATCGCATTGATAGAACTGGCGGAACCGGCCCGGGCCGGGCTTCTCGTTGCGCCAGACGGGCCCCATGGCAAAGCGCCGGTAAGGGGTCGGCAGGTCGTTGCGGTGCTGGGCATAGACCCGCGCCAGCGGCGCCGTCAGGTCATAGCGCAGCGCCAGCCAGTCGCCCTTGTCGTTCTCATCCGCTTCCTGCCAGGCAAAGACGCCTTCGTTCGGGCGGTCCACGTCGGGCAGGAACTTGCCCAGCGCCTCGACCGTCTCCACCGCGGAGCTTTCCAGCGCCTCGAAGCCGTAACGATGGTAGACGCCTGCAATCTTCGCCAGCATCTCCGTCCGTTCCGTCACCTCGGCCCCGAAGTAGTCGCGGAACCCTTTCGGGGTCTCCGCCTTGGGACGCGGGGTCTTCTTAACCTTGGCCATGGTATTCCCTCGCGGTTCAATCGCGCCCGGGGCATAGCCCATGGGCCGGGCCGGAGCAAGCGGCGCCGGGAAACCGGGGTGCCCGCATACGCCCTGCAAGGCGCGGCACGGGTCCGCCGGGCAACGGATGGCGCCGGGACAGGGGATGGGGCACGCCATTGGGCACGGGGGGCCGCATGGGCCGCCAAGGTACAGGGCAATGATCCGGGGCCCCTGTCCGCGACCCTGAACCAGACCGTCACCGGGCAAATCGGGCCGCCAAAGTCCGCGGATCGGACGACCTGTGCAATCTGTGCATACCCATGCCTGCAACACTGCATTGGTATTGGGGACCGTTTAGATTAGCGCCCGTTTAGATACGTGCTAAGATCACGCTCCCTGCACTGTGTATGCAGGGCTTTACCGGTTCGGAGGATTTTGCATGAACGCCCTGGAAGAAAAGCTCGCCCACCTCACCCGCACGGTCGATGACCTGTCGGATCAGGTCGCGCGACAACAGGGGGAAATCATGATGCTCACCCGCCGGGTCCAGATGCTGATGGAACGCGAAGCCACCCGGGAGTCGGACGGCAGCGGCGGCGTCTTCTTCAGCGACGAACGCCCCCCGCACTACTGATCGGCACTACTGATCGGCTGCGGCTGACCGGATCGGGCGGGCGCGCCACCCCGCGCGCCCTGCCCCGCATCACACCTCTTCGACGGCCAGAACGCCCGGCAGCGACTTGATCGCGCCCTTCACCTGCGGGGTGACGGGGAATTCAGCATGGGCGTCGATCTCCACCTCGCCGGGCAGGGCCGGGTCCATCAGGCAGAACAGGATCGGCCCCTTGACCACCCCCCGGACGGAGTCGACCGCGCCTTCCAGCACCGTCGCGACCGAGGGGATCGCCTGGACCTCCTCCACGAAGATCTTCAGGCCGACGGCCCCCGCATCGGCCACCACCCCGTCCATCGGCGCGATCGACCGTGCCAGCAGCTTCAGCTGGTCACTTTCCATCGTCGCCTCGACGGTCAGGACCACCTTTTCACCGTTGACCAGGTAGTCGCGGGATTTCTCCAGCGTGTCCGAGAAGATGGTGATCTCGTAGGCGCCCGTCGGATCGCTCAGCTGGGCAAAGGCGAAACGATTGCCCCGCGCCGATTTCCGTTCCTGACAGCCGGTGACGATCCCCGCCAGCTTGGCGATCTTCCCGCCCCCCATCGCCGCCTTGTAGACATCGTCCAGGGTTTCGACCTTCTTGCGCCTCAGCGCACCCATGTAATCGTCCAGCGGGTGACCGGACAGGTAGAAGCCGATCGCCTTGAACTCCTCCGCCAGACGTTCGGCGGGCATCCAGTCGTTCACCGGCGCCAGACGCGGTTCCGGCAGGTCGTCGCCCGCGTCCCCGAACAGCGACACCTGGTCCGAGGCCTTCTGCTCCCAGTAGGCGGCGGAATAGGACATCAGCGGTTCCAGGCTTTCGAAGACCTTGCGGCGGTTGCGGTCCAGCTCGTCGAAGGCCCCGGCGCGGGCCAGCATTTCCAGCGGCCGCTTGCCCACCTTCTTCAGCTCCACCCGGCGGGCGAAATCGTAAAGGCTGGCAAAGGGCTTTTCGCGGCCGTCGACCACGCGGCCCTTCTCCACCAGCTTCATCGCCTCGACGCCAACGTTCTTCAGCGCACCCAGGCCGTAGACCAGCGCGCCCTCGACCACCTTGAAATGCGCGTCCGACGTATTCACCGACGGCGCCACATAGGGCAGCTTCAGCCCCTTCTTCACTTCCTGGAAGTAGATGGTCAGCTTGTCGGTCAGGTGGATATCGCAGTTCATGACGCCGGCCATGAACTCCACCGGGTGATTGGCCTTCAGCCAGGCGGTGTAATAGCTGACCACCGCATAGGCCGCCGCGTGCGACTTGTTGAAACCGTAGTTGGCGAATTTCTCCAGCAGGTCGAAGACCTCGGAGGCCTTCTTCTTGTCGACCCCGTTCTTGGCCGCACCCGCCTCGAACTTCGGGCGTTCGGCGTCCATGGCCTCCTTGATCTTCTTGCCCATGGCGCGGCGCAGAAGGTCGGCACCGCCAAGCGAATAGCCCGCCATGACCTGGGCAATCTGCATCACCTGTTCCTGGTAGATGATGATACCCTGGGTTTCCGCAAGCAGGTGGTCGATCGACGGATGGACCGAGGTGATGTCGCGCACCCCGTTCTTCACCTCGCAATAGACCGGGATGTTTTCCATGGGCCCGGGACGGTAGAGCGCCACAAGCGCCACGATGTCCTCGATGCAGGTGGGCTTCATCTGCTTCAGCGCGTCCATCATGCCGGTGGATTCCACCTGGAACACGGCGACGGTCTTGGCGCGGGCGTAAAGATCGTAGGTCTTCTCGTCATCCAGCGGGATGGCGTTGATCATGTTCTCCGCCCCCGGCGCCGGCTCGTAAAGCTGGGTACCGTCGGCCGCGACATGCAGGTCCCGCCCGCCCGCGTGGATCTGCTGGATCGCGTTCTGGATCACGGTCAGGGTCTTCAGACCCAGGAAGTCGAACTTCACCAGCCCGGCCTGTTCGACCCATTTCATGTTGAACTGCGTCGCCGGCATGTCCGAGCGCGGATCCTGGTAAAGCGGGACCAGCTGATCGGTCGGCCGGTCCGCGATCACCACGCCCGCCGCGTGGGTCGAGGCGTTCCGCAGCAGGCCTTCGACCTGCATGCCGTATTTCAGCAGCCGGTCCACGACCTCCTCGTTCTGCGCCTCCTCGACCAGGCGCGGCTCGTCGCGCAGGGCCTGTTCGATGCTGACGGGCTTCACCCCTTCCACCGGGATCAGCTTCGACAGGCGGTCCACCTGGCCATAGGGCATCTGCAGAACCCGGCCGATGTCGCGCACCGCCGCCTTCGACAGCAGCGCACCGAAGGTGATGATCTGCCCCACCTTGTCGCGGCCGTAGCGTTCCTGCACGTAGCGGATCACCTCTTCGCGGCGATCCATGCAGAAGTCGATGTCGAAGTCGGGCATCGACACACGTTCCGGGTTCAGGAAGCGTTCGAAAAGCAGTGAATAGCGCAGCGGATCAAGGTCGGTGATGGTCAGCGCATAGGCCACCAGCGACCCCGCACCGGACCCCCGCCCCGGCCCCACCGGGATGTCGTGGTCCTTCGCCCACTGGATGAAGTCCGCAACGATCAGGAAGTAGCCCGGGAAGCCCATGCCCTCGATGATGCCCAGCTCGAAATCCAGCCGCTTCTGGTACTCTTCCTCGGGCACCGCGTGGGGGATCACGGCCAGGCGGGCCTGCAGGCCCTCGTTGGCCTGGCGGCGCAGTTCGGCCACCTCGTCATCCGCGAACTTCGGCAGGATCGGGTCGCGGCGGTAGGTCATGAAGGCACAGCGCCGGGCGATCTCGACGGTGTTCTCGATCGCCTCGGGCAGGTCGGCGAAAAGCGTCGCCATCTCCTGCGGCGACTTGAAGTAATGCTGCGGCGTCAGGCGGCGGCGGGGCTGGCTCTGGTCCACATAGGCGCCTTCGGCGATGCAGATCAGCGCGTCATGCGCCTCGTACATGCTGCTGGTGGGGAAGTAGACGTCGTTGGTCGCCACCAGCGGCAGTTCCATCGCATAGGCCATCTCGACGAAGCCGCGTTCGGTCAGCTTCTCGGCCTGCGGCAGCCCGTCTTCGCCCGGGTGGCGCTGCAGCTCGACGTAGAACCGGCCGGGGTAGAACCCCGCCATCCGCGTCATCAGCGCCTGCGCCTCGGGCCGGTGGCCCGTCTGCAGGAGCCGCCCCACAGGGCCGTCCGCCCCGCCGCTGAGACAGATCAGCCCCTCCGAATACTGCTCCAGTTCCTCCAGCGTGACCGCCGGCAGATCGCCGTGCTTGTCCACGTAGAGGCAGGAATTGAGCTTCATCAGGTTCTCGTAGCCGCGCTCGTTCTGCGCCAGCAGGACCACCGCGCCCGGCGGCTGCTGCTTCTCGCCCGGTTCCGGGCTGTGCCAGTTCACCGTGGTCTGCATGCCGACGATCGGCTGCACCCCCGCCCCGCTGGCGGTCACGGAAAACTCCAGCGCGGAAAAGTTGTTGTTGGTGTCCGTCACGGCGACGGCGGGCATCTCCATCTTCTCGCAAAGGGCCGGCAGCTTCTTCAGCCGCATGGCCCCTTCCAGAAGGGAATACTCGGTATGGACGCGGAGGTGGATGAATCGGGGCTCGCTCATCCGACCAGTTCTAGGCCCCGCCCGAGCCCCCCGGCAAGAGCCCCCGAAAACCCCGCCCGCGGCATGCGCTGCCGCAGGGTTCGCACCACGGTTCGGCGCCTCCTTGGGCAAAGGCCCGGCAAAGCGGCTGTATACAGGCGAGAAAGGCTTGCAAACCGTGCGTTTCGCCGCTTTTCTGGGCGGAACCAAGGGGAAACGCCGTCTCTTCTACGCCGCATCGAGGGGACATTTCAGGGCGCAACGGGTAACGCGGCGGTGATAATGAACATGACACTCTCCTTTCAACTGAACGGAGACCGGGTGGACATCGGTGATGTCCCCCCCACGATGACGCTGCTTGACTGGTTGCGCATCGAACGGGGCCTGACGGGCACCAAGGAAGGCTGCAACGAGGGCGATTGCGGCGCCTGCACCGTCATGGTGACCTCCGAAGAGGGACCGAAGGCGCTGAACGCCTGCATCCTCTTCCTGCCGCAGCTGCACGGCAAGTCGGTGACCACGGTCGAGGGGCTCGCCCTGCCCGACGGCGCGCTGCACCCGGTGCAGCAGGCCATGGTGGACCATCACGGATCGCAATGCGGCTTCTGCACGCCCGGCTTCACCATGTCGATGGCGACGGCCCAGATCACCGGCGAGACGGACCATGACCTGACGCTGGCGGGCAACCTGTGCCGCTGCACCGGCTACGCACCGATCATCCGCGCGGCAGAGGAGGCAGCGGCGAAACCCGCCCCCGCCCACCTGCCCGCGACCTTCCGCATGCCGGTGGACGCGGCGGGCATCGCCTTCCAGCCCGAAACCTCGGACGAGCTGGCACAGTGGTACGAAGCCAACCCCGATGCCACCCTGGTGGCCGGGGCGACCGACCTCGGCCTGCATGTGACCAAGGCCATGCGCGACCTGGGCGAAGTGGCCTTCCTGAACCGCTGCGCCGATCTGAAGGGCGTGACGGTGACGGATGACGGCATCCGCATCGGCGCCATGACCACCTGGTCCGACCTGCTGCCGGTCATCGCGCCCTATTACCCGGGCCTTGCCGCCATGCTGCGCCGCTTCGCCTCCGTCCAGGTGCGCAATGCCGCCACCGTCGGCGGCAATATCGCCAACGGCTCCCCCATCGGGGACGGCCCGCCCGCGCTGATCGCGCTTGGCGCCACCCTGCACCTTCGCCATGGCACCACCCGCCGCGACATCCCGCTGGAAGACTTCTTCATCGACTACGGCCGCCAGGACCGCGCGCCCGGCGAATTCGTCGAGGCCGTGACCATCCCGCGCCCCACCGGCGAAACCCCCGACCGGCTGGCCTGCTACAAGCTGTCCAAGCGCTTCGATCAGGACATTTCCGCCGTCTGCGGCTGCTTCAGCGTGACCGTTTCGGCGGGCACCGTGACCGCCGCGCGCATCGCCTTCGGCGGCATGGCCGGCACGCCCAAACGCGCCCGCCACGTCGAAACCGCCCTGCTGGGCAAACCCTGGACGCTGGCCACCGTCGAAGCCGTGGCCGGTGAATGGGCCAAGGACTACACCCCCATGACCGACATGCGCGCCTCTGCCGCCTACCGGCTGAAGGCCGCCCGCAACATGCTCACCCGCTACCTGCTCGCCGACCTCGGCCAGGATGTCGACGTGCTGGAGGTCGAGGCATGACCGAACAGGTTCGCAAGCCCCTGCCGCATGACAGCGGCCCGCTCCACGTCACCGGACAGGCGCGCTACATTGACGACATCCCCCTGCCCGCCAACACGCTGCACCTGGCCTTCGGCACCTCGCCCGTGGCGCGCGGCACGATCACGGCGCTGGACCTGGCAAAGGTCAAGGCCGCGCCGGGCGTGGTGAAGGTCATGACCGCCGCCGACCTGCCCTTCGCCAATGACGTGGCCTCCGCCCCCGTGCATGACGAACCCCTGCTTTCCACCGGCCGGGTCAATTTCGTCGGCCAGCCGGTCTTCCTCGTCGCCGCCACCTCCCACCACGCCGCCCGCAAGGCCGCGACGCTGGCGGTGATGGAGATCGACGAGGAAACGCCGATCCTGACGGTCGAAGAAGCGCTGGAGGCCGAAAGCTACATCGAATACCCGCCGCTGGTCTGGTCCAAGGGCGATGCGGAGGCCGCCATCACCGCGGCCCCCCGCGTCATCGAAGGCCGGATCGAAATGGGCGGGCAGGAACATTTCTACCTCGAAGGCCAGGCCTCCCTCGCCCTGCCGCAGGAAAACGGCGACGTGCTGGTGTCGTCCTCGACCCAGCACCCGACCGAGATCCAGCACAAGGTGGCAGAGGCGATCGGCAAGCCCATGCATGCCGTGCGCGTCGAAACCCGCCGCATGGGTGGCGGCTTCGGCGGCAAGGAAAGCCAGGGCAATGCGCTGGCCGTCTCCTGCGCGGTGATCGCCGCGCTGACCGGGCGGCCCGCCAAGATGCGCTATGACCGCGACGACGACATGCAGATCACCGGCAAGCGCCATGATTTCCGCATCGACTACCGCGTGGGCGTCACCCCCCAGGGCCGCATCCTGGGCGTGGATTTCCGCCAATACACCCGCGCCGGTTGGTCCCAGGACCTGACGCTGGCGGTGGCGGACCGCGCCATGCTGCATGCCGACAACGCCTACCTGCTGGAAAACGCCCGCATCGAAAGCCACCGGCTGCGCACCAACATGTGCTCCGCCACCGCCTATCGCGGCTTCGGCGGGCCGCAGGGCGTGGTGGGCATCGAACGGGTGATCGACCACATCGCCCATGACCTGGGGCTGGATCCCGTCGCCGTGCGGCAGGTGAACTACTATGCCGATTGTCCCGTGGATGGGGCGGAAGGGGGCTCCGCCCCCCGGCCTGCGGCCTCCCCCCGGAGTATTTCCGGCCATCGAATGGAAGAAGGGGGCGCGGCGCAGACCACGCCCTATGGACAGGTGGTGGAGGATTTCATCCTGCACCGGCTGACGGACAAGCTGCTGGACAGCAGCGATTACGCGGCGCGCAAAGAGGCCGTGGCGGCGTGGAATGCGCAGAACCCGGTGCTGAAGAAGGGGCTGGGGTTCAGCCCGGTGAAATTCGGCATCTCCTTCACCCTGTCGCACCTCAACCAGGCGGGGGCGCTGGTCCATGTCTACCAGGACGGATCGGTGCATCTGAACCACGGCGGGACCGAGATGGGACAGGGCCTGTTCCAGAAGGTGGCGCAGGTCGCGGCCTCCCGCTTCGGGATCCCGATGGAGGCGGTGAAGATCACCGCTTCGGACACCGCCAAGGTGCCCAACACCTCCGCCACCGCCGCATCCTCCGGCTCGGACCTGAACGGCATGGCGGTGAAGGCCGCCTGCGACACGATCCGCGACCGCATCGCAGGCGTGGTGGCCGAACTGCACCAGGTTGCGGTGGAAGAGGTCTTCTTCGCCGACGGCATGGTCACCGTCGGGGGCGAGAGCCTGACCTTCGCCCGCGCCGCCGAGCTGACCTACCAGGCGCAGGTCAGCCTTTCGGCCACCGGGCATTACCGCACCCCCGACCTCAGCTGGGACCGGGTGCAGGGCGCGGGGCGGCCGTTCTTCTACTTCGCCCATGGCGCGGCGCTGACCGAAGTGGTGGTCGATACGCTCACCGGCGAATACCGCATCCTGCGCACCGACATCCTGCATGACGCAGGGTCTTCGCTGAACCCCGCGCTGGACATCGGCCAGGTGGAGGGCGGCTACGTCCAGGGCGCGGGCTGGCTCACGACCGAGGAACTGGTCTGGGACGGCAAGGGTCGGCTGCGCACCCATGCGCCCTCGACCTACAAGATCCCCGCCTGTTCCGACCGGCCGCGGGTCTTCAACGTGGCGCTCTGGGATGAACCCAACCCGGCGCAGACGATCTACCGGTCCAAGGCCGTGGGGGAGCCGCCCTTCATGCTGGGCATCTCTGCCCTGCTGGCGCTGTCGGATGCGGTCGGCGCCTGCGGCACCGCCTATCCCCTGCTCGATGCGCCCGCCACGCCGGAACGCGTGCTCGACGCCATCGACCGGGTGAAAACGGCCCAGGTGACGAATGCTTGACCGCGAAGAGCTTGCCCGGGCGCTGGCCCGGGCGCCCCGCCTCGTGCGGGTGGTGGTCGCGGAAACCCGCGGCTCCACCCCGCGCGAGGTCGGCGCAGCCATGCTCGTCACCCCCGAGGCGCTGATCGGCACCATCGGGGGCGGCACCCTGGAACATGAGGCGATGCTGCGCGCCCGCACCCTCACCGCCGACCGGCTGGAGGCGCGCGCGCTTGGCCCCGACCTGGGCCAGTGCTGCGGCGGGGCGGTGAAGCTGCTTTATGAAATCTGGGACGCGGCGCGGCTGGCCACGCTCGACGGCACCGCCTATGCCCGTCCGCTGCCCGGCTCCGGGGACGAAATGCCCTTTGCCCTGCGCCGCCAGCTGGCGGAGGCCCGCGCCCAGGGCACCCCGCCCGCCGCAGGGATCCACGAGGGCTGGATGGTCGAACCGCTGGCCCGGCCCGCCCGCGCGGTCTGGCTCTGGGGCGCGGGGCATGTCGGGCGTGCCATCGCCTCGGTGCTGGCGCCCCTGCCCGGGATCGCGCTCACCTGGATCGACACCGCGCCCGACCGCTTCCCCGAACAGCCACCCGACGGCGTGACCATCCTCCCCGCCGCCGATCCCGCGCGGCTGGCGACCCATGCGGCCCCGGACGCCCACCACCTGATCCTGACCTATTCGCACCAGCTCGACCTGGCGCTCTGCGACGCGCTGCTGCGCCGCGGCTTCGCCTCCTGCGGGCTGATCGGATCCGCCAGCAAATGGGCGCGCTTTCGCTCCCGCCTGGCGGCCATGGGCCACCAACCTGCCTCTATCGCAGGCATTTCTTGTCCAATCGGTCAACCTTCCTACGGCAAACACCCGCAGGAGATTGCCGTGGGCGTGGCGGCTGAGCTACTGACGACAACGGCGCGCAAAGACGCCATCAGGGGGAGAACGGCGTGACGGGGACACTGCTGAAAATCGTGGGTCTTACAAAGGCCTATCCGGGGGTGGTCGCCAACAGCGACGTCTCCTTCAACATCATGGAAGGCGAGGTCCACGCCCTGCTGGGCGAGAACGGCGCGGGCAAGTCCACGCTGGTCAAAATGATCTATGGCCTGGTCAAGCCCGACAGCGGCGACATGGCCTTCATGGGCACCGCCTATGCGCCCTCCGAACCGCAGGAGGCCCGCGCCCGCGGCGTGGCCATGGTGTTTCAGCACTTCTCGCTCTTCGATGCGCTCAACGTTGCCGAAAACGTCGCCCTCGGCATGGCCAACCCGCCCAAGACGGGCGAACTGGCCGAACGCATCCGCGCGGTGTCCGAACAATACGGCCTGCCGCTCGATCCCTGGCGCCTGGTGGGGGATCTTTCGGCCGGTGAACGCCAGCGGGTCGAAATCATCCGCTGCCTGCTCCAGGATCCCAAGCTCCTGATCATGGACGAACCGACCTCGGTCCTCACCCCGCAGGAGGTCGAAATCCTCTTCGCCACCCTGCGGAAGCTGAAATCCGAAGGCACCTCGATCCTCTACATCTCCCACAAGCTGGAAGAGATCCGCGCCCTCTGCGACGAGGCGACGATCCTGCGCCTGGGCAAGAAGGTCGGCACCTGCACCCCGCGAGAGGTCACGGCGGCCCAGATGGCCGAGATGATGGTGGGCACGGAACTGCACCGCCCCGAACGCGAACCCTCGACGCCCGGCGATGTGCGCCTCGCGCTCAACGACCTCTCCGTCCCCTCCCCCAGCCAGTTCGGCACCTCGCTGAAGAACGTGACCCTCACCGTCCGCGCGGGCGAAGTGCTGGGCCTTGCAGGGGTTGCGGGCAACGGCCAGGACGAACTGCTGGCGGCCCTTTCGGGGGAGATCACCTCCGCCCCCGGCATGGTCGTCCTCGACGGGGCGGAAATCGGCGCCAGGGGCCCGACCGAACGCCGCCGTCGTGGGTTGCTGACCGGGCCCGAAGAACGGCTGGGCCATGCCGCGGCGCCCAACATGACCCTGACCGAAAACGCCCTGCTGACCGGGGCGGAACGCGAAGGGCTGATGACCAACGGCTTCCTCAAATGGGGCAAGGCGCGCGATTTCGCCCAGTCGATCATCGAACGCTTCGACGTGCGCACGCCGGGCACCGAAACCGCCGCCCGGGCGCTTTCGGGCGGCAACCTGCAGAAATTCGTCATCGGACGGGAAGTCATGCAACGGCCCGAGGTGCTGGTGGTGAACCAGCCGACCTGGGGCGTCGATGCCGCCGCCGCCGCCACGATCCGCCAGGCGATCCTCGATCTGGCCGCAGGCGGTGCCGCGGTGATCGTGATCAGCCAGGACCTCGACGAACTGATGGAAGTGTCGGACAATTTCGCGGCCCTGAACGAGGGGCGCCTGTCCCAGGTGGTGCCCGCACAGGGCCTGTCGATGGAAGAGATCGGCCTGATGATGGGCGGCGCCCACGGGATGGAGGCAGCCCATGCGTGACCTCGCCCCCCTGCTCCCCACCCCCATCCTGGCCCCCGGCTGCACCCGGGCCATCCCGCCCCTTTGGGCACAGACGGAGGGATGCGCATGATCTTCCTCGAAAAACGACCGCAACCCTCCCGGACGCTGTCCTATTTCACCCCGATCCTCGCCGTGGTGATCACCATGATCGCGGGCGGCCTGCTCTTTGCCATCCTGGGCAAGGATCCGGTGCTGGCGATCAAGACGATCTTCTGGGATCCGCTGTTCGGCGAATTCTCCTTCTACTACCGGCCACAGCTTCTGGTGAAGGGCGGGCCGCTGATCCTGATCGCGCTCGGCCTGTCGCTGGGCTTCAAGGCCGGGATCTGGAACATCGGGGCCGAAGGGCAGTACATCATGGGCGCCATCGCCGGTGCCGGTGTGGCCCTGGCCTTCTACCCGCTGGATGCCTGGTACATCTTCCCGCTGATGATCCTGGCCGGCGCCCTTGGCGGGCTGGCCTGGGCGATGATCCCGGCCCTGCTGAAGGTGAAATTCGGCACGAACGAGATCCTGGTCTCCCTCATGCTGGTCTACGTGGCCGAGAATTTCCTCTCCTCCATGGCCATCGGCCTGATGAAGAACCCCGAAGGCTTCGGCTTCCCCGGCTCGCGGAACCTCAAGCAGTATCCGGCGGCCCATAACGCCGACATCATCGAGGGCACGGGCATGCACTGGGGGGTGGCGGCGGCCTTCATCGCCGCGATCCTGGCCTATATCCTGCTCAACCGGCACCTGCTGGGCTTCCAGATCCGCCTGACGGGCGAGGCGCCGCGCGCGGCGAAGTTCTCCGGCGTGAAACCGGCGCGCCTGGTGCTCTTCTGCATGGGCACGGCGGGGGCGCTGGCGGGCCTTGCCGGCATGTTCGAGGTCTCCGGCCCTTCCGGCCAGATCACCACCGGCTTCTCCGTCGGCTACGGCTTCACCGCGATCATCGTGGCCTTCCTCGGGCGGCTGCATCCGCTGGGCATCGTCCTGGCGGGCCTGCTGATGGCGCTGACCTATGTCGGCGGCTCGGCGGCGCAATCGGCCATGGGCCTTCCGGCGGCGGCGATCCAGGCCTTCCAGGGGATGCTGCTGTTCTTCCTGCTGGCCGTCGATGTGCTCACCAACTACCGTATCCGCATTACCCTGGGGGAGGCCGCCTGATGGATGTCTCGGCTATCAATCCGGTCCTGCTGATCGCGTCCCTCATGGTCGCTTCCACCGCCGTCATGCTGGCGGCGATCGGGGAACTCATCGTGGAAAAGGCGGGGGTGCTGAACCTCGGCGTCGAGGGGATGATGATCACCGGCGCGATCTGCGGCTTCATCGTCGCGGTCAACACCGGCTCGCCCTTCCTGGGCTTCATCGCGGCGGCGGCGGGGGGCGCGGTGCTGTCGCTGCTCTTTGCCGTGCTGACCCAGTTCGCCCTGGCCAACCAGGTGGCCTCGGGCCTGGCGCTGACGCTCTTCGGGCTCGGCCTCTCCGCGCTGATGGGGCAGAAATACGTGGGCATCAAGCCGCCCTCCTCGCCCAGGCTGGACCTGCCCGTGCTGTCGGACCTGCCGGTGCTGGGGCGGATCCTGTTCAGCCATGACGCCATGGTCTACGTGGGCCTGGCGCTGGTCGCGGCCACATGGGCCTTCCTCAAGTACACCCGGGCCGGGCTGATCCTGAAGGCCGTGGGCGAAAACCACGACGCGGCCCATGCGCTCGGCTACAAGGTCATCCGCATCCGGATCATGGCCATCCTCTTCGGCGGGGCCTGCGCGGGCCTGGGCGGCGCCTACATCAGCCTGATCCGCGTCCCGCAATGGACCGAGGGCATGACCGGCGGCACCGGCTGGATCGCCCTGGCCCTGGTGGTCTTCGCCAGCTGGAAACCCTGGCGCGTGCTGCTGGGGGCCTACCTCTTCGGGGGCGTCACCGTGCTGCAGCTGAACCTGCAGGCGGCGGGGGTTGCGATTCCCGCGGAATACCTTTCCATGTCCCCGTACCTGATCACCATCGTCGTGCTGGTCATCATGAGTTTCGACCGCAGCGGGGCCCCCGCCTCGCTGGGTCGCACCTTCCATGCCTCGCAGTGAGGCCTGGCAACATCGCGCCCCCGAAGGGGCTCAACCAATACCAAAAGTGGGAGATTGAGATGCTTCTGAAGAAACGGACGTTCCTGAAAGGCGCCGCCGGCGCCATGGCCCTGACCGCCCTCAGCGCCGGCGCGGCCCTGGCCGAGGACAAGATCAAGGTCGGCTTCGTCTACGTCGGCCCCGTCACCGATGGCGGCTGGTCCCAGCACCACCATGAATCCGCCATGCAGATGGTCGAGGAACTGGGCGCCGACAAGGTCGAACTGATCGAGCAGGAAAACGTCGCCGAAGGCCCCGAGGCCGAACAGGCGATGACCCAGATGGCCCTGCAGGGCGCCGACATCATCTTCTCCACCTCCTTCGGCTACATGGATCCGACCCTGGCCGTGGCAGAGAAATTCCCGAACGTGAAGTTCGAACATGCCACCGGCTACAAGACCGCGCCGAACATGTCCGCCTACTCCGCCCGCTTCTACGAAGGCCGCGCGGTCGAAGGCGTGATCGCCGGTCACATGACCAAGTCGAACATTATCGGCTACATCGCCGCCGTGCCGATCCCCGAAGTGGTCCGTGGCATCAACTCCGCCTACATCCACGCCAAGAAGGTGAACCCCGACGTGGAGTTCAAGATCATCTGGCTGATGGAATGGATGAACCCCGCCAAGGAAGCCGACGCCGCCAAGACCCTGATCGACCAGGGCGCCGACGTGCTGATCCAGCACACCGATTCCACCGCGCCGCTGGCCGCCGCGAAGGAAGCCGGCAACGTCATCGGCTTCGGCCAGGCGGGCGACATGGCGGAATATGCCCCCTCCCCCCGCGTGTCCTCGATCATCGACAACTGGGCGCCCTACTACGTCTCCCGCGTGAAGGCGGTCATGGACGGCACCTGGGAATCCCACAACGTCTGGGAAGGCATCGGTGACGGCATGGTCGGCATCGGCGAGATCACCGAGGCGGTCCCCGCAGAGGTCAAGGCCGAAGCCCTGGAACTGAAGGACAAGCTGGCCTCCGGCGAATACCACGCCTTCACCGGCCCGATCAAAAAGCAGGACGGCTCCGACTGGCTGGCCGAAGGCGAAACCGCCGATGACGGCACCCTGGCCGGCATGATGTTCTACGTCGAAGGCCTGGAAGGCTCCGTTCCCCAATAATCGCGGGCCCAAATAATCGCGGGCCCTCAGCAATCGCGGGCCGCAGCAAGCAGGCACAGCGGGGTTCCCCCGCCTCCCTGCACCAAGACAGCGCCCCGGCGGAGTGATCCGCCGGGGCGTTTTCCTTCCGCGCCCTTGGCCCTCCCCAAGCACGCCCACAGCGATCACGGGCCCCTCCGCGTCTTGCCGTCGCTCTGCGGGGTCGCGCGCCCCGGGCGGTGGATTGGCATCCACCCTACAAGGGCGCAGCCAGCCTCTCCGCCGTAGGGTGGATGCCAATCCACCAACGCCCCACCCAAACCACGCACCTCCCCCACGACAAAGGGCGCACCCGGTCTCCCATCGCGCGCCCTTCCCATTTTCTGGCCCGAAATATCCCCGCCGGAGGCATCGGCCGCAGGCCGATACCCTGCGCGCCCCGCCGGCAAGCCCCAACGTGAGCCGTAGGGTGGATGCCAATCCACCAAACCCACCCCCCAACCACGCCCCCCCCACGACAAAGGGCGCGCCCGGTCTCCCGTCACGCGCCCTTCCCATTTTCTGGCCCGAAATATCCCCGCCGGAGGCATCGGCCGCAGGCCGATACCCTGCACGTCCCGCCGGCAAGCCCCAACGTGAGCCGTAGGGTGGATGCCAATCCACCATACCCCCCCCAACCACGCACCTCCCCCACGACAAAGGGCGCGCCCGGTCTCCCGTCGCGCGCCCTTCCCATTTTCTGGCCCGAAATATCCCCGCCGGAGGCATCGGCCGCAGGCCGATACCCTGCGCGTCCCCCCGGAAGGCCCCAACGTCAGGCCCCAACGTCAGGCCCCGGCCGGGTTCCCGTCAGCCCCCTCTTACCCGTCCACGCGGATCTTCGCGTTGCTCGGATCATAGGGGCTGTCCTCGACGATCTCGGCGTCCCACAGCTGGTCGAACATCTTGACCTTCAGCTTCTGCCCCACCACGGCCAGGTCCGGACTGACATAGCCCATGCCGATGGACTTCCCGAAGGCCACCGAATAGCCGCCGGAGGTCAGGCGCCCCACCTTCTTGCCATCGACGTAAAGCGCCTCGCGGCCCCAGGGATCGGCATCCTCCGGCCCGTCGATCAGCACCGTGACGCATTTGGCGCGGATGCCTTTCGCGACCATGGCGTCCTTGCCGTAGAATTCCTTCGACAGGTCGATGAAGCGGGGCAGATCGGCCTCCGCCGGGGTCGCATCGCGGCCCAGCTCGGTGCCGAAGGCGCGGTAGCTCTTCTCCTGCCGCAGCCAGTTCTGCGCCCGGGCGCCCACCAGCTTCAGGCCGAATTCCTCGCCCGCCTCGACCAGCCGGTCCCACAGGTGGTTCTGCATCTCGATCGGGTGGTGCAGTTCCCAGCCCAGCTCGCCGGTATAGGCCACGCGGATGGCCGTCACCGGTACCATGCCCAGTTCCACGTTGCGCGCCGACAGCCAGGGGAAGCGCTTGTTCGACAGCGCCGTTTCCGGATCGGCATCGCGGATCAGCTTCTTCAGCAGATCACGCGACTTCGGCCCGGCCACGGCGAAGACGCCGTACTGGGTCGTGACATCGGAGATCACCACGCTCTTGCCGGTGCTGGCGCAGAAATCCTCGGCTGCCTTGATCAGGTAGTCCTGGTCATAGGCCGCCCAGGCCCCGGCGGAGACGAGGTAGTAGTCGTTCTCGGCCATGCGCACGATGGTGTACTCGGTCCGGGTGGTGCCTGCAGAGGTCAGCGCATAGGTCAGGTTGATGCGGCCCACCTTGGGCAGCTTGTTGCAGGTGAACCAGTCCAGGAACTCGGTCGCGCCTGCGCCCCGCACCGAATGCTTGGTGAAGGCGGTGGCATCGACCAGGCCCACGCCCTCGCGGATGGCCTTCGCCTCCTCGACGGCATATTGCCACCAGCCGCCGCGCCGGAAGGAGCGCGCCGCGTGATCGTCGAAGCCTTCGGGGGCGTAGTAGTTCGGGCGTTCCCAGCCGTTCACATGGCCGAACTGCGCGCCCGCGGCCTTCTGCCGGTCATAGGCCGGCGAGGTCCGCAGCGGGCGACCCGCCTCGCGCTCCTCGTCGGGGTGGTGCAGGATGAAGACGTGCTCGTAGGCTTCCTCGTTCTTGGCCACGGCATATTCGCTGGTCATCCAGTTGCCGTAGCGCTTGGGATCCAGCGACGCCATGTCGATCTCCGCCTCGCCCTCGACCATCATCTGCGCCAGGTAATAGCCCGTGCCGCCGGCGGCGGTGATGCCGAAGCTGAAACCCTCGGCCAGCCACATGTTGCGCAGCCCCGGCGCGGGGCCGACCAGCGGGTTGCCATCGGGGGTGTAGCAGATGGGCCCGTTGAAATCGTCCTTCAGCCCCACGGTTTCGGAGGAGGGCAGACGATGGATCATCGACATGTACTCTTCCTCGATCCGCTCCAGATCCAGCGGGAAGAGATCGGCGCGGAAGCTGTCGGGCACGCCGAACCGGAATCGCGCGGGCGCATTGCGCTCATAGGGGCCCAGGATCCAGCCGCCGCGCTCCTCGCGCACGTACCACTTGGCATCGGCATCGCGCAGCACCGGGTGCTCGGCCCCGCCGTTCTTGCGGAACTCGACCAGCGCCGGATCGGGCTCGGTCACGATGAACTGGTGCTCCACCGGGATCGCCGGGGTCTTGATGCCCAGCAGTTTCGCGGTGCGCTGCGCATGGTTGCCGGTGGCGGTGACGACATGCTCTGCAGTGATGACGATCTGCTCGTCGGAGGTCACCAGGTTGCCGCCCTTCTCCACCATCTTCGTGCAGGTCACCTCCCAGGCCTCACCGGTCCAGTGGTAGCCGTCCACCTGCCACTTCCGCTCGATCATCACGCCGCGCTGACGGGCGCCCTTGGCCATCGCCATGGTGACGTCGGCAGGGTTGATGTAGCCATCGGTGGGGTGGAAGATCGCGCCCTTCAGCCCCTCCACGTTGACCAGCGGCCAGCGCTCCTTGATCTGCGCGGGCGTCATCCACTCGTAGGGCACCTCCGCCGTCTCCGCCGTGGTGGCATAGACCATGTACTCGTCCATCCGCGCCTGGGTCTGCGCCATGCGCAGGTTGCCGACGATGGAGAAGCCCGCGTTCAGCCCCGTCTCGGCCTCCAGGGTCTTGTAGAACTCGACGGAGTACTTGTGGATATGCGTGGTGGCATAGCTCATGTTGAACAGCGGCAGCAGCCCCGCCGCATGCCAGGTGGAGCCGGAGGTCAGCTCATCGCGTTCCAGCAGCATGACATCCTGCCAGCCGGCCTTCGCCAGGTGATAGGCAATGGAGGTGCCGACGGCACCACCACCGACGACGAGAGCTTTGACTTGGGTTTTCATTCGCGCGTTTCCCTGCAGTGCGACCTTGGGCGGTTTCCGCCAGCTTTAGCAGTTGCGGCAAATCGCGATGGGTCCAGCCGACGCAACATCGCGCAATTGCGACCTCCGGCCCGCCGGAGCGATTTTTTGCGACACCCCGCCCCCCTCCCGACCCTTTCCCCAGCCCCTGCGGAAAGATCATGAGCCCGAAACATGGGCACCCGGCACTTCGCGCATAGCCTCGCCGCAGAGCGGAAACGGCGCCGCATCGCGGAAAAAACGTGACGTTGCCGCGCAACGGAAGGTCCCTTTTGGCCTGTCAACACGGGGGATGACCCTATATCAACTCCGGGGAGAAGGAGGGCCGCGCACGAATCTTGCGGCCCATTTGATCAAGGGAGTGATCGCCGATGAAGGTGCTGGTGCCTGTCAAACGCGTGATCGATTACAACGTGAAAGTCCGCGTGAAGGCGGATGGCACGGGTGTCGATCTTGCCAACGTAAAGATGTCGATGAACCCCTTCGACGAGATCGCCGTGGAAGAGGCGATCCGGCTGAAGGAAAAGGGCGTCGCGACCGAGGTGGTCGCCGTCTCCATCGGCGTGAAACAGGCGCAGGAAACCCTGCGCACCGCGCTGGCCATGGGCGCCGACCGGGCCATCCTGATCGTCGCCGCCGATGACGTCCATACCGACATCGAACCGCTGACCGTCGCCAAGCTGCTGAAAGGCGTGGTCGAGGCCGAAGAGCCCCAGCTGGTCATCGCCGGCAAGCAGGCCATCGACAACGACATGAACGCCACCGGCCAGATGCTCTCCGCCCTGCTCGGCTGGTCCCAGGCCACCTTCGCCGGCGAAGTTGCCGTCGAAGGCGATGCCGCACAGGTCACCCGCGAGGTCGATGGCGGGTTGCAGACCATCTCGGTCAAGCTGCCCGCGGTCGTCACCGCCGACCTGCGCCTCAACGAGCCGCGCTATGCCTCCCTGCCCAACATCATGAAGGCAAAGAAGAAACCGCTGGAGGAAAAGACCCCCGCGGATTACGGCGTCGACCCGGCGCCGCGGCTGCAGGTCGTCAAGACCTCCGAACCGGCCACCCGCCAGGCGGGCGAAATGGTCGGCTCCGTGGATGAGCTGGTGGCGAAACTGAAAGAGAAGGGGATCGTCTGATGGCCGTACTTCTGCTTGCCGAAATCACCGACGGGGCGCTTGGCCTCGACGCCACCGCCAAGGCCGTGACCGCCGCCACCAAGCTGGGCGACGTGACCGTGCTCTGCGTCGGCGAAAAGGCCGCCGATGCCGGTGCCGAAGCCGCCAAGATCGCCGGCGTTGCCAAGGTGCTGGTGGCCGAGGATGCGCTCTACGGCCACCGCCTGGCGGAGCCGGTCTCTGCCCTGGTGGCCGCCCTTGGTGCCGATTACGACCACATCGTCGCCCCCGCCACCACGGATGCCAAGAACATCCTGCCGCGCGTCGCGGCCCTGCTGGACGTGATGATCCTGTCGGACGTCACCGCCGTGGTCGATGCGGACACCTTCGAGCGTCCGATCTACGCCGGCAACGCCATCCAGACGGTGAAATCGCTGGATGCGAAGAAGGTGATCACCTTCCGCACCTCGACCTTCGACGCGGCCGGTGACGGCGGCGCGGCTGCGGTCGACAACGTGGCGGCGGGCGAGGATCCGGCCCTGTCGAGCTGGGTCGAAGACAAGGTCGCGACCTCGGACCGGCCGGAGCTGACCTCCGCCGGCATCGTCGTCTCGGGCGGTCGCGGCGTGGGTTCCGAAGAGGACTTCGCGCTGATCGAGCAGCTGGCGGACAAGCTGGGTGCGGCCGTGGGGGCCTCGCGCGCGGCGGTCGATTCGGGCTTTGCGCCGAACGACTGGCAGGTGGGCCAGACCGGCAAGGTCGTGGCACCGGAGCTCTACGTGGCCGTCGGCATCTCCGGCGCGATCCAGCACCTTGCGGGGATGAAGGATTCCAAGGTGATCGTGGCGATCAACAAGGACGAGGAAGCGCCGATCTTCCAGGTGGCCGACTACGGCCTGGTCGCGGACCTCTTCGAGGCCGTGCCGGAGCTGATCGGGAAGCTGTGACCGGGATGGTGGGGTAAACCCCACCCTACGCCGGGAACGGTGGATTGGCATCCACCCTACGGATATCGGAAGGGCCCGTGCAATGCGCGGGCCCTTTTGCTTTTGAAAGGGGTGGAGGGGGCTCCGCCCCCGCCTGCGGCTCCCCCGGAGTATTGTCGGCGCAGTGAAAGAGCGGGGCGGGGCGACTGCCCCCTACCCCGCATTTGGGCCCTGCATCCCCCCGTTTCGGACCGTCGCGATACCGCTGTGATACCGACGTAATACCGACGTTAAGTTCGCGCCTTTTCAGACACTTCGCAAAAGAACCGCGTATTGGGAATACCGGGGTTTCCGGGCCCTCTTTCCGCCCCTTCGGATCAGGCGGCGGCGCGCAGATCCTGCACCAGGGGCACGCCGCAGGCCTGCGACATCGCCTGCATGTAGGCCTCGACCGGGGCCGGGTAGCGCAGGCCCTCGACCACGGTCAGGGAGCGCAGCAGCGGGAAGAGAAGGATATCCCCGATCGAGGGCGCGGCGGGGTCCGGCAGCAGCGCCACCAGCTGGTCCAGCGCGGTTTCCATCTCTCCGATCAGGCTGTCGGTGCGGGACTTAAGCTCCTGAAAATCCCCGAAGACCGCTGTCTTCTTCGCGGTGAAATAGGCCCTGGCGGAGGCCGTCTCGAACTCCGGGTAGACCGGGTCGGGGGTGCGGGGGATCACCAGGTCGTTCAGCACGCCGCCCCAGCGGTTGATCCATTCGACAAGCGCCGGATCCGGCTCGCCCCCGAAGAGCTGCGGCCCCGACAGCGCGTCGAGCTTGGCCACCACATCAAGGCTTTCGCCCATGTAGCCTTCCTCATCCTCAAGGATGGGCAGCATCTTGGCCCCGATCATGCCGATCGGCGTCTCCTCGTCATCATTGGCCTGGTACAGCACCTCCGCCGGGATCGATTTCAGACCCAGCGGCATCCGCGCCCGAACGCAAAACGGGCAGTGATCATAAACGTGGAGTTTCATGGGGATAGCCTCTTTTCCTGTTCGGCCTCAACCTAGCATCCGAGGCAGGAATGGAAAGTGCGGGCCCCGGCGCTGCCCACCCTCTCGCGGCTACAGCCTTACGATCATGATCTGGTGCCATGCCAAGGTCCCATCCCGGTAATGAAACTCGTTGAACATCCGGGCCCGGTCAGCCCCCCGCATCAACAGGAACTTCCCCTTGTCGGTATTGATGATCTTCCAGCCGCGTGCCCGAAGGAAACTCATGACCGGCGCCAGTTCCATATCCGCCACGCAGCCGGCACCGGCGCGCGGGCTTCCCCCCGGGCTGGATTTCGACGGCTTGTCGACGATGGCCCCGGAGAACGACAGGCTTACCGGCTTGCCCAACCCGTTGATGAAGCTGCCAAGATCAATGTCGAACCGGGCCGCGTCCGGGTCTCCGCCCGGCTCGTGAAGCCCTGCGGCATGCAGGGCGCCGCGGTCTATGTCCTGTCCGCGCAGCGCGCGTTCGCACTGGGTCAGGAAGGCCTGCAGCGCGGTTTCGAACCTGGGCCGCGACGCCTCCTCGGCCGCGGCACGGTTTTCCCTGACCTCGCTGACCGGGACACACCCCGAGACCGCGTTGAGGATGGCAACCACCACCGCCGGCATGATGAGTTTGAAACCTGGCATTGCATCCTCCTCGTCAGGCGTCACGCCCGCCGGATCACGCACGCCGGGCCATTACCCGATTACTTTGGTCAACTATTCCCTCCCCACGCAACGCCCGCGTATGGATTACCCTTGGGGCGTGGTCAAAAGGAAACACCCGGGCCTTTCGGCCCGGGTGTCCTGGATCCTTGATCGGGTGGCTGAACGCCTTGCCTCACTCCTGCGGGATGACCCGCAGGTTCAGTTCCATCAGCTGCTCTGCCAGGGGTTCGGACGGGGCGGCCATCATCAGGTCTTCGGCGCGCTGGTTCATCGGGAACAGGATGACCTCACGAATGTTCTGCTCCTCCGCCAGCAGCATGACGATACGGTCGATCCCGGCCGCGCAGCCGCCGTGGGGCGGGGCGCCGTACTGGAAGGCGTTGACCATGCCGCCGAAACGCTTGGTGACCTCTTCGGGGCCGTAGCCCGCCAGTTCGAAGGCCTTGAACATGATCTCCGGCTTGTGGTTCCGGATCGCACCGGAGACCAGCTCGTAACCGTTGCAGGCCAGGTCGTACTGGAAGCCCTTGACCTCCAGCGGGTCGCCTTCCAGCGCCTCCATGCCACCCTGGGGCATGGAGAAGGGGTTGTGTTCGAAGTCCAGCTTGCCGGTTTCCGGATCCTGTTCGTAGATCGGGAAATCGACGATCCAGGCAAAGGCGAAGCGGTTGGGGTCCGTCAGGCCCAGCTCTTCGCCGATCACGGTGCGGGCCTTGCCGGCAACCGCCTGGAACTGCTTGGGTTTGCCGCCCAGGAAGAAGGCCGCGTCACCGACGCCCAGGCCCAGCTGCTGACGGATCGCCTCGGTCCGTTCCGGGCCGATGTTCTTGGCCAGGGGGCCTGCGGCCTCCATGCCGTTGCCCTGGTCACGCCAGAAGATGTAGCCCATGCCCGGCAGGCCTTCCTTCTGCGCGAAGGAGTTCATGCGGTCGCAGAACTTGCGCGACCCGCCCTTCGGCGCGGGAATGGCGCGGATCTCGGTGCCCTCCTGCTCCAGCAGCTTGGCGAAGATGGCAAAGCCGGAGCCGGCGAAATGCTCGGACACGACCTGCATCTTGATCGGGTTGCGCAGGTCGGGCTTGTCGGTGCCGTACCACAGCGCCGAGTCGGCATAGGAGATCTGCGGCCAGTCCTGCGGCGCATCGACCTTCTTGCCACCGCCGAATTCCTCGAACACACCCGCCAGCACCGGCGAGATCGTGTCGAAGACGTCCTGCTGGGTGACGAAGGACATCTCCATGTCCAGCTGGTAGAAGTCGGTGGGCGAGCGGTCGGCGCGCGGGTCCTCATCACGGAAGCAGGGCGCGATCTGGAAGTACTTGTCGAAGCCCGAGACCATCAGCAGCTGCTTGAACTGCTGCGGCGCCTGGGGCAGCGCGTAGAACTTGCCCGGGTGCAGGCGCGAGGGCACCAGGAAGTCGCGTGCACCTTCGGGCGAAGAGGCGGTGATGATCGGCGTCTGGTACTCGCGGAACCCCTTGTCCCACATGCGGCGACGGATCGAGCTGACAACGTCGGACCGCATGGTCATGTTGCGCTGCATGACATCGCGGCGCAGGTCCAGGTAGCGATAGCGCAGGCGGGTTTCCTCGGGGTATTCCTGATCGCCGAAGACCATCAGCGGCAGTTCCTTGGAAGCGCCCAGAACCTCGATGTCGCGGATGAAGACCTCGATCTCGCCGGTGGGCAGCTTGGGGTTCACCAGGCTCGCGTCACGGGCCTTCACCTCGCCGTCGATGCGGATGCACCATTCCGAACGGACCTTTTCGACCTCGGCAAAGGCCGTGCTGTCGGGGTCGCACAGGACCTGGGTCACGCCGTAGTGGTCGCGCAGGTCGATGAAGAGGATGCCACCGTGATCTCGCACCCGGTGAACCCAGCCGGAGAGGCGGACGGTGTCGCCCACGTTGGCCTTGGTCAGGTCGGCGCAGGTGTGGCTGCGGTAGGAATGCATCGGTTGGTCCTCTTTCGTCATACGGGCGGAATCCGGGCGCGCGGGGGCGCCGGGAAGGGCTTGCGCCGGTTCACACGGAAGCGCGCGGAAAGTCAAGGGAGACAGGGCGGCAGCGGCTGCACTGGCACCGCCCGATCCCGATCACGCCCCCGCATCACACTGGCATCCCTCCGGCGCGCCGCCTGCCCGGTGCCAGGTGATCGCAGCGAGCCGGGAAACGGGCCTCGGCGCGGCCGGAAGATCTGCCAAGGTGACCGGAGCGCCCCTGGAAAAGCGCCGAAAAATTACGCCGCAACTTTGTATCAACCGTGTTAAGATCCGTTCGGACGTTGTCGCGGGCCGGGAAAATTCACCGGAAAACAGGCCTAACCCCCTCAAAACCGCACAACTTCCGGGCAGAAAGGGGCCCTCGCACTCCGATTAGGCAATCCTTGTGCAATCATACACATTGCCCCCGCATCCATGCGATTTACATGTATTGTTAACTTCTGCCATTGTGATCAGGCGACGGGTAGCCGCCCTTCTGCGGCCTCTCCCCCCTCCCGTCAGCCCTAGACTGTGAAGGCCCTTTCGAGGGAGATATGCCATGTGGGATTCATTACTCAATTCGTTCCTCGACCGGGCCATCCGGAAGGGACGCCTCAACGTAACTTATACTGACGGCACCGAGCGCAGCTTCGGTGGTGGGCCCGGCGGCCCCGAGGTTTCGGTCATCCTGAAGGACCCCGACCTGCCGAAGAAGATGATCACCGACATCGAACTGGCCTTTTGCGAGGCCTACATGGATGGCGGGCTCGAAATCGGTGACGACGACATCTACGGGATCATCACCCTAGCCATGGTGAACCTGCGCAGCGAAGACGCGGTGCGCGGCAAGGTTCACAAGGCGGTCGAAAGCTCCCGCAAGATGCTGCGGCGCCTGGCGCAGTTCAACCCGGTCGGCAAGGCCCAGGAAAACGTCGCCCACCACTACGACCTGTCCGGAGAACTCTACGATCTCTTCCTCGATGAGGACCGGCAG
Source organism: Pseudooceanicola sp. NS-SX8 (assembly GCF_057380755.1). Lineage (NCBI taxonomy): Bacteria > Pseudomonadati > Pseudomonadota > Alphaproteobacteria > Rhodobacterales > Paracoccaceae > Pseudooceanicola > Pseudooceanicola sp. NS-SX8. The sequence goes on along the minus strand of NZ_CM170819.1, from coordinate 1,325,544 downwards.
TATTCCTGCGCCTACTGGCCCCGGCTGGACATGACCCTGGAAGAGGCGCAACTGGCCAAGAAACGCCACATCGCCAACAAGCTGCTGCTGAAGCCGGGGATGAAGGTGCTCGACATCGGCTGCGGCTGGGGCGGCATGGCTCTGACGCTGGCCAAGGAATACGGCGCGCAGGTCGTGGGCGTCACCCTGTCGAAGGAACAGCACGCCATCGCCGTGCAGCGGGTCAAGGACGAGGGCCTGGAAGGCCAGGTCGAAATCCGCCTGCAGGACTATCGCCACGTCGATGAAACCTTCGACCGGATCGTGTCCGTCGGCATGTTCGAACACGTGGGTGTGCCGCATTACCGCGAATACTTCCGCCACGTGAAGAAGTTCCTGGCCAAGGACGGCGTCGCGCTGATCCACACCATCGGCCGGTCCGATCCGCCGGGCACCACGGCGGCCTTCATCACCAAGTACATCTTCCCCGGTGGCTACGTGCCCGCCATGTCGGAAGCCATGGCCGCGGTGGAAAAGGAACGCCTCGTCGCCACGGATGTGGAGGTCTGGCGCCTGCACTACGCCGAAACGCTGAAGCACTGGTACGACCGTTTCATGGAAAACGTCGACAAGGCGGAGGAGCTTTACGATGCGCGCTTCGTGCGGATGTGGCGGCTCTACCTGATCGCCTGCGAGTTGACCTTCCGCATGAACGACCAGGTGGTGTTCCAGTTCCAGCTGGCCCGGGATCAGGAAGCCGTTCCGCTGACCCGCGACTACCTCTATCGCGACCCGGCCCGGTCCGAGCTGCTGGATGCGCCGCTCGACCAGCCGGTCACCGCAGAAGAGGCCCCTGTCCGCGCGGCGGAGTGATCTGTCGCCTCAATCTGCCGGGCCCCTCTGTCGGGCCCCTCTGTCGGGCCCCGAAATGCACGCGGAATGCACGGCGCTTCCCCTCCCCGGGGATGCGCCGTTTCCTTTGCCGCCTCCCTGCCCCCCGGCCCCTCCCGCCCGGCACTGCAAAGCGGACTTTGCGCGCATCTCATCGCCGGAGCCGCCGAAGAGGGGTTGAACCCCAACGCGCGCTGACTATAACGCAGACAATTTTGCGCAGGGATCAGGCCCTGCGCTGTACCGCTGTCACGAGGTCCCTCCCATGCCGAAAAGAACCGATATCAACTCCATCATGATCATCGGCGCGGGGCCCATCATCATCGGGCAGGCCTGCGAGTTCGACTATTCCGGCGCACAGGCCTGCAAGGCGCTGCGCGAGGAAGGCTACCGGGTCATCCTGGTGAACTCCAACCCCGCGACGATCATGACCGATCCGCACATGGCCGATGCCACCTACATCGAGCCGATCACCCCAGAGGTCGTCGCCAAGATCATCGAGAAGGAGCGCCCCGACGCGCTGCTGCCCACCATGGGCGGGCAGACCGGCCTGAACACTGCGCTGGCCCTCGATGACGCTGGCGTGCTTGCGAAATTCAACGTCGAACTGATCGGCGCGAACCGTGACGCCATCGAAATGGCGGAAGACCGGAAGCTGTTCCGCGAAGCGATGGATCGGATCGGCCTGGAAAACCCCAAGGCCGACATCATCACCGCGCCGAAGCTGGAAAACGGCAAGCGCGACATCGCGGCGGGCCTGAAATCCGCGATGGAAACCCTTGAGCACATCGGCCTGCCCGCGATCATCCGCCCCGCCTTCACCCTGGGCGGCACCGGCGGCGGCGTGGCCTACAACCGCGACGACTACGAATACTACTGCCGGTCCGGCATGGAGGCCTCTCCCGTGGGGCAGATCCTCGTCGACGAATCCCTCCTCGGCTGGAAGGAATTCGAGATGGAGGTCGTCCGCGACAAGGCCGACAACGCCATCATCGTCTGCTCGATCGAAAACGTGGACCCGATGGGCGTGCACACCGGCGATTCGATGACGGTCGCCCCCGCCCTGACCCTGACCGACAAGGAATACCAGGCGATGCGCGCGGCCTCGATCGCCGTGCTGCGCGAAATCGGCGTGGAAACCGGCGGGTCCAACGTGCAGTGGGCCGTGAACCCCGAAGACGGCCGCATGGTCGTGATCGAGATGAACCCGCGCGTCTCGCGCTCCTCCGCGCTGGCGTCGAAGGCAACCGGCTTCCCGATCGCCAAGATCGCCGCGAAGCTGGCCGTGGGCTACACCCTGGATGAGCTGGACAACGACATCACCAAGGTCACGCCCGCCTCCTTCGAGCCGACCATCGACTACGTCGTCACCAAGATCCCGCGCTTCGCCTTCGAGAAGTTCCCCGGCTCCAAGCCCGAACTGACCACCGCCATGAAGTCGGTGGGCGAAGTCATGGCCATCGGCCGGACCTTCCACGAATCGCTGCAAAAGGCGCTGGCCTCGATGGAAACCGGCCTCACCGGGCTGGACGAGATCGAGATCGAGGGCGTCTCCGCCGATGGCGCCGCCGCCGACGTGGACCGTGCCGCCATCGTGAAGGCGCTGTCGCACAAGACCCCCGACCGGATCCGCGTGATCGCCCAGGCGATGCGTCACGGCCTGTCGGATGACGAAATCCAGGCCGTCACCGCCTTCGATCCCTGGTTCCTGGCCCGCCTGCGGGAAATCATCCAGGCAGAGGCCGAGGTCACCATGAACGGCCTGCCCGTCACCGAAGACGGGTTGCGCAAGCTGAAGATGCTGGGCTTCTCCGATGCCCGCCTGGCCAAGCTCTCGGCCCGGGACGAAGACCAGGTGCGCCGGGCGCGGCACAACCTCGGCGTCAATGCCGTGTTCAAGCGCATCGATACCTGCGCCGCCGAATTCGAAGCCCAGACCCCCTACATGTACTCCACCTACGAAACGCCCATGATGGGCGAGGTGGAGGACGAGGCGCGTCCCTCCGACAAGAAGAAGGTCGTCATCCTCGGCGGTGGCCCCAACCGGATCGGCCAGGGGATCGAGTTCGACTACTGCTGCTGCCATGCCTGCTTCAGCCTGACCGACGCGGGCTATGAAACCGTCATGGTCAACTGCAACCCGGAGACCGTGTCGACCGACTACGACACCTCGGACCGGCTCTACTTCGAACCGCTGACCTTCGAACACGTGATGGAGATCCTGCGGGTCGAACAATCCAACGGCAGCCTGCACGGCGTGATCGTGCAGTTCGGCGGCCAGACGCCGCTGAAACTGGCCAATGCGCTGGAAGAGGCCGGGATCCCGATCCTGGGCACCACCCCCGACGCCATCGACCTGGCCGAGGACCGCGAGCGGTTCCAGGACCTGGTGAACCGCCTCTACCTGAAGCAGCCGAAGAACGCGATCGCCCACTCCGACGAGGAAGCCCTCGCCCTGGCAGAGGAAATCGGCTTCCCGCTGGTCATCCGCCCCTCCTACGTGCTGGGCGGCCGCGCGATGGAAATCGTGCGGGAGATGGAAGGGCTGAAGCGCTACATCCGTGACGCCGTCGTCGTCTCCGGCGACAGCCCCGTCCTGCTGGACAGCTACCTCTCCGGCGCGGTCGAGGTCGATGTCGACGCGCTCTGCGATGGCGAAGACGTCCACGTGGCGGGTATCATGCAGCATATCGAGGAAGCTGGCGTCCACTCCGGCGACAGCGCCTGCTCGCTGCCGCCCTACTCGCTCTCGGCCGAGGTGATCGAGGAGCTGAAGCGCCAGTCCCGTGCCCTGGCACTGGAACTGGGCGTCGTCGGCCTGATGAACGTGCAGTTCGCGGTGAAGAAGGAAGACGGCAAGGATGTCATCTACCTAATCGAGGTGAACCCGCGTGCCTCCCGGACCGTGCCCTTCGTCGCCAAGGCCGTGAACAGCCCGATCGCCTCCATCGCCGCGCGTGTCATGGCGGGCGAGAAGCTCTCCACCTTCGACCTGGTCGACCCGCAGATCGACGGTTACGCCGTCAAGGAAGCCGTCCTGCCCTTCGCCCGCTTCCCGGGCGTCGACACCCTGCTCGGGCCGGAAATGCGCTCCACCGGCGAGGTGATGGGCTATGATCCCGTGTCCTTCCCCCGCGCCTTCCTGAAGGCCCAGATGGGCGCCGGCACCCATCTGCCGACCGAAGGCCGCGTCTTCATCTCCATCCGTGACACCGACAAGGACGCGGACATGCTGGAGGCGGCGAAATTGCTCGCAGGCATGGGCTTCGGCCTGGTCGGGACCCGCGGCACGGCGGCCTGGCTCTCCGACGCGGGGCTCAGCTGCGAAACGGTGAACAAGGTCTACGAAGGTCGCCCGAACATCGTGGATCAGCTGAAGGACGGCGCCATCGCGTTGGTCCTGAACACCACCGAGGGCGCACAGTCCGTCTCCGACTCGCGTGAAATCCGCTCGGTCGCGCTCTATGACAAGATCCCGTACTTCACCACCGCCGCCGGCGCCAAAGCCGCCGTCCGCGCGATGAAGGCCCGCGAGGAAGGCGAGATCGAAGTCATGGCGCTGCAGGAAGGATGACCGCCGCCGTCTTCCTCCGCACCGCGAAACTCCTCGCGGCTGGCAGCGCGCTCCTTGCGCTTTCGGGCTGCGGCGTCCCGCTGGTGCCCTTCGTCTGACGGGTGGCCGGGCAAAAGTGCCCGGCCCACTGCCTACAATCAGGCTTCGACCTCTGCTGACACATCATGGCGTAGCGGTTTTCGTTGAAATAGTCGGCCATTCTTGTGAAGATCGCTTCCGGAGAAGTCCAAGCGAGTGACTGCAATGCCGGCCGACGAAAAGATCGCCGATGCAATCTTCAAGGCGATCCAAAACCAATCCGATCTGATAACGACCCTATCGCTTGCGATCATCGGGGCACTGATGGCGCTTGTCGTCCAGGTACGGATGCATAATGCGGCACGGGCTGCAGGAGCGACCCGCCTGTACCTTGGCGGGAACGGGTGGCTTATTCTAGCACTGCTCTCCGCGATCGCCGCGCTTGTCCTCGGTTATCTCCTGAACGGGCAATTGGTAACCGTTTCGGCGGCGCTCTATTCATTCGCCTTTCAATCCGACGACGGCGCCATGCAGCAATTGAAGCGCAGCCCTCAGGGCAGTGGCTTCAAAGCACTGCAGTGCTTTGCAGGGCTTCAGTTCCTGACCTGCCTGCTGGCCGCGATTTTCGGGGCGATTTTTGCCATCTCAAATTGGAGGCGCGCATGACGGATATTTCCCGTCGCCACAGTCTAATGACTATTGCCTCCGGGCTGCTTGTGCTTGGGCCATTGCGACCGGCGACAGCACAATCGCTCAGGTCAACGGAGCCGGATGAGATCCTCACCTATGTACGGCGTGTCGTGCTTGAGGACCCCGTCTGGCAGGCCCCGGGCGCCCTTCGGCGCTATACCGATCTGGCCTGGATCTTCTATAGCCTGCGCCTTGCCTACCCCGACAATTTTGCGCCAACGCTGGAACAGCCGGCTGACTTCAGCTTGTATTCTAATGCCCTGGTCAGCACCCTAAGTAACCAGGACAAGGCATTCACCCTGCTGTCCGAGCAGGTCGAGAAAAGCTCGGAAACCTTGCACGGTCAGATCACCGCCGCAGAAGAAGAGACCCAGGTTGTCTTGGAGGTCTGCGAAAGCGTCGGCATTGCGCCCCCTCTCACCGTAGATCTGATCACCGCCCAAGCAATTCTTGGCGTCGGGATACTGGCGAATGAGGATCTGCAGTCGAAGCCTTGCTGGATCCCATTCCCCTTCGGCTTTCTCTGCTGAGGCTGACCTCGGCCATCGGTGATCTTCGGCCTCCGACAGCCTTGCCCCCCGCCCCCGACCCGGCCTATCTACCGCCATGGCCAAGCTCTATTTCAACTACTCCACCATGAACGCGGGCAAGTCGACGATCCTGCTGCAGGCGTCCCACAATTACCGGGAACGCGGCATGGACACCTACCTGCTGACCGCGCAGTTCGACAACCGCGCGGGCGAGGGACGCATCGGGTCGCGCATCGGTATCGGCGCAGAGGCAGACACCTTCGCCGAGGCCGACGATCTCTTTGCCAGGATCGAGGCGCGCAAGGCCGCCGGTGCCATCGCCTGCGTCTTCATCGACGAGGCGCAGTTCCTGACCCGCGACCAGGTCTGGCAACTGGCCCGCGTCGTCGACGACCTGCGCGTGCCCGTCATGTGCTACGGCCTGCGCGTCGATTTCCGGGGGGAACTCTTCCCCGGCTCCGCCGCCCTGCTGGCCCTGGCCGACGAAATGCGCGAGGTGCGCACCATCTGCCATTGCGGCAAGAAGGCCACCATGGTCGTGCGCCGGGGCGCCGATGGCCGCGCCGCCCACGAAGGCGCCCAGATCCAGATCGGTGGGAACGAGACCTACGTTTCGCTCTGTCGGCGTCACTGGCGGGAAGAAATGGGCGACAGCGCGCCCTGATCTCGCCAGGTCTGCCTCCCAAACCGGCCCCCACGAACCTGCCCCCGCCTTCCCTCGCCGGGATCCCACGGGGCCAGATGCGGCAGTCGCCCCCGACACGCCACACGGCCCCGTTGACCCCGTGCCACCAAGCTGCTTTGCAGGATCCGGGGCCTTCACGGGGCCTGCACGGGGACCAAACGGAGGCGCAGATGACCGTCATTCGACATATCCTCATCCTCGCGGGGCTGCTCCTGCTGGCGGCCTGCTCTGTCCGCCCCGGTCCCGAGGTGCTGACACCCCATCTCGACCTCGCGCAAAGCGCCCCCGCAACCGTGCGCATCTATGCCGCGACGAACCGCGCGCTTGCGGGGGAATTCACCGGCCTGCCGGCCTTTGCCACCTCCTATCGCTACTACGACATCTCGGTCCCGCCGGGGGCAGATGGCGTCGCCCTGCCCTATCCCGGTGCAGACCCGGATCCGGCCAAGGATTTCGTCGTGCTGGACAGTGGCGTGCTCGACCGGGCGGCCTTCCTCTCCGCCACCCGCAGCGCCGCCGGAAAGGATGAAATCGGCCTCTACGTCCACGGCTACAACACCCGCTTCCAGGAGGCGCTCTTCCGCGTGGCACAGATCTCCGCCGGGGGCGTGACGACGGCGCCGGTGCTCTTCTCCTGGCCCTCCATGGGCAAGCCGCTGGACTACGAGGCAGACCGGCAGGCGGCGCTTTATTCCCGCGATGCCCTGGCCCGGCTGGTGGCGGATCTTTCGGCCACCGCCAGAGGCGGCCCCCGGCGGGTCCTGCTCTTCGGGCATTCCATGGGCGGCTTCCTGACCGTGGAGGCGCTGCGCACGCTGAAACTTTCGGGACGGCAAGACGTGCTGGACCGGTTGGCGGTGGTGCTGGCGGCGCCCGACATCGACGTTTTCGTCTTCGCCGAGCAGATGAAGGCCATCGGCCCGATGAAGACCCCCATGGTGATCCTGACATCGACCGACGACCGGGCCCTTGCCCTGTCGTCCCGGCTGGCCGGCGACCGGCCCCGCGTCGGCGCCCTGCCCGCCTCCTCCCCCATGGTGGCGGAGGCCGCCCGGCGCGGCAACGTGCAGATCATCGACATCTCGGCGGTGCAGGCCGATCCCCTGCGCCACCAGCGCTACATCAGCCTGGCCCAGCTCTACACCCGGCAGGCCGCGGCCCTGCCGGAACTGCACCTGCCCGGCGCCTATGTCTTCGACGCCCTGTCGCGCTCTCTCATCGTGCCCTGAGTCAAATGCCCCGGGGCCTGCACCCCGGGGCATTCTGCAGTCGACCCGGTGACCCGCGCCCCTACAGGGCCGCGCCAAGGTCATGTCAGCGTCGCGTCAGTTCAGCTTGTTGGGGCAGTCCTCGCCGTCGAAGAAGGCGCGCAGGTTCTCCACCGCCATCAGGCCCATCTCCTCCCGCACGTCCAGGCAGGCGGTGCCCAGATGGGGCAACAGCACGCTGCGCGGATGCGCCAGAAGCGCCTCGGGCACGTCAGGCTCATGCTCGTAGACGTCCAGCCCGGCGCCTGCGATCTCCGCCGCGTCCAGCGCTGCCACCAGCGCCGCCTCGTCGACGATATCGCCCCGGGCGATGTTGATCAGCAGGCCCTGCGGCCCAAGCGCCTTCAGCACCGGCGCGTCGATCAGGTGATGGGTCTCCGGCGTGGCAGGCGCGGCCACCACCAGGATATCCGCCCAGTCGGCCAGTTCCTTCAGGCTGTCATGGCGGGTCGCCGGGAAATCCGTCTCCTTGGCGGAGCGGTTGAAATAGCCGATCTCCATGTCAAAGCCGAAATGGCAGCGCTTGGCGATCGCCTGCCCGATGCGGCCCATCCCGGCAATGCCCAGCTTGCGCCCCGTCACATGGGTGCCCAGCATCTGGGTCGGGTGCCAGCCCTGCCAGTTGCCCGAACGCACCAGCCGCTCCGCCTCTCCGGCGCGGCGGCAGGTCATCAGGATCAGCGTCATCGCGACATCCGCCGTGGCATCGGTCACCGCGCCGGGCGTGTTGGTCACGGTCACCCCATGGGCCCGGCAGGCCTCGGTATCGATGTGGTTGAAGCCCACACCGAAGTTGGCCAGCACCCGGCAGCGCGGCCGCCCGAAATCCTGCAGCAGATCGGCCGTCACCTGGTCACCCAGGGTGATCATCATGCCGTCGTAGACCGCCAGCCCGGCCCGCAGCTCCGCCGCGGACATGGGCAGGTTGCTCTGCCGCACCTCGACCTCGAACAGGTTCGACGCGGCCTCGATCGTTCCCGGCGGCATCGGCCGGGTCAGCAGTACTCTTTTCATCAATGCATCCTTTGCCCGGGGGTCACGTCCTGATCAGGCGCCAGAAGCACGATTCCCCCCTCGTCATCCGACACGCCCAGGGTCAGCACCTCGGACATGAAGGGCCCGATCTGGCGCGGCGGAAAGTTCACCACCGCCATCACCATGCGCCCCACCAGCCCCTCGGGCGTGTAATGCGCAGTGATCTGGGCGCTCGTCTTCTTCTCCCCGATCTCGGGGCCGAAATCGATCCACAGCTTGATCGCCGGCTTGCGCGCCTCGGGGAAGGGTTCGGCGCGGACAACACGGCCCGCCCGGATATCGACCTTCAGGAAGTCGTCGAAACTGATCGGATCAGCCATTGGCCAGCTCCCGCCCGCGGTCGGCGGCGGCCTTCACCGCCTTCTTCAGCAGCGGCGGGAAGCCGGTCTCGGGATCCATCAGCACCTCCAGCGCCGCCTGGGTGGTGCCATTGGGGCTGGTCACGTTCACCCGCAGCTGCGCCGGGTCTTCCTCGGCATCCTCCGCCAGCGCGCCCGCGCCCGCGACGGTGGCCTTGGCCAGCTGCATCGACAGCTCCGGCGACAGGCCCTGCGCCTCGCCTGCAGCGGCCAGCGTCTCGATCAGGTGGAAGACATAGGCCGGGCCGGAGCCGGACACGCCGGTCACCGCATCAATTTGGCCCTCGTCCTCCAGCCGCACCACCTGGCCCACGGCCGACAGCAGCGCCTCGGCCAGGTCCAGGTCCTGGGCGGTGGCATGGCCGTTGCCGATGATCGCGGTAATGCCCCGGCCCACGGCGGCGGGCGTATTGGGCATGGCCCGGATCACCGGGCTTTCGGCACCGAAGGCGGCCTCATAGGCGGCGATCGGCGTGCCTGCGGCCACGGAAAGGTATAGGGTAGAGGAATTGCCATAGGCCTGCAGCCCCGGCAGGGCCTCGCCCATCATCTGCGGCTTCACCGCGATCAGCGCCACGGCGGGCGCCTCGGGCATGCCGTCGTTCACGTGGACCCCGGTGGACAGCAGCCAGTCGGAGGGGCGCGGATCCAGCACCCAGACCGAGGTTGCCGGCAGACCGTTCTTCAGCCAGCCCGCCAGCATCGCGGATCCCATCTTGCCGCATCCAAGCAGCACCAGGCCCTTCTCGGCCACCTTGTCGAGTGTCATGTCTCAGCCCCCTCGGCTCTTCGTCTTCGCGTCGGGGGCAAGTGTTACGCCCGGCCGTAGGCCTCTGCAATGGCGACCTCCAGCGCGGCCTTGGGGGAACGCCCGCCCCAGACATTCAGCTGGAATGCAGGGTAATAACGCTCCGCAGAAAGCACGGCTGCCGAAATCAGGGTCGAGATCTGCTCGGCGCTCGCCATCTGCTCCCCGGTCAGCAGCAGGCCGTAGCGATAGACCATCAGCTGCTGTTCGGCCCAGAAGGTGAAGGCGCCGGCCCAGCACTGGTCGTTCACGTGGTTCAGCAACTCGTAAAGGCCCGGCAGGGCCTCCGCCGGGGGTTCCATCTCGAAGGTGCAGACCAGGCGCAGGGTTTCGTCGTAGGCGGACCAGGCAAGGGTGACGGAATAGGTTCGCCATTGGCCTTCCACGGCCATCGCGATCTGATCGTCGCCGATGCGGTCGAAATCCCAGGCGTGATGTTCGGCCAGGGTTTCAACGATGTCGATGGGATGCAGTTCTTCGGAAATGAAGGATTCGGACAGTGCCATGACGCCACCTCTTATGTGTGTAGCGGATGGGGCTGGCAGCGCCCCAAGCGCTAGGTGCCTGCTCTAGGAAAGGCAAATGTTTTCGCCTTCCATACAAGATATGGTGGTGCCGCTGCGGATTTCTGTAAAGCCAAAATCTGGGGAAAAGCACAATTAGTTGGGGGTAACCCGTAGGGTTCCCACGAAATATGAACGTAGAGAGACGGAAAACCACGGAATTTGCCGTGCCTGCGGCCTTCCGGGCAGTGCCTGTCAGGTAAGCGTTTTGTGACAGCCGCCCGGAAAGGGCCCTGTTCGGCCCGGCGGGCGGGCCGGCGCCCGCCCCGCGTCAGGAAGAGAAGTTGATCGGCAGGGTGAAGCTCAGCGTCTGGCCCTGCAGCTCCTTCGGTGCCTTGGGGAACCGCCCCGCGCGCTGCACCGCTTCGATGGCCGCACGGTCGAAGCGGTCCTCGCCGGAGCTGCGCACGACCCGCACATTCAGCAGGTTGCCACCGCTGTCGACGGAGACGCTGATCGTGACCTGGCCCGACCGGCCCCGCATCCCGTTGGGGAAACGCTTGCGCCGTTCGATACGGGCCCGGATCTGGCTGCCCCAGACGTTCTTCAGCTGCGCCTCGCGTGCACCGCCGTCGCTGCTGACCTTGGCGGTGCCACCACCGCCCGCCTGGCTGCCACCACCCGTGCCGGCGGCCCGCTGCGTGACCCCGCCATTGCCCCCGGCGATCGCCTTCTGGGTCCGGTCCGCGGGCCGGGCCTCAGGCTCGGGCTTGGCCTCCGGTTCCGGCGCGGGCGGGGGTGCGGGCGGGGCGCGATCCACCTTCGGCGCCAGGTCCTCGGGCCGTTCCATCGGGCGCAGGCTGGCCACCGGCGACATGTCCGGCGCCGTATCGCTCGTCACTTCCGGCGGCAGCTCGGCCACCTCCGGCTGCGGCTCCGGCTGCATCTCCGGGATTTCCTGCGGGACGTCCTCCGGCGCGCGGGGCGGCGGCGGAACCTCCAGGTCGAAACTCGGCACCGTCACCGTGTCGGCAGAGGCCTCCGCCACGTCCAGGGAGGGCATCGCAGGCGCGGGGGCCTCCTCGATCACCGGCGGCGTCGGGGCCTCCACGACCTCCGGCTGCACCGGCTCCTGCGCTTCGGGATCCACCACCGCATCGGGCGGGGTTTCCCAGGCACGTACCATCGCCTCCATGCCCTCGGGCGCGCCCTGCAGCGTCACCAGGGCCTCGCCCCCTGCCCCCCCGGCAGAGGCACCGGAGGCCGGCAGGCGGATCGCCAGGGTCAGGTGGATCCCGACGGCCAGGGCCACGAAGGCCAGAAGTTCCAGCAGACGCTTCATTGCGGCGCCACCACCAGCGCGACCTTCGACAGGCCCGCCTCCGTCAGCGCCTTCATGGTGCGTGCCACCACGGCGGCCTCGGTCCCGGCATCGGCGCGCAGCTGCGGCGCCTCGGCACCGGGGGCGGCCTTGGCACGGGCGGCAAAGGCGGCAATAGCGGCCTCGCCCCGGACCTCTTCGAACCCGGCCTCGCCCTTGGCCGACAGGTAGAGCACCGGCGTCTCGGCGGCCTCCGCGCCCTGTTCGGCCCTGGGCGGCTCCACCGTGAAGGGTTCCGGCGGCGCCAGACGGGAGGTCATCAGGAAGAAGATCAGCAGCAGGAAGACCACGTTGATCATCGGCACGATGCTCTCGCCCTTGGGGCGTCGCGGCGGCGGGGTGAAGGACATGCTCAGATGCGGCTTTGCCATCGGCTCACTCCACCAGGACCAGGTTGGTCAGCCCGGCCGCCCGCAGCCGCCCGGCCACGTCGACCAGCCGTTGCAGGGTGGCGCCCTCCTGCCCGCGCAGGATCACCGTGTCCTCCGGGGTCGCCGTCAGGGCCTGCACGGCAGCGGCCAGCCCAGCGGGATCCTGCGCCACACCGTTCAGCTGCACACCCTCTGGCAGCACATCCACCAACCGCGGCGGCCCGGAATAGCCCGATCCGCCCCCCTGGGAGGCAAGCGGCAGGGGCATCACCTCATCCATGCCGAAACGGGAGGCGAGCATGAAGAAGACCAGCAGCAGGAAGACCACGTCGATCATCGGGGTGAGCGACGGCTTCCGGCGGGGGCGCGGTGTCAGGTCGAGAAAGGACATTGGCGTCGGGTCCGGCGCGGCTTACTGCGCGGCCAGCTTCGTCACGGTCTCGCCCAGGCCCTCGCCCGGAAGCTCGGCCACGAAGATGCGTGCCGCCAGATCCTCCAGATCCGCGCGCAGGTTGTCCAGCACCGCTTCGAACCAGGTCAGCGCGGCAGAGGCCGGGATCGCCACGGCCATGCCGGCGGCGGTCGTCAGCAGCGCTTCCCAGATCCCGCCCGCCAGCATCGAGGGATCGGCCCGGCTGCCCGCTTCCTGCAGCGCCTGGAAGGCAGAGATCATGCCCATCACCGTACCCAGCAGACCCAGCAGGGGCGCGATGGTGGAAATCAGCTCCAGCGCACGCAGCGCCGTCCCCTGGGAGGCCAGCAGGCGCCGTGCCACGCGGCTCGTTTCCTCGCGCGCGGCGTCTTCGGACAGGGACAGCCGGGCGCGCATCGCCGCCAGCGTCAGGCGCGAGCGCAGGCCCTTGCGGCCCTCGACGATCGACAGGGCGATACCTGCCTCGCCGTTTTCCCAGGCGATGGCCGCGCGGGCGGACATGCGGCGGGACCAGGCCCCGGCCAGCACCAGCCGCCAGATCTTCCAAAGGATCAGGGCCACGGTGACAACCGACAGCGCCGCGATGGCCCAGATCGCCGGGCCGCCGTTCACCAGAAATTCCATCGACCGGTCATAGGCGCCCGCCAGGCCCGCGCGCTCCGGCTCTGCCGGGATCGCAACGGGGGTCGCTTCGGGCAGCGGTGCGCCAGTGGTGTCGGATGCCGTGGCATCGGGCGCCGTGGAATCGGTCGCCGTGGCGTCAGTGCCGGTCGTCGCAGTCTCGGTCGCCTCGGTTTCGGCGGTTTCCGTCGCAACGGTCGGTGCCGTGGTCTGATCCAGCTCGGGCGCGCTGTCGGTGCCCGGAAGGGTCAGATCGCTGTCCGTCCCCGTGCTGCCGGTTGCGGGGCTGCCCATCTCGGGGGCCAGCGTATCCCCCACCACCGGGCTCGCATCCTGTGCCTGCAGCGCGCTCCCCGCGAGGGCCGCGATCAGGACCCCTGCCTGCCATGCCTGCCGAATTGCCATATCGCATCTCCTTCCGCGCCGGGAACGTCCCGGTTCGCCGGGTCCGCGTGGCGGGACCGATCGTCCGCCACGTCCTGCTGGCCGTTGCTTCAGACCTGGCCCGTTCGGGGGAGGTCGCGCAAGGGGCTGGCTTCAGGGGCCGGGATTAAGATAACCAAGAATAACTGTCAACATTTGCCGCTGACCAGCAAACCGCGGGCCAAGCGGCCCTGCGGGGTCACACCAGGACCACCGGGCGGCCGTCCATGCGCGAAATCTCGGCATCGGTGCCGAAGACATTGCTCAGCAGGTCTTCGGTCACCACGTCTTCGGCCGGGCCGGCTGCGGCGATTCGCCCGTCATGCAGCGCCACGATCCGGTCCGCGAAACGCGCGGCGTAGTTGATGTCGTGCAGCACGATCACGATGGTCTTGCCGTCCTCGTCCGCCATGGTCCGCAGCTGCCGCATCAGCCCGCGCGCCCCGGCGATGTCCAGGTTGTTCAGCGGTTCGTCCAGCAGCAGGAAATCGGTGTCCTGGGCAAAGGCCATGGCGACCAGCGCGCGCTGGCGCTGCCCGCCCGACACCTCGTCCAGGAAGCGGTGCCGCATCGGGCCCAGTCCAAAGCGTTCGATGGCGCTTTCGACGATGGCGTGATCGGCCTTCCCGGGCCGCCCCCGGTGCCAGGGATAGCGGCCGAAGCCCACCAGCTCCTCCACCCGCAGCCGGGCAGAGACATGGGTCGATTGCGCCATGATCGCCAGGTGCTGCGCCAGCTCGCGGTCGCAGACCTCTCCGATCTTCAGACCGTCGACCTCGATCTCCCCCTGCTTCAGGGGCATCAGCCGGGCGATCAGCGACAGCAGGGTCGACTTGCCCGCCCCGTTGGGCCCGATCAGCGCCGTGATGCCGCCCTTGGGGATCTCCAACGAGATGTCGTGCAGGATCTGCGTCCCGCCGATGTGATGGCTGACATTGCGAACCCGGATCATACCGCTTTCCTTTTCAGCAGGAGGAACAGGAACAACGCCCCGCCGACCGCCTCGATCACGACAGAGATCGGGGTCGCAAGCGACAGCAGGCGTTCCATGATGGTCTGGCCACCGACCAGGATGATGCACCCGATCAGCGCGGCCGAAGGCAGCAGCACCGCGTGCCGCTCCGTGGGGGTGATGACATGGGCCAGGGCGCTGACGATCAGACCGAAGAAGGCCGCCATGGGCCCCACCAGCGCAGTGGCCGCAGCCACCAGCACGCAGATCAGCACCAGCGCCTGCGCCTGGCCCCGGCGCGGCGGCTCCCCCAGCGACAGCGCGGCCGCCTCGCCCAGGCCCAGCACGTCCAGCCGGAACCGCATCCGCCAGGCAAGCCACAGCGCCGGCACGGTGACCACGGCGGTGATCGGCAGCAGCGCGTCATCCACGGTGTTGAACCGCGCATAGGTGACCGAGGAAACGACGGAGAATTCGACCGGGTCGATCAGCCGCTGCAGGAACTCCGTCCCCGACCGCATCAGCACGCCGAAGATCAGCCCGGTCAGCACCAGTCGCATCATCTCTCCGCGTGCGCCCTTCAGCAGCAGCAGGAACAGGCCCAGCCCCAGCACCGACATCAGCCCGACGTTCAGCGCGAAAAGACCCAGCACCGGCAGCTTGACGTAGGTTTCGCTGCCAAGCGCATGCACCAGCACCGTCAGGATCATGATGTAGAGCGAATCGAACCCCATCACCGAGGGCGTCAGGATGCGGTTCATCGTGATGGTCTGGAACAGCACGGTCGCCGTCGACAGGCAGATCGCCACCAGCAGCATCGCCGCCAGCTTCTCCGCCCGGAACGGCAGGATGAAGCTCCACGGCCCCTTCACCCCGAGGAAGAGCCAGACCGCGCAGGCCAGGGCCAGCACCAGGAAAAGGGGGATCAGCCGCCTAGCCACGGCGCGGCTCACTGTAGAGCAGGAACAGGAAGATCCCCGCGCCCGCGACCCCCACTAGGGTGGAGACGGGGATCTCGTAAGGGGCACGCAGGACGCGGCCCAGGATATCGGCCACCAGCACCAGCGCGGCCCCCGACAGGGCGGCGACCGGGATCGCCTGGCGCAGGTTGTCGCCCATGCGGCGGGCGACCAGGTTGGGCACGATCAGCCCGACGAAGGGGATGGCCCCGACGGTGACGACGACCATCGCGGTGGTGACCGACACGGCGACCAGGCCAAGGGCCGTGACCACGCGCACGTTCACGCCCAGGCCCCGCGCGGCGTCCTCGCCCAGGCTCAGCACCGTGATGCGATCGGCGATGAACCAGGTGGCGCCCGCGGCAATGCCCGCGATCCACAAAAGCTCGTACCGGCCGGCCAGCACGCCCGAAAGCTCCCCGTTGAGCCAGGTGCCGATGAACTGCAGCATATCGGCCTGGAAGGCCACGAAGGTCACCAGGGCAGAAATAAGCCCGCCGTAGACCAGCGCCACCAGCGGCACCAGCAGCGGCTGGGTCGGTGGCAACGGCCGCAGGATCAGCAGCAGCCCGGCGGATCCCAGCAGCGTGGTGAAGGCGGCGATGCCCATCTTGGCCCAGATGGCCGCGGCCGGAAATATGAAGGATGCGATGAGAATGCCGAGGGCGGCGCTCTGCCCGGCGCCCGCCGTCATCGGCTCGACAAAGCGGTTGCGGGTCAGGATCTGCATGATCTGCCCCGTCACCGCCAGCGCCCCGCCGGCCAGCATCGCGGCCAGGGTGCGCGGCAGGCGGCTGATCAGCAGCAGCCGCTGGCTCTCCGGGTCGTGGAAGAAGTCGGTCAGCCCGACCGGCACGGCCCCGAGGAAAAGCGAAAGAATGGCGAGGGGCCCCAGCGAAACCAGGGCCCACATGGCTAGGGAAGGTTTCAGCTGTCTTGTCCTTCCAGCCCGTCGATGACGGATTGCAGCGTGTCGATGATCGAATGGTACCCGCCGGTGGAGATGTACATCTCCGCCGCCGGAACGAAGATCACCTGGCCGTTCTTCCAGGCGTTGGTGCCATGGACCAGCTCGTTGTCCAGCGTGTCATGGCCGCTCTGCGCATCGCTCTGGATGGCAGCGGCACGGTCGACGACGATCAGCGTGTCGGGGTTGGCCTCCGCGATGAACTCGAAGGACACCGCCTCGCCATGGGTGGCCACGTCCAGGCCCTCGACGGCCTGCGGCCAGTCCAGCGCATCATGCAGCCAGCCAAAGCGGGAGCCCGCGCCGTAGGCGGCGACCTTCGGCCCGTTGGTCAGCACGATCAGGGCCTTGCCGCCCTTGTCCGCAACGGCGGCCTTCGCCTCTTCCAGCTTGGCGTTGATATCGGCCTCCAGCGCGGCGGCCTTTTCCGGCTCGCCGAACATCTCGCCATAGGCCTCGATGCGTGCCAGCCCGTCGGCAATCGCATCGGTGGACATGGACATGTTCGCGACCGGCGCCAGCTTTTCCAGGTCCGGCTGCTGCTTGACGGACCGGGCGCCGACGATCACCAGGTCGGGCTGCATCGCCGCCAGGGTCTCGTAGTCGGGCTCGAACAGGCTGCCGACCGAAGGCACATCCGCCAGCGGCCCCTTCAGGCTCTCGATGTAGATCGGGGCCGGCACGCCCGCGGGCACATGGCCCATGGCGACCAGCGTGTCGATGGCGCCGAAGTCGAAGGCGGCGATCGTCTGCGGCGTGCCGTCCAGCTCCAGCGCGCCATCGGCGGTCTGCAGCGAAACGGGTTCGGCCAGGGCGGCGACGGGAAGGACGGCGGCAGGCGCCATCAGGGCAGCGCCCAGCAGGGTGCGGGACAAAACGGTTCCGAAACGGGTCATCGTGGCAATCTCCAGGGCCAGGGGTCCGGTGGAATGGGGCTTTCGCTCCCGCCGCTGGCTTGTCCTGCCTCGCTGCCGCGATGGCTTTGGGATGGCTGTCGGCATGGCATCCGGGCTAGCCCGTTGTGTCGCGAGGGTCAAGAAGATACCTTAGTGAAACAATCGGACAAGGATCAGCCCATGCCAACCGCCCGTGCCCACTACGCCACCGCCCATGGCTCCAAGTACCTGCAACAGCTCTGCAAGCACTTTGCCCACAAGGTCGAGGTAGACTTCACGCCAGAGGAAGGCCGCGCCGCCCTGCCCCCGGGCCCTGCGCTGCTGAAGGCCGACCCCGAGGGGCTTCACATGCACGTGAGCGCCGCCGACCCCGAGGGGCTGGAGCGTGCCAAGCACATCGTGGAGATCCACCTGGTGAAATTCGCCTTCCGCGAAAAGCTTGAAAAGCTGGACTGGGAAACCGCCTGAGTCGTCCCGTCGCGGGGGCGTTCAGCTTCGCAGGCGGCAAAGGGCGGCATGGCAGGACCGCGGGGATGAGGGCACGGCGGGATAAATCCCGCCCTACGCCGTAGGGTGGATGCCAATCCACCATTCCACGCCAGACCAGTCACCCGGGCACAGAAAGGCGGGATCTCCCCGCCGCCAATCCCATCAAACGACCGCCCCCTCACCTCCGCCGCAACGAAGGCACGTAGGGTGGATGCCAATCCACCAAAGCCCCCGAAGCCCCCAAACACGCCCACGCCCATCGAAAACACCCGACCTGCGCCGCAGCGCCCGGCTCAGAACGCCTTGAAGGTCAGCGTCGTCAGCGTCCGTTCGATCCCGGGAATGCCCTTGAAGCATTCATCGACGAAAAGCCCCACGTCCGCGTCGTCAGGCGGGTAGACCTTCAGCAGCAGGTCGAATTCCCCGGAGGTGGAATAAAGCTCGGAGTGAAACTCCCGCAGGACAAGCTCCTGCGCCACTTCGTAGGTGGTCCCGGGCTTGCAGCGCAGCTGGATGATGAGCGGGGTCGACATGGTGCTTCCTTTCGGTCTCCTCCGCCGCAATCTGCGCCGCCCGGCGCCCGGTTGCAAGGTGCCGCGCGGCCGGATAGCACAGGCCCGTAGGGCGGGGTTCACCCCGCCATCCGGCGCACCGGCCAACGTTTCCGCAATGGTGGATTTCATCCACCCTACACCTGCCTGCACGCCACCCCGCGCACCGCCGTAGGGTGGATGCCAATCCACCATGCCCGGTCCGACCAACCCTGCGCCCCTTACAGGTGCAGCCACCGCTCCTTCACCCCGTCCGCATCCGCGATCAACGCCTCATTGCTGCCGGTCCAGACCACCTGCCCCTTCTCCAGCACGTAATGGCGATCGGCAAACCGGCTCAGCGCATCGGCGTTCTTGTCGATGACGAGGATCGCCGCTCCCTCGTCCCTGATCCGGCGCAGGCAGGCCCAGATCTCTTCCCGGATCAGCGGCGCCAGCCCCTCCGTCGCCTCGTCCAGGACCACCAGCCGCGGGTTCGTCATCAGCGCGCGCCCCACGGCCAGCATCTGCTGCTCCCCGCCCGACAGCTGGTCGCCCATGTTCCGCCGCCGCTCCTTCAGGCGCGGGAACAGATCCCACACCGCCTGCAGCGACCACGGCCCACCCCGCCGCGCGGTCGCCACCAGGTTCTCCTCCACCGTCAGGTTCGGGAAGACCTGCCGCCCCTCGGGCACCAGCCCCAGACCTGCCCGCGCCACCCTGTGCGGCCCCGCGCCCGTCATGTCGCGCCCGTCGATCTGCACCAGGCCGCCGCGCGCGGGCAGCAACCCGAACAGGGTCGAAACCGTCGTCGTCTTGCCCATGCCGTTCTTGCCCATCAGCGTCACGACCTCTCCGGCGCCCACCTCCAGGTCCACGCCGAAGAGCACCTGCGCCTCGCCATATCCCGCCTCCAGCGCCTCGATCCGCAGCATCACGCCTCCTCCCCCAGGTAGGCCGCCCGCACCGCCGGATCCGCGCGAACCGCCCCGGGCGTGCCCGTGGCGGCAATCGCGCCGTAGACCAGCACCGAAATCCGGTCGGCCAGTTGAAAGACCGCATCCATGTCGTGTTCGATCAGCACGATGGTCAGCCGTCCCTTCAACCGCTGCATCAGCCCCACCAGCCGCTCCGCCTCCTGCCCGCCGGTGCCGGCCAGCGGCTCGTCCAGCAACAGCAGCCGCGGCCGGATGGCCAGCGCCACCGCCAGCTCCAGCTGGCGCTGCTCGCCATGGGACAGCGCCCCGGCGCGGCGCCCCGCCCGGTCGGCCAACCCGACCTCCGCCAAAGCCGCCATGGCCTGATCGTTCAGCGCCCGCTCCGCCCCGGCCCGACCCCAGAACCGGAAGGACGACCCCGACCGCGCCTGCACCGCCAGCGCCACGTTCTCCAACACCGTCATCCCCGGCAGCAGCGCGGTGATCTGGAACGACCGCGCCAGCCCGCGCCGCACGCGTGCCGCCATGTCCAGCCGCGTGATGTCCTCACCTGCATAGACCACCTCCCCCGCATCGGGCCGGAGCTGCCCTGACAGCTGCGAGATCAGCGTCGTCTTGCCCGCTCCGTTCGGCCCGATGATCGCATGCAGCTCCCCCTCGGCCACCGACAGGTCCACCCCGTCCGTCACCGCCAGCGCGCCGAAATTCTTGCGCAGCCCCCGGACTTCCAGCACGTCAGTCACGGCCCACCCCCAGCTTCTTCGCCAGCCCCGTCAGCCCCTCGGGGGAGAAGAGCACCACCAGCACCAGCGCCAGCCCGAAGCCCAGCCGCCAGTGCTCCGAAAACGCCGCCAGCAGCTCTTCCAGCCCGACGGCCACCAGCGCCCCGGCCACGGCCCCGGTCAGCGTCCCGATCCCGCCGAAGACCAGCATCACGATCAGCTCGCCCGAGCGGTGCCAGCCCATGTAGGCGGGCGACACGTATTGCGTCAGGTTCGCCAGCAGCACGCCCGCCACCGAACACAGGCAGGCCGCGATCACATAGGCCGCCAGCTGATACCGGAAGGGCCGGAACCCGATCGCCTGCATCCGCAGCGCATTCTCCCGCGTGCCGATCAGGACCCGGCCGAACCGCGCCCCGGTCAGCCGGTAAAGCCCGGCGAAGATCAGCACCAGCGCCCCCAGAATGACGTAGTAAAGCGCCATGTCCCCTTCCAGCGGGACGCCCAGCAGGCTCGACCTTGCAGGCAGCGACACCCCGTCGTCCCCGCCAAGCGAGCTTTGCGCGACGAAGAAGAAATAGGCCATCTGCGCGAAGGCCAGGGTGATCATGATGAAGTAGACGCCCCGCGTCCGCAGGCTGATCGCGCCGGTCACGGCCGCAAAGACCGCCGACATCGCCATACCCAGCCCCACCTGCACCAGCAGGTCAGACACGCCCCAGCGTTGGCCAAGCGCCACCGCATAGGCCCCAAGGCCCAGGTAGGCAGCATGGCCGAAGCTGACCATGGCGCCGTAGCCCAGGATCAGGTCCAGCGACAGCGCGGCAATGGCAAAGACCAGCATCCGGCTCGCGATCACCACCAGGAACGGATCCCCAAGCGCCAGCGCCACCGGCGGCAGCAGCGCCATGGTGACGAAGATCGCCAACGCCGCTTTCAAACGCCCGCTCATTTCGCCCCCTTCCGGCCGAAAAGCCCGGTGGGCGACCAGAACAGCACCGCCGCCATCAGCAGGTAGACCAGCATCGGCGCCAGCATCCGCCCCGTCTGCGACGCTGCCGCCGGGTCCATCACCAGCTTCAGCCAGATCGGGCCGAAGACCCGGCCCACCGTGTCCACGACACCCACAAGGATCGCCGCCAGGAACGCGCCCCGGATCGACCCCACGCCGCCGATGACGATGACCACGAAGGTCAGGATCAGGATGCTTTCCCCCATGCCCGGATCGACCGACAGGATCGGCGCCACGATGGCCCCGGCAAAGCCCGCCAGCATCGCCCCGAAGGCGAAAACCAGCATGAAGAGGCGGGAGATATCGACGCCAAGCGCCGCCACCATCGGTCGGTTGCTCGCCCCCGCCCGCAGCAGCATCCCCGCCCGCGTGTGGTTGATCAGCACCCAGAGGCCCAGCGCCGAAGCCAGCCCCGCCGCGATCACCGCGATCCGGTAGACCGGGTATTTCAGCGGCCCCGCCAGCGGCACCGATCCCGATAGCAGCGCCGGCATGTCGACGTTCAGCGGCGCGGAGCCCCAGAGGATCTTCACCCCCTCCGACAGCATCAGGATCAGCCCGAAGGTCGCCAGCACCTGATCCAGATGCGACCGGTCATAAAGCCTTCGGAACACCAGGAATTCCAGCACCAGCCCGAAGACCAGCGTCGCGGGCAGCGCCAGCAGCAGGCCGAACCAGTAGCTCCCCGTCATCCCGGCGAAGCTCGCCATCAGGTAGGCGCCCACCATGTAGAGGACACCATGCGCCAGGTTGATGAAATCCATGATCCCGAAGACCAGCGTCAGCCCGGCGGCGACGAGGAACAGCAGGATACCGAACTGCGCGCCGTTCAGCAGCTGCAGCAGGAACAGGTTGAACACGGGGGAATTCTCCGAAAACCTTGGGGCCGGACCATGCCCGGCCCCGCTTCAGCCCAGCCCGGGGCTTACATCTTGCACTGGTCGACGTAGGCGTCGGCGTAGTCTTCCCAGACGGTCTCGACCACCTGGGTCTGGTACTTGCCATCCTCGCGCTTCACCGCTTCCGCAAGGTAGAAGTTTTGCACCGGGAAATGGTTGGAGGAGAAGCTGAAGTCGCCCCGGACCGAGGTGAAATCGGCCTCTTCCAGCGCCGCGCGCAGGGCGTCCATGTCGGTCACGTTGCCGACCGATCGCACCGCGCTGTCGATCAGCATCACCGCGTCATAGGCCGAAGCGGCGTAAAGCGCGGGCACGTAATCGTACTTCGCCTCGAAGGCTGCCACGAAGTCCTTGGATGCCGGGATGTCGAGCGAGGGCGACCAGTTGGTCCCCGACAACATGCCGAGGGCCGCATCCTGTTCGGCCGGCAGCGTGGTTTCATCCACGGTGAAGGCTGTCATCAGCGGGATGCTCTTCAGCCCGGCCTGATCGTATTGCTTGACGAAGTTCACGCCCATGCCGCCCGGCAGGAAGGCATAGATGGCAGAGGGCTGCATCGCCGCGATCTGCGCCAGCTCGGCGGAATAGTCGAGCTGCCCCAGCGGCACGTAAAGCTCGCTCGTGACGGCGCCATCGAACACCGACTTGAACCCGTTCAGGCTGTCCTTCCCGGCCTGGTAGTTCGGCGCCAGGATGAAGGCATCCCCGATACCCTCGTCGTTCATGTGCTTGGCGATGACCGTGGGCATCTGGTCGTTCTGGTAGGCCGCGACGAAGAGGTTCGGCAGGCAGCCTTCCCCGGCATAGACCGACGGCCCCGCGTTCGGGCTGATGAGGAAGGCCTTTTCGGTCACCGGCGCGGCGATGGCGCCCATGACGTTGGAAAAGATCGGGCCGATGACGAACTGCACGCCGTCGCGCTCCACCAGCTCGCGCGCCTTCTGGGCGGCCACGTCGGGCTTGCCCTCGGCATCGACGACGATCACCTCGGTCTCCATGCCGCCGACCATGCCCAGCTGTTCCGCCGCCAGCAGAGCGGCATCGCGGGCATGTTCGCCCAGCACGGCGGGCGGGCCGGAGGTGGTGGTCAGGATGCCGATCTTCAGGGTCTCGGCGGCGGCCATCGCGGGCGCCATGGCGGCGGCCATGGCCGAGGAAATCATCAGCGCTGCGGCCAGCTTGGTGCGGTTCATCTCTGTCTCCCGTTGGGGGGCTCGGGGCCCCGGGCGAAGTTGATCTTCGCCTCTCCAACCGGATCAAAACGGGCCGGGGCCGCTCTGGCAAGCGGTTTCTCCCCCATCCCTGTCGCGGGATCAGTCGCGGCCCAGGAAGGCCTCCACAAGCGGCGAGGCCGCATCGAACAGCCCCTCGACCACGTCGAAATGGTTCCGCCCGTTCTCGAAAAGCCGCACCAGCCGGGGCGAACGCCCGGCCCAGGCTTCGGCCATCAGCGCGGTCTGGCGGATCAGCTCCGGCCGCTCCTCGCCACCGGCCCAGAGGATCACCCGGGGCCCCGGCACCGCAGGCGCCAGCAGCGCCGGGCTCTCGGCCTGTGCCTCCGCCGCGTCGATGCCCAGCACCGCGTTCATCGGGCTCAGCCGCAGGGGCCGCAGGTCATGCAGGCCGGAAATGGAAACCACACGTTCCACCCGCGACAGGACCTCCGCCGGCAGCGGGCTGTCGGCGCAGGCCAGCCGCATCGCCAGGTGCCCGCCCGCGGAATGGCCCGCGATGCGGATCGGCCCCTCGACCTTATCCGCCGCCAGCGTCACCGCACGCGCCACCTCCTGCACCATCTCGCCCAGCCGGGCCTCCGGCGCCAGGGTGTAGGACGGCACCGCCATGGCCCAGCCCCGCGCAAGCGCGCCCGCCGCCATGTGCGACCAGTCGTCCTTCGAAAGCTTCTGCCAGTAGCCGCCATGCAGGAAGACCGAAAGGCCCTTCGGCTCGTCGCAACTGGGCCAGAAGATATCCATCACCTGCCGCGTGCCCGTCCCGTAGGCCAGGTCGAATTCCGCGTTGGAGGCATTCTCGCGGAAGGCCGCGGCCTCCTCGCTGCCGGCGCGGATCATCTCCGCCGCCTGCGCCACATGGGCCATGTTGTCGAAGGCATCGGCCCAGTTGATTCCACAGTCGAGGCTGCTGTCGATGCCGCCGCCCGCCAGCGGCCCCTGCCCTGCAGGCACACCCTCCAGGGGCCCGGTCTGCGCGCCCGAAGGCGCCTCTTGCGATGATTTCACCGTGGATGTCTTCGCCATGCCCGCCCGGCCCCTTTGCGACTCTTTTGCGAAGACTTAGGCCCTGTGCCGGGGATGTAAACCACGCCCCGGCGACATTGGCCAAGACGCCGCCGAAGGGGTCACCCGCGCGCCACGGCCCGATCCGGCGGAGCCATGGCGCGGCTTTGCGGGGTCCGGCAGGTCACTCTGCCGGCAGGGCATTGGCCGCAGCGGCATTTTCCAGATCCGGGCGGCCGTCGGCCCCGGTCCAGCGGGCATGGATGGCGCGCCAGCGAGTGATCACCTCTGCCGGGCTGTCTTCCTCGGGGCTGGTAAACAGCCAGTTGTCCAGCGGCTGGGAACTGGCCCAGATCAGCAGCGGCGCGATCAGCATCGGCCCGCCCACCGGCAACAGCCACAGCGTCAGCTCCGGCGCGATCCACCAGACCACGCCCAGCCCCGCGGCGCCGATCAGGCTGATCCAGCCACCGGCGGCGACGCTTTCGCCCAGGGTCAGGCGCCCCTCGCCCCGCTGGTTGGCCGGCCAGCCGCCATCGGCCCCCGACAGCACCTGCAGCACGGCCTTCGACTGATAGGCCAGCTGCAGCGGCGCCAGCACCGAAGACAGCAGCAGTTCCGCCACCATCGACGGCGCGGCACGCCAACCGCCAAAGCCCCGCGCGGCCCGGCCACTGGCCAGCGCCTCCAGCAGGATGGCGAACTTGGGCAGCACCAGAAGGCCCAGCACCCCGATGCCAAGCGCGATGATCTGCCGGGTCCGATCATCGGGGAAGACGGGGAACAGCTGGTGCGGATCGGGGAAGTAATCGGGCAGCGGCGCCCAGATCACCGCAGCGATGGAGGCCAGCAGGAACAGCCCCCAGACCAGCGACACCAGGTAGGCAAAGATGCCCTGAAGGAAGGTGAAGCGCGACCAGGGATGCAGGCCCGGCGCCGTCAGCAGGCGGATATGCTGCAGGTTGCCCTGGCACCAACGGCGGTCGCGACGCGCGAAGGACAGCAGGTTGTCGGGCCCTTCCTCGAAGGATCCGGGGATCGTCTCGTCCAGCGTCACGCGCCAGCCCGCCCGCGCCAGAAGCGCCGCCTCGACGTAGTCGTGGGACAGGATATGCCCGCCAAACGGCGGTCTTCCCTTCAGCGGCGGCAGGGCGCAGCTTTCGGCGAAGGCCCGGATGCGGATCATCGCATTGTGGCCCCAGAAGGGCCCGGTGCGGCCCTGCATCCGCGCCAGCCCCCGTGCGAAGACCGGCGAGAAGAACGCGGCGGAAAATTGCAGCGCCCGGCCAAAGACCGACCGCGCGGAATGGATGTTGGGCAGGGTCTGCAGAAGGCCCAGGTCGGGCTCCGCGCGCATCCTCTCCAGCATGCGCGCGATGGCCTCGCCCTCCATCAGGCTGTCGGCATCCAGCACCAGCGCGTAATCCCAGGCCCCGCCCGAACGGCGGATGAAATCCTCCACGTTGCCGGCCTTGCGGCCCCGGCCATCCTCGCGGACGCGGTAGAAGATGCGCCCCTCGCCGCCGGTTTCCCGGATCAGCCTGGCAAAGGCCGCGCGCTCGGCCTTGTTGTTCTCAGGATCGCGGGTGTCGGACAGGACGGCCACGTCGGCCTCCACGCCCGCCGCCTTCAGCGACACATCCATCGCCGCGATGCGCGAAAAGGTGGCGACCGGATCCTCGTTGCAGATCGGCACCAGCAGGACCAGGTCCGGGCGCGCGCCTTCGGGCCGCATCTGCGGGTCGTTCCCGGCCGCGGTCATCTGCTGCGGCGTCAGCTGCGGGCGGGCACGCCCCAGCCCGGGCAGCAAGCCCACCAGCGCCTGCGCCGCACCCCAGGCCAGCCAGGCCGTGGTCACGCAGACCAGCAGGCTGCGCAGCACGTCCAGCAGGCCGAAGCCATCGGCCATCGCCGCCTCGGCCATGAAGCCGGTGGCGATCAGCGCCGCAAGGGCGGCAAACCCCACTGCGACCACGCGGGTCACCCGCGTTGCGGTCGTGACCTCGTACAGGTCGCGGGACGGGTCGGGGCGCTTCGGCAGCGGTCCGGTCTGGCTCATGTCAGCCTCAGGCCGCGAAGGACCGGCCAAGGACGCGGGCCAGGCCGCGCGCCTCCCGGCTGTCCCGTTCCAGTTGCTGACGCGGCATCGCAAGCGGTGCCTCCGGCGGGGCCCACTGCATCGCGGCTGCCCGCGTCTCGGCCTCCTGCGATGCCGGGGCGGCAGCCTCGACGGCCCCCGGGACACCTGCCTGACCAGATTGCATTGCGGTTTCGGTCATCACGTTCTGTGTCATGCTTCTTTCACCCATTGATAGGCCCATGTCTCGCTCAGCACCTGGCCAAAGCCTTCCATGTGCGCAGTGATTTCAACGATATGGTCGCCGGGGCTCTGCACCTCGATCACCATCCGCCAGGTGGAGGTGCCCTCTATCCGGCTCAGCACCACCTCGACAAGATCGCCCCCCGCGACCTCCACTTCAGGAGAAACATCCGCATCCGCAGGAAGTTCCCTCAACAATCCGCCTTCGAAGTCGATCACGAATTTTCGGCGATCCTTTGCCGGTTCCGTGCCCGCAACACCGCCGTGGCCGGACATGGTCCGCGCCGCGATGGCCACCCGCTCGGCGCTTTCGCCCGGCCCTTCGCCCCACTCCATGTCGTAGGCCAGGCTGATTTCCTGGCCCTTCTTGAACCCGCCGTCAGGCACCCAGAAGGCAACGATGTTGTCGTTGGTTTCCAGCTCCGACGGGATCTCCACCAGGCGCAGCTTTCCCTTGCCCCAGTCGCCGCGCGGCCGGATCATCAGCGAGGGGCGCTTGTCGTAATGCGCCTCCGCATCCAGGTAGTCGTCGAAATCGCGCGACCGCTGCACCAGGCCGAAGCCGCGCGGGTTCTCCGCCTCGAAATAACTGTTGGCCAGCCGTCCCGGGTTCTTCAGCGGGCGCCAGATGCGCTGGCCGTTGGCCTCCACCAGCAAGGCCTCGCTGTCGTGCACCGCGGGGCGGTAATCGTCGTAACCGCCGCGATCGGCAGGCCCGTACAGGAACATCGAGGTCAGCGGCGCGATACCCAGCTGCTCCACGTCCTGGCGCAGGAACAGGTGCGTCTCCACCCGCATGACCGTCGGATCGCCCGGCGTGATGACAAAGCGGAAGGCGCCGGTGACGCTCTTGCTCGACAGCGCGGCGCAGACCGTGACCGAGGGCGCATGCGCGCCCGGCCGTTCCAGCCAGAAGGCCTCGAACCGGGGGAACTCCTCCCCCGCCGCCAGCCCGGTGTTCACCGCCAGCCCGCGCGCCGACAGCCCGTAGCGGTTGCCCCGCCCCAGGGCGCGGAAATAGCTCGCCCCCAGGAAGGCCACCACCTCGTCGAACAGATCTGCCCGGTTCATAGGAGAGGTCAGCCGGAACCCCGCCACCCCCGGCATCGTCCTGTGCTCGGGCACATCGACCTTCACCGGCGCGTGGTACAGGAAATCATCGGTGCCAAAGCTCATCGGCACCGCCTGCCCCTGCTGCACCTCGAACAGTTCCACCGGCTCCTTGAACAGCCAGCCAAGGTGGAAGGCGTTGACGTGGAACCGCCCGTTATCCTCCAGCCAGGGCGCGCGTTCGGGGTTGAACTGGATGCGCTGGTAGGCGTCGTAATCCAGCGCGGTAAAGAACCCCTCGGCCGCCTGCGGCGCCTTCCAGGCCTCGCCCGCGCGCTGCCGCATCGTCTCCACCAGGGCGTCGAAGCTGAACGGGCTGGAGGCCGGCGTCTGCGCCTCGGCCGGGCCGGTGCCCTGCGCCGCACCCGCATCCGTTGCCGCCTCGGGCGCCGCATCCTGGGCGCGCGCCATCAGGGGCAGACCGGCGCTCAGCACGGCGGTGGATCCGGCCAGCAGGCCAAGAAGGCGCCTGCGCTCAGGCGAAACGGGCACCGCGACTGAAACGGTGCGGGCAGTGGTACTGTTCGACAGCATGTAGAATCCCTTGATCAAACCTCGGTCCCGTCGGTCCCCCGGAACCTCGCCAGAACTCTGGCGCGTTCGGCGCTATTGGCAATCGGGGGGGCCGGGCCCCGGCCAAGACTTGCCGGAACCTCTGTGCGGCAACGCAGAAAAGCCGCCGATAGTTCAATCGTGTTCATTGGAGGAGGAGGAAGTCAGGGCAGAAGGCAGAATTAACCCTTGGATAGCAGGTAGTTGCAGCTCGGCAATTTACCGCCAACCGGGCCACCTGCGCCAGATGATTCGAAAGGGATCGCACTTGTCATGAGCCAAAAAGCGCCGACGGTTTCCGCGGCGCGGCAAAAAACATTCGGCACCGGCGGGTCTTCGCCGCCGCGCTGGCAAGGCACCGCCCATCCCTGCGGCCAAGTGGCTCATATCGCCGGGTTTTCCGCAGGGCCCCGAGTTGCCCCCTCCTGGCCCCCGAACTGGCCCCGCCCGGGGGCCACAGCCCCGGCACCGCCGCATGAAAAAGGCGCGACCCCGGGGGATCGCGCCGTCTGTCTTTGCAGTCAGGTCCTGGCAGTCAGATCTTTGCGGTCAGGCCGCGCGCCCGGGGCGCGCGCGCGGCGGCAGCCCGGCTCAGACCAGGCCTTCGGCCTTGGCCCAGTCATAGGTCCGGTCGATGGCCCGGGTCATGCGTGCGATGACCTCGCCCACCTGCGCCTCGGTGATGATCAGCGGCGGGCACAGCGCCATCGTGTCACCCACGGCACGGCTGATCAGCCCCTCTTCGGCTGCGAAGTCGGCACATTTGGCGCCCACCTTGGCCTTGGGATCAAAGGCCGATGCGGCGGTCTTGCCCGCCACCAGCTCGATCCCCGCGATCAGGCCGGTGCCGCGCACCTCGCCCACCAGCGGGTGATCGTCAAACGCCGCATGCAGCCCGCCGATGAAGGCCTCTTCCAGCGCCGCCGCATTGGCGACCAGGCCCTTCTCCTCGATGATCTTCAGGTTCTCCAGCCCCACGGCGGTGGCAACGGGGTGGCCCGAACCGGTGTAGCCGTGACCGAAGGTGCCCAGTTTCTCCGAATTGTCGGCGATGGCGCCATAGACGGCATCGCTCACCATGATCGCGGCCAGCGGCATGTAGGAGGAGCTGATCTGCTTCGACAGCACCAGGATGTCGGGCTGGAAGCCGAACTTCTCGCAGGCAAAGGTCGTGCCGCAGCGCCCGAAGCCGCAGATCACCTCGTCCGCGACCAGCAGGATGTCATTCTTCTTGCAGATCTCGGCGACACCTTCCCAGTACCCGGCGGGCGGCACCATGACGCCACCGGCGCCCATGACCGGCTCCCCGATGAAGGCACCGATGGTATCCGCGCCCTCGGCCGCGATCACCTCCTCCAGCTCCTTCAGCAGGCGCGCGGTGAAGTCTGCCTCGCTCTCGCCCTCCTCGGCGAAACGCCAGTAATGCGGCGTGGTCACATGGGTGACGGGGATCGCCGGCAGGTCGAAATCCTTGTGGTTGCCCGGCAGCCCGGTGAGAGAGCCGGAGGCCACCGTGATCCCGTGATAGGCCTTGTTGCGGGCGATGAACTTCTTCTTCTCCGGGCGGCCCAGGGCGTTGTTCAGGAACCAGACCATCTTGATGACGGTATCGTTGGCCTCGGACCCGGAGTTGGTGAAGAAGCAGTGGTTCAGGTCGCCCGGGGTCATCTCCGCCAGCTTCTCGGCCAGGCGGATCGACGGCTCATGCGCCTTGTGGGCGAAGGTATGGTAGTAGGGCAGCAGATCCATCTGCTTCATCGCCGCCTCTTTCAGGCGCGGTTCGGAAAAGCCCACGGCGACGGACCACAGCCCGGCCATGCCCTCGATGTATTCCTTGCCCTTGTCGTCGTAGACATGCACGCCCTCGCCCCGGGCGATGATCATCGGGCCCTGTTTCTCATGCGCGCGCATGTTGGTGTAGGGGTGCATGGAGTGGGCGATGTCCGCCGCGACCAGCGAGTTCGAAATCTCGTTCATGGGGCTGTTCCCTTTCCTGGGTGTCTCTGATGTCTGGCGCCGGTGCGGCAGCATGGGCCACGACCCTCCGGCAGGTCCTGGCGCTCATTATATTGAGCACTCCAGCCGATGGAAGGGCCCGTTCGGCGCCGGCTTCACGAAAGTCACGGGACCACTCTGCCACCGCCCATATGAACGGCAACCCCCGAATTTACGGCCCCGCGGCGTGCGCATTCGCACGCCGACCCGGCGCAACCGGGCGTTCCGGCGCCCTGCCGCACGCTCCGTTAACCTGCGCAAATTCCATCCGCTGCACCGCCGCAATACCGACGCAATACCGACGTTGTACCGACGTGCCGATTTGGCCCCCAAGTCGCTGTTAACCCTGCATTCCGGCCCCTGATTCGCCGCACTGCAGTACCGACGTTCGAAACGGTGCGGTCAGGAATCCTTCATTGCCGCGATCCGGTCGTGGCAATGGCAGGTCACCAGGTGGTCGTTGACCAGCCCGCAGGCCTCCATGAAGGCATAGACGATCGTGGGCCCGACAAAGCGGAACCCCGCCTTGCGCAGATCCTTTGACACCCGCTCCGACAGGGGGGTGCTCGGCGGCACCTCCGCCTGGGTCGCGTAGCGCGGTTGCAACGCGCTGCCGTCGACGTATTTCCACAGGAATTGATCGAATCCCTCGCCCTCCTGGATCCTCAGCCAGGCCTGGGCATTGCCGATGGTCGCCTCGATCTTGCCCCGGTGGCGGATGATGCCCGGGTCGGCCAGCAGGCGCTGCACCTCCGCCTCGCCCCAACCGGCGATCACCTCCGGGTCGAACCCTTCGAAGGCGGCGCGGAAATTGTCTCGCTTTTTCAATATGGTGATCCAGGACAGCCCGGCCTGGAACCCGTCCAGCACCAGCTTCTCCCACAGCGCCCGCGCATCGCGCTCGGGCACGCCCCACTCCTCGTCGTGGTAGGCCAGGTAGATCTCGTCCGGCCCCGCCCAGGGGCAGCGATGCGCTTCGTTCGAATTCACGGTTTAACCCCTTCTTGACCCGGCTCGCGCACCCTGCGCTGCGGACAGGAGGCATGGACCGATGGCCAGAGGCAAGGCGCAATGGGCCGATATCCCCTCGGGGATGGAGGATCCGCTGAATTACGCGATCCGCGGGCGGGATGACGACATCCTCGCCACCGTGGCCCGTGCCCTGGATGCAGAAGAGGTCACCCTCGCCTTCCAGCCCGTCCTGCAGGCCAATTCCGACCGCACCGCCTTCCACGAGGGGCTGATCCGCATCTTCGATCCCGCAGGCCGCATCATCCCCGCCCGCGATTTCATCGGCGCCGTCGAAGCGACGGAGCTTGGCCGCATCATCGACTGCCTCGCCCTCGAAATGGGCCTGCGCACCCTGGCGGAACAGCCCTCGCTGCGCATCGCCATAAACATGTCAGCCAGATCAATCGGTTACCCCCGCTGGATCCGCACCCTGCAACGCGGCCTCCTGCAGGATGACACCATCGGAGAGCGCCTGATCCTCGAGATCACCGAACGCTCCGCCATGCTGGTGCCGGAGCTCGTCTCCTGCTTCATGCGCGACATGCAGACCCGGGGCGTTGCCTTCGCCCTGGACGATTTCGGCTCCGGCTACACCTCCTTCCGCTACCTGCGCGACTTCTACTTCGACATCCTCAAGATCGACGCGACCTTCACACGGGGCATTGCCGCCAATCCAGACAACCAGGTCCTGACCCGGGCCCTTCTGATCATTGCCCAGCAACTGGACATGTTCACCGTGGCAGAGGCGGTCGAAACCGCCGAAGATGCCGCCTGGCTTGCGGAAAACGGGATGGAGTACCTGCAGGGCTACTACTTCGGCGCGCCCACGATCCACCCACCCTGGGCCCCCGAAGCCCGCTGAGGCGCCGCACGGGCGGGAACACGCATACCGTGTCTCTCCGCCGCACGCTGCAATGTTGAGACGCTAGGTTAATTGCTCTATCCCTGCCTTAAGGGCCGCGCCGTCACGTGGCTCAACAGGTGGAGGACCTACATGACCAACGTCGTTATCGTATCCGCGGCCCGGACGCCCGTCGGATCCTTCCTCGGCTCTTTCGCGACCACTCCCGCCCATGATCTGGGCTCGGCCGTCCTGGCCGAGGTCGTCGCGCGTGCCGGCATCGACAAGTCCGAAGTTTCCGAAACGATCCTGGGCCAGGTCCTGACCGCCGGCCAGGGTCAGAACCCCGCCCGCCAGGCCCATATCAATGCCGGCCTGCCGATCGAATCGGCGGCCTGGAGCATCAACCAGGTCTGCGGTTCCGGCCTGCGCACCGTCGCGCTCGCAGCCCAGCACGTCATGCTCGGCGATGCCGCCATCGTCGCCGCCGGCGGCCAGGAGAACATGTCGCTCGCCCCTCACGTCGCGCACCTGCGCGCGGGCCACAAGATGGGCGATGTCTCCTACATCGACTCGATGATCAAGGATGGCCTCTGGGATGCCTTCAACGGCTACCACATGGGCCAGACCGCCGAAAACGTCGCCAACCAGTGGCAGATTTCCCGCGACCAGCAGGATGAATTCGCCGTCGCCTCCCAGAACAAGGCCGAAGCTGCTCAGGCCGCAGGCAAGTTCAATGATGAGATCGTCCCCTTCACCGTGAAGACCCGCAAGGGGGAAGTCGTGGTGGATCAGGACGAATACATCCGCCACGGCGCCACCATCGAGGCGATGCAGAAACTGCGCCCCGCCTTCACCAAGGACGGTTCGGTCACCGCGGGCAATGCTTCGGGCATCAATGACGGCGCCGCCGCCGTTCTGCTCATGACCGCCGAAGAGGCCGAAAAGCGCGGGCTGGAACCGCTGGCCCGCATTGCCTCCTACGCCACGGCCGGCCTGGACCCCTCGATCATGGGCACCGGCCCCATCCCTGCCTCCCGCAAGGCGCTGGAAAAGGCGGGCTGGGCTGCCGCCGACCTCGACCTGGTCGAAGCGAACGAAGCCTTCGCCGCCCAAGCCTGCGCGGTGAACAAGGACATGGGCTGGGACCCGGCGATCGTGAACGTGAACGGCGGCGCCATCGCCATCGGCCACCCGATCGGCGCCTCGGGCTGCCGGATCCTGAACACCCTGCTCTTCGAAATGAAGCGGCGGGAGGCGAAGAAGGGCCTCGCCACGCTCTGCATCGGTGGCGGCATGGGCGTGGCCATGTGCCTCGAACGTCCCTGATAATCGGCAGAAAGGCGCCCACCGGGCGCCTTTCATATTCCTGACATCCGGTTAGCCTCATATACGTGGAAACACGTAAACATACGCCTTCGCACGTTAAGATTCCGGTAAGAAATTTTATTGCGCAACGGCGTCATTATCCGTAACAGTCTTACCGACATATTTTTGAGTGGGAGGGAACCATGGCTCGTACAGCTCTTGTCACAGGCGGCACCCGCGGCATCGGCGCCGCAATTTCCAAGGCGCTGAAGGGGGCCGGATACGAGGTCGCAGCGACCTTTGCCGGCAACGAAGCGGCCGCCGCCGCCTTTACCGAGGAAACGGGCATTCACACCTACAAGTGGGATGTCGGCTCCTACGAGGAAAGCAAGGCGGGCATCGAACAGGTCGAAGCCGACCTGGGCCCGATCGACGTCGTCGTGGCCAATGCGGGCATCACCCGCGACGCGCCCTTCCACAAGATGACGCCGGACCAGTGGAACGACGTGATCAACACCAACCTGACGGGTGTCTTCAACACGATCCACCCGGTCTGGCCCGGCATGCGGGAACGCAAGTTCGGCCGCGTCGTGGTGATCTCCTCGATCAACGGCCAGAAGGGCCAGTTCGGCCAGGTCAACTATGCCGCCACCAAGGCCGGTGACCTGGGCATCGTGAAGTCCCTGGCCCAGGAAGGCGCGCGCTTCGGCATCACCGCCAATGCCATCTGCCCCGGCTACATCGCGACCGAAATGGTCATGGCCGTGCCGGAAAAGGTGCGGGAATCGATCATCGCGCAGATCCCCACCGGCCGCCTGGGCGAACCGGAAGAGATCGCGCGCTGCGTCCTCTTCCTGGCCGCCGATGACGCCACCTTCGTCAACGGCTCGACCATCACCGCCAACGGCGGGCAGTTCTTCGTCTGACTTTCGTCCCTGATTTCAAGGACCTTTCGCGGGCGTCGGGCCATCCCGGCGCCCGTTTTCCTCGGCATCGGGGACGGCACCACCGCCGCCCCAAGGCGGGGCACCCCCTGCCCAAGCTCCGAACGCACAGGCCCAAACGAAAGGGCGGCGGAACCGCAAAGCTCCGCCGCCCGATCCTTTGGGGGATTTGAGGATTGGCTGCTCCGCGCTCAGCGGCGGGGCAGACCTGCGTCAGACACCCTGGCTGCCGTTCAGTGGGTGGTGGCCAGTCGGTTGATCTCTTCCTTCAGGCGAAGCTTCTTCTTCTTCATCGCGGTAATCTCCTCGTCGGGGATACCGGGCGACCGTTGGGCTTGATCCACGGCCTCCGAGAGGTAGGCATGTTTCTTCTTCAGTTCGTCAACGTGGGAAGACAGGCTCATTATCGGAACTCCTCTCTGTGGTTGAGTAAGATCAGTGCACCACATTTTCATAATTCTGTCACGTGAGTCCTCGCAGGATCCTTCCCGAAGTCTTAAGCGAGCGTGAACATGCGCAAATCCGTCGAAAAAGGCGCATTTGGCCTGCACCTATTCGCCGATCCCGAAGGTTTCAGCCGAACGTGAGCGGCTCTGCCTCTCTCAGGACGCGACTCGCCTCTGCCGTGTAGTCACTGCGGTCGCTCTCGTGTCGGGCGCCCTCGTGCAGCAGGAAACCGGCATGCAGACGGAAGGCCGCGCGCCCTCCCTTGCGCCCGCGCAGCAGGAACAGCTGGCTTTCACGCCCCGCCCGCGGGACCAGCGGCTTCAGCTCCAGCGATCCCAGGCGTTCGGCAAAGGCCGTCATGAGGTCCGGCAGGCGCTCCACCCGGTGGATGAAGGTCACATGCCCCCCCGGCACGCAGCGCCGCGCCGCCGCATCGACCCAGGCCGCAAGCGGCGTCTCCTCCCCCATCGCGCCCTCGCGATCCTCGGCCACCGCCCGGGTAGAGGCATCGCGCCGGAAATAGGGCGGGTTGGCTATCACATGGTCGAACCGGCGCTGGCGCAGCGCGGCGGGCATGGCCGAAAGGTCACCCTCGAAGACCTCCATCTCCTGGGCGTTCTCGGCGGCATTGCGGCGTGCAAGCGCAGCATAGGGCGCCTGCCGCTCCAGCCCGGCAAGCCGCAGCCCCGGGATGCGACACCCGGCACAGAGCGCCGCCGTCCCCACGCCACACCCCAGGTCCAGCAGGCTTTCCCCGGGGCGGGCCACCACGCTGGCCGCCAGCAGCACCGGATCGACACCTGCACGATACCCCCTGGCCGGCTGCCGCAGCACCAGCCGCCCGCCGAGGAACTTGTCGGCGCTCAGCGCCGCCTCTTCCCACATGGATCAGCTTTCCCTCGGGATGCCGTTGTCGCGCAGCACCACCAGCGCGGCATCCAGATCGGCATCCCTCACCATCAACCGGCGCGGCAAAATTCCAATGGAGCCCTCCAGAACGCTCATGTTTACGTCCATTTCAAAGCAGTCTATATCCTCCCCCTGAAGCAGGGCCTGGGCAAAGGCCAGGCGGGTCGGATCAGTGCTGCGCATAAGTTCTCTCATGGCACCAAGCACTAGCGAACTGCCGGGACCAATGCCAGATCCTTGAAGGTCCGGTCCCCTCCCCGGGCCACGAATTACGGGAGAGCCGGGTTGGACCAAGCCGCCATGAAACCCAATGATGCCCTGGCCGCCGCCCTGGCGACCGAGCTTGACGACGTCAACGCCCTTATCCAGGAGCGGATGGCCTCCAAGCATGCGCCCCGCATTCCGGAGATCACGGCCCACCTGATCAACGCCGGTGGCAAGCGCCTGCGCCCGATGCTGGTGCTGGCCGCGGCCAAGCTCTGCGGCTACACCGGGCCCTTCCACATCCACCTGGCCACCACGGTGGAATTCATCCACACGGCCACGCTGCTCCATGACGATGTCGTCGATGAAAGCGAGCAGCGCCGGGGCCGTCCCACCGCCAACCTGCTCTGGAACAACCAGTCCTCGGTGCTGGTGGGCGATTACCTGTTCGCCCGCTCCTTCCAGATGATGGTGGAACCGGGCAACCTGCGCGTCCTCGACATCCTGTCGTCGGCCGCCGCCGTCATCACCGAAGGCGAGGTGCTGCAGCTCTCCGTGGCGCAGGACATCACCACGACCGAGGACACCTACCTGACGGTGATCCGAGGCAAGACCGCCGCGCTCTTCTCCGCCGCGACGCAATCGGGCGCCGTGCTGGCCGAGGCACCGGAAGAACATATCGAGGCGCTCTTCACCTATGGCGACGCGCTCGGCATCGCCTTCCAGATGGCCGACGACCTGCTGGATTACACCGGCGACAGCGGCCAGACCGGCAAGAACATCGGCGACGACTTCCGAGAGAAGAAGCTGACCCTGCCCGTCATCCGCGCCATTGCCGCCGCCGATGAAGAAGAAAGCGCCTTCTGGAGCCGCACCATCGGGCGCGGCAAGCAGGAAGAGGGCGACCTGGAACAGGCCCTGGCGCTCTTCGCGAAACACGGCACGCTGGAAAGCACCCGCCAGACCGCGCTGGACTGGTCCGCCAAGGCCCGCGACGCGCTGCAGGTGCTGCCCGAAAGCGAGCTGCGCACGATCCTTTCGGATCTGGCCTCCTACGTGGTTGCACGCCTGAACTGATCCGTCTCACCAAAGCGAAAAGGCCGCGCATCCGGAGGGATACGCGGCCTTTTTCTTTTCGGCTTCCGTTCTGCGGGCGGCTCAGTCGAAGATGCCCGCGACCCGGCCCAGCAACATGAAGGCGCGGGCGGTACGGGTATCGGCCAGGGCCTGGATATCGGTGTCGGAGGAGGTCTTTTCGAACTCCACGAACATCTTGTCGAACCGGCGCAGGAAGTGGTGCGCGGCATCGCGGAAAATCGGATCCTGTTTCATCCGGCCGGCCGCCAGCGCCAGGGAAGACCGGTCGCGGATCCCGCCAAGCGCCGCGATCTGCCGGCCCCGTTCCCCCGTGGCGAAGCGGCGCCAGATTTCCGACTTGGCCATGTCCGGGCGCAGGTCGTCCATGTAGATGCCATCCTGGCTCAGCAGGGTCAGCACATCCTGTGCCGCCTGGATCAACAGGGCCGTCTGCCGGTCCCGAAGGGCCTTTCGCAGCGCGGCAAAGCCCTCTTCATCCTCCGCCGTTTCGGGGAAGTTCAGCGCGCGGGTGAAATCCTCCATCGCCAGGGGCGTCACCGGCTGCTCCGACGGGGGATCCAGCGGCAGGGGCGCCTGCCCCTCGTCCTCGGGCTTCGGCGCCGGGGCGACCACGGCGGGCTTCGGCTCGGGCCCGGCCGAATGCTCCCGGATGGAAGAGAAGGTCAGCAGGGCGGTTTCGGTCTTGCGCTGCGCCATCGCGATCTCGTCCAGCTTGCGCGCGATGCTGGCATCGCCGCCCTTCTGGTTCTGGTTCACGTAGGCCTGCCGGATCGCGTCGATGGCGGTGCGCAGACGCTGGCTCTCCTCCCGCATCACCCGGGCAGAGCGCGCGGCCATGGCGGCGACCCAGATCATCGCGACGGGGGTGAAGATCGCGAAGACCGTCAGCACCTGCTGCAAGCCCTTCAGGCGCGCCTCGTCCACCGCGTCGGCGTCATAGATGTAGATGAAATAGACCGCGGCCCCCAGCAGCCACAGCAGGCTGATGATCACGGCGACCGCCTCTCCGGCGGACAGGCCGGGACCGCGGGTACTGTCATAGGCGCCGACAAGGGTCGGCTTGCTCTTCTGGCTTTCACTCATGCCCGAACTCGCAGGTGCTTGACGCTCCTGTCCTTTGTCCCCCGGACAGCCCTCGCGGTCCAGAACCAATCAACGCATCGGGCGCAGGATCGGCGGCGCGGCGCGGCGGCCGCCCACGGCACCCGCGCCGCGATCAGAAACTCAAACGTAGAGGATCTTCAGCACTTCGTAGGACTTTTCGCCACCCGGAGTGCGCACTTCGACCGAGTCGCCCTCTTCCTTGCCGATCAGGGCACGGGCGATCGGCGACTTGATGTTGAGCAGGCCCTTTTCGATGTTCGCTTCCTGCTCCCCGACGATCTGCCAGGTTTTCTCTTCGTCGGTGTCCTCGTCCACCAGGGTGACGGTGGCGCCGAACTTGATGGAACCGGAAAGGGTCTTCGGGTCGATCACCTCGGCCAGGCCGATCAGCCCTTCGAGTTCCTTGATGCGCCCCTCGACGAAGCTCTGCTTTTCCCGTGCGGAGTGGTACTCGGCATTTTCCGACAGGTCCCCGTGCTCACGCGCTTCGGCAATCGCCTTGATGATCTCAGGACGGTCGACGGACTTCAGCTGCTTCAGCTCGGCCTCCAGTTTCTGGAAGCCGCTGCGGGTCATCGGTATCTTTTCCATTCTGCCCTCCACGGCATGTAGAAAGGGGCCGCATGGGGCCCCTCTCCGTGATCTCTCCGGTTCAGCTACCTGACCCAATGCGGGGGTCATTTGCAAGTGGTTTGCACCACCCCCCCACGCAAGGGCTCACCCCCCGCAGACAGGGGGTCAGGCCTGGTGAGAGGCGACCTCCCATTCGATTCCGTCGTCGTCCAGAAAGTAGAACCGGCGCCCCGGGGCGTAGTCATGGTGGTTGATCGGTTCGAAACCCGCGGCCTTCACCCGGTCTTCCACCGCGCCGATCTCTTCCTCGGTGAAGACGGCCAGGTGGTTCAGCATACCCTGGGTGCGGTAGCGCGCCGGGCGCGGTGCATTCGGCTCCCCGAAGGTGAACAGCGCGACGTAGCTGTCCGGCCCGCCCACGTGCACGGTGCGGCCGGTCTGCATCCCCGACCCGCGCCAGCGCACCTGCCAGCCGAAGACATCGCAAAGCCACGCCGCGGTCGCATCCGGGTCGTTCACGGTGACATTGGCATGCTCAAGTCGGATCATTTCTCGCCTATCCTGGTTGATTTGGTCTTCCGCCAGTCTCCTGCCTAAAGTTAACTTGAGGGCAAGGAGAAAGAAATGAGCGATCACAAACGGATACGAAAACCTGACCGCCGGGACGGCCTGCCCATCGGCGCCATGGCCGAACGCACCGGCCTCGCGGTTTCCGCGATCCGGTACTACGAGGCGGAGGGGCTGATCACGCCCTGGCGGAACGCATCGGGCCAACGCCGCTACGAACGTGCCGACATCCGGCGCCTTTCCTTCATCCTGATTGCCCAAGGGTTGGGCGCCTCCATCGCGGAAATCCGCGGCCAACTGGCCACCCTGCCCAAGGGACGCACCCCGACCGCCACCGACTGGCGCCGCCTTTCGGAAAGCTACCGCGCCGACCTGGACGCGCGCATCGCGCAGCTCACACGGCTCAGGGACAACCTGGACAGCTGTATCGGCTGCGGTTGCCTCTCCCTGGAACGCTGCGCCCTCTACAACCCCGGTGACCGCGCCGGACGGCTCGGCCCCGGGCCGCGATACCTGATGGGTGACAGCGCCGCAGATGCTGCGGAAAAGCCCGACAACAACGACGATTTATGACGCATCGTTGCAATTGACCGTACACGCGGGAAACGGCTAACGATGCGAAAGAAAATTTCGAAGCCCAAAACAAGCCACGCCGACGGGGAAGCCAACATGTCCGAGACGCAACGCGAAACGATGGAATACGATGTGGTCATCGTCGGGGCCGGCCCCGCCGGTCTGTCCGCCGCCATTCGCCTCAAACAGCTCGATCCCGAGCTGGAGGTCGTCGTCCTCGAAAAGGGCTCCGAAGTGGGCGCCCACATCCTGTCCGGCGCCGTGCTGGACCCCTGCGGGCTGGACGCGCTGATCCCCGACTGGAAGGAAAAGGGTGCGCCCCTGAACACGCCCGTCACGGAAGACAACTTCTACATGCTGGGCGAGGCAGGCGAGATCCGCGTGCCCAACCTGCCGATGCCGCCGCTGATGAACAACCACGGCAACTACATCGTGTCGATGGGCAACGTCTGCCGCTGGATGGCCGAGCAGGCAGAGGAGCTGGGCGTCGAGATCTTCCCCGGCATGTCCTGCTCCGAACTGGTCTACGACGGTGACGTGGTGAAGGGTGTCGTCGCCGGCGAATTCGGCAAGAACCCCGACGGGACCGAGGGCCCGGGCTACGAACCCGGGATGGAGCTGCACGGCAAGTACGTCTTCATCTCCGAAGGCGTGCGCGGCTCCCTCGCGAAGGAGCTGATCAACAAGTACGAGCTGTCCAAGGGCCATGAGCCGCAGAAGTTCGGCATCGGCATGAAGGAAATCTGGGAAATCGACCCGGCGAAGCACAAGGAAGGCACCGTG
The DNA here is from genome assembly GCF_057380755.1 of Pseudooceanicola sp. NS-SX8. Lineage (NCBI taxonomy): Bacteria > Pseudomonadati > Pseudomonadota > Alphaproteobacteria > Rhodobacterales > Paracoccaceae > Pseudooceanicola > Pseudooceanicola sp. NS-SX8. Next base: position 1,285,035 of record NZ_CM170819.1, on the reverse strand, counting down.
ACCCACACGATGGGCTGGCCCCTTGGCAAGAACGCCGGTGGCGGGTCCTTCATCTATCACCTGGAGAACAACCAGGTCTACGTGGGCTTCGTCGTCCACCTGAACTACAAGAACCCCTACCTGTTCCCCTACATGGAATTCCAGCGGTTCAAGCACCATCCGATGGTCAAGGAGCTGCTCGAAGGCGGCAAGCGCGTGGCCTATGGCGCCCGCGCCATCTCCGAAGGCGGCTACCAGTCGATGCCCAAGATGACCGTCCCGGGCGCGGCCCTGCTGGGCTGTTCCGTCGGCATGGTCAACGTGCCCCGCATCAAGGGCAACCACAACGCCATGCTGTCCGGCAAGGCCGCGGCGGAAGCCGCCTACGAGGCGCTGAAGGCCGGCCGCAGCTCGGATGAGCTGACCGCCTACGAAGACGAAGTGCGCGGCGGTGCCATCGGCAAGGACCTGAAGAAGGTCCGCAACGTGAAACCGCTCTGGTCCAAATACGGCCTCACCGCCTCCCTGGCTCTTGGCGGGCTGGACATGTGGACCAACACCTTCGGCTTCTCCCTGCTGGGCACGCTGAAGCACGGCAAGACCGATGCAGAGGCGACCGAACCGGCCGAAAAGCACCAGCCGATCGACTACCCCAAACCTGACGGCAAGATCAGCTTTGACCGGTTGACCAACGTCTCCTTCGCGGCGACCAACCACGAGGAAAGCCAGCCCTGCCACCTGAAGCTCGCGGATCCCGAGATCCCGCTGACGGTGAACCTGCCGAAATTCGCCGGCCCCTCGGCCCGCTACTGCCCGGCGGGGGTCTACGAATTCATCGGCGAAGGCGACGATCTGCGCTTCCAGGTGAACTTCCAGAACTGCGTCCACTGCAAGACCTGCGACATCAAGGATCCCTCGCAGAACATCAACTGGACCACGCCCCAGGGCGGCGACGGGCCGAATTATCCCAACATGTAAACTTGGCCGGAACTTTTTCGCGAGGCGGGGCGTTCATCGGACGCCCCGCATTGCTTTCGGGCCATGCGGCCCTTACGCTCGACCGGATCAAAGGACGAGGTTCCCCGGGATGAGCAGCCTGAAAATCTCCGCACATCTGTCCGTGCTGGCCCTAGCCACGGTGCTTCCGCTGGCCTCCAGCGCCGAACCGTCCGGCGCCTATCTGGCCGCCCGGCAGGCACGGCTGACCAGCGACTACGACGCCGCCGCACATTACTACCTGCGCGCGCTCGGCAACGACCCGCGCGAAGCGCGCCTGCTGGACGGGCTGGTGCTGTCGCAGGTCTCCGCCGGGTCCACCCCCGGCGCCGTCGGCGCGGCGCAGCGGCTCGAAGAGATGGGGGTCGACAGCCAGGTCGGTCATATGGTCCTGATCGCCGACGAGGTCATGAACCAGGACTACGATGCCGTCCTCTCCCGGATCGCGGATCAGCGCGGCGTGGGCCCGCTTGTCGATGGGCTGCTCTCCGCCTGGATGCTGCTGGGCAAGGGCGACATGGGCGCCGCGCTCGCCAAGTTCGACGCGGTCGGGCAGGAACCGGGCCTCGCCCGCTTCGCCCGCTACCACAAGGCGCTTGCCCTCTCCTACGTCGGGGACTTCGAAGGGGCCGAGGCGCTCTATACCAGCGACGGGGAACGCCCGATCCAGATGACCCGCCGCAGTGTCCTGGCCCGGGCAGAGGTGCTCAGCCAGCTCGATCACAACGACGCCGCGCTGTCGCTGCTCGACAGCGTGTTCGGCTCCGATCCGGGCAGCGAAGTGCAGCAGATGCGCGACCGCCTCACCGCCGGGGAAACCCTGCCCTACACCCATGTGACCTCCGTCCAGGATGGCGTGGCAGAGGTCTTCTATTCCATCGCCGCCGCGCTGGAGAAGGAAACGGCACAGGCCTACACCCTGCTCTATGCCCGTATCGCCACCACGCTGCGCCCCGACCATGTCGATGCGATCCTGCTGTCCGGCGAACTGCTCGAAGACCTCGATCGCCCGGAACTGGCCACCCAGGCCTATCGCGCCGTGCCCCGGGACAACCCCAATTTCTACCTGGCCGAACTCGGCCGGGCCACTGCCCTGCGCAAGTCGGGCCGCGAAGATGCCGCGCTCGAAGTGCTCGATCAGCTGGCCGCGACCTTCCCCGACGTGGCCAAGGTGCAGGCCTCCCGCGGGGATCAGTACCGCTGGCAGGGCAAGTACCTCGAAGCGGTGAGGGCCTATGACAAGGCGCTCGACCTCTACAATGGCGACGATCCGGCGAAATGGTTCGTCTTCTACGCTCGCGGCATGAGCCAGGAACGCCTGAACAACTGGGATGACGCCAAGGCCGATTTCCGCGCCGCGCTGAACCTCAACCCCGATCAGCCCAACCTGCTGAATTACCTCGGCTATTCCATGGTCGAAAAGCGCGAGAACCTGGATGAGGCCTTGGCCATGATCCAGAAGGCCGCCCAGATCGACCAAAGCTCCGGCTATATCGTCGACAGCCTGGGCTGGGCCTACTTCCAGCTTGGCCGCTACCCCGAAGCCGTGACAGAGATGGAACGCGCCGCGGAACTGATGCCGGTCGATCCCGTGGTCACCGATCACCTGGGCGACGCCTACTGGAAGGTCGGCCGCATCCGCGAGGCGCAGTTCCAGTGGACCCGCGCCCTCTCCTTCGAACCGGAGGAAAAGGACGCGGCCCGCATCCGGCGGAAGCTGCAGGCAGGGCTGGACGCCGTGCTCGCGGAAGAGCAGAAGAGCGTCGAACAGGTCGCCTCCGACGGCGGCTGAGCGCGGCCGAAGGAAATCCCGATGGACAGCAATGAAACGGCGGGGCCGACCCTTCTGGCCCCGGCAAAGGTGAACCTTGCGCTGCACGTCACCGGACGTCGCGATGACGGCTACCACCTGCTCGACTCCCTCGTGCTCTTTGCCGACAGGGGCGACCGGATCGGCGTCACCCCCTCGGATGACTATGCCCTCACCGTCAGTGGCCCCTGCGCCTCCGGCGTGCCTGCCGATGACAGCAACCTCTGCCTGAAGGCCGCGCGCCTGGCCGGGCGCCCCGTGGCGATCACCCTGGAAAAGCACCTGCCGAGCGAGGCCGGCATCGGCGGCGGCTCCTCCGACGCGGCAACCGTGCTGCGCGCGATGGCGGCCCTCGGGGTGGCGCTGCCAGAGGCCACCGAACGCCTGGGGGCCGACGTGCCCGTCTGCCTGACGGCCCGCGCGGCCCGGATGCAGGGGGTGGGCGAAGTGATCACCCCCGTGCCGGGCCTGCCCGCCCTGCCCGCCCTGCTGGTCAACCCGCGCCGCCCCGTCGCGACGCCCGCCGTTTTCAAGCGTCTGGAAAAGCGCGACAATCCCGACATGGGGCCCCTTCCCTCCGGCCTCGGCACCCCGGCCGATGTCGCCGGCTGGCTCTCCGGGCTTCGCAATGACCTCGAAGCACCGGCGCTCGCCGTGGAACCCGCAATCGGCGCCGTTCTGGGCGCCCTTGCCTCTTTGCCCGGCTGCCTTCTGGCCCGCATGTCCGGCTCCGGCGCCACCTGTTTCGCGCTCTTCCCCGATGCCGCGGCGGCGGCGGCGGCGGCACGCATGCTCTCCTCCGCGCAGCCCGACTGGTGGATCACCGACTGCCTGTTGCGCTGAAAAGCGCCAGTGAAACAAGGCCTCCGGCGTATCTCCGCCGAGGCAGCCATCCGCGTATTTGCGATCCGGCCCGCATCGCTTAATCGGAACTTAACCGAGTTCACACGGATAGTACCGATGCGTCACCTGGCCCGTATCGCCCTTGTTCTTCTCCTTCCGCTGGCCGCCTGCGCGGCCCCCGCCCCCGAAGAGCCCAACAGCCTGGCCTTCGTGGACAGCTCCCCGCTCCACCCCAACGAGACGCCGGAGCTGCGCGCCCTGATCGAGAAATATGCGGCCGAATACGATGTGCCCGTGACCCTGGTGCAAAAGGTCGTGGTCCGTGAAAGCACCCACCGGCCCGAGGCCCGCAATGGCCCCTATTACGGCCTGATGCAGATCCTGCCCGCCACCGCCCGTTCCATGGGCTTCTCCGGCAAGGCGCCCGACCTGCTGGATGCGGAAACCAACCTGAAATACGCGGTGAAGTACCTGCGCGGGGCCTGGCTCCTGTCCGATGGCGATCAGGACGCCGCGGTGATGTGGTACGCCCGTGGCTATTATCACGAGGCAAAGCGCCAGGACATGCTGATCGAAACCGGCCTGCGGACCGAGTGATCAGCCCCCTGCCAGCAGCGCTTCGACACCGGCCAGGTCTTCGGGATCGTTGATGTTGAGAAAGGGATCGCCGCCCGGCGCCGGGAAGGGTTCCAGTCGCGCGCCGCTTTGTGCCATGGCCCAGTCCATCATCCGGCGCTGACCGGCGCCGACCGCCGCCCTCAGATCATCGCGCAGCGCCACGGGCCAGAGCGCGCAGGTCGGATGCGCCCGAAGCCTGCCCGCGTCGTCCGGGCTTGCCGCCAGAACGGGCCCCGGGCCCGCCTCCGACGCCATCAGCAGCCGTGGCACCAGATCCCCCGGAAGCAGCGGCGTATCGACCGGCAGGGTAAAGACACGCTCGGCCCCCAGTCCCGCGGCCCAGTCCATCGCGGCGACGACACCGGCCAGGGGCCCCGGATTGCCCGACAGGCTGTCAGGCACCACCGGCAGGCCGAAATGCGCGAAGCGGCCGCGCTCGCCATTGGCATTCAGCGCCAGATGCGACAGCTGCGGCTCCACCCGGTCGATCACATGGGCCAGCAAGGGGCGTCCGGCCAGTGGCATCAGGGCCTTTTCCCCGCCCATCCGGCGCGACAGGCCGCCCGCCAGGATCATCCCCGGCAGGATCATCGCGCCCTCCGGTCGGGGCACCCGGAAGCTGCGGAATACTCTCTGGTCATTGGATCTCGCGTTGCCTCTTGCCCGGCATCACGCTAGCGATGCGTATCATGACATCCTACGCCGCCCCTCCTGCCGCTGCCACCCATCGGAAGACCTTTCTCAAAGGTGTCCGGGACGGCGCGCCCTTCCTGCTCGTCGTCGGTCCCTTCGCCATGCTCTTCGGTGTCGTCGCGACCGAAGCGGGCCTGAAGGTCTACGAGGCGCTGACCTTCTCCATCGCCGTCATCGCGGGCGCGGCGCAGTTTGCCTCGTTGCAGCTGCTCCGGGACGGTGCGCCGGTGATCGTCGCCCTGGTCTCCGCCCTGGCGGTGAACCTGCGCATGGCGATGTACTCCGCCTCTCTGACGCCCTATCTCGGCGGGGCGCCGCTCTGGCAGCGGGCGCTGGCGGCCTATTTCCTCGTGGATCAGAGCTATGCCTGCTGCGTCACCGCCTACGAGGAAAACCGCGACTGGAGCGTGCCGCAGCGCATGGCCTACTTCTTCGGGGTGATCCTGCCGATCTGCCCCTTCTGGTACATCATGACCGTGGTCGGTGCCCTGATCGGATCGACCATCCCGCCGGAACTGGCGCTGGATTTCGCCCTGCCGATCACCTTCGTCGCCATGGTCGCGCCCATGCTGCGCAGCGCGGCGCATCTGGCGGCCTGCGGCACGGCCATCGCCCTGTCGCTGATCTTCTCCGGGCTGCCCTACAACTTCGGCCTGCTGATCGCCGCCGTGGCCGGCATGATGGTCGGCGCCGAGGTGGAAAGGCGCACGGCTGCGCGGGGGGAAAACACATGACCGCGGAAACGCTGCCAACCGCCGGCCTGGACCGGCTCGACCTCTGGGTCGTCATCATCGGCCTCGGCGTCGGAAGCTTCCTTCTGCGCTTTGCCTTCCTCGGGCTGGTCGGGAACCGGCAAATGCCGGAATGGCTGCTGCGGCACCTGCGCTATACGCCCGTCGCGGTCCTGCCCGCGCTGGTCGCCCCGCTGATCGTCTGGCCCGGCGCCACCGGAGGAGAGACGGATCCCGCCCGCCTGACCGCGGCGCTGGTCACCCTGGCCCTGGGCATCTTCGTACGCCGCACCCTGCTCGCCATCATCGGCGGCCTGGGCACGCTCTACCTCATGCTCTGGCTGGTGGGCTGATCCGGCCCGAAGCGCGCGGCGGACCGATCCGCCACGCGAGCTTCGCGGCTCAGGCGCCTTCCTCTGCGCGCGGGCCTTCCTCTGCACGTGGGATCGTCGTCGTATCCACGCCCAGCACCGCCCCTTCGGGCAATCCGCCCTCGGGCATGTAATCCTCGTAGTAGGAGCTTGGCGTGACACCGGTCACCCGGGTGAAATCCTCTTCCAGCTCGGTCGGGAACCAGCGGGTGTGGATCCCTTCGAAGCCCGGTAGCTGCTGCAGCAGGTTCGAAGTGGACCGCGCGCAATAGGCCGCCGGGACCGCGCCACGCTGATAGGCCAGCGCCAGCGCCTTCTCCGCAACCTCCGCCGAAACGATGACCTCCTGCGTCTCCACGTGGTGCGTCGCCCGTGCGTGCATCGACCGGTATCCCTGCCAGAAGGCCGGGCTGATCCCCACGAGGACATCACCCTCGCGCCGGATCTGCGCATGGCGGAAGGATCCGGCCGGATCGAAGATCACCCGCTCGCTTGCGTTGATCATCAGGGCGGTGTGCGCCCCCTTGCCCGTGTCATTGGCGCGGATCGTGATCAGGGTCAGCGACGGCGGACCGCCGGCGGCATAGTGATCATTCTCCATATCCGGGGTCGGCTGGACGTAATCGGCATTCTTCGCGCCACAGCCCGCAAGCGCGACAAGCGCCGCGAGGACAAGGAACATGCGTGTCATTGGGTACTCCGGTAGATCGGCGCCGGCCTCCCCGCCGGCCCCGCCTCAGCTGTTGAAGAGGGCGAGGAAGATCAGCACCGCAACGGAGAGACCGGCCACCCAGGCCGCAGCCTTGATGAAACCTTCAAAGGTCTTCTCGTGGGTTTCGATATCCATGGTCCCGTGTTCGTGTTCCGCCATGTCCAGTCCTCCTGCTGTAGGCGCTTCCTGACTTCGGCAATATCGCACGGTCGGGCGTCTGTCACCTGTTTCGGGTGCGATCCGGGCCCCGCGCCCTGCCCTGTGGCAAGCCGCGCACGCCCCGCACCGTCCCCGCACTGGCCACGTGCGATATCAGGCCCGGGTGTTCTCCAGATCCGCGCGCAGGCGGAACCCGATGCGCTTGGGCGCCTCCTGCGGGACCACCTTGGGCATCGCCCGCAGGATCACCGAAAGCTGGCTCACGTGCTGGACAAGCTGGGTCTTCACCCCCTGCGCATCCGTGCCCGAAAAGGTGACGATATCGGGATCGAAATACCCCATCCCCTCGATCCGCAGCACGCCAGCATCGCCCCCGGCAAAGCCCATGACGACCTCATGCTCGGAATCCAGCGTTTCCTCGAAGTTCTGGATGTAGAGGATCAGCCGCTCATAGGCCCAGGCCGCCGGGCTCTTCTTCTGGATCGGCTGGTCGATCACCTTCTCCGGCAGCTCTGCCGGGGCGCTGCCATCGGCCCGCGCCTCATGACGGCAGGGAAGCACGGCATCCTCCGCCGCCTCCGCGCTGGTCGAGACCATGGTTTCCTGCATCCGCTACCCTCCGGCTTGCCACAGCCAGGCGCCATCCTCGGCACGCAGGCTGCGGGAGATTTCTCCCCTCTTCAGTAGGTAGTTAAGATGCGCGACGGCTTCGGCCATGGCCAGACCGTAATTTCCCCCGTCGATGCGGCGCACGAAAAGCTCCGGGAAGCAATCCGTGGCAGTGCGCGGCTGGTCGAGGAACGCCCGCAGCCGCTCCAGCCCCGACAGGTGGTTGTCGATCATCTGCCCCAGACGCAGCTGAACGCCGGTGTAGGGCATCTTGTGGCCGGGCAGCACCAGCTGGTCGTCGCGGGCATGGGTCCGCAGCCGCGTGCAGGCCTCCAGGAACTCCGCCATCGGATCGGCGTCGGGTTCGGTCACATGCACCCCGATGTTGGGGCTGATCGAGGCCAGCAACTGATCGCCCCCCAGCACCAGCGCATCGTCGCGCGACCACAGCGTGACATGTTCCGGCGCATGGCCATTGCCCATCCGCACGTCCCAGGTCCGCCCCGCCGCGCGGAAGGTGTCGCCCTCCTGCAACCGGGTGTAACCCGGCGGCATCGGATGCACGATGTCGGCAAAGTTGAAGGGCCGTTCCGCCAACCGCTTTTCCAGCACCTCCGGCGCCATGCCCGCCCGTTTCCAGAAGGTGACGGCGGCTTCGGTCGGGCGTTCCTCCACGTCCAGCACCAGCATCCGCGACAGCAGCCAGGAGGTGCGAGAGGTGACATGCTCCGCCCCCCGCGCCTGGAACCAGCCGGCCATGCCGACATGATCGGGGTGGTGATGGGTGATCAGCACCCGGTGCACCGGCTTGCCCGCCAGCGGCCCGGCCAGCAGGCTTTCCCAGATCGCGACGCTGCGACGCGAATGGACCCCGGTATCCACCAGGGTCCAGCCATCGCCGTCATCCAGCGCGTAGACATTCACGTGATCCAGCGCCATCGGCAGCGGCATGCGGATCCACAGGATCCCCTCCGCCACCTCGACCGCCTCCCCCGGGGCCGGCGCCTCTTCCCAGGGGAAGCGCAATGCGCCCCTCTCGGCCAATGCGGTGTCCTGTCCGGCGGTCAAACCGCCAGATCCTCGACGCTCAGCGCATAAAGATCCGCGGCGCCGACGGTGGCATGGGCCAGCAGGCCCACATGTTCCGGCAGCAGCCGTTTCAGGTAGAAGGCCGCCAGCCGCGCCCGCGGCCCCTCGCCCCCCTCGGCCAGAGCGGCCTTCAGGTGGTAATAGCCACCCAGCACCCGGGCAAAGCCCATCAGGTAGGGCACGCAGCCCGCGAACCGTTCGTTCAGGTCGCCCTGCGCCAGCATCCATTCGGTCGCCTCGCGCAGGGTCTCGATGGCCTGCCACAGCGGCTCCGCCAGGGTGTCGCACTGGTTGCGCGCGGTCTCGGTGAAGGCCTGCATCTCGTCGATGAGGGACATGGCCATCTCGCCCTTGTCCATCATCTTGCGCGCCACCAGGTCCATCGCCTGAATGCCGTTGGTGCCCTCGTAGATCGCGGTGACGCGGACGTCGCGGTAATACTGCGCCGCGCCCGTCTCCTCGATGAAGCCCATGCCGCCATGCACCTGCATGCCCATCTCGCTGACGCGCATGCCGGTCTCGGTGCCGAAGGCCTTGGCGATGGGGGTCAGGAAGGCCGCGCGCGCTTTCCATTCCGCCTCGCCGGTGGCGGTGGACATGTCGATGGCCACGGCACAGGCCAGCGCGATGGACCGCGCGGTGAAGATATCGGCGCGCATCTCGCCCAGCATGCGGCGCACGTCGGCGAAATCGGCGATGGTGCCGGTGCCGCCCTGCCCTTCCCGCGGCGTGCGGCCCTGCTTGCGCTCCAGCGCGAATTCCAGCGCCTTCTGATAGGCGCCTTCGGCCGCGCCGATGCCCTGGATGCCGACGCCCAGGCGGGCGTTGTTCATCATGGTGAACATCGCGGCCATGCCCTTGTGCTCCTCACCCACCAGCCAGCCGGTGGCGCGGTCGTATTCCATGACCGCCGTGGGCGAGCCGTGCAGACCCATCTTGTGCTCCAGGCTGACCACCCGCAGGCCGTTCGGATCACCCAGGCTGCCGTCTTCCTTCGGCAGGTACTTCGGCACCATGAAGAGGCTGATGCCCTTGGTCCCCGGCGCACCGTCGGGCAGCCGCGCCAGCACCAGGTGGCAGACATTGCCGCCGAAATCGTGATCGCCCCAGCTGATGAAGATCTTCTGGCCGCTCACCGCATAGGTGCCGTCACCGTTGGGCTCCGCCTTCGACCGCAGCGCGCCCACGTCCGACCCGGCCTGCGGCTCGGTCAGGTTCATCGTGCCGGTCCATTCGCCGCTGATCAGCTTCGGCAGGTACAGCGCCTTGATCTCATCGCTGGCGTGATGTTCCAGCGCCTCGATCTGGCCCTGCGTCAGCAGCGGGTTCAGGCCCAGAGACAGGCAGGAGGCCGACATCATGTCGTTCATGGCAGAGGTCAGGGTCAGCGGCAGGCCCATGCCGCCGTGATCCTCGCCCGCCGAAAGGCCCAGCCAGCCGCCCTCGGCCAGCGCCGCGAACCCCTCCTTGAACCCTTTCGAGGTCCGCACCACCCCGTTTTCCAGCACCGCCGGATCCAGGTCGCCATTGCGGTTCAGCGGCGCCCAGACCTCTTCGGTCAGGCGGCCCAGCTCGCTCAGAATGGCATCGACCGTATCGGAAGACGCCTCCCCGAACCGGTCGGTCGCGGCGATCTGGCCGAAATCGACCACCTTGTCGAAGATGAAGCGGAAGTCCTCGATCGGGGCGCGGAATGGCATGTGGGTCTCCTCCCTCACGGCTTGGCAAGCTGTGGCGCCGACTGTAGGACAGCCGGGCCCGGGTTGCATCTCTACCGCCCTCCCCGGGAACGGCAAAGCCAAACGCGGCGTCACAAGACGGCGCAGCGGCCAGGGCCGGGACGCCACAGACGACACGGACAACGATGACGGACACGCTTCTCCTCGGCACGGATGACGCCTCTCTCGACCAGGCGGCGGCACTGCTGCGCGCGGGCGCGCTGGTCGCGATGCCCACCGAAACCGTCTACGGGCTTGCGGGCGATGCCTGCTCCGACACCTCCGCGGCCGCGATCTATGCGGCCAAGGGACGACCCTCCTTCAACCCGCTCATCGCCCATGTCAGCACGATGGAGATGGCCCGCGAACAGGTCTCCTTCCCGCCAGAGGCGCTGGCCCTCGCCGATGCCTTCTGGCCCGGCCCGCTGACCCTGGTGCTGCCGCTCATCCCCGGGGCGACGGTGGCCCCCCGCATCTCTGCCGGGCTGCCCACGCTGGCGTTGCGGATGCCCGGCCACCCGGTGGCGCGCGACCTGATCGCCCGCGTCGGCCGCCCCCTCGCCGCCCCCTCCGCCAACCCGTCCGGCCGCATCAGCCCGACGGAACCGGCCCATGTGCTCGAAGGCCTCTCGGGCCGCATCGCCGCCGTGATCAACGGCGGCCCCTGCGGCATCGGCCTGGAATCGACCATCCTTGCCGTCGCGACCGACGGCACCGTGACCCTTCTGCGCCCCGGCGGGATCGACGCGGCGACCGTGCAGGCCCGCACCGGACTGACCGTCACCGCCCCCGCCGCTGCGCCGGGTGACCAGACCCCCATCCAGGCGCCCGGGCAGATGACATCGCACTACGCGCCACGCGGCTCTGTCCGGCTCAACGCAGAAGAGCTGCTGCCCGGCGAAACCCTGCTGGCCTTTGGCCCGGCCGACAGCCCCTACAACCTGTCCCCCTCGGCCAACCTGGAAGAGGCCGCAGCCCGGCTTTTCCGGCTGTTGCATCAGATGGATCGTGACGGGGTGGATCGGATCGCGGTGGCCCCGATCCCGGAAACCGGCATCGGCCTGGCGATCAATGACCGGCTGCGCCGCGCCGCGGCCCCGCGCGACTAGCGCCGTTCAACACCGGCCCCGGGTCACCTAAAGCCCCACTTCAGGCCCGGCCGGACGCGGCCGAAAGCGACAGCGGATCAATCCCCTGCGCGCTCATTGCAAGATCCCACTTGCGTTCGTCGTCGCGCGAAAACAGCAGTGACGGGGTGATATCCCCCACCAGCCAGCCATTGTCGGCGATCTCGCCCTCCAGCTGGCCTGGGGCCCAGCCGCAATAGCCAAGCGCCACGATCGCCCGAGAGGGGCCCGCCCCGGCGGCCATGTCTTCCAGCACATCCAGTGTCGCCGTCATCGCGAAATCCGCGCTGACCTGAAGGGTCGCCATTTCCGTATCGTAGTCGGGGCTGTGCAGGACGAACCCGCGTTCCAGTTCCACCGGCCCCCCGGCATGAACAACCGCAGCGGGCAGCGGCCCCTGAACGGCGATGGAAAGCTGGTCGAAAAGCTCGGGTAACGTTACGTGATCCACGGGCTTGTTCACGATAAGGCCCATTGCGCCTTCGCGAGAATGCGCGCAAAGCAGGACCACCGAATTGGCAAACCTCTCGTCGCGTAATCCTGGCATGGCGATAAGTACCCTGCCAGTCAGATCAAATGGTGCCGGCAATGTCCTGCCCCTGAAGACTCGAAAATAAAACCCCACCTTCCTCCTGTTTGATGCCATTTCGCGTCATTTGCAACCTTTAAGACGCCATAGAGCGGCACAGAACACGCGGAATAGCGTCTTACCGACGGGTAACGACCAACTGTCGCTTCTTTGTGAGTTGGCAAATCCGGCGCAGATGGCCATCTCTGATCACATGAAACTGGCCGCCCTCCGATCCGCTACCCTGCTCTGCGCGCTGCTCGCCGTCTTCGGCGGCCAGGCGCAGGCAAACCCCTATGCTTCCTACCTCGACGTCCGGGTCCTGCCCGGCTGGAAGGAGAAGGACGGCGATCACGTGGCGGGCCTGGAACTGACCCTGGCGGAGGGCTGGAAAACCTACTGGCGCGTGCCCGGCAGCGCGGGCATCCCGCCCAGCTTCGACTGGTCCGGCTCCACCAACCTGGGCGATGTGCGCATCGTCTGGCCCCGGCCAGAGGTGCAGGATGCCGACGGCATGCGCTCCATCGTCTACCACAACCGCGTCGTCCTCCCACTGGAAGTCACGCCAAGAACCCCGGGCCAGCCTGTCGAACTGCGCGGCAAGGTCTTCCTCGGGATCTGTGAAAGCGTCTGCGTGCCGCTGGAATTCACCATTGATGCCACCCTGCCCGCGAACGACCCCGGCACCCGCACGCCGCCGATCGCCGCGGCCCTCGCCGGCCGGCCCTACAGCGCGGCCGAAGCCCAGGTCACCTCCGCCCGTTGCAGCGTCCGCCCCGATGACGGCGGCCTGCTTGTCGAAGCGCGGCTGGCCATGCCCTCTGCCGGCGGTCGCGAAGTCGCGGTCTTCGAAACGCCCCTGCCGGGCGCCATCGTCTCCGACTCCGTGACCGAACGGCAGGGCGGCACCCTGATTTCCCGTGCGCGGATTTCCAGCACGAGCCGGGGTGTCAGCCTCGACCGGTCGAAGCTGAAGATCACCGTTCTGGGGCAGAAATACGCGGTGGAAATCGACGGCTGCGAGGCGGGCTGACCCGGCTCGGCCCCAGACCCGGCTCAGGCCCGCCGCCTGACCGCCATCACCGCAAGGCTCCCCGCGAAAAGCAGCAGCACCGCAAGGGCCATCCCGCCCAGGAACAGCAGCAGCGCCGCCTGCAACGGCCCGGCCAGTGCCAGCAGCGGGAAGACCCCGGCCAGCGGCGGCGCCAGCTGCCCCTTGGCCAGCACCGGCCCGAAGGTCGCCGCGAACCAGCCCAGCATCAGCGCCACGCCCACCAGGTTCAGCGCCCGCAGCCCCGGGGCCCGGCGCGTCCGCAGCGCGCGGCGCAGGCCCCGGCGAAGCCGCGCCACGTCCTCCTGCATCGCCAGCAGCGCGGGCACCACCAGCAGCACCAGCACCATGCCGAAGCCCAGCCCGTAGACCAGCGTGATCACCGTGGGCATCAGGAACTGCGCCTGGCTGGACTTCTCGTAGAGCAAGGGCGCCAGCCCCATCACCGTCGTCAGCGTGGTCAGCATCACGGGCCGCAGCCGGTCGGCAGTGCCGTCGATGATCGCAGGCACCAGCCCGCGCGTCTCGGCGTATTCGTCGATGGTGGTCACCAGAACGATGGAATCGTTGATGATGATCCCCGTCATCCCCAGCAGTCCCACCACCGTGAACATCGACAGCGGCACGCCCCAGATGTGATGACCGTAGAAGGTGCCCACCAGCCCGAAGGGAATGATCGCCATGACCACGATGGGCCGTGTCCAGCTGGCAAAGACCCAGGCCAGCACCAGGTAGATCCCCGTCAGAACCAGGATCAGCCCGGTCCGGGCCTCCGCCATGAAGCGGTCCTCCTGCTCCGACAGGCCGGCGACGCGGTACTCCACCTGCTGCTCGGCGGCGATGCGTGGCAGGATCTCCTCCTCCAGCGTGCGGTTGATCAGCTCGGCCCGGGCCGGATCGTCCTCCGATATCTCGCCCGTCACCGACAGCTCCCGCAGGCCATTCTCCCGCCGCACCGTGGAAAAGCCCGACCGCCGCGCCACGCGCACGATATCGGCCAGCGGCACGTAGACGCCCTCGGGCGTGCGCAGCATCATCCGCTCAAGGAAATCGGCGGTCAGCTCATCCCCCGGCAGCTCCACCCGGATCGCGGCGGAGCGCGGCCCGTCGGGATAGGTCGCCGCCTCGATCCCGTTCAGGCGGTTGCGCAGCACCCGGCCCAGCTCGTCCACGGTGAAGCCGAGCGCCAGCCCCTGCGGCGTCAGTTCCAGGATCATCTCTTCCTTGTCATAGGCCAGGTTGTCTTCGACGGCGGAGACCTCGGGGAAGGGCAGCAGCGCCTTCTGCAGGGCCTGGCTCGCCGCCTTCAGCGTCTCGGCCGAGGCGCCGTAGAACTGCACGTCGAGCGAGTCCCCCCCGGGCCCGGACCGCCAGCCGCGGAAGCTCACCAGCTCCGACAGGGGATGCGGCCGCACCTCCTCCTGCAGGGCGGCGATGAAGGCGGAACTGGAATAGGGCCGCAGGTCCGGGTCGATCAGCTCAATGGAAATCGCGCCCAGCAGATCCTCGTCCTTGCTGTCGGATCCCGACAGCCCGCGCCCGGAATTGCCGCCGATCTCGCCGATGGCGTAATCCACCGGGTTGCGCCCGTACTCCGCCGCGTAGCGCGCGCCCACGGCCTCGGTCGCGCGCTGCAGCTCCCGCATCATGGCCAGACTGTCTTCGCGCGTGGCGCCCGGCGCCATCATGAAATTGCCGGAAATCGACCCCCGCTCGGGCGAATTGAAGAACCGCCATTGCAGGTCGCCCCGAATGAAGTGGCCGATCTGGGTGGCGAAGATCACCATGACCAGCGCCAGCACCGGGTAGCGCGCCCGCACCACCAGCCCCATGAAGGGTCGGAACAGCCGGTCCCGCACCCAGCCGAAGCCGCGGTTCACCTGCCGCGACGGCCAGTCGTACCAGTGTTCGCGCGACGACCCGGCAAGGGCATGGGCCATGTGGTTGGGCAGGATCAGGAAACATTCGACCAGGCTCGCGATCAGCACCACGATGACGGTAAAGGGGATGTCGCTGATCATGTCGCCGAAACGGCCCTCGATCACCGTCAGGCCGAAGAAGGCGATCACCGTGGTCAGCGTCGCGGAAAACACCGGCATCGCCATGCGCGCCGCCGCCGTCTCCGCCGCCTCCACCGGGCCCTCGCCCCGCCGCCGCACCCGGGCATCGGCATATTCCGCCACCACGATGGCATCATCCACCACGATCCCCAGCGTGATGATCAGCGCAAAGAGAGAGATCATGTTGATCGTCAGGCCCGAAAAATACATCAGCGCGATCGCCGTCAGCATCGACACCGGGATCCCCGCCGCGACCCAAAGCGCCGATCGCGCGTTCAGGAACAGGAACAGCAGGCACAGCACAAGGCCCAGCCCCATGGCGCCGTTCTCGATCAGCAGGTCCAGCCGCCCGGTGATCTCCTCCGCGCGGGTGCGGATCAAGTCCATGCTGGTGCCCGCAGGCAGGGTCGGCGCCATCTGCGCCACGACCTTTTCCACGCTGCGCTGAATGCCGATGGCATCCCCGCTGTCGGACCGCTCCACCGTGACCGACATCGCGGGGTTGCCACCCACGAAGTAGCTGCGCGCGCGGTCCACGCCCTCCACCCGCACCTGCGCCACGTCGCCCACGGTCAGGGTGGTGCCATCCGGCTCGCTGCGCAGCACCAGCGCCTCGATCTGATCGGCAGAGCGTTTCTCAACTCCGGTGCGCACCCGTGCGTTGGCGCCTGCCACGTCGCCTGCCGGATCGGCATCGACCTCCGCCCCGATGACAGATGCGATCTCGGCCATGGTGACACCATGGGTGATCAGGTTCAGCGAGGGCACCTCCACCACCGTCTGCGGCGCGGCAAGGCCCCGGATGGTCGACCGCGTCACCCCTTCCGCGAAAAGCCGCGTCACCAGCTCGTCGGCGAAACGTCCGATCTGGTCCACGCCCACGGGGCCGGTGATCACCACATCCGTCACCCGGTCGCGCCAGGCGCTGCGGGTGACGCTCGGCTCATCGGCCTCCTCGGGCAGGGTGGTCACGCTGTCGGCGGCGGCCTGCACGTCGTTCAGCGCCCGCGCCATGTCCCAGCCCGGTTCGAACTCCAGCCTTATCCGCGCCCGCCCCTCGGTCGACCGGCTTGTCGAGGACAGCACCCCCTCCACCGCCATCAGCGACGGCTCCAGCGCCTGCACGATGGCAAGGTCCACATCCTCGGCGCCCGCGCCGTCCCAGCTGACCGAAACGGTAACGGTATCGACGACCACGTCGGGGAAATACTGCGCCCGCATCCGCGGCAGCGCGGCCAGACCCGCGGCCAGCATCAGCACCAGCAGCAGGTTGGCCGCGGTGCGGTGACGGGTGAAATAGCTCAGGATCCCCCGGGCCGATCCGGGCGCCGCGCGCATCATGGCTCAGCCCCCCATGCGGCTTTCCAGCCGCTCGACCACCTGCACCGGCACCTCTTCCTGCTGCAACTGGCCAAGCAACCGCGCGCGGACCTCTTCCGGCATGTGGGTGTTGCCCTGCACCGCTTCGACCAGCTTCGCCCGCCGCTCCGGCGTCAGCTGGATGGTGGAGGCCTCGGGCTCCGCCTCCCCTTCCGGCCGCATCGGCCGCACCAGGATGCCCGCGCCCAGCAGCGGCGTGCGTTCCGCAACCAGCGCGCGGCCCTCCAGCGCGGCGCTCCGCACCAGGATGTCGTCGCCCTGCCGCCGTACCAGCGGCGCAGGCAGCTCTTCCAGACGGTTCTCCGCCGTCACGGCCAGCACGGTCTCCCCCGCCGACAGCGCCGTTGCCGGCAGACGGATCAGCCCCGCCATCGGCCGCTCCTGCACCCGGACGGTGACGAAATCGCCGGGCTTGAGCCCACGCGCCGCCCCCAGCGTGGCCAGGATCACCCGGCCCGTCTGGCCCTCGCTCACCACCGCGCCGTCTCGGCTGATCACGCCCTCGGCGGTCAGCGCCGTGCCGAAGCTCTCCAGCGCCACCGCCACCGGCAGCGCCTGCAACCGCCCCTCGCCGTCCAGCAGGTTCGCGTATTGCGGGGTCGAGACCCGAAAGGAGACCTCCAGCGCGCGCGGGTCGATCAGCTCCGCCAGCGCCTCGTTGGCAGAGACCAGCCGCCCCTGCACAAGGTTCACCCCCGACAGCTGCCCGTCGAAGGCCGCGCGGATCACCGTATCGGCCAGGTCGCGCTCCGCCTCGTCGCGGGCCAGCCGCGCGCGCACCCGCGCGGTGGCGGCGCTGTCGATCCGCGCCTCGGCCACGGCCAGCGCATTGCGCGCCGACAGCACCGATTGCCGGGCAGAGGATTCGGCCAGCTCCGCCTCTTCCTGCGTGGCCGCCGATCCGACGCCCCGCTCCATCAGCGTGTTCTGCCGGTCCAGCGCCTTGGCGCGCAGCCCGGCCTGTTCCTCTGCCGCGGCCAGGGTATCGCGCGCGATCACCAGCGCGCGCTCTGCATCGCGCACCTCCGCCTCGGCATCGGCAAGGTCCGCCTCCGCCCGGTCGCGGGCGGCCTCGGCATTGGCCGGGTCGATCCGCAGCAGGACCTGGCCCTCATCCACCATGCCGCCCTCGACGAAATCATCCGACAGTTCAACCAGTTGCCCACCTACCGCCGCGCGGATTTCAAGCGTCCGGCGGCTCTGCACCTCGCCGAAGACGGTCAGCACCGGGGCAATGGTTTCCGCCCGCGCGGTCACCACGTTGACCGCGAACTCCCGCTCCCGGGCGCGCGGCGCGGCGGTGTCCCGGTCCAGCCGGGTCTGCACCGCGCTGGTCACCAGGCTGCCGGCATAGGCCAGCAGGCCAAGGGTCGTCGCAAGCAGGAACAGCCCCAACAGGCTGCGGGTCAGGAATCTCATGAGCAAATCCGTGAGAAGGCGGCCACGGGGATGATCCTCCCCCGCGCCTCACGTTACGCCAACAAACATTAAGTTTACGACAGATTCGCCCAGGGCCTACGGCTTGCGGCGCAGATGTTCGTCCAGCCGTGGCATGATCTCCACGAAATTGCAGGGCGCGTGGCGGTAATCCAGCTGCTTCACCAGGATCTCGTCCCAGGCATCCTTGCAGGCACCCGTGCTGCCGGGCAGCGCGAAAAGGTAGGTGCCGCCCGCCACGCCCCCCGTGGCCCGGCTCTGCACCGCGCTGGTGCCGATCTTCTGCATCGACACGATGGTGAAGACCGTGCCGAAGGCGTCGATCTCCTTTTCATAGACATCGCGATGCGCCTCGACGGTCACGTCGCGGCCCGTCAGGCCGGTGCCGCCGGTGGAAATCACCACGTCGACGCCCTCATCCGCGATCCAGGCCCGCAGCTGCGCCGCGATCTCCGTCCGCTCGTCGCGCAGGATCTTCCGGTCGGCCAGCAGATGCCCCGCCGCCGCGATCCGCGCGACCAGCGTGTCGCCCGACCGATCCTCGGCCAGGCTGCGGGTGTCCGACACGGTCAGCACCGCGATGCGGACGGGGATGAAGGGTTTCTCGCTCATCTCTCAGCCTTTCGTGCCCAGCACCAGCCGCAGCGCCAGCGCGGCAAAGATCGTCGCGGCGATGCGGCGTGCCCAGGCGCCGCCCCCGCCCGCCAGACGGGCCTGCACCAGCCCCGCCAGCATGCCCGCCACCCCGTTCACCACGAAGCCGCCAAGCGACAGCACCGCGCCCATGACCAGGAACTGCGGCAGCACCGGCCGGTCCGGGGTCACGAACTGCGGCACGAAGGCCAGGATGAACAGGATCACCTTGGGATTGGTCAGGTTCACCAGCAGCCCGTCGCGGAAGGGCCGCGCGGGCCGCATGTCCGGGCCCGACGCCTCCGCCCGCAGGATGCCCCAGGCCATGTAAAGCAGATAGGCCGCGCCCAGCCAGCGGATCGCCAGCAGGGCCTCAGGATGCGCCGCGACTAGGCCGCCGACGCCCAGCCCCGCAACGGTAGCATGGATCATCCCGCCAAGCGCCACGCCGCCGCTGGCGCGCCATCCCGCGCCCGCCCCCGCCCGCAGCCCCTGACCGGCGCAGAACATCATGTCCGCCCCCGGCGTCAGGTTCAGCGCCAGCGCGGCGGGCACGAAGGTCAGCAGGATCACCGGGTCGAGGGGCAGCATCACGCGCCCTCCAGCTTCGCCTTCAGCGACAGCAGGTCGGCCCAGGCCTCCCGCTTGGCATGGGGCTGGCGCAGCAGGTAGGCGGGATGGGTCATCGGCAAGGCGGGCAGGCCGAAGGCCGTCTGCCAGTTGCCGCGCAGCTTCAGGATGCCGCGCTTCTTCAGCGCCGCCTGGCAGCTGATGTTGCCCATCAGGATCAGCACATCCGGCCTGGCCAGTGCCACGTGCCGCTGCACGAAGGGCAGCATCATGGCGATCTCCTCCGGCTTCGGATCGCGGTTCTGCGGTGGCCGCCAGGGCAGCACGTTGGTGATGTAGACGCCCTCTTCGGGCTCGCTGGCGTCCCGCGACAGGCCGATGGCCTCCAGCATGCGGTCCAGCAGCTGCCCGGCCCGTCCGACGAAGGGCTTGCCGATCCGGTCCTCGTCCCGGCCCGGCGCCTCGCCCAGGATCATGACCTTGGCACCCCGCAACCCGTCGGAGAAGACAAGATTGCGCGCCCCGCGTTTCAACTCGCAGTGCTCGTAGGCGCCCATGGCCTCTCTCAACTGGTCCAGGGACTGCGCCGCCTCGGCCATGGCACGGGCCTGTTCGACGGCATCCAGGTGCTCCCGCTCGCGCATCTGCGCGGGCGTCATCGCCACCACCTGCCCCGCCGGGCTGCCCGCCGAATCGGCCGCGGCCTTCGCCGGTCGCGCCGCCTGTGCCTCCGCCTCCAAGGCGAAGCGATCCACCGGTGCCTCGGCGATGCTTTCATCCACGCCCATCTCGACCTGCCATTCCAGCAGGGCCCGGGCGAGGTGCCAGTCCATCTCCGATACGTGAAGCGATTCCATGGCTCCGGACGCTACCTTCCCGCCCCGCCCTCCGCCACCGCTTTCGCATCCCGCTCCCTTGCCGCCCCGCCCCCGCCGGGCCTATAAGGCGCCAACCACGGCAGGAGACCATCATGAGCTTCAGGCAACAGCACCTCCTCGGAATCGAGCGCCTGGCGCCGGATGAAATCGTCACCCTGCTCGACCGGGCAGAGGATTACGTCGAATTCAACCGCGCGGGGGAAAAGCATTCCGACGCGCTGAAGGGCCTCACCCAGATCAACATGTTCTTCGAGAACTCGACCCGCACCCAGTCCAGCTTCGAACTGGCAGGCCTGCGGCTCGGGGCCGACGTGATGAACATGCAGATGCAGGCCTCCTCCCTGAAGAAGGGTGAAACGCTCATCGACACGGCGCTGACGCTGAACGCCATGCACCCCGACCTTCTGGTCGTGCGCCACCCGCATTCCGGCGCCGTGGACCTGCTGGCAGAGAAGGTGAACTGCGCCGTGCTCAACGCCGGCGACGGGCGGCACGAACACCCCACCCAGGCCCTGCTGGACGCGCTGACGATCCGCCGCGCCAAGGGCCGCCTGCACCGGCTCAACATCGCCATCTGCGGCGACATCGCCCACTCCCGCGTGGCGCGCTCCAACCTGCTGCTGCTGCACAAGATGGAAAACCGCCTGCGCCTGGTCGGCCCGCCGACCCTGGTGCCCTCGGCCTTCTCCGAACTGGGCTGCGAAATCTACGACAGCATGGAAGAAGGGCTGAAGGACGTCGACGTCGTCATGATGCTGCGCCTCCAGAAGGAGCGCATGGACGGCGGCTTCATCCCCTCCGAACGCGAATACTATCACCGCTACGGGCTGGATGCCGAAAAGCTGGCCTTCGCCGCGCCCGATGCCATCGTCATGCACCCGGGGCCGATGAACCGCGGGGTGGAAATCGACGGCACGATCGCCGACGACATCAACCGTTCGGTCATTCGCGACCAGGTGGAAATGGGCGTGGCCGTGCGCATGGCCGCGATGGAGCTGCTGGCCGAAAACCTGCGTGCCCGCCGCGCCGAACAGGTGGCCTGATCCGCAGACCCCGGGGCCCGCGCCTCTGGGCCCTGTCCCCCGCGACCGCCCTGGACCGCCCCGGTCTCGCCTGCCCCGCAAGGGTGACAGCGGCCCCGCCACGTGC
The DNA here is from genome assembly GCF_057380755.1 of Pseudooceanicola sp. NS-SX8. Taxonomy (NCBI): domain Bacteria; kingdom Pseudomonadati; phylum Pseudomonadota; class Alphaproteobacteria; order Rhodobacterales; family Paracoccaceae; genus Pseudooceanicola; species Pseudooceanicola sp. NS-SX8. The sequence continues at coordinate 1,263,854 of NZ_CM170819.1, read as the reverse complement.
AACCATCGCCCCGCCCGCGCGTTGACCCGGGCGGAGGCTCCTCCGCCCCACCAGACGGAGGACGACCATGCCCGACCAGGATCCCGACCACGACCCCGATCAGGCCCCCGGCCCGATCATTCCCGCCAGCGCAGAGGCCCTGACCATCGCGCCCACGGACAGGGAAGCCGTCTTCGTGCTCGCCGTCGATCCCACGGTGCCGCGCATGGCGCCGCTTCTGGCGCCGCGCCGCCTGAACGGGCACACCCCCGCCACCCTCTCGGACCTCTTGGGCCTGGCCTTCGACGAAAGCGCGGAGGTGGAGCTGGTCAATCCCGCCGACCTCGAAGGGGTGGGGCTCTCCGGCTACCTGGACGAAGGGCTCGGCCTCGATGCGGCAGAGATCCGCGCCGATGCCGCGCTGCTGGATTCGCTGACGGCGCCCGTGGTGTTGCTGCGCGGGCGGCTGGCGGGCACCCGCGACCGGGTGCTTCCGCTGCCCCGGGGGCTGTCGCTGATCGGGCGCTACGGCACCCGCCCCAGGCCCATCGGTCTGGCGCCTCTTTCCGCACGCGGTGCCGCCGCCGGCACCCTGCCGCCACCCCGGGGGCCGCTGCCGACGCCGATGCGCCTGCGCAGGCCCTGGCAGATCACCCTGATCATCCTCGGCCTGGCGCTTCTGGGCACCCTGCTCTGGCTGGCCCTCGCCCTCGTCTGATCCCCGCACCTGCCTGATCCCGTCGCCACGGCCTGCTGCGGGCCTCGGTCCATTTCCCGCCTACCCCCCCGGCGCCACATGGCGTATAGCGGGCCGGAACGATCCGAAACGCTCCCGCAGGCCCCGCCATGACCACTACGCTTCTCACCAACGCCATCCTCATCGACCCCGAAGCGGGGACGGAAGCACCGGGAAGCCTGCTCATCGGCGATGGCCGCATCCTCGCCACCGGGGCAGAGGCCGAAAAGGCCAGCGCCGACCAGGTGATCGACTGCAACGGCAAATGGCTGGCCCCGGGCATCGTCGACATCGGCGTGAAGGTCTGCGAACCGGGCGAACGCCACAAGGAAAGCTTCGGCACGGCCGGGCGCTCCGCGGCGGCCGGGGGCGTGACGACCATCGTCACCCGTCCCGACACCCTGCCCACCATCGACAATCCCGAAACGCTGGAATTCGTCACGCGCCGCGCCCGCGAAGATGCCCCCGTCCGCGTCCTGCCCATGGCCGCGCTGACCAAGGGCCGCGAAGGCCGCGAGATGACGGAGATCGGCTTCCTCATGGATGCCGGCGCCGTGGCCTTCACCGACTGCGACCGCGTGGTCACCGACACCAAGGTCCTGCAGCGCGCGCTGACCTATGCCCGCGCCCGCGGCGCGCTGGTGCTTGGCCACATCCAGGAACCCGGCCTCAGCCGCGGCGCCTGCGCCACCGCCGGCAAGTTCGCCACGCTCAAGGGCCTGCCCTCGGTCTCGCCCATGGCCGAACGCATGGGCCTGGACCGCGACATCTCCCTGCTGGAGATGACGGGCACCCGCTACCACTTCGACCAGGTGACGACCGCCCGCGCCCTGCCCGCCCTGGAACGGGCCAAGCGCAATGGCCTCGACATCACCGCCGGCGTCTCGATCCACCACCTGACGCTGAACGAATACGACGTCTCCGACTACCGCACCTTCTTCAAGGTGAAGCCGCCCCTGCGCGCAGAAGAAGACCGCCAGGCCGTGGTGGAGGCCGTGGCCTCCGGCCTGATCGACATCATCAGCTCGATGCACACCCCCCAGGACGAGGAATCCAAGCGCCTGCCCTTCGAGGAAGCGGCCTCCGGCGCCGTGGCGCTCGAAACCCTCTTGCCCGCCGCCATGCGGCTGGTGCACGCGGGCGACCTGACCCTGCCCGTGCTCTTCCGAGCGCTCTCGCTCAACCCGTCGAAACGCCTCGGCCTGGAAACCGGGCGCCTGGCCGCCGGCGCCCCCGCCGACCTCGTGCTCTTCGACCCGCATGCGCCCTTCGTCCTCGACCGGTTCAAGCTTCTGTCGAAGTCGAAGAACACCCCCTTCGACAGCGCCCGCATGCAGGGCCGCGTCCTGGCCACCTTCGTCGGTGGCGAGCAGGTCTTCGGAAAGGCGCCCGATGCTGCCTGAGGTCACCTCGCCCGCGCTTGTCCTGCTCATCGCTGCCGTCGGCGGCTACGTCCTGGGCTCCATCCCCTTCGGCATCGTCATCGCCCGCGCCTTCGGCCTGGGCGACCTGCGCAAGATCGGCTCGGGCAACATCGGGGCCACCAACGTACTGCGGACGGGCAACAAGCTGGCGGCGCTGCTGACCCTCCTGCTCGACAGCGGCAAGGGCGCCATCGCCGTGCTGGTGGCCCGCGCCCTGGCCGACAGCGACGCGGTGCAGCTGGCGGGCTTCGCGGCCTTCCTCGGGCATTGCTTCCCGGTCTGGCTGGGCTTCAGGGGCGGCAAGGGCGTGGCGACCTACCTGGGCACCCTCCTGGCGCTCTACTTCCCCGTGGGCCTGGCCGCCTGCGCCACCTGGCTCTTCATGGCGCTGGTGTTCCGCATCTCCTCGCTTTCGGCGCTGGTCGCGGCCCTCCTTGTGCCCGTCTGGTTCTGGGCCATGGACCGCGCCGATGCGATCCTCCTCGCCCTCGCCCTCGCCCTGCTGATCTTCATCCGGCACGAGGCCAACATCCGGCGCCTGCTGAAGGGCGAGGAACCCCGCATCGGTGGCAAGAAGAGTTGACCAAAGGGTAACCTTCTTGCCGCAGTCCCGATGACAAGCGCCGTCACCTCCGGCCCATTGCCCCCGTTTCAATTGATCTGAGCGGATTTCTGCGCATGATCCCAGCATGCGCGGCCGACAACAGGCCGCAGGGGACAGACACAGAAAGAAAGATTCAGTCATGACATTCGGCGAGGCCATCAAGACCTGCTTTTCGAAATACGTCACCTTCTCCGGGCGCGCGCCGCGTTCGGAATACTGGTACTTCACCCTGCTCAACGTGCTGGTGAATGTCGGTGGCTCGGCCCTGCTCAGCGCCTCGGCCGGCAACGATGGCGCCGGCGTCTTCGCCATCATCATCATGGTCTACTCGCTGGCCGTCATCCTGCCCGCGATCTCCGTGGGGGTGCGCCGGCTGCATGACATGGACAAGTCCGGCTGGTGGCTCTGGATCGCGCTCATCCCCGTCGTAGGGTCGCTGATCCTGCTGATCTTCTTCATCCAGAAGGGCACCGAAGGCCCGAACCGTTTCGGCCCGGCGCCGGTTCTCAGCCCCGCAATCGCCTCCTGATCCCGCTTTCCCGGGCCCGCCTGATCCACAGGGCCCGAAAGCACGGCTTGCCACCCATGCCAGGGGCCTTTCGGGGCCCCTTTTCCATCGCGCCGCCGCGATCCTCGCCGCCCGCGGGGGGAGAGATCGCCCCCGCCCTCTCCGGCCTGGAAGAGATCACCGAAACCGCCACCCCGGCGGACCTGAAGAAAAAGAAGAAAAACGCCTGACCCGCGAAGGCCAGCCCCGCGCCTGCTAGGACGACGGCGTGCGCCGCCCCGTCAGTCCACTTCCTTCAGTCCATTTCCTTCAGTCCACGGGCGTGGTTTCGATCAGCTCGACCATGCGGCGGGTGTTGCGATAGATCCCCGTCAGCGCCAGCACCGGCCCGCAGGCCAGCACCGTGGCGATCAGGCCCGCGCAGAACATCAGCACACCGGCCAGGATGGCCTCCACCTGGTCCATCGGCCCCTGCACGACGCCATAGCTCAGGTTAAGGGCCGCGCCCCGGGTCACCGCGATGGCGATGCCCCCCGCCAGCGCCAGCAGGATCGACATGACCCCGAAGATGACAATCAACCGCTCGCATCCGCCCACGAAGAAACGGATCAGCCTGCTTTCACCAGACATCGTGATATCCCCTGTCCTTGTGCCCCGGACAAAGGTCAGCACATCCCCCGCCACCGCACAAGCGGCGCCCGGTGGCATCTGCTGGCGAAGGCGCAGCTGCGGCAACAGGGCAACGCAAGGCCGCCCGCTGCCGCAAACCGGGATCGTCAGTAGCTGTATTCGCTGAAGATACGGCTGATATCGCCGTTCCAGTCACCCTTGTAATGCTCCAGCAGCTCGTCCGAAGGGACCTTGCCGCTGTCGATGCTTTCCTTCAGGGCGTTCAGGAAATGGGTCTCATCTGGGATCAGCCCGCCCGCGCCGGGCATCGCCCGCGCCTTCAGGCCCGCATCCGCGATATTGACCACCTCGCGCGCCAGCGCATGCATGTCGATGTCGTCCACCTGCGCCTGCAGACCCTGGTCCGCCGCCGCCACCCGCAGCGCCTGACGCTGGGCCGAGGTCCAGCCCTTCACCAGGTCCCATGCCGCATCCAGCGCGCCCTGATCATACATCAGGCCGACCCAGAAAGCGGGCAGCGCGCAAAGCCGCCGCCAGGGGCCGCCATCGGCGCCGCGCATCTCGATGAACTTCTTCAGGCGCGCTTCGGGGAAGAGCGTCGTCAGGTGATCGGCCCAGTCCGACAGCGTCGGCTTCTCACCGGGCAGCGCCGGCAGCTCGCCCTTCAGGAAATCGCGGAACGACTGGCCGAGCGCATTGATGTACTTGCCGTCGCGGTAGACGAAGTACATCGGCACATCCAGCGCATACTCCACGTAGGCGTCCCAGCCGAAACCCTCTTCGAAGACGAAGGGCAGCATGCCGGTGCGCGCCTCGTCCATGTTCTGCCAGACCCAGCTGCGGTAGGACTTCATGCCGTTGGGCTTGTTCTCGAAGAAGGGCGAATTGGCGAAAAGCGCGGTCGCCACCGGCTGCAGCGCCAGCGCCACGCGCATCTTCTGCACCATGTCTGCCTCCGACGCGAAGTCGAGGTTCACCTGCACCGTGCAGGTGCGCCGCATCATCGTGGTGCCGGTGGTGCCGACGGTGCTCTGGTAGGCATCCATCAGCTTGTAGCGCCCCTTGGGCATCAGCGGCATTTCCTCGTGCGACCAGGTCGGCGCCGCGCCCAGGCCGATGAAGCCCACGCCGATCTCGTCGGCGATGCTCTTCACTTCCTTCAGGTGCTCGTTCACCTCGTCGCAGGTCTGGTGGATGGTCTCCAACGGTGCGCCCGACAGCTCCAGCGCCCCGCCCGGTTCCAGGCTGACGTTGGCACCGTCCTTGGTCAGGCCGATCAGCTTGCCGCCCTCCTCGACCGGGGCCCAGCCGTAGCGGTCCTTCAGACCGGTCAGCACGGCATGGATCGACCGCTCGCCCTCGTAGGGCAGCGGCTTCAGGCTGTCCTTGCAGTAGCCGAATTTCTCGTGCTCGGTGCCGATGCGCCAGTCGGCCTTGGGCTTGCAGCCCTCGGCAAGATATTCGGCCATCTGCTCGTGCCGCTCGATCGGGCCGCCGCCGGACTGGGGAATGGACATGGGGAAGTCTCCGTCGGTGTCTCTCGCACCAGTGCCGTGAGGGCGCACCGGGCCTTGGGGACCAAGGTCTGGTCCGAAACGCGGCGGGTGTCAATGCAACCGCAGCTTCGCCCGTTCCCAGATCACCACGGGCCGGGACCGCGCCAGCAGCGCAGGCATGCCGCCGCCCCCGGTCGGCCCTGTGGTCGGCCCTGTGGCACCGCGCGCGGCGGCCTCGCGCACCTCGCTGACAAGCCGTGTCGTGCTGATGCCCGGAAGGGCCGCGAAGACATCGAACAGCGCATCGCTCCCCTCGGCATTCAGCGGGATCAGCAGATCTTCCTGCCCCGGTTGCGACAGCCGCCAGGCGGGCGGCGTGCTGCCCGTGTCCAGTGCCAGCCGGGACAGGTCGCTCATCGCGACGATCCCGCCGCTGAACGGGCCGAAATAGCTGATCTGGCCCTCGGTCACCTGCACCACGCCGATGCCGCCTGCACCGGTCCGGAAGCGGCCCCGCTGCACCCCGGTCACCACCAGCGCCAGCCCCAGCAACCCGACAACGGCACCGATCCACGGGATATAGCCGAAGCCCCGCCAGACCCAGTAAGCCCCCCAGGCCGCCAGAACCGCCCCGCTCAGCGCCTCGCGCCAGCGCAGCAGGAACATCTTCACCTCGGGCCGGATCATGCCGCCACCCCGCCGGGGATGGTGACCGGCCCGGGCGCCATGGCCATCAGGTAGTCGCCGATCCGCACGAAACCGATCGCCTCATAGGCGCGCGCCGCCGTTTCGCTGGCGGCGAACAGCACCGCCCGGCTGGCGCCCTTCGCGGCCTCCTCCCGCAGGAGCGCGGCGGTCACACGCCGTGCCAGCCCCCGCCCCCGCAGATCGCGCGGCACGAAGACCCCGCCCACCTGCACCATATCCGCCACCCGGGAATTGATCGCGGCCATGGCCACGGGCCTGCCACCCTCGATCATCACCCGGCACAGGGGCCGCCCCGCGATCACGCCCTCGCGCCGCGCCCGCGCCTCGGCCAGCGCTTCCGGCACCGGGCCCGGCATCATGCCCGTGTCCACCTGGTAGTGCAGGAACCAGTCCTCCAGCAGGTCGCCATCGCCCGCCTCCGGCGCGCGGATCTCCTCCGCCCCCTCCGGCAGATCGGCCAGCGCCATGGCGTAAAGCGGCTCGGCCCGGTTCAGATGCATCTGCCCCGCCAGGCCAAGCGCCTCCAGCAGCGCCGCCGCCTGTCCGGCCTCTCCGGTCAGGCCCAGCATCCGCCGCCCCGCCACCGCGCGGACGAAGGCCGCCATGGCCTCCGGCTCCCGCCCCGGGCACTGCACCATCAGGTAGCCCTTCGCAGTAAGGCCAAAGACGGCACGGATCGCCCCTCCCCCGCCCCATATCCAGTAGTCGGCACTATGCGGGTGATCGCTGATCCCCACCCCCTGCTCCGCCATGTTGCCGCGCAGGAACATGGATGTCTCGGGATACTGCGCCAGGAAAGCTTCCATCGCCGCCGCATCCTCTGCGGCGGCCGGGCGAAGGGTCATCGGGTCATGAGGCATCGGATCCTCCTCGAAAGTGAAGGCGCCATGGTGGGCCTTGCGGTGAGCGTCGTGGTGGGGCGTCAGGCCCAGTCGCCCAGCGTAGACTGCCACAGTGTCAGCGCCGCGACAGCCGCCGTATCGGCGCGCAGGATGCGCGGGCCCAGCTGGACGGGCCAGGCAAATGGCAGGTTGTGCAGCTTCTTGCGTTCGGCGGGGGAAAATCCCCCCTCCGGACCGATCAGCACCGCCCATGGCCCCTTCGGCGCATCCTCCAGCTTCCTCGGCGCGCCATCGGGCGTGCCATAGCTCGCATCGGCAAAGGCCTCGTCGCAGAACATCAGCTGCCGGTCTTCGGGCCAGGTGGCGATCAGCCGGTCCAGCCGCACCAGGTCCTCCACCCCGGCCACATGGGTGGCGCCACATTGCTCGGCGGCCTCGACCGCATGGGCCTGCAACCGGTCACGGCGGATCCGCTCGGCATTGGTGAACTCGGTCTGCACCGGCTGGATCTTCGCCGCGCCCATCTCGGCGGCCTTCTCGACGATGAAGTCGGTCCGCGCCTTCTTGATTGGGGCAAACAGCAGCCACAGGTCGGGCGGGAAGCTCTGCGGTTTCGACTGCACCCGGCAGATCAGCTCGCCACCGCGCTTGCCCGCGCTCACGACCTCCGCCTGCCACTCGCCGTCGCGGCCGTTGAACAGGGCCACCGCCGCGCCCTCGGTCAGCCGCATCACCCCGAAAAGGTAATGCGCCTGTTCACGTTCCAGCGGAACGGTTTGCCCTTCCCCCAGCGGGTGCTCTACACAGAGCCTGATCTTCGCCATATCCATGAGGCCTACATATGAGCACCGGACGCCCTACGCCAGAGAAACAGATCCGTCCCTCGCTCGCCGGCATCCTCGCCGGTCAGGTCTCGGACGCGGTGAACGGCAACTGGGTCGATACCATGGCCCCCGAATGGACCCGCCCCTACCTGCGGCTCAGCCGGGCCGACCGGCCGATCGGCACCTGGCTGCTGCTGATCCCCTGCTGGTGGAGCCTCTTCCTCGCCATGGCGGCAGGCGGCGATCCCCGGCTTTCGGACCTGTGGATCTTCATCGGCTGCGGGCTTGGCGCCTGGCTGATGCGCGGTGCGGGCTGCACCTGGAACGACATCACCGACCGCAAGTTCGACGGCATGGTCGAACGCACCCGCTCCCGCCCCATCCCTTCGGGCCAGGTGACGACGAAACAGGCGGTGGCCTGGATGGTGATCCAGTCGCTGGTGGCCTTCGCCATCCTGCTGACCTTCCCGCTGCCCGCCGTGGTGCTGGGCGTGGTGTCGCTGGCGCCGGTCTGCATCTACCCCTTTGCCAAACGCTTCACCTGGTGGCCGCAGGTCTTCCTCGGCCTGGCCTTCAACTGGGGCGCCCTGCTGGGCTGGACGGCGCATACCGGCGCCCTCGGCTGGCCGGCGGTGATCCTCTATGTCGCGGGCATCTCCTGGACGCTTTTCTACGACACGATCTATGCCCACCAGGACAAGGAGGACGACGCGCTGATCGGGGTGAAATCCACCGCGCGGCTTTTCATGGAGCGCACGCCCGCCTGGCTGGCCCGCTTCCTGGTGATCTCCGTCACCCTCGTGGGTCTCTCCGTGATCACCGCCCTGATGCCGCGCCACGACCCGCTCGCGCTCATCATCGCGCTGCTCGGACCCTGGGCCATGGGCATCCACCTGCTCTGGCAGCTGCGCACCTACGATGACCAGGACATGGACGTCCTTCTGATGCTTTTCCGGTCCAACCGGAACGCCGGCCTCCTCGTTCTGCCGTTTTTCGCCTGCGCCTTCCTGCTCTGATTGCCACAACGGCCCCCGACGGCTAAGGAACCCGGACCACCAACTGCCCAGAAGACCCATGCGCCTTTCAGCCATCGCCATTCTCGCAGCCTGCTTCCTGCTCGCCGCCGTCGGAAGCCTCTTTGCCGCGGGCTTCGCCGTGCGGCTGGTGGAGGACAAGTCCGAACTCTCCGTCCGCCACTCCCTCGACATGAACGACCTCGGCTGGGCCGAGGTCCGCGCCGACGGGCTGCAGGTGATCCTTTCCGGCACCGCCCCGACCGAGGCAAAGCGCTTCTCGGCCAAGTCCGTCGCGGGCACCGTGGTCGATGCCTCCCGCGTGATCGACGACATGGGCGTCACCTCCCGCGAGGGCATCGCCCCGCCGCGCTTCTCGGTCGAGATCCTGCGCAACGGCGCCGAACTCTCCCTCATCGGGCTGATCCCGGCGCATTTCGACCGCGATGACCTGGTGTCGCGGGCCGGCAAGCTGCGCGGCGTCACCGATGTCTCCGACCTGCTGCAAACCGCCGACTACCCCGTGCCCAAGGGCTGGCAGCGCAGCATCGACTACGCCCTCGACGCCCTGCGCCTGCTGCCGCAGTCCAAGATCTCCCTCTCCGCCGGCCAGGTCTCCATCACCGCGATGAGCGCCTCCGCGGAACAGAAACGCTCCCTCCAGGGGGAGCTGACCCGCGCCGCCGGCACCGATATCGACCTGACCCTGGCGATCACCGCGCCCCGGCCCATCGTCGCCCCCTATACCCTGCGCTTCGTCATGGATGACGCGGGCGCCCGCTTCGACGCCTGCACGGCAGATACAGAAGCCGCCCGCGACCGCATCCTGGCCGCCGCCCGCGCCTATGGCGCGCCGACCTCGGCCAGCTGCACCATCGGCCTGGGCGTGCCCTCCTCCGACTGGTCCGACGCCGCGGTGGACGCGATCCGCGCGCTCGGCTCGCTCGGCGGCGGCACCGTCACCTTCTCCGATGCCGACATCTCCCTGGTCGCCGCCGAAGGCACCGCCTCCGGCCTCTACGACCGCATCGTGGGGGAGCTGGAAAACGCCCTGCCCGGGGTCTACGCCCTGCATGCCGTGCTGCCCGAAACCCCCGACGATGCCGCCGACGGCCCGCCGGAATTCACCGCCACCCTCAGTCCCGAAGGCAACGTCCAGCTGCGCGGGCGCATCGGCGACGAACTGACCCGTAACGCCGCCCAATCCCTGGCCAAGGCCCGCTTCGGCTCCGACAAGGTCTATACCGCCGCCCGCCTCGATGACGGCCTGCCCGACACCTGGGCGATGCGCGTGCTCACCGGGCTCGACGCCCTGGCGCAGCTCTCCAACGGCGCGGTCATCGTCACCCCCGAAGAGGTCTCGGTGCGCGGCAATACCGGGGACCAGGACGCCTCCGATGCCATCGCCCGCCTGCTGGGCGAAAAGCTGGGCCAGGACGGCACCTTCAAGATCGACGTCACCTACCTGGAAAAACTCGATCCCGTCGCCTCCATCCCGACGCCGCAGGAATGCCTGGCGCAGATCCAGGCGATCCAGAAGGACGGCAGCAAGATCAACTTCGAACCCGGGTCCACCAACGTGGATTCCGCAAGCCTCGACCTGCTCGACCAGATCGCGGAGGTGCTGAAGACCTGCCCCGACCTGCCGCTGATGATCGCCGGGCACACCGACAGCCAGGGCCGGGAGGAAATGAACCTCTCCCTCTCGCAGCAACGCGCCCAGGCCGTGCTGAACGAACTGCGCCTGCGCCGCGTGCTGACCCGCACCTTCGAGGCAAAGGGCTTTGGTGAAACCCAGCCGATCGCCGACAACGGCACCGAGGAAGGCCGCGAGGCGAACCGCCGGATCGAGTTCTCCCTGATCGCCCCCGAAACCGGGCCCGAAACCGGGGACGACACTGCAGACGACGCCGCAGCCGAGACCGCAACCGGGGACACCCCGGCCGACGCCTCATCCGACGCGACGGCTGACGGCGCATCCGATGACGGCACTGACGAGGACGCAAACACCGGCACCGACTCCGAGATCGGCTCCGGCGACTGACCCGGCCAGGACGGGGGCATGACGAGGTCCAGCACGAGGTCCAGCACAGGCGCCTGCCCTGCCGGGGCTCCGCACAGCGCATCGCCAGGCCGAAGAATCTCGCGCCTCTTTGCCTGTTTTTACCGGATTTTTACCGGGCCGGGCCGCCCGCTACGGAGAAGTTGAATTGACGACGGGCCCGATTTGACCAATGACGGGCCCAGACGGGCCTCATCCGCCCGGCGCAAGACGTGAAGCAGAAGACAGGAACGAACCGGTGAACAGAACCGAATTCATCATTGCCACGGCGATCATCCTCTTCGTCGCCTTCTGCATGGGCTGGTTCGCCTACTGGCTGATTCACCGCTTCACCCGCGTGTCCAAGGCCGACATGGGCGAGTTGGAACGCATGGCGCAGGAACTGCACGAAGCAGAGGAAACCCGCGACCAGGCGATCACCTACCTGCAGCAGCGCGAAGCGGAACTGACCAACCAGCTGTCCCAGACCGAGGCAGAGCTTTCGGCCGCCATGGACGGCCTGCGCGAAGCCCGCCACGAGGCAGAGGAACTGCGCGCCTACATCGAACGCGTCCACCAGGGCGCCTGAGCCGTAGGGTGGATGCAATCCACCGCCTGTCCCCCCACCGCCTGTCCCCCAACGCGCCCCCTCCCCCCAACGCCACCTCCAACCACCGCGCGCCCCGTTAACCCGGGCGCATTCCGCCTTTCCCCACCGTCGCGATACCGACGTAATACCGACGTGGTACCGACGTGCCGATTTGGCCCCGAAACCCCTGTTAACCATGGGTTTGCACGGCTGAGTCGCTGCACTGCAGTACCGACGTTCGAAACGATGGGGGTAAGGGGCCGTTAACGGCTCCAGCGGGACAGGGCGTCTTCGTCCTCGTCCTTGGCGGCCACCCAACCGGTTCCTGCACCGGTGGTTTCCTTCTTCCAGAAGGGCGCCCGGCTCTTGAGGTAGTCCATCAGGAAATCCGCCGCCTCGAAGGCTGCCCGCCGGTGGGCAGAGGCGGTGGCGACCATCATGATCGGCTCTTCCGGGCGCAGCAGGCCGAAGCGGTGCAGGATCAGCACCGGGCCCAGGGGCCAGCGCTCCGCCGCCTCCGCCGCGATGCCCTGCAGCGCCTTTTCCGTCATGCCGGGGTAGTGTTCGATCTCCATCGCCTGCAACCCACCGCCCGGCAGGTCCCGCACAAGCCCGGTAAAGCTGACGACGGCCCCGGCGCCCGCCACCGCGGCCACTGGCGTGAAGTCCGACAGGATCGCGCCCGGGTCGAAAGCGGCCTCCTGCACGCGGATATCAGCGCCGGCGGTCATGGCTCATCCCCCTGTCATCGGGGGGAAAAACGCCACCTCGCGGACACCGCCCAGGGGCGCATCCATCTCGCTCAACTCCTGGTCCAGGGCCACGCGCACCGCCTTCAGGTCCGAAAAGGCCAGGGCGTAGCGCTCTTCCCGCTCGGCCAGTTCCGCGACCAGGTCGGCCACGGTGGCAGCGGCGGTTTCGACCGTTTCCTTCGGCAGGCCGATCCGTTCCCGGATCCAGGCGAAGTAGAGTACCTGCAGGCTCATCATCTCTCTCCTCGTCCGTTTTCCCGGGCCGTTCAGCCGTCCCGCAGATGCGGCCGCGCCTTCAGGAAGTAATCCGCCCCGGTGATCACCGTAAGCACCGCCGCAACCCAGATCAGCACGACACCGCCCCAGCTTGCAAGCTCCTGCAGCAGCACGAGAAACTCATGCCCCTCCTCGCCCGACGAAGCCGCGCCCGAAACATGGCCCTGGTACAGGCCGAAGGCGACCTCGCCCAGGTATTGCTCCGCGATGCCCTGCACCAGCAGCACGGCGATGGCGACCATCTGCGCGGTGGTCTTCCACTTGGCCAGCTTGGTGACCTTCAGGAGCCCCGCCGTATCGCCCAGGAACTCCCTCAGGCCGGACACGAAGACCTCCCGGAAGAGGATCAGCGCCGCCGGCAGCACCAGCCATTCCGACAGGGAGGAATAATGCGCCAGCACCATCAGCGCGATCACCACCATGGCCTTGTCGGCGATGGGATCCAGCATCGTGCCCAGCTTGGACACCTGGTTCCAGGCGCGCGCCAGGTAGCCATCGGCATAGTCCGTCAGCGAGGCCAGGACAAAGACCACCAGCGCCAGCGTATCCGCCAGGGGGCGCGGCAGCCAGAGGAAGCAAAGCGCGATGCCCGGGGCGGCAATCAGGCGCAGGATCGTGAGCAGGTTCGGCAGGGTCATTTTCATGGCCCTCCTCCTACTCCTCCTTGCGCGCAGGGGGAAGCGGCAACCTGAGGCGCAGCCCCCGCACAGGGCCCCGCCAGGGCCACAGATGGCCGCCAATGGGCCAGTTCCCGCCCTCCCGCCTGCGGCACCATCGCGCGGGCCGAACCCCGGACCTGCGCGGCGCAGGATCGCGGGCACATTATCTGCGCCATTCCGCCCCCCCGGCCTTGCCTGCCGCAGGGGGGCGACATACATCCCGGACATGGCATTTCGGACCCCCTTCAAGAAGCGCGGCCCCACGGTCGCGGTGATCCGCCTCAACGGCATGATCGCCTCCGGCTCCCGCGGCGCGCTCAGCGACGAGGGGCTGGCCCCCGTGATCGAAAAGGCGTTCCGCCGCGGCAAGCCCGTGGCGGTGGCATTGCAGATCAATTCCCCCGGCGGCTCTCCGGTGCAAAGCTCCCTCATCGCCGCCCGCATCCGCCGGCTGGCCGAGGAAAAGAAGATCCCCGTCATCGCCTTCGTCGAAGACGTCGCGGCCTCCGGCGGCTACTGGCTGGCCACGGCGGCCGATGAAATCCTGGCCGACGAAAGCTCCCTCCTGGGCTCGATCGGCGTGATCTCCTCCGGCTTCGGCGCCCATGTTTTCCTGGCCCGCCAGGGGATCGAACGCCGCGTCTACACCGCCGGCGAAAGCAAGAGCATGCTCGACCCCTTCCAGCCCGAGAAGGAAGAGGACGTCGCCCGCCTGAAGGACCTTCTGGAAGAAATCCACGGCCATTTCATCACCCAGGTGAAGACCCGCCGCGCCGACAAGCTGAAACCCGAGCCGGAGCTCTTCTCCGGACGTGTCTGGCTGGGCCGCCGCGCGGTCGACGTGGGCCTGGCCGATGGCATCGGCCACCTGGCCCCGGTGCTGAAGGAACGCTACGGCGAGAACCTGCGCATCCGCCGCTACGGGCGCAAGCGTGGCCTGCTGCAACGCATCGGCGCCTCCGTGCTGGGCGATACGCTCACCGCGATCGAGGAAAGGGCCGCCTATGCGCGGTTCGGCCTCTGACATGGTGACAGGCCGCCTGTGCGGGGCAGTCACCGCGCGATGATCCTCAAGGTCGTTATCCTTTTCCTGGTAGCCATGGGCGTGCTCGCTATGTTCGGCAAGCTGACGCTGCCGGGCGGGCGCCGTATTGGCGGAAAAGGCGGACAGCGCAGCCTGGGCGGCGGCAAATGCCCCAAATGCGGGCGACACCGGATCGGCCGGGGGCCCTGCCCCTGCGGCGGGACCGGCAACAAGAGAAACAAGAAGGGATAACCCCCAATGCTCGTCTGGCTCATGGCGGCCCTCGGTCTCATCATCCTGCTCCTTGCCGGTGACATGCTTGTCCGAGGCGCGGTCAACCTGGCCCTGCGGCTTGGAATTCCGGCGCTGATCGTCAGCCTGACCATCGTCGCCTTCGGAACCTCCGCGCCCGAGCTGCTGATCTCCCTCAAGGCCGTGGCGGAAAACAAGCCGGGCATGGCGCTCGGCAATGTGGTGGGCTCGAACACCGCGAACATCCTGCTGGTCCTCGGCCTGCCGGCCATCCTGGCGACGATGCACACCAGCCACCACGACACGAAGAAAAGCTACGCGATCATGCTGATCGCCACGGCCGCCTTCATCCTGCTCTCCCTGCGCGGACAGTTCGATGTCTGGTCCGGGCTGCTGTGCCTCGGCTTCCTGATCCTCGCCCTTCTCGACCAGGGGCGTGATGCGCTGTCCCACCGCCGGGCGGAACGCGATGCCGCCGATGACCTGCAAGAGGTCGAAGGCGCCGATACCGACATGCCCTGGTGGAAGGTCTGCCTCTACCTCGCCCTCGGCCTCGTCGGGCTGCCCTTCGGCGCCTCCCTGCTGGTCGACAGCGCCTCCGAAATTGCCCGCAACTACGGCATCAGCGAAACCGTGATCGGGCTGACCCTCGTGGCGCTCGGCACCTCGCTGCCGGAACTGGCGACCACCGTCATGGCCGCGCTGCGGCGACAGGCCGACGTGGCGCTTGGCAATGTCATCGGGTCGAACTTCTTCAACCTGATGGCGATCATCGGCATCACCTCCCTCTTCGGCACGATCCCGGTGGATCTCTTCGATGTCGGTTTCGACTTCGCCGTCATGGGGATCTCTGCCCTGCTGCTGATCCCCTTCGTCTACTTCCGCCGCGACATCGGCCGTGCCTGGGGTATCATCCTCAGCGCGCTCTACGTCGCCTATGTCGCCGCCGTCCTGACCTGATCCCGGAGGGAGGAGAACACCATGCCCCGCGCCCTCGTCACCGGAGCCGCCAAGCGCCTTGGCCGCGCCATGGCCCTGACCCTGGCCGAAGAAGGCCATGACGTCGCCCTGCACTACCACGGTTCGGCCGACGCCGCCGAAGAGGTGGCCGGACTGATCCGCGCCATGGGCCGCACCGCCGTCCCGCTTCAGGCCGACCTGACGGTCGAGGCAGAGGTGGAGCCCCTGATCGCCCGCGCGGCCGAAGCCCTGGGTGGCCCGCTCGACTGCCTCGTCAACAATGCCTCGGTCTTCGACTACGACAACATCCGCACCGCCGACCGCGCCAGCTGGGACCGCCACATGGAAGCGAACCTGCGCGCTCCCTTCCTGCTGACGCAGCGCTTCGCGGAACAGGCGCCCGCCGCCGGCACCGACAGCATGGGCGAGCCGGAGCCCTCCGCCCTCGTCATCCAGATGCTCGACCAGCGGGTGCACAAGCTGACGCCGGAATTCATGTCCTACACCATCTCCAAGATGGGGCTCTGGGCCTTCACCCAGACCGCGGCGCGCGCCCTTGCCCCCGCGGTGCGCGTCAATGCCATCGGCCCCGGCCCCACCCTGCAGGGCGCCCGTCAAAGCCAGGTGCATTTCGATGCGCAGCGCCACAACACCGTGCTTGGCCGTGGGTCCAACCCCGAAGATATCTGCGGCGCGCTGCGCTACTTCCTGACCGCGAAATCGGTCACCGGACAGCTGATTTGCACGGATGGCGGCCAGCACCTCGCCTGGCAGACCCCGGACGTTCTTGGCGTCGAATAGGACATTCGTCGCGAAAGTTGTTCATGCGTCACGGTGCGTTTACAAAGCTGTTACCAAAACACTAACGTTTTCAGCTGCTTGGCACGGGAAACTAATTATATCCAATGAAAACAATGGGTTGAAAAT
This sequence comes from Pseudooceanicola sp. NS-SX8, assembly GCF_057380755.1. Classification (NCBI taxonomy): domain Bacteria; kingdom Pseudomonadati; phylum Pseudomonadota; class Alphaproteobacteria; order Rhodobacterales; family Paracoccaceae; genus Pseudooceanicola; species Pseudooceanicola sp. NS-SX8. The sequence continues at coordinate 1,247,610 of NZ_CM170819.1, read as the reverse complement.
TTGCCCATTTCTTGGGCAAGCCAAGGAAAGCCCAGCGGATTAAGGGTTTTTTCCAGATGTCAAAATCCTATCCCCCGACTTATCCACAGAAAGCGGGGACAGCTTTGGACTTGAGCTCGGGCGCGGAAACTTGCAGCCAAGGTGAGAATCGAGACGGAATCGTATGACCCCAGAGAACGACACAGGCACAGGCCCGGAAACTGGCCCGGACACGGGTCCCGCGACCGGACCCGAGGGTCAGGAAACTGCCCCTGCGGAAAGGCCCCGTGGCCGGGCCGTGATCCAGTCGTACCTGTCGCGCCTGGACAGCTCGCCCGGGGTCTACCGCATGCTCGACGCGGAAAGCCGGGTGCTCTACGTCGGCAAGGCGCGGAACCTGAAGGCGCGGGTGTCGAACTACGCCCGGCCCACCGGGCATTCGGGCCGGATCGCCCGGATGATCCGCGAAACCGCCTCGATGATGTTCCTCACCACGCGCACGGAAACCGAAGCGCTGCTGCTGGAACAGAACCTGATCAAGCAGCTCAAGCCGCGCTACAACGTGCTGCTGCGCGACGACAAGTCCTTCCCCGAAATCGTCGTGGCCAAGGACCATGCCTTCCCGCAGATCCGCAAGCACCGCGGCGCGCGCAAGACCAAGGGTGCCTATTACGGCCCCTTCGCCAGCGCGGGCGCCGTGAACCGCACGCTGAACCAGCTGCAAAAGGTCTTCCTGCTGCGCAACTGTTCCGACAGCCAGTTCGAAGGGCGCACGCGCCCCTGCCTTCTGTACCAGATCAAGCGCTGCTCGGCGCCCTGCGTCGACTACATCAGCAAGGAGGATTACGCGGCCACCGTCGCCGATGCCGAACGCTTCCTTCAGGGCCGGTCGACGGACGTGCAGGAAAAGCTTGCCGCGCAGATGCAGCAGGCCTCCGAGGAGATGGAATTCGAACGCGCCGCCGCCCTGCGGGACCGGATCAAGGCGCTGACCCAGGTCCAGACGAACCAGGGGATCAACCCGCGCTCCACCGCGGAGGCAGACGTGGTCGCCCTGCACATGGAGGGCGGCCAGGCCTGCGTGCAGGTCTTCTTCATCCGTGCGCACCAGAACTGGGGCAACCAGGACTTCTACCCGCGCACCGGCACCGACGTGTCCGAAGCCGAAGCGCTCGAAGCCTTCCTGGGCCAGTTCTACGACCAGAAGGACCCGCCCCGTCAGATCCTGCTGTCCCACCCGATCGAGGACGCCGACCTGATGGAGGAAGCCCTGTCGGGCAAGGCCGGGCGCAAGGTCGAACTGCTCGTACCGCAGCGCGGCGAAAAGGCGGAGCTGATGGCCGGTGCGGCACGCAATGCCAAGGAAAGCCTTGGCCGGCGCATGTCAGAAAGCGGGACGCAGCTGAAGCTGCTGAAGGGCGTGGCAGAGGCCTTCGGCCTTGAAAAGATGCCGGAGCGGATCGAGGTCTACGACAACTCCCACATCCAGGGCACCAATGCCGTGGGCGGCATGATCGTGGCCGGGCCAGAGGGCTTTCTGAAGTCGCAATACCGCAAGTTCAACATCAAGGGGGATGACCTGACCCCGGGCGATGACTTCGGCATGATGAAAGAGGTCCTGACCCGCCGCCTGAAGCGCCTGCTGAAAGAGGATCCGGACCATGACAAGGGTCTGTGGCCCGACCTGCTGCTGATCGACGGCGGCGCCGGTCAGGTCAGCGCGGTGCAGGAGATCCTGGAGGAGATGGGCGTGCCCGACCTGCCCATGGTCGGCGTCGCCAAGGGCATCGACCGCGACCACGGCAAGGAAGAGTTCCACCGCCCCGGCCAGCGCCCCTTCGCGCTGCGGATGAACGATCCGGTGCTCTACTTCGTCCAGCGCCTGCGGGACGAGGCCCACCGTTGGGCCATCGGCACCCACAGGGCAAAACGGGCGAAAAGCCAGATGGCCAACCCGCTGGACGAGGTACCGGGCGTCGGGGCCACCCGAAAGCGCGCGCTGCTGTCCCACTTCGGCTCCGCCAAGGCGGTCAGCCGGGCGAATCTGGCGGATCTCAAGGCGGTGGACGGGATTTCCGACAGCCTGGCGGAAACGATCTACGATCACTTCCATGGCAGTCCCTGACCCTGCGGCAGCTGTCTCCCTGATGTGACCGTGGACGGGGCCTCCGGTGGCTTGCCCTTCGACGCGATGCAGCGTCTAAGGGCAGAAACGACTGTCCCGGAGTTCAACGATGCGCACAAATCCGACGGAAAGAGAGATCCAGGCCCAATCGGATCCCAACCATCCGCCGCATGACGATCCGATCGAACCGATCAAACCGTGGAAACTGGTCGCTCTGGTTGCCGGGCCGCTTGCGACCCTCATCCTGAGCTTCCTGCCCGCCCCGGCCGGCATGTCGCCCGAGGCCTGGCGCCTCGTGGCCCTGACGGTCTGGATGGTGATCTGGTGGCTGGCCGAAGCGGTGCCGCTGCCCGCAACTGCCCTGCTGCCGATCCCGATGATGCCCCTTCTGGGCATTCAGAAGGTGCCCGCGATCACGGTAAGCTACGGCAACCACCTGATCTTCCTGTTCCTTGGCGGCTTCATCCTTGCCGGGGCCATGCAACGCTGGGGCCTGCACCGCCGGATCGCCCTGACCATCGTGCGCGCCATCGGCTCCACCCCCACCCGGATCGTGCTGGGCTTCATGCTGGCCACCGCCTTCCTGTCGATGTGGATCTCCAACACCGCAACCGCGGTGATGATGTTCGCGGTCGGCGTGTCGGTGATCGACTTCGTCGCCTCCCGCGTGGAAGACAAGGCGCTGGTGCGCAACTTCGGCGTGGCCCTGATGCTGTCCATCGCCTTCTCCGCCTCCATCGGCGGCGTCGGCACCCTGATCGGCACCCCGCCGAACGCCCTGCTGGCGGGCCTGCTGGGCGAAACCTACGGCGTTGAGATCGGCTTCCTGCAATGGATGCTGATCGGCATGCCGGTGGTCATCGTCATGCTGCCGATCTGCTTCTTCCTGCTGACCCGCGTGGTCTTCCCGATGAAGTCACTCGACCTCGGCGGCGTGAATGCGGTGATCGAGGAAGAATATGCCCGCCTCGGCCGCATGGACCGGGCAGAGATCATCGTCGCCATCGTCTTCGGCGGCGCGGCCTTCTTCTGGATCACCCGCAGTTTCCTCGGCCTGCCTCTGAACGACGCAGGCATCGGCATGGCGGCGGCACTGCTGCTCTTCGCGATCCCGGTGGGGCGCAACCAGGGCTTCGTGCTGGACTGGTCCATCGCCCGCAGCCTGCCCTGGGGCGTGCTGATGCTCTTCGGGGGTGGCCTGGCCCTGGCTGGCGCCTTCAATGCCACGGGGCTTGCCGCCTGGATCGGAGACGGGGTCGCGGGGCTGCAGGGCATCAACCTGTGGCTGCTGGTGCTGATCGTGACGGCGGTGATTGTCTACCTGACGGAAATCACCTCCAACACCGCGTCCACCGCCACCTTCCTGCCCATCCTGGGCGCCGTGGCCATGGGCCTTGGCGTTTCGCCGGAAATGCTGATGGTGCCGGTCGCGCTTGGCGCGTCGATGGCCTTCATGATGCCCGTCGCCACACCACCGAACGCCATCGTCTTCTCTTACGAGGAGATGCACCTGTCGGACATGGTGAAGGCGGGCTTCCTGCTCAACATCGCCTCGATCGCCGTGGTCTTCCTGGCAATGTACCTGCTGGCGGGCCCGGTCTTCGGGGTCTGATCACACCCCGGTGCATGAAAGAAAGAGAGAGGGGGGCCAGCGGCCCCCCTCTTTGCATTTCGCCAGTCCCTCGCGGGTCAGTCCCTCACAGCTCAGTCCCGCAGGCGCCAGCCGGTCTGGAAGATCCGCCACACGATCACCAGGCAGATCCCGAAGAAGACCGAGATCGCCAGCAGGCTCCATCCCACGGGCACGTCCGAGACGCCGAAGAAGGCCCAGCGGAAGCCCGAGATCAGGTAGAGCACCGGGTTGAACAGGGTCACCTTCTGCCAGAATTCCGGCAGCATGGAGGTGGAGTAGAAAGAGCCGCCAAGGAAGACCAGCGGCGTCACCACCAGCAGCGGCACCAGCTGCAGCTGTTCGAAGTTCTTGGCCCAGATGCCGATGATGAAGCCCATCAGCGCGAAGGTCAGGCAGGTCAGCAGCAGGAAGGCCACCATGGCCAGCGGATGCAGGATCGTCAGGTCGACGAAGATCGCCGCCGTCCCCAGGATCACCAACCCGATGAACAGCGCTTTCGTCGCTGCCGCCCCCACGAAACCGATGACGATCTCGAGGAAATTCACCGGCGCCGACAGAAGCTCGAACACCGTGCCGACGAACTTGGGGAAGTAGATCCCGAAGCTGGCGTTGGAGATCGACTGCATGATCACCGACAACATGATCAGGCCCGGCACGATGAAAGCCCCGTAGGAGACCCCCTCGACCGTGTCGATCCGGGAGCCGATCGCAGCCCCGAAGACCACGAAGTAGAGCGAGGTGGAGATGACCGGAGAGATGAAGCTCTGCAGGATCGTGCGGAAGAACCGCGACATCTCGTTCATGTAGATGGCCTGGATGGCACGCAGGTTCATTTGGCCTCTCCTTCCCCTTCGACAAGCCCGACGAAGATCTCCTCGAGCGAGCTCTGGCTGGTGTGCAGGTCCTTCAGCACGATGCCCGCCTCGGTGAAACCGCGCATCAGCCCGGCGATGCCGGTGCGGTCGGCCTGGGTGTCGTAGCGATAGGTCAGAGACATGCCATCCTCCGCCAGCTCCAGCTCGTAATCTGCCAGGACCTCGGGGATCTCGGTCATCGGCTCTCGCAGGTCGACCGTCAGTTCCTTGCAGCCCAGGCGCCGCATCAGATGGGCGGTTTCCTCGACCATCAGGATCTCCCCGCCGCGGATCACCGCGACGCGATCCGCCATGGCCTCGGCTTCCTCGATGTAGTGGGTTGTCAGGATGATGGTGACACCGGCGGCCTTCAGATCCGCCACGACGTCCCACATTTCCTTGCGCAGGCCCACGTCGACGCCAGCGGTGGGTTCATCAAGGAAAAGCACCCGCGGCTCATGCGCCAGTGCCTTGCCGATCAGAACGCGCCGTTTCATGCCGCCCGAAAGCTCCCGCACGCGGTTGGCCCGCTTGTCCCAGAGCGCGAGCTTGCGCAGCACCTCCTCGACCTTCGCCTTGTCGCGCTTCTTGCCGAACACCCCGCGGGAAAAATGCAGGTTTGCTTCGACGTAGGAGAAGGGTTCGAGGTTGATCTCCTGCGGGACCAGCCCGATCAGTTCACGCGCCTGTCGGAACTGCGTCTTGATGTCGAAGCCGCCCACCGTCGCCGTGCCGGAGGTCGGCTCGGTGATCCCGCAGAGGGTGGAAATGAGTGTGGTCTTGCCGGCCCCGTTGGGGCCCAGAAGGGCCAGGATCTCGCCTTCCTCGATATCCAGCGTCACGCCTTTCAGCGCTTCGAAGCCGCCATCGTAGGTTTTGCGAAGGTCCCGGACCTGAAGGATCGCAGCCATGCTGTCCTCCCGAAAATTGGGTTGAGCGGGTCAAGTGCGGCCCGCCGGAAACGACAAACGGGCCCGAAGGCCCGTCGATCAGCAGGAGGTAGTGCGCCCGCCGCGCATTTGCACTGTGCCTTTTCACACAACGCCTACGCGGCCTCTGTGCAGGCCTTCTGTCATGATGGTGACATCATGCCCCGCGCAGACGCTTCAGCCAGCCCTTCTTCTCTGCCTCGGATGCGGTGTCCTCGGCATCGCCCTCGCCCTCCTCCGGCGCTTCCAGCACTTCCTGCAGGCGGGAAAAGAACTGGTCCGCCATCTTCTTGGCAAAACCGTCGATGATCCGGGATCCAAGCTGGGCAAGCTTGCCTCCGACCTTGGCCTCCACGTCATAGGTCAGCTCCGTGCCGCCCTCCACATCGGCAAGCCGGACCGTGGCCCCGCCCTTGGCAAAGCCGGCGGCGCCGCCCTTGCCTTCGCCGGACAGGGTCAGCTGCTCCCCCTCGATGAGGTCCGAAACCGCGACCTCTCCCTTGAAGGTGGCTTTCACCGGGCCGACCTTCTGGGTCACCGTGGCGTTGAAGCCCTCTTCGGGCGTGCCCGTCACTTCCTTGGCACCCGGAACGCATTCCTGCAGCACCTCGGCCGAAAGCAGGGCTGCGAAAACCGTCATCCGGTCCGCTGCAATAACGCGGCTGTCGCTCATTTCCATCGGGCATCTCCTGTGGTCGCGCCGAGGGAGCGTAGTGGAATAGATCTGTCTTGGAAAGCAGCCCGAAATCCGGACCGGCAGCGGGACGTCCGCCGGTCCGGTCCCGGGCGGCGCTATGGGCGGCGCGGGATACTCGCCCGGGTAGACCGAAGCCGAGTCGTCACGGAGGTGTGTGTGTGTCAGTCGTGAGGACTCGGCTTCTATTCTGTGCCGGCAGCTGGTGTGTGTGTGTCAGTTATGCCGGGGGAGCCGTACGACCTGGCTGTGTGCGACCAGGTCTCTACCGTTGTTCGGATCCGCTCCTGTATACTGCTTCAAACCACGCCCCTTTGCATCTGCCCAATGGCGTGATTTTTCGCGCCGGGGGATAGCCCACCTATCCGAAGGGATAGGTGGGGCGGGACCCGATCAACCCTGCGCTGAAAACACCCCGCGAAGAAACCGCGTAAGGTCATCAAGCCCGGTCAGCGGCAGCACATTTGCGACGTGCTGGTCCGGCCGGACAAGCACCATGGCCCCCTTGGTCCGGTCGATGCCCCGCATGTCGAAGATGTCGGTCCTGCCCGCATGATCCGCGCAGAAGGCTTTCTCCTGATCAATGAGCCCAAGCGCCCCCTTTGCGGGCCGCAACAGCGGATGCAGCTGGGGGAGGGACAGCGCACGATGATCCTGCTGCAGAACCGCCCGGACATCCAGAACCGAGTCGGGATCCGCACCTTCCCGCGTGATCTGCCGAAGGGGCGATGCCGGGTCGTCGTGAAGGTAGGAGCAGAGACGCCAGAGCGCACTGCTTTCATCCGTCGGATCCGCCTGGTCGGCAAAGGCGAAGAGACGCCAGCGCCCATCGGCCCGCACCACATGGCCAAGATGCAGCGGCCGTGCATCGGCCAGCCGCACGACAGGGGCTGAATGGAACCTTTCACCGGGGATGAATCCCCGGGCCAGATTCTGGTGATCATCCGACCCGACAAGCGTCGACGGGGCATAGCGGATGGCCGTCCCCGCCGTGAACCGACCGTGCTGCTGGAAATACGCCTGGAAGACGGAGGGATCGACGCCGTCTTCATCTGATGCGGATGTCTTCGGGCGGGCACTGAACATGCGCGCGAACTCCCGATCGAAATCGATCAGCATCTGCGCCACGCCCTGCCGTTCAGCCGTGTAGCTGTCCAGCAGCTCTGCCGGGCACTGGCCGTTCAGGACGGCCGCCAGTTTCCAACCCAGGTTGAAACCGTCCCGCATCGAAACGTTCATCCCCTGCCCTGCCTTCGGGCTGTGCGTGTGGCACGCATCCCCGGCAATGAACACGCGCGGCGCGCGGCCGTCCTCCGCATCATCGTAGCGATCACACAGCCGCTGGCCGATCTCGTAGACCGACCACCATGCGACTTCCTTCACGTCCAGGGTGTAGGGCGCCAGGATCCGCTGCGCGGCGGAGATGAGCTTGTCCGCGCCGATGTTCTTGTTGCGAACCCGCTCTTCCGGGGCAAGCTTGTCCAGCTCGATGTAGAGCCGGACGAGGTAGCCACCCTCCCGCGGGATCACCAGGAGGTTTCCTTCGGTCGCGGAATGCACGGTCGCCTTGAGGCGAATGTCGGGGAAATCCGTGACGGCCAGCACGTCCATCACGCCCCAAGCCTGGTTCGCCGCATCCCCCGTTAGCTCCCGCCCGATGCTCTCGCGCACCTTGCTGCGGGCCCCGTCGCACCCCACGACGTAGCGGGCGCGCACCGCTTCGACCTGCCCGGCCCGCGTCGGATCGGTGGATTCGACCGTCACCGTCAGAGGGTACTCCTCTCCCTCGTCTCGCTGCAGATGCACCAACCGGCGGTCATAGTCCGGCCGAATGGGCGACGTGGCGTTGCGCATGACTTCAAGGAAGAAATCATGCACCCGCGCCTGGTTGAGGATGACATGCGGGAATTCCGACAGCCCCTCTTCGGTATCCCTGATGCGGCCGGAGCGCGCGATACCGGCAGGATTGGCGGGGTCCGGCTTCCAGAAAGCCGTTTCATTCACCCAGTAGGCTTCCTTCAGGACCTTGTCGGCAAATCCGAAGGCCTCGAACATCTCCATCGAGCGGCAGGCGATGCCATCTGCCTGCCCGACCATCAGCGGACCGGGTTTCTGCTCAATGATCCGGGTGGTGATGCCGGCAAAGGCCGACAGCTGTGCCGCAAGGACAAGCCCGGTCGGCCCCGCACCGACGATCAGCACATCCACTTCCTCCGGCAGGGGAACATGCTGCGGGGTCTCCTCAACCGGGTGCGCGATTGCAGGATCTCCGGGCCGAAAGCCGTTCAGATGGAATTGCATGTCTCCTCCCAAATTTGATATGACGTCATATGATATGTACACATTTCATTTTTTGGGTCAAGATATTGATGTGATCACTTACCATTCCGACTAACCTGCACGGGCGACACTGGCCGTGGAAGGAGAGACCACATGGAAATCAAGGAGATGTCCGGGCATCTGATCCGCCGACTGCACCAGCATTCGACACAGGTTTTCCAGGCCAGGATGAAGGAAGAGGGGCTCGACCTCACCTCGGTACAGTTTGCGGCCATGGGCGCAGTGCTGGACGAGCCGGGAATCGATCAGGCGGGCGTTGCGGCCCATATCGGATATGACAGGGCAACGATCGGCGGGGTCATCGAAAGGCTGGTGCAGAAGGGCCTGATGCGGCGCGAAATCAGCCGGACCGACCGTCGCGCCCGCGCGCTTTGGCTGACGGATGAAGGACAGGCCCTGCACGACCGCGTCCGACCGGTCGTCTCGGCCCTTCAGGCCGACATCCTTTCGGGTCTCGCGCCCGAGGAACGCCGCCGCTTCGAAAGCCTGGCCCGGAAGATCCTCGATCATGTCTCCGGCGGCGATGCATCCCCTGCGACCAAAGGTGACGGCGCCGGCTGAACGGCTTCCCAGATCCTGCCTGAACGGCTAGGAACGTTGCATGAGACCCGGATCCGGACGCCTTCTTTCCGCTCTGTTCCTCACGCTGCTGCTTGCGTGGGGTTCGGTGCTGTCGGCGTCCCACATGGCGCCCTCGCAAGAGGAGCTGGCCAAGGCCCGGACGGTTCTGGCGCTCGGCTCCGGCTATGACGACCTGTGCGGGGACCAGGCCGGCCCGATGCGCCACTGCCCCTTCTGTCACGCCTTGCCGAAGGCGGACGGGCCCCGCATCGCACCGCTCGAACGGCGCCTCGCCTTCGACCTGGGCGATCTGCCCGACGATCATCAGGTCTTCGCGCCCCTTCCGGTCAACGACGATCACGCCCCCCGGGCGCCTCCGGCCCTGTTCGCCTGACATCCGCCTTAGAGGCCATGACAGCGACGTGCCGCCGCCCCGCGCGGCGGCCGGTAAATGCGCAGATACGGCAACGCCCCTGCGACAGACCGGAGAAAAAACATGAAGACCACGACCCTTTTCGCGATTCCCCTTGCGACCATCCTTTGCGCACAGGCCGGGGTAGCCGCCCCGCTCCTGCCCGTTGAAAGCACCCTGCCCCGCGGCATCGGCGCCGCGCTGCACGACCAGACGCTGACCACCGGCCAGGCGCCGGACCTGCTGCTGGTCGCCGACGAAACCATGGGCATGGATCACAGCCACATGGCGATGCACGATGTGACGCTTGGCGATCTGACGCTCAGCGGCGGCTTTTCCCGCGCGACCCTGCCCAATGCACCTGTTGCGGGCGGGTTCCTGACGATCACCAACACCGGCACCGCCGATGATCGCCTGATTGCCGCCGAAAGCAGCATCGCCGGGCGGACAGAGGTGCACGAAATGTCGATGATCAACGGGGTCATGAAGATGCGTGCGCTGTCCGACGGCCTTGCAATTCCCGCTGGCGAAACGGTCGAACTGAAACCGGGCGGTTACCACATCATGTTCATGGACCTTCAGCAGCCGCTCGTCGAAGGTGACGAGGTCGCCGTCAAGCTGGTCTTTGAAAAGGCCGGGGAGACCACCATGCAGCTGGAGATCGGCGCCCCCAATGCCAAGTCCGCGCATGAGCACATGAGCCACTGAACAGCCCCGGCCCCGCGCCCCGCGCGGGGCTGGACAGCCACACGGAAAGGACCCCTGCAATGAACGCCAAGAAAGCTGCCATCCTCGGGCTCTGGATCCTGGCCGGCGCCGCCCTGATCGCCTTCGCAAGCTTCAAGGTCTTCCAGCCCATGCTGAACCGCTCCCTCGCCGAGGACCTGGGGCGCGGCGACTACACCCTGATGACCACCGCGGGCGTGCCCTTCACCGAAGACAGCCTGAAGGGCGAACCTAGCGCGGTCTTCTTCGGCTTCACCCACTGCCCCGAGGTCTGCCCGACGACATTGGGCGATATCGCCACCTGGCAAGAGGACCTCGCCTCCACCGGGCAGCAGATCCGCGTCTTCTTCATCACCGTCGATCCCGAACGCGACACAGTGGAGCAGCTGCGCGACTACACCTCCTGGGTGCCCGACGTGCAGGGCGTGGCCGGCGATCCGGAGGAAATCGCCAAGGCGATCAAGGCCTTCCGCATCTACGCCCGCAAGGTGGAGCTGGAGGACGGAGATTACACGATGGATCACTCCGCCTCCGTGCTGCTGTTCGACCGCAAGGGGCGCTTCTTCGAACCGATCGGCTACCAGGAGGATTACGATCGTGCCGTCGGCAAGATCCGCCGCCTGCTGAACGGCTGACCTCCTGCGCCTGTGGCGCGAATGCCGATGCCCGGGGCCGCCTCGGACAGGGCTCTTGCCGAAATCGATTCCCTGCTCTAGGCAGATTTCCGCTTCGGTCCGGACCCAAGGGTCCGGTGAATAGGGAATGCGGTGAGGGGGACAGCCCCAATTCCGCAGCTGCCCCCGCAACTGTAGGCGGAGAGCGACGCCGGACCATGTCACTGCTGCAACCACTGCGGCGGGAAGACCCGGAAGAGCCGTGACCCGCAAGTCAGGAGACCTGCCGAGGCCGATCACCCAGTCCGGGCGCGGGGCGCGTCCGAGGCGACGGACCTTCCGTAGCGGTGGCATCGCAACCGTCTGCGGCAGGCACTTCCCTTCCCAGACAGCCCGACATGCTTCTCCCGGTGAGGCCGGGAATACGAAGGGAAAGTACATGACAGCGTTCCAGCGCGCCCTTGCGCAGACCACCGCCCTGACGACCGTGACCCTGGCCATTGCCCTGACCGGCACCGCAACCCGGGCCCAGGACGTCGTCGAACTCGACGCGATCACCGTCACCGCCAACCGCGAGGCGACCGAGGTCGACAAATCCGGCTCCACCGTCGAAGTGATCGAGGAAGACGAGATCCGCGAAGCCGGTGAAGTGCGCCTGGTCGACTTCCTGAACACCCTGCCCGGCATTTCGATCAGCACCAACGGTCCGGCCGGAACCACCTCCACCCTGCGCATCCGTGGCGCGGCGGGGGCCTATATCGGCGTCTATGTCGACGGCATCGACGTGAACGATCCGTCCTCCACCCAGATCTCCTTCGACTGGGCGAACCTGAGCACCGCCGACGTCTGCCGGATCGAAGTCCTGAAGGGTGCGCAATCGGCGCTTTACGGATCGTCCGCAATTGCCGGGGTGATCAACATCACCACCAACCGTGCGACCGAACTGGGCGTGACCAACCGCTACGCGGCGGAACTGGGCAGCTACAACACCGCGCGCCTTTCGTTCAACTCCTCCTGGCTGGGCGAGCGCGGCAGCTTTGCCGCCACGATCAGCCACGTCACCTCCGACGGTTTCTCCGCCGCGGATGAGAACGACGGCAACACCGAGGCCGACGGCACCGTGGCCACCCGCCTGTCCTTTGCCGGCGAATACGACGTCTCCGACGATCTGACCGTCGGCATGGCCGGTTTCTGGCAGAAATCGAAGGGCGATTACGACGGCTATGCCTGGAACGGCACCGCCTACGTGCTGGGCGACGGCACGCCGGACGAATACAACGAGGCGGAACAGCTGGGCCTGCGCGCCTTTGCGAAGCTGACCACCGGCGCGGTGGAGAACGAATTCGCCCTGCAATACTACCGCAACGACCGCACCAGCTACAGCGACGGCTACGCGACCCCCTACCTGGGTGAGCGCAGCTCCCTCTCCTACGTCGGGACCATGGCGCTCGGCCCGACCTTCGACCTGTCCTTCGGCGGCGATGCGACCCGCGAAAGCTACGACGGCAGCACCGAAGACGCGGACTACAAGACCTACGGGATCTTCACCGAAGGCAAGTGGGCACCGACAGATCAGCTCGACGTGGTCGCCTCGGTGCGCCAGGACGATCACTCGACCTTCGGCGGGCACACCAGCGGGCGGCTCTCCGTCGCCTATCGTCCGAGCGATGACCTGATCCTGCGCTTCGCAGGCGGCACCGGGTTCCGCGCGCCCTCCCTCTACGAGCTCTACTCGGCCTATTACGGCAACCCCGACCTCGACCCCGAGACCTCGGAAACCTACGAGGTGGGGATCGAGAAACGCTTCGGTGAGACGGCCTTCGTGAAGGCGACCCTGTTCCACACGGAGATCACCGACCTGATCCAGTGGTCCAGCAGCACCTCCACCTACCAGCAGGTCGAAGGCACCAGCACCATGGAAGGGGTCGAGCTTTCGGGGGGTTACACCTTCACGCCGAACCTGCGGCTGACGGCGAACTACACCTACACCAAGGCCCATGACGCCGATGGGGATCGCCTGGTGCGCGTGCCGCTGCACGACATCAACGTCAGCCTGAACGCCGACCTGACCGACCGCATGACCGCCGGCCTTTCCGTCCAGCGCGTCATCGACACCGTGGACAGCAGCGCGACCCTGCCCGACTACACCCTGGTGAACCTCAACTTCGGCTACATGCTGAACGCGCAGACCGAGGCCTATGTCCGGGTGGAAAACCTGCTGGACGAGGAATACGAGACCGTCAGCGGCTACGGCACCTCTGACCGCGCGATCTACTTCGGCGTCCGCGGAACGTTCTGATGATCCGGCGCGCCGCGATCCTTGCCCTTCTCGCCGCCCTGGCCAGCCCGGCCGGAGCGCAGGAGGCCCCGCGGCGCGTCGTTTCGATGAACCTCTGCACCGATCAGCTTGCCATGATGCTGGCCGACCCCGGCCAGCTTCTTTCCATCTCCTGGATCTCCCGCGACCCGCGCAGTTCCGCCATGGCGGAAGACGCGATGGACTATCCCGTCAACCATGGCCGGGCCGAAGAGATCTGGCTGATGAAACCCGACCTTGTCCTGTCGGGCACCTACACGTCCCGCGCGGCGGTGGAGATGCTGAAACGCCTGGGAACCCGCGTGGTCGAGGTGCCCCCGGCCTCCAGCCTGGACGACATCCCCGACCGGATCATGACCATCGGACGCGCGATCGGTCACGAAGACCGCGCCCGCGCCCTGGCGGACGATTTCACCGCCCGCCTGGAGACGCTGCGCGAAGACGTGTCCGAACGCCCCTCTGCCGCGATCTACTACGCCAACGGATATACCACCGGCGACCGCACGCTGGCGGGAGAGATCCTGATCACCGCCGGGTTCAGCAACATCGCGGGCGACAGCTATGGCGGCCACCTGCCGCTGGAACTGCTGGCCATGGCCGAGCCCGACGCGATCATCACCGGCACCCCCTACCCCGGCGCCTCCCGGTCCGAAGAGATCCTGCAGCATCCCGTCGTCGAAGCCCTGCGCGAACGCGCCGCAGGCCGCGCGGTGACCGACAGGGACTGGATCTGCGGCACCCCGCACGTGCTGCGCGCCATCGAAGACCTCACCGCATTCCGGAAGACCGTCAAATGAGCCGCCTGGCTGCCCTTCTCATCACCCTCGTCCTGCTGCTGTCCCTGGCGTCGCTGACCGTCGGGCCTGCGGATGCAGGGCTCTCCGCTTCCTTCCGCGCCCTCTTTGGCGATGGCGGGCCGCTCGTCCTCGTCATGCAGGAAATTCGCCTGCCCCGCATGCTTCTGGGGCTGATGATCGGTGCGTCCCTCGGACTGTCCGGCGCCGCACTGCAGGGCTACCTGCGCAATCCGCTGGCCGAACCGGGGCTCATCGGCATTTCCTCTTCGGCAGCACTTGGCGCGGTCATCGCGATCCAGACCGGGTTGTCGGCGGCCTTTGCACTGGCCCTGCCGCTGATGGCCCTGGGGTTTGCATTGCTGGCCGTGCTGATCCTGCTCGCGCTGTCGGGTGCACGGGGCGACACCCTGACGCTGATCCTCGCCGGGATCGCGATTTCCGCCACCTCGGGCGCATTGACACAGCTGGTGCTGAACCTCTCTCCCAATCCTTTCGCAACCTCCGAGATCGTGTTCTGGCTGATGGGATCGCTCGCTGACAGGTCGATGACGCATGTCCTCCTGGCTGCACCCTTCATGGCCGTGGGCATCCTGTTGCTGGCGGGGATCGGGCGTTCCCTGGATGCGCTCACCCTGGGCGAGGATGCGGCGGCATCCATGGGCGTCAACCTGCGGCGCCTGCGCCTGCGGGTGGTCATCGGCACGGCATGTGTCGTCGGGGCCGGCACCGCGGTGGCCGGGGCCATCGGCTTCATCGGTCTCGTGGTGCCCCATCTGCTGCGGCGGTTTACCGGCAACCGGCCCGGCCCGCTGCTCTGGGCCTCCGCGCTTGGCGGGGCGGCGATGCTGCTGGCCGCCGATGTCGCGGTGCGCCTTCTGCTGCCCGATCGCGACCTGAAGCTCGGCGTGCTGACAGCGCTTGTCGGCGCCCCGTTCTTCCTGCACCTCATCTGGCGCAACCGGAGGGAACGCGCATGACCCTTCTGTCGATCAAGGACCTGAGCGTGTCGCTGCGCGGTCGCAACGTCTTCAGCGATGTTTCCTTCGACATCGCACCGGGCGAATTCGTCGGGCTGATCGGGCCGAATGGCGCGGGCAAGACGACCCTGATGCGCGCGGCCCTGGGGCTGATCCCGGCGCAGGGGCAAAGCTCCCTCGCGGCCCTGGATACCTCCGAGCGAGCCCGCGCCGCCGCCTGGATGCCCCAGGCCCGGGAGATCGCCTGGCCCGTCTCGGTCGAGGCGCTCGTGGCACTTGGCCGCCTGCCCCATGGCCGCACCGGAGGCCCAGCCGATCACGCCGCCATCTCTGCCGCGATGACGCGCATGGCGCTGGATCCGCTGCGCAAGCGGACGGCAACCCGGCTGTCGGGCGGCGAACAGGCCCGCGCCCTGATCGCCCGTGCGCTGGCACAGGAAACCCCTCTGCTCATGGCCGATGAACCCACTGCCGGGCTCGACCCCGCGCACCAGATTTCCACGATGGAGGTCTTTGCCGATCTCGCGAAGGCCGGCCACGGCGTTCTTCTGTCGCTGCATGACCTTGGCCTGGCGGCCCGCCACTGCACCCGCCTTCTGCTTCTGGCCGAGGGACGCCTTCTTGCGGATGGCCCGCCCGCCGAGGTGCTGACAGCGCCGCTGTTGTCGCAGGCTTTCCACATCACCGCCCACCACCAGCAGACAGCCGACGGCCCCGTCTTCCAGCCGCTGAGCGTCATACGGTGAGCCTGACGCTGGATCGTCCCTGGCTGAGCTTCGACCTCGGCGCATCCTGCCGGGTCCTCAGCTGGGCGCCCTACCGGCCCGGCTTCGTAACCGCCCGAAGGATCCTGTGGCGAGAGGTCCGCAACGCCGACCTGCCGGAGGATCTGGATGCCCACGACTGGCTTGCCCGGGAAGTGGCCGCCAGGGGAGAGGCGCAGTCGGTCTGCTTTCTGACCTCCCGCGACATCCGCGCCCATCATCACCGGCTGATCCGCGTGGAGGATGCCGAGGCAGAGGTCGTCGCCACCGTCGGCCTTTCCAACGCGGAGCGGGTCGGCACCCGGCTGGACCGCAGCGGCACGGACTGGGGCACGATCAACATAGCGGTCCGGTTGGGCGGGGCATGGTCCGACACCGCCCTGACAGAAGCCCTCTCGATCGCGACACAGGCCCGGACGGCCGCCGTGATCGACCACGGGGCGGACCTTCCGACGGGCCGCGCCACCGGCACCGGCACGGATTGCATCGCCGTCGCCGCCCCCGCGGGGGAGGCCAGCTACTGCGGCCTGCACACCGCCATCGGGGAGGCCGTGGGCCGCGCCACCTACAAAGCGGTCCGCGATGGCACCCTCGAATGGCGCAGCTACTGGACCGCACGCGGCCGCGGTACCTTCTGATCGCGGATCAGGCTTTCACCCGCTCCGATGCCGGATCGTAGAAGGGTTTCAGGCTGGCCTCCGCCCCGACGCGGCGCCCCGCAACGTCGATTTCGAAGGTCGAGCCCAGAACCTCCGCGACGCCTTGCCCCCGGCAGGGAATGTAGGCCATCCCCATGGCCGCGCCCAGGTGATGACCATAGGCGCCCGAGGTCAGGTGAGAGACCACCTTGCCGTCCCGCAAGACCGGCTCGGCGTGGTAAAGCAAGGGCTCCGGATCGGTCAGCCGGAATTGCACCAACCGCATGGCCAGCCCTTCCTCCCTCTTGCGCAGCACCGCGTCGCGACCGATGAAGGCGGGCTTTTCCGTCTTCACCGCGAAGCCCAGGCCCGCCTCCAGCACGTGATCTTCGCAGGTGATGTCGTGGCCAAAATGCCGGAATCCCTTTTCCATCCTGAGCGTGTCCATGGCATGCAATCCGACAAGCCGCGCCCCAAGCGCCTGCCCCGCGTCCTGCAGCACCTCGAAGACATGGGCGGCCATGTCGGCAGAGACGTAGA
Organism: Pseudooceanicola sp. NS-SX8; assembly: GCF_057380755.1. NCBI lineage: Bacteria > Pseudomonadati > Pseudomonadota > Alphaproteobacteria > Rhodobacterales > Paracoccaceae > Pseudooceanicola > Pseudooceanicola sp. NS-SX8. The sequence continues at coordinate 1,230,710 of NZ_CM170819.1, read as the reverse complement.
TCTCCCAACCCAGTTCCCCGACATAGGTCACCCGCTGCGCCCGGGCGACGGCCATGCCGATCTCGACCTCGCGGGACCAGCCGAAGGGATGCCCCTCGTTGGAATAGTCATCGGGCGATACCGCCTGCATCAGCCGGCGCGCGTTCGGGCCCATGACGGCGATGACGGCCTCGGCTGCGGTGACATCTGTCAGGGTCACGCGGTCCTCTCCCAGGTGCCGTCGCATATGGGTCAGATCCGCCACCCTGGAGCCCGCCGGCGTCACGACGATATAGGCCGTTTCCGACAGGCGCGTCACGGTCACGTCCGCCTCTATCCCGCCGCGGGAGTTCAGGAACTGCGTATAGACAAGCCGGCCCACGGGCACATCCATCTGTCCACCGGCAACCCGGTTCAGAAATGCGCAGGCCGCCGGCCCTTCGACCCGGATCTTGCCGAAACTGGACATGTCGTAGATGCCGAGGTTCTCCCGGATCGCACGGTGCTCGGCGGCGACATTTGCGAACCACGCGGGGCGCTTCCAGGAATAGACGTAGACCGGGGCCTGCCCTTCGTTGGCGAACCAGTTGGCCCGTTCCCAGCCTGAGAACTCGCCAAAGACGGCCCCGGCGGCGCCCAGGTGCGCATGCAGCGGCGAACGTCGGATTCCCCGCGCCGTGGCTTTCTGGCGGAAGGGGAAATGGTCGGCAAACAGCAGGCCCAGCGTTTCCGTCGACCGTTCCGCCAGGTAGCGGCGATTGCCCTGAAACGGCTGCATCCGCGCGATATCCACATCCCCGAGGTCAAAGGGTTTTTCCCCTTCATCCATCCAGGCAGCCAGGGCCATGCCCGCGCCACCGGCAGACTGGATGCCGATCGAGTTGAACCCGGCCGCGACCCAGACATTGTCCATCTCGGGGGCGAGGCCCAGGTGATAGGCATCATCCGGCGTGAAGCTTTCGGGACCGTTGAAGAAGGTATGGATCCCGGCCTCTGCCAGCATCGGCATGCGCTGCACCGCGGCTTCGAGGATCGGTTCGAAGTGCTCGAAATCCTCGGGCAGCTGATCGAATTCGAAGGACTCGGGGATGCCTTTCAGCGCCCAGGGTTTTGCCACCGGCTCGAAGGCGCCCAGCAGGATCTTTCCCGCGTCTTCCTTGTAGTAGGCGCATTCGTCGGGCACCCGCAGGGTCGGCAGTTGAGCCAGCCCGGGGATGTCCTCCGTCACCAGATAGAAATGTTCACAGGCCTGCAAGGGCACGTTGGTGCCCAGCATCCGGCCGACCTCCCGCCCCCACATGCCGGCACAGTTCACCACCATGTCGCAGGCGATCACGCCCTCCGCCTCGTCGGAGGCCCGGTCTGAGGCCCCGTCGGCGGCCCAGTGCACCCCGGTGACACGCCGCCCCTCCCGCGCAACACCGGTGACTTTCACGCGCTCCAGCACCTGCGCCCCGCGCATCCGCGCGCCCTTCGCAAGCGCCAGCGCGATGTTCGCCGGATCGCCCTGACCGTCCCTTGGCAGCCAGACCCCGGCCTTCACGTCCGACACCTCCAGGTGGGGATAGCGCTGCAGGACCTCCTGCGGCGTGATCTCCTCCACCTCGACGCCAAAGGCCCTTGCCATGGCGGCCTGGCGGAAGATCTCTTCCTGCCGCGCTTCGGTCAGGGCGACGGTGATGGAGCCGTTGCGGCGGAACCCCGTGGCGACCCCCGTCTCCGCCTCCAGCTCTCCGTAGAGTTCCTGGCTGTACTTCGCCAGTTTCGTCATGTTCTTCGTCGCCCGCAGCTGCGCGATCAGACCCGCCGCATGCCAGGTGGTGCCCGAGGTCAGCTGCTTTCGTTCCAGCAGGACCACGTCGCGCCAGCCGAGCTTTGTCAGGTGGTAGGCGACCGAACAGCCGATGACGCCGCCACCAATGATGACGACGCGCGCAGAGGCAGGAGGGGTAGGCATGGCAATGTCCTTTGGAAGAAGCGCGGTCTGCGAAAGCGGCAGATCCGGGTCAGTAGACGGGCGGAGAGATCACCCAGACCGCCACGGCGGGCAGGTCATGGGGATTGTCCCAGCGAAAGCTCTGTTTCCGGATGCGGAAGCTGTCGCCGGCCTCGATGCTGAAGGGTTCGTCATCCAGGCAGATCTCCAGCCGGCCAGACACGAGGTATGCCACCTCCTGCGTCGGACGGCGGATCAGTTCGTCACCCGTGGTGCGTGCCTGGAAGACCGAATGGATCACCTCGAAACTGTCGGTCAGATCGGGGGATATCAGCGTCTCGACCAGGCCCTGTTGCGGATCACCCATCTGGCGCCGGGCATGAGAGCGGACGATGCGGCCACGTTCATTTTCCGGCGCGTCGGTTGCACCGAACAGAAGCGACAGAGGCACTTCGAAGATATCGACCAGCTTGCGGAGGTCGGACATGCGCGGTTGCGACAGGTCCCTCTCCACCTGGCTGAGCCAACCGACGGAGCGTCCGACACGAAACGCGAGCTCCTCCAACGTCAGCCCGCGAGCCAGCCGCAGGGCGCGAATGTCCTGTCCAAGCGTATCCGGGCGGGTCATGGCAGCTCCGAAATGAAAATCTACGCTCATTCTTCATTTCATCGGTGTGAAATTTTCAAGTATTTTTTCATTTTTACTGCCGGACACAGGATGGCTGCCCGGAAAACGCCACTCGATCCGTCGAAATTCAGGCTGTCAGCGGTGACCAAGCTCTTCGATCGCCCGCGCGATGAGCTCGACCCCCTGGGCGATCCGATTGGTCGCGATGGAGGAATAGGCCAGACGGTAGAACCCCTGGTTCAGCTCCGATGACTTGAAGAAGGCCTGCCCGGGTTCGATCAGCACCGAATCCTCCCGCAGGCGCAGCGCCAGGTCCGAGGTGCTGACATGGGCCGGCGCCTTCAGCCAGAAGGAGGAGCCCCCGGTCAGACCCGGCCGCGCCAGTTCCAGGCCGTTGTCCTCTATCGCCTTTTCCATGACGGAACGCCGGCGGCTGAACGCATCCCCCATCCGGGCCAGCTGGGCATCGAAATGCCCCAGGGACAGGAAATAGGCCATCGTGCGCTGCACATGGCCGGGCGGGTGACGCATGATGTAGGCCCGAAGGGAGCGGGCCTGGCGAATGAAGGGCTCCGGCGCGACCAGGTAGCCCATGCGCAGTCCGGGGAAGAGCGTCTTGGAGAAGGAGCCGATGTAGATCACCGATCCGTTCCGGTCCTGCGCCTTCAGGGCCGGGGTGGGCGCGCGCAGGGAAGGCAACTCGAACTCGTAGTCGTCTTCGACGATCAGGAATTTCTCGTCCCGCGCCCGGCTGAGCAGGTCACGGCGGCGATGCTGCGGCATCGTCACGTTGGTCGGGCAATGGTGGCTGGCCGTGGTGAAGACGACATCGGCCCCTTCGGGCACGTCTTCGGGGGGCAGGCCGCCTTCGTCCACGTCGACGAAGCGGGTCGCGCAGCGGGACTGACGCAAGAGATCACGCAGACCGGCGTAGCCCGGGTTTTCCATCACCGCCGTCCGGTCGGCAGACAGCAGCAGCTGCACCACGATCCAGAGCGCATTCTGTGCCCCCATGGTCAGCAGGATTTCCTGCGGCTGCGCATTGATCCCGCGCCGGGGCAGAAGCTGTCGGCGCAGGAATTCGATCAGCACCGGATCGTCCCGTTCGTAGTAGTCCGTGGTGAGGGATTCGAAGTCCTTGCGCCCAAGCGCGTTGATCGCGCAAAGGCGCCAGTTCTGATGGTCGAACAGCCGCGCGTCGCTTTGCCCGTAGATGAAGGGGAAATGGTAGCTGCGCCAGTCCGACGGACGCACCAGTTCCGACGGCGGCTGGTAGGGATTGGCGATCGCCTCGCCCCAGTCGACCCCCTGCCCCGGTTCCACCACGGGCGCAGAGAATTGCGGCAGCCGCGGCGCGGTATCGGCCACGAAATAGCCGGAACGGTCCCGCGACACCAGGAAACCGTTCGCCACCAGCTCGTTATAGGCCAGCGACACGGTGATCCGCGCAACCTTCAGATGCTTGGCGAAGGCCCTGGTGGAGGGCATCTTCTCCCCCGCCTGGAAACGTCCCGAAAGCACGCTGTCGGCCACCAGTTGCTGGATCTGCTGCTGCAGGGTCCGGTCACTGTCAGGATCAAGGAAGAGGGTCTCGGTCGGGATCGCCATCACTGCTCCGGGGTTCGCGGGAAGACTATGCCCTCCCGCCCCGGCGCGAAACCCTCACCCTGGGACAGCCGCCAGTGCGTCATCCAGGGTCTCGGTGATCTGGTCGATCTCGGCCTCCCCGGCAATCAGCGCGGGCGCGATGCACAGGGTGTTGTTGTACCCCGGAAGTGCCCGCGCCGTGGATCCGATCATGACACCCCGGGCATGACATTCAGCGATGACACGCTGAACCTTCGCCTCCGCCAGCGGCGCCCGTGTGGCATGGTCCGACACCAGTTCCACCCCGCAAAACAGCCCCTTGCCCCGCACCTCACCGATGACCGGATGCCGCTCCGCCAGGGCCTGCAGGTTGCCCATCAGCCGCGCGCCCATGGCCCGGGTGTTCTGCAACAGCCCCTCGTCTTCGATGATGCGCATGTTTTCCAGCGCCGCGGCCGGGCCAGCCGTGCATCCGGCGTAGGTCGAAATATCGCGAAAATGGCTCATCTCGTCCTCGGGGGCTTCCTTGAAGATGTCGAAGACCTCTTCGGTGGTCACGAGGCAGGCAATCGCCGCGTAGCCGGAGGCCACGCCCTTTGCCATCGTCACGAAATCGGGCTTCACCCCGTAGTTCTGGTAGCCGAACCATTCCCCGGTACGCCCCAGGCCACAGACGACCTCATCTATGTGCAGCAGGACGTCGTACTTGCGGCAGATCTCCTGCACCCGCTGCCAGTAGCCCCGCGGCGGCACGATGACGCCCCCGCCTGCGGTGATCGGTTCCAGGCAAAGCGCACCCACCGTATCGGGCCCCTCGCGCAGGATGACCTCTTCGATCGCGTCGGCGGCACGTTCGCCGTAGTTCTCCACGTCCCACTGCTTCCGGTATTCGAGGCAATGTGGCACCTCGACGAAACCGGGCGTGAAGGGGCCGTAGTCCCTGACCCGCTGGCTCTGCCCGCAGGCAGACAGGGCAGAGATGGAGGCCCCGTGGTAATCCCGTTCCCGGAAGAGGATCTTGGTCTTGCGCCCACCATGGCGTTTGACGGCGATCTGGCGGACCATCTTCCAGGCTTTCTCGTTCACCTCGGTGCCGGAATTTCCGTAGTAGACGCGGGACATGCCGGGCATCTTCGAAAGCAACCTCTCGGCAAAGGCCGCGCCGGGGACGGATCCGGAGGTCTGGGCGAAGAAGTGCATTTCCGACAGCGCATCCTTCACCGCCTCGGCGATGGAAAGGCGACCGTAGCCGACATTTACCGTCCAGACCCCTCCGGAAACGCCATCCAGGTACTCCTGCCCGGTCGCGTCCCAGACGCGCATGCCGCGCCCCTTCACCAGGACCCGGGGATCGCTGGACTCATAGGCCTTGTGTTGCGTCAGGTGGTGCCAGACATGGGCACGGTCGGCCGCAACGGCGGCGTCGAAATCGGAAGGGGTATGGTCAAACGTCATGGTGGTTTCCTTCTGTCGCAGACAGATGCTGCGACGCGGCGGGGGAGGATCTGCCCAAATGAAATGCACGGATTTTGGCCGCCCAATAGAGCCAGACGCAGGGTTGCGATGAATCCAGTTGCCCTGGGTCGTTGTCTCCCGAAGGCCTGATCGTAACCCTGATCTGGATACCACCGGCCGAATGCGACCACCTGTCGGAGCGCTCGAAACAAGGCCGGAGATCGCTGCAACATGGAGATGCAAACATGAAACGAACCAAACTTCTGTCCGGGGCGGCCTTCCTGGGGGCGATGCTGTCCGCCAACGCGGCCTTCGCGCAGGAAGAAATCACGGTGGGCTACTTCCTCGAATGGCCCATGCCCTTCGAATACGCCAAGGCCACCGGGATGTACGATGATGCGCTCGGCATGAAGGTGAATTGGGTCTCCTTCGACGCCGGCACCGCGATGTCCGCCGCGATGGCATCGGGCGACGTGCAGATCTCCGTCAGCCAGGGCGTTCCGCCCTTCGTCGTCGCCACCTCCGCCGGGCAGAGCCTGGTCGCCGCCGACATCGCCGTGTCCTACGCCGAGAACGACAACTGCGTCGTGGCCGAGGCGCTGGAGATCGACAAGGACAGCGCCAAGGAACTGGAAGGCAAGAAGGTCGGCGTGCCGATCGGCACCTCCGCCCACTACGGTTTCCTCAAGCAGATGGAGCACTTCGGCGTCGACATCACCACGATGGACATCGTCGACATGGCACCCGCCGACGGCGCTGCGGCCTTTGCGCAGGGCTCGCTCGACATGGTTTGCGGCTGGGGCGGTGCGCTGCGCCGCATGAAGGAACACGGCAACGTCCTGCTGACCGGCAAGGAAAAGGAAGACCTGGGCATCCTCGTCTTCGACGTGACCTCCACCACCGCCGACTACGCTGCCGAATACGGCGACGTCCTGACCAAGTTCCTGGCCGTCACCGCCGAAGCCAACGCCATGTGGGCCTCGGGCGAGCATACGGATGAAATGCTGCCCGTCATCGCCAAGGACGCCGGCATGGACGAAGACGCCACCGCGGAAACCCTGGCCACCTTCGAATTCCCCACGGTCGAGGAACAGCTTTCCTCCAAGTGGATGGGTGGCGGGATCCAGAGCTTCATGCTCGGCGTGGCCCAGGTGTTCAAGGATGCGGGGTCCATCCCCGAGTCCCTCGACAGCTATGAAGACACCGTCGACACCAGCTTCCTGGAAGCCGTCGCCGCGGAATGATCACGACCGGGAGGGCGCCGGCTGCGGCGCTCTCCACCCAACAAAATCAACAACAACCAGAGAACGGGGGACGGTATCTGCCATGGATGGGCTGCATATCGAAGATATTTCGATGCGTTTCGACCTGCCGAACGGGTCGAGCGTGCAGGCACTGAAAAACGTGTCGCTGGAGATCAAGTCGGGGGAGATGGTCTCCGTCCTGGGGCCGTCGGGCTGCGGCAAGACCACGCTGCTGAACATCTGCGCGGGCTTTCTGGCGCAGACCTCGGGCAAGGTGCGGATGAACGGCCACGACGTGAACGGCCCCGGCCCGGAACGCGGCATGGTGTTCCAGAAGGGCGCCCTGTTCGAATGGATGTCGGTGCGCAAGAACGTCGAATTCGGCCCCAAGATGAAGGGGATGCCCGCCAAGGAGCGGGCCGCCATCACCGATCACCTGCTGGAGATCGTGGGCCTGCAGGACTTCAAGGAAAAGGCCGTTTACGAGCTGTCGGGCGGCATGCAGCAGCGGGTCGCCCTGGCGCGCTGCCTGGCCAATGAACCGGATGTTATCCTTATGGATGAACCGCTTGGCGCCCTGGATGCGCTGACGCGGGAGAAGATGCAGGGCCTTGTTCTGAAGCTGTGGAAGGAGACCGGCAAGACCGTGATCCTGATCACCCACTCGGTGGAGGAAGCGCTGCTGCTGGGCGAGCGGCTGATCGTGATGGCACCGCGCCCGGGCCGGATCCACAAGGAATACCGCCTGCCCTTCGCCGAACGCGGGGTCAACGCCGACCTGCGCCAGGTGAAGAAGAGCGAGGGTTTCCAGGAAACCCGGGACGAGATCCTGTCGATGATCTGGGAAATGGAAGAGGAAATCATGGGCCGTTCGGAGAGCGCAGCATGACCGGTCTCATCGTACTTGCCGCCTATATCGCCCTGTTTACACTGGGCTATTTCATCGTGCGCCTGGCCAAGTGGCTGGGCCGCCCTAACCGGGACTTCACCTCTCTCAAGACGGTGACCTTCGGGGACGAAAGCGCCATCAGGCCCGACCGGGCGGCCTCCTTCATCTCTGTCCTCGTGATCTTCCTGATCTGGGGGGCCTTCACCGGATCGAAATGGGTGCCCTTCCACGTGCCGGGGCCCTTCGTGGGCGATGCGACCTTCACCTACACCGCCCAGGATGCCAGCGGGGCGACCGATGATGCCACCGTCACCGTGCGGGTCCACCCCGTCGGAGAGGACCCCGAAGAACCCGAGGTCGATCCCGGAAATGGCTTTGCTCTCAACGATGTAGACACTGTGGGCGCCTGGCGGTCGACGCTGATCAAGACCACCAGAAACGACGAGGGCGAGGACCTGACGGTCGTGGCTGTCGACGGCCAGCCGATCGCCCCGGGCGAGACCGTGAAGGTCGCCGACGGCGAGGTTACCATGACCCCCAAGGGATCGCTGAACTTCCAGCCCCTCAAGGGTCTGCAGATGGAACCCATCTGGATGCCCCCGCCCGAGGACGTGGTGAAGCGGTTCAAGGAAATCGCGACCGAAGGCTACCAGAACTTCACCCTGTGGGAGCACCTCGGCTCCTCCCTCATGCGGGTGCTGGCCGGCTTCTTCCTGGGCTCCCTCGTGGGCATTCCGCTGGGCTATGCCATGGGCCTGTCGGGCTGGTTCCGCGGCTGGTTCGATCCCATCGTCGAGTTCATGCGACCGGTCCCGCCGCTGGCCCTGATCCCGCTGGTGATCATCTGGTTCGGCATCTGGGAAACCGGCAAGATCGTCCTTCTTTTCCTTGCAGCACTGTGGGTTATGACCATCGCCGCCCGCGCGGGCGTGTCGGGGGTGAACATCACCAAGGTGCATGCGGCCTACTCCCTCGGGGCGTCGAAACGGCAGGTTCTGTGGCATGTGATCATGCCCAACTCCCTGCCCGAGATCTTCACCGGGGCGCGGGTCGCCATGGGCGTCTGCTGGGGCACCGTCGTCGCCGCGGAACTGGTCGCGGCGCAGAAGGGCGCAGGCATGATGATCATCGCGGCGTCGAAGTTCCAGCTGACCGATATCGTGCTGATGGGGATCATCCTGATCGGGATCATCGGCTACCTGATCGATATCCTGATGCGGATGGCGGAGAACTACCTGGTGCCCTGGAAGGGGCGGATCTGACCCCGCCCGCCAGGCGAGCGACATCGGTGAACATGACCCTGGGGGCCCGCTTCGGCGGGCCCTTTTCATCTGCGGAAAGGGGGGATGATCACAGGTCCCGGTTGTTTTTCGAAGTGTCTGAAAAGGCCCGAACAAAACGTCGGTATTACGTCGGTATCGCGTCGGTATCACGGAGGTGCATTCCGGAGGGCGCGGCGCGGGGGATGGCCCTGGCGGGCCATGCCTCCGGCGGGGATATTTGGGGCCAGAAAATGGGGGGAGGGGGACGGTGCGCCGGGGGAGAGTGCGGTGTGGGTGGGGGGGAGGTGGTTGGGGTGCAGCGGGGCGTGGGGGCAGTGGTGGATTGCATCCACCCTACGGCGTTACCGAAGTGTCATCGCGGGCGGGTAAGCGGGGCGGATGTGTTGCCATCGGAGAGCCCCATGAGCCTGATCCTGCCCCGCCCTGCCCTGACGATCTCGCGGCGCGGAGTGCTGGCGGGAGGGTTGGCGGCGGCGGCCCTCTGCCCCCGGCTGGCGGGGGCGCGGGTCTTCGAGGAGGATCCCTTCGGATTGGGCGTGGCCTCGGGCTGCCCCACGCCGGAAGGGGTCGTGCTGTGGACGCGGCTGCTGTTCCCGGAGGCGAAGGTCGATCCCTTCAGCTTCGCCCCGGCGGAGGTGGCCGAGCCGGGCCCGGTGGAAGTGGCATGGGAGCTGGCCGAGGACGAGGGGTTTCGCCGCATCCTGCGGTCCGGCGTGGCGCGGGCCGAGGCGGGGTTTGCCCATTCGGTGCATGTGGCCGTCACGGGCCTGCGGCCCGGGCGGTGGTACTTCTACCGCTTCCGCGCGGGCGATGCGGTGAGCCCGGTGGGCCGCACCCGGACCGCCTCGGCGCCGGGGGAGAGCGCGCCGATGCGTTTCGCCTTCGCGTCCTGCCAGCAGTACGAGCAGGGCTATTACGCCGCCTTCCGCGACATGGCCGCGCGCGCCCCGGACCTGGTGGTGCACCTGGGCGACTACATCTACGAGAAGAGCTGGGGCACGGGGAAGGTGCGCGCCCATGGCACCGGCGCGCCCAGCACCCTGCGGGAATTCCGGGAGCGCTATGCGCTCTACAAGTCCGACGCGGATCTGCAGGCGGCCCATGCCGCCGCCCCCTGGCTGGTGATCTGGGACGATCACGAGGTGAGCGACAACTACGGCGGAGAAAGCGCCCCCGGGATCAGCGGGCGCGCGGGGGTCCTTGCCATGCGGCGGGCGGCCTACCAGGCCTGGTACGAGCACATGCCGGTGCCGCCCCACGCGGGCGGGGATTTCGCGGCCTTCCGGATCTATGGCCGGCATCGGTTCGGCGGGCTGCTGGACATCGCGCTGCTGGATGACCGGCAGTACCGGCAGGGCGACAGCATCCTGGGGGCCGAGCAGGAGCGCTGGCTGGATGCCACGCTGAAGGGCTCTGACGCGCAGTGGACCGTGGTGGCGCAGCAGACCCTGGTGTCGGAGCGGGATCTGGAGGCCGGGCCGGGCGAGCGGTTCAGCGGTGACACCTGGGATGGCTATCGCGGATCGCGGGCGCGGCTGCTGGACAGCGTGCAGGCGGCCGGGCTGCGCAATCCGCTGGTGATCGGCGGCGATCTGCATGCCTTCTACGCCGCCGACGTGAAGCGCGATTTCGCCCGGCCGGAGAGTGCCACGCTGGCGACCGAGTTCGTCTGCGGTTCCGTCACCTCCCACGGGCCGAGCGAGGCGGCGATCGCCACCGCCCTGGCGGAGAACCCGCATCTGAAGTTCGCCGATGGCCGGCAGCATGGCTATGCCATGGTGGAGCTGGGGCCGAAGGCGGCGCAGGTGGATTTCCTGGCGGTCAGCGACCGGACCGACCCCCGGGCCACGACGCGGGTGGCGCAGAGCTTTGCCGTGGTGGACGGGGTGCCCGGGGTCAACCGGATCTGAGCCGCGCCCAGAGCCGGGACCTAGAACCGGCCGAGCAGCCCCCACCAGAGGTAGTCGATCGGCACCAGCACCAGCAGGGTGATCAGCGCCAGCGACAGCGTGATGCGCAGCAGTGGCCGGGTGCCTTCGCCCGAGAGCCCCATGGCAACCAGCAGCGGCCCGGACTGGTAGGGCAGCAGGATGGTGGAGAAACCGACCACCTGGGTCATCAGCACGGTTTCCAGCGGCAGGCCGGTGAGCTGCGACAGCTCCTGCGCGAGCGGGGAGAGCACGGCGGGGCTGCCGATGATCGTGGTGAAGAGGCTGGTGGCGGTGGCCAGCCCCACGAGGGAGGCGAAATTGGCGAAATCCTGCCCCGGGGCCAGCGGCAGGGCCCCGGCCAGGGCATGGGCGATCAGCCCGCCCAGGCCGGTCTGGTTGACAACGGCGCCCAGCCCCATGGCCCCGGCCACGAACATCAGCATGCCGAAATCGACCGCGTTGCGGAAGGCAGGCCCCTGCAGGAAGCCCACCACCGGCAGCATCAGCACGACGGAGGTCGCCATGCCGATCCAGGCCGCCGGAATGCCGTGCAGGCTGTCGGTGATCCAGAAGCACAGGGTGAGCAGCAGCACCGCCATGAGCCAGAGCTGTCGCCCGGCGCTGCCCGGGGCGGTGTCCGTCGCAGGGGCGGCGTCCGGATCGACCCGGGCGGGGAAGAAACGCCCGATCAGCCAGACGGTGACCAGCGACTTCAGCACCCCCAGCACCGGGTATTGCAGCGCCAGGTAGCTGCCGTAGCCCAGTTTCACGTCGTAGAGGTGATCGGCCAGCCCCGCCAGCACCACGTTGGGGATGTTGGAGGGCAGGATGGCGAAGCTGGGCATGTGGGTGCCGAAGGCCACGGTCAGCGCGATGCCGATGCGCCCGTTGGAGCCGCGCGCGAACCCCATCCGGTCCGCCAGGGCCAGCCCGACCGGCATCAGCACCACCGCGCGCCCCAGCGAGGAGGGCATGAGAAAGCCCAGCCCCATGCCAAGCGCCATGAGCCCGTAGAGCAGCGCGGCGTAGCCCCGCCCCAGGTGCGGCGCCAGCACCAGCGCAAGCCGCCCACCCAGGCCGGAACTGCGGATTGCCTCTCCGATCACGAAACCGGCGATGATCAGCCACATCGCCTGGGAGGTGAAGCCGGAGAAGGCGAGCTCCGGCGGGGCCACGCGGGAGATAACGACGGTGGTCAGGAAGAAGAGCGAGGCAAGGTAGCCGGGCACCACCCCCGTCCCCCAGAGCGACAGGGTGACCAGCACCAGCCCCAGGGTGCGCGACTGCAGCGCGGTCATGCCCGCGGGGGTCACCAGGGCCAGGGTGAGGCCCGCCACGATCGCGAGGGCCACGAGGCCCCGTTTCATCCATTGCATCGCCAGTGCTCCCGTTGTGCCGGGCGCCTGTGCCGCCCTGTCCCGTTGTAGACGGCGGCGCAGGGTCGCGCTATCAATACATCATGTCAAAGGATGTAGAGTTTCAGCCAATCCTGACCCGGGGCCGCGCGGGGGAGCTGCGCGATCCGGCGCGGCCGGTGACGGCGCATCGGCGGGTCATTCCGGCCGGGCACGGGGTGGCGCCCCACGCCCACCCGCGTGCGCAGCTGATCCTGATCCTGTCGGGGGTGATGCGGATCGACGCGGGCGCCGACACCTGGATCGTGCCGCCCGGCCATGCCGCCTGGATCCCCGGCGACCTGCAGCATGCCGTCGGCGGGGAGACGGAGATGGAGACCTGCAACATCCACATGGATCCGGGCATCGCCGCCCTAGCCCGGCCCGAGGGCCACTGCGCGGTGCTGCAGGGCACGGCGCTGTTGCGGGAAATGGCGGCGCGGCTGGCGGAGCTGGGGCCGCAGGGATCCCCCCTGCCCCCCTGGCAGCGCCTGGGCCTGGCGATGGTGGACGAGGTCGCGCGGCTGCGGGTCAGCGACCTGGGCCTGCCCGGCGGGCGGGATGCGCGGCTGCGGCGCCTGACCCGGCACCTGAACAGCCATCCCGCCGATCCGCGCGGCCTGCCGGAGCTGGCAGCGGGTGCCGGCAGCACCGAACGGACCCTGGCGCGGCTGTTCCCGGCCGAAACCGGCCTGACCTTCCGGCAATGGCGCACCCGGCAGCGGATGCTGCTGGCGATGGAACGGCTGGAACGCGGCGAAAGCAGTTCCCAGGTGGCGGTGGCGCTTGGCTACGGCAGTGCATCCGCCTTCATCGCCGCCTTCCGGCGCGCCATGGGCGCCGCCCCGGGGCAGGTCCTGCGGGGCGGCTGAGGGCGGGGGCGGGCCCCAGGGCTGGCCCCGAGACTGGCCCCGGGACTGGCCCCGATCTGGCAACAGGCGGTTCAGGCCTTGAGGCGGTGATCCGGCAGGGCCGCCGCAAGCGCCGCGCTGGCATGGGCCATGAGCGCCGCGCCTTCGCCGGTCAGCTGCTGCGACAGCTGGCTGAGCGCCTGACCCACGCGCTGCGGATCGCGCCCCAGGTCACGACAGCTGTCGAGCACGGTGCCCGCCGCGGTCCGGGTCGCCGCATCGGTGGTGCAATCGGCGCGCAGCGCGTGGCAGCGCGCGACGGCCTGGCCCAGTTCCAGCATCGCCTCGCCCACGCGGGCGGCGCGGGCATCCAGCGGCGCTGCGGGCCCGGCCAGGCGCACCAGCCGCAGGATGCGGTGGTAGCTGCGCGCGCGCCAAATCCGGGGATCTTCCATCCGGGCGGGATCGGCGGCCAGGTCCGCGATGTCGGAGAGCATGGCCAGGGTGACCGCATCCATCCGGCGCCGGCGCGACACAGGGTAGATCCAGCGGTAGGCGAGCATGGCCGCCAGCGGCGCGATGACCACCGCGATCCCCATGATCACCGACTGCGCGAAGGTGCCGGTCAGCGGCAGGTGCGGCTGCAGCAGCAGCAACATGACCATGTTGTAGTCGAAGCTGACGGCGACGGTGCGGCGGTGGCCCACCAGGAAGGGACCGACCAGGATGAAGGGCATGGTGAGCAGGATCATCTGCAGTTCATTCCCGGCCAGCGGCCAGGCCAGCCAGCGCACGCCGATGGCCCCCAGCACGCCCAGGATCTGGCCGATGAAGACCCAGCGCATCTGCCCCGCCGGGTTTTCCCAGCCGGAGAAGAGCGAGGTCATCACCGAGAGCCCCAGAAGCAGGAAGGCCCCCTGGCTGAACCCCGTGCCGAGCCAGAGCGCGCCCGCCAGGATCAGCGCGGTGAAGGCGCGCAGCCCCGCCTGCATGGCGCCCGCCCGGTCGCGGTGCAGGATCACCGGGAAGGCGGTTTCCGCCCCCGGCTGTGGCGCGGCGCCGTCGGCATCGACCCAGCGGCGCAGGGCCGTGGCGAAGGCGGCAAGGTGGGGCGTGACCTCTGCCCCGTCCGGCAGGGTCGCGGCGTCGAGCGCATCCGCGGCCATCGCGGGCCGGTCATCGCGCAGGGCGGCGACGGCGGCGGTCAGCGCGGGCACGGCGCTGACCGGCAGCCCGCGGGCAAAGAGCAGCGACATGGCAGAAAGCAGCAGGCTGCGCGCGGCCCGGACCCTTTGGCGCGCCCGCAGGCGGCCGGCGCCGTGGGGATCCAGGCTGTCATCCATTTCGGCCAGGCGGGTCAGCAGGCCCGTGGTCCCGGCATCGGGGGCGCGGGGCGCCAGGCCCTGAGAGCGCAGGTCCCGGGGGGCCGGATCACGGGGATCCGATGCGGTCGCCTGCCGGCCCAGGTGATCCAGCAGGTCGGCCAGAAGCACGCAGAGCCTGTGGCGCAGGGCGGTGGTATCGGCGGGCGGGGCAAAGAGAAGACCCACGGCGGTGGCCACCACCACCCCGGTCAGGATGGTCGCCATCCGGTCGAGCCCGAGGGCAAAGACCGCATCCGGGTGGGCGCTGTCCAGCAGGGAGACCATGGCGGCGGTATAGCCCGCCAGCACCGTGCCATAGGACAGGAAACCCCGTTGCAGCGTGCCGCCCCAGGTGCAGAGCCCCACCCAGCATGCGAGGCCGATCACCAGCCAGGCCGGGTGGATGGTGGAGGCCAGGACCAGCAGCACCCCCGCGACGGTCCCGGCGATGGTGCCCAGGACGCGGAAGAGGCTCTTTTCCACCACCTGGCCGCGCAGCGGCTGGGAGGCGGCCCAAACGGTCATCCCCGCCCATTGCGGGTGTTCCAGCCCCAGGGCCCAGGCCAGGAAGAAGCCCAGGCAGACGGCAAGGGCAGTGCGGAAAGCATAGGCGAGGCGCGGCGCGTCAAAGCCCATGCGGGTGAGGAAAGCGGTCATGGGCGGTCGGTGTCCGGGCTGTCGGTTGCGGGGATGCTGCCAGAATCGGGGTTGGGCGCTGGATCGGGTTTGGGGTCTGCCAGTTCGGCATCCACCCGGGCCGCGATCAGCTGCGTTTCGGTGCAGAGCTCTTCGAGGCGGGCGTCGGAGAGATCGGCCAGCAGACGATCTTCGAGCACGCCGATGGCGGCGCGGATGCGGGCCAGCTGTGCCCGGCCCTCTTCGGTCAGCACGATGCGGCGGGTGCGGCGGTCCTTCGGATCGGCCTGGCGGGCAATGAAGCCGCGCCCTTCGAGGATGTCGAGCAGCCGCACCAGGGTGGAGGTGTCGACGCCGATGCGCCGGGCCAGTTCGGTCTGGGGAATGTCGTCACCCCATTCGTCGAGGTGGACGAGCGGGGTCCAGGTGGCATCGGTCAGCCCGTCGCGGGCCAGCTGCACCTCCACCGCGCGGCGCCAGTTCCGCGCCAGGTGGACGAAGAGGAAGCCGAAGCGCCGCCGGGCCGGACGGCTGTCGGGCGAGGCGGAGGCAGGGGTGCGGGGCGGAATCGGGGTATCGGCGGACATGGGCCGCTTGTAACTGCAATCATTTGTAGTTCAAACAATTCAGCCGCGACAAATCCGCAGCCGGGTCATGCGCGCGGTGCAAGGCATCAGCGCCCTGCCCCCGCCGGAAAGGGGGGGGACAGGGCAACCGGGCGTTCCGTGAGTGGTGGAGACCTAGAAGGTCAGGACGCCGCGGATCAGCAGGATGACAGACAGGATCAGCAGCATGATCTGGATGACCCGCATGTAGAGCTGTTGCGGCATCCGGTTGGTGAGGTAGCGGCCCACGAAGGTGCCGAGGATCCCGGCCACGCAGAGCCCGGCGATGAGCCACCAGTTGAGCCCGTCGAGCTGGCCGATCGCCCAGTAGGCGGGCAGTTTCACCAGGTTGCCGATGGCAAAGCTGATGGCGATGGTGCCCGCGAAGGTGAGCTTGGGCAGTTGCTGCGGCAGCAGGTAGGCCTGCGAGGGCGGCGCGCCGGAGTGGGTGATGAAGCTGGCGATGCCGGTCAGCGTGCCCCAGAAGACGCCGGGCAGGATCCGTGCCTCTGTCTTTTCGTGGGTGCCGCGTTTCAGCCAGGCGCGGGCGATGTACCAAAGCCCGATGCAGCCGGTGAAGATCAGCAGGATGGCTTCGGAGGTATAGGGCGTGATGAGGGTGGCGATGGCCACGCCCAGCAGGATGGACGGCACGAGGATCAGCACGTTCCGCTTCGAGAAATCCTTGCGGTAGAGCCAGACACCGATCCAGTCGGTCACGATATAGACCGGCAGCAGGATGGCGGCCGCGCGCACCGGGTTCATGAAGAGCGCCAGCATCGGCACGGCGATCGCCGCGGCAGAGGCCAGCCCGCCCTTGGAGGCGCCGACGATCAGCGCGGCAAGCAGGAGGAGGAGGTCTTCGGTCATGGAGCTTTCCGGGTTGGCCCGGGTCAGGGCAGAGGCGGGGCGCGGGCCGCCGCCGGCAGCGGCGACCCGGAGGGCATTTGCCCGGGGAAACTGGACATCCCGGGGGGACATCCGAGGGGCTGCTTCCGGAGTGCTTCCGGGAGCCTTGCCGTCAGGAGGGGCCGGCGGCCGGCCTCCCCCGACGGGTGCGGGCATCAGGCCCCGGCGGCGGTCAGCCGGTCAAGGTCTTCGTCCGACAGCGCCAGGGTGGCGGCGGTGGCAAAGCTTTCGACCTGTTCCACGGTGGTCGCGCTGGCGATCGGGGCCGTGACCCCTTCGCGGGCGATGAGCCAGGCCAGGGCGACCTCTGCCGGTTTCACCCCATGGGCGCCCGCCACGTCTTCCAGCACGTCGAGCAGGCGCATGCCGCGTTCGGTCAGGTACTTTTCGACCATGCCGGCGCGCTGGCGGCCCGCCAGGTCGGCCTCTGTCCGGTACTTGCCCGACAGGAAGCCCGCCGCGAGGCTGAAGTAGGTCACCACGCCGATGTTGCGCTGCAGGCAGAGGTCGCGCAGCGGCCCTTCGAAGGCGCCCCGGTCATAGAGGTTGTATTCCGGCTGCACCACGCCGTAGGCGGGCAGCCCCTTGGCATCGGAGGTGTCGAGCGCCGCCGACAGCAGCGCGGCGTCGTAGTTGGACGCCCCGATCGCGCGGATCTTGCCCGCCTTGAGCAGGGTGTCATAGGCACCAAGGGTTTCTTCGTGGGTGACGCTGTCGTCGGGCCAGTGGGAGAAGTAGAGGTCGATCACGTCGGTCTTCAGCCGCGCCAGCGACTTGTCCACCGCCTTCAGGATCCAGTCGCGGCCAAGGCCCTTTTCGCCTTCGCCGCCCATGTCGGAGCCGACCTTGGTGAAGAGCGTGATCTTGTCGCGCATCCCCGGACGGGCCGCGAACCAGCGGCCCAGGACGGTTTCGGATTCCCCGCCTTCATGGCCTTCGGCCCAGCGGGAATAGACATCGGCGGTGTCGATCGTGTCGAAGCCGTGATCGACGAAGGCATCGAGAACGCGGAAGCTTTGCGCCTCGTCCGTGGTCCAGCCAAGGACATTGCCGCCAAAGACGATGGGGGCCGTGGAGAGGCCCGTGGTGCCGAGTGCGGATTTCTTCATTGGGTTTCCTCCTTGTAACATTGGGGAAAAATGGGTTCGGGCTTTGAAAGCGGGATCGGCGGCTGCCGGTCAGACCAGCGCCCCGCCGCCTTCGACGAAGACGGTCGAACCGGTCATGTAGGGGTTGGCCATCAGCGCCAGCGCCTGGATGGCGATATGTTCGGGCTTGCCCACCATGCCCGTGGGCAGCTTCGCCGCGGCGCCGTCGAACATGGCCTTGCGCCCGTCCCCTTCGAGGGTGTCGTACATTTCGGTCTGCACGAGACCGGGGGAGATGCAGTTGACGCGCACCGGTGCGAATTCCAGCGCCAGCCCCCGGGTCAGCCCTTCGAGGGCGGCATTGATCGCGCCCTGGATCGCCGCGCCGGGCTTCGGCCGGACCGAGAGGAAGCCGGAGGTGAAGGTGAGCGAGCCGCCCGCGTTGATCCGGGCCGCCCGGGCCAGCCGGTAGGCGCCCCAGAACTTCGAATCGAAGGACCCGTAGGCCTGCGCCAGCGGCAGTTCCTTCACCGCGGCGACCTTGGTCGCGGCGGCCGAGCAGTAGACGTGATCGAAGCTGCGGTCGGCAAAGAGCTCTTCCAGGGCTGCGACATCGCCGGTGTCGGCCACGGTGCCCTTGACCTCCTGCTCCGGGGCGCCCTGCCCCAGCCTGTCGACCGCCGCCGCGACCTTGTCGGCGGAGCGCGACGCGATGGTGACCTTCGCCCCGGCCTGCAACGCGGCCTGCGCCACGCCGAAGCCAATGCCGGAAGAGCCGCCGATGACCAGTACGTCCTGTCCTGCGATGCTCATGTCTCAGTCCTCCTTCTTTGGATCGACGGGATCGGGCAGCCAGCGCGGGGCGCCCGGATTGCCATCGTAGTGCATGGGAGAGCGGAACTGTTCGAATTCGACCAGCAGCCCCCAGGGGGTCAGGCCGAAGCGGCCCCGGTTGCCCGGCCCCTCTTCCTGGCCGGAGAGGTCGTAGGGCCCGTCAAGCAGCTGCCCGCCTGCCGCTTCGAAGGCGGCGGAGGCGGCGTCGATGTCTTCGACCGTGACGGAGAAGTGGGTGATGCCCATCATCTCGATCCCGATGTCACCGTCGCCCTTGGGCCGGTCGATTTCAAACACTTCGAGGTTGGCGCCATTGCCGAAGCGCAGCATGGAGACGGCGGTGATGGCGCGGCCGCGCGGCAGGCCGTTCTTGTCCTCCAGCTCCTGCCCCGGCAGGGGGTCGCGGGACTTGTCGGTCAGGGAAAACAGCACCTGGGCGCCGAAGGCCTCCCGGAAGAAGGCGACGGCGGCGGCGTGGTCGGGCACGGTGATGCCGATATGTTCGATGCCGCGGAAGTTGGCCGTGGCGGTCAGGCTCTGGGGTGTGGTCTGGTCTTTCATGGGATCACCTTGCGGTCTCGGAATTCGTCAAAGAGGGCCAGGAACATCTCTTCGCTGTCGACGGTCCGGGAGAAGCCCGCCTGGCGGATGCGCGTGGTGGAGGAGAGCACGTCCCAGTCGCAGTTGAAGATGAAGTCGCCGAAGCCCCAGGCGGCGACCTTTTCGAAGGGCACGTCCAGGAGGCCGTGCTTCGCCTTGATGCGCTCCCAGAGGGGGCCCTTGTCGGCCATCATTTCGGTCAGGGAGATCGGCATGGGTTCGCCCGGGTCCATGTCGAAATGGGCGGCGATGCGTTTCCACAGGTGCGACCAGCGGAAGCAGTCGCCGTTGGTGAGGTTGTAGGCGGTGTCGCCCGGCGCTTCGGTGGCAGCCCAGGCAGCGCCGCGCGCCAGCTGTGCCGCGTCGGTGACCTGCGCCAGCTTGCCGTAGCAGGCGACAGAGCCCGGGAAGCGCAGCGGCAGGCCCAGTTCCTTGCAGATCGCGGCATAGACGGCGATGACCATCGAGAGGTTCATCGGATTGCCGATGGCAAAGCCGCAGACCACGTCGGGGCGCAGCACCTGGGCATCCCAGGACTTGCCCTGCCGCTGCGCCGTCAGCCAGTCTTCCTGGTCGTAGTAGAACATCGGCGGCATGACCCGCGGGTCGTCTTCATGCGCGGGCGTCGGGAAGGCGCCGAGGTGGGCGCCGTAGTATTTCGCCCCCTCGAAGAGCACCACGCGGGCAAGATCGGGAGAGGCCGCTTCGGCCGCCGTCACGCAGTGACGCAGCATGTCGAGGTTCGCCTGGACCTGCCTCTGCGGATCCTCGTGTTCCTGGTAGGCGGCGTAGAGCACATGGGTGAAGGGCCCGGCTTCGGCCAGGGAGGCCGTGGTCGCCGCCTCGTCCAGCAGATCGACGGAGAGGTAGCGCGCGGCGGTATCGAAATCGGGCGAGCGGCGCGACAGCGCCGTGACCTGCCAGCCGAGGTCGTCGGCCAGGTGGGTCACCAGGTTGCGCCCGATCACGCCGAGGCCGCCCGCAACGAGGGCATGTGGAGTGGACATGGTCGTTCCTTGTATTCTGGCCAGCTTCCGGGAGCGCTCCCACCCGTTGAGGCGAGGAGGCCGCGCAGGAGGCTGGCGGTTCTCCTGCCATCAGGTAGTTTTCGGCGGCGGAAGGGAATAGACAGGCGCAGCACAGGACCTTTCGAGGAAATCGAACAATGGACACGTTGAAGATGATGCGCCTGCTGGTGGCCGTGGCCGAGAAGGGCAGCCTGTCGGCGGTGGCGCGCAGCTGGGGGGTGGCGCCATCCACGGTGACACTGGGCCTGCAGCGGCTGGAGGAGCAGGTGGGCACGCAGCTGGTCCTGCGCAGCACGCGCAAGTTGTCGCTGACGCCCGAGGGGGAGCGGTTCCTGGATCGCAGCCGGCGGATCCTGGCAGATCTCGAAGAGGTGATGGCGGGCAGCGATGCCGAAGGCCCGCTGAGCGGCGAATTGCGGGTGACGGCCACCAACGACCTGGGCCGCCAGCGCATCGCGCCGCTGCTGGATGCCTTCATGCGCGCCCACCCGGGCCTGACGGTGCAGCTGTTCCTGAGCGACCGTCTGGTCGATCTGGTGGAGGGCGGTTTCGACCTGGGTCTGCGGACGGGCCCGCTGCGCAATTCGGAACTGACGGCGCGGCTGTTGCTGCGCGGGCGCAAGCAGGTCTGCGCCGCCCCCGCCTACTGGGATCGCGCGGGCCGCCCGGCCCATCCGCAGGAACTGTCGCAGCACAATTGCCTGGTGCTGAGCCCGCCGGGGGAAACCCAGGCGACCTGGACCTTCCGCGAGGGTGACCGGCGGTTCCGGGTGCGGGTCAGCGGCGACCGGCAGGTGAACGATGGCCAGACCCTGCGCGACTGGGCCGTGGCCGGGGCGGGCGTGGTGCTGAAATCCGGCTTCGACGTGGAGGAGGACATCCGCGCGGGCCGGCTGGAACCGGTGCTGGATCCCTTCACGGACGAGGCCACGAACCTTTACGCCGTATCCCCCCGCATGCATGGATCCCGGCGGTTGAAGACGCTGGTGGATTACCTGGGAAAGGCCCTTTCGGAAGGGGCCTAGGCGGAAAGGGCCGGAAAGGGCCGGTCGGGGTGCCCCTCAGGACGGCAGCGGGATCATCGACGGCGTGACGTCGAGGTAGAAGCGCGCGGGCCGCAGGCCGGCAAGTTCGGGCACCTCTTCCCCGTCGAGGATTTCGCGCGCGGCCAGTTCCGCCCAGATCGGGCCCCAGCCGATGCCGCCGTGGGAGACGGCGCAATAGTAGCCTTCCAGCCAGGGCAGCGCGCCGACGACGGGCCCGCCGAAGGGAATGGCGCGGATGCCGATGCGTTGCCGCGCGGGCGAAAGCCCGGCCAGCGCGGGCACGGCGCGGGCGACATCGGCCAGCATGGCCCCGGCATCGGCCCCGTTGTTGCCATGCACCGAGGTCAGCCCTTCGCCGCGCCAGTGGATCGCCGTGCCGTCCGCCCGGTCGGGCCGGATCAGCCAGCCCGCCCCGTTCACCACGTGGCGCGGCAGGTCGGGCTGCCCTGCCCCGGCATAGATCATCATCCCCGGCACCAGCTCCATCGGGATCGAAAGGTCGGCCATGGCCGCGATATGGGTGGCCGAGGCCCCGCCCGCGTTGATCACGAGGTCGGTGCCGATCCGGCTGCCATCGGCCAGGATCACGCCGGTCACCCGGCTGCCGGTGCGGGTGATCCCCGTCACATCCTGCCCCAGGCGCAGGGTGCCCCCCGACAGGCGGAAGACCCGGATCAGCTGTTCGATCATCGCCGGGGCATCGACCCAGCCGGAGCGCAGTTCGAAGGCCGCGCGTTCGCCTTCGGCCAGGCGCAGCTGCGGCGCGACGGCGGCCAGCTGCGCCCCGTCGAGCACGTCGATCTGCGCGCCCGCCTCGGCGGAGCGGGCGACGGCGGCGTCGAAATCGGGCACGGCACTTTCGACCGTCAGCGTGCCGCACCAGTCGAGCCAGTCGCCGCCCAGTTCCTCTGCCAGGCGGTCGAAGCGGGCGTTGACCGACAGGCGCAGGACCCGGCGACCCGGGTCTTCGGCCCAGGAGAGCTGCGGGAAGGAGGACAGCCAGGAGAAGGAGGCGCCGCTGGTGCCGGAGCCCGGCGCGCGCCCGTCGATGAGCACCACGTCGGCGCCGCGCACGGCCAGACGATGGGCGATATTGGCACCGATGGCGCCCGCGCCGAGGACCGCGATCTTCATGTGCGGGCCCGGGGCGCGTGGGCCTGCGGGCGGGAGCGGAAGACCTCGGGCGAGAGATCGGCGACGCTGGCGCAGCCGAGGTGGCCGAGCGTGGTCCAGAATTCGTCGCGCAGCAGGTCTAGGACGCGTTTCACCCCGGCCTGCCCGTCTGCGGCCAGGCCCAGGGCACAGGTCCGGCCCAGCAGCACCGCATCCGCGCCGAGCGCCAGCGCGGTGGCGATGTCGGAGCCGCGCCGGATGCCGCTGTCGAAGACCACGGGGACATCCGGGCCTGCCTCCTGCCGGACCTCTTCCAGGGTGGAGATCGAGGCCGGTTCCCTGTCGATGGTGCGACCGCCGTAGTTGGAGACGTAGAGCCCCTGCGCCCCGGCCTTCAGCGCGGCAGTGGCATCGCGCCGGCTGCTGACGCCCTTGACGATGCAGGGCAGCGGAGATTGCGCGATGACGCGGGCGGCCTGTTCCCATGTCCAGCGGGGCCGGGTGAAATCCAGCAGCTCCTGAAGCATGGCCTGATCAGACTTGCCGGGGCCGAAGTTGGCGGGTTTGCCCGCGCCGGGCATGGAGAAGCGGTCCTCCATCATCCGTTCGCGCCACTGGCGGATCGGGGAATAGGTGACGCAGATGTATTCGTAGCCTGCGTCCTTTGCCCGGTGCATCATGTCGAGGACCTGGGTTTCCTCGCCCACGAAGGTCAGCTGGAAGACCAGCGCGGCGGGCGAAGCCGCGCGGACGTCTTCCAGCGAATGACCGGCGGCAACGGGGACGAACTGCTTGATCCCGGCCTCATGGGCGGCGCGGCCCACGGCGCACATGCCGTCGGGGTGGAACAGGGTTTCGCCGCCGCCGAAGGGCGCGGTGAAGGCCGGGAAGGACAGGTCGTGGCCCAGGACCCGGGTCGAGGTGTCGGGGTTGGCGATGCCGGCGAAGAGCGGCGCCTCGAAGAGGTAATCGTCGAAGGCGGCGACATTGGCGCGCGCCGTCACCTCGTCCCCGGTGCCGCAGTGCATGTAGTTCCAGACCATGTCGGAGAGGTTCTTGCGCGCCGCGGCGCGGATCCCCTGCATGGAGGCAAACTTCTGCGCGGTCGCGTAGCGGTCGTCGCGGCGGACTTCCTGTTCTTCGTCGAGCATCTTTGGATCCTTTCAGCTGACCCGGGCGCGCAGGGCGGCGCGGCGGGCAAGCCGCTGGCGGATGGCGTCCGTGTTGGTGGTGGGTGTCGCGGCCAGGAGCTGCCGCGTGTAGGGATGGGTGGGGTTGCCGAAGACCTCGTCCCGGGTGCCGCGTTCCACGACCTCGCCCGCCTGCATCACCATCACCCGGTCGGAAATCCGGCGCACGACCGAAAGGTCGTGGGAGATGAAGATGTAGGACAGGTCGAATTCGCGCTGCAGGTCGGCCAGCAGGTTCAGCACCCGCGCCTGCACGGACAGGTCGAGCGCCGAGACGGGCTCATCCAGGATCAGGATGCGCGGGTTGACCATCAGCGCCCGGGCAATCGCGATCCGCTGCCGCTGCCCGCCGGAGAACATGTGCGGGTAGCGCCCGGCGTGGGACCGTTGCAGGCCCACCCGTTCCAGCATGTCGCCGGTGCGCCGGCGGCGGTCCTCGGCGGGGAGGTCGGTGTTCAGGATCAGCTCCTCCGCCAGGGCATCGCCGACCTTCTGGCGGGGGTTGAGCGAACCGTAGGGGTTCTGGAAGACGATGCGCACCTTGCGCCGCACCTCGGCCGCGGGGCGGTGGCGGGCGATGTCGACGGACTGGCCGTCGATCAGCAACTCGCCCGCCGTGGCCGGGTCGATCAGGGTCAGGATCCGGGCCAGCGTGGACTTGCCGCAGCCAGATTCCCCCACCACCGACAGGGTCGTGCCCTGTTCCAGCGCAAGGTCGACCCCCTTGAGCGCGCGCACCGGCGCGGGCTTCTTCAGGAAACCGCCCCGCCCCGGGTAGTCACGGATGAGGCCCTTTGCCTCCAGCACGTAGCGTGTCATCGGAAGTCCACCCCCGAAAGCGGGCCGCCCTCTGCCCGTTCCGGCAGGGCCGAAAGCAGCGCGCGGGTATAGCTGTCCTGCGGCGCCTCGAAGAGGGAGAGCACATCCGCCTCTTCCCGCTTGACGCCCTGGTACTGGACGATGACGCGATCGGCGGTTTCGGCCACCACGCCCATGTCGTGGGTGATCATGATCAGGCCCATGCCCGATGCCTCCTGCAGGTCCATCAGCAGGTCGAGGATCTGCTTCTGGATCGTGACGTCGAGCGCCGTCGTGGGTTCGTCGGCGATCAGCAGCTTCGGCGCGCAGGCGATGGCCATGGCGATCATCACCCGCTGGCACTGGCCGCCCGACATCTGGTGCGGAAAGGCCGAGAGCTTGCCTACCGGGTCGGGCAGTCCCACCGCCTCCAGCAGGGTCAGGGTGCGGGCGCGCCGGGCGGCGCGGTTCATGCCCTGGTGCTTCTTCAGGACCTCGCCGATCTGCAGGCCCACCGTGAAGGCGGGATTGAGCGAGGCGATGGGTTCCTGGAAGATCATCGCGATATCGCGCCCGATGATGCGGCGGCGGTCCCGGGGGGAGAGCGCCAGCAGGTCGGTGCCGTCGAAGCGGATCACGTCGGCGGTGACGGTGGCGGTGTCGGGCAGAAGGCCCATGACCGCCAGCATCGCGACCGATTTGCCGGAGCCGCTCTCGCCGACGATGGCCAGCACTTCGCCCGCATCCACGTGCAGGTCGATGCCGGAGACGGCCTTCAGCGGGCCGGTTGCGGTGTCGAAGGTGACGGTCAGGTTGCGGATTTCGAGGAGTGTCGTCATCGCGTCAGCCCCTTTTCAGGCGCGGGTCGAGCGCATCGCGCAGGCCGTCGCCGCACAGGTTGATGGCCAGCACGGTGACCAGGATGGCGAGGCCGGGGAAGGTCACAACCCAGGGCGCGCGCAGGATGAATTCCCGCGCATCGGCCAGCATGGTGCCCCATTCCGGCGTGGGCGGCTGTGCGCCCAGGCCCAGAAAGCCAAGCGCGGCGGCATCCAGGATCGCGGTGGAAAAGGACAGCGTACCCTGCACGATCAGCGGCGCCAGGCAGTTGGGCAGGATCGTCCGCACCATCAGCCGCAGGTTCGACGCCCCTGCGATGCGGGCGGCCACGACGTATTCGCGGCCCTTCTCGTTCATCACGCTGGCGCGGGCGAGGCGGGCGAAATGCGGTTGCAGCACCAGCGCGATCGCGATCATCGCATTGGTCAGCCCCGGGCCCAGGATCGCCACCAGCACCAGCGCCAGCAGCAGCGAGGGGAAGGCCAGGATCACGTCCATCACCCGCATGATCACCGTGTCGACCCAGCCGCCGAAGTAGCCGGAGATCACGCCGATGGTGATCCCGCCGGTCAGCGCGATGGTGACGACCATCAGCCCGATCAGCAGCGAGTAGCGGGAGCCGTAGATCAGCCGGGAGAGGATGTCGCGGCCCAGGGCATCGGTGCCCAGCAGGTGGGCGGCGTGGCCCTGCCCCGTCCAGGCGGGCGGGATCAGCAGGGCATCGCGGTACTGGTGCGTGGGATCATGGGGCGCCAGCAGCGGCGCCAGCAGCGCCACGAAGACCAGCAGCACGATGACCGCCAGCCCGATGACCGCCCCGCGGTTGCGCCGGAAGTCGGCCCAGAAGGCCGCGAGCGCCGCGCGGGTGGTGCCCGTTTCGGGGGCAAGGGTTGGCTCGGAAGTTTGGGGGGTCGCGGGATCAGCCATGTCGGATCCTCGGGTTGATGACGGCATAGAGCAGGTCCACGATCAGGTTCACGATCATCACCACCGCGGCGATGACCAGCAGCCCGCCCTGCACCACCGGGTAGTCACGCTTGGAAATGGAATCGACGATCCACTTGCCGATGCCCGGCCAGGAGAAGATCGTCTCGGTCAGGATGGCCCCGGCCATGAGCGAGCCGACCTGCAGCCCGATCACCGTGACCACCGGGATCAGCGCGTTGCGCAGCGCATGCCGCCCGACGACCAGCGCGGGCCCCAGCCCCTTGGCCTTGGCGGTGCGCACGAAGTCTTCCGACAGCACCTCCAGCATGGCGGAGCGCGACTGCCGTGCAATGACCGCCGCCGGGATGGTGGCCAGCACGATGGAGGGCAGGATCAGGTGCGACACGGCCGACAGGAACGCGCCCTTCTGGCCCGACAGGACGCTGTCGATCAGCATGAAGCCCGTCACCTGCGGGAAGTAGTACATGAGGGAGATCCGCCCGGAGACCGGCGTCCAGCCCAGGATGCCGGAGAAGAGGATGATCATAAGCAGCCCCCACCAGAAGATCGGCATCGAATAGCCCACCAGCGCCGCCGACATGGAGATCTGTTCGAACCAGCTGCCGCGTTTCACCGCGGCGATGACGCCCAGCGGCAGGCCGATGCAGATGGCGAGGATCATGGCGCAGAGGCCCAGTTCGACCGTGGCGGGGAAGAAGGTCAGGAAATCCTCGACCACGGGGCGGTGGGTCACGATGGAGGTGCCCAGGTCGCCATGGAACAGGTCGCCCAGGTAGCTGAGGTATTGTTGCCAGAGCGGGCGGTCGAAACCGTATTGCGCCATCAGCTGGGCATGGCGTTCCGGTGTCAGGCCGCGTTCCCCGGCCATGAGCATGATCGGATCGCCGGGCAGGACACGGACGAAACCGAAAGCCACGATGGTGATCCCGAAGAAGGTCGGGATCAGGATCGCGAGCTTTCCGACGAGGTAACGGAGCAAGGAGGCGTCCTTTCGGGGAAGGTCGGTCTTGGGAAGGGACAAATCCGGGCCGCTCCCGAAGGGGGGAAAGCGGCCCGGAAGTCAGCGCGGCCGAAAGAGGGGAGATAGACCGCGCGGGAGTTGATGGGCCAGATCAGGTCTGGGCCAGATCAGGCCAGAGCCAGATCAGGGTGGGGTCAGGCCTGCGCGGCAGTCACCACGATTTCCACCAGCCGCTTCGGATCGCCCAGGTCGCAGCCGCCGATGGCCGCGCGCGACGGCATGTCGGCGGCGTCGATCCAGGCCATCCAGGCTTCGTTCATCTGGGCCTTTGCGGACATGTCCGACAGGTAGACACGGGCCTGCAGGATCTTCGACTTGTCCGAACCGAGGTCGGCCAGCAGGGTGTCGAGCTTGGCGCAGATCTCTTCCGTCTGGCCCTTCATGTCGAGGTCGAGGTTGGTGGCTGCATGGCCCGAGCAGTAGATGACACCGTTGTGGACGGTGGCGCCATGCAGATGCGGGCGGGCGTTGTGGCGTTGGATCATTGGGTCTGTCCGTTCGTCTTTGTTATTCGGGCTTGTTCTTCGGGCTTGGTATTCAAGCTTGTTATTCGGGTCGTTCGCGTGAGTGGTCCCCGCCTAGGCGGCGGGGATGGAAGCGGTGGGGAAATAGGGGTCCAGCGCCACTTCGGGCGCCTCCCCCGTGGCAATGCGCGCCAGCTGTCGGCCCGCAAACGGACCGATGGTGAGGCCGGCCGCACCCAGGCCATTGCCCAGGATCAGCCCCTCGATGCCCGGAACGGGACCGAGGATCGGGCGCAGGCCCGGCGGGGCGGGGCGGAAGCCGATGCGCGTCTCGATCAGGGTCGAATCCGCCAGGCCGGGCGCATAGCGCAGCGCGGCGGTCAGCACCTCGTGCTGGCCCTCGCAGGTGACGCGGTAGTCGAAGCCCTTGCCATCCTCGCGGGTGGCGCCCACCACGACGCGGCTGTCGTCGAAGGCCAGCAGGTAATGGCTGGCCATGGGCAGCAGCACCGACCAGCGCGAGGTATCCGCGCCCTTCATGCCGAAGTGCAGGATCTGGCCGCGCTGCGGTTTCACCGGATGCGACAGGCCGAGCGGCGCGAGGATCTGGCTGGCCCAGGCCCCGGCGGTGACGATGATCTGATCCGAGGGGATCTCCTCCCCCCGCCCGTCGAGAACCCGGGCCTTCGTGCCCTCCAGCTCCAGCGTGGCAAGGTCGCTCAGGAAGGTCGCACCAAGCGCCACGGCGGCGCGCAGCATGGCCGGAGCCAGCTGCCGGGCGTTCACGCGGGCCCCGCCGGGGACCCAGAAGGCCTTGAACGCCGGGTTGATCGGCGGGAACTTCTGCTGCGCCTCGGCCGGGGTGATTTCCTCGAACCCGCCGCTTTCGGGGGCATCGGCGGTGCGCGTCGCCAGGCGATCCCCTGCGGCGGCATAGTCGGCCGGATCTTCGGCGGTCACCAGCGCGCCGACCTTGCGGTAGCCCACGTCGGTTTCACCGCGCGCGGCAAGATCCGTGATCAGCTGATCGTAGTAGGCGGCGCCGGAGGCATACATGCGATACCATTCCGGTTCATCCACCTTGGTCGCCCAGGGGCAGACGATGCCCGCGCCCGCAAGCGTCGCCTTGCCCTGGTGTTCCTGGTCGATGACGGTCACCTCGTGGCCCGAAAGGGCCAGGTGGTAGGCCGTGCTGGCGCCGAGGATCCCGGCGCCAATCACTGTCACTTTCATTCGACGGTCACCCCCGACAGCCGTGCGGAGCCGAAGACCGCGGGCTTGTAGCCCTTCACCGAGGTATTCACCGCGGTGATGGTATCCGCCCCGCCCAGCACGATGACCGGCACTTCGTCATGCACGATCTGCTGCGCTTCGTGGTAGAGCGCGATGCGCTCGTCCTGGTCGGTGATGGAGCCCGCTTCGGTCATCACCTCGTTGAACTTCGGATCGCACCAGGCGCCGATGTTCGACGGCGCGGTCGTGCCGTCGGCGGAGCAGGTCAGGTAGTTGTTCGGGATCTGGCTGGGATCGGGGAAGTCGTAGATGCCGCCGAACATGCCGACCTGCGCCTCGCCCGCGCGGGCCCGCTGGATGTATTCGGCCCATTCGTAGGTCACGATGTTGACCTTCACGCCCACCTCGGCCCAGTCGGCCTGGATGATTTCCGCCGCGCGGCGCCCGTTGGGCATGTAGGGGCGGGACACGGGGATCGCCCAGACTTCGGTCTCGAAGCCATCGGGGTAGCCTGCCTCTGCCAGGAGCTTCTTGGCATCCTCGGGGTCATAGGCCCAGGGGCCGATGTCGGAGGCGGAGCCCCAGAGCGCGGGCGGCACCACGGCGCCGGTCAGGTGACCCATGCCGGAATAGACCACGTCGACGAAGTTCTTCATGTCGATGGCTTCGGCCAGGGCCTTGCGCACGCGGACGTCCTGGAACTTCTCGTCCTTGAAGTTGAAGTGCAGCATGCCGGTCGACGGCACGGGCGTCTGCACCGCATCGACGGTGTCGGAGGCCTCGATCGTTTCCTTGTCGGCGAGGTTGGGGTAGAGCCCGATCAGGCATTCGCCCGCCAGCGCGCGTTGCAGTCGCACCGTGGCGTCGCCGGAAATCGCCATGACCACCGCATCGACCATGGGCGTGCGCAGGTCGTCCCCGATGGCCGCGCCCCAGGTGTCCGCGAAGGGCAGCAGGCGGACCATCGCGTCGGTCTGATAGGCCTGCAGCTGGAACGGGCCGGTGCCGATCGGCGCCAGGTCCAGCTGTTCGGGCGTGCCCGCTTCCATCATCGCATCGGCATATTCGGCCGAGGTGATGCCGAGCGAGCCATGCGCCATGGTGCCGATGAAGGCCGCCAGCGGGGACTTCAGGGTGAAGGCGACGGTGTAGTCATCGACCTTTTCGACCGAGGCCAGGTTGTCGGCCAGCTTGGCGTTGAAGGTCGGGTAGTTGCCGCCCGACACCTCGTAATAGGGATTGTCGGTGTCCATCATCCGGTGGAAGGTGAACATCACGTCATCGGCGTTGAACGGACGGGTCGGCGTGAAGGCGTCGTTGGACTGCCAGGTCACGTCGTGGCGCAGGTGGAACGTGTAGGTCAGCCCGTCTTCGGAGACGTCCCAGCTTTCGGCCAGGGCGGGCTCGATTTCCGACCCGCCGCGTTCGACGGAGACGAGGCCATCGTAGATCTGGCCCAGCACGTAGGCGGTGGTGCCATTGCTGGTCAGTTCGGGGTTGAACACCTCGGGCGCGCCTTCAAGGCAGACGGTCAGCACCTGGGCCTGGGCCATCGGGGCCGCAAGCGCCAGCGCCGCCGCGCCGCACAGATATGCCAATTTATTCATTTCAGTACCTTCCTGTTTCGCATCTGGGGCATCGTTGTCGTGGTCCCGCGGGTTTTTCCGGATGACGCCATGCGAGCCGCCAGTTAACATGATTGTCAAATCGCTATTTGTACCGACTTCATAACCAGACCTCATGTTACGCCAGATCCGGAGAGCCCGTCCGTGAACATCCGACAACTCGAAGCCTTCCACGCCGTCATGGAGACGGGATCGGTCACCCTGGCCGGAGAACGCCTTGGCATTTCCCAGCCCGCTGTCAGCAAGTTGTTGAAAGCCTTCACGGAAAGCTGTGGCTTCCGGCTGTTCACCCGCAGTGGCGGGCGGATGCTTCCGACCTCGGATGCGCAGCTTCTGGCCTCGGAAGTGTCGCGTCTCTTCTCCGGCACGGACCGCATCCAGAAGCTGGCCCGCGCGGTGCGGGACCGCGAGTGGGGCGAGGTCACGATCGCGGCGCCGCCTGCCCTTTCTGCCCGTTTTCTGGCCCATGCCCTGGGCCCGCTGATGGCGCAGCAGACGAAAATGCACATTTCCATCGCAAGCCATTCCAGCCCGAGAGTCGCCGAGCTGGTGGAGGGGCAGCAGATCGACATAGGCCTGTCGGTGCAGCCCTTCGACCACCCCAACGTGAAGTCGGAACTGGCCATGCGGTTCGCGATGATCTGCGCCATGCCCGCCGGGCACCGGCTGGCGGACAAGCGGCTGATCCGGGTGGAGGATCTGAAGGACGAACCCTTTGTCGGGCTGGCGCGGGACGATTGTTCGATCATGACCATCGACCGGGCGTTCCAGCTGCGCGGCGTACAGAAGCGCGCGGTGGTGGAGGTGCCGATGTCGGAAACCGCCTGCGATTTCGTGGCCGGGGGCGCCGGGGTGTCCATCGTGCCGCCCTTCGTCGGGCTGGGCTATGCAGAGGACAAGCTGATCCGCCGCCCCGTCGTGCCGCTGACCACGATGAACGTGTGGATCATGCTGCCGGCCTCCCGCCCGCCGTCGATGGCCACCGAACGGGTGGTGGAGGTCCTGCGCGAGCAGCTGCACCGCTACGACGTGGACCGGGCGGAACTGCAGATGCAGGAGGACGAGCCCCTGGGCGCCTGACCCCCGCCTGCCCCCTCGCCTGCCCCCCTCGCCCGCTGCGGCATCGCTGCCGCAGATCCAGCCCCGTCCGGCACCGCATGGTGCGGGGGTCTTGAACGGGGGGCTTGAAAACGCCCCCGAGTCCCGTGAT
Organism: Pseudooceanicola sp. NS-SX8; assembly: GCF_057380755.1. Taxonomy (NCBI): domain Bacteria; kingdom Pseudomonadati; phylum Pseudomonadota; class Alphaproteobacteria; order Rhodobacterales; family Paracoccaceae; genus Pseudooceanicola; species Pseudooceanicola sp. NS-SX8. Next base: position 1,198,981 of record NZ_CM170819.1, on the reverse strand, counting down.
ATGACGGCCTTGCGACCGGGCCCCTCTGGCAAGCATCTGCGGCATGCTTGTGATGTCGGCGCTGAAACTTCGTCTGCCGCAGAGACAGGTCCATCCAGTGAAGACGAGATGTCCGTGCCTGAGGAACGCCGCGCCAGCGGCCCTCGTGGGCTTGTCCACCGAAAGGAAGAGACATGCCCGTCGCTGACCCGGCCCGGAAGGGCCTGACCCATTACTTCAAGGGCGCTTTCATCGTCACGGCCCTGGGCCTGATGCTGGGCGCGCTGGTGGGATACCTTTATACCGGGACGATCCCCGGCGCCCTGCCCTTCCTGTTCATCTGCACCGTGCTGGCGGTGCTGGAAATCTCGCTGTCCTTCGACAACGCCATCGTCAACGCCAACAAGCTGAAGACGATGAGCCCGGTCTGGCAGCACCGCTTCCTGACCTGGGGGATCGTCATCGCCGTCTTCGGCATGCGCATCCTGTTCCCGCTGCTGATCGTTTCGCTGGCCGCCAATGTCGGCCCCTGGCAGGCGGTGAAGCTGGCGGCGACCGATCCGCACCGCTACGGCGAGATCATGCATCACGCCCATCTGGGCATCTCTGCCTTCGGCGGCACCTTCCTGATGATGGTCGCCCTGCGCTACTTCTTCGACGAGGAGAAGGAGATCCACTGGTGCCCCTGGATCGAGGAACGCATGGCGCGGTCGGCCACGGTGCGCGGGATCGAGGTGGCCATCGGCCTGGCGATCCTGCTGGCGGTGGCCAAGGCCCTGCCGCAGCCGGCGGAGACGAAATTCCTGACCTCGGCCATCTACGGCCTGCTGACCTTCCTTCTGGTCGAGACGCTGAGCGGGTTCATCGACGCGCGGGAGAATGACGCGCGCAAGAACGCCGTGGGCATGGTGGCACGCGGCGGGCTGGGTGCCTTCCTCTACCTGGAGGTGCTGGACGCATCTTTCTCCTTCGACGGGGTGATCGGGGCCTTCGCGCTGAGCACCAACATGTTCATCATCGCCATCGGCCTGGGCATCGGCGCGATGTACGTGCGCTCCATGACGATCATGCTGGTCGAGAAGGGCACCCTGGCCGAGTACCGCTACCTGGAACACGGCGCCTTCTATGCCATCCTGGCCCTGTCGGTGGTCATGTTCACCCAGTCCTTCGCCGAGATCCCGGAGGTCGTGACCGGGCTGGTGGGCGCGGGCCTGATCGGCCTCGCGCTGTGGTCCTCGGTGCGGTGGAACCACCGCAACTGCGCGGCGGACTGACCTTCGCCTGACCTTCAGAGCATGAAGAGGCCGAGGCCGGACATGACCGCGCGGCGGGTGTCTTCGGTCCGTTCCTGCGCGCGGGCGGTGCCTTCGCGCAGGATATGCAGCACATAGGCGCGGTCCTGTTCCAGCGCCTGCCGGCGGGCGCGGATCGGTGCGATCATCTCCTGCAGGATCTCCTCCAGCCGCTGCTTGATCACGCCGTCGCCCAGGCCCCCTTCGCGGTAGCGCTGTTTCAGCGCCGCGACCCCCGCGCGGTCGGGGTCAAAGGCGTCGAGATAGGTGAAGACCACGTTGCCTTCGACCCGCCCCGGATCGGAGACGCGCAGGTGGCCCGGGTCGGTGAACATGGCGCGGACGGCGGTGCGGATCTGGTCAGGCGAGGCCGAGAGCGGGATCGCATTGCCGCCGGATTTCGACATCTTGGCCTTGCCGTCGATGCCCGGCAGCCGGCCCGAGCCTTCGGGGATGACCGCGCGCGCCTCCGGCAGGAGGTCGCGGCCGGCGGTGGCGTTGATGCGCCGGGTGATCTCGTTGCACTGTTCGATCAGCGGCGCCTGGTCTTCGCCCACCGGGACGACGGTGGCGCGGAAGGCGGTGATGTCGGCGGCCTGGGCGGCGGGGTAGCAGAGGAAGCCCGCGGGGATGTCGCGGCCGAAGCCGCGGGCGCGGATCTCCTCCTTGATGGTGGGGTTGCGTTCCAGCCGGGCGACGCTGACGAAGTTGAGGTAGAGCATCGACAGTTCGGCCAGCGCGGGCAGGTGCGACTGCAGGCAGATCGTGGTGCGGGCCGGGTCGATGCCGACGGCGAGGTAATCCAGCACCACTTCGGTCACCGCGCGGCGGACCTTGGCCGGGTCATGGGCATTGTCGGTGAGCGCCTGCATGTCGGCCACCAGCAGGAACTGCCGGTGATCGTCCTGGAACCGCAGGCGGTTGCGCAGCGATCCGGCGTAATGGCCGATATGGAGCGCGCCCGTGGCCCGGTCGCCGGTCAGGATGACGGGTTTGGTGGCACGGGGCGTATCGGGTTTGGTGCCGGGTTGAGGGGCAGCGAAGGTCTGGGTCATTGCGGGGGTTCCCTGGGAGGGAGGCGCCGCGCGGAAAGGCCAAGGGTCCGGAAACACGAAAGGCCGCCCGGGCGGCGGCCTCTGATGGATGTCAGAATTGCATGAAACTGCGGGCCGCCTTGTCAGGAGGCCAGCCACCAGCGTCGTGCGATGAGGGTTGGTGCGTGTTTCATGCCCTTGGCCTAAGCGCGGCGCGCGCGCGGGTCAAGCGCGTGATTGCCCCCGAACCGACGACACACAACAAGCCGCACAGGGCAGCGGCACACACAATGCCGATCCGGGGGCAGCCGAACGCGCGGTGGTGGAGGCACCACAACGCCCGGCATCGGGGCCTCAGAGGTGGGCGACCTCGGGGGCGGAGACGAAACGCCATTTCCGCAGGGGCCCTGCCATGACGTTGAGGTAGTACATCTGGAACCCGTGCGGCGCGCCGCAGGGATGGTGGCCGCGCGGCACGCAGACCACGTCACCATCATGCACCGCCATCGTCTCATTCAGCTGCAGGTCGTCGGTATAGACGCGCTGGATGCCGAAGCCGTCGCCCGGGTCGATGCGGTGGTAATAGGTCTCCTCCAGGTAGGTCACCCGGGGGAAATCATCCTCGTCGTGGCGGTGCGAAGGATAGGAGGACCAGTTCCCCGCCGGGGTGAAGACCTCTGTCACCAGCAGGCTGTCGCAGTAATCCTCGTTCTCCATCGCGATGTTGTTGATGAAGCGGGAATTGCAGCCCTCGCCCCGCTGGGTCAGCGTGATGCCGTCGGGGCCGATGCGGCGCGCGTCATGGCCGCCGTGACCGGGGGCGGAGCAGACGGCGATGGTGCAGTCGGTGGTGGCCGTCGCCTGCCATTCCGCCCCATTGGGCACGTAGAGGCAATGCGGCGGGCTCTTTTCGAAGACATGCATGCGATCGCCCAGCTCCCCCCAGTCCTGGCCTGCGGCGGTGAAGCTGGCCTTGCCCTCGACCATGACGAGGATGACCTCTCGCCCGCCGGTCGCCTCTGCCGCGGTTTCGCCGGGGCGCAGGCGGTAGAGGGAGAAGCCGACGTAACGCCAGCCGGCGCTTTCGGGGGTGATCCGGTGCACCTCGCCATGGGTGCCGAAGGGGCGGTGCAGAAGATGGCTCATGTTCGGTCCTTTCGGTCAGTTCAGCAGACGCGCCTGGGCGATCTGGCCGAGGTATTCGGCGAAGCGGTCGCGCTGCTTCTGCCGGTCGGAAACCTCCGGCACGGCGACATCCCAGAAGAAGCCGTGTTCGCCCGCCGTGGTTTCCAGCCCGGTGCCGGGGAAGTCCTTTGCCACGGTTTCGATGACGATCACGGTGGGGATGTTGCGGGTGCGGGCGGCCTTCACCTCTGCCTCCAGCTGGTCGGTGCTGGCGGCCTTCACCGCATGGGCGCCCATGGAGGCGGCGTGCATCACGTAGTCGATTTCCGGCTGCGCCTCGACGTTGCAGTCGACGTACATGTTGTTGAAGGGCTCGCCACCGCAGCCCATGGTCTGCAGGCGGTTGATGCAGCCATACCCCCGGTTGTCGGTGAGCACGACGGTGAAGGGGATGCGGCGCATGACGGCAGTGGCGAGTTCGGAATTGGCCAGCATGTAGGAGCCGTCGCCGACGAAGCAGATCACGTCACGGTCGGGCGCGCCGAGCTTCAGCCCCATGGCGCCGGCCACTTCGTAGCCCATGCAGGAATAGCCGTATTCCATGTGGTAGCCCGCCTGGCTGGGCTTCCACAGCAGTTTCAGCGCGCCGGGCATGGTGCCTGCGGCGCACATGGCCACGGCGTCTTCGCCGGTGGCGCGCTGCACCGCGCCGATGACTTGCCCGTCGGTGGGTTTGGCCGCCTGATCGTCGGGGCGGGCGCAATAGGCATCGACCGCGCGCAGCCAGTCTTCGCGGGCACCGGCATCGGGGGCCTCTGCCCGGTAGTCGCCCAGCGCTTCGGTCAGGGCTTCGAGCGTGACCTTCGCGTCGCCCACCAGGCTTTCGGCGCCATGCTTGGCCGCGTCATAGCCGTGGATGTTGATCGAGACGAGTTTCGCGCCCGGCCCGAAGAGGGTGCGGGAGCCGGTGGTGAAATCCTGGAAGCGGGTGCCGACGCCGATCACCAGATCGGCCGCGACCGAGGCCGCGTTGGCCGCCGCCGAACCGTCCACGCCCGAGGCGCCGAAGTTCATCGGATGCGATTGCGGCAGGCCGGATTTGCCCGCCTGGGTTTCGGCCACGGGGATGCGGTGTTTCGCGGCGAAGGCGCCCAGCGTCTCTTCCGCCTGGGCATAGATCGTGCCGCCGCCGGAGATGATCACCGGGCGTTTGGCGGCGCGGATCAGGTCGGCCACGCGGGACAGTTCATCGAGGTCGGGGCGCGGGCGGCGGATGTGCCAGACGCGCGGTTCGAAGAATTCGACCGGGTAGTCGTAGGCTTCGGTCTGCACGTCCTGGCAGAAGGCCAGCGTGGCGGGGCCGCAGTTGGCCGGGTCGGTCATGACCCGCAGCGCACGCGGCAGGGCCGAGAGCAGGTGTTCGGGCCGGGTGATCCGGTCGAAGTAGCGCGACACCGGGCGGAAGCAGTCGTTGGCCGAGACGGTGCCGTCGTCGAAATCCTCGACCTGCTGCAGCACCGGATCGGGGCGGCGGGTGGCGAAGACATCGCCCGCGATGATCAGCAGCGGCAGGCGGTTCACATGGGCCAGCGCGGCGGCGGTCACCACGTTGGTGGAGCCCGGCCCGATGGAGGAGGTCACCGCCATGGCGCGGGTGCGTTTCTGCGCCTTGGCATAGGCGATGGCGGCATGGGCCATGGTCTGTTCGTTCTGGCCCCGCCAGGTCGGGAAGACATCGCGGTAGGCATGCAGCGCCTCGCCGATGCCCGCGACATTGCCGTGGCCGAAGATCGCCCACATGCCATCAATGTAGCGTTCATACTTCTGTTCGCCTACCGCTTCGCTGCTTGAGGCGGCGGGCGTCATCTGCACGGAGAGCCACTTCACCATGGCCTGCGCGGCGGTCAGCCTGATCGTGCTCATCTCTTGTTCCTCCGGAAGGGGCGCGGCCCCGGGTCTTTCAGTCTTTCAGTCGTTGCGGGGAGGGCGCGCCCTCCCCTTCTGCTCAGGCGGCGTTCAGGCGCGCGTTGTCGCGGGCGGCATCCCAGATACCGCAGAGCCGGGCGTAGCGGTCGGCCATCTGGGTGATGGCATCGGCATCGCTCATCTGGCCCTTCATCCAGGCCCGGGCGGCGTCACCGAAGATCGTGCGGCCGACGGCGAAACCCTTCACCAGCGGCTGTTTCGCGGCGAGCGCGAAGCTGGCGGCCAGCTCTGCCTCGGGCGCGTCGAGGCCCAGCACGACGATGCCACGGGTGTTCGGGTCGTTGCGTTCGATGGCATTGACGGCGGCGGTCCATGCTTCTTCGGTCCGGAAGGGTTCCAGCTTCCACCAGTCGGGATAGACCCCGGCATCGTAGAACTGCTGGATCAGGGTTGCCGTGCTCTGATCATCCACCGGCGCGACCTTGGAGGGGATCACTTCGAGCAGGAATTCCAGCCCGTTACGGCGCGCGGCGGTGTAGAGGCGTTTCACCCGGCGTTCCTGCAGGGCGCGGGTTTCGGCGTCGTCGTCGGGGTGGCAGAAGACCAGCAGCTTCACCACGTTTTCGCGCGCCCATTCGCGGAACTGGCCCAGGTCGGCGCCCAGTTCCGGCTCGAACTCGATCGGGCGGGAGCCGGGCAGTTCCGTGGGCCGCCCGATCCACAGGCCGGAGCCGGAGGCGCGGTGCAGCGCGGTGCGCCCGATGCGGTTGTCGCAGAGGATGCCGTAGCCCCCCTGCCCGTCCTGCACCTTCAGCGCGGCGTCGAGGCACAGCTCCTTGAAGGCGCCGCCCTTCTCGGGCGAGTAGCCCTCCATCTCCTCCAGCTGGAGGCGGTGGTCGAAGGCGAAGGTCTTCACGCTGGACCAGTCGCCGTGGCGGTTGGTCGCCCAGTGGACCTGTTCCAGCACGGTATCGTTGCGCAGGTCGGGGCGGATGATGCCGCGTTCGAAGAAGAACTGAAGCTCCTCCCAGGAGGGATAGGCCGGGGTGCAGCCGTGGCGCGACACGGCGAAGGCACCGCAGGCATTGGCGTATTTCAGCGCCACCGGCCAGCGTTCACCGTCGAGCCAGCCCTTCAGCAGCCCGGACATGAAGCCGTCGCCCGCGCCCAGCACGTTGAAGACCTCGATCGGGAAGCCGGGGCCGGTCTGGCCGTCGTCCAGGCTGTCGGGAATGGCGCCTTCGAAGGCCACGGCGCCCATCGGCCCGCGCTTGCAGACCAGCGTGGCCTTGGACAGGGCGCGGACGGCGCGCAGCGCCTCGATCGTGTCGGTGGAGCCGCCGGCGATGTGGAACTCCTCCTCCGTCCCGACGATCAGGTCGAAGTGATGCAGGGTTTCCTGCAGCGAGGCGGTCACGCGCGCGCTTTCGACGAAGCGGCTTTCGCCGTCGCCATGGCCCGCCACGCCCCAGAGGTTGGGGCGGTAGTCGATATCCAGCGCGGTCTTGCCGCCGTGCTTCTTCGCCAGTTCCAGCGCCTTCAGCACCGCCGCGCGGGGCGTGTCATGGGCCAGGTGCGTGCCGGTGGCGACAACCGCCCGGGCGGAGGCCACGAAGGCTTCGTCCACGTCGGCTTCGCACAGCGCCATGTCGGCGCAGTTTTCACGGTAGAAGATCAGCGGGAATTGTTCCTGGTCGCGGATCCCGAGGATCACCAGCGCGGTCAGCCTTTCGGGATCGGTCTTCACGCCGGAGGTGTCGACGCCGTGGCGATCCAGCTCCTCCCGGATGAAGCGGCCCATATGCTCATCCCCCACGCGGGTGATCAGGGCGGAGCGCAGGCCCAGCCGGGCGGTGCCGCAGGCCATGTTGGTGGGCGATCCGCCGATGTACTTGTCGAAGGACCCCATGTCCTCCAGCCGGCCACCGATCTGCGCGCCGTAAAGATCCACGCCTGCGCGGCCGATGGTGATGACGTCGAGTGTCTTGGTCATTGTCTCCCCCTCTCCCGGCTGTCCGGGTCATGGTGCGCCTAGGAGGCGGCGTTGATGGTTTCGAAGGTCAGGCTGCGGTGGAACTGTTCATGGAAGGCGATGAAGTCCTTCGTGTGCTGCTGTTCCATGTGGAAGGCATGGGCGGCCTCGTCCCGCCAGCTCTCGACGAAGACGAGCTTGTCGGGATCGTCGGTGCAGGTGAAGAAATCGTAGGAAAGGCAGCCGGGTTCGGCGCGGGTGGCCGCCTGCGCCTGGGGTGCGCGGGCCAGGATCCTTTCGCGGGTGCCGGGCTGGCAGAGGATGGTGATGATGAACTTGTACATGGTCAGCAGGCCCCTGCGATTTCATCGAGAGAAACGGTGCGCTTCTTCACCGCGCTGAGGCGCGCGGCGTCGAGCACGGCGAGGGTGGCGATGCCTTCCTCGGCCGTGACCGGGGCGGGCGTGCCGGTGCGCACGGCCTCGGCGAAGGCTTCGTAGAAGGCGTGGTAGGCGCCCTGTTCGGAGGGCACGGGCACGGTGCCGAAGGCGGTGTGCAGCTCTCCCCAGTTTTCCTCCGGCTCGTAGCCCCATGTCTCGGGGCTGTCGGCCGGGCGCAGGCCGGAGAAGACCGCCTGGGCCTGCACGTCGATCGACTGCGACAGGTAGGAGCCGGTGGACCCGTAGAGGCGCAGTTCGCGGCAGGTCATGTGGTTGAGCTTGCTGGCGGAGATATGGGAATGCGCGCCGCTTGCGTGGCGCAGGGTCAGGGTGAAGCCCGCGTCGGTGGGCCCTTCGGGCAGTTCGACGCAATCGAGCTGGGCATCGACGGTCTTCACCGGGCCGAGGAGCCAGAGCGCCTGGTCGACGACATGGCTTCCGAGGTCGCGCAGCAGCCCGCCGGTGGGGCCTGCCTCCAGCGTGGCGGGGTCGTCGAAATCCATCCGGGAGTGCAGCCGCCAGGGGCGGCCAACGGCGAGGTCATCGAGCACCTTCTTCAGCGTGCGGATATCCGAATCCCAGCGGCGGTTGTGGTAGACGGCCAGGGTCACGCCCGCCGCCTCTGCCGCCTCCCCCAGCTCCCGCGCGGCAAGGGCCGAGGGGCCGAAGGGCTTGTCGGCCACGACATGGACACCGGCGGCGATGGCCTCCAGCACCAGCTCCCGGCGGGTCTGCGGCGGGGTGGTGATGGTGACGGCATCGACGGTGCCCGAGGCCAGCATCTCGGTCAGGCTGGCGAAGACGGGGGTGCCCGGCAGGTCTTCGCGGACCGCCGCCACCGTTTCCGGCGCGCGGGCCACGACGCCTGCAAGGCTGACGCCCCGCGCCGCCTGGATGAAGGGCACGTGGAAGTGCCGCCCGCCCGTTCCGTATCCGACCACCCCGATCCGCATCACGTCACCGGATGATCGTGGCTTGCAGGGCGTCGATGGAGGACTGGATGCCCGCCTCGGTGGACATGGTGAAATCCTCCATCTCCAGGCTGACCCAGCCGTCGTAGCCCATCATGCCGACGACGGAGAAGAACTCCTTCCACCATTGCAGGTCATGCCCTGCGCCGACGGCGACATAGTTCCAGCTGCGGTTGGCGACATCGGTCACCTCCTTCAGCTCCAGCAGGCCGTTGACGTCGCACAGGCCGCGTTCGATGCGGGTGTCCTTGCCATGGACATGGTGGATCGCCTGCCCCAGCGCACGCGCGACGGCGATGGGGCAGGCCCCCTTCCAGAAGAGATGGGAGGGATCGAGGTTCATGCCCACCTTGGGGCCGACCTCGTTTCTCAACCGGAAGAGTGTCTCGGGATTCCAGACCAGCATGGCGGAGAAGTTTTCCAGCGCGAATTTCTCCACGCCCACCTCATCGGCCAGCTTCACCAGGTCGTGCCACAGCGGGAAGGCGCGGTCTTCCCACTGGTAGCGGTCACGCTCGGGCATCTCTGCGGGCCAGCTCTTGGTGTAGACCAGCCAGTTGGGGACCATGTCGCCCGGCGCCGCTTCGGGCAGGCCGGACATGGTGACGATCTTGGTCACGCCGATCTCGCCCGCCAGGCGGATGGTGTCTTCCATCTCCTTGCGGTGGCGCTTGCCCATCTCGCCGGGGTCCAGCGGGTTGGCGGAGCAGTTGAGCGCGGCGATCTGCAGGCCACGGGCCTCGATCTCCGCCAGCTTCTGCTTCAGCAGGCCACGGTCGGCCAGCAATTCGTCGGCGCGGAAATGCGGGCCCGGGGACCAGCCGCCGCCGGTCATCTCGATCCCTTCGACGCCGAGGGCCACACATTTGTCGAGCATCTCGGTGAAGGAGAGATCCGCCATCACGTCGGTGCAGATGGAGAGTTTCATCGTCTAGGGTCCTTGTAAGACGGTGTCAGACGGCGCTCAGGCGGCCTGGTTGACGGGGACGTGGTAAAGAGCGGGCTTGTCGCGCATGGTGATCACCTCGCGCCCGCCGGAGGAAACCGCGCGCAGGGCGGCATCGGCGACCAGGGTCGCGGCATAGCCATCCCAGGTGGAGGGGCCGGTGGCCGTGCCCTGCCCGGCCGCGACGATCCATTCGCGGAACTCCTGGTCGTAGGCCTCGATGAAGCGTTCGCGCCAGTCGGTGGGGATCTGCTGGCGGATGCCATGGGCGTCGGTGATGACGGTGGCGGGCCGGTTCGGCAGGGCCGCGATGCCGGTTTCACAGCTGACCTCGCCCCGGATGTCGTAGCCGTAGGCGATGTTGACCGAGATCTCGACATCCACGATCACGCCGCTGGTCATGTGAAGCAGCACCATGTGCGGATCGCGCAGTTCGACCCCCTGGCGGGAGCGGCGCGGCAGGCGCACTTCCACCGCGGCGATTTCATCGTCCAGCAGCCAGCGGGAGATATCGGCGTCATGCACCAGCGTGTCGTTCAGCGGCATGTCCGAGGTATAGAGCCCGACAGGCACCGAGGCATTGCGGTGCACGGACTTGTACATCAGCGGCAGGCCCAGGGTGCCGCCCTCGATCACCGCCTTCAGCCGCCGGTAGTCGGCATCGAAACGGCGCATGAAGCCCACTTGCACCAGCCGACGGCCAAAGGCGACTTCGGCCTCCATCACCCGCAGGGCGGCTTCGGTCGTGGTGACCAGAGGCTTCTCGCAGAAGACAGGCTTGCCCAGCGAGATGCATTCCAGCAGCTGTTCCTCGTGGGCGGGGCCCCAGGAGCAGATCACCACGGCATCCACCCGGTCCGACCCGATCAGTTCACGCGGCGTCTCGAAGACCTGCGCGCCGTCGGGCGCGGCAGAGGCCGCACGTTCCACGTCGATATCCGTCACACCGCTGACAGCCACGCCCGAAAGCACCTGCGTCAGGCGGCGGATGTGATCCTGACCGATCATCCCGGTCCCGATAACGCCTACATTCAACGTCATATTTCCGACCTCCCGTGGTCAGGGTTTCACTTGTAATACTGGCCGACGTAGCGCTTGGTTTCCGCCAGCATGAAGCGTGCGCTGTCCTCGGCGCGGTCTTCCCAGCCGAAGACGCAGTTGGACATCACGCCGTCGAACTTCATGTCCGCCAGCGTGGCAAAGAACAGATCCCAGTCGATCTCCCCCTGGCCGTAATCCAGGTGCTGGTGCACCCGGACCTTGGATTCCGGCGGGTTGACGATGTAGCGCAGCTCCGACGACTTGTTGTGGTCGTAGGTATCGGCCAGGCGGACATGTTCCAGCAGGCCCTCGGTGGCGCGCAGGTTCGCCTCCATGTCGGGGCCGTAGAAGAAGGTGTGCGGCGCGATGAAGGAGGCGCGGACCATGGGCGAATTGATCGTCTTGATGATGTCGATCGCCGGGTGGATCTCCTCCACCCAGTCTTCGGGATGGGCTTCCAGCGACAGCTTGATGCCCTCGCGTTCCAGGATCGGCACCAGCACGTCCATCGCCTTGAAGAACTGGCCTTCGCAGACCTCGGGACGGTGGATGCCGGAATTGTCCTGCAAAGACCGGTTGGGCGACCCGCCCCGGCCGAATTCGGAGACGAACATCGGGCATTCCAGCTCCACCGCGAATTCGATGGCGCGCTTCCAGTTGTCGATCGCCATGTCCCATTCATCGGCATAGGGAGAGGCCCAGCGATACATCGGCTGGATCGTGGCCAGGCCGACGTTGTTGTCCCGCAGCGCCTTCTTGAAGCCCTGGATCCGCTCCGGGTAGAGCTTCGGCCGGGTCCACCAGGAGAAGAAATCGGGGCGGGGCGACATCTCGACGTAGTCGTAGCCCAGCTCGGCGACCTTGCGCACCGTGTCTTCCAGGGACAGGTGGCGGATCATGTGCGGATCAAGCGTGTATTTCATGGTCTTTCTCTCCTCCCAGAAAGATGCGGGGACCGGGCCGGCGCCCGCGTGACGCGGGACCGGGGTGGCAGGTCGGCGCCCGTGGGGCGTGATCAGGCGACGGTCGCGCGGCTCGCAGGCTGCGGCGGGTGGCCTTCGTGGGTTTCCATGTAGCCTTCCATGGCCTGGTCGAGATCGGCGAGCGCCTCCCCCCCGGCCATGAGGTCGGTGATTTCCTCGCGGGACTTTTCCCCGCGCTGGAAGTTGGCGGCGACGGAGCCGCGGATCAGCACCGCGAAGTGATCGCCCACCGCCATGGCGTGGGTCACCTGGTGGGTGATGAAGATCACGGCGATGCCGCGCTTCTTGGCTTCCAGCACGATGCGCAGCACGTGGGAGGCCTGTTTCACCCCCAGCGCCGCGGTGGGTTCGTCCAGGATCAGCACCCGGGCGCCGAAGTGCACGGCGCGGGCGATGGCCAGGGACTGACGCTCGCCGCCCGAGAGGCCGCCGATCAGGCGGTCGCCGTCGTCGATCCGGGTGATGCCGAATTCCTGCACGGCCTTCACGGCGGTCTCGTTCGCGGTCTTGCGGTCGAAGACCTTGAACGGCCCGATCCGCTTGGTCGGTTCGACGCCGACGAAGAAGCTGCGCCCGATGGTCATCAGCGGGAAGGTCCCGCCGAACTGGTGCACCGTGGCGATGCCCCGGTCGGCGGCATCCTTGGGCTTTTCGAAATTGACGGCCTCGCCATCCATCAGCATCTGGCCCGAGGTCGGCTTGTGCACGCCCGCCAGGGTCTTGATCAGGGTCGACTTGCCGGCGCCGTTGTCGCCCAGCAGGCACAGCACCTCGCCAGCCTTCACGGTCAGGTTGATGTCGTGCAGAACGTCGATGGGCCCGAAGGACTTGTTGACGTCGCGAAGTTCCAGAACAGGTGCGGTCATGGTTTCGTCCTCACGCCTTGGATTGGGTTTTCTTGCGGGGTGCGAAGTTCACCGCCGCGTTGCGGAAGCTGTTGTTCATCAGCACGGCCAGCAGAAGCATCACGCCGATGATCAGGGACGACCAGTTGCGGTCGATATCGGTGAAGTAGATCCCCTGGTTCACGACCGCGAAGGTCAGCGTGCCGAAGAAGATCCCGATGATGGAGCCGAAGCCGCCGGTCAGAAGGACACCGCCCACCACCACCGAGACGATGGCGTTGAAGATGTAGTTCATGCCGCCGGACACCTGGGCAGAGTTGAACAGGATCGCCCCGCACATGCCCACGAAGGTCGCCGCGGTGGCCGACAGGACGAAGAGCCAGATGGTCATCTTCGTGGTCGGGATGCCGGCATTGCGGGCGCTTTCCTTGTCGCCGCCCATGGCGAAGAGCCAGTTGCCGAAGCGGGTGTGGTGCACCACGCCCCAGGCCAGGACGACCACCGCGAGCCACCACAGGATGATGATCTGGAAGGAGCCGCCAATCAGCTGGCCGAAGATCATCTTGGTCCATTCCGGCGCCGCCAGCGGCACCGAGGCCTTGCCGGTCAGCAGGACGGAGGCCGACAGGACCAGGCCCTGCATCGCCACCAGCGTCGCCAGGGTGATGATCAGCGAGGGCACCGAAGTGCGCACGGTCAGCAGCCCGTTGATCAGCCCCACCACGACGCCCAGGCCCAGGGTGCCCAGGATGCCGACGAGGATTGGCAGCTCGTAATGGCCCGAGAGGATCGAGATGGTCATGGAGCCCGCGGGGATCATCGCCCCGATGGAGATGTCGAGCTCGCCGGCGATCATCAGCAGGCCGACGGGGATGGCGACGATGCCGAGGTTGGCGGCGAAGTTCACCCAGCTCGCGGCGCCCAGCATGTTGCCCAGGTCCACGCCGCCGAAGATCACGAAGAAGGCGATCACGGCAATCAGGCTGAGGATGGCCCCGGCTTCGGGCCGCTTCAGGATGGTTCCGACGATACGGTCATACATGTCTGTGCCCTCAGCCTTTTTTCTTGGTGGAGTAGGACAGCGCGAGCTGGCGGAAGGTGTCGTTCATCAGCACGGCCAGCAGCAGCAGGGCACCGATGATGACCGACCCGAGGTTGGGGTCGAACCCGGTGAAGTAGATGCCCTGGTTCACCATCGAGAAGGTGATCGTGCCCAGGACGATGCCCACCACCGATCCGAAGCCCCCGGTCAGCAGCACCCCGCCGATGACCACGCACATGATCGAGTTGAAGATGAAGGCCTGGCCCCCGGCGACCTGCGCCGACTGGTAGACCATCGCCTGGCTGACGCCCACGAAGGCCGCGGCGAAGCCGGAGAGCATGAAGAGCGAAACGGTCAGCCGTTCGGTCGGGATGCCGGCGTTGCGGGCGCTGATCTTGTCGCCGCCCAGGGCGTAGATCCAGTTGCCGAAGGGGGTGACGTGCAGCACGTAGGCGATGATCGCCGCAAAGCCCGCCCACCAGAAGATCGTGACCTGGAACATGCCGCCGATGAAGGTGCCGAAGGCGGATTTCCAGAAGGGCGCGGGCACCACGTTGGTCGAGGTGGATCCGGTCAGCAGCACCGACAGGCCCAGCGTCAGGCCCATCACGGCGAACATCGACCCGATGGTGATGATCAGCGACGGCACCGCGGTGCGCAGCACCAGGAACCCGTTGATCGCGCCGACCAGCAAGCCCACGCCCAGGGCCGCGGCCACGCCGATCACCTCGGGGGCGTCATAATGGCCCGACACGATCGCGAAGGTCAGCGAAGAGGCCGGGATGACCGCGCCGATGGACAGATCCAGCTCTCCGGCGATCATCAGCAGGCCGATGGGAAGGGCGACGATGCCGATCTCTGCCGCGACGTTCAGCCAGCTGGCAAAGCCTGCCGGGGACACGAAGATCTGGCCGGAGACCAGCGTGAAGAAGATGAAGACCGCGAGAAGGCCCAGGACGGAGCCCGCCTCCGGCCGCCGGACCAGCGCGCCGAGCGATCGGCCTGCGCCGGCGGAAGGCGCGCGTCCTGCGGATGTTTCGGTTTGAGTGGCGCTTGCCATGTGGTGTCTCCCCCCTGTGCCGGTCTGCCTGCCGCTGGTGGCGGGCAGCTTCGCTTGCAGGTCTGCGTGCTTGAACGGTCTGTCCGGTGTCCCCCGCGCGGCCGGATGGAGCGCGCGCGGGGGACGATGGTGGCTGGGCTGGTCCGCGCTTAGCGCGTACCGGCCTTCACGCCGGCCATGGTCGCGTCGACATTGGTGCTGTCGATGATGCCCGGGCCGGTCAGGATCTCGCGCGTCGGCACGGAGAGGCCGTAGTTCACGCGGGCGTTCAGGATCGACACGGCCAGGTAGCCCTGCATGTAGCCCTGCTGGTCGATGGCGCAGGCCATCTTGCCGTCCTTGATGTTGTTCAGGATCGTCTCGTCGAAGTTGATCCCGCAGACAGCGACCTTGCCGGCCTTGCCGGCCTGCTGGATGCCGGAAATCGCGGCGTTGGCGTCACCGTTGGACACGGTGAAGACGGCGTTGATCTCCGGGTTTTGCAGCAGGTGGGCGCGCACGGCCTGGGCCACGGCGGTGGCCGACCCGAAGGAGGTCGCCGGCAGCGGCAGGACGGAGCCGGTGCCACCGGCGGATTCGATGCCTTCCACGAAACCACCGCAGAAGTTTTCGATGTTGGCGGCGCCCGGCAGGGTGTTGATGCAGACACCGTTGGTGTTGCCCATCTCGGCCAGGTGGGTGCCGCCTGCCATGCCCGCCTTGTAGTCGTCGGAGCCGACATAGTTCATCGCGCCCAGGCGGTCGGCGGCGTCGATGCCACCGGCGTTGTAGATGATCAGCGGGATGCCCGCGTCGACCACGGCCTGGAAGGCCGGGTCCATCGCCTCGGGCACCCAGTTGGCACCGACCACGGCATCCGCACCCTGGTCGATCGCCTGGCGGATCAGTTCCGCGGCGTCGACGCCCAGGTTGTCGTAGTTCTGCGGACCCAGCCAGGTCACGGAACCACCCTGCGCTTCGACCACCTGGCCGGCATCCTCTGCGCCGCGCTTCACGATGGACCAGAAGGTGTCATCGGGCTTGCCGCCGACGACGAAGATGTCGGCTGCCATGACGGCACCGGCGGTGCAGGCAGCCATGATGGCAGTCGCGGTGGTTGCCGCGAGACGGGTGAATGAAGTCATGGATTTTCCTCCTCCAGGCCCCCGCTCCCTCGGGGGCAAATGAATGCCTACTTTGCTAGCCAATCCCTGGCATTCTTGAAATTCCAAATAACATTCATGGTTGCAAATGTGTCAAAAAATGTCATTCATCATGATATCAATACCCACAGGAAGACCCCGATGAATCGCCCCACCATTGCCGATCTCGCCGCCGAGGCAGGCGTGTCCGTTTCCACCGTGAACCGTATCCTCAGCGGCACCGCCTCGGTCCGCGGGGCCACCATGCAACGGGTGCAGGCCGCGGCGGAAAAGATTGGATTCTATGGACTTGGCGCGATCGAGGACCGGCTGAAGAAGACCGCGCCGCATTACCGGCTGGGCTTTCTGCTGCAGCAATCCAGCCGGGAACTCTACCAGCTGTTCGGCCGCAAGATCATCGAGGCCAGCCGCGCGCGGAAGGAAGAGGTGATCGAGCCCCTGGTGGATTTCGTCGACCTGCTGACCCCCGAAAACATCGCGGCGCGGCTGCGCGCGCTTGGCCGGGAATGCGATGCGGTGTCCCTGATCGCCGCCGATCACCCGCTGATCGGCAACGCGATTCGCGACCTGAGGGAGGAAGGCACGCCGGTCGTGACCTACATCACCGACCAGTCCGCGCCGGAACGCGCGGCCTTCGTCGGCATGAACAACTGGAAGATGGGGCGCACCGCCGCCTACCTCGTGACCTGCATGACCCACGGCCCCGGGCGCATCGCGGTCTTCCTCGGCAACTACCGCTACCTGTGCCAGGACGTGGCCGACGCCAGCTTCCGCGCCTACGTGCGGGAACATGCCCCCCACCTGGTGGTGGAGGAAGCCCGCCCCACCAACGAGGATTCCGCCCAGGCCTACGCCATGGTGAAGGAGCTGATCGAACGGCATGAGGATCTGGCGGCGATCCTGATCTTCGGCGGCGGGATTTCCGGCGTGCTGCGCGCCCTGCGCGAAGTGCCGGAGGATCGCCGCCGCGGCATCCGCCTGATCTGCCGCGACATCGGCCCCGAAACCCGCAAGGGCCTGTCGGAGGGGCTGATCACCGCCGCGCTCTGCCACCCGCTGGACCAGACCTCGGACCTGCTGGTGCAGACCATGATCGACGTGGTCAAGCAGCAGGGCGCCGCCACCACCCTGCAGCGCAACGTCCCGTTCGAGATCGTCACGCCGGAAAGCATCTGATCCCTGAACTGCCCCTCAATCTGGCCCCCGATCCAAATGCGGATCCGGGGCCAGGTGCGGGGTCAGGTGCGGGTTCGGCCGCAGGTTCGGCTGCGGGGTCAGGCAGAGATGATGTCGATGAAGGGCAGGTTGCCCGCCGTCAGCCCCGCATCCACCGGCAGGACGGTGCCGGTGATGCCGCTGGCCATGGGCGAGGCGAGGAAGATCGCCGCATTGGCGACCTCTGCCGGGTTCACCAGCCGGCCCAGCGGGTAAAGCGCCATGACCTTGTCGAAGATGTCGGGCTGGCGCGACTTGCGCACGTCCCAGGCCGCCGTGTGCACCGACCCCGGTGCGACAACATTGGCGCGCAGACCGTTCTTGCCCTCTTCCGTCGCCAGCCCCTTGGCCCAGGCGATCACCCCCGCCTTGGCGCAGGAATAGCCCGGGCTGCCGAAGTGGGCCAGGCCGTTGACCGAGGCGACGAAGACCGCCGCCGCGCCCCCGGGGCGGTTGCGCATCGCGGGCAGCAGGTGCCGGCTGAAGACCGCGGCCCCGGTGAAGTTCAGCTGCATGTCCTCCAGGATCGCGGCGGTGTCGGTTTCCTCGATCGTGTCGAACCGCGTCCCCCCCGCGTTGGAAATCAGCACGTCCACGGGGCTGGCGCCGATCCTTGCGGCGGCGGCCTCCGTCTCGGCCAGGTCGGTGATGTCGAACTCCTCGACCTCGGCGGCCACGCCCTGCGCGGCCAGGCCGCTGCCGGCCCGGTCGCAGGCCACCACATGGGCCCCCGCCTGCGCCAGCGCGGCCAGCATCGCGGTGCCGATCCCGCCCCCGGCCCCGGTCAGGACCACGCGTTTTCCCTGCAGCAGCATCAGTTCACCTCCTCCTGGTCGACGGTATCCAGGCCCAGCGGATCCGCCACCTTGGGCCAGAAATCGCTGCCCGCCTTCTGGTACATCGTTTCCGCCGGGCGGGTCGGATAGGACGAGGGCGCATCCACGTGGATGATCCGCGACGACACCGGGTCAAAGCCCGCGTAGAAATGGTTGGTCGATTTCACCAGCAGGATCTCCTTCGCGGCGAAATCGATCCCCTGGTTGGAAAACAGGCTCGGCTCGTAGGTCTGCGTCCGGCTGGAAATCAGCACGATGTCGATTTCCGTTCCCAGGATGCGCACCGTGGCCGACCGGCCAAGGGTCACGCGGCTGGCGCGGAAGCTTTGCCAGCCTTCCTCGGCCAGGTGGGTGACCTGGATCTCCGCATCAATGGGCGGGCCGGCCTCTGCCCCCGCCTTGCCGCCGAAGCGCAGGCGCAGCGTCGCGCCCAGGCCCGCCGCGTGGCAGAAGCTGACGGCGATGGGATCCCAGATCGCCCCCACGGCGACGCTGTCGATACCGCGCTCGATCAGGGACATCAGGATGAAGGTCGCATCCCCCGCACAGCCGCCGCCCGGGTTGTCCCAGGTATCCGCGATGGTCACCGGCAGCCCCGGATCCTGCTTGCGGACCTCCAGCGCCAGGTCGATGCCTTCCTCGTAGTCCAGGATCGGCATCGCCGTCTTGCCGCGCAGGGCATAAAGCTCCTCCCCCAGCTTGCGCGCCAGCGCCGCGCCTTCCTCGGGGGCGTTGTCGGTCACCACCATGATCTTCGTGCCCATCTCGGGCACATCGCCCGCCATGAAGCCGTGGATCACCGAACAGGACAGGATGTTGCCCTGCCCCTCAAGCAGCTTCATCCGGTCGACGAAACCGCGCATCGGCTGCTGGCTGGTGGGATAGATGCCGATCATCTTGCAATCGAAGACGGAAATTACCGGAGAGACCTCCCCCCGCAGGGCCCGCAGACCCAGATCGACCAGAAGCTCGCCCCGTTCCTCGAAATCCGTATGCGGGAATTCCAGGAAGGTGACGGCGATATCCAGCTGCGCCACGCGCTTCTGCGTCAGGTGGCTGTGGGGATCGAACTCGGACGCGATCAGGACATCGGGGCCCACGATGGCGCGAACCCGTTCCAGGAAATCGCCCTCGCAGTCGTCGTAGCCCTGCGCGACCATGGCGCCATGCAGGCCCAGGATCACCCCGTCCACCGGCATGGCCGCGCGCAGCTGGTCCAGGATCTCGTCCCGCAGCCCCTCGAAGGTTTCCTTCTTGATCAGGCCCGCCGGCTCCGCCCAGGTGGAGGTGCCCTCGATCACCGTGAACCCTTCCGCCCGGCCCCGGCGGCGCAGGATCGGCACCGGAGAGGAACACAGCGTCGGCGTGTCGGGATGTTCCCCCGGCGGCGCATAGAAAGCGGCCTCGAACGCCGCGCGATCGGTCGGCAGAGGTGAAAAAGTGTTCGTTTCGGTGGCCAGAGAAGCGGTGAAAACCCTCACGCGGCGACCCTCCTTGCTAGCGACGACCCGGGGAGGCAGGCCGCCTTCGTGAAAACTTTCCCCCTCCGGGCGGGGCTGCGCCGCCGCACCGGTCAGGCCGATCGCACCGGACGCGTCAGGCGCGTCAGGTCATTCTGGCGGCCCGGCGGTCGTGCCGGCCCGCTCCACCATCACGCCGCACCATCACGCCGCATCCCGCGGCGGATCGCGCAGGGCCAGGATAGCCGCGCCGACAAGACCCGGCTCGGTCCGGCACTGCGCCTGTACCACAAGCGGCGTTTCGGGATTGGCCAGGGTCAGCGGCCGCGTCGCCGCGTCCAGCGCCGTGACCAGCCCCGCATCATTGGACAGCCCGCCGCCGACGGAAACCACCGTCGCCCCGGTCATGTTGATCACCATGGCCAGCGGGCCCGACAGCAGCTCCAGCCAGGCGGCAACCGTCTTTGCCGCGCCGGCATCGCCCGCGTGCCACTGCGCCAGGATCTCCGTCGAGGGCAGCTCCGCCCCGGCGATATCGCGGTGCAACCGCTCGATCCCGCGCGCGGAACAGGTGGCATCAAGGCACCCCTTCAGGCCGCAGCCGCATTGGTAGAGCGGCAGCGGCGTTTCAAGACAGTCCAGCATCCGCTTGGCGACCGGCCCGTGGCCCCATTCCCCCGCATAGCCCTGACCGGAGGAGATCAGCCGCCCGTTCACAACAAGCCCGCCGCCGACGCCGGTGCCGATGATCGCCCCGAAGACGACCTCGTGCCCGCGCCCGGCGCCCACCCCGGCCTCAGCCAGGGCGAAACAGTCGGCGTCATTGGCCACCAGCACTTCGACCCCCAGCAACGCCGAAAGCTCCGGCGCCAGGCGCCGGCCGGTCAGGCAGGGGATATTGGCCACATTGGCCAGCCCCGTCCGGGGATCGACGACCCCGGCGATGGAAATGGCGATCCGTTCGGGGGCCTGGCCCGCCTCTGCGATGGCCTCCCGCAGGGTGGCGACGAAGGCGTCGAAATCGCCCGTGGGCGTGGGCCGCCGCGACAGGGCGCGCACCTCGGCCCCCTGGCTGGCAACCGCGCTCTTGATGGCCGATCCGCCGATGTCGAAACAGACGATCATGCCGCGTCCCCCATGCCGCACTCGACCCCGCCGGTCCAGACGGACTGAAGTGCAAGGGATTGATCCAGAACCAGGAAATCGGCCTGAGCCCCCGGAGTCAGGCGCCCGACGCCCGCAAGATCCGCCGCCTGCGCGGGATAAAGCGTTGCCATCCGCAGCGCCTCTTCCAACGGCAGGTCCAGCGCTTCGACACAGTGGCGCAGCGCCTCCAGCATGGTGATATCGGCGCCCGCCAGCGTGCCGTCGGCCAGCGTCAGGCGCCCGCCGGAACGGTAGATCATGCGCCCGTTCAGGGTGATCTGCGTCAGGTCGGTGCCGGTGGCCGCCATGGCATCGGAGACCAGGAAGATATGCCCTGGCCCGCGCTTGCCCCGCAGCGCCACCCGCATCGCCACATCGCTGACGTGGTGACCATCCGCGATCAGCCCGCTGCTGACCCCCGCCGCATCCAGGGACGCCCCGACCAGCCCCGGGCTGCGGTGGCCCATCTGGCTCATGGCATTGAAAAGGTGGGTCGACATGCTGGCGCCCGCGGCGAAATAGGCGGCCGCGACCTCTGCCGTGCAATCGCTGTGGCCCAGCGACACCTGCACGCCACCGGCGACCAGCCGCGTCACCTGCTCCAGGCTCGCGGCCTCCGGCGCCAGGGTCACCAGCAGGTGGCCGCAGCGCGCGCCCATGGCCAAGATCCGCTGCAGATCCGCCTCTTCCATCGGGCGCACCAGCTCCGGCGCGTGGGTGCCCTTGCGCACCGGGTCCAGATGCGGCCCCTCCAGGTGCAGCCCCGCCAGCCCGGACAGCCCCGACGCACGCGCGGCGGCCACCGCCTCCAGCGCCTCCCGGGTGATCTCCGCGGTGTCGGTGATCAGTGTCACCAGCAACGAGGTGGTGCCCAGCGCCCGGTGCGCGGCACAGATCCGGGACAGCCCCTCGGGACTGCGATGATCGTTGAACTGCACCCCGCCGCCGCCGTTGACCTGCAGATCGACCAGGCCCGGCACGATCAGATCCACCTCTGCCGTGCCGCCGGGAATCACCCCGGTGACCCGGCCTGCCTCATGCGTCAGCGCCGCATTTTCATGCCAGCTGAAACCGTCGAATACCCGGGTTGCGACCGGGGAAACCCCTGCCGTCATGCGCCCCGACGCTCCATGCCCGCGCACGGGTTTTCACACACTTGAACCGATTGCCTGCACCTCAGGCAGAACCTGAAAATGAATTTCACCATATCCGCTGTCTTTCGCATTTTCATATTGACTGTCACGAATTGCCCCCACAGTCTACGAAAATAAATTACGTAAATCGGGTGACATTGTCACGGGGCCCTCCTCCGCGACGGCGTCCAAAGCCCGAGTTAGACACAGGGATCGAGAATGAAAGTCGGCATCGTCGGTCTTGGGTACCGTCTGGGCTACCTGAGCCAGGTCTTCACGCAAATGCATCCGGAATTCGAGATCGCGGGCTACGTCGATCCCGCCCCCGCAGGCATGGATCTTCTGGTTGAAAAGGGTATCTCCGCGGGGACCCAGTACGAAACCCTCGACGCCATGCTGAAGGGCGAGGATCTTGACCTGCTGATGGTCGGCTCGCCCAACTACCTGCACCTTAAACATATCCGCGCCGGGTTCGAAGCCGGGCTGAAGGTCTTCTCCGAAAAGCCGGTGGTCACCACCAAGGAAGACAGTTTCGAACTGGCGAAGCTGCTGGCGAAATACGGGGTCGAGAACCTGCTGATCGGCCTCGTGCTGCGCTATGCGCCGCTCTACACCGACCTGCGCGCGGCCCAGGCCCGGGGCGAGCTGGGCGAGGTCATCTCGATCGAGGCCTCCGAACATATCCCGCCCTACCACGGTGCCTTCTTCATGCGCGACTGGCGCCGCTACGACCGCTGGGCCGGTGGGTTCATGCTGGAAAAGTGCTGCCACGACATCGACCTCTACAACGGCGTCATCGGCGCGCGGCCCGAACGGGTCTCCTCCTTCGGCGGCAAACGCACCTTCGTGCCCGCCAACGATCCGCGCAACCGCGGCATCAACGACATGGAAGTCTACAACCGCAAGCCCTCCGGCTGGAACGGGTCGGACAAGGTCTTCGACAACGATGCGGAGATCATCGACTACCAGGTCGCCATCGTCGAATATGAAAACGGCGCCGCGCTGAACTTCCACACCAACCTGAACGTGCCCGACGATTTCCGCCGCTTCGCGGTGATCGGCACCCAGGGCATGGCAGAGGGCGATTTCGTCCGGGGCTTCCTCAATGTCACCGACAGCCACACCGCGCAGCCGATCGAACGCAAGACCTACCAGGCCTCCGACCTGTCGCACCACTACGGCGCGGACGAGGAAATGGCCAAGGGTGTCATCGCCTCTGTGCTGACCGGCGCCAAGCAACCCGTTTCGGTCATCGACGCGCTGGAAGCGGGCCTTCTGGCCATGGCGATGGACGAAGCCCGCGCCAAGCGTACCGTGATCGAGATGTCCCGCACCTGGGATCTCTTCGACGAGGCGCTGAACGCGAAGGTACCTGCCTGATGTCGTCCCAGAAATCCGCCGTCATCTTCGCCTGGATCCTGCTGGTCCCGGCGCTGATCTACGTCTGCGCCATCGTGGCCTACCCGCTGCTGCAGACGATCAACCTGTCCTTCACCAATGCCTCCCTGCGGCGCACCACCGATTACATCGGCTGGGCCAACTACGAGAAGATCTTCGATGCGGAGTTCGCGGCGATCATCGGCCGGACCTTCCTTTGGACCTTCCTGTCGGTGTCGATCAAGATGATCGTGGGCACCGGCGGCGCCATGCTGCTGAACGCCGCCCTGCCCGGCCGGGCGCTCTTCCGCATCCTGACGATGCCGCCCTGGATCGTGCCCATGGCCATCGGCATCTTCATGTGGGGCTGGATGTACAACGGCCAGTTCGGCATGATCTCCGGCCTGCTGCAGCGCTTCGGCCTGGTGGACGGCCCCGTCGCCTTCCTCGCCTACGGCAACACCGCCTTCTGGGCCACCATCGTCACCGATGTCTGGATCGGCGTGCCCATGGTCACCATGTACATGCTCGCCGCGATTCAGTCGGTGCCCCATGACCTGCACGAAGCCGCCTGGACCGATGGCGCCAGCCGCTTCTACCGCATGCGTCGGATCACCCTGCCGATGATCTTCCCGGCGGCGATCACCATGTCGATGATCTCCCTGATCTCGACCTTCAACAGCTTCGACCCGATCTGGATCCTGACCCAGGGCGGCCCCTCGGGCTCCACCACCACGATGATCATCGACACCTATTCCACCGCGCTCGGCTCCAAGAAGTTCGGTGAAGGTGCGGCCCGTGCCGTGGTCATCTGCCTGTTCCTGTCGGCCTTCGCCCTGCTCTACTTCCGCGCCGTGACCCAGCTGTCGAAAAGGATGACGACATGATGAAGAAGAACGCCATGATCGACCGCTACCGCTGGTGGGAAGTGGTCCTGATGTACTGCGGCATCGCCATCTTCCTCTTCTTCGTGCTGGCCCCCTTCATCGAAGGGTTCCTGGTCTCTCTGAAGCCGCTGGGCCTGCTCTTCTCCACGCCCTACAAGTTCCTGCCGGAAAACGGCTCCTTCAAGGCCTATGTCACCATGTGGGAAAGCGTGCCGGAATTCGGCCGCTACATCTTCAACTCCTTCTACATCTCCACGATCATCACCGCGATCGTGCTGGTGCTGGTGGTGCCGGCCTCCTATGCCTTCGCCCGGATCAAGTTCAAGGGATCGGGCACCCTGCTGGGCGCCTTCCTGGCGGTCAACATGTTCTCCGGCGCGGTGCTGCTGATCCCGCTGTTCCGCCTGATGCGCAGCTACGGGTTGCTCAACACCTACTGGTCGATGATCGTGCCCGGCGTGGCCTTCCTGATCCCCACGGCGATCTGGCTGCTGGCCACCTACATGCGCCGCATCCCGCGGGAACTGGACGAAGCCGCCTACGTCGACGGCGCCAGCCACTTCTACATCCTGCGCCGCGTGATCCTGCCGCTGGCCATGCCCGGCATCACCGTGGTCGCCATCACCACCTTCATCGGCGCCTACGCGCAGCAGTTCATCTTCGCGCTGACCTTCAACTCCAAGACCGAATACATGCCGCTGCCCATCGGCCTTTACGCCTACTTCGGCCGGCAGGAAGTCATCTGGAATGAGCTCATGGCGGCCTCCTTCGTGGGGATCGCGCCCGCCATGATCCTGATCTTCGCGCTGCAACGCTACCTCGTGGCCGGCCTGACCGCCGGTGCGGTGAAGCAGTAATCGCGCAAGACCCGGCTCCCGCGCCACGGTGCGGGGGCCCACCGAGCGCCCCGCGACAGGGGCGCCACAACTGCCCCGCAAGGGGTCTGCCCGTCCCGCCAAGGCCCCGTGGCCCGCGCGGGTCCGCCCCGCAAGGGGTCCAACAGGAGAGAAAACGATGACCAAGACCATTCTTCGCACCGGGGCCGCGCTTGCCGCGCTGACCGTCGCGATGCCCGCCATGGCAGAAGAGATCACCATGATCGTCTGCGGCGACAGCATGGACCCGATCCAGCAGAAGTACATCGACATGTGGGAAGCCGAGAACGAGGGCTGGACCGTCGCCCCCGAAGTCGTCGGCTGGGGCCAGTGCCAGGACAAGGTGACCACGCTCGCCGTCGCCGGCACCCCGGTTGGCCTGGCCTACGTCGGCTCCCGCACCCTGAAGGAATTCGCGGAATTCGGCCTGATCGAACCGATCCCGATGACCGAAGAGGAAAAGGCCTCCTACTACCCCAACGTCGTGGGCACCGTGACCTACCAGGGTGAACAGTGGGGCGTGCCCGTCGCCTTCTCCACCAAGGCGTTCTACTGGAACAAGGACCTCTTCGAAGAGGCAGGCCTTGATCCCGAAACCCCGCCCGCGACCTGGGACGAGGTGATCGCCGATGCGAAGGCCGTGACCGAAAACACCGACAGCGCCGGCTTCGGCCTGGTCGCCAAGACCTTCGACAACACGATGCACCAGTTCCTGCACTGGGTTTACACCAACAACGGCAAGGTGATCGACGACGAGGGCAACATCGTCCTGAACTCGCCGCAGAACCTGGAAGCGCTGGAAGCCTACAAGGAGCTGGTCCCCTACTCCGAAGAAGGCCCCACCGCCTACGAACAGAACGAGGTCCGCGCGATCTTCCTCGACGGTGGTGTCGCGATGATGCACGCCTCCATCGGTGCCGTCTCCCGCCTGGAAGACACCGACATCAACTGGGGCGTCGCCAACCTGCCGCTCGGCCCCGAAGCCAAGGGTCCCGGCACGCTGCTGATCACCGACAGCCTCGCCGTCTTCTCCGGCACCGGCTACGAGGACAAGGCGATCGACCTGGCCAAGTACATCACCGCGCCCGAGCCGCAGGAAGAATATGACCTCAACGCAGGTCTGACCCCGCTGCGTCCCTCCCCCACCATCGACGCCCTGGTGGCAGAGCACCCCTACTGGGCGCCCTACATCGACGGCATCGAATTCGGTGGTCCGGAACCGCTCTTCACCGACTACCGCGGCTTCCAGAACATCATGATCGAGATGGTTCAGTCCGTCGTCACCGGCCAGGCGGAACCCGCCGATGCGCTGGCCAAGGCCGACGCCGCACTCAAAGAGCTCGAGTGATCTGAGATCGTCGAGACAATCGGAGCGGGCCCCCGGGCCCGTTCCGGCACCCCGTCCCCACACGGGTTCTCCCGGGTCCGCTGCCCGCCCTCCTACGCCTGGGCCGGATCGCCTGAAACAGAAAGGATTCTCCCTTGGGACAGCTTGCCCTGAGCGGTGTGAAGAAACGCTTCGAGAAACTGGAGGTCATCCACGGCATCGACCTCGACATCCGGGATGGCGAATTCGTCGTCTTCGTCGGCCCCTCGGGCTGCGGCAAGTCCACCCTGCTGCGGATGATCTGCGGACTGGAGGAGATCACCGAAGGCGACTGCACCATCGACGGCACCCGGGTCAACGACCTGCCCCCCGTCAAGCGCGGCATCGCCATGGTCTTCCAGAGCTACGCGCTCTACCCGCATATGTCGGTCTATGAAAACATCGCCTTCCCCCTTCGTGTCGAAAAGCTCCCGAAGGAGGAAATCGACGCCCGCGTGAACCGCGCCGCCGCCGTGCTGCAGCTGGAAAACCGCCTGCACCAGAAGCCGGGCAACCTTTCCGGCGGGCAGCGTCAGCGGGTCGCCATCGGCCGCGCCATCGTGCGCCAGCCCTCGATCTTCCTCTTCGATGAACCGCTGTCGAACCTCGACGCCGCCCTGCGCGCCGAAATGCGCATCGAACTGACCGCCCTGCACCAGAAGCTGAAGGCGACGATGATCTACGTCACCCACGACCAGGTCGAAGCCATGACCATGGCCGACCGCATCGTCGTGCTGGACGGCGGCTCCATCAGCCAGGTGGGCGCCCCGCTCGAACTCTACCACAAGCCCGACAACCTCTTTGTCGCGGGCTTCATCGGCAATCCCCGGATGAACTTCATCCCCGGCACCTGCACCGCCGTCTCCCCCGAAGGGGCCACGGTGGATCTGGCAACCGGCGGATCCATCACCGTGCCCGTCGCCGCAGCGGAAGCGCTGGTGGGCCAGGCGGTGACCCTGGGCATCCGTCCCGAACACCTCAGCCAGGCAGAGGGCGACATTTCGATCACCGTCACGCCCACCGTGGTGGAACGGCTCGGCGTCAATACCGTCGCCTATGCCGAGCTTGAAAACGTGGGCACCGTTTCGGCCCTGCTGCCCGGCGCCTCGCCGGTGGCCCCCGAAACCCCCGCGACGCTCTCCTTCACCGCCTCCGACTGCCACCTCTTCGATGCAGAGGGCATGGCCCTTTCCCGCATGGTCGACAGTGCCATGCCCATCCCGGAGGCCGCCCTGGCCTGAGATGCCGGATCCCGGGCCCGCCGCCCGGGGCCCCGCCCCAACCACCTCGTGGTTTACCCGGAAGACCTCCCCTCTTCCCAACTGAAAAGGGAGCGGCCCCGCCGCTCCCTTCTTTCATGTCCGCAGTCTGATCTTCGAACCCGACTTCGGGCTCACCAGACCGTGCCGCGCGCGGCCACGTCCAGCACCCGGGTGACCGTTTCCCCGTCGTGGAAGACCATCCGGTCGAACAGGTTCGTCACCACGCAGGTATGGTTCGGGATCACCCGCAGCTGATCCCCCACCTGGGGCCCCTCGCCCGGCACTTCCGACAGGTCGACCACGCCGTGTTCCTCCGACAGGCCGGTGATCCGCGCGCCCGGGTACTCCACGATCAGCCCGTGATCGTCGAACCCCAGCAGGTCCGATGTCAGCGCCTTGGACCCGGCGTCGATCACCGCGCGGGTCGCCGTCGGCCGCGACACCACGGTGACAAGGACATGCATCGCGCAATCATCCTGCGCGCAGTGGCCCGCCCGGATCATCGACCGGTCGTTGTAGACATAGGTCCCCGCCCGATGCTCCGTCGCCGAAGGGATCTGCCCCGCGGCAAAGAAATCGGGCGTGCCCCCCACGCTGACCACCGGGCAGTCCAGCCCGGCCGACGTCAGCAGCGCCTTGGCCTCGGTCACGAAGCCTTCGACCGCCGCCGCGCCGCCCGGCGCCGGGTAGGTCATCAGCCCGCCGAAGCGCAGCCCCGGCGCCGCCGCGATCTCTGCCGCCAGAAGGGCCGCATCCGCCGGCAACTGCACGCCGCAGCGCCGGCCGCCGGTGTCGCATTCCACCAGAACCGTCAGCGGCGCCCCCGCGTCGAAGGTCTCCGACAGGCCGGCCACCACGCGGGCATTGTCCGCCGTCACCGCAAGCGCGCCCACCCGCGCATTCAGCGCCTTAAGCCGCGCCAGCCGGGCCGCGCCAAGGATGTTGTAGGTGATCAGGATGTCGTCGAAACCGGCCTCGGCAAAGACCTCCGCCTCGGTGACCTTCTGGCAGTTGATCCCCACCGCGCCCGCCGCCAGCTGGGCCTGCGCCACCTGTGGCAGCTTGTGGGTCTTGATATGCGGGCGGAAGGCGCGGCCAAGGCTGTCCATATGGGCCTGGGCGCGGGCGATGTTGGCGGCAAGGCGCGCCTCGTCGATCACCGGCAGCGGCGTCATCACGTCGCGCAGCGGGGTGCCCGCTTCGGGCCAGATACCGGCGCTCATCAATGGCCACCATAGGGCAGGTAGCCGACGAAGCCCGCGATCTTCCATCCCGCCTCCGTCTCGCGGCAGATATAGAGGGTCTGCCACAGCATCCGGTCCTCGCCGCCATCGGCCCGCCGGATCCGCCCGTCGAACTTCTTGCGCACCAGCGCGCTGCGGCTGCCCGGGGCGCCGTCGATCTCGATCTCCTCCAGCTTCGTCGCGCGGAAGATGCCCGTCCGCTGATCCTCGGCATAGACCGTCTTCTGCCCCTCGACCGCCTGGCGCAGCCATTCGTCGCGATAGGCCGAGAGAGAGGCGAAGGACAACTTCCAGTCCTGCGGATCGGCGGCGAAGTTGCCGTTCATGCCGGTGAAGTTCTCCGCGATGAAGTCATCGGCCACCATGGACCAGTCGGCGCCGATGTAGGCGTCGATATCCCGGGGCACCAGCATCTCCCAGATGGCCCGGCGGGCGCTGTCTTCCACCGGGAAGGGGTTCTGCATCGGATCGCGCATCGGCGCGGCGTCATCTGCTGTCATGTTGAAATTCTTTTCGTAGTTTGCCGAAAACTCTGGTCAGTCTTGGGGTGACATGCCAGAGTGTCAACGGAATTAAGAAAATCATTTTCGGATCCGACCGGATTTTCGCCCTTCCCGGCCACCCCACTTCAGGGACGATGCCAGCGGCGGCACCCGTCGACACGGATCCGGACCGCACGCCGGAGGGGGCAGGCCCATGGATATCTTCGCGACGCTGATGCAGGAGGGGCTGAAGCTCTCCCAGTCCGAACAGCGGCTCGCGGACCTGGTGCTGAAGGATCTCGACTTCGCCACCAATGCCTCGATTACCGACCTGGCCGCAAGGGCCGAAGTGTCGCCGCCCACCGTCACGCGTTTCTGCCGCAGGCTGGGCTGCAACTCCTTCTCCGATTTCAAGGTGACCCTGGCCAAGTCCTCCTACGTCGGCCTGCGCTACCTGCGGCCCGAGGCGAAATCCTCGACCCCGGCGGAAGTGGCCGAAGATATCGTCACCAAGGCGCAGAAGGCGCTGGCGATGATGCACGACAGCCTGGACATGGCAGCCCTGGAAAAGGCCGCCGCCGCCGTCTCCTCGGCGCAGATGATCTATGCCTTCGGCTCCGGCGGGAATTCCTCGATGATCGTGGGGGAACTGCAGAACCGCCTGTTCCGCCTCGGGCTGCGCATCACCACCTCCACCGACCACGGGATGCAGCTGATGCAGGCCTCGGCGGTGGAACAGGGCGATGTGCTCATCGGCTCCTCCTTCTCGGGCCGCAACACCGAACTTGTCCGCGCCTTCCAGCTGGCCCGCGACCAGGGCGCGCGCACCATCGCCCTGACCCAGTCGAACTCCCAGGTGGCCCAGGCCGCCGATATCGTGCTGGCCGTCGACCTGCCGGAGGGGGAAAACATCTTCCGCCCCACCTCGACCCGCTACGCCATGCTGGCCGTGGTCGATATCCTGGCCAACCTCGTGGCCTATTCCACCCGCACCACCAGCGCCGCCACCCTGCGCCGGATCAAGGAAAGCCTGATCCGCCACCGCGACGGCGACGACAGCCAGCTGCTGGGCGACTGAGCCCCGCACGCCCGCCGTCCCTCCCGACCGTCGCACCCCCAGAGGCCGCCCAACGGCCCGAACCGCCCCGAAACCCAACGCCCCACCAACAGGCGAGACTGACCATGACCACCAGGAAACGGATTGCCGTCGGCGGCATCCACACCGAATGCTCCACCTACAACCCCGTACTCATCCGCGCCGAAGACTTCGCCGTGATGCGCGGGGAGGAGCTGACCTCCTCCGACTACTTCGCCTTCCTGCCGGAAGATGACGTGGAGCTGCTGCCCCTGCTGCATGCCCGCGCCGTGCCCGGCGGGCCCGTCGATGCCCCGGCCTACGAAGGCTTCAAGGCCGATCTTCTGGCCCGGCTGAAGGCCGCGCTGCCGGTCGATGGGGTCTACCTGGCGATGCACGGCGCGATGCATGTGGATGGCATGTGGGACGCCGAAGGCGACTGGATCAAATCCGTGCGCGACCTCGTCGGGCCCGACGTCCCGATCTCGGTCAGCTATGACCTGCACGGCAATGTCAGCCAGCGCATCATCGACCAGATCGACATGTTCGCGGCCTATCGCACCGCGCCCCACATCGACACGCCCGAAACCATGCAACGCGCCTGGGGCATGCTGCTGCGCTGCCTGCGCACGGGCGAAAAGCCCTTCGTCACCTGGGCCAAGATCCCCGTCCTGATGCCCGGCGAACGGTCCTCCACCGAAGACGAACCGGCGAAGTCGCTCTACGCGGCCCTGCCCGGCCATGACGCGCGCCCCGGCATCTGGTCCGCCGACCAGATGGTCGGCTATGTCTGGGCGGATGAACCGCGCGGCACCGCCGCCGCCGTGGTCACCGCCACCGATAGGGCAGAGGCAGAGGCCGTCGCGACCGATCTGGCCCAGGCCTACTGGGACGCGCGGGACAAGTTCGCCTTCGGCCCCGTCACCGGCCCCCTGGAGGAGATGCTGGACATCGCCGCCCGCGCCACCACGGCGCCCGTGATCCTGGCCGAAAGCGGCGACAACCCCACCGGCGGCGGTGTGGGCGACAACGGGCTGGTGCTGGCCGCGCTGATCGAACGCGACTGGCAGGATGCGCTGATCGCCGGCATCACCGACGCCCCCGGCGTAGAGGCCTGCTTCGCCGCCGGTGTCGGCGCCACGCTCGACCTCTCGATCGGGGCAAAGCTCGACCCGGCCGGCGTTTCGGCCACTGCGACCTTCACGGTCGAAACCCTGCTCGAAGGCCAGGGCGGCGCCTATGCCCAGGCCGTGGTGAAGACCGGCGGCATCACCGTCGTGCTGGCCGCCCGCCGCCGCCCCTACCACAACTTCGAAGATTTCGAGGTGCTGGGCCTGGATCCGCGCAAGGTCGGCCTGCTGGTGGTCAAATCCGGCTACCTCTCCCCCGACCTGGCGCCCATCGCCAGTCCCAATCTGATGGCGCTGACGGACGGCGTGGTGAACCAGGACATCCCGCGCCTGGCCAGCCTGCACCGCACCCCCGGCCTCTATCCCTGGAACCCGGAGGCGACCTTCACCCCCGCGCCCACCCGCTCCGCCCGCGCCTGACGCGCAGGCCACCGGCCGACCCAAGGCCCCACCGCACCGCAGCCCCCCCCCTGCGGTGCGCCCCCCGTTCAGGACCCACCTTTGGGCCCAGCGCCTGCGACAGGACCCGCCACAGGACCCGACCAAAGATGTTCGACATCCTCAAGACCCTGCGCGCCTCCCCCGGGCTGCGCGCCTGCGCGGCGGCGGTGTTCTGCTGCGGCATCGCCGCGGCCTCCACCGCGCCTTACAAGTCGGTGGTGGCGATCCGGGAACTGGGCCTGTCGGATGGCGCCTTCTCGGCGCTGACGCTTTCGGCGGCGATCATCAACGTGCTCTCCTCGATCTGGCTGGGCACCCTGGCCGATCGCGATTCCGGCTACCGGCGGCTGCTGATGTGGCTGGCCGGGATCGGCATCACGGGCTTCGGCGCGATCTACCTGGTGCCCCATGCGGCGGTCTTCGTGCTGGCGCTGCTGGTGCCGATCTCGATCTTCGGCGGGCTGACGCCCATGCTCTTCGCCGCGGGCCGCGTCTTCTCCGAAGACCTGCCCCGGGCGGAGCGCGCGGCCATGTCCTCCGTGCTGCGCGGCATGGTCTCCGCCGCCTGGATCCTGGTGCCCGGGGTGCTGGGCTTTGCCCTGGCCGGGGCCGGTTCCATGTTGCCCGCCTTCGCGGTGGCCGCGCTGGCGGCGGCGGGGGTGCTGGCGGTGCTGGCATTCATGATGCCCCGCGGCGGCAGCGGCGATCCCGCCCGGCGCCCGCCCCGTGTCTCCCTCATCGCGGCCTTCGGCCTGCTGATGCGCCCCGCCGTGGCGCTGCGTGTGCTGGGCACCGCGCTCATCACCTCCGCCATCCATGTCCATGCCGCCGTCATGCCGCTGATCATGACGGGCCGGGCCGGCGGCACCAATGGCGACGTGGGCATCACCGTCGGCATCGTCGCCGGGATGGAGCTCCTCTTCCTGCTCGTCTGGGCCCGGGTCACCACCCGGATCTCCGTCACCACGGCGCTCGCCATCGCCATGGTGCTCTACACCGGCTACCTGGGCGCCATCGCCCTGGCCACCACCCCCGGCATGATCATCGCCGGCGCCTTCCTGGGCGGCACCGCCGCCTCCGCCCTGATCACCCTGCCGCTCGGCTACCTGCAGGAGCTGATCTCTGACCGTCCCGGCCTCTCCGCCTCGCTGATCTCCCTCAACCTCTTCCTCGCAGGCGCCATCGCCGCCGGGCTCTTCGGGCTGGGCACCGCGCTTGGCGGCTATTCCACCGCCGCCTGCCTCGGCATTGCGGCGGGCCTGGGCGGCGCGCTCGGCCTGCTGGCCCTCGAACGCTGGCACCCGCAGACCGCCGCGCCCTAAGATCGCCCCAAACCCCGACCCGGAACGCGAACGGACCCTGCCATGCCCCGCCTCCTCGAAATCTGCATCGACTGCCCCGCCGGGCTGCAGGCCGCGATCACCGGCGGCGCCGACCGGGTGGAGCTCTGCTCCGCCCTTGCCCTGGGCGGGCTGACCCCCTCCCCCGGGCTCATCGCCCGCGCCGCCTCGGCCCCGCTGCCCGTCATGGCGATGATCCGCCCCCGCGCGGGCGGCTTCGACTGGTCGGAAGAGGAAGTCGCGGTGATGGAGGCCGAAATCGCCTCCGTCGCGCAGGCCGAGCTGGCCGGTGTCGTGCTGGGCGCCACCCGCACCGACCCCCGGACCGGCACCGTGACCCTGGATGTGCCCGTGATGACGCGCCTCCTGCGGGCCGCGCGCGGGCTCGACATCACCCTGCACCGCTGCATCGACCTGATGCAGGATCCCCTGGCCGCCATCGACCAGGCCGCAGAGCTGGGCATCGCCCGCATCCTCAGCTCCGGCGGCGCCGCCACCGCCACTGCGGGCATTCCCCGGCTGGCGCAGATGATGGCGCGGGCGGGCGACAGGCTCTCCATCATGCCCGGCGCCGGTGTCTCCGCCGCCACCCTGCCCGGCCTTCTGCAGGCCCTCGACCCGCAGGAGGTGCATGCCTCCGCCTCCCAGCCCGATCCGGGCACATCTCCCGGCACAGGCGCCCTGGCCGCCTTCGGCTTTCAGCCCGCAGGCGCCAAACGCACCGATGCCGCCACCGTCGCGGGCCTCAAGCAACTCCTCTGAAACGCAAAAGGGCGGCCGCGGGGCCGCCCTCTCCGATCGCATCGCGCGTGCCTCACTCCGGATGCACGTCCAGGTAATAATCCAGCAGCTCCAGCTCCGACGCCGCCGCGCGGTCCAGCACAAGGGTGGCATGGCGGTGCATCTGCAACACCGACCCCGGCCAGCGCGCCGTGACCGGCCCCTCGATCACCTGCGCGACCGCCCGGGCCTTCGCCGCCCCCGTCGCCACCAGCAACACTTCGCGCGCGCGCATGATCGTGCCGATGCCCATGGTGATCGCCAGCCGTGGCGGCGCCTCGCCATCAGGGAAATACCGGCTGTTGGCCTCCCGCGTGGATCGCTCCAGCGTCTTCAGCCGGGTCACCGAGGCCAGGCTCGACGTCGGTTCGTTGAACCCGATGTGCCCGTTCAGGCCCAGGCCCAGCAGCTGCAGGTCGATATCTCCCGCCGCCGCGATCGCCGCCTCGTAGCGCTCGGCCTCCGCCTCGGCATCGGGCGCCTCGCCCACCGGCAGATGCGCCGCCTCCGGCGCGATGTCGATGTGATCGAACAGCTTCTGCGCCATGTAGTAGCGATAGGAACAGGGGTGATCCCCCGCCAGCCCGACATATTCGTCCAGGTTGAAGCTCTGCGCGCGGGCGAAACTGGCCCGGCCCTCCCGGTGCAGCGCGATCAGCCGGTCATAGACCGCCTCCATCGTACCCCCCGTCGCCAGCCCCAGGACAGAGGCCGGCCGCGCCGTGACCTGCGCCGCGATCAGCTCCGCCGCCCGGGCAGAGGCTGCCGCCGCATCTTCCAGTATCAGGATCTTCACGCCGTCAGTCCTTCAGCGGGCAGTAGGCCACCACGTCCATCTCCACTTTGGCATCCACCATCAGCGGGGATTCCACGGTGGACCGGGCCGGCGGCGCGATGGAGAAGTGCTTCTTGAACACCGCGTTGAACGAAGAGAAATCGCGCGCGTCGTCCAGCCAGACCCCGACCTTCACCACATGTTCCAGGGTGCAGCCCGCCAGCGCCAGGACCTCTTTCAGGTTCTCGATCACCACCTCGGTCTGGACCGAGATGTTGCCCACCACGACCTCTCCGTCCCG
Organism: Pseudooceanicola sp. NS-SX8; assembly: GCF_057380755.1. Lineage (NCBI taxonomy): Bacteria > Pseudomonadati > Pseudomonadota > Alphaproteobacteria > Rhodobacterales > Paracoccaceae > Pseudooceanicola > Pseudooceanicola sp. NS-SX8. The sequence continues at coordinate 1,164,058 of NZ_CM170819.1, read as the reverse complement.
GGTCGGCACCTGCCCCGACACGAAGACGAAATCGCCCGCCCGCACGGCCTTGGAAAAGGGGCGTTCCTGGCCGCCGGCCTGGGCATCGGCGGCGTCGAGGCGTTGAATACCGGGGATGGACATGACGGGAGCTCTCCACGAAATTGATTTTCTTTTTTCTGGCGGTTTTGCCCGGGATAGGCAATAGATTCCGCCGAAGACGGGGGAAATTATGAAATTCATTTCCGAAATCATGGGGGCGGAGGCCGCCAGGGCGCCGAAATGCGGCGGATCGGCCGGGACCGGCGAACGCTGCGTTAACCCGGGCCGTTTCCCTCATGCTGCACCGCCGCGATACCGACGCAATACCGACGTGATACCGACGTCGCGATCTCGGCCCGAAACCCCTGTTAACCAAGGCCCGGGCGGCGTGAGTCGCTGCACCGCAGTACCGACGTTCGAAACGATGCCGTAGGGCGGGGTTAACCCCGCCTTCCGCCCCCGCCTTCCAAACGCCGCACCTCCCCCTTCGGCCTGACGCCCAACAGCAGAGACCCCATGACAGAAACGACGCCTCCCACCGCTATGGCCACCCCCGACACCCGCCCGCCTTTCGCCCGCATCAGCCTGAAATGGAACATGATCGAGGCAGAAGACCTCAACATCGACCAAACCTTCGCCATGCTGGCGGAACTGGGCTATGACGGGGTGGAACTTGACGCGCCCACAGATATGGACCTTGACGCGGTGATCGCCGCCAGCGCCGCCCATGGCGTCGCCCTGCCCGGTGTCATCAACGCCCGCCACTGGACGCACCCCCTCTCCTCCCCAGATGCAGAGACCCGCGCTGCGGGCGTTCAGGGCTGCGTCGAAGCCCTTGAGACAGCGCAGAAAATCGGTGCGGAGACGGTCCTGCTCGTGCCCGGCGCCGTGGGGCCGGAGGTCAGCTATGCCACCGCCTGGGACCGTGCCATCGCCGGGGTGGAAAAGATCCTGCCCCATGCCGAACGCACCGGCGTGAAGATCGGCATCGAAAACGTCTGGAACAACTTCCTGCTCTCCCCGCTGGAGGCCGCCCACTTCATCGACCATTTCGATCACCCGTCGCTCGGCTGGTACCTCGACATCGGCAACATCCTCCGCAACGGCTGGCCCACCGACTGGATCGAGGTCCTGGGCCCGCGCATCCTGCGCGTCGACCTGAAGGAATACAGCCGCGGCAAGATGGATGCAGAGGGCCCCTGGAAGGGCTTCAATGTAGAGCTGGGAGAGGGCGACTGCGATTGGGCGGCCGTGAACAAGGCCCTGAAATCCGTGGGTTACAGCGGCTGGGCCTCGGTAGAGGTCGAAGGCGGCGGGCGGGATCGCCTGGCCGATATCCGCACCCGGGTGGAAAAGATCCGGGCGCTCTGACCGGCGCTTCCCCAAAGGCACGCTAACACCAAGGGGCGCCCCCGGGCGCCCCTCTTTGCAACGCTCAACCGGGCTCAACCGGGATCAGTCCCGCCTCAGGCGGCGATCTCCGCCTTCACCTCGTCGAAGATCCGGATCACGTTCTTCAGCCCCGTGTCGCAGCCCATCATCGTCGGTTCGTTGCCTTCGAATTCCAGCGACACGTAGCCGTCGTAGCCCGACCGCAGCACCGCTTCCACGATGGCCCGCGTGGCCACGTCCCCAAAGCCGAAGACGGTGCCCTTGATATGCCGCCCGTTGAGCGTTTCCAGCCAGCCGGGGCCCGGGTAATGCTTGCGCAGCAGGAAGTCCTTCACATGGACAAATCCAGCAATATCAAGGCAGTTGCCCACCGCAATCTCCGGGTCCTCGTCCACGCAGAGGAAGTTGCCGATATCCAGCGTCATGCGGAAACTGGGGTGGTCCACCGCATGGATCAGCCGCCGGCAGCGCTCGCTCGCATTCATCAGGAAACCGTGGTTCTCGATGCTCACGATGACATCCCGCGTCGCCGCATGCTCCGCCAGTTCGCGGCAGGCCTCGGTGATCACCGGGTAGAGCCCCTCGACCTGGGCCTGGCTTTCCGCCCGCAGGGACCAGGGCACCACGTCCGTCCGCAGGAACCCGACGCCCAGGTCGGCGCACAGGTCGACATAGCGCTTGGCACGTTCGATCTGCCCCCGCCGCGTCGCCGCGTCCTCGTCGATGAAGCTCGCCGGGATGCACAGGCCGGAAAGCTCGATGCCCGATTTTTCGGCAGCCGCTTCCAGGCGCGCCCGCGTCGGCGCATCCTCGTAGAGCTCGTAATTCATCATTTCTTCAAGGCTTTGGCCTATGGTCAGCGTCGCCAGTTCCAGATGGGTCCCGCCGGATGCGGCAATCTGGTCGAAAACGCCTTCCAGACTGATTTCCTGGCGCTGGAGCATGGGCAGGAAGCTGTAGGAGCTGATGCCGAACTTCATGGTAAATCCTTGTTTTCATGCGAAAATGCCCGCCCGGTGAGCGTCGGGCTGAAAGCTGTCCTGAAAACGCTAGCATCCGTAAATTCTTTACACAACCTTATTGACTTTCCCGGTCACGCGCGCGTTCATGCGCCTTAAATTGAAAATCTTTTACAGATACTCGGAGTTCCGACCATGACTACCCGATCCGCCGATGTCGTCATCGTGGGGAGTGGACCGACCGGTTCCACCTATGCCCGGATCATCCGCCGCGACTGGCCCGAGGCCCGCATTCTCATGGTCGAGGCAGGTCCGAAAACCACGCCCGAACCGGGCAAGCACCTGGACAACCTGACCGAAGAAGGCCGAGACGCGGCGCGGCTTCTGGCGCAGGGGCCGGCCCGTGGTGTCAGCTACGACCCGATCACCCGCGACGAATGGGAAGCCCGCAAGGCCGGGCGCCACGACGCCTCCCTGCACCGCCGCCCGGGGCTCTTCTTCTCCAACACCGACGCCCACGACGAAAAGGCCTTCGCAGGTTTCGCCGCCGCCTCCGTGGGCGGCATGGGCGTGCAATGGACCTCCGGCTGCCCGCATCCTTCGCAGTCGGAGCGCATCTCCTTCATCGACCCGGCAGAGATGGAGGCCGCCCTGGCCATCGCCGATGACCTGCTGGGCTCCAACAAGCATCCCTTCCCCGAAGACAAGGGCTCCGACGAGCTGCGCGCGCGCCTTGGCGCCGTCTTCAACCCCGGCCGTCCCGAGGATCGCAAGGTGCAGCCGATGCCCCTGGCCTACACCGTCACCGACGATGGGGTGATCACCCATGGCACCGATCATGTTCTTGGCGATTTGGTCAATGAACCCAGTGACATGTTCGAAATCCTGCCCGAAACCGCCTGCCGCCGCGTCCTGCATGAGGACGGCGTTGCGACCGGGGTCGAACTCGTCTCCATGACCTCGGGGGAGGCCTTCACCGTCGCCGCCGGCACGGTCGTTGTCGCCTGTGACAGCCTGCATGGGCCGCAGTTGCTCTATGGCTCCGGCATCCGGCCCGATGCCCTGGGCCGCAACCTGAACGACCACTACCTGATCAACCGGATCTTCACGACCGACATCGAAGGCCCGCTGACCTCCATGTCCTGGATCCCGCGCGTCGATGATGCCGATTTCCCCTTCTCGGTCACGATCCACGGCAACAACCCGGCGAACTTCCCCTTCCCGGAAGAGATCGAGGGCACCCTTGTCGGCATGGGCCTTTTCGTGGCCGCCGATCCCCGCCCCGAGAACCGGATCGTCTTCGACGACGACAACCTCGACTGGAAGGGCCTTCCCAGCTTCTCGATCCACGCGCCCCGCAACGAGGTCGACGAGGAGCGGATCGCCATGGGCAAGGCCATGGCTGAAAAGATCGCGACGACCCTCGGCACCATGGTCGAAGGGTTTGCCACCTATCGCCTGCCCACCGGCAACTCGCTGCATTATCAAGGCACTATGCGCATGGGAGAGGTCGATGACGGCACCTCTGTCTGTGATCGCTACAGCCGCGTCTGGGGGTTCGAGAACCTGCATGTCGCCGGCAACGGGGTGATCCCGACGGTGACCGCCACCAATCCAACGCCCTTCATCGTGGCCCTGGCCTCCATCGGCGCGGCCAAGATCGCGGCCGAACGCCGGAGCGTGGCAGAACTCGCCGCCTGACCGGCCATCCCTACCTTCGGCCCCGGCACGCCCGGGGCCTTCCGCATATCAGCAAGGACGGACATTCCCATGACCGACACCGCCCAGAAACTCTCCGTCATGGTCGTAGGTCTCGGCCAGATGGGCCAGAGCCATGCCATGGCCTACCACGCCCATCCGGGGTTCCAGATCACCGGCCTCGTCAACCGCTCTGCCCGGTCCCTGCCCGAGGCCCTGCAGGCCTATCCCCTGCTGCATGACTACAAGGCCGCCCTGGCAGAGCTGAAGCCCGACGTCGTGTCGATCTCTACCCATACCGACACCCATGCCGACTATGCCGTTGCGGCCTTGGAAGCGGGCGCGCATGTCTTCGTGGAAAAGCCGCTGGCGGCCAATGTCGCGGACGCGCAGCGCGTGGTCGATGCCGCAAAGGCCAACGGGCGCAAGCTCGTAGTGGGCTACATCCTGCGCCACCACCCCTCCTGGATGCGGCTGATCTCCGAAAGCCGCGCCCTTGGCGGGCCCTTCGCCTTCCGCATGAACCTGAACCAGCAGTCCAGCGGTAACGCGTGGAAAATCCACCAGGAAATCCTGAAAACGACCTCTCCCATCGTGGACTGCGGCGTGCATTACGTCGACGTAATGTGCCAGATCACCGATGGCCGCCCCGTCGAAGTGCGCGGCATGGGCGTGCCCTTCGCCCCCGGCCTGAAGGAAGGCATGTACAACTACGGCCAGTTCCAGGTGCTCTTCGATGACGGCTCCGTCGGCTGGTACGAAGCAGGCTGGGGCCCGATGATCTCGGAAACCGCCTATTTCGTGAAGGACGTCATGTCGCCCAATGGCGCCGTGTCCATCGTGATGGAGGAGAAGACCGGCTCGGCTGACATCAATGCGCACACCCAGACCTCCAAGCTGCGCGTGCACCATGCCGAAACCGGCGCGGATGGAGAGCTGCTGCGCGAGGATGAATACCTGTCGATGGAAGGCGAGCCCGATCACCAGGGCCTGTGCGACCGGGAGCAGGATTACCTTTACCGCGCGATTGTCGACGACGTGGACCTGACCCGGCACATGACGGATGCCGTGGACAGCCTGGGCATCTGCCTTGCCGCGGATGAAAGCATCCGGACCGGCCAGCCGGTCAAGCTCTGACCCGGTCACGACAATTCCGCCGGAAAGAGGCCCGGCTCCCGTCCATCTGTCGGGGGCCGGGCCTTTTTGCAGGGCTCGTCAGCCGGCGATACGCAGGGCGCCGTCCGCCGTCACGTCCAGCGTCATCGGATCGTCCAGCAGGCCCAGGAAGGTGCCGTCGCGATAGGTGATGCAGCTCATCATCAGGTCCCGTCCCTGCGACGGCACCCACCGCGGGGCATAGCGTTCCCCCTCCGGCGTGCCGAAAAGGAACGGCCCTTCGCCCATGCTCCAGGGGCCACGCGGGTGATCGGCCACCAGGTAGTGGATCCCGGTCAGCGCCGGGCCCGGGTGCTCAGCCTTGTAGGCATCTGACCAGGCCCCGGCCGTGGTGCAGAAAAGGCAATACCAGCGGCCCGCCTTCTCGAAGACGGTGGGCACTTCGATTTCACCGAAAAAGCCCACGTAGGCAGGGGCTTCCAGGGTCCAGTTGAACAGATCGTCGGACCGCGCCATGCCCACGGCACCGGCCTCCAGCGGGTCCTCGGGCGCCGGAGAGCGGCCGGTGAAATACATCAGCCAGCCCGGGCCGTCGGGATCGCGGATCACCCAGGCATCCCGCATCGAGCAGTCCTTCCACCGGCCCGGAACATGCCCCTCGTAAAGCTCCGCCCCCGGTACCGTCATGTCCAGCGCGATCCCGCGCCGGTCCCATGTCTTCAGGTCCGTGCTCGTCGCGTGGCCGACCCTTTGCACCAGGCCCTCTTCGGCGCGGCTGGTGCCGGTGTAGAACAGGTGCCACAGGTCGTCATCGCCACGAATGACCGACCCGGTCCAGACGGTGTAATCGTCAAAGGCGGGCGCTTCGGCCGGGGCAAAGACGGTGCCTTCGTAGGTCCAGGATTTCAGATCGCGGCTGGTGGCATGCCCATGGGTCACGTTCCAGTGGCGCAGTTCGGCATCGCCCAGGCTGCGATCCGCCTGCAGGAAGTAGACATGCCAGGTCCCCTGGTCTTCAACGTACCAGCTGTCCCAGATCCATTTGTCCTCAAGTTCGAGCATGTTGGCCGCTCCCCTGGTTTCGGTGTCACTTGGCCGCGCGCAGGTCGTGCCGGCGGCTTGCGGCGCACCCTAGGGACAGCGGCGAGACGCGTCCAGACGGCGGGAGGGATGCGTCATGGCCATGCGGCGAAGGAGGCGGGTTCCTCATCCGCCTTGCGACCGTGGGAGCGGCGGAACGCGCCAGGGTTCTGGCCGGCCTCACGGCGGAAGAAGCGGGTGAAATAGGCCGGATCGGCAAAGCCCAGGCGAAACGCCACCTGGGAAATCGGCGTTCCGGTGTTCGCCAGCAGTTCCATCGCTTCGCGCATCAGCATCCTGTGCAGGTAGGCCCGGGGCGACAACCCGGTTGCCCGCTTCACGGCGGAGCCAAGGCGATCACGGCTGACGTTCAGCTCCCGCGCGTAGTCTTCCACCGGCAGGTGATCGCGCAGCCTCTGCGCCGCCATAAGGATGAACCGTTCCGACAGGCCCTGGGGCGCGCCGCCCAGGTTGACGATATCCTTGCGCACCAGCCGCCAGAGCTGCAGCAGGAGCAGGGTCAGGTAGCTGGAGGCCGCGATGTCCGCCCCCGGCGCCGCCTCCTCCTGTTCATGCAGGAGCGCTTCGCGCAGGCGCGACAACCCGCCAGAGGTATCGGCCGCCAGGTCCAGGTCCTGTGACAGGGTCCGCTGCATCTGCGCCCCGATGGGCGTCGCAGGCAGGGCATTGAGAAGCACGAAATCCGGGATCGACAGCAGCGTCCCCCGCGCGCCCGCCTCCGCGATCATTTCCCGCGCCGTCCCGGAGGCCCACCAGACAAGACGCGGCCCCGCATGATCCGGGGCCATGGCACCGCCCTCCCGGCGAAGGTGGACCATGCCGTGTTCCAGCCAAAGCAGGTGCGACATGTCCGCCGGCAGGGCAAAAGCAATACGCGACAAGGGGCTGCGTATCTGGTGCAACCGCGGGCTGGGGCGGCGCAAGCGCCGGATGTGATCCGAATAGGGCATGAAAGGATGCTGCAGTTGCCCCGACCGGAAATCAATCATCAGTACAATTAATCACCCCGAGAGTGCATTTATCACGACCAGTCCCCGGGATTAGTCTGCTGTCCTGTTCCCTGCACCCTGAGGAGAGGGCCGCATCGGAACGCGACTGGCCGGCACATGGCTGGCCGAAAGGGAGGAAGCAATGATTGGTATTACGCGGCGCGCAGCCCTGCGCGCGCTCTCTGCTGCCGTGACCTCGTCACTGGCACTTTCCGCAGGCATGGCCCGGGCCGAGGGCGACACCGTCACGATCGGCTATGCCGTGGCACGCACCGGGCCGAGCGCCACGGGCGCGGGGATCACGACGATCCCCAACTATGAGCTCTGGGTGGATACGGTGAACGCCGCCGGCGGGCTGAAGATGCCCGACGGGACGCAGAAGATGATCGAGGTGGTCGAATACGACAACCGGTCCGCCAACGAAGACCTCGTGCGGGCGATCGAGAGGCTGGCCACCCAGGACAAGGTCGACCTGATCCTGCCGCCCTGGGGCACCGGCCCGAACCTGGCGATCGCGCCCCTGATGGCCCGCTTCGGTTATCCGCAGCTTGCCGTCACAGCGGTGACGGACAAGGCCCCGGAATTCGCGGCCCGCTGGGATCGCAGCTTCTGGATGCTGGGTGGCGGGCATGACTACGCCGCGGGCCTGGTCGATGTGCTGTCCAAGGCACGGGATGCGGGCACGATCAACAACAAGGTCGCCGTTGTCTCCGTCGCGGACGGGTTCGGCATCGACCTGATCAGCGGCGCGCGCGCCGCCTTCGAAGACGCCGGGTTCGAACTGGTCTATGACAAGACCTACCCGCTCGGCACCTCCGACTTCGCCGCGATGATGAGCGAGGCCCAGGGATCCGGCGCGGACAGCTTCATCGCCTTTTCCTACCCGCCCGGTTCCTTCGGGATGACCAAGACCGCGCAGTCGATGAACTACAACCCCAAGGTCTTCTACATCTCCGTCGGAGGGGCCTTCCCGATTTACCCGGGCATCGCGGACGGCAAGGCGGAAGGCGTCATGGCCATCGGTGGCGTCGATGCGGACAGTCCCGCCATCCAGGATTACTTCACCCGCCACGCGGAATTCATCGGCAAGGCGCCAGACAGCTGGGCCTCTGCCATCACCTATGCCTCGCTTGAAATGCTGGCCCAGGCGGTGGAGCGCGTCGGCCTCGACCATGGGGCCCTGGCGGAGGAACTCTCCACCGGGACGTTCGAAACGGTGATCGGGGACGTGACGCTGGAGGATAACCAGCTGCGCGACCTGTGGTGGGTCGGTCAGTGGCAGGGCGATGCCTTCCGCGCCGTGAACCCCGCCGACAAGGAGGGGGCCTCCGCCCCCGTGATCCCAAAGCCGGACTGGTGACTTGCCCGTTGGCCCGCGCGCTGCGGCACGCGGGCCGACCGTAGCCCCCGGCCCTCTCGTCTCCGGAGCCCCGGGGGAACCCGACACTGAAGGTATCCTCATGCTGACAACCACCCTCATCCTCGGCCTCGTGCTGGGCGGCACCTATGCGCTTCTGGCGCTCGGGCTGACGCTGCAGTACGGGATCGCCCGCATCATGAACCTCGCCTATGGCGAACTGACGTTGATTTCCGCCTTTGTCGTCGTCGCCGCCTTCCAGGGGCTGGGCCTGTCGCCATTGCTGTCGCTGCCGGCGGTCGCCGTCGCGGGGTACGGGCTGGGCTGGCTGCTCTACCAGGTCATGATGCGCCCGCTTGTCGCGCGGTCGGGCGGTGGCGGACAGCTGGAGGTCGACAGCATCCTGGCGACCTTCGGCCTGCTGTTTCTTATCCAGGGGCTTCTGCTGGTGGTCTTCGGTGCGAATTTCACCTCGATCTCCTACCTTGATCGCGGGGTGAACGTGCTGGGGGTTTCCGTCGCGCTGAACCGTCTGATCGCCTTCGCGATCTGCGTCGTGGCCGGCGGAGCCCTGGTGATCGCCCTGCGCACGACCACCTGGGGGCTGCGCATGCGGGCTGTCGCCCTGACCCCGGGGTCCGCCCCGCTGGTGGGGATCGACGTCAACCGGGTGGCGCGCCAGGGCTTCGCGCTCGGCTCTGCGCTGGCGGCGACCGCAGGGGCCTCGATCTCCATGTACCAGACCTTTTCCGCAACGGGCGGCGTGGTCTTCACCATGAAGGCGCTGGTCATCGTGATCATGGGGGGCGTGGGCAATGTGCCGGGCGCATTGGCGGCGGGCTTTGCCCTTGGGCTGCTGGAAACCTTCGTGGCGACCGCCATCGACCCGGGCCTGACACTTGCCGCGACCTTTGCCATCTTCCTGCTCGTGCTGCTGTGGCGCCCGCAGGGCCTGTTCGGAGCACGCACATGATCCGCATTCTCCTTCCGCTGGCAGCCCTCGGGGTGCTGGCCTGGGTCCCCCTGCTGGTATCCGACTACGGGCTGGGCCTGCTGATCGGCACCGCGACCTATGTCACGCTCGCCTCTGCCTGGGCGCTCTTCTCGGGCCAGACGCGCTACATCTCGCTCGCCACGGTCGCCTTCTACGGGACCGGAGCCTACACGGTGGCCGTGCTGAACGAGGCGCTGCCCTATGGCGCGGTGCTTCTGGCTGCAGCGGCCATCGGCGGTGCCATGGCGCTCCTCGTTGGGCTGTCGACCCTGCGCCTGAAAGGCGTCTACTTCGTGATCTTCAGCTTCGGCCTGGCAGAGCTCGTCCGGCAGTTGATCACCTGGTACGAGGTCAACGTGACCGGCACGCTGGGGCGTTACATCTTCCTCGATATCTCCACCCGGCAGATCTACTGGCAGATGCTGGCCCTGGGCGCGCTGACCATCGCGCTGACCGCCTGGATCCACCGCGCCCGCCTCGGCATGGCGCTGCGGGTGATCGGAGATGACGAGACAGTGGCGGCGCACTCCGGGATCCATCTTGCCCGGGTCAAGCTGATCGCCTTCATCATCTCGGCGGTGATCCTGACGCTGGCCGGGGCGATCACCTCTCCGCGCTATGTCTACGTGGAGCCTTCGATCGTGTTCAATCCGACGGTCAGCTTCCTGACCGTGATCATGGCCCTACTGGGCGGCGCGAACCGGCTTTGGGGGCCCGCGCTTGGCGCCGTGCCCCTGTTCCTGGTCTTCGAATGGCTGTCCTCCAACTTTCCCGACACCTACCCGATCCTGCTGGGGCTGCTCTTCATCGGTGTCGTCTTCCTGGTGCCCAAGGGACTGATCGCGACGGCAGAGAAATTCGGCAGCGGGCGCTGGCCCGCCAGGTCCCGACGGGAGGCAAAGGCATGAGCTTTCTCGAAATCAACGACGTGGTGAAACAGTTCGGCGGGTTGAGGGCGGTCGACGGGGTCTCGTTCGGGTTGGAACGTGGTGAAATCGTCGGCCTGCTGGGGCCCAACGGGTCGGGCAAGACGACCCTGATCAACCTGGTCTCCGGCGCCCTGCCCGCAACCTCCGGCAGGATCCGCCTGGCCGGCAGGGACCTGACCGGCCTGCGGGCCGACCGGATCGCCCGGGCCGGCGTTGCAAGAACCTTTCAGCTGGTGCGCATCCTGCCCTCCCTCAGCCTCATCGAGAACGTCATGATCACCGCCGTCTTCGGCCGTCATGGCCATTGGGGCCCTGCCGCACGCCGGGTCGCCCGACAGGCACTGGAGGACGTGGGCCTTGCCGGACGTGCCGATGCGGTTGCAGGCAGCCTGACCTACATCGATCAGAAGCGGTTGGAACTTGCCCGCGCCCTCGCGGCGGAGCCGGAAGTCCTCTTGCTCGACGAATGGCTTGCCGGGCTGAACCCGACGGAGCTTGAGGAGGGCGTCGCGCTTATCCGCAAGCTGCATGACGGCGGCCTGACCATCCTGATGGTCGAACACATCATCGACGCCGTGCGCGCGCTCTGCCCGCGTGTCGTTGTCATGAACTCCGGCCAGATGATCGCGGATGAGGCGACGGACAGGGCGCTGTCCGACCCCGCGGTCATTTCCGCCTACCTCGGAGGGGAAGTAGATGCTTGAGATCAAGGACCTGACGATCACCTACGGGAAGCATGTCGCGCTCGATGCCGCATCGCTCTCGGTCGAAAGGGGGCAGATGGTCGCCATCCTGGGGGCCAATGGCGCCGGCAAGTCCTCTCTGCTCGGGGCGATCGGCGGCCGGGTGAAGCCAGTGTCGGGCGACATCCTCTATCAAGGCAAATCGCTTCTGCGTCAGCCGGCGCACAGGCTGGTCGAGGAAGGCATCGCCCTCGTCCCCGAGGGGCGCGGCATCTTTCCCGCCATGACGGTCGGAGACAACCTGCGCCTGGGCGCCATTCCCGAACGCGCCCGCAACGGCGCCGCGGCCAGGATGGAGGAGGTCTTTGCGCTCTTCCCCAAGCTCGCCCAACGGCATGGCCAGATCGCGGGAACAATGTCCGGCGGCGAACAGCAGATGGTCGCCATCGGACGTGCCCTGATGTCCAACCCCGATCTTCTGTTGCTCGACGAACCCTCGCTCGGCCTGGCGCCGATCGTCGTGAAAGAGGTCTTTTCCGCCCTCTCCCGCATCCGCGCAACGGGGCTGACGATCCTCATCGTCGAGCAGAACGCGCGCGCCACCCTGGACCTGGCGGACTTCGCCTACCTGGTAGAGGTCGGGCGGATCACCGGATCCGGTCCCGCGGCCCAGATCAAGTCAGACCCTGCGGTAATCCGCGCCTTCCTGGGCGGATCGCTTGCGCCTGCACGGTAACAGGAGAGCCACATGGAAAAGCTCAATCTCTACATCAACGGCGCCTATGTTCCCGCCGAGGGCGGCCGCAGTTTCACCCGGGCCAACCCCGTCAGCGGAGAGGTCGTGACGGAGGCCGCCGCGGCCTCCCTTTCCGACGTGGCCCGGGCGGTAGATGCCGCTGCGGTGGCCTTCGCCGGATGGTCCGCCACCTCCCCCGGGGAGCGCCGCAAGATCCTGCTGGCGGCGGCCGACAACCTGAAGGCCCGAGCCGACGATATCGTTCAGGCCATGAAGGACGAGATCGGCGCGACCGAGGCCTGGGCCCGGTTCAACTGCATGCTGGCTGCCGACATGCTGGTGGAGTCGGCCTCGCTCACCACGCAGATCAAGGGAGAGGTCATTCCCTCGAACCGCCCGGGATCCACCGCGCTTGCCGTGCGCCAACCCGCTGGCGTGGTGCTGGCGATGGCGCCATGGAATGCACCGGTGATCCTTGGCGTGCGCTCCATCGCGACGCCGCTCGCCTGCGGCAATACCGTGGTCATGAAGACATCGGAGCTGTGCCCCCGGGTGCATGCGCTCATCATCGAAGCGGTGGCGGAGGCAGGGTTTCCGCCCGGTGTGCTGAACGCGATCTCCAACGACCCCGACGAGGCGCCGGAGGTGGTTGCGGCGCTGGTCGAACATCCTGCGGTCCGTCGGGTGAATTTCACAGGTTCGACCCGGGTTGGACGCGTCATCAGCGAACTGGCCGGGCGGCACCTGAAACCCGCGCTGCTGGAACTTGGCGGCAAGGCCCCGATGATCGTGCTGGAGGATGCCGATATCGACGCAGCCGTCGCAGCAGCGGGTTTCGGCGCCTACATGAACCAAGGGCAGATCTGCATGTCGACAGAGCGGATCATCACCGTCGGAAGCGCCGGCGACCGCTTCGTCGAAGCTTTCGCCGCCAAGGTCGAAAGCCTGACCGCAGGCGATCCCGTCGAAGGCAGCAGCCCCCTGGGATCCCTCGTGAACGAGGCGGCGGCGGAACGGATCGGCACGCTGATCGGCAATGCCGTCGAAAAGGGCGCCCGGCTGATCGCGGGCGGTGGCCAGGGCACGCTTCTGAACGCGGCCGCTTTGGATCACGTCACCTCCGACATGCGGATCTACAGCGAGGAAAGCTTCGGCCCGGTCGTCGCCATCATCCGGGCGGGCTCCGTGGATGAAGCCGTCCGGATCGCGAATGAAAGCGACTTCGGCCTGTCCGCAGCCGTCTTCGGCCGGGACACGATGGCGGCCCTGTCCGTCGCGCGGCGGATCGAAAGCGGCATCTGCCATATCAACGGCCCGACGGTCCATGACGAGGCACAGATGCCATTCGGCGGGGTCAAGGCCTCAGGCTACGGGAGGTTTGGTGGGATCTGGGGCATCAACGAATTTACCGAGCTGCGCTGGATCACCATGCAGGACGGGGATCTGCATTACCCGATCTAGGGCAACGGAGGAACCGGCCCCGCCACGGGGCCGGTCCCAACGGTTATCAGGCGTCGTCGCGGCCCAGTTCCTGCAGCACCAAGTTCACCCAGTAGCTGACGCCAAGGCCAAGCGTCCGGTCGTTGAAGTCGAAGCGGTCGGTGTGCACGTCATGCACCTTGCCGTCCGGCCCCGCGCCCGCGCCCATCCAGAAATAGGCCCCCGGCCGGTCAACGCCGAAGAAGGAGAAATCCTCACCTCCGGTCGAGGCTTCCCGCTCCGGGTTCACCTGCGTCGTGCCAAAGGTCGTCCGCGCCGCCTGCAGCGCGGCGGTGAAGGCCTCGCCGGAGTTGATCAGCGGCGGCGTGTTGCGGTTGATCACCACCGTCGCCTCGCAGCGGGAGGCCAGCGCCAGCGCCTGCGCCTGTTCCTCGATCCGGGTGCAGATCATGTCGCCCACGGCATCGCTGAAGTAGCGCCCGGTGCCACCGACACTCACCTCGCGGGGCATCACGTTCAGCGAGGAGGGAGAGCCGCCCGCCATGTGGCCCACGCTCAGCACCGCGACCTCGCGGGCGGAAACGTTGCGTCCGACGATGGCCTGCAGGGCCAGCACGAACTGCGCCGCCGGGATCGTCGCGTCATTGGCCGCATGCGGAGAGGCGCCGCCATGGCCACCGGTGCCCTTGAAGGTCACGTCGAAGGTCATCGTGCCCGCCAGCGCCGCACCCTCGCGGCTGGCGATGGCGCCCTCTTCCTGCAGCGGATCGGTGTGCAGACCATAGACCGCCTCGCAGGGGAACCGCTCGAACAGCCCGTCCTCCATCATCGCGGCGGCGCCGCCGGCGCCTTCCTCGGCGGGCTGGAAGATGAAATGGACCGTGCCCGCGAAATCGGGATCGGCGGCCAGGTACTGTGCCGCGCCCAGCAACATGGTGGTATGGCCGTCATGACCGCAGGCATGCATCTTGCCCGGCACCTTGGAGGCATAGTCGAACTCGTTCGCCTCCTCGATGAAGAGCGCATCCATGTCCGCCCGCAGACCGATGCTGCGCTGACCCGGGTGACGCCCCTTCAGCACGCCGACGACACCGGTGCGGCCGATGCCCTCATGCACCTCCAGCCCGAAGGCGCGCAGGCGCTCTGCGACGATGCCCGCCGTGCGGACTTCCTCGAAGGCGGTTTCGGGATGGGCATGCAGATCACGGCGGATGGCGATCAGCTCTGGAAGGATGGCCTCCAGGCGGTCGGCCTCGGTAACGGGCATCTTTGGCTCCTGTGGTATTTAGTCTCTTTCGGACGAGCGCGCGGGATCACCCCGCCGCCGCCACCTCCTGCCGTCGCGTGGCGGCCGACATCTGCGGCACCGCGTCGATCAGCATGCGGGTGTAGGGATCCTGCGGATCGCGGAAGAGCTGGCGCGCCTCCTGCCGTTCCACCATGACGCCGTTGTGCATGACGCCGATCTCGTCGGCCATGTGGCGCACCACGGCCAGGTTGTGGCTGATCAGCACGTAGGTCAGCCCCAGCTCCTGCTGCAGGTCGCGCATCAGGTTCAGGATCTGCGCCTGCACCGACACGTCCAGCGCCGAGGAAGGCTCGTCGCAGACGATGAACTCCGCCCGCGCCGCCAGCGCCCGCGCGATGGCGATCCGCTGCCGCTGGCCGCCGGAAAACTCGTGCGGGTACTTCAGCATGTCCGAGGCCTGCAGGCCCACCAGCTGCAGCAGCCGCGCGGTCTCCGCCTCGGCCTCGGCGGCATCGGCCACCACGTTCAGCGCCAGCATCGGCTCCGACACGATCCGCCGCACCCGCCAGCGCGGGTTGAGGCTGGCATAGGGATCCTGGAAGATCATCTGCATCCGCCGCCGCAGCGCCCGCTGATCCGCGCCGCCCAGGCTGGCGGCAATGGGCGTGCCGTCGATCGCCACGTCGCCGGAGCTGGGTTCCAGCAGGCCGACCAGCATCCGCGCGATGGTCGACTTGCCCGACCCGCTCTCGCCCACCAGGGCGAAGGTGCGGCCCTGCGGCACTTCGAAACTCACGTCCTTCACCGCATGCACGAACCGCTTCGGCTCCCGCTCGATCACCCGGTTCAGCCAGGGCTTCGACACGTCGAACCGCCGGTTCAGCGACCGGACTTCAACAAAGGCGCGGCTCATGCGGAAACCTCCTCGGCCTGAGTTCCTGCAGACTGGGCGCCGGCGAAATGGCAGGCGGCCAGGTGCCCGCCCTGCCCCTCCGGCTCGGGACGTTTCGCGGCACAGAGCTCCGTCGCGAACTCACAGCGCGGCCTGAAGGCGCAGCCTTCGGGGATCGACGACAGAGACGGCATCGACCCCGGGATCTGCTTCAGCCGATCAAGGTTGCTTTCCAGCGAGGGGATCGCGGCCATCAGGCCCCGGGTGTAGGGATGGCGCGGATCGGTGACGACTTGGGCCACCGGCCCGATCTCGGCCACCCGGCCCGCATACATCACCGCCACCCGGTCGGCGGTCTCCGCGATCATGCCCATGTCGTGGGTGATCAGCATGAAGGCCGTGCCGTGCTTTTCGCACAGCTTCCGGATCAGCCCGATGATCTGCTTCTGCACCGACACGTCCAGTGCCGTGGTGGGCTCATCCGCGATCACCAGCTCCGGCTCGGCACAGAGCGCCAGCGCGATCACCACGCGCTGCCGCTGGCCGCCGGAAAACTCGTGCGGGTAGTTGCGCATGCGGGTCTCCGGATCGGGGATGCCGACCTCGTCCAGCAGCTGCACCGCACGGGCGGTCGCCGCCTTGCGCGACAGGCCCAGGTGCACGCGGATCGTCTCCACCAGGTGATCGCCCACCCGCATCAGCGGGTTGAGCGAGGTCAGCGGATCCTGGAAGACCATGCCGATGTGGCGGCCGCGGATCTTCTCCATCTCGCGCGGCGGCAGGGCCTGGATCTCCCGGCCCTTCAGCAGGATCTCGCCCCCGGCGATATGGCCCGGGGCGGCGATCTGGCCCATGATGGCAGCGCCGGTCATCGACTTGCCCGCGCCGCTTTCGCCGACCACGCCCAGAACCTCGCCGGGGTGGATGTCGAAGGACACGTCGTTCAGCCCGGTCAGCACGCCGCGCCGGGTGGGGAATTCGACCCGCAGGTTGCGGATGGACAGGATGGGTTCGCTCATTTCCGGACCTCCCTCAGCGCAGTTTCGGGTTCAGCGCGTCGCGCAGCCAGTCGCCCAGCAGGTTGATCGTCAGCACCAGCACGCCCAAGGCCACGCCGGGCACCGCCACGATCCACCACTGGCCGGAGAACAGGTATTCCTGCCCGGTCCGGATCAGCGTGCCCAGCGAAGGCTTCATCGGCGGCAGGCCCACGCCCAGGTAGGACAGCGTCGCCTCGGTGATGATCGCCAGGCCGAAGTTGATCGTCAGGATCACCAGCACCGGCCCCATGACATTGGGCAGGATGTGCTGGCGCATGATCTTCGTCGCCGGCAGCGCGAAAAGCCGCGCGGCGCTGACGTAATCCTTGCTCTTCTCCACCATGGTGGAGGATCGCACCGTCCGCGCGTACTGCACCCAGAACGAGGCGCCGATCGACAGCACGATGATGAGGGAGGCAGAGCTTTCGCGCCCGATGCCCGGCAGGAAGGAATGGATCACCCCGTCGATCAGCAGGGCGATCAGGATCGCCGGGAAGGACAGCTGGATATCGGCCAGCCGCATGATCACGCTGTCGACGACGCCGCCGAAATAGCCCGCGATCACACCAAGGGCGATGCCGATCACCGTGGCCAGGGCCACGCCCACGGCGGAAATGCCCAGCGAGACGCGCAGCCCGTAGAGCGTGGCCGACAGCATGTCGCGCCCCTGATCATCGGTGCCCAGAAAGAAGCGCGGATCACCGCCCTCTTCCCAGGCTGGCGGCAGGGAAGAATTCATGATGTCCAACGACATCGGGTCAAAGGGATCCATCGGCGCGATCCAGGGGGCGAAGATCGCCGAGAGCAGGATCGCCAGAAGGATCACCGTGGCCAGCAGGACCAGCTTGTTGCGGCGAAAATCGATGCACAGGTCGCTGTCCCATGCGCGCTTCGCCCGGGCCGAAAGCGGCTCGTTGCGCGGGGCACGGGTCTCGACTGCGGGGGTGCTCGGGTTAGAGAGGTCGGGCTGGGTCATGCCTTGGCCTTGCCTTTCAGACGCGGGTCGACCGCGTTGTAGATCAGGTCGACGATGAGGTTGATCATCACGAAGAAGAAGGCGATCAGCAGCAGATAGGTGGACATGATCGGCACATCCGCATTCTGCACCGCCTGCAGGAACAGCAGGCCCGCGCCCGGCCACTGGAAGACGGTTTCCGTGATGATGGAAAAGGCGATGATCGACCCGATCTGCAGGCCGACCACGGTGATCACCGGCATCAGCGTGTTCTTCAGCGCGTGGCGGAAATAGACCAGCCGCTTGGGCAGGCCGCGCGCGGTGGCGAAGCGGATGAAGTCGGCGCGCAGCACCTCCAGCATCTCGGACCGCACCAGCCGCATGATCAGGGTCATCTGGAACAGCCCCAGCGTGATCGCCGGCAGCATCATGGATTTCCAGCCCTCCCAGGTCAGCAGCCCGGTGCTCCAGTGGTCGGTGATCTTCACCAGCCCGTTGCGCCCGAAGGACGGCAGCCAGCCCAGCTGGACCGAGAAGACGTAGATCAGCAGGATGCCGATCAGGAAGGTCGGCAGCGACACCCCCACCAGAGAGGCGGATTGCAGCAGCGTCGAGAGCACACCGCGCGGCCGCAGCGCGCAATAGACGCCCAGCAGGATCCCCGCGATGATGGAGAAGAGCGCGGCGACGAAGGCCAGTTCCAGCGTGGCGGGCAGGCGTTCGGCCAGCAGGTCGGTGACGGGCTGGCGGAACTGGAAGGAATTGCCGAAATCGAGGTGCACCACGCGGTCGATGTAGCGTGCGAACTGCACGATGGTCGGCTGGTCCAGGCCCAGCGACTGGCGCAGCGCCTCGCGGTCGGCCTGGGTGGTCTCGACCCCCACCATCTGGTTCACCGGATCCCCGGCGAAACGGAACATGACGAAGGCAATCAGGGTCACGACCAGCATGACGATGACCGACTGCAGCAATCTGCGGATGATCAGGGCGAGCATGTCAACTTTCGAAAGGTTTGGCTGCCCGGGGGCGGCCGGTCACAAAGTGGCCGTGGCGGGGGGAGAGGCCGCCACGGCCCAGGTTCAAGGAGCGACGGGGTGTCTCACTCCTCGGGGGTCTTGGTCACCCAGTAGAAGCGGAAGTCGTTGTCGGCACGCTGCACGACCTCGACGTTGTCCCGCACGCCCCAGGCCAGGGTCTGCTGGTGCAGCGGCACATAGGCGACTTCGTCCATCTGGGCGATCTTGTAGGCTTCGGCGATCAGCTCGTTGCGCTTGTCGTCGTCAGGTTCGCTGCCGATCTGCTCGATCAGGGCATCCACCTTCGGGTTGCAGTAGTTGCCGACGTTGTTGCCACCGCCGTTGCCAGCCTCGTCGCGGCAGCGGAACAGGTCGCGCAGCACGCCGACCGAACCCGACCCGTTGGTCTGCCAGCCGAGCAGGTAGAACGAGGTGTCGTAGCCGCCCGAGGCGAAGATCCGGCCGAAATAGGTGGCCTTGGGTTCTGCGTTCAGGTCGACCTTGATGCCGATCTTGGCCAGCATCGGCACGATCGACTGGCAGATCCGCTCGTCGTTGACATAGCGGTCGTTCGGGCAGTCCAGCTGCACTTCGAAGCCGTCGGGATAGCCGGCCTCGGTCAGCAGTTCCTTGGCACCCTTGGGGTCATAGGCGGGACGGGTGAACTCGTCATAGAGCGGGAACAGCTCCTTCGAGACCATCAGCGACGCCGGCACGGCCGCGCCGCGCATCACCTTGTCGACGATCGCATCCTCGTTGATCGCCTTCCACACGGCCATCTTGACGCGCGGATCCTTGAACGGGTTGCTGTCGGTCAGGTTCGACTTGGGGAGCACGTCGGAATGCTGGTCGAAGCCCAGGTAAATCACCCGCACTTCCGGCCCCTGCAGCACATGCGCCGTGCCAGAGGCGTTGATCCGGTCCACGTCCTGCAGCGGCGCGGGCTCGATCATGTCGACCTCGCCGGACAGCAGGGCGGCCACGCGGGTCGCGCCGGAGGAAATCGGCTGGAACACCACCTTGTCGAGGTTGTGCACCGGCGTGCCCCACCAGGTCGGGTTGGGCTCCCAGACGGTTTCGACGCCGGGCTGGTGCGACACCAGCTTGAACGGGCCGGTGCCATTGGCATGCAGCGCCATGTAAGAGGCATCGGTGCCGCCCTGGTTCACCGACACGGCGTCATGCGCCTCGGTCCAGGACTTCGACACGATGTACCAGGTATCCCAGACCGCCATCAGCATGGGCGAGGGTTCGGGCGTGGTCACCTGCACGGTGTAATCGTCGATCTTGGTGAAGACGGCATCGGCCGGCACGCGGGTCTTCAGGTCCGACCCGGAGGACCGCACGCGGTCGGCGGAGAAGATCACGTCATCCGCCGTGAAGGGGCTGCCGTCCTGGAAGGTAACGCCGTGACGCAGGTGGAAGGTCCAGGTCTTGGCATCGTCCGACTTTTCCCAGCTTTCGGCCAGGGCGGGAATGATGTTCAGATCGCCGTCACGGGCCACCAGGCCTTCGTAGACGCCGCCGATCATGGCGAGGGAGAAGGTCTCGGCCAGGGCATAGGGGTCGAGCGACTTCAGGTCGCCCTGCGCCGCGAAGCGGAAGGTGTTGTCCTGCGCCAGCGACGCCTGCGGCAGGGCCGAGGTGGCCAGTGCCAGGGCGACGGCCGCACCGGAAAGGATGGAACGAAGTTTCAAGTCTGCCTCCTTGCAGGGGGATGTTTTCTTGCGCCCCTCCGGTCGCCGGGCGGGGCCGGCATGCCTGGGGACGGGTCATGAGGTCGGACGCTACGTAGGGGACGCCGTTGCAATCAATGCCTCTTGATGCAACAAAGCGCTGCATCCAGCGCAACAGTCATGCCGACCGCTGCCCGCCACCTCACCCCGGATCCGTATGGAAGGCCCCGCCCGTGATCGACCCGACGCGCCTGCACTACCTGTTTTACACGCATATCTGCGGCGGCATCCGCCAGGCCTCCGAACGGCTGGACGTGGCGCCCTCCACCATCAGCCGGCAGATCGCGCAGCTGGAAACCGAACTGGGCCTCACCCTGATGGAGCGGGAGGGGCGCGGCGTGATCATGAACGACATCGGCCTCAGCCTCTGTGAATACTACCGGTCCCAGCAGGAGGCGGAGCTGCAGTTGCAGGCAAACCTCGACGGCTTCCGCAACTCCCGCAGGACCCGGCTGCGCATCTCGTCCGGGGAAGGGTTTGTCAACTGGCTTATGGGCCGGCCCCTGCGCGACTTCCGCGCAGCATGGCCCAATACCGACCTGGAGGTGCTGATCCACCCGACCAGCGAATCCGTCGATGCCCTGCTCGCCAACGAGACGGATATCGCCGTGACCTATTTCGCCCCCAACGACCCGTCGCTTGTTTTTCATGCAAGATCCGAGGTGCCGATGACCGTGGCGATGCGCAAGGATCACCCGCTGCAGCAACTTGGCCGGTCACCGCGCCTCAAGGATGTCGTCGCCTACCCGCTGGTCCTGCTCGAACCGCGCTTTGGCGGGCGACAGATCACCGACATGATCGCCCGGATGGAACGCGTCACCCTGCGGCCGACGATGCTGGCCAATTCCTATCGCGTCGCGCTGTCCTATGTGGCCATCGGGCAGGCCCTGTTCCTGATGCCCTACAAGCCCTCCCCACAGAGGGACATGGACGAGGCGCTTACGACCCTGCCACTGGACTACCCATCGCAGATCACCTCGCATACGCAGATCATCACCAGGCGCGGTCGATACCACGGGGCGCCGGTTCGGCACCTGCTGGATCTGTTGATCCGTGACGGGGAGTTCGAGGAAATCGCCGGCACCCTGGGATGATCGCCCCAGGCCGATGCGCAAGGCCGACCATCCCCCTCACTGAAGCCGCGCGTAGACCCCGCCGACCTGGCGCAATTCCTGGTCGCTGCCCGCCTCGATCAGACGCCCGCCTTCGAACACGAGAATCCTGTCGGCCTCGCGAATGGTCTCCAGCCGGTGGGCGATCACCAGAACGGTACGACCGACGGAAAGACGCTCCAGTGCGGCCTGGATTTCGCGCTCGGTTTCCCGGTCCAGGGCGGATGTCGCCTCATCCAGGATCAGGATCGGTGGATTCTTGAGGAAGGCGCGCGCGATTGCGACACGTTGCTTTTGCCCCCCGGACAGGGTCACGCCACGTTCCCCCACAACCGTGTCCAGACCCTCGGGAAGGCGTTCCACCAGGTCGGTCAGCTGCGCATCGGCAACAGCGGCAAGAAGCGCTTCCTCGGTTGCCTCCAACCTGCCGTAGGCGATGTTTTCCCGCAGGGTGGACCCGAACAGGAAGACATCCTGGCTGACGGTTCCGATCTGTCCCCGCAGGCTTTCCAGCGTCATGTCGCGGATATCGGTGCCGTCGATCGTGATCCGTCCAGCGGTTGGGTCGTAGAAGCGCGGCAGCAGCGCCAGGGCCGTGCTCTTGCCCGCGCCGGACGGCCCGACAAGGGCCACGGTTTGCCCGGGGTCCACGGAAAAGCTGACCTCATGCAGAACCGGCAACGCCCCGTCGTAGGCAAAGTGGACGCCCTCGAACCGGATCGCCCCCGTCAGTTTCCCCGCAGGAGTTGCCCCGGGCAGATCCGCAATATCCCGTTCGGTTTCCAGCAATTCGAGGTAGCGCCGGAACCCCGCGATACCACGCGGATAGGTTTCGATAACCGCGGCGATCTTTTCCAACGGGCGGAAGAAGACATTGACCAGCAGAAGGAACCCGACGAAGCCGCCGACCTCCAAAGACCCCTGCAGGACGAAAGCCGCCCCGGCCACCATGACGATCACCTGCACGAAACGCAGTCCCATGTAGTGAATCGCGCTGGCCCGGGCCATCAGCGAATAGGCTTCCAGCTTGGTATCGCGGTAGGCCGCGTTGTCCCGCGCGAAAAGCGCTTCTTCGTGTCGTTCATTCGCGAAGGCCTGTACGACGCGAATGCCCCCGATCGCCTCTTCGAGACGGACATTGAAGGCGCCGACACGTGCATAGATGTCGCGCCAGCTTCGGGTCATTTTCGCGCCGTACACCGTGACGACCCAGACCGTGCAAGGCACGATGACAGCCGTGATCAGGGCCAGCGCCGGGTGCATCAAGAACATCAGGACGAAGGCGCCGACAAACGTCATGACGGCGATGAACAGATCCTCGGGACCATGGTGCGCAACCTCGCCGATCTCCTCCAGGTCGCGGGTCACCCGCGCGACGAGCTTGCCTGTCCGGGCCCGGTCGAACCAGCGCCATGACAGCCGCGTGATATGCGCGAAGGCGCGGCGGCGCATCTCCGTCTCGATCTCGATGCCCAGCCGGTGCCCCCAGTAGATCACGACCCCCATCAGGGCCGTGTTCACGGCGTAGATGCAAAGCAGTCCGATCGCAGCCAGAACCGTCAGCCGCCAGTCTCCGAGCGGCAGCAGGTGGTCGATGTAGGCCGTGATCGCCAGCGGGAAGACAAGCTCCAGCAGGCCGGAGAGCACGGCAGAGCCGAAGTCGACCCAGAACAACCGTTGGTGCGGGCGATAGTACTCGAAGAATTGTCTTAGCATGGCGAACACCCGGTCGTTTTGGTCGCATGGAAGGAGATGGAAGAACGGCAAGCGCAGGATCCGGCCCAGGCTTTTCTTCAGGCCATTCCTATAGCGGTCCTGCCTGCAGCAGAACCAGCGCTACGCCTGTTTCACGGAACGGCTGCGCCCGGATTGTTCAGCGCAGTGGCAGAGGGCCGTGTTGCATCCAGAAAGAGGCGGAACCCTGCCCGCCTCCCTCTTTCGCTGTCCGCATCATCCGTGCGTGGTTCGAGACGCTGCTTACCAGCGGTGGGTCAGCGTGGCGGAAACCGTTCTGCCATCTCCGTAGTAGGAGGAGAAGTAGCCGACGGAGGAGATGTAGACCTCGTCCGTCACGTTGGTCACGTTCAGCCGCAGCTCCGTCCCGCTGTCGAATGCGTAGGTAAGACCGGCATCAAGCAGGGTCACCGGGTCCAGACGGTAGTTGTTTTCGTTGAAGGCATAGCGCGCGCCGATGAACCGGGCCCCTGCCCCGATCGTCAGCCCGGCCAGCGGCCCCGACTGGATTTCCTTGGAAACCCACAGCTTGGCGGTGTGCTCCGGCGTCAGGCCCAACTCGTTGCCGTCATTGCTGCCACCGATGATTTCGCTGTCGGTGTAGGAGTACCCCCCGGTGAAGCTCCAGCCGTCAGCGAGGTTCGCCCGGCCTTCCAATTCGGCCCCGCGGATACGCGACTTGCCAACCTGACTGTAGACGGGAACCCCACCGACGTTGGTGCTGACGGCACGGTTTGTCTCATCCAGCTGGTAGATTGCGGCAGTCAGGTAGATGTCCGTCGAGGGCGGCAGGTACTTGAAGCCCAGCTCCCACTGCTTGCCTCGGGTCGGCTCCAGGACGTTCCCACCGGCATCGGGTGCAGCGTAGACGGAGAAGGAGGTGCCATAGGACAGGTAGGCGGACATGCCGCTATCCCAGACGTAGCCGAAGCTGGCCTGCCCCGTTGTCGCGCTGTCGTCACGGCCAAGATCCGTCACTCCCGGCGTGCTTCCGACGCCGGGGATATCGTAGAGAGTTTCCTGCTGCCCCTCGGACCGGTTCCAGTCGTGCCGCAGGGCAAGGCTGCTCCGCCAAGGTCCCCAGTCGGCTTCGTCCGAGGCATAGATCCCCAGCTGTTCGATCGTCACGTCTTTCTGAGCAGTCCAGGTGGTGCCATTCGTGACCGGCGTAATCGCCGAATAGTCAGGGTTGGCGTAATCGATGGACTGCTGCCCGTAATAGAAGATGGAGGTCGCATCCTCTTCGAACCGGCTAGCGTCGAGACCGAAGGTCAGGCGGTGGCGCACCATTCCGATATCCACATCCCCCGAAAGGCGCAGGTCTGCGGCAATGGAGCTGACGTCCTCCGCCTGATCCAGCAGGGTCCGGCCCACTTCCGTTCCCGAGACCGAGCCCACGGAAAGGTTGGTGTAGTCCCAATCGAACTTCATCACCCCCATGTTGCCGGCCAGTTCCCAGCCATTGTCGAAGAGGTGCGTCACCTGCAGACCCAGGGTCGCGGTGCGGCGATCGCCAGATTCCAGCGACTCGTTGCCGAAGTAGAAATCGCGAAGGTCTTCGTCCGGATAGACACCTATGAAGGCATTCGGCACGCCGGACGGCGCATCAGGGTCGTCCTTCTGAACATTCGCCAGCAGCTCGACCGTGGTGCTGTCCGTCAGTTCATACCTGCCGGAGAAGCCAAGGTACCCGCCCTCGTTGCCATATTCGTCGATCCCCAGCTTTGCATCGCCTGCACGTGCGACCAGCCGGTAGGCCAGGCGATCACTGACAACCCGGTTGAAGTCTCCGAACAGGTGCCAGGATCCGTTGCTGTCCAGGTCAGCCCCCATTTCGGACGTATCGCCATCGAGCTGCGCGCGCTTCTGAACAAGGCCCACCAGGCCGGACGGGGACCCGGCGCCGTAAAGAACCGACTGCGGCCCGCGCAGCAGCTCCACCCGCTCCGTCCCGTAAAGGTCGAGCGACGGTGCACCGTAGTCCGGATCCGACGAGCGGCGGAAACGCAGGCCGTTGAGGTAGATCTGGTTCTGAAGGTCCTGCCCGCGCTCGACGATGGAGTCGAACCTCGGATCCGCACCATAGGCTTCCGTGACAACGCCTGCGGAATAGTTCAGCGCCTCGGACAGGTTGGTCGCCCCGGTGTCCGAAATCTGGTCCCTTGTCACGACAGTGACCGATCCCGGCACCTCCAGCAGTGACCTGTCGCTCTTGATAGAGGCCGAGGTGCCGGCGGCATAGCCCGCGACGGGACCTGTGGGATCCTCTGTCCCCTGAACGATGATCGGCGCGAGTTCGATCGCCGCGCCATCCTGCCCCCAGGCTGCACCGCTTGTCAGGGCAAGGGCACTGACCCCCGCCAAAAGAAAGTAGCTGCGTTTCATGTCCTACGTCCCTCGCACATTTTCCGACTTTTTAAGTCAAGAAATAGTCGAGGTCTTGAACATGCCTGTCGCGATTTGGCGAAAACCGCCGTGCAGTTGAAGAAATCAAGACAGGCTTGGCGTCATGTGTCGCGTCCGCCAACGTGACGGCGGCATTCCGACCGCCTGCCTGAAGACGCGCGAAAGATGCGCCTGATCGGAGAACCCGGTTGCCAGGGCGATCTCCGCCAGGGGTTGATGCCCCTGGATCATCATATCCTGCGCGGCCTCTATCCGGCGCTGCGCGATCCACCGTTTCGGCGTCATCCCGACACTTTGCTTGAAGACCCTGCTGAACCAGCTTTCGGAAAGCCCCACCAGCTGCGCCAGCTCTGCCAGGCCGAGCGGCTGATCGAGGTGCGCCGCCACATGCTCATTCAAAAGCCTGATCTGGTGGGGACGCAGCCCCGTGGCAAGCACGGCCCCGGCGTCCTGTTCCGGCGGCAAGAGCACGCCCAGAAGCGCCTGGAAGAGGCCGTCCAGGAACACTTCGCCCCGGGACGGCTGCTCAATTTCCGCCGCGGCCATGGCCGCCAGAACCGTCAGCTCCTTGCTGTCATCTGCGAAGATGACATCCCCCGGCGGCGCCCCGCCGCCCGACAGCGCAAGACGGCGCCGCAAAGAGAGCGCATCGAGGTGCAAATCCACATGCGCAAAGGTCTCTGCCTGCAGAAGCCTGACCCAGAGCGGTTGGCCCGCCGGCACGAAGAAGGCCCGCACACCGGCGCGTTCCGGGGCCGACGACTGGCCTGTCCTGAAGCTCATCTGCGGCGGCTTTGCCCCTAAGAACACCACCAATCGCGGGTCCGGAGAGCGATAGTATCCGCCAGCCCCGACATCCCCGGCAACGCGCCAGAGATCCGCCACCGCGCCGGACAGCGGCCGAAACCGCAATGGAGCAACGGTCCGCAACGCAGTCGTCCGCGCCTCCATGCGAGGGCGGAATGCAGGCGGTGCCGAACTGTGGATGGGCATCGGAGGCGTCATGAGAAAGCGGATCAGTGCGATTGGGTAGTCGCAATCCTGACAATTACAATAAGGATTGTCAACGCAAGCGCAGCGTCAACCAGTCTGACCGGCCTTATTTGCCGCCTACCTTTTTAGTGCTTCATGCAAGGAATGCGCCGGCTCCGCGACGGTTTCCCGCAGCTCTATCTTTCTGCTGTCGCTCGGGCCGGAACCGTTATCTCCCAACTCCGGCGCCAGCTTCTGGCACCGAGCAAGTGAGCGAGCGTCTACGGTTATTTCGGGCACCCGTCTTACAGACCGAAAAGCGCCAGAAGACCCTCGGCCAGGGCCCCGCGCCAGACCAGGTAGTCATGGCCTCCGGCATAAGCCCTGAAGTGCACCTCCGCTCCCTGCGAGGCCAGGGTTTCGCACAGGTTCCGGCTTGGGCCGAAGATGCCATAGTCGCCATCCAGCCCGGTTTCGTAGATCCCTGCAGAAAGCCAGGCACGCAGGTCCGGACGCGGGGCGTCACGATAAAGATGCGAAAGGTAGACGCCCTCTACCTGCGCCCCCTCGGGCGCGGCCCAGAAGGACCCGGACATCGAGATGAAGGCGCCGAAGGCCTCCGGCTGCTCATGGGCAATCCAGGCAGAGGCGAGTCCCCCATAACTGGCACCGCTCAGGACCGTGCGGGCGCGATCATGGGCCAGGCCGAAGCGCGCCTCGGCCAGCGGCAGGATCTCCTCGGCCAACACCCGGGCAAAGGTTGCGTTGAAGGGAAGTTCGGCAGAGCGGGTCGCGCTGTCGATCGAGGAGACGAAGATCGCGTGCACAGGCGGCAGACGCCCCGCGGCGATCAGCCGGTCGAGCACCTGAGGGATCGGCGCGCGGGCATCTGTGAAACGTTCGCCGTCGAAGACCACCAGCACCAGCGGCCTCCCCCCGGCGCCCTCCGGGGGATGGTAAAGCTGCAGGTCGCGGCTGTTGCCGAGCGCATCGGAGGTGAAGCGAAGGGTCTCCATCCGCCCACGCGCCTCCGGCAGGGGGCCGTCTATGCCGGGCTGCAAGGGTGCGTTGTCCAGCGCGATGGAGGACATCTGATTGAAACGGTCCACTCCCTTCGGCCAGACCGGCTGGCGGTTCAGCGGATCGGCCTGCAGGGTCGCAAGCAGCGCCACCCGCTTGTCACGGAAACTGCCCTCGACCTGCGGAATGTCCGGGGCGATCTGGTAGGAAAGCCGCAGGCTGTCGGGCACCTCGAAGCTGGTGAACCAGATGTCGCTGTCGCCGAGCTTCTGCATCCAGATGTGATCATTCGCAGGGCCGCCGACCAGCCGCGCGTTGCGCGCCGCACCGCGCCAGAGGAAGGTGACGATCCGGGTGTCAGGAGTAGGGCCGGGTTCGACCATCGGCGTCCCCTCCGCGGCCCGCGCCTTCCAGAAGGCCGCCGTGTCGTCACCGGCGGCCAGGCCCTCGGCAAGCGCCCGCAGGGTGGGGCTTTGCAGTGCGCCGGCCCTGGCCAGCGGCCAGACCCTTGGCGCCTCGGCGGGCTGCGCCGCAGGTGGAAGGATCCGGTCAAAGGTCAGCTCGGCCGGGCCGCCCCAAATCTTCAGCCAGGCGGGACCGTCCGGCAGCACGAAATGCAGGGCCCTTTGCCCCGCAGCGCCATAGACCAGCCGCCGATAGGGGCCGTCCGGGGTCATCAGGTCCAACACCACGGGATGCGCTGCGCTGAGCCGGGCGACCACGTAGCTTCCGGCGGGCAGCTCCAATGGCGCCAAGGCGGCTGCGGGACCGAGGACGCGCATCTCGCCCGGCTGCGGGGCCTCGGCATGGGAGAGACCGGCGCCGAAGAACAGCGCCGGAAGCAGGGTCATGATCTTGCGAAACAAGGTGTCACCACTGGTAGGTCAGATTGGCCTGCACGGTACGCCCTTCACCCAGCCAGCAGTAGTTGCCGAAGGCGCAGGAGGTGACATAGCGCTTGTCCGCCAGGTTCTGGATGTTGAGCTGCGCGCTCATTCCGTCGAGACCGATCATCGCCAGGTCCGCCGTCAGGCCAAGGTCGACCAAGGTGTAGGCCGGCACCGTCACGGTGTTCTCTTGGTCGCCCCAGCTCTTGCCAACGTGGCGAATGCCCAGGCTGGCGTCGACATGTTGGCTGACCCCGTATTTCACCCAAAGCGAGGCGCCTTCCAGCGGCACGATATGCATCTGGTTGCCTTCGTAGTCGCCGGTATCGTAACGCGGATCCGCCTTGTAGTAGCCGCCCACGATGCTGAGCCGTTCGCTCAGCTTTGCATGGGCCTCAAGCTCGATCCCCTGGGAGGAGATCTGACCGACCTGCTGGCTTTCGCTCAGCCCGCCGCCCAGGTCCACCGTTTCGACGATGTTCTGCTTGGTGATATCGAAGAGAGCGGCGGACAACATCACATTACCATTCGGTGAAAGCCACTTCGCGCCCAGTTCCCATTGCTTGCCGGTGGTCGGATCGAAGCTCGCATCGCCGTTGTCGTCCAGCTCGGTCACCGGTTCGAAGCTGGTCGAGTAGCTGACATAGGACATCAGCCCGTTGCCGAACTCATAGGACAGCGCTGCCCGGCCCGAGAAGGCCTCCTGCGTATAGGTGTCGTCCGAAGACCCGCTGCCCCAGCTCGCCGCATAGGTCTCCGCGATGCTGGTCTCGACCCAGTCATAGCGCCCGCCGAGCAGGAAGTTCCAGTTTCCGAGGCTCATCTGGTCCTGCAGGTAGACGCCTGTCTGCTGCATGGTGGTGTCGGTGGTCGAAGTATAGGCATCCAGCGTGACCGAGGTCGCATCGGCATAGCTGACGTAGTTCATGGTCGAAAAGTCGAACGTCAGCGTGCTGCCATCGTCGCGGGCATAGGTCGAGTTCAGCTCGGACCAGCTGTAGTCGAAGCCCGCCACGACGTGATGATCGACGGCACCTGTCAGCAAGTCGCCTTCCAGGTAGGTATCGGCCGACACCTGGCTCAGCTCCTCGGTGTTTTCGAAGACATAAATCGGGAAGGTGTATCCGTCAGAGGTGCTGGACGACCACAGCGTCGCACCGCGCTGCGTCGCGTCGATCTGAGTGGCGCGGGCGCGGTGATGCAGGCTCAGGCCATTGTCGAATTCATGATCGAATTGGTAGCCGAGCGCGAAGGTCTCCCGGGTCGTCTTGTCGAAATCGGGCGCGAAGCTGACGAAATCCTGCGGGATCAGATATCCGCTCGACGTCGGCTCAAGCGTGCCGGAAAGAGGCATGAAACCGCGATACCCTGCATCGGGCTCATTCTGGTAGAGCGCGTTCAGGGTCAGGCTGGTGGCCTCCGAAATATCCACGGTGACCGAGGGCGCCAACAGGAAGCGGCTCTGGTCGAAATCGCCCTGCAGGTTCTTGGTCCAGGCCGAGGTCACGAGGCGATAGCGCGCGGTGCCCTCTTCGTTGAGGTCGCCCTGAAGGTCGGCGCTGAGCCGTTGGTAGCCATCCGAGCCGAAGCCCATGACCAGCTCGTTGCCCCCCTGCTCCTTCGGCAGTTTAGAGAACTGCGCGATGACGCCGCCGGGCACGACCTGTCCGTAGGTCAGCGAGGCCGGGCCCTTCACCACTTCGACCCGCTCCAGGTAGTAGGGATCAAGCTGGCCCATGGAGGCCTGCCCCATGAGCAGACCGTCCAGGTACTTGGTGGCGAAGGCGCGGTCACCGAAGCCCCGGAGCGAGGTCTCGTCATGCAGGTTGGAGGTCCCGCGGTATTCCGAGAAGGTGCCCGGCACGTAGCGCAGCGCTTCGGCCACGGAATTGGCCGCCTGGTCCTCGATCAGCTCGGCCGTGACGACCGAAACCGTCACCGGGGTTTCCGCCAGCGCCGTGTCCGACTTGGTGGCCGAACTGCTCTGCTTGGCTGTGTATCCCTCGACCGGACCACCGGCTTCCTCGTCGGAGGCCTCGACCAGGATCGGCGCAAGCGTCGTCACCTCCTGGGCGCAGGCCATGGGCGCCGTGATCGCCGTCGTGGCCAGCAATGCCGCCCACAGAACTCCCTGCCGCACCGGAACCACTCCGGCGCGGGTCATCCGCATGTCTGTCATCTGTCTATCCCGTCTCTCGCAGGCCATGGCAGATCCCAGTCAGAGCCATGTCGCCTTTCTTGATTATTTTTGTCAGATAAACTAGACAGGGCTTTGGGTCCAGCGAACTGACGTTTTCGGCTGCGACTATGATCTTTGCGACAACGACACTTTTCGCCTGAATGGGGCTCTGCAGGACGGACAGGATGAGCGTAGAACAGTTTCCCGGAGACCTGAGGATCGGCGTACTGGACCAGGTGGTGCTTGCGGTCGAGAATCCGACGCCGGACGATGTGCTCCCCAAGTTCCAGCTGCTGATCCTGCTTTCGGGCTATCAACACTTCACGCTCGACGGACAGCCGGTCGAACTGGATGCCCGCAGACGACCTGCCGCGATGATGATGCGGATCGAGGTGCCCACGCAACTGCGATACCAGGTCTCGCAGGGGGCGCCGTTGCGCAAGATCTCCCTGGCGATGCCCTGCACCTGGCTGGATGAGATGCCCGACCGCGACTGCGGCAGCCCGGCACATACGATGCACAACCATCTCGATATCCGAACCTGGCGCCCGGGCCCCGAGATCTGCCGCCTTGCCAGCCTGATCATCCGCCCGCCTGAAGCGGAAGACCCGGCACAACGCGGTCTCTTCCGTATGAGCCGCGGGCTCGAAGTGTTGCGCCGCGCCCTGGAAGAAGCCGCCTCTGACAGTCATCGAAAAGGCGCGGCGACCACGCCTTCGACCCTCGCCGACAAGCTACGCCTCTATATCCTGGATCACCTCGCTGAAGACCTGTCCCTGGACGCCATGGAAGCGGCGCTTGGCCGCAATCGGCGCTCGCTGCAGCGGCTATTCAAGCAGCAGTTCGGGATGAGCCCAAGCGCATATCTGAGAGCAGAGCGGCTGCGCCTGGCACGACGTGCGCTGGCAGAAGACGGGGTCAGCGTAGCCCAGGCGGCCCACATCGCGCACTATGCATCGCCCGCAAATTTCGCTACGGCCTACCGACGCACCTTCGGGCAGACACCGCAGGAAAGCCGGTCGCGCGCGATCTAGCCATCCTGACACCTGACGGAGGCAGAGGCGGGTCAACCCTAGCGCAGTGCCGCCAAGATAGCTCCGCCCCTCTCTGCGCAGCGCCCGCATCACAGAGTGCGCTTCAGCCTGTTGGAGCGTGGGCCGATCAGGCGCCGCACCTGCCGAATGCGCCATTCGCGGCCCCAGATCGCCTTGGCATCACCGCGCGGCCCCGGCGAAGCGCCTTTGCGGAATTGCGTCACCCATCCATCAGCCTGCCGGGCAAGAACGTCGCCAGCCCGGGCCATAGAACCAGCACGAGAAGGCTCAGGCACATCGCGCCCCAGAACGGCAAGACGCCCCGGAAGATGGTGGACTGAGGCACGTCTCTCGCGACCGAATGGACGATGAAGACATTCATACCGACCGGCGGCGACAGAAGCCCCATTTCCAGCACGATCATGACCATCACGCCGAACCAGACCGGATCGAAGCCCAACGTCATGATTACCGGGAAGAACACGGGCAGCGTCAGAACCAACATGGCAAGCCCATCCATCACCATGCCAAGGACAAGGTAGCTCAGCAGGATAAGGCCAAGGATCGCCAGTCGAGGCAGGCCACTGCCGGCCATCGCATCGCCCACGACCTGCGGAACGTGACTAAGTGCCAGGAACGGGTTGACCAGGTGTGCCCCGATCACGATCAGCATCAGGCTGGCCGAGGTGCCTGCGCTGTCCCGCAGGGCCTCCCATAGCTCACGCAGAGAAAGCCTGCGCGACGCCGTGCCGAGGATGAGCAAGAGCCCGGCCCCCACCGCCGCGGCCTCCGTCGGCGAAAAGACCCCGCCATAGAGACCGCCCAGGGTGACAACGACAACCCCAAGCACGGGCAGCGCGCCGATGATCGCGCGGAAACGTTCCTGCCGATCAAAAGCCCTGCCTGACGGTCCGGCTGCCGGATCGAGACGACAGAACAGCGCCACCGTCAGGATGAACAGCCCGAGCAGCAGAAGCCCCGGCACCACGCCCGCCAGGAACAGGCGCCCTATGCTCTGTTCAGTCAGCAAGGCGTAAAGGACAAAGCCGGTCGATGGCGGTATGAGGATGCCAAGCGTCCCCCCTGCGGCCACCGAGGCGGTCGACAGACCAGGCGCATAGCCATAGCGGTCCATCTCCGCGAGGGAGACCCTGCCCATCGTCAGGGCCGAAGCGATCGAAGACCCCGACAGCGCCGCGAAAGCGCCGCAGCCCAGCAGTGTCGCCATCGCCAACCCGCCCCTGAACCTGCCGACGAGGGAATAGGCAGCCGTATAGAGCGCCGCGCTGAGGCCGGTGCGGCTTGCCAGCGTGCCCATCAGGATGAACAGCGGGATGACGATCAGGTCGAACTTGGAGGCAAGGGTGAAGGTCTCCGAGGCAAGGAGGCTGAAGGCGGCCTGTGGCCCCGAGAGTATCCAGATCCCACCAAGCCCGACGCTGAACATGGCCAGGGCCACGGGGACGCGCAGCAGGATCATGAGCACCAGCAGGGACAGCCCCACCAGGCCGGTCATAGCGTCACTCATTCCGGGGCCTCCCTGGCCCTTCGCCCCCGAAGCAGGCGCGTGCCATGGCGGACAACGCAGCGATGACCGCCATGGCTGCCAGCAGGTACTGGAAGGGTGCACGCGGCAAGCCCAGGATGTTGGTCGACAGGGACAGCATCGAGGACAGCGCCGCAGCCTCTGCCAGCGTCCAGGCAAGGGCGCCATAGATCAGGGCCGCAAGGGCCGAAGTGAACCTGTCCATGGCGCCATTGATCAGCGAAGGAAGAGCGGGGCGCAAAAGCTCCACCCGGATCTGGGCATCCTGCCGTTCCAGCATGGCAACCGCACCGAAGGTCGCGAGGACCATGACCATTTCCGCCAGGTCCTGCGCGCCGAAGAGCGGCACGCCCAGGGCCCGCCCGGCGACATCGGCAAAGAGCAGTAGTGTCAGCAAGAGGATGGACAGCGCAGACCCCGCACCGGCGAGGTGGGCGAGACCGCCCACCCCCCGATCAATCGCGCGCACCAAGGCAGGGGCGGTCATTCGCCCCCCTGCATCACGGCGAGGGCTTCGGACGCGCCAAGCTCTTCGAGCTTTTCCCTGGTGAACGGTGCAAGTACCGCCCGGAAGGCTGCTGCCTCGTCTTCCGTCAGATCCGTCACGATCCCGTCGGCCCGGTTTCGCAGATCCGCGATCGCGGCCTCGCCCCTGGCATTCCACAGCGCCTCGGCGTGGCGGGAAAGATCCCGACCGGATGCCGCATCAAGCGCCGCGCGTTCCCTTTCAGGCAGGGCATCGATGCGGCGGGAGTTGGCCACCACGTAGAACCCTTGATTGCCGAGCGGAATGCCGAGGGTGACATGGCTCAGAACCTCGTCCAGCTTGAAGTCCGAAATCCCGCTGGAGCCCATGATCACGCCGTCGATCAGCCCGGTCTGCAGCGCATTGTAGACGTCCCCCGCCGGCATCTGCACCGGCGTCGCCCCAAGCGCCCGGACGACCTCCCCGGTGATCGAGCCCGAGACGCGGATCTTCAGACCGGAGAGATCCTCGGGCCTGCGAACGACCCTGTCGCGCAGGATCAGGACCGAGGCTTCTGCCGTCCACAGCGCGAGCGGCGTGGTCGCCGGGAACTCCCTGCGGATCACCCCGGCATCCCAGCCGTTCCACAGCATGTCAGCGCCCGTCATGCCCGCAGGCAAGGCACCGGGCAATTCGGTCAGCATGGTCAGCGGAAATTGCGAGGAGGTATATCCCGGCAAGCCCCAGACGATATCGGCGACACCCTGAACCGCACGGACATATTGCTCGGCAGGTCCAGCGCCCAGCTTGCCACCGGGATAGGTCTCGATCACCAGACCGGCGTCGGCCACCCCTTCGGTCAGCGGATCGACGATCGCAGCTGTCAGCGTGTGGGTGGGCGGTACGAAATGGGCGAACTTCAGCGTCTCGGCGCACAGCCCGGCAGGCACACCGAGAGAGGCCGCAAAAGCGGCCGCCTTCAGGATCTTCATGGTCATGACCTCAGACTTCGTTCCAGATCTCTTCGGCGACCTTGACCACCAGCTCCAGCTTCCGCTTCTCGTCATCCACGGTGATGTTGTTGCCGTGTTCGGTCGAGGAGAAACCACACTGCGGGGCGACCCCCAGCTGATCGATATCGACGTATTTCGAAGCCTCGTCGTACTTGGACTTGATCCAGTCCATGCTTTCCAGCTCGCCATGCTTGGTGGTTATGAAGCCGGGCATGACCCGCTTGTTCCCCTTGGGCAGCTTGGCCAGCGGCTCCAGCCCGCCTGCGCGCTCGGTGTCGTACTCCATCAGATAGACATCGACAGAGGTCGTGTTGAAGATCGCATCGGCCGCAAAGTGATAGCCGCCTTCGGCCACATGGGACGAGCGGAAATTGCCCCGGCACATGTGCATGCCGATGATCAGGTCATCGGGGCGGTCCTTGATCGCCTCCTCCAGCATCCAGGCATATTTCATCACCAGTTCGTCCGGATCCTGCCCCATGGCACGACGCTGCTCGCGTTGCTTGGGGTCGCCCAGGTAGGCAAAGAAGATGTCATCCAGTTGCAGGTAGCGGCAGCCCACGTCGTAGAAGGCCTGCACGGCCTTGCGATAGGTCTGGGCGATATCATGGAACATCAGTTCCTGATCCCGATAGGGCTCATATTCGATGTTCTCCGCTTCCATCCGGAAATGGCAGGCCGAGGGGCCGGGGATGGAAATCTTGGGAATGCCGTCGCCGGGGGACAACTGCTCCGCCAGGAAGGTGTAGTGGCGCAGCATCGGGTGATCTTCGGGGAAGTCGAGCGGCCCGGTCAGATGCGCCTCGATCGGTGGGGTCTTGTATTCGGTCTTGAAGGGAAGGCTCCGGCTGGACGGTTTCATGTCCAGCCCGGTCAGCATGCCCATGAAGTCATAGTGCCAGAAGGCACGGCGCACCTCTCCATCCGTGAAGACATGCAGTCCGGCTTCCTTTTGCAGCTTCACCAGATCGCGGACTGCCATGTCCTCGACGCAGGTCAGTTCCTCGTCGAAGATGCCGCGTTCGCGGAGCTCTCGCACAGGTTCGGGCCGCAGGAGCGAGCCGACATGATCTGCCCGGTAAGGCGCTTTGCGTTTGGGGGTTTCAGGGATGATCTTGGAATCATGTGCCGTCATGACATACCTCTTCGGATGACACCGGGCCGCGCCCGAATGCCGTGCAGGAAAAGGCCCTGCACCAGGCAGGACCCGCGGAATGTCACCATTACGGAAGAAGCCGCGCCCGATACGCACCCCGCGATCGGAACAGGTGAGCGTTTCAGGCAGGTCTCCTGGCTTCGCGGATCAGTGCCTCTCCCGACCTTCCCGGCGCCTGTCGCACCAGTGGTCTTTCGGGGAGACTCTCCGCTTACAGTTGCGGGGGCAGCTCCGGATTTGGTCCAACACGGTTGTCCCTCACCGGATTC
Organism: Pseudooceanicola sp. NS-SX8; assembly: GCF_057380755.1. Lineage (NCBI taxonomy): Bacteria > Pseudomonadati > Pseudomonadota > Alphaproteobacteria > Rhodobacterales > Paracoccaceae > Pseudooceanicola > Pseudooceanicola sp. NS-SX8. Next base: position 1,127,961 of record NZ_CM170819.1, on the reverse strand, counting down.
CCTATTCTCCGCAGCTTCCTGCGGCACCTGAAATCGCGGGGAGTATGCGGCTTGCGGGCAGGCCGGTCAATCTGGCCAGCGGCCCATTCCCTGCAACAAGATCATTAGCGCCGCTCACACGGCAGTCCGGCCCGCGCGGAGGAAACCCAGAGCTTCGACATCAAAGGAGCCCCGCGCGAAGGCCGAGCAACGGATCGTGATCCCGGGATATGAAGCGCAAGGCGAGGCCTCGCGCTACGGCCAGAGCGCGGCCCTTCAGGACATCATATCGGGAACGGAAAATCCAAAATCAGCAGACACCGAGTTGCAAGATCGGAAGGTGTCCGAATGATCTCAGCTGGCTGTTTCGGGAAGTGGCGCACCGGGGAGGATCGTTCGAACAACACAAGAACAACGAGTTATTGTGAGAACATATCAAGCGCGGACGCAACAAATTCAATGACTTGAGACGACATTGGGAACACAGAGATTGGGTCCATCTGCGCACCTGACACACTCGCAACATGCCCAGACTCACCACTTCATCGGGCATCAATGAAGTCCCCCTGATATTCGCAACTGCAGCCCTCAACAGCTACATAGCGCTCGGCATACCTATCACGGAAGTTGTGGGATACCTCCGTCTGGGGAAGGGTAGGTCTCGGCCATCGACCGGTTTGTGCAAAAGAGACCCTGTTAACGACCGGCCCATCCCAGCTCCGCCGACATGCGCTGGCTCTCTTTAAGCAACATCTGCATCAGACGGTTGTCCGGCGACAGGCCAAACTCGGACGAGAAGCCCATGGCGGTGAAGGTGAATTGCAGTCGCCCATTGAAGTCGATCACCGGGAAAGACGCCGCGTTCAGACCGATGTGCGGACTGTCTTCCAGGCTCGCATAGCCCTGTGCCCGGATGCGCTCGGCTGCGGCCTGCCATTCCTCGAAGGTGGTCGGCAGGCTGTGGTGCGCCGCGCGATATCCGCTGCGCAGCTCTTCGCGGATGCCGCTGGCAATGATATCTTCCGGCAGGTAGGCCGAGAACAGCATCCCCGCCGCGCTGGTCAACAGGCGATGCGTCCCGCCGGGATAGAGCGGAACCTGGATATCGAAGGTGCCGCGATGCACCTGCACAATGGCCGGGCGCTCGAAGTCCCAGACGCTGAGTGTCATCAGCAAGGCGTTATCACGGGCGATGTTCTGTAGGTCGTTCGAGGCGCGGTTGAGTGGATCGAAGCTGCGCATCCGGGCCGCACCCAGTGTGAGGGCGAAGGGCCCCAACAGGTAGCGGCCCTGCCCTGTCTCCTGCTCGACCAGGCCCAACTCTTTCAGGCTGACCAGGTAGGCATGCAACTGACCACCCGGCAGACCAGTCATGTCCGACAACTCTTTCAGCATCAGCGGACGTGGAGAGCCGATCATCCCCTTCAGGATGCGCCCGGCAGTGTCGATGGACTGGATCCCGCGCTTTGATGTCGCGGCCTCGGTCGCCTTGGGGGCCGGGCTGTCACCCATGTCTCTGTCTCCTGCGTCTTCCTGCTCGCCGACGGTTGTAGGACCACGGAGGCGGATTGGGCAAGCAACTTACCTCAGTTTCCGATCAGATTATTCGCAGTGAACGAATTACATGGCGCTTCGGCTGCCCGCATTCTCGGGAGACTGAGACCGGGACCCACTGTCATCACCTCAGTCAAGCCGACACTAAGAGACTTTGCGCATATCTTAGGCAAATTCGAGCGACAGCATGATTTTATCCCTTCCCGAATATATTTCGTTATTAACAAACCTCATTAGGTTATGCTGAGTGCTCTTCGTGACAAACGAGGAACAGATGACCGAAGCTCTCGATATCCACTCCCAGAGCCAGCCCGCCATTTCGGCCGCCAACCCCGATGACGCCCTGAAAGCGCTGATACGGATCTGGCGCAGCACCGTCGTCCTGGGTGGCAAGACGATCCTCGAGGATCTGAGCCTCGACATGAAAGCCGGCGAAGTCGTCTGCGTTGTCGGCCCGTCCGGCAGCGGCAAGACCACCCTGCTACGCCTGATCGCGGCGCTGCTGCAGCCCGAAAACGGCAAGGTCCTTCTGGACGGCCACGAGCTGCGCAGACCGCGCCCCGACATCGCCGTGGTCTTTCAGGACTATGGCAAGGCGCTGCTGCCGTGGCGCACCGCTGCCCGCAACATTGAACTGGCGATGGAAGCGACGGGTATGCCGAAAGCGCAACGCCCCGCCCGGATCCGCGAATTGCTGGAAATGACCGGCCTGGGCAACAGCGCCGAAAAGTACCCCGGCGAGATGTCTGGCGGCATGCAACAGCGCCTGCAGATCGCCCGCTGCCTGGCACAGAACCCCAAGGTCTTGCTGATGGATGAACCTTTCGGGGCGCTGGATGCGATGACCCGTCAGGCGCTGCAGGACGAGATGCTGAAGATCGTCCGAGACACCGGTACCACGGTCTTTTTCGTGACCCACGATCTTGAGGAAGCGATCTATCTTGGCGACCGCATCGTCGGCCTTCTGGCGAACCCGGGCCGCATCGGCAAGATCTACGACGTCGAGCTGCCGCGCCCCCGTGATCAACTGACGACGCGCGAACATCCCGAATTCATCCGCCTGCGCCGCGAGCTCTTCGAATTCATCGAAAGGGCGGAACAATGAGCGCAGCCCCTTCCCGCGCGAAGGTCATCGCCACCGGGCTTGCCGTGCCGGTGACCGTGTTGGTGCTGCTGGAGCTCTGGATGCGCCTTTCGGACGACTACAACACCTTCGCCTTCGCTCCGCCCAGCCAGATCGCCGCCGCACTGTGGAACGAGCTGATCAGCGGCCGGGTCTTCGCCGCCACCGGCCAGACCCTGGGGGCTGCCCTCCTGGGCCTGGCGATCGGATCCGTCATCGGCATCATCACCGGCATGCTGATGGGCCTGTTCAAGCCGCTGGATCAGATCATGGAAGTGACGATGGAAACCCTGCGGACCATCCCTTTCGTCGTCCTGATCCCGATGCTGATCATGCTGGTGGGCATCGGCCTGAAGCTGGAGCTGACCTCGGTCGCCATCGGGACCTTCTGGCCCAACTTCATCCTGTCACGCTCTGCCGTACGTCAGATCGAGCCGCGCCTGCTGGAAGTGACCCGTGTCCTGGGCCTGGGCCCCATTGCCTCGGTGGTGAAAGTCCTGCTTCCGGCGATGCTGCCGCGCATTCTGGTGGGCTTCCGCATGGCCATGGGCTTTGCTCTTCTGGGCGCCGTCTCGGTCGAAATCATCTCTAACCCGCGCGGTGTGGGCAACGCGATGATGCGCGCCCAGGAAGGTCTGCACCCGGACGTGATGTTCGCCTACCTGCTGTGGATCGCCTTCCTCGGCTGGGCCATGAACACCCTCGTCGAGCTGGCCGAAACGCGCCTGCTCTGGCGCTACCAGCTTTCCAATTCGAAATCCTGAGGTCCGCGCCATGCTGAACAAGACACGCATCTTCTGGCTTTGCGGAAGCTTCGCGATGACGATCTTCCTCGTCTTCCTGTGGCACCGCGTGAACGTAACAGGGATGCTGCCCTCCTACGTGCTGCCCGGCCCAGTCCAGGTCTGGGAAACGATCCGTGACGGGCTGGAGGCCGATGACCTGCTGCGTCTGACGGGCGCCACCGCCCTGCGGATGTTCGAAGGCTGGTTCCTGGCTTCCCTGCTGGGGATCCTGCTGGGCAGCATCATCGGCATGTCCCCGGGCATCCGCCGCTTTCTGGCCCCCACGCTGGAACTGCTGCGCCCGATCCCCGCCACCGCGATCCTGCCCGTCAGCCTGTCGATCTTCGGCCTGAGCGAGGCGATGGTGATGTTCACCATCTGCTTCGCCGCCGGCTGGCCGACCCTGCTTGCCTCGGTGCACGCGTTTTCCAACATCGAGCCGCGGCACCGCGAGGTGGCGAAGGTCCTGGGCTTCAACAAGGTCCAGAGCTTCTGGAAGATCCACCTGCCCTCGGCCATGCCGGACATCTTCGCGGCCTCGCGGATTTCCATGACGATCTCGCTGATCGTGGCGACGCTGGGCGAGTACATGGCCACCAAGGACGGGCTGGGCCAGTACATCTTCTACCAGGCGCAGATGTTCCGGGCGCCCCAGGTCTTTGCCGGCATCGTGCTGATCTGCGTCATCGCTCTGATCACCACGGCCCTCCTGAACTTCGCGGAACGCAGGTTGCTGGCCTGGAACGTGAAGCGCTGAACCTCCTCCAAAACCAACCAACTACAAAGTCCAGAAAGGGAATTCTCAATGCTCAACTCCTTCCGCAAGGGCCTTGCCCTCGCTGGTCTGGTTGCCGCCCTCGGCGCCGGATCCGTCAATGCCGAAGATCTGATGACGATGCGCGTCCGCACCACGCCGTCGCCGGACTTCACCAACCTGCAGGCAGCCGTGTCTCAGGGCTTCTTCGAGAAACACGGTCTCGACGTGGAACTGGTCACCCTGCCCGCTGGCAGCTCGGCCCCTGCAATGATCATGTCGGGTTCTCTCGACGCCTCGGTCATTCCGCCGGATACCGCGCTGACCTCGCAAGAGGCGGGCATGGACATCGTGCTGATCTACGGCGGCGCCGTTCTGCCCTCCGAGCACAAGTGGGGCATCTTCGCCAAGCCCGACAGCGGGATCGAAACGGCATCGGACCTGGAAGGCAAGACCTTCGGCATGATCGTCACCTCCGGCGCGTTCGAGATCTTCTTCCGCAACTGGATGGAGTTCAACGGCGCCGACACCGACAAGGTCAACATGGTCAAGGTGCCGCTGTCGAACCTGGCGGACTTCCTGAAGGCGGGCCGCATCGATGCGGGCATCGTCGCCTCGCCCTTCCTTGAAAACGTCATGGCCGCAAGCGGTGCTGAGCTGGTGGGCGACATCGGTCAGGCGCTGGAACAGCCGGTGATGATCAACTCCTGGGGCACCTCGCGGACCTGGGCCGATGCCCACCCGAAAGAGATCGCCGCCTTCCAGGCAGCGATGGCCGAAGCGACCCAGTGGCTGATCGACAATCCCGAAGCGGGCCACAAGGAAATGCTGGTCGCCACCGGCCTGCCCGAGGACATGGTGATGAACACCCCCTACTCCAAGATCAAGGGCGACGTCGAACCCCAGGACGTCCAGTGGTGGTACGACATCATGACCAAGCGCGGCCTGATCAAGGGTGACTTCGACCCGATGAAGGCAATCTACACCCCCGCCGAATAAGACGTTTCGGGCCCGCCGCATCCACAGGTGGGCCCATTTTCAGGCACTTACCCCAATCCCCAAGACCAAGACGACCCGAGGACTGACATGACTGATCCCGACCGAAACGCAGAAGCGGCCCTGCTGGCGGCCGCAGCCCGCGCGGGGATCACCGTTCCACCCGAAGAACTGGCAGACCTCGTGACCGCCTTCGAGACCCGCAACCGCGCCCGTGCGGCTGCCGTGGCGCCCGAAGGCCTGTTGCCCGCTTTCACCTTCCACCCCGCCACGCCGGTACGCGAATGACTTCCCCCTCCTCCTGCCCCTCTCCGTCGACGCTTTCCATTGCCGAGGCGGGGGCCGCGCTGCGCGCTGGCCGCCTGACCTCGGTACAGCTGACCGAAGCCGCCCTGGCTCAGGTCGCGCTCTGGGAAGACAGTGTCCACGCCTTCATCACCCTCACGCCCGAGCTGGCGCTGGACCAGGCCCGTGCCGCAGATGCCGATTTCGCCGCCGGGATCGACCGCGGTCCGTTGCAGGGCATCCCCTATGGCGTGAAGGACATCTACGACACGGCCGGGATCCGAACGACCTGCGGCTCTTTCCTGCTGCAAGACAACGTCCCCACGACCGACAGCTTCGTCTCCCGCCGCATGGCCGAAGGCGGCGGCGTCCTTCTGGGCAAGTTGAACACCTACGAATTCGCCATCGGGGACCGCACCGATCACGTCCCCTTCCCCCCTGCCGCGAACCCCTGGAACACATCGCGGGTAACGCCGGGCTCCTCCTCCGGGTCCGGCGTGGCGGTGGCCACCGGCATGCTGCGCATCGCGACCGGCAGCGACACCGGCGGGTCGATTCGCCTTCCTGCCGCCGCCTGCGGCACCGTGGGGCTGAAACCCACCTTCGGACGGCTCAGCCGCAACGGGATCTACCCCTTTGCGCCCTCCTGTGATCATGCGGGCCTGCTGACCGGCGATGTGACCGACATGGCGGTCGGCATGCAGGTGATCACCGCATACGACCCAGACGACCCCGACTGTGCCGATGTCCCAGTGCCCGATTTCGGCGCCGGACTGGGCCGGGGCATAGCAGGGCTGCGGGTGGGCTTCGATCCGGCCTTCGACGAATACATGCCCATCACGGCGCAGATGCGCCGAGAGCTGGCCCGGATCCGGCAGTTGCTGACCGATCTCGGCGCCACCCTCGTCGAAGTGAAGATGCCGGACTACGCACGCATTTCCACCTGTGCCGGAGCCATCATCGGCGTCGAGGGACTGGCCTCTCACGCCCATCACCTGCGTGCCGACAGCGGCCCCGACACCCGCACCCTGCGCCAGAGCTTCCTGCCAGCCATCGGGGTTTCGGCACTGGAATACATCCAGGCCCAGAAACTGCGCGCCGAGGTGACCCGCGAGGTGAGCGAGGTTCTGGCGGATATCGACGTGCTTCTGACCGTCACCACGTCCGGCGGTGCGGTGCCCTATGAACCGAAACCCGCGATGACCGAATTCGGCCGCACCACCACCTTCAACATCACCGGCCATCCCGCACTGAGCCTGCCCACGGGGCGGGACGACGAGGGCTTGCCCCTTGGCGTGCAGCTGGCCGCAACCCATTTCGACGAGCCGACGCTTTTGCGTGTGGCCCATGCCATCGAGGCCGCCTGCGGCTGGTCCGGCCAACGCCCTGCCTTCCCCCCGCCCTCGGACAAGTCGCCCGAGGAGGCCGCCGCATGAGTACCCTGGACACAGACCCCGAAATCGGCGCCGCACGCAGCGCGCACACACCCATTGCCGACGGGCTTCCCCAACCTACGCGGACCTTCGCGATCTCTGCTGTTCTGATCGCGTTCAACCTTTCGGTGGTGATGGGCACCATCGCCAATATCGCATTGCCGACCATCGCCCAGCATCTTGGTGTCAGCGATTCCGATGCGATCTGGGTCATCAACATTTACCAGCTGGCGCTGATCGTCGTGCTGCTGCCCCTGTCCTCGCTGGCCGACCAGATCGGCTATCGTCCGATCTACCTGATCGGCCTGACAGCCTTCGTCGCCGGCACCGCGATCTGCGGGTTCTCCGCCGGGTTCGAACAGCTGCTGCTGGGCCGTGCCCTGCAGGGCATCGGCTCTGCCGCGATCCAGAGCGTCTATGTCTCCTCCATCAGCCAGATCTTCCCGCGCAAGCTTGTCGGCCGAGGCGTCGGCCTGGGCACGCTGACCTCGCAGATCTGTGCCATGGCGGCGCCTTCCCTCGCCGCCTTCGTTCTGCTCTTTGCCGACTGGCAATGGCTGTTCCTGATGATCCTGCCCTTCGGCGTCGTCGCCTGGTGGATCTCGCGCAGCGTACTCCCCCATTCGCAGGGCAGCGGAGAGCGATTTGACTGGAAGATCGCCCTGATCAGCGTCTTCACCTTCGGCCTGCTGGGCATCGGGCTGGACGGCATCCTGCGCGGGACGACACGCTTGCCTTGGGCCGGTGTTCTGCTGGCTGGCCTGGCCCTTGGCGCCCTGCAGATCCGGCTGGAACGCGGCAAGCGCAATCCGATCATCCCCGTCGACCTGCTGAAGATTCCGCCCTTTTCCTTCACCATGGCCGGGACGCTCTGCGGTTTCGCGGCCTCCAGCATCGTCATGGTCTCGCTCCCCTTCCTGCTTCAGGGCGAACTGGGCTACTCGACCCAGCAGGTCGGCCTGGTGATGACCGTCTCACCGATCTGCATGGCGCTTTGCGGGTTCTGCAGCGGCTGGCTGTTCAACACCGCCTCGCCATCGCGCCTCGGTTCCGCCGGTCTGGCAGTGATGGCCCTGGGCCAGCTCGGCCTGGGCCTGTCCATCGCCGGCCACACCGGCGCTGTCTGGATCGTCCTGTGCCTCGCCCTGGCCGGCGGCGGCTTCGGCACCTTCGTCTCTCCGAACCTCAAGGCGATCATCATGATCACCCCCGAGGGACGTTCCGGCGCCGCCAGCGGCATGCAGGCGGCCTCCCGCCTCTTCGGCCAGCTCTTCGGCGCGATCCTCGTCGCCATGGCGCTGGAAGACCACGCTCCCGGCGGCGGCGCGACCGCGCTCTACGCCGCCGCCGCCCTCGGCACCATCGCCGCACTGATGAGCGCCCTGCGCCGCATCAAGCCCCAGACCTAATCCCATTCGCGCCCTACCGCGCGCCGACATCCCGCAGACATCCCAAGGAGTTGCCCCGCATGAAGCATCCCGCCTACAAGGTCGCCGTCGTCCAGGCCTGCCCGTCCTTCCTCGACCTGGACGCGACCATCGACATCTGCGTCAAGTACATCGCCGAAGCCGCCGAGAACGGCGCCAAGCTGATCGCCTTCCCCGAGTCCTTCGTACCCGGGTTCCCGATCTGGATCTTCGAAACCGCCCCATATGACCCCGTGGGCGCGCATTTTATGAAGCTTTTCAACAACTCGGTCGAAGTCCCCGATCGGGCCGTCCGCCGGATCAGCGAAGCCGCGCGCCAACACGGCATCTATGTCTCCCTGGGGGTCAGCGAACGGGAAAAGGCCACACTTTTCCTGTCGCAGCTTTGGTTCGACGATCAGGGCAACCTGATCGGCCGTCACCGCAAGCTGAAGCCCACCGGGCCCGAGCGCTTCATCTGGGGCGAAGGCGATGGCAGCACCATGGGCGTGATGCAGACACCGCTGGGCAACCTGGGCGGGCTGATCTGCTGGGAACATCGCATGCCGATCAACCTTGCCCTGATGGCAGCCCAGAATGAACAGGTGCACGTGGGTTGCTGGAACTTCGTCGGAACCTTCGTGCGCAAGGGCGGCCTGAATGCCCCCATGCCAGCCGCGTCCGAAGGGCTGGAAAGCGCACCCGGCCTGCCCGGCGAATCCAACGGGTTCGAGGTGACCAATCGCTATTACGCCATGGCAACGCAGTCCTACGTCCTGGCCTCCACCATGGTCATGCGCCAAGACTACATCGACGCCTTCGCGCAGGGAGACGAGGCGGTTCGGGCCCGGTTCAAGCCCGGTGGCGGTGCCGCACGCATTATCAATCCGCAGGGGATCACCATCGGTGACGTGCTGCCGCATGATGCCGAAGGCCTGATCTACGCCGACATCAATCTGGAGCAGATCGTCTCGGCCAAGTACATGTGTGACACTGGTGGTCACTATTCATCGCCACATGTGGCTAGCCTGAACCTGAACACAAAACCCGCCCCGCTCTGCCATGTGGCAGGCGAGCCGGCGGCGGATCAGGTCATTTCCTACGACGCGCTGCGCGAGGAGTAACGCCCCCGGTCGGCGCGCAGCGGATGCGCCGACCGGCAACAGGCCTCAGCCCCTGAAGACGTTCGGCTGCAGCCGTTGGCGAGGAAATGCAGGTTCTCCCGGGTCATTGTGCCACCCAGGCAGACCCGCAGATGCTCCCCCAGCACACCGGCCACAGTGCAGGCGTCCGAGAGCATCAGGCCGATGCGCCACGGCACCAGACGGCCGACGCCTACGGGCAGGTCCAGCCAAATGTTGAAGGCATTGTCCGCTGAGCGATAGGACATGCCGCCCAGCACTTCGCGCACGATGGCCTGACGCGCAGCGCTTTCGGCGCGGATGAAACGGCGGATGCTGTCGGCAGTGCGATCCTTGGCGCGTTGGGTCGCCAGCGCGGCAGTCAGCGGCGATGGCATGACAGACAGCGCCCGCAGCGCCTGCATCAGGTGATACGGGCGGTATCGGTCTGCAGCTTCGACACCGAGGAAAATGCCGAGGCCTTCTGGGAGCAGCCCGAGGTGATCGAGGACAGCGCCGCCTTCATCGACTTCGACACCATGGTGACTCTGCCGACGAACCGGCGCACGGTCTTCATGTTTGGCTGAGGCCCGACGCGAAAACGCCGCCCCGCGGGGCGGCGTTTTGCGTCTCTGCGGTCATGATGGCGTGCCGCCCGGAAGCGTCAGGTCAATCTGGGGACCCGGCAGGTCAGAGCGGTGAGCGAGGCAAAGAGCGCGATCAGCGCGTAGCTGGCGAAGAGCACTACGAAGACGGTCATGCCATGATCCAGCACCGGAAGGCTGCCCGATGTGCCCTGCTCCGCAGCGCCGAGGCCACGGAAGTAGATGACGGCTCCCAGGCCCGCGCCGAGACTGGCACCGATGGTGCGGCTGAGTTGCAGGAAGGCGGAGGCGCGGCCCAGCATTTCCGCCGGTGCGCCGACCTGCATCGAGACCTGCACCACCCCCATGGTGGAGCCCATGAAGAGCCCGTTGATGCCCATCCAGATCGTCACCTGCATCGGGCTGAGGTAGCGGAAGGCGAAGGAGAAGCAGAGCAGGAAACTGGCCACGGTCAACAGGCCCAGGGTGGGGAAGATCATCGTTCGGCCGCTGCGACGCACCATCTGCCCGGTGATGATGGAGCCGATCCCCACGGCACCCAGTAGCGGCATCATCATCAGCCCCACCTGTTCCACCGGCAGGTCGTAGACATGGCGCAGCAGGACGGGAAGGAAAGAGCTGAGGCCGGTGAAGACCGCGCCATAGCAGCAGACGATCAGCCCGCTGCGCCAGACGATCGGGCGGCGCAGCAGTTCCGGCGGGATCAACGCATCGGCGCTGCGGCGTTCGATCCAGGCGAAGGCGGTGCCGAAGGCCAGCAGGCCAAGCGCCCAGAGCGCGGCGCCTTCGCTGTCGCCCGGATTGCGCAGGCTTTGGGTCAGGCACATCAGGCAGGTGACGGTGCCGATCAGCATGAGCGCGCCCGGCCAGTCGAAGCGCAGCGGACCGGCGTTTTCCGCGCCGCTGTCCTTGGGCGCCAGCCAGAGCATCACCACCGCCACCGCCGCCAGCGGCAGTTGCAGCAGGAAGACGGACTGCCAGCCGAAATGCCCAATCAGATAGCCACCGACCGCCGGTCCGAAGGTATTGGCAAAGAAGGCCACGGCCACCAGGTAGCCTTGGTAGGCGGCGCGCACCCGCGGTTCGATTTTGCGCGCCAGGAAGGCCTGCGGCAGGGCGATCAGCCCGCCGCCGCCGATGCCTTGGACGAAACGCGCGCCCACCAGCGTGGCGAAATTTCCGGCCTGGCTGGCCAGCAGGCTGCCGCAGGCGAAGATCACGATCGCCACGATCAGCATCCGCATAGCGCCGAAGCTGTCGCCCAGCCGGCCATAGACCGGGCTGGCGACGGCGGCCGCGATGAAATAGGCCGCCAGAATCCAGGCCATGGCCGTTTCCACCCCCGCCAGACGAGCGATGCTGGCCGCCGAAGTGGCCATGATCGACTGCTCCATTCCCGAGATGAACACCGGGATGGCCGCGAGGAGAATATAGTGGATGGGTTTCATGGGCTGCTCGTTCTGGTGCCGACTGGCGCGGCTTGCAGGCCCAGCGATAGCTGCTATGGAAAACAAAACGGTATGCCCGTTGGAGATACCCATGGCCCTCGACAGCACCCAGCTCCGTTATTTCCTCGAAGTGGGCACCCTTGGCAGCATCAAGGGCGCGGCGGAAACCCTGCATATCACCCAGTCCGCGCTGAGCCGCCGTATGGCGAAGCTGGAGCACGATATCGGCCGACCGCTGTTCGAACGGTCGCACGAGGGGGTGACTCTGACCCCCACCGGGCGGCAGCTGATGAGCCATGCGATCGAGCTGACCTCGCTGCTGGATCGCATTCGCCGCCTGGGCGACGGGCCGGAGGCGCCGGTAGAGGCGCAGAGCACATTGCGGCTGGGCATGGTGTCGTCGATCTCGTCGCTGTTGCTGGAACGGATCGTGCTGGAATATGCCCGCGCACGGCCCGACGTACTGTTGCAGGTCGATGGTCTGGCGGATCAGGCGCTGGAGGCGCTTGGGCTGAACATCAAGATCGGCCGGACGGAGATGCCTTCCCCCTCGGTCATGACACTGCCGATCTGGCGCGAGACCCTGCTGGTGGTCGGTCCCGCCGGGGCGAGCCTGCAGGACCTGCGGGCCATGACCTACGTCGAGGCCGCGCGCCGGTCGGAGGTGCGCGAGAGCATCGGTCGGGTCCTGGCGGAGTTCGCGCTGGTGCCGGAACGCACGGTTGCGGTCTGGCCCGCAGCGGATTCGCTGCGCCTGCTGGACAAGGGCGCCTATGCGGTGCTGCCCTATTCCCTGCTGGCGGCCGCTGGCGCGTTGGAGAAACATGCCGTTTTCGCATCGCAGCAGGTGCGCGTTCCGCTGGATCTGCACGTAAATCGGGCAGCGATGAAACGTCCGGAAATCAAGGCCTTGATCCCCGTGATCCAAAGCGTGACCCAAGATTTCTTGACCCGCGACCAGAGCGGTTTCCTGGCTGGCGCCATGGCAAGCTGATCCGCCCGGCTGTCGACGCACAAAAATTAATCAGATACTCAGCTTCTAGGCCAAACCGTTCGGAAACCTGGCACGGCGGGCGGGGGTATGCCTACACGGCATATCTTACCCGCCCTACATCCGTGGCTTGGATAAACTGAAATTGATGGAGACCCCCCTTGTCGCAGTTTGTCAGAACGCTGAAACGCATGGGCCCCGCGGGCGGGCTGTTCGTTCTTGCGCTCGCCGTCCTCGTGTTCATGCCCTTCGTGACCCTGCTGCTGGGGTCCTTCAAATCTACGCCCTTCGGGGAATGGACCTTCACGCTGGAGGGCTTTTCCAACGTCTTCGGATCGCTGAAGACCTACGAAGCGCTTGGCATCTCGATCTTCTATTCGGTCGCGGTGCTGGTGCTGGCGATCATCGGCGGGCTTGGCTTTGCCTTTGCCACCGCCCGATCGCGGGCGCCGCTGGTAAAGATCCTGCTGCCCGCCATGGTGGTGGTCGCGGCCATCCCGCGGCTATTCTTCGGCCTGAGCTGGGGCATGATCGGCAACCCGCGCACCGGCCTGATCGCCAGCTGGCTGCGTGAAATCGGCATCATGATGCCCGACTGGATGACCGCCTACAGCATCGGCGGGTTGGTCTTCGTCACCGCTCTGAAGGTGACCGCCGTGGCCTATCTGCTGTTGCTCGGCCCGGTGATGCAGCTGGACCGGGGCTTGGAAGATGCCGCTGTCATGTCCGGTGTCAGCCGGGGCAAAGCCGTGCGCCTGATCTCCATCCCGATGCTGACACCTGCCCTGTTGGCCGTGGCCATGCTGATGTTCGTCGAGGGCATCCAGGTCTACGACTTCCCGGCGCTGCTGATTTCTCCGGCGGGCTACGAGACCCTGTCGACCTCGGTCGATGCCTACCTGAACAAGGAAATCACTCCGCAGTGGTCCTCTGCCTCTGCGCTGTCGCTGATCGTCATGGTTGTGATCGCGGCCCTACTGGTGGTGCAGGCACGGATGACCCGGGGACGGGAGTTCACCTCGATCGTGGGCAAGTCGCGGCAGGCGCCGCCGACCACGAAGCAGCGCGGCGAATGGCTGGTGTCGCTGGCGATCGTCATCTACCTGCTTTTGGCCCTGGTGCTGCCGCTGGCCCAGATGGTGATCGGATCGCTGCAGCCCTATTTCGGCATGTACGGCACCTATACGGTGGCCAACTACGTGGCGATCCTGTCGGATGCCGTGCAGGTGAAGATCCTGCTGACGACGCTGGTCATTGCCTCGCTGGGCGGTGTGGCCGTCGTAGCGCTGGCCTTCGTGATGGCCTACATCATGAGCCGGTCGCGCGTCGGGTTCCTGACCGGGGTGGTCAAGGTCGCCTCATGGGTGCCGGCCACTGCGCCGGGGATCGTGCTGTCGCTGGCCTTCGTCTGGACCTTCACCGGCATGCCGGGGCTGCGGGCGCTCTATGGCACCAACACCCTGCTGTTCGTCGCGCTGGTGGTGGCACACCTGCCGCTGGCGGTCCGCGCCTGCGAAGGCATCCTGGCCCAGGTCAGCACCGACCTTGAAGATGCCGCCAAGATCAGTGCCGCCAGCCCCGCGACCGTGGTGATGAAGATCACCGCCCGCCTGTCGGCACCATCGCTGGCCGCCGCCTGGGTTCTGGTGAGCCTGGCCATCGCAGGCGCACTGGACGTGCCGCTGCTGCTGCAGAGCACCTCGAGCCAGACCGTTTCGACCTATGCCTTCTCGCTCTATGCCAACGGCGAGGTCGCGCAGGCTGCAGCCTTCTTCCTGTCCTACCTTGTCCTCTTCGCCGGGCTGACCGTCGTGCTGGCGCTCCTCGCGCTTGGCCAACGAATGATCCGCCGCCAGGCCGGTATCGTCCCGGCGGCCGCGTGATGCCCATGTCCACCGTTGCCAGCGTGCCCCCCGTTTCCAGAAAGACCGACCCCATGATGATGTCCCAGGTTGACGCACAGACCACCAGCATCCGCATCTCCGCGCTGCGCAAATCCTATGGCAAGACCGAGGTCCTGAAAGGCATCGATCTTGATGTACCCGCCGGCACCTACCTGTGCCTGCTGGGCCCGTCGGGCTGCGGCAAGACCACGCTGCTGCGCTCCATCGCCGGGCTGGAACACCCCGACCTGGGCGTGCTGGAAATCCAGGGCAAGACGATGTTCTCCGAAGCGATGGCGGTGCCGGTTCCGGCCGAGAAACGCGGGCTGGGCATGGTCTTCCAGCACTACGCGCTGTGGCCGCACATGAAGGTGCGTGACAACATCGCCTTCCCGCTGCGCCAGCGCGGCGCCTCGAAGGACACCGCCGAGACACGGGTCATCGAACTGGCCGACCTGATCGGGCTGCGCCCGCTGCTGGACCGCTTCCCCGGCCAGCTGTCGGGCGGGCAGCAACAGCGCGTGGCCCTGGCCCGCGCCCTGTGCGCCGAACCCCAGATCCTGCTGCTGGACGAGCCGCTGTCGAACCTGGACAGCGGACTGCGCAAGCAGCTGCGCCGCGAGCTGCGCAATATCCACGACCGTCTGGGCATGACCTCGGTCATGGTGACCCACGATCAGGAGGAAGCCATGGCGCTGGCCGACATGGTGGCCGTCCTCTACCAGGGCGAAGTGGTGCAGTACGGCCCGCCCGAAGTGGTGCTGAACAGCCCGGCCACCCGCTATGTCGCGGGCTTCGTCGGCTATGACAACATGCTGGAAATCACCCCCGGCGCGATCGGTGCCGATGGCAAACTGGCCTTCACCGTGGGCGGCGAGGCGGCGGAGATCCTGTCGGCCTCCGACCTGCCCGAGGGCCAGACCGCGGCGCTTGGCCTGAAGTCCGAGGAGCTGCGCCTTGCCCCCGACGGCGAGGGCCTAACCGCCGTCATCGACCGCGTCACCCGCCTGGGTCCGACGGCGGAAGTTGAGATCACCGTGCATGGCCAGCCCCTGATGGTGGCCCAGCCGGTCAGCGCTGGCGCCCTGCCGAAGGCCGGCGACACGATGAAGCTGCGGCTGCCCGAACGGGCGCCCGTGCTGCCCTAACCCCAAGACGAAGAACAACTCCTCCCAACAGAAGGTCCGAACATGTCCCTGCTCCGCAGCACCTCCCGCATCGCGGCGACCCTTGCCACCCTCACCCTCGGCGCGCCGCTGGCCCTGGCCCAGCCCGCCAATGAGGATGCGATCCTCGACGGTCTCTACAAGGCCGCGACCGATGCCGGCGAAACCGAGCTGGTGGTCTACAACCCCAATACCAACGCCAACAAGCCGATCTTCGACGCCTTCTCCAAGCGCTTCCCCGAGATCGCGATCACCGGCGTCGACCTCTATGGTCCGAAGCTGACCACCCGGCTGGAAGCCGAGGCCGCGTCGGGCAATGTTGCCGCCGACGTCGTCTATACCACCGCCAACGAGATGCCCGGCTATGCCGAGCGCGGCTTCCTGGTGTCCTACATGCCCGAGCTGGCCGAGGGCCTGGAGGAGAAGTACATCGGCACCGACGACATGTGGCATGACTGGACGCTGACCGTTGGCGGCATGTTCTACAACAAGGTCTACCTGAAGCCCGACGAGGCCCCCAAGGGCTATGCGGATCTGACCGACAAGAAGTACGACAAGGCGCTGTCGATCTCGACCCTGCAGAACGTCTCGGGCACCGGTCAGGCGCTGACCACGCTGACCCTGAAGGGCACGCTGGACCGCGCCTTCTTCGAAGCGCTGGCCGCCAATCACCCGGTCGTCAGCCAGGCCAACGCCCAGGCCATCCAGGCCGTGGCCACCGGTCAGGCCACCATCGGCCTGGACGTGCCCTATCACTTCTTCAAGGCGGCCATCGCCAAGGGCGCGCCCTTCACCTTCATCTGGCCGAAAGAGGGCGTGATGTCGATCCCGCTGAACGAGGCGCTGGTCACCGACGCCCCGCACCCCGAGGCCGCCAAGCTGTTCATCAACTGGCTGTTCAGCAGCGACGCACAGGAACTGCTGGCCGAGATCGGCATGCAGAGCCCGATGCCCGGCGCCCCCACCGTCAAGGATGCCCCCGAAGGCGTGACCTTCAACGTCATCGACTGGCGTACCCTGGTGGCCGAGTACCCGGCACAGCTGGAAATGTACAAGGAGGTCTTCGCCAACTGAGGCGAGACCCAAGACCGGGCGCCCGCAAGGTGCCCGGTTTGACGGAATGGGTGGATCGCGCTCCCCGGTCGTCCCCACCCGACTTGCCGCCGGACCAAGGTCCGGCGGCCTTTTCAAGGAGATACCCCAATGAGCGAGCGGATCGTCAAGGTCGCCGCCGTCCAGAGCGAACCCGTCTGGTTCGACATGGCCGCCACCACCGAAAAGACCGTTGCCCTGATCGCCGAGGCCGGTCGCCAGGGCGTGCAGGTCCTGGCCTTCCCCGAGGTCTGGCTGCCCGGTTACCCGGTCTTCCTGTGGCTGGGCGATGCCGACTGGCAGGCCCCCTATCGCGAACGCTACCTCGCCAATTCCCCCGTGCTGGGCGGGCCGGAACATGCCGCCATCGCCGCCGCTGCCAAGGACCATGGCGTCGAGGTGATCCTGGGTGTGTCCGAGAAGGACGAGAAGGGCCGCATCTACATCGCCCAATGGGTGATCGACGCTGAGGGCGAAACGGTGATGACCCGCCGCAAGCTGAAACCCTCCAGCTGGGAGGGCACCTTCTATGCCCCCGGCAACCCGGAAGAAAACCTGAACGTGGTCAGGACCGCCACCGGCACCATCGGCTGTCTGAACTGTTCCGAGCACAAGCGGCCGATGCTGCTGCACATCATGTTCGGCAAGAAGGAAGAGATCCACGTCGCGTCCTGGCCCGCGCTTGGGCTGGTGCCCAAGGTCTATGCCATGGGGCCGGTCGCCAACATGGGCGTCACCTCCGCCTATGCCAACGAGGGCGGCATGTGGGTTCTGGGCGCCACCCAGGTTCTGGGCAAGGAGATCGTCGCCGAATTCTCCGACACCCCGGAGCGGGCCGAGAAGATCAGCGTTGGCGGTGGCGCCAGCCGCATCTTCACCCCCACCGGAGAAGACGCCGTGCCGCCGCTGCCCCATGACACCGACGGGCTGCTGATGGCGGAGATCGACCTGGACAAGGTG
Source organism: Pseudooceanicola sp. NS-SX8 (assembly GCF_057380755.1). Classification (NCBI taxonomy): domain Bacteria; kingdom Pseudomonadati; phylum Pseudomonadota; class Alphaproteobacteria; order Rhodobacterales; family Paracoccaceae; genus Pseudooceanicola; species Pseudooceanicola sp. NS-SX8. Next base: position 1,110,380 of record NZ_CM170819.1, on the reverse strand, counting down.
CGCGCCAGCTACTTCGACGCCGATCCGCTGGGCTATACGCCGGTCGATTGAGATCGTCCTACCGAGACCTGAGGACCGCCGCCCGACCGTGCGCGGCGCGTCATCGTCTCTCTGCATGGCGCCGGCCCGAGGGTTGGCGCCATGCTCCCCCGATCATCCTGTCACCGGAGCCTCCCATGTCCGACACCCCCCCTCTTCCCGGCGTGCCCCTTCCCGGCGCAGATGCCTATGACCTGCTGCTGGACCGTGCGGGCGTGGCAGGGTTGTCGCCCGAGGACCGCGCGCTGCTCTACCCGGTGCTGCCGATGATCGACGCCAAGATCGCGCTGATCCGCGCGCGCGCCGCAAAGACCGATGGGATCGCCCCCACCAACCCCACCGGAGGCGCCGCGCAATGACGACCATGCCCGACACGCTGACCGCCCTATCCGAAGCGCTGCGGAGCCGCCGCCTGACCTCGGTCGCGGTGACCGAACATTACCTGGCCCGTAGCGCCGAGGTGGAAGAGGCCGTGGGCAGCTTCCTGACCATTGACCGGGAAGCCGCCCTGGCCGCCGCCGCCCTGGCCGATGCCCGGCTGGACGCGGGCCGGGACGTGACGCCGATCACCGGCATCCCGTTGGGGGTGAAGGACATCATCGACGTCGCCGGGCTACGCAGCACCGGCCATTCGCCGCTTTACGCGGACCGGGTAGCCGGAAAGGACGCCTTCGTCATCGCCCATCTGCGGGCGCAGGGCGCGGTGATCCTGGGCAAGACCGCCACCAATGAATTCGCCATCGGCGCCCATGGCTCCGACGCGATCCAGCCCAATCCGCGCAATCCTTGGAGCGCGCGTCATGCCACCGGCGGATCCTCCTCCGGGTCCGGCACGGCGGTTGCGGCGGGCGAAGTGCCCGGCGCACTTGGCACTGATACTGGCGGATCCGTCCGCGTGCCGGCGGCGTTCAACGGGATCGTCGGACTGAAGACATCGCGCGGGCTGGTCAGCCGCAGCGGCGTGATGCCCCTGTCCGAAGGCATGGACAGCGTCGGCCCGATGGCGCGCACCGCCGCCGATGTGGCGCTGTTGCTGGATGCGATGGTCGCCGTCGATCCGTCAGAGACCGCGCAGCGCCCGGCCGATGTGCCCAGCTACCTGGAGGCCAGCGCCACCCTGCCGCAGGACTGGCGGCTGGACCGGATGACCGGGTTCGACGCCGGGCTGGTGCCGGACTACCGCAGCCGGCTGGACCAGGTGGAAGCGCTGCTGCTGGGCCTTGGTGCGACGGGTTTCGACAGCGGGTTCGACGGGCTGGAAGACATGGACGCCGCCAGCGCCCTGATCGCCACCGCCGAAAGCTGGCACCTGCACCGCGAGCGGCTGGCCGCGACGCCCGAGCTTTACGGTCGCGATGCGCGGGTGCGGCTGCATATCGGCGCGCTGATCTCGGCCGATGATTACCTGCTGGCAAAGCAGCGGGCCGCCGCCTGCACCGCGCAGTTCGCCGCCTGCCTGCCCGGCAACGACATCCTGATGCTGCCGATGGCCAGCGGCCCGGCGCCCGCGAACGGGCCGCTGGACCCCGAGACACTGGGCTATGGCCACTGGCAACACGTGGGCACCAACGGCTGGGTCAATGCCCTTGGCGCACCGGCGATCTCGGTCCCCTGCGGGCTGGTGGACGAGCGGCCGGTGGCGGTCCAGCTGGTTTCGGTGGCGGGACGCGAAGCGCTGCTGCTGGCGGTGGCGCGTGCCCTGGAGACTGCGCTGTCGGAGGCAGGCCTGGCCCTGCCGCCGCTTGACGCTCCGCGCCCCTGACGCGATGTTGCCAACCGGGCGGGGACTCAAACGGATAGGTCATGCCGCGCTCCATCGACCTGACCCCAAGCGATCTGCACCTGCTGTCGGACACGGTTTCCTTGTAGTTCGATGGCGGCACCGACAGTGCGGCCCAGCTGACGGCGATGGAAAACCTTATGATGCTGACCCGCGCCGATGCCAGCGTGTCCTTCCTTTGGTCGGAGGAGACGGGGACCTATTCCACCCCCGCCCACATCAACGTAATTCCGCGCCACGCCGCCTTTTACGAGGCCGAGTTGCAGATTGCCGAGCTGATCACCAAGGGCCCGCCCGACAAGGAGATCGCCCGGCGCACCGGCAGTTCCTTCAGCAACGTTCGCACCCGCATTGGACGCATTTTGGCCAAGCGCGATTGCGCCAACCGCTATGAGCTGGCGGCCTTCGTGGCGCTCAACCGGCTGCTGTCCTGACCACCGATCTGCGAACGGGGGGCAGGACATTGTTTCAGTCCAGCGGGCGCCGCAGATGCCAGGCCGTCTGCCGCTGGCAGGCCAGTCCCAGGCGCAGCAGCGCCTCTTCCCCGCCCTTGTTGCCGACCAACGGCATCCCCACCGGACGACCGTCCGTACGCCCCCCGGCCAAAAGACGCGGAAATCAGTGCCCCCAGAACGCACTCGTTCCCCTGCATGAGCCCCTCGGGCTGCCTCGCCGCAAGCTCACTGGAAGCCAATCAAGGCCATGATCCCTTCGCCGTCCGAGGCCTTCAAAAAACAACAACAACCAAGACACCACCCCTCAACGTGAATAGGAGACTTGCGAGTGTCGGGGTGCGAATTACCCCCGTTACAGGATCCTATAGGAAGGACCCGCTCGGGTTCCCCGCGAGGCACGGACAGAGATCATGCAGGCGGCGGCTTTGCGGAGGAAGCGAACGTCGCCGGCCAGACACCCCCAGTCGCGCCGTCCGGCGCTCCCGGCCCACAGCCGACCTTCGTGCCAGGCGTGCCTGACGGCTGGCCTCAGCCCATCCGCGACATATGTGCAGGATGCAGCATGACGCCAGGCGCCTACGCGAAGGGCGGGAGAGACGACACTTGCTGCGTCAGTCGCGAACCGCAGTGGATGCGTAGCTTCGTGATCTCGACTCATTTTGCCACGAAGGCTTGTCTGCATGACGCCAGTGTGGTCAACCATAGCCAAGTTCCGCAGACGTTCGAGCGCGTCCAAGTTCACATTCAGCTAGGATGTCCAGTCCACGAAAGGGACGGCGGGCGAAGCAGGCATTTCCAGGGCGAATTTGCACAGGTGGCTAAGAAGTGGACGCATCACTGAGCCACCGAGGGACAGAAACGGGTGGCGGATCTTCTCCGAAATGGAAAAGTCTGCGATAAATTGTGAGCCGAGAAGGCATCATGAGGTACGGTCTGGTGGGTATCCAAATATGAAGGTAGTCGATCTTTTTTGCGGTACGGGCGGCTTCGGGCTTGGAGCTCGAAACGCCGGATTTGAGGTGCCGCTCTCCATCGATCTAGATCCGATCCTGACCTCGTCCCATGAGTGGAACTTCCCCACCGGCAAACTCAAACTGGCGGACGTCTCACTTATTGAAGGCGCGGCTATCGTCGAAGCTGCAGGCGGAGTGGTAGACGGCCTGATTGGTGGCCCTCCCTGCCAAGGCTTCAGCCTAATGGGAAAGCGCCAGGCCGACGACCCGCGCAGAAACCTAGTCGATCATTTCTTCCGACTTGTAGCAGAGGTTCAGCCAACTTTCTTCGTGATGGAGAACGTCCTAGGCCTTATTCAGGGCGACGCTTTGGAAGTACTGGCCTCGGCAATGAATCGGTTGCCTGAAGAGTATGGAGTTGTCGGTCCGATTATTCTAGATGCCGCTGATTTCGGCGTGCCTACATCTCGAAAACGGTGCTTCGTAGTCGGCATTCGCAAGGAGCGTGGAAACGTTGCAGCGTTAGAGATCGCCTCAAGTGCGCCGAAGAGTACGGTTGCCGATGCGATTAGTGACCTTCAACACGTGCGTAGCGTGGGCGTGGATGATCGCGGCTTCGATTTGGGCGAGACGGAGCAGGACGCCACCGTGTCGGCATATGCAAAGGCTCTGAGGACGATCAACGGACAATCGACGGGACACCGCCGAACGGTCCACACCGAACCGGTATCGAAGCGCTTCGCAAAGGTCCCACAAGGGAAGACGGACCCTGTTGGCAGGCATCAGCGCCTTTCTTGGAATGGCATCTGCCCTACCCTACGAGCGGGCACGGGAGCTGATCGGGGGTCGTTCCAGTCCGTTAGACCATTGCACCCGGCTCAGCCTAGAGTGATCACAGTACGAGAGGCTGCGCGTTTGCAGGGCTTCCCCGATTGGCATCTATTCCATCCGACCATTTGGCACAGCTTCAGAATGATTGGAAACAGCGTTTCCCCTCCGGTCGCAGCGACGGTGCTAAAAGAGATTGGTCGGATATGCGGTTTCGAGGCGCTGCCTGCGCTGGCTGCAGAATAGCGTGAAGCGCCTTGCGCTATAGCTACGTTCCGATAAGTTCGAAGAAGGAGATGGAAGGCGAGCTGTATGACCAATGAACGGATAGCGGAAACTAGACCGTCAAAGTCTTTTTTCGTTTCAATGCTCACGCGCGACATCGATCTTCGGGATGCGATACTCGACCTATTGGACAACTGCATTGATGGTGCAGTGCGATCAGGCGCCGCGGAGAATGTAGGTGATTTCCCCTACAGAGGCTATCGGGCTGAGTTAACGCTTTCGGCAGATCGTTTCGCTCTAGTCGATAACTGCGGCGGGATACCGATAGGCACTGCGCGAAAGCGAGCCTTTCGACTGGGCCGTCCGCCGACGGAAGAACCTTCTGCTGGAGACGGCAAGACGGTTGGAGTCTATGGTATCGGGATGAAGCGCGCGATCTTCAAGATGGGGCGCGATGCGACTGTTAGATCGACTGGGGAAGATCCCTTCGAAGTAAGGATTGACGCAGATTGGCTCGAATCCGACGATTGGAAGCCGCTGGAGTTGGCGGAATTCGAACCTGATCTGAATGCTGAACCAGGTACCCAAATCATTGTTGAAAGCCTGTACCCTACCGTAGGTCGCGACTTGGGTTCCAGGGACTGGATCGAGCGCTTCCGCAAATACGTCGCGGACCATTACGCGTTGATCATCGCCAAGGGGTTCGAGGTCGTAATTAAGGCCGAAGGTGTCTCGGAAGTGCCTGTTCGGGCGGCGGAGTTCGCATTGGCGGTCACTGGCGATCTCGGCGGCGGCGGGGTGCAACCTTTCATCTATCGGGGTGAGGTCGAAGGTGTTTCGGTAAGAGTGATCGCCGGGCTCCTACGCAAGCCACTCAACTCGAAGGAGATCGAAGCCGCAGACAACGAACACGCGGAAAAATCTGCGGCCGGCTGGACCATCGCTTGTAATGATCGTGTCGTAGTTTCACGAGACCGAACTTTCCTTACAGGTTGGGGAACCGGGGGGGTAGCGCAGTACCACGGGCAGTATTCTGTGATCGCGGGAATCGCGCTACTTTACGCTGACGACGTGGAGAAACTGCCGTTGACTACCACCAAGAGGGGCCTAGACGGATCTTCAGCCGTTTACGCGCGTGTATTGGATATAATGCGCGATGCGACGAAGAAGCTCACTTCTTTTACTAACAACTTTAAAACCGACGAAGACAGAAAAGAGCTTCTTGAGGAAGCCCCACCGAGGCCGTTAGCGGAGCTGCGTGCGTACGAAGGCCTACGCACGGTTACGCATGGCAATCTAAAGGGGTTCGAGATTTCCGTACCGGATCTTCCGAAGCCTTCCCGGAAGCGTCGCGCTCCACGTGTTTCTTTTGAGGTTGCTAAAGCCGAGCTGGATGCGCTTCGCGAGTTTTTCGAGAACGATGATTTGACGGACAATGAAGTGGGTCGTTCTTCGTTCGATTACGCTTTGGATGCGGCGGAGTATAGCAACCGATGAACGCGGGTGCAGTCGTTCCTTATCACCTTCGTACCGCGAAGATGGCGGATCGTAGCTTCTTCGTGGAATTGCTCCGACGTCTAGAGCGGATTATTCGATTGGACGGTTATGTCTATGCATCGATGGGTGGCTACCCGATGGCTGACCATCATCGCGTTCACCGAATGCTCGGACTTCAACGCCTTTTCTGCTTCGACGAAGATCCGAAAACAGTCACGCGGCAAAAATTCAATAAGCCCATACCCGACTGCCGCTGTGTTGAACTAACTACTGCAGAATTCTCCTCCGATCCGGACCGAGCCTACAGAGAAGCGGGAATTCATGGAAGGCAGGGCCAAATTGTATGGTTGGACTATGTCCGACCCGCTGATCTGGGGCAAAACGTCGAGGAGTTCGTAAGTCTGCTGCGAAATTGCGAACATGGCGATGTCGTAAGGATTACGCTCAACGCGAACGAGAAGGCCATCAAAGGCGGCAAGGAGGCACTTCCCAAGCCTGAGAAGCTCAGAAACCGCTTTAGCTGGATCAAGGAGCAAGTTGGGCAGTACGTTCCTGAGGACGCTGAGCCGAGCAATCTGACTGAAAGCGGATATCCAATATTGCTTGCGAGAATTCTCCGAGCTGCAGCTGCTGACGCGCTCGGCGACGGGGTTGTGAGACCTCTTTCTCTCGTGCGCTATGCGGATGGTCATCAGATGCTCGCAGCGACTATGATCGTGGATGAAAGAGACCCAGACCGGATCATCGATCTGGAAAAGCTACAGAGTTGGTCTCTGATCTCGTCGAGGTGGACCGAAGTTCACCCATTGCGCATAGCGACGCTCACTTCCAGGGAACGAGAACTCGTTACGCGCCTAGTTCCTTCGCTTAGAGCAGAGAAACTCGCAAGTGATCTACCATTTGATCCGTTCGACGGAGCCATGACAAAGATGCAAATGGCAGAACACTTCAAGAAGTACCAAGATCTACTCAGGTTCTATCCGGATGTCCTCGTGTTGGAATGAGTCCCACTCCTCCGGTCGTGCGCTCTTGAGTATGTCCGTTAGTGGCACCCGCTGGGCTTCCCAAGTTTCCCTTTCTGAAACGACCAGACGTCCCTGCGGTCTTGTCGATGACCCTTCCTGAGTATTTCTTATGGGGAGTGAAAATTGACGACCCAGCTGCCGGACCGCCAGCGTTCAGAATAAGCGCCAAGCGCAGCTTCCTAGACCGACGAGTGAAGAATTCGCGCGCGGCTAAGGACTAGTTTCAGCTCCTCGTGACGACGTCAAACGTCATGCTAGACCTGCCGCGACCAGCTGAGAAGGTGCGAAAATTCTAAGCCGCAAGCGCCGAGGCACGACCTGCTGCAAGTCCGCTTCCTGCGCCTGCCGGACACTCTTGGGCCGGACACGAACGGCGCTTGCCCGCGCGCAGCGGTTATCGGTCCACTGAACAGCGAACTTCCGCTTTCCGCCCCCTGTGTAGGTTGCGCCCCATCCAGTTGCGCGATCCTGGCTGAATGTCCGCTTCCAAGTTCTGGCGAGGGTGCGTTCGCGCCTGCGGCGAACTTCCGCCCCCCGCCCAAAGGGCGGTTTCTGGAAGTTCGCCGCAGAGGGCAGGAACGGCCGCAATGCGCAGGCCCCGGTCAAGTCACCCTTCGAGAAGGTCTGGCACCCGCAGGTCGAGCGGACGGAGGTCGATCTGGCGTAGGTCAGTATTATCACCTGCTTCCTGCGCCATAACGCTACCGGGTCGAGCCGCCGCCTGCTGCGCGCCGGCCTGCCCGGCCAGCGCCACCTTCCGGGCCCGCCGCCCGACCTGCTGCACCTGGACGCCCTGGCGCGCGAGATCGCCCGCGTGCACCGCGGCACCGCGCCCGAGGGGCCGTTCCGCGACACACCGCTGCCCACGCTCGATTTCAACGCGGTCGGGCTGCTGTATTTTCCGATCATCTCGAAGATCCCCGAGATGGCGCGCCCGTCCGGCGTTCAGCCACGCAGCCGTCTCCTGGTTCACCTAAGCAATATCGATCCGGGCGACACCCATCTCTGTGGCAGATCACGGCGGCGATCCGGTTCTGACCGCCGCCGGGTCGGTGCTGGGCGTCACCCACAGCGGATGACGAGCGCCCTCAACCGTGGCTGTGTGCCTGGGTTCGCGAGCGCGCGCCCTGCACCAGCACCAACACCAGCGGAATCGCAAAGACAACGGCACTGGCCATCGGGATCTCCGGATAGTCGAACCCGGCATTTAGGACAGCCGCCCCCACGACGGCTCCCAGGCCGTTTCCAAGGTTGAAGGCCCCGATATTGACCGAAGAGGCCAGCGTGGGCGCATCCTGTGCCGCGCCCATCACCCGCATCTGCATGGTGGGCACCAGCGCAAAGCACAGGCCGCCCCAGATGAAGAGCAAGACTAGCGTCGGGATCAGCTGGTTCAGCACCAGGTTCAGCGCGATCAGCAGGACGATCAGCGACACCAGGGTGACGATCAGCGTGACATGCAGCGACTTGTCCGCCGCACGGCCGCCCAAAGAATTGCCCACCGTCATGCCAAGCCCAACGATCACCAACGCCAGGGTGACCATCTGGGCACTGACACCGGTGGTGTTCTGCAGCATCGGCGCAACGTAGGTGAAGACGGTGAATTGCCCGGTCGAGGTCATCACGGTCATGCCGAGGGCCGCCAGAACGGGACGCCGCAGCATGACGCCGATCTCGGCCTTGGCGTCCACGCCTTCCTTGGCCGGGATATGCGGCAGGACGCGGGTCAGGGCCAGGGCCGAGACCACGCCAAGGGCGGTGATCACCATGAAGGGCACACGCCAGCCGGAGTATTCGCCCAGGTAGGTCATGGCGGGCACGCCGGCGACATTGGCCACGGTCAGACCCATGAACACCGCCGCAACGGCGCCGGCCTGGCGGTTCGGCGGCACGAGGCTGGCGGCAACCAGCGCCCCGACCCCGAAGAAGGTACCCTGGCACAGCGCGGTGATCACGCGCGCCACCAGCAGCACCTCGTAGCTGGGCGAAAGAACCGCCAGCAGGTTGCCTGCGGTCAGTAGCAGAGCCAGCAGGACAAGAAGACGGTTGCGCGCCATCCGTCCGGCGGCCAGCGTCACCACCGGGGCAAAGATCATGACGCCGAAGGCATAGGCCGTGACGACCATGCCTGCGGTCGGGATGGAAATGCCGAGATCATCGGCGATCACCGGCAGAAGACCCATCGGAGAGAACTCGGTCAGACCGATGGTAAAGGAGCCTAGCGTCAGTGCCGCAAGGGCTGGATTGAACCTCATGTGATTTCCTTCATGTCACGTGGATGCAGTCGGGCCACGGCCCGGCAAGAAGCATGTGCCGGGTATGGACCAGTCCGGCGTCGCGATGTAGGCCGTCGCCAAGCAAACGATTTTTGAGAGTAAGTCAAAGATGAGCCAGGCACCGGACCGTCTTCGCGCAATGGAGGTCTTCCTTGCCGTCCTCGACGAGGGCAGCTTCTCAGCCGCGGGGCGACGACTTGGAATGACCCCCTCCGGGGTCAGCCGGACGCTGGACCGGACCGAGGAGCGGCTGGGCGTGCGCCTTCTGACCCGCTCCACCCGGGCGCTGACGCTGACACAGGAAGGCCAGCGCTTTGCCATCCTGGCCCGGCGCATCCTTGACGACCTGGACCAGGCGGAGGACGCGATCAGCGCCGGCAGCGGCCCGACCGGCCTGCTACGGATATCGGCCGCGCTGTCGCACGGGCGGCTGCGGATCGTGCCGCTTCTCGAGGATTTCGCTCGCCTCTACCCGGGCATACACATCGACCTGACCCTGACTGACCTGCTGGAGGACCCGGCCCAGGGCGAGGCCGACGTGGCAATCCGCTTTGGTCCGCTTCCGGACAGCAACCTGATGGCCCTCAAGCTTGGCAACGAACCCATGGTGGTCGTCGCGGCGCCCTCTTACTTGGAAAGCCGCGGCACACCGCATCACCCGGAAGAACTGCGCACCCACCAGTGCCTGCTGTTCAACTTCGACCAGCGGCGGTCGCGCTGGCCCTTCCGCAACGGCGAGCAGCGGATCGAGGTGCAGGTCGGCGGCAGCATTCGCGCCAACAGCGGCGAAGCCCTTGGCATGCTGGCGGTTGCAGGCCTCGGCATCGCGCGCGTCGCCCGCTTCGCGGTCGAGGAGGACATCCGGGCAGGGCGCCTGAAGGAGATTCTGGGCAGCTATGCCGCGGAAGACCCGCACGAGGTTCATGCCATCTTCGTAGGCGGGCCGGCGCTGCCTGGGCGCGTGCGGGCGCTCGTCGACTTCCTCTCCGATCGGATGAATGCTTCCGATTGATGCCGCGGCGCCACAGGGGCAGACCAAAGAGGCCGGCGGAACAGGACAAGGACACTCTGCGCCCGCGCTCCCCCTCCGCTGAAAGGTATCCGGGACTACGAGGAAAACCGTGAATTTGCAATGACTTGAGGCGAAATGCCGCAGGCCCGACCAGGCTCATCTTTGCACCAGAGTCAAAATTGCTTTGAGCCAAGGACCACTTCCCTGATTTCGGCATTTCGGCCAAGTCACGGACAAATCAAAGGGTCATCGCCTCTCGAACCCGGGCAAACACCGGCATGACGGCCATTTGTGCCGCTTGTCGCCCCCGCTGGATGCTCCGGTTTCCACCCGACTGACACGTTTCCGGCGCCGCAGGCGTCGCACCGGCATTCCGGCCGGGTGGTCTCGTGCGGCCATGACGCTTCGCCACTTTGACCACAGAGAAAAGACCGAAAGCTTATGAGACCAAGGACCCACCCCCAGCCAAGGCACCGCCTGATGCCCCGCATCGCGGTGCTGGCTGCCACCTGCACCATGGCCTTCGCCAGCCAGGGATGGGCAGACGAGGCCGACCAGGATGCCCTGATCGAACAGGGGCGCTACGTCGCGACGGCCGCCGATTGCGGCGCCTGCCACACGGCGCCAGAAGCCCACGCGGAGATGGCCGGCGGCTACGCCATCGCCTCGCCCGTCGGGGCGATCTGGTCCAGCAACATCACGCCGTCGAAGGTCGCCGGCATCGGCAACTGGACCGAGGCGGAGTTCGCCCGTGCCGTCCGCGAGGGCGTGGCCCCCGGGGGTCGGCACCTCTACCCCGCGATGCCCTACTCCGCCTACGCGCGCATCACTGACGCGGACATGCACGCGCTCTATACCTACTTCATGCAGGACGTTGCCCCGGTCGACACGCCCGCCCCGGTGACGCAGCTCGACTTCCCCTACAGCCTGCGCGCCAGCATGGCCGGCTGGAACCTGATGTTCTCTCCCGACCCGCTGCCGGCGCTCACCGGCCCGCTGACGGAACAGGAAAGCCGCGGCGAGTACCTGTCCAATGCACTGGCACACTGCGCGACATGCCACACGCCGCGCAACGCGGCGATGGCGCTGAAAGGCGGCGAGGCCCTGGCCGGCGGGCAGGTCGGGTCCTGGTACGCGCCCAACATCACCTCGGACGCCACCGCCGGCATCGGCAGCTGGAGCGATGAGGAGCTGGCAAGCTACCTCCGGACCGGCCGGGCTGCAGGCCGCGGCCAGGCAGCAGGCCCGATGGCCGAGGCCGTGCAGCACAGCTTCCAGTACCTTGTCGACGACGACATCACCGCCATCGTCGCCTACCTGCGCAAGGTGGAGCCGATCCGGAACGCCGACAGCGACCGCTCCGCCATGGGTCAGCCCGCCACGGACGACACGCTCGTGCGCGGCCTCGCTGTCGCCAGCGGCGCGGCGCTGCCCGACGCGCCCCAGGGGGCGATCCTCTATTCCGGCAACTGCGCCTCCTGTCACGGCGCGGACGGCCTGGGCGGCTATGCGCAGGAATACCCCTCGCTCACGCATAACTCGGCCGTGGGATCGGTGAACGTCTCCAACCTGGTCTCGGCCATCGTGCAGGGCGTTGAGCGCACCGTAGACGGCGAGAAGGTGCAGATGCCCGCCTTCGGTCCGGACGCCTATGTCAATCAGCTGAGCAACGACGAGATCGCGCAGCTGACCAATTACGTCACCCGCACCTTCGGCCAGGGCGACGCAGGACTTTCCGCCGAAGACGTGCAGCTCATCATCGACGGCGGCCCGAAGCCGGCGCTTGCCAAGCTGGGAGAGGCGATGCCGTTGATCGCGCTGATCCTGATCCTCGCCGTGCTCGTTCTCACGGGCCTGGTCCTTGCCCGCCGCACCTCCAGGAAGGGAGCCTGACCATGACCATTGCATCGCCTGCCGGCCTCAGCCGGCGCAGCTTCCTGCGCAGCGCCTCGGCCCTGGCCTTTGCCAGCGCCGCGGGCCTGGGCAGCACGCGGCCGGCCTTTGCCGCCCCCGATCAGCAGGCCTTCCTGGACTTCTCGCAGTTCATCACCGGACAGAGCCTGGATCCGGTCCTTGCCGGCCGCTACCTGGGCGCCCTCGAAGATGCGGATCCCGGCTTTGCCTCCGCCCTGCAGGCGGCCATCCAGGCCTGCGCGGCGCACAGGGACACGGGGATCGACGCCATGCTGGCCGACCTTTCCGAAACGGATCCGGTCTACGAGACGATCCGCACCGTCACCTCCGCCTGGTACCTTGGCGTGATCGGCATCGGCAGTTCCGCCCGGCTGATCGCCTTCCACGACGCCCTGATGTTCCGCGCGACCGCGGACCACATCTACGTGCCCACCTATGGCGGCGGCCCCGACAGCTGGGTCACCGAAACACACCGCTAATCCCCGAAGAAGAAGGTTCATTCCATGAACGAGACGACCAAGAACGATTTCGACTATGTCGTGATCGGCTCCGGGGTGCTGGGCGCCCTCGTGGCCTGCGAGCTGGCCGAGGCCGGCAAGGACGTGGCCATCGTCGAGGCCGGCGACTGGGTCACCCGCTGGAAGGCGGTGGAACATTACCGCAACCTGCCCGACAAGAACATTTACGCCGGATCCCCCTACCCCAACCTGCCCTGGGCCCGGAATCCGCAGGGCGGCGGCTACCTGGATCAGACGGGCCCCGTGGCCTATGACACGCTCTACATCCGCATGGTCGGCGGCAGCACCTGGCACTGGGATTCCGTGTCCTGGCGGATGCTGCCCAGCGATTTCAGCCTGAAGACCGACCATGGCGTCGGGCGCGACTGGTCGGTCAGCTATGACGAGATCGAGCCCTACTACCAGCGCGCCGAGGAAGAGATGGGCGTGAACGGCTACGACGACGAGGACCAGAGCGGCCAGCACGGCGGCCAGTTCCCGCCCCGCTCCAAGCCCTATCCCACGCCGGGCCACCCGCTGAGCTGGGGCCAGAAGGTCATGGCCGAGAAGCTGCAGGCCGGCGGCTACGATGCCCTGCACGAACCCAATGCCCGCCTGTCGGTCGCCCAGGATGGCCGCCCCGCCTGCGCCGGCAACAACTCCTGCGATCCAATCTGCCCGATCGGCGCCAAGTACACCGGCGATATCCACGTCAAGAAGGCGATCAAGGCGGGCGCGAAGATCCTGACCAACTCCGTCGTCTACCGGCTGGATGCCGATGACACGGGGCAGATCGTTTCCGCCACCTTCCGCCGCCCCGACAAGACCGACGGCACGATCACCGGCCGCCACTTCATCGTCGCGGCAAACGGCATCGAAAGCCCGAAGATCCTGCTCATGTCGACCTCGGACAAGTACCCGGACGGCATCGGCAACAGCTCGGGCATGGTCGGTCGCAACCTGATGGACCACACCGGGCTGACCTTCACCCTGAAGACCGCAGAGCCGGTCTGGCCGGGGACCGGGCCCAATTCGCTGCTGTGCATGATGAACGGCCGCGATGGCGATTTCCGCAGCGAAAGGTCCGCCTACAAGACCACCTTCTACAACCTGACCACCCACGGCGGGATCGCGGCGGGCCTGCTGGAGAAGGGCGTCATGGGCACCAAGCTGTTTGACGAGCTGCGCGACCAGGTGTCCCGTAGCATCATCCTGGGCATCGACCTTGAGACCCTGCCGAACCCGGAAAACCGCGTCACCCCCAGCCGGGACAAGGTGGATGCCATCGGCCTGCCCGTGCCCGAGCTTTACTATGACGTGAACCAGTACTGGGACGACGGGCGCACCGCCGCGATCGAGGATGTGAAGAACATCGCCCGCGTGCTGGATGCCGAGATCGACGATGACAACCCCGGCAAGGCCAACCGCCAGCACATCATGGGCACGCTGATCATGGGCCACGATCCCAAGACCTCGGTGGTCGACGGCAACCTGCGCAGCCACGATCACGACAACCTCTATGTCGCCTCCACCGCTGTCTTCCCCTCGACCGGATGCGTGAACCCGACGCTGACGGGGGCCGCGCTGGCGCTGCGCCTGGCCGACACGCTGCTGGGACGGCAGGCCGCCTGAGGCCTGCCCTGTGCGACAGGACCAAGAAGTTCACCCGAAATGAAAAAGGGCAGCGTCCTGCGATGCTGCCCTTTCCGTTTTCCGACCAGGGCCGTTACTTCGACGGCCTGGGTTTGCAAACCTCATCGACGTTCTCGGCCGTGACCATCGGATCGGGCACGTAGACCGATTTCGGCATCTCGGCACCGTCAATTCTCGCCCCCGGCGGCGCTCGTCGCAAGGGGGCATGATATGGACGAGCTCATCAATCAAAGTACGGTATCTGGGCATCGTGCGCCAAAGTTGCTTAGAACGATTACCTAGGCCTTGATCAGGGGTGTGTTGTCTGGGAACGGCTCCGAATGCGACATGACACCTCCATCCGGAAAGAATATTCTTCGGTTGAGCGATCCGCAGTCGTAGTGCGAACAAAGGCGGGGTCGGACACCTCCGGCCTGCTGCCGTGCGTAAATTGCGCAGCGAAGGTCGGCTTTGGGCCGCTTCCCACCCTTCGTGCCTGTGCTGACCACAATGCTGCGCCAGGCGTGAAGGTCCGCAACGGGCTGAGGGCGTCTCCCTAGCCGCCCCGCTCCATCTTCTCCGTCCTGGCGCAGATCAGCCCCCCGCCATCCGATCGAGGATCGCGCGGAGATCCGTCCTCAGCCCCTCCAGGCTCCGGGCGTCATAGCCCCAGCCATGGGCCTCCAGCACCGCCTTCAGGCTGCGGTCCGCCAGGCAGACGCCGTCCACCAGCGCCCGTGCCCGGATCGGGCGGCGCGGACGCCCGCCCGGGCGGATCCGCCGCACCTCCTTTACCAGGCCATCGCCGATCCGCGCCTGCAGCGCCCGCAGCCGCTGCAGGTCCCGCTGGATCGCGAGCTCGCGCTCGCCGGGAGACGAGCTGCCGCCCGGGGCGGCGCTCCAGCGCGTGCAGCGCATTCCCGAACTGGCGCAGCGCTCCGTCAGCGCCGCGTAGAGCCGCGCCGTCTCCACCTGCCCCACCGTGAAGGGCGAGACGAAGGCCGGCGCCACCTCGCCCCGCGCTTTCGCCTGCTTCACCAGGCGGCCATGCGACCGGCGCGACTGCGCCACCATCAGGTCGAAGACATCCAGCGCCCGGGCTGCCTTCCGGCCCTCGTAGCCAGCCTCCTCGCGCCTGATCTCACCCTCGAGGCCCCGTACCAGCCGCGTCGGGGTCAGCGATCTCATCGGCCCCCGGGCCGGCGCCGCCGGGATCTCCGGCCCGCAGAGCTTCGGCGGCTGCGCCCGGGACAGCACATCCGCCGCCGCGGCATCCGTCTCCGCCAGCCGCTGCCCGGGCAGCTCCCCGACAAAGGCCGTGCCCCGGCTGTTGACGTAGATCCCCGGCAGCTCCCGGGCGCGTTCAAAGGCTTCCTGGTCTGGGATCATCATGCCGCCTGCTCCTTCGTCTGCCCCAGATCTACAAGGTCTCGCGCTGCCGCCTCGTCTCGCTCGAAGGCTGCGAGCCACTCTCGGTCCACCGGATCCACCGGCAGGGCGTGGCCGAGGCGTTCCTTGACCCGCGCGGCCCTGGCCTGCGCCTCCCCTGCCCGGCCGGCGATGATGCGGCGCTCCTGGGCATTCAGCGGCGGGCGGTGCTTCTCCCGCCACCAGCGGTACTCGGCCACCAGGCGGCCTTCGGCGAGCGCGGCGCGCCCGGCGGCGCTGCCGAACCAGCTCGCCAGCCCGGGCATCTCCTGCAGCGGGCGCGGCTGGGCAAGCTGCGCCAGGGCGATGAAGGCGGCGTGGCTGGGCCAGAAGTCCCGCGCCCTGCCCTCGCCCTTCGAGCGCATCGCCTCGAACAGCCGCTCCAGGTTCAGGTCGGTCATGTAGCCCAGCTCATCGGCCAGCCGATCGAGGCGCTTCTGCGCCTCCGCCGGGTCGGTCCCTTTCGGGAACCGGAACCCGATGCTGCTCAACCGGTCCAGCAGCAACCGCCTCACGCGGTCCCGCTTGCTCTCATGGTCCTGCACCTGTTGCATCTTCCTACCCTTTCTCAGCCCAAGCTCAACTTACCCACAAGGGACGCCGGCTGATCGGGAGTGGGACGAAGATCTCTTTTCGTATTCATGTCTTTTCGTCTCCTTTTCCTCTCATGCAGCCGACAGAATGTCCGCCATTCTGTCCGCATTCTGTCCGGTTCTGTCCGCAGGACAAAAACGGACAGAATTGGGACAACCCGCTCAGCGCCTGGTCAGCGCCTCGACACCCGCCACGATCCGCGACGGCGTCCGGTTTCCTTCGGGGTAATGCGCATCCATCCAGGCATTCAGCCGGACGACGTATTGCGCCTGCTCGGCCACCGCCTCGAAGCCCAGCTCCTTCAGCGAGCGCTTCAGCCGGGTAAGCGCCTTGCGCTCCCGGTCGGCGGCGGCCCGGTCGGCGTTCTTCTCGCGCGAGCCGATCGCCGCGGCGACCACCTCGGTCACCACGGAATGCATCAGCCGCACCTCGCGGCCGACCCGGCAGGGCCGCCAGCCGTAGAGCGGCGAGGGATCGCGGCGGAGGTAGCCTTCCCAGGTCTGCAGGGAGAGGCCCAGCAGATCGGCGATCAGGGACTGGTCCGAGGGCATGGTGCCCACCGGGTCCTGCTTGCGTGCCTTGCACCAGATGGCCACGGCGAGCCCCTGAACATCCCAGTCTCCCTTCCGGGAAGTCCGGGTGTAGAAGTCGCTCTCCAGCCAGCGATCATAGTGGAGCTGGAAGTAGGAATGGCTCTCCAGCCGGGTGCCCCATGGGAACGGATACTCCTCCAGCTCCTCGCCATCGACGGCCCGCAGGCCCGGTCCATTCACCAGCGGGCGCATCGGGCCACCTGTTCCATGCGCCGCAGCTCTGCCGCGTGGGCGGCCTCGACCGAACCGTGGTTGTCGAGCAGATCCAGCAGGTCCGCGCAGGGCCCCTCGCCGCGTGCCGCGCAGCCGCAAGCACCCGCGCCGAGGCGGCGGCAAAGGTCATAGACATCAAGGGATGGGGATGGCGCGACGGCGGCATGGAAACTGTCGCCGCGCCAGGCCGTCGCCAGGTTGGGAACGTTGCGACCAGCCGGCCGCGCGTCGGGGGAACACGCGGGTGTCCCTGTCTGGACCGGCCGGCCATCCGCCACAAGGCCTGACTTCACGACACATCTGCTCATGCCGCCTCGCCTCGCTTTGCCGGCGGAATGTCGAGGCCGAGCTGATCGCGCCTCCGGCGCACCGCGTCCTTGTGGCAGCCCGCCAGCCGGGCGATCTCGGTCAGCCCCCGCGTGCCGTCAGCCAGCGCCACGACCTTGCGGGTGATCTCTTCCTTCTTAAGCGCCGCCTCGGTCGGCTGCGGCTCCGCCGCGGGCGGCTCCTCACCCATCCTGGGCAGCTCGAGCCCCCGCGCCTCGACCACGCGCATCACCCACGACCGGCTCACGCCGCGCATCCGCATGACCTGGCTCACGTCGTAGCCATCCCGAATGTCCGCCGCGATATCGTGATCCTTCAGCCGATCGGCGAGGCTTCGCTGCGGCGCCAGCCTCATGAAGCGGAAGCCCTTCGCCCCCTCGGCCGTCTTGCAGACCAGCTGCCGCACCTTCGGATCCCAGATGTACTCCTCGGCCAGCGCACTCTTGCCCGTCGGCACCCGGCGCTCTGCCTCCGGCGTCCGTGCCAGCGCCTCGTCGATCAGCCGGCGCTCTTCCTCGGTCACGATGTCCATGCGGGGCTCCTCGGAAAGGCGGGGCACGCCACGACGGACGCGCCCCCAGTTTGGGACAGACAGAGGTAGAGGGGTGCGCGGGAGGCCGGGAGGACGGCCCCCCGCGCGATGGAGCGCCCTGCCCTGCCCGAACGCAGGCGCTCCCCACGGCCCCGCGCTGCTGACGCGGGGTTCCGTGAGTGGATGGTCGAAAGGAAAATGGCGCGGAGCGTCGGATGGGACATGCCGCTCCGCGCCAACTGGCCCGCAGCTCCCCCAAGGGGTGGCCGGCGCCAGACACCCGCCCGTCGGCGGGAACTGAGAATGAGGGTGTAGTGATCTAGGGAAAGCATCACGCGGCGCCCTCCGCCTTGCGAACCAGTACGGCCCGGAACTGCATCGCAGCCGCGACCATCTCGTCCAGTTCGACGATCTGCTCCTGTGCCTCGCGCGGGCTGTAGTCGTTCGGAGCCTCCGAACCCACCGAGTGCGCCTGCGCGTGGCGTTCCAGGACATCCGAGAACTCGCGGGTGACGCGATGGATGTTCGCAGCCGTGGCCCCGTCCACCGCCAGCGGGTGGAACGTGCCCCCGCCCAGGCTGGCAAAGTGGGCAGCGATCGGAACAGCCGCCTCGGGAACGATCCGGCTGAGCCGATCGAGGTAGTTCACGCCCAACCCGCCCGGTCGCTGCTCCGAGACTTCCGTCCCATGCGACAAGGTCGAGACGCCAACGCCGAGGTCATTGGCCACGGCCTCTAGGCCGCCGGCTGCGCGAATGGCGGACTGCACCGCCAGCTGGATCGAAGCAGGACGCGCCTTACGCATGGGAAAATTCTCCGGGGGATTTCACGGGACGAGGCGCGGGACAGGAGGCATAAACTTGGGTCATGCCGCCTTCCCCACTGTGCCTTCAGAGACCGGGATGCCTTTAGGATGCCTAGCCATGTATTGCTCCAAGCGGATCAGATCTCGCTCCAGTTGATCCGCACGCCGCTGCATCCTCGCAAACAACCGCGGATTTCCTGTTGCCCGACGGCACACAGTTGCAGGCTCGACTCCGAGCCTCGCCGCATAGCTTTCAAGGCGTGTTAAGCGTTGAGCAATTTCATCCATGCACAATCATGTGCCAATAGGCACACAATCAGTCAAGAGCCAATTGACACATTGCTACACGTGCCAATTGTCCTTTTACAGTCGATCATGCCTGGTGAATTTCGCAACGCGCTGGTTTGGCACATGGAGAAGAACGGCACGCGAGTATCCGACCTCGCGCGCTCAACAGGCATTTCCCGCGACGTGATCAACAAATTGCTGTCGCGTGAGAACTCTTCCACGGCCGTCGAGAACGCTGTCCTACTCGCAGCATTCTACGGCAAGACAGTCGAACAGTTCATTCGCCTTGAAGAATCTCGGTCAAGCACTCTCTCCGCCCTCTCCGAACTCCTGACCGAAGACGAACAAGCGATGCTCGCAGCGCAAGTTCGGGGACTTCTCGCACAGCGCGGGCAAAAATAACCTGACCACAGGCAACAAGCAGCGCCTCGTACTCCCAGTCCTCCAACTGGGATAGTTCCTCGATTGCAAGCACTTGCGCCTCCCTGCGTCATTTGTCCCTCTTAACACTAACAGCGGATTTGACGCCAATTGAAGTCACATTGTGCCTATTGGCCCTTTTTTTCTTGATATGTGCCAATTGGCACCATATTAGACATCTCCATCACCCCTGATGGAGACCTGTCATGCTCACTCCCGACGAAAGCGCGCGGCTGCGGTCCGACTGGGCCGCGAGGAAGGCCGCCCGCGGCGCCCCCATCCCCGCCGAGCGGATGGCCCGCTTACAGCCCCACCACCTGACCGGCGCGCCTTCCGTCGCCGCCCAGATGGCCGAGATCCATGACATCACAGAGCGCTGCCGCCAGCGCGTCCGCTCCCTGATCGGCAAGGAGGAGCGCGCATGAGATTGCCCATCCTCCTGCTCGCCCTGCTGGGCTGGTCTATCGCGACCGCCTCGCTTGTCCTGATTGCCGGGGCCGCCACCCCCGCGCCGACCATCTGCGCGAGGACAGCCCGATGACCGCCCTCCTCCTCGACACCGACACCGTCCGCGACTTCCTGCGGCGCCTGGACCGCCTCTCCGGCACCAGCCTGCGCGAGGCCTTCGTCTGTGCCGCCATCGAGAGCGGCGGCACCTTCCACGTCCCAGCCGAGGGCCGCGCCGTGATCGACCTGCACCGCATCACCGCCCAGGCGGAGACCGAGGCCGCCGTGATCACCGCCTGGATCGCCCGCGCCCGCGCGGCCACCTCGGCATGAAGGACATGACCATGGCTGAAGCAGACGAGACCCCGCGCTTGAAGGAGACCGAGGCCGACCGCGAGGTGCGCGACAAGGCCTTCCGCGTCACCGCCGGCGAACTGCGCAGCTTTATCGAGCGCTTCGAGCGGCTCGTCGCGGAGAAGGAAGAGGTCTCCGACCAGCAGAAGGCCGTCATGGCCGAGGCCAAGGCGCGCGGCTATGCCCCGAAGATCCTCCGCAGGGTCATCGCCCTGCGCAAGCGCGACGCCAGTGACGTGGCCGAGGAAGAGGCCGTCCTGCAGCTCTACAAAGACGCGCTGGAGATGGACTGATGGACGGCGCGCAGATGTTAGACCTTGCGGTCGGGAACCGCCCTGCCCCCTCTGGTCCTCCGCTGATCGTCGACAGCTTCGCCGGCGGCGGCGGCGCCTCGACCGGGATCGAGATGGCCCTCGGCCGCTCGCCCGACATCGCCATCAACCACAACCCCGCCGCGCTGGCCCTGCATGCGGCCAACCACCCGGAGGCGCTGCATCTCTCGGAGAACGTCTGGCGGGTCGATCCGCTGGATCACCTCGCGGGGCGTCACATCGGCCTGATGTGGTTCAGCCCCGACTGCCGCCACTTCTCCAAGGCCAAGGGCGGCACCCCGGTGGCCCGCAACATCCGCGACCTCGCCTGGGTGATCCCCGGCTGGATCGAGCGCATCCAGCAGAGCGGCGGCTGCGTCGACGTGGTGATCATGGAGAACGTGGAGGAGTGGACCACCTGGGGCCCGGTCATCGAGACCCCGCGCGGCCTCTTCCCCTGCCCCGAGCGCAAGGGAGAGACCTACCGCGCCTGGGTGAAGGCCATACGCCGTCTCGGTGGACGGCTGGAAAGCCGCGAGCTGCGTGCCTGCGACTACGGGGCCCCCACGATCCGCAAGCGGCTCTTCATCGTCATCCGCTTCGACGGGGCCCCGATCACCTGGCCCGCGCCGACCCATGGCGCGCCCGACGATCCCCGGGTGATTGCGGGCGAGCTGGCGCCCTGGCGGACGGCGGCCGAGTGCATCGACTGGTCGCTGCCCTGCCCCTCGATCTTCGACAGCAAGGAGGAGATCTACGCGACCCACGGGCTGCGGGCGGTGCGGCCGCTTGCCGAGAACACCCTTGCCCGCATCGCCCGGGGCGTGAAGCGCTACGTGCTGGAGGCCGACGCGCCCTTCCTGGTCTCGCTCAAGGGGACCGACCGGCGTGACGGCCCCATCAGCGCCCCGCACCCGACCGTACTGGCTGGCGGCGGCCACAGCGCCGTCATCGCCCCGGTCCTGACCTATGCCCAGCAGGGCGGCAGCTCGCGCTCGGTCACGGCCCCCCTACACACGATCTGCGCCAGCCGGAAGGACCAGAACGCGGTCATAATGCCGACGCTGATCCAGGCCCCCTTCTTCGCCAAGTACTACGGCACCGGCGACGGCGCCCGGACCGACGCGCCCTGCCACACCATCACGGTCAAGGACCGCATGGCGCACATGCAGGCGGCCTTGCAGGCCCCGCCCTTCACCGAGGCCCACGCGGCCCGCGCCCGGCAGGTGGCCGCGTTCCTGCGGGCCAATGGCGCCTGGGACGGCGGCGAGGTGGTCACGCTCGACGCCCATGGCCTGACCTTCGTCCTCGTCGATATCGGGATGCGCATGCTGACCCCGCGCGAGCTCTTCTCCGCCCAGGGCTTCCCGGCGGACTACCAGATCGACGGAGTCTGGGAGACCGGGGCGGGCCAGCGCGTCTGGCGCCCCTTCCCCAAGACCACGCAGGTCAGCTGCGTCGGCAACTCCGTCTGCCCGCCCGTCGCCGCCGCCCTCGTCGGCGCCAACTGCCCACAGCTCGCAACCAGGGAGACCGCCCATGTTCGATGCCCCCACCGATGACCAGGCCGAAGAGCTCGAACGGCTCCGCAGGCTGCGCGCCAATGCGAAGGACCTCGCCCGCGCCGACGCCTCGCCGGCCCTGCGCAAGGTCTGCAAGGCAATCGCCGGAGAGGCCGGGACCATGATCCGGGAACTGAAGGAGGAAGGGTGAGCCATGCTAACCCCAACCAACGCTTCCAGTTACCAGGATCCCAGGCCCAGGAAGGTTCGCACCCGCAACCGCCACGGCCTGCCCGATCCCGCAATTCGAACAAGAGGGTTAAATCCATGAACGGTTGGATCATCGCATTCTTCGCCCCCAGTTCCTCGGCCTCGGGATATCCCTGGACAGGCACGTGCAGAAGCGGGAGCGCACGCACGACTTCTGGCCCCACCACGTCGGCTTCGCCATCGTCGTCACGCTGCTCTACATGGGCGGCGTCTTCCGCCCCTCCCGCCGATCCGCACCGAGGGCGATGATCATGGCAGCAACGAAAGAGTTCACCCCCAGGCTGATGCCCGCTCCGCAGGCAGCTCACTATCTCGGGGTTTCGGAATCAATGCTTCGCAGCCTCGGCCTTCCAAGAAGAGAACTTAGAGGGAAACGGGTCTACGATCGTTCCGACCTCGACACATATGCCGATCACCTCCCCTATGAAACGGACCGCCTTGCGGCTTTCAATACAGGTGATACGCCCCCCAACCACAATGAAGTTGAGAGCCAAAACGCATGCGACGCGGCATTCGGAATGTAGAGTTGAAAGGCCTGGTCATCAAACGGCGCGGGGAACGCGAGTATCGCTACCTCCGGATCCGACAAACAATCGTCGCGAAACTGCCCTCTGATGTCCCTCTCGATAGCCCCGCATTCCTCGAGGCCTACGCAACGGCGCTTGCCGAGCAGAACGGGCCGGTCCGAAGTAGGGCAGGAGCTGGCAGCATCGCCGCCATCGCGGATGGAGCCCTGCGAAGCAAATACTTCAGGACATTGTCCGAAGGCTACCAAGCCACTCTGCGCCGCCATCTGGGCCAGATCAGCGACGAGGTGGGAACGGCACCAGCCTCGGGCCTGCGAGATTACCACGTCAGGAAGAATGTTGCGGAAGCCGCGTCACCTCATGACCGCCTCAAGACATGGCGCTTCTGGGCCCAACACGCGCTCGACACCGGTGCCGTCCGCGCGGATCCGACGATGGGCGTTCGGCCACCGCGAAGGGTCAAATCCGATGGACACCCACCGTGGAGCGACGATGAAAAGAAGGCCTTTCGGGATCGCTGGCCAATCGGCTCCACCCCGCGCCTTTGTTTCGAGGTCATTTCATGGACCGGCTTCCGCCTGATTGACGCCGTCTCGATTGGCCCGGGCCACGTAGACCGCGATGGTGTCATGGTGTTCCGACAATCAAAAGTCAAAGCGCCGGCATTTATGCCGTGGACAGCGGCTCTCCCTCCCTACGCCCAGACATTTGCCTGGGAACGCGATCTGATGCTGGAAGCCATCTCGACCATCACTCTGCGCCGGGCGACCTTCCTCGCGACGGAAGCTGGTGCGCCGCGTTCCGAAAAAGGCCTCGGCAATAGGATGCGGGATTGGGC
This sequence comes from Pseudooceanicola sp. NS-SX8, assembly GCF_057380755.1. Lineage (NCBI taxonomy): Bacteria > Pseudomonadati > Pseudomonadota > Alphaproteobacteria > Rhodobacterales > Paracoccaceae > Pseudooceanicola > Pseudooceanicola sp. NS-SX8. The sequence goes on along the minus strand of NZ_CM170819.1, from coordinate 1,086,798 downwards.
CCGGGCAGCAGGCGTCGAGAAGTCAGCACATGGGCTGAGAAAGAGCCGCGGAATCGCGCTCGCGGAGGGCGGCGCCTCGGCGCACCAAATCATGAGCTGGGGAGGCTGGCAGACCCTGAAAGAGGCAGAACATTACTGCCGATTGGCCGATCGGCGGCGCGCCGTGATGGGGGCGGAACAGAAATAGAACATGGGAACAGATCCGCGCGAAAGTGGGAAAAAATCACCAAGCGCCTGTGCCAGCTGGACTAATTTGGGGAAGTGGCGCACCGGGGAGGATTCGAACCCCCGACCCCTTGATTCGTAGTCAAGTACTCTATCCAGCTGAGCTACCGGTGCGTCGTGGGGGGCGATGTATCGTGCAGGTCTTCGGGGCGCAAGTGCAAAATCGAAATTTTCTCGACAGATTTTTCATGCGCCCGTCAGCCACCCTGTTTTGCTGACTTTCTCGAACGGCAGATCAGCGTGCCGCCAGCCCCTGCCCTTCCGACAAGACCTCTCGCGGGAGGCGGATCAGGAAAACAGTTCCCTCAGGGCCGGTTCGTTCCAGCTCGATCGCACCGCCGTGCCCCCGGATCAGCTCGGCGGCAATTGCCAGTCCCAACCCGGTTCCGCCCTTGCGGGCGCCCCCCGCGAAGGGCGTGAAAAGATGCTCGCGCGCCTTGGGGGGCAGACCCGGCCCGGTATCGGCAACGCGGATCAACCAGTCGCAATCGGTTTCCTCGGCAGTGACCGCGATTTCCCCTGGCTGACCCGTCACTTCCAGCGCCTGGCGGGCATTTCGCACAAGATTGGCCAGCACACGATACAACTGCTCCGGATCCGCCCGGAGCCGCAGGGTTGCGGGAATATCCTCCGCGAAGGAAATGTCGTGATCCCCGACGGCCAGCCGCTCCCCGTCGATGACATCCCCGACGAGTTCCGCCAGGGCCAACATGGAAAGGCGTGGGGCGGGTTCTTCTGCCCGTCCAAAGGCAAGGGTCGACTCGCACAGGTTCACGGCCCGGCTGACGGAATTGACGACCTTGGGCGCCAACCGTTTCACCGTCGGATCCTCGGAGCTCTCGAGCCGGTCCGCAAACAACTGCGTCGACGTCAGGATATTTCGCAGATCGTGGCTGATCTTTGCGACGGCAGACCCCAGTTGCGCCAGCCTCTCCTTTTGACGCAGGGCCGCGGTCAGCTGGGTTTCGAGCTCGTGCAGAGCCTCTTCGGCATCGCGGATGTCTGAGACAGATGCCGAAGGCTCGATGATCCTGCGCTGATCCTCCGGATCTCCGGCGTAGGCACGCATCTGGCTGATCACCCGCTTCATCGGCTGCAGGATGAATGACCTGAAGGCAAGGAACAGCAAAAGGGCGGTCGACACCGCGAACATGGTCGAGATCGTCACCATGTAGCGCGCGTAGTCGATCATCGCCTCACGCAGGGGCTGAGTCGGCATAGTGACTTCGATCAGCAGCCCCGCCTGGCGCACCGGGTTGCCGATCACCCGGATCACCTCGTTCTCGGGCATGACGAAACACAAGAGCGCTTCGCGCACCAATTCCATCAGCGAAGGGTCGCGCAGGTCGTAGGTATCGACGACCGGGCCGGGCACCGGGGAAGACAGAACCAGCTGGCGCGCCTCATCACGACGCAGCACGACGTTGTAGACGCCGGCATTGCGCAGAAGCTCCTGCTCCAGATCCTCGGGAATCATGTCATCCGCAAGGAGGGAGAGAGAGGCGATCTGCGCCCGTTCAAGTCGCGAGACCAAATAATCCTGACGGAATCGCGCCACTGAGGGCACAAGGATCAAGACCTCGGCCAGGATCACGAAGATGCCGGTCAGGATCAGCACCCGGCCGGTGAGCGAACGGAACATGGTCGTCGGTCACCTCCTGTGCCCGGGACACGCCGCACCAGCGTGCCTGCTTCACTGTTTCGTGCCCTGAATCTAGGGCCTTGCAAGGGAAATTCCCAGAGCGGCGCTACAAGCTTGCACGAAAGTCCGCCCCGAGGGGTTTCAGGAGCAAAGGCAGAAAGCAGGATTGCCTTCCCCACGGATCCGGAGTTTTTCCCAGTCCTGCGGGCAGATGGGTTTGACAACCGCATCCGGCATTCGTATAGACCGGGCTTCGAACAGCCATGGCTTTGGGGCGATTCCCGAAACCATACCGTGCAGCTTCGTGCAGCGGCGTCTTCGCATCGCCTGCACGGCGATTAACAGAAACCCCGAACGCCAACGCGGGGATAGAAACGGAGACGGAGCGATGAAACGCACCTACCAACCTTCGAACCTGGTCCGCAAGCGGCGCCACGGTTTCCGCGCACGCATGGCCACCAAGGCCGGCCGCAAGATCCTGAACGCACGCCGCGCACGCGGTCGGAAGTCCCTGAGCGCATAATTGCCGGGGGCTGCCTGTAGGAACTCTCCTGCAGCGGATCCAAATAATTTGCAGGCCCACGGGCCTGAGGGTCGAAAGATCATGACACCGCCGAAAGCCACGCCCAAATCCGCCACTACGGCGCAAGGGGCTACGGCTCCGGCGGTTTCTTCATGCGTACGCCTCCCCTCCTCCCCTCCCCGGATGGAGATTCTGGCCAAACGCTCGGAATTCCTCGCGGCTGCGCGCGCGCGCCGACAACCGGCCGGTTCCATGCTGGTTCAGGCGCGCAAGCGTGCCGAGGACGAAAGCGTGCAGGCGGGCACACTCCGGGTCGGTTTCACCTGTTCCAAGAAGGTCGGCAATGCCGTTGCCCGCAACCGCGCGAAGCGCCGGCTGAGAGAGGCCGCGCGCGCCATCCTGCCCCAGTTTGGGAAGCCGGGATGGGACTACGTGCTGATCGGTCGCAAGGACCAGACTGCCGAGCGGCCCTTCGAGCTGCTCAAGCAAGACCTCGCGCGGGCGCTGGAGCGGTTGCACGACGGGCCGAAACGCAAACCCGGACCGGAGGCAAAGTAATGTCACCCGCCGCCTGGATCCTATCTTTGCCGATCCGCGCCTACCGGCTGATCTTCTCTCCCTGGGTTGGTCACAACTGCCGCTACGATCCGACCTGTTCCGCCTATATCCTTGAAGCGCTTGAAAAGCACGGCCCGGTCAGGGGCCTGTGGCTTTCGATCCGGCGGGTATCCCGCTGCCACCCCTGGGGCGGCATGGGCGTGGATGACGTTCCGCCGCCGCGCGGGACGACGGGCAAGACCTGCAGCCACGAGGCCGGGAAAAGCCCTGCGGCAGACGCCGAGGATCAGAAGCTGTCGTAGTAATAAAGCGCCCGGTCGAAGCGCAATGGGCCCAGGTCCTTGGGTTTGATCAGGAAATTCCCCGCTCCCAGGTCACCCCAAGTGGCCGAAACATCCCCCGCCTGGAAAGATCGCACAAGCAGCAGTGACTTGGCGAAGAAGCGGTAGGGCCCCGCCCGGACGTCCGTCTGGGCAAAGACAGGGTAGCCGCCATAGGCCAGGGCACTACTTGCCCCGGCGCCAAGCCAAGCTTCAAGTCCAGCTTCGTCGACATCCACCCCGGCCGCGCTCAACGCCGTCAAAGCCGCCACGGCTTCCCGCGTCGCCAAATCGGGGAGAGCGTCGAAGGCACTTCCGTCAAGGACGACGCCTTCACTGCGCGCAACCGGCGACAGGACATCCGGACCCTGCGGCGCTGCCGGTGCCTCTCGTCGCGCGAACTGAGCCGGCGCCTCGAAGTAGATGCAATGGAAACCGGATCGTTCCACAGAAGGGAAGCCGCAGCCATGTGTCTCGTCATCCGCGATGAAGACAGACAGCATGCCGGCGGCGGGAAACCCCTCGATCGGTGGCATATCGGCGTAGTTGACCTGGGCGAGGAAGAGCATCGGAACCCCGTCGACTTTGGGCCAGTCGAAGTCCGCCGGCAGGCTCGGGCGGCCGCCGAGGCTGGACACGGGGCCCTCGGGCACCGGTTCACCCAGGCGCGGATCCAATCTGACGGCAGGCAGGGCAAGGGCGACGAAGGCATCCGTCACCTCCTTCGCAGGGGCTAAGGGCTCTGCAGGGGCGACGGGCGCGGGTGCCGCCGGGGCGACCGCCGGCTGCTCCGCCTCGGATACCGGCGCGGATGGTTCGGCAGGCTCGCTCTCCGCAGTCGCCGTTTCGCGTTTGCCGAAAAGCTTTCCAAGCCAGCTCATGACGCACCCCGCTCTTGTCCGGTCCCGTGAAAAGAACTATGGGCCGACCATGCGCGATGAATGTGACGAAATCCACCCGCTCTTCCATGGTGCTCCGCAAAGTACGGAGTTCAAAAAGCTGCGCAAAAGGATTGTGCGTTACACCCGCGAAGCTGTTGAACAATACGGCATGGTAGAGCCCGGCACGCGCTGGCTCGTCTGCCTGTCGGGCGGCAAGGACAGTTACACCCTGCTCGCCGTCCTGCATGAACTGAAATGGCGCGGCCTGCTGCCCGTCGACCTGCTGGCCTGCAACCTCGACCAGGGGCAGCCAGGCTTCCCCGCGACCGTCCTGCCCGAGTTCCTGGAGAAAATGGGCGTCCCGCACCGGATCGAATACCAGGACACCTATTCCGTCGTCATGGACAAGGTCCCCCAGGGCCGGACCTACTGCGCGCTCTGCTCCCGCCTCCGTCGCGGCAACCTCTACCGCATCGCGCGAGAGGAAGGCTGCTCTGCGGTGGTCCTGGGCCATCACCGCGACGACATCCTCGAAACGTTCTTCATGAACCTGTTCCACGGCGGGCGCCTTGCGACCATGCCGCCCAAACTCGTGAACGAGGAAGGCGACCTGTTCGTCTATCGCCCCCTGGCCCACGTGGCGGAGGAAGACTGCGAGAAATTTGCAAGGTCGATGAACTATCCGATCATCCCCTGCGATCTCTGCGGTAGTCAGGACGGGCTGCAACGCCAGCAGGTGAAACAGATTCTCGACGGCTGGGAACGCAATTCGCCCGGCCGCCGGCAGGTGATGTTCCGCGCCCTGATGAACGCGCGGCCCTCGCACCTGCTGGATCCCAAGCTCTTCGATTTCGCCGGTCTGCAACTGGGCGGGAAGCCGGTCGAAGAGGACTCGATTCCGAAGCTCCGTTAAGCGCCTATTGAGCTTATGGCCCTAGCGTCACCCTCATGACCGAGGGGATGAACCGCCATGCCGGGGCTCAGCGCTAGCGACTTTGCAAAGATCCGCGCCAGACTGCGCCGGGCCCTCGCCGGGCCCCAGATGGTGGCCATCCTGCCCGCAATCTGCCTGACCGCATTCTGGATCGCCGGCGAAGCCGCCCTGATCCTTGCCGCCCTGGTCCTGCCGCTGGTCTACATCTTCGCCGGCGAAAGCACGCCGGCCCGCCCGCTGCCTGCCCCCCGAGACGCAGCAACCGGCCTGGCCCTGCGGGATTCGCTTGAACGGGTCCTGGACCACGGGCTGAAGAATGGCGAAGGCGGCGGCAAGACCGCTTGCCTGATGCTGCGCATCGACGACTTCGAAACCTACCGCGACCGCTTCGGCCAAACAGCGGCCGATGATGCCCTGCATAGGATCTCCGAACGGCTCAAGAGCGTCCTCAGGGACAGTGACATCGTCTGCAAGATGGGCGAGGCGAGCTTTGGCGTGGGCATCGCCCCGGTGACGCAGCTCAACCTCGAAGCCGCGATACAGCTTGCTTCCCGCCTTCAGGCCGCCGTGGAAGAGCCTCTTGCCCTCGACGCCACGACGGCACATCTGTCCTGCTCGATCGGTTTCTGCCTCGGCTCGCGCAGCCCGTTGCCCACAGGCGCCTCGCTGATCTCCGCCGCGTTGGCCGCGTTGCGGGAAGCGGCGCGCTTTGCCCCCTCGGCCATCCGCTCCTTCTCCTCCGAAATGCAGGCAGGTCGGCAAGCGGGCAGTCCAACCGGCAGCGAAGTCGCCGAGGCGCTGGAAAACGGCCAGATCCTGCCGTTCTTCCAGCCCCAGGTCTCCACCGACACCGGCCTCGTTACCGGGTTCGAAGCGCTCGCCCGCTGGTGCCACCCGGAACGGGGCATGATTCCGCCCTCGGACTTCCTGCCTCTGGTCGAACAGGCCGGGCTGATGGAAAGACTGGGCGACATGATGCTGGTGCAGTCCCTGATCGCGCTGCGCCGTTGGGATGATGCCGGTGTCTGCGTGCCGCAGATCGGGGTCAACTTCGCCACCGACGAACTGATGAATCCAAAGCTGGTGGAGCGTGTGCGCTGGCAACTCGATCGGTATGGGCTGGACCCGCAAAGGCTGACGATCGAAGTTCTGGAAACGGTAGTGGCCGCCTCTCCCGATGATGTGATCGCGCGGAACATCAACGGCCTGGCAAAGCTCGGATGCCGGATCGACCTTGATGACTTCGGCACCGGCCATGCCTCGATTTCCTCGATCCGGCGCTTCTCGGTCGAGCGGCTGAAGATCGACCGCAGCTTCGTGATGAAGGTGGACGTCGACATCGAACAACAGCGGATGGTCGCGGCGATCCTGACCATGGCCGAACGCCTGGGGTTGAGCACGCTCGCCGAAGGGGTCGAAACCGCCGGAGAGCATGCGATGCTCTGCCAATTGGGCTGCAACCACGTTCAGGGGTTCGAAATTGCCCGCCCGATGCCGTTTGAACAGACCATCGAGTGGATCCGCGCCTATCATGCCGGGCTTATCGAAGCGCCGAAATTCGGGCGTCGCTCCGGCTGACCTTCGGCTCAATGACCGCAAGAAACCGCAGCAGTCGAATACCCTCCCGACAGCTCCGAAGAGCCGCGGGATGAACCCGCTGTTCCCACCATGATGACACCGGGCGCTGGCGCCCATTGCTCACCCCCGCGCCGCAGCAAGCCCGTGTAGATGGGCATTCCACTGGCTTGAAACGCTCCGTTTACCCCAACGCTCAGCCCCCCTGCGCCGCCGAAGGCACTTGACCTTTCGGCCAGCGACAGGTTGAACGCCCCAAGACCGAATTCCAAGTATGCAACGACCAAGGGTGGCGCAGCGCGATGGACGATCAGAACAAGAACCTAATCCTGGCCACGGTGCTATCCTTCATCGTCGTGCTCGCGTGGTTCCTGCTCTTTCCCCCTCAGGAACAGGCCCCGACGACCGAGGACGGGACCGAGCAGGCCCAGGTGGACGACACCACCGGCAGTGACACCACCGCGACCGGAGGTGGCATGTCGCCCGCCGGCGACGGGACCGCAACGGCATCCCAACCGACCGGTGAGGACGACGCCGTGGCGGACGCGCCCCGCGTCACCATCGACACGCCCAGCCTCTCCGGCTCGATCTCCCTCGGCGGTGGCCGCATCGACGACCTGAAACTGAAGAACTATCACACCGAACTGGACCCCAGCTCGCCCGAGGTGACCCTGCTGCGGCCGCAGTCCGAACCGGAAGGCTACTACGCCCTCTACGGCTGGATCGCCGGCACCAACGTGGACAGCGCCAATGTGCCTGACGCCGACACGGTCTGGACCCTGGACAGCGGTGACACGCTGACCCCCGACACGCCCGTTACCCTGTCCTGGGACAACGGCGCCGGCCTGATCTTCCGTCAGACCTACTCGGTCGATGACCAGTTCATGTTCACCGTCTCCCAGTCGGTCGAGAACACCGGGGAGAGCGCCGTCGGCCTGCGCCCCTACGGCCTGCTGCGTCGTGACGGCATTCCCTCCGACCTGCAGAACTTCTTCGTCGTGCACGAGGGCCTGGTGCGCATGTCCGATGGCGAGCTGGAGGAATCCAAGTACAAGGATATCTCCGACTACGATATCGACAGCCGCGAAGGCGTCCCGGCAGAGCGTATCGACGTGGCCGAGAGCGGCTGGATCGGCTTCACCGATCACTACTGGATGGCCACGCTGATCCCCGGCGATCAGCCGTTCCGATCCACCGCGAAATACTACCCGAACCCTGACATCTACCAGACCGAAGCTGTTCTGGATGGCGTGGAGGCCGCGCCGGGTGAAACCGTTTCGGTCCAGACCCAGCTGTTTGCAGGGGCGAAGGACGCCACCACGATCAAGGCCTACCAGGACGCAGGCGTAACCCGCTTCTTCGACTCGATCGACTGGGGCTGGTTCTTCTTCCTGACCAAGCCGATCTTCTGGCTGATCCACTGGCTGCACAGCTTCATCGGCAACATGGGCTGGTCCATCATCGCGATGACCATCTTCCTGAAGGCCCTGCTCTTCCCGCTGGCCTACAAGTCCTACGCCTCCATGGCGAAGATGAAGGAACTGCAGCCCGAGATGGAGAGACTGAAGGAGCGCGCAGGCGATGACCGGGCCAAGCTCCAGAAAGAGATGATGGAGCTCTACAAGAAGGAAAAGGTGAACCCCGCTGCGGGCTGCCTGCCGATCCTTCTGCAGATCCCGATCTTCTTCTCCCTCTACAAGGTGATCTTCGTGACGCTCGAACTGCGTCACCAGCCCTGGCTTGGCTGGATCAAGGACCTTTCGGCCCCCGATCCGACCTCCATCGTGAACCTGTTCGGCCTGTTCCCCTGGGAGGCACTGCCCGCTGACAGCGCTCTGGCGATCCTGAACCTCGGCATCCTGCCGATCCTGCTGGGCATTTCCATGTGGCTGCAGCAGAAGCTCAATCCGGCGCCCGCTGATCCGGCCCAACAGATGATCTTTGCCTGGATGCCCTGGGTGTTCATGTTCATGCTGGGCAACTTCGCCTCCGGCCTGGTGCTCTACTGGATCACCAACAACACGATCACCTTCACCCAGCAGTACCTCATCATGCGCAGCCATGGGTTCAAGCCGGACGTCTTCGGCAACATCAAGGCCTCGTTCTCGCGCAAGAAGAAGGCGGCTGACGCGAAGGGCAAGAAGTGAGATGAGCCGCCTGGCCCAGATCTGGCGGCATCCGATCAAGGGGATCGGAGCCGAGGCGCTTGAAAGCGTTTCCCTGACCCCGGCGCATCCGCTGCCGGGGGATCGGGCCTGGGCCCTGCTGACCGGTGACAACACCGACACCGGCGCCTGGCAACCCTGCCGCAACTTCGCACGGGGCTGCTACGGGCCGGAGCTCATGGCGATCACCGCCCAAAGCCTGCCGGACGGGTGCATCCGGCTCTCCCACCCCACGGCGGGAGAGCTGGAGCTAGATCCGAAGGAAGACGGTGCGGCTCTGGTTGCCTGGCTCGGCCCGCTCTGGCCGGAAGAGCGCCCTCCCCTGGGTGCCCTGATTGCCGCCCCGGAAGAGGAGGGCATGTCCGATGCCCCCTACGGCTGTCTTTCGATCCTCGGGCGCGCCTCCCTTGGTGCCCTGTCGGAGGCCTGCGGACAGCAACTTGACCCACGTCGTTTCCGTGGCAACCTCTGGATTTCCGGGCTGGAGCCCTGGGAAGAGCTCGACTGGCCAGGCAGGCGCCTGCGCATCGGCGCGGTGGAGCTGGAGGTCGTCGAACGCATCGACCGCTGTCGTGCGACGCAGGTCAATCCGGAGACCGGCAAGGAAGACATTCAGACCCTTCAGGTGCTGCGCCGCACCTGGGGCCACATTGATTTCGGGGTGAAGGCCAAGGTCCTGACCCCCGGCGAGATCGCGGTCGGCGACCCGCTGGAGGTGCTGTAATGGCCGTTCTCCCCTTCCCCGTGGCCGAAGAGCCCGATGCCCAGACGACCGAAAATGGCCGCAAGCTGTTCGCGGGCCAGGTCGATTTCCTCAAGGGCGTGGTGGCCATGGACGGCCTGCCCGAAGCTGACCGGCTGGAGGTATGCTTCGCCGGGCGGTCCAATGTGGGCAAGTCGAGTCTGATCAACGCGCTGACGGGCCGCAAGGCGCTGGCGCGTGCCTCGAACACGCCCGGGCGGACGCAGGAGATCAACTATTTCACGCTTGGCGAGGAACGCTACCTCGTCGACCTCCCCGGCTATGGCTATGCGAATGCCCCGCTCGCCGTGGTGGAGAAATGGCAGCGCCTGCTGAAACAATACCTGCAGGGCCGTCAGACCCTGCGCCGCGCCTTCGTCCTGATCGATTCGCGCCATGGCGTTAAAGCAGTCGATGATGAGATCATGGCCCTTCTGGACAGTGCCGCGGTGACGTTCCAGTGCGTCATGACAAAGACCGACAAGGTGAAGGAAAAGGATCGCGCCAAGGTCCTGGAACAGGTGCGCGGCGCTCTGTCAAAGCACCCTGCCGCCTTCCCCGAACTGGTCCTGACCTCTTCCGAAAAGGGCGATGGCATCGCGACGCTGCGCGCCATCATCGCCGGGCTGACCTGATCGGCTGAGCAGATCCGGCCTCAGAACCCGGGCCTCAGAACCGGTAGGTCATGCGCGCTGTCAGGGTGTTCACGCCCAGATCTCCCGAACCCGCAAAATCCGCGAAGCCGTGGTGCAGCAATTCCGCCCCGACGGAAACGTGTTCGCCCAGCCGGGTTTCCACCCCTGCCCCAAGCACGAGGCCGGTATCCTCGCCCGTGCGCCGTTCTGCCTCCACGATCCCGGCAACTCCGTAGTAGTGGATGCCGTTCCTGACCGTACCCAAGCGAGCCTTGGCGCGCAGCATGCTGTCGATCGGGCCGGCGCGCGTGCCGATGTCGGTCTCGACATACTCCAGTTCTGCCCCATAGGTCAGAGTGCCCTGCTGGCGCAGGACACCACCATGAAGGCTGCGCAGGCTGTCGTCACCTGAGGAGGTCGCCACGCCGAGGGATGCGCCAAGGTAGCCGCCATCCCAATCCGTCTGCGCCTCGGCCTGAGAAGCGGTGAGAACGGCAACCAGCGCAAGGGCACCAGCGGCGAGGGGAAGGGGAATATGACCGTTGTTCTGTTCCATCACTGACAGAACACACGACTCTCCCTAAAAGTTCATTGAGACGGACGTTTTTCCGCAAAAGGCTGCCTGTCCGAAGGCCGCTCGCACAGAAAAGGCCCGGGCAATGCCCGGGCCTTTCCCGCAACTCGATGATCCGAAGGATCAGAAGCGGTAGTTGACGCGTGCGGCCAGGGTGCCGCCATCAACGTCCGTACCGGTGCCGTTGAAGTCGTCGATCTGGTGGTACAGGTATTCGCCGCCAACAGAGACGTTGTCGGAAACCTTGTAGTCGACGCCAGCGCCGTAGACCCAGCCGGTGTCATCGCCCATGTCGGTATCGGCGCGTGCGGCACCGACAACACCGTAGATCAGGGCGGGGCCAGCATCGTAGCCGGCTTTCAGCTTCAGACGGGTCATGGAGTCGACGTCGACACCACCGATATCGATGTCGCTGGCCAGGTAGTCGAGTTCACCACCCATCACGAAGGTGCCGAAGTCGTAGTCGTAACCACCCTGCAGGCCGTAGACGGTGCCGTCACCGGATTCGTCATCGGCGTCGAAGTCGCCATAGCCCAGCGAGCCACCGACGTAGCCGCCGGTCCAGTCGGTGCCCATGTAGACGGGCGCGGGGGCGGGGGTGGTGACAACCGGATCTGCCGGTGCGGGCTCATAGGAACCGGCCAGAACGGGGCCGGCAACGACGGTGGCTGCCACTGCTGCGATCATGGAAGTGCGAAGCATTCTAGTCTCCTTTTGTTTCTTGTGGAACGGACCCGGGCCCGCCCCGCAGCGCGCCTTCGGCACGCCGCGAACGCAGCTCCTGCTGACTGCGTTCTCGCGGCATAAACCACTCGAAATCCGGGGAAGTTCCATAGCTCCCGAAAAAGAGACCCCGGATCGGCTGTCAAATGCCGGGAAGATCCCGGCGCAACGGCGGAAGGCTGCCGGGACCTGAAATGCCCACAGACACCTGCGTGAGCACCCCTTGAAACCGGGGATCCCCCCTTATGGCGCGCTCAGACTTGGCAGATCGCGGCGCAACGCGTATCAACCCTGCAAACTAGGACGCCGAGACATGAAGAAGCAGACCGCCATGAACCGAGACTGGATCGCCACCGCCCGGACCCTGTCGGAGGCCCTCCCCTACCTGCAACGCTTTGCCGGGGCGATCGTGGTCGTGAAGTTCGGCGGCCATGCCATGACCGATGCCGATGGCCTCGAAAGCTTCGCCCGGGACATCGTGCTGATGCGGCAGGTCGGCGTGAACCCCGTGATCGTCCATGGCGGCGGCCCCATGATCAACGAAATGCTCGAAAAGCTGCAAGTGAAGAGCGAGTTCGTGAAGGGCAAGCGCGTCACCGACGAAGCCACCATGGAAGTGGTGGAAATGGTCCTGTCCGGCCAGGTCAACAAGCGGATCGTCCAAGCGATTAACGAACAGGGCGGCAAGGGTGTCGGACTGTCCGGCAAGGATGCAAACCTGATGATCTGCACCCAGGACAATCCCGACCTGGGTCTCGTCGGTACGCCGGACGAGATGGATACGACTATCCTGCACTCGATGTTCCGCGCCAACATCATTCCCGTGATCGCCCCCATCGGCATGGGCCGCGACGGAGAGACCTTCAACGTGAACGGTGACACCGCGGCAGGCGCCATCGCCGGTGCCCTGCGCGCCGACCGCCTGCTGCTGCTGACCGATGTCTCCGGCGTGAAGGATGGCAGCGGAGAGGTCGTGACAGCACTCACCGCGCAGCAGATTCGGGACATGACCGAAGAGGGCGTGATCGCGGGTGGGATGATTCCCAAGACCCAGACCGCCCTGGACGCGATCGAACGGGGTGTCCGCGCCGTCGTCATCCTGGATGGCCGCGCCCCGAACGCCGTCCTGCTGGAGCTCTTTACCGAACATGGTGCCGGCTCCATGATCCGTGCAGAGTGACATCCCTCCCGATCTGGACGGGCTGGAGCGCGCCGCACAGGCGCGCCACCTGACCATTTCCTGCGGTCTGGATGCCGCCGCCTGCGCCCGGCGCAACGACCTGCCTCCGGCCACCCTCAGCCTGCTCATGCTTTCGCCGTCGGAACCCGCCTTCTGGCCTGCCTTCACGCAAAGTCCCGAATGGTCCGATGGCCATCCAGATCCGATGGACCGCTGGTCATCCCGCGTAATCGGCACCTGGGCACGTACCCTGGACGCCGAGGCGCTCTTCCCCTTCGGCGGGCCACCTTTCGCGCCCTTCCTCGCCTGGGCCCGGGCCAGCGGCCGCGTTCATGGCTCCCCCATCGGCATGCTTGTCTCGACTGGCCCGGGGCTGATGACCTCCTTCAGGGGCGCGCTCGCGCTGCCATGGGAGGTGGAGGTCCCCGCCGCCCTGCCCTCCCCCTGCACGGCGTGCCATGCGCCCTGCCTGTCGCATTGCCCCGTCTCTGCCCTGGGCGGCGACAAGGGGTACGACGTGCCCACCTGCAAGAGCTTCCTTCGCCAGGGCGGCAACCCCTGCCTCGATGCAGGTTGCCTGGCGCGACGCGCTTGTCCGGCCGGCGCCGCGCATGGCAGGATACCTGCGCATTCGGCCTATCACATGCGGCAATTCCTGGGGGACAGGTGACGAAACGACTGATTCTCATGCGTCACGCGAAGTCCGCATGGACAGACCTTTCCCTGCCCGATCATGACCGCCCGCTGAACCCGCGCGGCCAGCGCAGCGCCGCCGCCCTGGGGGACTGGCTGCGCCGGGGCGGCTACCTGCCCGATCAGGCGCTGGTCTCGACCGCGCGCCGCACCGTGGAAACCTTCGCAGGCCTCTCTTTGGGGCTGTCACCGCAGCTGGAGCCCAATCTCTACCTGCCAGACGAGGCGCAGCTTCTGGCCTCCCTGCGGGACGCAGAGGGCACCTGTGTCCTGCTGATCGCGCACAACCCAGGCATCGGCAGCTTTGCCGCGAACCTTCTGGCGAACCCTGTCGGCAATCCGAGGTTCCGAGACTATCCAACTGCGGCGACCCTCATCGCGGACTTCCCCATCGACCGCTGGGATCTTCTTGATCCGGGCACGGGCACCGCGGTGGATTTCGTGCTCGCCCGGGATCTGACCGACTGACGGCACATTAGGAACGATTTCAGGAAAGTCATTCAACACAATCTCCATTTCATGGAGTATCTGACAGGTCTATCTCTGCCTCAACACAACAAACACTGCCCCATCGGGCACCTGCTGAGGACAAGACAATGATCGACCTTTCCACCAACATCCTGGGCGTCGCCGGCGCCGGTTCCGCCACCGCAATCGCCATCGCAGCCCTGCTGCTCCGGGTCAGCCTGGGCGGCCTCTTCCTGGCCCACGCCTACCTGAAATACTTCGTTTTCACGCCGAAGGGCGCGGCCGGGTTCTTCGCCTCTCTCGGCGTACCGGGCTGGTTCGCCTATATCACCATCGCCGCCGAAACCCTGGGCGGTATCGCCCTGATCCTGGGCTTCCAGACCAGCCTTGTCGCCCTGCTGCTGATCCCCACCCTGCTGGGCGCAGCCGTCCTGGCACACGGCAAGAACGGCTTCTGGTTCAACAATGAGAACGGCGGCTGGGAATATCCCGCCTTCTGGGCCGTGACCCTGCTGGTCCAGGTGCTGCTCGGCGGAGGTGCCCTGGCCATCACCCAAGGCTAAATCCATCGCCCTGAAAACGAAAACCCCGCGCGGTTCTCTCCGCGCGGGGTTTCTCTTTGTCCATGGATTACGCCGGTGCCGGGTCAGTGACCCAGGATCTGGCTGAGGAACAGCTTGGTCCGTTCGGAACGCGGGTTGTTGAAGAACTCTTCCGGCTCGTTCTGTTCCACGATCTGGCCCTGGTCCATGAAGATCACGCGGTTGGCGACCTGGCGGGCAAAGCCCATTTCGTGCGTGACGCAGAGCATCGTCATGCCCTCCTGCGCCAGCTCGATCATGGTATCGAGCACTTCCTTGATCATCTCCGGATCGAGCGCCGAGGTCGGCTCATCGAACAGCATGATCCGCGGCTTCATGCAGAGCGAACGGGCAATCGCCACACGCTGCTGCTGACCGCCGGAAAGCTGGCCCGGGTACTTGTTCGCCTGGTCGGGGATCTTCACCTTTTCCAGGAAGTGCATCGCGGTATCGATGGCTTCCTTCTTCGGCGTCTTGCGGACCCAGATGGGCGCCAGGGTGCAGTTTTCCAGGATCGTCAGATGCGGGAACAGGTTGAAGTGCTGGAAGCACATGCCGACCTCGGAGCGAATCTTGTCGATGTTCTTCAGATCGCTCGTCAGTTCGGTCCCATCAACGATGATCTTGCCCGACTGGTGTTCTTCCAGGCGGTTGATGCAGCGGATCATGGTGGACTTGCCCGAACCGGACGGGCCCGCGATGACGATGCGTTCGCCCCGGTTCACCGTCAGGTTGATGTCGCGCAGAACGTGGAACTGACCGTACCACTTGTTCATCTGGCTGATCTCGATGGCGACCTCGTCAGAGACCTTCATCGCGGCGGGGGTCGGGGTTTCGACGGCAGTATTGGTCATTTG
Organism: Pseudooceanicola sp. NS-SX8; assembly: GCF_057380755.1. NCBI lineage: Bacteria > Pseudomonadati > Pseudomonadota > Alphaproteobacteria > Rhodobacterales > Paracoccaceae > Pseudooceanicola > Pseudooceanicola sp. NS-SX8. The sequence goes on along the minus strand of NZ_CM170819.1, from coordinate 1,071,522 downwards.
GGATTACCTCCTCAGCGATGGCCGGTCTGAAGCTTGCGCTCCAGGTACATCGAGTAGCGGGACATGGAGAAACAGAAGACGAAGAAGACGGCACCGATGAAGATGAACAGCTCCCAGTAGATCCCGTTCCAGGCGGTGTCGGCACGGATGGCATTGGACAGGCCGATCGGGTCGAACATCGAGATGATCGAGACGAGCGTGGTGTCCTTGAAAACCCCGATGAAGGTCGAAACGATACCCGGGATCGAAATCTTCAGCGCCTGCGGCATGATCACCAGCCGCTGTGCCTGCCAGTAGTCCAGGCCAAGCGAATCGGCCCCTTCGTATTGCCCCTTGGGCAGCGCGGCCAGGCCGCCACGGATGACCTCGGCCATGTAGGCCGATGCAAAGAGCGTGGTCATGATCATCACCCGCAGGATGATGTCGAAGTTGGTGCCCGGCGGAAGGAAGATGTTCAGCAAGGTCGAGGCCACGAAGAGCAGCGTGATCAGCGGCACACCACGGATGAATTCGATGAAGCAGACGCACATCCATTTCACCAGCGGCAGATCGCTGCGACGGCCAAGGGCCAGCACGATGCCGATGGGCAGCGAACACCCGATCGCGGTCACGCCGATGGTGATGGACAGCATGAAGCCACCGAAGTTACGCGACTGCACCGGCTCAAGCGCCAGAGGCACGACCGAGGCCAGGCCATTCGCCACCGGTGCGGCCAGCAGCGCCCACCATACGATGGCGACCACCACAGCGATCAGAAGGGAAATCCCCGCATTCAGCGCCTTGGAAATCAGCTTGAACGCCAAGAACCCGACACCAAAGCCCGCAGCCGCCATCAGCGGCATCCAGACGGTCCCGCCCCACAGGAACCAGACCATCAGGAAGGGGAAGGCAGCCGAGAAGCCCAGCATCTTCGCCGGCACGTAGTCCGCGAAGAGAACCGGCGCCAGTGCCACGAAGAGCAGGACCAGCGTCAGCACCGGACGCCAGTAGAGCTCGGACGGATAGAACCCGAAGAGCAGCTGTTGCCAGCGGTCCCGGATCACGCCCCAGCAGGCGCCTTCGTGCCCGTCCAGGATCTCCCGGCATTCGTTAAGCGAGGCCCCATGCCAGGTCGGAGAGACGAACCACGGCACCAGACGGTACAGCAGCAGGGCGATGAAGAAGATCCCCACCAGGGTCAGGATCGTATTCAGCCAGCCGGAGAACAGGTTGCCCTTGGCCCAGCCGACGAAACCGACGGTGGAGGACGGCGGCTCCTGCTGCGGCAGCATCGTGTCCCGAACGTAGAGGACGGTATCTGCGTGAGTATTGCTCATATCAACGCTCCACCAGTTTGACGCGGGAATTGTAGAGGTTCATCGCACCGGAGATCAGCAGGCTGATCGTCAGGTAGATGAGCATGCCGAGCAGAACTGTCTCGAGCTCTCGCCCGGTCTGGTTCAGCGTGATCCCCATCAGGGTGCCGGTGATATCCATGTACCCCACGGCGATCGCCAGCGACGAGTTCTTCGTCAGGTTCAGGTACTGGGAGATCAGCGGCGGGATGATGACCCGCAGGGCCTGGGGCAGGATGACCAGCGACATGATCCGGTTGGACCGAAGGCCAAGGGCCGCTGCGGCCTCTGTCTGACCCTTCGAAATGGCCATGATGCCTGCGCGTACGATCTCGGCGATGAAGGCCGCGGTGTAAAGGCTCAGCGCCAGCCAGAGGGCAATCAGAGAGTTCCGCATATGCGTGCCACCCTGGAAGTTGAACCCTTTCAGGGCGGGATAGCCCAGGTGGAAGCCCAGGATCGCCAGCAGGATCACCATGGGAACCACGATGATCGCGGTCTGGATCGGCCAGGTCTTGGGACGCAGGCCCGTGGCTTCCTGCTTTGCGTCGGCGGATTTGCCGATGCGCTTGACCACCCAGATCGATGCGAAGAGGACCGCGAGGATCGCGATCAGGTCGATACTGATGTCGAAGGCACCGAAGAAGGAGAAATCTCCCAACCCGCGGGAGAAGAGCGGTTCGGGCACGTAGACGCCCCGGTTGGTCAGGGCCACCGAATCGAACAGCTTCATCGTGGCCTCGGGATCGTCTCCGCGGAAGGCGCTCGGGGCGGGCAGGCCCTCGATCAGGATGGCCATTGCCAGGATGATCCACATCAGCACGGGGACGTTGCGGAACATCTCGACGTAGACCGTCATCAGGCGCGCGACGAGCCAGTTGCCGCTCAGCCGCAGAACGCCCACGACGACACCGATGACGGTGGCGGTGATGCAGCCCAGGAAGGCGACGAGCAGCGTGTTCAGCAGGCCGACAAAGGCCGCGCGCAGGTGCGTGTCCTGGTTGTTGTACTCGATCAGGCGCTGGTTGATATCATACCCGGCCGGCGTTCCGAGGAACCCGAAGGAAACTTCCTTCCCCAGGTCGCTGAGGTTCTGCATCGTGTTCAGCGTCAGCCAGCCGAAGAACAGCAGGAAGCCGATCAGGGCGATAATCTGGAAAGTGATCGAACGATAGCGGGTATCGTAGACAAGCATGGATAGCTTGAAGGAGTCCGCCGGCGGATCAGTAAGCGTTGTCATGTGAATTTCCCCGTGTCCGGCCGCTTCTTTGAATGCGTCTATGCGCGTGGCCGGTCGTATTGCCCCTTGGGGCTGATGGCGGGAGGGCGCGACTTCTGCCGCGCCCTCCCCCGTTGGATCTTAGCGGAACGGCGGCGTGTAGAGCAGGCCACCATCCTTGTACTGGGCGTTCAGACCACGGGCGAGACCGATCGGGGTGTTCTCGCCGATGTTCTTCTCGAACAGTTCGCCGTAGTTGCCGCCGGCCTTGATGGCTGCGACAGCCCAGGTCGGCTCCAGGCCGATCATGGCGCCGAGTTCACCTTCGGTGCCCAGCATACGGTTGATTTCCGGGTTGTTGGTCGGCGCGGAAGCCAGCTCGTCGACGTTGGCGGAGGTCACGCCGAGTTCTTCGGCGGCGATCAGCGCGTTCAGCGTCCAGCGAGCGATGTCAGCCCATTCGTCGTCGCCCTGACGGACAAGCGGACCGAGCGGCTCTTTCGAGATGATCTCGGGCAGAACGACGTAGTCGCCCGGGTTCTCGAAGGTGGCGCGGGTTGCTGCCAGGCCGGATGCGTCGGTGGTGTAGACGTCGCAGGCGCCTGCCAGGAACTGCTGCTGAGCTTCGGCATTGGTTTCGATCGGAACCGGCTCGTAGCTGATGTTGTTGACGCGGAAGAAGTCAGCAAGGTTCAGTTCGGTGGTGGTACCGGTCTGGATGCAGACAGTCGCGCCGTCGAGTTCCTTGGCCGAAGAGACGCCCAGGGCCTTCGGAATCATGAAGCCCTGACCATCGTAGTAGTTCACGCCAACGAAGGTGAACTTCAGGTCGGCGTCACGAGAGAAGGTCCAGGTGGTGTTACGAGCCAGCAGGTCGATCTCGCCGGAGGCCAGCGCGGTGAAGCGCGTCTTGCCGGTGGTCGGGACGAATTCGACAGCTTTCGGGTCACCCAGAACGGCAGCAGCAACTGCACGGCACACGCCGACGTCGAAGCCGTCCCACTCGCCCGAGGCGTCCGGGAAAGAGAACCCGGTCAGACCGCTGGAAACACCGCAATTCAGCTTACCGCGGGCCTTGACGTCGTCCAGGGTGGCCGCACCGGCGAAACCGGCAGCCATCGTGGCGACGGTCAGCGCGCCAAGAAATACGGATTTTTTCATGTTTACCTCTTCCTGATTTTCCGCCTTGTCCTCTAAGGCGGTTCACCGCCCCTTTGTGGGGTCGGAGATGAATGCGCTAGAGGTGCTCCCCCTAACAGTGCCTAAACAGTGAGCGGATTCATCGCGAAGGGTCAACCCATTCATCACGAAAAGCGAACGAACAGTTGAAGACGGATGGGCATGTCGAAGGGCCGCCCGAGGACGGAAAAGAAGTACCGCAGAATGGTCTTATGATCAGTTTTCAGCCGCCAAAAGCGACACGAAGCGGCGCGCATCGTGAAATGCGGTCTTTTTGAAGGCAGTCACCTGCTGAGCTTCCTCGTCGGTGCCCCACTGCTCCTCCTGCCAGGTCTCGTCGAGTCGCGACATGGCCCAGAGATCGTCAGCGGACCAGCTGGTCAAAAAAGCGGCAAAACCCAGGATCAGTGAGCCCGTGAGTGCAACGAGATCATGAAAAGCAGCCAGTTCGAAGGGTGACATCGCGTGAACACGGGCTGAAAGGCGGGCCAGCGCCTGCGGGTCCTGGGGTGCGTGAAGAATCCCCGTACGCGGCTCAAGTCGCGCGCCGAGCTCCGCTTCGGCCCAGTCCAGAACCGGGTCCCAGGTTCTTGCCTGGCGCGCCACCAGCTCTGCCGGGGTGTCGGCACGGTAGCACAGCAGATCGCTGTCACCATAGGCTGCCAGCATCTCTGCCACCTCGGCGCGTTGGATCGACACCTTGTCGATGGCCGAATTGGCGGTCCGCGTCATCGGCATCGTCGCCGGATCCACGACCTCCTGCTGGGCGTCCCATTCCGCCGCCAGCGCCTGGGCCAGGGCCCGGGTCGGCACCATCAGGGAGGCCTTCGCCGGCGTCTTCACCGGGCGGCCATCCAGCCTGACGGTAAAGCCTTCGCCCTCCGCCACCGCTTCGGCGCTGGTCCAGAACCTGCGGGGTTTCCACTCGCTCATGCGCCTGCTCCGATCAGCGTTTCGATCGCCTGCGCCAGTTCATCCGGCGTGCGGACCACGACACGCGCGCCCTTCAGTTGTTCCACCGGATGATAGCCCCAGCTGACGCCGATCGCCGCAACGCCAGCAGAGGCGGCCATCTGCATGTCGTAGCTGGTATCCCCGATCATCACCGCGCGTTCCGGCGCGACGCCGGTCTCTGCCAGGGCGGTCATCACCATGGAGGGATGCGGCTTGGACGGATGGTCATCTGCCACCTGGATCGACTGGAAGTGGCCCGAAAGACCGTGATTTTCCAGCAGCGCGACAAGCCCGCGCCGCGACTTCCCGGTGGCCACGGCAAGCAGCGTTTCCGACTCGCCGGCCAGCTTCTCCACCAGGTCCTTCATGCCGGGGAAGAGGGGCGAATGCGCTGCCCCCGCATCCAGCCGGCGCCGCTGATAGGCCGCCTTGTAGGCCGCCACCAACCGCGCATGGGTGGTTGGCGGGACCTCTCTCGCCAGAAGCGGCATCGCATCGTCCAGCGACAGGCCGATGATCGACATGACCTGATCCCGGTCCGGCACCGTCAATTCCTCGGCCGTGAAGGCCTCGGTCATCGAGGCATGGATGTCCCCAAGGGAGTCGGAGAGGGTCCCGTCAACGTCGAAGATCACAAGTCGCAGGTCGGTCATCATCTCACCCCAGGGGTTCGTCCAGGTCGAAGGGATCGCGGCGCACATCCTTTTCGGACCAGCCGAAGTGATCCCAGCTGCGCTTCATGTGATCGGGCATGGGCGCCGTGAAGTCGAGGTCCTTGCCCGTGAAGGGATGTGTCAGGCGCAGGGTCCGCGCATGCAGGTGCAGCTTGCGGCTGACATCACCGCCCAGCTGGGCGCCCCAGCCGTCGCCCAGGTTTTCCTGGCCCGAACCGCCGTACTTGCCGTCGCCGATGATCGGGTGCCCCATCTCCGCGATATGGGCGCGCAGCTGGTGGGTACGGCCGGTCACGGGCTCCATCGCGACCCAGGCCGCACGCTGCCCCAGCCGCCACAGGACGGAATAATCGGTGACGGCGCGCTTGGCACCCTCGGTCTTGTCGACCTCGGCGGGATGGATGCAGATCATCTTCTCCGCCTCGCCGCCCTTGCCGTGGCCGGGGGCCTTCACCAGACCGTACTTGATCGTGCCCATGTAGGGATGCGGCACGCCGGCGACCAGCGCCCAGTAGATCTTGCGCGTCTCGCGGGACCGGAAGGCCGCCGTCAGCTTGGCCGCCGCTTCCCGCGTACGGGCCAGCAGAAGCACGCCCGAGGTGTCCTTGTCCAACCGGTGCACCAGACGGGGCTTTTCCTCCAACCCGAACTTCAGCGCCTCGGAGAGGCCGTCCACGTGGCGGGTCTGGCCCGACCCGCCCTGCACCGGCAGGCCCGGGGGCTTGTTCAGGGCGATGATGTAATCGTCCTTCCACATCACCGCATTGCGGATCATCTCCGCATCGGCGTCGGAGATGCGCGGCGCAGGTGCAGGTGCGGGCGCCTCTCCATCGGGGATCGGCGGCACGCGCAGCTGCTGGCCCGGGCTCAGCCGGGTGTTCGATTTCACCCGACCACCGTCCAGGCGCAGTTCCCCCTTGCGGCACATCTTCTCGATCCGGCCCTGGGTCAGCTGCGGGAAGGTCCGGCGCAACCAGCGGTCCAGCCGCATGTCGTTGTCGCCCTCGGGGATCGTGATGGTCTGTACGCCGCTCATGCGAAAACACCCCGCATTGCATAGGTGCCCGCGACGATCGCCGCGAGCGAAATGATGACATTGATCCCGACATAAAAGGCCGCCAGGCCCGGCTCCCCCCGCTCGTAGAGCGTGAAGGCTTCCAGCGAGAAGGAGGAGAAGGTGGTGAAGCCGCCCAAGATACCGGTCGCCAGGAAGGCGTTCCAATGGCCCAGCCCCTTTTCCCCGATGAAGACGACCAGTGCGCCCATCAGGAAGGAGCCGAGGATGTTCACGAAGATCACCCCCAGCGGCATGGGCAGGCCGGTGCCGAAGAGGCGCGCGATGGCAACCCCCGACAGGAAACGGAGCGAGGCGCCGATAGCGCCCCCGGCGGCAACTTGAAAAACGGTCAGGATCATTGCGTTCCTCTCGCGCGCAGGCCCGCGGTTGTCAAGTTTTCCAAGGGATCCGCCGGGTTCTGGCTGGGTTGCATCCTACGCCCGGGTGCCGGGCTTCAGGTATCGGGCCTCTGGTGCTGGGCCTCTGGTGCTGGGCCTCAGGTGCCGGGATTGCCCGCCCGCTTGGACCGCAGCTTGGCGAAATACTCGATCCGCTTCTTCAGGTCGCGCTCGAACCCGCGTTCGACGGGCTGGTAGAACTCCGTCCGCTTCATCTCTTCAGGGAAGTAGTTCTGGCCGGAGAACCCGTCTTCCGCATCGTGGTCGTAGGCGTAATCGCTGCCATACCCCTGCGCGGCCATGAACTTGGTCGGCGCATTCAGGATGTGCTTGGGGGGCATGACCGACCCGGTCTTCCGCGCCTGGGCCCGGGCGGCGATGTAGGCCATCTCCGTCGCGTTCGACTTGGGCGCCAGCGCCAGGTAGATCACCGCATTGGCCAGAGCCTGTTCGCCCTCGGGGCTGCCCAGCCGTTCGTAGACCTGCCAGGCGTCCAGGCAGATCGTCTGTGCCTGCGGATCGGCCAGGCCGATATCCTCCACCGACATGCGGGTGATGCGGCGGGCCAGGTAACGCGGATCCTCGCCCCCTTCCAGCATCCGGCAGAACCAGTAGAGCGCGGCATCCGGATCGCTGCCCCGGACGGATTTGTGCAGTGCCGAGATGAGGTTGTAGTGCTCATCACCGGACTTGTCGTATTTCGCCGCCCGCCGCATCAGCCGCGCCGACAGCTGTTCCGTCGTCAGCGGCTCCTTGGTTTTCCAGGCCGCCGCCTGTTCCACCAGGTTCAGGAAGGCCCGCCCGTCACCATCGGCCATGGCCAGCAGCGCCTCGCGCGCCTCGGAGGTCAGTGGCAGGGACCGCCCAAGCGCCGCCTCGGCCCGCTGCGCCATCTGCTCCAGATCCTCCATCGACAGGCGTTCCAGCACCAGCACCTGCGCGCGCGACAGGACAGCGGCGTTCAGTTCGAAACTGGGGTTCTCGGTCGTGGCGCCGACCAGGAGGATCGTGCCGTCTTCCATGTGCGGCAGAAAGCTGTCCTGCTGCGCCTTGTTGAAGCGGTGGATTTCGTCGACGAAAAGCAGGGTCCCCTGCCCCATCCGGCGCCGCTGCTTGGCGGCCTCGAACACCTTCTTCAGGTCCGCCACGCCCGAGAAGATCGCGCTGATCTGGACAAATTCCAGGTTGGTTTCATGGGCCAGCAGCCGCGCCATGGTGGTCTTGCCGGTGCCGGGCGGCCCCCAGAAGATCAGGGACGACAAGGAGCCCGACTCCAGCATCACCGTCAGCGGTGCATCCGGGCCGATGACCTGGCGCTGGCCGATGACCTCCGACAGGGTCTGGGGCCGCAGGCGATCTGCCAGGGGGCGCGGCGCGCTGCCCCCTGCCGCCTCTGCAGCCTCCGGTCCACTGTCGAAGAGATCCGCCATTCAGAGCCTGAAACGCATGCTGAGGGTCTGCCCCTCCCGAAGGACCGACAGGGTCAGGAAATTCTTCGCATCACGCAGCGCATCCGCTGCCTGTTGCGCGCCTTCCACCGTCGTGCCGTTGACCTCTCGGATCACGTCGCCCTCCTTCAGGCCAGCCCGGGTGCCGACCGCGCCCGGGTCCGTAATCATCGCGCCTGTGGCGTCGAAGGACAACTGCGATTCCGCAATGACGCCCGGGTTCACGGTGACAAGGCCCAGGCCCGGGATCACGCTGTCGGCTGCGGTGGTCAGCGGTGCGCGCGGCGGGTCTTCGGGCGCGGCGGACAGAAGGACGTCGACATCGCGCGTCTCGCCTTCATGAACCCGGGTTACCGTCACCTTGTTGCCAAGCCCCGCGACCGTCATGCGGAAGATCATTTCCGGAGGCGACGACACGGGATAGCCGTCGACCGCGAGGATCGCATCGCCCACTTCGAAGCCCGCCGCCTTGAAGGGCGAGGCATCATGCATGTCGGTGATCGCGATCCCCTCGGGCCGGTCCAGGCCGAAGTGGGCCGCCATGTCCGCATCCACCGGCTGACCGGATATGCCCGCCCAGGGCCGCTGGAAGCTCGTCTGACCGTTCTCTGCCTGCTTCAGGAACTCCTTCACCAGCCCTGCCGGGATGGCGAAACCGATGCCGTTGGACCCGCCGGAGCGCGACAGGATGGAGGTATTCACCCCGATCAGCCGCCCCTTCACGTCGATCAGCGCCCCGCCGGAGTTGCCGGGGTTGATCGGCGCGTCGGTCTGGATGAAGTAGCCGCGTTCGCTTCCCGTAGCCGTTCCGGACCGCGCGAGGCCCGAAACGATGCCGGAACTGACCGTCTGGCCCACGCCGAAGGGGTTGCCGATGGCGAGGGTCAGTTCCCCCACCTCGACGGTGTCGCTGTCACGCAAGTCCATGTGGGGCATGTCTTTTGCGCCTTCCAGCTTCAGGATCGCAAGGTCTGCATCCTTGTCGGCCAGCAGCACGTCGGCATTGAATTCGCGGCGGTCGTTCAACACCACGCGGATTTCGTCCGCCTGACCGACGACGTGGTAGTTCGACACCACGTAGCCGTCATCCGTCAGGATCACGCCGGAGCCGAGGGAGTTCTGCACGCGCGGCCGGGAAGGACCGAAATTGCGGAAGAAATCCCCGAAGACGGGATCATTGGCAAAGGGGGAGGTCCGGGTTTCGACGATCCGCTTGGCGTAGATGTTCACCACGGCGGGCGTGGCCTGTTTCACCAGCGGTGCGAAGCTGAGCGTGATTTCCCCCTGGGAGGCCGGCACGCGGTCCTTTGCCAGGGTTGCGACGGGGGCAGCAACGGGAGCTGCAAGGGTCAGTGCGACGAAGAGCGCGGCGAGGGGTCTGGTCACCTTTCGGCCTTTCCTGTGGGGACGGGCATGGCACCAGATAGAAGCAGCCCCGCCGCAATGGCAAGGCACGCGCCATGCACGGAAAGTCACCTCGGCGTGCTTGGAGCGTGCCCGGTCCGGCGCCGCCCCCTGTGCGAACCGCGCGCGACCCCGGCCAAGCAAAAACCCCCGGAAAGCAGGGCTTTCCGGGGGTTTGCAATACGGTGCCGAGGGGCGCAGATTACTCTGCGGCTTCCTCTGCTTCCAGGCGGGCCTTGTCGGCTGCGCCCTTGGCGTCGACGTCGCGGTCGACGAATTCGATGATCGCCATCGGTGCCATGTCGCCGTAGCGGAAGCCGGCTTTCATGATGCGGATGTAGCCACCCTGACGTTCGGCGTAGCGCGGGCCGAGGACGTCGAAGAGCTTCTGAACCAGGGCGTCCTGCTTCAGCTTGGACGCGGCCTGACGGCGGGCGTGCAGATCATCGGGGCCGCGCTTGGCCAGGGTGATCAGCTTCTCGACGATCGGACGCAGTTCCTTGGCCTTGGGCAGGGTGGTCTTGATCTGTTCGTGCTCGATGAGCGAGCCTGCCATGTTCGACCACAGAGCCTTGCGGTGCTCATGGGTGCGGTTCAGGCGGCGGTAACCTTTTGCGTGACGCATATGTCTTACTCCTAGGGTGCCCTCTACGGGCGGTTTTGCTTTGTCCGGCAGCCCTGCGTGGGGGCCGCTCTCCTTGGGGCGGTATGCCCGATCCCGGGCCAGGCCCGAAATGTCTTAACGAACCCTGAGGGCCCGGAATTAACGTCGGTATTACGTCGGTATTCCAACTGTAACACGTCGGTGCGAAAAACCGGTCCGTATGCGGGTAAACGCAGCGTGCGCTCTACCCCGGCGCCGGTGATTCGGAAAGGGCGGATATCGTGCCGCCCTGGTGCGGGAAAGGCGGGGAGATCCCCGCCCTACGGCTTCTTGATCTGTCGCCCGGGCTGAGCGGTGGATTTCATCCACCCTACGGGCTGCGGGTAGGGTGGATGCAATCCACCTTCCGCGGCTCAGAAGTGATCTTCGAACTTCTTGGCCAGGTCTTCGATGTTGTCCGGCGGCCAGTCCTCGACGTCCATGCCGAGGTGCAGGCCCATGCCCGAGAGCACTTCCTTGATCTCGTTCAGGGACTTCCGGCCGAAGTTCGGGGTGCGCAGCATCTCGGCTTCGGTCTTCTGGATCAGGTCGCCGATGTAGACGATGTTGTCGTTCTTCAGGCAGTTTGCCGAACGGACCGAGAGCTCCAGCTCGTCGACCTTCTTCAGCAGCAGCGGGTTGAACTCCAGACCGTCGTCCTCGTCCTGGCGGCCGGCGGATTCGGGCTCTTCGAAGTTCACGAAGATCGACAGCTGGTCCTGCAGGATGCGCGCGGCATAGGCCACGGCATCATCCGGGGTGACGGAGCCGTCGGTTTCGACCTTCAGGGTCAGCTTGTCGTAGTCCAGCACCTGGCCCTCACGGGTGGGCTGCACATCGTAGGAGACCTTCTTGATCGGCGAGTAGATCGCGTCGATCGGGATCAGGCCGATGGGTGCATCTTCCGGCTTGTTGCGGTCGGCGGGGACGTAGCCCTTGCCGGTGTTCACGGTCAGCTCCATGAACAGGTCCGCACCTTCGTCGAGGTGGCAGATCACGTGATCCTTGTTCAGGACCTCGATCCCCGCGGTTTCGGCGATTTCACCGGCGGTGACGGCGCCCGGGCCCTTGGCGGAGATCGACAGGCGCTTGGGCCCTTCGACTTCCATGCGCAGGGCGACACCCTTCAGGTTCAGGACGATGTCGGTGACGTCTTCGCGAACACCGGCAACGGAGGAGAACTCGTGCAGGACGTTGTCGATCTGCACCGAGGTGATGGCCGCGCCCTGCAGGGAGGACATCAGCACACGACGCAGTGCGTTGCCCAGCGTCAGACCAAAGCCACGTTCCAGCGGTTCGGCGACAACGGTCGCCTGGCGCGCGGGATCATTGCCCGGTTTGACGTCAAGCTGCGTCGGCTTGATCAGTTCGGCCCAATTCTTGTGGATCATGCGTGTCTCCTCAATTCCTGTCCCGGCCCCATGTCCGAAGGCCGGCACGCCCGAGGTTCAAAAGACGAAAAGAGAGGCCGCGCCGTGGCGCGACCCCCCGTACTGGGTACTTCCGATCAGACGCGGCGGCGCTTCGGCGGGCGGCAGCCGTTGTGGGCGATCGGGGTCACGTCGCGGATGGACGTGATGTTGAAGCCGATTGCGGCCAGGGCGCGCAGTGCGGATTCACGGCCCGAACCGGGACCCTGGACTTCCACTTCCAGCGTTTTCACGCCGTGGTCCTGTGCCTTCTTGCCTGCGTCTTCTGCAGCCATCTGAGCGGCGTAGGGGGTGGATTTCCGGGAACCCTTGAAGCCCATGGTGCCGGCGGACGACCAGGAGATCGCGTTGCCTTGCACGTCGGAGATCAGGATCTTGGTGTTGTTGAACGAAGAGTTAACGTGAGCAACGCCTGCGGCGATGTTCTTGGAAACCTTCTTTTTGGTACCGCCGCGGCGGGTATCGCGTGCCATGTGTCAGATCTCCCCTTACTTCTTCTTGCCGGCGATCGGCTTTGCCGGGCCCTTGCGGGTACGGGCGTTGGTATGGGTGCGCTGACCGCGAACCGGCAGGTTGCGGCGGTGGCGCAGGCCGCGGTAGCAGCCGAGGTCCATCAGGCGCTTGACGTTCATCTGAACTTCGCGGCGCAGGTCGCCTTCAACGGTGTAGTTGGCGTCGATGTGCTCACGGATGGCGAGGACTTCGGCGTCGGACAGTTCGTTGACGCGGCGGGTAGCATCGATGGAGACGGCTTCGCAGATTGCTTTCGCGGAAGCCGGGCCGATGCCGGTGATGTAGGTGAGGGCGATAGGCACCCGTTTTGCAGTCGGGATGTTAACGCCGGCGATACGTGCCAATGGTCACTTTCCTTCGGTTGCGGTTCCGTAGCTCCAGAACCTTTTTTCACAACAGGATGACCCGAGGCACGTTGGCCCGGAGCCATGTCTGAATTCCAATCTGGCAGGCGGAAACGGGAATCGTTCCACCCCCCGTAGATAGGGCTGCGTATTGGGGATCGTGCGGAGGGTCAACCCCTTTTTCACCGTTACGTGACGCACCGCCCGGCAGAACCGGCGGAGCTGAGGGGATCGGGTCGCGGGCAGGACGCCTTCGGACCGTTCGCAACACGGTACATCGCCCGGCCGCCCGGATCAAGAGCAGGGATGCAGCGAGACGCGCCGCCCGATCCCGCCGGTCACCACGACGGTCAGCCTGCCCGCGCCGTCGGCCCGCAGATCGAGCGTGCCGGTGAACCGCCCCGCCCAGGCGACCCGGCCCGAGGCCCGGCTGTCGTGGCAGCGCGCCGCCGCGATCACCCTGCCCTGCCCCGGGGCGAGAGGCAGGGCGAGCGGGTCATCCCAGCGGCAGATGTAGTGGAGGTTACCGAAGGACAGGGGCGTCAGCGCGAGGGGCGCAAAGCTGCCGGGTGGGGCCGGGCTGCCGTCGCAGCGGGCCGGGTCGGAGAGGTAGAACATGGCGCCGTCCTGCGCCCGCGCCACGGGGGTAGTGCCCAGGGTGACGAGCGCGATCAGGGCGAAGGCCCTGCCCCTCATGCGGCCCCCGATGCGGCCCGGGGAGGAAGGGCTTGCACCGCAGGCGATCACGCGCCCCGCCCCATCAGCCGCGATCGCAGTGATGGAAGGTCTTCTTCCGGGTCGAAAGCCCGGGCACATGCATGTCGATCCGGTCTTCGCCGTTCAGCCGGAATTCGATCTCCGTCGTCCAGTAGCGGCTGGGCACGCTGGCATGGCTGTAGCACTCCGCCCCTTCGATCCGGATGCTGCCCGTGGCGGGCAGCGGCCAGGGCAGCGGCGTGGCCTCCCAGGAACAGCCTTCGTAGTGATTGCCCAGGTAGTCGCGGGCGAGGACCATCGGCTCGGCCTCCTCCCACTCGATCAGGGTGGCGTCACAGAGCGCGGGATCGTCGAGCCATTCCACCTCCAGGCCAGCGGGCTGGTTCGCGATGTCGTCAAGCGCCGCGTCGGAGGCAGGCGCGGGCACCGGCAACAGAAAGACGGGAAGCAGAAGGGCGGGAAGCAGGTGGCGGAGCGAGGTCATGGGGCGATCATGCCCCCCCTGCCCCGCCCGCAGGCAAATGACAAAGCCCGTCAGGGCGCCCCGGCCGTGCCGGATGCAGCCGGCGGAGCACAGGCGGCGCACAGGCAGCGCACGAAAAAGGGCGCCCGGAGGGGCGCCCATTTTCAGTCCGAGGACCGGGGTCGTTCAGGCTTCGGTCTTCAGGCTTCGTCGAGCAGCGCCGCGATGGAAGCCTTGACCACCGGCATTTCTGCCAGGCCGTCCACGCGCTTCAGGTTGCCCTTCGCGTGGTAGTAGCCGAGCAGCGGCGAGGTCTTCTTGTAGTATTCCATCAGCCGCTTCTGCAGGCTTTCGGCATTGTCGTCCGCGCGGACCGGCTTGCCGGCGGCTGCCGCATCGCGGGCCCGGCCGACGATACGGTCGACCAGAACCTCATCCCGGACGCGCAGTTCGATCGCGCAGTCGAGCTTCTGACCAACGGAGGCCAGCAGCTCTTCCAGGGCATCGGCCTGGGCGAGGGTGCGGGGGAAGCCGTCGAAGATGAAGCCGCCCTTGCAGTCGCCTTCGAGCTTCTCGCGGATCAGGCCGATGACGATCTCGTCGGTGACGAGTTCACCACGGTCCATGACCTCGGCGACTTTCTGGCCCATTTCGGTGCCGGAGGTGCGGGCCTCGCGGAGCATGTCCCCGGTGGAGAGCTGGATCATGTCCCGCTCCTCCACGAGGAAGCCCGCCTGGGTCCCTTTGCCGGCGCCCGGCGGTCCAAGTAGAATGATATTCATCGACGTGCAGCTCCTCCCTTGCGTGCGCGTCGTTTACCTTTACCGCGCAGCTGGGATTTTTCAATGAGCCCCTCATATTGATGGGCAAGAAGGTGCGATTGAACCTGCTGGATCGTGTCCATGGTAACGGAGACGACGATCAGCACGGAGGTGCCACCGAAGTAGAAGGGCACCGCGAACTGGTTGCGCAGGATCTCGGGCAGCATGCAGACCAGTGCGAGGTATGCGGCGCCCAGAACCAGCACGCGGTTCACGACGTATTCCAGGTATTCGGCGGTCTTTGCGCCCGGGCGGATGCCGGGAACGAAGCCGTTCTGGCTCTTCAGGTTGTCGGCCACATCGTCGGTCTTGAAGGCGACGTTGTGGGTGTAGAAGTAGGCGAAGAAGACGATCATCGCCACGAAGAAGAGCAGGTAGAGAGGCTGGCCGGGGCCGAAGTAGGCCAGGATCGTGGACATCACGGGGCCGGTATCGGTGCCCGAGAAGGTCGAGATCGTGGTCGGCAGCAGCAGCAGCGAGGAGGCGAAGATCGCCGGGATCACGCCCGCCGGGTTCACCTTGATCGGCAGGTGGCTGGAACCGCCGTCATAGACCTTCATGCCCACCTGGCGGCGGGGGTACTGGATATGGATCTTGCGCAGGGCGCGTTCCATGAAGACCACGAAGGCAATGACCGCAATCACCATGACGATCACGCCGATGATCACGCCGGGGGAGATCGCGCCGGAACGGCCGGAGGCGAAGAACTGCGCCAGGGCTGCCGGGATCTCGGCGATGATGCCGACGAAGATGATCAGGGAGATGCCGTTGCCGATGCCGCGTGCGGTGATCTGTTCACCCAGCCACATCATGAACATGGTGCCGCCCACCAGGGTGATCACCGCTTCGATGCGGAAGAAGAGCCCCGGATCGGAAGCAAGGTCGCCCGCTTCGAGCGAGACCGCCAGGCCGTAGGCCTGCAGCGCGGCGAGGAAGACCGTCCCGTAACGGGTGTACTGGTTGATCTTCTTGCGGCCCTGTTCGCCTTCCTTCTTCAGCTGTTCCAGCGCGGGGACCATGGCGGTCATCAGCTGAACGATGATGGAGGCGGAGATGTAGGGCATGATGCCCAGGGCGAAGATCCCCATGCGGCCAAGCGCGCCGCCGGTGAACATCGACAGCATGCCGCCGATCCCCTGGCCCGCGCCTTCCATGAACTCCCGCAGGGCGGCGCCGTCGATTCCCGGAACGGGAATGTAGGTGCCCAGCCGGCAGATGATCAGCAACCCGATGGTGAAGAGGATGCGCTTGCGCAACTCCGTGGCCTTGCCGAGCGCGGCCCAGGAGGTGTTCGCAGCCATCTGTTCTGCTGCAGATACCATATGGCTCTCTTTCTTGGCAGAGCGCCGCCGAAGCCATCCCCTGGCCCGGCGGCGCTCGATGAGAAATGACGTGGAAGGTGTAAGCCGCGGGACCGCGGCTCACAACCTCAATCCGCTCAGGCGGCCACCTTCAGCGAGCCGCCAGCCTTCTCGACAGCCTCGATGGCCGACTTGGAGGCACCGGTCACTTCCAGGTTCACGGCGGTGGCGATTTCGCCCTTCGCCAGAACGCGGATGCCGTCCCACTTGCGACGCACCAGGCCGGAGGCGATCAGCACGTCTTCGGTCACGGGTGCGGAGGTGTCGATCTTGCCGGCTTCGATGAAGGCGGCGATCAGGCCGAGGTTGATCACGGCGAATTTCTTGCGGTTCGGCTTGTTGAAGCCACGCTTGGGCAGACGCTGGTACAGCGGCATCTGGCCGCCCTCGTAGCCCTTGATGGCCACGCCGGAGCGGGATTTCTGACCCTTGATACCACGGCCGGCGGTTTTACCCTTGCCGGAGCCGGGACCACGTGCAACGCGCTTTTTCTTGGGGGATGCGCCCGCGTTATCGCGGAGTTCGTTCAGTTTCATTTCGCTTCTCCTTGCCGGAAACACCCCCGAAGCGGATAGGGTGACCACGGCTTTTCTTGGTTGATTTGTCAGCGGCACCGATTCTGCGAAAGGGGCCACCGGGCGCATTTAGCGGGTTGAGGCCCGCGATGCAAGGCTCGCGCGGGGTCCGGCAGCTGGGCCGGTCCTGCCCTAGCAGCGCGCCTCGACCGTGTTGGTGCCATCCGATCCGCGCACGCCGACGCTGACCGGGCTGGAATTGCCGCAGATCGTCAGGGTGATGTCGGCGTTGGCGGCCGGGCCATGGGTGGTGATCCCCGCGCCGACGGTGCCGTGCACCGCCGTGTAGGGACCCGAGGTCGCGTAGCCTGCAGGCGCCGCGTATTCCGGCCGGTTGGGCATGGAGGCACAGCCGGAGGCCCCCGCCAGAAGCAGGGTGGAAACGAGGAGGGAAAGAGCTCTGCTGGCCATCACGGGCGCCGTCCTTGCTGGAACTGTCCTTGCTGGAGCTGTCCTTGCTGCCTGACACAGAGATGGGGCGCGGCGGGGGTCTGGTCAAGCGGGGGCCGGGTCAAGCGGGGGGCCGCGCGGCGGCTCGGTCGTCAGCCTTCGGCGAGGGGGGCACCTGCCGGGCCGGGAACGGGACCCGGCCAGGCGTCGACCTCTGCCAGCAGCGCGTCCAGGTCGGGATCCTCGATCCCCAGTTCGCGACAGCCGGCGATCACGTTCTCCAGGTACTCCCGGCTGGTGCCCAGCAGGCCGGTGCCCGTGGCAAGATACCGCACGCGGTCATCATGGGGCAGGTCCACCTCGATCATGTCGGTTTCCGGATCGGCGACGAAGCAGAGCGCATCCACCGTTCCGTGGGCCGTTTCCACCGGGGCGAAGATCGCGTGGTAGCAGGGGGCGATCATCTCCCGCCGCCAGATCACTTCCGTTTCATGCTCCGCCTGATCGGCGGGGATGCGGAAGACGAGCCCGTCGCAGCTGCCCCCCTGCCCCAGCCCGGCCATGGCGCCCGGCGCCTCTTCCGTGCCGCGGGCCCCGCTGCGATCGACCAGGCAGAAGCTGCGATGGTAGCCCGCAAGCCGCGCGCGCCGCACTTCGGAGAAGTAGATGGCCGGATCCCACATCAGGGAACCGTAACCGAAGACCCAGATGTCCTGCCCGGCGTAGGGCGCCAGCGTGTCGTGCCGCATCTGTTCGCGCTGCTCATCGGGGTAGCGCCAGATCGGGGTGACGCCGCGTTCCCGCATCCGCTCTTCCAGCATGGCAGGGGTCATGTGCCGGAAGAAGCTGTCTTCCGGGTCACGGATCTTGCCGAGCAGGCCGGGATGATGGCGGAAGGCGGCGGGGTCGAGGGGCATGGCGGATCCGGGTTGGGGCACGAGGGACATTAGATGGCACCTCATCCGTCACCGCGAAAGGCCCGCGCGCGCGCAATGATGCAGGGGCACTGTGCGGCGCCTCTTTGGCGGGCAGCGCAGGTTTGGCGGGCCCCGTTTTGTCAGGCCCTGACTGGAGCGCCGGGTGCATGCGCCGGATACGAAAACGCCCCGGTCCTTGCGGGCCGGGGCGTTCTGTCAGGTCTCGAAGCGGGCTGCACCTTGAAAGCCGGGGCTTTCAAAGCCGGGGCCCGTGAAGGCTCAGGCCTTCTCTTCGATGATCTCCACCAGGTGGGGGATCGAGTTGACCATGCCGCGCACGGAGGGGGTGTCCTCCAGCTCGCGGGTCTTGTGCATCTTGTTCAGGCCCAGGCCGATCAGCGTTTCACGCTGCTTGGCGGGGCGACGGATCGGGGAGCCGATCTGCTTGACGACGATGGTTGCCATGGGTGGACCTCCTTACGCCTCTTCTGCGACCTGGGTGGAAGCAGCGGGTGCTTCGTCACGGGTCGGCAGGATGTCGGCGACCTTCTTGCCACGACGCTGAGCCACCTGACGCGGGGAAGATTCCTTGGTCAGGCCGTCCAGGGTGGCACGGATCATGTTGTAGGGGTTCTGCGAACCGATCGACTTGGCGACCACGTCCTGAACGCCCAGCATCTCGAAGACGGCACGCATCGGACCACCGGCGATGATACCGGTACCTTGCGGTGCGGTGCGCATCACGACCTTGCCGGCACCGTGACGACCTTCGATGTCGTGGTGCAGGGTGCGGCCTTCCTTCAGCGGAACGCGGATCATCTGGCGCTTGGCCTGCTCGGTCGCCTTGCGGATGGCCTCGGGGACCTCCTTGGCCTTACCTTTGCCGAAGCCGACGCGGCCCTTCTGGTCGCCCACGACGACGAGCGCGGCGAAGCCGAAACGCTTACCGCCCTTGACGGTCTTGGACACGCGGTTGATCGCTACCAGGCGATCGGCGAATTCCGGTGCTTCGTCGCGATCGCGGCGGCCCCGGTTGTCATCTCTTGCCATGAGGCAATTCCTTTTCACATGGGCGTGTCCTGTTGACCGCCCGGTTGTCCAATCCAGGTGAGGCGCGTGCAGTACGGCGTCTCCCGGATCATCGGGGCACGAGGGGTGCCCGCAGCGGGGTCGCAAGGCGGCGGACCGCCCTGCGGAGATTGGACGCAAGGCGGGGTGAACCCCGCCCTACGGCTGTCGGAGCGGCGGGGTCCCCCCCGCCACAACGATCAGATCTTCAGGCCGCCTTCGCGGGCTGCGTCTGCCAGGGCCTTGATCGAGCCGTGGAAGAGGAAGCCGCCACGGTCGAAATAGGCTTCTTCCACACCGGCCTTCTTGGCACGTTCGGCAATCGCCTGACCGACCTTGGTGGCCGCTTCGACGTTGTTCTTGCCGACGAAGCCCAGATCCGCTTCCAGGGAGGAGGCGGAAGCCAGGGTGACGCCCTGAACATCGTCGATCAGCTGGACCGAGATGTTCTTGTTGGAGCGGTGCACGGAGAGCCGGACGCGGCCGGAGTTCACCTTGCGAAGCTTGTTCCGGACGCGCAGACGGCGCTTCAGAAACAGGGTACGTTTCGTATTTGCCATTTGTCTGGTCCTTACTTCTTCTTACCTTCCTTACGGAAGATAAATTCGCCTTTGTACTTGATACCCTTGCCTTTGTAGGGCTCGGGCTTGCGCCACTCGCGGATGTTCGCCGCGACCTGGCCCACAAGCTGGGCGTCGGTGCCTTCGATGATGATTTCCGTCGGCTTGGGCGTGGTGACGGTGACGCCGGCCGGAACCGGGAAGTCGACGTCGTGGGACAGGCCGAGGTTCAGCTTGACCGTGTTGCCTTGCGCCTGGGCACGATAACCCACACCGGTGATCTCCAGCTCTTTCTTGAAGCCGGTGCTCACACCCGTGATCATGTTGGCGACCATGGTGCGGGACATGCCCCACTGCTGACGTGCGCGCTTCGAGGTGCCGCGCGGCGTCACGGTGACGGCGTTGTCTTCCACGGCGATGGTGACATCGTCCGTTGCGGTGAAGCTGTGGGCGCCTTTCGGGCCCTTCACTTCGACGGTCTGGCCCGAAACAGTGGCGGTGACGCCAGAGGGCAGCTCGACCGGTTTCTTACCAATACGAGACATAACAGACCTCCTTAGAAGACCGTGCAGAGAACTTCGCCACCAACATTGTTGGAGCGAGCCGCTGCATCGGACATGACGCCCTTGGGCGTGGAGACAATCGACACACCCAGGCCCTGACGGACCGACGGGATGTCCTTGACGCCCATGTAGACGCGACGGCCGGGGGTCGAAACCCGCTTCAGTTCGCGAATGACAGGGGTGCCTTCGTAGTACTTCAGGCTGATCTCCAGGGTCGGGTGACCGTTGGAGTCGGTGCCGCTTTCATAGCCGCGGATGTAGCCTTCGGAGGCCAGCACATCCAGGACCCAGCCACGCAGCTTGGAAGCCGGCGTGATGACGGTGGACTTGCCACGCATCTGGGCGTTGCGGATACGGGTGAGCATATCGCCGATAGGATCGTTCATTCTCTATGCCCTCCTTACCAGCTCGATTTCACGAGGCCGGGAACGTAACCGTTCGAGCCCAGTTCGCGCAGCATGATCCGGGAGACCTTCAGCTTACGGTAGTAAGCGTGGGGACGGCCCGTCAGCTGGCAACGGTTGTGCAGACGCGTCGCGGAAGAGTTCCGCGGCAGTTTGGCAAGTGCGAGGGACGCGCGGAAACGCTCTTCCATCGGCTTGTCCTGGTCGTAGATGACCTCTTTCAGTGCAGCGCGCTTCGCGGCGTGCTGGGCAACCAGCTTCTGCCGCTTCTTCTCGCGCTCGATCATGGATTTTTTAGCCATATCTAAATCTCCCTCGCGCGATCAGCTGTTGAAGGGCATGTTGAAAGCTTTCAACAGCGCCTTGGCTTCTGCGTCGGTTTTCGCGGTGGTGCCGATGACGACATCGATGCCCCAGACTTCATCGACCTTGTCGAAGTTGATCTCGGGGAAGACGATGTGTTCCTTGATGCCCATGGCGTAGTTGCCACGACCGTCGAACGACTTGCCGGAGACGCCGCGGAAGTCGCGGATCCGGGGCATCGCGATGGTGATCAGGCGATCCAGGAATTCGTACATGCGGTCGCCGCGGAGGGTGACCTTGGCGCCGAGCGGCATGTCTTCACGGACGCGGAAGCCAGCGATGGACTTCTTTGCCTTGGTGACGAGTGCCTTCTGGCCGGCGATGGTGGTCAGGTCTTCCTGAGCCGACTTCGCCTTCTTGGTGTCACGAACAGCTTCCGCACCACAGCCGATGTTCAGAACGATCTTGTCCAGCTTGGGGATCATCATCTCGTTCTTGTAGCCGAACTCTTCTTTCAGAGCGGCACGGATGGTCTCGGCGTAGGCTGCCTTCAGACGCGGGGTGTAGTTTTCGGTATCAAGCATCGATCACGTCCCCCGTGGTCTTGGCGTAACGCACCTTCTTGTCGCCTTCGATCTTGAAGCCGACGCGGGTTGCCTTGCCGTTTGCGTCAACGAACGCCAGGTTCGAGATCGCGATCGGCAGGGCCTTGGGCAGGCGGCCACCTTGCGACTGTTGGGTCTGGCGGGTGTGGCGGACGGCCATGTTGAGGCCTTCGACGATGGCCTTGCCGGCCTTCGGATCCACCAGGGTGATCTCGCCGGTCTTGCCCTTGTCCTTGCCGGACAGGACGATGACCGTGTCACCTTTCTTCAGCTTGGCGGCCATCAGAGCACCTCCGGAGCCAGCGAAATGATCTTCATGAAGTTCTTGGCGCGCAGCTCGCGAACAACCGGTCCGAAGATACGGGTACCAACGGGTTCGTTGTTGTTGTTGAGGATGACGGCGGCGTTGCGATCGAAACGGATCGCGGTGCCGTCTTCGCGACGGACTTCCTTGGCGGTGCGAACGACGACGGCTTTACGCACGTCACCCTTCTTCACACGGCCGCGGGGGATGGCTTCCTTGACGGAAACGACAATGATGTCGCCCACCGACGCATAGCGACGGTGCGAGCCACCCAGGACCTTGATGCACTGAACTCGGCGTGCGCCGGAGTTATCAGCGACATCCAGATTGGTCTGCATCTGGATCATGTGGTTTCTCCCGACCTTTGGGGGTTGTTCTGGTTAGACCCCCCAGGGTTTCGACGGGAGGCCCCGGCTCTTAGTGAGCCGCGGCCTCGTGCTCTGCATGACGCTTGGCATCCAGCTCCTGCTGGATCTTGGCGTTCTCTTCCCGCTCGATCTTATCGGCTTCGATCATCTCGGCGGTCATCACTTCCCAGCGCTTGGTCTTGGACTTGGGCGCGCATTCACGAATGCGGACCATGTCGCCAACCTTGAACTGGTTGTTCTCATCGTGAGCCCGGTACTTCTTGGACTTACGGATGGTCTTCTTCAGAACCGGGTGCGTGAAGCGACGTTCGACGGACACGGTAACGGTCTGGGCATTGGCGTCAGAGGTGACGGTGCCGCGAAGGATACGTTTGGGCATTCGAAAGCTCCTTATTCGCCGGCTGCGTCTGCAGCTTTTTCGTTGAGAATGGTCAGAACGCGGGCCGCGTCACGACGGGCCTTGCGCATCTGCGCCGGGTTCTCGAGCTGGCCGGTGGCCTGCTGGAAACGAAGATTGAACTGGGCTTTCTTCAGCTCTGCCAGCTGTTCACGCAGCTGGTCAGGAGTCTTCTCGCGAAGCTCGTTGGCGCTCATGGCGCTTCCTTTCCTTCCTTGCACCGGGGGGCCCCTAAGAGGGGTAACCCCGAATCCGGTGGGTTATGTAAGAACAATGAGCGTCGCCTATACGCGCGTGCCCGGCCTCCGTCAACCGGCAAAGGGCAATATTACTTGCCTGCAAGCGGGTCCGCCCCCGCCGGCCCCGATCCGCCCTCCCGCAGGGCCGCGACGAGCCGGTCGCGCAGGGGGCCGACGTGGCGATTGCCGCGCGTCACCGCCTCGTACACCTCCGGGGCGTCGCCCGCCACCATGGCGAGCGCCTCCATCATCATGTCGAAGCTGCGGGTGCGGATGCGCGGCGCGGGGCCAAGCGTGCGCAGGGCGTGGCCGATCAGGTGGGTCATCCCCTGGCTGAGCGCCGCCTGGGCGTCATGTTCCTCGGGCGAGGCGAGGATGAGCCGCAGCCCGTGGCGCGCCCTGAGAAAGGCCGCCACCCGCCGCCAGCGCTGCCCGCGCAGGGGGCACAGCACCACCTGCGCGCCCGTCACCCCTGCCCGGCTGCTGGCGGGGCCGAACATCGGATGGGTCGCCAGCGCCTCTACCCCCGGAGGCAGCAGGGCCTGCATCAGCCGGGCCGGTTCCTCCTTCACCGAGGCGACATCGACGACCAGTTGCCCCGGGCGCAGGCGCGGCGCGATGCGGGCCAGCAACCCGGCCATGGCATCCACTGGCACGGCGAGGATCAGGATATCGGCGGATAGCGCCTGTGCCTCTGGCAGGAGGGGCACGCCCAAGCGTTGCGCCGCGCCCCGCGCGGCCGGGGCGGGATCGCAGGCCACAAGCGGCAGATCGGGCGCCAGCAGCCGGGCCAGCAGCTGCCCGAAGGCGCCGAAGCCGAGGATGGCGATTGTGGGTGAAGCAATGTCGGACATGATCCTGATCCTTGAAGGGGGCCAGGGTCCGGGACATCGAGGGGGAGGTGTTCGGCCGCTGGCAGGGGAGGCAGCGGGAGAACAAGATGACGCAACCGCTGATCAGGTCAGCGGGTAATAAACCGGTGCAAAGGGGGTGCGGGTCATCAGCGTCATGGCCCCGGCATAGGCCTGCCGGGGCGCGGGGTCAAGCGCCCGTGCGGGGGGCACGCATTCGGATCAGCCCTTGGTGGCCTTCTGCATCTCGGCCGCGAATTCCTTGCGCAGTTTCTTGCGGATCTCTGCCGCGCGGAAGCGCTGGTCTTCCTCGTCCGTCAGCACCTGCAGTTCGGGCACCTGGACCGGCTTGCTGTTCTCGTCCACCGCGACCATGGTGAAGTAGCAGGAGTTGGTGTGGCGCGACTTGCCGGAGCGGATGTCCTGCGCCTCCACCCGGATGCCGATCTCCATCGAGGTGCGACCGGCGTAGTTGACGGCGGCGCGGAAGGTCACCAGCTCCCCCACGTTGATCGGTTCCTTGAACATCACCTGATCGACCGAGAGCGTCACCGCATATTGGTGCGAGTAGCGCGAGGCGCAGGAAAAGGCGACACGGTCCAGCAGGTTCAGCAGGGCACCCCCGTGAACCTTGCCACTGAAATTGGCCATGTCGGGCGTCATGAGGACGGTCATTTCGAGCTTGCGGGGGTCCATGGCTGGCTCCGGTCTTTGATTGCCTCCCTGCTGCCCCCTATCCGCGATCCCGGCGCCGTCTTCCAGCGCTTTTGCGTTTCACGGGCGGAACGGCCGCCGATGGCGGCTTTCCTGCGACATTCTGGGGCAGGCAGGCGGGATGGGGCAGGCAGGCGGGCTGGGGTGGCGGCAGGAGCGGCGGGACGGGGTTGCCCCTGCCCCGCAGGTCAGGCCGGAAGGTCCGGGGGCCGGACTTACTGGTCGGCCTGTTTCTGATTGGACTACGTCCGGCCCGGTTCCGTCACGCCCACTTGTAGTTGAAGCTGACGGAGATCCGGTCATCCTCGGACATGTTCATCGGCACCTCGTGGCGCAGCCAGCTTTCCCACAGCAGCACGTCGCCGATCACCGGCTTGACGTAGATGAAGGGCTTCAGGTGCTCCGGCGCGCCCTTGCGACGGGTCGGGGCGGCCATCATCATCGGCAGGCGCGGGTCTTCCAGCTTCAGCGCGGAGGTGTCTTCGGGCATGGCCACGTAGGTCGTGCCCGAGATCACCGAATGCGGGTGAATGTGGGAGCTGTGGGTGCCGCCCTCGGGCAGGATGTTGATCCAGAGATCCTCGAGCTCGAGCGGGCGGTCGGCCAGGTCGAAGGCCAGTTCCTCCGCGAAGGCGGCGACATGGAGGTCGAGAGCCGTCTTGATGTCCTCGAAGATCGGGAAGCGCCAGGGCAGGTCGGTCAGCGAGGCATAGGAGGTATAGCCGGGGTAGTCGTTCGCCTCGCACCATTCCTGGCCCGCCTCGTCATCCTCAGCGATGGAGTAGCAGGAGGCCTCCAGCTCGGCGGTATCCACCTTGGGGCCCAGTTCGGACAGGGGCGCCTGGTAGAGCGGGGTGGCGAACAGGTTGCGGATCTTGGGCATGGGACACCTCTGGCCGGATGGTTTCCCCGGTGCCATAGCGCGACGTGCGCCCTGGCGAAAGCCCCAGCGGGCGACGCCGGGCTGCACGATTGCCGCAGGGCGGTTCAGCTTTCCGCCAGGAAGGCGCCGGTCGCTGCGGCCAGGTCCCGCAGGAAGGTGGCGCGATCCGGGTGAGGCTCTTCCTGCCCCGGGGGCTGCCTGTCCATGAAGGTGAAATGCCCCGCCCGCGGCGCCTGCCGCAGGTCCAGGGGCAGCCTGCCGGACAGCGCGTCGGCCAGGGCCTGTGCCATTGCGGGCGGGGTGATCCGGTCGGCGCCGCCGGTCCAGACCTGCAGCGGCACCTGCACGCGGTCGAGCGCGCCGGGCACGGCAAAGAACCGTGTCGGCGGGGCCATCAGGACAAGCCTGCGGAAGGGCAGCGACGTGGCCACGGCGAACCCCTCCCCCGAGAGGACCCGGCCCCGCGCCCCGGCGAGCGCCAGCAGCGCGACGGTGCCGATGGAATGGCCGAGACCGACCAGCGGCAGGTCCTCTGCCCCCTCCCCGTCCCGTTCCGTTTCCAGGGCCGCCACGAGGCCCGCGATACGTGTCTCGACGTCCCGAAGGCTGGCCACCGGCGAAGTGATACGGTCGAAATGCGGTGCAAGGACAGTGCAGCCCCCTGCCGCCAGCGCCTGCAGCAGGCCGCGGTGGCGCATCGGGTCGCCGCCCGCACCCACGGCAAAGAGCAGCCGCAGCCGGGGCGCCTGCGCCGGAATTCGGGTCAGCCCGGGGTCCTTGCCTGCCGTCATCACCTGCTCCGCCGCTGCGTTCCTGCCGCAGCATGCCAGCCCGCGCCCTTCGGACAAAGCAAAACCCCCGCCGCTTGCGCGACGGGGGTTCCGTTATCGCAGGGCGGGGTTCTCCCCGCCACCGATTACCAGTCTTCGCGAACGACGACGCGGGTCTTGATCGGCAGTTTCATCGACGCCAGGCGCAGGGCCTCACGTGCGATTTCTTCCGAGACACCGTCGATTTCGAACATGATCCGGCCGGGTTTGACCTTGCATGCCCAGTAGTCGACGGAACCCTTACCTTTACCCATACGAACTTCGGTGGGCTTGGAGGTGACGGGGGTGTCCGGGAAGATGCGGATCCAGACGCGACCCTGACGCTTCATGTGGCGCGTCATGGCACGACGGGCTGCTTCGATCTGACGTGCAGTCACACGCTCCGGCTGGGTGGCCTTGAGGCCGAAGGTGCCGAAGTTCAGGTCGGAGCCGCCTTTTGCCAGGCCGTGGATCCGGCCCTTGTGCATCTTGCGGAATTTCGTGCGTTTCGGTTGAAGCATCTTTCTGTCTCCTTACCGGTCGCGATCGCGGCGATTACCGCCAGCGCCACGCGGAGCCGGACCGTCCTGCAGTTCCTGCGCCTTGCGGTCGCGGGCCTGCGGATCGTGCTCCATGATCTCGCCTTTGAAGATCCAGACCTTGATCCCGATGATACCATAGGGGGTCATGGCTTCGGCGTGAGCATAGTCGATGTCGGCACGCAGGGTGTGCAGCGGCACGCGGCCTTCACGGTACCATTCGGTACGCGCGATTTCTGCACCGCCCAGACGGCCGGCAACGTTCACCCGGATACCCAGGGAGCCCATGCGCATGGCGTTCTGAACAGACCGCTTCATGGCGCGACGGAAGGACACGCGGCGCTCCAGCTGCTGGGCGATGGATTCGGCCACCAGCATCGCGTCGAGTTCCGGCTTGCGCACTTCGACGATGTTCAGGTGCAGCTCGCTGTCGGTCATCTTGGCCAGCTTCTTGCGAAGCACCTCGATGTCAGCGCCTTTCTTGCCGATGATCACGCCCGGACGCGCGGTGTGAATGGTCACACGGCACTTCTTGTGGGGACGTTCGATGATCACGCGGGCAATGCCGGCCTGCTTGCACTCGGTCTTGATGAACTCACGGATCTTGACGTCTTCCAGAAGAAGATCACCGAAATCCTTGGTGTCGGCGTACCAGCGCGAATCCCAGGTGCGGTTGACCTGGAGGCGCATGCCGATCGGATTGACTTTCTGACCCATTAGGCTTGCTCCTCGACCTGACGCACCTTGATGGTGATTTCCGAGAACGGCTTCATGATCTTGCCGTAACGGCCACGTGCGCGCGGACGGCCACGCTTCATCACGAGGTTCTTGCCGACCCAGGCTTCGGCGACGATCAGTTCATCGACGTCCAGGCCGTGGTTGTTCTCGGCGTTGGCGATGGCGGACTGCAGGCACTTCTTCACGTCCTGGGCCACACGCTTCTTGGAGAAGGTCAGGTCCATCAGGGCCTTTTCAACCTTCTTGCCACGAATGAGGCCGGCGACGAGGTTCAGTTTCTGCGGGCTGGTCCGAAGCATGCGCAGCTTTGCCATTGCTTCGTTGTCTGCCACGCGGCGGGGATTTTTTTCCTGACCCATGACTTACTTCCGCTTCGCTTTTTTGTCCGCGGCGTGACCGTAATAGGTACGAGTCGGGGAGTATTCACCGAACTTCTGACCGATCATGTCTTCCGTGACGTTGACAGGAATGTGCTTGTGCCCGTTGTACACGCCGAACGTCAGGCCCACGAACTGGGGCAGGATGGTCGAGCGACGGGACCAGATCTTGATGACTTCATTACGACCGCTGTCGCGTGCCGCCTCGGCCTTTTTCAGGACGTAGGCGTCAACGAAGGGGCCTTTCCAAACAGAACGTGCCATAGATTAGCGACCCTTCTTCTTCGCGTGACGCGAGCGGATAATGTACTTATCCGTCGACTTGTTCTTGCGGGTTTTCGCACCCTTGGTGGGCTTACCCCAGGGGGTAACCGGGTGACGGCCACCGGAGGTGCGGCCTTCACCACCACCGTGGGGGTGGTCGATCGGGTTCATCACGACACCACGGACGGACGGACGGATGCCCTTGTGGCGCATGCGGCCCGCTTTACCGTAGTTCTGGTTGGAGTTGTCGGGGTTCGACACGGCACCGACAGTCGCCATGCATTCCTGGCGAACCATGCGGAGTTCACCGGAGGAGAGGCGGATCTGTGCGTAGCCACCGTCACGGCCGACGAACTGGGCGTAGGTGCCCGCGGCGCGTGCGATCTGACCGCCCTTGCCGGGCTTCAGTTCGAT
Source organism: Pseudooceanicola sp. NS-SX8 (assembly GCF_057380755.1). NCBI lineage: Bacteria > Pseudomonadati > Pseudomonadota > Alphaproteobacteria > Rhodobacterales > Paracoccaceae > Pseudooceanicola > Pseudooceanicola sp. NS-SX8. Next base: position 1,043,281 of record NZ_CM170819.1, on the reverse strand, counting down.
GTTGTGGACGATGGTACCGATCGGCAGGCCCGAGAAGGGCATTGCGTTGCCCGGCTTGATGTCTGCCTTCTGGGAGGAGACGACCTTGTCACCGACTGCGAGGCGCTGAGGGGCCAGGATATAGGCCTTCTCGCCATCCACGTACTGGATGAGCGCGATGAACGCGGTACGGTTGGGGTCATATTCGATGCGCATCACGACGCCTTCGACGTCGAACTTGTTGCGCTTGAAATCGACGATCCGGTAGAGGCGCTTAGCGCCACCGCCACGACGGCGGGAGGTGATACGTCCGGTGTTGTTCCGGCCGCCCGACTTCGTCAGACCCTCGGTGAGGGCCTTGACGGGGCGTCCTTTGTACAGCTCCGAACGGTCGATCAGCACCAGCCCGCGCTGGCCCGGCGTCGTCGGCTTATACGACTTGAGTGCCATGCTTTCTGTCTTCCGTTTAGCAAGCGCCGCCTTCGTTTGGCCCGTGTGATAGTCGGGTCGGACCACGTGGGACGGCTATGTAGTGGGTATTTGCCGGGCGGTTGGAAGTGCCGCCGCTGACAGACTACCCGGTGTTACAGGGCCCCGAAGGTCCCCAGGCGTCAAACACCCGAAGGCCCCGGAGCGAATCCGGGGCCGTCAGGATTGGGCGCGTATAGCAAGGTGGGGGTGGGGTGGCAAGGGGTGTGGGGAGGAGTGACCAACCTTGCGCGACGCATTCTTCACTGGCAGCATGGCCCTTCATTTCATCAGGGCGCACGATCCTCATGCCATTTGTTTCTGACCTTCCAATTGACGGCAGTTTGAGCACAAAGGTCACAGGACGCGAGAATGCTCTGGAGGCCGAGTTTCGTGTCCCGATTGGCCATGATCCGGAACTGAACCTCCAGTATAGCTTGGTCGTCTCGCTAACGGCACTCCCAGCGCAACACTTCGGAGAGGGCGCTGCAGAAGTTTCGTTCGAGGTCCTTGCGATCGGCGACGGAAACCCCATTTACTATGCTAATGGATCACAAACTAAGCCGTTCTTATCAGAGCAGCACATCCGTGACGACGTTCTGTCCTTGGTCGCAGCTTTGGTTGATATAATCTTGAAGCAACGTAAGCCGTTGTCCGTTCACATGAGTACCAAAGAGCGGGACACGCCAAATAAAGCTCTTGTAAAGTATTCGAGCGTATCTGCGGCTATACGCGGCGCGGGCTACCGCGGCGGCAGGACCGAGGGCTACGACGGGTTTGACATGTGGATGTTTATCCGCGAAGCATAGGAACTAGTTGAGTTGCACTTCGTTGAGTCGTGTAACGACCTCCAGAGGAGGACTGAGACATGAATGAAGCTCCACTGAACCGCGAACAGCAGATCGAATTTATGCGCAACGCAGCAAAGCGTCGCGAACTTCGTCATGAAGGCTGGAACGCAGATGCGAAGTTCAAAGAGGTTCTACGTGAGCCCGTTAAGGTTCGCGACCATGCAAGCACCCACAGCTACACCCAGCAATTTGTGCCCCTGAAGTCTGCATGATGGGCCAAACAAACACGTAAGGCCGGGCTTTTGTCCGGCTTTTTGTTGCAGTCCTACATGACGCAGAGAAGTGAAGCCTCAGCTCCACAGCCGACAAGCCCACTAGAACTTGGATTGCCTCCCTATTCGAGGTGTTCACGGACTGACTATCGCGCAGGGGGTCAAGCCCCTCACCGCCCCTTCCGCACCCCCGTCCACACGGTATGCCGCGACCCGCGCTTGGTTCGCCCGAACAAAGCGCCAGACCACCGCGCGCTGCCCGGCTACCTCCCCCACCAAACAAAAAGCCCCCCGCCTTCCGGCGAGGGGCCAAGGTCTACCAGCCAAACGGACCTCAGACCGACACGGCACCGCCGCCGCCGTCGATCCGGTAGTACGCCCCGGTGATGAAGCTGGCGCGGTCGCTGGCGAGGAAGAGCATCAGGTCCGCGATCTCGTCCGCTTCCGCATAGCGGCCGAGCGGCACCGAGCTTTCGAAGGTCTTGCGCGGATCCACTGCGCCGTTCTTCGTGGCGCGTTCCTCGATCGAGCGCATCATCTGGGTGTCCACACCCGAGGGGCAGACCGCGTTGACGCGGATGTTGAAGGGCGCCGCTTCCAGTGCCACCGACTTGTTGATGCCGATCACCGCGTGCTTGGAGGCGACATAGGCGCTCATCCCCGGGGCGCCCAGAAGGCCACCGTTGGAGGCCGTGTTGACGATCGCGCCGCCCTCCTGCGTCTTCATCTGCGCCACCACGTGCTTCAGGCCCATGGCCACGCCCACGACGTTGATGTTCAGGACATTGGTGTAGTTCTCGACCGTCTGATCCTCGATGTTCTTGAATTCGCCGTTGATCCCGGCGTTGTTCACGAAGACGTCGATGCGGCCGTATTTCTCTACCGTTGCATCCACGAAGGCCTTCACATCCGCCTCATTCGCGACATTGGCCGTCAGCAGCAGCGCGCCCTCCAGGTCCGCAGCCGACTTTTCCAACGCCTCCATCTTCAGATCGACGAGAGCCAGCTTCGCGCCTTCGGATGCAAATTTGCGTGCAGCGGCAATGCCGATGCCCCCTGCCGCGCCGGTGATCAGGACCACCTTGTCCTTGAATTCCATCGGAAACCTCCATTTTTCCAGGGGCCAAGCCCCCTGCGAAACAGATGTACACCCGACGCCCGCGCACCAAAATGTGCACAATTGAACACCGTACTGCGCAGTCAGGGCCGAAGAGAGCAGATTACCGCCCCTTCCGGACCCCCGTCCAGACCGTATGCCGCGAGCCGCGTTTGGTCCGCCCTGCCCTCACCCCCTGCTCCTGCACGTCGAAATTCGCCCGGGCAAAGCGCTTGGTGAAAGGATGGCTGGGATGCGCCGACCAGACCGCAAGGACGCCCTGGGGTGTCAGCGCCCTGTGGGCCAGGCCCAGCCCGGCATCGCCATAGAGCACATCGTTCCCGTCCCGCGTCAGCCCGTCCGGCCCGTTGTCCACGTCCAGCAGGATCATGTCCCAGTGGCCCGTCACCGAGGCGATCTCCGCCGCGACGTCGCCGGCGCGCAGCTCGACCCGCGGGTCCGACAGGCAGTCGCCGAAGACCGGGGCCATCTCGGCCCGCGCCCAGCCGATCAGCTCCGGCACGACCTCCGACACCACGATCTGCGCATCCGACGGCGCCAGCTCCTGCGCGGCGCGCAGGGTGAAGCCGAGGCCCAGCCCGCCAATCAGGATGCGCGGCGCGGGGCGGGGCTTCAGACGGTCGAAGGAGAGGGTCGCGAGCGCGATCTCCGACCCGCCGAGGCGGGAGTTCATCAGCTCGTTCCCGTCGCCCAGGCGGATGGAATATTCCGTGCCGCGCCGGAACAGGCGCAGGATGTCGCCCTCGGGCGCTTGGGTCGTGGCCAGGAGTTCCCAGGGGATCATTGCCGCCTCCGTTGGCTAGGGCAGTGGGGCCGCAGGGCCCGCATGGAAAAGGCCCCCCGCCTTGCGGCGAGGGGCCCTGTCTGTCGTAGAGCGGGGTTCACCCCGCCGCCCACGCAACGATCACAGACCGGTGGTCACGTCGATCGTGTTGCCCTCTTCGAGGGTCACGTAGGCCTTCTTGACGTCCTTCCGCTTGCCCAGCTGGCCGCGGAACCGCTTGACCTTGCCCTTGGTGACGGTCGTGTTCACGGCCTTCACCTTGACATTGAAGAGAGCCTCGACGGCTTCCTTGATCTGCGGCTTGTTGGCGTCGATCGACACTTCGAAGACAACGGCATTGGCTTCGGAAGCCATGGTTGCCTTCTCGGTGATGACCGGCTTGCGGATCACGTCGTAATGTTCTGCCTTGGCACTCATTTCAGGCGAGCCTCCAGAGCTTCGACACCCGCCTTCGTGATCACCAGGGTGTCACGCTTCAGGATGTCGTACACGTTTGCACCGATCGTCGGCAGGATATCCAGACCGTCGATGTTGGCGGCGGCACGGGCGAAGCCTTCATTGACGGCGGCGCCGTCGATGATCAGCGCACGCTTCCAGCCCAGGTTTGCAACCTGCTTGGCCAGGGAAGCGGTCTTGCCGTCGGCCTCTGCCGTGTCGATGATGACCAGCGAACCGGCCTTCGCCTTGGCGGAGAGCGCGTGCATCAGGCCCAGCTTGCGGAATTTCTTCGGCAGGTCGTGGGCGTGGCTGCGGGGCGTCGGGCCCTTGTAGATACCACCCTTGCGGAAGATCGGCGCCTTGCGGGAGCCGTGGCGTGCGCCGCCGGTGCCCTTCTGGCGATAGATCTTCTTGGTCGAGTAGGACACTTCCGACTTGGTCAGCACCTTGTGGGTGCCGGCCTGCGCCTTGTTACGCTGCCAGCGGACAACGCGGTGCAGGATGTCGGCGCGAGGCTCGAGGCCGAAGATCTCGTCACCGAGATCCACGGAACCGGCCGCGGAGCCGTCCAGTTTGATCACGTCGAGTTTCATTCGTCGCCTTCCTTCTGCTCAGCCGCGGGCGCTTCGACAGCGGCGGCGGTTTTCAGAGCTGCCGGCAGAACGGCATTCTCGGGGAACGGCTTCTTCACGGCGTCCTTGACGGTGACCCAGCCACCCTTGGAGCCGGGAACTGCGCCCTTGATGAAGACCAGGCCGCGCTCTGCGTCGGTCTTGACGACCTGCAGGTTCTGCGTGGTCACGCGGACGGCACCCATGTGGCCTGCCATCTTCTTGCCCTTGAACACCTTGCCCGGGTCCTGACACTGGCCGGTGGAGCCGTGCGAACGGTGGGAGATGGACACGCCGTGGGTGGCGCGCAGGCCGCCGAAGTTGTGGCGCTTCATGCCACCGGCGAAACCTTTACCGATCGAGGTGCCGGAGACGTCGACGAACTGACCGGCGAAGTAGTGGTCGGCGGAGATTTCCGCGCCAACTTCGATCAGGTTCTCGGGGTCCACGCGGAACTCTGCAACCTTGCGCTTGGGTTCCACGTTCGCGGCTGCGAAGTGGCCACGCATGGCCTGGGAGGTGCGCTTTGCCTTGGCAGTGCCGGCGCCCAGCTGGACAGCGGTGTAGCCATTGGCGTCTGCGGTGCGTTGTGCGACGACCTGCAGCTTGTCCAGCTGAAGAACGGTCACGGGGATCTGCTTGCCGTCTTCCATGAAGAGACGGGTCATGCCGACCTTTTTAGCGATGATACCGGAACGGAGCATCAGTTGGACCCTCCTTAAACCTTGATCTCGACGTCGACACCGGCAGCCAGGTCGAGCTTCATCAGCGCGTCCACGGTCTGGGGAGTCGGGTCAACGATGTCGAGCAGACGCTTGTGCGTACGGATCTCGAACTGGTCGCGCGACTTCTTGTCGACGTGCGGACCACGGAGAACCGTGAACTTCTCGATCTTGTTGGGCAGCGGGATCGGGCCACGGACGGTCGCGCCGGTGCGCTTCGCCGTGTTCAGGATTTCCTGCGTGCTGGAATCCAGGACGCGGTAATCAAATGCCTTCAGCCGGATGCGAATGGTTTGGCTCATTGTGTCAGCCTTTCGCGGCGTAGGAGTTGATAGGACGAACAGGGCTCACCCCTGTCCCTCGTCGAACCCATCGGCGGACCCTGCAGAACAGGGCGGCCCGCCGTTTGGAATTGGCGCGGCATAATCGGTTCCGGACAGTCTGTCCAGAGGGATTCTGCCTTTCGGAAGCCGGTAAGAGAGACGGCGGGGTTTCCCCCGCCGTTTCAACCGGTTGCCGGGGTGGCCAGGCCACCCCGAAAGATCATCAGGCGATGACCTTGGAGACGACGCCGGAGCCGACGGTGCGGCCACCTTCGCGGATTGCGAAGCGCAGGCCGTCTTCCATCGCGATCGGCGCGATCAGTTCAACGTCGAACTTCAGGTTGTCGCCGGGCATGACCATCTCGGTGCCCTCGGGCAGGGTCACGGTGCCGGTGACGTCCGTGGTACGGAAGTAGAACTGCGGACGGTAGTTGGCGAAGAACGGAGTGTGACGACCGCCTTCTTCCTTGGTCAGGATGTAGACTTCGCACTCGAACTTGGTGTGCGGCTTCACCGAACCCGGCTTGCAGAGAACCTGGCCGCGCTCGACCTTTTCACGGTCGATGCCGCGCAGCAGGGCGCCGATGTTGTCGCCGGCTTCGCCGCGGTCCAGCAGCTTGCGGAACATTTCGACACCGGTGCAGGTGGTCTTCTGCGTGTCCTTGATGCCGACGATTTCCAGTTCGTCGCCGACGTTCACGACGCCACGCTCGACACGGCCGGTCACAACGGTACCGCGGCCGGAGATCGAGAAGACGTCTTCGATCGGCATCAGGAAGGGCTGGTCAACCGCACGGGCCGGCTGCGGGATGTACTCATCCACGGCCGCCATCAGTTCGCGGATCTTGTTCTCGCCGATTTCCGGATCACGGCCTTCCATGGCCGCCAGCGCGGAACCCGCGATGATCGGAATATCGTCGCCCGGGAAGTCGTATTCGGACAGCAGTTCGCGAACTTCCATCTCGACGAGCTCCAGCAGCTCCTCGTCGTCGACCTGGTCGACCTTGTTCAGGAAGACGACCATGGCGGGGATACCCACCTGACGGCCGAGCAGGATGTGCTCGCGGGTCTGCGGCATCGGGCCGTCAGCGGCGTTCACCACCAGGATCGCGCCGTCCATCTGGGCGGCACCGGTGATCATGTTCTTCACGTAGTCGGCGTGGCCGGGGCAGTCGACGTGCGCGTAGTGACGGTTCTCGGTCTCATATTCCACGTGCGCGGTGGAGATGGTGATCCCGCGGGCCTTCTCTTCGGGCGCGCCGTCGATCTGGTCGTAGGCACGGAAGTCACCGAAGTACTTCGTGATTGCCGCCGTCAGCGTCGTCTTGCCGTGGTCAACGTGACCGATCGTGCCGATGTTGCAGTGCGGTTTGCCGCGCTCAAACTTTTCCTTTGCCATGATGGCCTCCTAGTCTTTTCGGGTGGCGGGGTGAACCCCGCCCTACGGTTGTGGGTAGGGCGGGGTTCACCCCGCCGCCCCCTTATGCGTATTTCGCCTGGATCTCTTCCGAGATGTTCTGCGGGACCGGATCGTAGTGGTCGAACTGCATCGTGAACTGCGCGCGGCCCGAGGACATGGAACGCAGGTTGTTGATGTAGCCGAACATGTTGGCCAGCGGAACGAAGGCGGCGATGGCGACCGCGTTGCCGCGGGGCTCCTGGCCGGAGACCTGACCACGACGGGAGGTCAGATCGCCGATGATGCCGCCGGTGTATTCTTCCGGGGTGATCACTTCGACCTTCATCATCGGTTCCAGCAGCTTGGCGCCAGCCTTGCGCATACCTTCACGCATGCACATCCGGGCGGCGATTTCGAAGGCCAGGACCGAGGAGTCCACATCGTGGAACTTACCGTCGATCAGCGCGACCTTGAAGTCGATCACCGGGAAGCCTGCCAGCGGGCCGGAGTCCATGACGGACTTGATGCCCTTTTCGACGCCGGGGATGTATTCCTTCGGCACCGCACCACCGACGATCTTGGACTCGAAGGAGTAACCTTCGCCGGCCTCGGTCGGGGTGATGACCAGCTTGACTTCAGCGAACTGACCCGAACCACCCGACTGCTTCTTGTGGGTGTAGGAGTGCTCCACCTCGTGACCGATGGTCTCGCGGTAGGCCACCTGCGGGGCGCCGATGTTGGCTTCGACCTTGAATTCGCGCTTCAGACGGTCGACCAGGATGTCCAGGTGAAGTTCGCCCATGCCCTTCATGATGGTCTGACCGGACTCGAGGTCGGTTTCGACGCGGAAGGAGGGATCTTCTGCCGCAAGGCGCTGCAGGCCCTGGGACATCTTTTCCTGGTCGTTCTTGGTCTTCGGTTCGACCGCGATCTCGATCACCGGATCCGGGAAGGTCATGGTTTCCAGCACGACCGGAGCGTTCTGCGCGCAGAGCGTGTCACCGGTGGTGGTTTCCTTCAGACCCGCCAGGGCGATGATGTCGCCGGCGAATGCCTCGTCGATCTCTTCACGATCGTTCGAGTGCATCATCATCATACGACCAACGCGTTCTTTCTTGCCTTTGGTCGAGTTCAGGATGCTGTCGCCCCTCTTCATCACGCCGGAGTAGATCCGGGTGAAGGTCAGGGAGCCGACGAACGGGTCGTTCATGATCTTGAAGGCCAGGCCGGAGAGCGGCTCTTCGTCCGATGCGTGACGGGCGATGTTACGCTCTTCGGTCTCATCGTCCGGCGAGAAGCCCATGTAGGGCGGCACGTCGAGCGGACCGGGCAGGAAGTCGATCACGGCGTTCAGCAGGGGCTGCACGCCCTTGTTCTTGAACGCGGAACCGCCCAGGACGGGCACGAAGGTCAGCGACAGCGTGCCCTGGCGGATCAGCTTCCGCAGGGTCGGCACGTCGGGCTCTTCGCCTTCCAGGTAGGCTTCCATGGCGTCGTCGTCCATTTCGACGGCGTTCTCGATCATGTTGGCGCGCCATTCGTCGGCCAGATCTTTCAGCTCGTCACGGATCGGTTGACGGACCCAGCCAGCGCCGAGGTCGTCGCCCTTCCAGACCCACTCTTCCATGGTGATCAGGTCGATCGTGCCTTCCAGCTGATCCTCTGCACCGATCGGCATGCCGATCGGAACCGGGGTCGCGCCGGTGCGGTCCTTGATCATCTTCACGCAGTTGAAGAAGTCGGCACCGATCTTGTCCATCTTGTTGACGAAGACGATGCGCGGAACCTTGTAGCGGTCAGCCTGACGCCACACGGTTTCGGTCTGCGGTTCGACGCCGGCGTTACCGTCCAGCAGGCAGACGGCACCGTCGAGCACGGCCAGGGAACGTTCCACTTCGATGGTGAAGTCGACGTGGCCGGGGGTGTCGATGATGTTGAAGCGGAACTTCGTGTCATCGGTGCCCTCGGGGGTCGGATCTTCCTGCCACTGCCAGAAGGTCGTGGTGGCAGCCGAGGTGATCGTGATCCCGCGTTCCTGCTCCTGCTCCATCCAGTCCATGGTGGCGGCGCCGTCGTGGACTTCGCCGATCTTGTGCGAACGGCCGGTGTAGTAAAGGATACGCTCGGTCGTGGTGGTCTTGCCGGCATCGATGTGCGCCATGATGCCGAAGTTGCGGTAGCGAGTGAGCGGATATGCGCGTGCCATAATGGGCCTCTGCCTTTCTGGAATTACCAGCGGTAATGGCTGAACGCTTTGTTAGCGTCGGCCATCTTGTGGGTGTCTTCGCGTTTCTTCACGGCGGAACCGCGCGAGTTCACAGCATCCAGAAGTTCGCCTGCCAGGCGCTCTTCCATGGTGTTCTCGTTGCGCGAGCGGGACGCGTTGATCAGCCAGCGGATGGCCAGAGCTTCGCGGCGCTCGGGGCGGACTTCGACGGGCACCTGGTAGGTGGCACCACCCACACGACGGGAGCGAACCTCGACGGAGGGTTTGATGTTGTCCAGCGCTTCGTGGAAGATTTCCACGGGCGCGCGCTTGACCTTGGCTTCGATACGGTCGAGCGCGTTGTAGACGATTTTCTCGGCGGCAGATTTCTTGCCGTCGATCATCAGGTTGTTCATGAACTTGGTCAGGACGCGATCGCCATATTTGGCGTCGGGCAGGACTTCGCGCTTCTCGGCAGCGTGACGACGGGACATTCTCTAATCCTCTTACTTAGGCCGCTTCGCGCCGTACTTGGAGCGACGCTGTTTACGGTCTTTGACGCCATGGGTATCCAGCACACCGCGCAGGATGTGGTAGCGAACGCCCGGAAGGTCTTTCACACGGCCGCCACGGATCAGGACAACGGAGTGTTCCTGAAGGTTGTGGGATTCACCGGGAATGTAGGAAATGACCTCGTAGCCGTTGGTCAGGCGCACCTTCGCAACTTTCCGCATAGCGGAGTTCGGCTTCTTCGGGGTCGTGGTGTACACGCGGGTGCAGACGCCACGCTTCTGCGGGCACTGTTCCAGGTGTTGGGACTTCGAACGTTTCACTTTCGGCTGCCGCGGCTTGCGGATCAGCTGCTGGATCGTAGGCATAGGGTTATTTTCCCATCTCTAACACATGTGTTGCATGAGGGGGCCGTTTCCCCATGCGAGTTCATAAACGTGGTCCTCGACGCGTCCGCCGGGACCGGGTGATCATTTTCCCGCCGAGGCAGGAATGCTTTTTCGGGGTTCGGCCCCGACGTCTCGTTGGGCGCTCGGCCCCGGGTTAGGAGGCGATGTGCGCGCAACGTAAAAAACCGCATCCGACCCCACGTACACGGGGATCGACGCGGTGGGTTTTCCAGAGGATCGGGGATCTCTCCCGGATCTTGACCACTTCGTACCTGGAAGGCAAAGGGGCGGCCCCCTCGCCTGATTGCTGGCGCGTATAGGGGGAGTCGGAGGGGTTGTCAACAATGGGTGAAGGCGAAGCGCCTTTCCCGCAAGGTCCTGTGCCGCCTCCGGCAATGCTCCGCCCGCCATCGCGGCGGAGCTTCAGGGCGGCACTCCGACGCCCCTTTACCGGGTCTTCGACCGGGACCCAACCCGCCATCCTCGGGGAACCGGACGGAAACGTCGGGATCTCCCGCAGGGATGCCCTGCCCGCCCCCCCCGGGGCGGTCAGAAGGACGACCGGCTCAGGCGGACTGCAGGAAGCTCTGCCAGCTGGCCTTCAGCCTGTCCGCCTGCAGGCCGAAACGCTCCTGCAACAGCGCCTCCACCCCCGGTCCGCCCCGGCTGAGCGTTCCAAGCACCCGGCGCGACACCCGGCTGTCGTTGGCGTGATGTGCGCCGCGCAGGAACATCGCCGGTTTGGGCAGGGTCAGGGAGGGGATCCGGCTCCAGACCCGCTTGTGGTTGAAATTCTGGATCGACCGGGTCGACCGCGGGGCACAGAAGACGACCAGCGCCGGCGCCCAGAAATCCGCCTGCACGGGGCTCAGGGTCAGGCCATCCCCCTGCGCATCCACCGCGATGCCACCGTTGAAATCCAGCGCCGCGCGCTTGCCCTCCCGCCAGATCGGGCGCAGGTGGTCGAAACGCGCCCGCGCCTGGGCGATGAAGTCCGGTGCCAGCCCATCGTCATCGTCGATGGTGAACTCCCCCACCGCGCGGGCCTCGGGATCGCGGGCGGCACGCATCGGCACCCCGCAGGCCTCCAGATGGGGCAGCCCTTCGGGCAGGGCCATGGCGCGGATCTGCGGCACATCCGCCACCAGCGCCCGCAGGCGGCCCGCCCAGGGCTCCGGCAGGGCCTCTCCGTAGATCAGCAGCACGGTGAAATCGGGATCGGTCTGCGCCTTCAGCGTCGGCAGGCAGAGCGTTTCGAAGAACCAGAACCGCAGGGCCAGCCGCGCCGGATCGTAAAGCCGCGCCCGGTTCGCCGCGAGATCGCCCAGCACCTCGTCAAAGCCGTCTCCGCCCGTGGGGTAGGAAAAGCGGCACAGGCCCAGCATCTGGATCCGGCTCATGGCTGCGTCGATACCTCCGGCAGGTCTTTCGGGGTGCGCGGGCTGACGCCCAGCTTGCGTTCACGGTAGAGCATGAACAGCCCCGACGCCACGACGATTGCGGATCCCACCAGGGTCAGCGGATCGGGCCATTCGCCGAACAGGACCAGCCCCAGCACCAGCGCGTAAAGCAGCGCCGCGTAGCGGAAGGGGGAAACGAAGGCGACCTCGCCCAGGCGCATGGCGCGGATGATCAGCAGGTAGGATCCCAGCACCAGGGCAGAGACGCAGGGCAGCAGCAGCAGCGCCCCGCCCCCGGGCATCACCCAGGCGGTATCGGCGCCCAGCACCAGGTAGGTCCCGGTGACGAAGAGCGAGGTGAAAAGGGTCACCGTCATCGACGGCACCCTGGCCGACAGCCCCCGCGTGCTGAGATCGCGCAGCACCACGAAGAGGATCGAGATCAGGGCATAAAGCGCATAGAGGTCGATCCCCTCGGTCGTGGGCCGCAGGATCAGCAGCACGCCCAGGAATCCCACCAGGATGGCCGAGAGCCGGCGCCAGCCCACCCCTTCGCCCAGGAAGAGCGCGGCCCCCAGGGTCACCGCGAAGGGAGAGGCCTGCAGGATCGCGGTCAGCGTGGCAAAGGGCATGTTGACCAGCGCCGCAAGGTAGAAGACGGCCGCGCCCGCCTCCCCCACCGCGCGCAGCAGCACCAGCGCCCAGTCGCGGCGCGACAGGGAGAAGGCCCCGGGCCGGCGCAGCAGCACCAGCGCCAGCACGGCACAGATGACGGCGTTGCGTATCACGATGATCTGCGGCAGCGGCATCTCCTGCGCAAGGGCCTTGATCGCGCTGTCGTTCAGTGACAGCAGCGCCAGCGAGGCCATCATCAGCAGCGCGGCCTTGAAATTGTCGGTCATGAGACGGCTCCGGATTGTTGGCTGACCAATGACCCGGCTGCGCTGCAAAAGCAATCCTGCCCCACGCCCTGCCGCAACGTCCTGCCCCCGCCCCTGCCCCCACACAGGCGCAGGAACATGCGGCGTCTGTCACAGCGGACCGCAAACGAAAAAGGCCCCCGAAACCGGGGGCCTTCCTCAGATCATGTGACCGGGTGGTCTCAGTCCCGGTTTTCCGGGGTTTCGACCAAGTCGCTGTCCGTCGCGGCGGCCGGGGCTGCCAGGGCGGCGGCCTGTTCGGCCTCCTCGCGGCGGGCTTCCAGCACGACGTTGTCGCGCGCACCGGCGATGGAGCGCACACGGGCCGTCGCACCGCCGGTCCCGGCGGGGATCAGGCGACCCACGATGACGTTTTCCTTCAGGCCGACCAGCTTGTCGCGCTTGCCCTGAACCGAGGCTTCGGTCAGCACGCGGGTGGTCTCCTGGAAGGAGGCGGCAGAGATGAACGAACGGGTCTGCAGCGACGCCTTGGTGATCCCCAGGAGGATCGGCTGGCCGCTCGCCGGACGCAGGCCCTTGGCTTCCGCCTTGGCATTCGCCTCGTCGAACTCGACCTTGTCGACATGCTCGCCCTTCAGCAGCGTGGTCTGGCCGCTGTCGAGGATCTCCCACTTCTGCAGCATCTGGCGAACGATGACCTCGACGTGCTTGTCGTTGATCTTCACGCCCTGCAGTCGGTAGACGTCCTGCACTTCGTCGATCATGTAGTTCGCCAGCGCTTCGACACCCATGATGGCCAGGATGTCATGCGGCGCCGGGTTGCCGTCCATGATGTAGTCGCCCTTCTGAACGAAGTCGCCTTCGGTGACGGGGATGTGCTTGCCCTTGGGCACCATGTATTCCACGGGCTCCAGGCTCTCATCCGCCGGCTCGATCGTGATGCGGCGCTTGTTCTTGTAGTCGCGACCGAAGCGAACGTAGCCGTCGATCTCGGCGATGATGGCGTGGTCCTTCGGACGACGCGCTTCGAAGAGTTCGGCCACACGCGGCAGACCACCGGTAATGTCCTTCGTCTTCGCGCCTTCACGCGGGATACGCGCGACGACGTCACCGGCCTTGATCTCCTGGCCGTCTTCGACGGACAGGATGGCATCCACGGACATCGGGTAGCTGACGGGGTTGCCCGCGTCGTTCCGCATCGGTTCGCCGTCCTCGTCGATCACGAAGATCTCCGGCTTCAGCTCGTTGCCCTTCGGCGCGGTGCGCCAGTCGGTCACGATCTTCTGCGTCATGCCGGTGGCATCGTCGGTCTCGTCACGCACGGAGATACCGGTGATCAGGTCCGTCAGACGGGCCTTACCGGACTTCTCGGCGATGATCGGCAGGGTATAGGGGTCCCATTCGAACATCTTGTCGCCGCGCTTGATCTCCTGGCCATCCTTGACGAACAGCTTGGTACCGTAGCCCAGCTTGTGGCTGGCGCGTTCCTCGCCGTGCTCGTCCATGACCCGCAGCTTCATGTTGCGGCCCATGATCAGGATCTCGCCGTTGGCGTTCTCCAGCAGGTTGGCGTTCTCGAACTCGACGATACCGTCGGTGGAGCTTTCCATGAAGGACTGCTGACCACCCTGGGCAACGCCGCCGATGTGGAAGGTCCGCATCGTCAGCTGGGTGCCGGGTTCACCGATCGACTGTGCCGCGATGATGCCGACGGCCTCACCGATGTTGACCTGCGTACCGCGGGCTAGGTCACGACCGTAGCAGGCCGCGCAGACGCCGTCCTCGGCTTCACAGGTCAGCGGCGAGCGGATGCGCATGGACTGCACGTTGGCGTCCTGGATCGAATCCGCCATCCGTTCGTCGATCAGCTGACCCTGCTTGACCAAGATCTCATCGGTGCCGGGGCGCAGCACGTCATCGGCCGCGACACGGCCCAGGATGCGCTCGCCGATCGTCGCGACGATTTCACCGTCGTTGATCGCGTTGCCCACGGTGATCGCGCGGTCGGTGCCGCAGTCGGGCTCACGCACGATGCAGTCCTGGGCCACGTCCACCAGACGACGGGTCAGGTAACCCGAGTTCGCGGTCTTCAGCGCGGTATCCGACAGACCCTTACGGGCGCCGTGGGTCGAGTTGAAGTATTCAAGAACGGTCAGACCTTCCTTGAAGTTCGAGATGATCGGCGTCTCGATGATGTCGCCGTTCGGCTTCGCCATCAGGCCGCGCATCCCGCCCAGCTGCTTCATCTGCGTGACAGAACCACGGGCACCGGAGTGCGCCATCATGTAGACCGAGTTGATCTCGCCTTCCGCGCCGTTTTCATCGCGCGGCACGGCCGAGATGGTCGACATCATCGCCTCGGTGACCTTGTCGTTGCACTTCGACCAGGCATCGACAACCTTGTTGTACTTTTCGCCCTGGGTGATCAGGCCGTCCATGTACTGCTGTTCGAAGTCCTTCACCTGGTCACGGGTCTCTTCGACGATGTCCCACTTGTTGTCGGGGATCACCATGTCGTCCTTGCCGAAGGAGATCCCTGCCTTGAAGGCCTCCTTGAAGCCCATGGACATGATCTGGTCACAGAAGATGACCGACTCCTTCTGACCGCAGTAGCGGTAGACGGTGTCGATGACCCGCTGAACGTCCTTCTTCCGCAGCAGCGTGTTCACCAGCTCGAAGGGAGCCTTGGCGTTCATCGGCAGCAGGGCGCCCAGACGGACACGGCCGGGGGTGGTTTCGAAGCGCTTGTAGACTTCGTTGCCTTCCTCGTCGATCTGCAGGATCCGCGCGGTGATCTTGGCGTGCAGGTGCACTTCGCCGGTGTCCAGCGCGTACTGGACCTCGTCGATGGAGGAGAAGGTCATGCCTTCGCCCTTCATCCCCTCACGCTCCATGGAGGTGTAGTAGAGGCCAAGCACCATATCCTGCGACGGAACGATGATCGGTGCGCCGTTGGCGGGCGACAGAACGTTGTTCGTCGACATCATCAGGACGCGCGCTTCCAGCTGTGCTTCCAGCGACAGCGGGACGTGCACGGCCATCTGGTCACCGTCGAAGTCGGCGTTGAAGGCCGAGCAGACCAGCGGGTGCAGCTGGATCGCCTTGCCTTCGATCAGCGTGGGTTCGAACGCCTGGATGCCCAGACGGTGCAGCGTGGGCGCACGGTTCAGCAGAACCGGGTGCTCACGGATGACCTCATCCAGGATATCCCAGACCTCGGGACGCTCTTTTTCGACCAGCTTCTTCGCCTGCTTCACGGTGCTGGAAAGGCCCTTGGCCTCCAGCCGCGAGTAGATGAAGGGCTTGAACAGTTCGAGCGCCATCTTCTTGGGCAGGCCGCACTGGTGCAGCTTCAGTTCCGGACCGGTCACGATGACCGAACGGCCGGAGAAGTCGACGCGCTTGCCCAGAAGGTTCTGACGGAAACGACCGTGCTTACCCTTCAGCATGTCCGACAGCGACTTCAGCGGACGCTTGTTGGCGCCGGTGATGACGCGGCCGCGACGGCCGTTGTCGAAGAGCGCATCGACGGATTCCTGCAGCATACGCTTTTCGTTACGCACGATGATGTCGGGCGCACGCAGGTCGATCAGACGCTTCAGACGGTTGTTCCGGTTGATCACGCGGCGGTACAGGTCGTTCAGGTCGGAGGTCGCGAAGCGGCCACCGTCCAGCGGCACCAGCGGGCGCAGTTCCGGCGGAATGACCGGGATCACGGTCATGATCATCCACTCCGGGCGGTTGCCGGATTCCAGGAAGGATTCCACGACCTTCAGGCGCTTGATGATCTTCTTGGGCTTCAGTTCGCCGGTGGCCTCGGCCAGGTCCGCACGCAGGGTCTCTGCCTCGGATTCCAGGTCGATGTTGGCCAGCATTTTCCGGATCGCTTCCGCACCGATATCCGCCTCGAAGGCGTCGGCACCGAAGGTGTCCTGGGCGTCCATGAACTCTTCTTCGCTCATCATCTGACCATAGGTCAGATCCGTCAGACCGGGTTCGATCACGACGTAGTTTTCGAAGTAGAGCACGCGTTCCAGGTCACGCAGCGTCATGTCCAGCATCAGGCCGATGCGGGACGGCAGCGATTTCAGGAACCAGA
The DNA here is from genome assembly GCF_057380755.1 of Pseudooceanicola sp. NS-SX8. Taxonomy (NCBI): domain Bacteria; kingdom Pseudomonadati; phylum Pseudomonadota; class Alphaproteobacteria; order Rhodobacterales; family Paracoccaceae; genus Pseudooceanicola; species Pseudooceanicola sp. NS-SX8. The sequence goes on along the minus strand of NZ_CM170819.1, from coordinate 1,026,892 downwards.
TGTGCGCAACGGGCGCGGCCAGCTCGATGTGGCCCATGCGTTCGCGGCGGACCTTCTGCAGCGTGACTTCGACGCCGCATTTTTCGCAGACGACGCCGCGGTACTTCATCCGCTTGTACTTGCCGCAAAGGCACTCGTAATCCTTGATCGGGCCAAAGATACGCGCGCAGAACAGGCCATCCCGCTCCGGCTTGTAGGTACGGTAGTTGATGGTTTCCGGCTTCTTGATCTCGCCGTAGGACCACGAAAGGATCCGCTCCGGCGACGCCAGCGAGACCTTGATCTCGTCGAAGGCCTTCGGCGGCGTGAGCGGGTTGAACGGGTTGTTCGTCAGTTCCTGGTTCATGTGTCTTTCCTCATAGAGGGAGCATTGGAGAGGGGGAGAGCGGCAGGGTAAGGCGGGGTGAACCCCGCCCTACGTAGGGCGGGATTTATCCCGCCGTCCGAACCGCTTATTCCTCGTCCTCCGCGTCCAGGAGTTCCATGTTCAGGCCGAGGCCGCGGACTTCTTTCACCAGAACGTTGAAGCTCTCGGGAACGCCCGCTTCGAAGTTGTCCTCGCCCTTGACGATGCTTTCGTAGACCTTGGTCCGGCCAGCCACGTCGTCCGACTTCACGGTCAGCATTTCCTGCAGGGTGTAGGCGGCGCCATAGGCTTCCAGGGCCCAGACTTCCATTTCCCCGAAACGCTGGCCACCGAACTGCGCCTTACCACCCAGCGGCTGCTGCGTGACGAGGGAGTACGGGCCAGTGGAACGTGCGTGGATCTTGTCGTCGACCAGGTGGTGCAGCTTCAGCATGTACTTCATGCCGACGGTGACCTTGCGGGAGAACTTCTCGCCGGTGCGGCCATCGAACAGCTCGGACTGACCCGAGGTGTCGAAGCCCGCGCGACGCAGACGTTCGTCGATGTCCGCTTCCTTCGCGCCGTCGAAGACCGGGGTCGCGATCGGCACGCCACGGGTGACGTTGCCTGCCGCTTCCAGCAGCATGTCCTCGTCCATGCCTTCGATGCCCTCTTCGTAGACATCGTCGCCATAGGCCAGGCGCATCGCTTCACGCACCGGGGTCAGGTCGCCGGAACGACGGTAATCCTGCAGCGCATCGTCCACCTTCAGGCCCAGGCCACGGCAGGCCCAGCCGGTGTGCGTTTCCAGGATCTGACCGACGTTCATACGCGACGGCACGCCCAGCGGGTTCAGACAGAAGTCGACGGGGGTACCGTCTGCCAGGAACGGCATGTCTTCCATCGGCACCACGCGCGACACGACACCCTTGTTGCCGTGACGGCCCGCCATCTTGTCGCCCGGCTGCAGCTTGCGCTTCACCGCGATGAACACCTTGACCATCTTCATGACGCCCGGCGGCAGGTCGTCGCCACGGCGGACCTTCTCGACCTTGTCCTCGAAACGGGCGTCCAGGGCGCGCTTCTGCGCCTCGTACTGCTCGTTCAGGGCCTCGACGATCTGGGCCTCCTTGTCGTCTTCCAGCGCCAGCTGCCACCACTGGCCACGGCTCAGCGAACCCAGCAGCTCCTCGGTGATCTCGGATCCCGCCTTGACGCCCTTCGGGCCCTTCACGGCGGTCTTGCCCAGGATCATGTCCTTCAGACGCGCGTAGATGTTGCGGTCCAGGATCAGCAGCTCGTCGTCACGGTCGCGCGACAGGCGTTCGACTTCTTCCCGCTCGATCTGGAGGGCACGTTCGTCCTTCTCCACGCCGTGACGGTTGAAGACGCGCACTTCCACGACGGTCCCGTAATCGCCCGGCTTCACGCGCAGCGAGGTGTCGCGCACGTCCGAAGCCTTCTCGCCGAAGATGGCGCGCAGAAGCTTTTCTTCCGGCGTCATCGGGCTTTCGCCCTTCGGAGTGATCTTGCCGACCAGGATGTCGCCCGGCTCCACGTCCGCACCGATGTAGACGATGCCCGCTTCGTCGAGGTTGCGCAGGGCTTCCTCGCCGACGTTGGGGATGTCGCGGGTGATCTCTTCCGGCCCGAGCTTCGTGTCACGTGCCGCGACTTCGAATTCCTCGATGTGGATCGAGGTATAGACGTCGTCCCGCGCGATGCGTTCGGAGATCAGGATGGAGTCTTCGTAGTTGTAGCCGTTCCAGGGCATGAAGGCGACGACGATGTTCTTGCCGAGCGCCAGTTCACCCATGTCGGTGGACGGGCCGTCGGCGATCACCTCGCCCTTCGAAACCTTGTCACCCACCTTCACCAGCGGACGCTGGTTGATGCAGGTGTTCTGGTTCGAACGCTGGAACTTGCGCATCCGGTAGATGTCCACGCCCGCGTCGCCCAGCTCCAGATCGGAGGTGGCACGGATCACGATACGCTGGGCATCGACCTGGTCGATGATGCCGGCCCGCTTGGCCTGGATCGCAGCACCGGAGTCGATGGCGACCTTGCCTTCGATACCCGTGCCCACGACGGGCGCTTCCGCACGCAGAAGCGGCACGGCCTGACGCTGCATGTTCGCCCCCATCAGGGCGCGGTTAGCATCGTCGTTTTCCAGGTAGGGGATCAGCGAGGCACCGACGGAGACCAGCTGCTTCGGCGAAACGTCGATCAGGTCGACGGCTTCGGTCGGGGTCAGCGTGTATTCACCGGCCTGGCGGGTGTTGACCATCTCGTTGGTGAACTTGCCCTCGGCGTCCAGCGATGCGTTGGCCTGAGCCACCACGTGACGCTGTTCCTCGGTCGCGGACATGTAGTGCACCTCGTCGGTGACCTGCTTGTCCTTCACCACCCGGTAGGGGGTTTCGATGAAGCCGTACTTGTTCACCCGGGCGAAGGTCGCCAGCGAGTTGATCAGACCGATGTTCGGGCCTTCCGGCGTTTCAATCGGGCACATCCGGCCATAGTGCGTGGCGTGAACGTCGCGCACTTCGAAGCCTGCGCGTTCGCGGGTCAGACCGCCCGGTCCAAGCGCCGACAGACGACGCTTGTGCGTCACCTCAGAGAGCGGGTTGGTCTGGTCCATGAACTGCGACAGCTGCGAGGAGCCGAAGAATTCGCGGACGGCAGCGGCCGCCGGCTTGGCGTTGATCAGGTCCTGCGGCATCACCGTGTCGATCTCGACGGAGGACATGCGTTCCTTGATCGCACGTTCCATCCGCAGCAGGCCGACGCGGTACTGGTTTTCCATCAGTTCGCCGACGGAACGCACACGACGGTTGCCGAGGTGGTCGATGTCGTCGATCTCGCCACGGCCGTCACGCAGGTCCACCAGGGCCTTGATGCAGGCCACGATGTCCTCGCGGTCCAGGGTCCGCTGGGTGTCGGGCTTGTCCAGCGCCAGGCGCATGTTCATCTTCACCCGGCCCACGGCGGACAGGTCGTAACGCTCGCTGTCGAAGAACAGGGTGTCGAACAGGGCGGAGGCAGCCTCGACGGTCGGCGGTTCACCCGGGCGCATGACGCGGTAGATGTCCATGAGCGCGCTTTCGCGGTTCATGTTCTTGTCCATCGCCATGGTGTTGCGCATGTAGGCGCCGACGGTGACGTTGTCGATGTCCAGGACGGGGATCTCGGTGATGCCGGCGTCCAGCAGCTCCTTCAGGGTGCCGCCCAGCGGCTCGCCGTCCTTGTCGTATTCGACGGTCAGCTCGTCACCGGCTTCCACGTAGATGGCGCCGGTTTCCTCGTTGATGATGTCGCGGGCCACGAACTTGCCGACGATGCGGTCGTAGGGCACCAGCAGGCTCGTCACGGTGCCTTCGTCGATCAGCTTCTTGACGGCGCGCGGGGTCACCTTCTTGCCGGCCTCGGCAATGATCTCGCCGCTGTCGGCATCGACCAGGTCGTAGGTCGGACGGGTGCCGCGCACACGCTCGGGGAAGAACTTGGTCACCCAGCCCTGGCCCCGGCGGTAGGTGTAGTCGACCGTGTTGTAATACGCGTCCATGATCGCTTCCTGGTCGAGGCCCAGGGCGTACAGGAGCGTGGTGACCGGCAGCTTGCGGCGACGGTCGATACGGGCATAGACGTTGTCCTTGGCGTCGAACTCGAAGTCCAGCCAGGAGCCACGGTACGGAATGATCCGGCAGGCGAACAGCAGCTTGCCCGAGGAGTGGGTCTTGCCCTTGTCATGGTCGAAGAACACGCCGGGCGAACGGTGCATCTGGGACACGATGACACGTTCGGTGCCGTTCACGATGAACGTCCCGTTCGGGGTCATCAGGGGCATGTCGCCCATGAAGACGTCCTGTTCCTTGATGTCCTTGACGGACTTGTTGCCGGTGTCCTCGTCGATATCGAAGACGATCAGGCGCAGGGTGACCTTCAGGGGCGCGCTGTAGGTCATGTCGCGCTGCATGCATTCTTCGGTGTCGTACTTCGGCTTTTCCAGCTCGTACTTCACGAATTCCAGCACGGCCGTCTCGTTGAAATCCTTGATCGGGAAGACCGACTGGAAGACGCCCTTGATGCCCTCGCCGTCTGCGGGGTCGGGCTGGTCGCCGGATTTCAGGAACAGTTCGTAGGAAGACTTCTGAACCTCGATGAGGTTCGGCATTTCAAGGACTTCGCGAATCTTGCCGTAGTATTTGCGAAGACGTTTCTGACCAAGGTAGGTCTGAGCCATGACTGACGTCACCTTTCGTTTCTCAAGCGGGTGAAGATACCGTCGGGGCCTCCCGGTACCACACCCTTTCGAAACAGGGGGTTCTGATCAATGCCTGGCCACCTGCCCAATGGTGGCCTCCCGATCGCTGAACCGCGCCTTGGGGAGGGCTTGCCACTCAAGCCCTCGCCAAGAAGGGTCCCCAGACAGGTTTGGCCGGACGCAGGAAGCCTGCACCCAGCCCGTGAATTCTGCTTTCCGGTCGGCCCATCCTGGGGAAGGCGCGCCCCGCGTGATCCTGTTTGGAGTTCCGATGCATCCCGTCCTGGCTGGCCCGAAAACCGGGGACCGAAAACCGAGGGGCCGAAAACCGGGCACCTGCCCCGCTCCGGTCGCTTCCTGCGAAAGACGAATTGGATGGGGTCGGGAACACCTCTCGGGAATGCAACAACGGCCAGACCCGAATCGCACGGGTCCAGCGGAACCTTCCAAATAGGGCACCTTGCGCCGCAGCGCAATGCCTGGCCCTGAAACCCGTGAAGATTTCGCCAACGCCCCGCGCCCGCCCGGAGCCTGCCATCACAGGCCCAATCCCGGCCCAACCCCGGTCCCGAAGGCCGCGGACGCAAAACGGGCGCCCCGAAGGACGCCCGTTTCACAGATTTCAAAGCCCGCTCGCGCGGACCAAAGTCGATTACTTGACTTCGACTTCGGCGCCAGCTGCTTCCAGCTTGCCCTTGATTTCTTCGGCTTCTTCCTTGGAAACGCCTTCTTTGATAGCCTTGCCGCCGGCTTCCACCAGCTCTTTGGCTTCCTTGAGGCCCAGGCCGGTGATGCCGCGGACTTCTTTGATGACGTTGATTTTGGAAGCGCCGGCCGACTTCAGGATGACGTCGAATTCGGTCTTCTCTTCTTCAGCAGCAGCTGCGTCGCCGCCTGCCGGGCCGGCCATCATGACAGCGCCGCCAGCAGCGGGCTCGATGCCGTACTCATCCTTCAGGATGGTTTTCAGTTCTTGTGCTTCCAGCAGGGTCAGACCAACGATCTCTTCTGCCAGTTTCTTCAAATCAGCCATTTGACTTCTTTCCGTATCTCTAGATGTGTTCCAACGTATGGGAGGTCTTCCCTACGCCGGTCTCTCTGTTGCTTACGCCGCAGCCTTGTCCTCGATCGTGGACAGGATGGAGGCGATGTTGGAAGCAGGGGCGCCAATTGCACCGGCGATGTTGGAAGCGGGTGCGCCAATGCAGCCGACGATGGAAGCGATGAGCTCCTCGCGGGACGGCATTTTCGACACGGCTTCGACACCGGCACGGTCCAGGGCCGTCTCACCCATTGCACCGCCAAGGATTTCGAACTTCTTGTTCTCCTTGGCGAAGTCCTCGGCCACCTTCGCTGCTGCGACGGGATCCTCGGAATAGGTCAGAACGGTCATGCCCGACAGGAATTCGGCCATGCTCTCGCAGGGCTTGCCTTCCAGGGCGATCTTGGCGAGCCTGTTCTTGGCGACGCGGACGCTCGCATCGGCTTCACGAGCCTTTGCACGCAGCGACTGCATCTCAGCAACCGTGAGACCGGTGTAGTGGGCAACCACCACAACGCCAGAGCTTTCGAAGATCTGGCCGAGTTCCTCGACCACTTTCTCTTTCTGGGCTCTATCCACAGTTTCACTCCAATTTGGGAGGTGTGACCCTCCGGCTCAGTTTCGCCGGGCGCGGGGCCCGGCAAGCGGGTCCGTAAACGGGGTCCGTCCAAGATCGTCCCGGGGAGCCGCTTGCGCGAGCTGCCGGAAGAAATCTGGTTGTTACCCGCCTCGGGCAGGAATTATGCCGGGCATATCCCCGGCACCCACCGTCTCGGACGAATCGTCAGGGCATTCCGAATCCCGGAAGCCCTGACGAGCGGCCTTCTAGGGCTTTTCCCCTCCCTTGTGAACCCCAAATCTCCGCCGCCCCGTAGGGCGGGGTTCACCCCGCCACCCCACGCACCAAACCCCGCACCACCTCGCGCCATCCCCCGCCCGGCGAAAGGCGACCCACCGAAGGTGGATTGCATCCAACCTACGCGTAGGGCGGGGTTCACCCCGCCGCCCCCCGCACCAAACCCCGCGCCACCTCGCGCCATCCCCCGCCCGGCGAAAGGCGACCCACCGAAGGTGGATTGCATCCAACCTACGCGTAGGGCGGGGTTCACCCCGCCGCCCCCCGCACCAAACCTCGCGCCAACTCGCGCCATCCCCTGCCCGGCGAAAGGCGCCCCACCGAAGGTGGATTGCATCCCCCCTACGCGTAGGGCGGGGTTCACCCCGCCGCACCCCGCCGTCCCGCCGCGCCGTACCCCCACCGCTGGACCCTACCGCCCCACCTCCTATACTCCGCACCTGCGACAGAAACGGGATCCCCAGATGAGTGCCAGCAAGACCAGCCGCCAGCGCAACAGCCAGCGCAACACCGGGCCGAAGGGGCGCCTCGGCAGCTATGCGGTGCTGCGCGCCCGCCTAGGCAAGGTCCGGGCCCGCGCCCTGCCCCAGGGCCGCGAGGACCGCGCGCGCCGCATGCTCGACGCCTGGCTCGGAACGGCCGAGGCACAGGGCCAGCCGCTCTCGGACACGCTCACCGCCCTGGCCTCCGGTCAGGCCGCGGCCTCCCTCGCCGCGATCACCGGCGAGCAGATCCGCGCCACCAATCCGCCGGAACTGGCCAATGCCGCCTGCGCGCCCGGCTGCGCCTTCTGCTGCATCCTGCTCGAAGGGGACGGCGGCCTGATCACCGAGGCGGAGGCCCGCCGCCTGCACGCCGCCCTGGCGCCGCTCGCCGGCCAGCCCGACGGCCGCAGCTGGAACGCCCACGCCTGTGCCGCGCTCGATCCCGAAACCCGCCAGTGCCGGGCCTACGACGCCCGGCCCACTGTCTGCCGCTCGTTCCTCTCCACCTCCGTCGCCGCCTGCGAGGTCAATGCCCTCGGCGGGGATGCGGACGGGTCCGGCATGCTGGGCAACCACCTCGACTACCTCGCCGTCCTCGCCCTCTCGCGGGAGGTCATGCGCGGCACCTCCCTCGTCGGCACCTATGCCCTCGACGCCCTGGCCCGCGCCGCGATCGACGGCAAGGATGCAAAGACGGCCCTCGCCGCCGCCAAGCACCCCAGCCGGGAGCTTGACGATACCTGCCACGACATCTTCGGGTGATCGGTCACGGTGACGGCTGGAACATGGTGGATTGGCATCCACCCTACGAGGGCCTGTAGGGTGGATGCCAATCCACCATCCCAACCACCCCACCATCCCCACCCTCCCCACACACAAGAAAAAGGGCGGCCCCGCAGGACCGCCCTTCATGTTCTTCGGATCGGGAACCGATCAGTTGCCGGTGGCGCTCTCGACAGAGACGGTCACGCCCGGGCCCATGGTGGAGCTCAGCGAAACGCTCTTCATGTAGGCGCCCTTGGCACCGGCCGGCTTGGCCTTGTTCACCGCGTCCACGAAGGCGCGGATGTTCTCGACCAGCTTGGCTTCGTCGAAGGAGGCCTTGCCGACGCCTGCGTGCACCACACCGCCCTTTTCAGCGCGGAACTGGACCTGGCCACCCTTGGCGTCCTTGACGGCCTGGGCGACGTCCATGGTCACGGTGCCGACCTTGGGGTTCGGCATCAGGTTGCGCGGGCCCAGGACCTTGCCCAGACGGCCGACGATCGGCATCATGTCCGGGGTCGCGATGCAGCGATCGAATTCGATCGTGCCGCCCTGGATGGTTTCCATCAGGTCCTCTGCACCGACGATGTCGGCGCCTGCGGCCTGGGCTTCCTCAGCCTTGGCGCCACGGGCGAAAACGGCGACGCGCATGGTCTTACCGGTGCCGTTGGGCAGGCCGATCACGCCACGGACCATCTGGTCTGCGTGACGGGTGTCGACGCCCAGGTTCATCGCGATCTCGATGGTTTCGTCGAACTTGGCCTTGGCGTTGGATTTCACCAGCGCAACGGCTTCCTCGACGGTGACTTCTTCCTTGCCGGCGAAGGCTTCGCGAGCGGCGCGGGTACGTTTACCGAACTTTGCCATCTTACTTCACCTCGATGCCCATGGAGCGGGCGGAGCCCAGGATGATCTGCATGGCGCCTTCGATGTCGTTGGCGTTCAGATCCTTCATCTTGGCTTCCGCGATTTCCTTGACCTGTGCGACGGTCACGGTACCTGCGGTGGCCTTGCCCGGGGTCTTGGACCCGGAGGACAGCTTGGCGGCCTTCTTCAGATAATAAGACGCGGGGGGCGTCTTGATATCCATGGTGAAGGACTTGTCCTGGTAGTACTGGATCACGGTCGGGCACGGCGCGCCGGGCTCCATGTCCTGCGTCTTGGCGTTGAACGCCTTGCAGAATTCCATGATGTTGATGCCGCGCTGACCCAGTGCGGGGCCGACGGGCGGGCTCGGGTTGGCTTGCCCGGCCTTCACTTGCAGCTTCAGGCTGCCGACGAGTTTCTTGGCCATTGGCCTTCTCCTTGTTCATCGCGCAGTGACGGTGGATTGCATCCACCCTACGCCTGACCCTCGGGGCGCGCCCTCCGGGTCTGTTACGCGTGGTCAGGTCCGACGGTCGCGACCGCCTCGCCCCCCACGTATGAACGGGACCGGAGCCCCGTAGGGCGGGATTTCATCCCGCCTTGGCGGGTCACCCCGCCCGCACCCAGGTCAGCCCTGCTTGGTGACCTGCGTGAATTCCAGCTCGACCGGGGTTTCCCGGCCGAAGATCGAAACGGAGACCTTGAGGCGCTGGTTGTCCTCGTCGACCTCTTCGATCATGCCGTCGAAATCCTCGAACGGCCCGTCGTTGACCTTCACCTTCTCGCCGATCTCGAAGTGGATCAGCGTCCGCGGGGCTTCCTCGCCCTCCTGGACCCGGTTCAGGATCTGGTTGACCTCGGCATCCCGCATCGGCATCGGCCGGCCCTGCGGGCCAAGGAAGCCGGTGACGCGGTTGATCGAGTTCACCAGGTGGTATCCCTCGTCCGACATCTCCATGTGGACCAGCACGTAGCCCGGCATGAACCGGCGCTCGGTGCTGACCTTCTTGCCGCGGCGCACCTCGATGACCTCTTCGGTCGGAACGAGAACCTCGTCGATCTGATCCTCGAGCCCCTTCTCGGCCACGCTCGTCCGGATCTGCTCGGCGATCTTCTTCTCGAAGTTCGAGAGGACGGAGACCGAGTACCACCGCTTAGCCATGTCGCAACGACCCTTCATTCACCCGACCCTGCCGGCAACTGCCGTGGGCCGAAAATTCCTGTCTGTCCCCCATAGAAAATCGGCGCGAGACTCGAATCGCCGCGCGCCACATGAGGGGAGTGGAGCGTGGGTTACAGCGAAGAGCCGGAAAGCGCAAGCCCGCGGGGCATTTGCCGCCCCGACGTCTCTTCCTCGCCCCCTCTGCCCCGGCCGTCTGATCCCGCCCGGCGTCGTCCCGCCCGGCGCAGACCCAAGCGGACCCAAGCGGGCCCACCCGGTCGCGAACAGGATCCGCGCGGGGATCGCGATCAGCCGAAGAGGCTCAGCAGTCCGGTCAGCCCGGAGCGGATCAGCAGATCCACCAGCGAGAAGAAGATCGAGGTGATCGCCGCCATGACGAAGACCATCACGGTGGTCAGCAGCACTTCGCGGCGCGTGGGCCAGGAGACCTTGCCGATCTCGGCACGGGTCTGCTGGATGAATTGCAGCGGGTTCGCCATGGACGGGGTCCTTTCGGATCGCAAACGGAGGGTCCGGGGCGGATGCACCCGGAGAGTCATCCGCTGCAGATATTGAAAACCGGGGCCGGGATCAAGGCACATAAGGGCGCGGCGGCCCCCACGTGAAGATCCGGCGTGAAGATCCGGTGTGAAGATCCGGTGTGAAGATCCAGGGCCAGGATCCGGCGCCAGGATCCGGCAAAGGCATCCAGTGTGACGATCCGACCCAAAGGTCCGGCGCAACGATCAGCTGCGAGGATCTCTGATCCCCCACCCGCCTCCCCTCCCCGGCAGTCAGGCTCCACCGCCCTGACGCGCGGCCCGACCTCACCTGACAACCACATGGCCGGCAAATGGACGACGGCATCAACGCAGCGCCTCTCAACACGGCGGAGATGGGCGCGAGCCCCCAAGGTGACGAAATCCAGTGCGCCCCGTCGGGCCGCGCAAGCCTTCGCATGAAGGGCGCCGCCCCTGGCATTCGCAAGGTCCACCATCGGCACGGCCCCGATTGAGGACATGCCCGACATGGAGACATGCCCACCACGGCGTCACGACCGACAATGTGCCCTGCCAGACATGCCAGACAGTTTGTCAGGCCCGGCCTCAACTGGCGGAAAGGTGATTTTCGGGATGGGGATCGGATGGCAGGGGCAGCAGGGTTCGAACCCGCGACCTACGGTTTTGGAGACCGTCGCTCTACCAGCTGAGCTATACCCCTAGATCCGTCGTCGTCACCTACGGCAGCCGGAGGGGGAGATCAAGGGCGATCTGACCCGATGGCGCGAAATTTCCGCCGCGGCCCGAAGGAGTGCCGGACCGAAGCGGGGGCCTTCCGCCCCCGCACCCCCCGAGGATATTTTCAGCCAAAAAATGGATGGGCCGTTCCGCCCCCACCGCGCAACGCCGCCACCCCGCCGTCACGCTTCATTAGGTGGCCCCCTCCATCACAAACGCCCCGCGTAGGGTGGATGCAATCCACCATCCTTCCCCCGCAAGCGCCGCCAGCCCGTAGGGTGGATGCAATCCACCATCCCTCCCCCGCAAGCGCCGCCAGCCCGTAGGGTGGATGCAATCCACCACCCCTCCCCCGCAAGCGCCGCCAACCCGTAGGGTGGAAGAAATCCACCACCCCTCCCGGCCCCGACCGAACCCTATCCCAGGCCGCCCCCCTGCCCCGCCAACATGTCCCGATACCGGGTGATCATCAGGGCCGCGAACTCCGCGCTCTTGTGCACGCCGTCCTCGGCCTGCCGCGCCTCCTCCCCCGCCCAGGCCGGGTCGGTGAAACAGCCCGCCACGATGGTCTCTTCGGGCTGGTGCAGCAGGGTGATCCCGTCGCGCGCCGCCTCTTCGTCCAGCCAGCTGCGCACCTCGGCGCGCTCCGCCGGGCCGATGCGGTCGGAGCCGGGCCAGATCCAGCCCGGGTGCCCCACCCCCAGCGTCAGCAGCGGCGCCGGGGCGAAGGTGATCCGCACCCCCGGGTTCATCCGGGCAAAGTTGCGCGCCATCCGGTAAGGCTTGGCCGCCTCCAGGAACCCGCGCGCCGCGCGCTGGCGCACCGCACGGCTGAGGTAGCCGCCCTCCGCCAGCAGCGCCGCCTGGCGCGGCAGGAACTTCGCCATGCGCAGGCGCGCGCCGTAGAACAGGATCGCCGCGAAGGCATCCCCGTCCAGCTTCTCCCGCCCCAGGCCGTTGATCCGCGCCACGATGGGCTGCACCCGCTTCGGCGCGATCACCGCGTTGTTGCGGAAATCCAGTTGGCGGAAGGCCGGGCCCTCGGCGCCCCAGAATTCCAGGTGATGGGTGACAAGGGGCAGCAGCCCCCGGTCCAGCGCCTGCTTGACCGAGGCGATGTGGCTGTCCCCGAAGATGCACAGCGACGGAAGGGGCAGGATTTCGGCCGGGATCTCAGGTGGCATTTCAGGCAGCATTTCAGGTGAGGCAACGGACGGCGCAGCGGCTCCAGCGGCGGGGGCGACTGCGTTGCCGATCTCGTTGCCTGACGGCATGGCGCCTTCGCCCATGGGCATCCCATCGGCAAACCCGCCGGACGCGCCCTCGGGCGGCACAGCTCCTGCGGGCCGGGAAAGATCAGGGCCCAGATCAGGGCTTTGCAGATCAGGGTTTCGGGAGGCATCCGACGTCCGGGCAGGCTCAGCGGGCAAAGGCATTCAGCATCTCCTCCTCGCATTTGACCTCTTCGGCGGCATCGGCCGCGCGCTCCGCCCGGGCGGCGGCATCCGGCCCCCGGCGCGGCATCCGCGCGGGGCCGAAGGCGGCCTCCTGGTCGGCAAAGAACTTCGACATCACCACCTCCACGCCCTCGGGCACGACGGATCTCTGGTTGGGGGCATAGAACATGCCGCGGAAGACCGGGTGGGTGATGATCTCGTAACTGGGGAAGTAGTCGACGAAGGCGTGATCCTCCGCCAGCTCGCCCGCCACGGCGCGCAGGACCGACTTGGAATAGCTCGTGGCGGTCAGCACATGCCGGCCGCTGGCGGTGGCGGTCAGCGGCACCGGGCTCACCGTCAGGAGCACGTTCAGCGCCGGATTGCGCGCGCGCAGCAGCGCCAGCACCGCCTCCATGTCCGCCGCGATATCGCCATGGCGGTGGTTGCGGAACAGGTGCATCTGCGGGTCGAAGGCCCCGGCCAGCGTGCCGGGGCAAAGCGCGTATTCCAGCCCCGTACGGGCGTTGTACCAGCTCTCCGTCAGGCCCAGGGTGAAGACGAACAGCCGGCCCTCCTCCACCGCGCGGCGGATCGCCACCAGCACCGCCCGGCGCGAGGCGCGCGCCTCCGCCACGTCCTCGAAGCCGCCGGGTTCGATCGCCGGGCGCAGCGGGTCGTAGATGCGGCCGCCCGCCTCCCACCATTCCTCCGGCTCGGCCATCTCACCGAAGGCCAGGCGCAGCCACTGCAGCAGGGTGCGGGCGGTGTAGATATTGCCGGTCCGGAAGGAGAAGATGCCGTAGTTGTAGGCCCGCGCATCCTCTGGCGACAGCCAGCCCGGGGCGGGTTCGGCATCCAGCCAGGGATAGCCCCGCGCCGACAGGGCCCGGCCGATGTGCTGCGCGAAGCAGGATCCGGCGGTGACGATCGGCCCCTGCGGGTCGACCCGGAACTTCGGCGCCCAGAGGCCCGAGATCTGCAGCGGGTTCAGCGCGGCCACGCCCGTCTTCCAGTAGGCGGTGTCGGGCAGGTCCTCGTAGGGGTGGGCCATCGAGCGGTCCTTGCAAAGGGGCCGGCAGCGGATCTGCCGGACGGGAACAGGCTCTTGCACGGCAAAAGCCGCCTCTGGCCAATACCAGACATTTGCAGGGAATTGTCGCGAAATCATGTCGCCGCCGGGGCGTTTTCCGTCCGCACCCGTACAGGGGAGAGGAAAGGCACCGCCGAGATGGAATTGGGGGCGGGAATGGGGGGAGGTAATCCGGCGGGGGTCGTGTCGGACGGCGGTGAGGGGCATGTGGGCGCCGGAATGGTGGATTGGCATCCACCCTACGGGGCGGATTTCACCCCGCCATGCCCCAGGCGATCCAACGTAGGGCGGGGTTCACCCCGCCTTCCCCGCCTTCCCCGGCCCCTCCCCGGCAACTCCCACGCCCCGCTACATCCAGCGCAGCCGCCGCAGGATCAGGCCCTGCGCCAGGAAGATCAGCACCATCACGGCACTGAAGATCCAGAAGGCCAAGGGCGCGCCGGATCCCGGGATGCCCCCGACGTTGATCCCGAACAGGCCGGTGAAAAAGGTCAGCGGCAGAAAGACCGCCGACAGGATCGACAGGGTGTACATGTGCCGGTTCAACCGCTCGTCCAGCGCACCCGCCAGCTCGTCGCGCAGCACGCCGAGGTTGTCGCGCAGCTCGTCGATGTTCTCGGTCATCCGGGTCTGGCGGTCGCAGGCCTCCTGCACCTCGCGCAGGTCATGCTCCTGCAACAGCGGGCTCCGGCTCTGCGCCAGGCGCAGCATCGCCTCGCGCTGCGGCGGCATGTGGCGGCGCAGCTCCACCACCGACAGGCGCAGCTCCACCACGCGGCGGCGCATCGCCTGATCCGGCTGCTGAATCACCTGCGGCTCCAGCGCATCGACCTCGGCGTCCAGCTCCGCCACGAAGGGCTCCAGCCGGTCGGTCAGCCCGTCCACCAGCCGGGCGATGAACTGTCCCGCGGTTTCCGGCCCCCGACCCTGCTCGATCTCCGCCGCGATCATCTCCAGCGTGCGCACCCGCTGGCGCGACAGGGTGATCACCCGCTGGCCGTCGGCCCAGATCCGGACGGAGGCCATGTCCTCCCGGTCGCGGTTCGGGTTCATGTTCAGCGCGCGGAAGTTCAGCAACAGCCCCTCGCCGATGGGCGTGGCGCGCGGGCGGGTTTCCGGCTGGGTCAGCGCCTCGATCACCGTGTCGTCGAGGTAGGACAGCCGTTCGGCCACCCAGTCGCGGGTGCCGGCATGGGCGGCGTCCAGGTGGGCCCAGCCCAGGGTTTCGGCGCGCAGGGTGTCGGCCACGGCGTCCCCGGTCAGGGCCTGGCCGCGCTGCGGGCCGGACAGGGCATAGGCAAAGGTCACGGGTGCTGTCATGGGGCGAATGTAGCCGCGCCGGGCGAAAGGTCCAGCCCCGTCCGGGGCGCCGGCGGTGGGGCGGATGGGGGGGGGCGGATGGTGGCCCCGATGGTGGCCCCAATGGTGGACGGCGGCCCCCATGGTGGATTGTCATCCACCCTACGTGGGCGGAATACGCCCCGCCCTGCCGCAAACGAAAACGGCGGCCCCGAAGGACCGCCGTTTCAATTTTCCGTTCCGGGGCGCTTACCCACCCCGAAAGATCATCAGGCGATGACCTTGGAGACACCTCTTGCCGGCGTCTCCTGGCCGGTCATCAGGCGATGACCTTGGAGACGACGCCGGAGCCGACGGTACGGCCACCTTCGCGGATGGCGAAGCGCAGGCCGTCTTCCATCGCGATCGGCGCGATCAGTTCAACGTCGAACTTCAGGTTGTCGCCGGGCATGACCATCTCGGTGCCCTCGGGCAGGGTCACGGTGCCGGTGACGTCCGTCGTACGGAAGTAGAACTGCGGACGGTAGTTGGCGAAGAACGGAGTGTGACGGCCGCCTTCTTCCTTGGTCAGGATGTAGACCTCGCACTCGAACTTGGTGTGCGGCTTCACCGAACCCGGCTTGCAGAGAACCTGGCCGCGCTCGACCTTTTCACGGTCGATGCCGCGCAGCAGGGCGCCGATGTTGTCGCCGGCTTCGCCGCGGTCCAGCAGCTTGCGGAACATTTCGACACCGGTGCAGGTGGTCTTCTGCGTGTCCTTGATGCCGACGATTTCCAGTTCGTCGCCGACGTTCACGACGCCACGCTCGACACGGCCGGTCACAACGGTACCGCGGCCGGAGATCGAGAAGACGTCTTCGATCGGCATCAGGAAGGGCTGGTCAACCGCACGGGCCGGCTGCGGGATGTACTCATCCACGGCCGCCATCAGTTCGCGGATCTTGTTCTCGCCGATTTCCGGGTCACGGCCTTCCATGGCCGCCAGCGCGGAACCCGCGATGATCGGAATATCGTCGCCCGGGAAGTCGTATTCGGACAGCAGTTCGCGAACTTCCATCTCGACGAGCTCCAGCAGCTCCTCGTCGTCGACCTGGTCGACCTTGTTCAGGAAGACGACCATGGCGGGGATACCCACCTGACGGCCGAGCAGGATGTGCTCGCGGGTCTGCGGCATCGGGCCGTCAGCGGCGTTCACCACCAGGATCGCGCCGTCCATCTGGGCGGCACCGGTGATCATGTTCTTCACGTAGTCGGCGTGGCCGGGGCAGTCGACGTGCGCGTAGTGACGGTTCTCGGTCTCGTATTCCACGTGCGCGGTGGAGATGGTGATCCCGCGGGCCTTCTCTTCGGGCGCGCCGTCGATCTGGTCGTAGGCACGGAAGTCACCGAAGTACTTCGTGATTGCCGCCGTCAGCGTCGTCTTGCCGTGGTCAACGTGACCGATCGTGCCGATGTTGCAGTGCGGTTTGCCGCGCTCAAACTTTTCCTTTGCCATCGTCAGGCGCCTTCGTGTCTGGGGGGCCGCTGGCCCGATTTCACTCGGACGGCGATTTATTGGGTCTGTGGGGGAAAATCAAGCGCCAGTTGGGTCTTCGCGCCCAGTGATCGCAGGGTGTGGCGGCGGGGTCCGGCCGACCGGCGGCGCCTCCTCCGGCCCATCCGATCCCCGGCGCGGCGAACACCCCCCGGGGCGCGTGGCGCAGCAGCCCCCCCGCCTGCCGGATCGGGCGGCGGATCTGCGTCTGATCGGGCCCCATCATGAGGCCCGGCATGAGGCTCATCTTGGGGCCCATCTTGGGGCCCGGCAAAGGGCAAACGCAGCACCGGATCGCGGGCCTGCCCGGGGGATCCTACCCCGCGCCGGATGCCTGACAGCCTTGCCAGACACCTGTCCACGCCAGTCCCCCATGACGGGCGCCCCCTCTAGCAGACGACCCAGCCGGCCACATCGTCAGGCAAGGCAGTCAGGCAACGCAGGCGGAAAGCCCCCGCGCCTACTGCAGCGCGGCGGCCGCTGCGGCGGCGGCATCGGGCGTCGTGCCGTCCGTTTCCTCCGCCGTGGATCCGCTGCTGCCCGAAGAGCTGGTCGCAGAGGTGGTCGTCGCAGATGTCGTCGTGGTGGTGGCCTCGGGCTCCGGCAGCGGGATCCCCGCGGCGATCCCGGCGGCCGATCCCGGCCCCGGCGCCTCACCGAACCACACGCGATTCTCAAGCAGCCAGTCTTCCACCAGCTTGGCGGCATTGCGCGCCAGGTTGGTCATCTGCTCTTCCTTGGTCTGGGTCAGACCCGACCCCACCACCGTGTCGGAGGAGAAGCTTTCCAGCACCGTGAACTGCTTGGGCTTGTCGTTGATCTTGCCCCCCGCCGCGTCGTCCCAGATCGTGACGTTGATGATCAGCCCCGACTTGGGCGAGGCGACCAGCGGGATGCCCGGCGGCGCCAGCATGTAACCCTCGATGGAGATCCCGATGTGATAGAGCTTGTCGCCCTGGTAACGCCCGAAGCGTTCCTGGACGGCGGCCTTCATCACCGAGACCCATTCCTCCTCCGTCGCCTCGCGGGAGATCGGCACGCGCTTCATCTTGGAGGCAACCACGACATTGTGACCCAGGCGGAAGTCGCCCAGGTCCGGCAGCGGCTCGTCGAAGTCGTCGGGATTGGTACAGGCCGACAGCAGCAGCGCTGCGGCCAGGAAGGCCGGGGCGAGACGTCGGGACGAAATGCCCCCGGCGGCGGAAATGCGGAACATGGCCTCCCTTGGCCCCCCTTGTCTTATGCAGTTCCCCCGGATCTAGCCCGATTGCCCCCACGTTTCAATTCACGCAAGCTTCAATCAGGTCAGCCCCACTCCCGAAGCAGGCACAGAGCGCCCCCGGAGCCGGCGATCACAGATGCCCGACCGGCCGCCCGCTCCCGGCGGGGTCACCCCGGGCGGTGGATTGGCATCCACCCTACGCCGGGCCAGCGCCCGTAGGGTGGATGCCAATCCACCGTTACCCATCCAAACCAATGCCCCTCCCCCGACACCAAGCGGCACCCCCCGGCCTTCCACCACGCCCCCTTCCCATTTTCTGGCTCCCAAATATCCCCGCCGGAGGCATCGGCCGCAGGCCGATACCCTGCCCCAACAACCGGTTCCGACATCCCAAGGCCAGCCCCCAGCCAACACCCCGAACAGCTGCCAGCGCCAACATCCGCCCCAACGCCAACATCACCCCGCCCCCCAAACAAAAACACCCTCCCGGGAAACCGGAAGGGTGTCGCATGTCGCGGGTCCTGTCCCTGACCCCGCCGCTGGTCAGGTGAACGTGTTGTCCCGGGGGAAGCCGCGCGGGGCCATGCGGCCGGTGCCGGCGCGCTTGCCCAGCCATTCGCCCAGCTCCGTCTCGGTGCGCGTCCGCCCCGCCGGATCGTGCCACGACAGGCCCATCTCCAGCACCAGCGTCGTCAGGTCCGACAACCCGCCGTCCTTGTACTTCTGCAGGCGCACGCCCTTGCCACGGCCCATCTCGGGCAGCTCTTCCAGCGGGAAGATCAGCACCTTGCGGTTCTCGCCCACCACGGCCACGTGATCGCCCGTCACCGGCTTCACCAGCAGGGCCTTCACCGCGTCCTTGACGTTGAGAACCTGCTTGCCGCTGCGGGTCTGGGCCAGCACGTCGTCCTCGGGCACGATGAAACCATCGCCCGCGGTCGAGGCGACGATCAGCCGCTCGCCCGGGCGGTGGATGCGCATCGCGATGATCTCCGCCTCGTTGGGCAGATCCACCATCAGCCGCACCGGCTCGCCCATGCCGCGCCCGCCGGGCAGGTTCGACGCCATCAGGGTGTAGAACCGCCCGTTGGTGCCGAAGATCAGCAACTTGTCCGTCGTCTCGGCGTGGAAGGCAAAGCGGCCCTCGTCGCCGTCCTTGAACTTCAGCTTGTCCTGGGCCGACAGGTCGATGTGACCCTTCATCGCCCGGATCCAGCCCATCTTGGAACAGACCACGGTGATCGGCTCACGCTCGATCATGGCTTCCAGCGGCACTTCCTCGACCTCGGCCGCGGCCTCGATCAGGGTCAGGCGGTCGCCACGCTCGTAGTCCTTGCCGAAGGTCTTGCGCGTCTCGCGCAGCTGCTCGGCGATGCGGGTCCACTGCAGGTCGGGGGTCGCCAGCAGGTCTTCCAGCTCGGCCCGTTCCGCCATCAGCGCGTCACGCTCGCGCAGCAGCTCCATCTCCTCCAGGCGCCGCAAGCTGCGCAGGCGCATGTTCAGGATGGCCTCGGCCTGCACCTCGGTCAGTTCGCCGGTATCGCCCTGGCCGATCGGGGAAACATAGTCCTTCTCGTCCCGGCAGCGGCCGCGCTTTTTACCCCATTCCTCGGCCATCAGGGCGGCCTTGGGATCCTCGTCGTAGCGGATGATGTCGATCACCCGGTCGAGGTTGAGGAAGGCAATGACCAGGCCTTCCAGCACCTCCAGCCGGTGTTCGATCTTCGCCAGCCGGTGGTTCGACCGCCGTTCCAGCACCTCGCGCCGGTGATCGAGGAAGGCGCGCAGCACCTCCTTCAGCGAACAGACCTTGGGCGTCAGCCCGTCGATCAGCACGTTCATGTTCAGGCTGAACCGGATCTCCAGGTCGGAGTTGCGGAACAGCATGCCCATCAGCAGCTCGGGATCGACATTCTTCGACCGGGGTTCCAGCACCATGCGGACATCCTCGGCGCTTTCGTCGCGGATGTCGGCCAGGATCGGGATCTTCTTGGTCTGGATCAGCTCCGCGACCCGTTCGACCAGCTTGGATTTCTGCACCTGGTAGGGGATCTCGGTAACGACGATCTGCCACTGGCCCCGGCCCAGGTCCTCCACCGCCCAGCGCGCCCGCAGGCGGAAACTGCCGCGTCCGGTGCGGTAGGCGCGGGCGATGTTCTCCGGGCTTTCCACCAGCACGCCGCCGGTGGGGAAATCCGGGCCCGGCACGTATTTCAGCAGGGTGTCGTCGTCGGCATTGGGCGCCTTGATCAGGTGCAGACAGGCATTGCACAGCTCGACGATGTTATGCGGCGGGATGTTCGTGGCCATGCCCACCGCGATCCCGCTGGAGCCATTGGCCAGCAGGTTGGGGAAGGCCGCGGGCAGCACCACGGGTTCCTGCAGGGTGCCGTCGTAGTTGTCGCGGAAGTCGACCGCATCCTCGGTCAGCCCTTCCATCATCGCCTCCGCAACGGCGGTCAGGCGGGCCTCGGTGTAGCGGCTGGCAGCAGGGTTGTCGCCGTCGATGTTGCCGAAGTTGCCCTGGCCGTCGACCAGCGGGTAGCGGACGTTGAAATCCTGCGCCAGGCGGGCCATCGCGTCATAGATCGCGGTATCGCCGTGGGGGTGGTAGTTGCCCATCACGTCACCGGAGATCTTGGAGGATTTCCGGAAACGGGAGGTCGGCGACAGGCGCAGTTCGCGCATGGCGTAAAGGATGCGGCGGTGGACGGGTTTCAACCCGTCCCGGGCATCGGGCAGCGCCCGGTGCATGATAGTCGAAAGCGCATAGGTCAGGTAGCGCTCGCCGATCGCGCGGCGCAGCGGCTCTGCCAGCATGGCACCGGGGCCCCCGGGGGCGCCGGTCTCGGAATCTTCGGGCGTGTCACTCATGGACGAGGTGATAGCCGCAGCCCGTGCCACGGTAAAGCGCCGCCTGCGGCCTGCAGGCCACAGCGGCCCCCGGCGCGATACGAAAGTCGCAATTCCGGGAACCGGATCCGCTTTCGCCGGTTGTCTGGGTAACATGGCGTCACGGCAGGAACCGGCTCATCGGGCCGCCGAAGACGCGCGAAAATTCGCCCGCAGGGAGCTTTCAGATGTACCGATTCATGACTGTTACCACCCTTCTTCTCGCCGCTGTCTTCTACCAGCAGAGCGGCGGCACCGATTTCGAACCCTGGCAGCGCGAAGTGCCCTCCTACGCCATCAACGCGCCGTCCGCCTATGACCGCTCCCGCGGCACCGCACCCGAACATGGAGTCTTCCTGGCCCAGGCCCGGATGGGCGGCTTCGGCATCGCTTCCCCCGCTATGGCCGCCGACCACCCCGACGACACGATCCGGCCCTCCACCAAGGGCGTGCAACTGGCCTCGGCCGCGGGCATGAACGACGCGGGCCTCGACCCGGTGCTGGACGGGCTGCACTATGCCACCGTCAGCGATGCGTCCTATACGCCGGAGGTGCCGCAGGACAGCGCGACCGCCTCTACCGCGACGCGCGGCATGCTGCCCGCCGCGACCTCGGCCGCGGCCCTGGATGACATGGAAACCCGCGCCGTGATCCGGGGCACCATCCCCGATGTCGCCGCCGCCGCCACGCCCGAGGCAACCGACCTGCGCCAGGTCGCAGGCGACTGGGTCAACCTGCGCCAGGGTCCCGGCACCTCCCACGCCGTGGTCGAAACCCTGCCGCGCGGCACCAAGGTCGAAGTGACGGAGGAAAGCGCCGGCTGGCTGAAGCTCACGGTGCCCGGCGACGGCACGACCGGCTGGATGGCCGCCAGCCTCGTCAGCGCCAACTGACCCTCCCCCCCCCCTTGGGCGAACCGTCGGGCGAGGCGTAGGGCGGGGTTCACCCCGCCTTCCTCCACCTCCCCCCACCGGCAGACCGTAGGGCGGGGTTCACCCCGCCGTCCCCCGCCGTCCCAAAGCGCCCCACCCAAACGCGCGCCCCCCATGGCCCGATCCGTAGGGCGGGGTTCACCCCGCCTCTGCCCCCTCCCCCACCGCCGCCCCCACCGCACGTCCCAAGCGCACCCCTCCCCCACCCTTGCCCGCCCGGCGCCGCCACGTCATAGCTTGACCATGACAGACCGCGCCTCCTCCTCCGCCCCCCGCTCCATCCTCATCACCGGCTGTTCCTCCGGCATCGGCCGCGACGCGGCCCTCGGCCTGCACGCCCGCGGCTGGCGCGTCTTCGCCTCCGTCCGCAACCCCGCCGACATCCCCGCGCTGGAGGCACAGGGCCTGCGCACCCTCCACCTCGACTACGCCGACCAGGACAGCATCGAATCCGCCCTGGCACAGGTCCTCTCCGAAACCGGCGGCACCCTAGACGCGGTCTTCAACAACGGCGCCTTCGCCATCCCCGGCCCGACCGAGGACATCTCCCGCGATGCCATGCGCGCCCTGTTCGAGGTCAACTTCCTCGGCCCCCATGCGCTCAACCGGCTGGTCATCCCGGTGATGCGGCGCCAGGGCGGCGGGCGCATCGTCATGTGCTCCTCGGTGCTGGGGCTCGTCGCGGCCCCCTGGCGCGGCGCCTACAACGCCTCCAAGTTCGCCATGGAAGGGCTGACCGATACCCTCCGGCTGGAACTCGCGGGCTCCGGCATCCACCCGATCCTGCTGGAACCGGGGCCGATCCGCACCGACTTCCGCAAGAACGCCATCCGCGCCTTCGAACGCTGGGTCGACTGGGAATCCTCCGACCGCGCGGACGACTACCGCGCGGGCCTGCTGGACATGCTCTACAAGCGCGGGCCTAAGTATCAGGGCAAGGCCCGCTTCGAACTGGAACCCGCCGCCTGCACCGCCAAGCTGATCCGCGCGCTCGAAGACCCAAGGCCCAGGGCGCGCTACATGGTCACCACCCCCACCTACATCGCCGCCACCATGCGCCGCCTGCTGCCCGCCCGCGCCATCGACCGCATGGTGCGCAACGCCTGATCCCTCTTTCCGGTCGCTTTCACGGCAGCCCCGGCTTAGACAGGACAGGACCGGAGGAAGGGCAAACCGGAGGAGGAGAGAACACATGGGCAAGGACCCCCTATTCCTCGTCGCCGCGGGTGCGGTGCTGATCGTGGCCGTCATCCTGCTGATGGGCATCGGCAACTTCGCCAGAAGCGGCGACCCCAAGACCTCCAACAAGCTGATGCGATGGCGGATCGCGGCACAGTTCATCGCGGTGCTGCTGATTCTCGCCTTCGTCCTGATACGTGGAAAGGGCTGACCACATGGTCGTACTGTCGAAGATCTACACCCGCACCGGCGACGCCGGCACCACCGCGCTCGGCGATGGCACCCGGGTGCCCAAACCCTCCCTGAGGGTGGAAGCCTACGGCACCTCGGATGAAACCAATGCCGCCGCAGGCCTCGCCCGGCTGCATGCCGAAGGGGAGATGGACGCGGCCCTGGCCCGCATCCAGAACGACCTCTTCGACCTCGGCGCCGACCTTGCCCGCCCGAACATGGACCGCGACGACGAAGCCCCCTACACGCCCCTGCGCATCATCGCCTCCCAGGTGGAACGGCTGGAGGCAGAGATCGACGTGATGAACGCCGACCTGCAGCCGCTGCGCAGCTTCGTCCTGCCCGGCGGCTCGGCGCTGGCGGCGAACCTGCATCTGTGCCGCACCACCTGCCGCCGTGCAGAACGGCTGGCCGTGGCGCTGATGTCCGAAGAGGGCTGCAACCCGGAGGCGGTGAAATACCTCAACCGACTGTCGGACTGGTTCTTCGTCGCCTCCCGCATCGCCAATGACGGCGGCAAGGCGGATGTGCTCTGGGTCCCCGGCGCGACGCGCTGATCCGGGGACGGCGGGGTGAACCCCGCCCTACGCACCATCCCTCGCGGCGGGGTCGAACCCCGCCCTACGCACCGCACCTCGTAGGGCGGGGTTCACCCCGCCTTCCGGACCCCGCCTTGCCCCCACACTCCGCCCCCTGCGGAAGGTGGATTGGCATCCACCCTACGGGACACGGCGGAGGGACCTGGGACGACGAAAGGGGGCTCCGCCCCCGCCTGCGGCTCCCCCGGAGTATTTTCGGCCCAGTGAAAGAGCGGGGCGGGGTCCGACCGGGCGAACGCCGCCCGACCCCGTATCGCCTCCCATTCGCTGGGCCCGAATACGCGCAGGACCGGGGGAAAGGCGCCGCTCCCCCTCCGCCCAAAACGCACCCCCGCAATACCGACGCGATACCGACATAATACCGACGTTAAAATCGCGCCTTTTCAGCCCCTTCGCCAAACAACCACGTGCTGTGAACGGCGCCCCTTTCAGGCCACCGCACGCTGCATTTTCTGGTTGATAAATATCCCCGCCGGAGGCACCGGCCCAAGGCCGGTCCCCCAGCCGTTCCTCAGCCCGCCACCACGCGCCGCGCCGCCGCCCAGAGCGCCAGCAGCAGCACCATCGGCAGCACCACCATGCGCAGCAGGAAGACCCCCACGAGGCTCAGCGAGGCGGTCAGCAGGTCATCCGCATTGTCCCAGAAGAAGCGCGCGGCGCCGCGGTAGGCCTCCCAGCTTTCGCGCCAGGACTGGTCGTCCAGCGCCACCAGCTTGCGCGCCTCCGCCGCGATCATGTCCAGCGTCGCATTGGCCTCCCGCGCGGCATCGGCCGTCAGCATGTCTCCGCCCCAGACGCCGCCGACGAAGGCCAGCGGCAGCCCGATGGCAAAGGCGAAACCCAGCCCGCCACAGACCCCGCCCAGCCGCCGCAGCGCCTCCGGCGCGCGGTGCCAGCCGGTCGCGGCCTCGCAGCCGCCCCGGGTCAGAAGCGCCAGCGCCAGCAGGGCGAACCCCACCGAAGCCACGGGCGCCAAAGAGATTTTCAGAACCCCGGTCAGAACCGCCACGGCAAAGATCGCGGCAGACACCCGCTCCACCGTGTCGTCCACCGGCTCCAGCCATTTCAGCGGCTGCACCGATCCCTCGACCACCAGCGACCCGCCCACCTGCACCTCCTGCGCGGCCGACAGGAAGGCATTGATCGCCCGCAGCGAAATGTAGGTCGCGCCGGAGGCGACGGCGATTTCCCCCTGGTAGGCCTCGGCCTTGCGGATCATCGGGTTATGCTGCGGCACCGCCGCCAGGCCGAGGCAGAGCAAGGCCAGCACCACCGACAAAAGGGAGTTGCGGGCGGATCGCATCGCGTTCAGGTCATCGCCGGCAGGACAAGGTCCGGCGGCCGGTGCCCATCCGCGAAGGTCTTGATATTGATCAGGACTTTCTCACCCATCTCGATCCGGCCTTCCTTCGTGGCCGATCCCATGTGCGGCAGCAGCACCACGTTGGGCAGCTCCCTCAGGCGCGGATTGCCGTCGCTTTCGAAGTTGAAGACATCGAGACCCGCGCCCGCGATCTCGCCCGCGCGCAGCATCCGGGTCAGGGCGTTCTGGTCGATCACCTCGCCCCGCGAGGTGTTCACGATCACCGCCTCGGGCTTCATCAGCTTCAGCCGCCGGGCGTTCATCAGGTGGAAGGTGGAGGGCGTGTGCGGGCAGTTGACGCTGATCACGTCCATCCGCGCGACCATCTGGTCCAGGCTCTCCCAGTAGCGGGCCTTCAGCTCGCCCTCCACCTCTTCGCGCAGGCGGCGGCGATTGTGGTAATGTACCTGCATTCCAAAGGCGTTGGCCCGCCGGGCCACGGCCTGGCCGATGCGCCCCATGCCCAGGATGCCGATGCGCTTGCCCGCGATGCGCGCGCCCAGCAAGGCCTCCGGGCTCCAGCCCTCCCAGTCGTCGCGCTGCATCTGCGCCAGGCCTTCAGGCAGGCGCCGCAGCAGGGCCAGGATCAGGGCCATGGCCATGTCCGCGGTGTCTTCGGTCACCACGTCGGGCGTGTTGGACACCAGGATGCCGCGCTGGCGGGCGGTGGCCACGTCAATGTGATCGACACCCGCGCCGAAGTTCGCGATCAGCCGCAGCTGGTCCCCGGCCTGGCTCAGCAGGGACTGATCGATCCGGTCGCGCAGGTTGGGCACCAGGACGTCGGCCTCCCGCATGGCCTGGGCCAGCTCTTCGCGGGTCATGGGCCGGTCGGCGGGACCGAAGCGGGTATCGAACAACTCGCCCAGCCGGGCCTCTACCCGGTCCGGCAGGCGTCGCGTCACGACAACACTCAGGCGGCGAGATGGCATTGGCAGGCTCCTCCGTCTTCCCAATCCGGCGTTTCGGGGGCAAAGTGGCGCAAACAACGCGAGGGTACAAGAACAACCCCGCACGAGGCAGTAGCAGAAACGGACGGCACGATGACCAAGTCGCGCATGCGCATCCTTGCGCTGTCGATCTCGCTCTTCGGGATCGCAGGTATTCTCGCAGCAGCGGAAACCCCCGGGTTCGAAGGCTCCGACGACCTGGCCCGGGCCGAAGCGCCCGCGCCCGCAGGCAGCTCCGAAGGCACGCAGGTCGCCGCGGCGCAGTCCCCCGCCCCCGGGGCCCTGCCCGTGGATGACGTTGCGACCACCCTGACCAGTCACAGGACCGGCCCGGTCACCGGCCTGCCGCTCCCCCGCTTCGTCTCGATGAAATCCGACCGGGTGAACATCCGGCGCGGGCCGTCGAAGACCCATCGAATCGACTGGGAATTCCTGCGCCGCGACATGCCGGTGGAAGTCGTGGCGGAATACGGCCACTGGCGACAGATTCGCGATCACGACGGGGTTGGCGGCTGGGTTCACTACGTGATGATCTCGGGCAACCGCACCGTCCTAGTCGAGCAGGACATGCTTCCCCTGCGTTTCCAGCCTTCCGAAGATGCCCGCGTGGTTGCCCAGCTGGAACAGGGCGTGATCGCGGACCTGGGCCGCTGCGACACCGACTGGTGCCGCCTGTCGGTGAACGGCTTCAAGGGCTGGGCGCCGAAGTCGGCGATCTGGGGTGTCTTCCCCGACGAAATCCGCGACTGACTCGCGCCAGCCCTGCCCCCGGCGGGGCCGACGCCCCTGGCTCGCCCTCCCGATCTGCCCCGATCACGGCCCAACCAAGGCCCCTCTGGGCCGCTTGCAAGGGCCCGTTTTCCCAAGGTTTATTGAGCCCGTCAGATACCGCCCGGGCCGTTCGTGAAAAACCGGTGATCTTTCTTCCAAATAGGGGTTGAACACCGGCGCGGCTTTAATTAGTTAGCGCGTCACCGTTGGGGTGTAGCCAAGTGGTAAGGCAACGGTTTTTGGTACCGCGTACCGTAGGTTCGAATCCTACCACCCCAGCCACTTCTCTCTGAAGATCATGAAACCTGTTTGAAATCGGGCCTCTCCGGCCCGGGATCTTGGCACGTCAGGTTGCCCTTCCGGCCTCTGCCAGCGGGGCCTTGCAGCGATGTCCGCTGCCTCTGCGGGCCAATCACGCCCCCAGTGCCGAAGCAAGCTGTCAGACTGCCCCGGGACCCGTCTCAACGGGGCGCAGCGCCTCGGCAAGCGCCCTGCAATGGCGAGTTCCGGCGTGGATCGGGAAAGAACGATCCCCGTCCTCGCCCGACCTATACGGTCAATTTCCTTGTCTTGCGAAAGGTACTCCGGAAGCTTGTCGTAGGGCGTCCTCCCCTACGCGCTTCTCGACATCCTCATCCTTCTGGCGGCGTGCTGGATAATCGAGCAGATTCCGCACCGCTGGGATGTGATGAACGGACGAATCGAACCGATCTTCAAGCGCCGCGCCAGCGTCGTGAAACACAGGGAGCAGGTGAGCTGCCCCAAGGGGGCCAGGACGCGCAGGGTTTCGTGCAGCGCTCTGTGCAGGGGCCGCCCACCATGTAGTCGCTGATGCCGCTCGGGGCGCATTCGCGGTGTCAGCCTGGATGCGGTTCGAAGCCATGCTGAGAGGGGGCTGAGCGGCAACACTCGCCCCCCCCAAGACCGGCATCAGAAAGCCTCGCCCCTCAGCTCTGTCCGCTTTTCCAGCCTGTCAGATGCTGGCGGATCAGCGCCTGCAGCCGCGTGACGTCCCGGGCCCTGACCGCTGCGGCCATCTCCAGGTGATCCTGGCTGGACCGCCGGATGTTCGCCGCCACGGACCAGCTTGACCAGTCTCCGGGAAGATCCCTTTCCCGCAGGTCATTGATCAGTCCCGTCAGGGTCGCATTGCGCAGCGGGGCGATCAGTACGCGGTGGAAGTCATGGTTGAGGCGTCGCATCTGCTGATACCCCAGCTGGTCCACCCCATCTTCGAAAGCCTGCGCCGCGGCCTCGATCGCCGCGACGTCCTGCGCCGTGGCGCTTTCGACGATGCCTTCGGCTGCGGGCAATTCAAGCATCAGGCGAACATCCGTGATCTCTTCCCGGATCTCGACCGAGGGCTGGACGACGCGGAATCCGCGGTTCGGCACATGTTCGACCACCTGCCCTGCCGCCAGGGTCGCAAGCGCAGTTCGCGCGGCAGAACGGGTGCAGCCGTAGCGATCCTGCAGATCGATCTGGCGCAGCCATTCCCCCGGGCGCAACGCCCCCAGAAGGATATCGCTGCGCAGCCGTTCCGTCACATCGGTGGCGATGGTTTCTGTCCTGGTCACACGCCCCTCCTTACCGGTCCGCTGCAAAGACCACGGCATCCTGCTGCCGGATCCAGATCCGCCCCTCGCCGCGCGGTTGCGGCGCCTCCAGGCTGAGCCGGATCGCATCGCCCGCGACCAGAGCCTCCTGTTCGAAGTGATCGCCAAGATAGCTTTCCGCCCCGAACTGCACCTTGATTTCAGACGCATTTTCGCACGGGGTGCAACTGATCAGGTGGGGGCGCATCGCCAGAAGCTGATCCCCGGCGGGAAGGTGCCCGATGGGTGTACGCGCCCGGATGGTCTGCCCGTCGGGCAGGGTCACGGCACAGGACCCCGCCTCGGCCACGGCGGTCCCGGTCACGGGGATCAGGTTGGCATTGCCGATGAAGCTGGCGGCGAAGGGGTGCTGCGGTTCCCGGTAGATCTGCTGCGGCGTACCCAGCTGGACCACCTTGCCGCCGCGCATGACGACGATGCGGTCGGACATGGCCAGCGCCTCGTCCTGGTCATGGGTGACGTAGATCGTCGTCAGGCCCAGTTCGCGCTGGATGTCCTTCAGCCAGATCCGTGCCTGTTGGCGGAGCTGCGCGTCGAGGTTCGAGAGCGGTTCATCCAGCAGCAGCAGAGGCGGGCGGAAGACGATGGCGCGGGCCAGGGCAACGCGCTGCTGCTGACCGCCCGAGAGTTCGCCGGGATAGCGTTTCGCCAGCGGGCCGAGTTCGACCAGCTCCAGCGCCTCGTCGATCCGCTTGCGCCGTTCGGCGGCGGGCACCTTGCGCAGTTTCAGCGCCATGCCGACGTTGTCCTCGACCGTCAGGTGGGGCCAGAGAGCGTAGCTCTGGAACACCACGCCGAAGCCGCGCGCCTCGGGCGGCAGGTAGGCGCCGGTGGCGGCATCTGCCAGCACCCGGTCGCCGAAGGTGATGCGCCCGCCGGTGGGCCGGTCGAGCCCCGCGATGGAGGCGAGCGTGGTGGACTTGCCGCAGCCCGAAGGCCCCAGAAGGGTCAGGAATTCGCCCTCGGCCACGGTCAGGTTGATGCGGTCGATGGCAAGCGCCTCTCCGTACTGGCGGGAGACATCCGTGAGAACGAGTTCAGTCATAGATCTTAACCTTGAAGAGGACGCGGGCGAGGATCAGCAGCACGGCGATCATCACGATCTGCAGGGTGGCGAAGGCCGCGAGCACGCCGACATCGCCGTTGGTCCAGAGCGAGAGCATGGTGACGCCCATCACCTCCAGCCCCGGGGCCATCAGGAAGATGGCGATGATGTAGGACTTCAGGTGGAAGACGAAGAGCAGGATGAAGCTGCCCAGCAGCGCGGGTTTCAGCAGCGGCAGCAGCACGATGCGCATGGCGCTGACCCAGTCGGCGCCGACGGTGCGCGCCGCCCGGTCGAGGTCGCGGCCGATCTGGACAATGGCGGGCTGGATCACGCCGAGCGCCAGCGGCAGGGTCGCCATGACATAGGCCACGACGATGATGCCGATGTTGCCGCGCAGCCAGCCCATCGGCGGCAGGATGACGGCGGCGTAGAAGACGCCGAGGCCGGTGATCATGCCGGGGATGATGCGGGGGGAATAGGCCAACGCCTCCAGCCAGCCGGTGAAACGGAAGTCGGAGCGCTGGATGACCAGCGCCACGGCGACCGCCAGCACGGTGCCCAGCCCGGCGGAGAGCAACGAGATTTCCACGGTGTTCCAGATCGCGCGGATGTTCGCCTCATCCCCGAAGAGCTTGGTGAAGTTGGCGAGGGTCAGGACCTTACCGATGGGGATCAGCGGCGACAGGAAGGAGGTGAAGGCGCGCAGCAGGATGCCCGCTATCGGCACCACCACGGCGACGAGGAGCACGAGGCCGAAGAGGATCGCCAGCGGCCAGCGCAGCCCGCCGAGGGAAAGAGTCATCGGGCGGGAGCCCTTGCCCTTCACCGTTTCGAACCTGTGGCCCTGCCGCAGCAGCATGCGTTGCAGAACCAGGGTGGAGCCCACCAGCGCCATCAGCAGCAGGGAGGAGGCCGCGACCAGCCCGTGATTGGGGTTCGAGGCCGCGATGCCTTCGCCGTAGAGGAAGGTCGACAGGGTGTCGATCCGCGCCGGCCGGGCGAGGAAGAGCGGGATGGAGAGGGTTTCCACCGCGATCACCAGGTTCAGCGCGGTGGAGGTGATGATCGAGGGGATCATCAGCGGCAGGGTCACCCTGCGCAGCACCTGCAGCGGCCCGGCGCCCACGGTACGCGCGGCGCTTTCCAGGGTCGAATCGACCGAACGGACGGCGCCGTAGAGGCAATAGAGATAGGCCAGCGGCGCCTGGCTGATCCCGGCCACAACCGACATCCCCGCCAGTGAGTAGCGTCCAGGGCGTGAAGCCCGCGTTCTGGGCGATGTACTGGGTGATGAAGCCCGAGGGGCCGTACATGACGACCCAGCCCAGGGCGAAGATCAGGTGCGACAGGTAGAGCGGCCACATCAGCACGTCCCCCATCACCCGCCGCCCCGGCATGTCGGTACGACCGATCAGCAGCGCCGCGGCAATCCCCAGCACCTGGGCGATGACGACGCTGAACAGCGCGAAGAGCCCGGTGGTCAGGGCGATCCTGCCGATCCGTTCGGAGTGCAGGATCTGCGAGATGTTGTCGAAGGTGAACTGCCAGCCTTCGGAATAGAGCGGCCGGTCGACGAAGACCTGCAGCAGGATGGGCAGCGCCGGCGCCAGCATCAGCGCCGCTGTCACGAGGAAGATCAGCCATTGCGCCAGCCGCGCCCGGTCGAAGCGGGCGGCGGGTCCGCGCCCGGGGGCCGCCCCGGTCATCGTCACGTCAGCCATTGGTCGGTCCTTTCACGTCGGACCGGGACCCCGCGGGCCCCGGTCCTGTCGCGGTTCACATCTTGAAGGCTTCGCCCCACTTGGCGTTGAAGGCCTCGAAATTGGCGACCATTTCCGGATCGTAGTCGATCAGGATCAGCTTTTCCTCGCCGCCGATCGCCTCGATCACGTCATCCAGAGAATAGGAATTCTCGGCCGTGGGTTCGACACCGGGACGGTAGGCGGTCAGGTTGCCTGCGGCCACGCCGTACTGACCCGGTTCGGAGAGCACGAAGTCGAGGAAGACCTTGGCCGCGGCGGAATGCGGTGCCTGAGCAGTGATGCCCATGCCGCGCAGGAAGACCGGCGTGCCGTCGGAGGGGAAGGTCCAGCCGAGCACTTCGCCCAGCCCGTCGTCGAGCTTGCTGAAGACCGAGGGGCCGGAGACGAAGAAGGAGGAGGCCAGTTCGCCGGTCAGGGTGCGTTCGATCATGCCGCCCGCGCCGCCGCCCGGACGGGTCAGCGGCCCGGCGGAGGAGAACCAGTCCCAGGCGGCATCGCCGTGGTACTTCACGAAGGCATAGCCGATGGAGCCGCCGAAGGCGTAGCGCCCGTCATAGGTGCCGACCTTGCCCTCGAAGACCTCCGGATGGGCAACGATGTTCTTGAAGTACTCTTCCATCGAGCTGGTCTGCAGCTCTTCGGGGACCGTCAGCTTGTTGTAGATCGTCACCATCGGGTCGGCGGAGAAGGTGTAGAGACCGGGTTCCGGGTAGGACCAGTCCGGCAGATTGGCCTTCTCGGGGCTGTCGTAATCCTCCAGCAGGCCGCTGCCTGCGGCACGGACCCAGTCGGGTATCGAGTTGGCGACGATCAGGTCGGCGCTTTCGACGCCGGTGCCGACCTCGGCCTCGTAGCGGGAGAAGGTCTCGGACGGGCCCATCTCGATCGATTCGACGTCGATGCCCGGGTAGGCCTCTTCGAAGGCCTCGATGACGGGAGAGAGGTTGCCGCTGGACAGGTTGGTGTAGATGAGCAGCGAGCCTTCGGTTTCGGCCTGGGAGATCAGGTCGGTGTAGTCGGCGGGATAGCCTTCGGGAACGGTCTGGGCATTGGCCGCACCCGCGATGAGCAGGGCCGCTGCCCCGGTGATCCAGTAACGGGTCATGTGTCACTCCTGTTGGTGGTGTGAATGGTGCTTGCTTTTTCTTGTCTCAGCCAGCCCTGCAGGATCTGCGAGGCGGCCTCGGCGCAGGGGGCAAGCTTGTGCCCCACGCCTGGAAGTTCGGTGTAGGTGACCGGCGTGCCATGGGCGGCAAGGTCTGCATGCAGCGCGCGGGCCCGTTCGATCCGGGTCAGCCCGGCGAGATCGGCCTGGGCCGCGCCGAATTTCGTGCCCGGGCCACGGTTGACGACGCCCGCGACGCGGTCCTCGTCGCCGACGATGATGCCGGTGGGCAGGCGGGCCAGCCCCGCGAGGTCGGGGGCCGTACCGACGGCCTCCGCTGCGCCGCGCAGGCCCGGCCACCAGTCGATGTCGGGGCGCAACAGCGTGACTCCGCCGGGCGCTGCAACGATCAGCCCCGACAGCCGGGACGCCCGGAAGAGCGCGTAGCGCTGCGCGAACTGCGCCCCACCCGAGAAGCCGAAGAGCCAGACTTGCCGGGGCTGCGCGCCGAGCCGGGAGATCGCCTCGGCCAGGATCGCATCCATCAGCGCCAGGTAGTCGGCCCCACCGCCGGTCAGGAACTTGTAGTCGTCGCCCGTGTCCTTCCCGCCGATCCGCGCGGGAAAGAGCGGCGCAAGCAGGCTGACCTGCCCTTCGAGGTCCCCGCCGGGACCGAAGCCCGCATCAAGCCCCGCGATGTCGCGGTCGCTGCCGTGCACCGCCACGAGAAGCGGCGCATCCGGCGCCGGCGCCTGCCGCAGCAGGTAGCGCCAGCCGCCGTCGGCAAGCCGGTGCGCGGGCAGACCCGCCAGGGGATCGGCCTGGGGATCGGTCAGGGCCATGGGGGTTTCGGTGGGGCGGGTCGTCGTCATGCCGCGCCTTTCGCAATTGGGGAATCGGGGGTGCCGCCTGTATTGGCCACAGTATCGTCACCGTAATTGGCGCCAATTTGAAGCATGGATTTGCCTGTGCGGCCATCCATGCCCCGGAACAGGCTGCCGGATGCGGGATCATGCCTCATGCGTGACCTCCCCCAGGGTGCGGGTCTGCGCAAGCACGGGCAGGCGGCGGCGCGCCTCGGCCACGGCGGCGGCATCGAGATCGGCAAGGATCACGGCCGGTTCCTCCCCCGCTGCGGCGAGGACTTCCCCCATGGGAGAGAAGATGCGCGACTGGCCGTGGGTGCGGATGCCGTCACGGGTGCCGCATTGGGCGGCGGCAACGACATAGGCGCCGGATTCGATCGCGCGGGCTTTCAGCAGGGTTTCCCAGTGCAGGGGCCCGGTGATCGGGGAGAAGGAGGCCGGGATCATCAGCACCTCCGCCCCGGCAGAGGCGAGGGCACGGAAGAGATAGGCGAAACGCAGGTCGTAGCAGATCGACAGACCCAGCTTAAGCCCGCCCGCCCCTGCGGTGACGGCACCACGTTGCCCCGGGGCGACGGCGCGGGATTCGATGAAGTCCCCCGCCCCGCCAAGGGCCACGTCGAAGGTATGCAGCTTGTCGTAGCGCGCGGAGATGCGGCCATCCGGGGCGATGACATGGGCGCGGTTCCAGATCCGCGTGCCATCTTCCGTCCGCAGCAGCAGAGAGCCGGTGTGCAGCCAGATCCCCAGCTCCGCCGCCAGTGCGCGGCAGAGCGACAGGGTGGTGTCCTCTTCTTCCGGCAGGCAGCGGCGGGGATAGTCCATCTGGTCACGCAGCAGGATGTTGGCGGCCTCGGGCAGGCTGACGACCTCTGCGCCCTGCCCTGCGGCCTCGCGCACCAGCCGTTCGATTTCCGCCTCGTTGGCGGCGACATCGGCGGTGGAGCACATCTGGATGGCGGCGAAACGGGTCATGCGGCGCTCCGGTCCAGGAAACTGCCGACGACGGACATGCAGAGGTCATGCTCCTCCACGTGGGGCATGTGGCTGGACTTGCCCAGGATCACCCAGTCGGCGCCGGGGATCAGGTTGGCATAGGCCTCCGCCGCGCGGGGCGTCGCCTCGTCGAAGCGGCCGGTCAGCACCAGGGTGGGCGCGGTGACCAGATGCAGGCGATCCTCGATCGTCCAGTCCTTCAGTGTGCCGATGACGTGGAATTCCGTCGGGCCGTTCATGGTGTGGTAGACCGTGGGATCGGCGGCGATGGCATCGAAGGTCGCCACCACCTCGTCGGGCCAGGGGTCCATGCGGCAGACGTGGGTCCGGTAGAAGACATCTGTCGCGGCAAGGTAGGCGGGGTGGTCGAATTCGCCCCGTTCCTCGTACTTCAGAAGTTCCTCGTGGATGCCGCCCGGCAGGGCGCGGCGCAGCTTCAGCGCCTCCGCGACCCAGGTGGGGAAGGAGCTGGGCGAATTGGCGATGACCAGCGCCTTCAGACCGGCAGGACGGCGCACCGCGTGTTCGGCCGCCAGCATGCCGCCCCAGCTCTGCCCCAGCAGGCAATAGCCGTCACGGATGCCGAGGTGATCGAGCAGTGTCTCCAGCTCCTCCAGGAACAGGTCCACCGTCCAGAAGTCCGCGGGGGCGTCTGGCAGATGGGTCGACTTGCCGTTGCCCAGCTGGTCGTAGTGCACCACGGCCCGCCCGGTGGCCGCGATGGCCCGGTAGGCATCGACGTAGTCATGGGTGCAGCCCGGACCGCCGTGGGCCACGACAAGAGGCATACGGCCGTTGTCGAGGTCCCCGGTCACCCGGTACCAGGTCAGATGCTCTCCGAAGGGGCAGAACCCCTCACGGCTTTCCGGCTGTTCCTGCGGCTGATCCAGCATCTGCATCCTCGTGTCGTCACCTTGATTGCCCATGGATCCTGCGCCGGATCGACCTGCCCCGGTAAGCTGCAAGATCTTGCAGGGTGCCGGGGGCCCGGCGCGCCGGTAGCCTGCGGAAAACTCCGGAGGTCCCGATGAAACCCCTGCGCCAGACCCTGATGGCCGGTACCCGCCTGCCCGCCGCCTTCCTCTTCCTCGGCAATCCCGACGTGGATGAGGTGATGGCTGGCGCGGGGTTCCCGCTGCTGATCGTCGACCGTGAGCACGCCGCCGCCGACCTGTCCGATGCGCTGCACGAATTACGAGCCATTCGCGCCACCTGCGACGCCTTCGTCATGGCGCGGGCACGGGACGCGTCGCCGGGGGCGATCAAGCCGCTGCTCGATGCCGGGTTCGACGGGATCATGGTGGCCGATGTCCGGTCTGCGACCGAGGCGCGTGCCATCGCAGAGGCCGCCCGATACGCGCCGGTGGGACGCCGCGGTGCCCAGTTCACCGTCTCCCGCGCGGCGGAATACGGCGCCGACCCCGATCACGCGACCAAGGCGAACGAAAGCATCCTGGTGGCCGTGATGATCGAGAGCCGTGCAGGCTTCGACGAGATCGAGGAGATCGCCGCCACGCCCGGCATCGACATGCTCTTCCTCGGGCCGCTGGACCTCACCACGGATTTCGGTCCCTTCGGCGATCTTGCCTCGCCCGCACTGGCCCGGACCCTGGCAGAGGCGGAGGCGCGGGTGCTGGCCACCGGCAAGCTGCTGGGCGGGGCCACCCTGCCGGGGGAAAGCGCGCGGGATCTTTTCGCGCGCGGTCACAGCCTGGTCAGCGCGGCCTCGGACGTCGGGCTGCTGCGCGGGGCGGCGCTGGCGGCGGTTCAGTCGATCCAGCCGTGACGCGTGGCGATGGCCACGGCATGACTGCGGTTGCGCGCCCCCAGCTTGGCCCCCGCCGCCTGCAGGTGCTTCACCACCATGCTCTCTGACCGGCCGAGCGCATGGGCAATCTGCTTGGACGACAGCCCATCGGCGGTATGGGCCAGGCACTCTGCCTCACGCGGTGAAAGCGGGCTCTGACCACGCGACCGCGTCGCGCCGATCCTGTCCTGCAGATCAAAGGCACGCAGCGCGAAACGCGCCAAGGCAGCCTCGTCCACCGTGGTTTCAAGAAATGCAGTCAGGGTTGCAAACCCATGGCCCGGCAGATGCAGCGGCACTGTCATGCCCCGACCCAGATCCCAGGCCAGGAGGCGTTCGCGCACATCCCCGACATCAGCCCGATCCAGATCCGGGCCGATGACCGAAGGTTCGCTGTCATGGTAGCTCCAGCTGAAGGGCTGCAGCATGCGCGCCGCACGCCCCTGCACCGGATCGGCCCGGTAGAGCGCGCGGCCACACCAATCCGCCAGAAGCCGTTCCCCCGCGCCACGCGCCTCTATCACCTCCGGCAGGACGAAACGGGCGGGGTCACTGCTGAACACCACGGGCGAATAGTCGTAGACCAGCCCCCGGACAGAGGTGCCGAGTTCGGCATAGAGCTGATCCACCTGCTGCCTGGCCGCGTCCATGATCAGGCCTCCTGCTTCACAAGATCCGGCTCTGACAGACGGGCGACCATCTCGCTTGCGCCGGAGAGGGTTCCGATCTTCTCCCCCGCTTCGACACCGGCGATGGTCTTGTCCGTCAGCGCCTGAAGCGCTTCGGCTCGCGCCAGCACCCCGGGCAGTTCATCTGCGTGGATCGAGACGACACCCAGTTCGTCCGCCAGGATGGCATCCCCCGGCAGAACCGGGACACCGCCAACACTGACAGGACGGTTGAGAGCCCCACCCTGCCCCGTCAGCCGTGTCGTCAGTACGGAGGCGCCCCGGCTGAAGACCGGCAGGCCCAGCTCCGACAGCTCCCGCGTATCCGTGTGGCAGCCGTCGATCACCACCCCCGCGGCGCCCGCATTGCGAAGGGCCAGCGCCACGCCACCGCCAAGGCAGGCCGCGCGCCTGTCTCCCCGCCGGTCGATCACGAGCACATCCCCCGGTCGCAGCAGACCGGCGGCATGGTGCAACAGGGTAGAATCAAAGCCCGGAAGGCTGAGCGTGACGGCGGTTCCCGCGAACCTCTCCACCGGACCAACGGGCCGTATCCCCGGATCCAGGATCCCCCGATCAAGGAAATGGCCGAACAGAACGGTTTCGAACCGGCACAGGCGCGTCATCGCGTCCGAAGCGACAGGCCGGGGCATGGGGGCAAGGGCGTAGGTCATCGGGCATCCAAGTTGTTTTCCCTATCAGGACAGACGTGCAATGGTCAGGTCCACTTGAATTGCGTGATCAGCCTGATAGAAATTCATGATCACCGGAAGGCATCCCCATGCAGATCCACAGCCTGCGCACCTTCTACTGGGTCACTCAGCTGAACAGTTTTCGAAGGGCGGCCGAAGCGCTGAGCATTTCCCAACCGACCGTATCGGCACGCATTCGCGGGCTCGAAGAAGAATTGGGCGTCCTCCTGCTCAGACGTGATGCGGGGCTCACGCTCACCGAGCAGGGCGAGGAACTGCTGGACTATGCCCGCAACGTCCTGCGCCTGACCGACGACCTGTCCTTTCACCGCAGCCCCGAGGCCCGCGTGTCGCGCCTGCGCCTCGGGGCCAATGGGCCCGTGGCCGCGACCTGGCTCATGCCACTGGTCGAAAGGCTGGAGAAACAGCACCCCGATCTTCGCCTCGAAATCGAGGTCAACCAGAGCGCAACGCTCCTGCGTCACCTGTCTTCGGGCCAGCTCGACATCGCCTTCACCTCGGCCAGTGCGCCGGGATCAGAACTGAAGCTGACACCGATCGGCGGCTTTGCCATGACCTGGGTCGCCGCCCCCGGCCTCTTCCCCCCGCGCCTGACGGAGGAAGACATCGGCCGCTCCCCGATCATCGGCTACAACTGGGACTCGCCTGTTCACGACAGCACCCATGCCCCGGCCTTCGGCCCCGGCCGCCACCATCGCTTCACGCAAAGCGACAGCCTTTTCATGATGATCCGGCTCGCCGTCGAAGGCGCAGGCCTGGCCCTCGTTCCGCGCGCCTCGGTCCAGCGAGAGTTGGAGGCAAGCTTGCTTGTGGAAGTCGGGACGAACAGCTCGCCTGCCGCACTTGCGATTTCCGCTGCTCACCGGCGTGAAGCGAGAAGCCTGCCCGCCGATACGGCGATGAACTTCGCGCGAAAGGCCATGGGGGCGCTGACACAGGATCAGCCAGAAGCTGGCGCCGAAATGGCCCGCAACTCATCCGGGGCGGGCTGACCGGCACTGTCTGCACCGGCTTGCATTCAAACCTGACGGCGATGATCGCCCGATCATGGATCAGGATGTTGAAGGCACCGGCACTGCCCCTTCGGCGTTTGCATCCCGCCCGGCCCTCCGGACAGATCCCTGTCATTCCTCTTCGGCAGGTGCCTTTTCCCAGTAGGCGGCACCGCTCGGCCCGAGGTTGGCCAGGAAGACGCGCCGCAGCAGGTTCTTCAGCACCAGGTATTCCTCGTCCGAAAGAACCGCGAAGGTTTCGCGATCCAGGCGCCGGATGATCGTATCCAGATCCGGCAGCAAACCGGCTCCGAACTCCGTCGGGAAAAGCGCATGCCTGCGTTTCTGCGTCGGATCGACCTCCCTTCGGATCAGCCCCTTCTTTTCAAGGTCGGAGACGATCCGGAACTGCAGGGACCGGTCGCGGCCGAACATCTCACTCAGCTCCATCTGACTGATACCCGGGTTCAGCACGACCGCCTGCAGGGTCGAGATCTTGCCGACCCCCTGCCCCACGGGATGTTCCGCCATGTTGCGGTCCGCCGAGGTGTTGAAGATCGAAATCAGCAGTCGGAAATAGGTCCCGATCAGGTCCGCCTGGACGCCCGGATCCACCTCGTGCGGATCGAGGCGCCCACCACGAGGACGGTCACCGGTCGCTTTGGCGTCTTGCTGGGGCTTGGCGCTATCGGACATTCTGCCCTTGCTCGATTGCGGAGGCTCGGTCGTGGCTACCGCGGATTGGGCCGTGCTGTCCATCTCGTCCCGCCTTGTCATCGGCCCCTCGTCATTCGTTTGCCGCATCGTCAGCCACACCTGTGGCGACGGGCCAATCACCGGGCTGGCCCCATTCGGCCCAGGACCCATCGTAGAGGGAAAGATCCTCCTTCCCCAGAAGATGCAGTGCGAACAGGACACCGCAGGCCGTCACGCCCGAACCGCAACTGGCGACCACCGGCGCGGTCATGTCGATCCCCGCCGCATCCACCCGCGCGCGCAGCGCCGAGGGCGGTAGCAGGCGCCCGTCTTCGTCCGAAAGCGCGAAGACCGGCAGCGACCGCGCCCCGGGAATGTGGCCAGCACGATGCCCCGGGGGCCCGCCCGCCGTTTCTGCGGTGAAGTGATCGGCGAGGCGGGCATCCACCACCTGTTCCGTCCGCGTTTCCAGGTTGGCCTGCATCGCCGCCCTGTCACGCACATCCGCGCGTGGCTCACTGGATACGAAGTCGCCCTGCCCCTCCGGCGGGATCACCTTGTCGGTCGGATGGCCCGCCTCTTTCCAGGCGCGCAATCCGCCGTTCAGGATCGCGACCTGCCCGTGACCGAAGTGCCGGAACATCCACCAGACCCGCGCAGCTGCATAAAGCTCCGCCTGATCATAGACCACGATCAGACTGTCGCGCGACACGCCCAGCCGGCGCGCCGCCGCCTGAAACCGCCCCTTGTCCGGCAACATGTTCGGCAAGGGGCTGCTCTTGTCCGACACCTCGCGGATGTCGAAATGACGCGCGCCGGGAATATGCTCTCTGGCATAGAGTTCGGGCCCCGGCGTGGTGGTTCCCACCTTGGTCAGGGCGGCATCCAGCACGGTGACTTCAGGGTTGTCCAGCAGTGCGGCAAGCCAGTCTGCCGACACGAGCGACGGCATGGAGGTATCAGCCATTCGACGTCTCCTCGACCAGGTGGCGCCAGGGGCGCAGCTCCGGCGCCTTGTCCGGGGCAGAGACAGGCTCCAGCCAGACCAGGCAGGACTGTGCCGCGCACCCCTGGCTGAAGGCCGATGCCCCCTTGTCCCGGGTCAGCACGTTCGGATTGCCGCCCATATCGACACTCCCGTTCGATCCGTGCAGGGCCTCGGGGCGGAACCAGGCGCCGGTCGGCAGGATGCAGACACCCGGCCGCAGGTCATCGCGCAGTCGCGCAACGGCGAGGCATTTGCCACGCTCGTTGCGCGCCATCACCAGCGCGCCTTCGTCGATCCCGCGTTCCGCGGCATCCTCGGCGTTGAGCATGATCCACTCATAGCCGTCCGTCTTGCTCTCTCCGCTGACAGGCGCGTAATCGAGCTGACTGTGCAACCGCGTACGCGGCTGCTGGGACAGCATGTGCAACGCCCCTTCCGCCGCCGCCTCTGCGCCCAGCCATTCGTCAGGGGCGATCCACGCCGGATGCGGCGGGCAGTCATCATAGCCCCGCGCCCGCAGGGCATCGCTGGCCAGAAGGATGCGGCCCGTGGCCGTCGGCAAGGCATTGGCCTCCGGATCGGCGCGGTAGTCCGACAGGAAGGTATGGTCGGTTTCGACGGGCACCTCGGCATGACCCGCATCCCAGAACGCGTCGAATTCGGGCATTTCGAAGCCAGACCGCTCCCGGGCATCTGTCCGGGTCTTTTCATAGAGATGCCGCAGCCAGTCCATCTCGGAACGGCCCTCGGTAAAGGTCTCTCCCACGCCCAGCTTCGCAGCGATTTCCGTGCAGATGTCGTAGTCGGTCCGGCTTTGCCCCAGCGGTTCCACCGCCTTTTGCATGGCGAACACCCACTTCATCCGGGCCGTCCCCGCGATGTCGTTCCTTTCCAGGGTCGACGTCGCCGGCAGGACGATATCTGCCCGCTGCGCCGTGGCGGTCCAGACCGGATCCTGCACGACAATGGCCTCCGGCCGTTGCCAGGCCTGTTCCAGCCGGTTCAGATCCTGATGATGGTGGTAGGGATTGCCCCCGGCCCAGTAGACCATGCGGATATCCGGGTAGATCCGCGTCTGCCCGTCATATTCATATGCCCCGCCCGGGTTCAGCATCGCATCGGCGATCCGCGCGCAGGGGATGAAGTCGTTGTTGCCTGTCTTGAGCTGGGAAAACGCGGGCGACTTGGCCTGCCCCCGGTTCGCCCCCAGGGCGCCGGTGGAGGCATAGCCGTAGCCGACACCGCCGCCCGGCAGGCCAAGCTGTCCGATGACGCAGGCCAGGCCAAGCGCGGCCCAGTAGGGCTGTTCGCCATGTTCGGCCCGCTGGAGGCTCCAGCTGACCGTGATCATGCTGCGCTTCTCGGTCATGGCCAGGGCCAGGTCCCGGATCTGCGCCGCCGGGATCTGCGTGATCCCCTCGGCCCATTCGGCGCTCTTCTCCACACCGTCGGTCTTTCCCGAAAGGTAGGCCAGGAACTCTTCCGCGCCGCTGGTATAGCAATCCAGGAAATCTGTTGCCTGGCGCCCCGCCTTCACGATCTCCCGGGCCATGGCCAGCATCAGCGCCGTGTCGGTGTTGGGTCGGATCGCCCACCACTCCGCCGGAACCGTTTCCGGCAGATCCTCCCGGATGGGAGAGACGAGGGCCACCCGCACACCGCGTTCCGCGATGCGATCCAGGTACCCTGGCAGACGGTGGATATCGATCCCGCCGGAATCGATCTGGCTTGGACGCGTCGACAACGCCCCGAAGACCAGCAGGATCTCGCAGTTCTCGACCCAGTTCTCATAGGTATTCGCACCGCCGTAGACGGCCTGTTCATCCCCCAGCACATGGCGGATGATCACCGGCCCGGCGGCCAGAGAATAGGTGTCGCGATGCGCGGTGTACCCGCCCGCCGCATTCATCATGCGGTGCAACTGCGAAGAGGCATGGTGAAAGCGCCCGCTGCTGGCCCAGCCATAGGACCCGGCAAAGATCGACGAGGGGCCGAAGGTGTCGCGCACCCGGGTGATTTCCCCCGCGACCAGATCGGTCGCCTCGTCCCAGCTGACCGGCACGAAGCGCTCCCGCCCGCGACCGGACCTGTCCGAACCGGTCCGGTCCCGCAACCAGCCTTCGCGCACCATGGGCTGCTGGATGCGGTGATCGGGATCCATCCAGTGACCCATGGCCTGGATCATCCGCGACGGCGCCTGATCCGGGCCGAAGGGCTCCACCCCGACGATCTTGTCGTCTTCGACCAGCAAGGTGTGCGCCCCCCAGTGGGCGCAATGGGGAACGCGACGGATCATTGGGCGGCTTCTCCATGGCTGGCGGAGGCATCACCGAACAGCCCCACAAGGCGGGTGATGACCTCGTCCAGGATCGGGCGCGGCGTGGCGAAGTTCAAGCGGATGGCCCCCTGACCGGCGGCTCCGCAGTCCTCTCCGCCTGTTATCGCGACACCGATCTGCTCACGAATGTAGCCGGCAAGCTCTGTTCGGTCGGTCAGCTCCGACAGGTCGATCCAGGCAAGGTAGGTCGCCTCCGGCATGGAAACCCTGGCACCGGGCAGTTCCGCGGCCAGGCGCGCGACCAGATGGCGCCGGTTCCCATCAAGGTAGTCCAGCACCTCGGCCAGCCAGTCGGCCCCCTTTTCATAGGCCGCGATGTTGCCCATGACACCGACGTTGGACGCGCCACGGCTCACGAAGTGACCCAGGGCATGGAATTTCTCCGCATCGGCATCATCGCTGAAGATGATCTGCGCGCAGGCCAGCCCGGGGATGTTGAACGCCTTGGAGGCAGAGGTCGCCGTGATCGTGTGCCGCGCGGTCTCTTCGGAAAGCGAGGCATAGGGGATGTGAGTGCCGCCCGGGTAGACCAGCGGCGCGTGGATCTCGTCCGCGAAGACGCGGGACCCGGTCCGCGTCGCGATGGCTGCGATCCGCTCCAGCTCGTCCCGGGTATAGACCCGCCCCAGGGGATTGTGCGGCGAGCAAAGCACCAGGAGCCGACCGCCCGGCGCCAGGGCCTCTTCGATGGCCGCTTCGTCCAGCCGCCAGATGCCGCCATCGTCGCGGAAGCCCGGGACCTCGATTACCTCGCGGCCATGCATGGCCGGGATGGCCAGGAACGGCGTATAGGACGGCGTCGGCACCACGATGGCCGCATCCGCGGCGATGTAGTGGGTGAAGACGATCTCGAACGCGCGCAGCACGTCTCCCAGGCCGCCGACATGGGCCGGGTTCACCTTCCAGCCGTAGGTCCGCTCCATGTAGGCCGCGGTGACGGCGCCCAGCTGCTTGCGCAGCGGGATCGGCAGGTATCCCGTCGCGGCCTCATCCGCGACGCCACGAATGGCCTCGGCGATCGGAGGCGCGATGCCAAAATCCATTTCCGCGATGAAGGCGCCTATGTCGTCGGGGAAAAGGCTCCACTTGAAGCTGCCCTTGGCGCGCAGCTCCTCGATGGTCAGTTCGTTCCAGTCAGTTGCAGTCATGACGCCCTCACGCGATGCGAATGTCGAGCGGGGCGAGATCGGCGATCAGCTCCCCCTGCGCGGGTTCGGCGGGGCCGGTCGACAGGGTCACTTCGACCGGGCCGGGGCCACGGCGCGATACGCGCTCCGCCGCCGGGGTCCCCGGCCGCGCCAGGTAGGCCGCGACCCACTGGTCTCCGATCCGGGCCATCCGCCCCGCGCCTTCGGACCATTCCGTCGCCGGGGCGTCCTCGATCGGGAACATCCGGGAATAGACCTCTTCGAAGGCAGCCATGTCTTCGACCGCCATGGAAATGCCCGCGAAAAAGGTCAACCCCGAAGGATGCGGCATGGAATCGGATTTCGGCGCCCGCACGTCACGGCCGCTCACGCTTTCCAGAAGGAAGGGCGTGGTGACATCCAGGTGATTTTCCGGTGCGCCGTGCTTCACCTGCCAGTTGCCGCGGTCCTTCACCGTATTGCCGAAACCGCCGGATTCGACCGGGCGGTCGGAATAGAGCGTCGGCAGGGCCTCTTCCATGGTGTCCACGGCGATGGAGAACCCGCCGAAGCCTTCGCCCAGGGTCGACAGGCGGCCCTCCCACGGCAGGTGCGCGTCTTCGGGCTTTGCCGGGCGCCGGATCACCTCCAGGTAGGAGCAGCCATCGAAAACCGCCAGCATGTGCTTGTCGGAGCCGGGCCCCTCGTCACGCAGGACGGCATTGATCCCCTTGTCGGCCAGCCTTGCGGTCCAGCTTGCGGGATCGTCGACCATGAAGATGATGTGGTCGATGGAAACGGTCATGTCGTGCCTGCCTTTCAGTGATTTCCGACGTCGAACCAGAGGGTGGCGAGCTCGCTGTTGTCGCCGGGCTTGTCCCAGGCCCTCGATTTCATGGTGTCGGGGAGTAGTTTCGTTTCGCCGGTCAGCGCCAGCTCGGCCGCGGCCTTGCCAAGCGCCGGGGCCTTCTTGAA
Organism: Pseudooceanicola sp. NS-SX8; assembly: GCF_057380755.1. Lineage (NCBI taxonomy): Bacteria > Pseudomonadati > Pseudomonadota > Alphaproteobacteria > Rhodobacterales > Paracoccaceae > Pseudooceanicola > Pseudooceanicola sp. NS-SX8. The sequence goes on along the minus strand of NZ_CM170819.1, from coordinate 982,668 downwards.
CCCCGCGCCCGAGAAGCCGCACATCAGGACGATGTTGTCCTCGCCCGGGAACATGCCCACGACCCCTTCGCCGTCGGCGGTGAAGCCCTCCGGGTAGGGGGCGACGCGCACGGGATCGGGGTCCACGGTGGGCATCAGGCGTTCCATCATTTCGCGGATCTCTGCCAGCAGGGTCGCAGGGGGTTGGCCCACCTGCACCTCGTCCGCCGGAACATCTGCGGCCAGGCCATCGCTCTGGATCAGGATCTTCACCGTGTTGGCATCCAGGGCGGACATGGTCGCCAGGGTCTCGTTGCCATTGCGGCGGATGGTGGAGGGATAGTTCCGCGGCTCCAGCAGCCGCGCGTCGCGGGGGCGGTGGAAGGTGGTATAGACACGCCGCGTCGACAGCGCGTGCCCCAGCCGTCCCAGAACGGGGTTCAGCCAGGGGCCGGTGCTGACGACGACGCGATCATACTGCCGGGTCTCCCCGCCCGCGGTGACGGAAACGCCCTCCGGCCCCGGGGTGATCGCCTCCACCCTGGTATAGTCGAACAGGCGCGCGCCCATGGAAATGGCCGCATCGGCAGCGGCACGAATGCCCCGTTCGGTATGGATGACACCCCCCATGGGGTCGAACAGCGCGGCCTCGTCGGCTGCCAGCCGGTGCTGCGGGTAAAGCGCCGATGCCGTCCGCGCGTCCAGCACCTCGTAGGGAACACCGCAGGCGCGGGCCATCTCGGTCCCCCGGGCGATCTGCGGGCTGTCCTCGGGGGCGATCACCAGCGTGCCGTTGCGCACCAGGATATCCTGCCCCGACCGGTTTGCCAGATCGCTCCACAGAAGCCGGCTTTCCCGCAACAGATCGAAATAGGCCGCGCCCTCGGCGTAGACGAGGCGGAACATCCGTGTCCCGCCGCCCCCCGCGCCGAAATCGTGGCCGACACCGAACTGCTCATAACCGTCCACCTGGGCGCCCATGGCGGCAAGCTGCCACATGGCCATGGATCCCATGGTGCCGACACCGATGACGGCAACCTTCATGGCTGTGTCCTTCATGATAATGTCCTTCGTCTTTCGTTCCGTCAGGCCAGCACACTGCCCAGGAAATCCTGCAGGCGCGGGTTCTGCGGATTGTCGATGATCTGCTCCGCCGGGCCTTCCTCGACGATGCGACCGCGGTCCATGAAGACGATCCGATCCGCCGCGCGGCGGGCAAAGCCCATCTCGTGGGTCACCACGACCATGGTCGCCCCGGCCTCTGCCAGCTCCTGCAGAACCGTCAGGACCTCTCCCACCAGCTCCGGATCCAGCGCCGAAGTCGGCTCGTCGAAGAGGATGATCTTGGGCCGCATCGCCAGCGACCGGGCAATGGCCACGCGCTGCTGCTGCCCACCGGACAGCTGGTGCGGATAGCGGTCCTCGTACTCGGCCAGGCCCACGACCCCCAGCAGGCGCCGCGCCTCGGCCCGGGCCTCGTCCTTTGACATGCCCAGGGCGTGCACCGGCCCCTCCATCACGTTTTCCAGCGCGCTGCGGTGCGCGAAAAGGTTGAAGCTCTGGAAGACGAACCCGATCTGCTGACGCTGCTTCTGCAGCGCCGATTTGCGCAGTTTCAGGTTGTAACCGTCGCGCTGTTCGTAACCGATCAGCTCCCCATCCAGGCGGACCTCGCCTTCCTCGAAGGCTTCCAGCAGGTTGAGGCACCGCAGGAGGGAGCTCTTGCCGGCGCCGGACGGCCCGATGAGGCAGACGGTCTCGCCGCTCTTGATATCAAGCGAGACGGAGTTGAGGATCTGCAGGTCACCGTAGCTCTTGCAGATGTTCTTTGCCTGAAGCAGTGGCGCGTTCATCGTTGCGACCCTTTCTTGGCGAGGTAGCGGAACGGACCCTTGGCGGTTCCCGGCGACAGCCGGGCTTCAAGGGCCATCTGGGCCAGCGTCAGCACGGAAACCAGCGCGATGTACCAGATCGACACCACCATCAGCATCGGGATGATCAGGTCGTAGTTCTGCATGTAGATGATCTGGGAAGAGAACAGCAGGTCAGGCATGGAGATGAAGGCGACCAGCGATGTACCCTTCAGCATGGTGATCAGGTTGTTCATCAGCGGCGGCAGGGCTATCTTGAAGGCCTGCGGCAGGATCGTCCGGCGCAGGATCACCCAATGGCTCAGGCCAAGGGTTTCCGCCGCCTCGACCTGACCGCGCGGCACTGCCTGCATGGCGGAGCGGACGATCTCGGACCCATAGGCGCTTTCGTGCAGCGAAAAGGCGATGACACCGGCCACGAAGGGCGTGATCAGCGCCTGCGCGTCGGTCCGGAAGAAGGAGATATCGGTAAAGGGAATGCCCAGGCCCACGGTCGGGTAGATCAGGCCGATGTTGTAGATCAGGATCAGCAGCACCAGCAGCGGGATCGCCCGGAAGAACCACACGGCAAAGGCGCCGATGGCATTCAGGATGGAGTTCTGCGACAGGCGCATCTGCGCCAGAAGGACCGCCAGCACGACCCCGAACAGCATGGACACCACCGTCAGGGAAATCGTCCGCCCAACCCCGCTCAGGATGCGGGGATCGAACAGGTAGGACCCCACGTCGGACCACCGCATGATCGGATTTCCGGCCAGGTCGCGCAGGAAGGCTGCGACCAGAAGCAGGATGATCACGGCAAGGACGTGGGCACTCCAGGTCGTGCGCTCGCGCAGCGGAGGAGAGAGTTTCGTCTGGGTTTCGGAAGGTGTCATGGTGTTGGGTTCAGTCAGGCTGGCGGTCACTTCGGTTTCCTCGACTTACTCGGCGTCCGGTCCGAGGATCTTCACGTCTTCAAGCGGGACGGCGAAGTCCTGCATGTTGTACTTGGCCAGCACTTCCTCGTAGCGGCCGCTTTCGATCGCTTCGCGCAGGGCCGCGGCGATCAGCGGCGCCCAGCCACTGCCGGCCTTGGAGGAAATGCCGATGGTCTTCTCGCCGATCAGCGGGCCGGACATCTTGAAGGTATCGGGGTTGATCTTGGCCTGCTCGGCGCAGGTCATGGACGGGCAGGCCCAGGCGTCGATCCGGCCCGAACGCACGGCGGCCGCGATCGCCGGGCCGTCGTTGTAGCCCACGATCTCGACCTGGTCGTCGCCGCAGCCGGCCTGCGAATGACCTTCGAAGGCCGCGATCCCCGGATCCCCTGCGGTGATGCCGATCTTCAGGCCGCACAGTGCCTTGTCGGGATCCTCGGGCAGGTCCTCGGCAGAGGCCTTCACCACCAGGCCGTAGCCGGAGCGGAAGTAGGGCACCATGTTCAGGGTTTCCAGGCGCTCGGGGTTGATCGAGCCCATGGTCACGATGTCCACGCGGCCCGATTGCAGACCGATCATGTTGTTCTGGAAGGCAGCGGCCTGAACATCCGGGGTCACGCCCATCAGTTCCCCCAGCAGGGCTGCGATGTCGGCTTCGGAGCCCACCACGTCGCCGTTCTCGTCGGTCGAGGACAGCGGCGGGAAGCCTTCCACGACACCCCAGACGGGGGACTGCTTGGGTGCGTCGGCCGCGGCGGCACCGGCGGCCACGAAGGTCAGCCCGGCAAGGACGAGGGAAAGGGCCCGTCCGGATTTCTTGGTGATCATGTCTTCAAACCTCCAGGGGATAGCAAGCCCGGATTGTCTGACGTTCCGCTGCGCATGCGGCGGCTCTCTCCGGGTCTGAGCCGACGCTTACGCTGATTGTTGACCTCATCAACATTTAAATCCCCATGCGGGCGACCCGCCGGGAAAATGTGATGAAGCGATGATCGGAAACGCTGCAAAAATGCGCATTCTCCGCGCACCTTGATGGCGAAGGCTGCAGGATCGGGCCGGAACCTTGGCCAGGCGAGTCGCACGTCCGGCAGCGCTGAAGAAGGCACGACCCGCCAACGGCCCAGGGCACGGCCGGGGCGTCCGGCCGTCTCGCGATATCGCCAATGAAAATGCCTGCCCACATCGTGGACAGGCATCTGAGTGGGCGGGCATCTAAGCGAACAGGCTCCCGCAGGCCGGTGTGCTTAGCCCGCGGCGAGTCCCGCCAGGTATTCCATCGCCGCGGCCTCGCTGATGACGTCGGCATATTTGGCGTTCATGTCGAACAGGTTCGCCTCGTGCGGGCCATCGTGACGATCACCACAGGCTTCGCGCACCACGAGGGTCCGGAACCCGTGCGACATGGCATCGACGCAGGACGCCCGGACGCAGCCCGAGGTCGTCAACCCGCACAGGATCACGCTGTCACGCCGCAGGGACGTCAGGGTGGAGGCAAGCGACGTGCCGAAAAAGGCCGAAGGATACTGCTTCGACACGATGATCTCGCCGTCTCGCGGAACGAGGCCATCCGCGAATTTCTGCGTCGAACGGCCCGGCAGATAGGCCTCCAGCGGCTTCGCCTTCTCGAAGAAGCGCCCACCATCGACCCCGCCGCACTGGTAGATCACCTCGGTCAGGATGACCGGGATCCCCGCCGCATGTGCCGCCTCCCGCAGGCGCAACCCCGACGCAAGTGCATCGTCCACATCCGCGAAGAGGGCGCAGTTCGGATCGAAATAGGCCTGCGCATAGTCGATCATGATCAGCGCCGGGGCCTCCCCGAAACCCACCGAGTTTTCATAGACGCCGGAGTAGTTGCTTTCCTGGCTCTCGCTCATGCCTCGATCTCCCGGAACTTCTTCTCAAAGGCATGGACCTCGGGGAAGCCCAGCAATTCGTTGAACCCCGCGAAGGAATGCAGCGGCACCCGTCCCGTGGCCATCCCGTTTTCCTTCAGATCGTCATAGGCCCCCTGCAGCGCCTCCCCCATGGCCAGGAACCCGATCGCGGGGTGAATGGCGATCTGGTAGCCAAGCCCCTGCAACTGCGCGGAAGAGATCATGGGCGTCCGCCCGCCCTGCACCATGTTGGCCAGCAGGGGCTTGTCGATCTCGGCACCGATGCGGGCCATCTCCTCTTCGCTCTCCGGGCTCTCGACAAAGATGATGTCCGCCCCGGCCTCCGCATAGAGATGCGCGCGCCGCAGCGCCTCGTCCAGGCCCAGCCCGGTCCGGGCATCGGTGCGGGCGATGATCAGCATGTCTTCGCGCGCATCCACGGCGACCTGGATCTTGCGCACCATGTCCTCTGCCGGGATCACCCGGCGAAACGGCGTGTGCCCGCACTTCTTGGGGAACTCCTGATCCTCGATCTGGATCGCGGCCACCCCCGCCGCCTCGTAGCCCTTCACCGTGTGATGGACGTTCAGCAACCCGCCATAGCCCGTATCGGCATCCGCGATCACCGGTGTCGTCGTGCGTTCGCAGATCATCGAGATCCGGCCCAGCATGTCCGTATAGGTCGCGATACCCGCGTCCGGGATCCCAAGGTAGGAGGCCACCGTGCCATAGCCCGTCACGTAGAGCGCGGGAAAATCCATCCGGTCGGCCAGCAGGGCCGAGATCAGCTCGAACACACCGGGGGCGGTGATCATCTCTCCCGCGGCAAGGCGGTCTTTCAGGGTCGTCATGTCTTTCTCCTCAGATCCCGACAATGGCCCAGCCCCCGTTGGGGCTGATCGTCTGGCCGGTCATCATCTCCGCCGCGTCGGAAGCCAGCCAGGCCACCGCTTCGGCAATATCCTCGGGCCGGCCCAGCCGCCCCAGCGGCACCGTGGCCGCCCGTCGCGCGATCTCGGCCGGGCCGATGCTCGCACGGGTCATCGGCGTGTCCAGCAGGGCGGGCGCGACGGCATTCACCCGGATCCCGCGCGGCGCAAGTTCCAGCGCCCAGGCCTTCGTCAGCCCCAGCAGGGCGGACTTGGCGGCGACGTAGTGGCTCATCACCTCATGTCCGGTCATCGCGAAGTGGGAAGAGATGTTGATGATTCGCCCCTTGCCCTGGTGATCCAGCCCCGGCAGCACTGCCTGGGCATAGTGGATGGCCCCCTGCACATGCACGGCAAACATCCGCGCCGCCTCCTCGGCCGAAATCTCCGACAGGGGCAGGCCCCGGCCCGACAGGCCCGCATTGTTGATCAGGATGTCGACAGGCCCCCGCACGGACATGGCCGCCGCAACCCCATCCGCGATCGCCTTCGGGTCCAGGCTGTCGGCAAGAACCGGACAGGCGCCGATCTCTTCGCAGGCCTGCACCAGGGCGGTCTCGTCCCGATCCGCCAGCATCACATCGGCCCCGGCTGCGACCAGGCGGGCGGCCATGGCGCGGCCCAGCCCCCCTGCCCCGCCGGTGATCAGCGCCCGCCGCCCCTGCAGGGTCATGGCATGATCCTCCCGCCACCGATGTAGAGGGTCTGACCCGTCATGTAGCCGGACGCGGGCCCGGTCAGGAACAGCATCGGGCCTGCCACGTCTTCCGGCCCGGCCAGGCGCTTCATGGGGATGGAGGCCAGGATGCGTTCCCCGACCTCGCCCAGATCGTCGATGTAGCCGTGCCCGCCTGCGGTCCCGCCCGCGCCGGTGCCCCCGTTCAGAAAGGCGGTTTCCACCAGTCCCGGGGCCACGACGTTGACCCGGATCCCCGGCGCTGCTTCCTTCGCCAGGGTCTTCACCATCGCCAGCAACGCGGCCTTGGACATCGCGTAGCTGCCGAAGGTCGGCTCCGGATGCGTCGCAAGCCCAGAGGAGACGAAGACCATCGCGCCCTCGCCCGCCATCAGCGGCAGGGCCTGCTGGCTGGTGACAAGGGCGGACCGCAGGTTGACCTGCATGACGCGCTCATATTCGGCCAGGTCGATCTGCGCGACACGGGTCTGGGACGGATTGATGCCTGCAAGATGGGCCAGCACGTCCAGCCCGCCCATGATCTGCACGGCCCGGCTGATCGCGTCGCGAAACGCCGCTTCATCCGTGACATCGGCCTCCAGCGCGGTGACGCCCTCCGGCAGCGGGGCCGCTTCCTGCGCGGCGGCTCGGTCGATCACCACGACCTGCGCCCCGCCCGCAAGAAGCCCGTCGACATAGGCCCGACCTATCCCGCCGCAACCGCCGATCACCAGGGTCCGCGCGCCCGGACCCGGGCCAAGTGTCATCGTCATGGTGCTGTCCTCATGGTCTGCCCCGGCCGGGGGAACCGGCCGGGGCTTTCAGCTTCTTCCCCCTTTAGGGGCGGATCACTGCGTGACCGACTCGAGCAGCTCGAAATCGCTGTCCTTGATCTCCACCACGTGTGTCGGCAGCACGGCGTCGCCGTTCGGGCCGAAGTACTCTTCGCCCAGGATGCCGGCGTAGTCCCAGTCCTTCATCGCGGCCAGCTGTTCGCGGATCGCGACGCGCTCTTCCTCGACCTTGGCGGGATCGCCCGTGACGCCGGCACGCTTCATCGCTTCGGCCAGGATGTAGACGATCTCATAGGCGGAGGCGTCCGCGTGTTGCGGGATGGTCTTGGAATAGCCCTCGGCGGTGGTTGCCGCGCCGAATTTCTGCTGGAACGCCAGAACCTGATCGTTGAGCTTGTGATAGTAGTAGGTCGGGTAAAGCGTCCCCTCGCCATCGGCGCCCAGCTTCTCCGCCAGGTGCGGGTCGGCCGCCACCCCGGAGGTCAGCACCCGCGACGTCATGCCCTGACGGCGCATCTCGCGCACGACCTTGATCACCGCCTCGACCGTGCCGCCGATGGCGACCGCTTCGGGATCGGCCTGCTTCAGCTCCGTCACCTGCGGCGCCAGGTCAAAGGCCTGCAGCTGGAAACCGACGGTGGCGACAACCGGCACGCCGGCCTCTTCGAAGGCCGCCGGGAAGGCCTGTTCACCCAGGGTCTTGGAGACGAACTCGTCGGTGGCATAGATGATCGCCACGTTGGACGGCAGGATGTCGTGATCCTTCATCGCCGTCATCAGGCGGCGGAACTGGGTCAGCTCGTCAGAGGTGTTGCGGAAGGCATAGTCGAACCCCTCGGTCAGGCCCGGCGCCGAAGAGGCGTTGGAGATCTGCACGATCTTCTCCCGCTCGCCCACCGGGAAGGCCACGCGGCATTCGCCGGACGAAAACGGGCCGATGATCGCCAGGGCATCGTCATCCTTTGCGAACTGGCGCACCGCGGTCACGGATTGCTTCGGGTCGCCCGCCGTATCGAAGACGGAAATGGCCAGGGGCATGCCGTTGACGCCGCCCGCGGCGTTGATCTCGTCGACGGCCAGCTGAACGGCAACGTCGTTGGTCGTACCATTGGCAGCCAGCGGGCCGGTCTTGTTCATCGACAGGCCGATCGTCAGCTCCTGCGCGACGGCCGGCACCGCCATCAGCGCCAGCCCGAGGGCCGCGGAAATCAGGGAACGGGTATGGATCATGGAGAGGTCTTTCCTGTTGGGGTTCAGTTAAGTCCGGGTTTGCCCGGTTATGTTCACGCGCCGAGGTAGGCTTCCCGCAGCACGTCATCCTTGGTCATGTCTTCGGCCGTGCCCGACAGCACGACGGTGCCAAGCTCCAGCAGCACCGCGTGATGGGCCACCGACAGCGCCATCGAGGTGTTCTGCTCGATGACCAGCATCGACAGCCCGCCCCGGTTCAGCTCCGCGATCAGCCCGAACACCTGCTGCACCAGCAGCGGCGACAGCCCCAGCGACGGCTCGTCCAGCATCATCAGCCTGGGCTTGGCCAGCATCGCGCGGCCGATCGCCAGCATCTGCTGCTCCCCGCCCGACAGGCAGGAGGCATCCATGTGCCTCCGTTCCTTCAGGTTCGGGAAACGGTCGTAGATCGCGGCGATCTCGTCATGGATGTGGTTGCGGTCGGGGCGCTGATGCGCGCCCAGCTGAAGGTTCTCCTCGACCGAGAGGGACACCAGGATGCGGCGGCCCTCAGGGACCAGGACGATCCCCCGGTCAATCCGCTGATCGACCCGCAGCTTCGTGATGTCCTCCCCCTCGTAGCGCACCGATCCGGCAGCGGGGCCGACGACGCCCGACAGCGCCTTCAGAAGCGACGACTTGCCCGCACCATTGGCCCCCAGCACCGCCAGGATCTCCCCCGCTTGCTGCTGGAAGGAAATTCCCTTCAGCGCCTCGGTGCGGCCATAGCGGACCTGCAGGTTTTCAACCTCAAGAAGCATCTGCATCCTCCAGCCTGCGGTCGGAACCAAGGTAGGCCTCCAGCACCAGCGGGTCCTTCTGCACCTCGGCCGCCGTCCCCTCGGCGATCAGCTCGCCGAAGTTGAAGACCACCACGCGCTGGCTCAGCCGGCGCACGAAATGCATGTCGTGTTCGACGGTCAGCAGGGTCACCCCCTGCGCCGAAATCTCCAGAAGCTGGCTGGCCAGCGCATCTGTTTCCGCCGGGTTCAGGCCCGCAGCCGGCTCATCCAGCAGCATCAGCCGGGGCCTGGCGGCCATGGCACGGGCCAGCTCGATCTGCTTTTGCACACCGTAGGGCAGGTCATAGGTCAGCATGTCGCGGTACTGCAGCAGGCCGGAAATCTCCAGCGCCTCCTCCGCCGCACGGCGAGAGGCAGAGGCCCGCAGCCCGACCGGCGACAGGTAACCGAGCCAGCTCTTCATGTGGCTGGTCTGGCCCAGCATGACGTTTTCCACCGTCGTCAGATGCGGCATCAGGCGGATGTTCTGGAAGGTGCGGATGATCCCCTTGCGGGCCCGTAGCCGGTCCGGAACCTGCGTGATGTCCTCTCCGCCCAGGTGGATCGACCCGCCCGACAGGGGGTAGACCCCGGTGATCAGGTTGAACATCGTCGTCTTGCCCGCGCCGTTCGGACCGATCAGCGCCAGCCGCTCACCCTCCATCACGTCGAAGCTGACATCGCGGATCACCTGCAGCCCCGAGAAATGCTTCTCGACGTTCTTCAGTTGCAGCAGCGGGGTCATTGCGCGGCCTCCTTCTCCATCTTCCGGACGCCGGGCTTCAGGCGCAGGAACAGGGCACGGGTCAGGATGCCTTCGGGGCGCACTGCCATGATGCCAATGATCACGACAGCGAAGATCACGTAGCGCCAGTCGGCCGCCCCGCGGAAGATTTCCGGCAGCACCGAGTAGACGGCGGCCCCCACGATCGGGCCCCAGGGCGTCTGGACCCCGCCCAGCAGGACGTAAAGCAGCGTGTAGATGCTCAGCGATGTCATGAAGTAGCTGACATCGACATAGGAATAGTGGTGGCCGTAAAGCGCCCCGCCCAGGCCCGCCAGCGCAGCGCCCAAGGTAAAGGCCGCGACGCGGATCCCCCGCACCGGCACGCCGAACAGCGCCGAGGCCGGCTCGTCATCGTGAACGGCCCTCAGGACCAGCCCGAAACGGGTGGACATCAGCCAGACGACGAAGACCACCACAGCCAGCGTGCACAGCGCGATCACGGGCAGGTCGATGAATTCGTACACCGGATAGCCCGCCGCCCCGCCGACCGCGTCGATGTTGATCAGCAGGCCCACGACGACTTCGCCGAAGGCAATGGTGGCCAGCACCATGTAGACGCCCCGGGTCCGAAGGATCGGGAAGGAGATCGCCATGCCGATCAGCGCCGAAATCCCCATGGAGGACAGGATGCACAGCGCCAGCGGCCATTCGTATTCATTGGAAATCCAGGCAGAGGCATAGGCCCCGATCGCGACAAAGCCCGCGACACCCAGGTTGATGATACCCCCGGCGCCGGGCAGGAAGACCGCGTAGGCGATGATGAGGTTAAGAAGGTATGCGGCCAGAACGCCGCTCAGATATCCGGACATCAGAACTTGCCCTTGCTGATCTTGGCGCCGCCGAACAGGCCCTGCGGGCGCACCACGATGATGAGCAGCAGCAGCCCCCACAGGATGGCGCGCAGGAAGTCGGCCCCGAAAAGCTGGATCGCCAGGACCTGCACAAGGCCCAGGAAGATCCCGCCGATCACCGCGCCCCAGACGTTGCCCAGGCCGCCCAGGACCATGGCGGAAATGGCGAGGTTGGCGATTTCATCGCCCATGCGGGGGCTGACCTGAAGGTAGTTGAGGGAAAAGAGAACCCCGGCAAAACCGGCCAGCAGGCCGGAGATGACGAAGACGGCCGGCACGATGTGGTTCACGCGAATGCCCAGCATCTGCGCCGTGTCGGGGCTTTCGGCGATGGCGCGGATCGCCCGGCCCAGCCCGGAACGGTTCAGCAGCAGGCTCAGCCCCGTCACCAGCACCAGCGCCAGGATCAGGCTCGCCAGTTGCGGAATGCCCACCACCAGATCGCCCAGGCGCAGGTTCGGATCGGTCCAGGGAGAGGGAAAATACTGCATTTCCGGCCCCCATTCGACCAGCACGAGCCCCTGGTACAGCGTCAGGAAGCCAAGCGAACTGACCAGCGGAATCGCATGTTCCGTGCTGTCACCGAACCGCGCCTTCATGAAGCGGTAGGTGAACCGCTCGACCAGAAGGGAGGCGGCAACGCAGACGAGCAGCGCCAGCCCCATGGCGACGTACCAGTCCAGCCCGCCGAAATGCATCAGGCCCCAGCTGACCATGCCCCCCAGCATGAAGATGCCGGGGATGGAGAAGTTGAGGAAGTTCAGCACCCCGATGACCAGCGTGAAGGAGACCGCGACCAGCGCGTAGAGGCTCCCCAGCATCAGGCCCGAGATGAGCTGTTGCAGGATCTGCATCAGATGTGGCTCTCGTGGTTTTCCAGATACCAGGTGGCGATCTCTTCCCGGGTGGCGAACCAGATGTCGTCGAACTGTCTGGCGTAATCGATGAACTCTTCCAGCGCGCGGATGCGGAAGGGCTGGCCGATGACATGCGGGTGCAGGCCGATGTTCATGTGGCGGCCCGACCCCTGTTCCTCCGCTTCGCGGCGCAGCCAGTTCAGCTGCTCCTTGAAGACCTTGGCGGCCCCGTCCACGTCCATGCCCTGGCGCATGAAGACGGTGAAGTCGTTGACTTCGGAGGTATAGGGGATCGACACCATCGGCTTGCCGCTTTCGGTCTGCACCAGGTAGGGCTGGTCGTCGTTCAGCAGGTCGGTGGTGAAGATCAGCCCCTCTTCGGCCAGGATGTCGATGGTGTTCAGCGTCTGGCGCAACGAGGACGACAGCCAGCCCTTGGCATCCCGCCCGGTGGTATCCTTGTAGACCTTCAGGGTCTCGCGGATCACCTCGCGCTCCTTCTCCTTGTCGAAGAAGAAGTCGGTCAGCAGGTCGGTCTGGACGTAGTTGTGCGGCACGATCTCCCAGCCGCGCTCGACCGCGGCATCCACCACGGCTTTCCGCTCGATCCCCATCTTGGCGTTCATCGTGCAGGACGACGGCACGCCCGCCTTGTCGAAGATGTCGATCATCCGCCAGACACCGACCCGCTGGCCATACTCGCGCCAGGTCCAGTTCGGATTGTCGTAGACATTGCCCGCCAGCGTCCCGCCAACGATCCCGGGACCACCCGGATAGAAGGGCGCCGGATCGTCCCGCACCTGATCCCAGTATTCCATGTTGGTCGTCAGCATCACCGCGACCTTCTTGCCGTTCGGCCACTTCAGCGGCTTGCGGTGGGGCATGGGAACAAAATCGTAGTGCATGGGGCGTTTCCTTTACAGCCGTCGATTCACCGGTCAAACGGTATACTTTTTTCGGCAGCTTTCGCGCCAACATTGATCCAGATCAATGTTTTTCTCTTTCTTTAGGAGATCGAAGTGGATCACAATTCCACTATTGTGTACCAAATGAGCATCTTTCCCAAAGACGAGAGTCCTGCCCGATGATTTACGAGATGCGCACCTACCGCTTCGCCCCCGGCAAGGCGCAGGAATACCTGCGAACCTACGAGGAGATGGCGCTTGAACTGCAACTCAAGCACCAGCAGCGCCTCGTCGGCTTCTGGCAGACCGACTCGGGCCCGCTGAACCGCACCGTGAACATCTGGGGCTACGACTCGGTCGAGGCCCGGAACGAGGCAAAGGCCGCCCTGGCCCGCGAAGCCGGCTGGAAGGACTACCTGAAGGCCGCGCAGCCGCTGATCCAGGAACAGGAAAGCTGGCTGCTGAAACCCGCAGGCTTCTTCAACCCGAAGGACTGACCTATGCCGGGCCGCACGTTGTCACTTGCACGACTGCCCACCATCCACGGTCAGGGTGGTGCCGGTGATGTAGCTTGCCTCGTCGCAGGCCAGATACAGCACGGCAGAGGCGATCTCCTCCGCCTCCGCCAGCCGGCCCAGGGGGATATGGGCAAACCGATCACCACCCCCCTGCCCGGCGGCCGCGCCGGAGATCGGGCGCCACATCGGCGTCCGGACGGATCCGGGCAACACCGCATTGCACCGCACCGGCAGGTCCAGCCCCGCACCATGCAGGGCCAGCGAACGGGTCAGGCTGATCAGCGCCGCCTTGCTGGCGGCATAGGCGGCGGCAGCAGGCGCCCCGGCCTGCGCGGCCCGCGACGCGACGTTCACCACGGCCCCGCCGCGCGCCGCCAGCATCGGCAGGCACTGCCGCACACCCTCCCAGGCGCCCTCGAAATTCACCGCCATCGCGGCGCGGATCGCATCCGGCTTCGCGGTGGCGACATGCACCTCCTCGCCAGAGGCCATCAGCCCCGCGTTGTTCACCAGCACGTCCAGGCCGCCGGCAGCCTCCACCACGGCCACCAGGCGCGCCCAGGCCGCCGGATCGGCCACGTCGGCCTCCACCCCCACCAGGGCGCCCGCGCTCTCCGGCGGAACCAGGTCCGCCGCGATCACCTTCGCCCCTTCACGCAGCAAACGGCGCGCACAGGCCAGCCCGATGCCCGATCCCGCGCCGGTCACCAGCGCGATCTTTCCCTCAAACCGAAGGCGCTGGCCTTCTGCGGCCGTAACGGTATCCTTGGCAAATTGCGTCAATGGAGGATCCTCCGGCTGTGTCCGATTTCGAAAGCAACGACATGCCCCAGATAGCCGAGCGCCCGATCGACCGGGTCTACGAGATGATCCGGAACCGGATCCTCGACGGCACCTTCAAGCCCGGCGACAAGATGGTCGAAGCCACCCTGGCAGAGATGGCGGATACCTCCCGCACGCCGGTGCGCGATGCCCTGCGCCGCCTCTCCGCCGAAGGCCTCGTCGTGACCGGCGCAAACCGCCGTTCGCGCGTGGCCGAATTCGACATGGAAGAGGTCGCCTCCGTCTACGAGGTCCGCGTCAGGCTCGAAAGCTACGCCGCCGGCCTCGCCTCGCAGCGGATCGACGCCTGCGGCCTCGCCCGATTGAAGGAAATCAACGGCCGGATCGAGGAACTGGGCCCCGAAGTTTCCAACTACTCGCTGGCGAAGTTCCTGGAACTCAACGCGGAATTCCACATGGCCATCGTCGAGATCGCGGGCTCTCACCAGCTGGAAACGGCTGTCAGCTCCGCCATCACGGTGCCCATCGTGCTGCTGAAACACTACGTCTGGGGGGATACGGTGCAGCTGACGCTGTCGCATCAGCAGCACCGTGAAATCATCCTCGCCCTGGAAAGCGGCAACCGCCACTGGGCCGCGGCCTGCATGGAATCCCATATCCAGACCTCGCGCCCGGCGGCGGCACGCTGACACCCGGGCGGCCTCAGTCAATCGAGGCCGCGCGATCGAGCGCATCCAGCATGTTGGCCTTGCGCAGATAGGCCAATGCCTTGCCGGGATCGGCGGCAAAGCCCTGCAGCTCCTCGATGCGGCCGATCCGGGCCGCGTCGTCGCGCTCCTCGATCCGCTTCTTGTTGGCGATCGTCTGCGCCTGGGTGAACTCATGCGTTACGATCCGACGCTGCCGGTCGTAAAGATCCAGCGCCGCCTCGTCGCCTTCGCCCTTCAGCAGCGGGATCAGCTTGCCCATCAGGTTGAAGATGTCGTGCAGGCCGCCGTTCATGCCCATACCACCCAGCGGGTTGTTCAGATGCGCCGCATCCCCCGCCAGCAGGGCACGCCCCTGCCGCCAGGAAGAGGCGACACGCTGCTGCACCCGGTAAAGCGACTTGTGCAGGATGGGGTAGCGACCCTCGCGCGGGGCCAGCTTCTGCAACCGCGCCTCGATCACCTCCGGATCCTTCAGCGATGCCGGATCGGCATCCGGATCGGTGGGGAACAGCACGCGCCAGTTGCCCAGGACCCGCAGGATCACGCACCAGTCCTCGGCGCCCGAAACGTAGTTCACATGCGCCAGGTTCGGCAGCGACTGTTCCAGCGGGGCATCGGTCGCCACCACAAGGAATTGTTCAGGATAGGTAAAGCCCTCGAAGGAGACCCCCATGCCCTCGCGCACCTTCGAACCGGCGCCGTCGCACCCGATGATGTACTCGCAACGCACCTCCTGCGTCGTACCGCCACTGGACAGGACGGCGGTCACGCCATCGG
Source organism: Pseudooceanicola sp. NS-SX8 (assembly GCF_057380755.1). NCBI lineage: Bacteria > Pseudomonadati > Pseudomonadota > Alphaproteobacteria > Rhodobacterales > Paracoccaceae > Pseudooceanicola > Pseudooceanicola sp. NS-SX8. Next base: position 967,425 of record NZ_CM170819.1, on the reverse strand, counting down.
CATCCTGGCTGTAGCTCAGAAGCTGGGTACCCATAGCAACCTTCCCCGCGGGGAAGTCTTTCATCAGCTCCGCCACCCGGCGGGTCAGCTTGAATTGCTCGCACTGGACCCGGTAGGGATGCTTCACCACGCCATCCAGAACCCGCAGGTCGAATTCCGCGTAGATATCCGCACTGCGGTCGCGGTACTGGTAGCGATCCGCGATCAGCCCGTTCTCGATCAGGTATTCCGGAATACCCAGGCCCATGTCCCCCAGCATGTCGAGCGACGGCGGGTGGAAGGTGGAGGCGCGCAGGTCCTCCGGCAGCTCGTCGTTCTGCTCCACCAGCAGCACCGGGATCCCCGCCTGCGCCAGCAGCAATGCCCCGACAGAGCCCACGGGACCTGCCCCCACGATGATCACGCGGGGGGAGAAAGTCTTGTCACCGGCCATCAGAATTCCTCGAACAGGCGGCCGCGGCCATAGAGCTTGTCGGTCACGCCCACGGCGCGCAGCGCACTCCAGGCGGTGGCGACGTTGATCGGGATGCAGGGCTTGCCGGTCATCTGCTCCAGCGTGGGGAAGAAGTCGGCGGTGGTCAGGTTGGTACCGACCTGGACGATGGCATCCACGTCATCGCCGTCCAGCTCCTTCGCCGCGATCTCCAGGAACTTGGAACGGGGCGTATGCGCGATGGAGGTCGCGGTGCCGCAGCGCAGCCCCTTGATCCGCGCGATCTCGAAGCCGGAGCCGTTGAAGAAGTCCAGGACCTGCCCGTCGCCCACCGGCTGATAGGGGGTCATCACCGCGACCTTCTTCGCCCCAAAGGCATTCAGCGCATCGACCATGGCCCCCGCGCCGGTGGTCAGGCCCATGTCGCCGATCTGGTCATGGATCCGGGCAATGAACTCCTCGTTGCCCTTGACGCCACCCCAGAAGGTTTCGGCCGACATCCCCATCATCAGGTGGGTCATCTCGCAGCTCTTCAGCCCCTCGACCGCCTTCGGGATCTCCAGCCGGATCGCCTCCAGGAAGCTGAGGAACATGTCGTCGCTGGACAGGTCCGGCTGATCGACCATGAAGCGCCCGAAGTGCCAGGTGACCCCCGGGATGTTCAGACGCTGGATGTCATATTCGACAGAGATGTTCGTCGAGGGGATGACAACCCCAATACGGCCGCGCGGCCCGATCCACGGCTCCTGGGCCTCCACCACTTCAATCACGGCATTCTCCTTTTCAGTCCGAAGTTGATAATTTAGTACACCGTTTCAGAGGTGAACCCCATGAAAACCCGCCATACCGGCCTCACTCAATCAATATTTGTACACCAAATATGCAGGAAGCTGCCTCAGATCGCCGGACACCACGGACAAGGCCGGAACCTTGGTGCACCAAAACCCTGCCTTCAGCACGGCACGATTCGGCGCCGGCCCGGCTCAGACCCTTGGCCGCTCGCGCCGCGCCGCGCCCAGCAGGTGATGCAGGAGAAACGCCAGACCCAGGGCGCTGACAGCCCATTCGAGCGCCCCGCCGCCCAGGCGGGAAAGCGGGGCGATGGTCAGCACGCCCAGAACCACCCAGAGCGGCCGCAGGACCGCAGGCACCGGCCCGCGCGCATGCCCGAGGATCCCGCCGGCCACCAGAGCCAGGGCGATCAACGCGCTGACGAAGACATAGACGATCTGCAGCACCGATCCCTGCATCAGCAGCGCGGGCTTGTAGATGAAGAGGAAGGGCAGCAGGTAGGCGACCCAGCCGACGCGGAAGCTTTCCATCCCGGTCCGCACCGGCCCCGCGCCGGAGATCGTCGCCGCCGCGAAGGAGGCAAGGGCGATCGGCGGCGTGATCATCGACAGCATGCCGAAATAGAAGACGAACATATGCGCCGGGATCGGCGCGATCCCCGAACGGATCAGCGCGGGCGCCGCAAGCGATGCCAGCAGGAGGTAGACCGCCGTCGTCGGCAGGCCCAGCCCCAGCACGATCGCGACCAGCGCCGTGACCAGCAGCATGCCGATCATCGAGGTGCCCCCCAGATCCAGCAGCAGGATCGACAGGGTGAAGCCCAGCCCCGTGACCGACAGGAGGCCGACGATCATCCCGGCGGCCGCCGTGACCAGAAGTACCTCCGACGTCGCCAGGCCCGTCTTGCAAAGGGTCTGCCACACGCCCCGCGGCGACAGCGCCCCCGGCATGCCCCGGCTGACCACATGGGCCACCAGTGCCACCGCGATCAGGGCGAAGATCGTCCAGACCGCCGCCACCTGCGCATCGCGGTTGAAGACGAAAATGCCCGAAAGCAGCACGACGAAGCCCAGCAGCGTCGTCCAGCCCCGCAGCAGGGTGCGCCCAAGGCGATCCAGTGCCTCATCCCGCATGGATCCGACGCCGTCACGGCGCGACATGAAGTCGATCTGCAGGTAGATCGAGATGTAGTAGATCAGGGCCGGCAGGATCGCCGCGATCAGGACATCGCGATAGGGCACCTGCAGGATCTCTGCCATCAGGAAGGCCGCCGCCCCCATGATCGGCGGCATCAGCTGCCCCCCGGTGGAGGCCACGGCCTCGATCGCGCCCGCCGTCACCGGCGAAATGCCGGAGCGGGTGATCATCGGAATGGTCATGACCCCGGTGGACATCACGTTGGACACGGCAGAGCCGGAGATGGATCCGAAGAGACCAGAGGCCGTCACCGCGATCTTTGCCGCCCCGCCCGGCCCGTTGCCGGAAATGCGCATCGAAAGCTGGGTGAAGAAATCTCCACCGCCAACGGCGATGAGGTAGCCGCCGAACAGCACGAAGATGACGACGACAAAGCAGGCCACCTGCAGGGAGGCGCCCCAGGTCGCCGAACTGTCCGTTCCGAGGAACTCCAGCACCTCGTGCAGCGGCATCGACCGCCCCGACAGCGCGCCAGGCACATGCGCACCGAACAGCGCGTAAAGAAGGAAGAGCCCGAAGAGCCCGACCAGGATCCATCCGATCACCCGGCGGATCCCGTCCATCACCAGCACCACGACGAGGATGCCGAGGCAGAGGGATTCCCCGGGGTGGAAGATCGCCTGCTCCGACAGCACCTGGAACCGGACAAAGACCCAGCCGCCCAGCCCGAGAGAGACAAGCGCCAGCATCGCATCCAACCAGCCCGGCAAGCCGCGATGCCCCATGGTATTGAGGTAGACCGCCGCCAGAGAGGCCGCCAGCATCAGCGCCGCGATCTGTTCCGGGAAGATCAGCAGCCCGGCATGCATGGGCAGCTTCAGGATCCAGACGAGCGACAGAAGGGGGACCGCAGCCGAAAGCGCGGCCCTGGCCCCCCGGATCATGGTCGGGGCGATATTTTGCGTCATGGTGGATCCCGGACGTCTGAAGAAAATTGCTAAGGCGCGCACCACGGATTGCGGGCGCGCGCCTTCAGGCGGGCATCACTCTGCCTCGATACCCTTTTCCGCGTAGAAGGCGGCAGCGGCCGGGTGGTAGGGCAGGCCCGTGGCCCGCGCCATGCCCTCCGGCGTGAAGGTCGACCACAGGGGGCCTGTCTCATCCAGCGCCGCCTTGCCGTTGTAGAGCGCCTCGACCATGGCGGTCACGGCCTCATCCGGGGTCGCGGCACTGGCGAAGAGCAGGTAGGGATAGCCGAAGACGCGGGTTTCCCCCTCGACCCCCGGCAGGTCCCGCCCGGTGACATCGAACACCTTGGACCCCGGAAGGACCTCTGCCATTGCGGCCTCATCCCCTTCGCCGTCGAAGGAGAGGAAGACCACGTCCCCCGCGCTGGCCGCGATATCCATCACCGAGGCAGAGCCGAGCGTCGCGATCGACGTGTCGATGGACCCATCCTTGATGCTGCTGAACATTGCCGGGAAGTTCGCCGTGGGCACTTCGGTCACGTCGTCATAGGTCAGGCCCGCAGTCGCGAGAGAGGCGCGGATGATGTAATCCCCCAGGGAATTGTCCGGAAACCGGGGGATCTTGTGCCCCGCCAGATCCGCCATGCTTTCGATGCCCGCATCCTTCAGGACAAGCAGGCCGACTTCGAAATTCATGAGCGTTGCAACGACGTCGAGCTGATCATTCGCCTGACCTTCCGACATGCCGGTGCCGGATCTGGCAAAGGCGATCTGCGGATAGTTGGCCACGCCGAATTCCACGCGCCCCATGTTCACCATGGGGATGTACTGGGAGGTGTTGGCCGTTTCCTGCGGGATGACCCGCAGCGCACCCGACTGGGTCGCAACGCTGGCGATTGCGGTTGCCACCTGCGCCGTGGAACCGCCCTTGGTCGTACCCAGGGCCACCGTCTGCGCCATCGCGCCACCGGCCAGCCCGGCACAGATCGCGAGAGCACCTGCGAAACTCCTCATCATCTTCATCTTGCTTCCCTGTTTTTTCGATTCATTTTGTATACCGAATAGAAGGCACAGCGACGGCGGCGCGGCCAGATCTTTCCGGGAAAATTCACCTGTACGGAGCGAAAAACCATACCAATCCGTTGGGTTCGCACAGGATTTGCGCGCATATTTCCGTTACAAAACTGCATTTTTCGGCATTTTCGCGAGGCCGCCCACTTTTCCCAGATGGGGAAGGCACCGTGATCTTCCGTCCCGGTCGCGAAAAAATTACAGTGCACAATTATCCCTCCCCAATCACGGTATCCCGATGTGCTCCGCCCTGCCGCCCGCCACCTATTCCGCCCGCGCCCGCATCGGGATGATCGTCCCGCCGACCAACACGGTGAATGAGGTCGAATGGGCCCGCCTGCTGCCTGCGGGCGTCACGGCCCATGCCCACCGGATGCCCCTGCATGCGGACACCGAAAGCGTCGAAGGCGCGGCAGCCCTGCGCCGCGACCTGGAAGCGGCCATCGACATGCTGCGGCCGCTGGCGCCTGCGGTCATCGCCTATGCCTGCACTGCGGGATCCATGTCTTCGCCCTCCTCCGCGCTGCCCGACAGGCTGACGCAACAGGCGGGCCTGCCGGTGGTGACCACGGCGGATGCGATCATCGACGCGCTTCGGGTCCTGGGCGTGGCGCGGATCAGCGTTGCAACGCCCTACCATGCGGCCCTGAACGACCACGAAACGCGGTTCCTGGGGGACCATGGAATTGCCGTGGCCGGGATCCGCGGGCTGGGCCTGGGCGCGGCCGGCCCGCAGGACTACCCACTGATCGCCCGGACCCCGCTTGACCGGGTCGAAACCCATGTGCGCGGGGCCTTCGTGCCCGGCAGCGAGGCGCTGCTGATCTCCTGCACCGACTTTCCCAGCCTGCCCCTGATCCGCAAACTGGAGGCGGATCTGGGCGTGCCGGTGATCACTTCGAACACCGCGACCCTGCGGGCCTGCCTGCGCGCGGCGGGGATCGGCGATGACCTCCCCGCCGGCGGGCGTCTCTTCCAGGTCTGATCACCCCAGGATCGCGGCAATCATCGCACCTGCGACCGCCACGTCGGCATCGGGCGTGCCGCCCGAAACACCGACCGCCCCGATGGTGCGGCCATCTTCGGTCACCGGCACGCCGCCGGGGAACAGCACGAAGGGCTCCTCGCCACAGACCTCCAGCCCCCAGAAGGGCGCCCCGGGCTGGGCCAGGTCGGCCATGCCCGCGGTCGGCATATGCATGGCCGCCGCCGTGTAGGCCTTGCGCCGCGCCACGTCGCCCGTCCCGAAGGAGGCCCCGTCACAGCGCAGGAAACCCAGCATCCGCGCGCCTTCGTCCAGCACCACGAGCGAAGACGGCATGCCCAGCTCCGCCACCTTTGCCTGCCCCGCGACAAGGGCCTTCATCACGCTTTCCTGCGTCAGTTTCGTCATCCTGTCTCTCCTGTCTCAGGCGGCCATGGCATCGGGATCCAGCGCGGGCAGCGGCGCCCGCCCCAGGATCATGTCCGCGGCCTTTTCAGCGATCATCATCGTCGGGGCCGAGGTATTGGCTCCCGTCACGCAGGGCATGACCGAGGCATCGGCAATCCGAAGCCCCTCCATGCCGTGCAACTTCAGCTCCGCATCCACCACCGCATCGGCGCCGGTGCCCATGCGGGCCGTGCCCACGGGGTGGAAGACCGTCTCGGCACTGCCACGCACCCAGTCCTCCATCGCGGCTTCATCCGTCAGCATCGCCGGATCGTAGGACAGGTAATCCTTGCGCCGCGCATCAAGCGCGCCGGTCGTGGCGATCCTGTGTGCCAGGCGGATCCCGCCAAAGAAGGTTTCCATGTCGCGCGCCTCGCCAAAGCAGTTCGGGTCAATGCGCGGGGCGGCGCGGGCATCCGCGCTGTCGATCCAGATCCTGCCGCGGCTTTCGGGGCGCGTCGGGTAGAAGTGGATGATGTAGCCGTGCTGCCCCTGGCCCTTCTGGCTGGTTTCCAGGCTGAGCCCGGGCACGAAGGTCATGTGGATGTCCGGCTCCGACAGGCCTTCACGCGTGCGCAGGAACCCACCGACTTCGAGCGGGGCACAGGCCATGGGCCCCTTGCGGCGGAAGAGGGCATTGGCCAGCTGCATCGCGCCACGATCGGGGCGGAACAGGGAATAGAGGCTGACCGGGTCCTTGCAGGCATAGGTCATGTAGACGCCGATATGGTCGTGCAGGTTTTCCCCCACGCCGGGCAGGTCCTTCACCACCTCCACGCCCGCATCTTTCAGGACGGCCCCCGGGCCGATCCCCGACAGCATCAGGATCTGCGGCGTGTTGATCGTCCCGGCGGAGAGGATGACCTCCCGCCTTGCGGTAACCGACGTGGCGCCACCCTCGCCTTCCAGCTCGACCCCGGTCACGCGATTGCCACTGACCGAAAGTTTCTTCACCAGCGCGCCGGTGCGTATCGTCAGGTTCGGGCGATCCATGATCGGCCAGAGGAACGCGGTAGAGCTGCTTTCGCGCCGTCCGTCGCGGATGTTGAAATCGAACGGGCCCAGCCCTTCGGGCTCCGCCACGTTGGGATCGGGCATCCGCGCCATCCCGGCTTCCTGGCCCGCGGCAAGGAAGTCATCGTAAAGCGGGTTGAGGGCCGGCGCAGGCGAGACGCGCAACTCCCCCCCGACGTTGTGGAAGGGGCTGCCCGCACGTTCCGGGCAGTCCTCTCCGCGCAGGAAGTAGGGCAGCACCTCCGGGTAGGACCAGCCAGACAGGCCCTCCCTGGCAGACCAGTCATCATAGATCGCCCGGTTGCCGCGCATGTACATCATGCCGTTGATGGTCGAGGACCCGCCAAGCACCTTGCCGCGCGGCCACTTCAGGGTGCGCCCTTTCAGCCCGGCCTGCGGCTCGGTCTCGTAGCCCCAGTTCGACCGCTTGAACCAGTAGGCCCCGCCGGCCAGGATCGGGATGCGGAAGATCGGGTGCTTGTCCCCCGCGCCCGCCTCGATCAGCAGGACCTTGTTGGCCGGGTCTTCCGACAGCCGGTTCGCCAGCACGGCCCCGGCCGATCCGGCGCCGATGATGATGAAATCGAATTCGTCCATGGTAATCACCCTGTTGTTGTTTCCGGGGCCGTCTTTGCGGCCTCCGCTTCTGCCTTCCAGCAGCGCACCGTCTGCCCCGAGGGCAGGCGATCCAGCTGCTGCGGCGTGGCCCGGCAGGTGTCGTCCGCATGGGGGCAACGGCTGGCCAGGTAGCAGCCTTTGGGCAGGTCGATCGGGCTGGGGATTTCCCCCTGCAGGGCAGAGGCGACCGGATGGTCGACCCGCCGGTGGTCGGGATCGGGGAAAAGGTGCGCCTCCAGCAGGGCCTGCGAATAGGGATGGCGCGGTTCGGTGAAGACCTGCTGCACCGAGCCTTCCTCCACGATCTGACCGAGGTACATCACCGCCACCCGCTGACAGAGGTAGCGCACCGTCGTCAGGTCATGGGTGATGAACAGCAGCGCGATCCCCAGATCCTTCTGCAGCCGGCCCAGAAGCTCGATCAGGGCGTTGCGGGCGCGGGGCGCGAGGACCGAAGTCGGCTCATCCAGCACCAGGAACTCCGGTTCGCAGATCAGGGCGCGGGCGATGTTGATCCGCTGCAGGGTGCCGGCGCCCAGGCCGCGCGGCTTGCGCGACAGAAGCGAGACGGGCAGCCCCACCAGTTCCATCGCCCCCTCGGCGCGCTTGCGACGTTCGGCGCGCGGCATGTCTTCCAGCTGCCGCAGGGGTTCTTGCAGGATGTCACCGATGGTCCAGCGCGGGTTCACGCTGTCGAACGGGTCCTGGAAGACGAACTGGATGCGCGAGCGGAACTTGCGCATCGACCGCTGATCGAGAGAGCCGATGTCGATCCCGTCGAAGCGGATGATGCTTTCGGTCGGATCCAGCAGCCGGACAAGACAGCGCCCCACGGTGGTCTTGCCCGAGCCGCTTTCGCCGACCAGCCCGACCGCTTCGCCCGCCTTGATATCAATGCGGAAATCACCGACCGCATGCACCTTCTTGTCCGAATTGCGCACCGGGAATTCCATGCGCAACTTTTCAACGGCCAGGATACGGCGGGCGTCGTCCTTCACCTGTTCGGGATAGCGGTCGCCCTGCGCGTGATGCAGCCCCAGGATGTCTTTCGAATAGTCATGCTGGGGCGCGGCGAAGAAGCGCTTTACCGGCGCGTCTTCGACGATCTTTCCGTCGTGCAGCGCCAGCACCCGGTCGCAGTAGTTGGCGATGGCGCCAAGGTCCTGGCTGACCAGCAGAATGGCCGATCCGGTGTCCTGCACCGTCTGCCACATCTGATCCAGCAGCTGCGCCTGGATGGTCACGTCAAGGCCCGAGGTCGGCTCGTCCGCGATCAGCAGGCGCGGCCTGGCGGCCAGGGCCATGGCGATCATCGCGCGCTGCGCCATGCCGCCCGACAGCTCGTGCGCATAGGCGTTCACCCGACGCTCGGGATCGTTGATGCCCACCATCTTCAGCATCTCGATGGCCTTTTCGCGCCCCTCGGCCGGGGTGGCCTTCGTGTGGGCGCGATAGGCGTTCGAGATCTGCTCGCCGATGCGCAGCAGCGGGTTCAGCGCACCCCGCGGGTTCTGCACGATGGCAGAGATGTCGCTGCCGCGAAATGCGCGCAGCTGGTCCTCCGTCATCGCGGTCAGGTCCTGCCCGTCGAACTGCACCGAACCGTCCAGGATCTTGCCCGGGGCCTGCACCAGCCCCATGAGGGCCAGCGCCAGCGTAGACTTGCCCGAACCGGCGTCGCCGATCAGGCCCACGACCTCTCGCGGGCGGATCGACAGCGAGGCACCGTTGACCGGTTTCGAATAGGTCCCTCCCGCCGGATAGCCGACGATCAGGTCCTTCGCTTGCAGAAGCAGCTCACTCATAGCGGTTCTCCAGCGCGTTTCCGAGGACGGCAAAGCCGAAGACGGTGATCGAGATGGCGATGCCCGGGAAGACGGAGGGCCACCATTCACCAAGGATGATCTGGTTCGCCCCGGTGGAGATCGACAGCCCCCATTCCGGCGTCGGCGGCCGCACCCCCGCCCCCACGAAGGACAGGCCCGAGGTCAGCAGGATCGCCATGCCGATGGTGACAGAGGACTGGATCAGCGCGGGCGTCATCGAGTTGGGCAACACGTGGCGGAAGGCGATCGCCAGTTCCCGCGTGCCCATGGCGCGGGCGGCCTCGACATAGCCCGCAGCCTTCTTCTGCAGCACCTCGGCGCGGGTCAGGCGGATGTAGATCGGCGTATAGACCAGGGCCAGGGCGATGACGATATTGCCCATGGACCGGCCCGCCAGCGCCACCAGCACCATCGCGGAAATGAAGACCGGGAAGCTTTGCAGCACGTCCGAGACCCGCATCAGGATCTCTGTCGCCCAGTTGCGGAAGTAGCCCGCCAGCAGGCCCAGCACGGCGCCAAGCGCAAGCGAGACGAAGTTGGCCGCCAGCGCAATGGTCAGGTCGGTGCGCGGCGCGGCGATGACGCGGCTGAAGACGTCGTAGCCGGAACTGTCGGTGCCCATCCAGTGCGGCGGATGGTCCAGCGTGCCGGCAAGCGATCCGGCCAGAAGGCCCGGGATCTCCGACAGGGCGGGCGGCGCGACGGAGACGCGCGGGGTTGTCAGCGTGGGGTCGTAGGGCCCGACATAGGGCCCGAAGACCGCCAGGAAGATGACACCCGCGACGATGATCAGCCCGACGGCAAGCAGCCAGTTGAACCGTTTCTTCGGCGCGGCGAATTCGGGGTCGGCAATCTGGGTCAATAGACGATCCTCGGGTCGATCGCCGCCTGGATCAGGTCAAGCGCCAGGTAGATCACCAGCGAAACGGCAGCGATCACCAGCACCACGCCCTGGATGGCGGGATAGTCGAAGTTGAGCACCGAACGGATGGCGTATTGCCCGATGCCGTTCAGCGAGAAGACGTTTTCGATCAGTACCGCCCCCGACAACATGAAGCCGTAAAGGATGCCGATGATGGTCATCGAAGGCGCCATGGCCGCGCGCAGGGCGTAGCGGCCGATGCGCCTCTTCGGCAGCCCGATGGAGCGGCCGTAGAGGATGAAGTCGGACTGCAACGCCCGCATCATGTTCTGGCGCACCATCTTGATGATCGGCCCCGACACGACGAAGGCCAGGCACAGCACCGGAAGCGCCAGGTGGCTCAGCGCTTCGCCCAACACGTCGAAGCGGCCGCGCAATATGGCATCGATCAGCAGGAACCCGGTAATCGGCTCCGGCTGGCTGGTCAGGGGCGACAGCAGGCCAAGGGGCGCGGGCGCGATCCCCCACTGGAAGAAGCACAGGTAGATCAGCAACAGGCCCCACCAGAATTCCGGCTGGCTGCCCGCGAAGAGGGAGTAGACGAAGACGCCCTTGTCGGCGCCTCCGCCCGGGTTCAGCGCGCCCGCCATGCCGATGGGCACGGCCAGCACGAAGGCCAGCACGAAGGCCAGCGTCACCAGCTGCAGGGTGACCGGCAGGAACTGGGCGATCTCGCCCAGGATCGGTTCCCCCGTCACCCAGGAGGTGCCAAGCGACGCCTGCGCGAGCCCCGGCTCCACCTCGGGCCTGAACCCGAGGTAGATCGAAAGCTGGCTCAGCAAGGGCCGGTCCAGCCCCAGCTGATGTTCCGCCTGGGCATATGCCTCCTGGCTGGCATTCATGCCCACGAGACGTGCCACCGGATCGGCAGGCAGCAGGCGGATGATGAAGAAGACGGCGATGGTCAGGGCCAGCAGCTGGATCAGACCGACGCCAAGCCGCCTGGAGACATATTTCAGCATGATCGCGCCCTTACTCGACCGAGAAGTCGAAATAGCGCGGCGCGTTGTCCGCGTACCAGGACTGCCCCTTCAGCGCGGCGGAATGCGCCCACTGGGTCTTGTATTCGACCACCGGAAGCCAGGCGATATCCTTGCCGATCTGCTCCTGGATCTGGGCGACCATGGCGTCACGCTTCTCCATGTCGGGTTCGACGCGGGCGGCGGCCCAGGTTTCATCCACGACGTCGGAAGAGTAGTTGACCATGTTGTTCAGCCCGCCCTTGTCGGGAGAGACGAAGAACAGCTGGATCGCATAGCCCGCATCCACGGCAACCGGTTTTTCCTGGTCGTTGATGGCAAAGCCCAGGTCGCGCTTGACCAGCTGGCGGTCGCCGTATTGCGACAGCGGGATCGGATCGAGCGTCACCGGAATGCCGACGCCGCGCAGCGCCGTCTGGATGATGTTGACGATCGGGCCAAGGGTGCTTTCCTTCTCGGCCACGTAGGTCAGCTGGAAGGCATCCGCGAAGGCATCGAGGCCCTCACCGTTCGGGTAGCCGGCTTCCGCCAGCAGTTCCTTGGCCTTTTCCGGATCATAGGTGAAGTCGGTCGCATCGACATAGCCCGGGTAGGACGAAGGCACGACGCCGTTCCACTGGCTGGCCTGGCCGAAATAGCCGTTGGCGATGATCTGGTCATAGGGCACGGCATAGGCGATGGCTTCGCGCAGCTTCGGATTGTCGAAGGGTTCGACATCGAAGTTCATGTGCAGGAAGGTCGCTTCGTTGCCGGACACGCCCGACACCGAGACGGCGGGGTTCTTGCGCAGGCTGTCGTATTCGCGCGGCGTCAGGCCGGAGGCATATTGCGCCTGGCCACTCATCAGCACCACCGCCCGGTTGGAGCTTTGCGGCACGCGCTGAACGGTGACCTTCTTGATCTCGGGCGCGCCCAGGTAATAGTCCTCGTTCGCGGTGTAGGAGATCTTCTCGTTCTTCGACCATTCGTCGATGCAATAGGCACCGAAGCTGGCGGCAGAGGTCGTGTTGCCCCAGTCATGGCTCCAGGGATCCTCGGCGGTGGCGTGGGCCTCCATGGTCTCCTTGTCGAAGATCAGCAGGCCGAAGGCGGCCAGCACCGGCAGGAACAGGGCGTTGGGTTCGGACTGGCGGATCTGCACGGTGTAGTCGTCGATCTTCACGACCGTGTCGCCCAGTTCCTTGGCGGCGGGATCTTCCCCGAAGACGGAGGAATCGAAGCCCGCGATGGACCCGACGTTGGACAGGAACCAGCCGATCGGCGCCGCACCCGAGACCGACTTGGCGCGGGCAAAGGTATAGAGCACGTCATCGGCATCGAAGGTCGCGCCGCCGCAGCCCTTCACGCCCTGGCGCAGGTGGAACGTCCAGGTCAGGGTCGCTTCGTCGTAGTCCCAGCTTTCGGCCAGGCGCCCTTCGAAGGTGTCGAAGTCGGGCAGTTGCACGCCCTCTTCGTTGACCTCACCCTTGGCGTAGAAGACCAGCGGTTCCATGGTGTTGACCATGGCCTGCTGGGCAGCCGGCACGGCGGCCGAGGGCCCGTCGTAGTCAAGGCCCGCAGGCACGTCCTCGGCCAGCATCAGGATCTGCTGCGCGCTGCCCATGGCAGGCAACAGGGCGCAGAAAGCCGTCGCGGCCAGAAGCCGCGTTCCTTCTCTTTTGGAAATCATTCTTTTTCTCCTGTTGGAACTTTGTTTTTCTTCTTTTGGCTTCGCCCGGGTCGTTATCCGGACGTGGCAAGCAGCAGGGGCACAAGCCCCGCCGCGTCCTCCAGCGTGTCGAGCCGCCCCACGGCTTCGATCACGCGGGAGGCATTCTGTTCGGGCAGCCGCGCCGCGTGGCGCCAGCAGGCCCGGAATTTCTCCAGGTTCGCTTCCTCGGTCAGGGGCTTGTCGGGATGGCCGTAGGCCGCCGGGATCGTCACCGCATGCTGGGTGCCGTCGGTCAGCGTGACCTCAAGGCCCTGCGGATACATCGCGTTGGGATCGGGATTTCCGTCCTCCTCCAGCGTGACCCGCGCCGCCAGCGCATGGATCTGCGGATCGTTCAGCGTGTCCCGATCCAGGAAATGCTGGATCTCCACCCCGCCCCGCACCAGCGCCAGCGCCGACACGAAAGGCAGGCAGAGCTTGGCGTAATTCGCTTCCGGCTCCGGCACGTCGGGACGCCCCATCAGCCTGTAGACCAGCGGCGGTTCCGACAGCCTGACCGCCGCCACATCCGCCGCAGCGAAACCATGCTCCGCCATCAGCTCCTGCAGGGCCCCGACGGTGCCATGGGTCAGCCGGCCCGAGGGGAAGGGCTTGTGCGCCATCCTCTCCATCTGGAACCCGGCCAGCAGGGCGGCCTGCGCCGCCTCCAGGTCGTATTCGGCCTCGACGATGCGGAAATATCCGTGCGGACCAAGGAAGGCATGGTCCGGCGCCCGGATCCCCGCCTTCACCAGGTCGACGGAAACAAGCGCGGCCCGGGCGTTGTAGCCGATCTGCAGCCCCAGCTGGGGGGAGCCTTCGACATGGGCCTGCATCGTGCCGCAAAGCTGACCGTACTGGTGGCCAAGCGCCTGGCGCAGCCCGGCCTTGTCGAACCCTTCCAGCCGCGCGATCGCCGCTGCCGCGCCCATGCCGCCCGCCGTCGCCGGCCGGAAGAAACGCAGCGCCTGACGAGAGGCAAGGCCGAGGAAGATCGCCAGGTCGATCCCCAGGACGACGGCCGCCATCAGGTCGCGCCCGGACACCGGGCGTCCCTCGGCGCTGCGGCGTTCCACATGGGCCATGACCGCCGACACCATCGTCGCCATCGGGTGCATGACCGCCTCGTCCACCAGGCAGTCGAATTCAAGGCTGTGGATCTGGTAGCCGTTCAGGAAGGCCGCCGTGGGCGCCGGTACCTTTTCGCCGCTGACCCAGACGGTCGCGGCATCCCCCGCGCCCCAGCTGCGCGTCATCTCGATGATCTGCGACAGGCCGGTGCCGTGGCAGCCGGCAACCCCCACCCCCAGCGTGTCCAGCATGAAGGTGCGCGTGCGTGCCAGCGTTGCCTCCGGCAGCGCCTCGAAAGGCGTCTCGGCCACGCGGGTCAGCAGCCAGTCGATGATGGCCTCTTCCTTATCCATTCACGCTCTCCCTTTTCAGAAGTCCGCCCAGGGTTTCCGCGGCGGCACACAGGCTTGCCTCGGACCAGCGGCGGCCGATCAGCTGCACCGAGGCGGGCAGCCCCTCTTCCATCGGCACCGGGGTCACCACCGCCGGACAGCCGGAGAAGTTGGCCAGGCAGGTGAAATCGGCCTGGTTCGCAGGTACCTCCGCGCCAAAGCGGAAGGCGCGTTGCGGCGCCGTCGGCAGCAGGAGGAAATGGTGGCGCGACAGGGCACGGTGCACCATCGCCCCGGCGGAGCGGATCCGCTCCAGCGCCTCTGTCAGCTTCGTCGCCGGAAGACGCGCGCCGTAGTCCAGCATGGCGCGGAAGTCCGGGCTCAACCGGCTTTCGGGGTCGGCCAGTTCCGCCGCGAAAATCCGTGCACCCTCCGCCTCGATCAGCTGCAGCCCGCCCCGGCGGAACCGGCCCGGCTCCCACTCCGGCAGCGGCCCGCGATCCACCAGCGCGCCCGCTTCTTCCAGCGCGGCGATGGCCCGTTCCAACCCCTCAAGCACGGCCGGTTCGCAGCCGAAGTCCACCAGGTTTTCGGGACACAGCACGATGGCGCCCGCAAGGGGCCGCTTTTCCTCGCACCAGCCGAAGGGGGGTGACAGGCGCAGCGCATCCGTGCCGCCGCTGGCCATGGCATGCACGGCAGGCAGCAGCAGCGCCGGATCCGCGCTGAGCGGGCCGATGGCATCCAGCTGCGGGCACAGGAAGGCCAGCCCGTCACGCGGCACCAGGCCATCCGTGGGCTTCAGGCCATAGACCCCGCAATAGGCCGCCGGGATCCGGACGGACCCCATGGTGTCGGTGCCAAGCGCCATGTCCACCAGCCCGGCTGCCACCGCCGCCCCGGATCCACCGCTGGAGCCCCCGGGGGTGTACCCTTCGGCCAGCGGATTGGCGCAGCGGCCGTGGAAGGGGTTGTCATTGGTCGCCCCCAGGGCGCCTTCGTGCATGTTCAGCGTGCCCAGCACCACGGCGCCTGCCGCCCGCAGCTTCGCCACCGCGTGGGAATCCGCGTCGGCGATCCGATCCATCCAGACACCGGTGCCCGCGCTATGCGGCACCCCCGCGATCGCCAGGTTGTCCTTGACCGCGATCAGCGCCCCGTCGAGCAGCCCCAGGGACGTTCCCGCGGCGCGGCGTTCATCCGCCGCACGGGCCTCGGCCCGGGCCGTTTCCGCGCAGGTCGACACGAAGATGTGGCTTTCGCCATTCTCCGCCGCGATCCGCGCCAGCGCCGCCTCCGTCCGGGACAGGACCGTATCGGGCGCCTTGCTCATGCCTCGGCACCCTCGGCCTTGCGCTTGACCAGGCGGATGGGCTTCTGCCGGCTTTCCAGCTGCGTCACTTCCGCCGTGGCCCCCGGCGCGCAAAGGCTGACATCCATCGCCACGCCCAGGCGGGCGCGCAGCAGGCTCGTCATCGCCTCGGTCAGCGCCGCGTCCTGGCTCGTGGCCTCGACATGCACGACCATCTCCTCGCGCCCCTCGGACTGGACCACCTCGCAGTAGTATTCGCCGTTGGTCTCCTCGAAACCGGTGGACAGGATCGCGCCGATGCCCTGCGGGTAGATGTTGATGCCCCGCAGCTTGACCATGTTGTCGGACCGCCCCAGGAAGCCTTCCGTCTGGCGGAAAGGCAGGTCCAGCGGATTGTCCCCCGGGATCACACGGGTCACATCATGGGTGTTGAAGCGGATGATCGGGAAGACATCGGTGGTGTAAAGGCAGGTGCAGACCAGGTCGCCCAGCTCCCCCGGTGCCACGGGCGCGTGGGTGTCCACGTCCAGCAGCTCGACATATTGGGCGTCTTCCATGATGTGCTGACCGGTGCGATCGGCACCCTGTCCGGTGATGGCACCGGTGTCGCCCACGCCGTACCAGTCGAAGACCTTCGCCCCGCCCCAGAGCGCGCCCAGCCCCTCCGCGGTTTCGGAGCCCAGGTGACCGGAGATCATCCGCACAGGGATATCGCGGCCCGGCTCCAGCCCGGCCTCCTGCGCCACGGTGGCGAGCTTTCGGATGTAGTCGCCGAAGCCCACGATGGCGGTGACCTGGAAGTCGCGCATCAGCTCCACCTGCTTGGCGGAGCGGGTCTCGATCCCCGTGCCCGCCGACAGGAACTGTGCGCCAACCCAGTGGCTGACGGCCTCGCGGATGTAGTGCCCGCCGTTGACGGTGCCGTGGCCATAGACCGAATGCACCACGTCGCGGTTTGTCAGCCCCTGCATCTGGTAGAGACGGCCCAGAAGGATGTTCTGCACCTCGCGGGTCATCGGCCCGTAAAGCAGCGGCTGCGGGCGCCCCGTGGTGCCCGACGTCGTCTGGAAGACCAGCGGCGGGCGCGCCTCGGGGGCGTAGGTGCCGAACAGGTTGAAATCCCCCAGCGGCGGATAGGCCTCGACCGATTCCATCAGGTCGTCCTTGGAATAGGTCGGCAGTTTCGCGATGTCGGCCAGCCCGTCGATGTCCCCGGGTTCGATCCCCTCGGCCCCCCAGAGCCGCTGGTAGAACGGCACCTTCCAGCCAGCGGTCAGCAGTTCGCGGAACCGCGCATCCTGGATCGCGAAAAGCTCGTCCCGGCTCATCCCGGTGTAGCGGTCGGTGAAGGCCTGACCGACAGGATAGCGATCGCGCAGCTGGGCAAGGTCGAGGGCGGCGAAATAGTCCATGTCGTGGTCCTTAAAGCTCGGCAAAGGTGGCATTGAGTTGGGAAAGGCTGCGCGACCAGGGCAGCGACAGCGTGGCGTCGATGATCCGGCTCAGCGCCGGGTCGGACACGCCGGCATACTGGCCCAGCATGCAGAACTTGCGGATGATCCCATCCTGATCCAGCGGCCGTTCGGGATCGCCCCAGGCATCGCGCACGGGGAAATCGCGGCTGCTGCCGTCGGTCAGAACGACCCGCGCGCTGGCGCCGTAATGGTTGGGATAGGCTGCGGAAATCGCGGCATCCTCGACCACGCTCACCCGGTCGCGCAGGGCGACAAGCTCCCGGTCGGCAAAGCTTTCGACGGCGAAATCGCACATCTCCGGCAGCTCCCGCGACAGGGCGACGGCGGCGGTGTGCTGCAGGCTGAACTTGGCGTCGTTCTCCGTCACCGGCTGGGGCCGGTTGCAGAACCGCATGGCGTCCTTGTAGACCGACAGCTGGATCGAGGCGACATCGCCCGGACGGATCCCCGCTTCCCGCGCCATGCGCAGGGCATCAAGCGAAGGATGCGTGTGCCGGCAGCTCGGCCAGGGCTTGAAGGAGGTGTCGTGGATCAGCCAGGGCTCCTCCGGCTGCGCCAGCACGAAGTCCTTGTCCGCATCCGGTGCAAGCCCTTCGAAGAAGCCGTCCTTGCCTTCCAGCACGTAGGTGCTTCCGGAAAAGCCGCCATCGGCCAGGGTGGCCGCGCGCAGCCCCGAAGAGGCCGCCAGCGCATTGTGCCACTGCTTGGTCATCACCTGTTCATGGATGCAGCGCCAGATCCCCCCGGCAGTCGCCCCGGCATTGCCAAGCGCCCAGGCGAAGCGATCTTTTTCAAGGCCAAGCGCACGGGCCACGCCGGCGGCGGCGCCGAAGGTCCCGCAGGTCGCGGTGGCATGGAAGTGACGATAATGGGCCGGCCCGGCGGAGCGCCCGATCCGGATGGTCGCCTCGTACCCGCAAATGATGCTTTCCAGCAGCAGGCGCGGGGACAGGTGGTGGATCTCTGCGGCGGCAAGGGCGGCCGGGATCACGATGGGCCCGGGATGCAGGATCGAGGAGCGGTGGATGTCGTCCATCTCCAGGATGTTGCCCAGCCCCCCGTTGATGAAGGCCGCCCCATCCGCCGACAGGCCGGCGTTGTGCCCGATCACGATGCAGGGGCCCTGCCCGTAGACGGGGCCCACGGTGCGCAGCTTCTGGCCTACCTCGGTCGCGGATCCGCCGATGGCGCAGCCGATCCAGTCCAGCAGGTGCAGCGGGGCGCGTTCCATCGTGGCGGCGGGAATTTCCCGCTGCATCAGGTCGAACAGGCCCTGGGTGAGAGATTGTTTCGCGGTCACGGTCATACTCGGGCCTCAGCTGAATTCGGGGCTGCGTTTTTCGAGAAAGGCGTTGTAGCCCTCCCGGAAATCGGCAGAGGAAAAGACATCGCCCAGCATCTGCTCTATCTCCGCCGGCGTGGTGCTGGTCTGCCCCACGATGGCGTTGACCGCGGACTTGGCGATATGCAGCGAATTGCGGGAGAACCGCGCCAGCTTTGCCGCCCGGGCGGCAACCTCCGCCTCCAGCGTCTCGACCGGGTAGACGCGGTCAACCAGCCCCGCCGCGCAGGCGTCCTCGGCCGCCATGAGCTCCGCGAAGAACAGCATTTCCTTGGCACGTCCCGGCCCGACCAGCTGCACCAGCCGGTTGGTATCGCCAAAGCTGTAGGCGGCACCGATCTTGGTCGGCGTGATGGCAAAGCGGCTGGCGGCGCTGGAATAGCGCAGATCGCAGGCCATGATCAGGGCACAGCCACCGCCCACGCACAGGCCGTCGACCTCGGCGATGATCGGCTTGGGACTGTTCATCAGCGCATCCAGCGCACCGTTGAACACCTCGCCGAAATGCGCCGCGTTTTCGGGCGAGGCATAGGTCACCGAGAATTCCGAGATGTCGGCGCCACAGCAGAAGGCCTTTTCGCCCGCACTGGCAATGACGATCACCCGGACCTCCGGATCGCCGGACAGCGCGGTGATCATTTCGCCCAGCAGGCGCCAGCTGGAGGTGTCGAGGGAATTCAGCTTCCCTGGCCGGTTCAGCACCAGCCGGGCCACGGGGCCGGAGCGGGACAGCAGGATGGGGTCTTCGGTGGTCATGTGAACTCCGGTCATCATCAGCGCAGGGCGCCGGGCAGCCAGGTGGCCAGCTGCGGGAAAGCGGTCATCAGGGCGACATGCAGGATCATCAGCAGGCAGAAGGGCAGCGCGGCCTTCGCCAGACGGCCAATGGGATCCCCCGACATGCGTTTCAGCACGAACAGGTTGATGCCGACGGGCGGGGTGATCTGGGCCATTTCGATGGTCACGATCAGGAAGATCCCGAACCAGACCGGGTCGAAGCCCGCGGCGGTGACCAGGGGCAGGGTCACGGGCAGGGTCATCACGATGGTCGACAGCCCGTCGATCACGCAGCCCAGCACCAGGTAGAAGACGACCAGCAGCACGATCAGCATGATCGGGTTCAGCTGCATTCCCTCGATCGCATGGGCGATGTCGTTGGGGATCGACAGCCGCGCCATGGCCTTGGTCAGGAACAGCGCGCCCGACAGGATCAGCGCGATCATCGAACAGGTCTTCACCGTGCCCATCAGCGCCTCGGCGATCTTGGCGATCCGGTTGCCCTTCTCGATCACCAGCAGCACCAGCGCGCCGGCCACGCCGATCGCCGCCGCTTCGGTGATGGAGGCGATGCCCGACAGCATGGACCCCATGACGCAGACCACCAGCGCCAGCGTCGGTGCCAGCTGACCAAGGGCCTTCAGCGCGCCAAGGAAGGTCAGCCGTTCAACCCCTTCCTCCACGGGGGCCTTGGACCGGATCCCGACCCAGGCCATGAACAGGGCCGACAGCAGCAGCCCGGGGATCATGCCCGCGATGAACAGATCCAGGATCGAAACCTGGGCGATCACGCCATAGACGATCATCGGGATCGACGGCGGGATCAGCAGCCCGATGGATCCGGCCCCGGCCAGCGATCCCCGGTTCAGCATCGGGTCGAACCCGCGCTTGTCCAGCTCGTCCAGGGTGATCCGGCCCACGGTCGCCGTGGTCGCCGCCGAAGAGCCGGAGATCGCCGCGAACAGGGCAGAGGCCAGGACGTTCACCTGGATCAGGCCGCCCGGCAGCTTGCGCGCGAAGGGCGCAAGCCCGTCAAAGAGGTTCCGCGACAGCCGGGTGTGGTACAGCAGCTCCCCCATCAGGACGAAAAGCGGCAGCGTCACCATCTCGGCCGAGGTGGCATTGGCCCAGATGTCGGAGGCAAGGAAGTTCCCCACCTTCATATTCTTGAACAGTTCCAGCGAAACGATGCCCACGCCCATCAGCGACAGGCCGATCCAGGTCCCGCCCAGCAGCAACAGCGCCAGGACACCCAGGATGAAAGTTGCAGGTGCGCCCATGGGTCAGACCTCCGTCGCCGGATCGAATTCATGCGCCTGGGACCGGGCCAGGCCCAGGATCTCCAGGATGCGGGCGACGATGCCGACCGACAGGAGCCACAGCGACACCGCCAGCACCATCTGCGGCAGCCACAAGGGGGTGCGCGACGGATAGAGGCTGACCGTTCCGCGATCGAGGCTCTTGAGGGCGTATTGCGTCATGTACCAGGCCGCATATGTCGCCACCGCCAGTCCGATCGCCGCGGTCAGCACGCCCAGCGTGCGCTCCGCCATCGGCGGCAGGCGGTCGGTCAGCAGGTTGACGCGAATATGGCCCTGTTCCGTCAGGACCCATCCGGATCCGGCGAACAGGCCGGCACAGAGGAAGTAGCTGGCATATTCCGTCGCCCAGGGCTGCGAGGTGCCGAAGACCGAGTTGAGCACGACCTCCAGCACCAGCATGACCGAGAGGATGGCCGTCGCCACGGCGCCCACGATGGCGCCCGCACGGGTAACAAGTAGACAGAGGCGATGAACCGTTTGCATGGCAAACCTCCCGGTTTGAAGAAAATGGGGACCGCGGCACCCGGAGGGCCGAAGAGGTAAGAACCTGAAGGCCCGCGATCCCAGTTGGCCGGTAAGGGGAGAGATCCGGCTTATTTACCCGCGTGGTAGGCTTCGAGAACCTCCGCGGCCTTGGGCCCCGCGCGTTCGATCAGCTGCGCTTCCATGCCCGAGGTCGCCTCGCGCATCGTGTCCAGCAGTTCGTCCGAGGGCTCCTCGATGGTCATGCCGTGCTCTTCCAGCTCCGCCATGCGCTTGACGTGCTCGGCGTTGGCAACGTCCCAGAACTCCGGCTCCATCTTCAGGGCCAGGTCTTCCACGGTCTTCTGGGTCTCGGGATCGAGGTCGTTCCAGTAGTCCATGTTCACGGACATGATGTTGAAGCTGATGATGTGGTCGGTGACGATGCCGTAGTTCAGGAATTCCCAGTACTTCTGCGCCACTGCCGTGGTGCCGGAGGTCATCACCGCTTCCAGCTTGCCGGTGGCCAGGGCCGGGACGATATCGCCGGAGCCGAGGATCAGCGGCAGCATGCCCAGGCTGTCGGCCATGGTCGTGGTGATCGCGTCCAGGGTCCGGATCGGCACGCCCTTCAGGTCATCCAGCGTGGTCACCTGTTTCTTGGTGTAGATCAGCTGGGTCGGCCACGGCACGGCATAGAGCAGCTTCTGGTTGCGCTCGGCCAGCGCCTCTTCCCAGACCGGGCGGACCAGGGCAAAGAAGCGGTCCAGATCCTCGGGAGAGGTGATGAGGAAGGGCAGACCGTCCAGGCCCAGCAGCGGCACGTCACCGACGTTGAGGAAGGCGGCGGTTTCCGCCATCGGCACGATGCCGTCTTCCAGCGCGCGCACGGTTTCGTTCGGCCGCACGCCCAGGGCGCCCGCCGGATGCACGATCATCTCCAGCTCGCCATCGGTCGCTTCCTTCACCGCCTCGGCGAAGTTCTGGGCGTCGATCGTGTGGAACTCCGACGGCCCCCAGGGGATCGAGACGTCCCAGGTCTCGGCCTGCGCGGCAACGGCGCCGACGGCCAGCGCGGCGGCAAGGGCGGTGGATTTCAGAAAGTGTTTCATGTGTTTCCCTGTTGATTGTGACCGGTCTTTGCGCCCGGTTGTTGGAGGATCGTCTTCGGGGCTGTTCTTGATCTTTCCCGCGTTCCCTCCCCTGCGCCGGACGCCCGTCCCCGGGCGCCCGCCGATACGGAACGCGGCTTCTCAGGCCGTCCCCCAGGGGTGCGCGGCGGTGAAACTGTCTGCGATGGCCGCACGGGAGGTGATCCACACCTCGTCACGGTACTGGTCGACGTGATCCAGGAACTTCTCCAGCGCCCAGATCCGGCCCGGCCGGCCGATCACCCGCAGGTGCAGCCCGACAGAGGTCATGCGGGGTCCACAGGTCCGGGCTTCGCGCAGGTACCAGTCAAAGCTGTTGATGTTGTAGGCCAGCCACTGGTCGGGGGTGTAGCTGGGCTCGGTCCACAGCTTCATGTCATTGGTATCAATGGCATAGGGCACGATCAGCAGCGGTTTGATGCTGCCGTCCGACATCTCCACCTCCTGCCAGAACGGCATGTCCGACGACAGGTTGTCCATGTGGTAGCTGTAGCCCTCCTCCACCAGCAGCCGCTGGGTGCGGTCGGTGTGCAGATAGCGGCTCAGCCAGCCTTTCGGGCGGCTGCCCGTGCTGGCCTCGATGCTGCGCGCGGCGCCGGCAATGAACTCCCGCTCGCGATCCTCGTCGAAGCTGAACTGATGCACCCAGCGATAGCCGTGGGAGCAGACCTCGTGCCCCTTCGCGACGATCCGCGCCGCCAGCTCCGGCGCGCGTTCCAGCGCCAGCGCCGCGGCGGTGACGGTGCAGGCCATGTCGCGTTCGTCGATCAGGTCGAAGATCCGCCGCGCGCCCTCGTTGATGCCGTAGGCGTAGTTGCTTTCGTTCATGTAGTTGCGGATCGGGATCTTCAGGCCGACGCCCAGCTCATCCACCGGCTCCGGCTTCTTGTCGCCCTCGCGGATCGACAGCTCGGATCCCTCCTCGATGTTCACGACGATGGAAAGCGCCAGTTTCTTGCCGTCAGGCCAGGTGAATTCGGACATGGGTCAACTCGGTCTAGGGATACGAAGGGCGGGATCAGCGGCCGTAGGTCACGGTCAGGCTGGCCTGTCCCAGCGAATAGGCGCTGGTCAGGAACCCCACGAGGGCGGGCATGCTGTCCTCGGTGATCATCTCTGCCGGCAGGGCCGGGATGCTCAGCGCGTCCAGCGTGAAGACATAGCGATGTTCGGTGCCTTCGGGCGGGCAGGCGCCGCCATAGCCCGGCTGACCAAAGTCGGTCCGGGTCTCCATCGCGCCATCGGGCAGGTCGCTGCCCAGGCCGATCGCCTCCGCATCACCGGGGACATTCACCACGACCCAGTGGGTCCAGCCGATGCCGGTGGGTGCATCCGGATCGTGCAGCCGCAGGACATAGCTCTGGGTGCCCTCGGGCGCACCGCTCCATTCAAGCGCGGGTGCGACATTGCCGCCGGCACAGCCGAAGCCATAAGGCTCCGACAGAACCTGCTGCGCCTCCATCACGCCCTCGGGCATGGTGGGGGAGGTCAGGGTGAAATCCTGTGCAGCGGCACTGCAGGCCAGGAGGGAAAGCGCGGCAGCCGCCGCGACGGAGAGATGGGTCATCTGGCTCTCTGTCAGTCTGGTTTCGTTATCCCCAGACTGACGGAGCTCCGATCACTCCGCGGTGCCGATCCGCTCATCCTCTGCGCCGATCCGATCAATCTCGCCCGAGCGGCTGCGCACCTCGGACGGGGCGAACCCGAAACGCTGGCGGAACCGGATGGCAAAGCGGGAGGCCGACTCGTAGCCGACATCCAGCGCGATCCGGTTGATCGGAAGTTCGCTTTCCTGCAGCAGGCTCAGCGCAGTGGTCATCCGCGTGTCCATCTGGATCGCGGACAGCGAGGTGCCCAGCTTCGACAACCGGCGCCGCAGGGTGGCCTCGCTCACGGCCATGGCGCTGGCCACCTCGGCAGCGCTCCAGTTGCGCGCGGGATCGGCGGCGATCAGGGCACGCACCAGCTGATCCATCTCCGGCTCCCGGTCGATCAGGTGAACGCCCGCTTCGCGCAGCCAGGCCAGCACCTCGTAAAGACGCAGGCGTGCCACCGTCTCGGGCACGTAGTCGGCCTCCACCAGCGCTTCGCGGCTGGCGGCGAAACTGCGTTCGAAGCCTTCGTAAACCGGCTCGATCCGGCGCATCCATTCCAGCGGCTTGGGCCGTGGCCCCGGCAGGTGCTGATCGTGTTCGCGCAGAAGGTCGGGGGCAAAGATGATCCAGTCGGCAATATAGGGGCTGTCTGCCTCGGGCTCGTTGTAGCTGTCGTAGACGCCGGGGGTGATCACCATGTACTCGCCCGCGTTCACCGTCACCTCGCCCTTGGCGTTGCGGATGATCTTGCGGCCGGCGCGCACGCCCACGAGCATCGGGTGATCCACCGTCACATGGGTCGCCATCAGCGCCCGGAACTGCCGGATCTGCGCCGTCAGCCCGAAGCCCTTGCGCTCCCGCACTGCCCTGGGTTTCTGCGCGGCGGAAACCCCGATCACCTCCCGGCCGCCGGTCTGGCGCGGGAAGGAGTGATTCATTCCATGAGGCATCATCAGCATTGCGGGCTCTCCGGACAGGGATCTTTACAGGGATCTGGGATGGCAGGCTGCAGGCGGTGGCCCTGCGGCGTGATCGGTTCCAGTTTGCGGGCGCGCTCCCGGCAACAGGAAGATCCCGTCCCGTCCCCGGATCGCCGGACATGTACTTTTTCCCGCAATCGACGATCCCTTGGGCATACGTGACGAAATTGTGCACTGTTTTTCCATGCGCAAACCCCTCGCCCGGATGGCGGACCACCGCGGCGCGGCCAATCTGACGCCACCCAGCGTCGCCGCGCGCGCCCTCCGGACGCTGCCGAATCGCTGCCGAAAGGGCGCGAAACGCGCCCTGAGCAACGCCCGGCCGGGGCGCCAGCCGCCCCTTGGGAGGCTGCTTCGCCTTCCCCGACGTCGCCCCTCTGCCCCCCGCCATGCAGCGACCTGCCCAATCCGCACTCGTTTGCGATCAAACAATACCGGCGACCTCCGGCCGGCCAACACTTCTATTGCTTTATTTCGGGAAGCGCAGAACCTCTCTTTTCGGAACATCCCCTGGCCGCTGATCCAGCCCGTCCGCCAGGTACAACCGAAAAGGAGCGCTCCATGAACATCCACGATCCCGCAGCCGAGCTCCGCGCGAATGTCGCCGTGCCCTTTGATCAGGCGAACGCGATGCCGATATCGGTCTATACCTCACCTGACTTCCAGGCCCTTGAACAGGAACATGTCTTCGCGAAGTCCTGGCTCTGCGCCGGGCGGGTGGATGCGCTGAAGAACCCCGGCGACTACCTGACCATGGAAATCTCGGGCGAACCCGTCCTGGTGCTGCGCGACCGCGAAGGCACGCTGCGCGCCATGTCCAACGTCTGCCGCCACCGCATGTCGGTGCTGCTGGAAGGGCGCGGCAATGCCCGGGTCATCACCTGCCCATACCACGCCTGGACCTATTCGCTCGACGGCTCCCTGCGCGGCGCCCCGGCGATGGACATGAACAAGGGCTTCTGCAAGGATCAGAACGCCCTGCCCGCCATCCGCTGCGTCGACTGGAACGGCTGGATCATGGTCACACTCGACCCCGATCTGCCCGAACCCGCCGAGCAGCTGAAGGAGGTCGACGACCTGGTCGGCTACCTCGACATGTCCAGCTATGTCGAAGTGTTCCGCGAGGAGCACCATTGGAACACCAACTGGAAGATTCTGGCCGAGAACTTCATGGAAAGTTACCACCTGCCCATGTGCCACGGCGGCACCATCGGCGGGGCGGTGGACCTGCGCAAGATGACCTGCCCCGAGGGCAAGGAACACTTCAACTACCACCACATCCTGAAGGACGACAGCATCGCCCTGTCCATTGCCCACAAGGACAACACCACGCTGCAAGGCGATGACCGCTACCGCACCTGGCTGATGGCGATCTATCCGTCGCTGCTCATCACCCTGACGCCCGGCTACTTCTGGTACCTCTGCCTGACCCCCGACGGCCCCGGCCAGGTCAAGATCCTCTACGGCGGCGGCCTGCATCCCGACTTCGCCGCCGATCCGGACCACGAGGCACATTTTTCCGCACTCAAGGGCCTTCTCGATCACGTCAATGACGAGGATCGTGGTTGCACCGAACGGGTCTGGAAGGGCATGCAGGGGCGGCTGGCCCGCCCCGGCTCCCTGAGCCACCTGGAACGGCCGAACTACGAATTTGCCCGCTGGATTGCGAACAGGATGCCGTGATGCCCGATGAACCGCTGAGACAGGAATTCCTGGAAGCGATGTCCCGCGCCGCCACCACCGTCAGCGTCGTCACCACCGACGGCGCGGCGGGCCGCGCGGGTGTCACCGTCTCCGCCATGTCCTCCGTCTCGGCGGATACCGAACAGCCCACGCTGCTCGTCTGCCTGCATCACAAATCCACCGCGGCGGAGGTGATCCGCCGCAACGGCACCTTCTGCGTCAACGTCCTGCGCGAGGACCAGTCGCGCATTTCCGATGCCTTCGCCGGCCGCGTGCCCGGGCTCGCGTCGAAATTCGACGCGGGCGACTGGGACCGGACTTCCATCGGTGCGCCGCGCCTTCTGGGCGCGGTCTGCTCCTTTGCCTGCCGCATCGACACCGCGCAGCGCGTGGGCACCCACTACGTCGTCTTCGGCGCGGTGGAAGAGGTCCACCTCGGCGCGCCGGGCAAGCCGCTGGTCCACGCCAACCGCGCCTATGCCGCCCCCCTTGCCCTCGTCGGCAACTGACCCTCGTCAGCCACTGGCGCCCGCAAGCCACTGCCCTTTTTCGGACACTGCCCCGGCAGACGGCGCCGACTTCTCCGAACGCCGCCTCTCTGACCCCTTTCGCCAAAGCTTTGAGCAGCGCCAAAGCAAACACTACCGTATGGCGCTGATCTCCTTCCGCCCGCCCGCGCCGCGCTCTAGGCAGGAAGGGAGGGCATAAGACCGAAGCAGCGAATCCGCCCTCCGTTTACAGGTATCCCGGAGGTTTCATGGCCCGGCTCGTCTTCGATCTCGACGGCACTCTCATCGACAGCGCACCCGACATACAGGGCATCGCCAACGCGTTGTTGCAACGCCACGACGTGGCCCCCCTCACACTGTCGGAAACCCGCCGTTTCATGGGCGAAGGTGTTTCGGTCTTCGTCGACCGGATGATCCGCACCCGTGACCTGGACCCCGCGCTGCACGACAGCATGCTGGCCGATTTCATGTCCCGCTACGAAGACGCGGTGGACCTGACCCACCCCTACCCCGGCGTGCGCGACACCCTTCTGGCCCTGGCCGCCCAGGGGCACCAGCTGGGCCTTTGCACCAACAAGCCGGAGGCCGCGGCCCGCGCCATCCTGCGCCACCTCGGGCTGGAAGACTGCTTTGTCACCGTCGTCGGCGGCGATACCATCGACTGCCGCAAGCCGAACCCGGCGCCGCTGCGCGCCGCCTTCGACCGGCTGCCCGATTGCCCCACGCACCCGCGCGCCCAGCTCTACATCGGCGACAGCGAAACCGACGCCGAAACCGCCCTGCGGGCCGATGTGCCCTTCCTTCTCTTCACCGAAGGCTACCGGAAGGGGCGCGGCGGGCTCAGCTGCAACGCCGCCTTCTCGGACTACGCCCAGCTGCCGGAACTCGTGACGGGCTTCCTTCACTGATTGCCGAGCGGGCCGCCAAGGCCCGACGCCCGGGGCGTTTTTCCCGCTGACAGGCGCCCCCACGCCTTCCAACGCTTTGACATCCCGGCCCTGCCGTTGTCATCTGCGCCCGACCCGCAAGGCTCGGCACCAGCAGAGGACAGCCCATGGCCCCCCAAACCGACGCGCCCCGCGACAGTTTCGACCTCTTCGTCATCGGCGGCGGCATCAACGGCTGCGGCATCGCCCGCGACGCAGCGGGCCGGGGCCTGCGCGTCGGGCTGGCGGAAAAGGGCGACCTCGCCGGGGCGACCTCCTCCGCCTCGACCAAGCTCTTCCACGGCGGGCTGCGCTACCTCGAATATTTCGAATTCCGCCTCGTGCGCGAATCCCTGATCGAACGCGAGGTGCTGCTGAAGGCGATGCCGCATATCTCCTGGCCCATGCGCTTCGTCCTGCCGCTGCACCAGGACATGGTGTTCGAAAACTCCACCCCCACCTCGCGCCTGCTGAACCTCTTCATGCCCTGGATGAAGGGCCGCCGTCCCGCCTGGCTGATCCGCCTCGGCCTCTTCCTCTACGACAACCTCGGCGGGAGGGAGATCCTGCCGGGCACCCGGTCCCTGTCCCTCAAGGGCAGCCGCGAAGGCGCCCCCCTACAGGACAGCATGACCCGCGCCTACGAATATTCCGACTGCTGGGTGCAGGACGCCCGGCTGACGGTGCTGAACGCCCGCGACGCCGCCCGCTGGGGGGCAGAGGTGATGACCCGCACCCGGGTGATTTCCGCCGCGCCTGAAGGATCTGAATGGTCTGTCACGCTCGAAGACACCGAAACCGGCGCCACCCGCCAGATCAGCACCAAGGCGCTGGTGAACGCCGCAGGCCCCTGGGTGGCCGAGATGCTGAACGGCACGCTGGGGCGCAACTCCACCGCCGGGATCCGGCTGGTGCGCGGCTCCCACATCGTGACCAAACGGCTCTACGATCACGACAAGTGCTACTTCTTCCAGGGCTCCGACGGGCGGATCATCTTCGCCATCCCCTATGAACAGGACTTCACCCTGATCGGCACCACCGATGTCGACCACCCCGACCCCGAGCAGAAGCCCGAAGCAACGCCCGACGAAATCGACTACCTCTGCCGCTTCGCCTCGGAATACTTCCGCACGCCCGTCACCCCCGATCAGGTCGTCTGGACCTATTCCGGGGTCCGCCCGCTCTACGACGACGGCGCATCCTCGGCTTCCGCCGCCACCCGCGACTACGTTCTGCGGCTGGAAGAAAGCGGCCCGCCACTCCTGTCGGTCTTCGGCGGCAAGATCACCACCTACCGGCGGCTGGCCGAACACGCGATGGAAAAGCTCGCCCCGCTCTTCCCGATGATCCGCCCCGCCTGGACGGCAGGCGCCACCCTGCCTGGCGGCGATTTCGAGGTCGCCGAGACCGAGGGACTCATCTCCCGCCTGATGACCGACTACCCCTTCCTCGGCCCGCGCGGCGCCGAACGGCTGATCCGCCACTACGGCACCGAGGCCCGCAGCTTCCTGGGCGATGCGAAAGAGGCCGCCGACCTCGGCCAGGACTTCGGCGCCGGCCTCTCGGAGGCAGAGGTGCGCCACCTCATGACCCGCGAATACGCCCGCACCGCCGAAGATGTCGTCTGGCGCCGCACCAAGCTAGGCCTACGTCTGACCGAAGAGCAGATTGCCGCGCTGGACACCTGGATGCAGGCCGCCCGCTGACAGCAAGACCCGGAGGAGACCCCATGACCACCCATATCCTTGCCATCGACCAGGGCACGACCTCGACCCGGGCGATCCTCTTCGGCCCGGACATGACACAGGTCGCCTCCGCCCAGCAGGAATTCCCGCAGCACTACCCCGCCTCGGGATGGGTCGAACATGACCCCTCGGACCTGTGGTCCTCCACCGCCGCCACCTGCCGCGCCGCGATCGAAAAGGCGGGCCTGACCCCCGAAGACATCGCCGCCATAGGCATCACCAACCAGCGCGAAACCACACTGCTCTGGGATCGCGAAACCGGCCGCCCCTTCAACAACGCGATCGTCTGGCAGGACCGCCGCACCTCCGCCCTCTGCCAGGACCTGCGCGCCGCCGGGCACGAGGACCGCGTGACGGAGATCACCGGCCTCCTTCTCGATCCCTATTTCTCCGGCACGAAACTGAAGTGGCTGCTCGACAACGTCGAAGGCGCGCGCGAAGCGGCTGAGGCGGGCCGCGCCCTCTTCGGCACCGTCGACAGCTACCTGATCTGGAAAATGACCGGCGGCGCCGAACATGTCACCGACGCCACCAACGCCGCCCGCACCCTGCTCTACGATATCGAAACCGGCGACTGGTCGCCGGAGATCTGCCGCATGCTCGACATCCCCATGCAGGTCCTGCCCGAAATCCGTGACTGCGCCGCCGATTTCGGCATGACCCGGCCCGATCTCTTCGGCCGCCCGATCCCGATCCTGGGCGTCGCGGGCGACCAGCAGGCGGCGACCATTGGCCAGGCCTGCTTTGCCCCCGGCATGGTGAAATCCACCTATGGCACCGGCTGCTTTGCCCTGCTCAACACCGGCGACACGCCGGTCCGCTCCTCCCACCGGCTGCTGACGACGGTGGCCTACCAGCTGGACGGCAAGCGGACCTATGCCCTCGAAGGGTCGATCTTCATCGCCGGCGCCGTGGTGCAATGGCTCCGCGACGGGCTGAAGATCATCCGCGAAGCCTCCGAAACACAGCCCCTGGCCCAGGCCGCCGACCCGGGGCAGGAACTGATCCTCGTGCCCGCCTTCACCGGCCTCGGCGCGCCCTACTGGAACGCCGACTGCCGCGGCGCCATCTTCGGCCTGTCGCGCAATTCCGGCCCGGCGGAATTCGCCCGCGCGGCCCTGCAATCCGTGGGCTACCAGACCCGTGACCTGCTGGAGGCGATGCACGCCGACTGGGACACCGCCGATCACGCCACCAGCCCGACCCTGCGCGTCGATGGCGGGATGAGCGCCTCCGACTGGGCGATGCAGTTCCTCTCCGACATCCTGGGCGCCCCCGTGGACCGACCCGAGATGCTGGAAACAACGGCGCTCGGTGCCGCCTGGCTGGCGGGGCAGCGCGCGGGGATCTACCCCGACATGGCGGGCTTTTCGGAGAGCTGGGCGCTGGAACGGCAGTTCACGCCCGCGATGGAAGACGACACCCGCGCCCGCCTCTACGACGGCTGGAAACGCGCCGTGGCAGCAGTGCAGACGGTCTGAGGCACCGGGGGCCGCCGCGGGGGGCTCCGCCCCCGTCTCCGTGCCGGAGACTCCCCCGGAGTATTTCCGGCGGATTGAAGATGGGGGATGGCACCCGGAATGGCACCCTCCTTTTGCAAGAGGGAGCTTGCACGCTCTCCCTTGCAAACCTCCGCCAATCCCCCGGCCACCCCGGGCTTCAACCCGCCGGAAATACTCCCGCCGGAGGCAACGCCCATCACAACCTCCGCAGCACCTCTTCCAGCACCCGTTCGGCGGCGCGGGGCAGCTGCTGACCACGGTTCGACAGGATGAAGTAGGGCGACACGGTGATCCGGTCCGCTAGGTCCAGCGCCACCAGCCGCGCGCCCAGCGCATCGCCCGTCAGGATTTCCGACACCTCCTCCGACTGTGGGGAGATGACGTCCTCATGGGCCAGCATCGACAGCACCACCAGCAGGGAGGAGGAGTTGGAGACGTTGCGCGGCACCGGCGTGCCCGTCTGCAGGAAGACCGCCTCCACCGCCTGCCGGATGGGGGAGCCGCGCTCCTGCATCACCCATTCGTAGCCCAGGGTTTCCTCCAGCGACAGGTTGCGGGCGCCGGCCAGCGGGTGACTGTCCCGCACCAGCAGGGACACGTTTTCCGACCGGGCCGGGTAGACGTTGAAATCCGCGCTTTCCTGGTCCGGCGGCAGACGCGCGATGACGAAATCGAACCGTCCTTCCCGCAGGCCGCGCACCAGCTGGACAGAGGGGCTGACCTCGATCGTCGGCTCGATCGCCGGGCTTTCGGCCTTCACCTGCCGTAGGGCCGGGATCAGGAAGCCCATCGCCGGGCCGGTCACCGCGCCCACCCGGATTTCCCCCGCAACACCTGCGGCGATGCTGCCCACCTCCGCCTGCAGGGTTTCCAGTTCCCACAGGATGACCCGGACGTGCCGCAAAAAGGCCTCCCCCACCTGGGTCGGCTCCATCCCCCGGGGATGGCGCGTGAACAGCGGCGCCCCCGCCTCCGCCTCCACATCGGCCAGCATCCGGCTCGCCGCCGGTTGCGACATCGCCAGCGCCTCCGCCGCAAGCTGCAATTTCTGACGGCGCGCGATCTCGTCGATCAGGCGAAGGTGCACGGGTTTCAGGCGTTTGGTCAGGTCCATGACGCCCACCATACCACTTTCGATATGCTTATCGCCAGAAATAGAATTTTACAGGTATGATTGTGACAGGCTAGGCAGGCAACGGCTGAGGAGACCAGCCCGTATAGAACAGCGACCCGTCCGGAGGATTCGTCTCAAGGGTCGCGCATGTGGAGGAGATCATGACTCTCAAGACCCTTGCGGCCACTACGGCCGCCGCTCTCGTATTCGCCACCGGCGCCTATGCCGACGGGCTTATCGGCATCGCAATGCCGACCAAATCGTCCTCGCGCTGGATTTCCGACGGCGAGTCGATGGTCGAGCAGTTCCAGGAAGCGGGCTACGACACCGTCCTGCAATACGCGGAAGACGACATTCCGAACCAGCTCGCCCAGATCGAGAACATGATCACCCGCGGGGTGGATGTTCTGGTGATTGCCGCCATCGACGGCACCACCCTGTCCAACGCGCTGGAGAACGCCTACTACGCCGATATCCCGGTCATCGCCTATGACCGCCTGATCCGCGACAGCGCCTATGTCGACTATTACGCCACCTTCGACAACTTCAAGGTCGGCGTGCAGCAGGCAACCTCGCTGGTCCAGGGCCTCGAAGAACGCTTCGGCGACGGCCCCTACAACGTCGAACTCTTCGGCGGCAGCCCGGACGACAACAACGCCTACTTCTTCTACAACGGCGCCATGTCCGTGCTGGATCCCCTGATCGAGGACGGCACGGTCAACGTCGTCTCCGGCCAGATGGGCATGGAAAAGGTCGGCACCCTGCGCTGGGACGGCGCGGTGGCCCAGGCCCGCATGGATAACCTGCTTTCGGCCTATTACACCGACCAGCAGATCCAGGGCGTGCTGTCCCCCTACGACGGCCTGTCCATCGGCATCCTGTCCTCGCTCAAGGGCGTGGGCTACGGTTCCGGCGACATGAAGATGCCCATCGTCACCGGCCAGGACGCCGAACTGCCCTCGGTGAAGTCGATCCTCGCGGACGAACAGTATTCGACCGTCTTCAAGGACACCCGTGAACTGGCCCGCGTCACCGTCGGCATGGTCAAGGCGCTGGTCGAAGGCACCGAGCCGGAGATCAACGACACCGAAACCTACGACAACGGCGTCAAGGTCATCCCCTCCTACCTGCTGGAGCCGGTGGCCGTGGACAAGTCGAACTGGAAAGAGATCCTGATCGGCTCCGGCTACTACACCGAAGAGCAGTTCTGACGATCCCGGGCGGCTCTGCTGCCCGGCTCTGCCAACCTCCGGGCGGCCCTTCTGCCGCCGCCCGGCCCGATCCTCCTCCGGGCGGCGCCCGCCGTCGCCCGGACCTGATCCGCCCGGGTCCTCCATCCCGACGCCCGGTTCCGAACGCTCCTCCCGATCCTTCGCGCCCGGCAGCCCGGGCGGATCCCCATCGAACGCAAGAGGCCGACCATGACCGCCCTGCTCGAGATGCGCGCCATCACCAAGGAATTCCCGGGTGTTAAGGCCCTCGACAATGTCAACCTGACCGTCCGCGACGGCGAAATTCACGCCATCTGCGGCGAGAATGGCGCCGGCAAATCCACCCTCATGAAGGTCCTGTCCGGGGTCTATCCCGCCGGCAGCTACGACGGTGAAATCCACTATGCCGGCGCGCTGGCCCAATGGGGCGGGATCAACGATTCCGAAGACCGCGGCATCATCATCATTCACCAGGAACTGGCCCTGGTGCCGCTCCTGTCCATCGCGGAAAACATCTTCCTCGGCAACGAACGCGCGTCCAAGGGCGTCATCGACTGGCGCGAGACATTCCAGCGCACCGGCGACCTGCTCGCCAAGGTCGGGCTGAAGGAAGGCCCCGCCACCAAGATCGACAGTCTCGGCGTCGGCAAGCAGCAGCTGGTGGAAATCGCAAAGGCGCTCAGCAAGGACGTGCGCCTGCTGATCCTCGACGAACCCACCGCGGCGCTGTCCGAACACGACAGCCAGGCCCTGCTGGACCTGATGCTGGAACTGAAGGCCCAGGGCGTCACCCAGATCATCATCTCCCACAAGCTGAACGAGGTCCGCCGCGTCGCCGACAGCGTGACGGTGATCCGCGACGGCTCCACCGTCTCCACGCTCAGCGCGGCAGAGGGAGAGATCCACGAGGATCGCATCGTCCGGGACATGGTCGGCCGCGACATGTCCGACCGCTATCCGCCCCGCCCGCACCGCGCAGGCAACATGCTGATGGAAGTCGAAGGCTGGAACGCCTGGCACCCCGAACATGCCGACCGGCAGGTCATCCGCAACGCCGCCTTCAACGTCCGCGCGGGCGAAGTGGTGGGCATCGCCGGGCTGATGGGCTCGGGCCGCACGGAACTGGCCATGTCGATCTTCGGCAAGAGCTACGGCAAGAACATCTCGGGCCAGGTGAAGATGCACGGGCAGCCCGTCGACACCTCCACCGTCGGCCGTGCCATCGACGCGGGCCTGGCCTATGTGACCGAGGACCGCAAGTCCCTGGGCCTGGTGCTGGAAGAAACCATCGCCAGGAACGTGACGCTTGCCAACCTGCCCGGCGTGGCCCCGCGCGGCGTCATCTCCGAAGGGGAGGAAACCCGCGTCTCCGAAGAATACCGGCGGGCCATGAACATACGCACGCCCAGCGTCTTCCAGAAGGTGATGAACCTTTCGGGCGGCAACCAGCAGAAGGTCGTGCTGTCGAAATGGCTCTTCTCCGGGCCGGAGGTGCTGATCCTCGATGAACCGACCCGGGGCATCGACGTCGGCGCGAAGTTTGAAATCTACAATATCATCAACGACTTGTCCGAACAGGGCAAGGGCGTGGTCATGATCTCGTCCGAGATGCCCGAACTGCTCGGCATGTGTGACAGGATCTACGTCATGAACGAAGGCGCCCTGGTCGGACAGCTCAGCAAGGCCGAGGCCAGCCAGGAAGCCATCATGTCGATGATCGTGACCGACGTCGTCGCGGATGCGGCTGAATAGGGAGAGGGAACGTGGAACTCGTGGAAAAATCGAACGGAACCGGCGGTCAGCCCGACGGCAAGAGCCTGGGCCAGTACCTGGCCGGACACCTGCGCGAATACGGCCTGCTGGTCGCGCTGATCGCCATCATGATCTTCTTCCAGGTGGTGACGAACGGCACGCTGCTGAAGCCCGTCAACATCACCAACCTCTTCCTGCAGAACTCCTACATCATCATCATGGCGCTCGGCATGCTGATCGTCATCGTGGCGGGTCATATCGACCTGTCCGTGGGCTCGGTCATGGGCTTCGTCGGCGCGCTGGCCGCCGTCATGATGGTCAACTGGGGCTGGCCCGTCTGGGCGACGATCCCCGCCTGCCTGGTGGCCGGCATCGCGATCGGCGCCTGGCAGGGCTACTGGGTCGCCGTGTGGAAGATCCCGGCCTTCATCGTGACGCTGGCGGGCATGCTGGTCTTCCGCGGCGCCTCGCTCTGGCTGCTCGAAGGGCAGTCGGTCGGGCCCTTCGAACGCTCCTTCCAGTCGCTGTCGACGGGGTTCATCCCCGACATCACCGGCATGGGCCGCCCCAACGGCACCGCGCTCATCGCAGGCGTGATCGCCGTCATGCTGATCATCTGGATGGGCCTGCGCCAGCGCGCCTCGAACCGGAAATACGGCATGGACCTGGAACCGACGATGTTCTTCGCCGTGCGCACCGCCGTCGTCTCCGCCGCGCTCTTCTACGTCATGTACAAGCTGGCGGGCTTCCGCGGACTGCCCAACGTGATGATCTCCATGGTGGTGCTGACGGCCTTCTATGCCTTCATCACCGAGAACACGACGCTCGGCCGCCGCATCTACGCGCTCGGCGGCAATGAAAAGGCGGCGAAACTCTCGGGCATCAAGACCGAGAAGCTGACCTTCCTCGCCTTCGTCAACATGGGCTTCCTCGCGGCGCTGGCAGGGCTCATCTTCGCCGCCCGCCTGAACACCGCGACGCCCAAGGCAGGCTTCGGCTTCGAACTGGACGTGATCGCGGCGGTCTTCATCGGCGGCGCGTCGATGTCGGGCGGCTCGGGCAAGATCATCGGTGCGGTGGTCGGCGCCTTCATCATGGGCGTGCTGAACAACGGCATGTCCATCATGGGGATCGGCATCGACTACCAGCAGATGATCAAGGGCCTGGTGCTGCTCGCCGCCGTGTTCTTCGACGTCTACCAGAAGAACAAGGGCTGACGACGACCCATGGCGGCCAAAGGTGGATTTCCATCCACCCTACGCCGCCCAGGGGAGAGGTATCTCCTCCTTGCGTAGGGTGGATGAAATCCACCTTCGCCACTCTCCCGGGCTCCGTAGGGCGGGGTTTACCCCGCCTTCGCTCCCGCCGCCTTCGCCCTCTCGTCTGCGCGACACCGCCCGCGCGTCTCGGCCCGGGCACCAACATCCCGTAGGGCGGGGTTCACCCCGCCTTCGGCCCCCGTTCAAACTTTGTCAGGACCTAGTGCAATGACGTTCACCCCCGCCCCCTGGCCCCGCAAACTGCGCTCGCAGGAATGGTACGGCGGCAATTCCCGCGACACGATCTACCACCGTGGCTGGATGAAGAACCAGGGCTACCCGCACGACCTCTTCGACGGGCGCCCGATCATCGGGATCATGAACACCTGGTCCGACCTCACCCCCTGCAACGGCCACCTCCGCGAACTGGCGGAAAAGGTGAAGGCCGGCATCTGGGAGGCCGGCGGCTTCCCGGTCGAGGTCCCCGTCTTCTCCGCCTCCGAAAACACCTTCCGCCCCACGGCGATGATGTTCCGCAATCTCGCGGCGCTCTCGATCGAGGAACAGCTGCGCGGTCAGCCCATCGACGGCGCCGTCCTCATGGTCGGCTGCGACAAGACCACGCCCTCCCTGCTGATGGCCGCCGCCTCCTGCGACGTGCCCTCCATCGTGGTCACCGGCGGCCCGATGCTGAACGGCTACTTCCGGGGTGAGCGCGTGGGCAGTGGCACGCACCTGTGGAAGTTCTCCGAGGCCGTGAAGGCCGGCAAGATGACCCAGGAGGAGTTCCTGGAGGCCGAGGCAGGCATGTCCCGTTCCACCGGCACCTGCAACACCATGGGCACCGCCTCCACCATGGCGTCGATGGCCGAAGCGCTCGGCATGGCGCTCTCGGGCAACGCGGCCATCCCGGCGGTAGACTCGCGTCGCCGCGTCATGGCGCAGATGTCCGGCCGCCGCATCGTGCAGATGGTCAAGGACGACCTGAAGCCCTCCGACATCATGACCAAGCAGGCCTTCGAAAACGCGATCCGCACCAACGGCGCCATCGGTGGCTCCACCAACGCGGTTATCCACCTGCTGGCCATCGCGGGCCGCGTGCCCGGCGTCGACCTGACCCTGGACGACTGGGACCGCTGCGGGCGCGACGTGGAAACCATCGTCAACCTGATGCCCTCGGGCGAATACCTGATGGAGGAGTTCTTCTACGCCGGCGGCCTGCCCGTGGTGCTGAAACGCCTGGGCGAAGCCGGGCTCCTGCACAAGGACGCCCTCACCGTCTCCGGCGACACGATCTGGGAAGAGGTCTCGGGCGTCCTGAACCACAATGAGGACGTCATTCGCCCCGTGGGCAAGGGCCTGACGCCCCAGGGCGGCATCGCCGTGCTGAAGGGCAACCTGGCGCCGAACGGCGCGGTGCTGAAACCCTCCGCCGCCTCGCCCCACCTGATGCAGCACCGGGGCCGCGCCGTGGTGTTCGAAGATATCGACGACTACAAGGCCCGCATCAACGACCCCGATCTCGACATCGACGAGACCTGCGTCATGGTGCTGAAGAACTGCGGCCCCAAGGGCTATCCGGGCATGTCCGAAGTGGGCAACATGGGCCTGCCGCCCAAGGTCCTGCAGAAGGGCATCACCGACATGGTCCGCATCTCCGATGCCCGCATGTCCGGCACCGCCTATGGCACTGTCGTCCTGCACACCTCGCCCGAAGCCGCCGCCGGTGGCCCTCTGGCCGTGGTGAAGACCGGCGACATGATCGAACTGGACGTGGCCGGGCGCCGCATCCACCTCGACATTTCCGACGAGGAGCTCTCCGCCCGCCTCGCCGCCTGGCAGCCGACCCACGAACGTTTCGAGAGCGGCTACGGCTGGATGCACCAGCAGCACGTCGAAGGCGCCGACACCGGGGCCGATCTGGACTTCCTCAAGGGCTGCCGGGGCAACGCGGTCGGAAAGGATGCGCACTGATGGATATCGCGCTTGTCGGCATCGGGAAGATCGCGCTGGACCAGCACGTCCCCGCCATCGCCGCCTCCAATGACTGGGACCTCGCCGCCACCGTCTCCCGCGCGGGGACGGTGGAGGGCACCCCCGCCTATACCGACTTCGACCAGATGCTGGCCGATCATCCGGAAATCCGCGTGATCTCCCTCTGCCTGCCGCCCGTCCCGCGCTTCGACTACGCGGCAAGGGCACTGGCCGCAGGTCGCCATGTCATGCTGGAAAAACCGCCGGGCGCCACCCTCTCGGAATGCGTCGAACTGGAGCGCATGGCCCGCGACCGGGGCCTGTCCCTCTACGCCACCTGGCACTCGCGCGAGGCCGACAAGGTCGCCCCCGCCAAGGCCTGGCTTGCGGGCAAGACCCTGAAATCCCTGCATGTCACCTGGCGCGAGGACGTCCGCCGCTGGCACCCGGGACAGGACTGGATCTTCGAAGCAGGCGGGCTCGGCGTCTTCGACCCGGGCATCAACGCCCTCTCCATCGTGACGGAAATCCTGCCCCAGCCCATCCACCTGACCCGCGCCGACCTGCTCTTCCCGGAAAACCGGCAGGCCCCCATCGCGGCGGAACTGTCGTTCTTCCACCCCGGCGGCGCGGCCGTGACCTGCGATTTCGACTTCCGCCAGGAAGGCGAACAGACCTGGTCGATCGAAGCGGTCTGCGAGGAAGGCACCTTGGCTTTGACCCACGGCGGCGCGCAGATGTTCGTCGACGGCGCGCCCCAGGGCAGTTCCGAAACGGGCCTGCACGGCGAATACCCCCGGCTCTACGCCAACATGGCGCAGCTGGTGCGCGCGGGCGGCGTCGACATGGACATGGCCCCCATGCGCCATGTTGCCGATGCCTTCCTGCTGGGCGCCCGCGAAACCACCGATCCCTTCTTCTTCTGACAGATCCCCATTTCCAGACCCGAGGACACCCCGTGACCGATCTCAAGACCACCCCGCTCACCGGCATCCTGCCCGTCGCCCCCACGCCCTTCCTCGATGACGGGTCCCTCGACCTGCAGGGCATGAAGAACACCCTCGACTGCCTGATCGACCAGGGCGTCGACGCCATCTGCATCCTCGCCAACTACTCCGAACAGTTCGTGCTGTCGGACGAGGAACGCCGCATCCTGACCAAGCTGTCGCTGGAACACGTGGCGGGCCGCGTGCCGGTGATCGTGACGATCTCCCACTTCTCCACGCAGGTCGTGGTCGCCCGCGCGAAGGAGGCACAGTCCCTTGGCGCCTCGATGCTGATGATGATGCCGCCCTATCACGGCGTCGGCCTCTCCCCCGCGCCCGAAGGCATCTTTGAACATTTCGCCGCCGTGTCGGATGCGATCACCATCCCGATCATGATCCAGGACGCGCCGCTTTCGGGCGTCACCCTGCCCGTTCCGCTGCTGGTGAAGATGGCGGCAGAGATCGAGAACGTCTGCTATTTCAAGATGGAAACCCCCTTCGCCGCCGACAAGCTCGAAGCGCTGATCGCGGCAGGCGGCAAGGACATCATCGGCCCCTTCGACGGCGAAGAGGCCGTGACCCTGCTGGCCGACCTCGACGCGGGCTGCACCGGCACCATGACCTCCGGCATGTTCGCCGAAAAGATCCGCCCCATCGTCACCCACTACCTCGCGGGTGACAAGGACGCGGCGCTCGCCCAGTGGCAGCTCTGCATGCCGCTCATCAATCACGAGAACCGCCAATGCGGGCTGCGCGCCTGCAAGGTGGTCTACAAGGAGGGTGGCGTAATCTCCTCCGATCACGTGCGTCACCCTCTCAAACCCATGTCCCCGCGCACGCGGTCGCGCCTGCTGCAACTGGCAGGCGACCTCGACATCATGGCGCTCCGCTGGGGCAAGTAAGGGAGCAAACATATGACTTTCCACGGCAAACACCTGATCGCGGGCCAATGGGTCGGCTCGGACGACACCTTCGCCTCCACCCCTGTGACGGGCGATCCGATCATGGTCTCCAAGGGCACCGCAGCCCTGGTCGACCAGGCCGTCCAGGCCGCCGAAGAGGCGTTCTGGACCTACGGCTACACCTCGCGCGACACCCGCGCCGCCTTCCTCAACGCCATCGCGGATGAGATAGAGGCGCGCGGCGATACCATCACGGAAATCGGCACCGCCGAAACCGGCCTGCCCGCAGGCCGCCTGCAGGGCGAACGCGGCCGCACCACCGGCCAGCTGCGCATGTTCGCCGATCACATCCTGAAAGGCGATTACCTCGACGTGCGCCACGACCCGGCCCTGCCGGAACGCGCCATGCCCCGCCCCGACCTGCGGATGATCGAACGCCCCATCGGCCCCGTCGCCGTCTTCGGCGCCTCGAACTTCCCGCTGGCGTTTTCGACCGCCGGGGGCGACACCGCCTCGGCCCTGGCCGCCGGCTGCCCCGTCGTCGTGAAGGGGCACGAAGCCCACCCCGGCACCGCCGAGATCGTCGCCGAGGCCATCGCGGCCGCCATCGAGAAGACCGGCATGCCCGCCGGCACCTTCTCGATGATCCACGGCGGCAGCTACGAGACGGGCGGCGCGCTGGTCCAGCATCCGCTGATCAAGGCCGTGGGCTTCACCGGCTCCTATCGCGGCGGCAAGGCGCTCTTCGATCTCTGCGCCCAGCGCCCGGAACCCATCCCCTTCTTCGGGGAACTGGGCTCCATCAACCCGATGTTCTTCCTCCCCGCCGCCATGGACGCCCGGGCAGAGGCAATGGCCAAGGGCTGGGCCGGATCGCTGACGATGGGCGCGGGCCAGTTCTGCACCAACCCCGGCGTCGTCGTGCTGCCCGAAGGCCCCGCGGCGGAAACCTTCCTCGCCACCGCCAGGGCAGAGCTGGAGGCCGGCGCGGCGCAGGTCATGCTGACCGAAGGTATCGCCAATGCCTACCGCAAGGGGGTGGAAACCATCGGCGCCCAGACCGGCGTGCAGGAGGTCATGACCTCCACCTGCGACCTCCGGAACGCCACGCCCTACGTCTTCCGCACCACGGCGGACGAATGGATGGCCAACGAGGCCCTGGCGGAAGAGGTCTTCGGCCCCATGGGCGTCGCCATCACCGTCTCCGGACCCGATCAGATGGTGGCGCTTGCCAAGTCCTTCCACGGTCAGCTAACCACGACCCTGATGATGGACGACGCAGACATTCCCGTGGCGCAATCGCTGATGCCGGTGCTGGAACGCATGGCGGGGCGGGTGTTGGCCAACGGCTTCCCGACAGGGGTCGAGGTCTGCGATGCCATGGTCCACGGCGGCCCCTTCCCGGCCTCCACCAACTTCGGTGCCACCTCGGTGGGCACCCTGGCCATCCGTCGCTTCCTGCGCCCGGTCTGCTACCAGAACCTGGCGCCGGAACTGCTGCCGGCGGACCTGCAGGAGCTCTGATGCAAGCAGACAGATCCCCGGCCGCCGGCACCACCGCCGACATGTTGACCGCACCGACGGTCCGGCGCATTGCCGTCGACTGGGGCACGTCGAACCTCCGCCTCTGGGCCCTCGGGCCCGGAGGAGACATCCTGTCGGAACGCAGTGCGCCCGACGGCATGGGCAGCCTCGCCCCGGATCAGTTCGAACCGGCGCTGCTGCGGCTCTGCGATGACCTGCTGCCCCCGGGCCGGGTCACCCCGGTGCTGATCTGCGGCATGGCCGGCGCCCGGCAGGGCTGGATCGAAGCACCCTACGCCCAGGTCCCCTGCGCCCCCACCGGCACGCCGCCGGTGACCGCCCCCACCACCGATCCGCGCCTTTCGGTGCGCATCCTGCCGGGCCTCTGCCAGCTGGATCCGCCCGACGTCATGCGCGGCGAGGAAACCCAGATCGCGGGCTTTCTCGCACTTGAGCCCGGTTTCGACGGCACCCTCTGCCTGCCCGGCACCCATACCAAGTGGGTCCGCGTCGCGGGTGGCCAGGTGCTGCACTTCCGCACCTCGATGACCGGCGAACTCTTCGCCCTGCTCTCGCGCCAGTCGGTGCTGCGCCACTCCCTGACGGAGGCGCCCGCCTGCGACACCGCCTTCACTCGCGCGCTGACCCGCGCCGCCCACGCGCCCGAAGGACTGCTGGCCGATCTCTTCACCGTCCGCTCCGGCGCGCTGCTGGCAGGCACCACGCCGGCACAGGCCGCGGGCCAGCTCTCCGGCCTGCTGATCGGCGCCGAACTGGCCGGGGCACGGGACCTCTGGACGGGGTGGGAAACGGTCATCATCGGCTCCCCCGCGCTCACCACCCGCTACGCCGGTGCGCTGGCCTGCCTCGGCGCCAGCGCCCGCCCCGCCCCCACGGCCGACCTGGCCCTCCACGGCCTGCGGGCCGCCTTCGCCTGAAAAGCCGTCACCTGAAACAGCCCTTCCCGACTGCCCCCCGAAGACCGGATTTCCCATGCACCGCAACATCATCGCCATCCTTCGCGGCATCACCCCCGACGATGCCCTCCCCGTGGGCGAAGCCCTGATCGCCGCCGGGATCACCCGGATCGAGGTGCCGCTGAATTCCCCCTCGCCCCTGGCCTCCATCGCGGCCATGGCACGGGCCTTCGGCGACCGCGCCGAAATCGGCGCCGGCACGGTCCTGACCCCCGAAGATGTCGCCGCCGTGGCAGAGGCCGGCGGCACGCTCATCGTCTCCCCCGACGCCAA
Organism: Pseudooceanicola sp. NS-SX8; assembly: GCF_057380755.1. Lineage (NCBI taxonomy): Bacteria > Pseudomonadati > Pseudomonadota > Alphaproteobacteria > Rhodobacterales > Paracoccaceae > Pseudooceanicola > Pseudooceanicola sp. NS-SX8. The sequence continues at coordinate 924,386 of NZ_CM170819.1, read as the reverse complement.
CCCCCAGGTCATCGAGGCGACGCGCGCGCGCGGCCTTGCCTCCTGGCCGGGCGTCATGACGCCGACCGAATGCTTCGCCGCCCTGCGCGCAGGCGCCACGGGGCTGAAACTCTTCCCCGGATCGCTCATCGGGCCCGCCGGGCTGAAGGCCATGCGCGCCGTCATCCCCGCCTCCGTGCCCGTCTACGCCGTGGGCGGCGCCGATCCCTCGAACTTCGCCGACTGGGCCGCCGCGGGCGCCTCGGGCTTCGGCATCGGCACGGCGATCTATCGCCCCGGCGACAGCGCCGAAACCGTGGCGGAAAAGGCCGCCGCCATCACCGCCGAACACGACAGGGTCTTCCCGTGACCTGCAGCATCCAGGACAGCCGCCCCTGCGAACTGGGCGAAGGCCCCCTCTGGCATCCCCAGCGGGAACAGCTCTTCTGGTTCGACATCCTCCACCGCCGCCTGCTGTCGCAGTTCGGGGACACGCCGCTCACCTGGCAGTTCGACGAAATGCACTCCGCCGCCGGCTGGATCGACCGCGAAACCCTGCTGCTGGCCTCCGAAACCGGGCTCTGGCGGTTCGACATCGCCACCGGCACCCGCGACCGCCTGGCAGAGGTGGAGGCCGACAACGCCGCGACCCGCTCCAACGACGGCCGCGCCGATCCCCGGGGCGGTTTCTGGATCGGCACCATGGGCAAGGGCGCGGAACCCGGCGCCGGGGCGATCTACCGCTACCACCGGGGCCAGGTGACCCGCCTCTTCGATGCGATCACCATCCCCAACGCCATCTGCTTTGCCCCCGACGGGCGCAGCGCCTACTTCGCCGACACCCCGACGCAGAAGATCCACCGGGTCGCCCTCGATGCCGAAGGCTGGCCCGAAGGCGACCCCCAGCTCTTCCTCGACCTCGCGCCCCAGGGGCTCTTCCCGGATGGCGCCGTGGTCGATGCCGAAGGCGGGCTGTGGAACGCGCAATGGGGCGCGGGCCGGGTGGCGCGCTACCACCCCGACGGAAGCTTCGACCGGGCCATCGCGGTGGACGGAAGGCACAGCTCCTGCCCGGCCTTCGGCGGCCCGGGGCTGACCACGCTCTTCGTCACCACCGCGCAGGAGGCGATCCCCGATCCCGACGCGGCCCAGGGTCTGCTCTACCGCGCCCCCGCCGGGGTGGCGGGCCAGCCCGAACACCGGGTCATCGCCTGACATGATCGACCTCTTCGATCACCTGCCCGACGGGCGTGCCGTCTCCCGCGTCACCATCACCTCCGGCGCGCTCACCGCGACACTGCTGAGCCATGGCGCCCGGCTGCAGGACCTGCGGCTGGCGGGCCATGGGGCGCCATTGGTGCTGGGCTCGCCCCGGCTGGCCGATTACCTCGGCCCGATGGACAGCTTCGGCGCCACCGTCGGGCGCTACGCCAACCGCATCGCGGAAGCGCGCTTTTCACTCGACGGCCAGACGTACCAGCTCGACCGGAACGAGGCCGGGCAGACCTGCCTGCACGGCGGCTCCGACGGAATGCACCGCCAGCTCTGGCAGGTCGAAGACCACGGCCCCGCCCATGTCACCTTCGCCCTGCTGCTGCCCGATGGCCACATGGGCTTCCCCGGCGCGCTGGCCGCCACGGTGACCTACCGCTGCGAAGACACGACCCTTTCTGTGACGATGGAGGCCGTGCCCACCGCGCCCTGCCCGCTCTCCATGGCCAACCACGCCTATTTCACCCTGACCAACACGGGCGACATCGCCGCACAGGACCTGCATCTCGCCGCCACCCACTACCTGCCCACCGACGCGCGCAAGATCCCCACGGGGGAGATCGCCCCCGTCGCCGGCACCCGCTTCGACTTCACCACGCCAACCCCCATAGGCCCCGCGCCGCTCGATCACTGCTTCTGCCTCGACGGTCCGGGCCCCGCCGCGCGCCTCTCCGCTCCCGACCTTTCGCTTGAAGTGGAAACCGATGCGCCGGGGCTGCAGGTCTACAACGCCGGGCACCTGCCCACCCCGGGCCTGCCGGGGCTGGACGGCCGCAGCTACACCGCCCGGTCGGGGCTGGCGCTGGAAACCCAGGAATGGCCCGACGCGCCCAACCGGCCCGCCTTCCCCGATCCGGTCATCCGCCCCGGAGAGGTCTACCGCAACACCACGCGATATCGCTTCGTGCAGGGCTAGGGGGGCGCTGCCCCCGCCGCGCGTGCCACGCGCCTCTTGCGATCGTCGGGGGACGGGCATGGCACCCCGCCCGCTCTTTCACTGGGCCAAAAGTACTCCCGCCGGAGGCACCCGGCCGCAGGCCGATACGAAAAGGGGGCGCCGAAGCGCCCCCTTGCCAATGCCTGTCGTGACGATCAGCCGAACATGGAGTTCGGGATGATCAGCGCGATATCCGGGAAGAGGATGATCAGCACGATGCAAAGGATCATCGCCAGCAGGAAGGGCGTCACGCCCTTGAACACCGTCGACAGCGGCACGTTGTCGGCCACGTTTCGCACCACGAAGACGTTCAGGCCCACCGGCGGGGTGATCATCCCCATCTCGATCACGATCACCGCGATCACGCCGAACCAGATCGGGTCGAAGCCCAGCGCCATGATCACCGGGTAGTAGATCGGCACCGTGATCACCAGCATCGCCAGCCCGTCCAGGAACATGCCCAGCACCACGTAGCTCAGCAGGATGATCAGCAGCGTGCCGTACTTGCCGATGCCCAGCGCCACCAGCGCATGTTCCAGCGCCTCGGGGATGTCGGTCAGCGCCAGGAAGGGGTTCAGGACATTGGCCCCCACCACGATCATGTAGAGCATGGCCGAGGTGCGCACGGTGTCCATCACCGCCCGCCAGAAGCCCTTCACGTTGATCGCCCGCGTCGCGAAGGCCAGCACCACGGTCAGTGCCGCACCCACGCCCGACGCCTCCACCGGGGTGAAGACACCCAGGTAGATGCCGCCGATGGACACCAGGATCACCGCCAGCAGCGGCATCGCCTTCAGCAGTGCGCAGAACCGCGCCCGCAGGGCCACCGGATCGCCCTTGGGGCCCGCCGCCGGGTCCCGCAGGGTGACGATCCAGATCGCCCCGATGAACAGCAGCATCATCAGCGCGCCCGGCAGGATCCCCGCCATGAACAGCCGCCCGATGCTTTCCTCCGTCAGGATCGCGTAGATCACGAACCCGGTGGAGGGCGGGATCAGGAAGCCCAGCGTGCCCCCCGCCGCGATCGACCCGGTGGAAATGCCATCGCCGTAGCCCAGCCGCTTCATCTCCGGCAGGGCCACCTTGCCGATGGTCACGGCCGTGGCCACCGAAGAGCCCGACACGGCGGAAAACGCCGCGCAGCCCATGACGGAGGCCGTGGCCAGCCCGCCGCGGAACCGCCCGACCCAGGCATAGGCCGCATCATAAAGCCGGCGGGAGAAGCCGGCCTCGGAGCTGATGTTGCCCAGCAGGATGAACATCGGCACGACGACCAGCGAATAGTTCGCCACCGCGCCATAGGTTTCCGTCAGCATCAGCGCGCCTGCCCGGCGCAGCCCGTCGACGATCCAGGTCCCGAAGAAGCCCACCGCCAGCATGGCAAAGGCCACCGGCATGCGGAAGATCATCAGCCCGAACAGGGCCACGAAGCCCAGGATACCGATTGTCAGGTCGCTCATGCGTCAGCCTCCCCGGGCATTTCCCCTTCCGGGCGCCCGGTGATCAGGATGCCCACCAGCTGCAGCGCCAGCACCACGATGCACAGCGCCATGCCCGCGCCGATCAGCCCGTAGAAGGGCCACAGCGGCAGTTCCAGCATGTTGGTCACATCCTCGAATTCCTTCGCGTCCAGCGCCTTCCAGTAGGCCTTGTCGACCAGGTGGTAGAGCGCGACGATCGAAATCCCCCGGGTCACGATATCGCCCAGGAACCGGCCCCAGCGGGTGATGAACGGATCGAAGATATCGGCCCGCACATGGACATTGCCCGCGGTGGCATAGGGCAGCGCCAGCATCGCCAGCGCCACGGCGTTCAGCTGCACGATCTCGTTCAGGCCCAGGATCGGGCTGGCGAAGAAGTAGCGCGCACAGACGCCGGCCGTCAGCACGACGACCATGCACAGCAGCAGGATCGCGGCCATCACGGCCAGGACCCAGCTTGCCCTGTCGGTCGCGACCGACAGGGCAGATTTCACTTTCGCGGTGCTCAAGGGGCTCACTCGCCCTTCAGCGCGTCATAGACCGCCTGGGCGTCGTCACCCGATGCCTTGATCACCTCGGGGATGATGCTGGCCGAAGCCTCGTTGAAGGCGGCTGCGGCCTCCGGCGTGGGGGTGATCACCTCGTGGCCGTCCATCTCGGCAAAGGCCTCGATGCCTGCGGCGGCAACGTCCAGCTGGGTCTTCTGGCCCAGGTCGGATGCGGCGCGGCCCGCTTCAAGCACGGCGGCCTGGTCTTCGTCGGACAGCGACCGGAAGGCGTCGCGGTTCATCACGATGAAGAAGGGGGAGTTGGTGCTGTCGATGCCCACGGTCAGGTACTTGGACACTTCGCCCAGCTTGAAGGCGTTGACGCCCGTGCCGTCGATCATCGCCGCGTCGATCACGCCGGTCTGCATGGAGTTGTAGATCTCCGACACCGGCATCGACACCGGGGTCGCGCCCCAGGCTTCGACCATCAGGCCGGTGTTGCGCGACGGCACGCGGACCTTCAGGCCCTTCATGTCGTCGATCGTGCGGATCGGGGTATCGACCGAGAAGATGTAGTTCTTGGCCGAGGACCACAGCGCCACCAGCTGCACGCGGCGGTATTCGCCCTTCAGCAGGTCGATGTTGTTCCAGAAGGTCTCGGTCCCGGTCTGTTCATCCAGCACGCCCGGCAGTTCCCCCACCAGGGTCAGCGGGAAGGTCGAGGCGGTATAGCCCGCCAGCGACACCGACAGGTCCGCCACGCCGTCCAGGGCGCGGGAATACTGCTCGACCGGGCCCGGGCCCAGTTCGCCGCCGTTGAACAGGTCGACGGTGACATCGCCGCCGGTCTTCTCGGCGACCATCTCGGCGAAGGGCTCGAAGGTGCGCACGGTGTAGGGGTGGCCGGCGGGCAGGAAGTTGGCGAACTTCAGCTCCTCGGCGGCACCTGCGCCGGCACCCAGGGTCAGGGCAAGGGCGGCGGCGGTGAACTTGGTGATGATGGACATGGTAATCCTCCCGAATGTGACGGCGCGCCGGGAAGGGCCTGGCCACCGTCGTGGTTGATGTCCGACGCGCGGGGATGCGCGCCCGGCCCGGCCTCCCGGACCTCGTGCCAGCAGCCGCAGCCACGGCTCCGCCGCCCGGCCTCTCGGCCTGGCACGGAACGCGTCACTTCGACCTGCAGGTCTCTCCTCCGGCTTGCACGCAGAAGATGTGCTCCGATCACACCTTTTGCACCGGCATCGTCCGACGCGCCCACCTGGGCAGGGCGCCGATCCTGTTGCTTGCATTTATGGACTATACAAAGGTTATCCTGATGGACAATTTGCGCGAACTGAACATTGCGTTCAGATTTCTGAACGCAATTTGCCGCGAAGGAGAGCGCCGTGAAGTGGAATATCGATGACGTACCGGTCTTTGCAGCGGTGGTGGACCACGGCGGCATCACGGCGGCGGCCCGTGCCCTCGACATGCCGAAAAGTACGGTGTCAGCGTCACTTAACCGGCTCGAAACCTCTCTCGGCCTGCGCCTCCTGGATCGCAATTCCCGCTCCGTCAGGGTCACCGGAGAGGGGGAGACCTTCTATCGCCAGGCCATGCTGATCCTCGAACAGGTGCGCGAAACCGATGCCGCCATGGCCGGACTGACGTCACGTCCCTCCGGCAAGCTCACGATCGCGTTACCCCCCGCCTTCTGCCAGGAGATCCTGGCGCCGAATCTCGCCGCCTTCCGCCGCGATTACCCGGAGGTTGAGCTGGAGCTGGTGATCACCGGCCGTGGCGTCGACCTGGTACGCGAACAGCTGGATGCGGCCATCGTCGTCGGCCGGCAGGACGATTCCGAACTGATCTCCAAGACCCTCGTCTCCGGCCCCCTGCTCTGGGTCACCTCCCCCGCCTACCTCGAAGAGCAGGGCCTCAAGGGGCGGATCGACCCGGTGGCGGGCCATATCCAGCTGATCGAGAAGCGCTACGGCCTGCGCCGCCACCCAGTCCAGATCGACGGCCATGCCTCCTGGCTGGACCTCGCCACCGGGGTGATCCAAGTCAACGACCCCCTGGTGGTGCGCCGCGCCCTGCTCAACGGCGCCGGGATCTCTCCGCTGCCGCAGTTCTACTGCCAGGAGTACCTCGACAGCGGCGCGCTGGTCCCGGTCTGCGATCACGTCACCTTCGACCCCGGCATTTCCCGCCTCGCGGTGGTCTACCCCTCCCGTCGGCTGATGTCCCCCAAGGTCCGCGCCTTCCTGGAATTCCTCAACACCACCTGTCGCATCTGATCCTGCGGCCGGGTGCCTCCGGCCCGAAATACTCCGGGGGGAGGCGCCGCAGGCGACGGGGGGCAGAGCCCCCTCCCCGCCCACTCCCTCCCCATGATAGCGCCAACCCCGAGGTGCGACGCTCAGCAAACTTGCCATCCCCCGGTACAGTCTCTAGGGATTTGCCTGATGGCCTCCAACGGGGGCCCCGTCCTGCCCGGGCCCGCCGGCCCGGACCGACCGTCAACCCGACGCCGCGCCACATGGCCGGACCTTCCGAAGAACGCGAAAGGGAGAAGAAACATGGCTGACCAACAGACGCCGGATATTGTGTATACCAAGGTAGACGAAGCGCCGGAGCTCGCCTCCGCCTCTCTCCTGCCGATCATCCAGGCCTTCGCCGCCCCCGCCGGCGTCACCATCGGCACCAAGGACATTTCCCTGGCCGGCCGCATCATCTCCACCTTCCCCGAATACCTCACGGCAGAGCAGCAGATCCCCGATGACCTGGCCCTGCTGGGCGAGCTGGTGAAGACCCCCGAAGCCAACGTCATCAAGCTGCCCAACATCTCCGCCTCGGAGCCGCAGCTGGTCGCCGCCGTCAAGGAACTGCAGGCCCAGGGCTACGCCCTGCCCGACTACCCCTACGAACCCGCGACCGACGAAGAAAAGGCCGTGCGCGCCAAGTACGACACCATCAAGGGCTCCGCCGTGAACCCGGTGCTGCGCGAAGGCAACTCCGACCGCCGCGCCGCCGCGGCCGTGAAGAAATACGCGCAGAACAATCCGCACCGCATGGGCGAGTGGACCGCCGACAGCAAGACCGTCGTCTCCGCCATGTCCGGCGGCGACTTCTTCTCGAACGAGAAATCCGCCACCCTGGGTGACGCGGCAACCGCGAAGATCGTGCTGGAAACCGCCGATGGCGAAACCGTCCTGAAGGACGGCGTGAAATACCCCGCCGGCACCGTGGTCGATGCCACCTACATGTCCGCAGCCGCCCTTGACGCCTTCCTGGCCGAGCAGATCGAAGAGACCAAGAAGGCCGGCACGCTCTTCTCGCTGCACATGAAGGCCACCATGATGAAGGTCTCCGACCCGATCATCTTCGGCCATGCGGTCAAGGCCTGGCTGGCGCCGGTCTTCGAACAGTACGGCGACAAGATGAAAGAGCTGGGCGTGAACCCCAACGGCGGCCTGGGCGCCCTGCTGGAACGCGTCAAGGACGAGCCGGAAATCCTCGCCGCCATCGAAGCCGTGCGCGAAACCCGCCCGCCGATGTACATGGTCAACTCCGACAAGGGCATCACCAACCTGCACGTCCCCTCGGATGTCATCATCGACGCCTCCATGCCCGCGCTCATCCGCGCCGGCGGCAAGGGCTGGGGCCCGGACGGCAAGGAAGCGGACACCAACTGCGTGATCCCCGACAACTCCTACGCGCCGGTCTATGACGCCACCGTCGAATTCTTCAAGGCCAACGGCAAGCTGAACCCGGCCACCGCCGGCACCGTTCAGAACATCGGCCTGATGGCCCAGAAGGCCGAGGAATACGGCTCCCACCCCACCACCTTCGAGATCCCGGCGGCAGGCACCGTCAAGATGATCCTCGAAGACGGCACCGTGCTGCACTCCCACGCCGTCGAAGCCGGCGACATCTGGCGCTCCGCTTCCGCCCGCAAGGCCCCGATCGAGGACTGGGTCAACCTGGCCATCGAACGCCAGGCCGACACCGGCTACCGCGCGATCTTCTGGCTGGACGCCGCCCGCGCCCACGACGCCGAGCTGATCGCCTACGTCAAGCCGATCCTCGAAGCCAAGGGCGTCGCCGACAAGTTCGAGATCATGGCGCCCCGCGAAGCCACCATTGCCTCGCTGGAAACCATCACCAAGGGCGAGAACACCATTGCCATCACCGGCAACGTGCTGCGCGACTACCTGACCGACCTCTTCCCGATCCTCGAACTGGCGACCTCCGCCAAGATGCTCTCGATCGTGAAGCTGATGCAGGGCGGCGGCCTGTTTGAAACCGGCGCCGGTGGCTCGGCGCCCAAGCACGTCCAGCAGCTGCAGGAAGAAAACCACCTGCGCTGGGACAGCCTGGGCGAATTCTGCGCCCTGGGCGAGTCGTTCAAGTTCCTGGCCAACGCCAAGGGCAACGCCAAGGCAAAGGTCCTGGGCGAGGCCGTCGATGCGGCCACCCAGGGCATCCTGGACGACAACCGCTCGCCCTCCCGCAAGGTGGGTGAGCCGGACAACCGCGACAGCCACTACTGGTTCGCCCGCTACTGGGCCGACGCCCTGGCGGCACAGACCGACGATGCGGAGCTCGCCGGTCACTTCGCCCCCATCGCCGCCCAGCTGGCCGCGAAGGAAGCGGAGATCACCGGCGAACTGGCAGCAGCCCAGGGCGCGCCTGCGGACCTCGGCGGCTACTACCACGGCGACGCGGCCAAGACCGCAGCCGTGATGCGCCCCTCCGCCACGCTGAACGCCATCATCGGCTGAGCTGACCGTTCGCACTTGCTGAATGGTTGCAAATCCTGCCCCCGCCGGAGCGCCCCTCCGGCGGGGGTTTTCCTTTTGATGCCGGGCGAGGGGGCTCTGCCCCCGCCGCGCCTGCGGCGCGACTCCCCCGGGATATTTGTGGCCATCAAATATCAGGAAGAAACCCCCTCCCTGCTATTTGCTGGCTCGTGGGCGCCGCACGCTCGCGCCGCAGGCGCGATATCACCGCACGCCCCGTTAACCCGGCCCCTTCCGGCGTTTCCGCACCGCCGCAATACCGACGCAATACCGACGTGATACCGACGCCCCGATTTGGCCCCGAAACCCCTGTTAACCAAGGCTCGGGCCGGGTGAGTCGCTGCACCGCAATACCGACGTCTGCAACGGTCCCGTAGGGCGGGGTTAACCCCGCCTCCCAATCCCGCCTCCCAATCCCGCCTTCCCCCCTCTCAAACCCCTCCCCCACCACGCACGAAAAACCCCGCCGGCGGGCACCGGCGGGGTCGCTTCAGATCTGGCGCGATGCGCCTCAACCCGCGAGCATCGACAGCCCTTCGTGGAACAGGTGCACATGCTGCGGATCCGCCGTCATCGACACCTCCTTGCCGCGCAGGTGCTTGTGCACCCCCGGCAGTTTCGCGATGACCGCATGGTCGGTGCTGGGCGCCTCGAAGTAGATCAGCGTCACCTCGCCCAGGGCCTCGGTGATGTCCACCTTGCCGGTGAAGAGCGGGACGCCCTCCCCCTCCAGCGGCTCCATGTGCTCCGGCCGGACGCCGATATTCACAACCTTTCCAAGGTCTTCGTCACTGGTCGCCACATGGGACAGGGCCTTGCCGCCCGCATCCAGCGTGATCTCCGTCTGCGCGCCGGTGGCGGTGATCTTGCCCGCCATCAGGTTCATCGCCGGGGACCCGATGAAGGTCGCGACCATCTCGTTCTTGGGCCGCTCGTAGAGCTCCAGCGGGCTGCCGACCTGGGCGATGCCCTTGTTGGCCAGCACCACGATCCGGTCCGCAAGCGTCATCGCCTCCACCTGGTCGTGGGTGACGTAGATCATCGTGCGGTCCGGCATTTCCTCCTTCAGCTTGGCGATCTCGATCCGGGTGGCCACGCGCAGCGCGGCATCCAGGTTCGAAAGCGGTTCGTCGAAGAGGTAGATCTTCGGGTCCCGCACGATCGACCGGCCGATGGCGACCCGCTGCCGCTGCCCGCCGGACAGCGCCTTGGGCAGCCGGTCGAGGTAGTCGGTCAGCTGCAGCTTGCGCGCCGCATCCTCCACCGCCTCGGCGATCTCCTCCTTGGATTTCTTCGCCAGTTTCAACGCGAAAGCCATGTTCTCCCGCACGGTCATATGCGGGTAGAGAGCATAGCTCTGGAACACCATGGCGATCCCCCGCTGGGCGGGGGGCACGTCGTTCATCCGCTGCCCGTCAATGGCCAGCTCGCCGCCCGTGATCTTCTCCAGCCCGGCGATCATGCGCAGCAGCGTGGACTTGCCGCAGCCCGAAGGACCAACGAAAACAATCAGTTCGCCCGCCGTGATATCCAGGTTGATATCGTTCAGGACGTTGACCGTGCCCCCGTAGGTCTTGGAAACATCCTTCAGCGTCAGGTTACCCATTCTCTCACTCCCCCGTTTTCTTCAGCACAGCATAGCCCCAGCCCGCCAGCTTCAGCGCGCCGTCCGCAGGCGCAGCGGCCCCGTCCAGATCCACGGCCACGCTTTCCCAGCTGCCTGCGGGCAGGGTCATGCCCGCCTCGGCATCGCTCAGGTTGAAGACGCAGAGCATGGTCTCCCCCGCGCCTTCACGGACGAAGGACAGCACCGTGCCCTCTGCCGTCATCGGCGTTTGCGTACCGTTCCTCAGCACCGGGTGCGCCTGCCGCAGGGCGATCGCCCGGCGGTAGTGGTTCAGCACCGAACTCGGGACATTTTCCTGCAAGTCCACGGCCTTGGCGGCCTGGCTCCCGCTGACCGGCAGCCAGGGACGGCTGTCGCCGCCTTCCGCGCTGAAGCCCGCATGGGGGTTGTGCGCTTCCCAGACCATAGGTGTCCGGCACCCGTCACGGCCCTTGAACTCCGGCCAGAACAGCGTGCCATAGGGATCCTGAAGATCTTCGTAGGCCACGTCGGCCTCGTAAAGGCCCAGTTCCTCGCCCTGGTACAGGCAGACCGACCCGCGCAGGCACAGCATCAGCACGTTGAAGCAACGGATGCCCGGCCCTTCCAGCTTCCAGCGCGACGGATGGCGGATCACGTCGTGGTTGGAATAGGCCCAGCAGGCCCAGCCATCGCTGGCGACGCGGTCGAAATGCGCCATGACGTCCTTCATCCAGCTGGCGGTCGGGGTCGACCCGGCCAGCAGTTCGAAGGCGTAGCACATGTTCATCAGGTCATCACCGGCGGTGTATTCGCCCAGGATCTCCAGACCGCGCTGGTCGTCCCCCACTTCGCCCACGGCGGCCGCATCATAGGGTTTCATCACCGCCCGCAGCTTGCGCAGGAAGCCCAGGTTCTCCGGGCGGGACTTGTCGTAGATGTGGTCCTGCCAGATGTAGGGGTTCACCGAAGGCGCGGTATTGGCCACGCGCTGCTCTGCGGGCAGCGCCGGGTTGTCCCGCAACTCCTTGTCGTGGGTGTAGAAATTGATCGTGTCCAGGCGGAAGCCGTTGACGCCCCGGTTCAGCCAGAAACGGGCCACGTTCAGCAGCGTCTCCTGCACTTCCACGTTGTGGAAGTTGAGGTCCGGCTGTTCCTTCAGGAAGTTGTGCAGGTAGTACTGCTGGCGGCGGGCATCCCACTGCCAGGCCGAGCCGCCGAAGATCGACAGCCAGTTGTTCGGCGGGGTGCCATCGGGCTTGGCATCGGCCCAGACGTACCAGTCGGACTTGGGGTTTTCGCGGCTGGCGCGGCTTTCGGCGAACCAGGGATGCTGGTCCGAGGTATGCGACAGCACCAGGTCGATCAGCACCTTCAGGCCCAGTTCCCGGGCGCGGCTGGTCAGGGCGTCGAAATCGGCCAGGGTGCCGAACATCGGGTCGACGTCGCAGTAGTCGCTGACGTCATAGCCGAAATCCTTCATCGGCGAGGTGAAGAAGGGCGAGATCCAGATCGCATCGGCCCCGAGGGAGGCGATGTGGCCCAGGCGGCTGGTGATACCGGCCAGGTCGCCGATCCCGTCGCCGTTGCTGTCCTGGTAGCTGCGGGGATAGATCTGGTAGATGACCGCGCCACGCCACCATTCTTCGGACATCGCAACCGGAGAAGTTGTTTCGTTCATTGGAAAAGTCCTATTTGACGGACCCGGCCAGCAGGCCGCGGACCAGGTATTTCTGCATGAAGAAGAAGACGAGCAGAGGCACCGAGATGGAGACGAAGGCGGCCGTCGCCAGGATCTCCCAGTCGCCACCGCGCGTGCCCATCAACTCGACGATCTGGGCGGTCATCACCGTGGTCTTGCCAGAGGCGTCGATGAGGAAGACCTTGGCCACCAGCAGGTCGTTCCAGGTCCACAGGAACTGGAAGATGGCGAAGGAGGCCAGGGCCGGGAAGGACAGCGGCAGGATGATCTTGGTGAAGATCTGGAATTCCGTCGCGCCGTCGACGCGGGCGTTCTCGATGATGTCGCGCGGCAGGCCGGCGATGTAGTTGCGCAGCAGGTAGACGGCCATGGGCAGGCCGAAGCCGGTGTGCGCCAGCCAGACCCCCATGTAGCCCTTGCCGATCCCGATGTTGAGGTGAAGCTTCAGCAGCGGGATCAGGGCCAGCTGCAGCGGCACCACCAGAAGGCCCACGACCGTGGCGATCAGCAGGGCCCGGCCGGGGAAGTCCATCCAGGCCAGGGCATAGGCCGCGAAGGCCGCAATCAGGATCGGGATCACCGTGGCCGGGATCGTCACCGTCATGGTGTTGAGGAAGGCCTTCTGCATCCCGTCCGTCGTCGATCCGGAAAACAGCACGTGGCGGTAGTTTTCCAGGGTGAAGCTGGGCGGCACCGACACGGTGCCGAAGACCCGCTCGCCCCGGCTGCCTTCGAAGGGTTCGGTGTTTTCAAGCCGGTAGTCGCCGTTCTTCGCAATCGTGATGGTGCCGCCACCGCGCAGATCGGCGGTATCGCCGGGGCCATAGGCGCTCACGTCGCGCGAAGAGGTGCCCCAGGCGGACAGGGTGTTTTCCGCCGCGCCCCCATCGGTGAAGACATTGCCCTCGATCACGTAGAGGTCCCCCTCCTGCACCTGGTCGTCCGGGCCCAGGGTGCGGAAGCTTTCCACCTGCTCGCTGGCAAACAGCGACTTCCACCAGCCGCTGGTGGAAATCTGGTCCCCCGTCCGGAAGGAGGAGACCAGCAGGCCGAAGGTCGGGATGATCCACAGGATCACCATGAAGGCCACCGCCAGATGCGTGGCCCAGAGAAGCGCGGGTTTCTGTCCGGCAATATTGTTCATGACCGCCTCCTCAGTTCATCTCTTTGCGCGCGTTGCGCACGTTCCAGACCAGGATCGGCAGCACCAGGATCATGATCACCATGGCCGAGGCGGAGCCGACCCCCCAGTCCCGCGCCACGAAGAGCTTGGCATACATGTAGTTCGCCAGGACCTGCGTGCCCCACTGGCCGTTGGTCATGGCAAAGACGATGTCGAAGATCTTCAGCACGATGATGGTGATGGTCGTCCAGACCACCATGATCGTGCCCATGATCTGCGGCACCTTGATCTTGAAGAAGATCTGCATCGGGCCCGCGCCATCCACGATGGCGGCCTCGATCGTTTCCTCGGGGATGCCGCGCAGGGCGGCCGACAGGATCACCATGGCAAACCCGGTCTGGATCCAGATCAGCACGGCCATCAGGAAGAAGTTGTTCCAGAACGGCAGGGTCAGCCAGGTCTCCGGCTCCCCGCCGAAGGCGACGACGATGGCGTTCAGGATGCCGATCTGCTCCTGCCCGGCGGGGCGGGCGTCATAGACCAGCTTCCAGATCACCGCGGCGCCCACGAAACTGATCGCCATGGGCATGAAGATGATCGACTTGGCGACATTGCCCCACTTGATCCGGTCCGTCAGCTGCGCCGCCAGCAGGCCGAACACCGTGGCCAGCCCCGGCACGACCAGCAGCCACAGAAGGTTGTTGCGCATGGCCTCCCAGAACTTCGGTTCGCCCATCATCTGGCGGTAGTTGTCCAGCCCGGCCCAGACGTAGCCGCCGCCCGGCACCCGCTCCGTCAGCGACAGGCGCAGCGTCTCCACCACCGGGTAGGCCAGGTAGAGGCCAAGCGCGAAGAGCGCCGGGAACAGAAAAAGCCAGGGGCGCACAAGGTTGGCAACGTTGATGTTGCGCCCCGCCTTCGGCCCTCGTGGGGGAAACAGGATGTCCAGCAGAAGGTTGGATCCGTAGAAATATCCGACGCATACGCCGATGCCGATCACGATTGTCAGCAACCCCTGCAAAGCCGGTGCCATGGTGCCCTCGTCTGGAAGAAACTAAGTCCAAAGCGCGGCCCGGGATCCTGCCCCGGGCCGCGCTGTCGCAGCTATGTCTCGCGGTGCGAGCTTACTTCAGCGCGTCCCAGGACGCCTGGATGTCATGGCCGACGTCTTCGGCGGACTTGCCACCGACGTAGTCCACCATGCCGGTCCAGAAGGACCCGGCGCCCACGCCGCCCGGCATCAGGTCGGAGGCGTCGAAGCGGAAGGTGGTGGCTTCCAGCAGGATGTCGTTCATCTTCTTCAGGGTCGGATCCCCGAAGACGGAGGTATCGACATCCTTGTAGGGCGTCAGGAAGCCGGACAGGGCCATCCAGGTTTCATGCGCCTCGGTGGTCTGCAGGTACTTGATCAGATCCTGCGCACCCGGGCTGTCGTTGGTGATGGCCCACAGGGTGCCGGCACCCAGAACCGGGGTGCCCAGGTCCTTCTCTTCGTAGGCCGGGAAGTAGAAGAAATCGACATCTTCGCCGACCACGGCATCATCGGGGAAGAAGGTCGGGATGAAGGACGCCTGCTTGTGCATGTAGCACTGCGGCGGCAGATCGAAGAGACCCAGCGGGCTGTCGCGGAAGTCGGTCGCGGCGACACCGTTGGCCCCACCGGCCACGTAGTCGTCATTCTTGGCGAACCAGCCGAATTCCTCGATCGCGTTGACCACCTTCGGATCGTCGAAGGGCATGTCGTTGCTGACCCAGTCGTCGTATTCCTCGGGGGTGACGGTGCGCAGCATCAGGTCTTCGACCCAGTCGGTCGCCGGCCAGCCGGTCGCGGCGCCGGAGCCCAGGCCGATGCACCAGGGCGTCTCGCCGTCCGCGGCGATCTGCTCGGTCAGGGCCTTCATCTCTTCCATGGTGGTGGGCACTTCGTAGCCGGCATCCTCGAAGTTCTCGGGCATGTACCAGACCAGGGACTTCACATCGACCTTGAAGAAGAACCCGTAAAGGTGATCGTCACCCTGCGGATCCGCGAAGGTGCCCAGGTCCACCCAGGACTGGCCAGCGGCGTAGTGTTCCTTCACCCAGTCGTCGGTGCCATCGGCCAGCGGCGTCAGGAAACCGTTGCGCGCCATGTCCTTGGCCAGACCCGGCTGCGGGAAGATCGCGATATTGGGGGCGGAGCCCGCCTCCGCGTCGATGACGATCTGCTGTTCGAAGCTGTCGGAGCCGACATAGGACACTTCGTGCCCCGTCGCCTTCGCGAAACCGTCAAGCACCTGCTCGACCTGTTCCTGGTCCGGGCCCAGCCAGGGACCGAACACCGTGACGGTGTCTGCATGCGCCACCCCGGCCGCCAGGGCCAGTGTTGCGACACCAGTGAAAAGCGAAGATTTCATAGCCGTTTCCCTCCCGAATACGCCATGCGTGTCCTGTGAGCGCCGAATCCGTTTCAAAGCGCTTTGAAGCACGCCTTTTAAATGACACGGGCACACGTGATGTCAACAAGTCGCGACAAAATGCATGTTTTCCAAGGCAAAGGTCAGCATTTCCGCCCTAACTTCGAAGCCCATTGACCTGCAGAGCCTTTGATTGCACACAGAATGTCGTCGCAGTTTTCAAAGCGCTTTGGACGGCCGGATGAATCTCAAAACCCTCGCAGAAGCCCTCGGACTTTCGCAGACCACCGTCAGCCGTGCCCTGAACGGCTACCCGGAAGTCAGCGAAGCGACACGTCGTCGCGTGCAGGAGGCCGCGGTGCAGTTCGGCTATCGTCCGAACAGCCGGGCCAAGGGGCTCGCGACCGGGCGCGCCATGCTGATCGGGCAGTTCGTCCCGACCTCCGAACAGCATGAAATGGTCAACCCGGTCTTCGGGGATTTCGTCTCCGGGGCCAGTCACGCCCTGTCCCGGCATGGCTACGACATCCTCCTCACACGTGTGCCGGGCGCGGACGAAGGCAATGTCTACCGTGAATTTCGCGCCCGTGGCGCGGTCGATGGCGTGATCATCCAGGCGCCGGAGGTCGATGACCCCCGCATTGCCCTGCTGAACGAGATCCGCCTGCCCTATGTCGTCCACGGCCGCTGCACCGGGGTCACCGCGCCCTTTTCCTGGGTCGATGTGAACAACACCCAGGCCTTCCGCCGCGCCACCGAATTCCTGATCCAGCTGGGCCATACCCGGATCGCGCTGATCAACGGGCTGGAACGGATGGATTTCGCCTTCCGTCGCCGCAAGGGCTATGTCCAGGCGCTGCATGCCGCCGGCCTCACCTTCGATCCGCGCCTGCATGCCAGCGACGAGATGACGGAGGAATTCGGCTACCTGCAGACCCGCCGCCTGCTGGCGCTGGAGACGCCGCCCACGGCGATCCTGTGTTCCTCCATCATCTCCGCCATCGGCACCCGCCGCGCCCTGGAGGATGCCGGGCTGACCATGGGCCGCGATGTCTCCGTCATCACCCATGACGATGACCTCTCCTACCTGCGCAACGGGCATCAAATCCCGATCTTCACCGCCACCCGGTCCTCCGTCCGCCAGGCCGGCGAACTGCTTGCCGATGCGCTGGTCCAGCTCATCGCGGAGCCGGATCAGGATCCGATCACCCGCCTGCTCGAAGCGCAGCTCGTGGTCGGGGCCTCCACCGGCCCTGCCCCGGTCCACCCGGCCTGAAAGACCCGGCCCGAACCAATTGGCCTGAAACCCTTGGCCCGAACCAACCGACCGTCCGCGCGCGCCCCGGCTGCGCCACACCTGTCAGACCCACAGAGAGATCCCATGACCCCTTCCCGCCCCATGACCTTCTCCCGCAAGGATTTCCCCGAAGGCTTCCTCTTCGGCACCGCCACCTCCTCCTACCAGATCGAGGGGCACGCCTACGGCGGCGCGGGCTCCACCCACTGGGACACCTTCGCCGCCACCCCGGGCAACGTGGTGCGCGCTGAAAACGGCGATCGCGGCTGTGACCACTACCACCGCTACGAAGAAGACCTCGACCTCGTGAAGGGCGCGGGCTTCGACTGCTACCGCTTCTCCACCTCCTGGGCGCGGGTCCTGCCCGAAGGGCGCGGCACCCCCAACCCCGAAGGGCTCGATTTCTACGACCGGCTGACCGACGCCATGCTCGAACGCGGGATCAAGCCCTGCGCCACGCTCTACCACTGGGAACTGCCCTCGCCCCTGGCCGACCTCGGCGGCTGGCGCCACCCCGACATCGCCAAGTGGTTCGGTGACTTCGCAGAGGTCATCATGGGCCGCATCGGCGACCGCATGTATTCCGTCGCGCCGATCAACGAACCCTGGTGCGTCGGCTGGCTGTCCCACTTCCTGGGCTTCCATGCGCCGGGGATGCGCGACATCCGCGCCACCGCCCGCGCCATGCACCACGTCAACCTGGCCCATGGCACCGCCATCCAGGCCATGCGCGCCATGGGGCTGAAGAACCTCGGCGCCGTGGTGAACATGGAATGGTCCGACCCGGCCGATGACACGCCCGAAGCCCGCGCCGCCGCCGACCTCTACGACGGCTACTACAACCGCTTCTTCCTCTCGGGCATGTTCAAGCGCGAATACCCCGCCAACGTCATGGAAGGCTTCGCCCCCCATATGCCCGAGGGCTGGCAGGACGATTTCGACGTGATCGCCTCCCCCCTCGACTGGGTCGGCGTCAACTACTACACGCGCAAGCTCATCGGCCCGAACAACGGCCCCTGGCCCCACCACGAAGAGGTCCCCGGCCCCCTGCCCAAGACCTTCATGGACTGGGAGATCCACCCCGAAGGCCTTTACAAGTTCCTGAAACGCACGGCGGCCGAATACACCGGCGACCTGCCCCTGATCGTGACGGAAAACGGCATGGCCAACGCCGACGTGATCCAACCCGACGGCACGGTCAACGACGCCGAACGCCTTGATTACGTGGAAAAACACGTGGCCATGGTGAAAAGGGCGGCGGATGAGGGCGTGCCCGTGCAGGGCTATTTCCTCTGGTCCCTTCTGGACAACTACGAATGGTCGCTGGGCTATGAAAAACGCTTCGGACTGGTCCATGTCGACTTCGACACGATGAAGCGGACGCCCAAGAATTCCTACTACGCCTGGCAGAAGGCGCTGGCCTGACAGAAGGCACTGGCCTGACAGCTTGGCCTGACAGCTTGGCCTGACAGTTGCCCGTGGGGGCGCATGCGCCGCCCCCACCCATCCGTCCGGATGGACAACACCCCCGCCCCGCGCCACCATGACCCGACCCCTGCGGGAGGAGGCGGCCATGCGACTGTTTCTGCTCACCACCCTGGCGATGGTGGCCTTCGCCGCCAATTCGCTGCTGAACCGACAGGCCCTCTCCGAGGCGGAGAGCGGGCCCGCCGCCTTTGCCGCCATCCGGGTCTGTGCCGGGGCCGCCGTGCTCCTGCTGCTGCTGGGGCTGCGCCACCGCGCCCTGCCCCCGCCCGCGCGCCCCGCGCCCTGGGCGGTGGCGGGCCTTGCCGCCTACCTGCTGGGCTTTTCCTTCGCCTATGTGTCGATGGATGCGGGGCTGGGCGCGCTGCTGCTCTTTGGCGGGGTGCAATGCACCATGTTCCTCGGCGCGCTGACCGAAGGGGACCGCCCGCCGCTGCGCCGCTGGCTGGGGGTGGGCCTCTCCCTCTTGGGGCTGGCCCTGCTCGGCGCACCAGGGGATGCCGCAACGGCGCCGCTACCGGCACTCGCCTGCATGACCCTCGCCGCCCTCGGCTGGGGGATCTACTCGTTGGCCGGGCGCCGCGTGAACGATCCGCTGGCCGCCACCGCCTGGAACTTCCTCTACGCCGTGCCCCCGGTGCTGCTGGCCCTGGCGCTGCTGCCGGACGGCGTGACGCCCTCCGCCCGGGGGATCGCCCTGGCGCTGACCTCGGGCGGAATCACCTCGGGGCTTGGCTACGCGCTCTGGTACGCGCTGCTGCCCAGGCTGGGGGCCACCCGGGGGGCGCTGGCGCAGCTCTCCGTGCCCGCCATCGCCCTGGCCCTCGCCGCCCTCCTGCTGGGAGAGGCGGTGACGCCCACGGCCCTGGCCTCGGCCCTGCTGATCCTCGGCGGGATCGCCCTCGGCCTGCTGCCCCGCCGCAGGCCCGGCAGGCCCTAGCGCCCCGCCATCTCCCCCGCCACCTCCACCGTCAGCACCAGCTTGCCCGGGTAGTCCTCCAGCAGCCCGCGCCAGCCCTCCTCCGGGGCGGCGTCCAGCACCAGCATGCCCGCGTCCTCCAGCCGACCGCCCACGGCGGCGGCACGGCGGCCGAACTTCGTCCGGTCTGCGACAAGGATCGACCGGCGGGCATTGCGGCGCATCGTCTCGCGCATCTGCACCTCGCTGGCGTGGAAATCCAGCAGGCTGCCGTCATGGTCGATCCCGCCCACCCCGTAGATCGCGAAATCCGCCCGGTAGGTTTCAAACAGCGACAGCGCCTCGGGCCCCAGGATGTCCCGGTCCGGCAGGCGCAGTTCCCCGCCCGGCAGGATGATCCGGTTCGACGGCACCTCCGACAGGGCGAAGGCGGCGTTGAGGTTGTTGGTCACCACCGTCAGCGCCCGCTTCTCCGCCAGCGCGCCCGCCACGATCGCGGGCGTCGTCCCGATGGAGATGAAGACGGTGGCGCCATCCGGCACCTCCCGCGCGACCGCCCGGGCGATCGCCGTCTTTTCCTCGAAATGCAGCACCGCGCGGGCGTGGTAGGGCAGGTTCGCCTGGCCCTCCATGTACTCCGCCCCGCCGTGCAGCCGCCGCAGCTTCGCCTCCTCGCAAAGCGCGTTGATGTCCCGCCGGATCGTATGGGCGGACACGCCGAAGGCCCCCGCCAGGTCCTCGACCATCACGCGGCCGTCCCGCCGCGCCATCTGCAAAATCTGTTCCCTGCGGTCCATCGCGCTCACTTCGGCATGTCTCATGCTCTCTTGAGCGCGCTTTCATGTCAGTTTTGCTACGTTTCCCCGAAGTTCCTGCAAAGTCTTCGGACCAGCAAAGTATTCGGGGCCGCAAAGTCTTCGGGCCCGCAAAGTCTTCGGACCAGGGGCCGACACGGGGCCCGAAGCAGGCCCCACATGCAAAAGGGGAGCCGCAGCGGCTCCCCTTCTTACACACACAAAACACCAATCTTTACCCCTGCAGCAGCGCCTCCACATGGGCCGGTCCGACAGGGCGGATGCGGCTGGGGTTCAGCGCCTTGATGCCGTAGTAGCCCCGCGTGATGTGATCCATGTTCACCGTCTCGCGGATCCCCGGCATGCCGTAGATACGTTGTGTATAGGAACTTAACGCGGGGAAATCTTTGATCTGCCGCAAGTTGCATTTGAAAATGCCATGATAGGCCGCATCAAAGCGGATCAGGGTCACGAAGGTCCGGATATCGGCCTCGGTGAACTGGTTGCCCACCAGGAACTCCTGCCCCTGCAGCCGATCTTCCAGCATGTCCAGCGTCTCGAACACGCCCTTCACGGCCTCGTCGTAGGCCTCCTGGCTGCTGGCGAACCCGGCCTTGTAGACGCCGTTGTTGAAACGGTCGTAGACCACGGAATTCAGCGCGTCGATTTCCTCGGCCAGATCGGCCGGGTACAGCCGCAGGTCAGAGGGCACCAGCCCTTCGAAGGCAGTGTCGAACATGCGCACGATGTCGGCGCTCTCGTTGTTCACCATCACGTCCTGCTTCATGTCCCACAGCACCGGCACGGTGGCGCGGCCGTTCACCGCCGGATCGGCGCGGGTGTAAAGCTCATGCATGTAGCGCGCGCCGTGCAGCGGATCTTCCTCCGCCCCCGGGTAGCCACCGAACTCCCAGCCCTGCGGGCCCAGCTGCGGGTTCACCACGGTGATCGGGATCAGATCCTCCAACCCCTTCAGCGTCCGCGCCATCAGGGTGCGCGACGCCCAGGGGCAGATGTAGGCGACGTAAAGCCGGTAGCGCCCTGCCTCCGCCTTGAAGCCGCCCTCGCCGGTCGGTCCGGCCGCGCCATCGGGGGTGATCCAGTTCCGGAAGGTCGAGACCTGGCGCACGAAACGCCCCTTGGCGTCGGCCTTCTGCACCGGGTCCCAGTCCTTGGTCCATTTGCCGTCAACCAGCATGTCGTCTCTCCTTCGTCATCCTGCCGGGCCCGAAGGCCCGGCGGGGAAAATCAGTAGTAGATGAAGCTGCGCATCGACACCGACCCGAGGTCGATCTTGTCGGTCATGAACAGCAGGTTGTCCTTCTTGTCGGCCGCGCCCGCCACCGTCAGCGACGGCAGGTAGTGGTCGACCGACGGGTGCGCCACCTGCAGCAACTTGCCCAGTTTCTTCCGGTCGGCCAGCGTGTCGATGTCCCCGGCTTCCAGCCGCTCGGCGAACAGGCCGTCGAACTCCTCGGCCCAGTCCCAGGCCTCGCTGCCCTTGCCCCAGCGGACGGCGCGCAGGTTGTGCACCACGTTGCCCGAGCCCAGGATCAGCACGCCGCGCTCCCGTAGCTTGCGCAGGGCCCGGCCGATTTCCACGTGGTGCGGCAGGTCCTTCGTCATGTCGATGGACAGCTGGAACACCGGCACGTTGGCCTCGGGGTAGAGGAACTTCAGCACCGACCAGGCGCCGTGATCCAGGCCCCAGGTGTCATCGCCCTCGGCATGGTGCGAGGCCAGGATCGACACAACCTCCTTCGCCACGTCGGGCGCGCCCGGCGCCGGGTACTGCTGGTCGAACAGGACCTGCGGGAAGCCGTAGAAGTCGTGGATCGTCGTCGGCATGTTCGAGACGTTCACCAGGGTCGACCCCCGGGTCATCCAGTGCGCAGACACCACCAGGATGGCCTGGGGATGCGGCAGGGTGCGGCCCAGCTTGGTCCAGCTGCGGCTGTATTCATTGTCTTCGACGGCGTTCATGGGCGAACCATGGCCCAGGAACACCACCGGCATGCGGTCGGATGCCTTCAGGCCCTCGGCCAGCTTTTCCAGATCTTTCGAAACGGACATGGGATCCTCCTATCGTCCGCGCCGCGCGCACCCGGCGCCCGGCGGTGATGTGGCGGAGTGCACAGCACCCCTGTTGACGCCAAGATGCCCCTTGTGGCCGCCGAATGAAATGGAGAGTATGTGGAATGACTTTCCCCGCCACGTTCCGAATGATCGCCCAGATGATCCAGCAAGGTACCGCGCCATGGACCTGATCGACGGCCTCCGCGCCTTTGTCGCCACCGCCGAAACCGGCTCCTTCACCGTGGCGGCGGACCGGCTGAACATGTCCAACCGGCTGACCTCGAAATACGTGGCGGAGCTGGAGCACAAGCTGGGCATCCGCCTGCTGCAACGCACCACCCGCCGCGTCGGCGTGACACCTGCGGGCGAAGAACTCCTCGCCCGCGCGCCCGCCCTGCTGGATGAGCTGGACGCGATGCTCTCCTCCGTGACGGAGGACGGGCGCGGCTTCTCCGGCATGCTGCGCATCTCGGCACCGGTGACCCTGGGGGAGGTCTACGTGAAGGACCTCATCGCGCGCTTTGCCGCCCCCCACCCCGACCTCGTGATCGACCTGCGGCTGGATGACGACTACGCCGACCTTGCCACCGGCGGGGTCGACCTGGCCTTCCGCGTCGGCGATGCGGCGACCTCCTCGCTGAAGCGGCGCAAGCTGGGGGTGCTGGGCTCGATGGTCGTGGCCTCGCCCGCCTACCTGGCGGAGCACCCCGCGCCGGTCCACCCCGAAGACCTGCGCCAGCACGCCTGCCTGGTGGACACCAACCGCGCCGACCCGGGCCGCTGGCAATTCCGCCGCGACGGCCAGGACTTCGCGGTGCCGGTGCGCGGCCGCTTCATGGTGAACTCCGCCCGCGCCGCCCGCGACCTGGCCGAAGAGGGCCACGGCATCGCCTACTGCCCCCGCTTCGTCCTGCCCGATGCCCTGGCCGCCGGTCGCCTGGTGCCGCTGCTGCCCGGCTACGACTGCGCCACCCATGCGCTGCACGCGGTCTACCTCGAAGGCCGCAGCCTGCCCCGCAAGCTCCGCGCGCTGATCGACTTCGCCGTAGCCGACATGCGCGACCGCACCCTCGACTGAGGCGGCTGACCGAAGGGGTTTTGCCCCCCGACGCCCCCGCTCCAATGTCCCCGTAGGGTGGATGCCAATCCACCTTCAAAGGCAACCTTCGCAATCCACCTTCACAGGCAACCTTCGCAAGCAACCGTCACAGCCAACCTTCCCAGCACCCCTCCCGCCGTCCCACACCGCGCGCTCCGTTAACCCGGGCGCTCCGGCGCTTTCTGCACCGCCGCAATACCGACGCGATACCGACGTAATACCGACGTGCCGATTTCGCCCGTTTTTCCCTGTTAACACTGGCAAACAAAGGGTGAGTCGCCGCAGTGCAGTACCGACGTTGGACACGGTGGGGGTAAGCTTCGCTTAACCTCGCGCTGCGGCGCGGGCTTCCAGCCAGGTCATCTGGGCCTCCGTCTCGATCGAATCCGGGAACTGCGCCCGGATCGCCCGCGCCGCCTGCGCCGCGTCCAACCCCTGGTCGATCAGCAGCGCGGCGGCGATCATGCCCGACCGTCCCGCCCCGTAATGACACGACAACGCCACCGTCCCGCCCGCCTGCAAAGCCGCCGCAACAGCGGCCTCCTGCTGCGGCCATCCGGCAGCAAACCGGCGGCCCGGCACCTGGTAATCCCGGATCGGCAGATGCGCCATCACCATGCCGCGTTCCGCGCAGAAGGCGGCGATCTGCGCCAGCGTGCCCTCGGGCACCTCTTCGGATTCCACCAGCACGATCAGGTGCTTGCAGCCCTCCAGCGCGGGATCTTCCAGCGTTGCGCGCATCCGCCCCGCATCAAAGACCTCGGCCCCCGCCGCATCGAAGGCCAGCCCCGGGAACCCCATGGTCACGATCCGCCCTCCGCTGGGCGCGGACAGCACCGCGCGGATGCTGGTGCGGCGCCTGTTCAGCTCCACCTGCTGTTGTGGCGAATACTTCTCCGCCCCGGTTTCCGGCGCCGTTTTCGGCCCCCTGATGCTCATGCAACTCCCCCTCGATGTTCCTGGCCCGTCGCTGGCCCGAAAGCCAACCCGTGCCCGTCCCCTGCGCTGTCCCCTGCGCGGCCTTTCCGGCGTCGCGAAAGCCTACAGCAATGCCCCGCCTGCGGAAGCGGAAATGCACCTTTGCCGGGCGTTTTACCCCGCGCTGTGCATCCGGTCCGGCCAAACTCTCTGGCCAAAGCCCCGCCCGGGCGGCAAGAAGGACAGGGGCCGAAGCGCGGTCCCGCCGCCGCCCCGGGGCGGCCCGGCCATCTCCCAGGCGGAAGCAGGTAAGCCATGATCATCGTTCAACTTTCCGACCTCCACCTGCGGGACGACGGCGCCTATCTCCGCCACGATCCCGCCCAGGCCCTGACCCGCGCCTTCGACATCATCGCCCGGATGCAGCCCCTGCCGGATGCCATCCTGCTGACCGGCGACATCATCGACCGCAGCGCCGCCTCCTATGCCGGGGCGCTCCGCCTGCTCGACCGGGCGCCCTGCCCGCTGCTGCCGATCAGCGGCAACCATGACCGCCCGGCAGAATTCCGCGCCACGCTCGGCCCGACGGCCCCCTTCGCCGACAGTCATCTGAGCTTTGTCCAACCGCTTGGGCCCCTGACCCTCGTCGGGCTCGACAGCAACCGGCCCGATGGCGGCGCCGGGGTGGATGAGGCAAGGCTGGCCTGGCTGGCAGAGGTGCTGAGACAGGCGCAAACCCCTGTTTTGCTTGCCCTTCATCATCCGCCATTCGCCACCGGCGTGCCGCGGGCCGACACCGCGGGCTTCGAGATGGAGCCGCAGCTTCGCGCCCTGGTTCAGGGCAGCCGGGTCGCGCGGGTGATCGCCGGCCATGTCCATCGCGGCATCTTCACCACATGGGCCGGTGTCCCCGCCAGCACCGCCCCGGCCCTGGCCCATGCGCTGGCCCTTTCCTTCCACGACCAGGCGCCCCAGGCCCATGTGGAGGATGCGCCGGCCATGCACCTGCACCAGATGACGGCCTCCGGCCAGATGATCACCCATCCGTTCACCCTTGCCCGCACCGCAACGCCCATCGGCCTGCGCGCCCCGCTCGACGCCGCCGGCCTTGCCCGGATCGTCCACGATTGACCCCGCTCACGCACCGGCCAGGCGCCCGGACCTCCGACGAAGCCGGAAACGAAAAAATCTTCACTTTCCACGGAACCCTTAGGCTGCGGGCAACGTTGTTCAGGTACGCTTGGCTCTAGGTAACCTGAGCGTGACAGGTTACGGAGCCGGCATTCGCAGATGAAATCAGAACAGATCGACACCGCAGACGGCGGTTTCCGCCACAGCCTGCGGCATGCGACAGGGCCCGCGCATGCGCGTCTCGACAGGCTGATGGCGCGCCTCGATCTGTCCGATGTGGCGGGCCGAAATGCCTTTTCCCTCATACAACTCAGGGGCTTCCGTCGGCTGGGCCAGGCCTGTGACTGGCAGGCGGCCGAAGCGACCCCGCTTCTTTGCGCCACCGTTTCGGCGCTCGACGGCCTTCCGCTGACCCACGCGGCGCCCTGCAACGACGCGCCCCTGCACCCCGATGCCGTGGCCTATGTGACCCTCGGCTCGCAACTGGGCCTGACGGTGCTTCGGCAGGGCCTGCCAGAGGCGGACCGGACGGGCCTCTTTGCGCTGGAACCCGATCTTGCCGGGTGGAAGGCCTTTTCCACCCGCATCACCCGCCATCCCCCCGCACCGGCGCTTGCCGAGCGCATCCGCGCCGACGCCCTTCGCGCGTTCGAGATCTTCCGCCAGGAAGCCGAACGCCAAATGACCCAGACAGATCCCGTGAGCGCATGACCGACAGCTTCATCTCTACCGATACCCCCGTGGATCTGACCAACTGCGATCGCGAACCGATCCACATCCTCGGAAACGTCCAGTCCTTCGGCGCGCTGGTGGCGATTTCCGCCGACTGGATCGTGCAGCATGCCTCTGAAAACACGGCAGAACAGCTGGGCATCGCCGCGCAGGACATGATCGGCCTGCCGCTCAACCACTTCCTGCCCGCCGCCTCTGTGGAAAAGCTGCGCGCGCGGGTCGGCGCCTCCTCCCATGAACACGCGGTCAGCCGCCTGTTCGGGTTCGACCTGTTCGAGGACGGCCGCCTCTTCGATGTCTGCGGTCACCAGTCCGACCTCAGCTTCATCTTCGAATTCGAGGCAAAGTCGCGCGGCAAGGACCATGATGAGATGGCCATCGTGACCCCGATGATGCGCCGCGTCGCGGCCGAGAAGGACCTGATCGACGTCTCCCGCGTGGCGGCCCGCCAGCTGCGGGACCTGGCCGGGTTCGATCGCGTCATGGTCTACCAGTTCGGCCCCGAAGGCGACGGCAGCGTCATCGCAGAGGCGAAGGACGATCAGGATACCGAAACCTACCTCGGCATGCACTTCCCCGCATCCGACATTCCCCGACAGGCGAGGGAGCTTTACAAGCGCAGCCACCTGCGCCTGATCGCAGATGTGGATGCGCCGGTCTCCCCCATCCAGCCGCAGTTCAGCCCCGAAGGCCAGCCGCTGGACCTGTCGTTGGCTGTCACCCGGGCCGTTTCCCCCATCCACCTGGAATACCTGCGAAACATGAAGGTGCGCGCCTCCATGTCCGTGTCGATCATCATCCGGGGGGAGCTTTGGGGCCTGTTTGCCTGCCACCACCGCGAACCGCTCTACGTCGATTACGAACGCCGCACCGCGATTGAGCTTCTGGCCCAGTTCTACTCCTACGAGCTGGAGCGCCGGGAGGCCCGCAATGCCTCCGAAGTGGCAGGCCGCGCGCAGCGCCTGCACGACCGCCTGATGATGCAGCTCAGCTCCGGCGACGACCTGGCCCAGGGGTTTGACGGCATCGCCCGGGAAATCGCCCGGGTCATCCCCCACGACGGCATCGCCCTTTATACCGACGGCACCTATACCAGCCGCGGCAATGCCCCCTCGGAAGAGGATTTCCAGACCGTCGCGCGGTTCCTGAACACCGCCGCCGCCTCCCGCGTCTATGCGACCGATCACCTGATCGCCCGCCTGCCGTCGATGGCCCATGCCGTCGATACCTGCGCCGGGATCCTCGCGATCCCGATCTCGCGCAAGCCGCGCGACTACATCGTCCTGTTCCGGACAGAGGCGGTGCGCCAGGTCCACTGGGCCGGCGACCCGCACAAACCTGTCGAAGTCGGCCCCCTCGGCGCGCGGCTGACCCCCAGGAAGAGCTTCGAGATCTGGAAGGAAGACGTCGGCAGCCGGTCGGAGCTTTGGACCCAGCCGGCGCTGCGCGCGGCAGAGGCGATCCGCGTCACCCTGCTGGAAGTCGTGCTGAAACTCGCCGACGAGGTGAACATCGAACGCAAGCGCGCGCAGGACCAGCAGGAACTTCTGATCGCGGAGCTGAACCACCGCGTGCGCAACGTGCTGGGCCTGATCCGGTCTCTGGTCGGCCAGTCGCGCAAGACCAGCGAAACGATCGAGGAATTCTCCGCCGCCATCGACGGCCGCATCCATGCGCTGGCCAAGGCCCATGATCAGCTGACGGAAACGGAATGGACCGCCGTCCCCTTCCGGGAACTGCTGGAGACGGAATTGCGCGCCTACCAGGCCGGGCGCGAAGACCGCCTGACCCTGACGGGACAGGGCATCATGCTGGCGCCGGAGGCCTTTTCGACCATGGCGCTGGTGTTCCATGAACTGGTCACCAACTCGGTCAAGTACGGGGCGCTGTCCGCTCCCAACGGCCGGGTCGAGGTGAACGTGGAAACCCTGCCCGACGGCTTCTACCGCGTGACCTGGCAGGAGGTCGGCGGCCCTGCCGTGCATCCGCCCAAACGGCGCGGCTTCGGCACCACGATCATAGAAAAGTCGATCCCCTTCGAACTGGGCGGCAAGGCACAGGTGGATTTCGTCCTGACCGGCCTGCAGGCGGGTTTCCTGGTGCCCGAACGCTATGTCACCCGGATGGAGGAGACCGGCCCCGCCAGCGCCCCCCCCGAAGCGGAGGAAGACGCCGCGCTGACCTCCCTCTCCGGGACCGCGCTGGTGGTCGAGGACAACATGATCATCGCCATGGATGCCGCGGATATCCTGGGCGACCTCGGCGTCGACAGGGTACACACGGCCTCCACCGTGGCAGAGGCCCTGCGGATCGCCGAGGCGAACGACATCACCCTTGCGGTGCTGGACGTGCACCTTGGCGCCGAAACCAGCCTGCCGGTGGCACAGCTGCTGGCGGCGCGGAAGGTGCCCTATGTCCTGGCGAGCGGCTATGGCAGCCAGTCGGACAGCCTGGCGCAATTCCCTTCGGCCCCGGTGATCCCGAAGCCCTACACGATCGAAACCCTTTCCAAGGCCTTGCTGCGGTTGAAAACCTGATCGCAGGACGGCCTGCCGGGCCGGCATCCGCCGTGCTTCAGGCGATGTCGTCCGGAGGCGTGGGCAGGATCAGCGCACGAAGATCCGCAACCGCCCGTGTCGCGGCCTCCCCGCTTTCTTCGAGCGAGGTCGCCAGCACCTCTGCCCGCGCCTCGTCGACCCCGCGCCGCAGGATATTCGCGGCACTGGTCGTGACAGAGGCCAGGTTCGCCATGGCGTGCAGCAGCTCCCGCAGGGTCTGGGCGACATGCAGCCCCTGCGCGGCATCATCCGCGCTGCCCGCAGAGGCAAGCGGGGCAGAGATCACGGCCACGCGCGATACTGCCCCCTCCTGCCAGTCACATGGGAAAAGCTCCACCTCCCAGGCGGCCTGGCCCAGGTGGCTCCCCCGTTCCGCCAGGAAGCGGGCCACCGATCCGTCCAACGCGCTGGAAAGGCCTCTCTCCGCCGCATCGCGATTCACATCCGACCACAGGCCCAGCCAGGGCTGCCCGCAGACCTCCGCCGCATCGCGCCCGATCAGTTGCAGCCCGCGCCGGTTCACCGCCAGGACGCGACCGTCCTGGTCCAGCACCTTCACGCAAAGCTGGGCGCGTTCGGACAGGCTGGCGACGATTGTGGAAATGGCGGTCGAGTTCAGGGCAGGGTCGGCGTAGATCATCGGCGTGGATACAGGGAGTCTTTCATTGCCCCGAAAATATCCATCTTTGTTGTCCGGGCGGTAATAAAATCTTCCATTCCGTGGCGTTGGCCTGCAAGCTGAGGCGATTTTGCACGGAACCCTCCCGTATGGCAGCCCGCCAAGGCGCAAAACCCCAGTGTCATGCCCCGGCGTCCTACCCCGTGTCGTGCCCTGGTTCGGGGCCCCGGACGCACCACGTCAGAAGCCCCGATCCCCCCTAGTTGCTCAACGCGGCCTTCAGCGCCGCCATGCCCTCTCCCATGCCGGCAAAGTCCAACCGGAAAACGACCGGCTCCTCTCCCAGGCGCGGGCGATAGCCGGCATAGACCTCTGCCCCCTCTTCGAAACTCTGCAGATCATCGAGGCCGATGGGCAGAAGAGCCTCGCACAGTTCCTGTGAGCAGGACTGCCAGGCAAAGCTTTGCCGGTCCTCGCTGTCCTCGGCCTTGAAGGCAAAGCCGGAGGGGAAGAAGGCCCCCACGGGGACACGGGCGGCCATGTAGCTCTGGCTGCCGTCTCCGGACCAGAAGGCGAGGATCTCCGCCAGGAAGGCATTGTCGCTGGACCGCACCAGTGTCTGGCTCAGCACGCAGGCGGTCTGGTTCACGCCCAGGGCTTCGCAGGTCACGGTCCAGGCGCCGAAGCGGGACCCGTTGCTGACGGCATCCTGCGCGAAGGCGGAGCCGGCGGGGGCAAGCCCCCCGAGGGAGAGAAGCGACAGGGCGGCAAGGCGGCGCAGTGCGGAAAATTTGGGGGTCACGGAAAGCTCCTTCATCATTCAAGATCACTCAAGGCAAGGTTTTCAAAAGGTCATGGAAACGGCGATACCGATGCGCGGCGTCAGGTCGGGCGAGGTCCAGCCGTCGATGTCGTCCGACAGGGGGCGTGCCACGAAGATGTCTCCGTAGTAGCGGTCTCCCTTCAGGATGGAGACACCAGCGCCGATGCTGACGGCGGTGCCAAGCAGGGCGCCGATGCTGTCATAGGCCCGCCCGCCATCGACGAACCCGAAGGGGCGCAGACGTATCCCGTGGGGCAGGTTGATCGGCTCTGCCGCTTCCAGTTGCAGGCGCAGCAGCCAGCCCTGATCGCCCGACAGCAGGCTCGTCGGGTACCCCCGCACTGCCGCGGGGCCCGTCAGGGTGAAGGATCTCTGGGACGGCAGGTGCCCTTCCAGCAGGGCCTGGCCGGTCAGGCTGCCCGAAAGGGCCAGCCCCGCGCCGATGCGTCCGGTGGCAAAGAGCGACAGCTGCAGCGCCCCATAGGTCGTGGTCTCCTCCAGAACCGCATCTTCGAACTGGCCGACCATCAGGCGCGGTGACAGGGCCAGCTGCCCCGCCTCTGCATAGTGGCTCCAGTAGAGCCCGGCGGAAAGCTCCGTTCCCGCGTGATCCAGCGTGCGCGTCCCTAAAAGGTCAGAGGTCTCGCCATAGGCGGAAAGGCCGAAGGTGAGGGTCAGGCGCTGCGGCCGGGTGACGATGACCGGATGGGAATAGGTCAGATCGGCACTGTAGGACCTGCCCTGCATGTCGACCCCCGTGGCCGTCTCCGTCCGGGCCCCCGACAGCATGAGGCCAAGGACCCCGCCACCCGGTGTCACGGTCCGGGCGTAGCCAAGGGTCAGGCTGACCGAGCCTTCCCTCAACTGCGCCGAAGCGCTCAGCGGGTCGTTCCAGCCGGTGAGGGAACGGACCTGGTGACTCACCGTCAGCTCGGCCTCGCCCTGGGCCTCGGACCCGTAGTTATCCAGTGAAAGCAGGGTCTGGTGACGCGGCATGTCTTCGGTCCGCAGCACCAGATCGGTCGTGCCATAGTCCGCCCCCGGCGCGTAGGACAGCTCCACCGGCAGCCCGTCGGTCAGGGCCAGCCGTTCCAGCCCGGCAACGACGGCGCGGTTGTCCGCGAGGGTTCCCGGCGCAAGTCCCAGTCGATAGCTGAAGTAGCCGGGCCGGATCACCTCGGGCGTCGCGGCGATCCTTCCCAGCCGGGCTTCCAGCAGCTCCACCCGGGCAATGCCGCCTGTCACGTCACGCAGCAGGGCCTGGGCCGTGACGATCCCCGCATCGCGGTAGAGAGCATCGATGCGCCCGGGGATCGCGGCAAGACCGGCACGGTCATATCGCCGTCCCTCCATCCCCGCGACCGCAGCCTGCAACTCTGCCTCGCTGAAGTAGTCAGAGGCATTGATGAAGACGATCTGCCGAATGAAGACACCGGGTGCGGCTCTTTCTGGTGCAGGGTCCTCAGGCGGAAGGGCGGCGGCACGGGCGGCTGCCTCCGCCTCGGAGCTTGCCTGGCCTGTCCCCCCCGTGCCCGTGGCCTCTGCCGCGCCCGGATCCAGGGTGACCGCTTGCGCCATGACCCGCCCTGACCAGACGGGCTGGACCAGCGCCGCGACGGCCCATAGGGCGAGGAGTGATTTCAGCTCTGTCAGTCTCACGCTGCGGGTCCGCCTCTGCTTCCTGCGCCACGACCTGTGGCGCCACGGCGCGCCTGGCTCTGTGGGGTCATTTCTCGTCTCCAAGCTCGTCCGGCTCTTCGTCGACAAGCTTGACCTCCGGCAGCACAAGCTGTTCGCGGGTCATGCGGGGCGGCCACGTGACCTTGCCCTGAAGATCGAGAGCGGACCCGTCGTCCAGCGTCGGCAGGGTCAGTACCAGGCCAGAGCCGCGATACTGCCCGGACACTCCCGTGGTGACACCTTCCTCGGCCCCGCCGCCGGTACCATCGCTGCCGTCGCCGGCGTCCGATCCGTCACCGGCACCATCACCGCCGTCGCCACCGTCCGACCCGTCGCCAGTACCATCGCCACCGTCGCCACCATCCGACCCGTCGCCGGTACCATCACCACCGTCGCCACCGTCCGACCCGTCGCCGGTACCATCACCGCCGTCGCCACCGTCCGATCCGTCACCGGTACCGTCACCGCCGTCTCCACCATCCGATCCGTCGCCGGTGCTGGAGCCATCTCCCAGCACAGCCATCGCCGTGTAGATTTCCGGCGACTGGATCTCGCTCTCGGTTCCCGGCGTCTGCAACGGTTCATCCGTGCCCCAAAGGCCAATGATGACCTCATCCCCGGAAATCTCCGGTGTCTCACCGGTTCCCAGCAGGTCGATCGTGGCCAGGCCGCCGACGCTGACCTCGACCGAACCCGTTTCGGATACCGCGTACCCCATGGTGATATCGCCATGGGTCGCGACCTCGATGTCACCGTTTGCGGCGACGTCCAGCGTGCCCGAGGTCTGCTCACCCACCGTCAGGCGACCGACCTCTCCGCCGAGGGCCGTCAAGGCGACCCGACCCGAAAGGTCCACGCCCGCGTCATCGCCGTAGATCGCGCCAAGCGAGGTCAGGATCGTCTCTGCCGTCTGATCCCGCAGGACCGATCCGGCGATGGTGAGCGAGGCTTCCGCCAGGATATCCACCAGGCCGCCGCCCCCGGTCACCCCCGACAGGGCAAAGGATGCGGCGCTGACCAGGTGGATCGCCTCGTCGCCTGCCGTGACCGAAAGTTCATCTGCCAGGAAGCGCACCGGGACCGAGGCACTGCCGATGCGACCCCCACCGATTTCCAGAAGAGACGGGGTCTCCAGCAGCCCCACGACATCCAGATCCGCGGCAGAAACCGACAGGTCCCCGCCCGCACTGATGCCCCAGGTGGCAAGGGTTCCGTCTGCCGCGAGGGACAGGTCACCGCCCGCCGTCGCCGAGACCAGCGTGACGACCCCGCTGCCGAAGCTGATCTCACCGCTGCCCGACAGGGCGAGGGTGGCCAGCAGCGCCCCGCCCTCGGGGGTGATGCGCAGCGTGCCACCCTGCCCCGCAGAGGCGGTCTGCAGATCCAGCTCCGCCGTCGTCAGCGCGCCCGACAGGTCCGCGGCGCCGCTCAGTTCCATCCGCTCCGCCGACGCCGTGACGAAGGTCATCGTACTGCCATTGGCCACGGCCGTGATCAGGGGCGCCTCCACCAGGTCGATCACGATGTCGCCGGTCGCGGAGAGGTCCACTGCCGCAGTGGCGATTACGGACACGAGCGAGCCTGCTGCCGCCAGGATACTACCCTGTTCATATGTGCCTGCGTCGATCGACACCGTGCCAGCCGCCAGGGTCACATCGCCTTCGAAGGTCACGTTTCGCGCGGCGGAAAGGGTGACATCGGCCGTGGTGCCCAGGGTTCGCAGAAGGACGATATCCGCCTCGTTCCCCCGACCGGAGGTCGTCAGCTGCAGATACGTCACGGAAAGTTCCGTGACCGCAAGCGACATCTGCGCGCTCGACGTGATCCGGACGACACCGCCGGTGGACAGGGCCCTGACCGTCATCACCTCGCTTGCCGACAGGTTGACCAGCGAGGCCCGCGCGCCCGCCTGGCTGTAGACCGCAAGCGTCGCCGCAGCAATCTGCATCGCCTCGCTCTCGCTGCCCAGATCGCCGCTGGACGTGATCTGAAGGTCACCCCCCGCCTTGATGGAGAGCAGACCCGCCGCGGCGGAAAGGATCTGGCCGTCGATGTCCAGCGTCACGTCCGCCCCCGCGTAGATCCGCGCACCGTTTGCCCCCGCGCCCAGTGTGCCGGCGGCCCCTGCAACCAGCGTGACACCGCTGCCGATCGTGGTCAGGTTCACGTTGCCATCCCGGGAAGCGATCCGCCCGACCTGAAGGTCTTCGCCGCTCAGCGTCACGCGAACGTTTCCGGTCTGCGCCAGGATGTTGACCAGTGCACCGGGCTGGGTCAGCACCAGCGTCAGCACGCTGTTGCGGCCAACCGCGCCGGACGCTGCAAGATCGACGGAAGCCGCCTTGATCGTCTCCCCCCCGTCCGCAGAGGTGATGTTCCCGCCGAGCGCGCGGATATCGACGTGGCCGGGCGTGTAGACCTCCGTCAGGGCCAGGTTGCCGGAGGAGGAGGTGACGTAGATGTCTTCCGCCGCGCGCAGGCCCAGGGTGCCGCCGGACAGCAGGTTGACTTCCAGCGCGCTGCTGGACGTGCCGATGCCACCCGTCGCGGCCTCCAGGTAGACGGCCTGACCGCTGACACTGCCACCCGAAAGGCCCGTGAGCGCACCGGAACTGCGGATCTGAACATCTCCGCCGGCCGCGATTTCCGCCAGGAGCAGATCGCCTTCGCTGCCCAGGTAGACGTCTTCGCCGGCCGTCACCCGCACTTCGCCGCTGGCCTCGATATCCAGGTCCTCGTTCTGCAGGATGATCACGCGATCCTCCTCGATCACGACATCCGTGGCCGAGGCGGAGAAGAGCGCGAGCCGATCTTCGACCGTCAGGGTGCTGCCCGCCATTTTCACGATAGGCTCGACCTCGGCACCGATGCTTTCCCCGGCGATCAGCGTGACGTTTCGGGCAGAGATATTGGGCGCTTCGATCGTCAGCTGGGTGTCCGTGACATCCAGGATCAGGTCCCGCCGGAAGGCTGCCTCCAGCTCCGTCGTCG
Organism: Pseudooceanicola sp. NS-SX8; assembly: GCF_057380755.1. Taxonomy (NCBI): domain Bacteria; kingdom Pseudomonadati; phylum Pseudomonadota; class Alphaproteobacteria; order Rhodobacterales; family Paracoccaceae; genus Pseudooceanicola; species Pseudooceanicola sp. NS-SX8. The sequence goes on along the minus strand of NZ_CM170819.1, from coordinate 889,517 downwards.
TGAAGTAGGCAGAGGCCTTGAGCTCCGTGATCTCTTCCGAGGTGAGGGTATAGGAATAAGCCGCATCATAGGCCGCCGCCCCGTAGAGCGCGTAGTTCTCGTGGAATGCCGCGTTCTGCGTGGCCTCCAGCGCGTCGACCTCTGCCTCCGTCAGGCCATCTGCCATCAGGCTGGCGCGCTGTGTCGCGCTGTAGCTGACAGGATCGAGATCGGCATCGTAGGCGGCATAGCCCGTGACATTGCCCTGGTCGTCGTAGATGGCAAGCTTTGCCCACCAGTCGAAGTAGGCCGCGGTGCGCACCTCGATTTCCTGGGCGACGATAGGATCGCTGCCTGCCTTTTCCGCCGCCAGGGCCGCCTCGATGGTGCTCTTGTCCGCCTCGGTCAGCTTGTAGCTCCAGGTCGGATCGTATCCTTCATCCAGGTACAGGGCCGCCGCCGCGTGGAATGCTGCGGTCCTCTCGGCGTAAAGCGCCTCGATCTCCGCCCTGGAATAGCCCTCTGCCAGAAGGGTCTTCGTTTCGTCTTCCGTGGGTTTCAGCGTGATATCGGCAGCATACTCCTCGATCCCGACGATATTGCCGCGTGCGTCGCGGATGATCAGCTCTTCCCAGAAGGCCGCGTAGTCCGCGTTCTGATCCTCGACATAGGCGTCAGAGGCCGCCGCGATCTCTGCCTGGGTGACCGCATCCAGGTCCTGGTCGATCAGCTGCAGCTCTTCCCAGAGGGCGGACAGGATATCGGCCTGCGCCCGGCGATCCGTCTCCTCGACGTCGTTGTCGTCAAGGATCGAGTAGCTGGAGGCGGTGAGGGTGACATCGCCGGTTTCGGAAATGATCTCGTTGATGACCATCGTACCGAAGGTGGTCTTCAGCTCGATATCTTCGCGGGCGTAGGCGGAAATCGTACCGGCGGCGATCACGTCGAGGTCGCCGTCGAAGCGGATCGTTGCATCCGCGTCGTACCCGATGGCCCCTGTTTCCGACAGGAGGTAGACATCCGTCCCGGTGATCACCCCGGTGACGGATCCCAGAAGAGATGCCCCCGCCGCGTAGATGGATCCCTCCGCCTCCAGCTGGACCTCACCATAGGTCGCAGCCTCCACGGAATAGATCCCCAGCCCCCCGGTTTCATTGCGCAGGCGAATGTCGCCCTCGGCCTGGATGAAGAGATCCACGTCATCCCCGATCAGCAGGGCCACCTGGTCACCTTCGATGGTGCCGGCGCCGATCAGTTCGTTGACATAGGGCGTGCTGCCCGCCTGCAGGCTCGCGCCGCTCTTGCGACCGAAGATTGTGCGCGCCTCGATGTCGGCGTCCAGGACCCACTTCGACAGCGACAGGCCCGAAGAGGACGCCCCGGCGACATCGCCCCCCGCGTCGATGGTCAGCACATCGGTCGTGATCGTCACGTCGGATCCAACGGTCAGAACGTCCCCGGCCGCGGTCACGTCGATGGTGCCATCGCCCACCTGCACGTTTTCGGAAAAGAGGACCGACCCCGCGCTTTCGATTGCAAGCGACGCCAGGCTGCGACCGGAAATATCGACCTCGATCCCGTAGTCGGCCTTCAGGCGATGGGTGTAGGTCCGCAGTTCCGTGAAGCTCTCCTCGTAGACGAAGACCCGGGACCGGTTGCCCGTCAAGAACCCTTCGGTCCAGCTCTTGTCCCAGTCGGGATCGTCATCGACCGCAACAGAAGTGAAGTTCAGCAACTCGTAGGAGGAGAAGAAGGTGTAGTAATTGTCCGGGTCATCCATGTCATCCTGGGCGACCGCGATGTAACCGACCTCCGGCGTTTCGCCGACCAGAACCACCGTGATGTCATCGTCTTCCACCGCCGCGACGTCGTAGTCCGAAGTGGTGGTGTCTTGCGCCAGGAAGCGCTGTGTCTCGGTCACCTCGTAGGTGCGATCCACGTCGATCTCGGTCGCGGTCGTATAGTACCAGGCCAGATCATCGAGCGGGAAGTAATAGGCCGGATCCGAGGTATCCACGATCATCACGCCCGGCACCGTCGCCGACACGCTCTTCGTCAGGTCGCCATCCGCATCGACCGTGAAGGTCGTGACCTGATAGCCCGTCTCGTCGCCGAAAAGGCTCGACACCTCCTTGAAGCGGTCGATGATCCGGATCGTGCCGGTCACCCCGCCTTCGGGGCCCAGGTTGATCTCTGCGAATTCCAGGTCACGGGTCGATCCGCTTTCGACCGTCAGACTGCCATAACCGTTGGCCGCCACGATCTGACCATTCCCGGTCGAGGCGATCTGCCCCGAAATCTCGATGTAGCCGCCCAGGGTTTCCACCCCGGTGATTTCCAGCCGGTCGGTTTCTGCATTGTAGACCACCGCGACATTGCCGGTGATGTAGTCGTCCCCCAGCTGCCCGGTCGTCGGGTTGGCGGCGATGACATCCACGTTGGTTTCCGTCTCGACCGAGGCGCTGGTCCCGCGCAGGGGCGAGTAGAGCGTGGTGCTGCCGCTGTCGAGCGTATCCAGAAGGGTGTCGATGCTGGAATCGATGGTCAGCGACCAGTCGGTGATCCCGGACTGGATCAGCCCGTCGATGTTGAGCGTCTCTGCGTAGATGAAGATCGCGCCCACGGCGGTCACGGATCCGCCGACATCCGCCACCTCGTATTCGACCGACAGATCCACCTCTGGGTCAATCGTGCCGGCGGCGATCAGCGCGTCGATGACCGACTGGATGGTCTCCTCATCCCTGTCCGGTGCGACCCTCATCGCGTCGTAGATCAGATCCTGGTAATACTCCTGAGCCTCGAACAGGGTCGCATAGGCCGAAACGGGATTGCTGGGCAGGTGCGTCAGCGGGGAGGACGGCGCGAGGAAGAAATCGCCGCCGGAATCGATGGTGATTGCCCGCGCGCTGATATCCCCGCCGAAGACATAGACCGAGCCATCGGCGGTCTGCATCGTGACCGACCCGCCGACGTTGGAGACCTCCCCACGGACATAGAGATCCGCCGCCGCGCCGGAGGTGACGTTGTAGGTGTTCTGCAGGATGATCTGCGGCTGGATGTCCGACGTCGGAGAGGAGGCGACATTGCTCAGCTCCGGATCCGCGGCCGATGTCCCGGCCCCGAGGTCGATCAGCTCCGCCAGGGTCAGGAAGGTGGATCCGTTCCAGCTCAGCTCGCCGGCATCGACATAGGGGATCGTCAGGTCCCCGACCTCCAGGCTGAGGTGGGTGTTGTTGATGATCTCGATCAGGGAGTCGCCGATCGCCTGGATCGATCCGTCGCCCAGCAGGTAATCTCCTGCCAGGATGATGTTGCCGCCCTGGGCATAGCCTTCTTCGACAATGGCGAAGTCGGTCACATAGTCGCCTGCCCCCGTGACATCCAGGTAGGCAAGCCGCGCTTCGAGGCCCTCGATCTGGGTATTCAGCGTTGCCCAGGTATCGCTGTCTGCAGGGTAGGCATCTCGCAGGGTGGTCAGGGCAACGATATAGGCTTCGATCTGGCTTCCCACGTCGCGGTCGAATTCGAAGGAAACCTCGATGTCGCCCTCGGTCGTGACGGTCAGGTCCCCGATGTCGCTGACGTCGGTATCGCCACCGGCATAGTCGATCATCACGCGCTGTGCCGAATTGGAACCGGCCAGCAGCGTCCCTTCGATGACCAGCCCCGCGGTGGAGGAATTCACCGCCGAGCCACCCTCGAACGCGAGGGAGACGTCATCGACCCCCACCAGGTTGCCGAAGAAGTTGACCACGGCCTCTGCCGCTTCGGCGTAGCTGTCGATGGCATAGGAATAGCCATAGAGATCGACATAGCCGTCCCCCGCCTTGACCGAGATGTCGGAGGCCGCCGTGATCGTCGCCCCGGCACCGATGTTGACGAAATTGCCCAGCTCGGCCAGCGCAGCCGCCGTCGGGTCGGCACCGATGGGGATCGCGGTGCGATTGTGAATCCGTGCCTCGGCGTGCTGCTGGATGGTCTGCCTGCCGTCCTCTCCCTCACCCGCCAGGATCTCGATCTCGCCCCGCGAAGAGGTGATCGTACCCGAGACGATATCGACCAGGTTGTCCTGACGCAGCGTTGTCTTTCCCTGCGCCTCGCCCGCACCCGCCAGACCAAAGGTACGGATGTAGGCCTCCGATACAAGGGTGGCATCCGAATAGGCAGAGATCGCGACATCGCCCTCTGCATCAATCGTGGCCCCGGTCAGACGCACCGTGCCGCTCGCGGTTTCCTCTTCGTCGTTCAGGTCACCGACCACCAGCTCGCTGACGAGGCGTGGTATGGTCACGAGCCCCCCCATGTCGCCCGTCAGCCGGTCCGTCAGATCATAGGTATGCGCCATGGAGATGGAGACCTGGCCCGCCGTTCCGTCATCACCGTTGACCTGCGTCAGGACGGTGCCGTTCTGGATGTCGATCAGCGCGTTCGACATGACCTCGGTCTTGGAGGACAGCGCCGCCACGTTGATGCCGCCGAAGCTGCCGGTGGATCCGTTGAAATCGATGGCGGTCTTGGTGATCGAGGTATCCGAGGCGATACTGATCCGGTTTGCCGTCAGATCGCTGGAAAGCTGAAGCAGGCTGTCGGAGCTCACGTGGTTCCGCATCTGGGTCGCACCGAAATCGGCCAGTGCAACCGAGATGGAGTCGGAATTGCTCTCGAACTCGATATCGCGGTCGGCCTCCAGCACGATCTCCGCGGCTTCGATGCCCGCCCCGGAAACAAGCAGCTCCGTCGTGGTTTCCACGTCGAGCACCAGCTTGGAGGCAAAGATCGTGGTCAGCCCGCCCTGCCCGGCGACCGCATTGCCAAAGAGGTAGGATGAACCGCCGGAGATCGCCTGGAACGTGCCGCCGATCTGCGCCGTGCTGGCAAAGGTCAGCGCGGTACGCGCCAGGCTGACATCCTCCGCCTCGGCCAGGGTCCCGCCGATCCCGACGCCCCCCGCGAAGGTGCCCTTGGCCTCATACTCCAGGTCGGAGGCATTGCGCGCCTCGATCACCGCATCGCCCGTGGTCGTCAGGCTGTCGAAGCCCAGCAGGACCTCGACCTCGGAGGCATTGCGCGCCAGCACTTCCGACCCGCCGGACGATCCGGCCGTGACCGTCGTCGACCGTGCCGTCGCAAAGATCTGCGCCCGGTCCTCCGCATCGGGATCATTGTCCACGGCCAGCACATCCAGGCTGGTCGCATCGACGCTCAGCCCGCTTGCGGCAATGGTCGTCCAGCTTTCGCGCTTGGCACTGGCCACGTTGACGCCGGAACTGCCACCGCCACCGACGTTCGCCTTCGTGTCCGCAGTGACGTCGCCGCTGTTGACTGCCAGCAGGCTGACCGCCCCCCCGTTGATATTCGCAGCCCCGAGGGAGATCGTCACTTCCGACCGGTCCCGGGCACGGGCGTAGGTCACCCCCACCGCGATGGCCCCTGCCGCCAGCAGATCGATATCCGCCGTGACGGCGCCGTAGCGCAGGGCCTGGATCGCGACACTGCTGCCCGAAAGCTGCGGCGCGCCCTGCAACAGCACCGCAATGGTCGACTGCCGGTAGGCGTTTGCCACCGAAACGCCCGCGCCGATGGCCGCCACGGCCGCCGCATTGACCTTGGCCTTGGTTTCCGCCGCCTCTTCTGCCGTCAGCTCCAGCGCTCCTCCGGCGTCCAGTTCGGCATTGCTGCCCACCTCGACCTGCACCGCGCGCCCGATCCGGATGTCGACCACCCCCGCGCCGGAGGCGATCAGCCCGCCAGAGCCGGCAAAGGCCACCGGTTCACCATCGTTCACATCCGCCAGGGCCGTCAGGTTCAGTGCACCTGCAGTGCTGATCGCCGATCCGCTGCCCACCAGGGTTTCCACGGTGGAACCGCGGCGCACCAGGACCACGCCATGGGTGGCGGAAATCGCCCCGCCGGACGCCCCCCCAGCCAGAAGAGACAGCGTGCCGCCCTCCTCGGAAGCGACCGAAGCAGATCCGGAGGTGATGCTCACCCCATCCCCGATCCGGGCACGGATCGTGTCTTCTTCCACCCCGTTGAACGCCGCGTTCAGACTGATTGCCTGCTCTTCGGCGGTGACGTCCCCCAGGAGGGAGCTGACCAAGCCGTCGCCGAAGTGAATGTCGTAGTCGGCCTGATCCTCGTCCTCTGCATCATCCGAGGTCGTGAAGGAGTCGTCCTGCAGCGCGGCATCCGCATCGTCGATGGCATCCTGTGCGCTCTCCGCCTCGTCGCTGTCATCGCCGGACACGGCGACCGGGGTGCCGAAGCTCAGCAGCACACCCGAGCCCTGGAAGGAGAAGACCCCGCCCCCCAGCGACACCGCCACGCCGTCGAAGCTGCGTTCGCCGTAGGCCTCCACCGCCAGGTCGCCGTCGATCACCACGGTGGAATTGTCGTCGATCTCCGCCAGGACGGTGTTGCGCATGGTCGAGATCAGCACCGAGGCACCAACCGCCACATAGCCGCCGGATTGGGTAAGAACATAGGCGCTCTGGCTGAAGACCTGCGTGGCGCGGACGGTCAGGTCGCCGCCTGCGGTGGCATCCGTGTAGGCGCCCAGGCGTGCCTGCACGCTCTGGCGCGACACGGTATAAAGCCCGGCGCCCGCAACCCCGACCAGACCGCCGCCCGTTCCGACGATCACCTGGTTGGCAGAAATCAGATCCTCGCCCGAGGGAAGCAGCACATCGCTGTCGGTCTCCGCAAACGGGGTGCTGCTGGCCTCGGCCTCCACCACGATGTCACCGCCCGCCGAAAGCCGGACACCGCTGTAGGCGTCCCCATCCAGGGTTCCGGCATAGACGACGTCTTCGCTGTTGGCGATCAGCACGGCGGATCCGGCGCCGACCAGGCCCACCCCCACGGATCCCGCAACGTTCTGCATCCGTCGCGGTGCGACTGCGGTGATCGTCACGTCGTTTCCGGCGCCAAGCACGGATTGGGACGCATAGGCATTCGTCGTCGATCGGGTGATTGCCACCTGCCAGACACCGGCGATACCCGCGTAGATCCCCGCGCCAAGCGCGGCCGCGGTCGATTTCACCGATTCCGCGGTGACCGCATCAATGTCGATGTCATGGCCCGCGGTGACATTCGAACTCGTCACCGTGGCCTCCGTCAGCTTGGACACCACCAGCAGTTCATGAAGCGCGCCGATCCCGGCGGTCAGCCCGCCGCCCAGAACCAGGTTCACCAGCTGCATGGAGGTCGCGTTGCCGGCGAAGACATCCACATCGCCGTTCATGCTGCTGACCGTGGAATTGTCGATATTTGCCCGCACCGTGTCGCCCATCAGGGTGATCGGCAGCTGCAGGCCGATACCCACCCCACTGGACAACGCCCCGACGAAACTCAGCGAATTGAACTGGCTGAACGTATCGGCGACGACGGCAACCCCCGTCCGGGTCGCGCTGGTGCGGGTCAGGTAAAGGTCATCTTCGCCCGCCAGCGTCTCCAGCCGGGCGTAGCTCGCAGCTCCATCCCCGGCGCCCTCTCCCAGTACGAGCGAGCCCGCCTCGATCAGCGCCTGCACCACGGAGGTGGAGCGCAGCACCGTGACCGAGACACCGATGCCCGCAGATCCACCATAGGTGACGCCGCCGGAGACATTGTCGAAGTTGCCCAGGAAGCTTTCGTTGCCGCCGCCGACACCGCTCAGCGTGCCACCGTTCAGCGCCTGGACCAGCACCGTGTCACCGGCCATGACGGTGCTTCCGGCAATGCGTGCCGTGACCTCGTCCTGCTTCAGGGTCAGTGCGACCGAGCCGACGACACCGACGGTTCCACCAACCCCGGCGCCCGCCGCGCTGGTAGTGACATCCGTGGTATTGGTCGCCGCGACGACCACGTCTTCCTCCGCCTCGATATCCGCATCCAGGACTTCGGCCGTGGTGATGCCCTTGTCCCAGGCAATGGCCAGGGCAGCCCCGACCCCGGCACTGTCGCCCGCCGCAATCGAGTAGGCCAGGGAGGTCAGGACCTGGGACCGCAGCGCCTGCACGGAAACGCTTCCGCCGGCGGACAGTTCGGCCCCCGCCAACACCCGCGCCTCGATGGCCGAACGCGCAAAGATCAGCCCGTTGGAGGCGCTCACCGCCGCGCCAGAGGTCGATCCCCCCGCAGAGATCGACAGAGACAGCACCTTGGTGGTTTCGGCGGCCGTAAGATCGACATCCCCCGACGCCGCGATTTCCACGTTGGTTTCCACCACGGCGGTGCTTTTCGCCAGCAGTTCGGCGATGGACAGGGTCGCGCCGATGGCCAGGTCCTCACCTATGGGCAGGGCCCCGGTGATCGCCCAGAAGCGGTTAGCATCCGTCGTCTGCAGAGAGACATTCGCCGCCTGCAGCGCCCCGTTGCCGGTGATCGCGCTGGTCACCGACTGGGCCTGCCGCACGATGGCGCCGCCCGCACCCACGGCATTGCCCATGAAGGCCGCACCCGCCGCCCCCACCATGATGTCCGTCTGCGCCGCCGCACTCAGCGTCACATCGCCCGACACCTCCGTCTGCACGCCGTTCAGCGCCAGCTCCGCCTCCACCTTGCCGCCCTGGCGCACCCAGGACAGACCGATCCCGATGGTCGTCGCATCGTTGTCGTCGCTGCCGCCGTCGCTTTCGGCCGATTGCTCCCCCGATGCCTCGGTCCCCGCGCCCGAAACCGCATCCGCACCGGCACTGTCTTCCGGCACCGCGATCTCGTCCTCGGTGGTCTCGCTTTCCTCTCCGTCACGCTCACCGGGCAGGATATCCCGCTTCACGATCTTGAACTTGCCCGTCACCTCGTTGCGTTCGACCGTCCAGTTGTCGATCAGGCCCGAGACGAAGCCGATGTCGAGGCCCAGGCTCATCGCGCCCGCAAGGGCATCCGCCGTACGCGCATCGGTGGCGGACAGGCTCATGTCGCCTCCGATAGAGCGGGAGGACCCGGTGGCGTCGATGGTCGCCGAAATGGCGCTTTCCTTGCTCAGGTTCAGCTCCGGCAGGGACATCCCCGTCTTGTCGGACACGAAATCCAGGACAAGATTGGTCGCTTCCTCGATGGTCTCACGCAGGGTCGTGCTGCGCTCGTCGCCGTCGAGATCGGTCAGATCGTCCGACGCCTGCCCGAAGGCCACGTAGGAGAAGGAGCCGACCCCCGCGAAGCCGCCCCCGATGGTCACCCCGATCGCCACGTCCAGGACCTTGGTCTCATCAAGGGCCACCAGGCTGACATCGGCATCCGTGGCAAAGGAACTGGTCCCGGTAATCCGGGCGGCCGTTTCGCCGTGGAACAGGAACATCCCCACGCCGATCCCCGCCCCGTCGGACGCGCGGCTGTCGCTTGCCTGAACCGAGAAGACCTGATCACTGCGCCGTGCTTCCAGCGCAACTTCGCCCGACGGCGCCGCAACAAGGCTGTCGGTGATCTCTGCCACGACGTCGCGGACATCGCTCAGCCAGCTGACGTTTCCGGTGACGCCCGCGTCCGAGGAACCGCCGTTGCGCCCGATGGCAACGCTGGAAATCAACATCTCAGAAACGGCGGACAGGGCAACGGGGCCATAGAGGTCCACATTGTCCGCCCGGGCCGTGGTATCGCGACGATAGGCATCCACGATCACCCCGCCAGAAATCCCCACCCCTTCATTTACCGCGTTCCCGTTCGCCAGCAGATCCCGCTGCGTTGCATCCAGGGCGGAAACCCGGATTGCACCTTCGGCGCGCAGATCCAGCAGCTCCGCACGGGTTTCGCCACTGGTCGACAGGATCACCACCAGGACCGCGCCCGTGTCATCCGCCTCTCCGTCCCGCAGGGCGATCAGATGCTGGATGGTGGAGGTCTGGGCCACGGCACCGATGCTGCCGGCCAGGATCGTACCACCCTGCACCTCGGCCAGGGTCGCGGCGTTGTGGCGGGTGATCACCACCCCGATCGTGCCTGCGGTGTCCCCGTAGCTGCGCGCATCCTGGCGGTTGTCGATCACGGCCGCCTCGGTGGCGGCGACATCGACGGCGGCGTAGCCGCTCAGCTCGCTGTTGAAGACCTGCGCCTCGGTATCCCAGTCGGTCACGATGACCGCCACGGGGATGTTGATCGCAAAGCCCTGCGCCCGCTGGCCCGCGATGATGAGAGAGCTGAGCCCGCCGGTCTGCTCGGCCGAAACCGTCACGGTTCCGCTGCCCGTGGCATCAACGCTTTCCGCCCCTTCCAGAAGGGCCAGGGTCCTGCGGTTGTCCGACTGGACGGTGACGGATATCCCCAGGCCGAAGTCACCAGCCCCGGTGCCAAGGAAGCCGACCTGGGCCGAGGTATCCCCCGCGCTGCGGGCAAGGATTTCAACCTCGCCCAACTCCGCAGTGCCAAGCTCCGTCACCTCGGCGCGGGTTGTCAGATTGACGATGTTCACCACGACAGACGCGTTGAGCTGGATCTCCGTGTCGCCTCCCGTGGCAGCCGCAACCGACAGGATATTGCGCGTCGACACGGCCCTGACGGCCAGGCTCTCCACCTCGACCGATCCGCCGCTCTGGGTCGCGGTCACCGTCTCCGTTCGCTGGGATATCGCCACGGCAACCCCCAGGCCGAAGTCACCGGTATCGGTTTCGGCATCTTCCTCGTCTTCCTCCGCCCCGACCTCTTCGGCGGCGCCTGCAGCGACATCGCTCATCAGATCGCCTGCCGTCTTGCCGGAATCGGTCCCGGTTTCCTCCTCCTTGACCTCTTCCACCACGGAGGCCTGCAGCGCACCGGCGATCGACACAGTCTCGCCCTCCAGCCCCGCGACGATGGTCATGTCTCCGGCTCCGGCAACGGCGGCTGTCCGGCTCGCCGTCACGTCCGACCGGCCAAGGTGCAACGCGGCAGATGCGGCGACTTCAACCTTGTTGCCACCGCCCCGCCCCGCCGCGATGGCAAAGAGGTCTCCGCTGTCGTTTGCCCCCACGTCGAAGGAACCACCTGCGGCGACCTGCCTTTGACCGCCAAGATCGAGGGCGGAAACGCTGGTCCTGATCAGGGTCAGCGACGCTGCCCCCGCCAAACCGAAGCTTCCACCAGCGCCGATGGCGGCGCCCGTCCCGATCTGGGCGGAGGCGGTGTTGGTCGCCGTGATCGCCGCCTCGGTCAGGTCGACCGTCGCCTCCGTCGCAAGGGCGGCGATGGCGGAATTGGATCCGAAGACGCCCGCGAAGTCTGCCGCCACCGCCAGTCCGAAGCTGCTCTCCGGCGTGGCCTCGCTTCCTTCCTCCGCGTCCTCGTCCTCCGGCGCCTGCTGCAGCTCGAAGGCCTCCGAATTCTCGTCCATCTGATCGCCGATCAGGGTCTCGGGCACGTCGATGCTTTCCCGGTCTTCCTCTTCGTCCTCCGCCTCGTCCCCTGCCTCGCCGGCGTTGTGATCGGCCTTCTCCTCATCCAGGCCCTCGGCCCCGGCAGATGCCCCGGCCACGCTCCACCCTGACGTCTCCGCCGAGATCGACAGCGCGCCCAGGATCAGGTCGGGCCCGCCCGCAAAGGACTGGTCTTCGGCGAATGCGCTTGCCAGGTCAGAGGTGATAGACGCCACGGCTTGCCGCTTGGCAAAGACCAACCCGGTCGCAAGCCCGAAGCCCACGGTCCCGGCCTGTGTACCCGCGGCACCGAAGGCGAAAAGACGGGCCGCGTCGGTTGCCGTCAGGGTCGTCCCGGTCACGATCTCCAGCGCGTTGTCGGAATCGATCCGCGCGAGCGCCTGGCTCTGGTGATCGACAATCGCCACGCCCGCGTTGAAGGCGACCCCGTCGGCACCGCCAAAGGATTTGGCCACGGCAACGGCGCTCACATCGTTGACGGCAGATACCGCAAGACTGTCCAGCTGCAGGTCGGCGGTCAGCAGTTCCCCTAGATCAGCCGTCGTCTCGATCCGCTGCCGGATGTACTGCAGCGCCCCGCCCAGACCAAAGGCACCGACCTCGTTTTCCTTCTCCGTCCGCTTCTCCTCCTGCGACGGATCCTCCTCCTCGTCCTCCTCGGCGAGCGCCTTTTCCAGGGGAATGTCGCGCAGTGCGATCAGTCCACCCGTCGTCGCCGCCGAAATCGCAAGGTATCCGGTGTACTGGGCATAGGCCCCGTCCAGAACCCTGGCAGAGGCGGTGATGTTCTGCACATGCACACCGATGTCGAACACGAAGCCGACGTTCGCTTCCCCCTCGGTCTGGTTGATCACCGACCACAGGTCACGATCCAGCGTCAGCGCGGGATCGGGCAGCAGATCGTCAGAGGACAGCCCGCTGTCCGTCACCTCCTCCGTCAGGCCGCTGCTTGCGGTTTCCAGCGCCGTTTCGAGCGCGGACAGATCGGTGGAGGGCAGGCTGGACGCGGCACTTATCGTCAGGCTGTCGACGTTGCCGGCATAGTTGGTGATGCCCTGCTCTGCCACTGTCTCCATCTGCATGAAGCCGAGTGAAACGGTACCGACGAACCCGAAGCTGGTATCATCAAGGTTCCCGGCCTTGGTCGCCGTAAGCTTGTTGTAACCGGAAACCGCATTCACCGCTTCCAGCGACGCGTTCACCCCGACACTTCCCGCCCAGAGGGCACCGTGGGACAGGTCGTAGGCCTCCCCGCTGTAGCTGTCGGTACCGCTGCCCCCCAAAAGGGCCTTCACGATGGTGTCGTGCCGGTCCAGATTCAGCGCGACCACGAAACTCGGGGCTGTTTTCGCCTTTTCGTCGTCCTCGTCCTCGGCCTCTCCGGCGCCCTCCACCTCGTCGGCCATGTCGTCCTGCACCTGGTCGGTGGCCCCCGCCAGCGCATCCAGAAGGGCAGAGCTGTCGTTGCTGTCGTCTTCCTCCGAAGGCGTCTCGACCTTCTCTTCCTCCTCGGCCTCTTCGCCCTCATCCTCGGCGATGGACTTGTCGAGCTCTCCATCGGTCAGCGATCCGGTCACCGCCGCTGCGGTTGCCGTGTAGTTCGTCATTGTATCGCTGGCCCTCAGCAGGATCGTCCCCGCATTGGTCAGCCCGATATCCCCGCCGATCAGGATCTGGGTATCCGAATCCGCGAGAGAGACGATGCCGGCCCCGGCCAGAGACAGGGTCGTGCTGTCCTCCGCCAGGGCCGTCAGCGTGATGTCGTGGGTCGTGCTGGCCGAGACGGTCGCAAGGCTGCCCCCCGTGATCAGGCTTCCGTAATCCGCAGAGGCCGGGTCGATCTCTACCCTGTTCAGGGCATCGCGCAACGAAAGGACACCCGCCGCCTTGAACGAGGACTGGTTGTCCACGCGCGCGGTGATGTCCTGAACCTCGCTCACCCGCGAGGTGATCGCGATCGTGCCGTTGCCCCTGGAATCCAGCTGGGACTGTTCGATCAGGACACGGCTGTAGGTCTTGCTCTGCGCGAAGGCCAACCCGATTGTACCGGCCGACGCATCGACATTTGCCACCGTCGACGCGCTGGACGAAATGTTCAGCTGGCCCTCGGTCGCCTCATCATCGTCGATGGCTGCCCGATCCGACAGCAGGACCGAGCGATAGATCGACACTTCGCTGTCGGCCACGACCACCGTCGGCGCGATTGCGATGCTGACGCCGGAGAACCCGTCTCCGGTAGCCTCGCCGTCCTCTTCGGTGCCCTCCGTCCCTTCGGGCGTGCGTGCCTCTGCCGCCGCATCCTCGAACTGCGTGGCCACCTGATCCATCTGCTGGCCGCCGCTGCTGTCCACTCCGAGCTCGTCCCGGGCCGCGATCACCGTCACCAACGACTGTGCCGAAGCGGAGGAGATGATGTTCATTTCCCGTCCGAAGGCATTGTCGGGGCACGGCACTTCGATCCCGCATTCCTCATCGTCGGAGTACCAGTCCCCGTTGGTGAAGGTCACGTTGTCCAGCATGGTCCGTGTCACGACTTCCAGCCGGTTGAACGACGCGGAAACAGCAACGCCCCACCCATCCTGGGCATGGCCGCTGCGCCCGGTGACGATCACCTCGAAGACCGAGCTGTCGGTGGCGGCAAAACGCGTCTCCGGCAGGACATTCGTGGTGTCTTCGGCCCAGTCCTCGTCGATGGCGATCGAGGACGACAGCCCGTAGGCCTCGGTATGGTGGGTGACGAAAGCAAGGCCGAAGCTGCCGCTGATGCCGATGCCGTCGACCGCGACGGCGGACACTGCTGAGGCCTGCCCGTAGGAGATCGCGGTGCGCGCATCCAGGGTCACATCCGTCGGCCATTCGGTGTCGATCGAGGCCCCCTCCATCAGGAGGGAGGTCGTCACCTCACCGAAGGTGCCGGCAAAGTCACCGGAGAAGACGAAGGTCCGATCGTCGTCATCACCGCTGTCCGTTGTTGCACTACCGTCGTCGCCATTGCCAGCCGCCTCCGCCACGGCATCCGCATGATCGCCAAAGAGCGCCTCGGACAGGGCAACGGTCGCCTCGTCTTCCCCTTCCTCGGTGTCATCTTCTTCAGTATCCGTATCCGCCTCGCCCGTATCTGCGTCTTCCACCTCGCCTCCGTCGCTGGAAGACACGGTTCCGGCGGCCAGGACGTAGCCGTCGGTGACCGCCTCCACCGCGAGGTCACCTTCGATGCGGATCCGGCCACTGGTCAGCTCCGCCTCGGTTGTCCGGTCCGTCAGGTTGACGGCCACCCCGATGGCCAGGCCGGTCTTGGCCCCCTCCGTTCCAGACCCGGCCAGGGTCACGAGGGAGCTTCCGTCATGCGCCGACATCGCATAGCCGAGGTCGGCTCCGCTGATCCTGAAGGCGCCGTTTGTCACCCGTGTCTGTGCCGTGTAGCTGGTGATCGCGACCCCGGCATTCAGGCCGAACCCGCCCTCGTTGGCGCCATAGGCACGAGCGGTGTTGAGAAGCAGAAGATCCTGTTCGGCCTGCTGAACGTACTGGTGCATGTTCAGTGTCGCGTCGTCTCCGATCAGGGCTTCGGCCTGTGCATCGACCAGAAGGATCCCGACGGCGCCGCCGAAACCTGTCTTGTCACTGCCGGTCGTTGCGCCCGGCGCCCCGGCCCCCAGGACAATGTCGCCGGTGTTGGCGGCCCGGATCGTCAGCAGGGCTTCCGGGTCCAGCTCCGTCCGTGAACCGTCGATCAGGAAATTGTCTTCAAGCTCGATCTGGGCATCTTCCAGATCGGCGATGGCACTCAGTTCGATCTGGGCCACGAAACCATTCAAGCCGACGCCGATCTCGTCGCCGTAGCCCTCCGTCTCAGACAGGAAGAGCCTGGTGTCGCTCTCTTCCTGCGCCGGCGTCTCGTCGGCATCCTCCGGCACATCCGGGTCCGCGTCATCCTCCTCCGCCGTCGCGTCGGATCGGGTCAGTCCACCATCTTCGTCCAGCCCGCCGTCCTCTTCGCCGTCACCGTCCCCTTCACCACTCTCGCCCTCTCCGCTCTCATCGGAGGCACCTTCCTCCTCCGAAGCGACGGTCGTCAGGGTGGCCCGATCGCCAGCGGCGACCTCTCCGATCACGTCGCCTTCGGTGGCGGCCGTTTCGCCCGTCTCGGCCGCGATCAGACCTGCTCGGTAGGCATCCCACCAGTCTCCGACTTCATCGCGTCCCTCGCCCTCGACAAAGGTGTTTTCTGCAATCACCTCGACATCGCCGACCGCGTTGATCTGGGCATCGGGGGTATTGGCGCCGCCACCATCCAAGGTGACCAGCGCGTCAGCGCTCCAGTTGGCATAGCCAAGCGCAATCAGGTAGGCGGTGTTTCCGCTGGCCTCCAGCTCTTCCGCGCTGTCGCCGGTCAGCTCGCCCGCCGCCGTCGTGTCGGTATCCGGCACGGATCCCAGCGTCGTTATCGTCTCGACCCGGATATCCTCGAAGACGTTGCGAGCCGCGATGGTAATGGTCGGATCGCTGTCGAGGTCCACGTAGCTCGGAGCCTTCGCGCTGGTGCCCCCCCTTGCGCCGTAGGTACCGTCGGCGATCGTGTCGACCAGCGGCGCATTCAGAAGGCGCAGGTTGCCGTCCGCATCCTCGTAGGTGACCTCGGGCCCGCCAAAGATCACTTCCGTCTCCGTCTTGTGGCCCGACAGGTTGATCGCCAGCCCGAAGCGCGTGCCGTCGCTTTCGCCGGACCCTTCGTCGCTGGTCACGCCGTCAAGCAAGCCGCTGTCGTCCTCTGTCCCGTCCTCATCGGACCCCAGGCTGCCCAGCAACGCATCCGCCATGCCATCCGCCACATTCAGGACCTCTTCGGCCTCGGCGTCCTGCTCTTCCTCCGAGACCTGCTGATCCTCCTCCGCTTCGGCCACGCCGCTGGCGGCATAGATCCCGCCGCTGACACGGGCGCGCGACAGGAAACTGGCCCAGGTGGTGGTTGCGGCAACGGTCAGTTCACCGTTCTCGGTGGCCATGGAGCCACCCAGCAGGACTTCTGTCCGCGTGTCGTCGAACGACAGCGCCAGCGCCACGGCCCGTGTTTCCTCGTTGGTGACCGCATCGGCTGTCATGACGATGTTCTTGACGACATCCGCAGTGATGGAGATCCCGCCCAGGGACACGAACTGCGCATATTCGTCCTGATCGGTGCCGCTGTTCCAGGGCAGATAGCTGGACGTCGCCTCGTCCTGGCTGGCGCCGGCGACGAAACCGATCGCCGGGCGGATGCCGTTGACCGTGACGGAGGCGCGGGCACGGCGCAGGGATGCGGCAAGCGCCAGGTTGAAGGCACCGACGGATCCATCCCCGGCGTCCTCCTGCACCCCGGACTGTGCGATCAGGGTCTGCTCTTCGTTCACCAGGGCACTGACGGCGATGGCCCCGCCGGCGTCGATTGCACTGTCTTCGAACAGGACATCCGCCACGGTATTGCTGGCGGCGATGGCAAATGCGGTATCGGTATTCTCCGGCGCGACGGTGATCTTCGTCGAGGCCTCCGCGGCCACGCTCGCATCATTGATCGCCGCAATATAGCTGTCGGAAACGGTGATCAGCGCCTTTGCCTGCAACGCCGAAGGCAGCGCCTCGAAGTTGATATCGCCAAGGTCGGGAATGGCGCCGGTCAGCAGCTCCTCTGCCAGGGCATAGATCTCCTCCGACCCGGTGAAGCCGGCCGCATTGTCGAAGAGGGAACTGACGTAGGAAGCGGCCGCCGCGTCAGTGTCCGCAAGGTTGTCCTTGTAAGCGGTGGCGAGGAGGTTGACCTCCTCCCCCCGGATCAGCGCACCGGTGACGGTCAGCGACACGGTCGCCGAAGGGTCCGCGTTGTGACGCAGGTCGCCGGGCCCTTCCGCCTCATCCGTGATGCGGTCGTCCAGCCGTGCGTGCAGGGTCACCACGCCACCGAAACTGCCGCTTTCATCTGCCGCCAGGATCTGGCTGCCTGCTTCCAGCACGATTTCGGGCGCGATCAGGGTCACGTCGCCGGCCGAAGCGATGGCCAGGGTCGAAATCACCGTACCTTCCAGCAAGGTGATGCTCTCGTAGGCGATGATCGTCAGATCTCCGCCGGCTGTATCCTGCGATGCGACGACGGCATATTCCTCGGGGTCGATCAGGATCGCGCCCGCTTGCCCCCCGTCGGACCAGACCCGGAATTCCCCCAGGGCCTGCGCCTCGTTGTGGGAGCTGAATTCGATGAAGCCGCCATCGCCCGTCCCGAGCGCCGCAGCAGAAATCACGGCTCCCTCGCTCAGCACCGCGCTTTCTTCCGCGAAGAGGATCACGCTGCCACCGTCGCCTGCGCCCTCCCCCTCTGCCAGCAGGCGCGCGCCGCGCGCCAGGCCGATCGTCTCGCTGTCCGTGACGGTGATCGTGCCGCCGCTCTCTCCGTTGCGGGCCGTGACCGTGGCATTTTCAGTGAAGCTCACCCCTTCAAGGCCACTGATGCTGATCGCACCCTGCCCGCCGTTGATGATCTCTCCCGCCGAAAGGGAGCCGTCGATGGTGACCAGCCCACCGGCCTGCAGGGTCAGGGCGTCCGCCGCCTCGATCCGCCCTTCGACGGTGATGTCACCATCGCCCTGGGCAAGGGTCCCACCGGTGATGCCGCTGATCATGCCATCGGTAATGGAGCCCGAAACCGCCCCCGCCGCCGGGGTGGAAAGGGAGACGGAGCCCCCCCGGATCGTGCCCTGCGGGCCAATGACAATTCCGTTGGGGCTCGCAAGGTAGACCTCGCCTCCCATCTGGCCATTCTGCATGGACTGCACCAGTCCATTCACCTGGCTTTGCGCACCGGTGACGATGTTCACGGTGCCAGCCGTGCCGGTCGGGGCATGCAGGTTCACGGTCTGCCCGCTGGCAACCCCGAAGGCGGAAAAGCTGTTGACGCCATAGCCCTGGGTGATTGTCCCGGTCGTGACATCCGTCACCGAACCGGCGGAAGTCACGCTGGTCGCGGTCCTCCCATCGGCGATGACCTGGGCCACCAGCGGTGGCGGCAGAACAAGAAAGAAACAGGAAACCCACGCCACGAAGAGGCGCGTCGCCCCGTGAAGTCGATCACGGAACTGATGGGATGCAACAGACAATACGGGACGACGCATCGAAAAATACTTCGTAATGAAAAATGGGACGTGGGTAACAATGCCTGAAGAGTTCGCGTTCCCCCCCGACCGGTCAATGCCGCAGAAGCGAAATCGCGCCCCATCCGATAGCCGATCCAGAAGAAACTTGAGTTTTTCAACTCACGTACCAAAATTTTGGTATGAGCCTTGCCCTGAAGTCCCCAGCCGCTCTTCCGGCCCAGACCCGTGACCAGCTGATCGAGGCGATCTACCGGATCGCCCTCGACCCGCACAGCTATGACAGTTTCATGGACCAGTGGAACGAACATGTCGTGACCCAGCTGGTCGAACACGAGGAAACGGATCTGCCGGAGCTGGAGCCGCATTTCGCCATGGCGTCTCGGCTGCTGGATGAAACCATGCCGCCGCCGACCGAGGATGGTGAACAGCCGGATCCGACCGGCTCGGACCGGCGCGCACCGCGGTTCCTCCTCGACGGAAATGCCCGGGTCGTCTGGAGCAATGCACAGGCCGAACGCCAGCTGGGCTTCGGCCGTGGTGACAGCCTGTCCAGCCTTGCGCTCGGCCCCGCCGGTGAAAGGCTGACAGAGCTTGTCCTATCCCTCTCCGATCCTTCCAACCGCCCACGTGCGCAGGTCTTTTCCTTCAACGGCTCGGATGACGAACGCTCCCTTCACTTCGAAGCCCACGCAATCACGGACGGCTCCGGCAACCGGCTGATCCTTGTCAGCAAGCTTGTCCCGGTCTGGCCCCCGGCCATCCTGCCTCTGCTGCGCGAAAGCTTCGGCCTCACCCCGTCCGAGATCCAGGTCTGCGAAGCCCTGGCCGATGGTCTTTCCGCCGCTGAAATCGCGGAGCGGCGTCAGGCCCGGATCGCCACGGTACGAACCCAGCTGAAGAAGATCATGGGCAAGACCCGCACATCTGCCCAGCATGAGCTGGTGCGCCTGCTGCACCTGTTGATCCGTATCGCGGAAGAACAGCCGCTTCCGCCCCGCCTTGCCGCGCCCGGCGCTGTCCTGTCCCGAATGAAGCTTTCCGACGGGCGCCAGATGCCGATCGAAACGCACGGCGATCCCTCGGGCCGCCCGGTGATCTTCTTCCACGGCATGCTGGATGGCACCTCGATCACCCGGCACTGTCGCGATCTTCTGACGGACAGGAAGCTGCACTTCATCTGCCCGGTCCGGCCTTGGTTCGGAACCTCGGAACCCTATCACGGGGATGCTGCCCGGGCTCCGCAGGATTTCGCCCGGGACGTGCTGGAAATGTCCCGGGCCCTCGGGTTGAAACGACCTGTCCTTCTGGGACACATGGCCGGATCGGTCTACGCCCACGCCACGGCCGCCGCCGCCGAACCGGGGGAAATCGCGGGGGTCGTCCAGGTGGCCGCGGGGGTGCCGATCCTCGGCAAGGAACAGTTTGCCAGCATGTCACCGCGACAGCGCGCCGTGGCCTATACCGCACGCTACACCCCCCGGGTCCTGCCCTTCCTGCTGCGCGCGGGGATCCGGCAGATGCGCTCTGGCGGCGAAAGGCGCTTCCTGCGCACGCTCTATGAACACGCCCCCGACGACCAGCGCGTGATCGCGGATCCGGAGGTGCAGGATATCATCCTCAACGGCTACCGCTTCACCGTCGCGCAGGGCTACCGCGCGTTCGAGATCGACAGCCGCCAGGTGGTGAACGACTGGACCCCGCTGGTGACGGGTTCAGACGTTCCGCTGCGCATCGTGCACGGGGTCAGCGATCCCGTCGTCTCCATCGCGTCGGTCCGGAGTTTCGCCGAAAGGCACGCCGCGCGGGCCCGGCTGAAAGAGGTCCAGGGCATCGGCCAGCTTGTCTTCTATCGTCACCCGGAACTCATCCTCGACGAGATCTGCGCGCTGCAGCCTCAGCTGCAGGCCTGAACCGCCGCCCAGGCCCGCGTGAACCCCATGAGCGAAACCGGCGCGATCAGCACCTTCGCCTCCGGCAACGGGCGAAAGGCAAGGTAGATCCGCGAACCAGCCCGGAACCGAGACAGCTCCGCCAGACTGACGGGGCCGGATGCCAGGCAGCTGCGCGGATCGCAGTACTGCCAGGCCAGACCGACCACGGCATCATCCCGCAGATGCGAATAGCCGATGCCGGTGGGCAGATCCGCCCCGACCGGAACCCGCACCGTCACCATCGCGCCTTCCTCCAGGGGATAGAGAGCCAGCGTCGCCAGGCCGGAGCCGCTGTCGGCCAGGCCGACGGAAGCGGTCGCGACGCAGCCTTCCTCGCCAGAGAGGACCGACCAGTCGCGATAGGTTTCCCGCGTCGCACCCGCGACATCGGAAACCCCGAAGGGCAGGATCGACAGGAAAAGGCAAAGCAACCGGGACATGGCCGCACCGTCGGCCACGTACGTCACATGCGTCAAGCCCCCGCACGCCCCCCTCAGCTCTCGCCGCACATGTCTGGCCCGCCGATACCACGGCGCCCCGTTTGGTGATTCTGCAGGCCATCATCACGGCGGACCGCCGCCTTTCTGCGGCTCCACCTGGCCGGCCTGCCGCCCCGACTGCGGGTCCCGTCCTCATGTCTGCTCATTCTGGCAGCAAATCCATTTGCAAGCCCCCGGCGCCGATCGCTCGCGGCTCCACCCTGCGCATGCGAACCGAACCCGATCCCAGGTGGACAGCCCCCCGAGCGCCCCGCCACAATACCAGCCCCAAAACACTGAAAAATATATAAATTTCCGATCATCCATCAGACCGCTGCCTGACCGTGCCTGGACCGGAAACGCACACCTTCAAGTCACATTAATAAATGTGATTCATGCGACAGATTATGACAATTCATTTCCAGAATACCGTGTCATTCGCCTTGATCTAGGTCAAACGAGACCAAGGGAAAAACCATGAACCAGATCGAAATGGTGCGGCAGACGAACACAGGTCCCCAGGCGGATGCGGTCGATTTCTCGACCCTGACTGAACAGCCCGCCTTCCTGGATCTTCTGGACACGATTCGCAGCCGCCGCGATGAAATCCATGCCAAACGCCATGTCCCCCGCGACATCATCGACAAGATGAAAGCCGCGCGGATTTTCCGGTCCTCGACCCCATCGAAGTTCGGCGGCGACGTGATGGCCCCGCACCACTTCCTGAAGATGGTCGAAAAGATCGGCGAGGTCGATGGCTCCGCCGCCTGGGTCGCCGCCTTCGGTTCGGCCAACACCTACATCGCGGCCCTGCCGGAAGAAGCCCAGGCGGTCATCTACGCCGACGGCCCCGACCAGGTCTATGCAGGCGGGCTCTACCCGCTGAAGGAGGCCAAGCGCGTCGACGGCGGCTGGCAGGTCTCGGGCCGCTGGAAATTCGCCTCCGGCTGCATGGGCGCCGACTGGATCGGTGTCGGCATCATCGGGGCCGACCACGTGACCCGCGCCGCCGAAGGTCTGCCCCCGCAGGTCCTGATGGCCGTGGCCCCCGCGTCCGAGGTCGAGATCATCGAGACCTGGAACGTCATGGGCATGCAGGGCACCGGAAGCCACGACACGATGGTGACCGATCGCTTCTATGCCGACATGTGGACCTGCAGCCGCGGTGCCGCCGGGATCTACGACGAGGCGCTCTTCCGCTACCCGCCGCTTGCCTACCAGGCGCAGGTGCACGCGGCCTGCAACCTTGGCCTGGCCCGGGCCGCACTCGACCTTGCCACCCAGATGTCCGGCGGGGCCAAGCTGATGCCGGGGGCCTCGCGGCTGGCCGACCGGGGCTATTTCCGCACCGGTCTGGCCGAAGGCGAAGCCCGTCTCCGCGCCGCCCGCTCCTTCT
This sequence comes from Pseudooceanicola sp. NS-SX8, assembly GCF_057380755.1. Lineage (NCBI taxonomy): Bacteria > Pseudomonadati > Pseudomonadota > Alphaproteobacteria > Rhodobacterales > Paracoccaceae > Pseudooceanicola > Pseudooceanicola sp. NS-SX8. The sequence goes on along the minus strand of NZ_CM170819.1, from coordinate 867,284 downwards.
ACTACGAGATGGCGGAAAAGGCCTGGGACGAGCTGCAGCATGCCCCCGAAGTCTCGTTGGAGACCAACAACATGCTGCGCATCTCCGCCAGCCACGCGGCACGTGCCGCAGCAGATACCATCCAGCAGTGCTTCCGGATTTCGGGCATGGCCGTCATCCAGGAAACGCACCCGATGCAACGGATCCTGCGCGATTGCCTGGTGGTGACACAGCACGCCGCGCTCAACGATGCGACGATGGACAACGCCGGTGCCGTCCTGGCAGGCATGACCCCGCCCGCCGGCTACCCCTGAGGCAAGACAGATGGATCTGGCTCTCTCTTTCCACCAGCGGCTGGCCATCACGCCCGACAGAGGCGAGATGCGCGACGGTGCGATCCGCTACCTGATGATGCGGCCCGACGCGCTGATGGGCATGTTCGCCCGTCTCGCCCCGGCCGCCCGGATCGAGGCGCTCGACGCTCTCGCCGCCTCCGTGGCGGAGAACGGTGGCAAATCGGTCAAGGCCTACCGCGACAGCGGCGCGGCCGATCCCGAGGCGCTCATGCACACCATCGTTCAAACCTCAGCGGAGCTGGGCTGGGGCCTCTGGACCTTCGACCGGCAGGGCGAAGACGGCTTCTCCGTGACGGTCCGCAACAGCCCCTTCGCGGACGGGATCGGGTCCTCGGACATGCCCGTCTGCGGCGCGATCCGCGGCATCCTGACCGCCATGGGCCCGCTGCTGACCGGCGGCAAGGAAGTTACGGTGACGGAGACGCAGTGCCATGCGACCTCCGGCACCGGAAGCTGCAGCTTCACCGTAAGCTGCTGACCGGCACTGGCGCTCCACCGCTCCCCGGAGCGCGCCGGATGCAAGAGGCCACGGGCCCCATCGCAGGGGCCCGCGGAAACGACAGAAAGACCAATGAAAAAAGTCCCTCAGCACAACCCAACAGGATGTGAAATGACACAAAGCAACTTCTCCCGCCGCGGTTTCATGGCCGCGAGCGCAGGCCTGGCAGCGTCTTCCCTGGTCCTGGGCGCGCCGCGCATCGCGCGCGCAGCCAGCACGATCCGCATCGGCGTCGGCTCCGACCCCGTCTTCGCCAGCTTCTTCCTCGCGTCGCACGAAGGCTTCTTCAAGGATGCCGGCATTGACGTGAACATCCAGACCTACTCCGGCGGCGGCGAAGCGATGAACGCCCTTGTCGCAGGCCAGGTAGATGTCGCCGCGGCCTCCGAATCCACCACCATGACCCGCATGCCCCGGGCCGAGATCCGCCCGCTGGCCGTGACCTACTCCTCCGGCCTCTACGTGAAGCTGGTGCTGCGTGACGGCATCAAGGATGCCTCCGAGATCAAGACCTTCGGCATCGTTCCCGGCTCCATCTCCGAATACTGCACCGGCCTGACCATCCAGCACTTCGGCCTCGACGCCACTTCGCTGAAGATGGTTCCCTCGGGCCCGCCCGAACTGCCGGCCCTGCTGGTGCGTGGCGACATCGACGCCTTCTTCGCCTGGGAACCCTGGCCCGCGACCGCCGTCGCACAGGGCGGCCACGTCCTGCTGACCTCCCGCGATGTCGGCTACACCGACACCATCTGGGCCACTTCTTCGGCAGCGATCCTCGAATCCGACCCCGAGGGCCTGCAGGCCATGCTGGGCGCTCTCGCCAAGGCATCGGAGATCGTCCAGTCTGATCCCGAACGCGCCGCCGAAGGCGTCAAGGCGATCACCCGTATCCCCACCGACACGACGCTCACCGCCTTCAAGGACATGACGGCCGTGGTTCGCGACTTCACCGATGCCGATTACGAAAGCTTCTCCGGCATCTCGAAATTCCTGGCCGACAATGGCGCGACCGAGGGTGAAATCCCCTGGCGCGATTACATGCAGCGCGGCTTCTACAAGGGATAAGCCATGACCAAGGGTGCTCACATCACGCTCGACCATGTCGGGATTTCCTTCGGCGACGTCCATGTCGCATCGAACGTGAACCTCGATATCCAGCCGGGTGAATTCATCTGCCTTCTGGGGCCGAGCGGCTGTGGCAAGTCCACCCTGCTCAATGCCATCGCCGGGTTCCTGCCTGTCCATGGCACGATCACCGTTGGGGGGGACCGGGTCACCAAACCCGGTCTCGACCGCGGCGTGGTCTTCCAGTCGGCCGAGGTTCTCTTCCCCTGGCTGACAATCCGCGAAAACGTCGAATACGGGCTGAAGCTGGCCCGGGTTCCGGCGAAGGAACGGCACGAGAAGGCCGAGTATTTCATCCGCCTCGTGGGCCTGTCCCATGCCGCGGACCGCTTCCCCAAGCAGCTTTCCGGCGGCATGCGCCAGCGCGCGCAGATCGCCCGCGTGCTGATCAACGAACCTTCCGTCGTGCTGATGGACGAACCCTTCGGCGCGCTGGACGCGCAGACGCGGGAAGTGCTGCAGCGCGAGCTGGACCGGATCTGGCGCGAAACCGGCTGCACCATCGTCTTCGTCACCCATGACATCTGGGAAGCCCTGCTGCTGGCCGACCGCGTCGTGGTGATGTCCGCCGGCCCCCGGGCCGGGATCAAGACGATCCAGCCCATCGACCTGGCCCATCCCCGTGACCCGGCCAGCCCCGAATGCCTCGAACTGTACCGCGCCCTGCGCGACGATATCGGCGAGGAAGTGAAACGCGCCCTGCAACAGCAGGGCCTGGCACAGGAGGAACCGGCAGAATGACCGACGCCGCAACCCAATCCCCGGCCCAAACCCCGGAAGGCAGCCCGATGAAGGGCAAGGTCTACCGGGCGCTCACCGGCCCGGCCATGCGCCCCGTCCTGTTCGGCATCGCCTCCGTCGTCGTCGGGATCATCATCTGGCACGTAGGCTCGCTCTACACCTCTCCGCTGTTCCTTCCCTCTCCCTGGAGCGTCGCCCAGACCACCGTGGGCATGATCGCCGACGGGTCGCTCTTCGTGGCCATCGGCGCCTCGGCCTGGCGGATCCTCGCGGGCTGGGTCGCCGGCGTCGTCATCGGCGTACCGCTCGGCCTGGTGATGGGCCGCTTCCAGGTCGTGCGGCTGATCTGCGACCCCTGGATCGAGTTCTTCCGCTTCATCCCGCCCATTGCCTTCGTGACCCTGGCCGTCATCTGGCTTGGACCGGGCGAGCTGACCAAGATCGCGCTGATCTTCTACTGCACGGTCTTCATCGTCACCATCAACACCATCGCCGGGGTCAACGCGGTCAACCCGCTGCGCCTGCAGGCCGCCCGTTCGATGGGGGCCGGCAAGCTGGCCGAGATGACCACGGTCATCCTGCCCTCCTCCGTGCCCTTCATGCTGACCGGCGCCCGGATCGCCATGGGGAATTCCTTCCTCACCGTGGTCTCGGCAGAGATCGTCTCGGCCCAGAGCGGGCTCGGTGCGATGATCTGGACCGCACGGAACTTCGGCCGGACCGACTGGGTTTTCGTGGGCATCATCTCCCTCGGGATCCTCGGCTACCTCTTCGACCGCGCCTTCCGCTACGCCGCCAAACGCTGGTTCGTCCGCTTCAGCTTCTGAACCATCCACCCATGATCGCAGACCCCTTTGCGGTGCCCCGAACGGGCACCGCCCGGGGAAGCTCTGCCCAAAGGAGAACGACATGAAGGATATCGACACCCCCTTCGCCGCCCGGGTCGAGGACGACCGCGCCCTGACCACGCTCTACACCGATCCCGCGCTCTTCGACGAAGAGATGCAGAAGATCTTTGCCAAGACCTGGGTCTGGGTTGCCCATGACAGCGAAATCGCCGAGCCCGGCAGCTACAAGATGGCCAAGGTCGGGCTGGAGCCGGTGATCGTCACCCGCGACCGCAAGAAGAACGTCCACGTCCTGCTGAACCGCTGCCGTCACCGCGCCGCCACCGTCTGCGAAGTGAAGAAGGGCAAGACCAACTCCTTCGTCTGCCCCTACCACGGCTGGGCCTACGGCCTCGACGGCTCGCTGCGTGGCGTGCCCTACGAGGAAAGCTATGCCGGCAAGCTGGAACGCGGCAAGCTGGGCCTGAAGATCCTGCGCACCGAAAGTTACAACGGCCTGATCTTCGCCACCTTCAATGACGAGATCGAACCGCTGGAAGACTTCCTGGCCGGTGCCAAGAAGTGGATCGACCTGTTCATGAAGCAGGGCGCGGGCTACCCGGTGAAGGCCAATGGCGAACACAAGTTCACCTTCCCCGGCAACTGGAAGATCCAGCTGGAAAACACCACCGACGCCTATCACTTCCCGCTGGTGCACAAGCCCTTCCTGAAGCTGACCGACGTCGAAACCGAAGAACAGTTCGACATCATGAACAAGGGCGGCTGGGTCGAGGACCTGGGCAATGGCCACTCCGTCATGATCATGATGCCGGAACTGGTCGACCTAGAAGAGAACCTGGACGCGCCGATCCCCGACAAGTTCGCCAACCTGGCCCAGGCCCTGCGCGACGAAGGCCACGAGGAAGAGCAGGTGCGCCGCATCATCCGTGCCGTCGGCGGCTCGGGCTTCAACGTCAACCTGTTCCCCAACCTCGGCTGCTCCGCTGCCTTCTTCCGCGTGCTGCAACCGCTGTCGGTCAATGAAACCGAAGTGCGTCACATCGCGCTCGGCATGGACGGCGGCCCGGAAATCGCCAACCGCGAGCGGCTGCGCATCCACGAGTTCTTCCAGGGTCCGATGGGCTTCGGCTCCCCCGACGATGCCGAGGTCTGGGACCGCGTCCAGCAGGGCGCACAGGGCGGCAAGGAACTCTGGCTGCTGCTGAACCGCTCCACCGACAACGAACAGCCGACCGACGAGGGCACCGTGAAGGGTGACGTCAGCTCGGAAATCGGCATGCGCGCTGCCTACAGGCAGTGGAAGAAACTGATGATGGAGAGCTGATCCATGGACATGATGACCCCTGTGAAAGACACCGCGCTGCTGGATGCCATGGCCTTTGCCTGGCTCGAAGCCGACCGGCTGGACCATCGCGAATTCGACGACTGGCAGGCGATGTGGACCGAAGACGGTCTCTACATCGTGCCGATCGAACCCGGCGTGACCGACTTCGAAGCGCATCTGAACAATGCCTACGACAACGCCGAGATGCGCGCCAAGCGCATCGAGCGGATGATGGGGGGGGACAGCGTCTCCGCCTCGCCGTTGGCCAAGACGGTGCGGGCGCTCTCGCGTTTCCGCCTGCTGTCGGACGATGGCAAGACGATCGAACTGCGCTGCATGCAGACCCTGACGGAGTATCGCCGTGAGCGTCTGAAGACCCACGTGGCCGATCTGGAGTTCACCTTCGTCCGCGAAGGCGCGGGCCTGAAGATCCAGCAGAAGGTCGTGCGGCTGATCAATGCCGACAACTCGCTCTCGGGGATTTCCTACATCCTCTGACCGAAACCGGCCGGGTTCCCTCAGTCGCCCGGCCGGACCTCTCCCCTGACTGTTCCCCAGACTGGGCCCGGCCTTCATCCCCGGGGTTTCCCGTGCCGGGCCCCCTTTTCACGAGTTTGCCTTCCCGCTTGCGCCCAAGGACGTCCAAATGATCGAAGCTACCATCGCCCGCCGCCACGCCCAGGCCCGCGACATCGTCGTCCTGGATCTCGTCTCCGCCGACGGCTCCCCCCTGCCCCCCTTCACCCCCGGCGCCCATATCGACGTGGAAGTCGGCGACGGGCTGGTGCGGCAGTATTCCCTTTGCGGCAACCCGGCCGAAGGCGCGCTCTACCGCATCGGCGTGCTGAAGGATCCCGCCTCGCGCGGGGGGTCCGCCGCCATCCACGCCGGGTTTGCCGAAGGCGCCACCATCCGCATCGGGGAACCGCGCAATCTCTTCCCCCTGGCCGAGGCCGCGCCCTTCTCGGTGCTCATGGGCGGCGGTATCGGCATCACGCCGATGATCGCCATGGCCCATGCCCTGCATGATGCAGGCCAGCCCTTTGCCCTGCACTACTGTGCCCGCGAAAAGGACAGCGCTGCCTTCCTCCAAGAGATGTCAGCCGCCCCCTGGGCCGCCAATGTCACCCTGCATTTCGACAGCGGCGAGGACGGCACCGCCGCCTTCTCCCCCGCGACCGACCTGCCCGACCCCGCCACCGGCGCCCATGTCTACACCTGCGGACCGGGCGGGTTCATGGATTTCGTCCTGACCTCCGCCGCCGCCCGCGGCTACCCCGAGGAACGCCTGCACAAGGAATATTTCTCGGTCGAGGTCGAGACCGGCGGCGACACCTTCGAGGTGGAGCTGGCGCAATCGGGCAAGACCGTCACCGTCGGCCCCGACCAGACCATCGTCCAGGCCCTGGCCGAGGTCGGCGTCAGCGTCGAGGTCTCCTGCGAACAGGGCATCTGCGGCACCTGCCTCTGCGATGTGCTGCAAGGCACCCCCGATCACCGCGACAGCTTCCTCACCGACGAGGAACGCGCCGACAACGACCAGATCATGCTCTGCTGCTCGCGCGCCAAATCCGCGCGGCTGGTGCTGGATCTTTAACCGGACGGAGTTTCGACATGACGACGACACAGCAGCCCCCCTCCCTGCCCCTTCCCCCGGGCCAGGGCGACTTCCGGCAGGCCATGTCGCGGCTCGGCGCGGCGGTGAACATCATCACCACCGATGGCCCGAAGGGCCGTCATGGCATCACCGCCTCTGCGGTCTGTTCGGTGACCGATACCCCGCCGACGCTCCTCGTCTGCATCAACCGTGGCAGCAGCGCCCATGACCTCGTGCTCGGCAACGGCGTCTTCTGCGTCAATGTCCTGGCCCATGACCACGCCGACCTCGCCATGCGCTTCGGTCGTCCCGGCCTCTCGCCCGAGGAACGCTTTGCCGACGGTCACTGGGCCCCGCTGGCGACCGGCGCGCCCGCACTTGCCGGTGCCTCCGTCGCCCTCGACTGCCGCGTCTCCACCGTGACCGAGGCCGGGACCCACTCCGTCATCCTGGGTGAGGTGCAGGCCCTGCGCCTTGGAGAGGAAAGCCCCGCCGGACTGGTCTACTTCAACCGTGACTTCCACCGCCTGGGCGTCATCCCCGCCGCCTGACCCCCTAACTGAAAAGCCCTTTTCCGAAAGACCCAAAGGACCCTCCATGACCGACCTGACCAAGACCGTCGAAGCCCTGACCCACCGCATCGCGATCCTCGAAGCCGAGGCCGAAGTGCGCCGCGTCCAGGCCCGCTACATGTTCCTCTGCGATACCCCGATGCCGGAATACGGCGTTGAATCCGATGCCGACCGCATCGACGTGATCATGGAACTCTTCGCCGAAGAAGCCGTCTGGGAAGGCGTCGGCGAATACTACGACAACCAGTTCGGCCGCGCCGAAGGCAAGGCCGCCGTGCGCCGCCACTTCGAAGGCTTCTGGGGCCAGAAGCAGGATCCGGCGCTGATCCTGAACGCCCACTACCTGACCTCTGAACAGATCCACGTCGCCGAAGACGGGCTGACCGCCGAGGGCCAGTGGATCCACATGCAGCCCTGGCTCTTCTCCGACGGGAAGGCGCTGCTGCGCTCCTCGCGTCTGTATAACGCCTTCAAGAAATGCGACGATGGCAAGTGGCGCTTCACCCGCAACCGCACCGAAAACGTCTTCGTCGCCCCCCTGCCCGCAACCTGGGCCTCGGACTACCCGTCCCGCTCGGTGCTGATGAAGCCCTGATCGACGGCAATGGGACAACCTGAGAAAGGAGCGAGGCGATGACTCATGAAACCGCGATGTGGCAGGTCTATGATTTTGCCGGCCACGAGGTGACCATCATCCAGCAATGGGTCGACCCCTTCGGCGTGGCGATGCTGCGTTTCGGACTGGTCGAAGACGGCGACGTCCAGGCCGCCGGCATGACCGAGGCCGAGTTCCTTTCCCAGGCCAGCTTGCTGCGTGACGCCGGAGACGAGATCGTGGAGGGCGCACGCTGATGACCACCTACGTACAAGAGCTCTCCATCGGTCCGGACGACGGCATCACCCTTGCCGTCAAGGACACCATCGACATTGCCGGCCTGCCCACCCGGGCAGGCTCTCCCGCACTCGACGATGCCGCCCCCGCCGCCTCGAATGCCGAGGTCGTGGAGCTGCTGCTCGCCGCAGGCGCCCGGATCACCGGCAAGACCACGCTGCACGAACTGGCCTTCGGCGTCTCGGGGATCAACGATCACGCGGGCACGGCGGTCAACGCCCACTTCCCCGACCTGATCCCCGGCGGCTCCTCCTCCGGCAGTGCCGCCGCGGTGGCCGAAGGCTCCGCCCGGGTGGCGCTCGGCACCGACACCGGCGGCTCGGTCCGCATCCCCGCCGCCTGCTGCGGCGTCTGGGGCATGAAACCGACCTATGGCCGCGTCAGCCGCGCGGGCGTCATGCCCCCGGCTTCCACCCTCGACTGCGTTGGCCCCTTCGCCGCCAGCCTGACGGATCTGGAATGGGCCATGTCCGTCATCGCCCCCGGTTTCACCCCTGAACGGCTCGAAAACGCCCGCATTGGCTGGTTCCCCGGCCAGGCAGAGCCCGCGATCGAGGCCGCCGCCCGCGCGGCCCTCGACCATGCCGGAATCGAGGTGATCGAGATCGACCTGCCCTCCTTCATGGCCGCTTTCGACGCCGGGGTCAGCCTGATCAACTCCGAAAACTGGGCCGCCGTCGGCCCGCTGGTCGCCGGGGGCAGGATTCACCCCGCGGTCGCCTCCCGGATCGCGGCGGGCGAACATGTGACGGCCGATGACCTCGCAGCCTCCGAAGCCGTGCGCGCCCGCATCATCGCCGAAATCGACGCCGTGCTGGAAACGGTCGACGTGATCGCCCTGCCCACGCTCGCCTCCGCCCCGCCGACGCTGGAGCTGGCCCGGACCGACACCACGGCCGTCGCCGTCACCCGCAACGTCCGCGCCTTCAACCTCAGCGGCCACCCGGCCCTGGCCATGCCCCTGCCCGCGCTCGACGGCGCGCCGGTATCCTTGCAACTGGTGGGCGCCAGGGGCGCCGATGCCAGGGTCTGCGCCGTGGCCGCCCTGATCGACGGCTGACCGCAGCCGATCATCGGGGGCGGCCCGGCGCAGCCCGTGTCAGAGCGTGAACCGATCCCGCGTCGTGGCAAAGACCGCGCCGCCCAGGCGGCCAAGCGCATCCAGGCGTTCAGGATCCACATGATGCCGGTCGTTGACCGCGTCGGCCCGCAGGGTGATGCCCTTCACCGTCCCCAGAATGATGTCCCGGGCGGGGCCAAGGTCGATGGACTGGCGAAAGGTGCATTCCAGCGCGACCGGCGCATCGGTCAGCCGCGGACAATCGACATGACGGCCCGGCACCGTCGCCAGTCCCTGCAGCGCGATCTCGTCCACCTCCGGCTCTTCCGGTGCGGCAAGGGCCTGCACCTTGGCCGCCATGGCCACATCGGGGATGTGCACGATGAAGGCGCCGGTGTCGAAGATGTTGCGCGCCGTGTCCTTGCGCCGCCCGTCCGGGCGCGGTTCGATCCCCACGGCCAGGGTGGCCGGATCATGGCTGAGCACCCCGAAGAAGCTGAAGGGCGCCGCATTGGCGATCCCGTCAGAGGAGCGCGTGGTGATCAGGGCGATAGGGCGTGGCAGAACCGCCCCGCTCAGCAGCTTGTAGCTCTGCGCGGCGGAAAGATCCGCCAGGTCGTGGTCGATGAAATCCAAGCGGTCCCCGCCATTTCTGAAAGTGAAACCGCATCTATAGAAGGCCACCGTTGATCGAGACAGAAAATATATCTAATCGAAGGTATGAATGAGATGAATTTCAACACTTTCGATCTCAACCTCGTGCGGGTCTTCCTGGCGCTGTGGGAACAGCGTTCGGTCACCGCAGCGGCCAGTCGCCTGAACCTGACCCAGCCCGCCGTCAGCCACTCGCTGAAACGGCTGCGGGAGCAGTTCTCCGACCCTCTGTTCACCCGCGTCGGCAAGACCATGGAACCGACGGAGATGGCGCGCCGCCTGCATGCGCCCTTCACCCAGTGCGTCGACGTCCTGCGCGAAACCATGACGACCTACGGTTCCTTCGATCCCGCGACCTCCGACCGCGTCTTCACCATGGCCATGTCGGATATCTCCGAAACCTACGTGCTGCCTCAGATCATCGGCACGCTGATGGCCCAGGCGCCCGGTGTCCAGCTCCGCTCGGTCCAGCTGGAGGCGGAGGATATCGAGGTGAAGTTGCGCTCAGGTCAGGTCGACATGGCCCTGGGATACCTGCCCTCCCTGAACAAGGATGAATTCGAAAGCACCTTCCTGCTGGAAGACTGGTTCGTCTGCATCATGCGCCGCGATCACCCGATGGCAGGAAAACCGCTTACCCTCGCCGATCTCGGCCGGATGGAGTTCATCGAGGTCGCGGTGCATGCGACCGGTTTCCAGATGATACGCGCGATCTTGCAGCAAGAGGATATCCGGCGACGGATCCGGGCCAAGATCGAGCACTTCTCGGTCATCCCCGAAATCGTCATGCGCAGCGACCTGATTGCGATCTACCCGGCCTCGGCTGCCTCCGCCCTGGTCGAGAAGGGCAACCTGGTCACGCAGGAGCTGCCCTTTGCGGCGCCCACCATCGACATCCACGCACATTTCCACGGCAGCTTCCGCAGTGATCCGGGACTGACCTGGGTCACCAACCTGCTCCGCGAAACCCTGCTACCGCACACCCGGGTCCCCACAGCCTGAAGCAAGGCCCCGGCTCACCCGGATACCGAATGATGCGGCGACATCCATGTATGCGCATCAACCAGGTTTCTCCCACGCAACCAAGCTGTTAGATCCAATCATGGAAAAGTCAAAAGGCAAAGGTGCGAGGTCCTACTCTGATCGGCTGCTCAGCTATCCGGGTGTCACCCTGCGTCACCTGGAAATCTTCGCGAAGATGATGAGTGGCTCGACCACGGCAGAGGTGGCTGAAATCCTCGGCATCAGTCAACCGGCTGTATCACTCAGCATTCGACAGCTTGAGGAAACCCTGGGGCTGAGCCTCTTCGAGCGCAGCGGACGCCGGCTGTCGCCGACCGATACCGCGATCCTGCTGAACGAAGACGTGGCCTCTGTCATGCTTGCCCTGCGCGGATTTTCCCGGCGCGCCTCGGATCTGGCTCATGGCGTCACGGGACGGCTGCGCGTGGTCGCAACCCCGCCGCTGGGTTATTCTCACGCGCCAGAGGCCCTTGCGCGTCTCTACGAACACTACCCCGCGCTTTCGGCGTCTTACGATGTACGCCGAATTTCCGAAGTCTACACCGCGGTTCAGACAGGCGAGGCGGACGTTGGCCTGGCCGTTTTCGAGGGCAACGTGGATACCGCGCTGCAGATTACGCCAATCCACCGCACCCGCATGATTGCATTGGTGCCCCGGGAAAGCACCTTGGCGAAGGCGCATGTCATTTCGCCCGAGGATCTCCGCGACACTCCCCACATCGGGCTGGAGAACGACAGCATCCTGGGCCAGTTGATCCGCGACGCCTTCCGAAGCCGCTCGGTGCCCTACAAACCTCGCATCGAGGTCCGTTTCTGCGCCACGGCGGCCGCACTGTCGGAACAGGGGATCGGGGTCGCCATGGTCGACCCCTACTCTGCCTCCTCCTACAGTTTCCCGAATGTCATCCGCTTGCCCTTCGCGCCCGCGGTCGATGTCTCCGCCTGCGTCGTCACCCGGCGGGGGGTCCCCCACAGCAGCCAGTTAAAGACCTTTACCCAGATCCTGAAAGACGTGCTGCACGTGAAGGAACTGAGCCTGCCGCTGTAGATCTTACCAGCCGGAGCGCCGCTCCTGGATCTGGCTGGTGATCCGCACCAGCGGCCAAAGTGCGAGGAAGTAGATCGCCGCCGCCGCGATCAGGGGCGTCGCATTGTAGGTCAGGCTTTGCGCCTGCATGGCGGATTTCAGCAATTCGTGCAGGGCAACGGCCGAGGCGATCGACGTCAGCTTCACAAGCTCGATCAGGTTCGACATCAGGTCGGGGAAGACGTTGCGCACCGCTTGCGGCACCACCACGAGGAACATCGCCTGCGGCCCGGACAGCCCGGTCGCCCGCGCCGCCTCGTATTGGCCCTTGCTGACCGAAGCGAAGCCGCCCCGGAAAATCTCGGACGCGTAAGAGGAGGTGTTCAGCGTAAGCGCCAGCGCTGCCGCGACGAAAGGCGGGATGTCGATGCCTGCAAAGGGCAGCCCGTAGAACAGGAACATCAGCAGCACCAGCGGCGGGAAGGCCCGCATGATGTCCACATACCAACGCACGATGAATCTCAGCACCGGGCTCGACGCCCGCCCCAGCAACGCCAGGAACAGGCCGCCAATGATCATCAGAGGGACCGAGATCAGCGACAGCAGCAGCGTCATTTCGATGCCGCTCAGCAGGATGGGCCAGCTGCGTTGCAGCACGGCAAGGTTCAGGAACTGGTCTGCGAAATTCACTTGTACACTCCCTTCGCGAAGCGGGTTTCCATCCAGCGCGTCAGCGCGACGAAGGGCAGGAAAATGGCCAGGTAGATTGCGGCCGTCAGGGTAAAGACCGAGGGGTTCGCGAGGTCGGACTGAAGCTTGGACGCGACCTGCAGCAGCTCAGGCGCGGCGACGACGGCACCGAGGGTCACACCCTTCGTGACCCCGATGGAACGGTTGGTCAGCGGTGGGATCGACAGTCGCAGCACCTGCGGCACGGCGATCAGGAACAGAGTCTGGTTGTAGCCGAGACCCGTGGCGCGGCCCGCTTCCCAGTGCCCCTTGGGCACGGCACGGAATGCCCCCCAGAAGACCTCTTCGGCGACAGCAGACAGGACACAGGCCATCGACAGAACAGTGGCCCAGTACGAAGAGAATGTGACGCCTGCCATCGGCAGAGCGAAATAGACCAGGACAATGATCACCAGCGCCGGAACGGCCCGGAAGAAATCGATCCAAAGTATGATGAGCCAATTCAGCGGGCGGATCCCGTAAAGGCGCAGTATCGCAAGGGCGAGGCCCAGCGGGAGCCCCAGCAGCATGGTCATCGCCGCCATCCGCAGGGTCATCCAGACCCCGGCCAGGATGATGGGCCAGCTTTCCGCCAGGAAGTCGAACCGGAAGAAGGTTGTCAGGAAGTGGTCCATGGGGCCTCGGATATTGGTCTGGATGGGCAGGATCCGGGGCATGCACCCCGGATCGCCGTCTTGCGGACCGTGTCGCGGGCAGGATGGGCGCCCTCAACAGCAGTCCCGGGGCCGCCAGCAGGGCGGCCCCGATTCTTGTCACTTGCAGGTCAGCTCGTGCGGGGTCTCGTCGTAGCCGTCGAAGCCCGGCGCGCCGTAGCCCGGATAGATGGTGGCCTGGGAGGTGCCTTCTGCCGGCAGGACGCCAAACCACTTCTTGTAGATCTCGCCGAAGCTGCCGTCGGACTTCATGCACTCCAGCGCATCCTCGACCTCGTTGCGGAAGGCCACGTCATCCTTGCGGAAGAAGAAGGACACGTTCAGGCCAACGGGGATCGTGAAGGCCACTTCGACAGCGGGAGTCTGCGCTGCGGTATAGCGGCTTGCCGAAGCATCGGCCATCGTCCCATAGGCGCGTCCGGACATGACAGCGCGGATCGCATCAGGCTGGGAGTTGTAGCGCTCGACGGTGAAACCGTACTTTTCGGCCCATTCGGTCGCTTCCTTGTCGGCGCCGGAGCCATTGTTCACGGCGATGACCTTGCCCTTGAGCTCTTCGAGGGAAGAAACACCTTCGCCTTTCCGGGTCATGACCGAGCTTTCGGTGGACAGGTAAGGTTCGGAGAACAGCATCGTTTCGGCGCGCGCTTCGGTCCCGTTCACGGGGGCGATGATCAACTCGTAGCGGTCGGACTGCAGCCCGGCGAAGATCGAGGAGAAGGGCGTGTCGATCGGATCGAGCGAGGGCCGACCCATCGCGGCGGCCAGGGCAGTGCCCAGATCGTAGGTAAAGCCCGTCAGCTTGCCGTCATCGCCAACGAAGGCGAAGGGGGCGAAGCCACCATCATAGGCAGCCTTCAGCGGCGCGGAGGCGTCATGGCCTTCGGCCATTGCCAGCGGGGCAGAGGCGAGCAGCGCAAGGGCGCAGACTGCGGATTTGAACATGGTCTTCATGGGAGGAACTCCTGTTGGCATTTTCCGCGCTTGATCAGCTGCGGTTGAGGGATGCGGCGAACTCCGCCGCAGAGGCAACGCGTTGCCGCGCGCCCATCTCCGCGCTCTGCTGGATGGAGAGCAGGACGTCGAGAATGTGGAAACCGAATTCGGCCGAGGCCTTGTGAGGACGGCCCTCGATGATGGCCCGGGCCATGTCCTGGAGGCCCAGGCCGCGGTAGTTCGCTTTCTGCACGCCCCGCAACTCCATGTTGGGCCGGCCCCAGGGGTCACCGTCGCAGGGGATCTGCTGCCAGGGATCCTGCCCCATGGCCAGCTCCAGCGTGCCGCCGAAGAAGTTCGGGTCAGCCATACGCAGAGTTCCGGCTTCGCAGTAAAGCTCGAGGAAGGGCAGCCCATGCTGGCAGACGTCCCAGCTATAGCTGAAGGCAATCTGCGGGCCGGTGGCGAAGGTCAGCGTGCCCTGGAGCGTCGTCCAGGTGTCGATCGGGATCAGCGCGCCGGCATCGGGGGCGCCCGGCGCGGCGATACGGCGTTCCTTGATGCCGATGGTGCCGGAGGCCGTGACGCTCTCTACCGGGCCCAGCAACTGCACCATCATGGCAACGTAATAAGGCCCCATGTCGAGAACCGGACCGCCACCGGGTTGATAGAAGAACCCGGGCGTTGGATGCCAGCCCTCGACACCGCGGGTCATCATCGCGGACATGCCGGTGACGGGCGCGCCAAGTTTCCCTTCGGCCAGCAGTTTCCGGGCGCGGAGGTTGGCAGCCCCAAAGCAGGTGTCGGGGGCCGACGCCAACCGCAACCCCTTGCTCGCGGCCAGTTGCAAAAGCGCCTGCGCGTCCCCCCGTGTCAGCGACAAGGGCTTTTCGACATAGAGGTTCTTGCCCGCCTCCAGCACCGCACGACCCGTCTCGTAATGCGCCGCCGGGATCGTCAGGTTCAGGATCGTGTCGATTTCCGGGTCAGCCAGCAGGGCCTCGACCGATAGAGCGCGCAACCCGAACTCGGCCGCCCGGGCCTCTGCGGCTTCGGGCCGGATGTCGGCGATGGCGACATAGCCGAAGGCATCGAAAATCCCCGCCAGCTCCAGATAAGTCTTCGAGATATTGCCTGCGCCCAGGATACCGACGCGCATCATGCCACCTCAGCCTCGGCCAGTCGCGCCTCTGCAAAGGCGTGGGCGGTCTGGGCAAAGCGCACGTAATCGCTGGGATTGTCGTGTTCGGCGATCACCGCCTCTGCCCCGGCGCGATCGGCGAGTTCCCACAGCGCAACCAGGTCGACGACCCCCTGCCCCGGATCGGCCCAGCCGTCTTCGTCAACCTTCTCACCAGCGCGCGCCAGGTCCTTGAGGTGCAAGATCCTGAGTTTGCTGGCGTATTGCTCGACCACGTTCAACGGATCGGCCCCGGCCCGGGCGATCCAGGCCGCATCCGCCTCCCAGCCCATTCCGGTGGAGAGCAGGATATCGAGGGGGCGACGCCCCGAAGGCAGCACGGTCATCTCAAAATCGTGGTTGTGCCAGATCAGTTCGTAGCCGTTCCGCTTGAGCAGCGGGATGAGACGGTCCAGAGACTCTGCCAGCTCCTCCCATCCTGCCTCATCCGTGGGGCGAATATCCTCAGGCAAGAAGGGGGCGACCAGAATCTTCAGCCCCAGCGTTTCGGCCAGGCGCAGACAGGCGTCAGTCTCATTCAGCAAAGCAGGCACGTTCATCTGGCCGCTGACCGCCGTCAGCCCGAACCGGGCGAGTCCGGCGCTGAAGCCCGCAACATCCTCGTAGCACTGCCGGTAAGGCTCCACGTTGGTGAAGCCGATCTTGGCGATCGTCTCAAGCTGAGTTTCCAACGGCGGGAAATTGCGGCTGGAGTAAAGCTGGAAGGAATGAGGATGTTTGATGGTCATTTATCAGGATCCGGAAAGAACTTGTGTGGGGTCAATCGAGAGAGACCGAGCCGAGGGCCATGGCAGCTGCTGCGAGAACGGGATCAATGATGGCGACGCCCGCATCGGCCTCCAATCGGGCGCGGATCGGGGTCATGCCGGCACAGCCCAGGACGACGGCGCCGGCCCCCAGCTCCCTGAGCTCGACCGCGATTTCCACGGCGCGCGCGTAAAGCTCCGGATCACGCCCGGTGGCTTCGGCGGTGGAACCGGCAGGTAGCGGAATCTCTCCGGCCAGGCGGCTGTCCACGCCCATCTGTCGCATCTTCTGGCGATGGCGCGGGATGGAGGCCGGGGCCATGGCGATGATCCCGAAAAGATCGGCACGCGCCATGGCGGTGAGGATTCCGGCCTCCTGAGCGCCGATCACCGGCTTGGAGGTGCGCCCACGCGCAATCTCCACCCCGGGGTCGGAGAAGCACCCAGAGACATAGGCCTTCGCCTCGGGATGAGCCGAGATCGCATCTGCAACCCCGAGCCCGGCACGGGCCACGTCCTCTACCGTCGCGATGGTCGCGGGGCTCTGCGGCAGACCGATCACCCTGAACAAGCCCGACAGCGGTGCAAGCGCCCCTGCGATGCTTTCGGTCACGGGGACCGAACTGTTGGGATTGATGACGAGGATGGTCATCGCAGTACCGTGCCGAAGTTCTGGGCCGGATCGAACTCCGGCGCGGTGAACCCGGGCTTGCCGCGCAGATCAACCGGGGCACGGCCGAAGAAACGCCCCTGCCCTTCGACGGCTTTGAGTTCGCCATTGGCGACGATGGTGCGGCCACGGTTCATCACGATCTCGGGCACGCCGGTCAGTTCCATGCCCTCGAAGGGAGTGTAGTCCATGTTGTCGTGCTGATCGGCCTGGACGACGGTACGCTTGGTCTCCGGGTTCCAGATCGCGATATCGGCGTCCATCCCCGGAGCGATGCGGCCCTTGGTGGTGCAGCCGAAGGTCTTGGCCGCATTGGTGGAAGACAGCGCCACGAACTGCTCGGGCGTGATGCGGCCCTTCATCACCCCTTCGGAGAAGAGGTAGGGCAGGCGCGCGGCAATTCCGGGCATGCCATTGGCGATCTTGGGATAGGCGACATCGGTCCCGTTCAGGAACTTGCCTGTCTCGTCCGCACGATAGGGCGCATGATCCGAGCTGACGCTTTCAAAAGTCCCCATGGCGACGTGCTTCCAGAGTGCAGCCTGGGTATCGGCCCCGCGCAGCGGCGGCGAACAGATGTACTTGGCGCCCTCCATGCCTTCCCGGTCCAGATCGTCACGCGTCAGCGCCAGGTACTGCGGGCAGGTCTCTGCGAAAAGCTTGGCGCCGTTGTACTTTTCACGGCGCACGATCTCGGCCCCGCCCTCGGTCGAGACATGGACGATGAAAAGCGGCGCATCGACCAGCTTGGCCAGCTGGATGGCGCGATTGATTGCCTCTTCTTCGGCCAGCTGCGGTCGAGAGATGGCGTGGTACTTCGGTGCGGTCAGCCCATTGTCGGCCAGCCGCTTGTTCATCCACTTCACCATGTCGTTGTTTTCGGCATGGACCATGGTGATGGCACCATGGTGCCGCGCGACCTCGAGGATGGACAGCATGCCGCCGTCGCCCAGGTTCATCAGGTCGTAGGTCATGAAAACCTTGAAGGAGGTAATGCCACGGGCGAAGGCGCGGGGCAGTTCGTCCGACAGCACCTCGGGGCGCGGATCCGAAATGATCAGGTGGTAGGAATAGTCGATGACCGAACGGGCGCCACGGGCGTCATAGGTCTTGATGACATCATCCACCGACTGCCCCCGCTGCTGCGCGGCGAAGGGAATGAAGGAGGAATTGCCGCCAAAGGCCGCCGAGATGGACCCGGACAGGTAATCGTCCGCCGTCATCACGCCGGAAGAGCTTTCCTGCGCGATATGGGCGTGCGCCTCGATACCGCCGGGCATGACAAGGCGTCCGCCGGCATCGATGCGTTCGGCGCCGCCATCAATCTTCTCGGCCACGGCGGCGATACGGCCGTCAGTGATGCCGATGTCTCCGCGGAACTGACCATCCGCCGTGACGATTGTGCCGGAGTGGATAACGGTATCGTAGGACATCATTCGGGCTCCTTCACGCCGGTCTGCTCGGTGATCAGGCCGTAATGCTCGATCCGCCGGTGCGCGGCGAAGTTGAAAACGGTGGACTTGCCGAAGGCGCATTTGCCGAAATCGGCCTCGGCCACCAGCAGCTCGTCGCCTTCGCCAGTTGCCTTGGCGATGACGAAACCGTCCGGATCGACGATGATCGAACCACCAATCATGTGGTTGCCGTCCTCGGTACCGCACTTGGCGACCGCGATGGCATAGGTGGAGTTCTGATAGGCGCCTGCGCAGACCGACAGCTCGTGATGATAAAGCCGCTTCTCCAGGCCCTCGTTGGCCGAAAGGTTGTTCTGGCTGGGCGTGTTGTATCCGATGGTGACCAGCTGCACGCCCTGCAGGCCCAGCACCCGCCAGGTTTCCGGCCAGCGGCGGTCATTGCAGATCGCCATCCCCATCAGAACGTCCTGATTGCGGACAACGTTGAAGCCGGTGTCGCCAGGCAGGAAGTAGCGCTTTTCCAGGTGCTGGTGAGTACGCTCGGGCTCGAACTCGGCATGGCCCGGCAGGTGCGTCTTGCGATACTTCGATACGATCTCGCCTTCGGGAGAAACCAGGATCGAGGTATTGAAATGCTTGCCCTCGGGCGTCAGCTCGCAATAGCCGAAGGTGAAGCCCATACCATAGCTCTTGGCGCGATCGAACAGCGGCTGGGTTGCCGGAGAAGGCATCTCGGTCTCGAACCAGCTATCGAATTCGGCACGGTCCTCAACGTAGAAACGCGGGAAAAAGGTTGTCAGGGTCATTTCCGGGAAGGCCAGGAACGTGACACCTTTCCGGTGCGCCTCGTCCATCAGCGCGAGCATGCGCGCCACCACTTCCTCGCGGGTCTCGGCCTTCTGTATGCCGCCGATCTGCGCGGCGCCGATGATCATCTTCGTCATAGTCTTGGTCTTTCAGATAATTTAGTGGGCGGCCCGTCTGTGGGCGGCGAAGGTCATTCGGAAACGCGGGACAGGAATTCCCGCAGGCGCTCGGACCTGGGGTTGCCGAATATTTCGTCGGGCGTCCCCTGCTCGACCACGTGACCGCCATCCATGAAGACGACCCGATCGGCCGCGTCGCGGGCGAAGCCCATCTCGTGACTGACCACCAGCATGGTCATGCCGCGGCCCTTCAGCTCCTTCATCACCTTCAGGACCGATCCCACAAGCTCCGGGTCCAACGCCGAGGTCGGCTCGTCGAAGAGCATCACCTTGGGATCCATTGCCAGCGCCCGGGCGATGGCGACACGTTGCTGCTGACCGCCTGACAGCTCACCCGGCATGGCCTGCGCCTTGTGATCCAGCCCGACCTGCGCCAGCAGCTCCATCCCGCGGGCCGCGGCGTCCTTCTTCGACCGTTTCAGCGCCCAGGTCTGCGCCAGCATGACGTTCTTCAGCACGGTCATATGCGGATAGAGATTGAACGACTGGAACACCATGCCGACCTGCTGGCGCATCTCGTCCAGCTCCTTGGCGGGAATGTCGGTGATCCGCCGGTTGTCGATGAAGATCGCGCCCGAGGTCGGCTCTTCCAGCCGGTTGCAGCAGCGCAGCATGGTTGACTTGCCGGAACCGGAAGGCCCGATCACGAAGACCAGTTCCCCCTTTTGCACTTCCAGGTCGATCGACCGCAGCACTTCGACATCGCCGAAGCGTTTCTCGAGCGAGTGGATTTCCAGCATGGGCCGGGTTTCGGTCATGGTCCGTCCTTCTTGTCAGCCGACACATGGATGGTGCGGGCTCTGTCGTCTTGGCTTCACCTACGCCCGAGCCGACACATTGATCGAGCAAATCAGTTGAATAAGAATATAAGCTCAGCTTATTGATGGGCGCGTCTATTGCCCTCATATCCGGCCCCGAGGGGACCGCAAGCACCTGAATGGATTGGATTCCCCGACCCCGGCCAACAACCCTGGCCAGGATCATGCCTCCATCGGGATCAGCGCGGGCGAGGCGGCCAGCCGCTTGTCACATGCTCAATTCGCGCGCATCCAAGTCCCGACCGAAACCTCTGGAGGACAACATGCGCTCCGCTTTCCACCTCGCATACCACGTAACCGACCTCGACGCTGCGCGGGACTTCTACGGCCGTGTCCTTGGGTGCACCGAAGGCCGTTCGACCGAAACCTGGGTCGATTTCGACTTCTTCGGCCACCAGCTTTCGCTGCACCTGGGCGAACCCTTCAAGACCACGAGGACCGGCAAGGTCGGTGACCACATGGTGATGATGCCCCACCTGGGCGCTGTGCTGCCGCTGGAAGACTGGATCGCCCTGTCCGAACGCCTGGAGGCAGCCGGCGTTGCCTTCGACATTCCGCCCGTCATCCGCTTTGAAGGAGAGCCCGGCGAACAACGCACGATGTTCTTCTTCGATCCCTCCGGCAACCCGATCGAGATCAAGGGCTTCAGGGATTTCGCCGGGCTCTTCGCCAAGTAAACCCTCACCAGGCAAGCTTGTCGCCCGGCCGACAGCACCTGCCCAAGGGTGGGGTGCCCCAGTGCCCCACCTTCCCCACACGTCACCAAGGCCCGACCGTTCAGGCCGCGAGAGATCCCATGACCAACCAGACTGCCTCCGATCGCCCTTCCGACCACAAGCTGAAGTTTGCCCGTGGCCGTGACTACTGGACCTCGCATCCCGACCCGTCGACCGGCCTGCGCGCCATCCGCTTTGCCGACGGGCCCCACGGCCTGCGCGTACAGGATGACAACAACCCGGATCACCTGGGCCTGGAGCGGAGCGTGCCTGCCACCTGTTTTCCGCCCGCCGTCACGCTTGCCTCATCCTGGGATGCCGAGCTGATCGCCGAAGTTGGCGCAGCCCTTGGCACCGAGGCCGCCGCAATGGATGTCGACGTTGTGCTCGGGCCGGGGCTGAACCTCAAACGCAGCCCGTTGTGCGGCCGGAATTTCGAATACTACTCCGAGGATCCGATGCTGTCGGGCATGCTCGCCGGGGCCTCCGCCAAGGGCATCCAGAGCGTTGGCGTGGGCGCCTGCCCCAAGCATTTCGCAGCCAACAACCAGGAAACCGACCGCAATCGCATCAGCGCGGACATTGAAGAACGCGCGCTGCGCGAGATCTACCTGCGCAATTTCGAATACGCGCTGGAGGTCTGCCCGGCCTGGTCGATCATGACGTCCTACAACCGGATCAACGGGCTGCACTGCTCGCAGGATCCCTGGCTTCTCACGGATGTGCTGCGCGGCGAATGGGGGTTCGACGGGCTGGTGATTTCCGACTGGGGCGGCGTCTATGACCCGGCCCCCGCACTGAATGCCGGCATGGACCTGCGCATGCCCGGCGGAGAGCTGGACAGCCGCCTGACCGAGGCCGCCGACCGGGGCGAGATCGCGGAGGCCACCATCGACCAGGTCATCGCCCGCACCCGTCTGCTTGCCGACCGGACGGACGGCAAGACAGACACCCCCCCCGATTTTGCCGCGCATCATGCCCTCGTGCGCCGCGCCGCCGCCCAGTCGACTGTTCTGCTGAAAAACGACGGCGCCCTGCCGCTGGCGCCCGAGGCCGGTCAGCGCATCGCCCTGATCGGCGAGTTGGGCCGCACCCCGCGCATTCAGGGCGCCGGCAGCTCCCGGGTCAACGTGCCCAAGATCCTCTCCGGCGTCGATGCCATGACCGAGCGTTTGCAGGCCGCCGGTGCCCAGGTGACCTTCGCCCCCGGCTACGGCGTGGCCAGCGGAGCGTCCGATCCGACCTTGGCGGAACAGGCCGTGGCACTGGCCAGGTCCTCCGACATGGTCCTCCTCTTCCTCGGCCTTACCGACGCAGCCGAGGCCGAGGGCAGCGACCGGACCCACATCGACCTGCCCGAACAGCAGCTTGAGCTGCTGGCCGCGCTGAAGGGGCTGGAAGTCCCCCTGGTCGTGGCGCTCACCAACGGCGCTGTCGTCACCACCGCGTGCTGGCGCGACCAGGCGCACGCCATTGTCGAATTCTGGCTGACCGGCCAGGCCCACGGCGAGGCCATGGCAGACGTCCTGATGGGGGACGCAAACCCCGGCGGACGCCTGGCCGAAACGATCCCCCGGCGCCTGCAGGACACCCCCGCCTACCTCGACTTCCCCGGCGAGAAGCAGCGCGTGACCTATGGCGAGGGGCTGTTCGTCGGCTACCGCTACTACGACGCGCGCGAGATGGAGGTCGATTACCCCTTCGGTCACGGCCTTTCCTACACGACCTTCTCGCACGACCGCATGTCCGTCGAGATCTGCGCGCCCGAAGACGAGATCGCCTTCCGCGTCCGCGTGGAGGTCACCAACACCGGTGCCCGCGCGGGCCAGGAGGTGGTGCAGCTTTACACCGCCTGCGACACGCCTGCCTTCGTCACCCCCCCGCGCGAGTTGCGCGGCTGGGCCAAGCTGGCGCTGGAACCCGGCGAATCCGGGACGGTCGAGATCCCCGTCAAACGCGCCCATCTGGCCCATTGGCATACCGAGCTGGGCCGTTGGATCTTCCCGGGAGGGCCGATGACCCTGCATATCGGCGCCTCCTCCCGCGATCTGCGCCTGAGCGAGGATATCGAGGTGCCGGGCGAACCGTTGCACCTGAACCTGACCTCCTGGTCGCTGCTGGGAGAGTGGATGGCTGACCCGATCATGGGCCCTCGCCTCAGGGGTCTGCTGGAAGAGCGTGGCGGCGTGAAGGGCCGTGCCGGCGACTTGCTGAACGACCCCACGGGACGCAACACAGTATACTCCAATCCGCTGGCCGCCTTGGCCGAGTTCCCGGGCGTACCGCTCGACCGATCCGATCTCTGCTGGCTTGTGGAGGAAGCAGCACACCGGTTTGACGATCTGTGATGCCCCCTTCGCGACCTGTCTGAACGTATGCCCCCACATGAGAGCACCGCGCGGCCCTGATGGGCTGCATAGGCATGGCGCTTCCTTTGCGGATCGGCCCTGCAGATCGCGCTTCCATTCCAGCGGAATGGATCGCGACTTCAACCTGCGGCATCAAACACAGATGAACGCGGGCGGCGCGCATGCCATGACCAATACCATACCTGAGGGGGCGTTCCGGCCGGCACGGAGGTCCACCAGGCAGCTGTTCGCATTGCACCATTGGCCAGGCAGCGAGCCAGGGACATCTGCGGACAGCGCATTGGAATTTCCATGGCCTGCGATGCGGTTCTCCGGGCCCGGATCGCATCATCACGCCTCTCTCTCCTTGTGCTCCACGCCCCCGCGAACGGACCGCCATCCACTGTTCGAAACGATGAAGCGAGGCAGGATCAGCTGCCAGCGAACGCGGTCATGGTCACATGGAGCAGGTTAGAGGCAAATAGACTGTTCAGGCCTCGCCCCGGCTTCGAAATCACGAGTAGTGAAGTCCAGCACCCGAACCCACGGCCGAAACCCGTATCGCACAAAATGCCAAACAGAGACGCGCGCTATCCGGGGCGGCTGTTTCTCATCTGATTTGGGATCTCAAGGGCGGAGAGTATCTCGCATACCGCGGAAAACGCGCGAATGCGCCAGGATCTAAGTCTCTTGACTCTAACGCCCCAAGTTGTGGCGGAGACGAAGGGATTCGAACCCTCGAGACGGTTTCCCGCCTACTCCCTTAGCAGGGGAGCGCCTTCGACCACTCGGCCACGTCTCCGCCGGTGTGTCTATGCGGCAGGGGCAGGGAAAACAAGTGGAAATTATCGTCGGGCGCGATGCTCTGCCCCGTGCCTCCCGAACCCCTGCAACACAAGGCCGAACGCGGGGGCGCGCGGCCTCCGCCGGCAGTGATCCGCCGCCGCCCGCCCGCCATTTTCGGAACCCGATGCACCCGCAACCGTTGTCTGCCCATGCAACCGGCGGGCCAGCCCCGTCACGTCGCGGCGCCGGACAGGCGCCGCAGCCCCGCGCCGAAAGGCGTTGGAAGACAAGGAGATACGACCATGTACGGCAAGATCGCCATTCTCAGCACCGCAGCCATCCTGACCGCCACCAGCAGCTTTGCCGCCACCAGCGCCACGGCGACGACCGATCTGAACCTGCGCGCCAACCCCGGCCCCAAGGGGGAGATCATCGGCGTGATCCCCGGCGAAGGCGAGGTCCTGGTCGAACAATGCGCCACCGCCATCGACTGGTGCAAGGTCAGCTTCGGTGGCCAGGAAGGCTGGGCCTACAGCCCCTACCTGACCGCCTCCCTCGACACCAAGCCGGTAGTCCTGCGTGACAACATCCAGCGGCTGGAGGTCGAAACCGTCGACGTGAACGAAGACACCCGTGCCGATGCCGCCACCGCAGGCGCGCTGACCGGCGGCGCCATCGCCATGTCGCTGATCGGCGGCCCCGCCGCGGTTGCGGCCGGTGTCCTGCTTGGCACCACGGCCGGCGCCGCTGCCGTGCCCGAGGATACCGTGACCTACGTCCAGGCCCACCCGGTGCAGCCGGTCTACATGAACGGCGAAGTCATCGTCGGCGCCGGCATCCCCGAAGGCGCGCAGCTGGCCACGATTCCCGACAGCGAATACCGCTACATCAACGTCAACGGTCAGCCCGTCCTGGTCGACACCGACCGCACCATCGTCAAGGTCGTCCGCTGACCCGGATCCACTGACGGTCGCCCCGGGACTGGTCCTCCAGACCTGGCCACCCGAAACGGCAAACGCCCGCCCCGGCTCCCCGGTGGCGGGCGTTTCCATTTCGCGTTTCCCGGGGGAAACGGCGGATCAGGTGTTGAACAGGAAGTGCAGGACGTCGCCGTCCTTGACCATGTAGGCCTTGCCTTCCGCCCGCATCTTGCCCGCTTCCTTGGCACCGCCCTCGCCCTTGTAGGTGACGTAATCGTCGTAGGCGATGGTCTCTGCCCGGATGAAGCCCTTCTCGAAATCGCCGTGGATCACACCGGCGGCCTGCGGCGCCATGGTGCCCTGCCTGATTGTCCAGGCGCGTGCCTCCTTCGGACCTACGGTGAAATAGGTCTCCAGGTGCAGCAGCTCGTAGCCCGCGCGGATCAGGCGATCCAGACCGGCTTCTTCCAGGCCCATCTCACCCAGGAACATCTCGGCTTCCTCGGCATCCAGCTGGGAGATCTCTTCCTCGATCCGGGCGGAAATCAGAACGGTACCCGCGCCCTGCTCGGCGGCCATCTTCTCGACCGCGGCGGAGAAGTCGTTGCCCTTGGCCGCGTCTTCCTCGTTCACGTTGCAGACGTAGAGGACGGGCTTGGAGGTCAGCAGCTGCAGCATCTTCCAGGCCTTCAGGTCCTCGGCGTCCACCTCGACCGTGCGGGCGGGCTTGCCGTCTTCCAGCGCAGCCTGAGCGGCGGCCAGCAGGCGGTCCTGCTGTTGCGCTTCCTTGTCGTTGCCCTTCAGCTTGCGCACCAGGTTGGCGCGGCGTTTCTCGATGCTTTCCAGGTCGGCCAGCATCAGCTCGGTCTCGATCACCTCGGCATCGGCCACCGGATCCACGCGGCCTTCGACGTGGGTGATGTCGCCGTCCTCGAAGCAGCGCAGTACGTGGGCAATCGCGTCGGTCTCGCGGATGTTGGCCAGGAACTGGTTGCCCAGACCTTCACCCTGGCTGGCACCCTTCACCAGCCCTGCGATATCGACGAAGGTCATCCGCGCCGGGATGATCTGCTTCGACCCGGCGATCTCCGCCAGCGCGTCCAGGCGGCGGTCCGGCACGTTCACCTCGCCCACGTTGGGCTCGATGGTGCAGAAGGGGAAATTCGCGGCCTGGGCCGCGGCTGTCTTGGTCAGCGCGTTGAACAGGGTCGACTTGCCGACATTCGGCAGACCCACGATGCCCATCCTGAAACCCATGTCTCTCTCCGTTTAAAACGTCCCCGGCGTCTTAGTTTGCAAAGGGCTTTGCCGCAAGCCGATCCGTGGTATCTTGTCCCCGGGTGGGGGCCGCCTCCTTTTTCCGGGGGGAACGGCGAGGTCTTCTTTTGTCCATTTACCTTTTCTTCAACGGCACCGCGCGATCCGCGCTGAATTTCTACGCCGACGTCCTCGATGGCGACATCGAACACATCCTGACCTACGCGGACATGCCCCAGCCGCCGCCCCTGCCGCGGGACAAGCACGGCTGGCTGATGCACGGCCACCTGACCTCTTCCTTCGTGGATATCATGGTGTCGGATCGCTACGACACGGAAAGCAAGGTCGACTACACCGGCTTCGCGGTGGAGATCGAACACGACGACCCCGGCACCGCCCGGGTCCTCTTCGACCGGCTGTCCGGCCGGGGGGAGGTCATCGTGCCCTTCGCCTCCAACTTCTGGGCGCGTGGCTTCGGCACTTGCCGGGATCGTTTCGGCGTCCCCTGGATGGTGAACTGCGACCGCTGATGCCGCCCAGACATGCTGGAGCGCTGCGCGCTCCTGCCTCCGGCAGGAGTATTTCGGGACGGAGACGGGGGCGGCGCCCCCGCCCCGCTCCCCTACCCCTGCGGCACGTCGAGCAGGGCGAGGAAATTGCGCAGCGTGGGCGTTGCATCCTCCCGCCGCCAGGCGATCCCGGTTTCCAGCATCGGCGCATCCGCCCCCAGCTCTCGGTACTGCACGCCCACCCGCGCCATGTTGCGCAGGCTCTGCGGCACCAAGGCGATGCCCATGCCGGCAGAGACAAGGCTGATGATCGTCTGCATCTGGATCGCATGCTGCGCCACCCGGGCGCGCACCCCGTGGGCACTGTAGAACCCGGTCACGAGGTCATGGAACAGCGGCGCGGCACGGCGGGGGAAGACGATCAGCGGCTGCTCCGTCACCACCTCGGGGGCCAGCGGGCCCGCGCCACCGGGCAACCGCCCCTCCGCCACCCAGCTTTCGGGCACGGCGGCCACCAGCGGCTCCACCAGCAGGCGGCGATAGGCCAGCCCCTCGGGCAGCGGATCCTCCCCATGGGGGATCACGATCCCCGCCTGCCCGCGCCCCGCCGCCAGGGCCGCGATCTGCATGTCCGTCGTCATCTCGGTCAGCGCCAGCTCCACCCCCGGGTAGCGCTGGCGGAAGTCCTGCACCAACGCGGGCAGGACCGAGTAGTCCGCGGTGGACACAAAGGACAGCTCCAGCCGCCCGGCGCTGCCACCCCGCAGCGCCTCGGCGATCGGGCCCAGCCCGTCGACCTCCGCTAGGGCGCGCCGCACATGGGGCAGGAAATCCGCCCCGAAGGGGCTCAGCGCGACGGACCGGCGGGTGCGGTGGAACAGCGCCGCGCCCAGTTCCGCCTCCAGCGCGCGGATCGACTGCGACAGCGGCGGCTGGGTCATGCCCAGCTTCTCCGCCGCCCGGCCGAAATGCAGCTCCTCCGCCACTGCCAGGAAATGCCTCAACTGCCGCAGCTCCATCCCGCCCCTCTGATACCTTGCGCGACCCAATTGGGTCATAATAATATATTTCACTCTCCTCATCCATCCCTGTAGGGTCCGCCAGATCACACACCCAGGGAGAGTTCGATGCCCCGTTATCGTTCAAGAACCAGTACCCATGGCCGCAACATGGCCGGCGCCCGTGGCCTCTGGCGCGCCACCGGCATGAAGGACGGCGACTTCGGCAAGCCGATCATCGCCATCGTCAACTCCTTCACCCAGTTCGTGCCGGGCCACGTCCACCTGAAGGACCTGGGCCAGCTGGTGGCGGAAGAAGTCGAGAAGGCCGGCGGCGTTGCCAAGGAATTCAACACCATCGCGGTGGATGACGGCATCGCCATGGGCCATGACGGCATGCTCTACTCCCTGCCCTCGCGCGAAGTGATCGCCGACAGCGTGGAATACATGGTCAACGCCCACTGCGCCGACGCCATGGTCTGCATCTCCAACTGCGACAAGATCACCCCCGGCATGCTGATGGCCGCCATGCGCCTGAACATCCCGGCGATCTTCGTCTCCGGCGGGCCGATGGAAGCGGGCAAGATCGACCTTGCCGACCTCGACGTGAAGAAGATCGACCTGGTCGATGCCATGGTCGCCGCCGCCTCGGACGCCTACACCGACGAGCAGTTGCAGCATATCGAAGAAAATGCCTGCCCCACCTGCGGCTCCTGCTCGGGCATGTTCACCGCCAACTCGATGAACTGCCTGGCCGAGGCGCTCGGCCTCGCCCTGCCCGGCAACGGCTCCACGCTGGCCACCCACGCCGACCGCAAGCACCTCTTCCTCGAAGCCGGCCGCAAGATCGTCGAGATCACCCGCCGCCACTACGAGCTGGAAGAGCACGGCCTGCTGCCGCGCGAAATCGCCACCTTCAAGGCCTTCCAGAACGCCATGTCGCTGGACATCGCCATGGGCGGCTCGACCAACACCGTGCTGCACCTTCTGGCGATTGCCAACGAAGGCGGCGTGGACTTCACCATGGACGACATCGACAAGCTGTCGCGCCACGTGCCCTGCCTCTGCAAGGTCGCGCCCAACATCGAAAACGTCCACATGGAAGACGTCCACCGCGCCGGCGGCATCTTCTCCATCCTGGGCGAGCTGTCCCGCGCGGGCCTGCTGCACAATGACTGCGCCACGGTGCACTCCTCCACCATGGGCGAGGCCATCGCGCATTGGGACATCAAGGTCGCCAACAACCCCGAGGCAGAACAGCTCTTCAAGGCCGCCCCCGGCGGTGTCCGCACCACCCAGGCCTTCTCGACCGAGAACCGCTTCAAGGAACTGGACACCGACCGCGAAAAGGGCGTGATCCGGTCCAAGGAACATGCCTTCAGCCAGGACGGCGGCCTCGCCGTGCTCTTCGGCAACATCGCCGAGGACGGCTGCATCGTGAAGACCGCGGGCGTCGATTCTTCGATCCTGAAGTTCACCGGCACCGCCCATGTCTGCGAAAGCCAGGATGCGGCCTGCAACGACATCCTCACCGGCAAGGTGAAGGAGGGTGACGTGGTGGTGATCCGCTACGAAGGCCCGCGCGGCGGTCCGGGGATGCAGGAAATGCTCTACCCGACGTCCTACCTGAAGTCGAAGGGCCTGGGCAAAGCCTGCGCCCTGCTGACCGACGGGCGCTTCTCGGGCGGCACCTCGGGCCTCTCCATCGGCCACGTGTCCCCCGAAGCGGCCGAAGGCGGCACCATCGGCCTCGTCGAACAGGGTGACAAGATCGAGATCGACATCCCGAACCGCTCCATCCACCTCGCCGTGGATGACGCGACGCTGGCGGCCCGCCGCGCGGCACAGGATGCCAGGGGCTGGGCCCCGGCAGAGAAACGCACCCGCCGCGTCTCCGCCGCGCTGCAGGCCTATGCCGCGCTGACCACCTCCGCCGCCCGCGGCGCGGTCCGCGACGTGACCCAGCTGGCCCCCAAGGCCCGCTGATCGCACTTCGCCGCTGAAACCGAAACCCCGCCCCTCACCGGGCGGGGTTTTTGCTTGTCCGGACTGGGGGAGTATCGGCCTGCCGGCCGATTGCCTCCGGCGGGAGTATTTTCGGCGGATTGAAGCAGGGGCGGCAGCACCGGGAAGGCGCCGCGCCCGCATGCCGCAAAGCGTCCGAGCGCCCATTGCGAACGTCCGCCGCCCAGCCGGGAACTGCCTTCCGTCTTCAACCCGCCGAAAATACTCCGGGGGACGCCGAAGGCGGGGGGCAGCGCCCCCTCCCCCCTTCGCCACCCTTGCCACACAGCCGGATTTCCGCCAAACCCACGGGGACGTAAAAGGGAGACGGGCATGAGCCGCATCGACGCCAAATTTGCCGATCTTAAGGCGCAGGGAAAGAAGGGCTTCGTGGCCTACATCATGGCCGGCGACCCGGACGAGGCGCGCTCGCTCGCCGTGATGAAGGGAATGCCCGGCGCCGGCGTCGATGTCATCGAACTGGGCCTGCCCTTCACCGATCCCATGGCCGACGGCCCGACGATCCAGCTGGCCGGCCAGCGCGCGCTGGACCAGGGCATGACCCTCGACAAGACGCTCGCCATGGTCCGCGCCTTCCGCGAGGACGACAGCACCACGCCGATCGTCATGATGGGCTATTACAACCCGATCTATTCCCGTGGGGTGGAGACCTTCCTCGACCAGGCCAAGGAGGCCGGCATCGACGGCCTGATCATCGTCGATCTGCCCCCCGAGGAGGACGAGGAGCTCTGCCTGCCCGCCCAGGCCAAGGGACTGAACTTCATCCGCCTCGCCACGCCCACCACCGATGACAAGCGTTTGCCCAAGGTGCTGCAGAACACCTCAGGCTTCGTCTACTACGTCTCGATCACCGGCATCACCGGCTCGGCCGAGGCCTCCGCCGACATGGTCGCCCCCGAGGTCGCGCGCATCAAGGCCGCCACCGACCTGCCCGTCGTCGTGGGCTTCGGCGTGAAGACCCCGGAAACCGCCCGCAGCATCGCCGCCATCGCCGATGCCAGCGTCGTGGGCTCCGCCATCGTGAACGAGATCGCCTCCGGCAAGCCGGTGGAAGAGGTCCTGGCCTTCATCAAGAGCCTGGCCGACGGCGCCCACAGCGCCTGATCCCGCCCCCATTCCCATGCGAAAGGGCGCGCCCCGCGAGGAGCGCGCCCTTTTCACGTTCGGCCCACCTGCAGGCGGGCCACTCTCAGGTGGGCTCAGCCCGGCAGCGTGACGATGGTCGCGCCGCGTGCCGTGGCCACGACGGTATGTTCGAACTGCACCACGGGCGCCGCGGGCTCGCTGTAGAGGGTCCAGCCGTCATCACCGGCCTCCGCCCACAGCCCGCCGCGCGACAGGAAGGGTTCCACCGTCAGCACCAGCCCGCGTTCGATCCGGCGGCGGTCATGGCAGGGCCAGGTGGCGACCTCCTCGGGGTATTCGTGCAGCGACCGGCCCACACCGTGGCTGGCCAGGTTGCGGATCAGCGTATAGCCCTTTCCGGCCGCGAACTGGCCCACGGCCTTGCCGATCTCCTCCAGCTTGCGACCCTCGCGCACCTGGGCGATGCCCACCTGCATGGCCCGCTTGCCGTCCTTGCACAACCGCTCCAGCGAAGGCGCCACCTGCCCCACCCGGAAGGTCGCGCCGGTGTCGGCAAAGAACCCGTCGCGAGAGGCGGAGACGTCGATGTTCACCAGGTCGCCCGCGGCGATCACCCGGGGGCCGGGGATGCCGTGCGCGATCTCCTCGTTCACGCTGATGCAGGTGGCACCGGGGAAATCGTAGGTCGCCTGCGGGGCGGAAATGGCGCCCTCGCGTTCCAGCTCGATCCGGCCGATCTCGTCCAGTTCAAGCGTGGTCATCCCCGGCACCAGGGCCGTCGACATGCGCCGCAGCGTGTTGGCCACGATACGGCCAATGGTCTTCAGCCCGTCCAGTTCATCTTCCTGGGTGATCGTCATCGCGCGTCCTTTCGGCCCCGGTATGGACCCCGATAAAGGCCCCGGTCAGGCAGCAACCGCCCGCGCCCGGGCCCAGCGTTGCGCCAGCACCGAACACAGCAGCAGCTGCGACAGGTGGAACAGCATGGTGGGCAGCACGATCGCCCCCACCGCCGCCGCCGGGAACAGGGCAGAGGCAATCGGCAGCCCGCTCGCCAGGCTCTTCGTCGATCCGCAGAACAGCAGCACGATCCGGTCCTCTTCCGGCAGGCCCAGGATCTTGCCGCCCTTGGCCATGATGCCGAAGGCCAGCCCGAGGAAGATCCAGACCACCACCAGCAGCAACACCAGGCTCAGCGCCGGGATCTGCGTCCACAGGCCCGCCACCGTGCCGGAGCTGAAGGCGGAATAGACGATCAGCAGGATCGCGCCCCGGTCCACCAGCATCGTCAGGAACTTGTGCTTCGCCACGAAACCCCCGATCCAGCGCCGCAGCAGCTGGCCCACGATGAAGGGCAGCACGATCTGCTCGCCGATCTTGATGATCGCGCCGGAGGAAATTCCGCCCCCGTCCTGGTGCAGCACCAGCGCCGCCAGCAGCGGTGTCAGCACGACACCGATCATGTTGGAAACCGACGCGGCACAGATCGCCGCCGGCACGTTGCCCCCCGCGATGGAGGTGAAGGCGATCGAACTCTGCACCGTCGAGGGCAGGATCGACAGGAACAGCAGCCCCGTCGCCATCTGCATGCCCAGAACCGGGCCGAAGATCGTCGCCATCGCCAGCCCCAGCAGCGGGAACAGCACGAAGGTCGCGCCGAAGGTCAGCCCCTGCAGGCGCCAGTTCAGGAAACCCGCCTTGACGGAGCTCGGGTCCAGCTTCGCCCCGTAGAGGAAGAACAGCAGGGTCACGGCCCAGTAGCTGACCTGGTGCAGCACATCCGCCGCCATGCCGCGCGCGGGGATCAGCGCCCCGGCCAGGACCATGACGAAAAGCAGGATCATGTAGGTATCGATCCCGATGCGTTTGAGTGAATTCACCTGTCCGGTCTCCTGTAGTCGTCTCTCGACGCACGTGGCGTGCGCCCCGCCCTGCGGCATCGGCACGCCGGTGTCAACAAAGCGCAGGCGGTGCGCGGGGGCTTCCCGGCCCCGCGCCATCCGCCTGCGCAAACTTCTCTCGTCCCGGGTCGGCCCCGGGGTCAGGCCACCTTCGGGCCGGACCGGGCCCTGATCAGACCCTGATCAGACCGCGCCCGAGGTCGTCAGGCGCCGCCAGTCGGCCAGGGCGCGCGGCGTGCCCGCCTGCACCCCGGCGGCCACCACGGCGCCAAAGCGCAGGTCGCCGGCCGGCAGCGGCTTCACCTCGTGGCCAAGTGCGGCCAGCGCCTCGCCGTGGGGATGCCCCCCCTCAACCAGCAGCGCGCCGTTTTCGGAGCGCCAGCGCGGGGCGGCAACGGCCGAGGCGATGTCGGTGCCCTCGCCCAGGGCCTTCCACAGCACCTGCAGCAGGGTCTGCACCTGGCCGTCCGCCCCCGGGGTTGCCACCGCCCAGGCGGCGCCATCGGGCCCCGTCACCAGCGCGGGCGCCAGCGTATGCACCGGCCGCTTGCCCGGGGCCGCATCATTCGGCGCAGGCCCGAAGCCCGCCGCGCGGTTGTTGAGCATGAAACCACCCTCGGGCACGTAGACCGCCGATCCGAAATCGTCGAAGACGCTGACGAGGGAGGAGACGACCAGCCCCTCCGCATCGGCACAGGCCACGCCCGCCGTATGCAGGTAGGCGCGCGGCCCGCCCCGGTGCAGGGCCCGCGCGGGATCATAGCTCAGCACCTCGTCCATCAGCGCCATGCCCTCGCCCGCCCGCGCGCGGTAGGCAAAGGCGGCCTCGGTCAGTTCTGCGCCCGCATGATCGGCGGCAAGCCCGGCCTCGGGGGCCGCGCGCTCCAGCGCCGTCAGCGACATGTTCAGCAGGATGCCCTGGGTGATCGGCGGCTGGGTCATCAGGGTGCAGCCCCGGAAGGACGTGGCATTGGGTGCTGTCACCACCGTCTCATGCGCGGCCAGGTCGGCCTCGGCCAGGGTGCCGCCCAGGGCCTGCACGGCCTGCGCCGTCGCCGCCGCCATGGCGCCGGTGTAGAAGGCCTCCGCGCCCTCCTCCGCCACCCGGCGCATCAGCGCCGCCAGCATGGGCAGGCGCACCACCTCACCCTCCGCCCGGTCGAACAGCGGCCAGCCCTCTGCGCCACCGGCGACCAGCCTCTCGCGTTGCGCCACCAGCGCCTTGGCGAGGTAGGAGGTCACCTTGAACCCTTCCTCCGCCAGCCGGATCGCGGGCGCCAGAAGCTCCGCCATGGGCAGGCGGCCCCAGCGGGCATGGGCCGTGGCCCAGGCACCGACCAGCCCCGGCACGGTGATCGCATTGGGCCCTTCGATGGGCTGGCCCGCCCAGGCAATCGGCGCGCAGCCGGTGCCGTTCAGCGCCACCACCTCGCCATCCGCGCCATGCACGAGGGCCAGCATG
Source organism: Pseudooceanicola sp. NS-SX8 (assembly GCF_057380755.1). Taxonomy (NCBI): domain Bacteria; kingdom Pseudomonadati; phylum Pseudomonadota; class Alphaproteobacteria; order Rhodobacterales; family Paracoccaceae; genus Pseudooceanicola; species Pseudooceanicola sp. NS-SX8. The sequence goes on along the minus strand of NZ_CM170819.1, from coordinate 833,404 downwards.
TCGCCCCCCAGCCCGCAGGCGTCGGGCGACACTACGGCCAGCACCGCCTGGGCCGAGATCAGCGCATCCACCGCGCCGCCGCCCAGGTCATAGGCCCGCAGGCCGGCCGAGGCCGCCAGGGGATTTTCGCAGGAAATCGTGCCCCTGTGGCCTTCGACCACCGGGCGCAGCTGCGACGAGAACGGATCCGCGATCTTGAACATGCCCGCCTCCTCAGACCGCCGAATAGCCGCCATCGACCACCAGCTGGGTGCCCGTGACATAGCGCGCCGCATCGGAGGCCAGGTACATCACCGTCCCTGCCAGCTCTTCCGGCGTGCCGTGGCGGCGCATCGGAATGCCCGCCTCGATCTTGGCCCGCGCGGCCGCCGGATCTTCCTGGTGCTCCCAGAAGGTGTCGTTGAAGGGCGTGTCGACCCAGCCGGGCAGCAGGGCGTTCACCCGCACACCGTCCGGGCCCAGCTCGTCCGCCAGCGACCGCACCAGGCCCAGAACGCCCGATTTCGTGGCGTGGTAGGCGGGCATGCCCGCATGGCCGCGCAGCGCCCCGGTGGAGGAGGTGAAGATCACGCTGGCATTGCCCGACGCGCGCAGGCTGGGCAGCGCCGCCTGGGTGATGAACATCGGCAGCGACAGGTTCACCGCGACCGAACGGGCCCACATCTCGGGCGTCCAGTCGGCCAGATCGGCCGACAGCATCAGGCCCGCGTTGACGAAGAGGCAATCGATGCCGCCCTGGCGTTCCTCGGCAAAGCGCACGGCCTCCGCCGGCGCCTCCGGCGTCGCCAGGTCCAGCACCCGGGTCGCCACCAGCCCGGCCAGCCCCTCTGCCTGCTCGGCCAGGCGTGCCAGCCCCGCCTCGTTCAGGTCGCAGACGGTCACGCTGTCCCCACGGGCGGCAAAGGCCAGTGCCACGGCAGCGCCGATACCGGTGGCACCACCGGCGATAAGTACTCGGGTCATGTCAGTCTCCTTGGTGCTTCGCCGGCGCATCCGCCGCAAAGACCGTTTCCAGATGATCATGCCGCCAGCCAATGGCGGCTTCAAGCTGTGCCCCCAGCGACAGCAGCAGGGCCTCCTGCCCCGCCGCGGCGCCGAACAGGACCCCTTCGGGCCGCCCCGCCCCGTCGCGCACCAGCGGCAGCGACAGGCTCGGACAGCCGGACAGGTTCCAGGGGCGGGTAAAGCAGGTGTAGTCGCGGTTCAGCGGGCCGGTCTCGCTGTCCGGTCGCATCAGCGACAGCGCGTGCAGCGCAGGCGCGGGGGCGTTCAGCGCCGGGCTCATCAGCAGGTCGTGGCGGTCGAACAGGGCGGTGAACCGCGCGGCCCAGCCCAGCACCCGCTCCCGCGCGATCAGGACCTCGGCACCGCGCACCCGGCGACCAGCCTCGATCCGCGCCCAGGTGGCCGGTTCGAAATGCCCAGGCTCCGCCGTCAAGCCCGCCGCGGCCTCCATCCCCGCCACCGTCGCGGCGAAGGAGGCAAGCCGCAGCGCACGTTCGGCTTCTGCGACCTCCGGCTCCAGCGGCGGCAGGGTGACGCACTCCACCCGGTGGCCCAGCTCGCGCAGGGTCCCGGCCTGCCGCAGCAGCCGCGTCAGGATGTCATCCCGCGTCGGCAGCCCGTCCGCCGCCCGCGTCACCAGCCCGATCCGCAACCGCCCCTGCACCGGCGCGATCCGCGCCAGCTCGGGCCGCGCTGCGCCGACCGCAAGGGCCAGCGCCGCATCGCCCATGTCCCGCGTCAGGGCATTCTGCGCGGCGAAACCCGCCGCGCCCTCGATCCTTTCCGGTCCCAGAGGTACCGTCCCGTGAGTGGGTTTGAGCCCGACAACGCCACAAAGCGCCGCCGGAATGGTGATCGAGCCGCCCGCGTCGGAAGCATGGGCAATGGGCACGGCGCCCGTGGCCACGGCGACAGCAGCCCCACCGCTGCTGCCCCCCGAAGAAAGCCGGGGATCATGGGGATTGCGCGTGGCCAGCCCCCAGTGCCTGCTCTCGCAGGCCGATCCACCGCCCAGCTCCGGGCTGTGACTGCGCCCCAGGGCCAGGGCACCGGCCTCCAGGTAGCGCGCCAGCAGCACCGCGTGGCGACGGGCGGGCACCGCGGGAAAGCTGCTGCCCGCGGCGCATGTTTCACCCGCCACCGGGAAGGACAGGTCCTTCACCAGCAGCGGGACCCCTGACATCATCTCTGATGACACACCCGGGGGTTCGTCTCCGGTCCCCTCGGACCGGATCGGCGGATCGAAGCGCTGGCAGACGGCCTGCAGCCCCGCGATCTCCGCCAGTCTCTGCCGGGCGGCGGCGATCACCGCCGCCCGGTCCAGATCTCCCGCAGATACTCCCCTGGCGATGGCCCGCGCGGACAGCGCCGGATAGCCCGGCAGCGGGTCCGCCGCGCGGCCGGCGGGACCGCCCGCCGCATCGCTCTGGGGAGCTGCGTTCATCTTGTCAGTACTGAGCCTCGGGCAGGCGCACGCGCAGCCCGTCCATGTCCTCGGTCATGATCAGCTGGCACGACAGCCGGCTTTCCGGCAGCCGCTCGGATGCGGTCGCCTCCAGCATCTCGTCCTCGACCTCGCCCAGGTCCGGCAGGGTGAACCGGTCCATGTCCTGCACGTAGACGTGGCAGGTGGCGCAGTTGGTCGACCCGCCGCATTCGCCGAGGATCCCCTCGACATTGGCCTCGATGGCCGCTTCCATGACGGAGGTGCCAACGGGCACCTCCAGCTCGGTCTCGGTGCCGTCATCGGCGATATAGGTAACCTTGGGCATTCGCTCTTCCGTTGGTCTGGTTGGCTCAGGCCGCTTTCGCGGTCATCTTCAGCGGCAGTTTCAACAGGCCGCGCAGGCCCGGGTGCATCCGCAGCTCGTCGGGGCCGGTGACCTCCAGCGTCTCGACCTGCTGGGCCAGCGCCTGGAAGAAGCACTCGCCCTCCATCCGGGCAAACATCTGCCCGACGCAGCCGTGCACGCCCACGCCATAGCCGATCTGACCCTTGATCTTGCGGCTGATGTTGAAGGTGTCGGGGTCGTCGTAATGCGCCGGATCGCGGCCCGCGGACCCGAGGAAGCTCATGACCTTCTCGTTCGCGCCGATGGTCTGGCCCGCGACCTCCACCTCGTTCAGCGTGGTCCGGAAGATCGACTGGGAGGAGCTGTCCCACCGCGTCGCTTCCTCGAAGGCATTGCGTGCCAGCTTCGGATCCTCGCGCAGCTTGGCGTATTCCTCCGGATGCTCGGCCAGGGCCCGCAGGCAAAGGCCGATGCTGTCCACCGTGGTGTCCACGCCGGCGGACAGGAAGGTGCGCACCAGCATGCCGGCCTCTTCCTCGGTGATCTGGCCGTCATCGGCGGCGGAATAGATCAGCTGGCCGATCCCGCCATCCGCCAGCATGTCGCGTTCGCAACGGCGCATGATCCAGGCGGGCACGTCCTTGTGGGCCTCCATGTACTCTTCGTACCAGGGGATCACAGGGCCGAAGGCGCCGAAGACCATGGTGCCGTAGATCAGCAGGTTGTCCCGGCCCTCGTCCGCGATGCCCACCGAGTCGGGGAAGACCTTCAGCGGATAGCGCCGCGTCAGCTCGGTCACCGCCTCGATCTCTCCCTTCTGCAGGGCGTCCGCCACCATGGTCGCCGCATCGGCTTCCATCCGGCCGCGGATCTCCCGCAGGATCTTCGGCGACAGGGCCCGGGTCAGGACGGTGCGGGTGCGGGTGTGCTCGGGCGGGTCGACCTCAAGGATGATCGAAGGCTTCCGCCAGGGCTTCTCCTTGAAGTAGTTGCGGATGCCGCCGCCCCCGGCGTTGGAGAAGTTCTCGTAATCCGACAGCACCTGCTGGCAGGTGTCGTAGTGGTGCACGCACCAGATGTCGTGCTTCTCCAGGTAGACGACCTTTCCCAGGGCCCGCAGTTCTTCGTAGGCGGCATAGGGATCCGCCCGGAATTCCGGGCTGAAGGGGTCGAGTTGCGATGTCACGCGGTCGGGCATGTCTTGGCTCCGTGCTCTGGGTGTCTTTGGGAGCGGCTCAGGCGCCGCCCGCCTTTGTCTGACGCATCTCTGCGCGGAGGGCTGCTGTCGCCGCCTCGTCGACCACCCCGGTCAGGGGGTCGGCAAGGACGACGCCATAGGCATCGACGGCGGCCTGGGGAGTGACCAGCCCGTCGAGCACATCATCGGCGACCCGGCGCGGTTCCCGCGCCAGGGGGTCACCATAGCCGCCGCCACCTGCCATGCGGTGACGGACGACCGTGCCGGCGTTCAGCGTTTCCGCCTTGGTCGCCAGCGGCGGCATGGGCCGCAATTCGTTGCCCTGCTCGATCTCGGTGAAGGCAGGCATGCCTTCCGAACCGCCGAACAGGCCATGGGGCGGGTGATACACCTTGTCGGACCGGACGCCGAAATAGGTGTCGTCGGCCAGGGCACGCCATTCCCGCTGGATCGACACGCCGCCACGGAATTCGCCCGCGCCGCCGGTATCGGCCACGAAACCGTAGCGTTCGATCCGCAGGGGGTAATCCGCCTCGATCATCTCCACCGGCACGTTGGACTGGTTCGATCCCATGTGCGGCACGCCGGATTGGCCGTCATGCTGCGACGTGGCACCCCAGACGCCCATGACGCATTCGGAGAAGACGAAGGGCTTGCCCTCCACCTGGCCGCCGAAGCTGGGCAGGGTGGAGCCGCCGGTATTGTCCGCCGCGATCTTGTCCGGCAGCGCCTCAGCCAGGGCGCCGAAGATGCAGTCGATGATCCGGTAGCCGGTGATCCCGCGCGCCCCGCAGGGCGCCGGGTAGACGCAGCTGACCAGCGTGCCCGCCGGCGCCGTCACGGTGATCGGCCGGGTGTAGCCATGGCAGTTCGGCACATCCTCCGGCATGATCGAGCGCAGCGCGGCATAGACGTTGGACTTGCAGAACGACAGCGGCGCGTTGATCCCGCCCTTCACCTGCCGGCTGGTCCCGGTCCAGTCCGCCTCGATCTCGCTGCCCTTCACGGTCAGCTTCAGGTGCAGCTCGATGGGTTCCGGGTTCTCGCCCAGCCCGTCGATATGATCGACGAAGCTGTAGGTACCGTCCGGGATCGCCTCGATGGCCTTGCGCGAAAAGACCTCGGCCTGGTCCTGCAGCGCTTCGGCATAGGTCTCGATCTCGTCGGCGCCATAGCGTTCCAGCAGCTTGGCAAACCCCTGGCGGCCCGCCCGCGCGGCGGCCATCTGGGCGCGCAGATCGCCGATCACCTGTTCCGGTACCCGCACGTTGGCGGCCACCACCTGGAACAGCATGTCGTTCTCGACGCCCTGGTCCACCAGCTTCAGGAACGGCAGGCGCAGCCCCTCTTGGTGGATCTCGGTCGCCCCGATGGAGTTCGACCCGGGCACCAGCCCGCCCACATCCGCATGGTGCGCAATCGTCGTCGCCCAGGCACAGATGCGGCCCTCGGCGAAGATCGGCTCGATCACGTAGATGTCCGGCAGGTGCTGGCCCTGGATGATGTAGGGGTCATTGCCCACGAAGACGTCGCCGGGATGGATGCGCCCCTCGAACTCCTTCACCAGGAAGTTCATCGCGTCGTAGAAGCTGCCAAGGTGCATCGGCGTGGTGACGCCCTGCGCAATGGTCTCGCCCTTCGCGTTGCACAGCGCCGTGGAGTAATCCATCGCATCGCGCACGATGGGCGAATGGGCCGTCCGCATCAGGATCAGCGCCATCTCGTCGGCAATCGCCTCGAAGCCGTTCTTCAGCACTTCCAGAAGGATCGGATCTGTCTGGCCGCTCATGCCTTTTCCTCCCGGATGAAGTCGATGACGATGTTGTCGAAGGCGTCGCGGAAGACCGTGGCATCGGGCGGCACCACCGTGGTGCCCTCGTATTCCTCGATGATCGCGGGCCCCTGCAGCGGCTGATCGCCAAGCGCGTGACGGCGCAGCACCGGCGACTCGTGCAGGCCCAGGTCGGCCCCGAAATAGACCGGGCGCGTCGTGCCCTCGGCCGGCGGGTTACGCTCTTCCAGCGCCATCTGCTCGGGCACCTGCGGCGCCACCGCGCCCAGCACCCGCAGGTTCACCACCTGCACCGGCGCGGCCAGCAGGTGGCCGAAGCTGCGCTTGTGCTCGGCCTCGAAGGCCGCCCGCACCGTGCCCAGCTGATCGGCCAGAGCGCCCTCGCGCGGCAGGTCGATCTGCAGCTCGAACGCCTGCCCGGCATAGCGCAGGTCGGCGGACCAGCGGACCTCGGGCGCCTCGACACCCAGCTCCTCCAGCACCTCGGCCTCCATCTCGCGCAGGACGCCCGCGATGGTCGGTGCCGTGGCCGCATCCAGCAGGCCCAGGAAGGCACGCGACCGCGTCGCCTCGAAATCGGCAAACAGCAGGCCCACGGCGGAATAGACACCGGCCGCAGGCGGCACGACCACGCGCGACATCTCCAGCTCCCGCGCGATCATCGCGCCATGGACACCGCCGTTGCCGCCAAAGCAGAACAGGGTGAAATCGCGCGGATCGCGGCCGCGATAGGTGCTGACGGCCTTCACCGCCCGCATCATCGTGACATTGGCAAGCTTGTGCACGCCGAACGCCGCTTCATGCACATCCGTGCCCAGGTGCGGCGCGATCTCGCCCGCGAAGGCGCCCTTGGACAGGTCGGAGCGGATCGGCACCGACCCGCCTGCCAGCGCGTCCTGGTTCAGGTAACCCAGCACCACGTTGGCATCCGTCACCGTCGCGGCCTCGCCACCCTGATCATAGCACAAAGGCCCGGGGGTCGACCCGGCGGACTGCGGCCCGACCTTCAGCGCGCCTGCCGCGTCGATGCGCACCATCGACCCGCCACCCGCGCCCACTTCGGACACGTCGATCACCGGCAGCTTCAGGGCATAACCGCCGCCCTTCACCAGCCCGGCCGACAGGGAAATCCCCCCGCCCACCTCGTATTCGCTGGTCGAGGTGATGCGCCCCTCTTCCACCATCGCCGCCTTGGCGGTCGTGCCGCCCATGTCGAAGGTGATGATATTGCCGTAACCGGCCTTCGCGCCCATGCGCGCGGCGCCCACGACGCCCGCCGCCGGGCCCGATTCCACCACCGTGGCGGGCTTGGCGATGATCGTCTCGATCTGCTGCACCCCGCCCGAAGACTGGCACATCAACAGCCGCCCATCCTGCCCCGCGCTCTTCAGCCGGGCGGAAAGCGACCGCAGGTAGCTCGCCACCGGCGGGCCGATATAGGCATTGGCCACGGTGGTCGAGGTCCGCTCGTATTCACGGATCTCCGGCAGCACCTCGCAGGAGAGCGAAATGAAATGCCCCGGCAGCCGCGCCCGCAGGCGTTCGCCCACGATCCGCTCATGCGCCGGGTTCACGTGGGAATGCAGGAAGCAGACGGCCACCGCCTGCAGGTCCAGCGCCTCGATCTGGTCGATGAGCGCCTCCAGCGCCGCCTCATCCAGCGGCACCAGCACGTTGCCCTGCGCATCCATGCGCTCTGCCAGCTCGAACCGGTGACGGCGCGGCACCAGCGGCGCCGGTTTCTCGTAGAGCGGTTCATAGAGACGCGGCACGCGGATCCGCCGCAGCTCCAGCACATCGCGGAAGCCTTCGGTGGTGATCAGCGCGGTCTTCGCGCCCTTGCCTTCCAGGATCGCGTTGGTCGCCACGGTGGAGGCATGCAGCACCTCGTCGAAGCGCACGCCGCCCTCGGCCTGGCCCAGGTCTGCCATGGCCTCGATGATGGCGGTGGCATAGTCGGCAGGCGTCGAAGGCACCTTGCGCGTCACCAGCCGCCCGTCCGCGCTCAGACAGGCGATATCGGTGAAGGTCCCGCCGATGTCGGCGGCAATGCGGTAGCCGGATGTGCTCATTTCAGGTCCTGCCGGTACTTGGCCAGCTTGGCCTCATCCACCTCGATCCCCAGGCCCGGCGCGTCGGACACCATGATGCTGTCGCCCACGACGGTCATCGGTTCGGCCAGGATATCGTCGGTGTAGTAGTTGCCCGCGATCTTGCAGGGGTGGCTGCCTGCGGGGGCGTTGACGGGGATGACGTTGGGCAGGCTGACGCAGGGCTGGGAGATCACGAAATGCAGGTTCGCGGCATTGCCGATGCCCGATTCGATGGACCCGTTCACGTCGCAGGGGATGTTCATCGTCTCGGCGATCGCGGACACCTTGCGCGCACCGACATAGCCACCGGCCTTCGCCAGGTAGATGGAAATCCAGTCGGCCGCGCCGTTCTGCACCACTTCCATGGCATCCACCGCATCCCAGCAGCTTTCATCGGCCATGACCGGCAGGTTGCCCCGCTGCGTGATCCCGACCATCGCCTGCAGGTTGGCCCCCGGCTGTTCACAGCCATCGGCGCCCGCGTCCTTCAGCCGGGCCAGGTAATCGATGCCGGCCCGCGCCGTGCGGTAGCCCTGGTTGGCATCCAGCCGCATGAAGACCTCATCACCCGCCTCGCGGCGCAGCTCCGACACCAGCTTGATGTCCCGCTCCGGATCCACACCGCCCTTGATCTGCAGCGCGGTGCAGCCGTCGGCGAAGGCGCCCAGGCCCTCTTCCATGGCTTCCTTGTGGTCCATCAGGCCGACCATGTGGGCGTAGCGGACGCCCTCGCGCACCCGGCCACCCAGCAGGCGATAGACCGGCTGGCCCAGGACCTTGCCCCAGGCATCGTGCAGCGCGATGTCGATGGCCAGCTTGGCATAGCTGTTGCCGATCGCTGCGGCGTCCATCGCCAGCCGCGCGGCGTTCACGTCACAGACGTTCAGCCCCACGACGACCGGCGCCAGCACGTCGCGGATCATGGTGCAGACGGTCGCCTGGGTTTCCCCGCCACGGCGGCCGGCCGCCCCGCCCCAGTCGGGCAGCGGCGTCGCTTCACCCCAGCCGATTACACCCTCTTCGGTCTCCAGACGGACCACGACGAATCCACCCAGGTTCTCCCGCAGCCCGGCCCACTTGAAGTCGCGCCGCGCGGGCAAGCGGATGGGGAAAGCCTCGATGCTCTTGATTTTCATGGTATTTCCTTGTCGGACGCTGATGGTGCTTGGTCTGGCGGCCTCTGCCGCGTTCGGTGTCACATTATGCCTCCCCCTCCGGCGGTCAACTCAAATATTTCCTTTCGGAAATTTCTGGAAAATTTTTGACCGTTTCAGAGGAGCCAAGATCAGTCTAACGCACTGTCGCAGCATATGAAAACATTTGTTCGCAGAAAAATTAAGCTTCGAAAAACCCGTGTTTTATCGGTGGTATAGCCGCAAGCCGTGCAAAATCAGGCGCCGCCGCCGCTTTCCCCTGCTCAAAGCGGCGCCCTGCAGATGAGGCCGGTTTTTGCGCGCGACCGCCGGTCGCACCCCGGGTTTCCCGCTTAATTTTTAACCAAACGCTCCCGAATCCACCAAATTCACGCCCCGCTAAGGGCCATTTTCCCGAAAATTTTTCCGATATGATATTTTTGGTGGAAATTTTCCAATCCGCGCCTCTTACCTGAGTCCGAGCCCGGCACCCGCCGCTCCAACACGACAGCAACTTCGCCACCCAACAGGAGCTCTCATGCAAAAGTCCCTCATCCTCGGCGCGGCCTTCGGCGCGCTCTGCCTCGCCGGAACCGCCGCCAGCGCACAGGATATCGAAAGCTGCGATCCCGCCGCCTTCGCCGCCAAATATCCCTCCCTCGCAGGCAAGACGATCAAGCTCGGCGCGGATCCCTCCACCCCGCCCTACGCCATGATCGACCCCGAGGATAACGAGAAGATCATCGGCTCCGACATCGAACTGGCCGGCGCCGTCTTCGACTGCATGGGGCTCGACTTCGAAGTCGCGCCGGGCTCCTGGCCGGGCCTCTTCCCCGCCGTGGTCTCCGGGCAGATCGACGTGATGTTCTACCTCTACCACAACCCCACCCGGGCAGAGAAAGGCGACTTCATCACCTACATGCGCGCAGGCTCCGGCGCCATCGTGGGCGAAGGCAACCCTGCCGGCATCACCTCCCAGGATGATCTCTGCGGCAAGACCCTCTCGGCCGGCCTCGGCACGGTCGAGGAACGCCAGGCCGCCAAGTGGTCCGAGGAATGCGTCGCCGCCGGCAACGAGGCGATCACCGTCATGACCTCCACCGACGTGGCCTCCGGCTTCCGCCTCGTGGCCTCCGGCCGGGCCGATGCCATGGTCTCCGACCTGCCGCTGATCAACATGATGATCGAACGTCAGCCCGATGCCTTCGACCTGGGCTATTCCCAGATCACCGACTGGGCCATCGGGGCCGCCGTGGCCAATGACAACCCGCTGGGCGGCGCGATCTTCGACGCCCTGAAACTGGTGCAGGCCTCCGGCAAGCAGCAAGAGATCTTTGCCCACTACGGCATCGAATCCGACCTGATCATCCCCACCGCCTTCCTGCCGGAATAATCCGGCTCCGTTACCTCTCCCGGGGGGCGTCCGCGCCCTCTGACTGGCGGCGCCGCGGGCTCCCCTTCCCCGGCGCCGTCCTTTTACTTCCGAAAGGCCCTCCCGATGGAATTCATCTCCGACGTCCTCGGCTACTTCACCTCGGACTTCCTGTGGAAAGGTGCACTCCTCGCCGTTCGGATCACGCTCTCCGCGCTGGCCCTGGGCCTGCTGCTGGGCCTCGTGATCGCCCTGATCCGCCTGACCAACAACCGCCTTCTGCGCGCCGTCACCTGGACCTATGTCTGGCTGCTGCGCGGCACGCCGCAGCTGCTGCAACTGGTCTTCATCTTCGACGCCCTGCCCGCCATCGGGCTGAAATTCTCTCCCTTCGTCACCGCCGTCATCGCCTTCTCCCTGACCGAGGCCGCCTATTGCGCCGAAATCATCCGCGGCGGCATCCTGTCGGTGAACCGGGATCAGGCCATGGCCGCGACCTCGCTTGGCATGTCGCGCACCCAGACCCTGCGCCGTATCGTCCTGCCCCAGGCGCTGCGCTCGATCCTGCCGGCGCTGGCCGGCCAGTCGATCACCCTGTTGAAGATGACGGCCGTCGCTTCGGTCATCTTCGTCAACGAACTGACCTTCCGCTCGCAGCAGATCGTCGGCCAGACCTTTGAATTCTTCACCGTCTTCACCGCCGCCGGCCTCATCTACCTGCTGCTGACCTCGCTGATTTCCATCGGCCAGGCCTGGCTGGAATTCCGCCTCGATCCCGATCGCGACCGCTCGCTCACGCTCTGGCAGGCCCTGCGCGGCAAGCTGGGCCTCTCCGTCCGGCGCCGCGACGACACCGGCAAGACGCCCCTGCCCGCCGCCCCCGCCCGCCTGTCGGAGGCAGATCGCGCGGCGATCATGCGCAAGGTCCTGTCCAAGCACCATTCCCTCGACCCGCTGGACCCCGAAGGCCCCTTCGTCCAGGTCCGCCGCCTGTGGAAATCCTACGGCGACCGCGAGATCCTGAAGGGCATCTACATGGACGTCGCCCCGGGGGAGGTCGTGGCCGTCCTCGGCCCGTCCGGTTCGGGCAAATCCACCCTGCTGCGGCTGATCAACCACCTCGAAGACCTCGACGATGGGGAAATCAAGGTCGGCGGCCGCTACATCGGCTACGAGAAGGGACAGGGCAAACTGGTGCCGACCTCCAATGTCGCCCGCGCCCGGGCAGAGGTCGGCGTGTCGATGGTCTTCCAGAACTTCAACCTCTTCGCCAACCTCACGGTGCTGGAAAACATCATGGAAGCGCCGATGCAGGTGCATGGCGTCTCCGCCGCCGAGGCAGAGGAGATGGCCCGCGACCTGCTCGCCGTGGTGGGCCTGTCGACCCATGCCGACCACCTGCCGCACCGGCTTTCCGGCGGCCAGCAGCAGCGCGTGGGCATTGCCCGGGCCCTGGCCGTCCGGCCCCGCCTGATGCTCTTCGATGAGCCGACCTCCGCCCTCGATCCGGAGCTGGTGGGAGAGGTTCTTTCCGTGATGCGCACACTTGCGGATGCGGGCATGACCATGATCGTGGTAACCCACGAAATGAACTTCGCGAGAGAGGTCGCCGACCGCGTCGTCTTCTTCGACGAAGGCGAGATCGTGGAAGAGGGCCCCGCCCGCGAGGTCATCGACTCCCCCCGGAAGGCGCGCACCCGCGCCTTCCTCAAGCGCCTCGGCGGCGACGAGGTAGAAGAAGGCTGACAATGATCACCCCCGACCTGACCACCACCACCCTTGCCCAGCTGACCCCCGTGCTGGAATGCCTGCTGGCCCAGCCCCATGTGAACCGGCCCGGGCTCGCCCTTTCCGTGGCCTTCGCGCCCGGCGACGGCACGATCGACTATCTCTCCGATGTCACCATCGGCGATCTTTCGGCCAATCCCTATCCCAACGACCAGATCGCGCGGGCCAAGCGCGACCTCTCGCTGCGCACCCGCATGGCAGGCGACCGCGTGCCGCCGCACATGCTGCGCCCCGAGGACAGCGAATGGACCGGCTCCGCCTGGATCGACGGTATCGCCGTGGGCTGTGCCGGGCTGACCCCGGAGCAGGACGGCATGGTCGCCCACTGGGTCGCACAGGCGCTGGTGGCCGCCTCTGCCGCTGCCGCCACCGGCGACTGACCTGCCCCACACCAGATGCCCCGGGACCAAGGGCCCCGGGGCGCGCTGCCTCGCCACCACGCAGCGCCCGGAAAATTCCTGTTCGTTTTCTTTCCAATCGGAAAATTTTCGTGCCATACCGCGCAGGCGCCCGTTATAGTTGCCAGACCGCCGGCCCTGCCGGTACGGAACCGAAGGATGAATTCGCATGCCCGCGCCGGATCAAGACAGCAAGCCCCCCATCGGCCGCCGCCTGCGGACACTGCGCAAGGCGCGCAAGCTGACCCTCACCAGGATGGCAGAGATGACCTCCGTCTCCGCCTCCACCCTGTCGAAGATCGAGAACGCCCAGGTCTCCCCCTCCTTCGACATCATCAAGCGGATCTGTGACGGCCTCGACATCGCCATAGAGGACATGATGGGCGACGCCGAAACCGCAACGCCCCCGCCCCCCGCCATGAACGGCCGCAAGACGACCACCCTCATGGGCTCCGGCGCCCGCTTCGCCTCCGAACAATACGATTACACCGCCCATGCGACCGAGCTTTTCCGCAAGGGCATGGTGCCGCTGGAAATCGTCATCCGCGCCCGCTCGCCCGAGGAATTCGATCACTGGTCGAGCCACAACGGAGAGGAATTCGTCTTCGTCCTCTCCGGAGAGATAGAGATCCACACGGATCTCTACGCGCCCTTCCGGCTGAAACAGGGCGAAAGCGCCTATTTCGACAGTTCGATGGCACATATCTACCTCTCCACCAGCGAGGAAGACGCCCACGTGCTCTCCGTCTCCTACGACCCGCGCCCGCGGCAGGCGCCGATCTCGGCCTACATGCACTCCGCCGCGCGGCCCGTGGACGCGGATGAAACCCCCGCCGAACCGCGCCTGCTGCGCCAGCGCTGACGCCCCCTCCCCCGAGGGGCATCGCGGGGCAACCAGCAAAAGCAAAGGGCCGCCGGATCACCTCCGCGCGGCCCTTTTCACCTGCTCCTCCCGGTCCCCACCTCCGGGCCCATCAGGCCCCGCAGGGCTCAGACCAGGTTCTTCTTGTAGCACCCCGGGTTCATGTCCCGCGTGTCCATGCTGATCGACCCGATCTCGGGGAAGGCTTCGCGCAGCTGGCCCGTCAGCGTCTGCGCCAGCACCAGCTTCTGCGCCGTGCTGCGCCCTTCCAGCAGGTAAAGCGTGACATGGATGAAGCTCGTCCGGTCATCCCCCATCAGGATCGCCTCGGGCTGCACCGCGCGCACCTTGATGTTGTCGCGCGCGATGAACCCGCTGGCGCTGCCCGCCTCCAGCGCGATCGACATCATCTTCTGCACGTCCAGCGCGACCCCCTCCGCAGGGGTGTATTCCATGACGAAATGCGGCATCTCCGGCTCCTTCTGGCTTTCCTCCCGAAATCTGCCCCTTCCACGCCGCAGTCAAGCGCGCTGTCGAGGCCGCTTGCCGCCTTGCGACAGGATTGGTAAGAAAACCTGACCACAGCCCCCGGGGAGTTCCGCCATGCCCGTCATCACCTGCATCGATGACCTCAAGCGGCTGCACAAGCGCCGCACGCCCAAGATGTTCTACGACTACGCGGAAAGCGGCTCCTACACGGAACAGACCTTCCGCGAGAACACCACCGACTTCCAGAAGATCCGCCTGCGCCAGCGCGTGGCGGTCGACATGTCGAACCGCACCACCGCATCGGAAATGATCGGCCAGAAGGTCGCCATGCCCGTGGCCCTCGCCCCCGTCGGCCTCACCGGCATGCAAAGGGCGGATGGGGAGATCAAGGCCGCCCGCGCGGCAGAGAAGTTCGGCGTGCCCTTCACCCTTTCCACCATGTCCATCTGCTCGATCGAGGACGTGGCCGAACACACCACCAAACCCTTCTGGTTCCAGCTCTACACCATGAAGGACGAAGATTACCTGCGCCGGCTGATCCAGCGCGCCAAGGATGCGAACTGCTCCGCCCTGGTGATCACGCTCGACCTGCAGATCCTGGGCCAGCGCCACAAGGACCTGAAGAACGGCCTTTCCGCCCCGCCCAAGCTGACGCCGAAGGTCCTGGCCGACCTCGCCACCAAGTGGACCTGGGGGCTGGAGATGCTGGGCACCAAGCGCCGCAGCTTCGGCAATATCGTCGGCCATGCCTCCGGCGTGACCGACCCCAGCTCGCTCTTCTCCTGGACGGCGGAACAGTTCGACCCGAAACTCGACTGGTCCAAGATCGAGAAGATCAAGGAGCTCTGGGGCGGCAAGGTGATCCTCAAGGGGATCCTCGACCCCGAGGATGCGAAGATGGCGGCCAAGGTCGGCTGCGACGCGATCCTGGTGTCGAACCACGGCGGGCGACAGCTCGACGGGGCGATCTCCACCATCCGCGCGCTGGATCCGATCCTGCAGGCCGTGGGCGACCAGGTGGAGGTGCACCTGGATTCCGGCATCCGCTCCGGTCAGGACGTGCTGAAGGCCGTGTCCATGGGCGCCAAGGGCTGCTTCATCGGCCGCGCCTTCGTCTATGGCCTGGGCGCCATGGGCGAGGAAGGGGTGACGAAGGCCCTGGAGGTGCTGCAGAAGGAAATGGATATCTCCATGGCGCTCTGCGGCAAGCGCGACATCCTCGACATGTCCCGCGACGATCTGCAGATCCCCGAAGGTTTCTCCGGCAACTGGCAGGGCTGATCCGCCCGGCGCCGGTGAACGGCCGTCAGGCCCCGTCGCAAAAGACCCGTCGCAAGAAGAAGGACGCCGCCCTGCGGGGCGGCTCTCCCTGCGGGGCGGGGAAAGGGGGCTTTGCCCCCCGCCGCGCGTACCGCGCGTCTCCCCCCAGGATATTTGGAAGCCAAAAAATGGCAGGGCACCCGTAGGGTGGATGCAATCCACCATTACTACCACCACCATCCCAAGCCGCCGCCCCAACCACCGCGCGCCCCCTTAACCCGGGCCGCTCCGGCGTTTCCGCACCGCCGCAATACCGACGCAATACCGACGTTATACCGACATGCCGATTTGACCCCGAAACCCCTGTTAACCCTGGGTTTGCGAAACCGATTCGCTGCACTGCAATACCGACGTTCGAAACGATGCCGTAGGGCGGGGTTAACCCCGCCTTCCCCCGCCATCCCGCGCCCCTCCCCCGAGGCCCCACCGGTCAACCGCCGTCGGCGTCGCTCTGGGCATAGATCTCCAGCACATGCAGCGGGATCACTTCCAGGGCGCGGATATGGGTCGCTTCCAACCGCACCTGCGGCGCGCAGCCCTCGTCATGGGCCTGCAGGAACCGCGCGGCGCACAGGCACCAGCGGTCGCCCGGGCGCAGGCCCGGGAAGTTGAACTGCGGGATCGGCGTGGTCAGGTCATTGCCCACATACTTGGAATAGGCCAGGAACTCGGCCGTCATCACCGCGCATACGGTGTGGCTGCCCTGGTCCTGCTGGCAGGTGTTGCAATGTCCGTCGCGGAAGAACCCGGTCATCGGATGGGTGGAGCAAGGCTCCAACTCTCCGCCCAAGGCATTGATCGGCGGTTCCTTTTCCATGCGCAGGCCCTCCTGGCCAGTCCCGGCAGTTTCCCCCCGGCAATCCCCCGGCAGCCCTCCGGACCCAGCATAGCAGGGCCGTTGCGGTTTTTCGAGTGCCCCCTCGGATCCCGGCTCAGCGCGCCCTGATCCAGCGCCCGTGGAAGTCGATCCGCCCCAGGGCGCGGGTCTGTCCGGCGTGATCGCCCCCGGTCCAAGTGGTCAGGGTCAGCCCGGCGCCCGGACGTTCGCCGTCATCCTCCATCACCAGCCGCGCCAGCGGGGCCTGCGGGGTCGCCCTCGCGCCCGCCTCCTCCAGCGTTGCGATGCACGAAGCCCTTGTGGTGTCGGGGAAATATTGCCAGGCGATGGTGTGGTAGACCAGATGGACGCGCCCCAAGGCCGGGGCCGCCAGCCGGGCAGAGAGCCAGGCGGCGGCATCGCCCCGGTCGACCCGCGGCCTGGCCACCGCAAGGGCCCGGTCCAACCGGTGCAGCCTGTCTTCCTGATCCGCCCAGGTGTAGCTGCGCAGGCGCAGTTCATCCGCCGGATTGCCCGGGTCCAGCGGGTTCAGGTCCACCCCCCGCGCCTCTGCCACGGCAAAGCGGCCCTCGGGCGGCAGTGGCCCGTCCCAATCGGGCGACAGGGTCAGCACCGGCTCTGCGGCGCCATAGAGGTGCCCTTCGATATCAAGGGCATAGCGGTCAAATTGCAGGTTCAGCCCGGCCGAGGCGCCCAGCTCCGACAGCTGCAGCGGCAGGCCCGGGAACTGCTGCGCCAGCAGCTGTGCCGCCAGGATCAGGGCAGAGGCGCGGCGGATCTCGTTGGTCTGCGGGGCGCTTTCCAGCCAGTGCAGCAGGTGGTCGGACCGGCTGCGCAGAACCGGCGCCACGGCTTCCCACAGGGCCTCCTCCCCGCCGTGGCGCGGCGGATAGACGGCGGCCAGCGCCCGATCCGCCCGGTCATCCCTGCTCAGCGCCAGGGCATGCAGCCCGCCCGCAAGGCGCAGCGCCACCGCATCCGGGGCCAGCCGATCGGGATCCCACGCGGCGATCCTGCGGGCCACCTCCCCGCCGCGCAGCCGCGCCGCCAGCAGCCGCAGCAGGCGTGCGGTGAAGGGAGAACCGAGGTCGTCGCAAGCCTCGGCCTGTCTGAGGAAATGCGCCTGCCAGGGGGTGGCGCCGGCGGTCATCTGAACTTGTCCTTCAGCTTCTGCATCGGCGTTCGGGTGTCCTTGCGATCCGCCGCAGCTTTCAGCGCGGCGGCCTTCTGCGCCGCGGCCTTCTGGCTGCCCGGCTCTGCCCCCGCGGCGGATTTGTCCTTGTTTCTCGGTGGGTTGACCCGCAGACCGATGGCGTTCTGGAAACGGCCCGCATCCCCTGCCGCCAGGTCTGCCGCCCCGTCCGAACAGCCGCGCAGAACATCGTCCAGCCAGTCCTGCTCCGCCTTGGCGAAGTCCGACAGGACATAGCCCGCGACGCGATCCTTGTGGCCCGGGTGGCCCACGCCCATGCGCACGCGGCGGTACTCCGGCCCGATGTGCTGATGGATCGACCGCAACCCGTTGTGCCCGGCATGGCCGCCGCCCTGCTTCACCCGCACCTTGCCCGGGCCAAGGTCCAGCTCGTCATGGAAGACGGTCACATCCGCCGGCGTCAGCTTGTAGAAACGCATCGCCTCGCCCACCGACTGGCCCGACAGGTTCATGAAGGTCGCGGGCTTCAGCAGCAGCACCTTTTCACGGCCCAGCGTGCCCTCTGTCAGCTCGCCCTGGAACTTCGCCCGCCAGGGGGCGAAGCCGTGGTCCGCCGCGATGCGGTCCAGCGCCATGAAGCCGATGTTGTGCCGGTTGCCGGCATATTTCGCCCCGGGATTTCCGAGCCCGACGAATAGCTGCATCTGCTGCGCCTTTCCTGTCTGCCGGGGGATAGAACTAGAGCAAGCGCCGCGCAGCGTCCAGCGAGCGCGCGCGCCGAACCCTCCGGAACGGCAACGAAAAACCCCCGCCGGGCTGGGCCGCGGCGGGGGTTTCGGGATCTTGCGATCAGCCCGGGGGCGCAGGGATCACTCCTCTGCGGCGCCCTCTGCTTCTGCGCCTTCATCTTCGTCCTGTGCGGCCAGGCCGGACGGGGCGGTGATGTTGGCGATGACGAAGTCACGCTCGATGACCGGCTTCACGCCTTCGGGCAGGGCAACTTCGCTGATGGTGATGGTGTCACCGATCTGCTTGCCGGTCAGGTCGACGTAGATGTGCTCGGGGATGTCACCGGCGATGACCGACAGGTCGACGTCGGCACGCACCACGGTCAGAACACCGCCACGCTTCAGGCCGGGGGCCGCGTCGTGGTTCTGGAACTCGACGGGGATGTGCAGGTTCACGCGGGTCGTGCGACGCAGGCGCATGAAATCGACGTGGGTCGGCAGATCCTTGACGACGTCACGCTGAACGCCGCGGCAGATCACGCGCACGTCTTCCTGGCCTTCAACCTTCAGGTTGAAGAGGGTCGCCAGGAAGCGGCCTTTCCGCAGGCGGGTCAGCAGGTCGTTGAAGGGCAGTTGGATCGCCAGCGGCTCTGCATCGCCACCGTAAACCACACCCGGAACCATGCCAGCGCGACGCGCTGCGCGAGCGGCGCCCTTGCCCGTCCCCGCACGTTCCAGGGCCACGAGATCAGGAATTTCTCCAGCCATTTTGTATTCTCCTAATGGGGCGGGCATCCTCCAAGGCTGTATGCCCGCGTTCAAGTCCCGCGCGATTACACGGATTCCCCCGCAAAGGAAAGACAAATCGAGCAGCCCCCCGCGCCCAAGCCGGGCCAGACCCGATCCAGACCCGGTTCAGGCCCGATCCAGGCCCGCTCCGGCCCCGTCTCCGGGGGCCTTCGGCCCTTGACCCGGCCCCTACGCTGCCGTCATATCACGCCATCCGCAGCCAGCTGGCGCCGTCGCGTTCTGCCCGCCGTATCCTCCCCCCGTATACGAAAGACCGCGACATGACCTTCATCGCCATGAATCGTTTCAAAGTCCGCCCCGGCCACGAAGCCGCCTTCGAAGAGGTCTGGGCCACCCGCGAAAGCCGCCTGCAAGAGCTGCCGGGCTTCCTGGAATTCCGCCTGCTCAAGGGACCACTGGTGGAGGATTACCACCTCTACGCCTCCCACACCCTCTGGGCCAGCAAGGAGGATTTCATCCGCTGGACCGAGTCCGAGCAGTTCCGCGATGCCCACAACCAGCCCCGCAACACCACGACCCGGGAGGCACTGATGGGCCATCCCCAGGTGGAGACCTTCGAAACCGTGCTGCACGAAAGCGCCCTGGAAGAGGCCTGAGCCGTAGGGTGGATGAAATCCACCGTTCGGGCCACCTTCGTCCGAACGGTGGCCACACGGTGCTCCCGCTTATGGCTCCACTGGTGCTCCGTATTGGCGCCCCGATGGTGGATTGCATCCACCCTACAGCTGCCCTTCCGTCCTGATGTGGATCGCGGCGCCGCAATGCTTGCAATGCACCGCATCCGCATCATGCAGGACCAGCCCGCAGGTCTCGCACTCCTGCCGCACCTTCGAGGGGCGGAACAGCACCTGCAGCAACCGCAGGAACAGGGTCACGCCAAAGATCATCACCCCCACCGACAGCATCCGCCCCCAGGGGCCCGTCAGGGTGATGTCCCCGAACCCCGTGGTGGTCAGCGTGGTGACGGTGAAGTAGAGCGCATCGGCATAATTCCGGATCTCGGGGTTCACGCCATGCTGGCTGGCGTAGATCAGCCCGGTCATGATGAACAGGAAGACGGACAGGTTCACCGTGGCGACGATGATATCCTCGTTGCGCCGGAAGAAGGCAAAGTCCTGCCGCAGGCGCGACATGGTCTGATAGGCATGCAGCAGGCGCAGGGTGCGCAGGATCCGCAGGAAGCCCAGCCCCTCCCCTGCGATCGGCGCCAGGAAGGACAGCACCGCGGCCACGTCGGCCCAGGTCGCGGGCCGCAGCCACATCTGCAGCTTGCGCCGTTCCAGGGCGAAGCGGATCACGAAATCCGCAAGGATCACCACGCCGAAGATGGCATCGGTGATTTCCACGCCCCGGGTATGGGGAAAGAAGGACGTCGCAATCACGAAGAGGATCGTCACCAGGTCGAAGCCCAGCAGGGCGTATCGGAACCGGTGCGCAGCCACGCTGTGCCCCTCGTAAAGCTCCCGTAACCTCTTCATCTGCCGTCCATTCCGCCGTTCCGCCCAACCCTCGCACCCGGCCATTGCCGTGATCGCCCTATAGTGTGACGCGCGACCGGCAAAAGAAAAGGCCCCGTGATCCGGGGCCTTCGCTTTCGTCCTCGTGTCCGCCCGGAAGGAACACCCCCGGCGCACGGGTCACTCGACCTTGCGGCCCTCGCCCACGGCGCCGGTGTCGGACATGTCGAAGCCCAGGAAATCGGCCACCGTGAAGATGTCCTTGTCGCCACGGCCGGACAGGTTGATGACGATGATGTGGTCCTTGGGCAGATCGCCCGCGATCTTCATCACATGGGCCACCGCGTGGGAGCTTTCCAGCGCCGGGATGATCCCCTCGGTACGGCAGCACAGCTGGAACGCCTCCAGCGCCTCCTTGTCGGTGACGGGCACATACTTGGCCCGGCCGATGTCGTGCAGCCAGCTGTGCTCCGGCCCGATGCCCGGGTAATCCAGACCGGCAGAGATCGAGTAGCCTTCCAGGATCTGCCCGTCGTCGTCCTGCAGCAGGTAGGTGCGGTTGCCGTGCAGCACGCCGGGGCGACCGCCGGTGAGGGAGGCACAGTGCTCCATCCGGTCATCCACGCCCTTGCCGCCGGCCTCGACACCGATGATGTTGACCGACTTGTCGTCCAGGAACGGGTAGAACAGGCCCATGGCGTTGGAGCCACCGCCCACGGCGGCAACCACCGTATCGGGCAGGCGGCCCTTGCCTTCCTGCTCTTCCAGCTGCCAGCGGGTTTCCTTGCCGATGACGGACTGGAAATCGCGGACCATGGCCGGATAGGGGTGCGGCCCGGCGACGGTGCCGATGCAGTAGAAGGTGTCGTGCACGTTGGTCACCCAGTCGCGCAGCGCGTCGTTCATCGCGTCCTTCAGGGTGCCGCGGCCGGATTTCACCGGCACCACTTCCGCGCCCAGCAGGCGCATGCGGAAGACGTTGGGCGCCTGGCGCTTCACGTCATGGGCGCCCATGTAGACGATGCACTTCAGCCCGAACTTGGCGCAGACGGTGGCGGTGGCCACGCCGTGCTGGCCCGCGCCGGTCTCGGCGATGATCCGGGTCTTGCCCATGCGCCGCGCCAGCAGGATCTGGCCCAGCACGTTGTTGATCTTGTGCGCGCCGGTGTGGTTCAGCTCTTCCCGCTTGAGGTAGATCTTCGCCCCGCCCAGCTCTTCCGTCATCCGTTCCGCGAAATACAGCGGCGAGGGGCGGCCCACGTAATGGGTCCACAGGTCGCGCATCTCTGCCCAGAAATCGTCGTCGGTCTTGGCCTTCTCGTACTCGGCCTCCAGATCGAGGATCAGCGGCATCAGCGTTTCGGAAACGAAACGTCCGCCGTGCAGGCCGAAACGGCCCTTCTCGTCCGGGCCGGTCATGAAGCTGTTGATGAGATCGTCCATGGATGGCTCCTCCGGGCTCTTGCTCGGCTGCTGGTGTAGCCTGTGGGCGGGTTTCGGGCAAGGGATCGCCCACCCCTCGATGCCCTTCCCGCAATGGCTGCGGGCCTCAGGCGGAAACCCGGCCCGCGGCGATGGCAGCGGCGGCGAAGGCCGCGATCAGGTCGTGATCCTTCACGCCGCGCTCTGCCTCCACGCCGCTGCTGACGTCGATCTGGCGGGCACCCGTGCGCTGGATCGCCTCCGCCACGTTCGCGGGCGTCAGGCCACCGGCCAGCATCCAGGGCGCCTTCCAGCTGCGCCCGGCGATCAGGCGCCAGTCGAAGGGCAACCCGTTGCCCCCCGGCAGATCCGCCCCTTTCGGCGCCTTGGCGTCGATCAGCAGCTGGTCCGCGACCTCCTCGTAATCGGCGATGGCCGCAAGGTCGGCCTCTTCGGCAACGCCAAGCGCCTTCATCACCGGCAGGCCCGTCATCTCCCGCACCTGGGCGACCCGCGCCGGGCTCTCCTGGCCGTGCAGCTGGATCATGTCCAGCGGCACGCGGGCATTCACTGCCTCCAGCATCGCGTCATCGGGGTTCACCATCAGGGCAACCTTGGCCAGGCCCATAGGGGCCTCCACCGCCAGGGCGCGGGCCTCTTCGATCGACAGGTTGCGGGGGCTTTTCGGGAAGAACACGAACCCGCCGTAGACCGCACCGGCCTTCGCTGCGGCCTCCACGTCGCCGGGCGTCTTCAGCCCGCAGATCTTCACGCGGACGGCAGGGGCGCGGTTGGGCTGGACGAGAATGGGCATGGCGGAACCTTCAAATGCGAAAACCGCCGGGCCTTGGGCACCGGCGGCTTGTTCCTACACCCTGCGGGCAGGTCAGTCGAGAAGTGCCAGAACCTCGTCCTGGCCGTGCTTCTCGCCCTTCAGCTTCTTCACTTCACGCTTCAGCTTGTGCGCCTCGCGGGACTGGCGGCGCGCCTCGGCGCGGTGCTTGTGCTCCCGCATCCATTCCCACAGGAAGCCGATCAGCAGGCCCACGACGATGCCCGCGAAGATCACCGCGTAAAGCGGCAGCGTCACAGCGGCGTTGAAGGCAAAGATCTCCGCCAGCCCCTCGGGCAGCAGGTTCAGCTCGACCATCTGGCGATTGCCGAGCGCGACCGAGACCAGCACGATGGCGATCACGGCCCAGATGGCGTAGCGAACGTATTTCATTCCTCGCCGTCCTCATCCCCGTTCAGGCGATCCCGCAGCAGCTTGCCGGTCTTGAAGAAGGGCACGTGCTTTTCCTCGACGTCCACGGCATCGCCGGTGCGCGGGTTGCGACCCGTGCGGGCCTCGCGCTTCTTGACAGAGAAGGCACCGAAGCCGCGCAGCTCCACGCGGTTGCCGCCGGCCATGGCCTCCGTGATTTCTTCGAAGATCGTGTTCACGATCCGCTCCACGTCCCTCTGGTAAAGGTGCGGATTCTCATCTGCGATTTTCTGGATCAGCTCAGAACGGATCATACGGTTTCATCTCCCCGGGCACTGGTCATACCTGACACCATGTTCCGGGAATATAAGAGCTTTCCCGGCTCACGGGAACAACTTCCTCCGTCTGCCCGCCGTCGTTTTTGGGCAAAATCGGGCCCATGGCGGCCAATTGCTGCCGCGCAACCGGGCGTCCGTGGCGGCAGCCCCCTCAAATCCGGCGATGCCGCACTGCAGCCACGGAATTGATTCGCCGCCCGCCGCAGCCGCCAGATGCGAAAAGGGCCCCGCAATCTGCGGGGCCCTTTCCAAATTCCTGACTGATCAGAAAGATCAGTGCAGCGATCAGTCGTTGTCGCCCTTCAGAGCGGCGCCGAGGATGTCGCCCAGCGATGCGCCGGAGTCGGAGGAACCATACTGTTCGACGGCCTCTTTCTCTTCCGCGATCTCGCGTGCCTTGATCGACAGACCCAGGCGGCGGGACTTGCTGTCCACGTTGGTGACGCGGACGTCGACGTGGTCGCCGACGGAGAAACGCTCGGGGCGCTGCTCGGCACGGTCACGCGACAGGTCGGAGCGGCGGATGAAGGACTTCATGCCTTCGTATTCCACTTCGATGCCACCGTCTTCGATTGCGGTCACGTTCACGGTGATGATGGAGCCGCGCTTCACGCCGCCAACGGCTTCGGCGAACTTGTCGCCACCGACGTTCTTGATCGACAGGGAGATACGTTCCTTGTCGATGTCGACTTCCGAAACCACGGCCTGGACGATGTCGCCCTTGCGGTAGTTCTGGATGGCGTCTTCACCGCGCTCGTCCCACGACAGGTCGGACAGGTGAACCATGCCGTCGATGTCGCCCGGCAGGCCGACGAACAGACCGAACTCGGTGATGTTCTTGACTTCGCCTTCGACAACGGTGCCTTCCGGGTGGGTCTCGGAGAAGACTTCCCACGGGTTGCGCATGGTCTGCTTGAGGCCGAGGGAAACGCGACGCTTGGCCGGATCGATTTCCAGGACCATGACGTCCACTTCCTGAGAGGTGGAGACGATCTTGCCGGGGTGCACGTTCTTCTTGGTCCAGGACATCTCGGAGACGTGGACCAGACCTTCGACACCCGGCTCCAGCTCGACGAATGCACCGTAGTCGGTGATGTTCGTCACGCGGCCCTGGTGGACGGAGCCCAGCGGGAACTTGGCGGCGACCAGATCCCACGGATCTTCCTGCAGCTGCTTCATGCCGAGGGAGATACGGTGGGTTTCCTTGTTGATCTTGATGACCTGGACCTTCACGGTCTCGCCGATCGACAGGATCTCGGAGGGGTGGTTGACGCGGCGCCATGCCATGTCGGTGACGTGCAGCAGGCCGTCCACACCGCCCAGGTCGACGAATGCGCCGTACTCGGTGATGTTCTTGACCACACCCTCGACTGCCTGACCTTCTTGCAGGTTCGAGATGACCTCGGCACGCTGCTCGGCGCGGGACTCTTCGAGGATCGCACGACGCGACACAACGATGTTGCCACGGCGACGGTCCATCTTCAGGATCTGGAACGGCTGCTTCAGACCCATCAGCGGGCCGGCGTCACGCACGGGGCGCACGTCAACTTGGCTGCCGGGCAGGAACGCAACTGCGCCGCCCAGGTCGACGGTGAAGCCACCCTTGACGCGACCGAAGATCGCACCTTCGACGCGGGCGTCGTCGGCGTAGGCTTTTTCCAGGCGATCCCATGCTTCTTCGCGGCGGGCCATCTCGCGGGAGATGACGGCTTCGCCACGGGCGTTCTCGGCGGAACGGAGGTAGACTTCGACCTCGTCACCGACACCGATTTCGGGAGCTTCGCCAGGATTTGCGAATTCTTTCAGATCAACGCGGCCTTCCATCTTGTAGCCGACGTCGATGATGGCCTGGCCCGCTTCAATTGCGATGACCTTGCCTTTGACAACCGAACCCTCGTCCGGGGTGTCCATTTCGAAGCTTTCATTAAGGAGGGCTTCGAATTCCTCCATGGATGCGTTCTGAGCCATGTGGTCTCTGGTTTCCTAACGTATATCGCTATTCTGGCCGAGCGGTTGTCTCCGCCGGTCTTGGATGAAGTTGGTCACTTAGCCATCCGCAAAACAAAGAGGGCCCGGATTTCGTCCCGACCCCTGCTCGTCCTTGTTCGCGGCGTTTTCGCCTGTCGACGCGGGGGGAATTAGCCAAGCCGGGCCAGCAAATCAAGGGAAAAGAGTCTCTTGCGGCGTTCTTGCGCCGCTCTCACAGGGGGATCAGGCGTGTTTCACCGGCGGGGCCCCGCCGCCCGGGCGGGTGGCTGAGCCGGCTTCCGCCCAGGGTTGAATCCGGCACCTCCGGCAGGAACCAGCCTTCGGCTTCCCCCTCAGGCCCCGGACCCAACGCCGTCGTCCGGTAGCGCACGCTCGAAGAAAAGTGCCCGGTTTCGTGCCACGACCCAGACCGTCAGCAACAACAGAAGTCCGGTCTGGATCACCTTGCTGTCGGGATGCACCTGGAAGAGCTCGTTGAAACCGCCCGCGCTGAGATGAAACACCACAGCCACCCAGATGCTGCGACCCGACCGGTAATAAAGCCAGTTCATGAGCAGAACGAAGGGGATCAGGCTGGCGACGAAGTTGGCGGTGTAGATCCAGCCGCTTTCGGCCACATTGTTCTGGTAATAGCCCTGGATCAGCCCCAGCGGCGCATGCCACAGCGCCCAGTAGATGGCAAAGATCAGCGACCCGGTGATCAGCCGCATCCGCGCCCGCAACGCATCGGTGCCATAGCTGTGCCAGGCCAGTTCCTCGATCAGCGGTGCAAGCAGCAATGGCACCCAGCCCGACAGCAAACCTGCATGGAACGACGCGCCCTGTGCCAGCCGGAACTGCTCAGGTGAATAGCCGAAAAACAGCGATATCCCCATGGCTGCCAGAATGCTGGCCAGCATGATTGCCGCACCGAGCACAGCCAGCGACAGATCGCGACGATCGAACCGGGTCAGCCGCGCCGCCATGTCCGCACGCAGAACCCGGTCGCGCCGCACCAGGATCAGGGCCAGCAGGAAAGGGGCCAGCAAGCCCGACAGCTCCAGCCCCGTGATCACCAGTTGCAGGGTCATGCCCGGCGCCTCCGCCCGGCTCAGCTTCGCGGCCAGAAGCCAGCAAACCCAAGGTCCGGCGGTCGCTCCCGCGTAAAAGGTCCAGAACCGGTCGTAACGGCGGATCAGGCCGCCCGGAACGCGGGCCGAGGTGCCGTTTTGCGGCGTACGTATCATCGGATGGGAAAGAGCCATGACTGCCTCCGGACCAATTCGAACCGCCGGGATCAGAACCCGGTACGACCCGTGGCGGCACGCTGCGCCCACACTTTGCGGAAGGCAAGGCGAACCGCCTGACTGCGCCAAGGGGTCACGGGGCATCGCAGGCACTCCTGCACTTTCACCGCGATCAGGTCGGGCCTCCGCCCCTTTCCCGCCGCCCAATTATCCCGCCCGCGTCACACTCTCACCCGATTCTGCGGTGAATTTCGCCCCGACCGGCAAAGTCCGGATGGGCCCGCATGGGGCCAATGCCAGGCGAAACCGGCGCAGGGACGGGACAGACAGATGCGACACGACACTTCACGACAGTTTTCAACGGCGACGCCGCTGCCGCGTGCAGATGACTGGCTGATCTGCGATCTGGACGGCACGCTGATCCGCACCGACCTGCTGGATGAAAGCTTCTGGTCCGCCTGCGGCCACAGCGCCACCGCCCCGCTGAAGGCGCTGCGCGCCCTGGCCACAGAAGGGCGCCCGGGGCTGAAGACCTGCCTGGCCACCCTCGGCCGCCTCAACCCCGAAGCCCTGCCCTACAACGCCGAAGTGCTGAACCTGCTGACCGACTGGCGCGCCGCCGGCGGGCGCACCGCCCTGATCACCGCCGCGGATGACGGGCTGGCCCGTGACATCGCCGGGCACCTGGGGCTCTTTGACGACGTGCAGGGCTCGACCTCCGGGCGCAATCTCAAGGGCGAGGCCAAGGCGGACTACATCCTGGAACACTACGGCGCCGGCGTCACCTATGCCGGCGACAGCGACGCCGATCTGGCCGTCTGGTCCAGGGTCGAAGGCGCGGTCACCGTGGGCGCCCGCCCGCGCCTGCGCGCCCGGGCCGAAGACAGCACCGGCAACGTCGTCCACCTCGCCCCCCGGGGCGAGCTGCCGCCGGAACCGGGCCAGGGCCTGCCGCCGCTGCTGCGCGCGCTGCGTCCGCACCAGTGGCTGAAGAACCTGCTGGTCTTCCTGCCGATGCTGGCCGGGCACGATTTCTCTGCCGCGACCTTCGGGCTCAGCCTGCTGGCCATGGTGGCCTTCTCGCTCGTCGCCTCCTCGGTCTACGTCCTGAACGACCTGCTGGACCTCGCCTCGGACCGCGCCCACCCGCGCAAGCGCAACCGCCCCTTCGCCTCCGGCGCGCTCTCGCTGCGCACGGGGTTCTACCTCGCGCCGGGGCTGCTGCTCGGCGGGCTGGGCCTGGCCGCGCTGACCGGGCCGCTCTTCCTCGGCGCCGTCGCGCTCTACTTCGCGGCGACCCTGGCCTACTCCCTGCGCCTGAAACGCTTCCCCATCGTCGACATCTGCGCCCTGGCCGCGCTCTACGGCATGCGCGTCGTGGCCGGCGGGGCCGCCACCGGCATCCCGCTCTCGGCCTGGCTCATGGCCTTCATCCTGTTCTTCTTCTTCTCCCTCGCCGCCATCAAGCGCCAGGCGGAACTGATCGACACCGCCGCCGCGGGCAAGGACGCCGCCCCCGGGCGCGGCTACCGCACCACCGACCTGCCGCTGGTCTCCTCCATGGCGCTCGCCGCGGGCTACCTCTCGGTTCTCGTCATGGCGCTCTACGTCGACAGCACAACGGTGCAGTCGCTCTATGCCCATGCCGAACCGCTCTGGGGCATCTGCGCCGTCCTTCTCTTCTGGATCAGCCGGATCGCCTTGATCACCAGCCGCGGAGAGATGCATGATGACCCCGTCGTCTACGCCGCCCGGGATCGCACCAGCCTCGCCTGCTTCGCACTGATCCTCGGGCTCTTTGCCGCCGGGAGCTTCTGATCCAATGACGCGCCCCAAGCGCTCCGCGACCCTGGTCGCGCTCTATGCCGGCTTCGCCGTGCTGGCCACCCTGGCCAACCTCGCCGTGCAGCGCGCCGTGCTGGCGCTCGCCGGGGAAGGCGCCCTGGCCTTCGCTACTGCCGTCATCGCGGGCACCGGCGCGGGGCTGGTGCTGAAATACCTGCTCGACAAGCGCTGGATCTTCGACGACCGCGACACCGGCATCGCCGCCCATTCGCGGAAATTCGGGCTCTATACCGTCATGGGGCTGGCCACGACGGCGATCTTCTGGGGCATGGAAACCGCCGCCTGGGCCGCCTTCGGTACCGATGCCGCGCGAGAGGCGGGCGCGGTGCTGGGCCTCGCCATCGGCTATGTCGTGAAATACCAGCTCGACCGGCGCTACACCTTCTCCCCCGCGGGGGTCGCCGCCCTATGACCCGTCCGCTTTCGGGCTGGGGCCGTCACCCCCGGATCGCGCCCGCGCGCCTGTCGCGCCCCCGCGATGATGCCGCCATCACCGACGCCCTGGCCGAAGGCCCGCTGATCGCGCGCGGCAATGGCCGCAGCTACGGCGACGCGGCCCTGTCCACCGGGCACGTGATGGACATGACCGGGCGCAACCGCCTGATCTCCTTCGATCCCGACACCGGCGTCGTGGTGGCCGAAGCCGGCGTGCTCTTGGCCGACATCATCGACGCCTTCCTGCCGCGCGGCTTCTTCCCCGCCGTCACCCCCGGCACCCGGCTGATCACCCTCGGCGGCGCCATGGGCTCGGACGTGCACGGCAAGAACCACCTGCGCGACGGCAGTTTCTCCCGCCATGTCCTGTGGTTCGACCTCGCCACCGCCGACGGCCGCGTCCTGCGCTGCAGCGAGGCGGAGAACACCGACCTCTTCCGCCTGACCCCCGGCGCCATGGGGCTGACCGGGGTCATCCTGCGGCTGGCCCTGCGCCTGCGCCCCGTCGAAACCGCCTGGATCGCCCAGGACATGCGCCCCGCCCGCGACCTGGCGCAGGCGATGGAGATCTTCGAGGAAACCGCCGCCGACCCCAACGGGCCCGCCTACGCGGTGGCCTGGTTCGACTGCCTCGCACGTGGCGCCGACCTGGGCCGCTCGCTGGTCATCCTGGGCGATCACGCCACCCGGGATCAGCTTTCGCCCCGCCAGCGCCTTCGCCCCTTCGACACGCCGCCCAAACGGCGCCTCTCGGTGCCCTTCGACTTCCCGGCCATGGCGCTGAACAAGCTGACCCTGCGCGCCTTCAACGCCGCCTACTACCGCGCGGGCCGGGCCAAGGCCGGGCCGTCGCTGGTGGACTGGGACAGCTACTTCTACCCGCTCGACGCCATCGCAAACTGGAACCGCATCTACGGCCGTCCGGGCTTTGCCCAGTTTCAATGCGTCATCCCGCTGGCCAATGCCCGCCCCGGCCTCGCCGCCCTGCTGGACGAGATCGCGACGGCCGGACAGGGCTCCTTCCTCGCCGTGCTCAAGCGGCTCGGCCCCGACACCACGGCGCATTCCTTCCCGATGGAGGGCTACACGCTCGCCCTCGACTTCCCCGTCACACCCGCGGCGCTGGCCCTGCTCGACCGGCTCGACGCGATCACCCTTGCCCATGGCGGGCGCTTCTACCTGGCCAAGGACTCCCGGCTGAAGGCGGAAACCCTGCACCAGGCCGACCCGCGCCTTGCGGCGCTGGCCCGAACCCGGCAACAAGAGGGCTGGGACGGGCACTACGCCTCCGCCCTGTCCGCCCGCCTGAAGCTCTGACCGCCTACCGGAGATCCCCATGAAAGACCCAGTCCTGATCCTTGGCGGCAGCTCCGACATCGGCCTGGCCATCGCCCATGCCTTCGCCGCCGACGGCCACCCGATCCAGCTGGCCGCGCGCAATGCCGAACGGCTCGAACCTGCGGGCACCGACCTATCGCTGCGCCACCGGGTCGAAGTCAGCCTGCATGACTTCGACGCCCTCGACACCGCCAGCCACGGCGATTTCGTCACCTCCCTCGAACCCGCGCCGGGCATCGTCGTCTGCGCCGTGGGCCTGCTGGGCGACCAGATGGAGGACGAACAGAACCTGCCCGAGGCGATCCGTGTCATGCGCTCGAACTACGAAGGCCCCGCCTCGGTCCTCGGCCATTTCGCCAATCGCATGGCGGCAGAGGGCGAAGGCGTGATCGTCGGCATCTCCTCCGTCGCGGGAGATCGCGGACGCGGGTCGAACTACATCTACGGCTCCGCCAAGGCGGGGTTCACCGCCTATCTTTCCGGCCTGCGCAACCGGCTGACGCCCGCGGGCGTGCAGGTGCTGACCGTGAAACCCGGCTTCGTCGCCACCGCCATGACCGAAGGCCTGGACCTGCCGCCTGCGCTCACCGCGCGGCCCGACGAGGTGGGCCGGGCCGTGCTGCGCGCCGTCCGCCGGGGCCGCTCGGTCATCTACACCCGCCCGGTCTGGCGCCTGATCATGACCATCATCCGCGCCATCCCCGAACCGATCTTCCGCAAACTCTCCCTCTGAGCGCCAGCTTCGCCCCCCGGCAGCTGACCCCGGCCTGCACTGGCGCCCCTTGCCCCCGCCGCCACGCTCCGGCACAGGGGGCGGCGAAAGGATCCTGCCATGCGTGTCTATCTTGCCGGCCCCGACGTCTTCCACCCGGAGGCCCTGGCCATCGGCCAGCGGAAAAAGGACATCTGCGCCGAACTGGGCCTGACCGGCGTCTTCCCCTTCGATGAAGCCGTGCCGCCCCTGGGCCGCAGCCCGGCCGAACATGGCATCGCGATCTCGGAAAAGGACTTCCGACTGGCGCGCTCCTGCCAGGCATCCCTGGTCAACCTGACACCCTTCCACGGGCCGTCGATGGACGTGGGCACGGCGGTGGAGCTTGGCTTCATGGTGGCCCTGGGCCACCGGCTGATGGGCTACACCACCGATCCGCGCCCCTTCGGCGACCGGCTGAAGGACAGCTACGGCGCCGTGCAGCCCGCAGGCGGCGGCAGGCCCACCACCCCCGACGGCTATTCCATCGAACCCTTCGGGCTGACCGACAACCTCATGGTCGACGGCGGGATCATCGCCACCGGCGGGCGCGTCTTCCGCCCCGATGCCCCCCTCCCCTTCGAGGACCTGACGATCTTCCGTCAGGCGGCAGAGGCGCTCGCCGCCAGCGCCTGACCCATCCGGCGCATCATCGCCCGCACGATGATCCCATGGGCCAGGCCCACGGGGATCATGTAGATCCGGCCATAGAAGATGTGCACCTTGACCGAGGCGGTGGTGGTGAACACCCGCCCCTCGACCGACAGGCAGGTCATCACGTCCAGGTGCCGGTCCCGCTCCGTCAGCACCAGAAGGTCGGGCTGCACCCCCTCCACCAGGAAGAAGTCCAGGTGCCCGCCCACCTCCACCCGGTCGGGCCGGTTGCCGGAAAACCCGCCAATCCGCTTCACCCCGAAGAGGGAAGACACCGCATCGCGGATCCGGAAGGCCAGCGACAGCAGGGGCAGCGGGCGCGACTGCATCAGGTTCCAGGCCTCCAGCGCGGTCATCTCCCGGGGCAGGGTCATGCTGTGGGAATGATGGTAATCCAGCGCCGCGCGCGGGGCGACCAGCGGGACATCGGCAATGGCGACCATGGCGGCCTCCCCTGTTCCCGCGCGAGCTAAGCGCGGAACGCCCCGGTTGGCCCTGCGACGGATCACCGCCCCGAATGAATGGCCCCTGCGGGGCATTTCAGGATGGCCCGCAGGTCAACCGGGGCAGGCCGTATATCGCAACGTCCCGGCAATGGCGCCCTCCCCTGCGGCCACGCGGGTCAGCCCGCCATCGCCCGTCAGGCGAAGGGTCTCGTGATGCAGCCAGGTCGCGCCCTCGCCCGCGTAGGCGACATCGGCCTCGATCCGGGTCG
This sequence comes from Pseudooceanicola sp. NS-SX8, assembly GCF_057380755.1. Lineage (NCBI taxonomy): Bacteria > Pseudomonadati > Pseudomonadota > Alphaproteobacteria > Rhodobacterales > Paracoccaceae > Pseudooceanicola > Pseudooceanicola sp. NS-SX8. Next base: position 801,258 of record NZ_CM170819.1, on the reverse strand, counting down.
CGCTGCGCCGGTCGACGGCGGCGATCGTGCCGCGGGATTCGTAGAAGGTCAGGTCATCCTCACCCACGACCATCAGCCCCTTGGCATCGGCCCGGCCCGGCGTGCAATCGGCGGGGGTCAGCCCCCAGCGGCCCCGCATCGCCTGCGGGAATCCGGCCTCGGTTGCGGACGTCTTGGCCCGGGAGGGCAGCGCCTCGCCCTCCGCGCTCGGAAAGGGCACGCAGCCCGACAGCAGCGCGGCGGACAGCAGGGCCGGCCCGGCCAGGATGGACAGGATGATGGTACGCATGGCAGGGGTCCCTCGGTTCTGCTCGTCTTCTTTTCCCTCCCAACGCCCCGCCGCCCCAAACCGTTCCACCCCCGTAGGGTGGATGCCAATCCACCTGCCGACGCCCCATCCCGCAAAGGAAAAGGGCGGCCCCTCGCGGAACCGCCCCTACCAAGTCACTCGTTACCCTACGGCTTTCAGTGAACCGTCGCCTCGTCGGGAGAGGCCCGGTCGGAGGTTCCGACCCGGTCGCCGATGATCAGTCCCTCGGCCCCCGCGGTCACCGGCACCACGCTGCCATCGCGGATCTCCCCGCCCAGCAGCGCCTCGGCCAGCGGATCCTGCAGCGCACGCTGGATCACCCGTTTCAGCGGCCGCGCCCCGAAGACCGGGTCGTAGCCTTCGTCGGCCAGCCACTTGCGGGCGTCCTCGTCCAGCTCCAGGTGGATCTTCCGACCCGCCAGCCGCTTTTCGAGCCGCGACAGCTGGATATCCACGATCCCGCCCATGTCCTGCCGGCCCAGCCGGTCGAAGACGATGATCTCGTCCAGCCGGTTCAGGAACTCGGGGCGGAAGTGGGCCCGCACCGCGTCCATCACGTCACGTTTCGCGTCCGAACTGTCCGCGCCATCCGGCAGCATCGACAGGGCCTGTGCGCCCAGGTTCGACGTCAGGATGATCAGCGTCTGCTTGAAGTCCACGGTCCGGCCCTGGCCGTCGGTCAGCTGGCCATCGTCCAGAACCTGCAGCAGCACGTTGAAGACATCCGGGTGCGCCTTCTCGACCTCGTCGAACAGCACCACCTGGTAGGGGCGCCGCCGCACGGCCTCGGTCAGCACACCACCCTCGTCGTAGCCGACGTATCCCGGCGGGGCACCGATCAGGCGGGCGACGCTGTGTTTCTCCATGAACTCGCTCATGTCGATCCGCACCATCGCGCTGTCGTCGTCAAAGAGGAACTCCGCCACCGCCTTGGTCAGCTCGGTTTTCCCGACACCCGTCGGGCCGAGGAACAGGAAGGACCCCAGCGGCCGGTTCTCGTCGTTCAGCCCGGCACGCGCCCGGCGGACGGCATTGGCCACCGCCTTCACCGCCGCGTTCTGGCCGATGACCCGCTTGTGCAGACCATCCTCCATGCGCAGCAGCTTCTCGCGCTCGCCTTCCAGCATCTTCGACATCGGGATGCCGGTCCAGCGTTCGACCACGGCCGCGATCTGTTCGGGCCGCACGGCCTCTTCGACCATGACCTCGCCCTCGGCTTCCGCCGCCTCGGCCTCGCCCAGCTGCTTTTCAAGCTGCGGGATCACCCCGTAGGACAGCTCCCCGGCCTTCGCCAGGTCACCCTGCCGCTTGGCAATGTCCAGGTCGGCCCGGGCGCGATCCAGCTTTTCCTTCAGCTCGCGCGCACCGGCCAGCTTGTCCCGCTCGGCCTGCCAGCGCGCGGTCAGCGCGTCGGCCTTCTCCTGCAGGTCGCCAAGTTCCTTTTCCAGGGCCTCCAGCCGGTCCTTCGACGCAGCATCGTCCTCCTTCTTCAGGGCCTCGGCCTCGATCTGCAGCTGCAGGATATGCCGGTCCAGCTGGTCCAGCTCCTCGGGCTTGCTGTCCACTTCCATCCGCAGACGGCTCGCGGCCTCGTCGACAAGGTCGATGGCCTTGTCCGGCAGGAACCGGTCGGTGATGTAGCGGTTCGACATCTGCGCGGCAGCGACAAGGGCACTATCCGAGATCCGCACGCCATGGTGCAGCTCGTATTTCTCCTTGATGCCCCGCAGGATCGAAATCGTGTCCTCGACCGTCGGTTCCTCGACCATCACCGGCTGGAACCGGCGGGCCAGGGCCGCGTCCTTCTCGACATACTTGCGGTATTCGTCCAGCGTCGTGGCCCCGATGCAGTGCAGCTCACCCCGCGCCAGCGCGGGCTTGATCAGGTTGGCCGCATCCATGGCGCCATCGGTTTTCCCGGCGCCCACCAGCGTGTGCATCTCGTCGATGAAGAGGATCACCTCACCCGCCGCCGTCTCGATCTCCGAGAGGATGGATTTCAGCCGTTCCTCGAACTCGCCCCGGTACTTGGCGCCTGCAATCAGCGCGCCCATGTCCAGCGCCAGAAGACGCTTGTTCTTCAGGCTCTCGGGCACGTCGCCGTTGATGATGCGCAGGGCCAGGCCTTCCGCGATCGCGGTCTTGCCCGTACCGGGCTCACCGATCAGCACCGGGTTGTTCTTGGTCCGGCGCGACAGCACCTGCATGGCACGACGGATCTCGTCGTCCCGGCCGATGATCGGGTCGATCTTGCCCTCTTCGGCGGCGCGGGTCAGGTCGCGGGCATATTTCTCCAGCGCCTCAAAGGTGTCTTCGGCGGACGCCGAGTCGGCCGTACGGCCCTTGCGGATCTCGTTGATCGCGGCGTTCAGCTTCTGCGCGGAAACGTTGCCGGCCTCCAGCGCGGTCTTCGCGCCGGACCGCACCAGCGCCAGCGCGGTCAGCAGCCGCTCGACGGGGACAAAGCTGTCCTTGGCCTGTTTCGCGACCTTCTCGGCCTCGTCCAGGACCTTCACCGTGGCGCTGTCCATGTAGACCTGGCCGGTATCGCCGCTCACCACGGGGATCTTCTTCACGGCCAGCTCACAGGCCTGGGCGACCGCCTTCGCGTCACCGCCAGCCTTGGCGATGAGGTTGGCGCTCAGCCCCTCTTCATCGTCCAGCAGCGCTTTCAGGATGTGTTCCGGCACCAGGCGCTGATGGCCTTCCCGGATGGCAATGGTCTGGGCCGCCTGGATGAACCCCCGCGACCGCTCCGTGAACTTCGACAAGTCCATGGCATTTCTCCTTTTCCCAAGCGTCCCGAGTAGTTTGCACCCTAATCTAGGCATGCGCAGGTCCGGGACCTCACGAAACCGAAATGGGGATGCGTATGGGCGGGTTCAAGCCGGTTTCCGCCGCTTTCGGCAGAAATCGGAACTCCGCCCGTCATGAAACCGTTTCTTTTCCAACGGGGCATGACGCCCCGCCCCAGCCGCCCGCCGAAGGAGGTCCCATGACTGTCCAGAGCACGACCCACCTGACCCGGATCGCGACGATCCGCTACAACCCCGCCACCCGCGCCTACGAGGCCGCCGTCGCCCTGCATGACCGGGGCCAGGTCTATACCTACCCCGTCTCGCTGCGCGCGCCGATGGATGCGGAATACGAAACCGTCACCCGCGCCCTGTCGGAAATGGCCTGCCGCAAGCACCGCCGCAAGGCCACCGCCCTGCGCGCCCACCGGCCCGAGGCCTTTCTCGAACATGTCCCGATCAGGGTGCAGCAGGCCACCGCCTCTCTCTGGGACAGGCTGCTGAACCGCGCCGCCTGAAATAGGTTTGGGGCCGCGTGAGACTGGCCGCGTGAGAAAACTCAGGAAAAACTCAGGCCGGATTGCAGATGGAAAGCGCCGGGGGCTCTGCCCCCGGACCCCCGGGATATTTGGGGCCAAAAAATGGGAAGGGCCGTGGCGCGCAGCCCCGGCCTAGGCCGGCTTCCCGGCCCTGCGGGCCTTTGCGGGCTTGACCTGACTGCGGCGCTGGCCCATCAGGTCGAAAATCCCGGAGAGAGATCATGACCCAGCCCCAAATCCCGGCAGACGACCGCCTGATCGTCGCCATGGACGTCCCCAACGCCCTGCAGGGCCTCGAACTGGCGGACAGGATCGGCGACGCGGTCTCCTTCTACAAGATCGGGCTCGGCATGCTGACCGGCGGAGGCATGGCCTTGGCGAACGAGCTGAAGCAGGAACGCGGCAAGCGCATCTTCCTGGACATGAAGCTCTTCGACATCGGCCAGACGGTGGAAAACGCGGTGCGCGGCATCGCGCAGTTCGACCTCGACTTCCTGACGGTGCACGGCGACCCCCACGTGGTCCGCGCGGCCAAGGAAGGGGCGGCGGGCAAGGATCTGAAGATCCTCGCGGTGACCATCCTGACCTCTCTCGACCGGGCGGACCTGGATGCCGGGCTGATGCTGCCGGGCGACGTGCCGGAACTGGTGGTGGAACGCGCCGCCCGCGCCTTCGAGGCCGGGGCCGACGGCATCATCTGCTCCCCCAACGAAGCCGCAGCCATCCGCGCCCTGCCCGGGGCCGAGGGCCGTCTGATCGTCACCCCCGGCGTGCGCCCCGCAGGCGCGGCCAGCGATGATCAGAAGCGCATCGCGACCCCCGCCTCCGCCGTGGCGGCAGGGGCCGATCACGTGGTTGTCGGCCGCCCCGTCTGGCGCGCCGAAGACCCCCGCGCCGCAGCCCAGGCCGTGGTGGCAGAACTGCGCTCGCCCCAGGCCGCGCGCCCGAACGCCTGATCCCGCGGGGACCGCCTCAATCCTCGTTGATGTCGCGGTCCCAGCGTTTCACCTGGCCCTTGCGCACCCCGCTCAGCTTCCGCAGCACCGCCCAGGCGATCAGCGAGAAGATGGCGAACATCAGCAGCAGCCAGCTCAGCGCCAGCGCGACCCCGGTCAGCAGCACCAGCCCCACCACCAGCGCGCCGATGGCAAAGCCCAGGAAGATGAAACCGGGCGCCAGCATCTCCAGCCCGATCAGCAGGACACCGGCCGCAAGCCAGGCCCACCACAGCATCGCCAGCGCCATCAGCCGCGCCCCTTCAGCAGGGTGAAGGCATCCCGGAAGGCATCAATGGCGTTGGACGGCACGACGATGGTCTGCTTGCCCTCGCCCTGGCCAAGTGCCACCAGCGCCTCCACTTGCTTCAGCGCCACCTGGTACTGCGCCGCCTCCAGCCCGTTTTCGGCAATGGCCCGGGCCACCACCTCGGTCGCATAGGCCTCCGCATCGGCGCTGATCCGGCGCGCCTTGGCGACCTGCTCGGCGGCGTAGAGCTCGGCATCGGCCTGCAGCTCCACCGCGCGCTTCTTGCCCTCGGCCTCGGTCACCTGGGCACGGCGGGCACGCTCGGCGTTCAGCTGCTGCAGCATGGCATCGCGGGTCGCCTGGTCGAGGTTCACGTCCAGGATCTCCGCCCGGGTGACCTCGATCCCCCAGTTGTCCACCGCATCCATCACGTTGGCCTTGATGGTGGAAATCAGGGCCGATCGGTTCGACTGCACCTCGTCCAGCTCCATCTTGCCGATCTCGGCGCGGACGATGCCCGCGACGGTGGTGGCAATGGCCGCATCCACGTCGCGGATCCGGTAGACGGTCTTTTCCGGCTCAAGGATGCGGTAGAAGACGCTGGTCTCGACCTGCACCAGCACGTTGTCGGCGGTGATCGCGTCCTGTTCGGCATTGGGCAGCTGGCGTTCCAGGATCGACACCCGGTGTGCCACCCGGTCCACCACCGGCACGATCAGGTTGATCCCCGGCCCCAGAACCGTGCGCAGCCGGCCGAAGCGCTCCACCACGTATTTCTCCGACTGGGGCACGATCCGGACCCCCAGAAGCACCGCCAGGATCACCACGACCGCCAGCAGGATCACCACGAGGTTGCCACCCTCCAGGATCACGTCCAACTCATTGCCATTCATCGCATCATCCTCCGCCGGTGCTTTGCCGCAGTATGCGCCGCATCCGCCCCGGGCGGAACCGCAAACCTCAGCCCCCGCGCGCCTCGAGGTAGAGCCGCAGCCGCGCCCCGAGCGAGGGGATGTGCCTGGGATGGGACAGGAACTCCTCCACGGTCATGAGGGCCCAGGCCTGCCCCTCGTCACCCAGCACCAGCGCCTCCGCCCGCGCGGGCGGCAGATGGGCGGCAAAGAACCAGACCTCGCCACCGCCGCCGCTCTCGTGGCGGCGGGCATAGACCAGGTCGCCGGGCGAAAGCTCCAGCGCCAGTTCCTCCCGCGCCTCGCGGATCAGGCAGTCGACGGCGCTTTCGCCCGGATCGCGCCCGCCGCCGGGAAAATCCCACATGTCGGGGTAATGGATGTCGGGCTTGTCGTCGCGCAAGAGCACCGCCAGACGGTCGCCGAAGAAGACAGCCGCCTTGGCGCCGGAAAACACCCTCGCGGGATCCAGCGCAGCCTCGGGAATTCCTGTTTCGTTCGCCATGCCCCCGGTCTATCATTCCCTCCCAAGCAGACCACCGGATTCCACCATGGACGCCCTCTGCCGCGACTGCCTCCGGCCCTTTGCCGCCCAACCGGGCACCCGCCTGCGCTGCCCCGCCTGCGGATCGCCCCGCTGCGTCTCCCATGCCGAACTCAACCAGCTCTCCATCGCCCACATGGATTGCGACGCCTTCTACGCCTCGGTGGAAAAACGCGACGACCCAACGCTTGCCGACAAGCCGGTGATCATCGGCGGCGGCCGCCGCGGCGTCGTCTCCACCGCCTGCTACGTCGCGCGCATCCGCGGTGTCCGCTCCGCCATGCCGATGTTCCAGGCGCTGAAACTCTGTCCCGACGCCGTGGTGATCCGCCCCCGCATGTCCCGCTACGTCGAGGTCTCGCGCCAGATCCGCGCCATGATGGAAGACCTGACCCCCGCCATCGAACCCCTGTCGCTGGACGAGGCCTTCCTCGACCTCTCCGGCACCGCGCGGCTGCATGGCGAAGCCCCCGCCGTCAGCCTCGCCCGGCTGGTGAAACGCATGCGCGACGAACTGGGCGTCACCGGCTCCATCGGGCTGTCGCACAACAAGTTCCTGGCCAAGATCGCCTCCGACCTCGACAAACCCCACGGCTTCGCGGTGATCGGCAAGGCGGAAACGCTGGATTTCCTGGGGCCGAAACCCGTCGGGCTGATCTGGGGCGTGGGCGCGGCGGGCCAGGCCTCCCTCGACCGGGCGGGCATCCACACCATCGCCGACCTGCGCCGCTGGGACCTGTCGGACCTCGTCGCCCGCTTCGGCTCCATGGGCACACGGCTCTACCACCTCTCGCGCGGAGAGGACCGCCGCCGCGTCTCCCCCCATGCGCCGGTGAAATCGGTGTCGAACGAAACCACGTTTTTCGAGGACACCTCAGACCCCGAGCTCCTTGACGGCCACCTCTGGCGGCTGGCGGTCAATGTCTCCGACCGGCTGAAGGCGAAGGAGATCGCGGGCCGCACCGTGGTGCTGAAGCTGAAGCGTGCGGACCATTCCCTGCTGACCCGCCGCATCGGGCTGCGCGATTCGACCCAGCTGGCCGACCGTATCTACCGGGAAGCGCGCGGCCTCTTCGACCAGGTGCAGGATCGCGGGCCCTTCCGGCTGATCGGCGTGGGCGTCACCGACCTGGGCACCGGCAGCGATGCCGACCGCTCCGCCGACCTGCTCGACCCGGACGCGGGCAAACGCACGGCGGCGGAACGCGCCTCCGATGCGATCCGGGCGCGGTTCGGCAAGGATGCGATCCGCAAGGGGCGGGCGTTGCGCTGACCCCGGGCGGCGGAGGGGGGCCTTGCCCCCCGTCTCCGTGCCGGAGACTCCCCCCAGGATATTTTTGGCCAAAAAATGGGAAGGGCGGGGCGCATCCGGGGCGGCGGGCGTTCGAAAAGGGAAAGTGTGCCAAGCGCTCATCCCTCACGTCCGGCACTCCGGCGGGCCCCGTTTCAATCTTTCCGGGGGGCGGGACAGCTGGGCGGCAGGCCCGGGTTACTCTGCGGCCAGCGGCATCTGCCGGCGGCCCAGGTCCGCCAGGTCCGTCACGACCTCGCGAATCACGGCGGCGAACTCCGCGAAATCGGCGCGCGGTTCGATCCGGGCCTCGTCCATGTAGAGCGCGCGGTCGATTTCCACCTGCACCGCGTGCTGGCCCCGCACCGGGCGACCGTATTGCTGCGCCACGTAGGCGCCCGCGAAGGGGGCGTTGCGGATCACCGAAAGCCCGGCAGAGGTGAAGGCCGCCTCGATCCGTTCCACCAGCTCCGCCCCGGCGGAGGCGCCGAAGCGGTCGCCGATCACCACGTCCGGGCGGCGGCGGGAATTGCGGCGCACCGAATCAAGCGCCTCGTGCGGCATGGAATGGCAATCGATCAGGATCGACTCGCCGAACCCGCGATGCGCCTCTGCCAGCAGGCCGCGCAGCGCATCGTGGTAGGGGTGCCAGCACTCCGCCAGCCGCCGTTCGGCCTCCTGCAGGGTCAGCTTTCCCTGGTAGATCGGCCGCCCGCCGGCGACGACGCGGGGAATCACCCCCAGGCCGGAACTGATGCGCGGATTGTGCCCGCGTCGCTTCACGCCCTCGATCACCGCCGGGTCCAGCTCATCCGCGGCGCGGTTCAGATCGACGTAGGCCCTTGGTACACGGGCGCAAATCAGCGGCGCCCCCTGCACCGGGGCGGGCGCGAACAGCCGGTCGACGAAGGCATCTTCGGAACTGCGCACCTGCCGCATGTCCAGCATCGTGCGCCCCAGCAGGTCGTCGGGATAGTCGCAACCGGAATGCGGAGAGGCGAAAACCACGCTCGTGGTCAGCCTCTCGGGTCTGAAAATGTCATATGCGGAAGGGGTCATGACGTCTCCACGGGCAACCCCGGGATCTTACCGCAAAAAAGGATTGCCAAAAGCCCCTTGATCCCCCGTTCGACTCCTTTTATAGAGCGCGAACCGGCGCGGTTCTCCGCGCTTCTTTCTTGCCAGGGCGGCGCCATTCGGGGCCAAGCTGACGGGAAGGAAGCAAGGAAATCAAGCCAGTGTGGGCGATTAGCTCAGCGGTAGAGCACTTCGTTGACATCGAAGGGGTCACAAGTTCGATCCTTGTATCGCCCACCACGAAATTCATCGGGATGCAATGCATCCCTGCACGAAACCCTGGCGCTAGCCGCGCCGCGACATGAGGAGAAGGGCCATGAAGGTCAAGAACTCGCTCCGCTCGCTGAAGCAGCGCCACCGCGATTGCCGCATCGTGCGCCGCAAGGGCCGCGTCTACGTGATCAACAAGACGCAGCGCCGCTTCAAGGCCCGCCAGGGCTGAGAGCTGCCAGAGCTTTTCGGAAAAGGGTCGCCTCGGGCGGCCCTTTTTGCTTTCGGGCGTCCATTTGCCATCAGGCCCACCGTTCAGGCTGCCTGCCCCGGGCGACCTGCGCTAGGCTGTGGCATGACCGAAGACGATCTTTCCCGCCTGCGGGTGATTCTCGCCCAACGGCCCGCCGGGCCCTTCCACTTCCGCGACATCTGGCCGGGGTTCGACGACCTCTGGATCGGTGACAAGGTGAAGCTCGGCCATCGCTTCCTCGACGCCGTCCGCGCGGGCGCCCTCCCGGGCGTCACCGACACCGGCACCAAGAAGGGCGGCGGGCGGCTCTACCTCTGGGCGCCGCGCTAGCTCAGTCGTACTTGCGCCGGTCCTCGATCACCACGCCGTCGTTGGGCAGGGTCCCCGGCGCCAGGATCTCCACGCGGCCCTTCAGCTTCAGCACGGCGGCGATGCTCTCGCCATAGGCCTCCGCCGATCCGCCGGGGCTTTCGACCTGCACCAGCATCACGTCCATCTCCCCCTCCCGTTCGGCCACGACGCGCGCGCGGGAGACTTCTTCGTGGCGCGACACGAAATCGGCCACCTGTTCGGGGCGCACGAACATGCCCTTGATCTTGGCGGTCTGGTCGGCGCGGCCCATCCAGCCGCGGATCCGCAGGTTGGTGCGCCCGCAGGGGCTCTGCCCGGGCAGGACCGCCGACAGGTCACCGGTGGCGAATCGGATCAGCGGGTAATCGGCGTTCAGCGTCGTCACCACCACCTCCCCCACCTCGCCCGGCGCGACGGGGGTGCCGGTGCCCGGCGTCACGATCTCCACGATGACGCCCTCGTCGACGATCATCCCCTCCATCGCCGCGCTCTCATAGGCGATATTGCCAAGATCCGCCGTGGCATAGCATTGCAGGCAGGCGATCCCGCGCTCGGCATATTCGGCCCGGAGCGAGGGGAACAGCGCCCCGCCCCCCACGGCGGCCTTGGTGATCTGCAACGCCAGCCCCTCCGCCTCCGCCCGGTCCAGGATCACCTTCAGGTAATCCGGCGTCCCGGCATAGGCGGTCACGCCCAGATCATGCGCCGCCCGCGCCTGCAGCTCTGTCTGGCCGGTGCCGGCGGGCAGCACCGTGGCCCCCACCGCCCGCGCCCCGTTTTCAAAGATCATGCCCGCCGGCGTCAGGTGGTAGCTGAAGCAGTTCTGCACCACGTCGCCGCGTCCGATCCCCGCCGCATGCAGGAACCGGCCCATCCGCCACCAGTCATGGCTGGCGCCGCCCGGTTCGTAGATCGGCCCGGGGCTCTGGAAGACATGGGCGAAGCCGGTCAGCGGCTGCGCCGTCAACCCGCCCAGGGCCGCCCCCGCGCGCTGCTTCGCCACCAGGTCCGCCTTGCGCAATACAGGCAGGGCTGCCAGCGCCTCGACGCTCGTCACCGCCGTCGCCTGCACCCCCTTCAGCGCGCCCGCATAGCCGGGCAGCGCCTGCGCCTGCGCGATCTGGCGCGGCAGGTCGCGCGCCAGCGCCGCCTCCCGCTCGTCCGGGCTGCGCGTTTCCAATGCGTCGTAGTGACTTGTCCGGGAATGACGCCCCATGTCCTCTCCTCCTCTCTCACGACAGCCAGCGCTTGCGCCGCCGGTAGGACCGGACGTCGCGGAACGACTTCCGCCCCTCGTCCGACATGCCAAGGTAGAATTCCTTCACGTCCGGGTTCTCCCGCAGCGCCTTCGCCTCGCCATCCATCACGATCCGCCCCGATTCCAGGATGTAGCCGTAATGGGCGAACCGCAGCGCCACGTTGGTGTTCTGCTCCGCCAGCAGGAAGGTCGCCCCCTGCTCCTCGTTCAGGCTCTTCACGATGCCGAAGATCTCCTCCACCAGCTGCGGCGCCAGCCCCATGCTGGGCTCGTCCAGCAGGATCGTCTCCGGCTTCGACATCAGCGCCCGGCCGATCGCCACCATCTGCTGCTCCCCGCCAGAGGTATAGCCCGCCTGGCTCTTGCGCCGCTCCTTCAGCCGCGGGAAGTACTGGTAGACCATCTCAAGATCGGCCTCGATCTCGCCCTTGCCACCCCCGATCGACGGGCGCGTGTAGGCGCCGGTCATCAGGTTCTCCTCCACCGTCAGATGCTCGAAACAATGGCGGCCCTCCATCACCTGGATGACGCCCGTCTTCACCAGGCTCGCCGGGTCCAGGTCCTGCACCCTTTCGCCGCGATAGCTGATCGTGCCCTTCGTCACCTCCCCCCGCTCCGCCTGCAGCAGGTTGGAAATCGCCTTCAGCGTGGTGGTCTTGCCTGCCCCGTTGCCGCCCAGCAGGGCGGTGATGCCGCCCTTGGGCACGGTCAGGCTGACCCCCTTCAGCACGAGGATGACGTGATTGTAGATCACCTCGATATTGTTGACCTCCAGAAGAACCTCCCGGGCCGACACCTCTCTCAGCGGTGCAGAATCAAGCATCACGTCCCTCCCATTTTCTGGCTGCAAATATCCGGATCCGACATCCGCAGCAGGCGCCGGCCCCCGATCCGCCGGGGGCCGGCCCGTCGTCAGTCGCAGCCCGGCGTGATGCCGTTCTCCTCGGCAAAGGCCGTGCTGTCGGCGATGATCAGCGGGTTCAGGACATCGCTGTCCGAGGGCCCGTAATCGGTGATCAGCGACCAGGTGCCGGCATTGGCATCCCATTGCGCCACGGCGCCCAGGCCGTCACCACCATGGTTGGAGCAGGTGACCTTGAAGGTCGGGCCGAAGTTCGGCAGGCCCAGCGCGGTCATCTTCTCCTCGCTCATCTCCAGCGCTTCCATGCCGTCGCGCATCATCGCCGGGGTGATCTGGGCGGTGCCATGGATCTCCTGCGCGGTGCGCGCGGCCTCGGTCGCCAGCATCGCGGCATACATCCCCCGGTTATAAAGCGCGGTGCCCAGCTGATCCCCCGCCCCGGCGGCCAGCCCGGCATCCACGACATAGGTCTGGATATCGTCGAAAACCGGGTAATCCATGCCGAGGTTGTGGAAGGTCAGCGCCTTGTAGCCATCCGCGCCGGCGCCGGCGGGCAGCACGTCATTTTCCGACCCGGACCACCAGATGCCGATGAAATGATCCATCGGGAAACGGATGTTCACCGCCTCCTGGATGGCGACCTGGTTCATCACGCCCCAGCCCCACATGATCACGTAGTCGGGCCGGTCGCGGCGGATCTGCAGCCACTGGCTCTTCTGCTCCTGCCCCGGGTGATCCACCGGCAGCAGCTTCAGCTCATAGCCATGCTTGGCCGACAGCTCCTCCAGCGTGCGGATCGGCTCCTTGCCATAGGCGGAGTTGTGATAGACCAGCGCCACCTTCTTGCCGCTGATGTCCCCGCCGTTCTCCTCCAGGATATGGTTGATCGCATGGCTCGCCCCGTCCCAGTAGTTGGCGGGATAGTTGAAGACCCAGCGGAAGACCTCGCCGTTCTTGGCAGAGGTCCGGCCATAGCCCATGGAATGCACCGGGATGCCGTCGGCGGTGGCCTTGGGGATCAGCTGGTAGGTGATCCCGGTCGACAGCGGCTGGTAGATCAGCGCGCCCTCGCCCTTGGTGGCCTCGTAGCACTCCACCCCCTTCTCGGTGTTGTAGCCCGTCTCGCATTCCACCAGCCGGATCGGCTCCCCGCCGATGCCGCCATCGCGCTCGTTCAGCAAGGTCAGGTAATCCTGGTACCCGTCCGAGAACGGGATGCCGTTGGCCGCATAGGGGCCGGTGCGGTAGCTCAGGTCGGGAAAGACCAGCTCGGCCGCGGCGGGGCCTGTCAGCAGGCCAGCCGCCACCAGGGCCGCGCCTGCGGCCTTCAGGGTTTTCAGTGCCATCCCATTTCCTCCCTTGGTTGGATGGTCCATCTCCGGGGCTCCTCTTCCCCGGTCGGACACGGGCCCCGGGGCCCGTCGGGCCGGGGCTCCTCTCCCCCGCCCGGTCGGCCCCGCCCTAATGCGGGAAGGGCCAGAGTCTCAGCTTCTCCTTCGCCACCCGCCACAGCTGCGCCAGCCCGTGCGGCTCGGCCACAAGGAAGGTGATGATCAACCCGCCGACGATCATGAACTCCAGATGCGCGGCCAGGTCCGTGGGCCAGCCCAGGCTGCCCACCAGCACGTTCTTCAGCAGCACCGGCAGCAGCACCAGGAAGGCCGCGCCCATCAGGCTGCCCCCGATCCGCCCCAGCCCGCCGATGATGATCATGAACAGCACCAGGAACGACTTGTTGATGCCAAAGGCCTCCCCCACCTCGACCGCGCCCAGGTAGACCGCAAAGAACAGCGACCCGGCGATGCCGATGAAGAAGGACGACCAGGCAAAGGCCGACAGCTTGGCCGACAGCGGGTTCACCCCGATGATCTCTGCCGCGATATCCATGTCGCGGATTGCCATCCAGCTGCGCCCCAGGGTGCCGCGCGTCAGGTTGCGCGCCACGAAGGCCGCGAAGATCAGGAAGGCCAGGCAGAAGAGGTAGGTCACCCAGGCCTCCGCCTGCGGGCCGGTCACCGCCTGGCCCAGCACCCTCCGCTCCGGCGCGCTGATCTGGCCGGAGGCGGAGTGGTTGTAGAACCACGGCACCCGGTTGAAGAGCCAGACCAGGAAGAACTGCGCTGCCAGTGTCGCCACCGCCAGGTAGAACCCCTTGATCCGCAGCGACGGCAAGCCGAAGAGCACGCCCACCCCGGCGGTGATCCCGCCGGCCAGCAGCACATGCACGATGATCGACACCTCCGGGAAGGCGGTCATCAGCTTGTAGGTCGCATAGGCGCCGACGGCCATGAAGCCCCCGGTGCCCAAAGACACCTGCCCGCAGAACCCCACCAGGATGTTCAGCCCGATCGCCGCGATGGCATAGATCAGGAAGGGCAGGGCCACGGCATTGGCCCAGTAGTCATTGATGACAAAGGGCACGACCAGCAAGGCCAGGCCCAGGGTGACGCGCAGCGCCACCCTGTCGAACCGGATCGGGAAGGTCTGGTTGTCCGCCCCGTAGCTCGTCTTGAAATCCCCGGCCTCGCGGTAAAGCATGGCTCACACCTCGCTCTGCGGCGCCACGCGCTGTGTCGGCGCGATGCGGTTGCACAGGCCAAGGTGACAGGCGATCCCGGTGATGAACCCCACGCCTGCCAGCAACGCGGCCAGCATCAGCTCGCCCCGCGCCAGTTCGACGAACAGCGCGATCAGGCCGAAGGTCCAGAAGGCGCCCCAGGCCACGACGTTCAGGATCGCCAGGGCCTTCATCCCTCGCCCTCCTGCGCCCAGTGGATGCGCCGCGTGGCGGCGGCATAGGTCAGGTAGGCGGCCACCAGGCCGATCACCACGACGATCCCGTTGATCAGGTGATGCTGCCCCTCCAGGTGGCCCGGGCGCGCGGCCCAGAACACGAAGGCCCAGTAGGCGACCCAGAAACCGGTCGCCGCGATCAGGCGGATTCCACGTACTTCTTTCATGTCACTTCTCCTCCAGGTTGACCCCGGCTCCTCTTCCGGGGCCCCGGGCGGGCGGGTGTCGCGACAGGGTCGCGCAGCCGCCTCCGGGGTCTTTACACTCTCTCGATAATTCGCTCTCCGAACAAGCCCTGCGGACGGAACACCAGGAAAATAAGGGCCAATACGTATGCGAACCAATTTTCCGTGGCCCCGCCAACCAGCGGACCTATTGCAAACTCAAACAATTTCTCCCCCACACCGATGATCAGCCCACCCACGATGGCCCCCGGGATGGAGGTGAAACCGCCCAGCATCAGAACCGGCAAAGCTTTCAAAGCGATCAACGACAGGCTGAATTGCACGCCGGACTTGGTGCCCCACATCACCCCCGCGACCAGCGCCACGAACCCCGCGATGGACCAGACCAGCACCCAGATGTAGCTGAGAGATATCCCCACGCTCAGCGCCGCCTGGTGGTCATCGGCCACCGCGCGCAGGGCGCGGCCCTGTTTCGAATACTGGCTGAAGATGGTCAGCGCGATCACCAGCAGGGCGGCGATCACCGTGGCCCAGATGTCCAGGTTGTCGATGAAGAAGCCATAGCCGAAGGCGTTGTACGTGGTCTCGTCGATCCAGGCGTTCAGGCCCTGCGGCAGGCCCACGTCCAGCTTCTTGATGTCGGCGCCCCACATCAGGTCGCCCAGCCCCTCCATGAAATAGGCCAGGCCGATGGTCGCCATGAAGAGGATGATCGGCTCCTGCCCCACCAGGTGGCGGAAGATGAACCGGTTCACGGCCCAGGCCAGGGCCACCATGACCACGCCGGTCAGCAGGATCGCCGCGATCGCCGGCAGGTGCCATCCCATGTGGTGCAGGTCGGTGCCGAAAACCGCGTTGATCAGGTGGGCGAAGGGCACCTGCCCCTCCATGATCCCCACCAGGGTCAGCGCGGCAAACAGCGCCATCACCCCCTGGGCATAGTTGAAGATGCCGCTGGCCTTGTAGATCAGCACGAAGCCGAGCGCGACGAGCGCGTAAAGCACCCCGGCCATCAGCCCGTTCAGGAAGACCTCCATGGCGAAGAGAAGCTGGTCGGGCATGTCTCAGACCTCCGCTTTCGGGCCGGTTTTTCCGCCCGCATTCGCACCGTCGGGATACCGACGCGATACCGACGTAATACCGACGTTTTGATCGGGGCTTTTCAGGGGCTTGGCAAAACAACGGCGGGTACGTAGCACCGACGTTTTCGCGGCGTTCCGACGGGGCTGAAACTCAGTCATGGGCCACCCCCAGGTAGGCGTCGATGACGTCCTGGTTGTTGCGCACCTCGTCGGGTGTGCCGTCGCCGATCTTCTTGCCGTAGTCCATCACCACGACCCGGTCGGACAGGTCCATGACCACGCCCATGTCATGCTCGATCAGGGCAATTGTCGTTCCGAATTCGTCATTTACGTCCAGGATGAAGCGGGACATGTCCTCCTTCTCCTCGACGTTCATGCCCGCCATGGGCTCGTCCAGCAGCAGCAGCGACGGTTCGGCGGCCAGCGCCCGGGCCAGCTCCACCCGCTTCTTCAGCCCGTAGGGCAGACTTGCGACCGGTTTCTTCCGAATGTTCTGAATTTCAAGGAAGTCGATGATTTTCTCTACTTTTTCGCGGTTCTCGATCTCTTCCCGCTCCGCCTTCCCCTTCCAGATCGCCTGCGCCAGGGCGCCCGCGGTCATCTGGTTCAGCCGCCCGGTCATCACGTTGTCCAGCACCGTCATCCCCTCGAAAAGCGCGATGTTCTGGAAGGTCCGCGCGATGCCCTGCCGCGCCACCTCGTAGGGCCGCATCTTCGGCCGGGGCTTGCCCAGGTACCAGACCTCGCCCTCCTGCGGATTGTAGAACCCGCTGATAACGTTGAGCATACTGGACTTCCCCGCGCCATTCGGCCCGATGATCGCCCGGATCTCCCCCTGCCGGATGTCAAAGCTGATGTCCTTGATCGCCACCACCCCGCCGAATTTCAGGGTGATGTTCTTCATCTCCATCATCACCCCGCCGATGGTGCGCCCGTCGGTGGTGATCCAGCCGTCTCCCATCTCCGGCTCGTCGCCAAGTATCTGTTCCGCAACGCTCATTCTGCCGCCACCCTTTCCGCTGCCCGGGGCTGCACCGGCGCGTCGCAGATCGTCAGCGTCGCCGAGATATGCCCCTTGCGCCCATCCTCGTAGGTCACTTCCGTCCGGGTCGAGATCCGCTCGGACCCATCGTAAAGCGCCGTGATCAGGTCGTGGTATTTCTCCTCGATGATCTTCCGGCGCACCTTGCGGGTCCGGGTCATCTCGCCATCGTCGGCGTCCAGTTCCTTGTGCAATATCAGGAACCTGTGGATCTGGCAGCCCGACAGCATCTCGTCCTCCGCGATGCTCCGGTTGACCTCCTCGACGTGGGATTTCACGGTGTTCAGAACATCCTGATGCCCCGCCAGTTCCTGGTAGCTGGAATAGGCGATGTTGTTCCGCTCCGCCCAGTTGCCGACCGCCGTCAGGTCGATGTTGATGAAGGCGGTGCAGTAGTCACGGCCATTGCCGAAGACCACCGCCTCCAGGATGTTGGGATAGAATTTCAGCTTGTTTTCAACGTACTTGGGCGCAAACAGGCTACCGTCAGCCATCTTGCCCACGTCCTTGGCGCGGTCGATGATCCGCAGGTGGCCAGTCCTTTCCTCGATGAAACCGGCATCCCCCGTGGCGACCCAGCCCTCGGCATCCTTGGTCGATGCCGTGCTCTCGGCGTTCTTGTAGTAAAGCTGGAAGACACCGGGCGAGCGGTAGAAGACCTCCCCGCTGTCGTCGATCCGAAGCTCCACCCCCGGCGAGGCGACCCCCACAGTGTCCGACCGCACCTCGCCATCAGGCTGCTGGGTGATGAAGACCGACGCCTCGGTCTGGCCATAGAGTTGCTTCAGGTTGATCCCCAAAGAGCGATAGAAATCAAAGATTTCCGGCCCGATCGCCTCCCCCGCGGTATAGCCGACCCGCACCCGGCGCAGGCCCAGCGTGTCCTTCAGCGGACCATAGATCAGCACCTCGCCCAGCCGGTAACGCAGCCGGTCCACAAGCCCCACCGGCTGCCCGTCGAGCAGCCGGCCGCCAACCTTGCGCGCGTGGGCCATGCACTTGTCAAACAACCACTTCTTGAACCGACCGGCGTCCTCCATGCGGATCATCACGCTCGTCAGCTGCGTCTCGAATATTCGCGGCGGGGCGAAATAGTAGCTCGGCCCGATCTCCCGCAGATCCGTCGCGAGGGTTTCGGGACTTTCAGGACAGTTGACGCAGAACCCGCTCCAATAGGCCTGCCCGATGGAGAAGATAAAATCCCCCACCCAGGCCATCGGCAGGTAGGCCAAGACCTCCTCACCCTCGCCCAGCTTGTCGAACTCACTGGAATTCTTCGATGTTTCGATGATGTTCCGGTTCGACAGCACAACGCCCTTGGGCTTGCCGGTGGTGCCCGAGGTATAGAGCATAACGCAGGTGTCGTCGTAGTCGATCCCGGCGATCCGGCGGTCCAGTTCCGGGGTCAGTTCGTCCCGAAGGGAATGCCCCTGCTCCTGCACATGGGCGAAGTCGTGCAGGTGCTCATGGTCGTATTTCCGCATGCCGCGCGGGTCGAGGTAGATGATGTGCTCCAGCGCAGGCAGCTGCGCCTTCACCTCGATCACCTTGTCGACCTGCTCCTGATCCTCGGCGATGACCAGCCGCGCGCCGCAGTGGTCCAGCACATAGGCCATCTCCTCCGCCGCGCTGTCGTTGTAGACCGGCACCGGCACGGCTCCGATCATCTGCGCCGCAGGGATCGCCCAGTAAAGATGCGGCCGGTTGGCCCCGATGATGGCAATGAAGTCGCCGCGCCCGGCACCCAGATTCATGAGCCCCCGTGCGAGGTTACGCACCTCGGCCCGGGTTTCTGCCCAGCTCCAGCTTTGCCAGATGCCGAACTCCTTCTCGCGGTAGGCGGTGCGGTTCGGCCAGCGGATTGCGTTCCTGTCGAGCAGGGCGGGCACGGATTGAACCGGCCCGCCCGCTTCGCGCGAGATATCTCTCACGGCGTTCTCCTCCCTCTTTTCCGGCCCTCCCCGACCGGAAAAACCGCCCTCCTCAAGGCGGGTCAGACTGCGCATCTGGCGAACGCGGCCACAGGCGCTGACGCCCTGCCATTTACGCTCAATGCTCCTGACAAGTCAAACGTTACTGCGAACTTTTGCCGCATCATTTCCGAACCCTAACGAATTGTTACGGGTGCCGCAGGCGCGAGATCCGTGCTGCAACTGCGAAGTGAGGGGCTGGCCGGGTGGCCCGTTTGCCGATAGCGTTTTCGACGGGGAGTGGAGGAATTATGCCGAGCCATCAGGCACGTACCGAACGGATGACCATGGCCGGGCTGAACATGATCCAGCAGGCCCTGTCGATCTACGATCAGGATCTGCGGCTGGTGCAATGCAACCGGCGCTTCCGGTCGATGTTCAACCTGCCCGCCGATCTGGTCCGTCCCGGCGCCCGGTTCGAGGACACGATCCGCTTTCTATGCGAATCCGGTGAATACGGCCCTCTGGACGATCTGGAGGAGGCGATTCGGCGCCGCGTGGAAAAGGCCCTCGCCTTTGAACCGCACTACCTGGAACGCCCCCGCGCCAACGGCCGGGTGATCAGTGTCGAAGGAGCCCCCCTGCCCGATGGCGGCTGGGTCACCGTCTACACCGACATCACCGACACCAAGCGGCAGGAACGCCTGCTGCGCGCCCGGTCGGAGGAACTGTCGGAACAGCTGCTGACCCGGGCGGAGGAACTGGCGGCGGCCAACCGGGAACTGCAGGCGATGAACTCCGCGCTGGAGGAAGCCAAGCGCGAGCTGACCGAGATGGAGGCGCGCACCCGCCTGACGACGGAGATGCTGCCGGCCCATATCGCCCATGTCGGGCAGGACAGGATCTACAGCTACTCCAACCGGCGGCTCAGCCGGATCATGCCGGGGCGGCCGGCGCAGATCCTGGGACTGCATATCGCCGATGTTCTGGGCCATCAGGCCTACGAGGCGGTGCGCCCCTACCTGGACGAGGCGCTGGCGGGCCGGGCCGCCTCCTTCGAATTCACCGATGAGGCCAGTTCGCGGCGCATCCGCACCGTGCTGACGCCCAACGGGGCGGAGGGGACCTATATCATGTCGATGGACGTGACCGAGGAAAGCCAGACCCGCGCGGCCCTTGCCCAGACCAAGCGGCGGGAACTGGCGGCGCAGATGACCTCGGGCATGGCGCATGACTTCTCCAACCTGCTGACGATCATCATGGGGCTGCAGTCGCGGCTGTCGCGCCTGGCCCTGCCAGAGGAGGCGGAGTCCATCGTCGCCGCCACGCTTGGCGCCGCGCGGCGCGGCGGGCGGCTGCTGGACCGGATCGCGGACATGACCGGCGGGCGCGACCACAGCCCCGCACCGATGAACTGGGCCGCCTTCCTGCGCGACTTCGCCACCCTCGCGCGGCCCGCCCTGCCCGACAGCATCACCCTCACGGTCGAGGACGGCATCGGCGACCGCCGGCTCTGGCTTGACGCGGGAATGCTGCAGGACAGCCTGTTGAACCTGATCCTGAACGCCCGGGATGCGCTTGGCGCCGCACCGGGGCAGATAGTCCTGCGGGCGCGAAACCTGAAGGACACCTGGGTGGAAATCACCGTCACCGACACCGGCCCCGGGTTCTCCGACAAGGCGCTGGACGAGGCGCTTACCCCCTTCTTCACCACCAAGGGGGCCGAAGGATCCGGGCTGGGCCTGTCGATGGTCTACGACATGACACAGCGGGCAGGCGGGCGCATGCGGCTCGGCAATGCCGGGGGCGCGCAGGTGACCCTGCAACTGCCCTGGCGTGAGGTCGCTGCGCCCGCAACGCCGGGCCTGACCCTGCTGGTCGAGGACAGTCCGGAGCTGCGCGGGTCGATCCGCGACATGCTTCTGGCCCTCGGCTGCCCCGTGATCGAGGCCGCCTCGGCCGAGGAAGCGCTGGCCATCGTCCGCGACCTGCCGGAGCTGGCGCTGATCCTGTCGGACCTCTCTCTGGAGGGCGGATCGACAGGCATCGACCTGCTGCAGGCCCTGCCCGCCACCGCGCCGCCGGTCTGCATCATGACCTCGCTGCGCCCCGACCACCCCTGGCACCGTGCCGCCCTTGCCCGGGCCCCGGTGTTGCAGAAACCTTTCGATCAGGAAGCGCTCGCCGCCTTCCTTGCCCTGGAGGAGACCGGATGACCGCCCCGCTGATCGCCATTCTCGACGACGAACCCGACATCCGCTCCATCCTCTCCTCCGCGCTGGAGGAAGCGGGGTTCCGCAGCCGCGCCTTTGCCCGCGCGACGGAGTTCGAGGCAGCGCTGCGCGGCATGTCCCCCGATCTCTGCCTCGTCGACCTGTCGCTGCCGGACCGTGACGGGCTGACCCTGGTGCACCGGCTGGCGCAGGACAGCGGGGCGACGGTGATCATCATTTCGGGTCGGGCGCAGGTGCAGGACCGGGTGACCGGGCTGGAACTGGGCGCCGACGACTACATCATCAAACCCTTCGACCCGGCAGAGGTCGTGGCCCGCGTCCGCGCCCGCCTGCGCCGGGACAAGCCCGCAGCCCAGGCCAGCCAGACCGCGCGTTTCGCCGGCTGGACCGCCCATTTCGACCGTTTCACGCTGGAAGACGCCGAGGGTGCCGAAACCCCCTTCAGCCAGGCCGAAGCGGAAGTACTGCGGCTCTTCCTCGAACGGCCCAAGCGGCTGGTGAGCCGCGCCACGATGCAGGAAGAACTGGGCGGCGGTGCCGGTGACGCGTTTGACCGGGCGATGGACGTGCGCATCTCCCGCCTGCGGACCAAGCTGCGGGAGGACCCGAAGAACCCGCGCCTGATCAAGACGATCTATGGCGCGGGCTATATCTTCCTCGGCGATGTCACCTGGGACTGATCCCGGCGAGGCGCCCCGTCACGAGGCGCCCGTCAGGCCAGGCGCGATGCGGCCTCCGCCAGGACCTTCAGCCCGGCGACCAGGTCCGCCTCATCGGTATCCTCGGCAAAGGCGTGGCTGATCCCGTTGATCGAGGGCACGAAGAGCATCGCAACGGGCATCAGCTTCGACACGCTGGCGGCATCGTGCAGCGCGCCAGACTGCATGGAGCGCCAGCGGCCAGGCACCTGCGCCTCTGCCGCGCCTTCCAGGGCTGCGCGCAAGCCCGGATCCATCGGCACAGGTTCCAGCCCCAGCATGCCGGAGGTCGAAAGGGAGAGCCCCTGGGCCTGCGCCACTTCCTCCGCCGCCGCGCGGATGATCTCCTCCATCCGGTCGAGCCTGTCCTTGTCACCGTCGCGCCATTGCATCGAGAAGGTGCAGCGTCCGGGAACGATGGAATGGCTGCCGGGGTGCAGATCCACGAAGCCCGTTGTCCAGACGGTCTGCGGCGTGACCACGTTGCGGAACCGTTCGGAAATCATGCCCTGGAAGGCCACCATCCCCTGGTAGGCATCGCGGCGGCGGTGCATCGGCGTGGTACCGGCGTGGTTCTGCTCCCCCTCGAAGGTGATCCGCATGGACCGGATGCCGACGATGTCGGCAACGACCCCGACCGCCTCCTTCGCCTCGTAGAGCCAGGGCCCCTGCTCGATATGGCATTCGAGGAAACCGCTGAACCGCGCCGGATCGACGAAGCCGGTCACCATGTCCGCCATCCGCGCGCGCGCCTCGGCAAAGGTGATGCCCTCGCTGTCGACCAGCGCATCCGCATCCGCAAGAGAGGTGTTGCCGGACCAGACCCGGCTGCCCGTGGTCACGCCGAAGCGCCCCTCCTCATCCTGGAAGGACACGGCGGAGATCGGCACACCGGCCTCTGCACCCGCCCGAGCCAGTTCCAGCCCGCAGATCACGCCGAGCGCCCCGTCAAGCCAGCCCCCCTCCGGCTGGCTGTCGGAATGCGAACCGACCAGCAGCGACTTGCCCTCCGCCAGGCCGAAGACGGAACCGCAGGGGTCCACCGCGACCTCCAGCCCGGTGGCGGCATATTGCTCCGCCAGCCAGCGGCGGGCAGCGATGTCGGGCTCGGAATAGGCGGGCCGGACGACCCCCTTGCCCACACCGGCAGCCCCGAAGCTGCGCAGCTGGTGCAGGTCGGCAAGGAAACGGTCGGGGTTCACGGGAATCATCGGCACCTCCTGGATCTGGCGCCCCGAGACAACAGGACCGGGCCGCGAAAGGCAAATCGCCCGCCCGTCGGGCAGCCGCCGCGACGCCAACAGCGCAGCCGACCCGCTGTCGTTGCATCCCGGGTTGCGCCCGCTATACCGGACCCCCGAAAGGAGCCCCTCATGACCCACATCTGGCTGCGCGCCGAGCAGCGACCGAACGAAGACCGCGCGGGCCTCACGCCCGAAGGCGCAAAGGCCCTGATCGAGAAGGGCTTCCGCCTGACGGTGGAGGAAAGCCGCACGCGCATCCTGCCGCTGGAAGGCTACCGCGCTGCCGGCGCCGAGATTGCCCCCGAGGGCAGCTGGCCCGACGCACCTGCCGATGCCATCATCTTCGGCCTGAAGGAACTTCCCGAGGACGGCACGCCCCTGCGCCATCGCCACATCATGTTCGGCCATGCCTTCAAGGGTCAGCCCGCAGGCCAGGAGCTGCTTAAGCGGTTCCAGGCGGGCGGTGGAACGCTCTACGATCTCGAATACCTGGTGAACGAACAGGGCCGTCGCGTGGCCGCCTTCGGCTACTGGGCCGGTTATGCCGGAGCTGCCGTATCGCTTATGTGCTGGGCCGCGCAGCAGGAAGGCGGGCAGTGCGCCCCCGTTCAGGCCTACCCGGACAAGGACGCCCTGCTGGCCGACCTGGAGGCCCGCCTGGCCCCCTACCCCGCCCGCCCCCGCGCCATCGTCATCGGCGCGCTCGGCCGTGTCGGGACCGGTGGGTCCGACCTTTGCGCCGCGCTCGGCTGCGACGTGACGAAATGGGACATGGCCGAAACCGCATCCGGCGGCCCCTTCCCCGAGATCGCGGAGCACGAGATCTTCCTCAACTCCATCCTCGCCATGCCCGGCACCCCGGTCTTCGTACCGGCGGAAATGGCCGACGGCCCGCGCAAGTTGACAGTGATCGGCGATGTGGCCTGCGACCCGACCTCGGATTTCTCGCCCATCAAGGTCTATGACCGCACGACCAGCTGGGACGACCCGGCCCTGCGCGTCCGCCAGGATCCGCCCCTGGACGTGATGGCGATCGACAACCTGCCCTCGATGCTGCCCAAGGAAAGCAGCGAGGACTACGCCGGCCAGCTGCTGCCCTCCCTGATGACGCTCGACGCAATCGACGCCGGGGTCTGGGGCCGCGCGAAGGCCACTTTCGACACGCATATGGAGGCATTGGCATGAAAATTCACTGGTGTGGCACGGGCCTGTCGGCCGTCCCCGGCCTGCGACGGCTGCTGACCGGCAACTACCCCGTCGTGGTCTGGAACCGCACGGTCTCCAAGGCCGAAGCCGAGGTGGGCGATCTGACCAAGGATATCCGCGCCTTCACGCTGGAAGCCGTCACGGAAGCGCTGGAACCCGGTGACATCGCCGTGTCGATGCTGCCGGCCGACATGCACGTGCCGCTGGCCAAGGCCTGCCTTGAGAAGGGCGCGCATTTCGTCTCCTCCTCCTACGTGGCGCCCGAGATGGCGGAACTGGACGAAGCGGCCAAGGCAAAGGGCCTGAGCTTCGTCAACGAGGTGGGCCTGGACCCGGGGATCGACCACATCCTGGCCGATGACCTGGTGGCGCGGCTGAAGGACAGCGGCCTGGGCGAGGGCGCGGAGGTCTCCTTCACCTCCTACTGCGGCGGCTTCCCCAAGATCCCCAACGACTTCCGCTACAAGTTCAGCTGGTCGCCCCTGGGCGTGCTGAAGGCGCTGCGTTCGCCCTCCAAGTCCCTGAAGGACGGCAAGGAATTCGACGTGGCCCGCCCCTGGGACGCGATCACCCGCTATGAAAATCCGCTGCCCGGCGGCGAGGTCTTCGAAGCCTACCCCAACCGCAACTCCCTGCCTTTCATCACCCAGTACGGTTTCGACGAGAGCTGGAAGGTGCAGGACTTCGTCCGTGGCACGCTGCGGCTCGACGGCTGGTCGGAGGCCTGGGCCGATCTCTTCAAGGAGGTCGAGACGCTGGAAGGCCCCGAGGGCGACACACGCCTGCGCGAGATTTCGGAGGGGCTGTGGAACGACCATGCCTATGACGAGGGCGAACCCGACCGCGTGGTCATGTTCGTGCGCCTGACCGCTTCGAAGGCTGGCGCGCCGGTCTTCGATCAGGCCTGGGCGATGGATGCCAGCGGCCGCGCCGACGGCAGCGCCATGGGCAAGCTCGTGTCGATCACCGTCGCGATGGCCATCGAATCCCTTGTCGCCGCGCGGCTGGCAACCGGCGTCGTCACCGCGTCGAATGCCGCCGACGAGCTCTTCGTCGAGGATATCCGGCGCGAGTGGATCGCCGAGGTCGAGACCATGTGCGACACGCTGGAGCGTATCGACTACCTGGCGTGATATCAGGAGGTTGGGGAGGCGCCAGAGGTGCCTCCCCTGCGGGGGAAGCACCCTACGATCTGCCTCAGCCGCCGCGCACCAGGTCGTCTTCCTCGTCGGAAGCCGACAGGCCGAGCGCATCCAGGCCCGCTTCGAGATGGTCGGACAGATGCGGCGTGCCGATCAGGTAATCGGCGGTCGGCGTCGTCGCCTCTTCCTTTGCGGTTTCAATGGCTTCGCCCAGGTCATCGGCATCGAAGCTTTCGCGGCCGATCCACATCACGGCGACAAGGCTGGCCAGTTCATCCTCGTTCAGACTGCCGAGGAAGGCATGCAGCTCCCCCTCTGCCCGGCCAAGCTCCCGGGCCATGAGGATGACGTTGGCGATCTTGGAGATCGAGATTTCTAACATGGCGTTTCCTCCTGTTCGCCAGGGACTTTGCCCCGCGCAGGATACGCCCTTCCTTGATTTGCCGCAAATTCCATACCTGAGACACAGGTTTTTCGGTCAGCTCCGGCCGGTCTGATCTTCCAGGCTGGCCAGCGGGCTGTCGGCATCCCCACCCAGTTCCTCGAAATCGAAATTGTCGAGCTTTGCAGCACGCTTACCGGCACGTTCCGCCGCCGTGCCGATGCCGTCCAGATCCTTGCGGGCCTGGTTGAAATGGGTGTCCAGCTTGGCCACGCGTTCGACCACCAGTTCGACATCGCGGTGCAGCATCGACAGGGTCTTGCGAATGGCACCCGCCTGTTCGCGCATGCGGGCGTCCTTGAGGATGGCGCGCATGGTGTTCAGCGTCGCCATGCAGGTCGTGGGCGAGACGATCCAGACCCGCGCGGCGAAGCCTTCGCGCACCGTGTCGGGGAAATTCGCATGCAGCTCGGCATAGACCGCTTCGGAGGGCAGGAACATCAGAGCGCCGTCGGCGGTTTCGCCTTCGATGATGTAACGCTCTGAAATCGCCTTGATATGTGCGCGCACGGCCTGGCGGAACAGGGTCTGGGCGCGGGCCTTGTGTTCCGCCGTCTTGGCGTTGCGCAGGGCCTCGTAGGCTTCCAGCGGGAACTTGGCGTCGA
Source organism: Pseudooceanicola sp. NS-SX8 (assembly GCF_057380755.1). NCBI lineage: Bacteria > Pseudomonadati > Pseudomonadota > Alphaproteobacteria > Rhodobacterales > Paracoccaceae > Pseudooceanicola > Pseudooceanicola sp. NS-SX8. The sequence goes on along the minus strand of NZ_CM170819.1, from coordinate 775,029 downwards.
TGACGATGGGCCCCGGCGGGTTCGGCAGGTGGATCAGGCAGTCGGCCCGCTTGCCGTTGGAAAGCGTGGCCTGCACGGTGTAGCTGTCGGAGGGCAGCGCCTTGCCGACGATGTCGTTCAACTGGATCTCGCCAAAGGCGCCACGGGTCTGCTTGTTGGACAGGATGTCCTGCAGGGACAGCACGTCGCCCGAGAGTTTCGTGATGTTTTCCTGTGCTTTGTCAATGACTTGAAGGCGTTCCTGTAGCTGTGTCAGGCTCTTCGTCGTGCGCTCCGTACCGCCGCGCAGCTGCTCGTTCATCTTTTCCTGCATCTCGGCCAGGGTGCGGGCCTGGGACATGGCGTTGGCGTGCAGACGGTCGTTCATCTGGGCCTGTACCTGGGCCATGCGGGCCTCCATCTGCTGCAGCATCTGGGACTGGCCGTTGATCTGCGCATTGGAAACCGAGGTGAGGCCGCCCGAAAGCTGCTCCTGCCCCTTGGCGAGACCTTCGACGGTACGGGCCATCTGGGACATCTGCCAGATCACCGGCTCCGCCGAGCGGGAGGCCGCGCGGATGGAAAAGATGATGAGAATCAACAGGATGAGAAACGCCGCGCCACCGATGACGGCGGCGAGGGTGAGCGGATCGGAGAGGTCGATCTGGGTCATGTGCGACCGAAGAGCCTTTCGATATCGGAGAGCTTCAGCTCGACGTAGGTGGGACGGCCGTGGTTGCATTGCCCGGAATGGGGCGTCGCTTCCATCTGCCGAAGAAGTTCATTCATTTCAGCCACTTGCATGCGGCGGCCGGACCGGATGGAGCCGTGGCAGGCGACCCGCGACAGGATCGCCTCGATCCGGGCCTGCAGGGTCATGCTGTCGTCCTGGTCCGTCAGTTCGTCCAGCACGTCGCGCAGCAGGGCTTCGGCGTTGATTTCGCCGAGGATCGCCGGGGTTTCGCGCACCGCAACGGCGCCGCCGCCGAAGGGTTCGATATGCAGGCCGAACTTCGCCAGATCATCTGCCGCATCCAGAAGGCGCTGTGCATCCCCTTGGGAAAGTTCAATAATTTCCGGGATCAGCAGGGCCTGGGAGGCCACGCCGTTTTCGGCCATCTGGTGTTTCAGCTTCTCGTAGACCAGGCGTTCATGGGCCGCGTGCTGATCGACGATGACCATGCCGCGGGTGGTCTGGGCGACGATGTAGTTCTCGTGCAGCTGGGCGCGGGCGGCGCCCAGGGGGTGCTCTTCCAGCGGCACGGCATTGGTCGCGGGATCGGGCTCCACCACCTGTTCGAAACGGGCCGAGGGGCCGCTGTCGAGGGTCGGTAGTACGGACCCTGAATTGTTTTCGTAAGGCTCTGAAAAGCCCCGATCAAAACGTCGGTATTGCGTCGGTATCGCGTCGGTACCGCGACGGTGCATCGGATCGTATTGATAGACCCGGGGCGCGCCGTCTGCGGCGCCGGGTTCGGGGGCCTGCGGCGCCGGGCCGAGGGCGCCGAGATCGCGCATCTGCCCCCCCATCTGAGCGGGCGCGCCCTGCCCCGCCTGTTCGGGCCGGAAGGCGCCGAGGGTGGCACCGGCCACGGTGGTCGAGGCGCGGTGCCCGGCCTCTGCCAGGGCATGCCGCAGGCCGGAGACGATGAGCCCGCGCGCGGTGCCAGGATCGCGGAAGCGGACCTCCGACTTGGCGGGGTGCACGTTGACGTCCACGAGCTGCGGATCGCAGTCGAGGAAGAGCGCGGCGGCGGGGTGCCGGTCACGCGACAGGAAGTCGAAGTAGGCGGCGCGCAGCGCGCCCGTCAGCAGCTTGTCCTTCACCGGGCGACCGTTGACGAAGAGGAACTGCGCCACGGCGGCGCCGCGCGAATAGGTCGGCAGCGCGGCATAGCCGGTCATGTGGATGCCGTCGCGGGTGGCGTCGATGCGAAGGGCGTTTTCCGCGAACTCCCGCCCGAGGATGGTGGCGAGCCGGCCATGCAGCGCATCGAAGAGATCCCCCGATTCCGGGTCGGCACGGAAGATGGTGCGGGCGTCGCCGCCGGAGGCATCGCGCAGGGTGAAGCCGACGAAGGGTTCGGCCATCGCCAGGCGCTTGATCACGTCGGTCACCGCCTGCATCTCTGCCCGGTCGGTGCGCAGGAACTTCAGCCGGGCGGGCGTGGCATAGAAGAGGTCGCGCAGTTCGGCCACGGTGCCCTTGGTGAGGGCCGCGGGCCTGACCGCGCTGACCTGACCGCCGGTGACGCGCAGTTCCGCCGCATCGAACCCCTTGGCGCGGGAGGTGAGCGAGAGGCGCCCGACGGCGCCGAGCGAGGGCAGCGCCTCCCCCCGGAAGCCGAAGGAGTGGATGTTCAGCAGGTCGGAGCCGTCGATCTTGGAGGTGGCGTGGCGCGAGAGCGCGAGCGGCAGCGCCTCGGGCGTGATGCCGCAGCCGTCGTCGGCCACGCGGATCAGGGTCTTGCCGCCATCGGCCACCGTCACCTCGATCCGGGTGGCGCCGGCATCGAGGGCGTTTTCCACCAGTTCCTTGACCGCCGAGGCCGGGCGTTCGACCACTTCACCGGCGGCAATGCGGTTGATCGCGGCCTCGTCCAGCTGGCGGATGACGGGTTGGCTATCGAGGATATGGGGGTCTGGGCGATGCATGACGCGAAATCTAGCATGCGGGGAGCGAGTCGGAAATGGGGGTTCGCGATGTGTTCCGAGCTTGGTGAACCGCCCGTAGGGTGGATGAAATCCACCTTCCGTAGCGGGGTGCGGCTTGGTCGGGCATGGTCGGGGCGGGTCAGGGATGGTGGATTGCATCCACCCTACGGGCCCGTGTTACGGGAGGGGGCCGTTGGTGAGGCAGATCACGCGGTGCGCCTTTTCGGGGGCGTCGGTCAGGTAGACCGTCAGATCGGCGATGGCCGCGAAATCGACAAGGCGGATCACCGTGGGGTCCGGCGCGCCGGGGCAGGCGCCGGCGATGTACCAGATCTCCGCCGCCTCGGCCCGGAAGGGGCGGATCGAGACCGCGAGGGGCGCGTCGAAGGTGGTGCCCAGGGTCACCGGCGCCGCCAGCACCTCTGCCCGGGTGGGGGTGGCCGCGAGAAGCAGCAGGATGCTGGGAAGTGCCCGCATCTGCCCTCCTTTCCCGGCCCGCCACTGGGGCGGTGTCAGCCCCGGGTCGCGGCCTTGTACCAGTCGCGGATCGCCTGACGTTCGTCCTCTTCTATGAAGGAAACGTTAGCGGGCGGCATGGCGTGGCCCAGCCCCGCCTGCAGGTAGATGGCGCGGGCGTTGCGGACGATCTCATGCGGGTTGTCGAGGCGCACGCCCTTCGGCGCCCAGAGGATGCCGTCGTAGAAGGGTTCCTCTGCGTGGCACATGGAGCAGCGGCCCATGACGATGTCGCTGACCTCTTCGAAGCCTTCGGCCTGGGCGAAGCGGGAGAGGCTGGCGGAGGCTTCTTCCGGCGTGTCGTCGCGCCAGAGCGGCGCGGTGGAGAGGTACATGATCAGCAGGAAGATCAGCGCGGTGACCAGCCAGGTCCAGTAGGGCATGCCCTTCTTGGCGTGCATCGTGTTGAAGAAGTGCCGGATGGTGACGCCCATCAGGAAGACGAGGCTGGCGATGATCCAGGTGTGCTGGGTCGAGAAGGCCAGCGGGTAGTGGTTCGACAGCATCATGAAGATGACCGGCAGGGTCAGGTAGTTGTTGTGGGTCGAGCGCTGCTTGGCGATCTTGCCGTATTTCGGATCGGGCTTGCGGCCCGCCTTGAGGTCGGCCACCACGATGCGCTGGTTCGGCATGATGATGAAGAAGACGTTGGCGGACATGATCGTGGCGGTGAAGGCGCCCAGGTGCAGCAGGGCGGCGCGACCGGTGAAGACATGGGTGTAGAAATAAGCCAGCCCGACGAGGATGATGTAGAGGCCGATCATCAGCCGGGTGTTGTTGTCGCCGAACTTCGACTTGCAGAGCAGGTCGTAGATCAGCCAGCCGAACGCGAGCGAGCAGAGCGAGATGGCGATGGCGCCCCAGGTGGGGATGTCCAGCACCGCCGGATCGACGAGGTAGAAGTCGGCGCCGAGGTAGTAGACCAGCCAGAGCAGGGCAAAGCCCGAGAGCCAGGTCGCGTAGCTTTCCCATTTGAACCAGACGAGGTGTTCGGGCATCGCTTCGGGCGCCACGAGGTATTTCTGGATGTGGTAGAAGCCGCCGCCATGGACCTGCCATTCCTCGCCATCCGCGGGGCCGGGGATGTTGCGGTTCAGGCCGAGGTCGAGGGCCACGAAGTAGAAGGAAGACCCGATCCAGGCGATGGCCGTGATCACGTGCAGCCAGCGCACGGCGAATTCCACCCAGGCCCCGATGGCCGCCAAGTCGTACATGTTCAGGTCCCCTTCTGATGGCAGCCCCCCGGCCACCGGCCATGACCGTCGAACGCGGTCTTTTCACACGACAATTCCACGGAAGCGTGACCGGGTAAACACCTGCAGCCACCTGCAGGACACCAGGGCCGGGGACTTGAATTCCCGGCAGGCTCTCTAGCTGAAAGAGGGATCAGTTTCCAGGAGGTTCACATGTTCACGGCATACTCTCCCTCTCGCGGGGCCGGCTCCCCCGAGGTGCTGGGGTTCTACGACAAGGCGAGCGGATCGGTGCAATACGCGATCGCCTGCCCCGCAACGAAACAGGCGGCGCTGATCGACGTCGTGCAGGACTTCGACCCGCGGGCGGCGCGCAGCGCCCATGACAGCGCGGCGGAGATCCTGGCGGCGGTGGAGGACCGGGGCTGGAGCGTTGCCTGGGTGCTGGACACCCACCCCCATGCCGACCACCTGATGGCCTCCGACTGGCTGCGCCGGCGGACCGGCGCGCCCAATGGCATCGGCGAGAAGGTGCGGGAGATCGCGGCCCTTTGGACCGACCTCTACCACCTGCCCGCGCAGGGGCCCGGTGCCTTCGATCCGGAGGCGGACTTCGACCGGCTCTTCGCCCATGGCGACCGCTTTGCCCTGGGTGAGCTGGAGATCGCGGTGATGCTGAGCCCGGGGCACACCCTGGGATCCATCACCTACGTGGTGGGCGATGCCGCCTTCGTCCATGACACCTTCATGCACGTGGACAGCGGCACCAGCCGCGCGGATTTCCCGGGGGGATCGGCGGCCGAGCTCTACGACAGCCTGCAGGCGATCCTGGCCCTGCCCGACGACACGCGGCTGTTCATCGGCCATGACTACCCGCCGGTGGGCGCGCGCAGGGATCCCGCCTGGGAAGCGACCGTGGCCGAGCACCGGGCGCACAACAAGCACCTGGGCGGCGGCACTTCGAAGGCGGATTACGTCGCCCTGCGCGAGGAACGCGATGCGACCCTGCCCCTGCCCGACCGGATGCTGCACGCGCTGCAGGTGAACCTGCGGGCCGGGCGCTTGCCGGAGCCGGAGGCGGACGGGCACAGCTATTTCCGGATCCCGGCGAACCGGTTCTGACCCCGGGACACAGCCGGGTTCACAAAAGGTGCCGCGCGCCCCGCACGCGGCCGAGAAGACGAAACAGGAGATCGAAATGAAGAGCGAAACCGTGGATGGCGTCGAGTTGCAGACCTGGAGCCCGGAGGAGGTGGCAGAGGCGCTGACCGCGGGGGAGATCGTGCTGATAGATGTGCGCACCCCGCAGGAATACATGTTCGAACATGTCGAGGGCGCCATGCTGATGCCCATGTCCTTTTTCACCCCGGCCACCCTGCCCGGGCAGGAGGCCAAGCGCATCGTGCTGCACTGCGGGTCCGGCATGCGATCGGAGAAGATGGCGCGGGCCGCCATTGCCGCCGGGCTGGAGAAGATCGCCCACATGGAGGGCGGTTTCGGCGGCTGGAAGGCGGCAGGCCTGCCCCATATCGGCACCGACATGGCCAGCGGCGCACCGAAGAAGGTGACGCCGGAAGGGTGAGGTTGAAGGCCGGTGGGGTTGAAGGCCGGTGGGGGAAACGAGGGGTCCGCTTTGGCGGGCCCTTTTCATTTGGGGGGCGCCGGGCGGGGCGGTGGCGGGCGTGTGGTTTAGCGGTGGATTGGCATCCACCCTACGGGGCCCACGAAAAAGCCCGGGCGCGAACGCCCGGGCCAGGTAGTGGCTGCCTGTGGAAGGAGGATCAGCCCTTAGAGAATTCCGGGTAGGCTTCCATACCCAGTTCCGCCATGTCGAGGCCCGCGATCTCGTCTTCTTCGGAGACGCGGATGCCCATCAGCGCTTTCAGCAGGAACCACACCACCGTGGAGGAGACGACAGTCGCCAGGCCGATGATGACGATACCGTAGAGCTGCTGGCCCAGGGTTGCGGAGCCGGAGAAGACAACCGCGATGGTGCCCCAGATGCCGCAGACCAGGTGGACCGGGATTGCGCCGACGACGTCGTCGATCTTCAGCTTGTCGAGAACCGGAACCGCGAAGACGACCAGGATGCCGCCGATGGCGCCGATGATGGTCGCACCACCCAGGGAGGGTGCCAGGGGTTCTGCGGTGATGGACACCAGGCCGGCCAGGGCGCCGTTGAGCACCATGGTCAGGTCGACCTTCTTGTACATCAGCTGGGTCAGGATCGCGGCCGCAACAGCACCACCTGCAGCAGCAGTGTTGGTGTTGGAGAAGATGCGGGACACGTCTGCGACGTCACCGATGGAGCCCATGGCCAGCTGCGAGCCGCCGTTGAAGCCGAACCAGCCGAGCCACAGGATGAACGTACCCAGGGTGGCGAGGGTCAGGTTGGAGCCCGGGAAGGCGTTGACGCGGCCATCGGTGTAACGGCCGATACGCGGGCCGAGGATGATGGCACCGGTCAGAGCAGCCCAGCCGCCGACGGAGTGCACGATGGTCGAACCGGCGAAGTCGGAGAAGCCGTATTCACCAACGAAGCCGCCGCCCCAGGTCCAGGATGCGGTGATCGGGTAGATGATCGAGGTCAGGATGACCGTGAAGATCAGGAACGGCCACAGCTTGATACGCTCTGCCAGGGTACCGGACACGATGGACGCGGTTGCGGCACAGAACATCAGCTGGAAGAAGAAGTCGGAACCGGTGGAGGCATAGCTGTAGTCGTCGGCGGTCTCTGCGGTGATGCCGACGGCTTCAAGCACGCCCGGGCCGAAGACGCCGGAGAGGACGCCGTCGATGGACCAGGTGCCCAGCGGGTACATCAGGTTGTAGCCGATCAGGTAGTAGAAGATCGAGGCGACACCGAAGAGCACGACGTTCTTGGTCAGCTGCATGGCAACGTTCTTGGAGCGCACCAGGCCTGCTTCGAGCATGGCGAAACCTGCGGCCATGAAGAAGACCAGGAAGCCGGCCACGAGGAACAGCAGAGTGTTCAGGATGAAGACGACGTCGGTCGGCACAGCGGCCGGCACGGCGGCTTCGTCTTGAGCAAGGCCCAGGCTCGGCAGCGCGATCACGGCTGCGGCAAGGCCCAGTTTTGCGAAGGTTTTCATTGGATTAGTTCCCTTTCCCTGTCGGAGCGTCTCAGAGCGCGTCGTCGTTGGTTTCGCCGGTCCGCACCCGAACCGCCTGCTGGATATCCAGCACGAAGATCTTGCCGTCGCCGATTTTCCCGGTCTTGGCAGTGGAGGTGATCGTTTCGACCACCTGGTCGGCCATGGCGGCGGACACTGCGATCTCCAGCTTGATCTTCGGCACGAAGTTCACCGCGTATTCCGCACCGCGGTAGATCTCCGTATGGCCCGACTGGGAGCCGAAGCCCTTGATTTCCGTCACCATCATGCCGCGCACGCCGATCTCGGTCAGCGCCTCGCGGACCTCCTCCAGCTTGAACGGTTTGATTGTCGCAATGATGAGTTTCACTACTATCCCCTTCCTTTTTCCGGGCTGTCACGCGAACGCGCCCGCCCTTTGGCACCGGCAACTAAGCCGTGCTGCCTTCTTTTGCGGAACAACGGGGGGCACGGGCCAGCCCTAATCGCCCTGCCTCTGCCGGATAAATGCGCGGAAATTCAAATTCGCTCAAAATTTGTTCATCTTGAAAACGCATCCTGCCCAAAGGGGCGGCTCTACATTCGGGCGCCAAGGCTGTATCCTGTCGCGACAGAAAAACATCCGGGCAGGCATATGGGTGATTCAGGACGGCGCAGGGCGCCGCTGGTGGCGGACAAGCGCTACGGCGGGGCATCGGCGAAGAGCAGGAGCAGCGGCACGACCGGCAGGAAGACCGGCGGCGGCGGTGGTGGCAAGAAGGGCGGCGGCACGGGCAACGGGCGCGGCAAGGGCGGGTCTTCGCCCAAGCGTCGGCGGACCCCCGCCCGCAAGCCGCGAAATCCCGTCGTGGCGTTTTTCCGCGGCCTGTTCCGCTGGACCTTCGGCCTGATCTGGCGGGTGGTCTGGCGCCTGGGCCTGGTGAGCGTCGCGCTGGTGGTGGTGGCCTCTGCGATCAGCGGCCTGACGATGCCCCCCATCGACGAGCTTTACGACGGCCGCGCCAAGGGGTCGGTCACCATGCAGGATGACCAGGGCCAGGTCTTTGCCTGGCGCGGCGACCAGTTCGGCGGTGTCGTCACCGCCGAGACGGTTTCCCCCTACCTGAAGAACGCCATTGTCGCGACCGAGGACAAGCGGTTCTACAAGCATTTCGGCGTCTCGCCCCGCGGCATCCTGAGCGCGATGCGGATCAACCTGCGCGAGGGGCGCGGCCCGCTGTCGGGCAACGGCGGGTCGACCATCACCCAGCAGACCGCGAAGCTTCTGTGCTTTGGCGATGCCTATGATCCCGACGACTGGGACAGCGAAGCCGACTACGAGGCCGCCTGCCGGGAAACCACCCTGCTGCGCAAGGCGCGCGAGGCGATCTACGCCGTCGGCATGGAGATGCGCTATACCAAGGACGAGATCCTGACGGTCTACATGAACCGCGCCTACCTGGGCGAGGGCACCCGCGGCTTCGAAGCCGCCAGCCAGCGCTACTTCGGCAAGTCCGCCGCCAACGTGACGCCCGCAGAGGCCGCGATGCTGGCCGGCCTGCTGAAGGCGCCGACGCGCTACGCCCCCACCAACAACCTGGCGCGCAGCCAGCAACGGGCGACGGTGATCATCGGCCTGATGGAGGATCAGGGCTACCTGACCGAGGCCCAGGCGCAGAATGCCATCAGCCATCCCGCCCAGCTGTCCAAGCAGGCGCAGGAACAGTCGGGCGGCTATTTCGCCGACTGGATCATGAGTTCGACCCCGGATTTCCTGACCTCCAAGACCACGGCGGACGTGATCCTGAAGACGACGCTGGATCAGCGGATCCAGAAGGCGGCGGAAGATGCGGTGCAGTGGGTCTTCGACGAGAAGGTGAAGGAAGGGTCCAAGGCGCAGACCGCCGTGGTGGTGATGAGCGCCGATGGCGCCGTGCGCGCCATGGTGGGCGGCCGCGACGTGTCGGGCGGCGGGGTGTTCAACCGTGCCACCCAGGCGCTGCGGCAGACCGGGTCGAGCTTCAAGCCCTTCGTCTATGGCACCGCGCTGGAGCTGGGGTGGCATTACAACGACATCGTGGATGACAGCCCGCTGACCATCGACATCCCCGGTTCCGGCCCCTGGACCCCGGAAAACTACGACCGGCAGTTCCGCGGCCCCGTCACGCTGGAAGAGGCGCTGATGAAGTCGCTGAACATCCCCGCCGTGCGCGTGGCAGAGGCCGCGGGCCTGGAGAACGTGCGCAAGATCGCCAGCGATTTCGGCATCGAAAGCGACCTGGCCCAGGGCCCGGCCCTGGCGCTTGGCGCGTCGGAAAGCACGCTGGTGGAAATGGTGGGCGCCTATGCGGGCATCCTGAACGGCGGGTCTTCTGTCACGCCCTACGGGCTGCAGTCGGTCACCCTGCAGGGCGACGCCGAGCCGCTGATGGGCCAGGACGGCGGCATCGGTGAGCGGGTCATCCGCGAGGATGCCGCGCGGGAGCTCATCTACATGATGAACCAGGTGGTGGATCACGGCACCGGCGGCCGCGCCAAGGTCGACGGGCACGAGATCGCCGGCAAGACGGGCACCACCCAGGCCGCCCGCGATGCCTGGTTCATCGGGTTCAGCGCCGATTACGTCACCGGAGTCTGGATGGGCTACGATGACAACACGCCCCTGTCGGGCGTCACCGGCGGCGGCCTGCCGGCCGAGGTCTTCCACGAGGTGATGACCCGGATCGAGGCCGACCGTCCTTCGACCCCGCTGCCCATGCTGCGCCCCACGCCCGAGCCCGCCCGCACCCTGGACGGCAGCGGCAACGGCGGATCGCCGCAGCGCCTGGACAATGTGATCGAACGCGCGCTGAAGGATATCTTCGGACTGAACTGAGGCACAAAGCCGGGGCCCTGGAATTGGGCCCCGGAACGGGCCCCGGGCGGCCAGGTGCCAGCTTGCACAGGTGCCAGTTACCGGAGACACAGAAAAGGGGCCCGCGAGGGCCCCTTTGCATATCACCTGCTCCCGGCGGCCGGGAGGCGCGGCGATCAGCCGGTGGTTTTCAGCGCTTCGGTCAGGGCCGCGACATCGCCACGGCGGGCATCCAGCATGGCGCCGATTTCCGAGCGTTCGGAGGCCAGCATCGACACGCCTTCGATGACCATCTCGTAGAAGATCTGCTTGCCGTTGCGGTCCGCCACCAGGAAGTCGACGTCGAAGGGTGCCTGGCCGCGCAGGTTGAACACCGTCTGCACGATGAAGCGGTCCTTGTAGGGCTTGGAGCCGGTCACGCTGATCTCCGCCCCGATGAATTCCCGGAAACGCTTGCCGTACTTGCGGGCGATGTAGCCGGTGAAGGCATCGGTGAAGGCGGCCAGCTGCGCCGAGGAGACCTGCCGGGCCGCCGGGCCGAGGCAGGTGCGCGCGATGGCGTCCATGTCGCCGTAGCGGCGCAGCATCGCTTCGAACTGGGGGATCATCTGCGCTTCGCTGGCGGCGCCGTTGATGACGGCGTTGATCTCCGCCACGACCTTGTCCACGAGGGATTCCGCCTGGGCGGCGGTCAGGGCGCGGGCGGGGGCCGCCGGCAGGACGAGCGCGGTCACTGCCAGGGCGCCGAGCCCCGCCAGCAGCCCGCGCCGCGAGATGAGGTCATTCCGCATAGGGGTCGATGTAGGGATCGATGTAGTCACCCGAGCTCTCCGCTGCTTGGTCGTCATAGGGGTCCAGATAGGCACCTTCGGCGGCGCTGCCAAGCTGGTGGCGACGATTCTGCAGGTAGATCAGGCGGAGTTGCGCGTAGCTGTCCGCCGAGTCGTAGTAGAGGGAATCGATCGTGTCCCTGCGGTAACCGCGTTCGCCCACCAGGTTGGCCACCCGCGCGCCGGTCTTGAGCCGCTGTTCGGAGGGGTCGAGCACGGTGTTGAGCGGGTTGGTGAAGAGATCGACGACGCGGCCGGCGGTGGCGCGTTCGGTCGAGGGGCCCAGGATCGGCAGTTCCTGGTAGGCGCCCTGGGGCACGCCCCAGATCGCCAGGGTTTCGCCGAAGTCGGTATCGCGCGGTTCGATCCCGAAGGCGGTGGCCGCATCGATCAGCCCGCCGACCCCGATGGTGGAGTTCATCACGAAGCGCACGGTATTGACCGCCGCATCGCCGAAGCGGGCCTGCAGCAGGTTGTTCACCACGTCCGAGGGCGTGCCCAGGTTGTCGGCGAAATTGCCCACCATCATGTTGACCGGTTCCGGCACCACGGTGGCGTAGACCGTCCCGACCGGGCGCAGCACCGCGGTATCGACGCCCTTGTTGAAGGCATGCACCTTGCGGTTCGTGGCCTCGTAGGGATCGAAGGCTTCGCCCGCGCGGGTCACCGCGTTCGGATCGGGCCGGGTGCAGCCGGCCAGGCCGGCCATCAGGGCCAGGCCCAGGGCGGCGGCCACCAGCGGGCGGGCGGTGGAGGGGTTCCGGGAGGCGGTCTGGGACATCGTGGCGGGCTCTCGTCTGATCCGGCGGACCGGCCCGCGCGGGGCAGGACCGGGGCCGGGGTTCCTCGGCAGATCGGTGGCGTATCGGGTCAGGTCTTGCAGGGTCGGCAGCTGGGCAGGTTCGTGATGGGCAGGTTCGGGACGGGTGGGCCCGGGATGGACCCGAAGGGACCGCCGCCCTGCGCAGCCGGGCAGCCACGACATGGGAAACGGCACGGAGAGTGCATGCACGGGCCGCAATATGACCCGCAAGCTTTATCTATTCTTTAAAGGCTTCGATGCCATAGCTCCAGACGCCTCACGCGGGAGTTGTGGCGCGGATGCGACATCCCGCCGGTGCAGGAGCGCACAGGACGCATATGGGACACGCGCGGGTTCCTTTTTAGGGGCCTCCATTTCTGGGGACCAGTGGCCGGGCCCCGCAGCGCCCCCGCGGGAGAGGCAACGGATGTGAGAGAGGCAAACGCCAGAATGCGGAAAGGACAGGCCAGAGGCGCAGTCAGGACGGCAGTCAGAGAGACCGCCCGACGGGGCGCCAAGGGGAATGCCCCCGGAACGGGCCAGATGAAAGGCCGCGCGAAGGGCCATGGGAAAGGTCCGGCCCGATGGCAAGTTTCACGCCCTCTTGGCATGCCCACTGCGGCCATGTCCGGCGGCCCGGCATGGCAATGCGCCCGGCCGCGCATCCCATGGGCAGCGATGCCAACCTGCGCCTTTTCGATCAGCCCCGAAGATGACGCCTGCCCTGGCCTTGCCCCCGAAAGGAACGCTGCCGCCGGGAGATCCGGTGCGGTGGCTGCGGCGAAGGACGGGCTGTCGGCCCACGAGCGGGTGGGCGCGGCATGATCCATGAGGGAAACGGAGATCCCGCCGCACATCCCGCCGCCCCGGCGGGCCACGGGCCCGGCCTGCACGGCGCGGAACGGAGCGATCGGACCGCCAGGCCGGCAGCCCACCCCGGCACACGCCCCACGCCCCCCGAACCGGAGCCTGGACAGGCCCCCCAGCAAGAGCCCGCCGGGGTGCCCCCGATTGGGGCCGCAAATGCGCTCCCGAACGGGGGCCTGCAGAAGGGGCCAGAGGCGGGGCCAAACGCTGGCCAAGATACTGGCCAAGATACTGGCCCTGACACTGTCACCCCGCGCCCGCACGGCAGGGCCCGGGCCGAGGCGGCGAGTGGCGCGGCCGGGGGGCGCGGGACACCCCCCGACAGCGCGCCACGCGCTGATCCGCCACGGGAAGGCCCCGCCGACGCGCCTGCGCCGGGACGACAGGCGCCGCCACGGCCCGGCGTGGCCGAACTGCGCGCCGCGCGGCGCGAAAGCCGGGGGCTTTACTGGCTGGCGGCGCTGTTTTCCGTCTTCGCCAACCTGCTGATGCTGACCGGCCCCCTCTACATGCTGCTGGTCTATGACCGCGTGCTGTCCTCCCGCTCGGTCGAGACGCTGATCGTCCTGACGGTGCTGGTCGGGTTCCTTTACGCGGTGCTGGGCGTGCTGGACGGGGCGCGGACGCGACTGATGGCGCGCGTCGGCGCGCGGTTCCAGGCACGGCTGGACCGGCGCGTCTACGAGGCGGCCCTGGCGCGGGCCTCTGCCGGGGGGACGGGTCACGCGGGTGACCAAAGGGGAGACCGCAACGCGCCCTCCGGCGATGGCGCATTGCAGGACCTGGACGCGATCCGGGCGCTGCTGGGATCGCAGGTGCCGGGCGCCCTGGCCGATCTGCCCTGGGTGCCGGTCTTCCTGGCGGGGCTTGCCCTGTTTCATCCCTACATGGGCCTGCTGGCCCTGGGCGGCGGTGCCGCGCTGCTGGTGCTGGCCGCGATCGGCCAGGCCAGCGGGCGCGGGCTGCAGGCGCAGGGTGTCAGCGCCGCCATGGGCGCGCAGGCCCAGGCGGACCAGATGCGCGCCGAGGCGGGCATGGTGCGCGCCATGGGCATGGGCACCTCTGCCTGGCGCCGCTGGTCCCGGTTGCGGAGGGAGGCGACAGAGCGGCTGACGGCGGCGGCCGAGGTCACCTCCTCCCTTTCCGCGATGAGCCGGGCCCTGCGGATGTTCCTGCAATCGGCCATGCTGGGCCTGGGGGCCTGGCTGACCCTGCAGGATGCGTTGAGCCCCGGGGCGATGATCGCCGGGTCGGTCCTGATGGGGCGGGCGCTGGCCCCGGTGGAAAGCCTGATCGCGGGCTGGCCGCTGATCAGCCGGGCGCGGCGCGGATGGGCCGGGCTGTCCCGCCTGCTGGAGGTCACGCCGGTGCCGGTGCCGCGCACCGCCCTGCCCCGCCCGCGCGCCCGGCTGGAGGTGGCGCAGGCCACCGTCGTGCCCCCCGGGGACAGCCAGGCGGCGCTGCGGATGGTCACCTTCGGGATGGCCCCCGGCCAGGCCTGCGGGGTCATCGGCCCGTCGGGCGCGGGCAAGTCGACCCTGGCGCGGGCGCTGACCGGCGGCTGGCCCTGCGCCGGGGGCACGATCCGGCTGGATGGCGCCACGCTGGAGCAATACGAGGCAGAGGAACGCGGGCGGCTGATCGGCTACCTGCCGCAGCGGGTGGAGCTGTTCGATGGCAGCATCGCGGAGAACATCGCCCGGATGGCGGAGCGGCCCGACGATACCGCCGTTGTCGCCGCCGCGCGCAGGGCCGATGCCCACGAGATGATCCTGCGCATGCCGCAGGGCTACGACACGCGGGTCAGCCCCCATGGCGGGCGGCTGTCGGGCGGGCAGATCCAGCGCATCGGCCTGGCCCGGGCGATGTATGGCGCGCCGGTCCTTCTGGTGCTGGACGAGCCGAATTCGAACCTAGACAACGAGGGGAGCCAGGCGTTGAACCACGCGATCCGGGCCCTGCGGGCAGAGGGCGGCGCGGTGCTGATCATGGCGCACCGGCCCGCCGCGATCCAGGAATGCGATCTGCTGCTGATGCTGGATCACGGCCAGCGGGTGGCCTTCGGCCCGCGCGACGAGGTGCTGCGCCGGGTCGTCGCCAACCACGAGCAGATCCGCACCACGGGGACCCGGGGCGGTGCCTCGGGCGGGCTGAGGTGAGCCGCGGCGCGCGCGCCCTGCCCCGCAGCCAGCGGGTGCGCGGGCCGGTCGTCGCCGGTCTGCTGGCGCTGGCCCTGCTGCTGGGCGGGCTGGGCGGCTGGGGCGCCACCACGCAGATCGCCGGCGCCGTCATCGCCCCCGGCCGCATCGAGGTCGAAAGCAACCGCCAGGTGGTGCAGCACCCCGATGGCGGGGTCGTGGCCGCGGTGCTGGTGGAGGAAGGCCAGGCCGTCGACCGGGGGCAGGTTCTGATCCGGCTGGATCCGGAGCAGCTGCGGACCGAGCTGACGATCGTCGAGGGCCAGCTGCATGAGCTGATGGCACGGCGCGCGCGGCTGGAGGCAGAGCGTGACGACCGTGCCCTGCCCGAGTTCGACCCCGCGCTTCTGGGCGCCCCCGGCGCGCAGGTCGCCGCCCTGGTTGAGGGGCAGCGGCGCCTGCTGGCCACCCGGCGGGAGGCCGCGGCGCAGGAGGTGGCGCAGCTGGACAAGCGCCAGGGCCAGATCCGCGCCCAGATCGGCGGCCTGGATGCCCAGGCGGAGGCGCTGCGCCGCCAGGCCGCGCTGATCCGGCAGGAGCTGGAGGTGCAGGAGAGCCTTCTGGCCCGCGGGCTGAGCCAGCTTGGCCGGGTCCTGTCGCTGCAGCGGGAGGCCGCACGGCAGGAGGGGCAGCTGGGCGACCTGGCGGCGAAGCGGGCAGAGGCGGAGGGCCGGATCACCGAGATCGAACTGCAGGTGCTGTCGCGGGCCACGGCCCGGCGGGAGGAGGCCATCGCCGACCTGCGCGACCTGCGCGTGCGGGAGCTGGAGCTGGCGGAGCGGCGCCATGCCCTGCGCGACAGGCTGGCCCGGCTGGAGGTCACGGCACCGGTGGCGGGCGTGGTGCACGGGCTGCGCATCTTCGGGGCGGGCGCCGTGGTCAGGCCCGCGGATCCGGTGCTGTACCTCGTGCCGCAGGACCGGGCGCTGCTGATCGCGGCGCGGGTCGATCCGCTGCACGTGGACCGGGTGCACACGGACCAGCAGGTGCGCCTGCGCTTTCCCGGTTTCGACCGCAAGACGACCCCGGAACTGGAAGGCCGGCTGAGCCGGGTCAGCGCCGATGCCTTCACCGACGAGGCCAGCGGGCGCAGCTACTACCGGGCCGAGATCCGCCTGAACGAGGGCGAGCGGGAACGGCTGGGCGGCGGCGAGGATGCGCTGACCCTGCTGCCGGGCATGCCGGTGGAAGCCTACCTGAGAACAGAGGACCGAACGCCGCTGGCCTATCTCGTCAAACCCTTCGGAGACTACATGGCGCGGGCTTTCCGCGAATAGCCCGGCCCCGTGGGCGGGCGGGGCCATCGGCGACATCCGCAGGGGCCGTCGCCAAAGCGCGGAAAAACGGCGCGGAAGATCGGGCAGAAGCGGGAAACCGGGCCGGCGGGCGGGGCGAGACGGGCCGCAGGGCCGGTGAGCGTCCGTCCCGGCGGCATGATGGGGATGGGGCCCAATTGCAGGGTTGCAATCCCGGGCCCGGGGCGTAGCGTTCGCGCCGAACCGACCCAATGGCGCGCAGCCGCGCGTGCCCCGCCGAAAGGACCCCCCATGACGAATGCGATCGAAACCCGCCTGGCCGAACTTGGCGTGACCCTGCCCGAGGCCGCCGCGCCCGCCGCCAACTACGTGCCCTTCGTCCAGCTGGGCAACCTGGTGCATGTCTCCGGCCAGATCAGCCAGGACGCCGACGGCATGGTGAAGGGCAAGCTGGGGGCCGACATGGAAGTGGAGGCCGGGGCCGCCGCGGCCAAGCTCTGCGCGATCAGCCTTCTGGCCCAGGCCAAGGCCGCCTGCGGTGGCGACCTGTCGAAGCTGAAGCGGGTGGTGAAGCTGGTGGGCTTCGTCAATTCCACCCCCGATTTCACCGATCAGCCGAAGGTCGTGAACGGCGCATCCGACTTCATGGTTGCCGCCCTGGGCGAGGCCGGCCGCCACGCACGTTCCGCCGTCTCTGCCGCCAGCCTGCCCTTCGGCGTGGCGGTCGAGATCGAGGCGATCTTCGAAGTCGAGTGATCCGATGAACCCCAAGGTCCCCGCCCCCGCCCTGCCGGCCGCCTTTGCGACCCTGCCGGTGGCCCACCGTGCCCTGCACGACCTGGCCGCCGGGCGCCCCGAAAACAGCCGGGAGGCGATCCGGGCCGCCGTGGATGCGGGCTACGGCATCGAGATCGACCTGCAGCTGAGCGCGGATGGCGCCGCCATGGTCTTTCATGACTACACGCTGGACCGGGTGACCGGCGAAAGCGGCCCGGTGGATGCCCGCCCCGCCGCCGAGCTGGAAACGATCCGCCTGACCGGCGGAGACAGCGGCATCCCGACCTTTGCCGAGGTGCTGGAGATCGTCGGCGGCAAGGTCCCGCTGCTGGTGGAACTGAAGGACCAGGACGGGCGCACGGCCCATGCCCCCGGCACGCTGGAGGCAGAGGCCGCCCGCGTGGCGGCGGGATATGCCGGGCCCATTGCCTTCATGTCCTTCAACCCCGCCATGGTGGGCCGGATGGCGGACCTGGCCCCCGAGGTGCCGCGCGGCATCACCACCTGCGCCTACGAGGGCAGCCATTTCGAACAGCTGACCGATGCGCAGCGCCAGGCCCTGCAGGACATGACCTTTGTCGCGCCCACCGGGTCGAGCTTCGTCAGTCACGAAGCCGCCGACCTGGCGCGCCCCAGCGTGCAGGCCCTGCGCGATCACGGGCTGACCGTGCTGTGCTGGACCATCCGCTCCCCCGAGGCGGAAGCGGAGGCGCGGGCGCTGTCGGACAACGTGACCTTCGAGCACTACCTCGCCGCCTTCCCCGCCGCGATCGGCTGATCGCCGCGGGGGGGTTGCTGCACGACTTTCATGCCCCGGGCAGGATCCGGGGCACGACAGGGCGGGCGCCTGCCCCTCTGCCTGCCCCAAGGCTTGACCATGGCCCGGCCCGCGCCAGATCATGCCGGGTAACTGCCCAGACCCATGTCCGCGAGCCCATGTCCGCGAGACGGATCCCCGAGACGGACCGAGACCACCTTGTCCCAAGAGATCGAGATCAGCACCATCGACGGCCTCGGCGCGATTGCGCCAGGGGACTGGGACAGCTGCGCCTGCCCCGAGGCGGCCACGGGCGGCGCGCCCGCCGATCCCTTCACCACATGGCGCTTCCTGAAGGCGCTGGAGGACAGCGGATCGGTCGGCCCCGGCACTGGCTGGGAACCGCATCACCTGCTGGCCCGGCAGGGAGGCGAGCTGATCGCCGTGGCGCCGCTTTATGCCAAGAGCCACAGCCAGGGCGAATATATCTTCGATTTCAACTGGGCCCATGCCTACGAGCAGGCAGGTGGGCGCTATTATCCCAAGCTGCAGATGGCGGTGCCCTTTACCCCGGCGACGGGGCGGCGGTTCCTGGTGAAACCGGGACACGAGGCGGAGGGCATGGCCGCACTGGTGCAGGGCGCGGTGCAGATCACCGCCGACAACGGGTTGTCGGGGCTGCATGTCACCTTCTGCACCGAGGCGGAGGCCATCGCGGCGGAGCAGATGGGCCTGATGCGCCGCGCCAGCCAGCAATTCCACTGGCTGAACGGGGGCTACGGGACGTTCGACGATTTCCTGGCCTCGCTCAGCTCGCGCAAGCGCAAGAACATCCGCAAGGAACGCCAGCAGGCCCAGGCCTTTGGCGGCGAGATCAGGATGCTGACGGGCGATGACCTGCGGCCCGAACACTGGGATGCCTTCTGGGCCTTCTACCAGGACACCGGCAGCCGGAAGTGGGGCACGCCCTACCTGACGCGCGCCTTCTTCGACATCGTGCAGGAGACGATGCGCGACGACGTGCTGCTGGTGCTGGCGGAACGTGACGGCGTGCCGGTGGCCGGCGCGCTGAACTTCATCGGGCGGGAGGTGCTTTTTGGCCGCTACTGGGGCGCGCTGGAGCATCACCCCTGCCTGCATTTCGAACTGTGCTATTATCGGGCCATCGACTTTGCCATCGCCAGGGGACTGGCGCGGGTCGAGGCCGGGGCGCAGGGGGAACACAAGCTGGCGCGTGGATATCTGCCCACGATGACCCATTCGGTGCACTGGATCGCCGATCCGGGGCTGGGCCGCGCCATCGCGCAATACCTGGAGGCGGAAGCCCGCGCCGTGGACGAGGACATAGAGGTCCTGACCGCCTACGGCCCCTTCCGCCGCGACAGACAGGAGGAACAGGAGTGACCGAGATTCTAGACGCATCCGTAAGGGACACCTTGCTGGGGCCGCTTTTCGACACCGGATGGGAGATCGAGAAGGACGAGGACGTGCTGGTGAAGACCTTCACCTTCGACGACTTCACCGAGGCCTTTGCCTTCATGACCCGGGCCGCCTTCTGGGCGGAGAAGTGGAACCACCATCCCGACTGGTCGAACAGCTACAACCGGGTCACCGTCCGGTTGACGACACATGACATGGGCGGCATCACCGCCGCCGACGCGAAACTTGCAAGAAAAATGGACCAGATCTGCACATGAACGAAGAAGACGCCATGAACAAACTCAACAGCCTGCTTCAGACAGAGATCTGGAACGGCAAGACCGTGGGCGATCTGTTCACGCTGGATTTCCTGGCCTCGCTCTTCGGCGATGTCCTGACCGCCGTGCTGATCCTGTTCATCGGCTTCACGCTGGCGGCCTGGGCCAAGCGGCGGATCAACGCGCTGTCCAAGCGCTATGCGCAGCTGGATGACACGCTGTTCGACTTCCTCGGCTCGATCCTGCGCTATGCGATCGTCGCCTTCAGTTTCCTGTTCGTGCTGAACACCTTCGGGGTGCAGACCACCAGCGTCGTCGCCGTCATCGGTGCCGCCGGCCTGGCCATCGGTCTGGCCTTGCAGGGCACGCTGTCGAACGTCGCCGCCGGCGTGATGATCATCTTCTTCCGCCCGATCAAGAACGGCGATTTCGTCGAGGTCGCGGGCCAGATGGGCACGGTGAAGAACATCAGCCTGAACTTCACCGAGCTGGCGAGCCTCAGCAACACCCAGATCATCATTCCCAACAGCGAGGTCTGGGGGAACACGATCACCAACTACTCGATCTACCCGACCCGCCGCGCCGAATGGACCTTTGGCGTGGGCTACGGCGCCAACCTGAAGGACGCGGAGGAGATCATCCGCAACACCATCATGGCCGATCCGCGCGCCAAGTCCGATCCGGCGCCCTTCATCCAGGTCAACAACCTGGGCGACTTCAGCGTCGATTTCCTGGTCCGGGTCTGGTGTGAAAGCGGCGATTACTTCGGCTTCACCACCGACATGAAGCGGAAGGTGAAAGAGGCGCTGGACGAGGGGGGCGTGGATATCCCCTTCCCCACCCGGACCCTGCTGCAGCCCGACGTGGGCGGCAAGGCCGAGGATTGATGTCCCTGGGGCATCGCGCCACGGCGCGGTGCCCCTTCTGCCGGCCGGCCCGGCATTGCCACGACGGGATCAGCCGCGATACCAGCCTTCGCCGCCGCCGACATCCAGGGCGGCGAGCCGCGCCAGAAGCGCCAGGGGGTCCCCGGCCTCCGCCAGGGGCAGCGCTTCGCGGATCGCGATGGCGAAGTGATCCCGCGCCTCTTCCATGTTGCCGTGACGGGGATGCAGGCACCAGCGCACGTGGCGCCAGAAGGCGGAGCGCAGCGCGGTGGCCACGATATGATCGCCCACCAGCATCAGCATCGCTTCGAGGTAGGCCGCAACGGTCTTCACCAGCGTCGGATCGGCCCCCTTCGAGGCCTCCAGCAGCCGCTGCGCGTCGCGCAGCCGGTCAAGGGACAGCCCCGGCACCGTGTCGACATCGGCCGGGCATTGCACGCAGGCGGCAAGAATGGCGCGGAACGCCCGGAAGTCGGAGTCGCGCCGGTCGATCAGCAGCGGCGTTGCGATGGTGCCGACGCCGGAGCGCGTTTCAACCAGGTTCTCATAGGCCAGCATCTGCAGCACCTGCCGGATCGGCGTGCGGGAGACCCCGAATTCCGTTGCCAGCTGACCTTCATGCAGGATGATCTCATCCGCGCCCCCCAGCAGGCAGATCCGTTCGCGGATCTCTGCGGCGATCTCGCCGTTGTTCTTGCGCATATTCTAAACTACTCGACCCAACACACTTTCCCTCCGCCCCGATCCGGATACCATCCGTTCAATACCTTGTATATGTTCGGAGAGGTTGTGCAGGCAATTTTGCAATCCCGCTTTTGGAGTTTTACTTGACCTACGAGTACAGAGCGGGCTCTGCCCTGCGGGCCAGGGTGGAGATGCCGGAAGGCGGGCAATGCCTGATGTCCGGCTTTCCGGGCCTTGAAACAGGCATCGACGGCAGCGGTTACATCGCACCGGATGCCCTGGAAGACACAGTTTGCGACATGCGGGACCTGGGCGCGGACCTCTTGCTGGTCCTGCCAGAGGAACAGGAGCTTCCCCCGGGGGCGTTCGATCTGCTCAAGAAAGAGGCACTTTCCCGGGGTGTGGAGCTGATCTTCCTGCCCATCGAGGACTACATGGTCCCCGATGATGCGTTCATGGCGCGCTGGAGCAAGCTGGGACCGGCCCTGCATGCGCGTCTTGCCCGGGGCGGGAGCTGCGCCGTGAGCTGCCAGTACGGCGCCGGGCGCAGCGGTCTGCTGATCTCCCTTCTGCTCATCGAATCCGGCATGGCGTCACGGGCGGCCGTGGCCCATGTGCGGCAATATTTCGAGGAAGCGGTGGAAAGCGAGGTCCAGCTGAGCTGGCTGGACGACCAGGCCGCCATCCGCACGGAGTGACGGGGCATCGCGCCCACCCACGCCATGGGCGAGTGACTCACGGGTACATCACTTAACCACGTGTTAAGCGCCGCCGGCGATTGACGCATTCCATGTATACAGGGTAGTTTACCTCAACGTCGCTTCCGTCGGGACTATGGAGGCGGCGCCAGTACATCAACTTGCAAACCGAGGGCCCGGTTATTGCCACCGGGTTTAGGGTCCGATGTACATGGGGTGGAGGATTGCATCGGGACTGCGATCTTCCCTGAACCCGGGACCTTCATGGTTCCGGGTTTCCCTTTTCGGGACCGGCGCAGGGGCGCTGCCTTTGCATCAGCCCGTTCACCGCATGAAACCCCTGGCCCGCGACGATCGCAGGGCCATCGCGCCAGACTGCAAGGGCCGGTTGCAAGGGCAGGTTGCAAGGGGCCGCGCATCGCAACATGGCGGCCCCGTCTTTGGGCAAGGTTCACGACCGGGGCATCGGACCGGTGATCTTGCCAGTGGTCTTGCCGCGTCAGAGCGCTTCGAGCAGGGTTTCCCCGGCCGAGACGGCGCAGGTGCCGGGGCTTTCCTCGATGTTGAGCGCCTTCACCACGCCGTCGTCGACCAGCATGGAGAAGCGGCGGCTGCGGTCGATCAGACCCGCCGGCGGGGCGGAGAAATCGAGGCCGAGCGCCTTGACGAAGGCGGAGGTCGGATCGCCCAGGAAGGAGATCGCATCGCCTGCGCCGGTGGCGTCGGCCCAGGCGCCCATGACGAAGGGATCGTTGACCGACAGGCAGATGATTTCATCCACGCCCTTGGCCGCGAAATCCGGCGCGGTGCGCAGGAAGCTGGGCACGTGGGCGGTGGTGCAGACGCCGGTGAAGGCGCCGGGCAGGCCGAAGATCACGACCTTGCGGCCCTTGGTCTTTTCGGCAACCGAGACGGCCGCGGGCGCGCCGTCGGCCATGGTGAGGAGCGTCGCATCGGGGAGGGTATCGCCGGGGGCAATGGTCATCGCGTCATCCTGTGCTGGTTTGCGTTTACCTGAAGAAAGCATATAGCTTCGCGCCGAAGATGCACCAGCAGGAGTGACGGGCATGAGCCATATCGCGGTAATCGGGGCCGGGCAGGCCGGGGCGTCGCTGGTGGCACGGCTGCGGGCGAAGGGCCACGAGGGCGAGATCACGCTGATCGGCGCCGAACCTGTGCCGCCCTACCAGCGGCCGCCGCTGTCGAAGAAGTTCCTGCTGGGAGAGATGGAGGAAGAGCGGCTCTACCTGCGGCCAGCCGCCTGGTACGCCGACAACGGCATCACCCTGCGCACGGATGCGGCGGTGGAGGCGATCGTGCCCGCCGCGAAGGAGGTCGTCATCGGCGGCGAGGTGCTGCGCTACGACCGGCTGGCCCTGACCACCGGATCGGTGCCACGGCACCTGCCGTCCGCCATCGGCGGCGCGCTGGAGGGCGTCTTCTGCGTGCGCAGCCTGGCGGATATCGAGGCGATGGCCCCGCATGTGGTGCCGGGCGCGCGGGTGCTGATCGTGGGCGGCGGCTACATCGGGCTGGAGGCCGCGGCGGTGGCCGCGATGAAGGGGCTGAAGGTGGTGCTGGTCGAGATGGGCGAGCGGATCCTCCAACGGGTCGCGGCGCCCGAGACCTCCGGCTACTTCCGGGCCCTGCACATGGCGCATGGGGTGGAGATCCGCGAGGGCTGCGGCCTGGAGCGACTGACGGGCGAGGGCCGGGTCAGCGGTGCGGTTCTGACCGACGGGACCGAGCTGGACGTGGATTTCGTCATCGTGGGCGCGGGCATCCTGCCGGATGAGGCGCTGGCGGTGGAAGCGGGCCTGGTGGTGGAGAACGGCATCGCCTGCGACGCGCAGTGCCGTACCTCGGACCCGTCGATCTGGGCCGCGGGCGATTGCGCCAGTTTCCCCTTCCGCGGCGGGCGGCTGCGGCTGGAGAGCGTGCAGAACGCCATCGACATGGCCGAATGCGCCGCCGACAACATGCTGGGGCTGGAACAGGCCTATGACCCGAAGCCCTGGTTCTGGTCGGATCAGTATGACGTGAAGCTGCAGATCGCGGGGCTGTCGACCGGTTACGACCGCATCGTCACCCGGCGCGACGACAAGGGCGCGCGGTCGCACTGGTATTACGCGGGCGAGCAGCTGCTGGCGGTCGATGCAATGAACGACCCGCGCGGCTACATGGTGGGCAAGCGGCTGATCGATGCGGGCCGGACCGCCGATCCGGCGAAGGTGGCCGATCCGGCGGTGGATCTGAAGGAGCTGATGAAGGGCTGATGCGGATCATCGCGGGAGAGTTCCGGGGGCGGCGCCTGGCCGCGCTCGGCAAGGGCGACGCGGGCGCGCATCTGCGGCCCACGACGGACCGGGTGCGGGAGAGCCTGTTTTCCATACTCGCCGGCGGGCGCTTCGGCGATCCGCTGGACAACGCGGTGGTGCTGGATCTTTTCGCGGGCACCGGCGCGCTTGGGCTGGAGGCGCTGTCGCGCGGCGCGCGGCAGGCGACCTTCGTCGATGACGGGCGGGTGGCGCAGAAGCTGCTGGCCGGGAACATCCGCGAGCTGGCGGTGAAGGACCGCGCCACGGTGCTGCGGGTCAATGCGACGCGGCTGCCGCCCTGCGGCGGGGTGCCCGCGACGCTGGTTTTCCTCGATCCGCCCTATGGCAAGGGTCTGGGCGAGCCGGCGCTGGAGGCCGCGCTGGCGCAGGGCTGGATCGCCGATGACGCGCTGATCGTCTGGGAAGAAAGCGCCGAGGTCGAGCTGCCGGAGGGCTGGGAGATGCTTGACCGGCGGAAGTTCGGTGACAGCTGGATGAGCTTCGTCGCCAAGGGGTGAGAGTGGGGGCGGAGCGGCCGGAGCGGTGGATTGCATCCACCCTACGGGTGCCTCGCCGTAGGGTGGATGTAATCCACCTTCGGTTGCCCCCAGCCTCCTCCACCAGCCCCCCTGCCTCAGCCCTTGCAGATCGCGTTGCCGCCGTCGGCGTGGATCGCCGCGCCGGTCACGAAACTGGCGGCGTCGGACAGGAGGAACTGCGCCACGCGGGCGATCTCCTCCGGCTCGGCCATGCGCTTGAGCGCGTGGATCGAGGCCGCCCAGTCGTGGAAGCCCGCGTCCTCCCCCGCCATGGCGGTTCGGGTGCCGCCGGGCAGCAGGGCGTTGGCGCGAAGGCCTTCGGGGCCGAGTTCAACTGCCAGGACCTGTACCAGCCCGACGAGGCCCGCCTTGGCCGCGCCGTAGGCCGCCATGCCCGGCAATCCGATGCCATGGCCCACGAAGGAGGAGGTGAAGAGCAGCGCCCCGCCCGGTCGGCCCGCCGCAGCCCCCCGCCTGAGCGCCGGGACCTGGGCCCGGACAGCCAGGTGCGCCGCGTCGAGGTTGGTCGCCAGCACCTGCTGCCAGTCGAGGGGAGAGAGCGCCTCTGCCGGGGCGGCGGGTCCGGTGATCCCGGCATTGTTGAAGGCGGCATCGAGGGGGCCGAGACGCTCTTCGGCCAGGGCGACGAGGGCCGTGGCGTACTCCGGTTCGGTGATGTCCCCGGCGAGGGTGGCGACCTCCGCCCCCTTGGCACAGGCCTGCGCGGCCACGGCCTCCAGCCGGGGAGCATCCCGCCCGCCGAGGGCGAGGCGCGCCCCGGCTGCGGCGAAGAGCCTTGCGGCGGCGGCGCCGATCCCGCTGGAGGCGCCGGTGATGAGGATCGTCTTGTCGGTGAGCTGCATGCGATGTCCTTTCTGCAGGGTGCAGGGCAGGAAGAGCATCGCGCGGGCCCCGGGTCATACCGGATCCTGCGGCTTGGACGTGCCGGGAGTCAGGCGGCGCCGGAACCCGCAGGTTCCGGGTCGGGCCCGGCCTGATCCGTGGCAGAAGGATCTGTGGCAGTCTGATCTGCGACAGCGCGGTCGGTGTCGGCCTTCAGCCAGACCATGCGATCAAGGAACCAGAGCTTCCCGCCCATGGCCAGGATCAGCCCCGCCAGCACCAGCCAGGGGTGCAGCACCCAGAGCCCCCAGGCGAGGACGAGGGACCCGAGGCCCGAGACCGCCACGAGGATCATCGCGGCGCGGGCATGCTGCGCGGGAATGGGGCGGGATTTGCGGGCGAGCCAGATCCTTTCGCCCAGCACCCCCTGCGACATCCAGTTGTCGGTGGAGGCCGGAACGGGGAAGAGGCGCGGATTGGCCCAGGTCCAGAGCAGGATCAGCGCCACGGGCAGCAGGAACCAAAGCCCCAGCCAGACCCGCGCCCAGAGGGCCAGTGCCAGGAGGGGGAGCACGGTGAGGCGGCTCCAACCGCTCCAGGGATTGGCGTGGCGGTCCCAGGTCGCCCCGTCCATGGCCATGAGCCGTTCGGAGAGCGCGCCCGGGTCAACCACGGGGCCGGGCACGTCAGACCGTGTAGGTCGGGTGGAATAGACCACCGGGCGAGAGGGTGAAGATCTCGCACCCGTCGGCGGTGACGCCGAGGGAATGTTCGAACTGGGCCGAGAGCGACTTGTCGCGGGTCACGGCGGTCCAGTCGTCCGACAGCACCTTGGTTTCCGGGCGACCCAGGTTCACCATGGGTTCGATGGTGAAGAACATGCCTTCTTCCAGCACCGCGCCGGTGCCCGGGCGACCGTAGTGCAGCACGTTCGGCGGGGCGTGGAAGACCGTGCCCAGCCCGTGGCCGCAGAAGTCGCGCACGACCGACATGCGCTGCCCTTCGACATAGCTCTGGATGGCATGGCCGATGTCGCCGAAGGTATTGCCCGGCTTCACCATGTCGATGCCGATCATCAGGCTGTCATGGGTGACCTGCAGCAGGCGTTCCGCCTTCCGCGAGAGCTTGCCCGCGACATACATGCGGGAGCTGTCACCGTACCAGCCATCGAGGATCACCGTGACGTCGATGTTGAGGATGTCGCCATCCTTCAGCTTCTTTTCGCCGGGAATGCCGTGGCAGACCACGTGGTTGATCGAGATGCAGGAGGCGTGCTTGTAGCCCTTGTAGCCGATCGTCGCGGAGATGGTGCCGTATTCGGTCACCTTGTCCTCGATGAACTTGTCGATCTCGGCCGTGGTCTTGCCCGGCTCGATGATGGCGGCGACGTCATCGAGAATGCGGGCGGCGACGGCGCCGGCCTTCCGCATGCCTTCGAAATCGGCCTGATCGTGGATCCGGATGCCTTCCCGTGTCGTGCGGCCGCGATGTTCCTGTTCCAATGCCATGTTCCCTGAAATCTTGCCCTGGAGGGCGCGCGGGACCGGACCGGCCCTGGGGCCCCGATCGCTGGCGCGTCAGGGGCAGAGATAATCGCTTTCGTCCGGAAATGCCAGAGAGGGCGGAAACGCCCGGGCGGAGGCATCAGCCGGGCGGCGGCGGCAGGGCGGGGCCCAGAGTGATCTCTTCCGGGGTGATGTTGCAGCGCATGGCCATGACCTCCACCCCGGCGGCGCGGGCGGCGGCGAAGCCTGCGGCATAGGCCGGGTCGATATCCGCGGCGAGGTCGGTGCGGGTGGCATCGGTGCGCTGCACGAGGAAGAACATCACCGCCCGGTGGCCGGCCTGCGCCATCTGCGACAGCTCTCCCAGGTGTTTCAGCCCGCGCGCGGTGACGCTGTCGGGGAACTCCGCCAGGCCGGGCTGGCGGGAGAGGGTGACGGACTTCACCTCCACATAGCAATCGGGGCGGTCGGGGTCGGTCAGCAGGAAGTCGATGCGGCTCTTCTCGCCGTACTTCTGTTCCGGCAGGACACGGGCGTAGCCGTCAAGCCGCGGCACCTGCCCCGCCAGCAGCGCCTCGCGCAGGGCCCGGTTGGGAACGGAGGTGTCGACGCCGGTGAAATGGCCATCGGGATGTTCGACCAGCCGCCAACCGTACTTCAGCTTCTTCTTCGGATCGTCGTTGGGTTCGACCCAGATCCGCATGCCGGGATCCGCCAGCCCCATCATGGAGCCGGGATTGGCGCAATGGGCCGTCACCTCCTGCCCGTCGGGCAGCCGGATGTCGGCGAGGAAGCGCTTGTAACGGCGCAGCAGGGTGGCGGGCAGAAGAGGGGTTTGAAAGCGCATGCGCGAAGCCTATAGCTTTGATCATCAAGCATGAACAAGGAGCAGGTCATGGCCAATCCCACCGCCGCGATGATCGTGATCGGGGACGAGATCCTGTCGGGCCGCACCCGCGATGCCAACATGTACTTCCTCGCGCAGGAACTGACCAAGCTGGGCATCGACCTGAAGGAAGTGCGGTTCATCGCCGATGACCAGCCCGCCATCGTCGCCACCGTGCGGGAGATGTCGGGCAAATACGGCACCGTCTTCACCTCTGGCGGGATCGGGCCGACCCATGACGACATCACCGCCGATTGCGTGGCCGAGGCCTTTGGCCGGACGATCGACGTGCGCGACGATGCCCGTGACCTGCTGGTCGCCCATTGGGAGCGCCGGGGGGGCGAGATCACCGAAGCGCGCCTGCGGATGGCGCGCATTCCGGCGGGGGCCAGCCTGATCGACAACCCCGTCAGCATCGCGCCCGGCTTCACCGTCGAGAACGTGCATGTCATGGCCGGCGTGCCGTCGGTCTTCGAGGCGATGGTGGCCAGCGTTCTGCCCACGCTGGTGGGTGGCACCCCCCTGCTGAGCCAGACCCTGCGGATCGAGCGCGGCGAGGGCGAGATCGCCGGGCCGCTGTCGGAGCTTGCGGCGAGCTACCCCGCGCTTTCCATCGGGTCCTACCCGTTCCAGTCGAACGGGATCTACGGCGCCAATATCGTGATCCGGGGCGCCGATCCGGCCATGGTGGACGAGGCGATGACGAAACTGGCCGGGCTCTTCCCCGCATGAGCGGAGGCGAAGACCGGACGGCGGAGTTCATGGCCGTCGTCGATGCCACCTGGCCCCCGGCGGAGATCCTGCCTGGCATGCCCTTCGTGCTGCGCCGGGGCGGCGGGGGCGGCAAGCGGGTCTCTTCGGCCTCATCGACCCGCAGCCAGGTGAGCGCGGCAGAGATCGACGCGGCCGAGGGCGCGATGCGGGCGATGGAGCAGGTGCCGCTGTTCAGCATCCGCCCGGGCGACGAGGACCTGGACGCGGCGCTGGAGGCGCGGGGCTACGAGGTGGTCGACCCGGTCTGGATCTATGCCATGCCCGCCGCCGAGATGGCCGCGCTGGAAAAGGCGCCGGAGCGGATCAGCCTGACCGCCTGGGAACCGCTGGCGATCCAGAAGGAGATCTGGGCCGAGGGCGGCATCGGAGCCGCGCGGCTGGCCGTGATGGACCGGGTGAGCTGCCCCAGGACATCCCTCATCGGGCGCTACGAGAATTCGCCGGGCGGCACGGCCTTTGTCGCCGTGGACGGCACCATCGCCATGCTGCATGCGCTGGAGGTCAGCGCCACGGTGCGCGGGCGCGGCATGGGGCGGGCAATGATGATCGACGCCGCCCGATGGGCGCTGGAACACGGGGCCGAGGAATTCTCGGTCATCGTGACACGCGGCAATGTCGGCGGAAATGCCCTCTACCGGTCTCTCGGCATGGCGCAGGTCGGGCGCTACCATTACCGTCTGGGGTCATGAACGGGAGGAGACCGATATCATGACGACCGAAATGACCGGGCAAGTTACAGCCCTGAACCTGCCCATGGTGGACCCGCTGCCGGAGCGCACGCGGAAGTATTTCGACATCTGCGAAGAGAAGCTGGGCATGGTGCCCAACGTGCTGAAGGCCCATGCCTTCGACATTGAGAAGCTGGAGGCCTTCACCGCGCTCTACAACGACCTGATGCTGGGAGAGAGCGGGTTGTCCAAGCTGGAGCGGGAGATGATCGCGGTGGCCGTGAGTTCGATCAATCACTGCTTCTACTGCTTGACCGCCCATGGCGCGGCGGTGCGCGAGATGGCCCCGCAGGACATGGGCGGGCCCGCACTGGGCGAGATGATGGTGATGAACTGGCGCGTGGCCGATCTGTCCGCGCGGCAGCGGGCGATGCTGGAGTTCGCCGTGAAGGTGACCGAGGCCAGCGCGCGGATCGGCGAGGCCGACCGGCAGGCGCTGCGCGACGCGGGCTTCAGCGACCGGGACATCTGGGACATCGCCAATGTCGCAGGGTTCTTCAACATGACCAACCGGATTGCCAGCGCCGTCGACATGCGGCCAAACCCCGAATACCACGCGCAGGCCCGCTGAATGGGAGGTGGGCAACAGGTGATGGCGGGCCGCAAGGCAGGTTTCGAGGCGGGCGCGGCGGCGCGGTCCGCCCCGCTTCCCTGCGCCGGGCTGCCGCCCTGTCGTCTGTTGCCGCCCTGTCGCCTGTTGCTGCGCTGGCTGGCGGCGCTTTGCGTCTGGCTGGGCGGGGGCCTGCCTGCGCTGGCCGATCCTTTGGATACCCTGCCCTATGCCGCGCGGATGACGACCGAGGAGGTCACGGTTCCGGACAGCTACGCCTTTCCCACGGGTCCTGCCAAGGGCAGCACCCCGCCCCCCATGGAACAGGTGGAGGGAACGATCACCCGCCGCGCCTGGACGGTTCCCGGCCCGGGGATGACCACCCTGCAGCTTCTGGCGCCGCTGCGCGCAGCGTTGAAGAAACAAGGATTCGAGGTCGTGCTGGATTGCGCCACGCGGGTCTGCGGCGGCTTCGACTTCCGCTTTGCCCTGGAGGTGATCCCGGCCCCGGCGATGAGCGTCGACCTGTTCGATTTCCGCGCCCTGACGATGCAGCGCACCGCCGATGGCGCGTCCGGATCGACCGCATCGACTGGATCGACCGGCGCGGAGGACACGATTTTCCTGCTGGTCAGCCGCAACAGCAGCGCGGGCTACGTGCAGATGGTGCATGCCAGCACCGACGCCAGCCTGCTGCAGCCCTTCCTGCCCACAGGCCTGCCCACCGGCGCACCCGCGCTGCCCGATGCGACGGGGAACGCGGCCTCCCCTGCCCTGCCCGGGGATGGCACCGGCGCCCTGCCGCCGCTGGCGCAGGCGCTGGAACGGGAGGGGCGCGTGGTGCTGTCCGATCTGCGCTTTGCCACCGGCGCCGCCACGCTGGAAGACACGCCCAGCCCGTCGCTTGATGCCGTGGCGACGCTGCTGCTGTCGGATCCCGCCTGCCACCTGCTTCTGGTCGGGCACACCGACAGCGAGGGCGCCCTTGAACCCAACCGGGAGCTGTCGCGCGCCCGGGCGGAGGCGGTGCGGGCACGGCTGATCGGGGAATACGGGATTGCGCCCGACCGGATCGAAGCCCATGGCGTGGGCTACCTTGCTCCGATCGCCAGCAACCGGACCGAAGAGGGCCGCAAGGCCAACCGGCGGGTCGAGGCGATCCTTCTGCCGAAGTCCTGACACCCCGAGAGCGGCGACAAGATACCCCGGCACGCAGGCTGCGCACCGGGGTCCGAGGGTCCACGCCCCCCTGTCAGAGGAAGGTCGCGGCGGGGGAAATGCGGGGCGCTACCAGTTGAGCGGCCCCTTGTCCTGGAAGGCATCCACCAGGAAATCAATGAAGGCGCGCACCTTGGGCTGGGTGAACCGGCCCGGCGGGTAGACCGCGTAGATCCCCTGAACCTCCACCGGCAGATCGGGGATCGCATCCTCCACCAGGCCCTGTTCCATGGCGTCGTGGTAAAGGAAGGACGGCAGGTAGGCGATGCCCAGGCCGGAAATGGCGGCATTGAGCAACGACTGCCCGTCGTTGACCGAAAGCCAGCCGGCGGTGCGGATCTGCCGCTTTTCCCCGGAGGGCGCCGTCAGTTTCCAGACATTGCCGGAGGCCTGGGACGAATAGTGCAGCAGCTTGTGTTCGTTCAGATCGTCGATCTTGGCCGGCCGGCCGAACTTTTCGAAGTAGGAGGGCGCAGCGATCATGCGCTGCGCCGTCTCCGTCAGCTTGCGGGCCCGCAGGGAGCTGTCCTCCAGCTCCCCGATGCGGATGGCCATGTCGAAGCCTTCGGAAATCAGTTCGACGTAGCGGTTGTTCAGCACCATGTTCACGGTGATATCGGGGAATTCCTGCAGGAACTCCCCCAGCACCGGAGAGAGGTGATTTACCCCGAAATCGGTCGCCACCGAAATCCGCAGCAGGCCCGAGGGCGCCGATTGCATCGAGGTGACCAGAGCATCGGCTTCGCCTGCATCGTTCAGCACGCGGCGGGCGCGGTCGTAGTAGGCCAGGCCGATTTCCGTGGGAGAGACGCGGCGTGTCGTCCGGTTTAGCAGGCGCGCGCCGAGGCGCGCCTCCAACGAGGAGACATGCTTGGAGACGGCGGATTTCGAGATCCCCATCTTCTTTGCCGCGTCGGTGAACCCTCCCTGGTCCACCACCGTGGCGAAAGCCTCCATTTCCGTGAGCCGGTCCATCTTGCCTACCTGTCGCACTGGGTGGTCAGCGTCGTGTATCGGCGCCGAAGAAGGCAGGAAGTGGGCAGACAGCCGACAATATCGCGGTTTTATCCGGTATCGTTGCAGCTGGGGAAACGCTGCCGGGGCCGATGGGGGCCCCCTTTGCGTTCAGGTGGTACGGTCAGGCGGCGCCGGTTTCGACGCAGTGACGACGGAAGGCCCGTTTGAGCATGTCCAGTTCGGCCCGGAGAAGGACGATTTCGGCATGCATCGTGTCGCTGACCTCTTCGCCGGCCAGCACCGCGAAGTTGCCCAGCAGCTTGCCCGAGGCGCGGTCGCGGATCAGGAAAACCTGGGTCCCTTCCGAGATCACATGCGGCGGGATGGAGACGACGAGCCCCCATTCGCCCTCTGCCCCGGTCGGGGCAACCGTGACATCGTCTAGCTTTTCATCATGCACCAGCACCTCGATCTGGGGTGCGGGGTGGCTTTCCGGAACGGTCAGGATGCCTTCCCACTTGCCGGCGTGAAGGCGGGTCTTGGTCAGGGTCATCTCGGAACTCATGCGGAACCTCCTGGTCGCGGGCGTCTTCACGGGCATCTTCTGGGGTTTATTCTGGGGCTTGATTACTGGGTACGCTCTCCGGACCTTCGCCGGCTACCCGGCCGGCATCACAGATCCGCGCGGGGGCGGCGGCTGACGGTCAGGTCGCGCAGGGTGACCTCGTTCATCTGGGGGCCTTCGAAGATCAGGTCGATCCAGGCCTTCTCGATCCGCTTTTCATTGATCTCCGAATAGGCCAAGTCGAATTCGACGCTCAGCTCCGCCTCGTGCACGGGCAGTTCACGAACCAGCTGTTCGGTATTCGGACCGTGCTTGATGTTGAGGCGGGCGAAAAGCTCCAACGGTTTTTCCATCTGGACGAGGGTGTCCAGCCGGATCAGGTGCCGCTTCAGCAGCCCGTCCAGCGCCTCGTCCGGCAGGTTGATGGCAAGCGACAGGAAAGACCCGTCGAAGCCGAAAACGTCGAGCCGCATGGCATAGGGGGCAAGGTCGCTTTCGCGGTGGTTCCTGACCTGTCGCAGGGTAAGTTCCGACTGGGCGCAGTCATGGAACATGGTGACTTCCTCGCCCAGCTGTTCACCGGAACGGACGGCAGTCACGCCATGCTGGGCCAGTGGCCCGCGCCAAAGCTGCGGGCGCCAGGCCCAGTCGGTGCCATGGGGCACCGGGAAGGCGTTGGAGCCGATGGCCGGCAGGCCAAGACGGCTGTCGGCGAAATAGATCAGGTAATCCAGTTCACCGCGCAGTGCCCGCGCCTGACTGCGCTGCGTCCGCAGGGTCGACAGCGGCGTGTCGTGCACCTCGGCGGCACGCTTGCGCCAGCGGCGCCGTTCCGAGCGGTTGATCAGCCTGTCGATCAGGGATCTGCGAAAGCCTGCCATCTGTGCCGTGGTTTCCGTTGTCGTGTCCGTTGCTTCGGCCAGGCGGCGGGGGCCGTCCGGCGTCGTCTGCCCGTGGCAGGTTACCCCATGGAAATCCGGACACAAGCGTATGCGGCGTCCTGCCCGCGCCGGTTAGTCCTGCGTCGTGTTTTCCGTGTCACCTGTCGCCGTTGCAGGCACGTTGACCGTGGATCCCAGGCCATCGGCGGCCTGTTCCGCCAATGGCGCGCTTTCGGTCGGGGCGGTTTGGGCGGCACGGGGGGTATCGGGGCTGGCGGCGCGGATGGACTGCGCCATGGCCAGCAGCAGGGAACGCCCGCCCGCCCCCGCGACCGAGCTGTCCTTCGGCCCATAGGCCGCCAGGCTGACCAGGTAGCCGTTGATCACGAAAACCCCGCGCCATTGCCGTGGATCCGCCGCACGCACCAGCGCATCGCCGCCCGCCCCCAGGTGCAACAGGCGCATGCCGTTGCGATCGCTGGCTTCCAGCACCGGAAGGCCATTGGCGGCGAAATCCCGCGCCATGCTTTCGGCCCCGGGCAGATCCCCGTCATCATAGCGAGAGACGGTGGCGGTCAGCACGGCCAGGGCCACAGGATTGCCCATTTCGCCGCCCGACAGGATGTCGCAACGCGCCAGAAGGGCGAAGCCGCCGCCGGTCCGGGACTTCAGGCTGCGCCCTTCGATGCAATAGTCCTCCGGCCCGCGAATGACGACATCGCCACCGGCCATTTCGCCGTGGGCCAGCACTTCGCCCATGGGGCGGCGCATGGTGGAAAAGAAACCCTCGCCATTGTCGGCACCGCCGGTTTCCAGGCATCCAGGCAGCAGCAGGCACAGGCCCGCCGCCGCGACGTGGCGCAGCGGATGCTTTCGACCGGCATGCCTACGATGGGTTGGGCGCGACTGCAGCCGCAACCACCTGCGCGACGCGGCAAGGCGCCTGAGAGGGCCAAGAGCGGGGGAGAGAATGCTTGCGGCCTGCATCCGGTCAGTACCGTGCCCGGGGGCTGCCAAGGGGGCCGCCAGCGGGACGCGGCACGGAGGTCCGTTCGGATCTTCGATCTGTCGTCATGGCAGTCGTCCTCCGGTCGCGGCCCGTCTTCTTCATCCGCCAAGGGCATAAATGACCCATGGGCACCGCACAAGTGCGACAGCACCGCACAAGTGTCACAAGGCCGATTGCGGGGCGGCGGGCCCGGCGCTAGCTTGCCGGTCATGAGCCGAGCCGACAACGACCAAGCGCCGCCCTGGCGGGACATGCCTCCAGCCATATGGCGCACAGGTGCGGGCCTGGCCCTTTTCATGCTGTTCTACACGGTGCTGATGGCGCTTTGGATGATCGCGGCTGCGCCGGTGCTGGCCCGGACGATTCCCGGGCCGCAGGCGCTGACGTTGCTGATGCTGTCTTCCTTCACGACGGCGCTTCTATCGCTGGAACTGATGATGCGGGTGCTGCACGGGCGGGGGCTGGACCTGTTGCTGCTGCCGCTTGGGCAAACCCTGCGGCAGGCGTTGCGGGTGCTGCGCTACGTTCTGCCGCTAATCCTGGTGATTGCCCTGCTGCCGATGCCCGTGGACATCGCGCCCACGCGCTACATGGACACCGCGCGCTGGTTTCTGTGGATCCCGGCGGGCCTACTGACCATCGCGATCCAGATCACCGCGGAGGAATGCCTGTTTCGCGGCTACCTGCAGAAGCGCCTGTCCTGCCGCTTCCGGTCGCGCCTGCTGTGGCTGGTGGCGCCGGCGCTGCTCTTCGGTGCGCTGCACTATTCACCCGAGACCGGCGCCAACGCGCCATGGTTCGTCGCCTCGGCCGCGCTGTTCGGCCTGGTGGCCGGGGACCTGACCGCGCGATCGGGCACTCTCGGGCCCGCGCTGGCATTGCATTTCGTCAACAATGTCATCGCGATCCTGGGCGTTTCCTTCGGGGATGAGCTGGGGGGCCTCGCGCTCTATCATATCTCCATCGCGCAGGATGACCCTGCGATGCTGCGCTTGATGCCGGTCGAACTCGCGACCACGGGCGTGCTGTGGCTGGCCGCGCGACTGGCACTGCGGAAATGATGGCACCGCGGAAATGAGAGAGCTTTTCGATCCGGCGCGCGCCTACCTGCCCCACCACGCCTACGCCATGCCCGCCGGTCGCCAGCCGGAGCTGTGGCGCCTGATCCTGGGCCTGGCGGTGATCGAGGCCCTCTTCGGCTTCACCATCTACGGCTTTGACGAGGCGCTTGCCTTCGTCGCCCCGGCGCTGGCCGATGCCGTCTTCCTGGGGGACACGCCGCTGGGCCTGACCCTGCAGCTGACGACCTACGGGTTCCTGGGTCTGGCCACGGCCTTTATCGTCTCGAACCTGCAGATGCGCCCGGCCCGCAGCCTTCTGGGCCCGGCCGGCACGGTGTTCCGACCCCTGGTCCAGGCCTTCCTGGGGGCCATGGCGTTCTACATGGTGATCCAGTTTTCCCCGCCCTGGGGCGATTTCCTGGCCATCGAGGAGGTGCGCACGCCCGCCCTGTGGCTGCTGGCGCTGCCTTTCGGGCTGCTGGCCCTGCTGGTGCAGACCGCCTCGGAAGAACTGCTTTATCGTGGCTACCTCCAACAGCAGCTGGCGGCACGGTTCGACAGCCCGCTGGTCTGGATGATCCTGCCCAACATCGCCTTTGCCAGCGTGCACTGGGCAGAGGGCAGCGACTGGGCCGACAACTGGCAATACGTGATCTGGGCCTTCTGCTTTGGCCTGGCCTGTTCGGACCTGACGGCACGCGCCGGATCCCTGGGCCCGGCGATCGGGCTGCACCTGGCCAACAACGCCTATGCCTTCCTCTTCTTCGGAGAGGTCGGCGCCCCCGATTCCGGCTTGTCGCTGTTCCTCTTCCCCGCCACGCCCGACCTGCCCCAGACCGACCTGCTGAACAGCGAATTCCACGGTCCGATCCTGACGCTTTCGCTGCTGCTGGAGCTGGCTGTGCTGGTCCTTGCCTGGCTTTCCGCAAGGGTTGCCATCAGGCGCTGATTGCAATCCTCGTCCCACGGCCTTATCTCGGGGCCGACAGAAACGCCCGAAAGAGGCCAAGATGAACTGGATCAGCAACTACGTCCGGCCACGGATCAACTCGATCTTCTCGCGCAGGGAAGTGCCAGAGAACCTGTGGACCAAGTGCGACAGTTGCGGAACGATGCTGTTCCACCGTGAGCTGAAGGACAATCTCAACGTCTGCACCAGCTGCGGCCACCACATGGCGATCACGCCGCGTGACCGGTTCACCGCCCTGTTCGACGGCGGCATCTTCACGGAAGTCGCCGTGCCGGAGCCCGTCACCGACCCGCTGCATTTCCGCGACCAGAAGAAATACCCCGATCGCATGCGTGACGCCCGGCGCAAGACCGCCGAGAAGGAAGCCATGCTGGTCGTCGAGGGCGAGATCGGCCGGACGCCGATCGTGGCCGCGGGCCAGGACTTCTCCTTCATGGGCGGGTCCATGGGCATGTACGTGGGCAATGCGATCATCGCCGCCGCCGAACGCGCTGTGAAGAAGAAGAGCCCGCTGGTGCTATTCTCCGCCGCCGGGGGCGCGCGGATGCAGGAAGGCATCCTGTCGCTGATGCAGATGCCGCGGACGACCGTGGCCGTGCAGATGCTGAAGGAAGCGGGCCTGCCGTATATCGTCGTGCTGACCCACCCCACCACGGGCGGCGTCACCGCCTCCTACGCGATGCTGGGTGACGTGCAGATCGCCGAACCCAATGCGCTGATCTGCTTCGCCGGGCCGCGCGTCATCGAACAGACCATTCGCGAGCAGCTGCCCGAAGGCTTCCAGCGGGCCGAGTACCTGCTGGATCACGGCATGCTGGACCGGGTGACCAAGCGGACCGAAATGCGGGACGAGCTGATCACCATCACCCGCATGCTGATGGGCCTGCCGCCTGCCGTGGCCGGCGACCTGCCGCCGCCTGCCCCCGTCGCCGATGCGGAGCCCGCAGCGGACGCCCCCACGGAAGCAGCGACCGAAGCCAAGGCAGACGCCCCGGCAGAGGCGGAGAAGGCAAAGGCCAAGACGGAGAAATCCAAGGCCAAGGCCGAAAAGGCAGAAGACAAGAAGTGACACAGCCCGGGTCCGATGCGCTGCTGGAGCGCATGATGCGCCTGCACCCCAAGGTCATCGACCTGGTGCTTGACCGTGTCTGGCGCCTGCTTGGCGCGCTCGACCATCCCGAGGAAAAGCTGCCGCCGGTCATCCACCTGGCCGGCACCAACGGCAAGGGATCGACCCAGGCCATGCTGCGCGCCGGGATCGAAGGCGCGGGGCAAAGCGTGCATGCCTATACCTCGCCCCACCTGGTGCGGTTTCACGAACGGATCCGGCTGGCAGGCGCGCTGATCTCCGAAGACTATCTGAGCGAGATCCTGGACGAGTGCCTGGCGGCCAACGGCCCCGACGCGATCACCTATTTCGAGATCACCACCTGCGCCGCCTTCCTGGCCTTTGCCCGGACGCCCGCGGATTGGTGCCTGCTGGAAACCGGCCTGGGCGGCCGGCTGGACGCCACCAACGTCGTGGCGAAACCGGCCGCGACGATCATTACCCCGGTGTCCATGGATCACGAGGCCTTCCTGGGAGACACCCTGGCCAAGATCGCGGGCGAGAAGGCGGGGATCATCAAGCGCGGCGTTCCCTGCATCGTCGGCCCGCAGCAGGACGAGGCGCTGGAGGTCATCGAGGCCCGCGCCAACGACCTGGGCGCGCCGCTGCTGGTGCATGGCCAGCACTGGCATGCCTGGGAGGAACGCGGGCGGCTGATCTTCCAGGACGAAACCGGCCTTCTGGACCTGCCCCTGCCTGCGCTGCCCGGCCCCCACCAGATCGAAAACGCCGGCGCGGCCCTTGCCACGCTGCGCCACCTGGGTTTCGACGAGGCCGCCTGCGAAGCGGCAGTGACGGGGGCCACCTGGCCCGCACGATTGCAGCGCCTGAAGGACGGGAAGCTGGCCGCGATGGCGCCCCGGGCGGAGCTCTGGCTCGACGGCGGCCACAACCCCTCTGCCGGTGAGGCGCTGGCCTCCTTCCTGGGAGGGCTGCCGGCACGGCCCACGCGCCTGATCTGCGGCATGCTGAACACCAAGGACGCCTCCGGCTACCTGGGCCCGCTGTCCGCCCGCGCCGAGGGGCTGACCGCGATCACGATCCCCGGAGAGGAAAACGCCCTGCCCGCGGAAACGCTGGCCGAGACCGCCCGTGCCTGCGGCATCCCCGCCGATATCGCGCCCGATGCCGAAACCGCCCTGGCGCGGCTGGCCGAAACGGACCCCACGGCCCGGATCCTGTTCTGCGGATCGCTCTATTTTGCGGGTCATATCCTTCGCATCGACGGCTGAAGCGGGCAATTCCGTCGGCTGCAGGATTTTTTGTCACTTAAAGAGTGACTCGTAAGGGACTGTTCCGAATCGGAATTCCGAATCATCACTTGACCGTGAGGTCGAAACCACGGGTTAACCGATTCGTTTCCCATTGACCGATTCGCGACGATTCGCATAAAGTCCTTTTAGATCAGGCATTCATCCGCATGTATCGGGTCGCACAGCAGCCTATCACCGCGATTCGCGACATGTCGCAAGCTTGGGATCTATCGGGCAGAACACTGGGGGTCGGTCAACGGCCCCCTTCTGCGTTTTGGCAGCCAGGATCGGCGCGTTGCGGTCGCCGTGGCGTGGCGGGGTTGCAGTCGCCTTGGCGCGGCGGGGTGAACCCCGCCCTACGGGGGAGGGTCAACCCCTGCAGTCAGCGCAAGGCCCGTAGGGTGGGTGCAACCCACCTTCCCCGGCACACACGCAATCAGGCCTCCTCGGCACCCCAGTCCTTGTCCTGCATTTCCCGCAGGCGCGACGCGGTCCGTTCGAATTCGAAAACCCCTTCCCCTTCGAGGTAGAGGCTTTCAGGTTCCGCCGCAGCGGAGCAGATCACGCGCACCTTCGCTTCGTAAAGCGCGTCGACCAGGGTGACGAACCGCTTCGCCTCGTTGAAATTCGACCGGCCGAGGCAGGGAATGTCCTCCAGGATCAGCACTTCGACGGCTTCGGCGACGGCCAGGTAGTCGCCCGGTCCCAACATTGCACCGCAAAGCTGGTGGAAATGCGCGCGCCCGACCCCGGAACGGTAGGCCGGCAGGACAACCTCGCGGCCCTTCACCTTCAGGACAAGCGGGGCGCCCGGGCCTTCGTCCCCGGTCAGATCATGCCAATAGGCCTCGATCTGGGCGCGCGCCTCGGCGTTGGCGGGGGAGAAATAGACCTGCGCGCCGGACAGGCGGTGCTGGCGATAGTCATGCGGGCTTTCCAGTTCATGCACCACCAGCTGCTGCTTGATGATCTCGATGAAGGGCAGGAAAAGCTGCCGGTTCAGCCCGTTCTTGTAAAGGTCGTCGGGAATGCGGTTCGACGTGGTCACGACCACCACCCCCGCCGCAAAGAGCGCCTCGAACAGGCGGCCCACGATCATCGCGTCGGTGATATCGGTGATCTGCATCTCGTCGAAGGCCAGCACCTTCACCTCGGCCACGACCTTTTCGACCACGGGTTTCAGGCTGTCTTCGACACCGGCCTTGCGGGCGGCATGCATGCCTTCGTGGATTTCCTGCATGAAGGCGTGGAAATGGACCCGGCGCACCGGCACGTCGAGGCTTTCGACGAAGAGATCCATCAGCATGGATTTGCCGCGCCCGACACCGCCCCAGAGGTAGAGCCCCTTCGGCGCCTCGGGCGCCTTCTTGCGGCCGAAGAACCCGCGTTTCACGGGGGCGGCGTCCAGCCCGGCGCGAATGC
The DNA here is from genome assembly GCF_057380755.1 of Pseudooceanicola sp. NS-SX8. NCBI lineage: Bacteria > Pseudomonadati > Pseudomonadota > Alphaproteobacteria > Rhodobacterales > Paracoccaceae > Pseudooceanicola > Pseudooceanicola sp. NS-SX8. Next base: position 734,700 of record NZ_CM170819.1, on the reverse strand, counting down.
GGTCGAATTCCGGCAGGACATGTTCCTGCGCAGGATCGGGGCGGATCTCCCCCGCTTTGACGCGGGCGTGATAGAGGTCGGTCATGCTCTGGCTCATGGGGGCGTGATAATACGCCCCCGCGCCACGGGGAAGCGCCAAACGCAACCGGACAGGCGCGACGACGCCCATCGGGGCAACCGATACGAAAGTCGCATGTCACAAAAGCTGATTTGACAGGCGCAGGCCTATCCCTACCCTGCCCCCAACCCTTTTCAGCAGCGACGCCTTTCAGGAGCCGACCAATGACCCAGCAGGCCCGTCTTTTCACGCCCGTGCTGATCGCGGGGGCCATCATCATCCTGATCAGCTTTGCCATCCGCGCGAGCTTTGGCGTATTCCAGATCCCCATCGCGGCGGAGTTCGGCTGGGCCAGGACGGACTTCAGCCTGGCCATCGCGATCCAGAACCTTGCTTGGGGCATCGGCCAGCCCATCTTCGGCGCCTTTGCGGAAAAGCTGGGGGACCGTCGTGCCATCATCCTGGGCGCGGTGACCTATGCCGCGGGGCTGCTGCTGTCGTCCTTCGCCACCACGCCCGAGGCGCATTGGGGCCTGGAAGTGCTGGTGGGGTTCGGCGTGGCCGGGACCGGCTTCGGCGTGATCCTGGCCGTCGTCGGGCGCGCCGCCTCGCCCGCAAACCGGTCGATGTCGCTGGCCATCGCCACCGCCGCCGGCAGCGCCGGGCAGGTTTTCGGCGCGCCAGTGGCGGAATACCTTCTGGGCGTCACCAGCTGGCAGAATGTCTTCATGATCTTCGCCGCCGCAATCCTTGCGGTGCTCTTCCTGCTGCCAATGATGCGGTCGGTCCAGCCGCCGGCCAGCAAGGCCGAACTGGAAGAAAGCCTGGGCCAGATCCTGCTGCGCGCAGGCAAGGATCCGACCTTCGCGATGATTTTCCTGGGCTTTTTCAGCTGCGGCTACCAGCTGGGCTTCATCACCGCCCACTTCCCGGCCTTCGTGACCGAGCTTTGCGGGCCGATCTCCTCTGGCGGGATCCTGGCCGGACTCGGGATTTCCACCACCTCGGCGCTTGGCGCGATCTCGATCTCTCTCATCGGGGTGTTCAACGTGCTGGGCACGCTGGGGGCCGGCTGGCTGGGCAACCGCCTGCCGAAGAAGTACCTTCTGGCCGCGATCTACACCCTACGTACAATCGTTTCGGCGGCTTTCATCCTGTCGCCGATCACCCCCGGGTCGGTCCTGCTGTTCTCTGCCGCCATGGGGTCTCTCTGGCTGGCGACCGTACCGCTGACCTCCGGCCTGATCGCGCATATCTACGGCATGCGCTACATGGGGACGCTCTACGGGATCGTGTTCTTCAGTCACCAGCTCGGCGGGTTCCTCGGTGTCTGGCTGGGCGGGGCCATGTACGACATCCACGGTGATTACACGCTGGTGTGGTGGGTCGGCGTCGGCGTCGGCGCCTTCTCTGCCCTGATCCACCTGCCCGTCCGCGAAAGCCCCGAGACACCGCAGCCCGCCTGAGGAGAGATCGCGCTAGATCTCTCCGTCTTCCCAGAGCCAGGTGCGGAAGGCCCGCACGACCTCTTCGGGATGGGACAGCGGCAGCCAGTGCCCCGCCCCTTCGATCTGTTTCTGGGCAGAGGCACGGTTCCAGCGTGACAGCACGCCCATACCGTCCAGCGGGATCGCCTCGTCCTCCACCGCCCAGATCGACAGGAGCGGCACACCCTCCTTCGCGATCTTGCGATGCTCCAGTTCCATCGGGTCGCGCAGGATCCCCCGCAGACCGGCCAGCACCGCAGGCGTGAACCCGCGCCAGGTCGCCTCCGCCGCCTGCCGCCGCGCCAGGTTTGTCGGCACGCCCTGTGCCTCTGCCGCGCGAGCGGAGCTGCGGTGGAGGCGCGGGTAGAGCAGGTAGAACAACCACTTCCCGGTCCAGCCCCCATCGCGCATGAACCTGGTGAAGCCGGTGGGATAGCCCCCCATCCCCGCAGGTGCGACCAGGACCAGCTTTTCGATCCATCCCGGATTGGCGGCGGCAAAGGCGGTGGCGATGGCCCCGCCCATGGAATAGCCGAACAGCGTAACGGGTTCCGCCACCTCCTGCGACTTGAGAAGGTCGGTCAGCTGGGTCACGAAAAAGGCCGCGTCCTGCACCCCGTCGGGCTTGCCTGAAACGGGCCTGTCTGGCTCGGGCCTGTCCGAACACCCCCGGCCAAGCAGATCATAGCTCAGAACCCGGTAGCCCATTTCGACAAGTCGGTCCGCGATGTCATCCCAGACATAGCCGGGTGTGGTCAGCCCATGGACCAGCACCGCAACCGGATCATCTTCGTCCCCGCGCCAGCGGAAGCAGGTCCGCCCCTGCGACAGCTCCACCAGTTCTCCTGCCGTGGCATCCCGCCGCTCACCGACCTTGGGGCGCATGTCTTCACGCAGGAAGGGCGCCCAGGCGAGGGCCCCTCCGCCAAGGACAAGACCGATCAGCGGCGCAAAGCTCACTCCGCCCCTCCGTTTTCGGCCCGCCATGCGTCGTAGACGTGGCGCGCCGTCATCAGGTCCAGGTGCGCCCCGCCCCCGTTCTTGAAGAGGGTGATCTCCTCTTCACTGCCCCGGGTGAAGGCACCGAGATCGTAGTAGTCGGCCAGCAGGTCCTGCCGCGTGATCGCGCCCGTCTCAAGCGGGGTCTGGATTTCCCCGATATGCCCGATGGTGGTGTCGAAGCTGTCGACGAAGACCCGGGCGCGCTGCAGCGCGCTGTCCATGGCTTCGCGCATGTCGGGCCGGTAGGCCCCGATCAGGTCGACGTGCTGGCCCGGACGCAGCCAGGCGCCGTCGAGGTAGGGTTCAGTCGCCATGGTGGCGCAGGTGACGATATCCGCCTGGGCGACTGCGGCGGGCAGATCGGTGACCGGGGTGATGCCCGGATATTTCGCCGCCAGAGCCTCTGCCCCGGCGGGGGATCGGTTCCAGCAAAGGAAACGCGCATCCGGGAAGGCGGCGCCGTAGGCTTCGCGCAGGGTGCCCGCGACGGTGCCCGCCCCGACGATCAGGATCACCCGGCTGTCGGGTCGCGCCAGGCGCCGCGCGGCCAGCAGGCTGTCCCCTGCCGTTTTCCACTTGGTCACCAGGTGGAAATCGACAATCGCCTCCAGCTGGCCGGTGGCGTCGTTCATCAGGTTCACCGCGCCGTTGACCGCGGGCAGCCCCCTGGCCTTGTTGCCGGGATAGACGGTGGCGGCCTTCACCGCGACCCCCAGCCCGTCGATCCAGGCAGAGCGGGTCAGCAGCGTGTCATCGCCGCGATAGAGAAAGGTGTCGCCGATCTCTGCCTTCGGCAGATCATGGGCCGCGGCCAGGGCATCGGTCAGCTTCAGCCAGTCGAGGACGGCCTCGCCTTCCTCGAAGGAGATCATGGGAACATTCATGCGGCTTCCTCCTGCGTGAGAAGCCCTTCTTCCACCAGGCGCGCGGCCCAGCCTTCGGGGCCTTCGAACAGATGCGTGCGCCAGCCGCGCGCGGCGGCGGCGGCGATATTGTCGGCCCGGTCATCGGTAAAGATCAGCGACGCCCCCGACAGGCCCGAACCATCCTCGAGTATCTCGTAGATCCTTTCGTCCGGCTTGATCACCTCCAGCTCACCAGAGATGTATTCCGCGTCGAACTCCCTCAGCACCGGGTATTCCTCCCGCGCGATGGCGAAGGTGCCGGTGCCGAAGTTCGTCAGCGAAAAGACCGGGATCCCCTTGGCCCTGAGCGCACGCAGCAGCCGCCAGGAATGCGGGATCGCGGGCGAGGCCATGGTCAGCCAGTCTTCATGCCAGGTCAGGATCTCTTCGCGCCATTCCGGATGGTCCTCGGCCAGGCGGGCGGTAAGCTCCGCCATGTCACCGCCCCGATCCACCCGGTCGTTCATCGCGTGCAGGTCGATGGTGTCGAAAAGCGCGCGCCTGCGGTCCTCTCCGAACTTGGCGTCGTAGTGGCGTTCCGGGTTCCATTCGATCAGAACGTTGCCGATGTCGAACACGACAGCCTTGATGGGGTTTTCCGTCATTTTCCCTGCACTTGTCCCTTGGACGCTGCAGCCCGCAGCGCGGTTTCCAGAGCGTTCAGGAAACGGGAGCGGTCGGCCTTTGTAAAGCCCTTGCCCCCGCCACCGGCGCCCAGGGGATTGGCCGCCCGGATATCCGCCATCAGGTCACGCATCGCCAGCTGCTGGCCGATGTTCGCCTCGGTGAACCGCTCGCCGTTGTGGCGCAGGCACAGGGCCCCGGCGGCCACGCATTTCGCGGCAAGCGGAATGTCCCCCGTGACCACCACATCGCCCGGCCCGCAGCGTTCCGCGATCCACTTGTCGGCCTCATCCGCACCGGCCGCAACGATCTGATGGTGTACAAAAGGGTTGGGCGACGGACGCAGCCCGCCGTTGGACACCATCCAGCATGACACCCTGTGCCGGGTCGTCACGCGTTCCGCCTCGTCCTTCACGGGACAGGCGTCCGCATCGACGTAAATGACTGTCATGAGGTGTCTTTCGCCCCCTGGCTTCGCGTTTCCGACACCAAAGGGTGCCAATGTGCAAAAGGGATCATCGCAGAGAGCGCAGTCACGTCAACCTTGCGTCTCATTGTCTGCGAAAGGCTTGCCCCTACATAAAGGGGACGCCATTATCCCCACGCTAGTGCGCGGAGGGTTCATGAACCGTCAAACTTCCCTCGGACGCCGGGGACGCAAATATGACCAGGTCCTGGAAGGCGCGCGCCGCGTCTTCATGAAGGACGGGTTCGACAACGCCAATGTCGATGAGATCGCCAAGGAAGCCGGCGTATCCAAAGCCACGCTTTACAGCTACTTCCCCGACAAGCGCCTGCTCTTCATCGAGATCGCGCGGGGCGAGTGCCACAAGCAAGGGGAAACCTCCCGCGGGTTCGTCCCCCCCAACATGCCGCCTGAGGAACTGTTGCCGATTGCCGCGCGTCGCATGGTGACTGGGTTCAGCTCCCCCATGGCCATTTCCATGTTCCGCCTGGCCACCGCCGAAGCGAACCGTTTCCCGGACCTGTCCCAGGACTTCTACGAGAACGGCCCGCTCATCGCGCGCCGCATCATGTCGCGCTACATTCGCGAAGCCACGGAACGCGGTTATCTGCAGGCAGAGGATCCGGAACTGGCCGCCGACCAGTTCGTCGAACTGTGCCGGACGAGGATCATGGTCAAGTTGCTGTTCGGCGTGGTCGATTCGATCCCCGCCGAAGAGGTGGAGCTGATTGCAGACGAAGCGGTGAAGACCTTCATGGCGCGCTACGGCGTCGAAAAGGCTGCATGACCCGCCTGTCCCGTTTCCTGTCCCCGTACCTGACCCCGTACCTGCCCCTGTGCGCTGCGGGTCTTCTGACCAGCCTCACCCTGTGCGGAACCGCCCTGGGAATGAGCGCGGCCCCGGGCTCCCCCTGTCAGCAGGAGGCCCATAAGGATCTTGTCGGGCAAACCTGGGACGCCTCGATGCTTCCGGTCCGCGAGGGGCCTGTTCGGGTCCTGCACCCCGACAGCATGATGACCATGGATCATCGCCCGGAACGCCTCAACATCCAGGTGGGCGAGGATGGCAAGGTGACCGGGCTGCGCTGCGGCTGAGGCCGGGCAAGCGCGCCCGGCCCCTGCGCAATTGCGCAATCACTTGATCCGGTAGGCCTGGTGGCAACTGCCGCAAGACGCACCGATCGGGCCGAACCCTGCCTTCATGGTGTCGAGGGACGTTGTATCCAGCGCGAGCGCCGCCTCCTCCAGTGCAGAGGCATGGGCGACGAAATCATCCCAGTTGTCCCAGATGGCGGGCGAGGCCTCGGATTCGGGATCCGTTTCGTTCGGTTCGAACTTGGCCGGGATGAGGCCTGCGGCCTCCACCAGGGTGTCCTTCGCTTCGGCCGCCTGGTCGGCGTCGAAGGCGGCGCGCCCCTGGACCATGCCACCGATGGAGGCAAAGGAGGCACGGATGGTCCCCATCAGGTCCATGCGTTCCTTCACGGCCGGGTTGGTCGCATCCGCATGGGCAAGGGTGCCGCTGGCAATCGAAAGGGTGACGAGGGTAAGGGCGAGAGTCTTCAGCTTCATCGGAAAGGCTCCACGTTGCTATCCGCCACAACCTTAACCTGAGCGCGCCATCCGCCAAGAGATTAACGGGACTCTTCACGAAAAGATCAGAATACGGTGAGCCGGGGCACCATCACTGCCTGACGGCTGGGCCTCGGGAATATCCAGGCCATACCGAAAAACCAAGACGGAAAACCATGGCGGGCGATCCGGCTTGATTTTGGTGACCCGCAGGCGCACCTTGGGATCATGAACATGCAGCCTCAGGCCCCGATCCCGGGCGTCTCCGCCGATCAGGTGTCGTTTCACCGTACCGAGCTCAGCGTGATCCTGTCCCTCTACGGGCGGTTCGTGGCTGCGGGGGAATGGCGCGACTACGGCATTTCCGCCCTGCGCGAAGTGGCCGTCTTTTCCATCTTCCGCCGCTCTGCGGAGTTTCCCATTTACCGGATCGAGAAGCGGCCCAAGCTGCGGAACCGGCAGGGGATGTATGCCGTCGTCGGCATGGACGGGCAGGTCCTGCGACGCGGGCACGACCTGAAGACAGTGCTGCGCGTGCTGGAACGGAAGCTGATCCGTTCCGTCGACGCGCAGGACTGAGCAGGACCGGCGGGACTAAACCGGGTCACCACCTTCGGGGGCAGTGGGCAGCCTGCGTCGCCGGGTTACGGGATCGCCCGCCGCGGCGATCCGGGTGATCGCCTCCTCCAGCCCTTCGTAGGCGACAGACATGGAATGGGCGTTCGCATGTATGATCCGCCCCGGATCCACCACCAGCGCGACATGTCCCTTCCAGAAGATCACATCGCCTCTCTGCAGGGCCGCATCGTCGGGCAAGGGTGTGCCCAGTTCGGCGGCCTGCATGTCGCTGTCACCGGGACAGGCGATGCCGCAGGCAAGGCAGGCCGCTTGCACCAGGCCCGAACAATCAATCCCATCCGCCCCGTTCGCCCCCCAGAGATAGGGAAGGCCAAGCAGCCTCTCCGCGACCTCTACCGGGTCTTGCCCCAGCCGCGCCGAAAGACCCAGGTGCGACACAGGGATGTGCCCCGCATCGGTCGCGGCCCAACCATCCTTGCTGTCGTAGACATGCACGCCCGCGCCAAAGGCCAGCCGCCCCGAAGCCATGGCGCGCGCCCTTGGCGCCTCCCAGCAAAGGGTTTCGCGGACGGCGACACGCGCGTTCGGCAAGGGCGCGGTCACGGGCGCCAGCGCGGCTTCGGCCAGGTAGCCGGTATAGCCATCGGCCTCGGCCTCCACGAAGGCATGGCCCTCGTGGATCTCGTAGACCCTGAGCGCGGCACCGCGCAGAAGCTGCCGGTCCCTCGCCCCTGCGGGCGCGTCAAGAAGATCGGCCGCAGGGGCGCCAAGCAGGCGCGGTTCGCCCGGCGTATAGCGGAGGTCACCGGCACGCCCCTGCAGGCGGACCGCCGCGACGCGCCCGTTGGCAGGCCAGCGGCGCCGATCCTCGCCTGCGGGCAGCAGGCTCACAGCCCGAGGATCCCCGGAAGCGCCGCGTGCAGGGCGCGGATCCCCTGACCTGCCCCGCCCTTGGTGCGTGCGGGCAGGGGCGCAGGGGTCCAGCCGTAGATGTCGAAATGGGTATAGCGCACCGCGGTACCGGCAAAGCGACGCAGGAAGAGCGCGGCGGTGATCGACCCCGCGAACCCGCCCTTGGGCGCATTGTCCAGATCCGCGATCCCCGGCTCGATCATCGTCTCGTAGGGTTCATGGAAGGGCATCCGCCAGACCGGATCGGCCACCACGGCGCCAGAGGAGGACAGCGCGGAGGCAACATTGACGTCGTCAGTGTAGAAAGGCGCGATATCGGGGCCGACCGCGACCCGCGCCGCGCCGGTCAGGGTCGCGAAGGAGATCATCAGATCCGGGTTCTCTTCCGCGCCGTAGACAAGCGCATCGGCCAGCACCAGCCGCCCTTCGGCATCGGTGTTGTTGATTTCCACCGTCAGCCCGTTGCGCGCCGTCAGGATATCCTGCGGGCGGAAGCTGTCTCCGGCGACGGAGTTCTCCACCGCGGGGATCAGGACCCGCAGCCGCAGGGGCATGCCACGCGACATGAGGATGCACGCCAGGCCCAGCACGTTGGCCGCCCCACCCATGTCCTTCTTCATCAGCCCCATGGAGGCCCCGGGCTTCAGGTTCAGCCCCCCGGTGTCGAAGCAGACCCCCTTGCCCACCAGGGTCAGGGCCGGCCCGTCATCCCCCCAGCGAAGATCGATCAGCCGCGGCGCCCGCCCGTCCCCGGCAGCCCGGCCGACGGCGTGGATCATCGGGAAGTTCTGCTGCAGCAGCTCTTCCCCCTCGATCACGGAGATGCTGGCGCCGTGCGCCTCCGCCAGGGCGCGCGCGGCCGCTTCCAGCTCTGCCGGTCCCATGTCGGAGGCGGGTGTATTGATCAGGTCGCGGGCCAGCGCCTCTCCGGCGGCAATCGCCTCGATCCGGGCGGCATCGACGCCCTCTGGCGCGACCAGCCGCGCTGCGTGCACCGGTTGCGCCCGGTAACGGTCGAAACTGTAGGCGGACATGAGCCAGCCCGTCGCCTCCACCTCCAGCGCCTCATGCGGGAGGGTGGTTTCCAGGCGGTAGGCGCCATCCGGCAACTTGACCGCCGCCGCGGCAAGCCAGAACCGCCCGCGCAACCGGGCCGTCGCATCGCCGTAACCCGCAAGCGCCAGGGCCGGCACACCATCTTCGCCCGGCACCAGAAGCGCCTGACCCAACCCGCCGGTAAATCCATTCGCCCGCACCCATGCGGCGACCGATGCGGGCTGTCCGTCAAGGAAGGCGTCCAGGGCGCCGGTCTCCACGAGGTAGAGAGGCAGGGCGTCCGTCTGAGCGGGCAGGAAAGTCATCGGGGTGGGGGTGGTCATGGGATCTCTCGCCAGTCGGGATTGCTGGACGCCAGCCTAATCCCGCGCCTCGCCACCGCAAGTCTATTCGGAAAGCACCGGAGCGGGTGGCAAGGCACGGCCCGTCCCTCTGCACCTGCAAACCCAACTCTGTCGGCCCAAGTATTTCAGTCCGGGTATTTCAGTCCGGGTATGTCGGGCCTGTCCGGCAGTCAGAGCGTGGCGTCCTGCAGATCCCAGATCGCGGTCAGGGAGCGTTCGCCGACCCGCAGCAGTCGCGACAGCGTGGCCGCCAGGGCAATCGGATCGCAGGCATCCACACAGGCGGTCACATCTTCGGCCACCCGGGACAGCGCCCGCATCCCGACCTGGTCGGAAATCGCGACAAGGGACCGCGCGGATTTGCGCATGTCCCGCAATCGGTCCTGCCGGTAGAGCCGCTCCGTATGCGACAGGCGCACCGCGATTTCCTCCATCGCGCGACAGACGACATCTTCGGCCCCGGCATCGCCCAGGCGCGTGTAAAGCTCCTTCAGTCTGTCCGGATCAAGCCGGACGGCCTCCTCCTGCCTCAGAACCAGGATCTGCTCCACGATCTCACCCCTTGCGACTGCGCCCCCACGGCAGCCGACAAGATCGCCTGTCGAAGTTCTCAAAATCTTGCGAGCCTGCGAAAATGCCAAGAAATCAAAGGCGCATTTGCAAGGTATTTAATCAGAATCCCCCCATTCCCGTTTGCCGCCACCGGTCAGAGGTCTATAACCACCACACCGGAAATCACCTGCGGAGCCGCCAATGCACAGAGCCAAGCCCCTGCCCGCCCTTCTGGTCCAGCGTTATCACGGATGGAAAGCGACGACCTTCGCCGAGAACAAGTCGTGGTACAAACGTCTGGCCGACGAGGGTCAGCGCCCCAAGACCATGATCATCTCCTGCTGCGACTCGCGCGTGCATGTCACGTCGCTGTTCGGCGCGGATCAGGGCGAGTTCTTCATCCACCGCAACATCGCCAACCTGGTGCCGCCCTATGAACCCGACGGGGAACATCACGGCACCTCCGCTGCGGTCGAATACGCTGTGACCTCCCTGAAGGTCGCGCATCTTATCGTCATGGGTCACTCCTCCTGCGGGGGTGTCGCGGGATGCCACGCCATGTGTTCCGGCCAGGCGCCGGAACTTGAGGAGAAGTCGAGCTTCGTCGGCCGCTGGATGGACTTGCTGCGCCCGGGCTACGAGCGGATCAAGGGCATCGAGGGCGACGCGGCCCAGAGGTCCGCGCTGGAACGCGAGGCCGTCCTGGTCTCTCTTGAAAACCTGATGACCTTCCCCTTCGTCCAGGCGCGCGTGGAATCGGGCGACCTGTCCGTGCACGGCCTGTGGCACGATATCGGCAATGGCACGCTGGAGCAGTACATCTCTGCCGAGAAGACCTTCGCCGCGATCTGATCGCCGCGGTCTGATCACGCGGGCCGCCCCTGGCACGCGCCAATTCAGGAAACGACCGAAGGGCGGGCCATTGGCCCGCCCTTCTCCTGCCGGCATAGCCCGCCATCCCCTTCCGGCAGGGAAACCATGACGGCCCGGACGATCAGTCCAGGACCTGCCCCGAAGGCCAGGTCACTTCCTGTTCCAGGCGGACCTGCTGGGTGTCGCCCGGGGCCATGTCGAAACGCCATTCCAGAACGCCGCGGCGATCGTCGAAATCCTGCGTGTCCGGTTGCGGCGCAGCCGACCAGCTGATCTTCAGATCCTCCTGTTCGGAGTAGGGCACCCTGTCCAGCAGGCGCAGATCCCAGGCCAGCGGCGTGCGGTTCTCCACCGCGATCTCCACCACCTCCCGACGCTGGTTCGAGCGGTTGATGACGCCCCGGTCGCCTTCCAGCCGGTCCGCGACATTGCGGGTGATGCGCAGGCCGTCAATCGGCCCGAAGGGCAGCTCCGCCTCCTCCCCCACCGGCAGCGCCGCCATGTAGCCGCTGCCGACGAAAGTCCCATCGCGGAAGTACTGCGCCGGCCCCGGCAGCAGGATTTGCTCCGTCTCGTTCGTCACCCCGGCCACCAGGTAGGCCTGTGCGTCATGGAGCGGAACCGCGCGGGCAAAGACCTCCGGCGTCATGTCCAGCCGGTCCAGCTCTATCTTGACCTCGTCGGCGCCATTGGTGACCGACACCGGCGCAGGCGCGGAATACTCCACCGTGATCCCGTCGAAGGCGCTGGAGGCGACCTCCATCATGGGGGCTGACATGGCATCCGGCGCCGCGCTGAGCATCGGCAGGTCGACGGCGCCGCGCGCCTGCAAGGCAGGCTTGGGCATGACCTCCGGATCGCGGCTGTGCAGCAACTGGGCCGCAATGTGGCTGGGCTCGATCGCCTCTGCCGGGCGGGCGGTCGACAAGGTCAGATCGACATCCTGCCAGTCCTCGCCGGTCGCCTGGGACAGGTAGGCGCCCCGGGTCATGACAAGGCGCGGCGCAGCGCCCGTGGACAGATACAGGTCATAGGCAGGGTACCAGGACGCGGCATGCGACGTATAGCTCAGCTGCATCATGCCCGACGTGGCCACCTCCGCCTCGACCTCGACCACGAGGACGCTGCGCGGGCCGTTGCCGGTCTGCAGCGCGGCCAGGGCGGCGCGGGCGTCTTCCAGGTCCTCTTCCAGCGGCGCCTTTTCCTCCCGGATGCCGCGCGCCTCGATCTCTGCCGCGCGGGCATCCTGCCGCGCCGCCAGCCCTTCTTCGCTGACCATGGAAAGCAGGCTGCGCAGACGGTCCGGATCTGCCCCGGCGGCCGCATCCGAGCTGCCGAGACGTGCGAGGAAATCAATGCGGTCACGGGCCGCCTGGGCCGCCAGTTCCACGGCCGAGGCGCGGTCCTCCACCGCCAGCAGCTGTTGCTCGATCTCCTTGACGCGCGCACGGGCGGCCGCAATGTCGGCGTTCTCTTCCGTGCCGGAGGGCGGAACGTAATTGTCACGGTAGGACACGGTGCCGATGGTCAGCCCCGGCGCCGAAAGCCGCAGACTTTCCAGCGCAATGACCGGCATATCGACCAGCACGATGGAATGCCGCCCCGCCGGCAGATCGAACGCGGCCTCGCGGGTGAGGGTCGCCCCCCTGGGATAGAGCGTCGCCGCGGTCACCGCGCTTCCGGTCGGAAAGGTTTCCGCCTGCAGGGACGGGGCCAGCAGGCTGGCCGACAGGGCAAGGCTTGCAATGGCCGTTCGTTTGAGGGCTTGGGGCATCTGGTCCTCCACTTGGTGTTGCCCCACAGGAACCCGAACTACCCACGGACACCAAGTGACATGTGCCGTCATGCCCGCGCTGAGCGGGTTTCGGCAGAGCGCATCACTCCGGCCGTCCCGATGCCCGGGACAGCAATGGGAAGATCACAACAGAAAATCGGCGCCCCGCCCCGGAACCACTCCTGCCGGGCAGGCTGCGGTTCCGGGGCAAGACGCCGATCCGATCCGTTCTGGTGGGGCGATCAGCCCTTCTTGAGCACCTTGGCACCCAGGGTCTCTGCGATCTGGACGGCGTTCAGGGCCGCGCCCTTGCGCAGGTTGTCGGAGACGCACCAGATGTTCAGGCCGTTCTCGATCGTGCTGTCCTGGCGGATCCGGCTGATGAAGGTGGCGAAATCGCCCACGCATTCGACGGGGGTGACGTAGCCGCCGTCCTCGCGCTTGTCGATCACCATGATGCCCGGCGCCTCGCGCAGGATGTCGCGTGCCTCATCCTCGTCCAGGAAATCCTCGAACTCGATGTTGATCGCTTCGGAATGGCCGACGAAGACCGGCACCCGCACGCAGGTCGCGGTGACCTTGATCGCGGGATCGACGATCTTCTTGGTTTCCGCGACCATCTTCCACTCTTCCTTGGTGGAACCGTCATCCAGGAAGACGTCGATGTGCGGGATCACGTTGAAGGCGATCTGCTTGGTGAACTTGGCAGGTTCGACTTCGGAGGTCGGGTTGTAGATGGCCTTGGTCTGATCCCAGAGCTCGTCCATGCCTTCCTTGCCGGCGCCCGAAACGGACTGGTAGGTCGACACCACGACGCGCTTGATCTTGGCGCGGTCATGCAGCGGCTTCAGTGCCACGACCATCTGCGCGGTGGAGCAGTTGGGGTTGGCGATGATGTTCTTCTTGGAATAGCCCAGCACGGCGTCCGCATTCACTTCCGGCACCACCAGCGGAACATCCGGGTCGTAGCGGTAGAGCGAAGAGTTGTCGATCACGACACAACCGGCGGCGGCAGCCTTCGGCGCGAACTCCTTCGTCGGGCCGGAGCCCACGGCGAAGAGCGCCATGTCCCAGCCGGTGAAGTCGAATGTGGCAAGGTCCTGGGTCTTCAGGGTCTTGTCGCCGAAGCTCACCTCGGTTCCCAGCGACTTCCGGGATGCAAGCACGGCAAGCTCGTCCACCGGGAAGTGGCGCTCGGCCAGGATGTTCAGCATTTCGCGGCCCACGTTACCGGTGGCGCCTGCGACGACGACTTTATAGCCCATAATGGAAGACTCCTTTCGCATAGGACGGGGGTCCATACCCCATGATTGCTTGGGTTGGAAGGGTATTGCGGTGATGCGCCATATCAAGGCACGCGATGACAGTTCCGATCCCGCCTCAGATCACACCGGCGATATCGGCAGTGCCTGCCCGCACATGAGGGGCGGAAGCGGGGGCTTTTGGTCCCCGCTCAACCGGTCCGCGCCCAACCGGTCCGCGCCCAACCGTTCTGCGACAGGCCCGGCCTAGATGCAGCGCCCACCATCCACGGTCATGCAAAGGCCCGTGACCATGCCCGCCTCTTCCGAACACAGGAACAGCGCCGCATCCGCGATGTCCCGGGGTGTGGTGAAGCGGCCCATGGGAATGGTCGACAGGAACTTCGCCCGGATCTCCGGCGTGTCCTCCCCCATGAAACTGGTCAGCAGGGGCGTTTCGCCCGCCACCGGGTTCACCGCGTTGACGCGGATCCCCGAGGGCGCCAGCTCCACCGCCATGGAGCGGGTGGCCGTGTTCACCCACCCCTTGGAGGCATTGTACCACGTCAGGTTCGGTCGCGGAGAGATCCCCGCGGTCGAGGAGATGTTGCAGATCGCCCCGGAGCCCCGGGCCTTCATGCCCGGTACGACCAGCTTTGCCGCCAGGTAGATCGCCTTCATGTTCACGGCACAGACCCGGTCGAAATCAGCCTCGCTCACCTGCTCCATAGGCTTGGGCAGGTGCGTGACGCCGGCGTTGTTCACCAGGATGTCGACCGGCCCAAGCGCTGCTTCCGTCGCATAGAGCATGGCCGCGAAGCTTGCCTCGCTCGCGACATCGACAGCACAGGAGGCGCCGCCGATCTCCGCCGCGACCTCTGCCGCCTGCTCTCCCTGCAGGTCCGCGACCATCACCCGCGCGCCTTCTTCGGCGAAGCGTCGCGCGATCCCCGCGCCAAAGCCCTGCGCCGCCCCGGTGATCACTGCCACCTTGTCCTTCAGTCTCATTTACTGGTCCTCCCTCTGCGCGGCTTCAGCTGCCGCTGTACCGGCCCACCACACGGGCGGAAAATACGCCCACCCGCGGGCCGACAACGATCACCAGCAGGCAGGATACCGGCCAGGCAATCATGAAACTGTGCCCCCAGTGCCCGGGCCAGGCCCGGACGAACCCCACCGGCAACCATGTCAGCAGCCCGGTCAGACAGAAGGACATGATGCCCGACATGATGACCGCGGCCAGGATGGCGATCTTGCGTTGATGGGACATTTGCAGGGACATGGGTGCGGTTCCTATCCGTGGAATGCCGCCACCGTCTTGAGCGTGGTGAAGCCGTAGAGCGCCTCGAACCCCTTTTCGCGACCGTGGCCGGATTTGCCGATGCCGCCAAAGGGAAGTTCCACGCCACCCCCGGCGCCGTAATTGTTCAGGAAGACCTGGCCAGACCTGATCGCCCGCGCCAGCCGCATCTGCCGTGCGCCATCGCGCGACCAAACAGAGGCAACAAGGCCGTACTCGGTCGAGTTGGCAAGCGCAACTGCCTCGGCCTCATCATCGAACGGGATGACCACCTGCACCGGGCCGAAAATCTCTTCCTGTGCAAGCGGATGGCTCCCGCCTGCGCCGGCGAACAGCGTCGGCGGCACGTAGTAGCCTCCGGCGGGCAGATCGCCCGGCTGCGCCTGCCCTGCGACCTCCAGATCGGCGCCCCGGGCGATGTAGCCCTCCACGATCTGCTTCTGCCGGGCGGAAATCAGCGGCCCGACGTCCAGGTCGGCCACCGCCGGTCCCATCCGCAGCGCGGCGTAGCGGGCCGCCATCTGCTCCACCACTTCTTCGTGGCGCGAGCGGTGCACCAGGATACGCGACGAGGCGGAACAGGTCTGACCGCAGTTCTGGATACCCGCGTTCACGAGGAAGGGCAGTGCCGCCTCCAGGTCCGCATCCTCGAAAACCAGCTGCGGGGATTTCCCGCCCAGTTCCAGCGTCACCGGCACCACGTTGCGCGCCGCGGCGGCCTGCACGGCGGATCCGGTCGCGACAGAGCCGGTGAAGGACAGGTGGTGGATCCCCGGATGCCCCGACAGTGCCGCCCCGGCCTCAGCCCCCAGGCCGGGCACGACGTTCAGCACCCCGTCGGGCAGCCCCGCCGCCTTGGCCAGGTCGGCAAAGGCCAGCGCCGTCAGGCAGGCCTCTTCCGCCGGTTTCAGCACGCAGGCGTTGCCCGCGGCCAGCGCCGCACCGACGGACCGGCCGATGATCTGCATCGGGTAGTTCCAGGGCACGATATGCGCCGTCACCCCATGCGGTTCCCGCAGGGTGTAGACGGTGTAGCCGTCAAGGTAGGGGATCGTCTGCCCGTGCAGCTTGTCCGCCGCACCGCCGTAGAACTCCAGGTAGCGCGCCAGGGCCACCGCATCGGCGCGGGCCTGCTTCAGCGGCTTGCCGACGTCACGCGCCTCGATGGCGGCCAGAGCCTCCACCCGCTCCTGCACCAGCAGGCCCAGCCGGGTCAGGATCCGCCCCCGTTCCACGGCGGGCGTGCGGGACCAGCTGCCGTCGAAGGCACGTTGCGCGGCCTCCACCGCGGCGTCGACCTCCGCCGCCCCGCCCCGGGCGATGGCGCCGATCTCCTCTCCCGTCGAGGGGTCGTGAAGCGGCAGGGTGCCGGCGGCCGCCGGGATCCAGCGGCCGTTGATCAGGCAGTTCGACGGATCGAACCACAGTTCGGGAATGGCTGACATGTCTCCTCCATCATGTCGGTCTTCGTATCAGGCGGTCACGTCCTCCGGCAGCACGGGGGCTGCTGCGACCAGGGCCTGGGTGTAGGGGTGTTGCGGCGCGTCGAAGACCTGCGCCGTGGCGCCCTCCTCCACGATCTCGCCCGACTTCATCACCATCACCCGGTCGGTAATGGTCCGCACCACCGACAGGTCGTGCGAAATGAAGAGGTAGCTGAGGCCGAACCGCTCCGACAGATCCGCCAGCAGGTCCAAGATCTGCGCCCGCACCTGCACGTCCAGCGCCGAAACCGCCTCGTCCAGCAGGATCAGCTCGGGCCGGGTGATCAGCGCCCGCGCGATGGCGATCCGCTGCCGCTGGCCGCCGGAAAACTCGTGGATGTACTTGTCGGCATCGGCGGCGGTCAGCCCGACCGCCTCCAGCGCCTCGGCCACGGCGCGGGCCTTCTCGGCGGCGCTCGGCGGGGTTTCGGACAGGTAGAAGGGCTCTGCCACCAGCCGGGCCACCTTGTGGCGTGGGTTAAAGCTGCCGTAGGGGTCCTGGAAGACCACCTGCATGCGACGCCGCACCTCCGGATTTGGCCGGTCCCCGGTAAAGACCGGCTGCCCCGCCACCAGGATTTCCCCGTCCTGTACCTGTTCCAGGCCCAGGATGGCGCGGG
Source organism: Pseudooceanicola sp. NS-SX8 (assembly GCF_057380755.1). Classification (NCBI taxonomy): domain Bacteria; kingdom Pseudomonadati; phylum Pseudomonadota; class Alphaproteobacteria; order Rhodobacterales; family Paracoccaceae; genus Pseudooceanicola; species Pseudooceanicola sp. NS-SX8. Next base: position 717,851 of record NZ_CM170819.1, on the reverse strand, counting down.
TCAGGGTGGACTTGCCGCAGCCCGACTCGCCCACGAGGCCCAGGCTCTCCCCCCGTTTCAGGGCAAAGGACACGCCCTTCACCGCCTCGATCTGGCGGCGTTCCCCGAACAGTTTCTTCGCCGGCAGCGTGTAGGTCCGCCGCACGCGGCGCACTTCAAGCAAGGGCGTGTCCTGCGGTGTCGGATCACGGTCCGGCGCATGGGTGGACGCGGCCAGCAGGGCCTTGGAATAGGGATGCTGCATCTCGCGGAACAGCGTCGCCGCAGGCCCGCTTTCGACCACGCGCCCCTTCTGCATGATGGCGATATGGTCGGCCATGTCCGCCACCACGGCCAGATCGTGGGAGATCATCATCATCCCCATGCCCTCTTCCCGCACCAGCTTCTTCAGCAGTTCCAGGATTTGCGCCTGCGTCGTCACGTCCAGCGCCGTCGTCGGTTCATCCGCGATCAGCAGCTTGGGCCGCAGCGCGATGGCCATGGCGATCACGACCCGCTGGCGCTGCCCGCCCGACAGCTCGTGCGGGAAGCGGGTCATGGGGAATTTCTCGGGCGGCAGCTCGGCCCGGCGCAGGGCCTCGGCGGCGCGTTCCATCGCGGCCTTGCGGCTGATCTTCTCGTGGATGCAGATCGTCTCGGCCACCTGGTCGCCGATGGTCTTCAGCGGGTTCAGCGCCGTCATCGGCTCCTGGAAGACCATGCCGATCTCGCGCCCCCGGATCGCGCACATGTCGCGCTCGGAATGGGTCAGCACGTCCTGCCCGTCCAGCAGGATGCGCCCCGTGGGCACCGCGCCCGAGGGCAGCAGTTGCATCGTGGCGAAGGCGGTCATGGACTTGCCCGACCCGCTCTCGCCGATCACGCCCAGGATCTGGCCCTGCTCCAGCTCCATGCAGACATCGTGCAGGATGGGCGCGCCGTGGATCGACAGGGAAAGGTTCTCGACGGACAGCAGCTTCATGTCCGGCCCCTCCGCAGTTTCGGATCGAACAGGTCGCGCAACCCGTCGCCCATCAGGTTCAGCCCCAGTACGGTCAGCAGGATCGCCAGCCCCGGGAACAGGGCCATGTGCGGCGCGAAGGAGATGAAGGTCTGGCTGTCCGCCAGCATCCGCCCCCAGCTGGGGGTCGGCGGCTGGGCACCAAGGCCCACGTAGGACAGTCCCGCCTCGGCCAGGATCCCGAGGGAAAACTGGATCGTCCCCTGCACGATCAGCAGGTTCAGCACATTGGGCAGGATATGCTCGAAACTGATCTGTGCCGCGCCCTTGCCCGCGACCCGCGCGGCCAGGATGAAATCCCGGCTCCACAGCGTCAGCGCGCCCGACCGGGTGATCCGGGCAAAGACCGGGATGTTGAAGATGCCGATGGCGATGATCGCATTGGTGGCCGAGGGCCCGAAGGCCGAGGTGATCATCACCGCGATCACCAGCGACGGGAAGGCAAAGACCAGGTCGTTGCCGCGCATGATCACCTCGTCCAACAGGCTGCCCCGTTTCGCGGCGGCCCAGAGGCCAAGCGGCACGCCCACGCCCATGCCGATCCCCACGGCCAGCACGGCCACGGCGATCGAGGTGCGCGCACCCACCATGATCATCGCCAGGATGTCGCGCCCGTAGTGATCCGTGCCCAGCCAGTGCGTGGCCGAAGGCGCCTTGATCTTGTTGGCGATATCCATCTGCGTGACGTCATAGGGCACCCAGACGAAGCTCAGCAGCGCGGCGCCGACGAAGATCGCCGTCAGCAGGCCACCAAGCCAGAGATTGCGGTTGGACGCCGCCATGCGAAGGGTCGTCGTGTCGGACATCAGCGCGCCCTCAGCCGGGGGTCGACAGCGGCATAGGCCAGCTCGACCAGGAAGTTCACTAGGATAACGGCAAAGACCAGCAGCATGACAACGCTTTCGACGACGATCAGGTCCCGCGCGCTGATCGCCTGGAAGATCAGGCGGCCGAGGCCCGGCAGGTAGAAGACATTCTCGATGATGATGCCGCCCGCCAGAAGGAAGGAGAACTGCATGCCGATGATGGTCAACACCGGGATCAGCGCATTGCGCAACGCATGGCGCCACAGCGCCTGGCGCCGCGTCAGCCCCTTGGCCCGGGCAGTGCGGATGAAATCTTCCGACAGGGTGTCGAGCAGGGCAGAGCGCATCACCCGCGCCAGGATCGAGGCCTGCGGCAGCGCCAGCGCCACCGCAGGCAGGGTCAGCGATTTCAGCACGGCGAAAAGGCCCTCATCCCAGCCCGCGAACCCACCTGCGCTGAACCAGTGCAGGTTGATGGCAAAGACCAGCACCATCAGCATGGCGAACCAGAAGTTCGGGATCGCCACGCCCAGCTGGGTCAGCCCCATGATCGCCAGGTCGGCGATGGACCCGCGCCGCGCTGCCGCCCAGATCCCCACGGGAAAGGCGATCAGCACGGTCAGCGCCAGCGAGAACAACGCCAGCGGAAGCGAGACCGCAAGCCGGTCCGCGATCATCTGCGCCACCGGCGTCCGGTAGGTGTAGGAAATCCCGAAATCGCCGTGCAGCAGCCCGCCGATCCAGTCGAAGTAGCGCAGCACCATGGGCTGATCGAGGCCCAGCTCGGTCCGCAGCGCGGCCAGGGTATCGGGCTGGGCATTGACCCCCAGCATGATCGTGGCCGGATCCCCCGGCAGCACCTCGATCGCGGCGAAGATCACCACGGAGGCCACCGCCAGGCTGAGGCAGAGCGAAAGAAGTCGTGTCAGCGTGTAACGCAGCATGGAAGATCAGCGGTCCCGTTGCTGTTGAGGTCGAGGGGGGCGCTGCCCCCGTCTCCGTCCCGGAGACTCCCCCGGAGTATTTCCGGCCATCGAATGGGAAGAAGACGCCCCGTGGGGGAGAGACCCTCTTCCCCCTATTCGATGGCTGGAAATACTCCCGCCGGAGGCATCCGCCGCCTGCCGGGCGTGACCGGCCTGCAGCGGGGCGGGAAGGGGGCCGCCCGAAGGCGACCCCATGAGGTCACTTGTCCCAGTAGACGCCGGTCAGGTCGGTGGCCTGGGTGGGGGCGTTGGTCCACAGGCCTTCGACCCCGGCCTTGGCGACCGTGTGCAGCGGCAGTTCGAACAGGAAGCCCGAAACGTAGTCTTCCGCCAGGATGGTCTGCGCCTGCTTCAGCAGGTCCGACCGCTTGGCCGGGTCGCTTTCGACGTCGAGCTTGGCGATCACGTCCTGGAACTCCGGATTGTCGTACTGGAAGTAGTAATCCGGGTTGGCGTAGATCCCGATATCCATCGGCTCGGTGTGGCTGATGATCGTCAGGTCGTAGTCGTGGGCGTTCTTGAACGTGCTGTCGAGCCACTGCGCCCATTCGACGTTCTCGATTTCCGGCTCGATGCCGACGGCGCGCAGCTGGGCCGCGATGATCTCGCCCCCGCGACGAGCGTAGCTCGGCGGCGGCAGGGTCATCTTGACCTTCAGCGGCAGGGCGACGCCCGCCTCTTCCAGCAGGGCCTTGGATTTCTCGGGATCGAAATCGGACAGGCCGGTCAGGTCGACGTAGTCGGGGTTGTGCGGCGCGAAGAACGTTCCGATGGGCGTGCCGTAACCGAACATGGCGCCATCGATGATGTCCTGACGGTTGATCGCATGGGCCACCGCTTCACGCACCAGCTTGTTGTCGAAGGGCGCCCGGCCGTTGTTCATCGCCAGGATCGTCTCGCCCTCGGTATTGCCGATCAGCACCTTGAAGCGGGGATCGGCGTCGAACTGGGGCAGGTTCTCCGGCGCCGGGAAGGCGGCGAAGACGTCGATGTCGCCGGCCATCATTGCGGCAAAGGCCGCGGTCGGGTCGGAGATGTACTTGAACGTCGCCTCGTCCAGCTTGGCGGGTTCGCCCCAGTAATCGGGGTTCTTCTCGATCGTGATGTGATCGCCCTGCACCCAGTTCTCGAACTTGAAGGCGCCGGTCCCGATCGGATCGGTCTTGATGGTGTCGATGGATTCGGGCGCGACGATCACCGCATCCCCCCAGGCCATCTTGAACAGGAAGAGCCCGTCGGGCGATTTCAGCGTGACCTTGACGGTCGCCGGATCCAAGGCCTCGACGCTCTCGATGCCGGCGAAGAGCGGCTTCTGCGCGTTGGTGCTGTCGTCGGCCCGGGCACGGTCGAGGGTGAAGACCACGTCGGTCGCCTCGAAATCGGTGCCGTCGTGGAACTTGGCGCCTTCCACAAGGTGGAAGGTATAGGTCAGCCCGTCGTCAGAGATATCCCAGCTCTGCGCGAGGCCCGGGTTGATCGACCCGTCGGGGCCGAAACGGGTCAGCCCTTCGAAGATGTTGGAATAGACCACCTGATCGATGGCACCTGCCGCGGCAGAGGTCGGATCCAGGTGGGGCGGCTCCAGCTGCAGACCAACCGTCAGGCTGTCCTGCGCTGCAGCACCGGTGGCCGAGGCTGCGGCCAATGCCACGGCAAGCGCTGCGGCGGAAATCTTGGCTTTCATGTCAAACTCCCTGTGTCTAACCCTTTTTCGGGCATTGCCGGTGCTCCCACCGGGATCGGAACCACTGGCTCCGGCTCATCATCCCCTCATTGCCGGGTGGGGTCCAGCACCGCGTTTCGCGCACATGGCCCCGCCTTCTGTCAACGAAAAGATTGATGTCTTCCGCGCCTTTGACCGGTCGGGCCTCAGGCGGTTCCGTCTCCTTTGGTCAAGAGATCCAGCAAGGACAGGGCCATGACGCCCGCCGATTGCAGCATGTCATCGACGCCCACGTACTCATCCGGCTTGTGCGCCAGGTCGAGGATCCCGGGACCGTAGGCGATGCAGTTCTTCAGCCGCCCGATCCGGTCGATGTGCTTCTGGTCATAGGTCCCGGGGGACACCACGTACTGCGGGGCCTGGCCCATCGTCGCCTCAATCGCGCGGCTGACCGACTGCACCACCGGTGCGTCACGCTCCGTCATCGTCGGCAGGACGCGCATCATCTCCCGCATGTCGTAAGAAAAGTCGGGCCGTTCCGAGGCGACCTTTTCCAGCACCGCCTTCATCTCCCCGATCACGTCGTCGATGCTTTCCTCGATCAGGAAGCGGCGGTCGATGACCATGCGGGCACTGTCGGGCACGCAGGGAGAGGGCAATGCGTTGCTGTCGCGCGGGATCTCGGCCTGGCCACCGTGCAGGGAGTTGATGTTCAGCGTCGACTGCTTCGCGCCCTCGGGCACCACCGGCATGTCGGTCCGCTTGGCGGCCAGCGCCGGGAAGAGGCTCTCTTCCATCTCGTGCAGCACGGCGCCCATGTGGCGCACCGCGCAGTCGCCCAGGAAGGGCATGGACCCGTGGGCGATCTCGCCATGGGTCTCGATCTCTGCCCACCAGACGCCGCGATGGCCCAGGCAGATGCGGTCCTTGTTCAGCGGCTCGGGGATGATGACGTGGTCCACCTTTGCGTAGAAGCCCTTCTCCGCCAGGTAGGCCACCCCGCCGAAGCCGCCCGATTCCTCATCCGCCGTGCCGGAAATCTCGATCGCGCCGCTGAAATCGGGACAGGTCGCGATGAAGGCCTCCGCCGCGATGATCGAAGCGGCCAGTCCACCCTTCATGTCGCAGGCGCCACGGCCATAGATCTTGCCGTCTTCAAGCTCCCCCCCGAAGGGATCCTTGGTCCAGCCCTTGCCCACGTCCACCACGTCGATGTGGGAGTTGAAGTGCACGCATTCCCCCGCCCGCGCGCCTTCGCGCCGGGCCACGATGTTCCAGCGCGGGTAGCGGTCGCTGTCCCCCACCGCGCCGAGCGCGCGCACCAGCTGCGTCTCGAACCCCTTCCCGCGCAGGCGGCGGTCCAGGTAGTCGCAGATCTCGCGGTAGTTCTCACCCGGCGGGTTCAGCGTCGGAATGCGGATCAGGTCCTGCGTCAGCGCGATCAGCTCGTCGCGCCGCGCCTCGACGGCGGCCAGAAGGCGGTCTTGAAGGGTCAGGGTCGTTGTCATGACTGGAAGCTTCCGCTTCGGCCGCATACGGTATCAATACCGTAGGAATACGGTACCGCCCCTTAACCGACGGAAACCCAGCTTGCCGAAAGTTCAGAAAGTCGCACGATATGAATGAGTTGGAAAGCATCGCCTGGGATCACGCGCCCCAGGGCCTCGTGCTGGCGGAGCAGCGGGTGATCCGTGCCTGCAACCTGCCCTTTGCCGAATTGGTGGGCGTGAGGCGGGAAAACCTGCTCGGGCAAAGCTTTCGGGTCATCTACACTTCCGACCAGGAGTTCGAGACCGTGCGTGATGTCGGCATGGCGGCGCTGCGCGAAACCGGGATCTACTCGGATGAACGGATGATGATGCACCCCGTCAAGGGAACCTTCTGGGTGCGGTTCCGGGCCCGCACCCTGACCCCCGAAGATCCCCTCGCCCGCCTCGTCATGAGCTTTGCGCCCCTCGCCGCCTCCTCCGGACCGGAGCTGACCCCGAGGGAGCGTGACGTCGTCTCCGGCCTGGCAAGGGGCGGAACCTCCAAGGAAATCGCCCGTGATCTCGGACTGTCGCCCCGCACGGTGGAAGACGTGCGCGCCCGGCTTCTGAAAAAGCACGATGTGCGCAATGCCGCCGGGCTGATCCGGCTGCTGGCCGGACCCGGCCTTTGATCCCCCCGGGAATCCCCTGCGGCCCCCGAAAACAAACGTCAAAGTATGTTTCTTTTCAGCTTGCTAGCCGCTCACAAAATTCGCGCGCCCCAAGATTCCATTATGCAAACCCGGTCTTGCACGATAAATTCCCCGCCTGAGATCAGTTGCCATGTTTCCCGGGGACACCCACATGAGAGCCGCGACGCCCTATGATCAAGCCGAACGCCTGGCCGTTCTGCGTTCCTTCGAAGTTCTGGATACGGATCCGGAAAAACCTTTCGACGAGGTGGTAAAACTCGCCTCCGCCCTGTGCGACATGCCGGTGTCACTCGTCTCCCTGGTCGATGCCGACCGGCAGTGGTTCAAGGCCCGCCATGGTTTCGAGCCCGAGGAGACCTCCCTCGATTCGTCGATCTGCGCCCATGCGATCCTGACCGAAGACGACTATCTGGAGGTCCCGGATTGCACCCGGGATCCGCGCACCGCCGCCAATCCCCTGGTGACAGGAAAGGACCACCTGCGCTTTTACGCCGGCGTGGTCCTGCGGAGCGAGGAAGGCGCCGCACTCGGTTCGCTTTGCGTGATCGACAACAAGCCCAATCAGCTCACGCCGCTGCAACGCGACACGCTGAAGGTTCTCGCCGCACAGGTCATGTCCCAGCTGGAGCTGAAGCGCGCCCTTGCCCAGGCGGACCTGATGCGTCGCGAGGTCGACCACCGCGTGAAGAACTCGTTGCAGTCGGTCTCCGCCCTCACCCGGATGCAGGCCCGCGCGGCGGGGGCCGGCGAAACCCGCATGGCGCTGGAACAGGTCTGCCGCCGGATCGAAACCGTGGCCGCCCTGCATGAACAGCTCTATCGCTCCAACCATGCCGAGCAGGTCCGGCTGGAGGAATTCGGTCATTCCGTCTGCGAGCTCATCGGCAGCACCGCGCCCCGCAATGTCACCCTCAAAGGTGACTGGCCCCGCGCCAGCGTCGCCTCCGATGTGGCGGCAGCCCTGGGTGTCATCGTCAACGAATTCGCGTCCAACGCGATCAAGCACGCCTTTCCCCGGGGGCGGAAGGGCACCCTGACCTGCAAGGTCAGCCCGCCGGTCGGTGGCCGCTGCACCCTGCATATGTCCGACGATGGCATCGGCCTGCCCGAAGGGGTCAGCGCCAAGCAGGGCCTTGGCATCCAGGTGATCGAAGCCTCTGCCCGGCAGCTCGGCGGGGCGTTCTCCCTGACTTCGGGGCCCCACGGCACCGGGGTGGAGCTCGACTTCCCCGTGATCACCGAACAGCAAGACAGCCAGCCAGACGGCCAGCGGGACAGCCGCGCGGGCGGCTGACCCCTTCAGGCCCGGCGCGACAGCCGGGCCAGCAGCAGCAGCGACAGCACCAGCAGCAGGGACACCACCAGGGCGAAAAGCTCTGCCGTGGGCTTCAGGCCGATCTGGCCGGATATCAGGCCGATGGCGACCACCGGCAGGGAAATCGCGATGTAGGCGACGATGAAGAAGGTGGAGACGACGCCCGCGCGCTCCTGCACCGGGGCGGCGCCCGCGATGTCGCCCATCCCCGACCGGAAGGAGATCCCCTGCCCCGCCCCCGCCAGCGCCAGCCCCGGCAAAAGCAGCAGCAAGGTTTCCGCAGCGAAACCGAAGCCCAGCAGGACGACCCCCGCCAGCATGATCCCCGTGCCAAAGATCAGCTGACGGCCATCCGGCAGCCGGCCCATCAGCAGCTGACCGAGGGTCGAACAGATGAACAGCATCCCCACGATGGTCCCGACCGCCAGGCGCCCGTCGATGCCCATGACGCGCCCCAGGAAGGCCGGCGCCATCGCGGTGAAGAAGCCGCAGACCATGAACCCCGCGAAGGCCGCGATCGAGGCGGGCAGGAAGATCGCGCGCACCTCCGGCGGCAGGCTCGGCCGTTGCACGCTCAGCTTCGGCCGTGCCGGGCGCGTCACCGTCTCTGGCGCGCGCCAGATGCAGTAAAGCCCCAGCAGGGTCAGCCCGAAATGCAGCAGGTAGGGCGTCAGCACCGGCCCCGGCAGGGTGACGGAAACGGCACCCGCAAGGATCGGCCCCAGGCCAAGCCCGCCCATGGTGGCGGCCGTGGCGGCAAAGGTGGCCCACCGGCGCCAGCGATCCGGCACCAGTTCCATCACCGTGACGGTGGCCGTGGCCGTCAGGATCCCGGCGGACATGCCCGACAGGACCCGCCCGAGCAGGATCATGGTGAGCCCGCCCACGCCTGCGAACACCAGGTCGCTCACCCCCGACAGGACCAGCGCCGCCATCATCAACGGCCGTCGGCCCAGCTGGTCCGACCACCGGCCGGTGATCAGCAGGGCGCCAAGCACGCCCACGGCATAGACCGCATAGATCACCGTGATCATCAGCTGGGAAAACCCGAAGGTCCCCTGGTACAGCGGATAAAGCGGTGTGGGCATCGTCGTGCCGATCATTCCCAGGGCAAAGGCACAGACCACCCCCAGGAACACCAGGCCACTGCGGGCCTGTGTCTTTTCATTCATGAAACCGTCCTTCAGACCCGGCACAACTGCCAAAAGCGGGCGCCGGCGGCAGGCGCCGGCCGGGGCCGCCTCAGCCCTTTTTCAGCTCCGGCGCGACCTTGGTCCCGACCAGCTCGATCGCCTTCATCATTTCCTTGTGGTCAATGATCCCGATGGCCATCTGGATCGTCACCCGGTCAAAGCCGAGATCCCCCTTCAGGCCCAGGATCTTGTCCACGATCTGCGCCGGGGACCCGACGAAATTGGCGCCTTCCGGCGTGATCGAGGCATCGAACTGTGCCCGGCTCTGCGGCGGCCAGCCGCGCTCGCGCCCGATCTGGTCCATCACCGCCTTCTGCGCCGGGAAGAAGATATCGGCGGCCTGCTGGCTGTCCTCGTGCACGAAACCATGCACGTTCAGCGAAACGCGCGCCTTGTCCGCATGCCCGGCCTGCTCCGCCGCACGGCGATACAGATCGGCCAGCGGGGCGAACCGGCGCGGCTGTCCGCCGATGATGGCAAGGGCCAGCGGCGCCCCGTAGGCACCGGCACGCACCATGGACTGCGGCGTGCCACCGGCGGCGATCCAGATCGGCAGCTTGCCGTTCACCGGGCGCGGGTAGACCCCCAGCCCCTTCACCTCCGGCGTGAACTCCGTACCGGGCCAGTGCAGCGCCTCGGCCTCGTTGATCTGCATCAGCATGGCGAGCTTTTCCTCGAAAAGCGCGTCGTAGTCCTTCAGGTCGTACCCGAAGAGGGGGAAGCTCTCGATGAAGCTGCCGCGCCCCACCATGATCTCTCCCCGCCCGTCGCTGAGGTTGTCCAGGGTGCTGAACTGCTGGAAGACCCGGATCGGATCCTCGGAGGACAGGACCGTCACCGCGCTGGACAGGCGGATGTTCCTGGTGATGCCCGCCGCCGCGGCCAGCACGGTGGAGGGCGAGGTGATCGCATAGTTGGGCCGGTGGTGCTCCCCCAGCCCGAAAACATCCAGGCCAACCTCGTCGGCCAGCTTGATTTCTTCCAGCAGGTTCTTCAGCCGCTGGTGCGATGTGACGGACAGCCCCGTTGCCGGGTCCGTGCCGATATCGCCGAATGTATAGAGTCCGACTTCCATGTCCTGGCTCCTTTCCGCTTTGACGCGAAGCTATGGCAGAGCAGGTCGTCAGACCAGCAGTGCCCTTCGCACAGCCGATGTGCATGGCGCCCATCCGCCCGCGAAAAGAGCGCTATAGGGCCAGCCCCCGCACCCAGGTCGCAACCCTGTCCGCCGTGTCGGCAAGGTGATCTTCCAGGGTCTTGCCCGTCACACGCTTGCGCGGCTTGAAATCGTGATCCCCGTCTTCAAGCCAGGACAGGCGCACCGCCTGCGACAGGGGATAGCCCGCCACCTCGTCACGGGTGCCGAAGGGATCGCGGGTGCCCTGGCAGATCAGCGTCGGGCAGGTCACCTCCTCCAGGTGGCCGCTGCGCAGGACCTCGGGCTTGGCCGGGCTGTGGAACGGAAAGCCCAGGCACAGAAGGCCCGCCACCCGCTGCGCGTCGAACTGCGCCTGCGCGATCAGGCTGGCCACCCGCCCCCCCATGCTCTTGCCCCCGATGATCAGCGGCCCCTCGCAGTGAAGTGCATCGATGGCGGCAAGATACTCCGGCACATAGGTCTCCGCCTTGCCCGGCGGGCGCTTCGATCCGCCGCTGCGCCGTGCGGCCATGTAGCCGAACTCGAACCGCGCCACCCGCAGGCCCCGCGCGGCGAGGCCATCCGCCAGGGCATTCATCCAGGGCGTATCCATCGCCGCGCCGGCCCCGTGGGCCAGAAGCACGGTCACCCGCCCCGCCTCGTCTCCGTTCAGAAGAAAATCCATGCGTCCCCCATGAAAAGGGCGCCCGCAGGCGCCCGTTCCGATCAGACCATGACGTCGCAGGATGTGCGGATCGCCCGGATGTTCTCTCCGTAGGGCGCCGGGTCCGTCACCGACCCGCCCTTGAACACCGCAGATCCCGCGACCAGCACGTCGGCCCCCGCCGCGCGCATCAGCGGCGCGGTTTCCGGCGTGATGCCGCCGTCGATCTCGATATGCACCGGGCGGTCGCCGATCATGGCGCGCAGCTTCTCCACCTTGCCGATCTGGCTGTGAATGAACTTCTGCCCGCCAAAGCCGGGGTTCACCGTCATCACGCAGATCAGGTCGACCATGTCTATCAGGTATTCCACCGCCTCGATCGGCGTGCCGGGGTTCAGCGCCAGACCGGCCTTCACGCCGGCGGCACGGATCGCCTGCAGGGTCCGGTGGATATGCGGCCCGGCTTCCAGGTGCGCGGTCAGCACGTCGGCACCGGCATCGACGAAGGCGTCGATATAGGGATCGACCGGCGCGATCATCAGGTGCACGTCCATCACGGTGTTCACGTGCTTGCGGATCGCCTTCACCAGCGGCGGGCCGAAGGTCAGGTTCGGCACGAAATGCCCGTCCATCACGTCGACATGGATCCAGTCGGCGCCCTGCGCCTCCACCGCCTCGATTTCCTGGCCGAAGTTGGCGAAATCGGCGGAGAGGATCGACGGGGCAATCTTCAGCGAACGGTCAAAGCTCATGGGCAGGGCCTCCGGGGACAACTGCCGCTCCTATAGTGCCCACCCCGCCCGATGGGAAGGGCTGCGGGGACCGGCAGCCGCCCCTAGGCCGGGAAGAGCTTGCCGGGATTGAGGATATTTTTCGGGTCCAGCGCCTGTTTCACCGCCCGCATGGCAAGGTAGTTGGCGCCATGCTCGGCCTGCATGTACTGCAGCTTGCCGATGCCGATCCCATGCTCCCCGGTACAGGTCCCCTCCAGCCGCAGCGCCAGGTGCACCATCCTGTCGTGCACCTCCCTTGCGACCTCCAGCTCCCCCTCGCCGCACAGGAACATCGCATGGAAGTTGCCGTCCCCGACATGGCCGCTGAAATGCGCGGTCAGCCCCGCCTCGTCGATCATCTCCCGGCTCGCGCCGATGGCCTCCACCAGCCGTTCGATCGGCACGCACAGGTCGGAGGACATCACCCGTGCCCCGGGCCGCGACGCAACAGAGGCCGGCGCGGCCGCGTGGCGGAAGGACCAGAGCTTTCGCTCCTCCTCGGGTCCATCGCACAGGATCTGCCGGGCCACCCCGTGTTCACCCGCCAGGGCGCCCGCCATCGCCAGTTGCTCGGCCACCGCCGCCGGGGATCCGCCGAACTGCAGCATGATCGACGGCAAGGCCGGGCGCTGCATCTTCGTGTAGGCCACGCAGGCCGCCACCTGCGGCCCGTCCATCAACTCGATCCGCATCGGGTTGCCCCCGGCCATCATCACATCGGCCACGAAGCCCGCCGCCGTATCCAGGCCCGGAAAGATGAACTGGCCCGAAGCCGTCGCCTCGGGCACCGGATGCAGGCGGATCACCAGCCGGGTGAAAACCGCCAGCGTCCCCTCCGATCCGACCAGGAGCTTCGTCATGTCGTAACCGGCAGAGGATTTTCGCGCCCGGCCCCCGGTCCGGATCACCGTGCCATCGGCCAGCACCGCCTCGGCCGCGACCACGGCGTCGCGCATCGTGCCGTAGCGCACCGCCGTCGTGCCCGACGCCCGCGTCGCAGCCATGCCGCCCAGGCTCGCATTGGCGCCGGGATCTACCGGAAACATCAGGCCCGTGTCGCGCAGCCAGGCATTCAGCGCCTCTCGCGTCACCCCCGGCTCCACCTCTGCCGTCATGTCGCCCGTATGCACCGCCAGCACCCGGTTCATCCGCGACAGGTCCAGGGTGATCCCGCCCGATGTCGCCAGGGTCTGCCCCTCGACCGAGGTGCCCGCGCCATAGGCGATCACCGGGCATCCCGCGTCATGGCAGGCGCCAAGCAACGCGCTCACCTCCTGCGTGGTCTCGGGCCAGGCCACGGCCTCTGGCGGGGCATCGAAGAAATGGCCCGTCCGATCACCGCCATGCTGGGCACGCACCCCCGGCGCGGTGCTGAACCGGTCGCCCAGCTGCGCGGCCAGCGCCGCGAAAAGGGCCGCGCGGGGCATCAGCTCGCCATGGCCAGCCGGGCGCCCTCGCCCAGCCCCCGCAACAGATCCACCAGCGCTGCGGCATCTCCGGGCGGCCTGTTGCCCCGCCAGCCGACCTGCTGGTCCGGGCGCACCAGAACCAGGTCCGCCCCGTAAAGCGCATGCGCCTCCTCATGCTTAAGCCGGACCACCTGCAACGGCAGGCCCGCCGCCTCTGCCGCGTCCAGGATCGGCGCGGCATCCGCGTCGCCCAGCACCAGCAGGGTGAACCAGGGCCCGAGCAGATCCATCAGCGCCCGGCCATCGGGCAGCCATACATGCGGGGCGCGGTGCCCGGGCCGGGCCACGGGCGCCCATTCCTCGGCCTCCCACTCCGGCACCTCCACGCCCTCGATCCCGTCCTGCGCGATCACATCAGAGCTGTAGCGCAGGTCCAGCGACACCCCCGCCAGGCTGCCGAACCGATTGGCCTTCAGACCCGCCACCCGCTGCTCCACCGAAGTGCTGGCCGCCAGGGCCGAGGCCGGGATGATCTTGGCGTTGTCATAGGCCCAGTCGGTGTTGCGCGCGCCAACAGGCTGGCGCTCCTGCGTGTAGCTTTCCAGCAGCGCCTCGCCGCCCCAGCCCTGCAGCACGGCAGCCAGCTTCCACGACAGGTTCATCGCGTCGCCGATGCCGGTGTTCATGTTCTGCCCGCCGGTGGGCGGACAGGTATGCGCCGCATCCCCGGCGATGAACAGCCGCCCCCGCCGATAGGCCTTCGCCACCGATTTCTGCACCGGCCAGCAGCGCACGAATTCCACGCGGAATTCCGCATCCTTCCCGATCAGTCGCCGCGCCTCGGCCTCGATATCTATATCCGACAGATCCGCATCCAGCGGATAGGGCCCGGTCCCGAACCCCCATTCGTCCGGCGCATGGGTGGTGACATGGTCGAACCCCTGGCCGAACGGCACCATGAAACGCGCGTAGCGCGGCACATCCGCCTGCCCGAAAAGATCCTCCGCCCGGAACGTGGCCGAGATCCGCTTGCCCGAGGGCGGGATCGCATCCATGCCGATCCCCGCCATGTCCCGCACCAGGCTGCGGCCACCCTCGCAACCCACCAGATAGCGGGCCTCGACCCGGCGCATCCTGCCGCTGGTGGTGTCACGCAGGTCGGCAAAGGCATGGTCCGCGGTCTGTCCCAGCCGGATCGCCTCCCAGCCCAGGGCGAAAAGCCCGCCGCGTGCCTCGAATGTCTCCCGAAGCAGGGCCACCAGCTGCGGCTGCGGCAGGATATGCGGGCGTTCAGCCACGATGCCGGGGCGGCTTTCCACGCTGCCCGGCACGTCCAGAACCGAATTGTCCTGCGGGATCATCGAAATCAGCCCGGTGGACAGGCTCTCGGCGACGACGATCTGATCGTAGAAACTGGCGGGGATCCCGTCCCGCGCCCGGATCGCATCGGCCAGGCCCAGGCGCCGGAAATGCTCCATCGTGCGCGGGTTCACCCCGCGGGCGCGGACATCGTTGTAAAGCACCACGTCGCGCTCCGCGACCATCACCCGGACGCCACGCCACTGCAGGTCGGTCGCCAGCGCCATGCCCACCGGTCCGCCCCCCACGATCAGCACGTCAACCACCTCTACGGCGGGTTCATCCTCGGGGATATGGACATCGGTCATGACAAGACTTCCCTCGTGGGGCTCATATCGGAGCCGTGGGTCGGATCTCCCCCAGCCTGGGGGTGTGAAAAACTACCTTCAAGAAACAAATTTACTGTAGATACATTTTTGAGGACACCTGCCCCCTCTGCGGGCAGTTACGCCCCGAGCGCTGCCAGGAAGGGCGCCATGTCTGCCTCGGTCCCGATGGTAACCCGCATGGCGGGGGCGCCGAAGAAGTCCGGCATGCTGCGCACCAGGATCCCCGCGTCGGCCAGAGCGCCCTGCACCGCCAGCACGTCGCGTGCTTCTCCGCCGCGCACCAGGACGAAGTTCCCCTGGCTGTCGGGCACGTCCCAGCCGGCCGCGCGCAGGCGCCGCGTCACCTCCGCGCGGGTCGCGCGCATCTGTGCCAGGGTCCGGTCCAGGTACGCCTGGTCGGTCACGGCGGCCAGCGCCCCGGCCAGCGTCAGCCGCGAAAGCGGAAAGGTGGGGACCACCCGTTTGACATGTTCGATCAGCTCTTCGGCACCTGCGGCCCAGCCCACCCGCAGCCCCGCCAGCCCATAGGCCTTCGACAGGGTCCGGAAGACCAGCACGTTGCCCTGCCCCGGCAGCAGGTCCAGCCCCAGCCGACCGATATCGGTGAACTCCATGTAGGCTTCGTCCAGCATCAAAAGGACATGCTCCGGCAGGCCAAGCCGCAGCCGGGCGACCTCTTCGGCACTGAGCATCCTGCCGGTGGGGTTTCCGGGATTGTCGAACAACACCACCCGTGTGCGCGGGGTGACCGCATCCAGCAGGTTCTGCACCGGGTCGCCCTCACGCGACACCGCCACCGGCGTTGCGCCCGAGGTCAGGATGTAGCCCCGGAATTTCACGAAGCCATCCCCGAAGTAGACCACCTCGTCCCCCGTCCCGGCAAAGGCCACCAGCGCCAGCGGCAGCAGCAGTTCCCCGCCACCAGCCGAAACGACCATCCCCGGTTCCAGCCCGTGCAGCTCCGCCAGCGCCCGGTTCAGCGGGACGGCCTCGATCGACGGGTAACCGGCTTCCATCCCGCTCTCCAGTTCGGCGCGCATGGCCTCCCGCACACGGGGGGAGGCGCCGAAGCGGTTCTCGTTCGCGTCCAGTCCCACGGCGCCCTCCGGCTTGGGCGCAAGGGCGGCGGCCGGCAGCCGCGGGATGTCGGCAATGCCCGCCCGGGGGCTCACCTTGATCGGGGACTTTGTCAGCATCTCGGATTTCCTTTGCTGGGGGCCTCAGCCCCGGGTCCGCTCCAGCCGCGCGAAAAGCCGCGACAGCGCGAAACTGATGACGAAGTAGAAGGCGGCGCATGTCAGCCAGGCCTCAAAGACCATCCGGGTGGAAGCCACCAGTTCCATCGTCTTGAACGTCAGGTCCTGGATCGAGATCAGGGACACGATGGCGCTGTCCTTGATGAGCGAGATGAACTGGTTCGCCAGCGGCGGCACCACCCGCTTCAGCGCCTGCGGCAGGATGATGTAGCGCATCTCCTGGAACCGGTTCATGCCGATCGACCGGGCGGCCTCGCGCTGGCCATCGGGCACATCCTCGATGCCGGAGCGGATGATCTCCCCCACGAAGGCGCTTTCGAACAGGGCCAGGACGATGACCCCGGAAATCAGTTTCGGAAACAGGCGCATGTCCCCGAAGAAGAAGGTCCAGACCGCCACGTCGTCGGACCGCGCGATGCCGCGGGCCCAGCGTTCGACGCCAAGGGCGTCGATCAGCGACGTGGACAGGAAGAAGTAGAAGATGAACACCACCACCACCGCGGGGATGTTGCGCAAGAGCTCCAGGTAGGTGCGCGCCAGCAGCCGCACCGCCAGGCTGTGCGAGGTCCGCGCCAGGCCCAGCACCACCCCCAGCACCAGCGCCAGGACCGAGGCATAAAGAGAGATGCGGATCGTCATCATCAGGCCCTGCAACAGGACATTGGCGAACCATTCCTGCCGCTTCGTATGCCAGCCGACGATGTAATTGGGGATCAGATGCCAGCGCCACTTGTAGTTCAGCGTGCCGCCGATCTGCATGGCGACATAGCCCAGGAACAGCGCGACGACCGCCAGGATCACCCAGTCGCCCCAGTGCAGGCGTTTCAGCTTGGTCAGCATGGCATTGCTCCGCTTGGCCGTGGCAGATGATCGCGCGACGCGGGCGGCAGGGGGATTGCCGCCCGCGCGCCCGGGCTTACTCGGGAACCTGGTCGGCCCAGTCCTCGGTGGTGAACCAGTAGGCCCAGCGGTCCTTCAGCCAGCCGTTCTCGGTGTTCAGGGTGATCCAGCTGTCGAACAGGTTCAGCGCATCCGGGTCGCCCTTGCGCACCGCGATCGCCGACGGGATCCGGTAGGTCAGCTGATCGACCGGCATCACCAGGGTATCGGGATAGCGCTTGGTTTCGGCGGCCGACATGGTCTGGCTCGCCAGACCGGCGGTCGCATTGCCGTTCAGCACTTCCTGGAAGGGCACGCTGACGTCATCGTAGTAGATCACCTTCGCTTTCGGGAACAGCGACTTGGCCGTCGCCTCCCCCATGGAGGCCCGCAGCGTCGCGATGGTCACATCGGGGCTGTTGAAGTCCTCCTGCGTGGTCAGCCCTGCGGCCAGGTCCTTGTTCGCGAAGAGCGCGGCACCGGAATAGGCATAGGGGATGGAGAAGTTGACGGTCAGGTTCCGCGCGGTGGTCACCGACATGCCGGAAATGATCACGTCGAAGCTGCCGGAGATCAGCGCCGGGATGATCCCGTCCCAGGCGGTGGGGATGAACTCGACATCCACGCCCATGTCCTCGGCCAGCTTGGTGGCCACGTCGATCTCGAACCCGATCAGGTCGCCGTTCACGTCGCGCATGGTCCAGGGTTTGAACATGGAAATGCCGACGCGCATGACCCCGTCCTTCTTGATCGTCTCGATCACGGATTCGGAGCTCAGCGATTGGGTGGTGGACTGGGCCTGCGCGGGCGCCGCCGCGGCACCGGCCATCAGGACCGCGCCTGCGGCCATGCCGGCCAGGCGCTTCAGGGTCGTCTTCATGGGAGTTACCTTTCGTTGGACATATCAGGGGAAGTTGAGGGCAGCGGGGCGGGTCGTTTCATGCCCGCCCTCGCCGTTTGAGCCGCCGTTCCAACCTGCTGACACCGAAGGAAAGGGAAACGGTCAGCACGAGGTAGAGGGCGGCAACTGTGAACCAGGTTTCGAAGCTCATGTAGGTGTCGGAGACGATGTCCCGGCCCACGGTCGTCAGTTCGGCAACGCCGATGACGCTGACGATGGCAGAGGATTTGATCAGCTGGATCGCCTCGCCGGTCAGCGGCGGCAGCATCATGCGCAGGGCCTGCGGCAGGACAATGTAGCGATAGGCCTGCAGGCGCGACATGCCGATGGACTTGGCACCCTCCCACTGGCCCAGCGGCACCGCATTGATGCCCGCGCGGATGATCTCGGACACCAGCGCGCTGTGGAACACGGCCAGCACCAGCACGGCCGCCGTCAGGCGATCCCAGCCGAAGATCGGGCCCAGCACGAAGTAGAACAGGTAGACCAGCACCAGGAACGGCAGGTTGCGCACCAGTTCAAGGAAGACCAGCGCCACGCCACGCCCCACCACCAGGTCGGACAGCCGCAACAGGGCGATGACCACCCCGAACAGCAGCGCCAGCACGAAGGATCCGCCCGACAGCGCCAGCGACATTCCCAGCCCGCGGATCAGCAACCCCGGCACAAGCGCGCCGCTGTCGGTGCGCGTCACCAGGTAGCGCGGGATGTTGTACCATTGCCAGTTGTAGCCCATCCGGGCCGCTCCGGCGTAGGCCAGGTAGATGAACAGGCCCAGCAGCACCAGGTAGATCCCCACCTGCCCGGCCGGGCTGTGCAGGAAACTGCGATAGCGCCTGTGCTCCGCCAGGGGCGCCAGTGGCTTGCTGTCCTGCCCGTCGGCAGAGGGGACCGTGATCGTCTCGACCATCAGTGCGCCAGGATCTTGCCAAGGAAGTCGCGGCCGCGCTCGGTCCTGGGATTGCCGAAGAACTCCTCTGGCGTGCCCTCCTCGACGATCTCGCCCGCGTCCATGAAGATCACCCGGTCCGCCACCTTCCGGGCAAATCCCATCTCGTGGGTGACGCAGACCATGGTGATGCCGGTGTCGGCCAGTTCGACCATGACATCCAGCACCTCGTTGATCATCTCCGGATCCAGGGCCGATGTCGGTTCGTCGAACAGCAGGACCCGGCTCTTCATGCACAGCGACCGCGCGATCGCGACCCGCTGCTGCTGCCCGCCGGACAGCTGGTGCGGGTACTTGTCCGCCTGGTTGGGGATATGGACGCGTTCCAGGTAGGTACGCGCCAGCGCCTCGGCCTCCGCCTTGCCGACGCCCAGCACCTTCATCGGGCCGATCATCAGGTTCTGCAGCACGCTCAGATGCGGAAACAGGTTGAACTGCTGGAAGACCATGCCGACGTTCTGCCGCAGCCGGTTCACCTGGCGCGAGGTCTCGGTCACTTCGATCCCGTCGACGACCAGCTCGCCCGACTGGATGAACTCCAGCGCGTTGAAACAGCGGATCAGCGTCGACTTGCCGGACCCGGAGGGACCGCAGATCACCACCCGCTCGCCCTCCCGGACCTTCATGTCGATGTTCTTCAGGGCGTGGAAGTCTCCGTAGTACTTGTTCAGCGCCCGGGCGCTGATCACGGTGCTTTCCATGATCATATCCTTCCTCGGCATCGCGGCCATCTGGTTCATTGCACGGCCCCCCTGTCCGACGCCTGTTCCCGCCGGGATGCAAGGCAAAGCCCTGCCACGGCACGCGGTTTTGACACCGCCCCGCGACGGGCGCCGATTTCGGCAGCTATGGCGCGCGGCATCTCCATGTCAGGCGGCAGTCCCCTGCTCTTTGGTCTCCAGCCGGTCGGACAGCGCCGCGGCCAGACGGCCCAGGGCCATGGCCTTCTCCCGCCGGGCCGCGCCATGTTCCAGCCCGTCGATGAACCGCTTCGGGATCCCGTCGATCCCCACCATCGCGCCCGCCAGCGCGCCGGTCAGCATCGCGCGCGCCTGGTTCTGTCCGCCGCCGTTCACAGCATTCAGGACCGCGCCCTCGAAGTCGCCCGCGAACCGCGCCGCCAGGTAATAGGCCGCCGGCATCTGGTAGTAGAGGGCGCAGGGCATGCCGAAGACGACCGACGCCTTCCAGGCCGGTTCGATGACCACCCCCGGATCGACCGCCGCACGCGCGGCTGACCCCACGATGAACAGCGCATCGGGAGAGGGGAAGTTGGTGCCCAGCTCCTGTTCCGCCTGGCCCGCCTCGGGCGGCCTCTCACCGGCATTGGTGACATGGTGGAACGGCAGCTTGCCCGCGTGCACCAGCTCCATCAGCCGGTGCCCCAGCCCCTCGTCCAGCGTCTCTCCCCGCACCAGTGCGGAAACGACGGCGCCGTAGGCGGTGGTGATGGCCACCGTGGTCGTGTCAATCTGGGTCATGCGGGTGTTGTCGCGACAGGCGATCGCGGCGGCAGCCGGATCCGCCGCCAGCAGCGCGGCCAGCACGAAGATCCGCTCCGCCCCCTCGGTGGTGTCGGCATAGCCCGCGACCTGGCCCCAGGGCAGGCCCGCGTCCACCCGCTTGCGCCAGGCCTCGCGGATCGACTGGCTAGTGTAGCCGCCCGGCCCGACACGCGGATCGCCGTTCAGCTGCGGAAACAGCTCCCCGTCCAGCTTCGCGGCAAAGGCCGTCTCGCTGTAGGCACCCTCGGTCAGCACGCTGTCCAGCAGCATCTCCGCGATGATCCCGGGCTGCGACAGCTGCCCCGCCTTCAGCCCGTCGTGATACCGCCCCGGCTTCGGATCGACATAGCCGTCGATCCAGTCGCCATGCTCGCGGCGCAGCTCCTCCAGGTCGTAGTACCAGTGCGGCCCCATGCCCAGGGCCTCGCCGATCAGCCCGCCCAGGACGGCACCGGCGGCACGCTCGGCAAAAGTGGGTTTCGAAACGGTCATCTCGGATCCTCTCGGTTCATCTCTCCTGCGCAGGCCGCGCCCCCGAACAGCGTTTCCAGCTCCGGATGGGCGCCAAGGCAGGCCGCCAGCGACGGAAAGGCGCGCGGCTCCAGCACACCGGCGTTCCACAGCGGCACGCCGTCAACATGGACCGTCGGGTCGATGAGGTTCCAGCTGATCTCGCCCGGCGCCTGCGCACCGCATGTGTGAAAATGCAGAAGCCTGGGGGAGCTGAAGACGGTGTTGGACCAGTAATCCAGGTCCGCCCCCTCCGGCCCGAAGAAGCGGCATCCGGGATGGATCCCGGCATGCCAGGAATGCACGACCCAGGGGTCGATCCCCAGCTTCAGCGAGATCCGCGCATAGTGGCTCTCGATCGCGGCGACATCGGCCTGCGCCCCCTCGAACCCGGTGATCCGGCCCCGGTCCACCTGCGCCAGCACCCGCCCCGTCAATGGCATGACCGGCGGATCATAGGCATTGTTCCCGGTGGGTGTCAGCGCCCCGGTCAGCGCAACATGCCCGCTGAACCCCCGCGCTGGCACCGGCGCTGGCACGCCAAGGGGGAAACGCCGGATCGTCGTGTCCGCGATGACCTCCGGCAGGTCGGCCACCCGGCCCGCCATCATCGTCCCCGCCGGGCAGGTGATCTCCACCATGTCGGCACCGAACAGCACCCGGTCGATCTCCAGCTTCAGGGCACGCATCGCCGCATGGGGCACCCGGCCAAAGGCAGAGGCCAGGTCGGGCGCATTGCGGGCATAGACCATGACCCGCCGCCCCACCGCGCCGGAGGCACCGAAACGGTCCTGGTCGCCCACGCGAGCAAAGTAGACGATGCTGTCATCTGACGCGATGGCGCGGGCCAGCGCCTCTGGCTGCGCCTGCTCCGGCGGCAGCGCCTCGCTCAGCGTCACCAGAAGGCCCAGCTTCTCGGCCTCCCGCGCCACGGCCTCGGCCACCTTTTCGTCGTACCAGCCATGGCTGGCATCCTCCCGGCAGATGGTCAGCCGGTCGCCGGGCGCGAACCCTCCGCAAGCGAAGAGCATGTTGCGCACCGCTTCGGACAGGTCTGCGGTCCGGGTCGTCTCATCGCGCATCGCCTCAGGCCTTCCGATAGGAAAAGGCCTTGCCGAAGCGCCAGATCAGGTAATCGCCACAGGTGATCGGATCATTCTGCGCCGCGTGATCGGGGCCGAAGACATCGCGGGAATCGATCATCGTCTCGGGGTTGGGGTCGAAGGCCAGCACCAGCGACATGCGTTCGCGGCCCGAACTGTTCACCACCCGGTGCGGGGTGGATTTGTAGGCCCCGTCGGTCCAGCGCGCCAGCAGGTCCGCCACGTTCACCAGCAGGGTGCCCGGGATGGGCGGCGCCTGAATCCATTCGCCGTTCACGTCCTCCACCTGCAGCCCGCCCACATTGTCCTGGCACAGCACGGTCAGCACGCCGAAATCGGTATGCGGCCCGACGCCGAACTGATCCTCGCCCATGCTGGCTTCCTGCGGCGGGTAGTAGACGAAGCTGCAGCGCGACAACGGCTTGTCTGCGGTCTTCAGGAAGAAATCGGCCGGCTTGCCAAGGCCAAGCGCGAAGCCATGCATCAGGTGATGCGCCACCTCGTGCACCTTGTGGAAGTATTCCATCGCCGCCTTCTGCAACCCCGGCTGCGCCTCCGGCCAGCGGTTCTGGCCACGCAGCGGATGATCCTCGGGCGTCACGCCGTTCTCGTCCTGAAAGCCCCAGATGAAGCTTTCCTTCAGATCCGCCTTGGCATCGTCCTGCATCTTCGCCCCGCCCCGGCCCAGCCAGCCGCGGTGCTGGGGCGATACCTTCACGCTGTCCTTCACCTCCTGGTCGGCATGGAACAGATCATAGGCGGCGGTACGCGCAGCCTCGATGACATCATCGGGGATGCCATGGCCACTGACATAGATGAACCCCAGCCCGGTCGAGGCCGCATGCAGCGCCTCCGCCACCGCCTGCGGGTCGCTGCCGTCGCGCAGCGCGGTGATATCGACAACGGGGATCTCGTCGGCATTGGTCTGCCGGGCAACCGCGTAGTTCATGGTCAGGCTCCTTCCGGAATATCTGTCGCGATGAAGGCCAGGAATTCGCCGGGCGAAACCATCGCCCGCCGGGTTTCGGCCAGGATGAAGCCCCCGGTGCCTGCCGTGATCTCCATCGGCGGTGCCATCGGGACTTCGGGAAAATGGATGAGGCCCAGCAACGCGCCCTCGGCGATCTCCTCGCCGACCGCGGCCACGGGCTGATACAGCCCGGTGACCGGCGCGGTGGCATGGAAGCCGGGGGTGCCCAGTTCCACGTT
Organism: Pseudooceanicola sp. NS-SX8; assembly: GCF_057380755.1. Lineage (NCBI taxonomy): Bacteria > Pseudomonadati > Pseudomonadota > Alphaproteobacteria > Rhodobacterales > Paracoccaceae > Pseudooceanicola > Pseudooceanicola sp. NS-SX8. The sequence continues at coordinate 694,722 of NZ_CM170819.1, read as the reverse complement.
GCGCGGAACGGCGCCCGCGGGCACGTCGCGGTCCAGCACGCCCAGGTGCACCAGCGCGCGCAGCACGCCGCCCTCCGCATAGGCCAGCGGCGCCCGGCCCACCACGCCCGCACCGCCCAGCTCGGCGGCGATGCAGGGGACGCCCAGGGCGCTTGCCGCCCCGTTCACCGACCCGTTGCCGGGCCAGTAGGGCAAAACCCATGTCGCGGGCGCGCCAAAGGCCGTGGCCAGCCCCATGTTCACCGCGTCCAGCCCCTTGTCCGCCCCCCGCGCCGCCAGCGCAGAGGGCGCGAACCAGCTCGCCTTGCCGCCCGAATGCAGGTCGATCACCGCATCCACGGCGGGCATCAGGCAGGCGGCGATCATATTGGCGATCTGCGCCGTCGGCCCGCCCTTCGCATCGCCCGGAAAGGCCCGGTTCAGGTTGCCGCCATCCAGCGGCGAACAACGGGTGCCTGCCCGCGCGGCCGGCGCATTGGCCTGCGGCAGGATGATCAGCCGACCCGCGACCTCCGCCGGATCCAGCTCCCGGAACAGCGACATCAGCGCCACCGGCCCCTCGTATTCATCGCCATGGACCCCGCCCATCAGCAGGACCGACGGCCCCGGCGCCTCCCCCACGATGCAGAGCGCGGGAACGGGATAGACCCCCAGCGGATTGGCATTGTCGGACCAGCTCAGCTCGATGCTGCCCTGGTGCTTGCCCGGCGCCATCAGCTCGACCCTTGGACGCAAGCCCGTGGCGGAAAAGTCCGGCGCGCGCATCACTCCGCCCCCTCCTCGGCGTAGTACCCCACCACGTCGCCCGCCGTGCTGACGCCCAGCCCGTTCAGCAACCTGTTGACGTAGTTGAAATATCCGATGATCTGGTTCGCCTCCAGGATCTCTCCGTCATCCAGCCCGGCGTCACGCAGGGCCATCACGTCGGCCTCCACCATCTCCCCCGGCGCCAGCGTCAGCTTCTCGGCATAGAGCATCAGCGCCAGGTCCCGCCCGTCAAAGACAACCTCCGGCGTGCGCGCCAGCAGGGCCGCCTCGATCGCGCTGGCCCGGGCGGCATCGCCGATCAGATGCGCCGCGTTCTTCCAGTGGTTGGCCAGCGAATAGGGGCAGCGGTTCAGCATCGACACGTAGCTGCTGATGGTTTCCTGCAGCCACATCGGCAGGGTGTTGGTGTCGTCATGCAGCGCCGCCCGGTAGAGCGTCACATGCCCCCGCATCGTGTTGGGGCGCAGCGAATGCACCCGCATCACGTTGTCGACCGTGCCATGAGGGGTACGGGCCAGCGCCAGCACCTCCATCAGGGCCGCGTCGGCCTCCTCGTCGGGGATCATCCGGATCCAGGCGGACATGCCGTTTCCTTTCCATCGCACGGCCCCGGATGCCCCGCGCACAGCTCTCCCGCCCGCCGGCCATGGGCCGACAGCGCCCGGTCACGCGGGACGAAGGGAGAAACGGATCGCAGGAACGCCACCGGGGCGCCTCTGCAAATCATGTACCCTCAGGAAATAATTATCCTCAAGAGAAATTCAGGTGGGTTTGGAGATCACCGTCAGAAAAGTCACCTTTTCGGCGCCTTTTCGGGCAGGCCCATGGGGGGCGGAGGCATCGAAGGTCAGCGTGTCGCCCGGTTTCAGCTCATAAACCTCGTCGGCCACGCGGTAGGTCAGCTCGCCACTCAGCAGGTGCATGAACTCCACGCCGCCATGCTGGAACACCGGCGTGCCGGAGATGTTGTTGTCCAGCGTGATCAGGTAGCTTTCGAAGTCCACGCCATCCACGTCCACATGGCCCAGCTGCTTGTAGCTGTGGCCATAGGTCGATCCGGCGCGGCGCACCTCCGGGCCTTCGCCCGCGCGCACCAGCGACACCTCGGTCATCTCCACCGTGCCGGAAAAGAAGTTGATGATCGGCACGCCCATGGCCTTCGCCAGGGCGTTCAGCGTGCCGAGGGAGGCAGAGACCTGCCCGCGTTCGATCTTGGAAATCATCGGCGCCGACACGCCCGACGCCGCCGCCAGCTCCGCCAGGGTCTGCCCGCCCTGGGCCCGCACGGCCTTGACCGCCAGCCCCACCAGCCGGTCCAGGTTGTCCTTCTCCGGCTCCGTTGCGCTCGCCTCGGTCATCGCGGGGTCCTTTGCCGTACCATCTGGTTGAAAGAGACGATCGGCGCCGCAATTGCAAGCCCGCGCGCAACGACCGCAGCGGCACCCCGCGCCCGCTGCCCGCCCCGCACGCAGATCACGCCGCCGCGCCGACCTGCGACAGGAAGGCCGCCGCCGCCCGCGTCCGGTGGCGCTGCGGGTGCACCAGCACCGAAAAAGGCCGCACCGCGACCGGCGCCGACAGCCGGATCAACCGCCCCTGCGCCAGCGCCGCCTGCGCCGCCCGCAACGACAGGACAGAGGCACAGCGCCCCGCCGCCACCGCCGCGATGACCGCCTCGTTCGATGGCAGTTCCAACGCCACGTCCAGCATCTCCAGCGACAGGTCCCGCGCGGCAAGATAGGCCGCGAATTCCGCCCGCGTGCCCGATCCCTCCTCCCGCAGGATCCAGCTGGTCGCGGGAAATTCCTCCGCCGCGATCTCTCCCCGCGCCCGCCAGGGATGGGCCGGCCCGCAAACCGCGATCAACTCGTCCTCCGCCACCTGCCGCGCCTCCAGCCCCGGATGCGCCAGCCCGTCCTCGATGAACCCCAGGTCCGCCCGCCCCTCCAGCACCGCCCGGGCCACGCCCGCCGAATTGCCCGACCGCACCTGCAGGGTGATCTTCGGAAACCGCGCCCGGAACGCCATCAGCTCCTGCGGCAGCCAGTAGCTCGCCACGGTCTGACTCGCCTCGAGGCGCAGATGCCCGCGCACCTCCTCCGCCAGGTCCTCCAGCGCCAGCCGCAGCCCCTCCGCCTCGCCCAGGAAGGCCCGCGCCAGCGGAAGGAAGCTCCGCCCCGCCTCGGTCAGCACGATGTTGCGCCCCACCCGGTCGAACAGCGCGACCCCATGCGCCCGCTCCAACGCGGCGACAGAGGCGCTGACCGCCGATTGCGTCAGGTTCAGCCTCCCCGCGGCGCGGGTGACATGGCTCTCCTCGGCCACGGCAACGAAGATCCGCAACTGCTCCAGGTTCATCCGGCACCCCAATCAATCGAATTTTTCGAACGTTTCGACAATTATTATCCGTTGGACCGATGGATCAACCCCGGGCGATACCGGGGGCGAAAGGAACTCCCATGCCCTTCCCCATCTCCTCCGCCACGGGCGCGGCCCGCCTGCCCCGCCTCCATCCCGTCCTGCCCGGGCTTGGCCTCTGCGCCGGCATCGCGCTTGTGGCCATCGGCCTGCAACGCGCCCTCGGCATCACCGCGCTCTCTCCGCTGATCCTCGCCATGCTGCTGGGCATGACCCTGCGCAACCTCGTGCCGCTGCCCGCCCATCACATCGCCCCGGGCGCGGGTTTCTGCATCCGCCGCCTGCTCCGCCTCGCCGTGATCCTGCTGGGGGCCCAGCTCACCTTCGCCCAGGTCGCCTCCCTGGGCTGGCAGGGCATCGTGACGGTCACCGCCTGCCTCGCCCTCACCTTCCTCTTCACCCTCTGGATGGGGCGCCGCCTCGGCATCGAACCGCAACTGGCGCAACTCATCGCCGCCGGCACCTCGGTCTGCGGCGCCTCCGCCGTCATCGCCACCAACACCGTCACCCGCGGCAGCGACGAGGACGTGGCCTATGCCATCGCCTGCGTCACCGTCTTCGGCTCGCTCTCGATGATCAGCTATCCCGTGGTGCTGCACCTGACCCACATGGCGCCCCAGGCCTATGGCCTGTGGTCCGGCGCCACGATCCACGAGGTGGCACAGGTCATGGGCACCGCCTTCCAGGGCGGCGATGCGGCGGGCCAGACCGGCGCCATCGCCAAACTCGGCCGGGTGATCCTGCTGGCACCGCTGATCCTGACGCTGGGCGCCGCCACGGCCAGGGCCACGGCAAGGTCCAAACCCTCCACCGCCCGCGCGCCCATCCCCTGGTTCGTCATGGGCTTCCTGGCGCTGGTGCTGGTCAACACGCTCTGGCCGATCCCCGCCGCCCTGCTCCAGCCGGTGAAATTCGCCACCACGGCGCTGATGACCCTGGCGCTGGCCGCCATGGGGCTGGAAACCGACGTCCGCCGCCTGCGCGCCAAGGGGCTGAAACCCCTCGCCCTCGGCGCTGCCGCCTGGGTCTTCATCTCCGGCCTGGGCCTCCTGCTGACCCTGGCCCTCTAACGCGAAAGGGCGCCGCAAAAGCGACACACTCCCCCCATTCGATGGCTGAAAATACTCCCGCCGGAGGCATCGCCCCGCAGGGGCGAGCTCAGCCGTGCAACTCGGCGATCCGCGCGACCTCTTCCTTCGACCCGAAGACGAAGGGCCGCCGCTCATGCAGCGCCTCGGCCGTCAAATCCATGATCGGCGTCACCCCATCGGTGGCCAGCCCGCCCGCCTGCTCCACCAGGAAGGCCATCGGCGCCACCTCGTAGACCATGCGCAACCGGCCGTTCTCGTACTTGGGCCGTCCGTCGGAGGGGTAGAGGAACGTGCCCCCCCGGGTCAGGATCCGGTGCGTCTCCGCCACCAGCGACCCCACCCAGCGGAAGTTCATGTCCTTCCCCTTGGTCCCGGTCTTGCCCGCCTCGTTCTCCTCGACATAGGCCAGCACCGGCGCGGTCCAGTGGCGCCGGTTGGAGGAATTGATCGAGAACTCCGTCGCCGCTTCCGGCAGGCTCATCTTCGCCTCGGCCAGGGCAAAGGCCCCGGTCTCCGGATCCAGCACGTAAAGCTGGGTGCCATCGCCGAAGGTCACGGCCAGCAGGGTCTGGGGACCATAGGCGATGTAACCCGCCGCCACCTGCTCCGACGCGGGCCGCAGGAAGCTCTCGTTGGCGCCGGAGGCCGCCTCGAAGACGGAAAAGATCGTGCCGATGGTGACATTGACGTCGATGTTGGAAGACCCGTCCAGCGGATCCGCCGCCACGGCATACTTGCCGCCGGGCACGAGGCTCAGCACCTCTTCCTGCTCTTCCGAGGCGTAGTAGGCCACGCCCGCGCCCTTCAGCGCCGCCTCGAACATCTCGTCCGCCAGCACGTCCAGCGCCTTCTGCTGGTCGCCGTCGCTGTTCTCGCCCACCCCGGCGCCCAGGCTCTGGCCCAGCGGGCCACGGGCGATGATGCGGGACACGGCCGCGCCGGTGCTGCACAGCGCCTCGATCACGGGAGCCAGGTCGGCGGGAATGAGCTTGGTATCAATGGAAGGCATGGAAATCTCCTCGGGCTTCGAAGGCGTTATTCCACATCGCCGCCCGCGGCAAAACGGCTTTTCCGCCTCCCGCGCGGATGAGAACGCTAACGCCCACCCGTCAGGACCCGGGGCCCCCGACACGCCCATACTGCGGGCAGAGGTGGGGGTAGGGGTGGGGGCAGCGCCTTTCAGGCCGCCGGAGAACCCGCAGGCTGCGCGCCACACGCCTCTTGCGAGCGTCCGCCGCCCCCCGGGCACCGTCCCGCTCTTTCATCGGGCGGGAAATACTCCGGGGGTGAGCGAAGCGAGGGGGGCAGCGCCCCCCTCCCCTCAAGCGCCCCCCTCCCCTCAGTTCCGGTACTGTTTCAGTTCCATCTTGGCGATGGCCTCGCGGTGCACCTCGTCGGGGCCATCGACCAGCCGCATGGTGCGGGCATTGGCAAAGGCCGCAGCCAGGAAGGTGTCCTGGCAGACACCCTGGGCGCCGTGCACCTGGATCGCCCGGTCCACCACCCGCTGCACCATGTTGGCGCCCACGACCTTGATCATGGCGATCTCCTTGCGGGCCGCCTTGTTGCCCACCGTGTCCATCATGTGGGCCGCGTGCATGGTCAGCAGCCGCGCCTGCTCGATCTCGCAGCGGCTTTCCGCGATCCAGTGCTTCGTCACCCCCATGTCGGCGATGGAGGTGCCGAAGGCCTGCCGCGCCAACCCCTTCTCGCACATGGACTGCAACGCCCGCTCCGCCTGCCCGATGGAGCGCATGCAGTGATGGATGCGCCCCGGTCCCAGCCGCCCCTGGGCGATCTCGAATCCGCGGCCCTCGCCCAGCAGCATGTTCGACGCCGGCACCCGCACGTTGTCATAGACGATCTCCGCATGGCCGTGCGGCGCGTGATCGTAGCCGATCACGTGCAGCGGCCGCACCACCGTCACGCCGGGCGTGTCCAGCGGCACCAGGATCATGCTCTGCTGGCGGTGCTTCTCCGCCGCCGGATCCGTCTTGCCCATGACGATGGCGATCTTGCAGCGCGGATCCATCCCGCCCGAAGACCACCATTTCCGGCCGTTCACCACGTATTCATCCCCCTCCCGGCGGATCTCCGTGCGGATGTTCGTGGCATCAGACGACGCCACCTCCGGCTCCGTCATGGAAAAGCACGAGCGGATCTCCCCCGCCATCAGCGGCTTCAGCCAGGCCTCCCGCTGGGCATCGTCGCCATACATGAAGATCGTCTCCATGTTGCCGGTATCGGGGGCCGAGCAGTTGAAGGGTTCCGACCCAATCGAGGACCGGCCCATCAGCTCGCACATCGTGGCATATTCCACGTTGGTCAGGCCCATGCCCTCGTAGCCCGGCTTCGAATGCGGCAGGAACAGGTTCCACAGGCCCGCCTCGCGCGCCTTCGCCTTCAGCTCCTCCATCACCGGCACCGGGGCCCAGCGCGCGCCCTCGGCCACCTGGGCCGCATAGACCTCCTCCGCCGGGAAGACATGGTCATCCATGAAGGCGATGAGCCGCTCGCGCAGCTCCTTCGCCCGATCGGAAATCGGGAAATGATCGTACATAGGGGTCTCCTCCACTCCTGCCTCCTTGATGCCCGCCCCCGAAGGCGCCGTCAACATTGCGGAATACTTTTCCGACCTGCGGGATATTGACGCGCAGCCGGCCGCCATGGCAGGCTGCCCGGACAGAGTAGACCTCTGAGGAGACTTCTGGGGAGGAGGATCCACCATGACTGGTGATCAGGTCCGGCTGCGTGCACCGCAGCTGCCGGACGAGGCGTTCATGTCCTTCGCATGCGCGCTGTCTAGGACTGCCGCGCGACGGGGCGATGCCCCCGCGGTGACGGATGAAACAGGCACGCTCGACTGGGCCGCCTTCGCGGCGCTGGCCGCCCGCATCGCGGGGCAGCTGGCCGCAAGGGGCATCGGCCCCGGAAGCTGCGTCATGTCCCTGTCGGAAAACTCGGCCGCCCACCTCGCGCTCTATGCCGGGGTGATCTGGTCCGGCGCCTGCATGGTGCCGCTGCCCTTCTCCGCCTCGGACGAAGCGCTGGCGAAGATGGCCGCCGATTGCGCGGCGCCGCTGCTCTTCACCTCGGCCAGCCAGGCCCCCCGCGCCCCGGCGCTGGGCGTCGAAACCGTGGCGCTCGAAGGGATCGAGGCATGGGCCACCGGCCCGGCCATCGCCCCGGTGCCCGTCGGGCCAGACGACCTCTTCGACATCATCTATTCCTCCGGCACCACCGGCACGCCGAAGGGGATCCAGCACGATCACCGCTTCCGCTCCCGCCAGTTCGGGCGTTTCACGGTCTTCGGACTGGATGAAACCGCGGTGCAGGTCATGTCGACGCCGCTCTATTCCAACACGACCCTGGTCGCCGTGCTCTCCGGCCTCGTGGGCGGCGGGCAGATCGTCTCGATGCGGAAGTTCGACACCCTGGGCTTCCTGGACCTCGCCCAGCGCCACCGCGCCACCCATGCCATGCTGGTGCCCGTCCAGTACATGCGCCTGATGAAGGAAGACCGCTTCGGCGACTTCGATCTCTCGGCCTTCCAGTGCAAGTTCTCCACCTCCGCGCCGCTGCCCGGGGTGCTGATCGAAAAGGTGATGACCCGCTGGCCCGGCAATCTGGTGGAATTCTACGGCATGACCGAGGGCGGCGTGACCACCGTACTCGACTGCGCGGCCAATCCGACCAAGTGGGACACTGCCGGCCTCGTGCCCGAGGGCAACGAGGTGAAGATCATCGACGACGAGGGGCGCGAACTGCCCCCCGGCGCCTTCGGTGAAATCGTCGGCCGCTCCGGCTCCATGACGCCGGGCTACCTGAACCTGCCCGACAAGACCACCGAACTGATCTGGCGCGACGCCGAAGGCCGCGACTTCATCCGCACCGGCGACATGGGCCGCCTGGACGAGGACGGCTTCCTGCACCTGATGGACCGCCGCAAGGACATGATCATCACCGGCGGCTTCAACGTCTATGCCGCCGACCTGGAACAGGTGCTGCGCCACCACCCGGCGGTGGCCGACGTCGCCGTCATCGCCGTGCCGTCCGAGGACTGGGGCGAAACGCCCCTCGCCCTCGTCGTGCCTCAGGGCGATCCCGACCCGGAGGAGATCCGCACCTGGGCCAACGCCCGCCTGGGCAAGCTGCAACGCATTTCCGAGGTGGAGTTCAGAGACCACCTCCCCCGCTCCGAGATCGGCAAGATCCTGAAGCGCGAACTGCGCGTCCCCTACTGGGACGCCGTCAAGACGGCCGAGGAGGTCTGAATGCCCGCCATCACCCGTTTCGAAGGAAAATACGCGATCGTCACCGGCGCCGCCTCCGGCATCGGCCGGGCCACCGCCGCGCGGCTGGCGGCAGAGGGCGCCCGCGTCCTGCTGCTCGACCGCAATGCCGACGCGCTGGCCGGTGCCCTGCCCCCCGATCACGGCCAGGGCGAACATCTGACCCGCGCCTGCGATGTCGCGGACGAGGCCCAGGTGGCCGAGGCCGTGGCCTACGCCCAGGCCCACTTCGGCCGCATCGACGCGCTGGCCAACAACGCCGGCGTGATCTGCGACCGCTCGCCCATCACCGATACCGACAAGGCGACCTGGGAACGCACGCTGGGCGTCAACCTGATCGGCGCGGCCATGATGCTGAAGCACGTGGGCAGGATCATGGTGGACCAGCGCTCCGGCGCGGTGGTCAACACCGCCTCCGTCGCGGGGATCCGCTCCGGCGCGGGGGGCAATGCCTATTCCGCCTCCAAGGCCGGAGTGATTTCCCTCACCATGACCGCCGCCTGCGACCTCGGCCAGTACGGGGTGCGCGTCAACGCCGTCTGCCCCGGCCTGATCGAAACCGGCATGACCGCGCCCGTCTTCGACTACGCCCGCTCGGCCGGGAAGGAGGAAAAGCTCGGCTCCCGCGCCGAACTGCGCCGCTATGGCCAGCCGGAGGAGATCGCGGCCGCGATCGCCTTCCTCGCCTCCGACGACGCCTCCTTCGTCACCGGCCAGGCGCTGCCGGTGGATGGCGGCAATACCGCCTCGCTCAACCTGCCGGGCATGAAGGTGTGAGGAAGGCATGACCGATCTGCATCACCCCCACTGGCCCCCGGACCTGCCGATGGACTTCGCCCTGCCCCGCGCCTCGGTCGCGCTCAACCTCGAACGCTCCGCCGCGCGCGTGCCCGATCAGGTCGCGATCCGCTACCACGGCCACACCCTGACCTATGCCCAGCTGAACGACGCCGTCCGCGCCCTGGCCGGCTGGCTGCAGGCCCATGGCGTGACCAGGGGCGACCGCGTCCTGCTCTACATGCAGAACGCCCCGCAATACGTCATCGCCTACTATGCCATCCTGCGCGCCGATGCCGCCGTCATCCCGGTCAACCCGATGAACCGGCAGGCCGAACTGGAACACCTCACCCACGACACCGGCGCCCGCGTGGCGATCTGCGGCACCGAACTGCTGCCCTTCATCCAACCCCTGCTGGAGGCAGGCCGGATCGACCACCTGCTGGCCGCGGCCTATGCCGACATGACCGATCCCGGCCATGACATCCCCCTGCATCCCAGCCTGCAGGGGCAAAGCGATGCAGACATCACAGGCGCCACGCCCTTCCGCACGGCCCTCGCCGCGGGCCACGCGCCCGGCCCCGTCACCGCCGGGGCGGATGACATCGCCGTCATCCCCTATTCCTCCGGCACCACGGGCCACCCCAAGGGCTGCGTCCACACCCATGCCTCGGTCCAGGCCACGATCCACGGCGGCGCCGCCTGGAACCCGTCCGAGGAAGAGGACGAGGTCCACCTGACCACCCTGCCCCTCTTCCACGTGACGGGCATGCAGAACGGCATGTCGATCCCGATCCTGCAGGGGCAGGAAATCGTCCTGCTCTCCCGCTGGGACCGCGAAGCCGCCTGCACCCTGATCGCGCGCCACCGCGTGACCCGCTGGCGCTCCATCGCCACCATGGCCATCGACATGCTGCAGATGCCCGACATCGAAACCCGGGACCTGTCGTCCCTGCGCGGCATCGGTGGCGGCGGCGCCGCCATGCCCGAAGCGGTGGCGGCCCGGCTGCACGCCCTGACCGGCCTCGACTACATCGAAGGTTACGGCCTGTCGGAAACCATGGCCGGCACCCACATCAACCCGACCCACCGGCCCAAGCGGCAATGCCTTGGCATCCCCGTCATGGGCGTCGAAAGCCATGTCATCGACCCCGAAACCCTGCGCGTGCTTGGCCCGGGCGAAACCGGCGAAATCGTCACCCGCGCGCCCCAGGTCTTCCAGGGCTACTGGAACCGCCCCGAGGAAACGGCAGCCGCCTTCGTGCAGATCGACGGCAAGCGCTTCTTCCGCACCGGCGACCTCGGCTACCACGACGACGAGGGCTATTTCTTCATGGTCGACCGGGTGAAACGGATGATCAACGCCTCCGGCTTCAAGGTCTGGCCGGCCGAGGTGGAGGCGCTGATGCATGCCCACCCCGACCTGTCGGAGGTCTGCATCATCGGCGCCCCCGATCCCCGCCGCGGCGAAACGGTGAAGGCCATCGCGGTGCCCCGCACCGGCGCCGCCGACCTTTCCGAAGCCCGGGTGATCGACTGGTGCCGCGACCATATGGCAGCCTACAAGTGCCCGAAATCCGTGGCCTTCGTGGCGAGCCTGCCCAAGTCGGCCTCCGGCAAGGTGCTCTGGCGGGAGCTGTCGGAAAAAGAGGCGGCCGGGACAGCCGCCGGGGCCACCTAGGCCAAGGCCGGGCCGGGCATCTTGACCCCCCGCCCGGCGCTCTGTAGCTGCGTCAGGACGCATCGGGGATAAGAGTTATGCGCAAGAGGGTAAGCGACACGATCACGGAGACGGACAAGGGCGAAAGCGATCGCCAGTTCGTCACGGCCCTGTACCGGGGCCTGGAAATCCTGAAGGCCTTCCGGCCTGCGGACAAGGCCGGCCTGGGCAATTCGGAACTGGCGGAACGCACGGGTCTGCCCAATTCCACCGTGTCCCGGCTCACCTTCACCCTGCTGAAATCGGGCTACCTGGTCTATGACGAGGGCACGGGCCGCTACCGGATGGGCCTGCCGGTGCTCTCGCTGGGCTATGCCTGCCTTGCAGGCATGCAGGTGCGCGAAACGGCGCAGGTCTACATGCAGAAGCTGGCGGATGACTGCGGTGACGGCGTGCTGGTGGCGCTCGGCGGGCGCGACGACATGGCGGTGACCTATATCGCCGCCGCCCGCTCCGAAGGGGTGATCTCGCTGCAGCTCAACGTCGGCTCCCGCATCTCCCTGGCGCGTTCGGCCATGGGCCGCGCCTATATCGCCGGCACGTCAGAGGCGGAACGGGCAGAAATCCTCGACCGCATCCGCGACCGCTACGAGGGCGATAAGCTCTCCGAGGTGCTGCACGGCATCGAGGACGCGCAGGAGCAGATCGCCCGAAAGGGCTTCTACGCCAATTTCGGCGAATGGCAGCGCGACGTGCACGCGGTCTCGGTGCCCTACCGCTCGCCCCAGCCCGACACGCCGATGCTGGCCTTCAACCTGGGCGGCTATGCGTTTTCCCTGCCCAAGGACCGGCTGGAAAACGAGCTGGGCCCGAAGCTGGTGGAACTCTCCCGCATGGTCAGCCGGACGGGATATTGATCCGGGCCCTGCGCCGGGGCTGAGGCGGGCGGTGGATTGGCATCCACCATCCCCCACCAACCAAATCCACCACCCCACCAAACACCCGCACCCGAATTCCAGACTTCACCCCGCCCCGGCCCCCGTCACGGCACCAGCGCAATCTTCCCGACCGCCCCGCGCCCCAACACCCGGGCCAGCACGTCGGAGGCCTCCGCCAGCCGGTACCGTCCCTCGATCAGCGGCTTCACCCGGCCCGCAGCATACCAGTCCAGCAGTTCCTTCATGTTCTCCATGTAGGCGCCCGGCTCTGCCCGGGTCCAGTTGCCCCAGAAGACGCCGACCACGGCATATTCCTTCACCAGCGCCAGGTTCACCGGGAACTTCGGGATCTCCCCGCTGGCAAAGCCGATGACCAGCAGACGCCCGTTCCGCGCCATGAACCGCGTCGCCGCGTCGAAGGCCTGCCCGCCCACGCTGTCATAGACCACGTCCGCGCCATGGCCACCGGTCAGCCGCTTCACCTCCTCCTTCAGCCCCTCGTAGCCGATGGCATGGTCCGCGCCGTTGGCCAGCGCGATCTCCCGTTTCTCCCCGGTCGAACAGACGGCGATCACCTGCGCGCCCATCACCTTGCCGATCTGGATCGCCGCGATCCCCGTGGCGCCCGCCGCACCGAAGATCACCAGCCACTCCCCCGGCTTCAGCTCCGCCCGCTGCTTCAGCGCATGATGCGACGTGCCGAAGGCCACCAGCAGGGCACAGGCCTCCGCCGCGTCCATCCCCCGGGGCAGCGGCATGCAGCGCGCCGCCGGGCAGATCGCCTTCTCCGCGTAGCCCCCCGTCGACACCGCCGCCAGCACCCGGTCGCCCACGGCGATCCCCTCGACCCCGGCGCCCAGCGCCTCGACCGTGCCCGCGACCTCCATCCCAGGGGTGAAAGGCCGCTCCGGCTTCACCTGGTAGAGCCCCTGCACCAGCAGCCCGTCGGGGTAGTTCACCCCTGCGGCCTCGGTCCGGATCAGGAGCTCGCCCTCCCCCGGGGCCGGGTCCGCGACCTCTTCCCAGCTCAGGCTCTCCAACGGTCCGAATTCATGACAGACGATGGCTTTCACGTCGCGCCTCCCTTGCGTGTCCTCAACGTTTCCCGTGCGATTCGCACGACCCGGCAACGCCGGGCCTCCTCGCCCTCCACGCTATGCGAAACGCACCGATATACCATTGAAAACATTCACGAATGGGTGACTTTCCGCGCATCCGTCACGCCGCAGCGCAGCAATTCCCCCGCTTCTTCCGAGGGGCGGAATTTCACCCGGAAAATATTCCGCAGACGCAGCGTTCCCCCTTGGGCAAGCCCCCCGGCAGGGCTACATTTCACAGCACAGTTCTGGGAGGAGAACCGCCATGGAAGGCATGATGATGCACCGGCCGCTGCTGGTGTCGAACATTCTCGAATACGCGACGAACGCCCACCGCAAGGCCGGCATCACCTCGGTCCGGACCGAGGGCGACATCCACAGCTACACCTACCCGGAGGCCGGCGCCCGCATCGCGCAGCTGGCCCATGCCCTGCGCCGCCGCGGCGTGCAGATCGGCGACCGGGTGGCGACGCTGGCCTGGAACGGCTACCGCCATTTCGAGCTTTACTACGCCATCGGCGGCATCGGCGCGATCTGCCACACGATCAACCCCCGCCTCTCGGCCGAGCAGCTGATCTACATCGTCAACCACGCCGAGGACCGCATCCTCTTCCTCGACACCACCTTCGTGCCGATCATCGCCGCGGTGAAGGACCACCTGCCCGACGACCTGACCTATGTCATCATGACCGACCGGGCGCATATGCCCGACACCCCCTTCGACGCGCTCTGCTACGAAGAGCTGCTGGCGCCCGAAGATCCCGTCATCGACTGGCCCGAACTGGACGAGAACACCGCCTGCGGCCTGTGCTACACCTCCGGCACCACCGGCCACCCCAAGGGCGCGCTCTATTCCAACCGCTCCTCGGTGCTCCATGCCTTCACCCTCGTCGTCTCCCAGAAGCGCAGCTTCGAGGAGGGCAAGCCGATCCTGCCCGTCGTGCCGCTCTTCCATGTCAACGCCTGGGGCCTTCCTTACGTCGCGCCGATGATCGGCGCCTCGCTGGTCATGCCCGGCCATGCGCTCGACGGCCCGTCGATCTTCAAGCTGATGGACGACCAGAAGGTCTTCTCCGCCTGGGGCGTGCCCACCGTCTGGATGGGCCTCCTGGCCGAAATCCAGGCCCAGGGCCGCACGCCCGAGGGCTTCGGCGATGTCGTCATCGGCGGCTCCGCCGCGCCGAAATCCATGATCGAGGCGTTTGAGACCCGCGGCGTCAAGGTCGGCCATGCCTGGGGCATGACGGAAATGTCCCCCATCGGCACCCACGGCTGCCTGCCCGCCTGGATGGAGGAGCTCCCCTTCGACGAACGCATCGCCGCCAAGTCCAAGCAGGGCCGCCGCTGCTTCGGCGTCGACCTGAAGATCGTGGACGAGGAAGGCACCACCCTGCCCCAGGACGGCGAAGCGGTGGGCGAACTCTTCGTGCGCGGCAACGCCGTCGTCTCGGGCTACTTCCGCAATCCCGAAGCCAGTGCCGAGGCGCATGATGCCGACGGCTGGTTCGGCACCGGCGATGTCGCCTCGATCGACCCGGACGGGTTCCTGTCGATCCAGGACCGCGCCAAGGACCTGATCAAGTCGGGCGGCGAATGGATCTCCTCGATCGACCTCGAAAACGCGGCCACGGCGCATCCGGCCATCGCGCAATGCGCGGCCATCGGCGTGCCCCATCCCCGCTGGGACGAACGCCCGGTGCTGGTCGCCGTGGCCACGGGCGACGACCGCCCCACGGCAGAGGACCTGCATGCCTACCTGCAGGAACATTTCGCCAAGTGGCAGATGCCCGATGACATCATCTGGCTCGATGCCCTGCCGATGACGGCGACCGGCAAGGTGTCCAAGCTGAACCTGCGCAAGCAGCTGGCCGACTACCAGCACCCGGATCTGCGCGTCTCCGCCTGAGCCGCCCTGACGTCGCAGGCGGGAGCTCACCGCGAAGACCCTGCCAGAACATCACGGGCGCCCCTCGGGGCGCCCGCTGCCGTTCCACCACCCCGAAGGCGCGCATCTTCCCGGTTGCTCCCGCCTTCCCGGTTGGCCCCGTCTTCCCGGTTGCCCCCGCCTTCCCAGTTGATAAGGTCCCGCCGCGCGGGACGACCCGCGCCGTGCCTGAGTTTTCGGGCCCAATGTTTCGGGACGACCCGGCCCCTGAAAGGAGGTCAGGTCATGCCCTGGCTCTGTCTCGTCATCGCCGGTCTGCTGGAAATCGTCTGGGCCGGCTTCATGAAGAAATCCGCCGGCTTCACCCTGCTCGTGCCCAGCGTGATCACCCTCGTCGCCATGGCGGGCAGTTTCGTGCTGCTCTCCCTCGCCATGCGCAGCCTTCCGCTCGGCACGGCCTATACCGTCTGGACGGGCCTCGGCGCGCTCGGCGCTTTCCTGGTCGGGGTGCTCTGGATGGGAGAGGCGCTGACACCCATGCGCCTGCTCGCCGCGTTGCTGATCCTGTCGGGCCTCGTGCTGATGAAGCTTTCGGGCAGCGGGCACTGACCGGCCCCGGAGGGGCGGGATCGACCCGGGCGCGCGCTGCGTTAACCCGGGCCGATCCCTTCATGCCGCACCGCCGCGATACCGACGCAATACCGACGTTATACCGACGTGCCGATTTGCCCCCGAAACCCCTGTTAACCATGGGTTTCCCGGGTTGAGTCGCTGCACTGCAATACCGACGTTCGAAACGATGCCGTAGGGCGGGGTTAACCCCGCCTTCCGCCCCCGCCTCCCAAACGCCTCTCCAAACGCCCCCGACAACGCCCGCGAAGCCCCCCCCGGGGGGCCTGCCCACGCGCCCTCCACGCGGGTTTCACACCTCCAGCCACTCCCGCCGGATATCGTCCCGCGTGGCGAAATCGGCGGGCGTGCCGCCATAGACGATCTCGCCATGCCCCATGACATAGACATGGTCCGCGATCTTCAGCGCGATGGAAAGTTTCTGCTCTACCAACAGGATAGAGACACCGGCCTTCGCAATCTCGGCGATCATCTCGCCCACCTGCTGCACGATCAGCGGCGCCAGCCCCTCGGTCGGTTCGTCGATGATGATCAGCTCCGGATCGCCCATCAGCGTCCGGCACATGGTCAGCATCTGCTTCTCCCCGCCCGACAGGACCCCCGCCGGATTGTCCGCGCGGCGGGCCAGGTTGGGGAACATCTCCAGCATCTGTTCGATCGTCCACTTGCCGGGGTGGCGCATGTTCTTGATGCCCAGCATCAGGTTTTGCCGCACCGTCATCGTCGGGAAAATATCCCGACTTTCAGGGACATAGCCTATGCCAAGCCGGGCAATCCGGTGGTTCGGCAGCCCCGCGATCTCCCGCCCGCGGAACTTCACCGACCCGACGGGCGGCACCTCTCCCATGATCGCCTTGGCGGTGGTCGACCGCCCCACGCCGTTGCGGCCCAGCAGGGCGATGACCTGCCCCGGCAGGATCTCCATATCGACCCCGTGCAACACGTGGCTCTTGCCGTAATAGGCATGCAGATCAGTCAGTTGCAGCAGCGGCTCCACCGCGTGATCCAGGCTCATGCCACCCCCTCCAGAACATGGGCATCCTCGCCCAGGTAGGCTTCCCGCACCTTCTCGTCGCCGCGGATCTCCTGCGGCGTCCCCGTCGCGATGATCTCGCCATAGACCAGCACGCTGATCCGGTCGGCCATGCCAAAGACGACGCCCATGTCATGCTCCACGATCAGCAAGGTCTTGCCCCGCGTGGCTTTTTCGATCAGCGCCACGGCGCGGGCCGTCTCCGAATGGCTCATGCCCGCCGTCGGTTCGTCCAGCAGGATCACCTCCGCCCCGCCGGCGATGGTGATGGCAATCTCCAACGTCCGCTGATCGGCATAGGGCAGAGACGCCGCAGGCAGGTTGCCCTTGTCGATCAGCCCCACATCTTCCAGGATTTCCGCCGTCTTTTCCGATACTTCCTTCAGGTTGCCGATATTCCGCCAGAAGCTGTACCCATAGCCCATGGAATAGAGCACCCCGCAGCGGACGTTCTCCCGCACGGTCATGTTGGTGAAGATGTTGGACACCTGGAAGGACCGGCTCAGGCCCATCCGGTTGACCTCGAAGGGCTTCTTGCCGCTGATCACCTTCCCGTTCAGCTTCACCTCCCCCGAGGTCGGCATGAACCGCCCCGAGACCAGGTTGAACAGCGTCGACTTGCCCGCGCCATTGGGTCCGATGATCGCGTGCCGCTCCCCCTTCTCGATGGACAGGTTCACGCCCTGGATGATCTTCGCCGGGCCAAAGCTCTTGTGAAGGTCATTGATTTCAAGCGCATGGGTCATTTCGAAGCTCCTTTCGCGGCCCGACGGACCAGCCAGATGCCAGCCGCCAGCGGCAGCACGGCCAGCGCCCAGGTCAGCGGATTCTCGACGGTCAGCTGCAGGTCGAAGGGTTCGAACACCTCGCCGTAGCCATCCGACCAGCGGAAGGCGACCTCGACGATGGTGATGATCGACGCCGCGATCAGCGCCAGCCCCGCCAGCCGGGTCAGCCAGACCAGCCACAGCTCGCCCAGACGGCCCTTCCGGATGCTGTCGGCCGTGCCATAGACGATCCCCGCGATCCCGTCGGGCAGGAACATCACCACGCCCACGAACATCAGCCCCAGGTACAGCAGCCAGCCGGAGGTATAATCGCTCAGATTCGATCCCATGTAGGTCATCACCACCGCGCCCATGATCGGCCCGGTAAAATACCGGATGCCGCCCACGTAGGCCGCGATCAGGATCGCGCCCGAGGGGATCAGCGACAGGTTTTCCGGGGTGAAGATCTCATCCTGCACCGCCGACATGCCGCCCGCCAGCCCGGCGAAGGCGCCCGCGAAGATGAAGACGAGGTAGCGCACCCGCTGCGGATCGTAGCCCACGAACTGCACCCGCTCCGGGTTGTCGCGCGTGGCCTCGCTCAGCTTGCCAAGCGGCGTGCGGGTGAAGGCGTAAGTGCCCAGCACGCCGATGAAAGTCCAGAACGCGATGAACCAGTAAACCTGGTCGACAGGCCCCAGGGACAGGCCCAGGAACTCCGGCCCCGACATGCGGTCGCCGCTGATCCCCATCTCGCCGCCGAAGAGGCTGTCGAACATGAAACCCGCCGCCGCGACCAGCTCGGCCACGCCGAGGGAGATCATGGCGAAGGGCGTGCCCGAGCGTCGGCAGGACGGCCAGCCGATCACGGCGCCCGCCAGCGCCCCCGCGCCGAAGCCGAAAGCGGGCAGCGAGAAGACCGGCACATGGGCCCAGAGGCCCGCGCCCTCGCCGATCCAGTTCATCACGTGGACGGAGAAGTAGCCGCCCAGCCCCATGTAGACCGCATGGCCAAAGCTCAGCAGGCCCGCGCGCCCCAGCAGCATGTTGAAGCTCAGCGCGAAGACGATGGTGATCCCCATGTGGTTCAGCAGTGTCACGGTGGACCGGGACGGCCCCAGCAGCGGGATCACCAGCAACAGGACCCCGAAGAGGATCAGCGGCACGGTGCGTTGCCGGAACTTCTCTGCGCGGGTGGGTTCCAGCGCGGTGTAAGGTGCTGTCATGTCAGTCATACTTCACGTTCCCCCATCAGGCCGCGGGGCCGGATCATCAGGATCAGCACCAGCAGAAGGAAGGGCAGCATCGGCGCCAGCGAGGCGATGGTGATCTCGCCCACCTCGGTATGGGGCCCAAGCCCGATGAACCCGAAGATATCCGCCAGCGACAGGTTGATGGAAATGGCCGAGGTCTGCAGCAGCCCGATCAGCATGGCCGCCAGGAAGGCGCCCTCCAGGCTGCCCAGCCCCCCCACGACGACCACGACAAAGACGATGGGCCCCATCTGGACGGCCATGGCGGGATCGGTGACGAAGTAGTTGCCGCCGATGACGCCCGCCAGGCCCGCCAGGGCACAGCCCACGCCGAAAACGGTCATGAAGATCAGCGGCACGTTATGGCCCAGGCTGCCCACCATGTTGGGATGGGTCAGCGCCGCCTGGATGATCAGCCCCGCGCGGGTCCTTTTCAGCAGGTACCAAAGGGCTACCAGCATGAAAGCCGCCACGAAGAGGATAAAGATCCGGTAGGCCGGGTACTGCGCCCCGTAGAGGGTGAAGAGCGGGAAATCCAGAAGCTCCGGCACGCGGTAGTTCACCGCCGTACGCCCCCAGAAGATCTTCACAACCTCATCTATGAGATAAGCAAGGCCGAAGGTGAACAGAAGCTCCGCCACATGGCCCTGCGCATGAACCCTCCTGAGCCCGTAACGCTCCACCACCATGCCGATCGCTCCCACGAGGATCGGCGCGATGAAGAGCGCGACCCAGAAGGAGGTGCCCTCGGTGATGGTGAAGGCCAGGTAGGCACCCAGCATGTAAAAGCTCGCATGGGCAAAGTTCAGCACGCCCATCATCGAGAAGATCAGCGTCAGCCCGCTGGACAGCATGAAGAGCAGAAGCCCGAAGATCACGCCGTTGAGCAGCGCGAAGACCAAGGTTTCCATTTTGAATACCCGAAGTTGCCCCCTCCGGCGGAAGGGTGGATGCCACGGGAACAGGCCCGCGGCATCGCTGTTGCGGTCAGGCCAGATTTATTCGGGCCGCTCCATCTTGCAGGTGGTCGGCTCCTCCGCCGACGCGGCGGAGATCTCTCCGCCATCCACCAGCCGCCAGCCGAGGTCCGTGTTGTCGACGGTATATTTCACGTCGTGGGACACCGTGGTGACATAGAGGGGCTGCTGCAACTGGTGGTCCGAGGCGCGCATCGTTACCTCGCCGTAGCCACCGTCGATCGACAGGCCCTCCAGCGCATAGGCCACGTCGATGGGATCGACGCTGCCAGCCTTTTCCGCGGCCGCCTTGAACATGTCCATCGCGACGTAGGCCCGGTGGTAGTAGTAGTCGTAGTCGGGGAACCGCTCCTTGTACTCCTCCACCAGCGCATCCTGTTCAGCAGAGACGCCGGGCTTGTTCGCGGCCAGTTCGGACACCTGGTAGAGCGTGTCCACGGCCCCTTCGCCAAGCGCGGCCACGGCCCCGCTCGATCCGCCATAGAAAGTAAGGTATGGAATTTTCTGCCCGGCGTCGGCGGCGGCCTTCACCAGCAGCGTCATGTCCTGACCCCAGTTTCCGGTGATCACCGCATCCGCGCCGGAGCTGATGATCTTCTGCACGTAGGGGGTGAAATCCTTCACCTTGGCCAGCGGGTGCAGCTCGTTCCCGACGATCTCGATATCGGGGCGTTTCTCACCCAGCTGCTTCTCGGCTGCAGCCGCGACCGCTTCGCCAAAGACGTAGTCCTGGCCGATCAGGTAGACCTTCTTGATCTCCGGATGCGAGGCGACCCAGTCGGTGATGCCGTTCATCTTCATGTCGACATGGGCGTCGAAACGGAAATGCCAGAAGCTGCAGGCCTCGTTGGTGAAGGCCGGCGTAACCGCAGCATAGTTGAAGAAAAGAACCTCTTCTCCGGGATTCCGCTGGTTGTGCTTGTTCACCGCGTCGATGATCGCCGAGGCCACGGAAGATCCGTTGCCCTGGAAGATGTAGCGCGCGCCCTGGTCGATCGCCTTCTGCAACTGCACCAGCGATTCCTTGGGGCTGATCTTGTTGTCCAGACCGATCACCTCGATCTGATCGCCGTTCACACCACCCTCCGCATTGATGTGTTCAGCAGCCAGAAGGAAGCTCTGGTAGCCCGGTTCGCCCGAAGACGCCATCGCCCCGGACAGCGGATCGATGAAGGCCATCTTGATCGTATCCGCCTGCGCGGCAGTGATGGCGCACAGGGACACGGCAGCCGCAAGCGCGGCTTTCACGGTCGATTTCATAATGTACTCCTCCCTAGATGGAAAACAGGGTATGCATCCCCCGTTGCCCTGCCAAGATCAAAAGCATCCGGTCCCGGGTTGTCAAGCAATGTGTGAAATTCTATTCTGCAATGCGAAAGACAACCGTTGGGGAGGACGGTATGCTGGATCTCAGCGACAACCCGGACCTGTTCCGGGCCAATGTTTCCACGTGGATAGAAGCACATTGCCCAGAGGCGCTCAGGGCGATTCCCTCGAAGGATCGGGAGATCTGCTGGGGCGGCAAACGCTTCACCTTCAGCTCTGCGGCGCAGCGCGACTGGATGCAGGCCGCCGCCGGTTGCGGCCTGACCGCGCCCCGCTGGCCGGTCGAATATGGCGGCGCCGGCCTAACCCGCGCGCAGGAAAAGATCTACCGCGAGGAACTGGCCCGCCTGAACGCCCCCACCCCGCTGGAAAGCTTCGGCCTCTGGATGCTCGGCCCGGCGCTGCTGGCCTTCGGCACCCATGAACAGAAGCTGCACTACCTGCCCCAGATCACCCGCGGCGAAATTCGCTGGTGCCAGGGCTATTCCGAACCCGGCGCGGGATCCGACCTCGCCTCGGTGCAGACCCGGGCAGAAGACAAGGGCGACCACTGGCTGGTCAACGGCTCCAAGATCTGGACAAGCTACGCCGACCAGGCCGACTGGATCTTCGCGCTGGTCCGCACCGACCGCGAGGCGCCGAAGCATCGCGGCATCTCCTTCATGCTGATCGACATGACCGCGCCCGGCGTCACCACCCGCCCGATCCGCCTGATCTCCGGCGCCTCGCCCTTCTGCGAAACCTTTTTCGAGAACGTCGTTGTGCCCAAGGAGGACCCCGCGGGCCTCTCCCGCATCGTGGGGGATCTGAACCGAGGCTGGGACGTGGCCAAGCACCTGCTGACCCACGAACGCGAAATGATCGGCGGCGGCGCGCAGGGCCTTCTGGGCACCCGCTCCCTTGGCGCCTTCCTGCAGGATCTGGATCCGCAGACGATGCAGGATCCCGTGCTGCGCACCCGCGCGATGGAGCTGGAGGTCGACAGCCTCGCCACCGCCATGACGTTGGAACGATACAAGGACATGGCGAAACAGGGCGGCGTCGGCCACGCCTCCGCCATGCTGAAATACGCCGGGACCGAGCTGAACAAGCGACGCTACGAGCTGCTCATGTCCCTGACCGGCAGCGACGGGCTGGAATGGGACGGCGCCCATGGCGCGCTCGCCCCAGAATGGCTGCGCACCAAGGCAAACTCGATCGAAGGCGGCACCTCAGAAGTGATGCTCGACATCCTCGCCAAGCGCGTCCTTGACCTGCCCGCGCAATAGGAGCCCGTGATGACCCTTTCCCTCATTCCCACCGAAGACGAGGTGATGCTGCGCGACAGCGCCCGCGCCTTCCTCGCCGAGGCGAGCCCGGTTTCCGCCCTGCGTGCCAACCGCGACAGCGGCAAACCATACGCATCAGGACTGTGGCGCGAAATGGCCGCGCTCGGCTGGACCGGCGTCCTGCTGCCCGAAGAGGCTGGCGGATCCGACATGGGCCACCGCGCCGCCGGGATCCTGGCGGAAGAGATGGGTGAAGTCCTCGCCGCCTCGCCCTTTCTCAGCACCGCCGTGATCGCCGCCACAGCCCTGCGCAAGGCCGGCAGCGCGCGCCTGTCCACCATCGCCGACGGCGCGGTGACCTATGCCCTCGCCATCGACGAACACGCCAAATTTTCCCCTGATCGAAGCACCTTGCCTGCCACCCGCTCCGGCAACGGCTATCGCCTGACCGGGCGGAAGCGCTTCGTGGCGGAGGGCAGCACGGCGGACCGCCTGCTGGTCCTCGCCCGCACCTCCGGCAGCGCGGGGGACCCGATGGGCCTGACCCTCTTCGACGTCGACGCCACCCGCGCCGGGATCACGCGAAAGCATGTGTCGACGATCGACAGCCGCGACCATGCGACGATTGATTTCGACGCCGTGGAAGCGACCGGTGAGGACATCCTGGGCGAAGTCGACGGCGCCCACATCATCATACATACGGCACTGAATGCCGGTCAGGCCGGTCTCGCTGCGGAACTCCTCGGCGTGACCTCCGGTGCCTTCGGCATGACCGCCGGATACCTGCGGGAAAGGCGTCAGTTCGGCCGCACCATCGGCTCCTTCCAGGCGCTGCAGCACCGCGCCGCGCATCTGTGGACCGAGATCGAGATCACCGCCTCCGCCGTCGCCAATGCTGGACGAGTGCTGGACGCAACACCGGAGGACGCGGACCTGGCCGTGTCGGTGGCCAAGGCCCGCGCGACGGAAACCGCGAAACTGGCCGTCAGCGAGGGCGTCCAGATGCATGGCGGTATCGGCATGACGGATGAATTCGACATGGGGTTCTTCATGAAACGCGCCCGCGTGGGTGCAGAATGGCTGGGCGACTACGGCTATCACGCCGCGCGCGCTGCCGCAGCAAGGGGCTTTTGATGAGCTTGAAACCAAACGAACTTTTCGACCTGACTGGAAAGGTGGCACTGGTCACCGGGGGCGCCACCGGCATCGGCCGCATGGCCGCCGAAGGGCTGGTCGCCGCAGGTGCCCGGGTCCTGATCGCCTCCCGCAAGGGCGAGGCCTGCGAGGCCGTCGCGGCGGAACTGAACGCCATGGACCTGCCCGGCAGCGCCGAAGGTTTCGCGGGCGATGTCGCCACGTCCGAGGGCATCGCCGCCCTCGCCGAAACCGTACGCAGCAGAACGGAAATGCTGCACATCCTGATGAACAACGCCGGCCGCACCTGGGGCGCACCTCTTGGAGACTTCCCACAGGACGCCTGGGACAAGGTTCTGACACTCAACGTCACCGGCATGTTCCAGTTGACCCAGGCGCTGCTGCCGCTTCTCCGCGCTGCGGCGACGCCCGACGACCCCGCCCGCGTGGTCAACGTCGGCTCCGTCATGGGGGAGATCCCCAAGGGCCAGGGCGCCTATTCCTACGCCACCTCCAAGGCTGCGGTGCACCACATGACCCGCATCCTCGCGAATGAGCTAACCCCCGAAGGTATCACGGTAAATGCCATCGCCCCCGGCCCCTTCATGTCCAAGATGATGGCCTTTGCCATCGGGCACGAGGAAGGCCGGAAGAAGACCGCGGCCACCGTCCCCGCCGGTCGCGTCGGTCGCGAGGAAGACGTCGCAGGCGTCATGCAATTCCTCTGTGGGCGCGGCGGCTCCTATATCTCCGGCGCGATCATCCCGCTCTCTGGCGGCATGCAGGTCGCCACCGCCAAGGCCGCCTTCCTGGAGGATGAGACGTGACCATACCTTCCCGTACGGAATACCAGTCGCTTGTCGGCCAGAAGCTCGGCACTTCGTCCTGGGTGGAGGTCACTCAGGCCCGTATCGACGCCTTCGCAAACTGCACCGAGGATCGCCAGTTCATCCACGTCGATCCGGAGCGGGCCGCGCAAACGCCCTTTGGCGGGACCATCGCCCATGGCTTCCTGACGCTCTCGCTGCTCTCCGTGATGACCTACGAAATGCCCGGGATCGAGGGCACGACCATGGCGGTGAACTACGGGATGAACCGCGTGCGCTTCATCTCACCGGTGCCGGCAGGCGCCAGGATCCGCGGCCATTTCGTCCTCTCCAAGGTCGAGGAAATCCGCCCGGGGGAGATCCAGACCACCACAGAAGTGAGCGTGGAAATCGAAGGACAGGAAAAGCCGGCCCTCGTCGCAGAGTGGCTCGGACGCAGATATTTCGGAGAAGAGTCATGACCATAAGCTTCGACGGCCGGGTGGCCATCGTCACCGGCGCGGGCGTGGGCCTGGGCCGCAGCCATGCGCTCGGCCTCGCGGCACGGGGCGCAAAGGTGGTGGTGAACGACCTCGGCGTGGCCACCGACGGCACCGGCCAAAGCTCGGCCCAGGCAGAACAGGTGGTGGAGGAGATCTGCGCCGCAGGGGGCGAAGCCATGGCCCATGGCGCCAATGTCACCGATGCGGCGCAGGTGCAGGACATGGTCGATCAGGCCATCGCGGCCTGGGGCAAGGTCGACATCCTCGTCTGCAACGCCGGCATCCTGCGCGACAAGACCTTCTCCAAGATGGAGCTGGACGACTTCCGCAAGGTGGTCGATGTGCATCTGATGGGCTCCGTCGTGCCGACCAAGGCGCTTTGGGAACATTTCAGGACGCAACAGTATGGACGTATCGTCTACACCACCTCCGCCTCGGGGCTTTACGGCAATTTCGGCCAGTCGAATTACGGTGCCGCGAAGGCTGCGCTGCTCGGCCTGATGAACGTGCTCTGCCAGGAGGGCGCGAAATACGACATCCGCGCGAACCTGCTGGCCCCGACCGCCGCGACCCGGATGACCGAGGGCCTTCTGCCCGAACAGATCCTCGACCTGCTGCGCCCCGAAACCATCACCCCCGGCCTGCTGACCCTTCTGCACGAAGATGCGCCCAGCCGGATGATCCTCGGCGCCGGAGGCGGCTGCTTCACCGAAACCCGGATCTACGAAACCCCCGGCGTGGCCTTCGCGGACGAAGACCTCGACCCCGACAGCATACAGGCACGGATGGAGGAGATCCGTGCCGAAGCCGGGCAACAGGTCATGCCGGGCGCCTTCGCGCAGACCCGCAAATACGCGGCCATGGCCGCCGCGCTGCGCGGCATCGCGCTGCCGGAATAGTTAATTTCAAGGGAGGAATCTTCATGCGTGAGGCTGTCATCGTCTCCACCGCGCGCACCCCGATCGGCAAGGCCTATCGCGGCGCGTTCAACAATACCCAGGCGCAGGAACTGATCGGCCATGCCGTGAAGCATGCCGTCGCCCGCGCCGGGCTGGAGGGGCCAGAGGTGCAGGATTGCGTCATCGGCTGCGCCATTCAACAGGGCTCCACCGGGGGCAATATCGGCCGCCAGGCGGCGATCCGTGCCGGGCTGCCGACCTCGGTCGCAGGCTTCTCGATGGACCGCCAATGTGCCTCCGGCATGATGGCCATCGCCACGGCGGCCAAGCAGATCATCACCGACGGGATGCAGGTCGCCGTGGGTGGCGGGGTGGAGTCCATCTCTTTGGTGCAGAACCAGAATATGCGCTCCGACCGGGCCCGCGACCCCTGGATCACCGAGCATCGCCCGGACATCTACATGACCATGCTGGAAACCGCCGAGATCGTCGCGGATCGCTACGGCGTCACCCGCGAAGACCAGGACGCCTATGCCCTGCGCAGTCAGCAGCGCACCGCGGCGGCCCAGGATGCGGGCAAGTTCGACGACGAGATCGTCCCCCTGACCGCCACCATGGGCGTGATGGACAAGGAGACCAAGGAGGTCTCTTTCAGGGAGGTCACGCTACAGAAGGACGAAGGCAACCGCCCCTCCACCACGCTCGACGGCCTGACCTCACTTGTACCCGTTTTCAAGGACGGCCAGCAGATCAAGGAAGGTAAATACATTACCGCAGGGAACGCCTCGCAGCTCTCCGACGGCGCCTCGGCCTCCGTGCTGATGGAGGCCGGAGAGGCAGAGCGGCGCGGCCTGAAACCGCTGGGCCGCTATGTCGGCGTCATGGCTGCGGGGCTGGACCCGAACGAGATGGGGATCGGACCGATCCATGCCGTGCCAAAGCTGCTGGAAGCGCATGGCCTGACGGTGGAGGACATCGGGCTGTGGGAGCTGAACGAGGCCTTCGCCTGCCAGGTGCTGCAGTCCGCCCGCGTCCTCGGCATCCCGGATGAGCTGCTGAACGTCAATGGCGGGGCGATTTCCATCGGCCATCCCTATGGCATGTCCGGCGCACGGATGGTCGGTCACGCCCTGATCGAGGGCAAGCGCCGGGGCGCGAAATACGTCGTCTGCACCATGTGCGTCGGCGGTGGCATGGGGGCCGCGGGCCTCTTCGAAGTGCTCTGACATACGGATGGGTACGCTTTACCTGATACGGCATGGCCAGGCCTCCTTTGGCGCGGCGGATTACGACGTGCTGTCGGAAGCCGGCCATGCCCAGTCCCGCGCCCTGGGCCGCTGGTTCGCGGCGCAGGGCATTCGCCCCGACCGCACCGCCCATGGCGGGCTGAAACGCCAGCGCGACACGCTCTCGGGCATCCTCGAAGGCTTCGACGCCGCCCCCGCGCCGGAGGTCCTGCCGGGCCTCAGCGAGTTCGATTTCAAGGCCCTGCTCGATGCGCGTTTCACCGCTGGCAACGCGCCTGATCACCTGCACGACGACCGTCGCAGCCACTTCCGCACCCTGCGCGACACGGTGTTGATGTGGCAGCGGGACGAGGTGGAAAACCCGCCCGAACCCTGGGCCGATTTCGCCGCAAGGGTCGACTCGGCCCGCGCGGCGCTGATGCGGGACGGGGCCGAAACCGTCTTTGCCGTCTCTTCCGGCGGGGCGATCAGCCAGATGATCGCGGACACTCTCGGCGCCCCGGGCGAGGCCCAGATAGAGCTGCAGCTGCAGACCCGCAATTGCGCCGTGGCCCGCTTCGTCTTCTCGTCCCGCCGCCATTTTCTCAATGGTTTCAACGAGACGCCCTTCCTCGCCTCGTCTGACGATCCCCTTCTGACCTATTCCTGAAAGCCCGCCATGGACACCCAGACCCTGGATATCGCCGCCGTCGAACGCTGGCTCGCGGAGCATCTGCCCGGCTTTCGCGGCCCCGTCACGGCCGAGAAGTTCAACGTCGGCCAGTCGAACCCGACCTTCCGCCTGACCACGCCGGGACACCGCTATGTGCTGCGCCGCAAGCCCCCGGGCGTGCTGCTGAAATCCGCCCATGCGGTCGATCGCGAATTCCGCGTGCAAAAGGCACTGGCCGGGACGGGTGTGCCGGTCGCGAAGATGCATGTGCTCTGCGAGGATGACAGCGTGATCGGCTCCGCCTTCTACGTCATGGACGAGGTGCAGGGCCGCCATTTCAACCTGCCCGACCTGCCGGAGCTGGAGAGGGAGGCACGCCGCCCGATCCAGTCGGAAATGTCCCGTGTCCTGGCGGCGATTCACGGTGTCGACCTCGCCGCGACCGGCCTGTCCGACTACGGGCCGGAGGGCAACTACTACCGCCGCCAGATCGACCGCTGGACCAAGCAATACCGCGCCGCCGAAACCGAAACCCGCCCCGACATGGACGCGCTCGCCGCCTGGCTCGACCGCAGCATCCCGCCCGACGACGGGTTGCGTACGCTTGCGCATGGTGACTACCGGATCGACAACATGCTCTTCGCCCCCGACGCCCCCCGCATCGCCGCAGTGCTGGATTGGGAACTGTCGACCACGGGTCATCCCTTCGCCGATGTCGCCGCGGTGATCATGCAGTGGTCCATGCCGCAGGGGCCGGAGGGCCGCGGCCTGGCCGGGGTCGACCGCCGGGCGCAGGGGCTGATGGAGGATGCGGAATTCATCGACGACTACTGCGCCCGCGCGGACCTGCCCGGGATCCCGGGCTTCGGCTTCTACCTGGCCTTCACCTTCTTCCGGATGGCTGGCATCATCCAGGGCGTCTACAAGCGCGCGCTCGACGGCAATGCCTCGAACCCGGAACGCGGCCGCCAGATGGGGGCACTCGTGCCGCGGTTCGCGAAGGCCGGCCTCGACGCCGCCAAAACCGTCTGAGAGGCCCCATGGACCCCAAGCTGGTCGAAGATCCCTATCCGCTGCAACAGCACCTCGGCTTTCACATCACCGAATGGCGCAAGGACTACGCGCGGTTCGAACTGCCACAGGAAGCCTTCCTGATGAACCGCTACGGCATCCTGCACGGCGGCATCCATTCGGTCATGTGCGACACCGCCATGGGCTTTGCCGGCTGCTTCACCGGGGATCCGCAGGCGCGCAACCTCGCCATGACCCTGAACCTCAGCGTGAATTTCCTGGGCCAGACGAAGGGCAAGCTGCTGATCGCCGAAGGCTTCCGCACCGGCGGCGGAGCAAAGACCTTCTTCGCCGAGGCGAAGATCAGCGACGAAACCGGCGTGCTGGCCGCCACCGGCACCGGCGTCTTCCGGATCCGCCAGGGCGGCTGACCGAATTTCGGCCCGTCCCGGGCCGAAGCCTCCGGCGGGAGTATTTTCAGCCATCGAATAGAAGGACGCGCCCTTCCTCCATTCGATGGCTCCAAATACTCCGGGGGAGTCGCGGCCTGCCGCGACGGGGGCAGAGCCCCCTCTCAGAACAATGCCTCGGCGCGGAAACCTTCGGGGATCTCGTCCACGCCCTCCAGCACCAGGGCTGCCATGACCGCGCCGACCTTCGGCCCCATGCCGAAGCCGATCTTGAACCCGCCATTGGCGATGTACTGCCCCGGCTTGCCGGGCCAGCCCCCCAGCATCGGTGCGCGGGAGCGTGCCCGGGGCCGCAGGCCCGCCCAGCGTTCGACGACCTCGGCCCTGCGCAGCACCGGCATCGCGACCCGGGCCGCCTCGATCACATCATCCAGCTGCGCATCCGTCCCCAGCCCTTCGAACTCCCGCTCCGAGGTCGAGCCGATCGCGACTGTGCCATCGGCGTGCGGCACCACGTGAACACCCCCGGCGAAGACCTGCGGCACCACGCCCGCGTCGTGGCGCAGCAGCGCCGCCTGTCCCTTGATCGGCACGCCCACCTGGCGACCTGCCTCCTGGCTCATCTCCTCCAGCCCGGCTGCCCCGGTGGCCCAGATCACGGCGCCCGCGTCAGAGGCCTCTGCAACCACCTCGACACCGCGGGCCTCCAAGGCAGCGACGAGCGCCGCGCAGGCCCGCCGCGGGTGCATCCGCGCGGTCAGCGTGTCATGAACAAGGTAGCCCGACGGGCTTTCCGGCTCCCAGTCTCCGCCACGGGCCGCGATGACCTCCCAGGTGGCGCGCCCCTGCCAGAGCTCCGCCGCCGTCACCTCGCGCCCGCGCGCCAGCTCCACCGCATGGGCATCGGCCAGGGGTTGCAGCCGCCCGCTTCGGGCATAGCCCGCGCTGACACCGCCGATGGCCTCGACCTCGGCCCACCAGGCCTCCGCCATCAGCAGGCTCTCCAGCTGGAAGGCCTTCTTCTCGTTCCAGTTCTCCGGCACATGCGGCGCCAGCGCGCCGACCAGCCCGCCCGAGGCGCCCGCGCCCGGGCCGAAGGGATCGACCACGCGCACCCGTGCGCCCCGTTTCACGCATTCCCAGGCGCAGCTGAGCCCGAAGACGCCCGCGCCCCGCACGGTCACGTCCACACTGTTGACGGCGCTTGCCATTCCCCGGTCTCCGATCCATCTTGCCGCTGATTTTCCCTTCCTAGAGGATCCCCCGATGCAGGGCCAGCCGCCCGCGCTGGAGTGGAAAGAAGGCGATGTTCCCGTCGCCACCCGCTTCGACGACCCCTATTTCAGCCTCGGCAACGGGCTTGCCGAAACCGGCCATGTCTTCCTGGCCGGCAACGATCTGCCCGCGCGGTTCCGTGACGGCTTCCAGGTGGCCGAACTGGGCTTCGGCACCGGGCTGAACCTGCTTGCCGTCCTGAAACTCTGGCGCGAGACGGGCCAGCAGGGCACCCTGCATTTCACCACATTCGAGGCCTACCCCATGGCCGGCCCCGACATGGCCCGTGCCCAGGCCGCCTTCCCAGAGATCGCCACGCTCGCCGCCGAACTGGCGCCGCACCTGGGCTCCACCGCCTTCGACTTGCCTGACCTGTCCTTCCGCATGATCACCGGCGACGCGCGACAGACCCTGCCCGCATGGGACGGGGCCGCCGATGCCTGGTTCCTCGACGGTTTCGCCCCGGCGAAGAACCCCGAGCTTTGGGAAGCCCCGCTGATGCAGGCCGTGCATGACCACACCGCGCCGGGTGGCAGCGCTGCGACCTATACTGCGGCGGGCCACGTCCGCCGCGCCCTTGCCGACGCCGGTTTCGAGGTCGAGCGCATTCCCGGCTTCGGCCGCAAGCGCCACATGACCCGTGCCCTGCGCCCCCTCACGAGCTTCCCATGACCGAACAGAACAACCGCCGCGGGATCATGCTGATGATCCTGACCACCCTGATCTTCGCCGCTCAGGACGCATTGTCGAGCCACCTGGCCAGCACCTACAACACCATGATGGTCGTGATGCTGCGCTACTGGTTCTTCGCGGCCTTCGTGATCCTGGTCGCGGTACGCAAATCCGGCGGCATCCGCAGCGCCGCCGCGACCAGCCAGCCCGCGATCCAGATCCTGCGCGGCGTAATGCTGGCGCTGGAAATCGTCGTCATGGTGGTGGGGTTCACCTACCTCGGGATCATCGAAACCCAGGCCGTCTTCATCGCCTACCCCCTGATCATCGCCGCCCTTTCGGGGCCCGTGCTGGGGGAAAAGGTGGGCTGGCGCCGCTGGTCGGCCATCGGCGTGGGCTTCATCGGGGTGATGATCATCCTCGAACCCGGCATGGGGGTCTTCAACCCGGCGGCGGTTCTGCCGCTGATCGCGGCGGTCATGTTCGCCACCTACTCCCTGCTGAACCGCTACGCCGCACGGCGCGACAGTGCGGCCACCTCCTTCTTCTGGACAGGCACCGTCGGTTTCGTGGTGCTGACCGCGCTCGGCGTCTGGTTCTGGGAACCCATGCAGGCGCATGACTGGGGCTGGATGCTGCTGCTGTGCATCTTCGGGGCGCTCGGCCACTACCTGCTGATCCTGGTCTACGAGATGGCCGAAGCCTCCGCCGTGCAGCCCTTCGCCTATTTCCAGCTGGGCTTCGGCGCGATGATCGCCATTCCCCTGCTGCACGAAACCCTGCGCCCGAACGTGGCCCTCGGGGCGGCGCTGATCATCGGCGCGGGCCTATTCACCCTCTGGCGAGAGCGGCAGAAGCGTTGATCCCTTCAGCTCTTCGGTGAAGGGCACCGGCAGGGGTTCCAGCCCCAGCCGGGCCCGGTAGATCGGCAGGCTTTCCGCCACCCGCTGCACATAGTTTCGGGTCTCGCGGAAGGGGATCCCCTCGATCCAGTCCACCACGTCCACTCCGGCGTCCCGCGGATCGCCAAAGCGTTCCACCCAGGCGCGGGAGCGGTGCGGCCCCGCGTTGTAGCCCACCGACATCAGAACCACGTTGCCAGAAAACTCCTCCGACAGCTCCGCCAGGTAGGCCGATCCCAGCACCGCGTTGTGGCGCCAGTCGCGGGTCAGCCAGCCCTCCTCGTGCTCCACCCCCAGGCCGCTTGCGACATGCACGGCCGTGGCGGGCATCAGCTGCATCAATCCGCTGGCGCCTACATGAGAGCGGACCGTCGGGTCGAATTCGCTTTCCCGCCGGGCGATGGCCAGGGCCATTTCCATCGGCACCGGCAGCGCCATGTCCCGCATCGGATGCAGCGCATAGTAGGCGCGCGGCAGGATGATGTTCTCCTGCGCCGCAAGCTTGCCCAGCCGGACCGCCAGATGCGCATCCCCGCGCGCCTCCAGCATCGCGGCCAGACGGCGCAGGTCGGCCTCGTCCAGCTGGCTCGCGTAGTCCATCAGGAACATCTCCCCCGCGTAGGACTGGCCCGAGGCCACCAGCAGCATCGCCGCCCGCCGCAGCTCTGCCCCTTCGACCGCGCTGCCACGCCACTCCGCCGGGGCGTCCGTGCCGGCTAGACGCATGTCGAAGGGCACGCCCGCCTTCTCTGCGGCCAGAAGCCCGTAGAAAGTCGTCTGATGCTCTGCCCCGGCCAGGTAGGCGCGGCGCGCCTCCTCCGCATGGCCCGCCGCCTCCTGCGCCCGACCGATCCAGTACCAGGCCCGGCCAAGGGAAATCGGGGTCGCCACCCCCTCCGCCAGGGTCTCGAAGTGACCCAGGGCCGTGGCCGGATCATCCAGCCGGGTCAGCGCGATATAGCCCGCCAGCCACTCCAGGTCGGCAAAATTGCCGCCCTCGGTTATCTGGTGATGCGCCGCCAGCCGGTAGGCCAGATCGGGATCCCCGTCACGCAGGGCCTGCCGCGCCCAGATCCGCCGCTCGTTCGCCCAGTAATCGGGCCGGCCCAGGCCGCCCGGAATGTCGCTCTGCGTCAGCATGATCTGTCGCGCGTCATCGTCCCGGTCGGCGCCAACCGCCGCCCGGAACCGCGCATAGGCCAGCGCCGCATCCCCCTGCCCGCCATCGGCAAGGGCATCTATCCTGTCCCTCGCCCCCGGCGCGCCGGAACGGGCCAGCCTGCGTGCCTCCGACAGGTTTGCGGCGTCACTGCCCAGCCTGTCGGCCATGCGCCGCTGGTCATCGCTTTCGCCCTGCCAGAACATCTCCTCTGCGCGAGCCTCGTGATAGGGCGCCAGCGTTTCGGCGTAGGCGGACAGGTAATCGCCCTCCAGGCTTTCCGGCATCGGCATCTCCCGCCAGGCGCGGATCACCTGCGCCCGCGCTTCCTCCTGACGTCCCGCGCGGGCCAGACTGGTCGCGTAGATCAGCGCCCCCTCGGGCGTGCGCGGCGCCTCCTGCTCGAAGAAGGCAAGCACCTGGGCATCGCTCGCCTCGGCGAAGGCCAGTTCGCTCTGCCGACGCAGAAGCGGCAGCCCGGGCCAGTCCGGATGCGCGGCCAGGAAGATCAGCACATCGGCCGGTTCACCACGCCCGGCGCGCAGCCGTGCCCACTCCACGATTTCTTCCGCCAGCGGCCCGTCGCGTCTCGCGATCTCCGCCGCGCGGTCCCAGTCCCCCTCGGAAATCGCCCCGAATGCCCAGGCCAGGGGGCGGGGCATGATCCGGCTCGGACCCTCCTGCGCACGCAGCTCAGCCGCCCCCGACGACGCCAGGAGCGCTCCGCAAAGGGTGAAAAGCACCGGAAACTGTCTCGCTTTCACTTGTTTTGGCCCCGTTCCGAGAGTATGCGACACCGACGATAGACCGCCGTCCCCGTCTCTCAACTCACATATACGGCAGGACGGTTTCACCCCCGGGTCCGCGCGAAATTCCGCCACCCGCCACGATAGAAGGAGCGTGTCATGTTCAACGGGTCGATTCCCGCCCTGGTCACGCCGTTCAAGGACGGCGAGCTGGATCTGGTGACGCTCAAGAAACTCGTGGACCGGCACGTCGATCAGGGTTCGAACGGCATCGTGCCCGTCGGCACCACCGGCGAATCGCCCACCCTGTCGCTGCGCGAACATGAACTGGTCGTCGAAGAAGTGGTCAAATATGCCGCCGGCCGCATTCCGGTGATCGCCGGTGCTGGCGCCAACAACACCGCCGAAGGCATCCGCCTGATCAAGCACGCCGCCGAAGTCGGCGCCGATGCCGCGCTGGTGGTGACGCCCTACTACAACAAGCCGACCCAGGCCGGGCTGATCGCGCATTTCACCGCCATGCACGACGCCGCCGACCTGCCGATCGTGATCTACAACATCCCCGGCCGCTCCGTCGTCGACATGACGCCCGCGACCATGGCCGAACTGGCCAAGCTGCCGCGTATCATCGGGGTCAAGGATGCCACCGGCAAGCTGGATCGCGTGGCCTTCCAGCGCATGCTCTGCGGCGCCGACTTCTGCCAGCTGTCCGGTGAGGACGCGACCGCCGTCGGCTTCAACGCCATGGGCGGCGTCGGCTGCATCTCCGTCACCGCCAACGTCGCGCCGAAGCTCTGCGCGGAAATGCAGGCGGCGACGCTGGCCGGCGACTACGCCAAGGCGCTGGAATACCAGGACCTGCTGCTGCCCCTGCACGAGGCGATCTTCCTCGAACCCGGCGTCTCCGGCGCAAAGTTCGCCATGTCGGAACTGGGCCTGTGCTCCGCCGAGGTGCGCCTGCCCCTGCTGGAAGTCTCCGACCCGGTGAAGGAAAAGATCCGCGCAGCGATGCGTCACGCCGGCCTTTACGAGGCCGCCGCCGCCTGAGGCGCGCGCCCGACCCGATCATGAAAAGGCCGTCCATCAGGGCGGCCTTTTTCCTGTCCCGGTTGTCTTTCCGCCGCCGATGTCTAGGTAGGTTGCGACCTCGCTGTCGATCTATCCAGTGCCGATGAAGGTGGCCCGATGAACGCATTTCTGCTGACCGTTTTGGCCCTGGGCGCTGTCGCGGAACTGTGGCTGCTCTGGCGCCGCCGTCGCCGCACCGCGCGCCTGTCCGCCCCGTTGTCGGCCGAACAGCGCGCCATCATCGCCCGCCTCGTCCCGCTGACACGTCACCTGCCGCAGGACCTGCAGGTGCCACTGGAACGCGCGATCAGGACCTTCCTCGAACAGGTCGACTTCACCGGCTGCAACGGCCTGCAGGTGACCGATGAAATGCGCCTGTCGATCGCGGCTCAGGCCAGCCTGCTCGTCGTGAAGAACCACTGCTGGTATCACGGGCTGACCAACGTGCTGATCTATCCCGGCGCCTTCCGGTCGAAGCTGCGGGAACATGACGGCTACGTCGTGACGGAGCACGAGGCGGTCCGCAGTGGCGAAAGCTGGTCCCGGGGGCCGGTGGTCCTCTCCTGGGCGGATGCCCGGCAGGGGGCGGAAGACGCCCACGACGGCCACAACGTTGTCTTCCACGAATTCGCCCACCAGCTCGACGATCTCTCCGGCGCGACCGACGGCATGCCCGCCCTCGCCCCCGGCCACGACCGCGAAAAATGGCGCCATGTCTTCGACGAGGCCTATCCCCAGCACCTTTACCGGGTCGAAAACCTCAAGCAGACCTATTTCGATCCCTATGGCGCCGAGGGCCCGCAGGAGTTCTTCGCCGTCGCGGTCGAAGCCTTCTTCGAGACCCCGCACCACGTCCGCGAACATGCACCCCTGGTCTACGAACAGCTGTCCCGCTTCTTCCGGCTCGATCCGGCCAGCTGGCGACAGCCCTAGCGCCGGTAGGGATCGGCGGGCGCGCGGCTGTCGGACAGCGTGCCCGTGGACCGCTCCACGATCAGTTCGATCGCATCAGCCAGATGCTCCTCGGCGATG
The DNA here is from genome assembly GCF_057380755.1 of Pseudooceanicola sp. NS-SX8. NCBI lineage: Bacteria > Pseudomonadati > Pseudomonadota > Alphaproteobacteria > Rhodobacterales > Paracoccaceae > Pseudooceanicola > Pseudooceanicola sp. NS-SX8. Next base: position 659,026 of record NZ_CM170819.1, on the reverse strand, counting down.
TTGTAATCGCCCCGGGCCACGCGGATCCTGTGCGCCTCCAGCAGGACCTCGGAATGGGTCGATCCCTCCGGCGGGAAGAACTTGTAGCTCGCCAGTTCGATCAGCAGGCCCAGCGGATCCTTGAAGTAGATCGAATCCATGAAGCCGCGGTCCTTCACCCCCGAATGCTTGATCCCGCGGTCATCCAGCCGCTTCACCACCTGGGCAAAGGTCGCGGCGGAGACGTTGAAGGCCAGGTGATGCACGCAGCCGGGATCGGTTGGGGTGCGCTTGTGCACCGGCCCGCGTTCCTCGTTGGTGAAGATCGTGATCAGCCGCCCGTCGCCGGGATCGAAGTACAGATGCCCCTGGTTCGGATCGTCCAGGTTCGGCTGGTCGAAGACGAAGGGCATGCCCAGCACCCCCTCCCAGAAATCGATACTCGTCTGGCGGTCCGCCCCCGTCAGGGTGATGTGATGTACCCCCTGGACCTGAATCTTGCGCATGTCTGGATCCTCCGCTGCTTGAACGAAGGGTCGGCCAGCATCGCCCGCCGGTCAATGGCCCAGGCGCAGGGTCACCTGCCCGAGGACGCACAACCAATGAAAAGAGGCCCCGCCGCAAAGCGACGGGACCCCCAGGTCATGCTCAACTCAGAAGATCTGGCCAGAACGCCGGATCAGACGCCAGCGTCGACGATCGCCTTGGCCAGCACCGGCACGCTTTCGGTGTTCAGGCCCGCGATGTTCATGCGCGAATCGCCCACCATGTAGATGCCGCTGTCCGTGCGCATCTTCTCCACGAACTCGGGCGCGCAGCCCAGGCGGGAGAACATGCCACGGTGGTTCGCGATGAAGGCAAAGCGATCGGTGTTGGTCAGCCGCTGCAGCTCTGCCGCCAGCTGTTCCCGCAGGCCCAGCATCGACAGGCGCACCTCTTCCAGCTCGTCCATCCACATCTTCTTCAGCTCGGCATCGCCCAGGATCGTCGCCACGATGCGCGCGCCGTGGTCCGGCGGGAAGGAGTAGTTCTGGCGGTTCAGGTAGGCCAGGGTGCCCTGGGCGACCTTGGTCTTCGCCGCATCGGCGGACACCGCCATAAGCAGGCCGGTGCGTTCGCGGTAGATGCCGAAGTTCTTGGAGCAGGACGCCGCGATCAGGCATTCCGGAACCGAGGAGGCCACCAGCCGCGTGCCCGCGGCATCGGCGTCCAGGCCGTCACCGAAGCCCTGGTAGGCGATGTCGATCATCGGGATCGCTTCCTTGGCCTTCAGCACCTCGACGACCTGTTTCCACTGCGGCAGCGACAGGTTGGCGCCGGTCGGGTTGTGGCAGCAGCCGTGCAGCAGCACCACGTCGCCCTGGCGCAGGGACTGCAGGTCGGCGATCATGCCGGCGAAGTCCACGCCCTTGGTCTCCGCATCGAAGTAGCGGTAGGGGATCGTCTCGATGTTCAGGTACTTCAGGATCGACAGGTGGTTCGGCCAGGTCGGGTCGGACACGAAGACGCGGGCGTTCGGGTTGGCCATCTTGATCATCTCGAAGGCCTGACGCACGGCGCCGGTGCCACCGGGGGTGGTCACGGCGGCAACCTTCTCTGCCGCGACGGCCTCACCCAGGACCAGGTCCCGCATGCCGGCGACAAACATCGGCTCCCCGGCCAGGCCGGTGTAGGCCTTGGTGGTCTGATCTTCCCAGATCTTCTTCTCGGCGGCCTTCACCGCCTTCATCACCGGGGTGACGCCCTGCGCATTCTTGTAGACACCGACGCCCAGGTCGACCTTCTGCTCGCGCGGGTCGGCCTTGTACATCTCCATCAGCATCAGGATCTTGTCGGCGGGTTGTTCCTTGAGGTTCTCGAACATCTCTCTCTCACTCTCCGGTGGCCACGGGCAGGGTGGGGAAGGCCCCCCACTCGGTCCAGGAGCCGTCGTAAATCGCATGGTCGGTCTTGCCCATCCGCTCCAGCGCCAGCGCCAGAACGCAGGCGGTCACGCCCGACCCGCAGGAGGCAATGACGGGCCTGGACAGATCGACCCCGGCCCCTTCGAAGATCGCACGGATTTCCTTGGGGGATTTCATCGTCTTGTCGGCATTGAGCAGGTCGGTGTAGGGCACGTTCTTCGACCCGGGGATATGGCCGGACCGCAGGCCCGCACGCGGTTCCGGAACCCTGCCCTGGAACCGTTCGGCCGCGCGGGCATCGACGATCTCGTAGTCGCCCAGCTTTGCCGCGGCGCTGACCTGGGTCACATCCTTGATCATCTGGTTCTGCCGGCGCACCGTCATGTGGCGATCGCGGATCACCGGATCCAGGTCCTCCACCGGGCGGCCCTCGGCCAGCCACTTGACCAGGCCACCGTCCAGGACGGCCACGTCGAACTGGCCCATCAGGCGGAAAGTCCACCAGACGCGCGCGGCGGAAAACAGGCCCTGGCTGTCATAGACGACCACCTGGTGACCATCGCCCACGCCCATGGCGCGCAGCCGGGACATGAACTTTTCCACCGTCGGTGCCATGTGCGGCAGCTCCGACCGCTGGTCGCTGATCTCATTGATGTCGAAGAAGCGGGCGCCGGGGATATGCGCCTCTTCATATTCGCGCTTGGCGTCGCGATCGGTGCCGGGCAGGAAGGTGCTTGCATCGAGGATCCGCAGGTCGGGATCCTTCAGATGCTCCGCCAGCCAGTCCGTCGATACCAGAATCCGCGGGTCGTCCTGCATCTCAGCGCACCTCTCCGTTTGGAAACGCAAATTCCCTAGCCGTCCGGGCACCGCAGCGCAAGTGAAAGCCCGTCAGTGCTGTTCTTTCAGCAACCTCTGCTTCTGCCGGTTCCAATCCCGCTTGGCAGAGGTCTCCCGCTTGTCATGGGCCTTCTTGCCCTTGGCGATGCCGATCTTGATCTTCGCCATGCCACGGTGGTTGAAGTAGAGCACCAGCGGCACAAGGGTCATCCCCTCCCGCTGCGTGGCCTTCCACAGGTCCGCCAGCTCCTTGCGGGAACACAGCAGCTTGCGCCGCCGCCGTTCCTCGTGGCTGAACATGGCCCGCTCGTAGGGCGCGATGTAGGAGTTCACCAGCCAGAGCTCTCCGTTTTCCACCGCCGCGTAGCTGTCGGCGATGTTGGACTGGCCGGTACGCAGGCTCTTCACCTCCGACCCCATCAGCTGGATGCCACACTCCAGATCGTCCTCGATCGAATAATCGAAACGCGCACGCCGGTTCTCGGCGATCACCTTGTAATTCGGATTCTCTGGTTTCTTGGCCATGGTCGCGCCTCTTTACACAAGCGAAGGGGGCAGGTCCATCGCGGGCTTGCCCGCAAGGCGGCCCGCCCCTCCGCCTGAATTCTTGCGGAAACAAATTCCGCCTTGCGGTCAGCCTCCGGATGTCAGAGCTTCAATCTGTACCCGAAGCGGAGAATTTCAAGATGACCGACACCTGCCAACGCATCGTTCTGGCCAGCCGCCCCGACGGTTTCCCCACGGATGCCAACTTCCGCCTGGAAGACGCCCCCCTGCCCGCCCTTGCCGAAGGGCAGCTGCTGGTCCGGGTGACCCACCTGTCGCTCGATCCCTACATGAGGGGCCGCATGGATGACGCCGCCAGCTACGCCGCCCCGCAGGAGCTTGACCAGACCATGGTCGGCGGCGCCGTGGGCGAAGTGCTGGAAAGCCGCGACCCGGGCTTTGCGCCGGGCGATCTGGTCTTCGGCATGTTCGGCTGGTGCAGCCACGCCGTGCACCCCGCCGCCCAGTGCCGCAAACTCGACCCCGACCTGCCGCCTTCCACCGCGCTTGGCGTGCTGGGGATGCCCGGCTTCACCGCCTGGTCGGGGCTGGCGGCCTATGGCAAGCTGGCCCAGGGCGAAACCCTGGCGGTCGCGGCGGCCACCGGCCCCGTCGGCTCCATGGTCGGTCAGCTGGCCCGCCGCGCGGGGCTGCGCGCCGTGGGCATTGCCGGCGGAGAGCAGAAATGCGACATCGCCACCGGCACCTTCGGCTTCGATGCCTGCATCGATCACCGCGCCCATGCCGATGCCCGCACCATGCGCGAAGCCCTCGCGGCGGAATGCCCCTCCGGCATCGACGTCTACTTCGAAAATGTCGGGGGCAAGGTCCTGGGCGGCGTGCTGCCGCTTATGAACCTGCACGGTCGGATCATCGTCTGCGGCATGATCGCCTGGTACTCTGGCGAGGCGGATGAAACCGGCGCCATCCCGCTGCAGAAGGTCTGGCGCATGGCGCTGGTGAAGCGGCTGACGATCCAGGGCCTGCTGCAGACCGATCACACCGCCCGCTTCGGAGAGTTCCTGGCAGAGGTCACGCCGCTGGTGAAGTCCGGCGAGATCGCCTACCTCGAAGACACCGCCACCGGGCTGGAAAACACGCCTGCCGCCTTCTTCTCGATGCTGAAGGGCGGCAATACCGGCAAGCAGGTGGTGCAGCTCTGATCCCGCGGGACAGCCGTCGCAACAAACGAAAAGGGCCCCGCCGCAAGGCGAGGCCCTTCCTGTCCGAAGACGGGCTGTCCGAAGATCGGCGATCAGCCTTCCAGCTTGGCATCCAGGATCGACTTGAAGTCGGCCCAGGCCATGTTGGAATGCGTCTCGCCGTCGATGACAAAGCTCGGCGTGCCGGTGATGCCGTCGGCATTGGCGTTCTTCTGGTACCAGGCGGTCAGGGCGGTGGCCTTGTCCATGTCGTTCAGGCACTCTTCCATCGCCTCGTCGCTCAGCCCGGCAACGCGGCCGACCTTGCGCAGGTTGTCCGCGATCTCCGCCTCGGACTTGGCGCCGCGCAGCCAGGTGTCCTGCGTTTCGTAGAACATGTCGGCCAGGCCGAAGAACTTGGCGGGGTCGCAGCGCGCGATCATCGCGGCCCACAGGCCGTAACGGTCGAAGTAGACATCGCGGTAGACGAACTTCACCTTGCCGGTGTCGATGTACTGCGACTTCAGGTTCTCCCACGAAGTCTCGTGCCAATGCGCGCAGTGCGGGCAGGTGAAGGAAGCATATTCCATCACGGTCACGGGCGCGTTCTCGTCGCCCAGGACCATTTCGGTGATGCCGCCGGTGTCGACGTCCGACGCCGCCGCGCCGCCGCCGGTGGACACCGGGGAGGAAGCGGTATCGGCCAGCGCCTCTTCCGGCTGGCTCATGAGGAAGTATCCACCGCCGGCGACGGCGATGACAGCGGCCGCGCCGCCTCCGATGACGAACCTGCGATCCATGAGGTCTGCGTCCTTTCTCAACTGCAATTCAGGTGTTCTGAGTTTTCAATACGTTTCGGCCCAGCCGTTCCAGGGCTGCGCGCAGCCCCTCGTCGTGGACGCCGTCGGCGGCCACATGGGCCTTCTCGACCAGCACCGGATCGGCGGGCGGTTCCTCGGGCGGCGGCTGGCGCCGTTCGAACTGGACCTGCCCCTCGCTGAACCCGGTGGGGGCCGTCTGGGTGATGCGCACCTTGGAAATGGCGTTGTAGCCGTAGACCGAGTTCACCTTGGCCCGCAGCTTCTCCTTCTCCATCTCCAGCACCGGCGCATGCGCCCCGGTGGTCAGCAGTACCAGCGTGGCCCCCATGGCGCCGCGCCCGTACTTCACTTCGACCGGACGGGCCATCGCCGCGATATCGGCACCCGCGACCTCTTCCCAATGCGTCAGCAGCTTGGACACGGCAAAGCCACGCGCTTCTCCGGCCTTGCGGATCCGCGTCTCCAGCAGGCCGTAGGTCCGCTTGAAGCCATAGGTGGTGGTCGCGCGTCGCGCCATCTGTCGGGCCTTTCTTCGGCCAGGGGCGGCCCTTTCACGGGCCGGAGGGTTGCATCCGGTCTTGCCGCACTATTCTAGTCAGCGAAACCCCGCATGCCAGAGGAAAGGCCCGGGGGCAGAGGCAACGAGGCATAAAGAATGCGTGAAACGGCGCAAGCGGAACAGCTGCTTTCCTGGTACGACCGCCACGCGCGGCAGATGCCCTGGCGCACCGGTCCGGCCGACCGGGCTGCCGGGGTCATCCCCGAACCCTACCACGTCTGGCTGTCCGAAGTCATGCTTCAGCAGACGACGGTGGCCGCCGTGCGCGAATATTTCACCCGTTTCACAACGCTCTGGCCCACCGTGACAGATCTCGCCGCCGCCGAGGATGCCCGCGTCATGGGCGAATGGGCGGGGCTGGGCTATTACGCCCGCGCCCGCAACCTGCTGAAATGCGCCCGCGTGGTGGTCTCCGATCACGGCGGCCGCTTCCCCGACACCCTGGACGGGCTGCGCGCCCTGCCCGGCATCGGCCCCTACACGGCGGCCGCCATCGCCTCCATCGCCTTCGACCGGCCCGAAACCGTGGTGGACGGCAATGTCGAACGGGTCATGGCCCGGCTCTTCGACATCCACACGCCCCTGCCCGCCGCCAAGCCGGAGCTGACGGAAAAAGCCGCGCTGATGACCCCGGCCACCCGCCCCGGCGACTACGCCCAGGCGGTGATGGACCTCGGCGCCACGATCTGCACGCCCCGCTCGCCCGCCTGCGGCATCTGCCCCTGGGTCGCCCCCTGCGCCGCCCGCGCGGCGGGCACCGCCGCGGAACTGCCGAAGAAGACCCCGAAGAAACCCAAGCCCACCCGCACCGGCATGGCCTATATCGCCCGGCGCGAGGACGGCGCCTTCCTGCTGGAAACCCGCCCCGACCGCGGGCTCCTGGGCGGCATGCTCGGCTGGCCCGGCTCCGACTGGGCGGAGGAAACGCCGCCGCACGACCCGCCCCTGGATGCCGACTGGCAGGAACTCCCGGCCCAGGCGCTGCACACTTTCACCCACTTCCACCTGAAGCTGCGGGTCTCCATCGCCCGCGTGCCCCGGGGCGCCAACCCGCACCGGGGCAGCTTCCTGCCCCCTGCGTCCTTCCGCCCCTCCGATCTGCCCACCGTGATGCGAAAGGCGTTTGACCTCGCGCGGGACCGGCTTCTAGACATGGAGTGACGCGCGCTTAAGGCCGGGAGGGCCTCCCATGACCGCATCTGCCGACATCTCCCGTTTCACCGCCGCGGCGCCCTTCTGGCTCTCGCTGCTGATGGTGCCCCTGGTGGCGATCGGCGCGGTCTGCGGCGGCTGGACGGTGCTCCTCGTGCCGCTCTACGGCATCGGGCTCTTCTCCGTCCTCGACCGCCTGCTGGGGCTGAACACCGAAAACGCCGACACCGACACACCGGAGGCCGATCTCTTCTGGTACCGCGCCATCACGCTGATCTGGGCGCCGGTGCAGTTCGTCACCCTCTTCTGGGTGATCTGGTACACCCGGCGCACCGACACGCTGGGCCTGCTGGAGGTCATCGTGCTCTTCTACGGGGTCGGCCTGATGACCGGCGCCATCGGCATCGTCTACAGCCACGAACTGATGCACCAGAGGAACCGGACGGAGCGCTGGCTGGCGGATATCCTGCTGTCGATGGTGCTCTATTCCCACTTCCGCACCGAACACCTGCTGGTGCACCACGTCTCGGTCGGCACGCCGAAGGACGCCGTCACCGCCCGCTACAACGAAAGCTTCCCGCATTACTTCGCCCGCGTCCTGCGCGACTGCCCCCGCTCCGCCTGGGCCGCCGAAACGTCACGGCTGAAGAAGCGCGGCCTCTCCGCCCTCGATCGCCGCAACCCCTTCTGGCGCTACGGCGCGCTGCAACTGGTGATGCTGCTCATCGCGCTGCTGATCGGCGGCCTGCCGGGGCTCTTCCTCTTCCTCTACCAGGCCTTCGTCGCGGTCTGGATGCTGGAGCTGACGAACTACGTCGAACACTACGGCCTGACGCGGAAGTACCTCGGGAACGGGCGCTTCGAACACGTCAAGCCGCACCACAGCTGGAACGCCTCCCACACGGCAACGAACTGGCTGCTGATCAACCTGCAGCGCCATTCGGACCACCACTACAAGCCCGACCGCCGCTTCCCCCTGCTGCAGACCTACGGCAACGGCGAGGCCCCGGACCTGCCCCACGGCTATCCGCTGATGACGGTCATGGCGATGATCCCGCCGCTCTGGCGCCGCCGGATGAACCCCCGCGTGCGCCTCTGGCGGAAGATGTACTATCCCGAAATCACCGACTGGGCGCCCTACAAGTCAGGTCGCCACGAGGGGCTGTCCGGGTAGGGGGCTCTGCCCCCCGCCTGCGGCTCCCCCCGGAGTATTTTCAGCCATCGAATGGAGAAAGGGGCCCGCGCATCTGGCGGGCCCCGCTCTTTCAGTTTGCCGGCGAGGTCGCGGCGGCGGGGCGGGCCGCCTTCACGCCGCCATCACGCGGGACAGGTGGTAATCCGTATCCCCCAGCTGGGCGTCGATCATCACCAGCCGCTTGGCGTAATGCGAGCCGGGATATTCCCAGGTCATGGCGATGCCGCCATGCATCTGGATCGCCTCCTCCGCCACCAGCCGGCCCGCCCGGCCGATCAGATTCTTCGCCATCGAGGCATAGCGGGAGGCCTCCGCCCCTCCCAGTTCCGCCGCCGCGCGGATGGTGATGGACCGGGCCTGCTCGATCTCGGTCAGCATGTCGACGGCGCGGTGCTGCAGCGCCTGGAAGCTGCCGATGGTCACACCGAACTGTTTGCGGGTCCGCAGGTATTCCAGCGTCATCGCATGCAGAACATCCATGGCGCCGACCGCCTCGGCACAAAGCGCGACGATCCCCGCATTCACCGCGTCTTCCAGCGCTGCCCCCGCGTCAGGCAGCACAAGCCGCGCGGGCGTGTCTTCCAGCACCACCTCCGCCGCGCCGCCGCCGTCGATCATGGCATAACCCGTGACAGATGCCGCGCCGGCCTCCACCTCGAAGAGCGCCACGCCCCCCTCCAGCTTTGCCGCCACCAGAAGCCGGTCCGCCGCCTGTCCGCCATAGACCACCGACTTGCGCCCGTTCAGCAGGTAGACCCCGCCCGAGGCCACCGCATCGGTGGCGATCTGCGCCGCATCGTACCAGGCGTCGATCTCCCCGATCGCCACGGCGTATTTCACCGCGCCCGACAGCAGATCCTCCGGCACGTCCCGGCCCAGCAGGCGCGCGGCCAGCGCCGCCCCCAGCACCGGCTCGGGGCAGAGCGCGCCGCCAAGCGCCTCGAAGACCACCGAAAGGTCGAACCCCGTGCCGCCAAAGCCCCCCGCTTCTTCCGGCGCCAGGGCAAAGAGCATGCCCAGCTCCGACAGACCCTCCCAATGGGCCTGCGAATGGAAGGGCGCGGCATAGGCCGCCTTGTTGCGCGCCTCCACCGGGTATTTCTCCCGCAGGTAGCGGGTCAGGCTGTCCGACAGCATCTGCCGGTCCTCGGTCAGATCGAAATCCATGTCACAGCTCCAGCATGGTCTTGGTCAGGATGTTCCGCTGGATCTCGTTCGATCCACCGAAGATCGAGGTCTTGCGGTTGTTGAAGTAGCGCGCGGCATTGTTCGCGGCCTCCTCCGGCGCGGGCGCCAGGTTGGCCGAGAGCATCCCCGGGAAGGGCGCCGCTGCGGGGCCGAGCGCGCGCCGTGCCAGGTCCTTCAGCTCCTGCGCGATCACCGTGCCCTTGATCTTCAGGATCGAGGTCTCGGGCCCCGGCGCGCCCTGTTTCTGCGCCTTGTAGAGCATGCGCAGGTTGGTGATCTTCATCGCCTCCAGGTCGATCTCCGCCTGGGCCACGCGGGCGGCAAAGAGCGGATCCTCGATCAGCGGGCGGCCATGGCGTTTCACCTGCCGCGCCAGCGCCTTGACCTCCTCCAGCGACTGCATCGAGAAGCCTACGCCGGCGATATTGGTGCGTTCATGGGTCAGCAGGAACTTGGCGATGGTCCAGCCCATGTTCTCCTCCCCCACCAGGTTCGCGGCCGGCACGCGCACATCGGTGAAGAAGACCTCGTTCACCTCATGCCCGCCCTCGATCAGCTTGATCGGACGCATCTCGATGCCCGGCGTGTCGAGGTCGACGAGGATGAAACTGATCCCCTTCTGCTGCTTCACCTCCGGATCGGTCCGCACGAGGCAGAAGATCATGTTGGCGTGCTGCCCCAGCGTGGTCCAGGTCTTCTGGCCGTTGATCACGTAGTCATCGCCGTCCCGCACCGCGCGGGTCTTCAGGCTGGCAAGGTCGGACCCGGCGCCGGGCTCCGAATAGCCCTGGCACCACCAGTCCTCCCCCGACAGGATGCGCGGCAGGTATTCCGCCTGCTGGGCCTTGCTGCCGAACTTCATCAGCACCGGCCCCAGCATGGCCAGGCCGAAGGGCACCACGCGCGGCGCATAGGCGCGGCAGGCCTCTTCCTCGAAAATGTGCCGCTGCACCGGCGACCAGCCCGGCCCGCCGAATTCCACCGGCCAGGTCGAGGCCAGCCAGCCCTTCCCGTTCAGGATCGCATGATAGCGGTCCATGATCTCCTTGGTCAGCTCGCCGCCATTGCGCACGGCGGTGCTGATCTCCTCCGGCAGGTTGGCGGCGAAGAAGGCGCGCACCTCCTCGCGGAACGCCTGCTCCTCGGCGCTGAAACTCAGATCCATCTGCTCCCCCTTGACTTAGGACTTGTTGAGATCGGCAAAGCTGGTGCCGTCATGGGCCATGCGGGCCAGCAGCGGGGGCACCTGCCAGTACTGCGGGTCCTCCCCGGCATAGCGCGTGATCCGGGCCACGATCTCCGCCGCGCCCAGGGTGTCGGCGTAATGCAGCGGCCCGCCCCGGAACCGGGGGAAGCCGTAGCCGAAGAGGAAGACCATATCGACATCCAGCGGCCGCTTCGCCGTGCCGTCCCCGACCACGCGGGCGGCCTCGACGATCATCGCGGTCATGTAGCGTTCCACGATTTCCGCGTCGGTGAAGGCCCGGGGCGTGATGCCCTTCTCGGCCCGCACCGCGTCGATGATCCCCGCGACCTCCGGATTGGGCACCGGCGCACCGGACCCGTAAAGGTAATAGCCCTGCCCGGTCTTGCGCCCGAACCAGCCCCGTTCGCAGATCCGGTCGGCGATATCGCCCGCGTAACGCTCCGCCGGATCGCGATCCGCCGCCTTGCGCTTGCGCGTGGCCCATCCGATGTCCAGCCCCGCCAGGTCGCTGACCTTGTAGGGCCCCATGGCAAAGCCGAATTCTTCCAGCGCGCGGTCGACCTGCTGGGGCGAGGCGCCGTCCAGCACCAGATAGCCCGAGCACAGCCCGTAATGCGCCAGGATCCGGTTGCCGATGAACCCGTCACAGACCTGCGCCAGCACGCCCACCTTCTTCAGCCGCTTCGCCAGGGCAAAGCCGGTCGCCAGCGCATCGGGCGCCGTCGCCGCCCCCTGCACGATCTCCAGCAGGCGCATCACATGGGCCGGGCTGAAGAAATGCAGGCCCAGCACGTCGCCCGGACGGCTGGTCGCCGCCGCGATCTCGTTGATGTCGAGGTAGGAGGTGTTGGAGGCCAGCACCGCCCCCGGCTTGCAGATCCTGTCGAGCTTGCCGAAGATCTCGCGCTTCACGCCCATCTCCTCGAACACGGCCTCGATCACCATGTCGACCCCAGCCAGCGCCTCCAGCGCCAGCGCGGGGGTCAGCCGTTCCAGCGCCGCCTCCCGCGCGGCTGCGCTCATCTTGCCGCGCTTCACCGCGCCGTCGAGGTTCTTGCCGATGGTGGCCACGCCCCGGTCCAGCCCCTCCTGCGCCAGTTCGACCAGCGTCACGGTCAGCCCGGCGGCCAGACAGGCCGTGGCGATCCCCGACCCCATGGTGCCGCCGCCGATCACGCCGACATGTTCGACCTCCCGCACGGGTCCCCTGGCTTCGGGGATGTTCGACACCGCGCGCTCGCCAAAGAAGGCGTGGATCAGCCCCGCGCGCTGCGGCGTCTCCATGCAGTCGAGGAAGCACTGCCGCTCCACCTTCATCCCCTCGGGCAGGGGCAGGTGGCAGGCGGCAATGGCATCGACGCATTTGCCCGGGTTCACCAGATGCGGGCTCTTCGCCTGTGCCGCGGCCCTGGCGTCTTCCAGCACCTGCGCATCGTAATCCGCCACCAGCTGATCGGTCCGCCGCACCGGCAGATCGCCCGCGATGACCGCCTTCGCCATCTCCAGCGCCACTTCGCGCGGGGTGCCTTCGACCACGCGGTCGATGGCCCCAGCGGCGGCGGCCTCCTCCACCGGCACCTGCCGACCCGACAGCGACATGTCGAGCGCGAAGGGGATCCCCGCCAGGCGCGGCAGGCGCTGCGTCCCGCCCGCGCCGGGCAGCAGCCCGATCAGGACCTCCGGCAGGCCGACCTTCGATCCCGCGATCGCCACCCGGGCGTGGCAGCACAGGCCCAGCTCGAACCCGCCGCCCAGGGCCGTGCCATGCATCACGGCAATGACCGGGATCGCGCTCTGTTCGATCACGTCGAAGACGTCCGGCAGGATCGGCGCCTGCGACGGCTTGCCGAATTCCCGGATATCCGCCCCCGCCATGAAGGTCCGCCCGGCGCACCAGATGGCAATCGCCTTCGCCTCGCCCGCCGCGTTCAGCGCGCGCACCGCTTCGACCAGCCCGACCCGCACCGCGTGGCCGCTGGCATTCACCGGCGGATTGTCGATGCAGACCAGCGCCACCTCGCCCACGATCTCGGTCGTGACGACGCCCTCTCCGATCACCCCATCAGGCATGAAACCCCTCCCTGTCTCGCACACGGCCTCCCCGCCGCGCGCCTCTCGGGGGCGAGGTTAGGCCGTCACGGGGGACGGGTCAATATTTGCGGAAAACATTTCCGCACCGCGAAATCAGGTCAGGAGATGATCTCGAACTTCACCACGTCCACCATGCCCCGGTCGGTGATCTTCAGCGCCGGGATCACCGGCAGCGCCAGGAAGGCCAGCTGCAGGAAGGGTTCTTCCAGGGTCACGCCCAGCCCGGCGGCGGCGGCACGCAGATCGACCAGCGCGTCGCGCACCACCTCGAAGGGTTCCAGGCTCATCAGCCCCGCCACCGGCAGCGCCACCTCGGCCAGGACCTTGCCCCCCTCGACCACGACGAATCCCCCCTCGATCTCCCCCAGCCGGTTCGCGGCCAGGGCCATGTCGTCGTAATCGGCGCCGACACAGGCGATGTTGTGATGATCGTGGCAGACGGTCGATGCGATGGCGCCGCGCTGCAGCCCGAACCCCTTGACGAAGCCGGTGGCGATATTGCCGTTCCTGCCATGCCGTTCGACCACCGCGATCTTGATCAGGTCGCGGGCGATATCGGGCCGCTTGTCGCCATCTACGATGGCAATGTCCTCATGCAGGTGCTCGGTGATGATCCGCCCCTCGACGATGCCGATCACGTCGGTCTCCTCGTGGTTGGCCGAGGTGCGGAAATTCGCACCCGTGACCTTGCGCGCCTTCACCGAATGGCGGCCCACCGGCGCGATCACCTCCCGCGCGGCAAAGGCCGCATCGTCGACCACCTCGCCGCCCGCCAGGACCATCTCCGCCCGGCACTGCGCCGGATCGTCCAGCACGACGATATCGGCCCGCTTGCCCGGCGCGATCTGGCCGCGATCCTTCAGGCCAAAGGCCTCCGCCGCCGACAGGCTCGCCGCGCGGTAGACCGCCAGCGGCGGGCAGCCCAGCCGGATCAGCTCCCGGATCATGTAATCCAGATGCCCGTGCTCCCCGATGTCCAGCGGGTTGCGGTCATCGGTGCACAAGCACATGTAGGCGCTGGTGATATCGGTCAGCAACGGCTGCAGCGCATGCAGGTCCTTCGACACCGACCCTTCCCGGATCAGCACCCGCATCCCCTTCTGCAGCTTCTCCCGCGCCTCCTCGGCCGTGGTCGCCTCATGCTCGGTCCGGATCCCGGCACTGACATAGGCGTTCAGGTCCCGGCCCGTCAGCTGCGGACAATGGCCGTCGATATGCTCGCCCTCGAACAGCGCCAGCTTGTCCATGCAGCCCGGGTCGCGAAAGATCACGCCGGGGTAGTTCATGAACTCCGCCAGCCCGATCCCCTGCGGATGGCCCTTCAGCGGCGCCAGATCCTCGGCGTTGATCTCCGCCCCGGCGGTCTCCATGTGCGAGGAGGGCACGCAGGACGACAGGTTCACCCGGATATCCATCAGCGTCCGCGTCGCCGCCTCCTGGAAATACCGGATCCCCGGCACGCCGATCACGTTGGCGATCTCGTGCGGATCGCAGATCGCCGTGGTCACCCCGCGCGGGCCGACGCAGCGGTCGAACTCGAAAGGCGTCACCATGGAGCTTTCGATGTGCAGATGCGTGTCGATGAATCCCGGGACCAGCAGCTTGCCGGTCACGTCGATCTCCCGCTTGCCCTCGTAGGTCTCTCCGATGCCCACCACGCGATCGCCGCAGATCGCGACATCCCCCGGCACCTCCAGCCCCGTCACCATGTCCCAGACCCGGCCGCCCTTCAGCACCAGGTCGGCGGGCGCATCACCGCGCCCCTGTGTGATCATCTCGGATAGGGTTTCGCGGCTCATGGCAACACCTCCTTCGGTTTCTCCCAGAAAGCCAGTTCCTGCCGCCCAAGTCCAGAAAGCGCAAGCGCGCACCGCTTGCGGGACGCCGCGCCGCCCGCTACCCATTCCGCAACGCGAAAGGACCGCCCATGCCGCTCTTCGACCTGCCCCCCATTCCCGACCTGCCCGTCATCGGCCAGACCGAAGGCTATCCGGTGCGCCGCATCTTCTGCGTCGGGCGCAACTACGCCGCCCATGCAGCCGAAATGGGCAACGAGGTGCCGGAGCAGCCCTTCTACTTCACCAAATCGCCCGCCAACATGCGCTTCACCGGCGCCGCCCTGCCCTACCCGGCCGGCACCACGGACTTCCACCACGAGGTGGAGCTTGTCGTGGCCCTCGGCGCGCCCCTCTTCCACGCCACGCCACAGGAAGCCGCCACCGCCGTCTACGGCTACGGCACCGGCCTCGACATGACCCGCCGCGACCTGCAGATCGCCGAGCGGAAGAAGCAGCGGCCCTGGGACCTGGGCAAGGATGTCGAAGGCGGCACCGTCCTGTCGCCGCTCGTGCCCGCCAGCGAAACCGGCCCGCTTGCAGGCCGCCGGATCACCCTTCAGGCCGATGGCAAAATGCGCCAGTCCTCCACCCTCGACCTGATGATCCACGACGTGCCCGCGCTGCTGTCGCACCTCTCCGGCTACTACGCCCTGGGGCCCGGCGATCTCCTCCTCACCGGCACGCCGGAGGGAGTCGGCCCCGTCTCCCCGGGCATGATTTTGACCGGAGGGATTACGGACCTTCCGGAGGTAAAATTGCATATTTTACAGGCGAAGTGAGCGCTAACCTGACGCTCAAGCGCGTCCGCGAAAGCGCTCCCAGCCAAAAGGTGTGGCAAAGATTCGCCTATTGTGACGCTGAGGCAGGAAAGACTTCCCCGCTTTAAGCTTGATCCCAATGTCGTGATTGTCGCTCATCATTTGCTCCGCTAGGTAGTGACCCATGAGTAAACGGTCACGACTTTCCCCCGACGACTGGCTTCGCGCCGGTCTGCAAGCCCTCAGCGCCGCCGGTCCGGAGGCCCTGAAAGCTGAACCCCTTGCGCGCTCTCTGGAGACGACCAAGGGGTCCTTCTACTGGCACTTCCCGGATGTTCCGGCATTTCGCCAGGCCCTGCTCCAGTTCTGGGGCGACGAAGCTGGAAGCGCTCCCGCCGAAGCGCCTTCGGACAAGACGGAAGCGGTCGCGCTGCTGCACAAGCTGATGCGCGAAGGCTATTCCGAGGATCCCGCCGCCGAAAGCGCCATGCGCGCCTGGGCCCGCACCGATGCTGCCGCCGCCGAAACGCTGGCCCAGATCGACGCGACGCGGCTGGACCACCTGCAGGACCTGCTGAACCGCATCGGGGTCGCCAACCCCCAGATCGCACGCCTCCTCTACGCCTCCCAGATCGGCATCGGCCAGATCAGCGGCGCCGACGAGGCGGAAAACACCAAGGCGCTCGATACGCTGGTCGATCTGGTCCTCGCCCTGCGCTGACGCGCCGGGCTCCCCTTCAACCCCCTCAACGGCAAAGATGTACGCCACCAGGGCTGGGCCTCCCCCAGGGCCGGCTCAGCCCCCGACCTTCCCCGCCGCCGCGCCTTCGACAGGCCCCGCGGCAACCCGTCGCGCGATCTGCCGCATCAGCCGCGCCCGCGCATCGGGAACGGGCTTCGTGCCCAGCTCCGGCGCCAGGTGGTTCTCCAGGAAATGCCCGGTGACCCGCAGCGCCTCCAGCACCTCCGCATCCGACGCATCGCCCTCGCCCCGCAGCACCGGCGGCAGCGGCAGCAGCCGGTCGGCATAGTCCCCCGCCCCTGCCCGCGTCACCGCCCGCCCCGTCCGGGGGGAGATATAGGCCAGCCCCTCGACCGCGCCGGTCACGGCGCAGCTCGTCAGGTCCAGGCCGAACCCGGTATCCTCCAGCAGCGCCATTTCCCACCTCAGGTAGGCCAGCGGCCACAGCTCGCCCTGCTCCATCAGGTCCAGCAACTGTTCGGTCAGGGTATAGAGCCGCCCATGCGCCTCCCGCTCCGGCAGGGCAAAGCACAGCAGGGCACAGACGGCGCCCAGCCCGGCCAGCGCCAGCCGGTCGCCCAGGCTCTGCGCCGCGCGGGACCGTACGGGTTCGACGGTGAAGGTGCCCAGCTGGTCTTCCAGCCGCGCGCGCCATGCGATGTCCAGCTGCGCCCCCGGCTGCAGCACCGGCGCCAGCCTGCGGGAGGAACCGCCCCGGATCAGCCCCGCGTGGCGCCCCCGGCCCGGCGTGAACACATCCGCGATCGCCGCACTTTCTCCGTGCGGACGGACAGATAACAGGATCCCTTCCTCGCGCCATTCCATGCCGGTCATCATCGGCGGGCTTGCGGCCCGGGGCAAGATGGCGCAGCTTCCCGGCATGGATTTTCGCTCAAATACCCTGTCCGCCTCCGCCCTTTTCGCGGCCCGGCTGATCGCGCTCCTGGCGCTCGCCGCAGTGGCTGCACAATACGTCGTCACCTCCGGCGACCGGCCCGGCGATACGCCGCCGCAGGTCGCCTGGCACATGCTGCGCTACTTCACCATCCTGACCAGCCTCGCCACGCTGCTCAGCTTCGCGGCCATGGGGGTGTCGCGCCGCGCGCTCGGCGGGTGGTGGCTGGGCGGGCTGGCCCTGTGGGAAGTGATGACCGGCCTCGTCTACCACCTGTTGCTCGCGACGGAGCGGGACGGCCTCGCGCTCATCGCCGACCACGGGCTGCACAGCGTCCTGCCGGTGGTCACCTTCGCCTGGTGGGCGGGCTTTGCGCGCAAGACCCGGGTGCGCCTGTCCTGGGCCGTCAGCTGGCTGATCTGGCCCGCGCTCTACATCGTCTACGCCCTGCTGCGGGGCCGCGCTGACGGCACCTACCCCTACTTCTTCCTCGATCCGGGCGAAGTCCGCTGGGATGGGGTCGCCGTCTGGTCCGGCATGGTCGGCCTGGGCTTCCTGGCCGGTGGCATCGTCCTGGCCGTCCTGGCCCGGGTGATCCGCAGGACCTGAGCAGACCAGCCCGAACCAAATCGGGCCTCAGTCCGCCAGCCCCGGCTGATCCAGCAAATGCCGCCCCTGCCGGTCCTCCACCTCGATCACCCAAAGATCGGGGTCAAAGCCGCGCTGGCGATCGGCGGCATCATCCACCTCGCGCTCGCCGCCCTCCGACAGGACGATCCAGCGCCTTTCGCCGGTCATCAGGTCGAAACTGCGCTGGTACAGCACCGCCTGACCATCCAGGGTGTTCATCTTGACCAGAACCGCGCCCGCCTGGTCATCGCCATGGGCCACGACAAAGGCCGGGATCCCCTCGATCCTCAGCCGCGCCAGGTAGGCATCCACCCAGATCCGTGCCGTCAACCGCATCGCATGTTCCTTTCCGAAGGCCACCCCGCTTCCGGGCAACTTCGCCTTTCTTTCGGCTCATTCCCGGCCTAGCCTGCCTCCCGACAGACCGCAAGAACGCCCCCAGAACGCCCCCAAGAACACCCCGGACCGCGCCGCATGCCCATTCCCGCCCTGATCCTGATCCTTCTCGGCATCGCCGCCTCGGCCAGCTTCTTCACCGGCCTGGTGCCCGGCCTCAGGGGCGCGGGCCTGCATGCCGCAGGCGCCATGCTGTTGCTCGTCGGCGTGACCTGGTGGCGCATCGTGGCCCGCCTGCGCGCACACCGCGCCGCCCGCGACAGCTGACACCCCATCTCGGGGCCCCATACCAAGACTCGCCACAAGGCACCCCGGCCCACCCATTTTCTGGCTGAAAATATCCGCGGGGGGAGGCGTCCGCAGGACGCCGGGGGGCAAGGCCCCCCTTTGAAGCGCCCCAGGCCAAATCCCCTACGGCTAGGACTCTGCCCGCCGGCTTCGCCGCCTCAGGTGTTCCCGTCGCGGAAATCGAGCCCCATTTCCGAATAGCGCTCTTTCTCTTCCAGCCAGTTCTCGCGCACCTTCACCTGCAGGAACAGGTGCACCTTGCGGCCCAGGAACTCTTCCAGCTCCTCGCGGGCGGCCTTGCTGACACCCTTGATCGTCTCGCCCTTCTTGCCCAGCACGATGCCCTTGTGGCCGTCGCGCGCGACATAGATGATCTGATCGATCCGCGCCGTTCCGTCCTTACGCTCCTCCCAGTGCTCCGTCTCGACGGTCAGCTGGTAGGGCAGTTCCTGGTGCAGCCGCAGGGTCAGCTTCTCCCGCGTCATCTCGGCCGCGATCATCCGCATCGGCAGATCCGCGATCTGATCCTCGGGGTAAAGCCAGGGGCCCTCCGGCATGACGCCCGCCAGCCACTTGCGCAGATCCTGCACGCCATGGCCCTTCTCGGCGGAGATCATGAAGGTCTCCTCAAAGGGATAAAGCTCGTTCATCCGGCTCGTCAGCGACAGCAACACGGGGCTTTCGACCCGGTCGATCTTGTTGATCGCCAGGGCGACGCGGCGGCCCTTGGCCAGTTCCTGCAGCCCTTCGATGATCCGCTCCACGCCCTCGGTGATGCCGCGATGCGCCTCGATCAGCAGGACGATGACATCGGCATCGGCAGCCCCGCCCCAGGCGGCGGCAACCATGGCACGGTCCAGCCGGCGGCGCGGGCGGAACAGGCCGGGCGTGTCGACGAAGACGATCTGCGCATCCCCCTCCATCGCGACGCCGCGAATGCGGGCGCGGGTGGTCTGCACCTTGTGCGTGACGATCGACACCTTCGCGCCGACCATCCGGTTGGTCAGGGTCGACTTGCCCGCATTGGGCTCTCCGATCAGGGCGACGAAGCCCGCCGATGTGCTCATGGTCTGGTCCTTCAAGCGAAGTGCGCTCTCTAGATCCTTTTACAGCAGCAATCCAGCCCTGTCTTCAATCCAGCCTGGCCTTCAATCCTGCCCGGCCTTCAATCCAACCCGGCCTTCAATCCTGCCCGGCCTTCAAAGTGCTGAACTCACCCCCGCCGGCCCGACCGCATCAGGGTATAGATCCCCGACACCACGATCAGCAGCCCGCCCGCCAGGGTCCACAGGTCCGGACGCTCCCCGAAGAAGACGAAGGCCAGCACCAGCGCGATCAACAGCCGCGAATAGCGGAAGGGCGCCACGACCGAAATCTCCCCCGACCGCATCGCGACCGTAAGCGCGGTGTAGCCCGACACGCCCACGGCGCCCAGCAGCAGCACCCGCAGGGCCTCGCTCCCCGTGGGCAGGCGCGGCGGCGCGGCATCGAAGCACATGAAGATGATCCCGGCGCAGATGATCACCATGAAGCCCAGCGTGCCCAGCTGCCGCCCCGACACGGCCGGCGGCGCCATCCGCGTCGCCAGGTCCCGCCCGGCAAAGCCGATCATCCCCAGCAGGGCAAAGATCGACTGCGGCTGGAAGGCCTCCGGCGTGGGCTTGATGATCATCAGCACCCCCGCGAACCCCACGGCCATCGCCGTCCAGCGGCGCGGCCCCACCTGCTCGCCCAGCAGCACCGCCGCCCCCAGCGTCACGAAGAGCGGCGCCGCCTGCAGGATGGCAGAGGTGGAGCTCAGCGGCGTGTAGGCCAGCGCCAGCGCGAAGAACAGCCGCCCGACAAGCTCGATCGCGGACCGGATCAGCAGTCGCGGGCGCAGCGCGTCCCGGGTCAGCGCGGGCTCGCCCTGCTTCCAGCAGAGCAGGCAGAAGAACAGCGTGCCGGTGATGCCGAAAAGCAGCGTGGTGAAGCCCGCGGGCAGGGTCTGGGCGATGCCCTTGAAGATGGCATCCTCGATGGCGAAGCCGATCATGGCCAGGACCATGAACAGGCTTCCCTTGACGTTGGGATTCACTTGCTGCCCTCGACCCGGGCCAGCAGGGCCGTGGCGGCGGCCTGTTCGGCGGCGCGTTTCGAACTGGCCTTGGCCCTGGCCTCCTCGCCGGTCTTCAGCCGTGCGGCAATGGTGAAGACGGGGGCATGGTCGGGCCCCTCGCGGCCGACCTCCACGTAGGCGGGCGGCGGCAGACGCCGCGCCTGGGCCCATTCCTGCAGGGAGGTCTTGGCGTCCCGGGCGTCTTCCTCGACCTCCGCGATCCGGGCGCCCCAAAGGCGCAGGATCATCTCCCGCGCGGCGTCGAAACCGGCATCCAGGTAGACCGCGGCAATCACCGCCTCCATCGCATCGCCCAGCAGCGCCTGCTTGCGGCGCCCGCCCGACATCTGCTCCGACCGGCCCAGCTTCAGCACCTCGCCCAGCTCGATCTCCCGGGCGATGTCGGCGCAGGTCTCCTTGCGCACCAGCGCGTTGAACCGCGGCGCCAGCTGGCCCTCGCTCGCGCCCTTGTCCTCGCCCAGCAGCGCCTCGGCCATGACGAGGCCCAGCACCCGGTCGCCCAGGAATTCCAGCCGCTGGTTGTCCGGCCGCGTCGGGCTGCTGACGGAGGAATGGGTGACCGCGCGCATGATCAGCTCCGGCCGGGCGAAATCATGGCCCAGACGGTCCTGAAAGGCTTTCAGCTCGCTCGAAATCTTCATCGGCCACACCCCATGCTGCGGATTGCCGCCCTAGAAAGCGCAAAGCCGCCGCCCGTGCAAGGGCGGCGGCCTGTTGTTCGGGTCCCGAATGGGGCCGATCAGCTGATCTTTTCGAAGAACCGGTCCTTGCGCCAGTCCCAGAAGAACAGCAGCGACCGCCCGCCGGAGGAGAAGATCACCCGGTCCGCCCGGCCGATCAGGTTCTCGAAGGGCACGAAGCCCACGCCGTCGCGCGCCTGGCTGAAGCGCGAATCGGTGGAGTTGTCGCGGTTGTCGCCCATCATGAAGTACTCGCCCTCGGGCACTTCGAAGACGCCGGTGTCGTCGGCACTGGGCGAATAGCCGATGTTCAGGATGTCATGGCTGACACCGTTGGGCAGGGTCTCGGTGTACCGCTCCTTCTCGCAGTCGCCGCCGATGCCCACCACGTCGTTGGCGCAGCGCGGCGCGCGGCCCTGCGGGCCCTGCGGCTCGTAGGTCTCCACGAAGGTGCCGTTGGGTTCGACCTTCACCGGCTCGCCGTTGATGTAGAGCAGGCTGTCGATCATCTGGATCTTGTCACCCGGCAGGCCGATCACCCGCTTGATGTAATCCTCGCCCGTCACGGGATGGCGGAAGACCACCACGTCACCGCGCTCCGGCTCGCTGCCCATCAGGCGGGAGTTGTCGTTGTCCAGGAACCCGCAGATGTCGCGCGCGTCCAGGTCGATGCCGAACTTGTTGATCTTGATGTTCGGGCAGGAGGCATAGGAATAACCATAGGCCATCTTGTTCACGAACAGGAAGTCACCGACCAGCAGCGTGTCCTTCATCGACCCCGAGGGGATCCAGAACGGCTGGAAGAAGAGGCTGCGGAACACGCCCGCGATGATCAGCGCCCAGAAGATCGTCTTGATGGTTTCCCAGATGAAACTGCTTTCGCCGTGGTCTTTCGCCATGACCGCGCGGTCCTTCCTGCCTGTTTGCATGCACTCCCGGTCGCCCGGCAAGCCTTGGCTACATGCGGGGGCCTGCGGGCCAAGTCAACAGACCTCCCGGCAAATCACGTGCGCGGTGCCGGGATCGTGTTGCCCCCGCCGCGCGCCGCGCCAAAGGCAGCCCGCCGGCGACCGCGTGCACAGCGTTGCGCCTTTCTGCGAAAGCCGCATGCCTCCGGCGGGGATATTTCCCGCCAGCAAATATATGAAAGACTTTCTTAACGAGCACCGTGACACCCTGTCGGAGCGGTACAGGGAGGGATCCCGATGACCGCGCCAGGAAATGGGCCTCTCGTTCCATCATGGGCGAGAGGTTCTTTCATTTTCTGGCCGGCAAATATCCCCGCCGGAGGCTTCGCCCGGCACGGGCGAAATCAACCCTCAGGCCACCACGGCCCATGCGGCAGTTCAGGTATACTGCAGTTCTGGCGCCTATGCCCCAACCACGGCACCTAGCCCGCCAGCGGGCGGGCCTCGATCACCACGAAGGCCTGTGCCCAGGGGTGATCGTCGGTCAGGGTGACATGCACGATGGCCTCGTGCCCCGGCGGCGTCATCTCGGCCAGCCGTTCGGCGGCCCAGCCCGTCAGCTCCATCACCGGCTGCCCGGTGCGCAGGTTGCTGACGGCCATGTCCTTCCAGGAAATTCCCATGGCCAGCCCCGTGCCCAGCGCCTTGGAGCACGCCTCCTTGGCGGCCCAGCGCTTGGCATAGGTGCCCGCCTCGTCCTTGCGACGGGCGGCCTTGGCCTGTTCGGTGGGGGTGAAGACACGGTTGCGGAACCGGTCGCCGAACCGCTCCAGCGTGCCGGAAATCCGGTCGATATTCGCCAGGTCGGTGCCAATTCCGAGGATCATCGCGCATTTCCCGTTGGGCGCCCGTCACCGGGCCATATCCTGTGCCCGTTTTGACAAATCTGTTTCAGGAGCGCCATAGATGCCCGACAATGATGACCCGGACTCCATCGAAAAATTCTTCGATGAAACCGTCTACGACCTGCAGAACTTCCAGAAATGGTCGGCCTGCCAGATCACCTTCAAGGTCGTGGGCACCGCCGCGGTCGCCTGGGCCGGTCTCGGAGGCGGCGTCGTCGGCATCTCGGTCGGGGCCATCATCGGCTTCCTGCTGGGATCACGCCTCGCCACCAGCGTTTGCGGAAGCACCCCCAGGACCAGCGCCAATGCAGCGGCCACGGGGGAGGCGCACAGCCTGCGCTTCATCACGGAAAGCGAACTTGCCGCCTTCCAGCAGAAGCTCTCTTCCCATGTCCAGCTCAGCAAGCAGGAAGCGCTGACCCTGGCCGCGCTGGTGTTTCAGGCCGATCGCAACAACGTCTCGGGCGGCGGCGCCAGTGGCACGCCGACCGAAATCCGTCAGGGTCTGGAACACATGCTGGAAAGCATCAGGACCGCCTGAGGCGGTCCTTGCGGAATTTGTTCGGACCGCCAGGGGGCGGTCCGGCGTCACCCCTCAGCAGGCCGCGTGGCGCGCCTTGGCGGACACCGCGCTGCGGTTGTCCTGGCGGGCCTCCCGCGCCGGGGCCATCGGCGGCACCATCGGCAGGTCGGCCAGTTCGCGCAGGCTCATCCGCGCGATCTCGGGGTGGTCCATCGGCTCGCGCGATGTGGCGCGAGGGGCAGAACGGAACCAATTGAACATGGTCTTCTCCTTTCTTGGTTTCAGATGAGCCCAACATAGCCCCTCCCACACCCCTTTTTAATTGCAGCAAACGTATAGCTGGGTTTAGCTAAGCTATATGAACCCGCTGAACCGCATCCACCTGAACAACCTCCGCGCGGTGGAGGCCGTGGCCCGCACCGGCGCCCTGCGCCTTGCCGCCGAAGAGCTGGGGATCACCCCCGGCGCCGTCTCCCAACAGGTCGCCCGGGCCGAGGACACCCTGGGTCACAAGCTCTTCGACCGGCGCCCGGGCGGCATGGTGCCCCTGCCCGGGACCGGCGAATTCTTCCGCCTGCTCACCTCTGGCTTTCGCCAGCTGACGGCGGCGGCGGAACTGGGGCGGCGCGACCGGGGGGGACAGCTGTCGATCTCCTGCGCGCCGATCTTCGCCGCGCGCTGGCTGATCTGGCGGCTGCCGGCCTTCTACAAGGCCTTCCCGGATCTCAAGGTACGGCTCGACAGCCAGGTGGCGCTGGCCAACCCCAACGACGGCGACCTCGACTTCGCCATCCGCATCGGGCGCGGCCCCTATCCCGGGCTGCGCGCCCAGGTGCTTTTCCCGCTGCGCATCGTGCCCGTCTGTTCCCCGGAAATGGCCCGCACGATCACCAGCCAGCAGGACTTCGCCTCGGTGCCGATCATCCGCGA
This sequence comes from Pseudooceanicola sp. NS-SX8, assembly GCF_057380755.1. Classification (NCBI taxonomy): domain Bacteria; kingdom Pseudomonadati; phylum Pseudomonadota; class Alphaproteobacteria; order Rhodobacterales; family Paracoccaceae; genus Pseudooceanicola; species Pseudooceanicola sp. NS-SX8. Next base: position 634,790 of record NZ_CM170819.1, on the reverse strand, counting down.
CACCAATGCGATGTACACCTGGGATGACTGGCTGATGCCCGAGGGCGCGGGCGGCCTGCCCCTGCGCGACGGGCCGGAGTTTTCGGAGGCTTCGCTTTGCCTCGACGCAGCCATGTCGGGCGCGGGCGTCTTCCTCAGCTTCGAAACGCTCTGCCGCGATGCGCTGGACCAGGGGCGGATCTGCGCGCCGATCCCGCGCTTCCACCGGACCGACCTGCGCTACTGGCTGCTGTCGCACGGGGAACTGTCGCTGTCGCCCGAACAGCGGCTCTTCCGCAAATGGCTGATCGACAGCACCGGGGCCGAGGGGCTCGGCCACCGGGGCATCGTCAACGGGGGGACTGTCGAGGGCACTATCGGCGGTGGCGCCGGGCGCCCCGGCTGATCAGGCCCGCGCCTCGTCCATCAGGCGGCGCATTTCGGCGATGGCGGGCTGCAGACCGCGGAAGATCGCCTCGCCGATCAGGAAGTGGCCGATGTTCAGTTCCCGCACCTCGGGGAAGGCCGCGATCGGCTGCACCGTCTCGTAGGTCAGCCCGTGGCCGGCGTGGATCTCCATCCCCAGGGAATGGCCATAGGTCGCCATCTCGCGCAGGCGCTCCAGCTCGGCGTCGCGGTCGTCGAAGCGGCCCTCGGCATGGGCGTCGCAATAGGCGCCGGTGTGCAGCTCGATCACCTCGGCCCCGATGCGGTGCGCGGCGTCGATCTGCGGCTTGTCGGCGGCGATGAAGATCGACACCCGGCAGCCCGCCTCGCGCAGCGGCGCGATGAAATGCGCCAGCCGGTTCTCATCCTTGGCCACTTCCAGCCCGCCCTCCGTGGTGCGCTCCTCGCGCTTCTCGGGCACGATGCAGACGGCATGGGGCTTGTGACGCAGGGCGATGGCCTGCATCTCGTCGGTGGCCGCCATCTCGAAGTTCAGCGGCACCGTCAGGGCCGCCGCCAGCGCCTCGATATCCGCGTCGGAGATATGCCGGCGGTCTTCCCGCAGGTGGGCGGTGATCCCGTCGCATCCCGCCGCCTCGGCCAGCTTCGCGGCGCGCAGCGGCTCCGGATAGGCGCCACCGCGGGCATTCCGCACGGTGGCCACGTGGTCGATGTTCACACCAAGGCGCAGTTTCGGCTGTTCGGTCATGACGGGCACTCCTTCCGGGACTCTCCCGGTCGCGCAATTCATGCCGCAACGCCGGGGCAAGGGCCACCCCCGCCGACCCGCCCGGCCGGATTTTCCGCGCAGGCGGGCATCCCAGGCAGCTACCGGGCCCGGCAGCTACTGGGCCCGTCCGCTACTGGCCGCGCCGTTCCTTCGGCTTGGCACTCTTGGCGGCGGATTTCTCCCGCAGGGCGGCCAGCTTCGCCCGCAGCACCCCGCGCCGGCGCGCCTGGTAGGCCCGGATCAGCGGGACAGAGATCCAGTAGGCGACCAGCCCGGCCAGCAGCCCCGGAATCAGGCCGCCCACCATGTAGGGATAGAAGATCTCGTGGTAGAAGGCGCCAAGGGCATCCCAGTTGGCATCCACATCCGTGAACAGCGCCCAGAGGTTGTCCTTCAGATCATCCGCCGCCGCCAGGAACTTGCCGCCGAATCCATGGGCGAACCCGTCGGGATGGGGCGCAGGCCCCGGGCCGAACCGGCTCATCCCCAAAAGCCAGTACCCCGTCTGCAGCGACAGGACCCCGATGGGCACATAGGTCAGCGGATTGCCCACGAAGGTGCCCAGCAGGGCGGCGATGATATTGCCGCGCAGGATCGTCGCCAGCAGGGCGGCCACCACGAAATGCAGGCCGAAGAAGGGGGTGAAGGTGGTGAAAACCCCGGCAAAGATACCCCGGGCAATCTTCTCCGGCGTGTCGGGCAGGCGCTGCAACCGATGCTTGGTATAGTGGAACGCCCGCGTCCAGCCGCCACGCGGCCAGAAGAATTCGAAGATGATCTTCCAGTATGGCCGTCTGTCGCGACGTTTAAAGACCAACTGCTCCGTCCTCGGGCTCGGCGGCAGGGGCCACGGGCGGCTCCTCCGGTTTGCGATGACGCGAGACAGACGCAACATCGGCCTCCGCCTCAAGGGCAGAGATGATATTGTGCAGATGCTCCGCGTCCCGCAGCTCCACGTCGACCAGCAGCCGGTAGAAATCCGGCTTCCGGTCCAGGAACTCCAGGTCCGAGATATTGGCCTTCTGCTCTCCGATCAACGTGCAAATGCGCCCCAGCACGCCCGGATCGTTCGCAAGTACGAGATCGAGCGTGACCGAGTAGATCGCGGCGTGCCGTCCGACCTGCCAGTGCAGGTCGACCCAGCGGTCCGGCTGATCCTCGTAGGCCGACAGCTGCTCGCAGTCGATCGCATGCACCTGCAGCGGTCGCCCGCGCCAGGTGATGCCGACGATGCGTTCCCCCGGCAGCGGCTGACAGCACTTGGCCCGCTTGAAACTCTGGCCCTTTTCCAGCCCGATCAGGGCGCGGTCGCGGGTCAGCGCCTCGCCCTCCTCGGTGCCCATCAGCTCGGGGTAAAGCACATTGACCACCCGCGCCACGCGCAGCTCGGCCCGGCCCAGCTGCGCCAGCAGCTCATCCTTGCCCTCGCTGATCCGCAGCTTCTTGGCGGCGGTCTCCAGCACCTTGTCGGTGGCCTTCTTGCCCACGTGCTCGAAGCCAGAGCGCGCCAGCTCGCGGCCCAGCTTCACGTAACGCTCCCGGTCGACCTCGCGCAGGGCGCGGCGGATGGCGGCCTTGGCCCGGCCGGTGGTGGCGATGTCCAGCCAGGTCGCCTGCGGCTCCTGACCCTCGGCCGTGATGATCTCCACCGACTGGCCGTTCTTCACCCGGGTCCAGAGCGGCACGCGCATGCCGTCGATCTTGGCCCCCACGCAGGCCGACCCGATCCGCGTGTGGATCGCATAGGCAAAGTCGATGGGCGTGGCGCCCTTCGGCAGCTTCACGACCTCCCCCTTGGGGGTGAAGCAGAAGACCTTGTCGGAATACATCTCCAGCTTGACGGCTTCGAGGAAATCCTCGTGATCCTCGTCCGCGCCCATCTGTTCGGTCAGGGCGCTGATCCAGCGGGTGGGATCCACGGCAAAGGGGTTCTCGGCCTTCACGCCGTCCTTGTAGGACCAGTGCGCGGCAACGCCCGCCTCCGCCACCTCGTGCATGGCGCGCGACCGGATCTGCACCTCGACGCGCTTGCCGTCGCGGCCCGACACGGTGGTGTGGATGCTGCGATAGCCGTTCGATTTCGGCTGGCTGATGTAATCCTTGAACCGGCCCGGGATCGACTTCCAGCGGCGGTGGATCACCCCCAGCGCGCGGTAGCAGTCATCCTCGGTCTCGGTGATCACGCGGAAACCGTAGATGTCGCTCAGGCGGGAAAAGCTCTGCTTCTTTTCCTCCATCTTGCGCCAGATCGAATAGGGCTTCTTCGCGCGGCCATAGACCTGGCCGGGGATGTCCTGCTCCGCCAGCTCCTTGCGCATGTCCTTCGTGATCCGCTCGATCACGTCGCCGCTTTCGTTCTGCAGCATCAGGAAGCGCCGGATGATGCTGCTCCGCCCCTCGGGGTTCAGCACCCGGAACGCCAGGTCCTCCAGCTCCTCGCGCATCCACTGCATGCCCATGCGGCCTGCCAGCGGCGCGAAGATATCCATCGTCTCGCGCGCCTTCTGAAGCTGCTTCTCGGGCTTCATGGACTTGATGGTGCGCATGTTGTGAAGCCGGTCGGCCAGCTTCACCAGGATGACCCGCATGTCGCGCGACATCGCCATGAACAGCTTGCGGAAATTCTCCGCCTGCTTGGTCTCGGTCGAGGACAGCTGCAGGTTGGTCAGCTTGGTGACCCCGTCCACCAGCTCCGCCACATCCTCGCCGAACATCTCGGCGACCTGGGAATAGGTGGCGCGGGTATCCTCGATCGTGTCATGCAGAAGCGCCGTGATGATGGTGGCATCATCCAGCTTCTGTTCGGCCAGGATCATGGCCACGGCGATGGGATGGGTGAAATAGGGCTCGCCGGACCGGCGGAACTGCCCCTCGTGCATCTCGCGCCCGAAATCATAGGCGCGGCGCAGCTGTTCGGTGTTGGATTTCGGGTTGTAGGCGGTGACGAGCGTGATCAGCTCGTCCACAGGCACCATCTCCGGCACCATTTCCGAGTCCATCCGGGGATCCGAGTTGCCGCCGCCGGTGCCGGTATCGGCACTCTTGCGGGCATCGTCCTTGCGAGGCCCCTCTTGCTTGCGCGGGCCCTGGCCCGCATCGGCGTCTCGCGGCGGCATGTCGGGGCCTTAGTCCTGGCGCTGCGCCTCGACGAGCGCGCGCAGCAGCTTCTCTTCGCTCATGTCGTCCTCGGCCGGCTTGTCTGCCGCCTCGGCACCCATCAGCAGGGCCATGCTGTCCTCTTCCGGCTCGTCCACTTCGATCTGGGTCTGGTTCGACTCGATCAGGCGTTCGCGCAGCTCGTCGGCGGACTGGGTCTCTTCGGCGATCTCGCGCAGGGCGACGACGGGGTTCTTGTCGTTGTCGCGGTCCACGGTGATCGGCGAGCCGGAGCTGACTTCACGCGCACGGTGCGCGGCCAGCATGACCAGTTCGAACCGGTTCGGAACCTTGTCGACGCAATCTTCAACGGTAACGCGGGCCATGATGACACTCCTCGGGCTCGGACAAGCTGTATTGAGCGGGGTTGAGAGCGTGTATCTAAGCGCTCCGCCCCTTGAGGGCAAGCAGATTCTCCCCGTTTTCACGAGGTCTTCACCGCCTCCCGGGCACCTCCGGCGCGCCTCCGCCGCCCGTCCCGGGGCACCCCGACGCGCGCGCCCTCACGACTCGGCGGCCCCTTCGGGCACCCCGGAGGCCGCGATCGGCACCAGCGCATCACGATCTGCCTGCGGCAAATCCTCGCACATCTGTATGACGCTCTTGCGCATCAGCGGATGTATCCAACCGGGCGCGACCTCTGCCAGCGGAACCAGTACGAAAGCCCGGTCCTGCAGGCGCGGATGGGGCAGGATCAGCTGCTCCGGCGCCTCGGTCATCTGGCGTTCCAGCGGCAGGTCGCGCCACCGCGCCCAGACCTCGGCAGAGGGGCGGACCTCCGCCTCGCAGGCCAGCAAATCAAGGTCCAGCACCCGCGCACCCCAGCGGACTTTCCTTTCTCGCCCAAACGCTTGCTCCACCGCATGCAGCCGCGCCAGCAGTTCCTCGGGGGTCTCGTCGCTTTCCAGCGCCAGGGCCGCGTTCACGTAGTCCGGGCCATTGCCGGGGGGAAAGGCCGGGCTGCGGTAATTCCGGCTGCGCCGGGTGATTCGCCCCGGACCCCGCTCCAGGGCCTCGACAGCCGCGTCAATCTGCCCGGCAAGGCCCCGCCTGCCCGTTTCCGTGTTTCCGCCGAGGGCAATTAGATAAACTCTGGTCAAAATTGGCGGCTCCTGTAGCTTGGATGTGCAATCCGACTTGATGCATGCTTCTACAACTTTTATTTGCAAAAGCTCACGCTCCGGGACGGGCTTCACTCACCCGCATTGTAACCGTGGCGTCAAATTGAAAGGTTCATTGATGTTCTACAAGGACGAACGGCTCGCGCTGTTCATCGATGGGTCGAATCTGTATGCCGCTGCCAAGGCGCTCGGATTCGACATCGACTACAAGTATCTCCGGCAGGAATTCATGCGCCGGGGCAAGCTTCTGCGCGCGTTCTACTACACCGCCCTGCTCGAAAACGACGAATACTCGCCAATCCGCCCGTTGGTGGACTGGCTGCATTACAACGGCTTCACCATGGTGACCAAGCCGGCCAAGGAATTCACCGACAGCCAGGGACGGCGCAAGGTGAAGGGCAACATGGATATCGAACTGACCGTCGATGCCATGGAACTCGCCCCCCGCGTGGATCACATCGTGCTCTTCTCCGGCGACGGCGACTTCCGCCCGCTGGTCGAAAGCCTGCAACGCCAGGGCGTCCGCGTTTCCGTGGTTTCCACCATCCGCTCGCAACCGCCGATGATCGCCGACGAACTGCGCCGCCAGGCCGACAACTTCATCGAACTCGATGAACTGCGCGACGTCATCGGCCGCCCGCCGCGCGAAACCGAAGATCGCCCTGCGACCACCACCCGCGCTTCGGTCTGACCTCCCGGGATCGCGGGATCCCAGCCAGACAGCCGGCCCTCCCGGTCTGCAGCCGGATCCCGCCCCACCCCGCCGGCGCCCGCCCCGGGCGCCGCGCCCTCTGGACCTCCGCTCCCCTCTCCCCTACCTCTGGGTCAGCAGGAGACGAGTATGACCGCACATCCCCCCCTCACCCTCTACCTCGCCGCCCCGCGCGGCTTCTGTGCCGGCGTCGACCGGGCCATCAAGATCGTCGAGATGGCATTGGAGAAATGGGGCGCCCCGGTCTTCGTCCGGCATGAGATCGTGCACAACAAGTTCGTCGTCGACAGCCTGCGCGACAAGGGCGCCGTCTTCGTCGAGGAGCTGGACGAATGCCCGACGGACCGGCCGGTGATCTTCTCCGCCCATGGTGTGCCCAAGGCCGTGCCCGCCGCCGCCGCCGCGCGGGAAATGATCTACGTCGATGCCACCTGCCCCCTCGTCTCCAAGGTCCATATCGAGGCGGAGCGCCACTCCGACGAAGGCCTGCAGATCGTCATGATCGGCCACGCCGGCCACCCCGAAACCATCGGCACCATGGGCCAGCTGCCGGATGGAGAGGTCCTGCTGGTGGAAACCGAGGCCGATGTCGCCACCCTCGAGGTGCGCGACCCCGAAAAACTGGCCTTCGTCACCCAGACCACCCTGTCGGTGGATGACACCAAGGGCATCGTCGCGGCACTGCAGGCGCGCTTCCCGGCCATCGTCGGCCCGCACAAGGAAGACATCTGCTACGCCACCACCAACCGGCAGGAATCGGTGAAGGCCATGGCGGGCAAGATCGACGCCATGCTGGTGGTGGGCGCGCCCAACTCCTCCAACTCCCGCCGCCTGGTCGAAGTGGCCGCGCGCCAGGGCTGCCCCTACGCCCAGCTGGTGCAGCGCGCCACCGACATCGACTGGCGCGCGCTCGAAGGCATCCGCTCCATCGGCATCACCGCCGGCGCCTCCGCCCCCGAAGTGCTGGTGAACGAGGTCATCGACGCCCTGAAGGCCCGCTACGACGTGACGGAGGAACTGGTGGAAACCGCCAAGGAGAACGTCGAGTTCAAGGTCCCCCGGGTCCTGCGCCAACCGGCCTGAGACCCGCCTCGGTCCGATCCATGGGAAGACGGGCCGAGGGGAAGTGAGAGGGGGGCTTTGCCCCCCGCCGCCTTCGGCGACTCCCCCCAGGATATTTTTGGCCAAGAAATGGGAGGGGCGTGGCGCCCCCGGGCCAGCCGCGCGCAACCTGGGTCTCGGGCTCGGGGTCGAACTCGGGGCCGCGTCAGTGCGGCATCTCTCCGCGGGCGATGGCAAGGTGATGTTCCGGATGGTGGGCGCCCAGGGCCATCAGCCCGTGAAAGCCCAGCGCGCGGATCTGCGCCTCGTCCCCGGTCACCTGCAACACCGCGCCGTTGTCCAGAAGCTGCACATTGGTCTTCCAGCCGGTCTCGGCCTCGATGAAGGGAGCATGGGCGGGCACCATCGTGCGGATCGCCTGAACGACCCGGTCCGACCCGGTGACGGTAAAGACCATGCCGCCCGGGATCCGGTCGCGGCCCACGTTGCTGCGCAGGGTCAGCAGGTCCATGTTCAGCAGGTGATTGCGCAGCGCCTGGATATCCACCTTGCTCCAATCCGTCGCCGGATCGGCGCGCAGCAGGGCCACGATCTCCGCTATTGCGGCAAAGGCCGACTGGCCCGGTTCCGATACCGGCACCTCCGCCCCGCTCATCCCGCCCGCCTGATGGCTCATCGCGGCATGGTCATGGGCTATCTGGGCCCGGGCCGGGCCCGCAGCGATCGCCAGACCGAAGAGCGGCACGAAAACCAATGACGCGAAAACCGGCGGGACGGCGACACGGAACGGGGAAAAACGCATGAACAAACCTCATCTTACTCCGCTCAGCCTAGCGCGAAGCTCTGTCCGGCGGGAACCGTATTTTACCGATGGGCCCGCCCCGGCGTACGCTGCATTAACCCGGGCGCTGCCCGCCATGCCGCACCGCCGCGATACCGACGCAATACCGACGTGATACCGACGTGGCGATTTCGGCCTGAAACCCCTGTTAACCATGGCTCTGCCCGGGTGAGTCGCTGCACTGCAGTACCGACGTTCGAAACGATGCCGCAGGACCTCGTTAACCTCCCGCGCCGCAGCCTGCCCTTGACCTCCCCCCGCGCGGCGTGCTGTCTCCCCCCGACCTGCCCACCAACAGCCCACCCGACGGAGATCCCCATGGCCGAGTTCCTTGCCTTCACCGATGGCGCCTGTTCCGGCAATCCCGGTCCCGGCGGCTGGGGCGTGCTCCTGCAGGCCCGGGAGGGAGAGGCGGTCCTGAAGGAGCGGGAACTGAAGGGCGGCGAGGCCAACACCACCAACAACCGCATGGAATTGCTGGCGGCGATCAACGCGCTCGATGCGCTTGGGCGGCCAACGCAGATCACCATCTACACCGACAGCCAATACGTGAAGAACGGCGTGACCGGCTGGATCCACGGCTGGAAGAAGAACGGCTGGAAGACGGCGGCGAAGAAGCCGGTGAAAAATGCCGAGCTTTGGCAAGCACTTGACGAGGCGGCGAAGCGTCACGACGTGACCTGGAAATGGGTGAAGGGGCACGCCGGCCACCCCGAGAACGAACGCGCCGATGCCCTGGCGCGGGCGGGCATGGCGCCCTTCAAGGGCTGACCGCGCAGCGGACCTGCCGCGCAAACCGGCGGCTCGACCAAAGTTGATCGCCGGTGTGCCATCCCCCGCTTGATCCCCCATGGCCATGGCGCGACCAAGGGCCGGGCGGTGCGTTCCCAAGCCTCCCGATGATCCCGCCCTCCCGGAGTCCCGCCTTGAAATCCTTCCCCATGAAGTCCTTTCCTGTGAAATCCTTCCCCCTGCTTCTCGCCCTTGCCCTCTCCGCCCCGCCTGCCCTGGCCCTGCCCTCCCTGGCGCCTCCGGCCCGGATAGAGGTCACGCCGCGGCTCGCCGCCAGCGGGGACAACGGCGGGGCCGGAGCGGCAACGGTTTGGGTAAACCCTTCGGATTCCACGAAAAGCCTGCTGATCGGGGCCGACACCCGCGACGGGCTGAAGGCCTGGGACCTGTCCGGAAAGGTCGTCGCGGGCTTCGACGACGGCATGTTGACCGACACCGATCAACGCCCCTACCCCGCCGGCGGAGCAGGCGTTTCCCTCCTCGCCTCGGCAGAGAGGATGGCCGGGGTCCTCATCTTCTACCTGGCAACGCCGGACGGACAGATCGCCCATGCGACGCCCTATGTCTTCCCCGCCCTGCCCAAGGCGCTGCAGACCCGGGTCCGGGGTCTTCACGGCCTGAGCCTGGCCCGCGATCCGGCCACGGGACGCACCTGGGTACTGGTCAGTTTCGACACCGGCGACCTGGTGCAGTGGGAGCTGGCGACGAATGACAAGGGACTGATTTCACTCACCTTCCGCCGCCATATCGAACTGCCCGCCCCGGCGGCTGCCATGGTCGCGGATGACCGCGAAGGCGCGGTTTTCCTTTCCCTGGCCGGGGGCACCACCTGGCGCTATCCGCTGGATCCCGAGGCTGGCGCCGCCGGGCAGGAGATCGACGCCCCCGGCGCCGCCTGCTCCCCTTCGGTCACGGACACCACGGAGACCGCCGCCGATGGGCTGGCGCTTTACGACGGGGCCGATCGCTACCTCCTGGCCGCCCGTGGGCAGGGGCAGATCGCGCTTTACGCGCTCTCCCCGCAGGGCACGGCCACCTGCAGCGCCCTGGTCCGGATCTCCGGCGACACCGGCCGGATCCGCGGCCTTGGCGCCACGGCACAGCCCCTGGGCACCGCCTTTCCGCAGGGCGCGCTGACCTTGGCGACGGATGACGGCATCCTTGGATCCACCAATGATTTCAAGGTGATCTCCTGGACGGACATCGCCGCCCAGCTGGGGTGATCGGCCGAACCTACAGCTTGGCGTCGTAATCCGACACCAGCAGGTGCACAGGCGCCTCGTCTTCCTCGACGGTCGAAAACCGCCCGATGGGCGCCTCGAAGATATTGTCGGTGCGGTCGTCGTTGACCGTCGAGACCTCTCCGATGCAGACCCGGCCGCCCTCGCCCCAGAAGGCATGCCAGATGTCGGGGGTCAGCGTCACGCTCTCCCCCGGCATCAGCTTCAGGTGGCCGCCCGCAGGCAGATCGCGCCACAGCCCGTCGGTCATCACCCGCACCGGCGCCTCGCGGTCGATGCCTTCCGGCCCGTCCATCCACAGCTCCAGCACCAGCGGCGCCCCGCCACGGTTGATGATATCCTCGGTCTTCACGATGTGCCGATGCATGGGGGAGATCTGATGATCCCCTGAAATCAACAGCTTCTCGGCATAGACCCGGCCGCCCTTCGGGTTGCCCAGATCCCCGGCATTGCCGTTGCGCACGGTGAACAGGAACAGGCCAAGCGCGTCGTAATCGCCGTTGCCGTAATCCGTCACGTCCCAGCCCAGCCCGCCGTCGACGATCAGCCCCGCCTCGGATTTTCGCGCGCGAAACACCTCCGGCGTCCAGTAGGCGAAGGGCGGCAGGGTGAACCCGTACTGCCGGAAGAAGCTGTCGCCCTCGGCGATCAGCTCGTTGATGTCGGATCTCAGCATTTCAGCCCCCCAGAACCTGGCCCTTCGGCAGGGCCACGCCGCGCAGGAAGACCTCCGTCTCCTGCGCGCCCTTGCCTGCCCGCTGCAGTTTCAGCACCTCCACGGCGCCCTCGCCGCAGGCAATCACCAGTCGGCCTTCGCTGTCCAGCACTTCCCCAGGGGCACCCGCACCCTCGGCCAGCCGCGACGCCAGCAGCTTCAACCGCTGGCCCTCATGCTCCACCCAGGCGCCGGGGAAGGGCGACAGACCCCGGATCTTGCGGTCAACCTCCTCGGCAGGCTGCGAAAAATCCAGCTCCGCCTCGGCCTTGTCGATCTTGGAGGCATAGGTCACGCCCGCCTCCGGCTGCGGCTCCGCCACCAGCTCCGGCAGGCGCTGCAGCGCCTCGACGATCAGCGCCGCGCCCATGGCCGACAGCCGGTCATGCAGCTCTGCGGTGATTTCCTCGGCGCCGATGGCGGTGGCCTGCCGCAGCAGGACGGGCCCGGTGTCCAGCCCCGCCTCCATCTGCATGATGCAGATCCCGGTCTCCGCATCGCCCGACAGGATCGCCCGGTGGATCGGCGCGGCCCCGCGCCAGCGCGGTAGCAGGCTGGCATGTATGTTCAGGCAGCCAAGGCGCGGCGCATCCAGCACCGCCTGCGGCAGGATCAGCCCATAGGCCACCACCACGGCGATATCGGCATTGAGCGCGGCAAAGGCCGCCTGCTCTTCCTCGCCCTTCAGGCGCACGGGGTGGCGCACCTCCAGGCCCAGCTCCTCGGCGCGGGCATGCACCGGGGTCGGGCGGTCCTTCTTGCCGCGCCCGGCGGGCCGGGGCGGCTGGCAATAGACCGCCGCGATCTCATGCCCGGCCTCCACCAGCGCATCCAGCACCGGCACGGAAAAATCGGGCGTTCCCATGAAGATAACGCGCATCGGCCTTGGCCTCCTCTGATCTGTTGGGCGGCTCAGCGCAGCTTTGCGGCCTTCTTCAGCAGCATGTCGCGCTTCACCTTGCTCAGCCGGTCGAAATACATCTTCCCCGCCAGATGGTCGATCTGGTGCTGCACGGAGGTCGCCCAAAGGCCGACGAAATCACGCTCCTCGACCTCTCCGGCCTCATTCAGGAACCGCACCGTCACGGCACGCGGGCGGGAAATCTTCGCGGAAACGCCCGGCAGGTTCGGGCTGGCTTCCTCATGCTCGCGCAGCTGGACGGAGGCATGAAGCACCTCCGGATTGGCCATCTTCACGGCCTTGCCCCGGCTTTCGGAGGCATCGACCACGGCCAGCCGCAGCATGACCCCGATCTGGTTGGCGCCCAGGCCCACGCCCGGCATCGCCTCCATCGTGTCGATCATGTCGTCCCAGATGGCGCGGATATCATCGGTGATTTCAACGACATCGGCGGCGGGGGTCCGCAGCCGTCTGTCGGGCCAGGGCAGGCAGGTGCGCGCGGTCATGCCCGGGCCTCCTCGTAGCTGCGCAGCAGCTCCAGCCGCCGCGCGGGGGAAAGGTAGTCAAGGTAGACCCGCCCCTCCAGGTGATCGAATTCATGCTGGGCGCAGACCGCCTCGAAGCCGGTCAGCTTTTCCTCATGCAGGGCCCAAGCGGCATCGTGCCAGCGCAGCACGATCTCCGCCGGGCGCGGCACCTCGGCCAGGACACCGGGGATCGACAGGCAGCCTTCCTCGTGCACGGCGAACTCGTCCGACCGCCACAGGATTTCCGGGTTCAGGCAGGCCACCGGGTTTTTCACCCCGGTCTTCCAGGTCACATCCATGACGAAGATCCGCCGCAGCACGCCCACCTGCGGCCCGGCCAGGCCACGGCCGGGGGCCGCATACATCGTGTCGAACATGTCCGTGACCAGGGTGCTGACATCGCTGTCTTTTTCCACGGGCTCCGCCACGGTGACGAGGGTCGGATCGGGCCAGTGCAGGATGTCCAGCACCGCCATCAGCCGCGCGCCCGTTCGCGTTTGAGCTTCTGGCTCTTGCGGGTGATCATCTGGCGCTTCATCGGCTTCAGGTAGTCGATGAAGAGCTTGCCCTCCAGGTGGTCGATCTCATGCTGGACGCAGACGGCCCAGAGGTCGCGGAAGGTCTCTTCCTGCTCGGCCCCGTTGCGGTCGATCCAGCGCGCCGTGACCTCCGCCGGGCGGATCACCTCGGCATATTGCTCGGGGATCGACAGGCAGCCTTCCTCATACCCCTTAGTCTCCTCGCTCGAAGCGACGATTTCCGGGTTGAACATGATCAGCGGGCGCGGCGCCTCGTCCTTGGCGGCACAGTCCAGCACCACCAGCCGTTGCAGGATGCCGACCTGCGGCGCGGCCAGGCCGATGCCCGGCGCGTCATACATGGTTTCCAGCATGTCATCGGCAAGCGTCCGCAGCTCGTCCGACAGGTCGGGGACGGGCGTGGCCAGCTTCTTCAGGCGCGGATCGGGATGGATCAGGATCGGGCGTTTCATGCAGTGGATTTAGGCGAAGCCGCTGGGTTGCGCAACGGTGCCGCGCCGCCTCAGGGCAGCAGTTTCCCCGGATTCAGGATGCCTTTGGGGTCCAGCGCCGCCTTGATCGCCCGCATCATCGCCAGCGCCCCCGGATCCTTGCGCCGCGCCATGGTGTTCAGCTTCAGCGTGCCGACCCCATGTTCGGCCGAAAAGGCGCCCTTCAGATCCGCCACCACGTCCTCGATCGCCTCGACCAGGCTGTCCTTTTCCGACTTCGGCAGGCTCGGGAAGATCGTGTAGTGGATATTGCCGTCGCCCAGGTGCGCCACGACAGAGGTCAGCGCCCCGGCATCCACCTCCGACAGAACTGCATCGGCACGGGTCAGGAATTCCGCCACCCGGTCCACGGGCACGGCGACATCCATGATGATCTGGTCCGGGCGCATGCCCGCGACCTCGCTGGCGGCCTCCCGCAGGGCCCACATCTCGCGCCGCTGCGCCTCGGAGGTGGCGATGACCGCATCGTCGATCTCCCCCGCTTCCAGCATCGCGCCCAGCACCTCTTCGAGGTAGGCCGTGACAGGCACCACCCCATCGGGCCCCGGCTGGCAGTCGCGCGGGGCAAGCGCGCCGATTTCCAGCAGGATGTTCACCGGGTGCCGCCCCTCGAAGGGCCGCCGCACGCCGGGGCGCAGCAGCTGGTAATCGTCGATATAGCTGTCGGGCATGTATTCAAACGCCTCGACCGACCCGGCCGTCGCCTCCTGCATCCGGTGCAGCAGGTCCAGCGCCGGCTCCAGCCGGTCCAGCCCCACCATCGCCGTGGCATAGGCCCCCGGCTTCGGCTTCAGCCGCAGCACCGCGCCGGTGATCACCGCCAGCGTGCCCTCGGACCCGATCAGCAGGTGCCGCAGGTCATAGCCGGAGTTGTTCTTGTGCAGGTCCTGCATCAGGTCGACCACGGTGCCATCGGCCAGCACCGCCTCGACCCCCAGCACCAGGTCGCGGGTATTGCCGTAGCGCAGCACGTTGGACCCGCCCGCATTGGTGGCCAGCGCCCCGCCGATCATCGCGGACCCCCGCGCGCCGAAGAAGAGCGGGAAGATCAGCCCCTCCTCCTCCACCGCCGCGTGCAGCGTGGCGATGACCACGCCCGCCTCGACCACGGCCGATCGCGCGTCCTTGCGGATCTCGCGGATGCGGTTCATCCGTTCCAGCGACAGCACCAGCGCGCCCTCGCCCTGGCCGCCGCCGGCCAGCCCGGTCCGGCCGCCCAGCGGAATCACCGCCTGCCCAGCCTCGTTCGCCAGGCGCAGAACCGCAGAGACCTCCTCGGTACTGCCGGGCCGCACCACCGCCAAGGGGGCCTCGAACCGCTCCCCGGTCCAGTCCCGCCCATAGGGCTCCGCGTCGCCGCCGGTCAGCACATGGGCCTCTCCGACGATTTCCTTCAGCCTGTCGATCATGATTTTCCCTGCCTTTGCAGGCGCCATGTTTAACCTCTGGGGGGCCGGGAACAAGCGCTTCCCGGGGGGCGAAAAAATCCGTGATTTTGCGCTTGACCTGTCCCGGAGCCTATCTTAGGAAGCGCCACGGTTTGGCGGAGTAGCTCAGTTGGTTAGAGCAGCGGAATCATAATCCGCGTGTCGGGGGTTCAAGTCCCTCCTCCGCTACCAAATCCCCCCTGAAAATTACGACGCAAGGCCGCTGCAACAAGCGCCTGTTCCGCATGCGAAAATGCCCCGGAGCCGTCCAGCGGCCCGGGGCGTTTCGCCTCGTCGGTCGCCTCAGACCAGCGGCGTGTCGATCTCGATCACCAGCGAGGTTTCGAAGCAGTAGTTGTCGGTCAGGGAGGGCGCGCCATAGGTCGCGCGCGTGCCCAGGCCGATATCGGGGCCGAAGACCTCTTCCAGCAGATCGGTCAGGCCGTTGGTGATCTTGTAATGCTCGTAGAACTCCGACGTGCAGGCGACGTAGTTGAGGGAGCTGATGATGCCCGTCACCCGGTCCAGATCCCCCAGGGCGCGCTTCATCGTCGAAATCGCGTTGATCCCGGTCAGCCGCGCCGCCTGGTAGGCCTCCTCGATGGAGATATCGAGGCCCAGCTTGCCCGGATACATGACCTTCCCGTCCTTCATCCCCGGCGAATGACCGCACAGGTGCATCACCCGGCCGCTGGCCACGAAGGGCTTCATCTTGCCGTAGCGCTTGCCGTATTCCTTCGGCCCGGCCATCGGAACGGTCAGTTCGATCCCCAGCTCGGCCAGGCGTTCTTCCACCTTCATCTTCCGTCTCCTGTGAAATGTCGCGCCGGCCTTACAGGCCAAGCGCGCAACCGTCCTTGCGGGGGTCCGACGCGGCGGCCAGCACCCCGGTTTCCGGGTCGATCCAGATGATCTGCCCCCCGCCGATCGGGCTGGGCGCCCATTGCGCGTCATGGCCCCGGTCCCGCAGATCCTGCAGGACGCTGTCGTCCGCGCGCCGTTCGACATTCAGCGTCCCGCGATAGGCAAAGCTGCGCGGCGCATCGAGACCCTGCTGCACGTCCATCCCCCGGTCGAGGATGTTCGACAGCAGTTGCGCATGCCCCGCCGCCTGGTAGGGGCCACCCATGACCCCGAAGGGCGCGATGCACTGGCCGTCCTTCATCACCATTCCCGGCATCAGCGTGTGCAGCGGTCGCTTGCCACCCGCGATGGCATTGGGGTGACCCGGCTGCAGGCTGAACTGCGCGCCACGGTTCTGGAACAGCACGCCCGATTTCGGCGCCATGATCCGGCTGCCAAAGCTGTGGAACAGCGAGTTGATGAAGGAAATCGCGTTGCCGTCCTGGTCGACCACGCAGGCATAGACGGTGTCCCGCTGGGTGATTTCCGGCCAGACGGCCGGCGGCGCCGCGCGCGCCATGTCGATGCTGTCGCGCGCATAGGTGGCCCAACCGGCCGAGAGCAGCTCCTGCACCGGGGTCGACCCGAAATCGGGATCGCAGAACAGCTCGTCCCGGTGAAGGTAGGCCAGCTTCGCCAGCTCCGCATGGATATGGATCCGGTCCGCCTCCGTCATCGTCGGATCGGACAGGTTCATCCCCTCCAGCACGTTCAGCATCATCAGCGCCGCCAGCCCCTGCCCGCTCGGCGGCAGCTCCACGATGTCGTGGCCACGGTAGCGAGTGGAAATCGTGCCGGTGTAATCGGCCCGCGCGGCGGCGAAATCTTCAAGCCCATGCAGCCCGCCCTGCGCCTGCAGGCAAGCGACCATATCCTCGGCAACCGCACCTTCATAGAAGCCCGCAGCCCCCCGTGCGGCGATCGCTTCCAGGGTTGCGGCCAGACGCGGCTGGCGATGCACCGCGCCTTCGGCCAGCGGCTTGCCCCCGGGAAGGAAGACCTCCGCCGCGACGGGATGCCCGGCCAGGACCCCGGCCTCCATCGCGAAATCGCGCGCCACGACCGGCTGGATGACGTAACCATCCCGGGCGTAGCGGATCGCTGGTGCCAGCAGGTCACCGATGGGCAGGCGCCCGTGGTCGGCCACCAGCCGGCACCAGCCCGCCACGGCCCCCGGCACGGTGACGGAATGCGGACTGTCCAGCGCCAGCTCGGTGATGCCCTGCCGGGCGTACCACTCCGGGTTGGCCGCGACCGGCGCCCGGCCGGCACCGTTCAGCGCCACGGGGGCAGCCGCCCCCTTCGGCATGTAAAGCGCAAAGCAATCGCCGCCCAGGCCGGTCTGATGCGGTTCCACCACGCATTGCACGGCGATGGCGGACACTGCCGCATCCACCGCGTTGCCGCCCAGGCGCAGCACGTCCATCGCCGCCAGCGTCGCAAGCGGATGAGAGGTCGCCGCAGCGGCGGTCGTCGAATAGACGACGGATCGGGAGTAGGAGGTCACGGGCAGGTCCATTCAGGGAGGTGTACGGGGAACTGATCGAAGGTCCCGGGCCGGGTCATTCCAACTCGACATCCAGTTCCCGCAGGCGAGTGGTCTGGGGATGGCGGGTGCGTCCGGCGCGCAGATCCTCGGCGCTCAGGACCTCGACGATCTCGCCGTTTTCCATGACGCAGAGTTCGGGGCAGAGATGGGCGACAACGGCCAGGTTGTGACTGACCATCAGGTAGGTCAGGTCGCGCTCTTCGCGCAGGTCGGCCAGCAGGTTCAGGATCTCGGCCTGGACCGAGACATCCAGCGCACTGGTCGGTTCATCCAGCAGCAGAAGCGAGGGTTCGGAAATCAGCGCCCGGGCAATCGCCACGCGCTGGCGCTGGCCACCGGACAACTGGTGCGCATAGCGGTAGCGCACCCCCTGTGGCAGGGCGACATCGGAAAGGACCTTGCGAATGCGGCTGTCGGTGTCCCCGATCCCCTGCACCAGAAGCGGTTCGATCAGGGTCTGATCGACGGTCTGACGCGGATGCAGCGACCCGTAGGGATCCTGGAACACCATCTGCACCTTGCGGAAGAACTCCCGGGAGCGCTTCTTGTCCTGCTGCTGGCCGTCGATCATCACCTCGCCGGTCCAGCTGTCGACGAGCCCCGCCAGAACCCGCATCACGGTCGACTTGCCCGACCCGCTTTCGCCCACCACGCCGAAGCTGGTCCCCCGCGCCACGTCGAGCGAAATGCCATGCACCACCTCGCGTTCACCGAAGGAAACCCGCAGGTCCCGGATGTAGATCATGCTGTCACGGGTCGGGATCATTTCAGCCACTCCGGATCGCGTTTCATGACGGGCAGGCGGGCTTTCGGGTGCATCAGGCTCGGCAGGCAATCGAGCAGCGCGCGCGTGTAGGGATGCCGCGATTGCGACAGCTCCGACGCCGGCAGTTCCTCCACCACGCGGCCCGCGTACATCACCACCACCCGGTCGCAGAAGTTCCGCACCAGCGGCAGGTCATGGCTGATCAGCATCAGCCCCATGTTCCGCCGCGACACCAGGTCTTCCATCAGCCGCAGGATTTCCGACTGCACTGTCGCATCCAGGGCCGAGGTCGGCTCGTCCGCGATCAGCAGTTCGGGGTCCGGCGCCAGCATCATGGCGATCATCACCCGCTGCCCCATGCCGCCCGACAGCTCGTGCGGATAGGATTTCGCCACCAGTTCGGGATTGCGGATCTGAACCTGCGCCAGCAGATCCACCGCCGCCTCCCGCGCTTCTCTCCGGCTGCCCTTCCGCGCGGCCAGCCAGGCCTCTGCGATCTGGTCGCCTGCGGTCATGATCGGGTTCAGCGAGTACTTCGGATCCTGCAGGATCAGCCCGGCCCGACGCCCCCGGATCGCCCGCATGTCCTTTTCGCTGGCCTTGCGGACGTCGATCCCGTCGAATTCCAGCTTGTCCGCCGTGACCCGCGCAGCGGGCGGCAACAGCCGCAGCAATGCCCGCGCGGTCATCGACTTTCCGCTGCCGCTTTCCCCGACAATGCCCAGCTTCTCCGTTCCCAGGCGCATCGAAACGTCCTTCACGGCGGCCTGGTACCCATGCGGAGAGGGGAACTCGACCTTCAGGCCGGAAATATCAACAAGCATCCCGGTCTCCTCAGCTCTGCTTCGGGTCCAGCGCATCGCGCAGACCGTCGCCCATCAGGTTGAACGCCAGCGAAATCACCAGGATCGCAAGCCCCGGGATCAGCGGCACCCACCACTGTTCCAGGATGAAGCGGCGCGCGGTGGCGATCATCGTGCCCCATTCGGCCATGGGCGGCTGCGCCCCCATGCCGAGAAACCCGAGGCTGGCCGCGAAGATCACGATCCCGCTCATGTCCAGGGTCACCCGAACGATGAGGGAGCTGAAGCAAAGCGGCATGATGTGTTTCACGATGATCCGGCGCGAAGAGGCACCGGTCATCCTGAGTGCTGCGACGTAATCGGCATTGCGGATCGTCATGGTCTCTGCCCGGGCAAGGCGGGCATAGGGCGGCCAGGTCGTCAGCGCGATCGCGATGATCGAACTGGTCATGCCGGGATGAATTGCGGCAACGAAGGCCAGCGCCAGGATCAGCCGGGGAAAGGCCAGGAAGATGTCGGTGATCCGCATCAGGATGATATCCGCGACCCCCCCGAAATACCCGGCCGCACATCCGATCAGCAGACCCACGGGCGCCACGAGGACAACCACCGCCAGGACCATGCCAAGGGTCACCCGGGCACCGTACAGCAGTCGCGAATAGACATCCCGGCCCAGTTCGTCGGTCCCCAGCCAGTGCTCGCCCGAAGGCGGCAACAGGCGGGATCCAAGGTTCTGGATCACCGGATCATGGGTGGCCAGAAGCGGCGCGAAAATGGCACCCAACAGGGCCAGGACGATCACGCCAAGGCCAAGGACAGCCGCCTTGTTGGCATAGAAGGTCTGCCACAGGCGATAGCGGTGGATCCAGCTTGCCTGGGTCTGGGACGCGGGGCTTTCGCTTTGCCACCAGTCACGTTGGAGGAACGGCAGGCTCATAGGCGGGGGTCCAGCACTTTGTAGGCGATATCCGCCAGCAGGTTCATCAGCATGTAGACGGATCCGACCACCAGCGTGGCCCCGATCACCGCATTCATGTCGGCATTCATCAACGAGACGGTCAGGTACTGCCCGATGCCGGGCCAGCTGAAGATCGTCTCGGTCACCACGGCGCCCTCCAGAAGGCCCGCGTAGGTCAGCGCCAGCACCGTGATCAGCCGGACCGAGATATTGGCGAAGGCGTGCTTCCAGATGACGGTCGCGGGCGACAGGCCCTTGGCCTTGGCGGTGATCACGAACTCGCCCCCCAGGGCATCGATCATGAAGCTGCGCGTCATCCGCAGGATGTAGGCCATCGAGAAATAGGCCAGCACGCAACTGGGCAGAGCCAGATGCTGCACCGCGTTCCAGAAGGTATCGGGGTCGCCATTCAGCAGGGCGTCGATCGTCAGGAACCCGGTCACCTCGGGCGTCATGCCCGAATAGGCCACGCCGACGCGCCCCGTGCCCGGCGCCCAGCCCAGCTTCGCATAGAAGACCAGCAGGGCGATCAGACCCAGCACCGGGATCGGTGTCGAATGCCCCACCAGGGAAAAGACCCGCACGACCTGGTCGACCCGGCTGTTGCGCCTGACCGCGGACAGCACCCCAAGGGGCACCCCGAAGACGGTGGCGATGATCATCGCCACGGTGCCCAGTTCGACCGTGGCGGGGAAGTAGCGCCTGATGTCATCCAGGACGTTGTTCGACGTCATGATCGACACGCCCAGATCGCCATGGGCCAGCTGCTTCATGTAAATCCAGAATTGCACGAGCAACGGCTTGTCCAGGCCAAGCTCCGCCCGCATGCGTTCAACCACCTCGGGGCGCGCGTGATCGCCCAGGATGGCCGTCACCGGGTCGATCGCCATCACCCGTCCGATGAAGAAGGTGATGACGACCAGCCCGAAGAGGGTGATGCAGAGACTGGAGGCTGTCGCCCCCAGTTTCCACAGTGTTTTCTTGGTCCGTTTCATGGACATCCCGCAGGACCTTATGCCTTTCGCACGTCGGCGTACTGGGTGAAGCCGGTCTGCGCGCCGATCTCGAAACCGGACACGCCCTCCGCCATGACGGCGGAGGCGGTCTTTTGCAGCATCATCGCGAAGGGCGCACGATCTGCAAAGATCAACTGCATCTCGTGATACAGCGCCATGCGCTTCTCGCCGTCCATTTCCTTCCGCGATGCCAGGGACATGGCGGTCAGTTCCTCGTCCACGTAGTGGCTGCGCCACGCCAGCAGCGTCAGATCGGAATCGTCGCTGTCGTCGGGGTTCTCACAGAAGGCCTGGCTGTTGGAATAGGGGTCGAAGTAGTCGGTGCCCCAGGGCAGCAGGATCAGTTCGTGCGCCCGCGCGCGGGCGGTTGCATAGGTCTGGCGCATCTCGCCGGAGATGATGTTCACCTTGATCCCGATGGCCGCCAGGTTCGCCTGCACCGCCTGGCCGATGTCGGCGTAGGGCGCGGAAGAGGGAACGTGCATCGAGATTTCGAAGCCATCGGCATGGCCGGCATCGGCCAGCAGGCCTTTCGCCTTCTCGACGTCCATCGTGTAGATCTTCTCGGTCAGGCCACCCGGCAGGGACGGCGGCAGGAAGCCCTGCGCGACGGAGTACATGTTCGGCGTGATGTTTTCCGCGATGCCGTCGTAGTCGATGGCCCACTTGATCGCCTTCTGCACGTTCTGGTCCTGCAGGATCGGCACCGCCTGGTTCATCGCCACGTAGACGGAAACGGCCTGGCCGGCGGAATTCACGGTCAGGTCTTCGTCCGCCAGCGCCGTTTTCAGCAGGTCGGAGGTCAGGTTGCGCGCGATATCCGCATCGCCTCGCTGCAGCATCAGCAGCTGGGCGGAGGGATCGGCAACATGCTGAATGAAGATGCGCTTGGCCTGGTCCGGTTTGCCGGAATGCGGGTTGGCATCCAGCGTGACGCGGTCGGAGGGGACCCACTCGCTCAGCTGGTAGGCGCCGGTGCCTGCGGAATGGGTCTTCATCCAGGCGTTGCCCATGTCGCCATCGGCCTCATGCGCCAGCGCGGTCGCCTTTTCCATGATGCCACCGATCGGGGCGGTCAGACAGAACAGCAGGAAGCTGGGCGCGACGGCTTCGGGCATCGACATGACCAGGGTGGAGCTGTCGGGCGCCGTGATCAGCTCCTCGACGTTCTCCGGGGTCCAGCCGAACTGGGTCAGGATGAAGGAGGGGGTTTTCTGCAGCTTGACCGCACGCACGAAGGAGAAGACCGCATCCTCTGCCGTGCAGGCCTCGCCGGAGGCGAAGTAGGCATCGCCCACCAGGTGGAAGGTGACGGTCTTGCCATCTTCGCTGACGTCCCAGCTTTCCGCCAGGTCGCCCACGACCTTGGTGTTGTCGGCCGCATCGGGCTTGATCAGACCGCGATAGCAGTTCGGCACGACTTCCAGGTTGGTGATGTCGTAGGCCTCTGCCGGGTCGAAGCCGGTGGCCAGGTCATCAATCTGTTTCGCCATCACCACGACACCCTTCGGCGTCTTGGCAAAAGCGGCCCCGGCAGACACCACACCTGTGGCGATCAGCGGTACCGCGGTCGAGAGTTTGAGCATTGTTCGACGTGTCAGCATTGTCATTTCCCTGTTGGTGTAACGATTGTTCTTGGTCTGGTAGTCGATCGCGCCTCTTACGCGGGATGAGGTCACGATAGGAACTTTTTCACTTTATGCGAACTTTTGTACTTATTATCGGCGCACTTTTTTGAGTGTCGCATAGTGAACGTCCATTTGCCCTGCACACCGCCGCCGATGCGGACGACAAGACAATTCCCTGCACGGGGAAGGGCGGAAATCCCGGCCCTCCCCATGCTGCGTTCTCGCGCTTCCGACGCTGCCGAAAGCGTTATTTATCAGGAGATTCCGACGTCCTTCATGAACCGCCGAATGGCCTTGTCCATACCCGTGACAATCGCGTCGATCTCGGCCTTGCCCGCGGTCAGGGGCGGGCCGAATTCCACCACCTGATAGGTCCGCGCCAGGATGCCCTCTTCGCGCAGATAGTTCGTCATGCGAACAGACATTTGATCTGCCGGACCGAACGGTTCCCGGGTTTTCTTGTCCCGGACAAGCTCCACCGCGCACAGAAGGCCACGCCCGCGGACGTCACCGACGATGGGCAGGCTGCGCAGACTGTCGAGCCCGTCCATCAGGTACTGACCCATCACGCGGGAGTTCTCGACCAGGTTCTCGCGCTTCAGGATGTCGATGTTGGCCAGGGCCGCCGCGGCAGACACGGCATGGCCGCCGAAGGACAGCACGTGGTTCAGCCCGGCTTCCCGGCCGCTGGCATTCTCGAACCGGGACACGACCTTGTCGCTGGCCGCCACCGCACCCATGGGGGAGTAGCCGCTGGTCAGACCCTTGGCCATGGTCATCACGTCGGGGACGATCCCCCACTGCTCGCATGCGAACATGGAGCCCGTCCGGCCGAAACCGTTGATCACCTCGTCGATGATCAGCAGGACGCCGTACTTGTCCGCGATCTCGCGCAGGCGCGGCAGGTATTCATCCGGCGCCGGATAGATGCTGGCAGCAGCAGGCACCGGCTCGGCGATGATCGCGGCCACGGTTTCGGGGCCCTCGTGCAGGATCTGCTTTTCGATGACATCGACGCAGAGCATCCGGCAGGTCTTCTCATCCACCTGGCCGAACTCACACCGGTAGCAGTTGTTGTGCTGCACATGCAGACAGCCGGGCACCAGCGGACCGAAGATCTTGGCGTTGAAGTCATGGCTCGCGCCGCTGATGCTCATCGCGTAGTGGGTGGACCCATGGTAGGAGCCGCGCCGGCTGATCACCTTGGTCCGCTTCTGATCCCCGCCAAGGTAGTGGTACTGCTTGACGATCTTCAGCGCCGTCTCGACGGATTCGGACCCCCCGGAGGTGAAGAAGATCCGGTTCAGATCGCCCGGTGTCAGATCTGCCACCACCTTGGCCAGCTTGACGGTCGAGGGTGCGACGAAACTGTAGGGCGCGACATAGGCCAGTTCCTTCGCCTGGGCCGCCATGGCTTCGCCGATCTCGGCACGGCCATGGCCGACGTTGGTCACGAAGGCGCCGCCCGACAGCGCGTCGAGGTAGCGATTGCCCGCCTCGTCGATCAGGTAGCAATCTTCGCCCTTGTTGAACACGGTCATCCCGTATTCGGATTTCAGAGATTGCGAACTCGTAGCGTGAAACCAGACATGTTTGAGGGCGTCTGCTGCGTTGCTCATGGAATGTCTCCCTGTTGGCCCTGGATCTATGTGTTGCGTTTGGCCCGGGCGCGGCGGTGTCGCGCGCCTGCGGGCGTCTGTTGTTCGGTCATGCCGCCACCCCGCCGCCGGCTCCGGCCAGCGGCGCCAGGACGGCGGTCAGCCAGTCGACCAGCCAGTCGGCATAGCTCGTGGCGACGAAAAGGCGGTACCGATCTTCGGCTTCCGCATGCAGGATCACCGGGACCCGCGCACAAAGCGTCGCCATGGCCTGACCCGGCACGAAGGCCGCGGGCGACAGGTCCAGCTCGATCCCTCGTGTCAGCAGGTCGCGCGCAAAGGGCCCTTCCAGCAGCACCGACTGCCAGGCATGGCTCACGTCGATGACCCGCGCCCCGGTCAGGGCACCCGCGTCGATCGGTCCGGCGGCGCTCAGGATCCGGCGTTCCGGGGACAGCGGCAGGACGAAACCGCCCTGCGCCATCCCGTCAAGCTGCGCGGCCATGGCACCGTCCCAGGTGTCGGGATCGGCCACGATTTCTGCCATGAAGGCGACGGACAGGCGTGTGATGGTGCAAAACTCAGGCACGGAGGCGCACTCCTTCCGGGTCGACGAAAACGGGATCACAAAGCGTCAGCGCTACAGTCTCCCCGGTCAGCGGAGAGGCGGCCGTGCGGCTTTCCCCATGGGCATCGCGCCCGCCTTCGACCAGCGCAAGCGCAATCCAGCGATCCAGCTCCGGGCTGAAGGTGACGGAGGTGACATGCCCCACCATGGGCACCGGGGTGGGCGCTTCCGGATCTACCACGATCTGCGCTCCGCGCGGGATCGGCTGTGTCGGATCGATTGCCACCACGCCCACCAGCTGCTTGCGGTTCCCGGCGCCGAACGCCGCCCGCGTCAGGGAAGGACGGCCGAAGAACTCCTTCTTCCGGCTCACCATCCGGTCCAGCCCCAGGTCGGCAGGCGTCGTGCGCCCGTCAGCTTCGAAACCGGGCACGAAGAGACCCTTTTCGATCCGCATGGTCATCATCGCCTCGGTGCCATAGGGCATCAGGTCAAAGGGCGCGCCCGCCGCCAGGATCGCATGCCACATCCGCAGGGCATCGCCGGCGGCGGTATAGACCTCGTAGGCCAGCTCCCCGGAGAAGCTGACACGCAGCACCCGCACCGGGATCCCGGCCAGCTTCCCTTCGGCCAGACCCATGAAGGGCAACGCCTCCGGATCCACGGCAAAGTCGGGCGACAGCGCCTGCAGCACCTCGCGGGAGC
Source organism: Pseudooceanicola sp. NS-SX8 (assembly GCF_057380755.1). NCBI lineage: Bacteria > Pseudomonadati > Pseudomonadota > Alphaproteobacteria > Rhodobacterales > Paracoccaceae > Pseudooceanicola > Pseudooceanicola sp. NS-SX8. Next base: position 609,615 of record NZ_CM170819.1, on the reverse strand, counting down.
GCGGCCCGGACAGCGCCATGGCACCCCATTGCTCCGTCACCAGGGTGATCGTCACGTCCAGCCCCGGCATGACCCGCTGACGCACGCGTTCCAGATGCGCCAGGATCCGTTCGGCATTGCCGCTCGTGGTGGTCATGAACCAGCGATCCTCGGACAGCCGCGTCACGGTGCCATCATCCAGGACCATCCCGTCCTCCCGCAGCATCACGCCATAGCGGCAGCGCCCCGGTTTCAGCGTCGAAAAGCCGTTGATGTAGACGTAGTTCAGCAGCGCGGGCACATCTGGCCCCTGCAGGTCGATCTTGCCCAGGGTGGTCACGTCGCACAGGCCCACGTTGCTGCGCACGTTCTTCGCCTCGCGCAGGACCGCGTCGAAATCGCCCTCGCCGGGGCGGCGGTAGAACTGCGGTCGCCGCCAGGCGCCCACGTTGGCCACGAACCCGCCGTTGGCGATATGCCATTCGTTCATCTGCGTGGTCCGCGCGGGTACGGACAGCGCGCCCACGAAGGGCCCCGCCATCGCCCCGAGGCTGACAGGAGAGAACGGCGGCCGCGCCTTGCTGTTGCCGATCTGCGCCGTTGTCCGGCCCTGCGCCTCCGCGATCACGTCGACCCCGTTCAGACCGGCAAGGCGCCCCTGATCGGTGCCCATGCCAAGGGTCGTGTAACGCTTCACATGCTCGACCGAGCGGTAGCCCTCGCGCACCGCCAGCTTCAGATCCGAGGTGGTGACATCGTTCTGCTGGTCCACGAACTGCTTGCGCAGCCCGCTTGCCGGCACCGCCGCATGGACATAGCCGCCCGGTTTCTGTTCGACGGGCTCTCCCGCCCCGGCGGAGGCGCCCGACGCGATCGCGCCGGCCAGCCCGTAGATCCCGGCACAGGCGCCCACGGCAACCATGCCCACCTCTGCCCGACTGTCCCAGCAGGCAGGGTCGGGCACCAGCGCCGCCAGCCCCTCGTCATACCGCAGCCGCCCGCCGGTGTGGGTGTAAAGCTGGGCGATAGGGGTCCAGCCACCGGCGGTCAGGATCGTGTCGCAGGCAATGCGCGCGGTCCCACCCGGCCCCTGCAGCGTGACGCCCGTGACGCCCCGCCGCCCGTGGCTGCGTTCGGGCACATGGTTCAGCAGGACGCGCAGCCCCGCGGCCTCGGCCTGCGCCGCCAGCGCAGGGTCGATCCTTTCCCGACTGTCCGCCAGCGCCGCCACGCCCATCCCCGCCGCCTTCAGCGCAAGGGCTGCCGCATAGGCGCTGTCGTTGTTCGTCGCCAGCACCGCCTGCCGCCCCGGCAGCACGCCATGGCGATCCAGGTACTGCACGGCCGCACTTGCCAGCATGACACCCGGCCGGTCATTGCCGGCAAAGACCAGCGGACGCTCATAGGCGCCGGCGGCCAGCACGATCCGCTCCGCATGGATCATCCATCGGCGCAGGGCCACGCCCGCCGCATCCAGTTCCAGCGCCGCAACGAGATGTCCGTCATAGTGACCGAAGGCCGTGGTCCGCGTCAGCACGGTCGCGCCCGCATCATTGCGCAACCGGCGCTCGGCCGCCCGGCGCCACTGGGCATAGCTTTGACCCTCGACCTCGGCCCCGTCGTCGGTGCCCAGCCCGCCAAGGCCCGGCTGTTCCTCGACCAGCAGCACCTCCTGCCCTGCCGCCCGCGCGGCCAGTGCGGCGCTCAACCCGGCGGCCCCGCCCCCGATCACCAGCACGCCGACCTGCCGGTTCACGGTCTCGTAGCTGTCGGGGTCGGCCTCCACGGGCGCGCGCCCCATGCCCGCCGCGTTGCGGATCATCTTCTCGAAGAAGGGCCAGGCGGCGGCGGGCTTCATGAAGGTCTTGTAGTAGAACCCCGCCGGAAAGAAGGGCGACAACACGTCGTTCACCGCCATCACGTCGAACCCCACGGAAGGCCAGCAGTTCTGGCTTTTCGCCACCATCCCGGCCGTCAGCCGCACCTGCGTCGCCTTCAGGTTCGGCGTCCGCCGCGCCCCCTCCCCCAGCTCAACCAGGGCATTGGGTTCATCCGCGCCGAAGGCCACCACCCCGCGCGGGCGGTGGTACTTGAAGCTGCGCCCGACGATGCGCACACCGTTGGCCAGCAGGGCAGAGGCAAGCGTATCCCCCTCGAACCCCGTCAGTTCCCGGCCGTTGAAGCGGAACCGCAGCGGCTGGTTCCGATCGATCACCCGCCCTCCGGCGGAGCTGCGCCAGCCGCTCATGCCTCTTCCTCCGACAGCAGATCATTGTTGCGGGTGTCGCGGGTCACCTCGAACCACTGGCGGCAGCCGGCGGCGTGATACCACAGCTCGCGATGCGGCCCCGCGGGGTTGTCGCGCAGGTAGACATGGGCGTCCCAGGTGGCGCCCGGCGCTGCCGCGTCGCCCGGCCCGGGCAGGTCGCCGGGGGCGGTCAGCGCCGCACCGCCATAGGTGAATTCAGACATCGGCCGAGGGCCGCAGCAGGGGCAGATGATACGCATCTCAGTGCATCCAGGGGCTGGAGCCGGCGCCGCGTTCATCGAGCAGGGCACCCGTCTCGAAGCGGTTCAGCGTGTGATGACGGGCGATGGCATGGGGCTCTCCGGTGGCAACCAGATGCGCCATCGCGGTCCCGGCCGCAGGCGTGCCCTTGAAGCCGCCGTAGCACCAGCCGCCATTGAAATAGAGCCCCTCGACGGGCGTCTTCGAAATGATCGGGCTGCCGTCCATGGTCATGTCCACGATCCCGCCCCAGCTGCGCATCATCCGCAGCCGCCGGATTGCCGGGAACATCGACAGGGCGGATTCCACCACGTGGTCCAGCACATGCGGATCGCCCCGCTGCGCGAAGGAGTTGCAGCCGTCGATATCGCCACCCATGACGATCTCGCCCTTGTCGGACTGGTTGATGTAGACATGAAGCGCCCCGGACACCGCCACGACGTCCAGCATCGGCTTCACCGGCTCGGTCACCATGGCCTGCAGCACGTGGCTCTCGATCGGCAGGCGCAGGCCCGCCATCTCGCCCAGCTGGCTGGAATGGCCGGCGACGCAGATCGCCACCTTGTCCGCCTCGATCAGCCCGCGCGATGTTTCGACCCCGGTAATCCGCCCGCCGTCCCGGCGCAGCGCGGTCACCTCGCAATTCTGGATGATGTCGACACCGCGCTGATCTGCGGCCCGGGCATAGCCCCAGACCACCGCATCATGCCGCGCCGTGCCCCCACGTTTCTGGATCAGCCCGCCGATGACGGGAAACCGCGCCGAGGCAGAGGTGTCCAGCAGCGGCATCAGCCCCTTCAGGTCGCCCGGGGTCAGCAGTTCCGCATCCACCCCGTTCAGCCGCATCGCATTGCCACGCCGGTGCAGACCCGACAGCTCCGACTGGCTGTGGGCGATGTTCACCATGCCACGCTGGCTGAACATCACGTTGAAGTTCAGGTCCGCGCTCAGCCCTTCCCAGAGCTTCAGCCCGTGTTCATAGAAATGGGAATTCGGGGTCAGAAGGTAGTTCGACCGCACGATGGCAGTGTTGCGCCCCGCGTTGCCGCCCCCGATCCAGCCTTTCTCCACCACCGCCACGTCGGTGATCCCATGGGTCTTTGCCAGGTAATAGGCCGTCGCCAGCCCATGACAGCCACCGCCGATGATCACCACCTTGTAGCGCTTGCGGGGCGCGGCATCGCGCCAGGCGGGTTTCCATCCCGCGTGCCCGCGCAGCGCCTGCCAGGCCAAGTTCAGGGCGGAATATCGGCTCATGCCACAAGACCCGGCAGCAAGTCGGCAGGTTCGTAGGCGAAAAGCGCCGGCAGGCCGCCGGTGTGCAGGAAGACCACCGTTTCATCCTTGCCGATGACACCGGTGCGGATGTGATCAATCAGCCCGGCCAGGGCCTTGGCGGAATAGACCGGATCGACCAGCACGCCCTCGGTACGCGACAGCAGGCTGATCGCCTCCGCTGCGGCCTCGGTCGGGGCGCCATAGTGAGCCCCGATCTGGTCGTCGAAGATGCACAGATCCTCGACCCCGGGAAGTTCGGGCAGGCCCAGGATGCCGGCGGCCTCACCGGCCTCCTCGATCACCTTGTCGACCAGGTAGTCCACCGTCCGGCTGACACTGATCCCGGTCACCTTGTAGCCCGGCTTCAGGTTGCATTCGCCCAGCACGAGCCCCGAATAGGTCCCGCCGGACCCGATCCCGACATAAAGCCGGTCGGGCGCGATGCCCTGCTCCGCGAACTGCTGCTTCATCTCGGCGGTGGCCATCAGGTAGCCCGCCATGCCCTGCGGGCTGGACCCGCCAAGCGGCATCATCATCGGCTTGCGCCCCTCGCCCTCCAGCCGCGCGGCCAGATCCTCGATGAAGGTGCCGAAATCCCAGCGGGGCTCGGTCTCCACCAGGTGGACATTGGCGCCCAGCAGGTGATCGAGAAGCAGGTTGCCGCAAACCGGGTGCGGCTCGCCGGGCACGCCGCCCAGCACCAGCTCCACCTGCAGGCCCGCCTTGGCGCCCATGGCCGCCGCGATCCGCGCCAGGTTCGACTGGTAGCCGCCGCAGACGATCACCGTGTCATATCCTTCGGCCATGGCCCGGCCCAGGATGAATTCCAGCTTCCGGACCTTGTTGCCGCCCATCCCCGCGGGCGTCAGGTCGTCCCGTTTCAAGAAGATCCGCGGCCCGCCCAGGTGGGAAGAAAGGGCGCGCGCTTCCTCGAGCGGTGTCGGCCCGTGAAGCGCGCGCAGTCGGGGGAGATCCTCGATACGGGAAAGAATGCTGGCTGCGTCAATCATCGGATCAGGCCTTCGCAATGGAAATCGTCTGCAGATCGGTGAAGGAGGCCAGGCCCCAGGGCCCGTTCTCCACCCCGATGCCGGACCACTTGTGGCCGCTGATCGGCGCGAAGGGCAGGATCGTCAGGTGCTGGTTGACCCAGGCCGTCCCGCAATCAAGCTTCGCGGCCAGCTGCGCCGCGCGCTCGAAATCGCCGCTCCAGACGGATCCGGACAGGCCGAACTTCGTCCCGTTGGCCCGGGCGATCACCTCGTCCTCGTCCCGGAAGGACAGCATCGGCAGCAGCGGGCCGAACTGTTCCTCCGCCACCAGGCGATCCCCGTCGGAAAGGCCCGTCACGATCTTCGGCGCCACGAAGTAGCCCGCCGTGTTGGGAATGGCCGCGCCACCTTCCAGCGTACCACCGGCACGTGCCGCGTCGGCTTCCAGCTCCTTCACCCGCTCGTATTGCGGCAGGGTGCTGATCGGGCCCATCTCGACCCCGTCGTCCAGCCCCACACCCAGGCGTGTCTTCGCGATCCGCGCCAGGAGGGCCTCCTTCACCGGCTCGAAAACATTTTTATGCACGTAAAGCCGCTTGATCGCCGAACAGACCTGCCCGGTGTTCTGGAAGGCCCCCCAGAACAGCTTCTCGGCAATCGCCTCCGGATCCACGTCATCCAGCACGATGGCCGCGTCGTTGCCACCCAGCTCCAGCGTGACCCGCTTCAGGTCGTCGGCGCAGGCGCGCATCACGCTCTTGCCCGCCCCGATGGACCCGGTCAGCGACACCTTCCGGACCGAGGGATGCGCCGTCAGCGCCTGGCCCAGGACATCCCCGCCGGTCACGATGTTCAGCACGCCCGCCGGAATGATGTCCTTCAGCAACTCCCCCAGGCGCAGCGTCGCAACCGGCGTGAAGGGAGAGGGCTTCACCACGATGGTGTTGCCTGCCATCAGCGCCGGGGCGATCTTCCACACAGCCGAAATCACCGGGTAGTTCCAGGGCGCAATCCCGGCCACGACGCCCAGCGGGCGGCGCTCGACCTGGACGCGCATGGCCTCGTCATCGCGCAGGACCTCCACCGGCAGCTCGATGCCGGCGGTATGTTCGAACCACTTGGCCGAACCCATGGCTTCCCCCACCGCGATCGGCAGGGCGCGCCCCTGTTCCTGGCTGATCAGCTCACCCAGTTCCTGCGCATGGGCGCGGACCTTCTCGGCACAGGCGATCAGCACCTTGGCGCGCGCCTCGACCGGGGTCGCGGCCCAGGCCGGGAAGGCCTCGGACGCGGCCGCAATCGCCTCGTCCAGCTGCGCCGCGCTGCATTCCGGCACCTGGGCAAAGACCTCTCCGGTGGCGGGGTTGATCACGTCGCAGGTTTCGACGGCATCATGCAGCGCGCCGCCCATCATCATTTGCATACCCATGCGTGGATCTCCCATCCGTCATCCAGTGCCGATGCCAGATCCATACGCTTAGCGAACTTTCGTACGCAAGATGCAATTTTCTAAAATTTCCGCGCCCGCCATCGACGCCCGAAACCGGCGCCAGCCACCCCAACCGGGGAAATAGCCTTGAAAAGAAGGTTTAATCCTGCATGAAAGCTGAACCTTTCAGCATCACGCGACAAGCCAAAGCGGCGCCGAGGCACCTCAAAAGCCATTTGTTGCGCCTAGAGTTTGATCACTGTATGCAACAGAAGTTCGTTTTGCGGATATTTAAGAACGGCCTCCGGGCCTCGCAGCGGCACCAAACCGATCAACAGAACGGCCCCGTCGCCAGGCGCGGGCCGCAAACACGAGAGACACCCCTTGGCCGAGCCGCAGCACTGCCCGCGTTCCGACCGCCCGGCCAACGGCCCAAAGGCGCCCTCCGGCACCTGCCGGGCAACTGCCCAAAGGGGCAAGTTACCCGCGGGTCAGGCGATCGTTCGCGTGACAGCCCAGCCCAATACCTGAATAACTACCAAAACCTCTCGGCCACCGGGATTCGAATAGAAAGAAGGGGACAGTGAATGAGCGATGACCAGGCGAACGCGGATGACAAACCGCGCGATTTCGTCGCCTCTCTCGAACACGGGCTGAACGTCCTCAGCAGCTTCGACGCCGCCAATCCGAGCATGAGCCTCAGCCAGGTTGCGGACCGCACCGGCATGAACCGGGCCAGCGCGCGGCGCTATCTGCTGACCCTGGCGCATCTCGGCTTCATCTCCCGCAACGGGCGCAGCTTCCGGCTGGCGCCCAGGGTCCTGAACCTGGGCTATACCTACCTGTCCTCGCTGCCGTTCTCCGATTTCGCGCAGCCGCGGCTGGAACAGGCCAGCACCGAAATCGAACAGACGGTCGCCCTGGCGATCCGGGACGGGGACGAATCGGTCTACACCGCCCGTGCGATCCCGCAGCGCTCCCTGGCCGTGACGGTGCCCGTGGGCCGCCGCCTGCCGCTGCTCTCTACATCGACCGGCCGGGCCATGCTCGCCTTCGACTCGCCGGAGGAGATCGAGGCGGTGATCGACAGCAGCCGCCCCACCCTGCTGACCGACAAGACCACCATAGATCCCGCCGTCCTGCGCAAGGAGCTGGAGCTGGTGCGCGCCCGCGGCTACGCCCTGGTGGAGCAGGAGGTAGAGGTCGGCGTGCGGTCCCTCGCCGTTCCCTTCTTCGACAACAATCAGAAGGTGGCGGGCGCGGTGACCGCGCTGACCAGCATGAGTGCGGTCAGCACCAAGCAGCTGCTCTCGACCATCCTGCCGATCATCCAGAATGTCGCGGAAGAGATGCAGACCGCCCTGCGCGCGCATCAGTCCGACATCCTGACCTGAGGCACTGCCGGCGCCACGGCGCCGGCCGCCTCCCCGAGCCCTGCCCAAGGTTCAACCCCGAGCCTCAACCCCGGGGCTCAGCCCCGGGATTCAGTCCCACAATTCAGCCCCAGACCTCACCGAACAGCCGCACCCAGTTGCCGCCCAGGATCCGTTCGATCCGGGCCTCGCTCCAGCCATGGCGCTGCATGGCCTGCGTCAGGTTGGGGTATTGCTCGATCCGCCCGAAATCCTCCGGGAAGACCGCGCCCTTGGGCGTCAGCAGGGATCGGCCATGGCCCTTGTAGTGCAGGAAGTAGGCCATATCCTCTGCCGTCTTGTCCTGGGTGAAATCGGTGCCGATCCCCACCTGCTCTTCTCCGCACAGGTCGATGACGTATTCGATCACCTTGATGTAGTCATCCAGGGTCGATTGGCTGCCCCGGGGCATGAAGGGCGGGAACATCGTCACCCCTACCATGCCACCGCTCTGCGCCACCATGCGCAGCTCCTCGTCGGACTTGTTGCGCGCATGGTCCTTCAACGCCTTCGGCGCGCAATGCGTATAGGCCAGCGGCTTCTTCGACGCCTTCACCGCATCGGCAGAGGTCTGCGGCCCCACGTGGCTCAGGTCCATCAGGATCCCCGTCCGGTTCAGTTCCGCCACCAGCTCGTGCCCGAAATCCGTCAGCCCCCGGTCGATCGTCTCCAGGCAGCCGGCCCCCACGGCATTGGCGTTGTGATAGGTCAGCTGCACCACCCGCAGCCCCAGCTCGGCGTAAAGCTCGACCGTGCGCAGGTCATCCCCGAACCCGTCGGAGTTCTGCCAGCCCAGGATGATCCCGACCCGGCCCTCCGCCTTGGCCTTCGCGATATCCTCCACCCGGTAGACCTGGCGGATCAGATCGTCGTTTTCCCTCAGCCACAGCTTCCACTGGCCCATGGCCCGCATCGACTCCTCGAAGCCCTCCCAGACGCTGCAGGTGCAGTTGGCCGCCGTCAGCCCGCCCGCCTGCATCGCCTCGAACAGCTTGCGACTCCACTTCGACACGATCAGCCCGTCGATCACCACCGATTGGCCATGCAGGTCCTGTTGCGCCATCGTCTTCACTCCATCTGGTCCCTTCGCCGGGATCGCACCCGGCGTCGCCCCCTCCCTATGCGCTGGCCTGACAGAAATATAGTCATTACGAACTTTTGTTCTTATGTTCGCATGTTTTTGATGGCTCGCGGATCCTGCGCCGCTCTATAACCGGGCAAAATCCACAGAGAGGCCAAGATGCAGCATCCCCCCTTCCCCATCGTCTTCGGAATCTGCCTCGATGCAGAGGCGATCTGGCTCAGCATCGATCCCGAGAACCGCAATCGCCCCTCCCTGCTGTCCCACGGGGCCTATGCCGTGCTCGAAGGCCTGGAACCGCTGCTCGACCTGCTGGATCGCCACCAGGTGCCCAGCACCTTCTTCGTGCCCGGCATGACGGCGGACCGCTATCCCGATGCGGTGACGGAAATTCACCGGCGCGGCCACGAACTGGCCGGGCACGGCCACGGGCACCTTTCCCCCACCCGGCTGAACCGCGACCAGGAACGTGATGAACTGGTGCGCGGCAACGACTCCATCGCCGATATCATCAACGAGCGGCCCGTCACCTGGCGCTCCCCGTCCTGGGAATGGTCCGCCCATACGCTCGACCTGATGATGGAGGACGGCATCACCGTCTCCACCAACTTCCACGACCGCGTGGCACCCTACCGGCACCAGCGCGACGGCGCGCCTCTGCCCATGGTGGAACTGCCGGTGCAATGGCACCTGGCCGATGCGCCCTATTTCATCCACGGCGGCCGGATGGAGCGGATCATCCGCACCTCGGCAGAGGTCGAAACCCTGTGGAAGGAGGAATTCCTGGGACACTACAACTGGCCCAATCCCGCCTTCTTCCACCTCACCCTGCATGTGCAGCTGATCGCGCAGCCGGGGCGGCTGATGATGCTCGACCGGCTGGTCACCTACATGAAAAGCTTCCCGCGCAGCACTTTCATGCGCTCTCGCGACCTGGCAGCGACCATAGCCTGAAGGGCGGACAACGACGCCTCCGCGACAACGAAAAGGGCCCTGCACCGGAAACGTGCAGGGCCCTTCGCCTTATCACCCGTGATCGCCGGGCCGCGGCCCGGGGCTCAGCCCGAGACCAGCCGCGCGTACCAACGGAACGGCAGGAAACGACCGGCAACCGTGAACACGTAGGAAAACGGATGCGGGAAGCTGACCTGGCGCGGCTCCGGGTTGCGGATCAGCCGCATCACGTGCTTGGCCGCTTCCTCCGGCGCCATGATCTGCGGCATGGTGAAATCGTTCTTCTCGGTCAGCCGGGTCTTGATGAACCCCGGGTTGGCCAGCTGCACATCCACGCCCGTGCCCTTCAGGTCGATGTACATGTCCTCCGCCAGGTGCCGCAGCGCCGCCTTGCTGGCGCCATACCCGATGGAGCCGGGCAATCCCTTGAACCCGGCAAGAGAGCCGATCAGGACGACATGCCCCGACTTGCGCTGGACCCAGCCCGGCACGATCCGTCCCAGGATCCGCATGGCCCCCATGAAATTCGCATCGGCGATCTTTTCGGCCGCGGCAGCATCCCACTCCTGCGCGGTCATCGGATCGTACATTCCGACGGAATAGATGATCCCGTCCGCACCGCCGGCGTCCCTCACCGCGGCACAGACCGACTCGGGATCGGTCACATCGATCGGGACGATTTTCGCCCCGCCCAACTCCTCGGCCAGCTCTTCCAGCCGCTCTTCGCTTCGCGCCGAAAGGATCAGCTCCGCCCCAAGGCGTTTCATCTCCTTCGCGACTTCCCGGCCGAGCCCTTCGCTCGCCCCTACAATCCAGTAGGTCTTGCCGGTCAGTTTTCTTGGTTTCATTGAAAAATCCTTCGTGGGATCAAGGGACTGGGAAAAGATCCACGCGCAGCACGGGGCGCCCCCCAGACGCGCGGATCAACACGAGGAAGCAACGCCTGCTTCCCGGGGAAAGTTTCCGGCCAATCCCCCAATTCTCCTACACTTTCGCGTGTCGATTGCGGGAATGAGCGCCTTGTCGCCCAAAACGGTACGAACCCGGATAACTATCCACAGGCAAGGCCGCCCGGCGGCCCGATCAGATACCCAAACCGGGTAATCTTTCCGCACGTGACGCTACTTAGCGCCCATTCGCATGGGCCAGTTCCACCTGCACCACGTCGGTCTGCCCCGCAGTGAAGGCCGCCGCGCAGATGCCCAGGTAATAGCGCCAGCTGCGCAGGAAGCTTTCGCCGTAGCCCAACTTCGCGATCCGGCTCGCCTCCTCGTCCATCCGGTCCAGCCAGGTGCTGCAGGTGCGGGCGTAGTCCTGGCCGAAGGCAAAGCTGTTCTGCAGCTTCAGCCCGGCCGCCTCTGCCGCCGCGCGGATCTGTCCGTCCGACAGGAGCATCCCGCCCGGGAAGGCATGCTGGCGGATGAAGTCGGACCCGGCCCGGTAGGTCGGGAAATAGCTGTCGGAGACGGTGATCGCCTGCACCACGGCGCGGCCGCCCTCTGCCAGGCGGCCCTTCAGCGTCTCGAAGAAGGCGGGCCAGTAGCGTTCGCCCACGGCCTCGATCATCTCGATCGACACGATCCCGTCGTACTTGCCCTGGCTGTCGCGGTAATCGCGCAGCTGGATATCCGCCCGTCCGTCCAGCCGTGCATCGGCATAGCCCTTCTGGGAAGGGGAGATCGTCAGCCCGGTCACGTGGTGCCCTCGACCGGCAGCGCGTTCCGCGAAACCGCCCCAGCCGCAGCCGACCTCCAGCAGGCGCTCTCCCTGCACCCGGTCCAGGATGCGGTCGTACTTGCGGTACTGCGCCCGCTCCAGGTCGTCGTCACCGGGGGCGTAAAGGGCGGAGCTGTAGGTCATCGACGGGTCCAGCCACAGCTGGAAGAACTCGTTGCCCACGTCGTAATGCGCCTGGATGTTGCGCGACGCGCCGCTGCGCGAATTGGCCCGCAGGATGCGGTCCACCGTGCGGAACTTCAGCGCCTGCCAGGGCCCCGCGTAGGCATAGCGCCCGAACTGGTCCAGGTTCTGCAGCGCCAGCAGGGTCAGATTCTCGATCGACCCGGTATCCCAGAGCCCCGAGACATAGGCCTCTCCGAATCCGACATCGCCGCGTGCCAGCGCCGCCGTGACCGCCGCCCAGTCGTTGATCTTGAAATCCGCTTCCACGCCGCCCTGACCGAAGTGATGCACCTCGCCCTCCGGCGTGGTGACGGTCAGCCGCCCCGTCTCGATCTGCTCGCAGCTCTCCAGGAAGTCGCGTTTCACGCGGTTGGTCAGCATCGGCATGTCAGGAAATCTCCTCTGTCGGGGGGGTGGGGCGCGTCCTGTAGCGCGCGCCCTTCAGCTTCAGGCGCAGGGCCTGCCAGTAAATCAGTGCCAGAATGCGCGCCCCGCCGAAAGGCCGCCGCAGCGCCGCGCCCAGGATCCGGGCATTGGTCAGTTTCAGGCGGGGGCCGGTCATGGTGGCGAAGAGGGTCTCCCCTCCCTCTTCGCCGTGGAGGATACGGATCGCAACCCTCTCCTCTCCCATGTGAAAACCGAAGCTATAGTGCCCTTTGATTCCGCGAAAGGGGGATACATGGAAGACCTTGGTCGTATGGACAGGACGCCCGGAAACGATAGGGGCGAATCCGGGATTCGCGCAAAGGTAGCAGTGCCGGTCGCCGAAGGTGTTGTTCACCTCCGCGATCGCCGCGACCAGATCGCCCTTTTCGAAGGCCATCCAGAATGACACCGGGTTGAACCGCGCGCCCAGGAACCCGGGCTGGGTCAGCAGCAGCAGTTCGTCGTAGCGCGCCTCCGGCAGGCCCTGTTCGGCCAGCACGCGGCGGGCCCAGGGGGCACCCTCGCCCGCGCCCCGCGGGCCGCCGTGATCGCGGTCGTGGATCGTTGCCAGCGCCGCACGGTTGCGCCCCAGAAGGGACGGCCCGGCATCGTTTTCGGGATCCAGCAGCACGTAATCGACACCATAGCGGAAACTGTGCTGCACCGACCCGCGCCGCGCATGTACCGTCAAGCCCGGGATATGTTCCGGCCAGCGGCTCATACCGGCTGCGGGTCCAGGGCCCGGGCCACACGCACCGCGCTGGCGAAACCGTCCTCGTGGAACCCGTGCCGCAGCCAGGCCCCGGCGTACCAGGTCGCATTGCGCCCCTGCATGAGCATCACCTGCCGCTGCGCCTCCAGCGCTGCCGCGTCGAAGACGGGATGGCGGAACAGCTTCTCGTCATAGATCGCCTCCTCCCGCACCGGCACCACGGGGTTGAGCGACACGAACAGCGGATCGCCCTCGTCGATGTTCTGCAGCCGGTTCATCCAGTAGGTCACGCCGATCGCCTCCTGCCGCTGGCCCGTCTCTGCCTTGTACACCCACGAAGACCAGCAGGCCCGACGTTTCGGCATCTGCCCCGCGTCGCAATGCAGCACCGCGTGGTTGTCCTGGTAACGCACCGCCGACAGCGCCGCCTGTTCCTCTTCGGTCGGGCGTTCCAGCAGGGCCAGCGCCTCGTCGCTGTGGCAGGCCAGGATCACCTGGTCGAACACCTCCCGCGTGCCGTCCATGGTCACCACCTCGGGCAGCGGGCCGTCGCGGCGCAGGCAGGCCACCGGCGTGCCGGTGCGGATCATCGCGCCCCGCGCCTTCAACGAGGCCTCCAGCCGCCGCACGTATTCCACCGATCCGCCCTTCACCGTCCACCACTGGTGCTGCCCGCTGGTCGACAGCAGGGCATGGTTGCGGAAGAACCGCACCAGCGCCGCAGCCGGGAATGCCTCGATCCCGTCCGGGGGCGTGGACCAGATCGCGCCGCTGATGGGCTTCAGGTAATATTCGCGGAACCACGGCCCCAGCCCCAGTTCCCGCATCAGCGCGCCCATCGACAGCTCCGGCCGGGCGGCCACCAGCGCCTCTGCCCGGTCGTTGAACCGCAGGATGTCCCGCACCATCCGCGCGAAACCGGGCCGGGCCAGGTTGCGCCGCTGCCCCAGCACCGCGCGCAGATCGCGCAGCCCGTATTCCACCCGGCCACCGTCGATCGTGGCGCCGAAGGACATGTCGGACCGCTCCACCGGCACATCCAGGTCGCGGAACATGGCCGTCAGATGCGGGTAGTTGGCGTAGTTGAAGACGATGAACCCCGTGTCGACCGGCTGATCCCCGTTCTTCCCCGCGATCACCGTGCGCGCATGCCCGCCCAGCCGCGGCGCCGCCTCGATCAGGGTCACGCGGTGCTGCCCGGCCAGCTGCCAGGCGGCGGCCATGCCGGAAATGCCGCCTCCGATGACGGCGATACGTTGCGGGCGACTGTTCAGGGCATCGAAGGACATGGGACCTCTCCGTGGTGTCTACCTTGTTACGAAGCCCCGAGCCGAACGGTTCACCCGGGGCCGGAAAACATCGGAATTATTTTTGATCCGATCCCCGCGGCCCCCCGTAGACCGCTCATGTTGAACATGAACGCGATGCCTGCAACACTCGAGATGACGCGGCTTGCCCCGGTGGCAAGCCCGCGCGGAAAGATTGATTTGATGCAGGCAGACGACGGCAAGACCGGCCCGACAGCCCCCCGGGCAAAGACGCCCCGACAGGACACCACGGAACAGACCCTGTGGATGCTGGCGGTGCGCGACAACCGCGACCGGGCGGCCTTCGCCCGGCTGTTCGATTTCTACGCCCCCCGCCTGAAGGGGATGCTCATGCGATCCGGCATGGGCGCCGCCGCGGCAGAGGACGTGGTGCAGGACGCCATGCTGTCGGTCTGGCACAAGGCGGCGCAATTCGATCCCGCCCGGGCCCAGGTGTCCGGCTGGATCTACCGCATCGCCCGGAACCGGCAGGTCGACATCGCCCGCAAGGCAAACCGCCCGCTGCCGGAAGACGTCGAAACAGAAACCCCGCCCGAAGCCGACCCGGGCGCCCAGATGGCCCTGGCGGAGGAGGCCGGCGCGCTGCGCGACGCCCTCTCCCGCCTGACCGATGAACAGAGGGAGGTCATCTCCCGCGCCTACCTGGGCGACCTGACCCATGGCGAGATCAGGGAAGCGACCGGATTGCCCCTTGGCACCATCAAGTCGCGCATCCGCCTTGGCCTCGAACGGCTTCGACACGAACTCAAGGACCTGAGACCCGAATGAGCAAGATCACGCATCATATCCCGGACGAGATGCTGGCCAGCTATGCCGCAGGGCGCCTGCCCCGCACATTCGAGATGATCGTCGCGGCCCATGTCTCCGTCTGCGACGATTGTCGCGCAGCCCTCGAAGCGCATGAAATGCTGGCCGGTGCCCTGCTGAACCACGAACCGGTGCAGGACACCGCGGGCGACCTGCTCGCGCGGACCCTCGCCCGGCTGGACGATCCCGCGCCCGCCGCCACCCGCGCGGCGCCGCGCCGCAATGGCATCTATCCCGGCCCCGTGGCCGAGGCGCTGCAGAACGGCGAACCGCGCTGGCGCGCCGCCGGTGGCGGGGTGAAACAGCAGATCCTCTTCGAGGAAGGACAGAACTCCGTCCGCCTGCTCTACATCCCCGGCGGACAGGCGGTGCCCGATCACGGCCACGGCGGCACGGAACTGACCATGGTGCTCCAGGGCGCCTTCTCGGACGAGACCGGCCGTTTCGGTCCCGGCGATGTCGAAGTGGCGGACGAGACCCTGGAACACACGCCCACGGCAGAACCCGGCCCCGCCTGCATCTGCCTGGCGGCCACCGATGCCCGCCTGCGCTTCCGCTCGCTGCTGCCGCGCCTGGCGCAGCCCTTCCTGCGCATCTGACACCGCATCCTCCACCCCTCGCCTGACAAGTCCCGCCGCCCGCGCATCCCCCGCGCGGGCGGTTCTTTTCGCTTGCCCGAATCTCTTTACTTCCATATTTCATGAAATATGGAAAAAGAAGCACCCACCCTCCTCTCCACCCTCGGCCACCCGCAGCGCCTGGCGGTCTGGCGGCTGCTCATGCGCCGCTATCCGCAATCCGTCGCCGCCGGGGACCTGGCAGAGGCGACGGGGCTGAAGCCCTCGACCCTCTCGGTCTACCTGTCGGCCCTGCGCAAGGCGGGGCTGATCACACAGGACCGGCAGGGCACATCGCTGCTCTACCGGGCGGAGATGGGCACCGCGAACGACCTCCTCGACTACCTCTTCCTCGACTGCTGCCGGGGGCGGCCCGACCTCTGCCTCGCGCCCTCCCGGTTCCCTCGCCCACAGGAGACTGATCAGGACATGCCCCGGACCAAGCTCAACGTGCTCTTCATCTGCACCGCCAACTCCGCCCGCTCCCTCTTTGCCGAAGCCATCCTGAGGGAGCTCGCTGGCCCCCGGTTCGAGGTCTTCTCGGCCGGCACCAGCCCCGCCGGCAGCCCCAATCCCTTCGCCCTGCAACTGATGGCGGACAAGGGCCTGGACACCGCGCCACTCAGGTCCAAGACCCTGGCCGAATTCCAGGGCCCCGATGCGCCACAGATGGATTTCGTCTTCACCGTCTGCGACCAGGCCGCGAACGAGGAATGCCCCGCCTGGGAAGGCCAGCCGATCAGCGCCCACTGGGGCATGCCCGACCCGGCAAAGGCCACCGGCACCGACGCGCAGAAGGCCCTGGCCTTCCAGCAGGCCTATGGCATCCTCTTCAACCGGCTGCGCGCCTTCGCTGCCCTTCCCGTGGCATCGCTGGACCGCATCTCGCTGCAACACGCGGTGGATCGCCTGGCCCTCGACGACACTCCCGCCCCCTCTTTGGAAGCAGACGCCTGATCATGACCACCTTCGCACTCAACGGCCTCGGCCGCATGGGCAAGCTCGCCCTCAAGCCCCTCCTGGAAAGCGGCGCCCGCATCGCCTGGATCAACGACGCCGTGGGCGACCCGGAAATGCACGCCCACCTGCTGGAATTCGACAGCGTGCACGGCCGCTGGCCCGCCACCTTCGCCCATGACGCCGAAAGCGTGACCATCGACGGCATCCGCCTGCCCTTCATCGGCGCTCGCGACATCGCCGACCTGCCGCTGGATGGCGTGGACGTGGTCATCGACTGCACCGGCCACTTCAAGACCGCCGAAAGGATCGCCCCCTATTTCGACGGCGGCGTGAAGAAGGTCGTCGTCTCCGCCCCGGTGAAGGACGGCGACGCGGCCAATATCGTCTTCGGCGTGAACCAGCACGATTACGACCCGGCGCGCCACCGCATCGTCACCGCCGCCTCCTGCACCACCAACTGCCTCGCGCCGGTGGTGAAGGTCATCCACGAAGGGCTGGGCATCCGCCACGGCGCGATCACCACGATCCACGACGTCACCAACACCCAGACCATCGTCGACCGCCCGGCCAAGGACCTGCGCCGCGCCCGCTCCGCGCTGAATTCGCTGATCCCCACCACCACCGGCTCCGCCAAGGCGATCACCCAGATCTTCCCCGAACTGACCGGCCGCCTGAACGGCCACGCCGTCCGCGTGCCGCTGCTGAACGCCTCGCTCACCGATTGCGTCTTCGAGGTGGAGCGCGACACCACCGCGGGAGAGGTCAACGCCCTCCTCCGCACCGCCGCCGAAGGGCCCCTGAAGGGCATCCTCGGCTACGAGGAACGCCCCCTCGTCTCTGCAGATTTCCTCAACGATGCGCGGTCGTCGATCATCGACGCGCCGTCTACCATGGTCGTGAATGGCACCCAGGTGAAGATCTTCGCCTGGTACGATAACGAGTTCGGGTACGCGAACCGTCTGGTCGATGTCTCCCGCATGGTTGGGGAAGGGCTGTGACCGCGACATCCCGCAATGGCCTTGCGGCCTATGTCGCGGTCACGGCCGCCTACTGGGCCTTCATGCTCACCGATGGCGCGCTGCGCATGCTGGTGCTGCTGCATTTCCACACGCTCGGCTTTTCCCCGGTGCAGCTGGCCTATCTCTTCCTGCTCTACGAACTGGCGGGGGTGGTGACGAACCTCTCCGCCGGCTGGATCGCCGCGCGCTTCGGGCTGACCAGCACGCTCTATGCGGGCCTCGGCCTGCAGGTGCTGGCGCTTCTGGCACTGACCCGGCTCGACCCGTCCTGGACCCTCTGGGGGTCGGTGGCCTTCGTCATGGCGGTGCAGGGCGCCTCGGGCGTGGCCAAGGACCTGGCCAAGATGTCGTCGAAATCGGCGGTGAAGCTGCTGGCGCCCTCGGGTGACGGCGCGCTCTTCCGCTGGGTGGCGGTGCTGACGGGATCGAAGAACGCGGTGAAGGGCGCGGGCTTCCTGCTCGGCGCGGCCCTGCTGGGCCTCGCGGGCTTCACCGCCTCGATCTGGGCCATGGCAATCCTGCTGGCCGCGATCCTCGCCGGTGTGGCGCTCTTCATGCCGTCGGGCCTGCCGCGCGGCAAGAAGGGCACCAAGTTCTCCGAGGTCTTCTCCCGCAACCCCGACATCAACTGGCTCTCCTTCGCGCGGGTCTTCCTCTTCGGCGCGCGGGATGTCTGGTTCGTGGTCGGTATCCCGATCTACTTCTACGCGGTCCTGTCCGACGGGACGGAGGCCGGGAACCGCGCGGCCTTCTTCACCATCGGCACCTTCATGGCGGTCTGGACGATCCTTTACGGCGCCGTGCAGGCCGCCGCGCCGAAGCTGCTGCAGGCCAGGGGCCGACCGCGCGCAGACCTCGTCCTGGCCGCCCGCCGCTGGGTCGGCGCGCTGGTGGCGATCCCCGCGCTGCTGGCGGCGCTGGTCTGGGCGGCGGGCGATCCGCAACCCTGGCTCACCGTGACGCTGGTCGCGGGGCTGCTGGTCTTCGGCGCGATCTTCGCGGTGAATTCCTCGCTCCATTCCTACCTGATCCTGGCCTTCACCAGCGGCGAAAGGGTCACGATGGACGTGGGGTTCTACTACATGGCCAATGCGGCGGGGCGGCTTCTGGGCACGGTGCTGTCGGGGGCCAGCTACCAACTGGGCGGGCTGCCCGCCTGCTTGGGCACGGCGGCGCTCCTGCTGCTGCTCAGCCGCTACGGCGCCGCGCGCCTCTCGGCCCCGCACCGCGTCACGGCCTAGACGACGCCCAGAATGCGGCCCGCGCGCTTGCGGGCCGCCACCAGGTGCACCACGGCGCCCATGCCATAGGCCGCGACGGCGAAGATCACCAATCCTGTGAAGTCCAGCGCCCCGGTCATCGCCAGCAGGATCGGCGTGCCGCTCAGATTGCCCAGGTTGCCCATCTGCGCCACCACGCCATTGGCCAGCGCCCGGTCGGCGGGATCGGCGTTGATCTGCGGCACGGCGGCGAAACTGCCCGACTGCATGAAGCCCATGGCGATGAAAAGCACCGCCGGAACCCAGACCGGGCCGGGCACCAGGACCAGCAGCAGCACCGCCACCACGCCCAGGCAGAAGCCGAAGATCGCCACCGGCACCCCCTTCAGGTACCGCAGCGCCCCCGCCCCCAGCGTCATGGCCGAAGCGATCCCCACCAGCGGCAGCAGGGTCATCTGCATCTCCCGCGTGGCCTCGGGCAGGAAGGACGGCAGCACCGTCATCAGCGCCACGAAGTTCAGCGCGTAGAACAGCCAGCCAAGCCCCGGCGCCGCGATGAAGGGCGAACTGTAGGCGGCCCGGTGCCGCCGCGCCACGGTGGCCAGGGTGATCGGCTCCGCCGGATGGGCGACCTCCCCGTCGGGCACCGCGCGGTCATCCGGCAGCAGCACCTGCAACACGCCCGCCATCCCCACCATGAACAGCGCATGCAGCACCAGGATCAGGCGCACCCCGCCCATCTCCACCATCCAGGGGCCCAGCAGGGCGAAACAGGCGAAGGTCAGGCCAAAGTAGGTGCCCCACATGGTCATCGCGATCGGGCGCTGCCGGTCATTGGCGATCTCCGCCATCAGCGTCGGCGCCGCCACGACGATCGCCAGATGAGACAGCCCCTCGGCCCCGCGCAGCAGCAGCATCACCGGCAGCGGCGGCAACAGGATCTCCAGCGCCGACAGCGCGCCGCCCAGCAGCAGGGCCCAGACCATCATCCGGCGGAACCCCACCCGGGTGACGACCATCCCCGCCAGCAGGCCCAGCACCACGCCCATCAGCGACACCAGCGACACGAGGAAGCCAAGCGCCGCGCCCGCCTGCGGATAGACATCCTCCCAGACGTGGAACAGGACCGAAACCTTGCCGAACTGCGCCGCCGCGCCCATGCCGGCGACGAACAGCGCCAGCAGCCGGATCCAGCTGGTCACGCGCCGGTCTCCGGTGCATTGGCCAGATCCCCGCGCCCGGGGATCTCCTTGCGCTTCTCGCCCGCGCCCTGCCAGCTCTCGACGGCCTCCATGGCCTCCTCGGCGGTCTCGACGAACTTGAACAGCTTGAGGTCGGCCTCTGAAATCGTGCCTGCCTCGACCAGCGCGTCGAAGTTGATCACGCTTTCCCAGAAGGCACGGCCGAAGAACAGGAAGGGCTGCTGCTCCATCCGGCCAGTCTGGATCAGGGTCAGCGCCTCGAAGGTCTCGTCCAGCGTGCCGAAACCGCCGGGAAAGACGCAGACGGCCCGCGCGCGCATCAGGAAATGCATCTTCCGGACGGCGAAGTAGTGGAAGTTGAAGCACAGCTCGGGCGTCACGTATTCATTCGGCACCTGCTCATGCGGCAGCACGATGGACAGGCCGACGGACCGGCCGCCCGCCGCATGGGCGCCCTTGTTGCCCGCCTCCATCACGCCGGGGCCGCCGCCGGTGCAGACGACGTAATCCTTGCCGCCCATGGCCAGCGACTTCTCCGTCACCAGCTTCGCGAACCGTTCCGCCTCGGTGTAGTAGCAGGCCAGCTTCGCCATCGGGTGACCGTCCTCGATCACCCCCGGCGCCCGGATCCGCGCACCACCGAACAGCACCACCGTGCTGTTCACCCCGGCCTCGTCCAGCGCCATCTCCGGCTTCATCAGCTCCAGCTGCAGCCGCACCGACCGCATCTCGTCCCGCAGCAGGAAATCCTCGTCCGCATAGGCCAGCCGGTAGCTGGGCGAGAGGGTCTGCGGCGTCTCGTCGACAAACCGCGCCGTGGTCTTGTCGGTGCCTGCGTCGCGAAAGCGGGAATGACGGGTATCGTGGCTCATGACAGCTCCTGTTCCGATCCCCCCTGCGTAGCGCAGCGCACCCGCAGGGACCAGAGCGATTGCGGCCAGCCCGTTCAGGCCCTATGAGGGGCCAGACCCCTGATGCACCGGAGTTACGACATGTCCAACGCCCAGCTCGAAGCTGCCATCGAAGCCGCCTGGGAGGCGCGCGACCAGATCACCCCCGCCACCACCGGCGAAACCCGCGAAGCCATCGAGGACACGCTGAACGCGCTCGACGGCGGCACGCTGCGCGTGGCCGAGAAACAGGCGGATGGCAACTGGCACGTGAACCAGTGGGCCAAGAAGGCCGTGCTGCTGGGCTTCCGGATCAAGGACATGGAACAGCACGAAGGCGGCCCGCAGGGCTCCGGCTGGTGGGACAAGGTCGACAGCAAGTTCAAGGGCTGGGGCGACAACCAGTGGAAGGCCGCCGGTTTCCGCGCCGTGCCGAACGCGGTCGTCCGCAAATCCGCCTTCATCGCGCCCGGCGCGGTGCTGATGCCCTCCTTCGTCAACCTCGGCGCCTATGTCGACAGCGGCACCATGGTCGACACCTGGGCCACCGTCGGTTCCTGCGCGCAGATCGGCAAGAACTGCCACATCTCCGGCGGCGCCGGCATCGGCGGCGTGCTTGAACCCCTGCAGGCCGGCCCCGTCATCATCGAAGACAACTGCTTCGTCGGCGCCCGTTCCGAAGTGGCCGAAGGCGTGATCGTCCGCGAAGGCTCCGTGCTGGGCATGGGCGTCTTCCTCGGCCAGTCGACCAAGATCGTCGACCGCGAAACCGGCACCGTCTCCTACGGTGAAGTGCCGCCCTACTCCGTGGTCGTCGCGGGCACCATGCCCTCGAAGAACGGCGTGAACCTCTACTGCGCCGTCATCGTGAAGCGCGTGGATGAACGCACCCGCTCCAAGACCGGCGTGAACGAGCTGCTGCGCGACTGATCACGGCGCAGCGCGCATCCTTCGAAAGGGGCGGTCTTCCGGGGCCGCCCCTTTTCCTTTGGCCCGCCCGCCATGCTATCCTGACCCGGCAGTCAACGGGATCCACCAGACGGGAGAGGCCATGCTCACCATCACCCCCGCCCGCAGCGCCGAAGACCTGGCAGAGGTCAGGCGCCTCGCGCTCTCCTTCACCGACTGGCTCCGCAGCCGCTACCCCGAGGATGTGGAGGTGATCGACGCCTACCTCGCGGCGCAGAACTTCCTGCACCAGCTCGACAACCTGCTGGACACCTTCGGCCCGCCCGGCGGCGAATGCCTTCTGGCCCGGCTGGGCGGGCAGCCCGCGGGCATCGTCATGCTGAAACCCAATGCCCCCGGCACCTGCGAAATGAACCGCATGTTCGTCACCGATGCCGCCCGGGGCCAGGGCGTGGCCCTCGCCCTCGGGCAGGCCATCACCGCCGCCGCGCGGCAGCTGGGCTACACCCAAATGATCCTCACCGCCGGGCCGAAACACCACGAGGCCATCCCGCTCTACCGCAAGCTCGGCTTTGCCGAGGACGAAGACGCCCCCGATACCGGCGCGGGCAAGCTCAACTACCCGATGTCCATGAAGCTCTGACGCTTCCGGTGATGTGACGACCCGACGGACCCGGGGCCGATGGGGAACCATGATCGGCAACCGGGGCAGAGCTGGTCAGGGACCCCAGCTCAGGAGGCGACCTGCTGTTCCGTGAGCGGTTCCAGCAGTCGCAACCGCGCGGCGCGGAATTCCTGCGCCTCCCGACGTGTCAGGAAGGTGCAGCGCGGCTCTGCCTGGGGCTGCTGCCCCAGCTCCCCTTCCTCGCATCCCAGAAGGTCGCAAACCTCCCGCCGGGACTGCTCCGTCAGGATGCCCATCGACATGGGGCCCAGAAACAGGCTCTCCGTCGGCACACCCTCCGCCATCAGCACCGCATGGCGCGGCATCAGGACGTGGTAATAGGTCACCGGGCGGGCCTGTTTCTGCTGATGCACGTCCCGCTCCCCCAGCAGGGCCTTGGCCGGGCCCATCTTCCGGTCCCCGGCCTCGGCGCCAAGGACAAGCCGGTGCTGCGGCGACAGTTTCAGCGGGCGCCGCGGCAGGCCGTGGCCCATGGCCCCGGGGCGCAGCACGATGGGGCGGTGTTCCTCCGGCGCGCCGAAGGGATAGTGGCGCTTGCCCACCCACAGGACGGGCAACAGCTCCCCCATGTGGGTCACGGCCAGGTCGCCGGGCAGCAGCTCCTCCACCGGCATCTCGCCCCGGGCGGTCAGGATCCGCGTGCCCTCGCAGAAGCAGATCGGCGGCGCGCCATCCAGCGCATAGGCCTCCGCGTTGATGTCCACGATCATCGACACGATGCCCAGGGCGCTCGGCTCCCCGTCCGGGAAGACGAAGAAGATTTCCCCCGTCGCCGTGTCCTTCATCAGCAGCACCGGCACCTCCGCCCCGACGCCGATCGTCGCGCCGATGGACAGGCCCGCCTGGGCCGTGCCGGATCCCAGCATCGTCATCGTCCGCCCGCCGACGCTCACTTCCTCGCCGACGTAGATCACGCCGGAACTGTCCTCGACCGTGCCCCCCTGGGACGGCCCGAAAGCGTTCAGGACGATTGTCCTCTGACTGCTCAGCAATTCGGTCGTCAGAAGGGATCCATTGTATTCTCGGTAGGTGACGTTCTCTGTAACCATTTAAAAACCTGCAATAAACGGACCGGTGCCGCGCGGGGCACACCGGGTGTGGGCGGCGCCGTGGGACCGACGCCTGAAACATTACTCTCGATAAGGTTGTTCAAATTTACACCGAATCTCCCAAACCGAAAAACGTTGTTTTCGCAAATTGATAGCCCGTACGATCACGACTGTGTGATGAATATACGCACTAATATTTTCTCATCCCGGGTGAAACTTTTCGGCCTTTTCGGCGTTGGCATCCGGACATGAAAACGACCTGAAAACGACCAGGCAGGGGCGGCTCCAAGCCGCCCACACTGCCGGAACCGGGCCCGGAAGGTGCCCCCTGCGCGACCGCAACAGCTGGCGCACCGGGGACGCACCGGGGCGCAGCAGGGGGTCGGCAAGGGGGTCGGCAAGGGTCTCAACGGCGCATTCCGCCACAGGAAGAGGATAGGAAAATGGAAGGACTGGGCTGGCTCATGGCCATCATCGTCGGCGCCCTGGCAGGCTGGATCGCCGAAAAGATCATGAATTCCCGCATGGGGCTGCTGATGAACATCGTGATGGGCATCATCGGCGCGATCGTGGGTAACTTCCTGCTCTACGCCATCGTCGACACGACGCTTTACGGCATCCTCGGACAGCTGATCGTGGCCGTCCTGGGCGCCTGCCTGCTGATCGCCCTGGTCCGCGGCCTGCGCAGGGCCTGATCGCGGGACCTGACTTCAGATCGCGTCACGCAACCTGACACTCACAAGAAGGCCCGGGATCACCCCGGGCCTTTTTCATGCCCGCCCCACTGCCATCCCTCAGGCGGGCGCATCGCCCGGCGTTGCATCGGGCAGGTTGGGCGGCCTGTAGTCCGGGCGCAGCGCCAGCCGTGCCGTGACCGAGGGGTGCAGCTCTGCCCCCTCCGGGATCCTGCGACAGGCCCCCAGCGGCCATGTCAGGCCCAGGAACCGGCGCCCCGGGGCCTCCGGGCTCCGGCGCGGCATCAGCTCCAGCAGCCACCAGAGCCCGCTCAGCGACGGATGCAGATCGGCCTCCGGGTCGGGCGGGGCATATCCCGCATCGGCCACGCTGCCCCGCACCAGCCGGTTCACCGTCTGCGTCCGGTAGGACAGGCCCAGGGCCCCGGTCTCCTCGATCAGCCACAGCAGGGGCAGCTTGCCCAGGCCGCTCTCCTCTTCGGGATAGCCGCCGCCCACGTCGCCATGCACCCCGGCAAACCACAGCTCCCTTGCATCCTGCGGCCTGCCGCTGCCCGGCGCGGCGAAGGGCTTGCGCACCTCGCGCTCCTCTCCCCACAGGGTCGCCCGGTACATGCTGCGGCGCTCGTCTATGCTCACCGCGTGGCGCAGGCTCTGCACCGAAGGGTTGTTCGACGTATAGGCGTGATGCTTCAGCCGGAACCAGAACCGCGTCGGCTCGATGACCGAGGCAACGGTGTCCATCAGCGCCAGCCCCGCGATCTCCACCTTCGCGGGCCGCAGGGCGCGTTCATGCAGGCGGATCTCGGCAAAGGCGCTGTCGCCGGTCTTCTGGCCGATCCCCTTGTAGGCGCGATAGGCATAGTCCAGCAGGTTCAGCTGCTCCGTCCGGATCAGCCCGAAGGCATGCAGGAACCCCGCCAGCACCCGCGCCGTGTAGGCGCCGCGTGAAAAGCCCATCAGCCAGATCCGGTCGCCCTCCTCGTAGCGCTCGCACAGGAACCGGTAGGCCTCCTTCACATTGGTATCCAGGCCCCAGCCCGTCGCCATGCCCAGGATCTCCGCCGTCTTGCGCCGGGCCCGCGACCAGGCGTTCTGCGCCCCGATCGTACCCACGCCGGGATCGTAGTAGACTAGCTGCGCCTCCGACTTCTCCAGGCAGCCGTAAAGCCGCAGCACATTCGTCCGCTTGCGCGAAATCTCGTTCGACGTCCCGTCGAGCAGGATCACGATATCCTTCGCCATGGGCACCCCCTCTCACCGATGCCCCCAGCCTAGCCATACCCTGCGCCGCCGCACAGTCCGGAACGCCCCCCTTTACTCGCAGCCCCCTTTCTGGCACGCCCCGCCCAACCTAGGAGATGCGACGATGAGCACCGACAAGCCCGCGAAACCCAAGAAGGCGCCCAAGCCGCAGCAGGTCTACACCCTCCTGGTCGAAGTGGGCCGCCACAAGGACGACGGCCTGCCCGAAGGCAGCTCCGGCGCCGCGCTCATGTGCTTTGCCTCCGGCGTGGACGAGGCAGAGGCCGTGCGCGAAACCGTCGCGATCCTCAAGCAGGCCGACCTCGCCCCGCTGGACGTCACCGGCTACGGCACGCTGGAAGACCGGATCGAGATGGGGCACGAGATCGACGAGGAAGAGCGCGCGCTGATGGCCCGCGCGGCGGAGGAAAACTCCGTCATCGTGGCCCAAATGACCCCCTTCTACGGCGAAGAGGCAGGCGACCGCGACCTCCCGAACTGACCGGCCGAACTGACCGACCGAACTGACCAGCCGAACTGATCACCACCCCGGCTGGGCCCTGCGCGATCGGGGGCCAGATCAGGCGGCGCGGTGCTGCAGCAGCATCCGCGCCTCGAAATCGCGCAGCACGGGGCGGGCATGGCCCGCCTGCTGCGGCAGGCGCGACCGCTGGTAACCGGCCAGAAGGCTCGCCTCGACAAGGGCGGCGCTGCGGCGCAGACGGCCCACGTGCAGGCTCTCCACCTCGGCGCCGCAGACCTGCAGCAATTGCTGATCCGGCAGCAGCACCTGGTGCAGCGTCACCAGCGGCCCGCTCTCGGCCCAGGTCGCGCTGCGTTCCGTCATGACCTGCCCGGCGCCAACCAGCACGCCCTCGGCCTGGAACAGCTGCTCGATATCCGATCCTTCGGTCAGCAGGCGCTGCCCGGCGGCCACCACCACGTCCCGGGTCAGCCCGTGCCAGGGCGAAAACAGCTGCACCGGGCGGAACAGGCCGCGCGCTGGCAGGCTGCGCCGCACCGCCGCCAGCACCGGCACGCTTTCCACCGCGCCGGACGGGCCGTGAACGCTCACCAGATCACCCCGGCGCAGGGCCTCGATCCGGCGGCGCCCGCCGGGCACCTCGATCCAGGTGCCCGCGACCAGCCCCGGCATCGGCCCGATGGGTTCGATACTGTCCGAAACCGCCAGGAAATCCACGCCCTCGCCCAGCACCTCCAGCCCCGGATGCAACGCCGCCTCGACCAGCGCCTGGAAGGGCAGCGGCATGGGATCCTTCAGCCCCGTCGCCAGCGGCGCCAGGTCGCGCTCGGGCCGTTCCACCACCAGCCGGGCAATCCCCGCGCGGCAATCCCACGACAGCATGATCCGCAGCCGCTCCGGCCGCTCACCGCTCTCCAGGGTCAGACTGCACTGGCGCTGCTTCTGCCCGCGTTCCATCACCAGGCTCAACGCGCCACCGGGCACTTGGGAGAGGGTCAGCCGCCCCGGCACCGGATGACGAATGGCAATGTCCAGAAGCGGCGCCGGAACCCGCGTCGCGGTCACATCGGCCTCGATCAGCAGGGACCCCTGCCCCATCAGCTCCGCCGGGCTGCCGCTGCGCAGCAACGTGCCCCGGCCTTCCGCCGGTCCGACCTCTGCCTGGCGACCTGCCCCCGGTGCGGATACCGCGACCCATCCCATGGCTCAGCCCAACCCCATCAAAACAGACCCCGCAACAGGCCCGCAGGCCCGACGCGCAGCAGGCCGATGGCATCCCGCCACCCGTCCGACGAATGAATGATCGCGCCCGGGAATCCCCCGCGCTGCCTGCTCTGCCATGCTCCGCGCCTTCTCCATGCGCCTTTCGGGCAGAATCGCACTCTCCGCCCCATCCGTAAAGCCTTGACTTCACGCCTCTCCGCCCCCCGGCCCGTCCCCTCTCCATCCCCCGGGCGCGGCCAACCCGCCCCGCCACCCTTTGCAACGCCCGCGAAAGCGGCTAGCCATGCCTGCAAAGGCCATGCCTGCGAAGAAGGAGTTCCAGATGACCGGTCCCACCGATCCCATTGCCCTCACGGCCGACCTGATCCGCTGCCCCTCGGTCACGCCCGACGAAGGTGGCGCGCTGGTCCTGCTGCAGGGCCTGCTGGAGGAGGCGGGCTTCACCTGCACCCGGGTCGACCGGGGCGGCATCGCCAACCTCTTCGCCCGCTGGGGCAACAAGGGGGCCAACCGCTCCTTCGGGTTCAACGGCCATACCGATGTCGTGCCCGTCGGCGACCTGAAGGCCTGGACCGCCGATCCCTTCGGCGCCGAAATCCGCGATGGCCGCATGTACGGCCGCGGCGCCACCGACATGAAGTCCGGCGTTGCCTGCTTCGTCGCCGCGGCCATCGACTTCGTCCGTGACACGCCGCCCGATGGCGCCATCGTCCTGGCCATCACCGGCGACGAGGAAGGCGAGTCGGTCGATGGCACCATCGCCCTGCTCGACTGGATGGCCGAGAACGCGGAAACGATGACCGACTGCCTCGTCGGCGAACCCACCTGCCCCAGCTCCATGGGCGAAATGATCAAGATCGGCCGCCGTGGCGCCATGACCGCCTGGTTCACCGCCACCGGCAAGCAGGGCCACTCGGCCTATCCGCACCGGGCAAAGAACCCGATCCCCGCCATGGCGCGGCTGATCGACCGGCTCGCGGGACAGGAACTCGACCAGGGCACCGACCACTTCGATCCCTCCACCCTGGCGGCGGTGCAGTTCGACACCGGCAATCCCGCCACCAACGTGATCCCCGCCCAATGCTCCGCCGCGGTGAACATCCGCTTCAACGACCTGCACACCGGCGAAAGCCTCACCCAGTGGCTGAAGCGCGAAGCGCAGGACGTCTCCCGCATGTTCGACATCGTGATCGAAACCCGGGTGAAGGTCTCCGGCGAAAGCTTCCTCACCCCCCCGGGCGATCTCTCTTCCCTCGTCGCCACCGCGGTGGAGGCCGAAACCGGCGTCACCCCGGAACTGTCGACCACCGGCGGCACCTCCGATGCGCGCTTCGTCAAGAACCTCTGCCCCGTGGTGGAATTCGGCCTCGTGGGCGAGACGATGCACCAGGTCGACGAAAACGTGCCAGTGGAACAGATCACCCAGCTGAAGGCGATCTACACCCGCATCCTGAAGGACTACTTCGCCTGATGACGACCCCCGCGCTGCTGATCGAAACCGTCACCGACCCCGCCCCCTGCTTCGCCCTGCGCGAAGAGGTCTTCATGGCCGAACAGGGCTTCACGGCAGAGGAGGAATGGGACGATCTGGACGCGGGGGCGGAACACCTGCTGGCAACGCTCGACGGCCTGCCCGTGGGCACCGCGCGGCTGCTGACGGAGCCGGGCGCAGGGCGGATCGGGCGGATCTGCGTGCGCCGCTCGGCGCGCGGCACCGGGCTGGGCGCGGCGCTGGTGCGGGCGGGGATCGACCGGCTGCTGGCGCGGGGCTTCACCGTCATCGTGCTGGGCGCCCAGGTCCGCGCCATGGGTTTTTACGAAGGGCTGGGCTTTGCCGCCTGTGGCCCGGAATACGACGACGGCGGGGTGCCCCATCGGGAGATGGAGTTGCTTGTCGCCCCGGAGGCAGGGGGCCTTGCCCCCTCTTGAGCCTGCGGCTCAATTCACCCCCAGGATATTTCTGGCCAAAAAATGACAGGGGCGGGGTGCGGAACGGAAAGGGCGCGCGGGCGCCCGAAGGGAGGGAAGATGAAGGTTTCGGTAATCGGATGCGGCGCCATCGGCGGATGGCTGACGGCAGGGCTGGTGCGCGCAGGTGCAACGGCCACGGTGCTGGCCCGCGGCGCGACGCTGCAGGCGCTGGCGCGTGACGGCCTGCGGATCGAAGAGGCAGGCCGGACAGAGGTCTTCCCGGTGATTGTCACCGAAGACCCCGCCGCCCTGCGGGGCGCCGACCTGCTGGTGCTGGGGGTGAAGGCCCACGGCCTGCCCGCACTTGGCGAGGCGATCGCGGCCGCCATGACGCCGGACACCCTCGTCATGCCCGCCGTGAACGGCTTGCCCTTCTGGTTCCTGCAGGGCTTCGGCGGCCCCGCGCAGGGGCTGACCCTCGACACCGTGGATCCGGGGGCCAAGCTCTGCTCGCTGATCCCCGCGCCGCAGATCGCCGGCAATGTCGTCCATGCCGCCAGCTCCGTCGCGGCACCCGGGCACATCCGCCTGGCCAAGGCCAACCGGCTCTGGCTCGGCACCACCGACGGCCGGCCCTCCGCCCGCATCGACGCCCTGGCGGAGACCTTCCGCAGCGGCGGCATCCCGGCAGAGGTCACCCCGCAGATCCACCGGGAGGTCTGGCTGAAGCTCTGGGGGAATTCCAACATGAACCCCCTGACCGCCCTGTCCCGCAGCGACACCGCCGCCCTGCTGGCCGATCCCGAAGCCCGCGAACTGGTCCGGAGCATGATGGTGGAAATGGCCGAGCTGGGCGCCCTGATCGGCCTGCCCGGCTTTGATGACCCCGAGGGACGCATGGCCGAAACCGGCAAGCTGGGCCCGATC
The DNA here is from genome assembly GCF_057380755.1 of Pseudooceanicola sp. NS-SX8. Taxonomy (NCBI): domain Bacteria; kingdom Pseudomonadati; phylum Pseudomonadota; class Alphaproteobacteria; order Rhodobacterales; family Paracoccaceae; genus Pseudooceanicola; species Pseudooceanicola sp. NS-SX8. The sequence goes on along the minus strand of NZ_CM170819.1, from coordinate 579,769 downwards.
CGCACCTCCATGCTGCAGGATGTCGAGGCCAGCCGCCACCTGGAGATCGAACCGATCCTGGGCGCGCTGGTGGAACTGGCCGCAAAGCTCGACCTTCCGGTGCCGGTCATGTCCGGCATCTGCGGCCTCACCCGCCTGCTGGACCGCAGCCTGCCAGGGTGATCCCAGGGTAATCCCCGGCTCATCCACAGCTGATCCGGCCGCCGCTTTTCCCCATGACCGCGCCCTGCGCCCGTGGTAGATCTGCGCCATGTCACAGCTTCCCTCCCGGGCAGAGATCCTCGACTGGATCACCGCCAACCCCACCCAGACCGCCAAACGCGACATCGCCAAGGCCTTCGGTATCAAGGGCGCCGCCCGCATCGACCTCAAGCGCCTGCTGAAGGAGCTGGAGGACGAAGGCGTGCTGGAGAAGCGCAAGAAGACCTACCGCGATCCGGACCGGCTGCCGCCTGTCTCCGTGCTCATGGTCAACGCCCCCGACAGCGACGGGGACCTGACGGCCAAGCCGCTGGAATGGCACGGCGAAGGGCCGGAACCCACCGTGCACATCCTGCCGCGTGCCTCCGACCCGGCCCTGGGCGAAGGCGACCGCATCCTGGCCCGCCTGACCGCGATCGAGGGCGAAAACGCCTACGAGGCGCGGCTGATCCGCAAGATCGGTTTCAACCCGCAGCGCATCCTGGGCGTCTTCCGCAAGGGGGCCGAAGGTGGCCGCATCGTGCCCATCGACAAGGGCAACGACAAGGAATGGATCGTGCCCGAATCCAACGTGCACGGCGCCAAGGACGGCGAACTGGTCGAAGGCGAACAGGCCGGGCCCAAGGGCCGCATGGGCCTGCCCAAGGCGCGCATCGTCGCCCGCCTGGGCGATCCCACCGCTCCGCGCGCCGTCTCGCTCATCGCCATCCACCAGCACGGCATCCCCGATGCCTTCCCCGACGAGGCCGTGGCAGAAGCCGACCGCATGAAACCCGCGGGCCTTTCGGGCCGCGAGGACCTGCGCGACCTGCCGCTGGTCACCATCGACCCCTCGGATGCGCGCGACCACGATGACGCCTGCTATGCCGAGGCCGACGAGGATCCGAAGAACCCCGGCGGCCATATCCTCTGGGTCGCCATTGCCGACGTGGCGCATTACGTCACTCCCGGCTCCGCCCTGGACCGGGAGGCGAAGCGGCGCGGCAATTCCACCTATTTCCCCGACCGCGTGGTGCCCATGCTGCCCGACCGGCTGTCGGGCGACCTCTGTTCGCTGCACGAAGGCGTGCCGCGCGCCTGCATCGCCGTGCGCATGGTGCTGGACCGGCACGGCAACAAGCTGCGCCACACCTTCCACCGCGCCCTGATGCGCTCCGCCGCCTCGCTGTCCTACCAAGAGGTGCAGGCGGCGATGGACGGCAATCCGGGCGACAAGGCCGGGCCGCTGCTGGAAACCGTGATCAAACCGCTTTACGAGGCCTATGCCGCGCTGAAGGCCGCGCGGGAGGCCCGCCAGCCGCTCAACCTCGACCTGCCGGAACGCAAGATCGAACTGTCGGAGCTGGGCGAGGTCACCTCGGTCAACTTCCGTGACCGGCTCGATGCCCACAAGCTGATCGAGGAATTCATGGTGCTGGCCAACGTGGCCGCCGCCGAAACCCTGATCGCCAAGGCCTCCCCCCTGCTGTTCCGCGTGCACGAGGAACCCAGCCCCGAAAAGCTGGAAGCGCTGCGCGAGACCGCGCAGGCCTCGGGCTACCAGATGGCCAAGGGGCAGGTGCTGAAAACCGCCCATATCAACCGGCTGCTGGACCAGGCGGCGGGCACGGATCAGGCGGAACTGATCAACATGGCAACGCTGCGCTCGATGATGCAGGCCTATTATGCGCCGGTGAACTTCGGCCACTTCGGGCTGGCGCTGCAGAACTACGCGCATTTCACCTCTCCCATCCGGCGCTATGCCGACCTGATCGTGCACCGCTCGCTGATCACCGTGCACCGCTGGGGCAAGGACGGGCTGTCGCCGCATGACATCGAGGTGCTGGAACAGACCGGCCAGCACATCTCTGAAACCGAGCGGCGCTCGATGATGGCGGAGCGGGACACCAACGACCGCTACCTCGCCGCCTACCTGTCGGAACGCGTGGGGCAGGAATTCGAAGGCCGGATTTCCGGCGTGGCCCGCTTCGGCGCCTTCGTGCGGCTCGATGAAACCGGCGCCGACGGGCTGATCCCGATCCGGTCGCTCGGGGCGGAATTCTTCCACTTCGACCGGGAGGCGATGACCCTGCTGGGTTCGAAGACCGGGCGGTTGATCGAGCCGGGCATGCGGGTCACCGTCCGCCTGGCCGAAGCCGCCCCCGTGACCGGCGGGCTGGAGCTGGAGCTCCTGTCGCTCGAAGGCGGCAAGGTGGAACAGAACCCCAACGCCCGCCAGGGTCCGCGCGGCCGCCCGCACAAGAGCTTCGGCAAGGGCAAGACCAAGTCCAAGGGCAGCCCCAAGCGCAAGCTGATCCGCGCCAGCGCCAAGAAGGGCAAGACCGCCCGCAAGATCACCCGCAGCCGGAACAGCTGACCGACAGAATCACGGACCGGGGCAAGGACCGGGGCGGGGACTGCGGCAGGAGAGACTGCGCAGGGGGCGGCTGCGGCCCCTCCTGCACGCTGGCCTGCCCTGCATGGCCTCCCCCCTTGCCTTGGTCCACGCTGGTTGCCTCACACCTTGCATCGTCGTCCGCTGGCGGCCCGGCCCCGAAATCTCCCCCAATGATCAAACCCATGCGGACCCGGCTTGTGGCACAGACCCGCCGGGCCCGCGTGCCGCTCAGCCCGCGCTTTCGATTCAGCCCCTTTCGCGCTAGGATAGGGGCAATAAGAACCAGAGCAGTCCAACACAGGTCGTCCATGCGCTTCATCGCCAGGGCTCCCGCCCTCGTCCCCCTTGCAGTCACCCTCCTGCTGCCGCTGTCCGATCCGGCCCGCGCCGCAGCGCCAGAGGTTTCCCTGCGTCCGCTTGCCCGCCCGGCCACCTCGGACGGTGGCACCCCCATTGCCACCGCGACCCTCGATGCGCTTGCCGCCACCGCGCAGCGGAGCACCCCGCAGGTCACTCAGGTCTCCGCCACGCCGACGGCGCTGATCGTCGAAAGCTCCCTGCGCCCGCGCGCCCGCCCCTCGGGCCTGAGGGCAGAGCTCTCTGCCCCCGCCCGGCCTGCCGCGCCCGCTGCCGTGCCTGCCTCCGTCAACCCCGGCTTCAACGCCTGGCTGCGCGGCTTCCGTGGCCGCGCCATGGCGAAGGGCATCACCGCCCGCACCTTCGACAGCGCCTTCCGCAACGCCGTCTTCATGCCCGACGTGATCGAAAAGGACGGCAACCAGTCGGAGTTCACCAAGTCGATCCGCGACTACATGGATGGCGCCGTTTCCGACACGCGGGTGCGCAATGGCCGGCAGGAGTTCGCCCGGAACACCCGGCTCTTCCGCGCCATCGAAAGCACCTACGGCGTGCCGGGGCAGTATGTCGCCGCCATCTGGGGCCTGGAAACCGCCTACGGGCACTACCGCGGCTCCACCCCGCTGATCTCCTCCATGGCGACCCTGGCCTACGACGGGCGGCGCGGCGCCTTCTACGAGGCACAGCTGATCGCCCTTCTGAAGATCGTCCAGCACGGCGATTCCACCCCGGACCGCATGCTGGGCTCCTGGGCAGGCGCCTCGGGGCACACCCAGTTCATGCCGACCTCCTACGAATCCTACGCGGTCGACTTCACCGGCGACGGGCGGCGCGACATCTGGTCGGAAGATCCCTCCGACTCGCTGGCCTCCTCCGCCAACTACCTCTCCCGCCACGGCTGGCGGCAGGGCGAACCCTGGGGGATGGAAGTCACCCTGCCCGCCAACTTCAACTACGCCTATACCAACGGGCCGGAAAAGATGCCCTCCGAATGGGCCCGCCTGGGCGTGCGCCCGGCCCGGGGCAACATGCGCGACTGGGGCCAGGCACGGCTGCTGATGCTGGCCGGGGCCAAGGGGCCGGCCTTCCTGGTGTTCCACAACTTCGACGTCATCAAGCGCTACAACAACGCCGACACCTACGCGCTGGCCGTGGGCATCCTGGGTGACCGCATCGCGGGCGCGGGCGACATCACGCGGCCCTGGCCCGCTGGCGAACGGCCGCTGAAACGCGCCGAACGGATCGAACTGCAGCGCCTTTTGACAGCGCGCGGCTACGACACCGGCGGGATCGACGGCATCCTGGGCTCCCGCTCCACCGCCGCGATCCGCGCGTTCCAGCGCGCCGCGGGCATGCCGCCGGACGGACAGCCCTCCGTCGCGGTGCTGCAACGCCTGCGCTGACACGAAAGGGCCGGGGTCGCATCAGCGCCCCGGCCCTTTCGTTTCCGGCCCCTTCATCTAGGCCCAAATCCTCCGGCCAGCCCGCGCAGGCCGGGCACTGGCCTCAGCGCAGCCCCTCGCGCGCCAGCTGGGCCGCCAGCTGCGCCACGACCGAGGCACGCGCCCGGGTGATCGCCACCGGCCCCGCCCCCTCGATCGGCGCCCGCAGGTCAAAGAGGCCCGACCGGCCGCCCTCGCTGCGCTCAGGCGCCACGAAATACTGCCCCGACAGGCGGAAACTGCCGTCCCCCTCGTCCAGCATCTGCTCCACCCGCACCTCGACCCGCGCCTGGGCACGGCTGTTGAAGGGCCAGGGCTCCGCCGCGACCTGCGCGCCGGTGATCCGCGTCAGGTCCCGCGCCAGCTGCATGGTCATCCCGCGCGAGGGCAGATCGGCCCAAAGCTCGCCCTTGCGGGCCGACACGGCGCCATCGGCGCCCCGCACGGCGATCTGCTGCCGCCCGGCGTAATCGGGCAGGGACACCTCCGTCAGCTCCACCGTGGCATAGCGGATGCGCTGCGGCGCAAGCGCCTCTGCCGGGGCCTCCGGCGTGGTGAAGAACCGTTCGTTGGTGCTGCAGCCCGCAAGCGTGGTCAGGGCCGCCACGGCCGTCAGGGCCAGGAAGGAAGGGCGCATGATGGTCATCTCCCGAAGAGGATCGAGTTGGGGTTGCGTTCCAGTTCGCGCGCCAGGGCGCTGATCGCATCGGCGGCGCGGTTCAGCTCTCGCAGGGTCTCGCGCACGTCGCGGCCCATGCCGGCATCCGCGTCATACCCCGCAAGGGTCTTGTTGGCGCGGTCCAGCACGGTGCGCGCCCGGCTCAGCAGGTCGGGCAGGTCGTCGGCGGCGGTCTCGATCGACCCGGCCGCGTCCCGCGCCGATTGCAGCGTGTCATTCAGGTTCTGCACCACGCCGCCCTGCTGCAGTTCTGCCAGCACGTCGCGCAGCCGGTCCAGCGCCTCGTTCAGATGGCCCGGCAGGGCCTTGGCGCCCTCGGTGCCCAGCACCGCATCGGCGCTGTCCATCAGGTCCTGCAGGCTGCGCGCCAGTTCGTCCAGCGGCACGTCGGCGGCACTGTCCGCGATCCGGTCGATCTTCTCGACCACGCCGGGCACCCCGGCGATGGCGCCGTTCACGCCGCCCGCCGCATCCGACACCGCCTGCAGCGCATCCGACAGCTTCTGCGCCGCCTGCTGCTCGTTCAGCGCCTGCACCAGCTCCTCCACCTGGTCGGCGATCCCGCCGATCTGGCCCGGCAGCGCCTGGATCTCGTCCGATCCAAGCACGTCGCGCGCCTCTCCCAGGATGTCGCGCACATCGCCCGGCACCTGGTTCAGCGCCTCGTTGCCCGCCAGCGACCCGATATTGTCCAGCGTGTTGATCGCGCTGTCGATCAGCTCCTCGATCTTGAGGTTGTTGATCCGCTCCATCACGCCCTCGGCCGTGGCCGACACGTCGCTGATCTGGCCCGGGGCCGTGGGGATCTGCGGATTGCCCTCCGCCTCCGTGCCCAGCTCCGCCGCCGGGGCATCGGGCAGCTCCACCAGCTCCACCTTCAGACCGCCCGTCAGGATGGAGGCCGTGGCCAGCCGCGCCCGCAGCCCGTCTTCGCGGATGCGGTCGGCAAAGAACTGCGTCGCATCGATGGGCGTGCCGGCCTTCTCCAGGCCCAGCTTCGCCGGGCGGATCTGCAGCGTCGCCGCCAGCCGCACCTCGTTGTCGCCGAAACGCTCCGGATCGACGATGCCGTTCACCGCCTCGACCCGGCCGATCTTCAACCCGCCATAGGTCACCGGCGCATCCACCGACAGGCCCGAAACATTCTCCTCGAAGATGGCGGTAAAGCTCAGCCGCTCGCCCTCGCCCTCGCCAAAGGCGCTGGCCCGCGCCGCGTTCTCATCCGGGTAGACGGTAAAGACCTCTCCCTCCGACACCGGCTCGCCGCCCGAGACCACGGTGTTGAAGGTCACGCCCCCCAGCAGCAGCGAAGAGACGGAGCTGAAGTCGAGGCTGGCACCGTTCGGCCCGAGGGAGAAGTTGAACCCCGAGGTATCCCAGAACCGCGTGGCAGAGGTCAGCAGCCGGTCATGCGGGGCATAGATGATCGCATCCGCCTCGATGGTGGCGCCGTCTTCGGTCACCTCCGGCTGGCCCACCCGGCCCACCTCGATCCCGCGGTATTCGATCGGCACGTCGGCGGTCAGCCCGCCTTCGGCCGCCGCCCGCAGGCGGAAGGTCGTGCCCTCGCGGCCCTCGCGGTTCAGCGGCGGCTGGTCCAGCCCTTCGAAACTGCGGGCCTCGCCGCTGCTTTCGCCGTCCCACAGCCCCTCGATGTAGACCCCCGACAGCACCGTGCCCAACCCGCTGACACCGCGCGCGGTGACCTGCGGGCGCACGATCCAGAACCGCGCGTCGCTGTCGACGAATTCGGCCACGTCCTTGTCCAGGCGGATCATCACCTGCACATCCTTCAGCCCCTCGCCAAAGCCCACCTGCTCCACCACGCCGACGGCCACGTTGCGATAGCGCAGCTCGGTCTCCCCGGCGGAAATGCCCTCCGCGTTCTCGAAGGACACCTCGATCAGCGGGCCGCGGTCCTCGTAGCTGCGCCAGGCCACGGTCAGCGCGATCGCCAGCGCGATCAGCGGCAGGATCCAGATGACCGAGACGCGCTCGGCCAGGGTACGGCGGTCGGTGGTTACCTCGACCTCGGGGGTGTCGCTCATCTGGCGGGATCTCCGATTGGGCTGTCTGCCGGGGCCGGGGCGGGCGCATCGGGCGCATCCGGCCCCTCTTCCGGCAGGGGCTCCGCCGCCTCGGCATCCCAGATCAACCGGCTGTCGAAGGCCATGGCGGAGAACATGGTGAAAATGACCGAGAGGGCGAAGTAGAGGCTCGCCTGCCCGGGACGCACCGCCACCACCGCGCCCAGCTGCACCAGCGAGCTGAGGATGGCGACGACGAAGACGTCGATCATGGACCAGCGGCCGATGTACTCGACCAGCTCATGCAGGTGCTGGCGCCGTGGGGCGCTCATCCGGCTGCCGTGGCGCACGCCGAAGGCCAGCGCCGCGATGACCGAGAACTTGGACACCGGGATCGCCACCGAGGCGATCAGGATCACCAGCGCGATCCCGTAGGACCCGTGATGCGCGATCTCCAGCGCGCCGCCGATGATCGTGTTGTCCTGGGTGCCGATGAAGGTCCGGGTGACCAGCATCGGGTAGACATTGGCCGGCACGTAGCAGGCCAGGCCCAGGATCCACCAGATCCAGACATGCTGCAACGCATGGGGGTTGCGGCTCTTCAGGTGATGCCCGCAGCGCCCGCATTGCTTGGTGCCCTGCGGCCAGACCCGCGAACAGCGGGTGCAGGCGACAAGCCCCATCTGCCGGGCAGAGCGCAGCCCCGGCACCTTTTCCCGGGAACGCCCGCTCATGCCGAACCTCCCCGGTTTCTGTCCAGACCTCTGTCCAGGCTGCGGTCCAGACTGCGCCAGACCGACTGGCGGCAGGTCAGCCCGTCCTGCACCGGCACCAGGATCACCAGCAGGGCGAAGATCCAGAAGGCCGGGCCGAACTCCACCCGCGCCAGGTCGCTCACCTTGATCAGCGCCACGGCACAGCCGATGGCGAAAACCTCCGCCATGGACCAGGGCCGCAGCGCCTCCGACAGGCGGAAGGCATGGATGGCACCGGGCCAGGGCGCCCGGTCCCGCACCAGCGGCGCCAGCACGTAGATCGCCAGCAGCGCCCGCAGCGCCGGGATGAAGACGATCAGCCCCGCCAGCAACAGCGACAGCAGCGTGAAAAGCGGAGAGGAGGAAAACGCCAGCGCCGCGTCCAGGATCGAACTCGCATGGGCCAGCCCCGCGCGGCTGATCCGCAGGAAGGGCAGCGATGTCGCCGTCAGCGCCAGGATCAGCACCGCCACGGCCACCGCGATGATCTGCTTGCCCGCCTTGCGCCGCGGCGCGATCAGAACGTGACCGCAGCGCCGGCACAGGGCCCGCTGCCCCGCCGCCGGCTCCGCCAGCCGCTGCACCGCGTCGCAACGCGGGCAGGCGATCAGATCGGAGAGCGGAAGGCCCTGCGGATCCGTCGCGGTCACGGGAAAGGTCTCGGTCACGCGGTCACTCTGCTTCGGCCCGTCCGGCGGCACGGCCACCTCTTCGGGGGAATTCTGAACAGTCGGGTACAAATAGCCTCACCACCTTTGCCGTCAAATGGCAAGCCAGCCACCAGTCGCAGGACAGGTCGCAGGCGCCGCCACGACCTGCCCCCTCCGCCCCCTGCCCCCTCCGGCAATCAACCACCGGGTAAGCCTTTTCTGTCAGCAGGCGCAGCGCGCGCCACTGGATGTGCGCAACTGCCCCTTGCGCCCACGCCCCGAAGGCCTAGCGTCACACCAAGCCTCTGGAGACCCTGAATGACGACCCCGAATTTCGACGAGATCATCGAACGCCGCGGCACCCACTCCGCCAAGTGGGACAACATGGAAACCTACTACGGGCTCTCGCCCGAAGACGGCCTGCCGATGTGGGTCGCCGACATGGACTTCCGCCCGCCCGCCTGCGTGACCGAGGCGCTGCAGGCCTATGTCGATCATGGTGTCTTCGGCTACTTCGGCGATGATGCCGCCTACCGCGACGCCATCGCCTGGTGGCAGGAAAACCGCCACGGCTGGACCATCGACACCGGCGCCATCTTCTCCACCCACGGGCTGGTCAACGGCACCGGGCTCTGCCTGCAGGCCTTCACCGAACCCGGCGACGGGGTGGTGCTGCTGACGCCGGTCTACCACGCCTTCGCCCGGGTCATCCGCGCCGCCGACCGCAAGGTCGTCGAATGCCCGCTGGCCCTGAACGGCGGCCGCTACGAGATGGACTTCGACCGCTGGGATGCCCAGATGACCGGCGAGGAACGGATGCTGATCCTCTGCTCGCCCCACAACCCCGGCGGCCGGGTCTGGACGCAGGAAGAACTGGACGGCGTCGCGGCCTTCGCCCAGCGCCACGACCTGATCCTCGTCTCGGATGAAATCCACAACGACCTGGTGATGCCCGGCCACAAGCACCTGCCGATGGCACGCGCCTGCCCCCAGATCGCCGACCGGCTGGTGATGATGACCGCCACCACCAAGACCTTCAACCTGGCGGGCGGGCACACCGGCAACGTGATCATCCACGATCCCGCCCTGCGCCGCCGGTTCGAAAAGACCATGGGCGCGCTCGGCATCTCCGCCAACAGCTTCGCCCTGCACATGGCCACCGCCGCCTACACGCCCGAAGGCGCCGCCTGGGTCGATGCGCTCTGCGCCTACCTCGATGGCAACCGGAAACTCTTCGACGATGGCATCGCCGCCATCCCGGGGCTGAAGTCGATGCCGCTGGAAGGCACCTACCTGGCCTGGGTCGATTTCGCCGACACCGGCATGGAGGGCGCCGAAGTGCAGCGCCGCATCCTGAAGGACGCGAAGATCGCGGTGAACTACGGCGAGGCCTTCGGCACCGGCGGCGAAAGCTTCCAGCGCTTCAACCTCGCCATGCCGCGCACACGGATCGCGGAAGCGGTGGAGCGGATGCAGAAGGCCTTCGGCGATCTGCAGTGAGGTCGGGCAACGGGGAGGGGGCGCTGCCCCCTCTTGAGCCGTACCGGCTCAATTCACCCCCGGAGTATTTCCGGCCCAGTGAGAGAGCAAGACGGGGCTGTCATGGAGGGGGTGCGGCAGTTCGGACGGCGGGATCCACCCGTGGCGAACCTCCGCCAAGCTCTCCCATGCCGGACCTGTAATGGGCCTGCACAGAGCGTTTTTCGCACCGTCGGGTTACCGACATGATACCGACGTAATACCGACGTTTTAATCTGGGCTTTTCAGGGAGTTGGCAAAATGTATCCGGGTACGTATCTGGACCACATCGTGGTCGTCGCGGGGGACCTTGCCGAAGGCATCGCCTGGACCGAGGAAAGGCTGGGCGCAGCCCTGCCGCAGAGCGGTGGCAAGCACCCCCTGATGGGCACCCACAACCGGGTAATGCGCCTGGGAGAGGCGACGTTTCTGGAGGTCATCGCCCCCGATCCGGACGCCCCCGATCCCGGGCATGCGCGCTGGTTCGACCTCGACACGCCACCGGCGGAACCCTGCCTCGGCCACTGGCTGGTCCGGCTGCCCGGGCTGATGCAGCACCGGGGCGATCTGCCCGGGATCAACGGCGGGGTGCAGCGCCAGCAGCGCGGGGACATGCGTTGGGTCATCACCGTGCCGGAGGACGGCCGGCGCCCCTTCGGCGGGGTCTTTCCCAGCTTCCTGGACTGGCAATGCGATGAGGCAGACATCCCCCCGCGCGCCATGCCGGGCGGCGATTTTTCCATTGTATCGCTGGAACTTGCCCATCCCCGCGCGGAGCAGGCTGCGGGCCTTCTGGCCCCGGTCCTGCAGGATGAACGGGTCCACTGGACGGTGGCCGACCGGCCCTCTCTCACCGCGCGGCTGATGGGGCCGGCGGGTGAGGTCGTGCTCTGAAAACGCAGAAGGCGCGGCCCTTACGGACCGCGCCCCACTGAGGTAAGTCCCGGGCGTTCTCAGCTCCCGGAACTGTACAGGGCCCGAGGGAAATCAGGCGTCCTGTGCTTCGATCGCGCGGGCCGTGCTGGCGCCGCGGGCGATCTCGATCCGGCGGGGTTTCAGTGCTTCGGGCACCTCCCGCACCAGGTCGATATGCAGCATGCCGTCGGCATGGGTGGCCCCGGTGACCCGCACGTGATCTGCCAGCTGGAAGCGGCGCTCGAAGGCACGGGTTGCGATGCCGCGATGCAGGTAGGTCCGGGGTTCGGCTTCCTCACCCTTGCGGGCAGAAACGACCAGGGCCTTTTCCTTCACCTCGACCGACAGCTCATCATCGGCAAAGCCGGCAACAGCGATCGAGATGCGATAGGCATCGGGGGCGGTTTTTTCAATGTTGTAAGGCGGATAGCTCGGCTGTGCCACATCGTTGGCAAAGACGCGGTCCATCATGTCGGCCAGTTGGTCAAAGCCGACGGTGGCACGGTAGAGCGGAGCAAGATCGAAGTTACGCATGGGTTGGTCATCCTTCTTGAAGCGATAACTGCTATGTGCGGCCCTCCCTCCGGGACGGGCCAGATCCGGGACCCTGTCGTGGCGTCCCATGCAATTTATCTGGGGGGCGGCCCCGGGGCCTTCAAGAGGGCAAGCGGCGATCACTCTCCCGGTCGGACAAATTTCGCTCCTATGTCCCGGCGGCTGCTGCCGGCGGTGATCCGGTTGACCCGCGGCGCGGCGGCCAGGCCATAGCCCATGCCCGCTTCCAGCTCTGCCTTCAGCACCGCCAGTGGCGCCTCCAGCTCGGTGCCCAGGGCCACCGGGCCGCCATCGACCTCCGCCTTGGCCGAGACGACGGACACGATGCGCGGCACCCCGCTGGCAAAGGAGAAGATCGGCGCGCCGGAGGAGCCGTAATCAACGTTGCAGGAGGTCACTAGCACCCCGCGCTGCCGCGCGATCACGCCACAAATTTCCTGCAGGGAAGGCGCTTCGGCCCGGTCATGGGCGTAGGAGACGATCCCCACCTTGTCCCCGGCGGCGGGCCGCATGTCGGTCTGGAAGGGGATCACGGTGGTGTTGCGGATCGGGCGGACCAGCTCCAGCAGAGCCAGGTCGTTGCGCACCCGCTCCGCCGAAACCTCCGCCTCGTAGACATAATCGGGATGGGTCACCGCGCGGCGTACCTCCCGGTAGGCGCTGGCCCGGCCGTTGCGCATGCCTGCCAGGAACTCGATGCTCTCCGGGTCGATCCTTGCGCCGGTCGTGCGGTCGTAAAGGCAATGAGCCGCCGTCAGCACCAGGTCCGGCGCGACAAGGGCACCGGTGCAGAACCCCTTGCCGCCGATGTCGAGGCGCCCCACCGCCTCCCACCCGCGCGACGCATCGCCGGTGTCCAGCCGCTGCAGCTCCGAATCCGCGGCGCGCAGGGGGCCTGCAGCCAGGAAAGGCAGCAGGAACAACAGGGTAAGGGGGGCAATCAGGGCGCGGGGTGTCATCTGGGCTCCGGGGTGTCGGGCCCAGACTGTACCCTGCATCGGGCCAAATTGCGGCAGCCCATGGGATTAATCGCGAAGGTTCGGCACCCCCTGCGGCAGGATTTCGCCACTCAGCGCGGCGGGTTTCGGCCCACCGGTCGCCCAGTCCAGCAGCTCCACCGAATGCACCACGGGCACACCCGTGCCCGAACCGATCTGCATCATGCAGCCGATGTTGCCCGCGGCGATCACCTGCGGCGTCAGCGCCTCCAGCGTGGCGACCTTGCGCGCCTTCAGCTGGCCCGAAATTTCCGGCTGCATCAGGTTGTAGGTCCCGGCAGAGCCGCAGCACAGGTGCCCGTCAGCCGGCAGCAGAACCTCGAACCCGGCCTGTTTCAGCAGGGTTTTCGGCGCCTCCGTCACCTTCTGACCATGCTGGAGAGAGCAGGCCGCGTGATAGGCCACCCGCATGCCCCGCGCCTCGTGATCCGCAGGCACCTCCGCCAAGCCCAGCCGTACCAGCAGTTCGGTGATATCCAGCGCCAGTGCACTGACCCGCGCCGCATCCTCGGCCAGCCCGGTTTCCCGGAACATGTGGCCGTAGTCCTTTACCGTGGTGCCACAGCCGGAGGTGTTGATGACGATCGCGTCCAGCCCCCCGCCCGCTGCCTCGGCCATCCAGGCGCGGATATTGGCCTCGGCCGCCGCGTGGCTCTCGCCCTCCCGCCCCATGTGGTGGGTCAGCGCCCCGCAGCACCCGGCGCCCCGGGCCACCACGACCTCCGCCCCCAGGCGGCGCAGCAGGCGGATGGTGGCATCATTGATGTCGGTGTTCAGCGCCTTCTGGGCGCAGCCGGTCATCAGCGCCACCCGCATCCGGCGCGGCGCCTGCGCGGCAAAGCTTTGCGGCCGGTCGTTGGGCGACACCGGGGGCAGCTGCGCCGGGGCCATGTCCAGCATGGCCCGCAGGCGGGGATCGGGCATCAAGCCCTTGAAAGGCCGCGCGATCCTGGCCCCCATCAGGGCCAGCCGGAAGCGCCCGGGATAGGGCAGGATCCGTGCCAGAAGCCCCCGCAGCACACGATCCCGCCAGGGCCGCCGGTAGCGCTGTTCGATATAGGCCCGGGCATGATCCACCAGGTGCATGTAATGCACGCCGGACGGGCAGGTCGTCATGCAGGCCAGGCAGGACAGGCAGCGGTCGATGTGGCGCACGGTCTTCTCATCCGGCACCCGCTCGTTTTCCAGCATGTCCTTGATCAGGTAGATGCGCCCCCGCGGACTGTCGAGCTCATCGCCCAGCACCTGGTAGGTCGGGCAGGTCGCGGTGCAGAACCCGCAATGGACGCAGGCGCGCAGGATCTTGTTGGCCGTCGCGGTCGCCGGATCTGAAAGCTGTTCGGGGGTAAAGTTCGTCTGCATGCCTCAGGCTCCCATCAGGCCGGGGTTCAGGATGCCGCCCGGATCGAACCTTTGCCGAAGGCCCGCCTCGATCCGGGCGACCGGGGCCGGACGCGGATGGAACATCGGCAGGCCACTGCCACGCACCAGCGTCGCATGGCCCCCAAGCTGCGCAACTTCGGCCCGCACGGCCTCCACCGCATCGGCCAGCAGCCAGACCAGCCCGCCGGACCAGTCCAGCATCGCCTCATGCGCCACGCCCGCGCCGGTCAGCGCATCAAGAATGCGTGGTGCATCAAGGGGTTTCACCGACAGTTTCCAGACGGCCCCGGGCTTCTCCGCGAAGGCGGTCACGTCCCGCACCCCGCGCCAAAGTGCGGCGCTCTCGTCTCCCTCGACGAGGAGGTTGCCGCCACCTAGTGCAGCATCCAGCGCCTTCGCACGATAGGCGACAGATCCCGCCAACCCCTCGACCCGCAACAGGCGCGCACCATCGGCCCAGGCCGCGCCGCTGACGTCAAAGGGCGTCCCCATGGCGCGGCAGAGGCCCCGAACGGCCTCCTCCGCCCCCTGCACGTCCAGCACCAGCGTGGCCTCTGCCTGCGGCTTGGCCAGCACCTTCAGGCTGACCTCCGTCAACACCCCCAACGTGCCCCAGCTCCCCGCCATCAGCTTCACCAGGTCGTAGCCGGTGACATTCTTCATCACCCGCCCGCCGTTGGAGATGACCTCGCCCGCCCCATCGACAAACCGCACCCCCAGCAGGTGATCGCGACAGGCCCCCACCTGCATCCGGCGCGGACCGGAGACATTGGCAGCCACCACGCCGCCGATCGTCGGCACGCCGTCGGTGCCCAGCAAGACCCGGTGATCCATCGGCTCGAAGGCCAACCGCTGGCTCTTCTCTGCCAGCAGCGCCTCGACCTCCGCCAGCGGCGTGCCCGCCCCCACGACCAGCGTCAGCGCGCCCGGCTCGTAAAGCCGTACCCCCGACAGCCCGCCCGTCTGCAGCACCTCGCCCGACAGCGGCGCACCCCGCGTGCCCCCACCCTGCACCGCCAGCGGCCTGCGCGCCTCCCGCAGCATCTCGGCCAGCTCGGTCTCTGTCCCGGGTCTCATCATTTTTGGGCTCCAAATATCCTGGGGGGAATGGCGCCGTCAGGCGACATGGGGGGCAAGGCCCCCCTGCCCCCAGCGGCTGTCCGAGGCCTCCAGCGGAAACACCTTGGCCGGGTTCAGCAGCCACTGCGGATCGAAGACATCCTTCACCCGCATCTGCGCCTCCAGATCGGCAGGCCGGTACTGATGCACCATCAGATCGCGCTTCTCGATCCCCACGCCGTGTTCACCGGTCAGGCAACCGCCCACCTCGACACATAGCTTCAGGATCTCCGCCCCCAGCCCCTCGGCCAGGGCCAGCTGGCCCTCCTGGTTTGCATTGAACAGGATCAGCGGATGCATGTTGCCGTCCCCCGCGTGGAAGACATTGGCCACATCCAGTCCGAAGTCCCGGCTCAACTCCCCGATCCGGGCCAGAACGCGGGGCAGCTCGGTCACCGGGATCGTTCCGTCAAGGCAGAGGTAGTCGTTGATCTGCCCCATGGCGCCGAAGGCCGATTTCCGACCCAGCCAGATCCGCGCGCTTTCCTCCGCCGATCCGCTCTCACGCAGTTCCACCGGGTCATGCCTGCGGGCAATGGCGGTGATGATGGCCAGCTGTTCGGCGATCTCGGCGCCCGATCCCTCTACCTCCACGATCAGCAGGGCCTCGCAATCGGGATAGCCCGCGCCGGAGAAATCATCGGTGGCACGGATGCAGGGACGGTCCATGAACTCGATCGCCACGGGCAGGACCCCCGCCTCGATGATGTCGCTGACGCATTGGCCGGCCACCTCCAGGCTGTCGTAGCCGATCAGCACAGGCCGCGCGCCCTCGGGCTTTGGCAGGATGCGCAGCGTGGCTTCGGTCACCACGCCCAGCTGCCCCTCGGATCCGCAGACCACGCCCAGCAGGTCCAGCCCGGCGGCATCCATGTGCGCGCCGCCCAGCTCGATCACCTCGCCCTCCATGGTCACCAGCGTCACGCCCAGGAGGTTGTTCGTCGTCACCCCGTATTTAAGGCAATGCGCCCCGCCGGAGTTCATCGCGATGTTCCCCGCAATGGCGCAGGCCAGCTGGCTGGACGGGTCGGGGGCGTAGAAAAAGCCCTGCGCCTCCACCGCGCCGGAAACGGAGAGGTTGGTGCGCCCGGTCTGCACCCGGATGAACCGGTTGTCGTAATCGGTTTCGAGCACGGCATTCATCCGCGCCACGCCCAGGATCACCGAATCCGCCGTCGGCAATGCGCCCCCCGCCAGCGATGTCCCCGCCCCGCGTGGCACCACCGGCACCTTCATCTCGTGGCAGATCGCCAGTACCGCCGCGACCTCTTCGGTCGTCGCGGGCAGCACGGCACACAACGGCGGGCAGCGGTAGGCGGTCAGTGCGTCGCACTCGTAGGCCCGCGTCTCTGCCGGGTCCTCGATCACGGCGGTGGCGGGCAGAACGCCGCGCAACCGCGCAACCAGCGCAGCCTTGCGTGAAAGGACAGCGGTGTCCGGCTCCGGCATCTGCATGGCTATCCTCCATCGCTTGCAGGTGTCTGGCGGGTCCCTATCAGGATTGGTAAAATTTTAGAACCAATTTTTCCCATAGGCAAGGACCACCTCCGCTGGCTATCTGTAAGCCATGTCGATGACCGAATTCCTTTCGCTTTTCTCCGCCGCGGATGCCCTGGGCGTGTTGCTGATCCTGGGCTGCTGGCTTGGCACCGGGTGGCTGATCGAACATCCTTCGGCCGCGCGTCCCTCCGTCTCCACCCTGATGGCGGAGAACCGGCGCGAATGGCTGCGCAAGCTGACGGAGCGGAGCAACCGGATCTTCGATGCGCAGATCCTCGGTACGCTGAGGGCCAACAGCTCCTTCTTCGCCTCCTCGACCATGATCGCCATAGGCGGCACGCTGGCCCTGCTGGGCAATTCGGATGAGCTTCGCAACATCGCCTCCGATCTTGGCGCCGTGCGCAACCCCGCAGTGTTCTGGGAACTGAAGCTGATCCTGGTCCTGCTCTTCATGGTGAACGCCTTCCTGAAATTCGTCTGGTCGAACCGGCTCTTCGGCTATTGCGGCGTGCTCATGGGGGCGATCCCCAATGACCCCGCGGATGCGAAATGCGTCCCCCGCGCCCTGAAGGCGGCACAGATCAACATCTTTGCCGCGCGCAGCTTCAACCGTGGGCTCAGGTCGATCTACTTCGCCATGGCCGCGACAGGATGGTTCCTGGGCCCGCTGGCCCTGATCGCGACCACGGCAGTGACCTGCGCCGTACTCTGGCGCCGCGAATTCGCCTCCCGCTCCCGCGAGTTGCTGCTGCAACGCGACGACGACTGACCCCCGACGCCCCCACCGGCGCCCTGCGCCGCCCGCTTTGCAGGCGCCTTGGTCAGGGGGCAGGGACAGCGGCGCGTGTTTTCTTGTCTGACTTGGCAAAGCCGGTCGCGGGCTCTGGCCCTGCGCGCCGGGAATGGAATCCTGTTCCGCAACAGGCCGTGGCAACCGGAGGATCGGGCCCGGCCGGACCACGCCCCGAGAGGGCGCGGCACTGCCTGATCAGGAGAGACCATGTCCGACCCGCTCGATGCGCTCGCAAGGGAAGCGCTGTCGCAGATCGATGCCCTGTCCTACCCCAAGAAGCCCTGGGTCATCCCGCGCCTGCATGCGGGCGATCCCGTGCTCGACGTGGCGATCCTGGGTGCGGGGCAGTCCGGCCTGTCGATCGCCCTTGGCCTCATGCGGGAAAACGTGACCAACATCCGGCTCTACGACCGGACCCTGCCGGGGGAGGCAGGCCCCTGGACCTCCTACGCGCGGATGAAGACCCTGCGCACGCCCAAACATGTCTCCGGGCCGGAGATGGGCATCCCCGCCCTGACGCCGGAAGTCTGGTACCGCGCCCGCTACGGCGATGCCGCCTGGGACCGGCTTGGCAAGATCCCCAAGGAGCAGTGGCAGGATTACCTGTCCTGGCTGCGCGGCGTGGTGCAGCCGCCGGTCTTCCACGGGGTGGAGGTGCTGGCGCTGGAGCCGCTCGACGGTGGGATCACCGCCATCCGCCTGCGCGATGCCGACGGGCATGAAAGCACCGACTACGCCCGCGCCGTTGTGCTCGCCCCCGGGATCCAGGGCACCGGCGCCTGGGCGGTGCCCCAGTTCGTCTCGGACGCGCTGCCCGCCCGGCTTTACGCTCATACCGCCGACGCCATCGACTTTGCCGCACTGCGCGGCAAGCGCATCGCGGTGCTGGGCGGTGGCGCCTCGGCCTTCGACAATGCCGCCTGCGCGCTGGAAGCGGGGGCCGCGCAGGTCGATCTTTTCGTGCGGCGGCCAAAGCTGCCGCCGGTGAACCCCTACCGCTGGATGGAATTCACGGGCTTCCTGCGCAATTTCCCCGACCTCGACGATGCGATGAAATGGGAGTTCATGCAGACCATCTTCCGCATGAACCAGCCGCCGCCGCAGGACACTTTCAACCGCTGCGCCGCCTGGGAAAGCTTCGCCATCCACTACGACAGTCCCTTCACCGCGCTGGCCGAACGGGACGGAGAGGTCGCGATCACCACGCCCCATGGCAC
Source organism: Pseudooceanicola sp. NS-SX8 (assembly GCF_057380755.1). Classification (NCBI taxonomy): domain Bacteria; kingdom Pseudomonadati; phylum Pseudomonadota; class Alphaproteobacteria; order Rhodobacterales; family Paracoccaceae; genus Pseudooceanicola; species Pseudooceanicola sp. NS-SX8. The sequence goes on along the minus strand of NZ_CM170819.1, from coordinate 561,283 downwards.
CTTCGGGGCCGATGTCCTGATCGTCGGCACCGGCATGGCCATAGACCCGGGCCTGCGCCCGGAACTGGCCACCCTTGCCCCCGGCATGGCCACCTGGGCGGACCGCTTCGCCCCGGCTGCGTGTCCCGATGACTACGGGCTGGGCGCCTTTCCCTACCTGGGCGATGCCTTCCAGTTCACCGGCCGTGACGCCGCCACGGACGCCGTACTGCGCCGCCACTACTGCTACACCTTCGCCGCGATGGTCTCGCAGGGCTGCGCCGCCGGGATCTCTGCGCTGAAGTTCGGCGCCGAACGGGTGGTGCGCGGCATCACCCGTCAGCTGTTCACCGAGGACGCGGCGCAACACCTCGCCGCCCTGCGCGCCTATGACGAGGCAGAGCTGCGCCCCGAAACCGCGCCGCCCGCCACCCTTTCCCCCAAGACCGACGCCTGAGGAGGATCCGATGTCGAACCAGGTCATCGTCGAGGACAAGGCCGCCCGCTTCCTGCAAAGCCAGGAAAAGATCCAGGCGCCCTATGTCCTCGATCCGGAGCTTTGCCTCTACTGCCCGCAGGACAACCTCGATTCCTTGTCGCATCCCCGGATCGCCGACTGGATCGAATACGTCACAACGCGCTACATGCCGCCCCTGCCGGAGGGCGGGCGCAAGGTGCTGCTGATGATGCCCTGCACGGCGACGAAGCCCTATCCCTTCTCGACCGAACACCGCGCGATCAACCGCCGCCTGCATGACGAGGGCTTCCGCCCGATCACCCGGCAGCCGCTGGCGCAGGAACTTTGCGCGCGCCTCGGCCCCGACGATCCGCAGGAGCTGCTGGACCTGTCGATCCTGTCGGACGGCAAGGGCACCTTCATCCACCGCGCCGTGATCTCCGAACCGATGGCGCTGGTGCCCTACGAGACGATCAGCGGCTACGAGGGCAAGCCCTCGCCCTGCCACGCCTACGACGATCCGGGTCTGTTCGAAAAACGCGGCAATGCCGTCTCGCCCTGGCGGGCGGACAGCACGGCGCATCAGGTAGGGCCCTCGAAATGGATCTGGGGCGACAACGAGAAGCGCGCCTATGTCGAAATGCACAACGAAATGGCCCGCCTGCTGGCCAAGGCGATGGAGAGGTTCGGCGGGCTTTATGATGCCCGCATCTCCTGGGTTGCGCCGGGTCTGACGCACCGCTCCTTCGTGCTGGAAAAATCCGCGCGCAAGGCCCACGGCGTGCCGGCCTTCAAGAAGGTCGGCGGGCAAAACCTGCCCTTCACGGGCGCCAACGACCTGCTGCCCGAGCATCTGAAGATCACCTGCCTGCCGCTGGCCGAAGACTGCACCGACGCCATCGAACGGCTCGCCGTTCGCCTTGGCACCACGCCCGACCGCGTCGGATCCCACTGGTCGCGCGGCGGCGCCAATGCCACGCCGCTGGCCCTGCCGGAACTTCTCGACGTGCTGATCACCAACATCCTCGAAAAGGAAGCCGCATGACCCTGACGCTGACCGTCGGCTCCTCCGACAATGACCGGCTGCGGCCGCTGATCGACGGCGTGGTGCAGATCGAAGGAGTGGAAACCACCTGGACCACCCATCCCGTGCAGGATCTCTTCAACCTGCAATGTTCGCGCCATGTCTACGACGCCGCCGAATATCCCCTGGCCACCTACCTGCGCGACCTCGAAGGCGCGCGGCGCTACCTGGCGGTGCCGGTCTTCCCCTCCCGCCACTTCCGCTTCACCTGCGTCTTCGTGAACCGCGCCGCCGGGCTGAAGAGCCCTGCCGACCTGGCCGGAAAGCGCGTGGGCATCCCGATCTGGGACATGGCCGCCGCCGTCTGGCTGCGCGGCATCTTCGAGGAGCATTACAACCTGCCCATGCGCGCGCCGGTCTATGTCACCAATGGGCTGGAATTCGGCCGCACCGGGGATGAACACCCGCAGCAGTACCCGGACGATTTCCAGATCGTGCACGCCGATGACGAAGGCGGGCTGGCGCGGATGCTGGCGGAGGGGAAGATCGACGCGCTCTATACCGCCGCCGCGCCCTCGACCTGGGATCCTTTCGATCCCGATTGCCCGGTGACCCGGCTCTTCGACGATCCGGTCGAGGCGGAAACGGCCTTCTACACGAAGACGGGGATCTTCCCGCCCATGCACATCTTCGCCCTGAAACGCGCGATTGCAGAGGAAAACCCAGGCCTGACCCGCCGCCTCTACACCGCGCTTGCGGCCGCGCAGGACATGGCCCGGGCACAGATGTTCCACTCCGGCGTGCTGAAGACCATGCTGCCCTGGCAACTGGAAGGCCTGCTGGACGCCGAAAAGCGGCTGGGACAGGGCTACTGGTCCACCGGCTTCGCGAAGAACCGCGACACGATGGCGGCGATCATCCGCTACATGTCCGCCGAGGGCCTGCTGAAAACCAGCCTGACGCCAGAGGACATGTTCGATGCCGACATGCTGGCGACCTGAGCAGGCGCCGCACGGCGCTTGGCCCCTTCTGCGCCCTCGAATGCCTGTCCCTGCGCCCCTTCGGCGCCGGGATTGACGCCGGCCCGGCGGGCCGGAACCCTGCCCTCACCCCCGGAGCCTGACCCGAAAAAGGGCGAGAGGAGCCGGGGCGAACGGACCCAAGACAGCTTCCGCGGTGCATCGCAGGATCAAATTCCCCCTGCGCCGCCCAGACCGGAATTACCGGACCGGAGACCCAGATGCCCAAGAACGGTGCCGACCACCTCGCCAGCCTGCAGGATGACCGCTGCGTCTACATCGACGGCAAGCGCGTGCCTGACGTGAATACCGATCCCGCCTTCCGCGGCGCCGTCGCCTCGGCCTGCGCGCTCTATGATTTTCAGGCAGCGCCGGAAAATCAGGAGGCGATGACCTTCGCCTCGCCCAGGACCGGCAAGCTGATCAACAAGTCCTGGATGATGCCCACCAGCCACGCAGAGCTGGTCGAGCGTCGCAAGTCGATCGAGATGTGGTCGGCCCAGACCTGCGGCATGATGGGCCGCTCGCCCGATCACGTCGCCTCCACCTTCGTGGGCTTCCGCATGGGGCTGGATGTCTACGAGGCCTATGACCCCAAGCGCGCCGCCGCCATGGCGGACTACTTCGACTACATCCGCGACAACGACCTCTACCTCAGCTACGTCATCATCAACCCGCAGGCCGACAAGGCGAAATCCGCCGCCGGCCAGGCCGACCGCGATCTGGTCGCCCGCATCGTCGACGAAGACAGCGAAGGCGTGACGATCCGCGGCGCCAAGATGCTGGCAACCTCCGGCATCGTCGCGAACGAGATCATGGTCTCGGGCATCCAGCCGCTGCAGCCGGGGGACGAGGATTACGCCTTCACCCTCTGCATGCCGATGGCCACGAATGGCCTGAAGATGCTCTCCCGCCGCAGCTACGAAGGTGCCGCGACCTCCACCTTCGATTACCCGCTGTCCGCCAGGTTCGACGAAAACGACGCCGTGGTGGTCTTCGATGACGTGAAGGTCCCGTGGGAGCGCGTCTTCGTGCACCGCGACCTGAAGATGGCGCAGGCGCAGTGGCACCAGACCCGGGCCCATGTCATGCAGAATTACCAGTGCATGATCCGCCTGACGCAGAAGCTGCACTTCCTTCTGGGCCTCGCGCGCAAGATCGCGGAAACCAACAACATCATCGGCTATCCGCAGGTCCGTGAACAGCTGGGCCTGATCGCCGCCAAGGTGCAGAACATGGATGCGCTGGTCCTCGCGATGGAGGCCAGGGGCGAGCAATACGGGCCCTACTACGTCCCCGACCGTTCGATCCTCGTCACGGCTCAGGTCATCGCCCAGACGACCTATCCGGAAGTGGTCGAGGCGATCCGCATCCTCTCGGGTGGCGGCATGATCATGGTGCCCTCCTCGGATCTGGATTTCGCCAGCCCCGAGACCGCCGACATCATCGGCCGCACGCAGCGTTCGCCGGTGATGGACAGCCACGACCGCGTCAAGCTGATGAAGCTGGCATGGGATGCGGTCGGCTCGGAATTCGGCTCCCGCCACCTGCAGTACGAGATGTTCTATTCCGGCGCCCAGTTCGTGATCCGCGGCAATTCCTTCCGCTTCTTCGACTGGGACGAGGTGAAATCCCGCGTCGACGGCTTCATGGGCACCTATGACCTGGAAGTCGACAACCTGCTGACCCGCACGGCGGCGGAGTAGGCAATGGACACCGAAACGATCCGCAAGGCGGCCTTCGTCGGCCATTCCCCTGCCCCCTTCCGGGAAACCTCGGAAGGCCCGCTGTCGGACCTGACCTTCGCCGTGAAGGACCTCTTCGACATCGCGGGCAGCATCACCGCCTGCGGCAACCCCGACCGGCTGAAGGCCGGGCTGCTGGCTGCCGCCACGGCGCCTTCGGTACAGGTCCCGCTGGCTGCGGGCGCGCTTTGCGCGGGCAAGACCCACACCGACGAGGTCGCCTGCGGCATGTTCGGTGACAACGAGTTCTTCGGCACCCCCATCAACCCCCGGGCCCCTTCCCGAGTACCCGGCGGCTCCTCCTCCGGCTCGGCTTCGGCCGTGGCCGGGGGCCTTGTCGATTTCGCCCTCGGCTCCGACACCGGCGGATCCGTCCGCGTGCCCGGCAGCTTCTGCGGCATCTTCGGCCTGCGCACCACTTTCGGGCGGCTCTCGGTCGCGGGCGTCATGGCCATGGCGCCCAGCTTCGACACCGTCGGCTGGATGGCCCGCACGCCCGATGTCATGTCCCGGGTGGGCGCGGCCTATTTCGGCGCGCCCAAGCCCCTGTCGCCGACCCGCCTGATGCTGGCCCGCGATGCCTTCGCCATCCCGAACGCCCGCGTGGCCGAGGCGCTGACACCTCTGGCGCAATCGCTGACCACCACCGAAGTCGACCTTTACAAGGGCGGCGTAGATCATTGGCTGAACACCTTCCGCCCCCTGCAACTGGGTGACCTGCACGCGACACTGGGCACCTGGGCCGCGCAGCCGGGGCGTACCGTCTCTGCCTCCATCGCGCAGCGGATGGAACTGGCCAGCACGGTGACCGCCGCCGACATCGCCCCCGCCACCCTCTGGCGGGACGAGCTGACCGGCTACATGGCCGATCTGCTGGGCGATGACGGCGTGTTGTGCATCCCCACCGCCCACGACCTGCCGCCCGAGATCGGCGGCGGGCTGGAGCAGCTGATCGAGTTCCGCGAGAAGACCCTTGCGCTGACCTGCGTCGCTTCCCTCACCCGCCTTCCGCAGCTGAACATCCCCGCCACCACGGTGGAGGGCGTCCCCGTGGGCCTGTCCTTCATCGCCGGCCCACGCGGCGAAGAACGCCTGCTGTCGATCGCCGCCGATATCTTTGCGCAGCTGCCCGAAGGTGCCGCATGACGCGCGACTTCGTGGGCTACGGGCGCATGAAGCCCGACTTCCGCTGGCCCGGCGGCGCCGGTCTGGCGGTCGTCGTAGTGCTGAACTTCGAAGAAGGCGCCGAACCGTCCATCCCCGATGGCGACCCGGCGACAGAGCTTGCCCTGACCGATGCCATCCCCGGCGAGGTGCCCGCAGGGCAACGGGACTACGTGGCCGAGAGCCTTTTCGAATACGGCAGCCGCGCGGGCTTCTGGCGCCTTGCCGAGATGTTCGAGGCCTTCGACATCCCCCCCACCATCGGTGCCTGTGCCCAGGCGCTGCAGCGCAACCCCGAAGCGGCGCGGTTCATCGCTGAAAAGGGCTGGGACATCTGCGCCCACGGAAACCGCTTCCTCCGCCACGTCCTGATGACCGAGGAGGAGGAGCGCGCGGCCATCGCCGCCGCGGTCGAAGGGATCACCACCGCCACCGGCCAGGCCCCTACCGGCTGGCAATGCCGCTACGCGCCCTCCGACAACACCCGCCGCCTGATCGCCGATCACCCCTCGCTCCTCTACGATGCCGATGGCTACGCCGATGACCTGCCCTACTGGGTCGGAGAGCGGCTCGTGGTGCCCCATACCTTCACGCTGAACGACAACCGGATGGCCACCGCGAAACTGCCGACACCGGAAGATTTCCGCACCTACCTCGCCTCGGCCTTCCGGACCCTGCACCGCGAAAGCGCGCATTCCCCGCGCCTGATGACGGTCTCGCTGCACAACCGCATCTCGGGCCAGCCCGCCCGGTTCGAGGGGATCCGCAGTTTCCTGGAGGAGATCCACGAAACCCCCGGCGTCTGGTTCGCTCCCCGCGCCGAGGTCGCCCGCCATTTCGCGCAGGTCTGCCCGAAATGACCGGGCCGGAGGCGACAGGTCTCGTCCTGACCGGGGGCCTCGTCGCCTGCCCAGAGACCGGAGAGGTCACGGCGCGCAACCTGATCCTCCGCGATGGCCTGATCAGCGAAGATGCCACCGGACTGCCGGTGCGCGACATCACCGGACAGATGGTCATCGCCGGGCTGGTCAATGCCCATACCCACGGCCATGCCAACCTGAACAAGGGGGTGGCAGACCTCTGGCCGCTGGAATTCTCGCTGACGTCTGGCGGCTGGATGGCGGCGGGGCGCGATGCGCAGATGGTCTACGACAGCACCCTGCTCGGCGCCTGGGACATGCTGTCGAAAGGTGTGACGGCGGTCTACGACCTGGCCGTGGGCATGCCCGCCCCGAACCCCGAACACCTGGCCGCCGTGGCGCAGGCCTATGCAGACGCAGGCCTGCGCGCCGTGATCGCCCCCATGGTCGCCGATATCGGCTTTGCCGACAGCATCCCCGGGCTGGTCGAAACCCTCCCGCCCGCGATCGCCGCCACCATGTCCGGCGCGCCACAGGACCCCGACGCCCTGCTCACCAGCATCGACAAGGGCATGGGCATTGCCCTGCCCGAAGGCATCAGCTGGGGCCTTGCGCCGACGATCCCGCACCAGTGCTCCCCCGCTTTCCTGACAGGCGCGGCCGACCTTGCCCGCCGGCACGGCTGGCGACTGCACATGCATGTCGCCGAAAGCCGCCTGCAGGCAGAGGTCGCGCAACAGCTCTGGGGGGGCTCACCCGTCGACCGGCTGGCGGACCTGGGCGTTCTGGGCCCCGATTTCACCGTCGGCCACGCGGTATGGCTTGCCCGGCGCGACTTCGCCACGCTGGCGCGGCACGGCGCGACGGTGGCACATATTCCTGCCTCGAACCAACGGCTCGGCGCCGGGGTGGCGCCGCTCAAGGCGATGCTGGAAGAGGGGCTCACCCCCGGCCTCGCCACCGATGGTGCCAATTCCTCCGACGCGATGAACATGTTCGAGGCGATGCGCCATGCCTCCAACCTCTCCCGCCTATTCGAGACCTCGCGCGACCGCTGGATCGACGCCGCCACCGCCTACCGGCTGGCCACCCAGGGCGGTGCCGCCTGCATGGGCCTGCCGCCGTCGACCCTGCGGCCCGGGGCGCCGGCGGATCTGAGCATCCTCAACCTCGACACCCTGGCATTCACGCCCCTCAACGCCCCGCTGGTCCAGATGGTCACGGCGGAAAGCGGCAGTTCGGTCGACAGTGTCTTCGTCGCCGGGAGGGAGGTGCTGACCGAAGGCACGCCCACCTTCGACACCGACGCCCTGCGCGCCCGCATCGCCGGGCACATGCCCCGGATGGAAGCCGCCCGCGCCGACCAGCGCCGGGCGGCGGAAACCGCCCTGCCCCACATCCAACGTTTCCTCGACACCCGCACAAGGCCCGACCTGGGCTTCACCCGCACCCTTCCGACGGACTGAGACATGACCCTGCCCTATCCCTACAACGACCCGGCCACCTACACCCGTATCGGCCACATCATGCCCTCCTCCAACACCTGGGCGGAGCCGCTGACCTATGCCATGAACATGCAGGAAGCCGGGCGCATCTCGAACCACTTCTCCCGCATCGTGGTGAAGACGCTGGCGCTGAACGAAAGTTCCGAAAGCCATTTCCAGTATGAACCCATGCTGGCCGCCGCCCGCCTTCTGGCCGATGCCCCGCTGGACGTGATCACCTGGAACGGCACCTCCGCCAGCTGGCGCGGGATCGAGAACGACCAGAAGCTGTGCGAGCTGATCGAGGCGGAGACCGGCATCAAGGCGACCTCGGCCACCATCGGGTACTTCGACCTGTTCGAGAAGAAGAACTGGAAGAAGATCTCGATCGCCGTGCCCTATACCGAGGATGTCACAGCGGCGATCGTTGAAAACTACACCCGTTCCGGCTTCGACGTGGTCAATGCCGTCTCGCTGGGTTGCGTGGCCAACGTGGATATCGGTGCGACGCCCATCGACAGGATGCGCGCCCTGCTGAAATCCGCCGCCCATGATGCCGCAGATTGCGTCGCCGTGGTCTGCACCAACTTCCCCGCTACGGCGCTGGCGGAGGAGTTCGAGGCAGAGACCGGTATCACCCTGGCCGACTCGATTTCGGTCACCTACTGGGATGCCTGCATCAAAGCGGGTGTCGCGCCGAAGATCACCGGCTGGGGCCGCATGTTCGACTGAGGCCGCTCAGGGGGTCGGGGCAGCGGCATCCAGCAGCCCCGCCGCCTTCAGATCCGTCCAGAGGGCGCGCGGGATCTCCGCCTGCAGGGCGGCGACATTGCGCGCCACCTCTGCCGGCGTGACCGCCCCCAGCACGACCGAGGCCACCGCCGGATGCGCCAGGGCGAACTGCAACGCCGCATGGGGCAGGGCCACGGCGTGACCGGCGCAGATCTCCTCGATGCGCGCCACCTTCCGCATCACCTCTGCGGGGGCCGTTTCGTAATTGTACTTCGCCCCGGGCACAGCCCCCGTGGCGAGGATCCCGGAATTGAACACGCCGCCCAGGATCAGCGCCGTCCCGGTCGCCTGCGCCTTCGCCATCATCGAGGCCAGCGCCGGCTGTTCCAGAAGGGAGTAGCGCCCGGCCAGCAGGATCACGTCATACGCCGCATCGCCCAGGAACCGCTCGGCCATCTCGTGATCATCCAGGCCCAGACCGAACCCCGCGATCACGCCCTCCGCTTTCAGCTCCGCCAGGGTCCGCGTGGCCCCTTCCAGCGCTTCGCGATAGCGCGCCTCGATCCGGTCGGCACCATGGGTCCAGCTGTCGACGTCATGGATCAGCACAAGGTCCAGACGATCCGTCCCGAGGCGCAACAGGGATTGCTCGATCGACCGAAGGGTCCCATCGCGGGAATAGTCGAACCGCGGGCGATGCGGCAGGGATCCTACGAACCCCCTTGCCGCGGGCGCGACCCCGCCCCGGCGAGCCGGGTCCATCACCCGGCCGACCTTGGTCGACAGGACAACCTCGTCGCGCGCGACCGACCGCAGGGCGGTGCCCGTGCGATGTTCTGCCAGGCCATTGCCATAGTGGGGCGATGTATCGATCAGGGTCATCCCGGCAGACAGCGCGGCCTCCACCGTGGCAATAGCCTCATGCTCCTCAAGCCGGGCGTAGAAATCCCCCAGCGGCGCGGTGCCGAACCCGATCCGGCTGACGGTCAGACCGGTTTCGCCCAGGGGGACACGCGGCAGGGACACCTCAGCCCCGCGCGAACTGGTTGTAGAAGGCATAGCGCTCCGGCTGCACGAAATCGGGCTTCTCCAGCCCCGCCGCCTCTGCGCATTGCCGCGGGAAGTCGAAGTTGTTCAGCATCTCCGAGGCGATGGCTACCAGGTCAGACTTGCCAGCCGCGATGCAGCCAAGCGCCAGGTCGGGCGCATGGATGCCCCCCACGGCCATGGTCATGCCGCCCGCCGCGCGGATCCCGGCGGCCATGTCATGCTGTTCGGTCAGGATCGCGTTGACGGCGGCACCATTGGTCCCCGGCGCGATGCCCCCGGCGGAACAGTCGATCACATCGACCCCCGCCACATAAAGACCGGCAGCCAGGGCCAGCGTATCGGGCAGCTCCAGCCCGCCCGGCACCCGGTCGGTGCAGGACGCACGGTAAAAGAGCGGCATGTCTTCGGGCAGCACCGCCCGCAGGTCCGTCGCGATCTCCAGCGGCAGGCGCATGCGGCCCTCGGGCGATCCGCCATAGGCGTCCTTGCGGTGGTTCGACACCGGCGAAACGAAGGAATGCACAAGGTAGCCATGGGCGCCGTGGATCTCGACGAAGTCGAACCCCGCCGCCATGGCCCGCTTCGCCGCTTCGATATAGGCGGCGCGCAGCGCGGCGATCTCCTCGGGCGGCATCGCCCGGGGCACCGGCCAGCCCTCGGCATAGGGGATCGCGGACGGCGCGGCGCAGGTCCACTGCCGGGGGTCCTCCCCGGTCAGGGCCTTCGCCCCGTCCCAGGGCGCCGCGGTCGAAGCCTTGCGCCCCGCATGCCCCAGCTGAACGCCGACGGGCGTGCCGTAACGGTGGAACCCTTCGACAATGCGCGCCATGCCCTCGATCTGGGCATCCTCCCAAAGGCCAAGGCAATGCGGCGTGATCCGCCCCTCCGGCAGGATCCCCGTCGCCTCGACAACGGCGCCGCCCAGCCCCGACAGGGCCATGTGGGCGTAGTGATCGAAATGCCAGCCGGTCGCCCGCCCCTCCTCTGCTGCATACTGGCACATGGGGGACAGGATCAGCCGGTTCCGAAAGGTCACACCCCTGACGGACAGGGGTGTGAAAAGGGCATCTTGCCCGGGGGTCGTTCCGTTCATCGTGACGATGCTCAGATCTCTTTCAGCAGCGAGGTGTCGAACATGGAGGCATCCGCATGGATCCCCACGTTGTTGAGCGACTCGACCGTCTTGGCAATCCATTCGTCATCCATGGAGAAGACGCCGTCGGGATGCTTGATCAGGTCGACCTGGATGTTGGAATGGAACTGGGTCATGTCCGGGGTATAGCCGTTGCCCTTGAACCAGCTGTCTTCCCAGCCAAGCGCGGCCTGGCCCGGCGCCTCGAACTCCTTGTCCCAGCCCTTGCGGGAGGCACGCAGGAAGCCGACCAGCAGGTCCCGCTTCTCGGCCAGGGTTTCCTCGGTCACGCAGACCAGGTCCTGCCCCATCACCATGCCCACGTCGGAGAACATGATGAAGCCGGACTCCTTGCCGGCAGCCTGGCTGATCACGTAGGGCATCGAGGTCATGAAATCGACCACGGCATCGACCTGGCCTGCGACCAGCGGGGTCGGGTCGAAGGTGTAGGGTACGAAGGTGATCTTGTCGGCATCGACGCCGGCAAGGTTCAGCACCACCTTGAACGGCCCGATGTTCAGCGGCGGGCAGGCCACGGTCTTGCCTTCCAGGTCCTTCATCGTCGTGATGCCGCTGTCCTTCAGGAAGATCACCGAATCCGGGCTCTTCTGGAACTGCGCGCCGATGACCTTGAACTTGGCGCCCTTGTCGAAGATCGCCTCGGCCGTCTCCATGGGGGAGGTCAGGGCGATGTCGGCCTTGCCGGTCAGCAGTGAGGCCTGCGGGATCACGTCGGGACCGCCGGGGATGTAGTCGATCTCGATCCCTTCCTCGGCGTAGAAGCCGTCTTCCATGGCGATGTAATAGCCGTTGAACTCAGGATCGTTGATCCAGATGGCCTGCAGGGTCAGCGTGGTGGTGGAGGCGAAAGCGGCGCGGCCCGGAAGGAAGGAGGCAGCGGCAAGACCACCCAGGGCAGAGGCCGTGAAGGCGCGACGGGAAAGCTTGGTCATGGCAAGATCCTGTTGGTTGGGTTCTGATTGTCCTGCACGGTCCGTTTTTCCGGTTCCCGGCTTATCTTTCCAGCCTATGGACCGCCGCGCGTCACGGTCAATTTGGCTGTGTTGCCCTGTCTTGCGCGCTGACTTGCCCAATCCTGCGGAAGGCCCCGGCGGCTTCTCAAAGCGCTTCAAATCAGGGCAAATCGGCGGAAAATCGACTGAATTTGCCGCCGGGGGCAGGTTTCGGGCGGCAAAAGCCCGTCCCGGGGCGCGGCGAAAAACTGCCCCGATGCTCAGGAAATGCACATTCCGCGCAACCCTCCCCCGCCGGCCCGACCAGGGTGCACCGGGCGCCAAGTTTTGCCGCGCCGGCGGTCGCGGCATGATTCTGGCCCCGGGGATCGCTTCGGGGCAGGGTAGGATCACCGCCTCCCCCTGCCGGTCACCCGGCATTGGCCCCGAAAGGCAGAAAGTTCGCCCATGTCCGCAACCTCGCTCCCCGATACGGCTCCTGAGACGGCCCGACGCATGGCCCGCAGCATGGCCCTGCTGCGCAGCCCTGCCGCCCGGATCGCGCTGAAGGGCGCGGTCGTGCTGCTGCTCCTGCTGGCCTGGCACCTTCTGGGCACGCAGACCCGCATGGGCCGCCTGATCCTGTCCAGCCCGGTCTACATCGTTCAGGACATGTGGACCGGCGCCGACCTCTACCTGCTGCACGGCGCGGCCACGCTGAAGATCGCGACCACGGGCTTTGCCATCGGTTGCGGCACGGCCTTCGTCATGGCGCTGCTCTACTGCGTCTTTCCCTGGCTCGACACGGCCTTCCGCGGCGTGAACATCGCCATCTACACCATGCCCGCCATCGTCGTGGGCCCCCTGCTGGTGCTGTTCCTGAAAGGCGACTGGCCGCAGACCGTGCTGTCGGCGCTCATGGTCTATTTCCCCGCCATGTCCACCATGCTGCTGGGGCTGAAACAGGTCGACCAGCGGCTCGCCGACCTGATCGAGGTCTACGGCGGCCACGAAGCGGCGCTGATGCGCTACGTCCGGCTGCGCGGTGCCCTGCCACAGGTCTTCGCCGGCCTGCGCGTTGCCGCCCCCATTGCCGTTCTGGGGGCCGTGCTGGGCGAATTCGGCTCCGGCACGCGCTTCGGCTTCGGATCCTTCCTGCTCTCGACCCTGCCGCAGGCCAATCCGACCCGGCTCTGGGGTATCGCGATCTCCACCTCGATGATCGGGCTCTGCGGTTACCTGCTGTTCATGATCCCCGCCGTCTGGCTGAAACGCACCACCGAAAGCGCAACACTGGCCACCGCCATGGCCTCCGCCCCGCGCGGCACCACCTGGATCGAGAAGCTGGGCTTCGGCCTCCTGGCCTTCATCGTGCCCTTCCTGCTCTGGGCGCTGCTGATCGACCTGGCGGACATGCCCTCGCTGATCGCACCCACACCCTGGCAGACGATCCGCTTCGTCTTCTCCGAAGGCGCCTTCCCGATCTGGCACGCGCTCGGCACCACCCTGCCCATGGCCGTGCTGGGGCTGATTGCCGGGCTGGCCTTTGCCTTCGTCCTGGCCTCGATGTCGATCCTGGCCCCGGCGCTGGCCCGGGCGCTGGTGCCGCTGGCCATGGTGGTGCAGAACACGCCCCTCGTCGCCATGGTGCCCTTCGTCGTGCTGGCCTTCGGGCGCGGCGTCGCGGCCTCGGTCTTCTTGGCGATGCTGGTGGTCTTCTTCCCGGCCTACGTGCTGCTGAACCAGGGCTTCGCCTCCATCCCCTCCGCCGCGCGCGACCTCGTCTCGGTCTACGGCGGCTCGCGCTGGCAACTGCTCTGGCGGATCGCTATCCCCTATTCCATCTCCTACCTCTTCGCGGCGGCCAAGATGGTGGCGCCCATGGCCCTGCTGGGCGTCATGGTGGCGGAATGGCTGGTCTCCGGCGTGGGGCTGGGCAACCTGCTGAACCTCGCCCGCCCGGCATTGGATTACGAAACCATCTGGGCCGGGGCGCTGATCTCCATCCTGATCTCGGCCTGCACCTATGAACTGGTGGGCATCCTGGAACGGCGCACCAGACGATGAAACTCCACCACGCCTCGCTCACCGTCAGCGACCTGCCCGCCGCGATGGCGTTCTTCGGCACGGCCTTCGGCTTCACCCCCGATTTCGTGGAGGAAAACATGGGCGAAGACATCGCCCGCATGGCTGGCCACGCCGGCCTGCTCTGCGCCTTCACCCAGATGCGCGCGCCGGATCTGGACATGGTGCTGGAGCTGATCGCCTTCACCCACCCCGACGGCACGCCGCCTGCCGACGCCCTGCCCTGGCGGCCCGGCGCGGGGCATGTCTGCTTCCACGTCGATGATCTGGAGGCGACGCTCGCCACCTGCCGCGCCGCCGGGGCGGACCTGCTGGGTGACGCCATCGACTTCCCCGGCGGGCGCTGCTGCTACATCCGCACCCCGGGCGACGCCTTTGTCGAGCTGGAGTGGATGGCCCCCTGACCAAAAAGAGCCACCCGCCCGGAGGCAAGGTGGCTCTGCGTCGAGGGCGAAACGGTCAAAGACGCCCCGACGATCCCGGCTGTGTGTCACTCGTCCCTGTTCATTCGTCCCTGTGGCCCGGGTGCAGCTTCTCCATCAGCTCGTCACACAGCGCATGGAACGCCGGCTCCGAAAACAGCGCCTTGGTGCGCGGGCGTTCGAAAGGCACGTCGACGACCTCTGCAATCCGGCCGGGCTTGGCGTGCATCACGACGATCTGGTCGGCCAGGAAGACCGCTTCGTCGATGCCATGGGTGACCAGCAGGGTGGTGGTCTTCTGCTGGCTCCAGATGCGTTGCAATTCGATGTTCATCGACCGGCGCAGGATCTGGTCCAGCGCGCCAAAGGGTTCGTCCATCAGCAGGACCTCGGGCCGGGTCACCAGCGCCCGGGCGATGGCAACCCGCTGGCGCATGCCGCCCGAGAGCTGCGCAGGCAGGTGATCCTCGTAGCCCTTCAGGCCCACCAGCTCGATCATTTCGCGGATGATCGCGTCATGCTCGGCGACCGAGCGTTTCAGCACCTGCAGCGGCAGCGCCACGTTGCGATAAACCGACCGCCAGGGCATCAGCGCCGCATCCTGGAAGGCAATGCCCAGCTTGCCCTGGTTGCGATACTGCTGCGGCTGGTGGCCGCGAATGCGCACTGACCCGTTGGTCGCCGTTTCCAGCCCCGCCACCATGCGCAGCAGGGTGGACTTGCCACAGCCCGACGGCCCGATCAGCGCCACGAAGGCCCCGCGCCTGATCTTCAGCGACACGTCGGCCAGCGCCTGGATCTGCGCCTTGCGGGTGACGAAGGTCTTGTCGACGTGATCGACCAGGATATCGACGGGCAGTTCAGCCGCCTCGGAGGTGGTATCGCTCTGGGCGCTCATGTTCATGCGCTGTCCTCGCTGTTGCGGTGGCCCAGCATGGCCTTCACTTCCAGGTATTCCGTCAGGCCGAAGATCCCCAGCTCCCGCCCGTTGCCCGATTGCCGGTAGCCGCCGAAGGGCGCCGAGAAATCGAAGGGCGGATTGTTGATGAAGATCCGGCCGGCACGAATGCGCCGGGCCACGGCCTCCGCCTGGTCAGGATCGGCGCCATAGACGTATCCGGCAAGGCCATAGTCGCTGTCGTTGGCGATCTCGACAGCCTCGTCGATGCTGTCATAGGCAATCACCGACAGGACGGGGCCGAAGATCTCGGTCCGGGCGATGGTCATGTCGTTGGTGACATCGGCAAAGATCGTGGGCCGCACGTAGAAGCCACGGTTCACGCCCTCGGGCAGGCCCGGCCCGCCGGTCAGCAGACGCGCGCCTTCCTCGATGCCCTTGGCGATCAACCCCTGCACCCGGTCCCACTGCGCGGCATTCGCCACCGGGCCCATGGTGGTTTCCTTCGAGGTCGGATCGCCGATGCGGACCTTTGCGGCCTCTTCCATCAGACGGCTCTCGATCTCGTCCTGCATGTCGCGCGGGATCAGCATACGGCTGGGCGCGATGCAGCTCTGCCCGGAGTTGATGAAGCAGCGCCCGACCCCGTCAGACAGCGCCAGCCCCAGATCCGCATCCGGCAGCACGATATTGGCGGATTTCCCGCCCAGTTCCTGATGCACCCGCTTGACCGTGGGCGCGGCGCTGCGCGCCACCTCGATGCCCGCGCGGGTCGACCCGGTAAAGGACAGGATGTCGATCTGCGGATGCGCGGCCATGGCTGCCCCCACCTCCGCCCCCGATCCGTTGACCAGGTTGAAAACGCCTGCAGGTACGCCCGCCTCCTCCAGCACCTCCGCCAGGATCAGCGCCGAAAGCGGAGAGATTTCCGAAGGCTTCAGCACCACCGTGCACCCGGCGGCCAGCGCGGGCGCCAGCTTGGTCACGATCTGGTTCAGCGGCCAGTTCCAAGGCGTGATCAGCCCGGCCACGCCAATCGCTTCATACCGCAGGCGGCTCGTGCCATGGGCCAGCTCAAAGGCAAAGGCCTCTGCGGTATCGGCGGCCTCGTTGAAGTAGATCACCGAACTGTCGGTCTGCATCCAGTCGGACAGGTCGGCGGGGGATCCCATCTCGGCCGTCACCGCCTGCTCCAGATCCGCCTTGCGGGCCTTGAAGACCTCCGCGATGCGACGCAGCAGGGCGATCCGGTCCGCCACCGGCGTTTCGGACCAGGCGGGGAAGGCCGCGCGCGCGGCGGCCACGGCGCGGTCCACGTCGGCGGCACTGCCCCAGGCGATCCGGGCGATCCCCTCGCCCGTCGCGGGGTTCACCACGGCACCCGTTTCCGCCCCGAGGGGCGCAATCCAGGCGCCGCCGATGTAGAACTCACCCCAATGGGCCATTCACAGGATCCCCAGCTTTTGCGCCGTGTTGTCGATGGCCTGGCGAGCGATGGCGAACATCTCGTCCATCTGCTCCAACGTCATTACCAGCGGCGGCATCAGCGCCATGGTGTCACCATTGTCGCGGAAGGCCAGCCCCAGTTTCAGCGCCTCGACGGAACAGAGGTTGCCGACACGCTGCTCCGGCGGGAAGGCCGCGCCCGTGGCCTTGTCCGCCACCAGTTCGATCCCGGCCATCAGCCCGACCGACCGCACGTCGCCCACCAGCGGATGATCCGCGAACTCCGCCAGCTTCGCCTCGAAATGCGGCACCAGGACGGTTTCGGCGTTTTCCACCAGGCCGTCGTTCTGCATCACCTCGATATTGGCCAGGGCCACGGCGCAGCAGGACGGATGGCCGGAATAGGTATAGCCATGCGCCCACTCGCCGCCCTCCCCGATCAGCACATCCGCCACGCGGTCCGACATCAGGCAGGCCGACAGCGGCAGGTAGCCAGAGGTCAGCCCCTTGCCCAGCTGCATGAAATCGGGCGTGATCCCGTAGTAGAAGCTGCCGAACCACTTGCCGGTGCGGCCAAAGCCCATGACGACCTCGTCCACCGCCAGCAGCACGTCGTACTTGCGGCAGATCTCCTGGATCTTCGGCCAGTAGGTCATCGGCGGGCAGATCGACCCGCCGGCCGATTGCGCGGGCTCGGCATAGAAGGCCGCCACGTTCTCCGGCCCCAGTTCGAGGATCTTCTCTTCCAGCCAGCCTGCGGCCAGCTCGCCAAAGTCCTCCTCGCTCATGCCCTCGGGCTTGTTGCGGTAGGCATAGGGCGTCTTCACATGGGTGATGAAGTCGAGCGGCAGGTCACCGCCCGCCTCGTGCATGTCCGGCAGGCCCGACAGCGACGCGGCCACCTGCGTGGAGCCGTGATAGGCCTTCTCCCGCGCGATGATCATGCGCTTTTCCGGCTGGCCCTTCAGCTTCCAGTAGCGCCGAATCGCCCGCACGGCGGTCTCGTTCGCCTCGGATCCCGAGCATTGGAAGAACACGTGGTTCAGCCCCTCGGGCGTCAACTCCACCAGCTTCTCGGCCAGCAGGATCGCCGCAGGATGCGAGGTGTTGAAGAAGGACTGGCAGAACGACAGATCCGTCATCTGCTGCGTCGCCGCCTCGATCAGCTCCTTGCGGCCATAGCCGATGGTGACATTGCCAAGTCCCGACAGCCCGTCGATGATCCGGTGATCCTCGGTGTCCCAGACATAGACGCCCTCCCCCCGCACGGCGATGCGGCTGTGGCTGGATTTCAGCGCCTTGTGGTCGGTGAACGGATGCAGGTAATGCGCCTCGTCGAGGTCCTGCCATTGCCGCGTTTCCATCTGCCGATAGAACATTGGTTATCTTCCATATCCATCGCGACCATCCAACGGGGCCGCCACGATCACTATCCGACGTGATGCGGAAAGGCGCCATGGCGGCCTCTGGCCCTGCGGAGCGGCAAAACATGTCCTCACATGCAGCCTTTTTCGCAGGGTCGAGGGGGGCCTCAGGCGGGCAGCAGGAACTGTGCCGCCGCCGCACCGTGATCGCGCCGCAACGCCTCCAGGTCGACGCCAAGCGGCAGGCCATCCACGACCCGCCACTGCCCGCCGATCATCACCCGATCCGCCCGGTGCGCCCCGCAAAGCACCAGCGCCGCCAGCGGATCGCCCGCCCCCGAAAAGCGCAGCTCATCCAGGGTGTACATCGCCAGATCCGCTTGTTTTCCCTCGGAAATCACGCCGATATCGGTCCGCCCCAGCAGCTTTGCCGACCCTTCCGTCGCCCAGCCGAGCGCATCCAGATGGGTCACCGCCGCCGATCCATAGGTCAGCCGCCCCAGCATCAGCGCATGGCGCACCGATTCCATCAGGTTCGAGTTGTCGTTCGACGCCGACCCGTCGACGCCCAGCCCCACGACGGCCCCCGCCGCCTCCAGCTCCTTGGTGCGGCACTGGCCGGAGGCAAGCACCATGTTCGAGGTCGGGCAATGGCAAACGCCCATGCCACAGGCACCGATGCGGTGGATCTCCTCGTCATTGAAGTGGATGCCATGCGCCAGCCAGACCCGCGGCGACATCCAGCCGGTATCCTCCAGGTAATCCAGCGGCCGCATGCCGTATTTCGCCAGGCAGAATTCATCCTCGTCATGGGTCTCGCCCAGGTGGGTGTGCAGGCGGCAATCGTGCTTTTCGGCCATCTCCGCCGTGTCGACCATCATCTCCCGGGTGACGTTGAACGGCGCGCAGGGCGCCAGGGCGACGGTGGACATGCTGCCCTCGGACCGGTCGTGATAAAGGCCCAGCACCCGCTCGCAATCGGCCAGCATCGTGTCGTAATCCTGGATCAGCCGCTCATCCGCGATGCCACCCGACTTGGTCCCCATGTTCAGCGCGCCGCGCGTCAGCGCCATCCGCATGCCCAGGGCCCGGGCCTCCTCCGCCTCGATGTCCACCGCATCGGCCATGTCATCGGCGAAGACGAACAGGTGATCCGACGCCGTGGTGCAGCCCGACATCAGCAGCTCCACCAGCGCCAGGCGCACGCCCATGCGGAAGGTGTCACGGTTCAGATGCGTCCCCCACAGCGGGTAGAGCGATTTCAGCCAGGGAAACAGCTCCTTGTTGATCGCCTCCGGATGGGCCCGCGTCAGGGTCTGGAAGAAATGGTGATGGGTGTTCACCAGCCCGGGGATGATCACGTGGCGCGAGGCGTCGAAAACCTGATCGACCGGCGCCGCGGGGCTGCGGCCCATGCCCACCAGTTCGACGATGCGGCCATTGTCCACGACAATACCGCCCTGTGCCCCCTCGGCCATGATCGCCAGGGGCTGCTTGATCCAGAGACGCATATTCTGTCCTCGATGTCAGAGAGTTAGCTCAGCCGCGACTTGCGGTAGGCGCGCGGTGAAATCCCGTACTGGGCCCGGAACGCGCGCGAGAAGTGAGAGAAATCCTTGAACCCCCGGCGCAGCGCGATCGTGGTGATCGGCCAGGACGACAGCAGGCTGTCGCCCAGGTCCTTGCGGATCCGTTCCAGCCGCTGCGCCTTGATCCACTTCGACACCTGCAGGTCCTCTCCCTCGAACAGCTCGTAGAGGGAACGCAGCGAAATCGCCTGCGACCGGGCGATTTCCGCTGGGCACAGGCTCGGTTCGTCCAGGTGGGTCAGGATATGCGCCTTCACCCGGGCCAGCTGCGCCTGCCGGTTCGCCGACAGCGGCTGATCCTGGGCAATCTCCGAAAGCGCGGTCGCCAGCAGGTCCACCACATGGCCTTCCAGCCGGGAAATCAGGCTGTCGCGCGCGCTTTCGCCCTTCACCTCGCACATGGTCAGGATGAAATCGAACAGGAACCGCCCCGGCAGGGACTGGCCGGAAATCTGCCGCACGATCAGCGTGTCGAGGCAGGGCACCCGATCCTGCAGAAGCCGGCGCGGCAGCTTCAGCGCGATCTGGCGATAGGGCCCCTTGAAGGCCATCCGGTAGGGCTGCTGACTGTCGTAGAGCACGATTTCCCGTGGCCGCACCTTGACCGTGCGCCCACCCTGGGTCAGCTCGCAATCGCCCTCGACCTGCAGGCAGACCTCGTACCAGGCATCATTGCGCGCGATATGTTCCTCCGCCCGCGACACCTCCATCGCGGTGGACACGAAATCGGCCAGCACCACTTCGCCGAACTGCATCCAGGAGACGGAGCCGAAGAACTCCTCGTCCTCCGCCCCGGTGACATGGGTCGAGGGGAAAAGCTCGTTTGCCGAATCCTGCCAGAACGCCAGCCGCTCCGCACTTGGCACCGCCGTGGTGGAAAACCTTTGCCAGCCCGTGGCCTGCTGCTGTCCCGTCGCTTGCTGATGCATGCCTGTTGCCTTCCCGATCAGGCCGCGCCGCCCATGGCCAGCCCCCTGCATGAGGGCGCGGGGTTGCCTCTCCATGCAAGATCGGGGCCGAAATAACCCTACGTCCCCGGATGATTTCATCGAAAATGATCCGGATTCGTGCAATTTTAAGTGGTTTCGTGGCGAAACCGGCCCACAGGCCTCCCCACGGGCCACGCGGCGCACCAAAATCCCCCGCCAGATCCGCATGCAGGGCAAAGTGCGAAAGCATGGAGGATCAAGCGGGCGGGCGACTCACCCCTGCGGCGGCTCCGCCCGGCCCGGCAAGGGCGCCACGGCATGGCCCAGCCGGTCGAAAGCCTCGAACGAGCGGCGGATCTGCTCCGGCTCCAGCCCCTCGAAGATGAAGACGAGCCGCGTATGGGGCACCCCGTCGGGCCAGCGCTTCAGGTGCTGCGGCGGATGGACCAGGTAGCCCACGCCGTTGATCAGCACCGGCGCCCCCCCGGGCTCGACCTCCAGCACGCCCTTCACCCGGTGCACCCTGTCCCCGTGGCGCTGCAGCAGCGCGGTCAGCCAAAGCCCGAAAGCGGTCCAGTTGATCGGCCCGGGCCTGGAAATCGTCAGGCTGCGCACCCCGTCCTCCTCCGGGTCGTGATGGAGCGGCCCCGCCAGCGCCGTCACCCCGTCGGGCAGCATCGGCCAGTCTCGCACGCCCTGGGGCAGGATCCGGTGAATGCGTGCATCGGCAAAGGTCATCTGCGCCACGGGATTCATCCGGTGCAGGCGGTGCAGCGTCTGCTTCAGCCCCGCTTCGGAGACCAGATCGCGCTTCGCCACGGCGATCACATCGGCTGCGGCCAGCTGCCGCCGCGCCATGCCCAGGTTGTCGAACAGGGCGTCCGGCCCGTTAACCGCATCGACAACCGTGATCACCCCACCGGGGCTGACCTGGCTATGCAGCACCGGATCGGCCGAAAGGGTCGACAGCACCGGAAACGGATCGGCCAGGCCCGTGGTCTCGATCACGATCCGGGTCAGCGGCGGGATCGCCCCCCGCGCCGCGCGGTCGATCAGGTCACGGATGGCCCCGGCGATGTCATCGCGCACCGTGCAGCAGATGCAGCCTGACCGCAGCAGCGTCACCTCGCCCTCCAGCGGGGTCAGCAGCTCGTGATCCAGGCCGATCTCTCCGAACTCGTTCACCAGCACGGCGGTGCCGGCCATCTGCCGGCTGCGCAGCAGGCGCTGCAGCAGGGTCGTCTTGCCCGCGCCCAGCTGGCCGGTCAGCACGGTGACGGGGATCATCCCTCGCGCCCGCTTTCGGCCTGCCCATTTGCGACCTGCCCGCTTTCGGCCCGCATGCCGCCGATCAGCATGGCCCGGGCGGCGGCGGCCTCTATCCGGTCCAGCCAGGCGGGATCCAGCGGATCCAGGTCCCGGCCCGACAGGCGGCTGCCGTCATCCCAGACATGGGCGATGGCGTTCAGCACCTCGGATTTGCCGGTAAGCGTCTCCAGGATGTAGTCCCCCTGCCAGTCGCGGAACTTCAGCCCCCGGGGTTTCAGCAGCGCATTCAGCACCTTCGCACGCCGCGCGGCCTCCGCCCGGCGCGCCTGGGGGCCGTCGCGTCGGGTATAGACCCCCTCGCGCGGGACGGCATCGGACCAGTGGTCATCGCCGCCCAGGATGCCACAAAGCGCGCACATCAGCGGCGCGGGAAGCGACGATCGTAATCCTCGGCCATCTCGGCCATGGTGACGAAACGGACGCCCTCGTGGGACTGGATATGGCGGATCAGGCGTTCGAGCATCATCAGGACCTGCGGGCGGCCCGAGACATCCGGGTGGATGGTGATCGGGAAGATGGCGTAATCCATCTCACGATAGACCCAGTCGAACTGATCCCGCCAGAGCTGTTCGATATCGCGCGGGTTCACGAAGCCATGGGAATTGGGGCTGCCCTTGATGAACATCATCGGCGGCAGGTCATCCAGGTACCAGCTGGCCGGGATCTCGATCAGGTCGGTTTCCTCCCCCCGCACCAGGGGCTTCATCCAGTCCTGCGCCCGCGCGGTATAGTCGATCTTGGTCCAGCTGTCGCCGACGCGCACCCGGTAGGGCGTGTGGTCGTCGTGCATCAAGGAGTGGTCGTAGTAGATCCCCCGCTCCAGCAGCAGCTCGTTGGTGACATTGGAAAATTCCCACCAGGGCGCAACATAGCCGCGGGGCGCCTTGCCGGTCAGCTTCGTGATCAGGTCGATGCAGTGGTCCAGCACCGCCGCCTCCTGCTCCCGCGTCATGGCGATGGGGTTCTCGTGGCTGTAGCCGTGAACGCCCACCTCGTGTCCCGCCTCGGCCACCGCCTTCATCTGCTCCGGAAAGGTCTCGATCGAATGGCCCGGCATGAACCAGGTCGTCGTCAGTCCGTAGCGTTCGAACAGCTTCAGCAGCCGCGGCACGCCGACCTCGCCCGCGAACATCCCGCGGGAAATATCGTCCGGGCTGTCCTCCCCCCCGTAGGAGCCGAGCCAGCCCGCCACCGCATCCACGTCCACGCCGAAGCCGACCAGGATCTCTTTTTCTGCCACGGGAACCTCCCAAAGTTGCGCTTTCCCGCAGGGAAGGCCCCGGGCGCGCCCCTGTCGAGCGGGCGGCATCGCCGCGCAAGTCTTTCCGCAGCCCTGACACAGACCGTGGCCCGCCCTGCTCCCGGGACTGGCGGCGCGCGCGCCACGCCGCTAGACAGGCTCCAGATGCAGGAGGACCCCATGACCGGCGACCCCAAGACAGGCGACCGCAAGACCATCCATCTCTTCGCCCTGGGGGGCACCATCGCAAGCATGCAGAATGCCGAGGGCCGCGCCGTGGCCGGCGCCCTGACGGGGGATGAGCTCATCTCCGGGCTGGGTCTGCCGGACCAGGGTTTCAGGCTGCAGGTCACCACCCTGGCGCAGAAGCCCTCCAACGCGGTGACCTTCGATGATCTCTTTGCCGTGCGGGACGCCGCCCTGGGGGCCGTCGCCGATGGGGCTGCGGGCGTTGTCGTCTCCCAGGGGACGGATACGCTGGAAGACAGCACCTTCCTGCTCGACCTGATCTGCGACCTGCCCGATGCGGGGCTCGTGCTGACCGGGGCGCAGCGGGTGCCCTATGCGCTCGGCTCCGACGCGGGGCCCAACATCCGCGATGCGATCACCCTGGCCGGCTGTGCCGCCGCCCGGGGGGCAGGCGCCCTGCTGCTGTTCGACCAGGAAGTGCACGAGGCGCGGCACGTGCGAAAGGTGTCCTCCCACCGGCTGCGCGGGTTCGGCTCCCCCGACCACGGGCCCCTGGGCTTCGTGGATGGCGGCTACGTCGACCTGCGCCGGTCCGGACACCGGCCCGAACGCTTCCCGGGTCTGACGGGTCCCCTGCCCCGGGTCGACATCCTGCCCGCCGCGATGGAAGCCTCCCCCCTGCTGCTGCGGGCCGCGGTGGACAGCGGCGCCCGGGGGCTGGTGCTGGACGGGCTGGGGCGCGGCCAGGTGCCGCCCCTCTGGATGCCGGCGATCGAAGCGCTGCTGGCCGAAGGCGTGCCAATCGCCGTCACCTCCTCCACCCTGTCGGGGCGTCTGGGGCCGGACTATGCCTATACCGGCTGCCAGGCAGAGCTGACGGCCCTGGGCGTGCTCTCCTGTGATGAGCTGAGCGCGCGCAAGGCGCGCCTCTGGCTGATGTGCCGGATCGCCGCCGGGCTGTAAGCCCCCGCTCCCCAGTTCCCCGCCCCCTGTTTCTCGGGCCCTGCCCCCCGCCCCTGGGTCCCGAACATGCAAAGGCCCGAACCGGAGATCACCGTTTCGGGCCTTCGTCATTCACAATCTGCCTTTCGAGGGCCGCCCTTAGGCAGCCAACCGGACTTGCGACACCCAGACTGGAGCCAACTGGACTGGGGCCAACCGGATCAGCGGCGCCCTTCGCGCAGCCAACCTGCCAGGATCAGGCCGGAGGCCAGCAGCAACACCAACCAGGGCGGCAGCAGCGGCGTTTGCCGGACCGCGCGCGTCTCGTAGGCATCGCGCGGGGTCAGGCCGATCCAGCCGCGCCCGGCAGCCGGGCGGCCCGGGCGCACGTCGCGCACCCCCGGCAGCCCGTCGGACAGGGTCATGACCCCGCCCCGGGTCGCATCGATGGAAGGTTCCAGCGCCTCGCCGCTGGCAATGGTCTGGTCGAATTCGCGCGGCGCCGCCGGGCCGAGGCCAATCACCGCCGACAGATCGCCCGAGGCGAGCCGGTAAAGCCCGATCTCCGGTCCGTCGTAGGTTACCTGGAACCGGCCGGGCGACACCTCCTGCAGGGGCAGGGTGATCTCCCGGCCATCGGGGCCCGTCACGATCACGTCCGGCACGGTTTCCGACAGGCTGCGCCGGGTGATCACCATGCGCTGCCCCTGGGCGTCGGCCGTCAGCGCCTCTTCCTCCAGCTCCGGCTCCTTCATCATCCAGTGCGCCAGGCGCCGCAGCAGTTCCAGCTGCGGCCCGCCCCCTTCGAAGCCACGGTTCCACAGCCAGGCATGATCGGAGGCCAGAAGCGCCACGCGCCCTTCGCCCACCCGGTCGAGGATCAGCAGGGGCCGGTCATCGACTCCCGACATCACGACCTCTCCGCGTTCCGGCGTCACCTCCACCTGACGCATCCAGCGGCCCCAGTCGCCGTCCCAGCTCTGTTCGAGCCCGGCCGTCACGGGATGGCGCTGACCCAGGTCCGTCACCCTGGGCCGATAGCCTTCCTCCAGCACCCGCGCGGTCGGGCGGCCCGGGATGATCTCTGCCAGTGGGGACCGGTAGAGCGATTCGGCGGAGGCGAAATCGGGCCCGGCCGCGATCAGCACCGCGCCCCCCTCCTCCGCGTAGCGGCGGATATTGTCGAGGTAGAGAGAGGGCAGGATCCCCCGCCGCTTGTAGCGATCGAAGATGATCAGATCGAAATCCTCGATCTTCTCCATGAACAGTTCCCGCGTCGGGAAGGCGATCAGCGACAGTTCCGACACCGGCACGCCGTCCTGCTTCGATGGCGGCCTGAGGATGGTGAAATGCACCAGGTCGACGGAGCTGTCGGCCTTCAGCAGGTTGCGCCAGGTGCGCCCGCCGGGATGCGGCTCCCCGGAAACGAGCAGCACCCGCAGCCGGTCGCGCACGCCGTTCATCTGCACGATGGCGGAATTGTTGCGGTCGGTCAGTTCGCCCGGTTGTTCAGGCGTGGTGAAGCGGATCACGTTGCGCCCGCCATGCGGCAGGGTGACGGCGATCTGCACGTCTTCGCCGACCCGCAGCTGGTATTGCTCCGGCTCGCCACCATCGACGGAGATCGCAAGCTCCGCCATGTCGCCTTCGGAGGCCGGCACCGCGCCGTCATCCTCCACCCGCAGGGTCAGTTCGACCGGCTCGCCCAGGATCCCGAAGGCCGGGGCATTGCGCACCACCAGCCGGCGATCCCAATCCTGCGGCGTGCCGGTCAGCAGCAGGTGCATCGGCGCGGGCAGCCCCGGCACCTGGTCAAGGTCGTGCACCCGGCCGTCCGACAGCAGGATGACCCCGGCAATCCGCGCGCGCGGTTCCTCCGCCAGAGCCTCTGACAAGGCCGTCATCAGCAGGGTCCCGCTGTCGCCTTCGCCATCGCCGACCTCGATCCGGCGCAACTCGGTGTTGGGACGTGCCGCGATGCGGGCGGCCATGGCCTCTGCCGCCTCGGCGGTCTGCTCTGCCCGGTCGCCCAGGCGCTGAGAGGCGGAGCGGTCTTCGACCAGCAGCACGATATCGGTCAGCGGTGCCCGGTCTTCCTGCCGCAGGGACGGCCCCGCCAGGGCCGCCAGCACGACGATCGCCGCCGTGCCCCGCCAGGCCCAGCCCGCAAGCCCGCGCCACAGCGCCAGCACCACCGCCGCCAGCATCAGCACGGCCAGCACGGCCAGCACGGGCCAGGGCAGCAGCGGGTCGAAGATGATCTGTCCGCTCATGTCTCAGTTCCCCAGCCGGTCCAGCAACGCGGGCACATGGACCTGGTCGGATTTGTAGTTGCCGGTCAGCACATGCATGACCAGGTTGACGCCGAAGCGATAGGCGATCTCCCTCTGCCGTTCTCCCGACAGGCCCGACCCGATCCGCAGCAGGGGCATGCCATCGGCATCCACCGCCCAGGCTGCCGCCCAGTCATTGCCGCCGATCACCACGGGCGTCACGCCATCGTTGAGGTTGCGGAAGGGCATCCCCTCCACCTGCTGGGCATCGGCCGGCGCGGCCTCCACCCAGACGGGGCTGCCGGCATAGCGACCGGGGAAATCCTGCAGCAGGTAGAAGGTGCGCGTCAGCACGTGATCCTCCGGCACGGGTTCCAGCGCGGGGATATCCAGCGGCGCCGCGATCTGCTGCAGCCTGCGCCCCTCGGGGGTCGAGGCGCCATAGCCGGAGACATTGGCATCCCGGGTGTCGAACAGGATCATCCCGCCGGTCCGCAGATAGCGGTTCAGCTTGGCATTCGCCGCATCCGACGGCAGCGGCTGATCGGCGGTGATGGGCCAGTAGAGGAACGGAAAGAGCGACAGCTCATCCGTTTCCAGGTTCACGCCCATGGGGGTGGCCGGTTCGACCGAGGTGCGGAAGTTCAGCGTATCCGACAGGCCCTGCAGCCCCGCCTGCGCCAGCCCGTCGACCTGGTCGTTGCCGGTCAGGACATGGGCCAGCACGGTTTCTTCGGTCGCGGCAATGGCGAAGGCGTCCTGATCCCCGTTTTGGGCGCCGTTCTGGGCCCGCGCCTCGGGCACCGGCAGAAGCAGCAGCGCACCAAGGGCCAGCGCCGCGGGCCGCGCCCCGCGCAGCCGCCCGGACAGGGCGAGGGAGGCGATGATATCCCCCAGAAGCAGCAGCAGGGCAAGCGCGAGGAGGAAGCCGCCAAGCGGGCGTTCCCGCGGCGGTTCCAGCCCCTGCAGGTCAACCGAGGCGGGCCAGGCAGCGGGGGTGATCACGGTGTCGTCTCCCATCACGTTGCGGGCCAGGGCGCGGTCGTCGCTGGAGTAGAGCCCGGGCCGCAGATCGGGGCCAAGCGCGCCGGCGACAAGGGTCGCGCCGTCGACCCCCGGCAGGGTGCCGGCGCTGGAAATCGTGCCGAAGGCATCCATGACACGCTCGGGCTGCCAGGTCGTGCCCTCCACATCCTCGGGCGCGGGGCGGGCGGTGACCGACGAGACCGACAGCCGTTCCAGCATCTGCACGAAAAGGCCCGACAGCGGCAGGTTGGACCATTCCGCATTGGCCGTGACATGGAACAGCACGACCTGCCCCTGGCCGATCTCCTTGCGGGTGACCAGCGGCGTGCCGTCGGTCAGCCGGGCAATGACGCGGGACGCGAGGGTCGGATCGGGCTGGGCCATGACCTGGGACGATACGGTGACATCGGGCGGCACCTCCAGCCCGGCGAAGGGGCTGTCGGCGTCGAAGGGCGCCAGGGTCTTGGGCTCCCCCCAGGACATGGCGCCGCCGATGCTACGGCCGCCGGCGCGCAGGCGCACGGGCATCAGGGGATCCTCGGCATCGCGGCTCAGGTCGCTGGCGGCCAGGCGCGGCCCGGCAAAGCGCAGCAGCATCCCGCCCCCGTCGATCCAGTCCAGCAGCGCCTCCGACTCTCCGGGCGACAGGGTCGCCACATCGGCCAGGACAATCACGTCGGGATTGGCCGGCAGCACGTCCGTCAGGGCCCCATGCAGAAGATCCGCGTTGGTTTCCAGGGCCTTCTGCAGGTAATGCAGCGGCGAAAGCAGCTCCAGCTCCTCCTGTTCGCCCCGGCCGTCGATCAGCGCCACTTCGCGGCGGCGCAGCGCGTCATCGGTCAGGGCGATCGCCCCGGCGGAGCGGATCCCGGCCAACGCGAAATGGCTGAGCCTGCCCCTGATCTCCGCCGGCAGGACAAGCTCCTGCCGCGCGACCGCAGCGCCGGGGTCGAACCGCATCTCCACCTGGTCCAGCACCCGCATGGTGCCCCCGGGGTCGCGGCCATGGGCCTGAACGGTCACCACCTGTTCCCGGTCCAGGTCCCGCGCCGCGCGTGTCGCGGTCAACTGCACCGCGCCATCGGCAAAGCCCGCCGGCCGCAGCGCCAGGACGGATCGGCCGCTTTCCAGCACCCGCACCGGCCCCTTGCCCGCCAGCGCCTCCAGGATCTGCGCGCGCACCGGGCGTTCCAGCCCGTCCGAAACCCAGAGCGTTTCCGTGTCGGCGGGAAGGTCTGCCAGCGCATCGGTCAGCTCCGCCATCGCCGGGGTCTCTGCCGGGGCCCAGGCTTCGGGCGCCAGGCCCGGCATGCGGGTCGCCCAGGCCTCGGGCGTCTGGAACACCGGCGCCTCGGGCGTGGTCAGGCGCACGACGGCCGCGGTGCGCCCCGCGCGCCCGGCCTCTGCCAGAAGGCTCTCGACCGCGCGACGCTGGCGCGGCCAGTCCGGGGCAGAGGCCCAGGATCCGTCCAGCAGGACCAGCAGCGGGCCGTTGACCGGCGCGCTGCCATCCCGCGACTGCGGGTTCAGCACCGGCCCGGCCAGCCCGATGATCACCGCCGCAACCGCCGCCATCCGCAGCAAAAGCAGCCAAAGGGGCGTGCGGTCCGAAACGCTTTCGTCGTCCTTCAGCCCAAGCAGCAGCGCGACACCGGGAAAGCGCCGCCGCACCGGCGCGGGCGGTACCGCACGCAGGACCAGCCACAGCAAGGGCAGCGCCACGAGCGCCAGCAGCAACCAGGGGGCCGCGAAGCCGAGGGGACCCAGAACCATCCGTCACACCCCCCGGTCAAGCGCCTGCCAGACCCAGAGCAGCGCGCTTTGCGCCGATGTGTCCGTATGATGCACGCCGTATTGCCAGCCGGTGACGGCACAGAGATGGCGCAGCGCCTCCTTCCGTTCCGCCAGTCGCGCCAGGTAGCGATCCTTCAGGTCGCTGGCCTTCAGCGTCTCGTGGGCGACACTGCCGCCCATGCTTTCGAAAATCGTCCGGCCGTGGAAGGGAAAGGCCTCCTCCACCGGGTCCAGCACCTGCAGCAGCACCCCGCGCACGCCCCGGTCGGCGGCCTTGGTCAAGGCCAGGCTCAGCTCCTCCATCGGGCCCAGGAAGTCGCTGACGAACAGCGCGCGGGCATTGGGGATCATCGCGCGATGCTCCGGCACGCCGAAATCCTCGTCCCCGGGGCGAGAGAAGAACTCCGCCAGGCGCAACACCTGGTTCTGACCCCGGCGCGGCGGCAGCAGGGTGCCCGTCAGGCCCACGCGCTCGCCCCCGCGGATCAGCAAGATCGCCGTGGCAAGGGCCACGTTGCGCGCGCGGTCGCCCTTCTCGGGCAGACCCTTGCCGGAGCTGAAGGCCATGGAGGCCGACTGGTCGACCCAGAGCATCACGCTCTGCGCGATCTGCCATTCGCGTTCCCGCACGAAACGGTCGTCTGAACGGGCAGAGCGGCGCCAGTCGATCATCCGACGCGGATCGCCGGGCTGCACGGGCCGGTATTGCCAGAAGTCATCGCCAAGGCCGGCGCGGCGGCGCCCGTGATCGCCCAGAAGGACGGTCCCCGCCAGTTGCTCCGCCCGCGCCAGCAGCGGCGGAAACTTGGCGGCCTCTTCCTCGGCCCGGTGGCGGAGGGCGGAGGGTGTCCTCACGCCGCGGCCCCGGCTCCCTCGGCACCGCCGAATCCGGCAGCGACCTCGGCGATCAGCGCGTCGAGGCTGTCACCACGCGCCCGCGCGGCGAAGTTCAAGCCCATGCGGTGCGACAGCACCGGCTGCGCCATGGCCAGCACGTCATCGGCCGAAGGCGCCAGCCGGCCATGCAGCATCGCCCGGGCCCGCACCGTCAGCATCAGCGCCTGGGCCGCGCGCGGCCCCGGCCCCCAGGCCACGGTTTCACGCACCTTGGCGGGCGCCGTGGCATCATCCGGGCGGCAGGCGCGCACGAGGTCCAGGATCATCTCGACCACCGAATCCCCCACGGGCATCCGCCGCAGCAGCCTTTGCGCCGCGACCAGCTCCTCTGCGGAGAAGACCTCATGCGCCTCCTCCTCCTCTGCCCCGGTGGTGGACAGCAGAATCGCCCGCTCGGTCTCCCGGTCGGGATATTCGACGTCGATCTTCACCAGGAAACGGTCCAGCTGCGCTTCGGGCAGCGGATAGGTGCCTTCCTGCTCGATCGGGTTCTGGGTGGCCAGCACGTGGAACGGGCGGCCCAGCTCGCGATCCTCGCCCGCCACTGTCACGCGCTTTTCCTGCATCGCCTGCAGCAGCGCCGACTGGGTCCGGGGGGAGGCGCGGTTGATCTCGTCCGCCATCAGCAACTGGCAGAAGACCGGGCCGGGCAGGAAGCGGAAGGCGCGGGTGCCATCCTCCGCCGTTTCCAGCACCTCGGAGCCCAGGATATCGGCCGGCATCAGGTCGGGGGTGAACTGGATGCGGTTCCCGTTCAGCCCCATGACCGTCGACAGTGTTTCCACCAGGCGGGTCTTGCCGAGGCCCGGCAGGCCGATCAGCAGGGCATGGCCGGCGCAGAGCAGGGACGAAAGGGTCAGGTCCACGACCTTTTCCTGACCGACGAAGCGACGGGTGATCGACTGCTTCGCCTGGGCGAGCTTGCCTTCGACCGCCTCGATCTGGGCAATCAGGTCCTCGGGGGTTTCGGTCTGACCCATGACATTCCTCCGGCGCTGGCTATAGTCTCTCATTTGAAACGATAGACGCGAGTTGGTTAATGATAAATTCACCGTCGTCACAAAATAGTGTGAAAGTCACCGCCGACAGTATCCTTGCCTCCGCCAGGGCGGCGAAGGGGCGCGGACTTCCGCCGGTGCACAAGTGGAACCCGCCCTTCTGCGGCGACCTGGACATGCGGATTGCCCGCGATGGCACCTGGTTCTACCTCGGCACACCCATCGGCCGGCCGGAGCTTGTGCGGCTGTTCTCCACCATCCTGCGTCGCGATGGCGATGACTATTTTCTGGTCACCCCGGTGGAGAAAGTCGGCATCACCGTCGATGACGCCCCCTTCCTCGCCGTGGATTTCGAGATCGCGAATCCCGGCCCCGACCAGCAGCTGACCTTCCTGACCAACGTGGCCGACCGCGCCACCGCCGGGGCCGATCATCCGATCCGCGTCACCCGCGATCCGGAGACCGGCGAACCTTCGCCCTACGTCCTGATCCGCGACCGGCTGGAAGCGCTGATCGACCGCAAGAGCTTCTACCGGCTCGTCGATATCGGAGAGACGGCGCAGGTGGATGGGGTCGACTGGTTCGGCCTGCGCTCCTCCGGCGAATTCTTCCCCATCATACCAGCGGACGAGTTGACCGGCTCCTGACGACGCCCCATCGTACCCCCTGCCCCCGCGAGGCCTGCCCGGCGAAACGGCACTGCCGGGCGGGGCACGCGGGGCATCACCCGGGGGGACCATGCCGAAGTTCGCAGCAAATCTGACGACGCTCTTTACCGAGCTTGCCCTGCCCGAACGCATCGCGGCGGCAGCGGAGGCAGGCTTTGGCGCGGTGGAAATCCCGCATCCCTACGACCTGCCCGCGATGGAGATCCGCAACGCGCTCACCCTGTCGGATCTGCCGCTGCTCCTGATCAACGCCCCGCCGCCGAACTACACCGGCGGCACCGCAGGCTACGCCGCCCTGCCCGGCGGCCAGGCCCGGTTCCGCCACGATTTCACCCGCGCCCTGCGCTATGCCCGCGCGATGAAGGCGGCCCATGTGTCCATCGTGACCGGCGCCGGGGCGGGGCCCGAAGCCTTTGACACCCTGATCGAAAACCTCCGCTGGGCCGCAGGGGAAGCGCCGCGCCAGCAACTCCTGCTGGAACCGCTCAACGATGTCGATCTGCCGGGATACTACCTGAACGATTTCGAATTGGCCGGGCGGGTGATCGACGCGGTTGGCGCATCGAACCTGGGCCTGCTCTTCGACCTCTACCATGCGCACAGGATCACCGGCGACGCGCGCGCCTGCTGGGCAGCCCATGGCGGCACGGTCCGTCACGTGCAGGTCGCGGCCCTCTCCGACCGGGGGGAGCCCGACGATGGCGCGATGGATTACACAGGGTTCCTGCAGCAGCTCGACCGGGACGGATACACCGGCTGGGTCGGCGCCGATTACCACCCGCGTGGGCGCACCACCGAAGGGCTGGGCTGGCTTTCCGCCCTCTCCCCCGCCTGCTGAGCCATTCCGCTTGCTCCTGACGGCTGCTGACGGAATGCTGTCAGCAGCCCTGTGCGACAAGGGGGCATCGCAACCCTCCGCAGGAGAAAGACCATGAGCAACGACATGACCCCCACCGTCATCTGGGCAGAGATCCCGGTGACCGACCTGGCCCGCAGCGCCGCTTTCTACACCGAGGTCTTCGGCTGGAAGATGGACATGATGGAGATGGGATCGGAGAAGGTCGCGGCCTTCGGGCGCGGCGGCGTCGGCGGCAACCTCGTCGAAGGGCCCTCGGGCATGGGCGCGGGCAATGTCATCCACCTCCTGGTGCCCGACACGGTCGAGGCGGCACAGGCCCGGGCCGAGGCGGCAGGCGCGCGCGCCGAAGGCGCCATCGCCACCATCCCGCCGGGCCGCTACATCGTGATCCGCGACCCCGACGGCAACCGGATCGGGCTCTTCGAAGCCGCGAAGGTGGCCTGAGGATGCGTCGCGCCGACCGCCTGTTCCAGATCGTGCAGCACCTGCGCGGCGGACGGCTGGTGACCGGGCGCGACCTGGCGGAGCGGCTGGAAGTGTCGCTCCGCACCATTTACCGCGACATCGCCGACCTGCAGGGATCTGGCGTGCCGATCGAGGGGGAGGCCGGGCTGGGCTACGTCATGCAGGCCGGCCACGACCTGCCCCCGCTGATGTTCACCGAAGAGGAAATCGTGGCCCTTGTCGCCGGTGCCCGGCTGGTGCGCGCCTGGGGTGGCGTCAGCATGGCCGCCGCGGCCGAGGAAGCGCTGGTGAAGGTCGACGCCGTGCTGCCCGACCAGGCCCGCGCCCGGCTGGAGGCGGTGCAGATCCACGCGATTTCCATGGATTCCATGCCCGACGCCCTGCGCGAAAGACTGGATTTCGTGGAAGCCGCCGTGCATGCCCGCCACCGCCTGATCGTCCGTTACCTGGCCGAAAGCGGAGCAGAGACGGAGCGCGTGCTGCGCCCGCTCGGCCTTTTCTTCTGGGGCAAGGTCTGGACCCTCGTCGCCTGGTGCGAGCTGCGCTGCGACTTCCGCACCTTCCGGCTGGACCGTATTGCGGGCATCGAAACCGGGGATCGCTTCCCCCCGGAACGCGACAAGTCGCTGAAGGCCTTCTACGCCCGCGAAGCCGCCGCAGGCCGCATTCCGCGCTGATCCCTCTAACCTTGCCGCCCCTCTCCGGTCGAAGCGGGCCTAGTGGCCGATCAGCGGCGCATCTGTGCAGGCCTCCGCCCGGGTCTCCAGCTCCAGCGTGACATGGGTCAGTTCGAACCGGTCGTGCAGCACCTGCCGGATCGCCTGACGTACCGCGCCCGCATCCTCGGCCCCGCCGGAAAGCACCACGTGGGCCTCCAGCGCCGCCTCGTTTTCCTGCATGCGCCACAGGTGAAGGTGGTGCAGGTCGGCCACGCCCTCCACCGCGCGGATCTCCTCCGCCACATCCAGCACCTTCGGGCTGTCGGGGCTGCCCAGCATCAGCAGGCGGATCACCGGGCCGATCTCTGCCCCCGCATGCCACAGGATGTAGGCGGAGATCCCCAGCGTCACGATCGGATCGACCAGCCGCCAGTCGTAGAGCAGGATCAGCGTGCCGCCCAGGATCACCGCGACCGAACCCATGGCATCGGCCACGTTGTGCAGGAAGGCCGCGCGCATGTTCACGCTGTCCTTCTGCATCGACATGATCAGCAGCGCCGTCGCCGTGTCGATCACCAGCGCCACGCCGGCGACGATCACCACGGTCCAGCCCTCGACCTCCGCCGGGTTGAACAGCCGCTCTATCCCCTCGTAGCCCAGCATCACCGCGATGACGATCAGCGTGGTGTAATTCACCAGCGCCGCCACCACCTCGGCCCGGCCATAGCCGAAGGTCATCTTCTCATCCGCCGGACGGCGCGCGATCTTGCGCGCGGCAAAGGCGATGACCAGCGACAGGGCATCAGACAGGTTGTGGATCGCATCCGCGATCAGCGCCAGCGAACCGGAGAAGAGCCCCGCCACGATCTGCACCACCGTCAGCAGGATGTTGACGCCGACCGCCCAGGCGACCCGGCTGTCCCCGGCAAGCTCCGCCCCGTGGTGATGGTGGTGCCCGTGCCCGAGTCCGTGCCCGTGTGAATGACCATGTGAATGGCCGTGCGAATGATCATGCGGCATGAAGGTGCCCCTTCTGGAATCCTGTCGCCGGACAAGATAGAACCTCCAGTCACTAGAGCTTCAAGAGGAGAATGCGATGTTTTCCATCGGCGCGCTCTCCCGCGCGACGGGGGTCAAGGTTCCGACGATCCGCTACTACGAAGACGCGGGCCTGCTGCCGGAGGCAGAGCGCAGCGCGGGCAACCAGCGGCGCTATGACCGGGCCACGCTTGACCGGCTGACCTTCATTGCCCACGGGCGCGGCCTGGGCCTGTCGCTCGATGCCATCCGTCACCTGCTGGACCTGTCGGATCGCGGCCGCGACTGTGCCGGGGCCCATGACATCGCCCGCGCGCACCTGTCGGACATCCGCGCGCGCATCACGCGCCTGCAGCGGCTGGAGGCAGAGCTGGAGCGCCTGTCGCGCGCCTGCAACCACGCCCCGGGCGAACCCTGCGGGCTGATCGCGGCGCTTGGCGATCACGGGCAGTGCATGGGGGAGCACTGACGCGAAACGCCCCCGGCCGGACGGCCGGAGGCGCTTGCTTTCCCCTGCCCTTGCGGGCCCTTCTGCCGTGATCGGGCGGGCGGCCTTAGTTGACCTCTTCCAGGTCTTCCGGCTGCCCCACGACGACGAAGCGCAGATCCTCGGGATGCAGCCGTTCGCGGGCAACGCGGTTCACGTCTTCAAGGGTCACGGCGTTGATCCGGTCATTGCGGCTGGCGGGATAGTCGATGGGCATGCCGCTGTGCTGCATCCCGACCAGGATCCCGGCGATGGTGCCATTGCCGTCGAAACGCAGAGGATAGGCGCCGGTCAGGTATTTCTTGGCGCTGTCCAGCTCTTCCTCGGTCACACCGTTTTCCGCCACATCGGCCCATTGCTGACGCACCACGTCAATCGCCTCCGCCACCTTGCGGTTGTCAGAGGCCATGCCGCCCATCCAGACATCCGCGAAATCGCGGTCGGCCAGCCAGGTATAGACCCCATAGGTCAGCCCCCGCTTCACCCTAACCTCCTGCATCAGCCGGCTTTCGAAACCGCTGCCGCCCAGGATGGTGTTCAGGATGTAGGCCGGGAAGAAGTCAGGATCCTCCATCCCCAGTCCTTCCTGGCCCCAGACGACCTGCGCCTGCGGAGAGGAGAAGGGTATCACCGTCACGCCCCCCGTCAGCGCGGGCGTCACGCTGTCGGGCAGCGGCGCGCCGCCCTCCGGCAGCCCCCCAAGCAACTCGTCCAGCAGCTTGCCCAGTTCCTCGGGCGTAATATCCCCCACCGCGGCAATCGAAACGCGGTCCTTCACCAGGACATTGCGCCAGGCCGCGACCACGTCGTCGCGGGTCAGGGCGGCGGCACTTTCCTGCGTCCCCTCGATGGCGGAACCATAGGGATGATCACCGTAGGCCTGCAGGCTGAAGCCGTCGCTGGCCATGTCCTGCGGATCCTTCAGGCTGTTGCGGATGATCGACTGCACCTGGCCCTTCACCCGCTCCACCGCGTCTTCGGGAAA
The DNA here is from genome assembly GCF_057380755.1 of Pseudooceanicola sp. NS-SX8. Lineage (NCBI taxonomy): Bacteria > Pseudomonadati > Pseudomonadota > Alphaproteobacteria > Rhodobacterales > Paracoccaceae > Pseudooceanicola > Pseudooceanicola sp. NS-SX8. The sequence continues at coordinate 525,102 of NZ_CM170819.1, read as the reverse complement.
GGTCGGCTCCACCAGGGACTGGCGCAGCAGCGCCACGGCCTCATCCCGGTTCTCCGACAGGAAGCGGGCGGAAACGGACAGGGAGTCGGCATAGGCGCGATAGCCGAAGTCGGCGGCCAGCCCCTCCACCGCGGTGGCAAAACCGCGGCTGTCGAGCGCGTCATCGCCCGTGCCGGATCCCTCCTCCAGAAGGCCGGTCATCAGGTAGGTCGCCCCGCGCTTGCCCGGAAGGTCCAGCGCGGCGCCCCCGGCAAACCGCAGCCGCAGCGCGGTGAAGGGAATCGAATGTTCCTCCACCAGCCAGGCGGTCAGGCCGCCGGGGCTGGTGACCTGCTGGATCGGCACCTCGGCCCGCAGGGGCAGGGCCGCGATCAGCACGAAGGCGGGGGCAAGAAGGGCCCGGATCATCATCTTCACTGGCTCACCTCCTGGCCTGCGGCGGGATCGGACAGCGGCACCGGCGCCGCGTTGCCATCGGGATCGGGCATCAGCCATCCGGTGACCGCGTGATCGCGGTTCAGGACCGCGCCTGCCGCCTGCATGATGTCCTGCGCCGTCACGGATTGCAGAACCGCGGGCCAGTCCCGCACATCTTCCACCGTCAGGCCCGAGCTCAGCGCGGCGCCGTACATCCGCCCGATGGAGGCGACATCGTCCCGCTCGTAGATCTGTTCCGCGCGGATCTGCATCTTCAACCGGTCCAGCGCATCGGCGTCGATCCCTTCCTCCAGGAAGCCCGCGATTGCCGCGTCCAGCGTGTCTTCGGCCTGCTGCAGGTCCACCCCGGGGGGCGGCACGATGTAGACGCCGAAGGTCGTGTCGTCATAGGACGTCGGGCTGTAGTAGGCCGCCGCATAGACCGCCGCCTTGTCCTGCATCACCAGGTGATCATAGAGGTAGGAGGTCTGCCCCCCGCCCAGCAGCTTGGCCAGCAACACCAGCGCCGCCGCCTGCTTCTGCGCCCCGTGGTCCCGCTCGGGCGCCAGGTAGCTGCGGTTCACGAAGGGCTGCGCCACGCGGGCATCGCGCAGGACCACCCGGCGTTCGGCGATCTGCGGCGGTTCCTGCGGGCGGACCCGCTCCGCCGACAGGGCGGGATTGGCCGGGATCTTTCCGTAGTATTGCTCCGCCAGGTCATGCACCTGCGCGGGATCGACATCCCCCGCCACGATCAGCGTGGCATTGTTGGGCGCATAATATTCCCGGTACCAGGCATTCGCCTCCTCCAGGTCCAGCTTCTCCATCTCCTGGCGCCAGCCGATGACGGGTTTGCCATAGGGATGGTTCAGGTACTGCGCCGCGCGCATCTGCTCTCCGAACAGGGCCGAAGGGTCGCTGTCGGTGCGTTGGGACCGCTCTTCCAGGATCACCTCCCGTTCGGTCGCGATATCGTCCCGGGTCAGCGCAAGATGCTGCATCCGGTCACTTTCCATCTGCATCATCAGCGGCAGGCGATCTGCCGCAACGCGCTGGAAATAGGCGGTGTAATCCTGGCTGGTGAAGGCATTGTCGGTGCCGCCATTGGCCGCCACCGTCGCCGAAAGCTCCCCGCTGGCCATTGTGTCGGTCGCCTTGAACATCAGGTGTTCCAGGAAATGCGCGATGCCCGAAACGCCCGGCTCCTCATCCGCGGCACCGGCCCGGTACCAGACCATGTGCACCACGACGGGCGCCCGGTGATCTTCGATCACCACCACCTGCATCCCGTTGCCCAGGGTGAAATCGGTCACCTGGTCGTCGACCTCCCGCGCCGAAACCGGCGTGGCAATCGAAATGGCAACCGATGTGGCAATTCCGGCCAGGGCCACCGCCCCGGCGGCCAGCATTTTCCGCATGCGCCCTCCTGTGGCATTGCGGCGGGGCGCGCGCGGCCCTGCCTCTGCACGAAGATACCCCGGCACCGCCCCACGGCAACCCATGCCCGGAACGGTCACCGCGATGTGAGCCCGCGCGACCCGGGGCGCGCGACAAATCCCGCAGGATCCTGCGCGCAACTTGGCTAATTGTTGGTTAACGTCGATCAGGGCCCCGTCTGGTGCACGTCTGGTGCACGTCTGGTGCACGTCCGGCGCCCGCCCCGGATATGCCCGGGGCCAGGCCGGCCCCGGCACATCCAGATGATCCGGATCAGTTCGCCGGCGGGAAGCTCGGCACCGGGATCCCCCGGCTCAGGTAGTAGGCCGCGACCGCGCTCGGGTCGATCGACTGGGCCTCGTAGGCGCGGTAGTACTGGTCCAGCTTGAAGGGACGCAGATTGCCGAAGCGTGCCTTGCGACGGCGGAATTCCGCGTCTTCCTCGGCCAGGGTCGGGCGAATCTGCGGATCCACCCCCGCGCGGGAGGCATAGGCGACCAGCGCCCCGTCGGATGCACCCACGCCACTGTCATCCAGCGCCGAGGAACGGCCACCCAGGGCCGCCACCGCATCACCCAGCGGCTGCTGGTCGGCAAGGTTGCTTCCCCCCGGCGTCGGCACCGGCAGTTCGGACAGGTTGTCGGGCGTTTCCAGCTGGCGCGTCGGCGCCACGTTGAACTCTTCCGGCCCGCCGCCCTGGTCCGCGAAGAACCGCAGCTTGCCATCGCCGTTGCCGCAGGCGGCCAGCGTGAAGACAGTCAGAAGGATCGCTCCCCGGGCCACGTTCATGGCTTAACTCCTTGGCTTTGTCCGAGACCTATCCGATTGCATGGACGAGGTCACGCCTCTTTCTCCGCCGGCAGGAAGACCAGCGCCGCCGCTCCCAGGAAGATCGCGACATCCGCCACGTTGAAGGCGTAGGGGTTGTCGATGCCGCAGCAGGTCACGTTGACGAAATCCGCCACCGCGCCGTACAGCAGCCGGTCGATCACGTTGCCGAGCGCGCCGCCGATCACCAGCCCCGCGGCGATCAGCCCGGCGTGACGCGGGGTTTCCCGCCGCACCCACCACAGCACCCCGGCGCAAATGAGCAGGGCCAGCCCGATCAGGATCCAGCGGCTGACGGCGCCGCCTGCCTGGGAAAACAGGCCGAAATTGATGCCGTAGTTCCAGGCCATGCGCAGGCGGAAGAGGCCATCGAACACGATGACCTCCTGCTTGTGCGCCAGGTCGATGACATGGACGACCAGGTATTTCGTCAGCTGGTCGACCAGGAAGACCCAGAAACCGGCCCAGAACACGATCCGCATGCAGGCTCTCCCGGCTCAGTGGCGGAAGTGGCGCATGCCGGTCATGACCATGGCCAGACCCGCTTCGTCGGCTGCCGCGATCACCTCGTCGTCGCGCATCGAGCCGCCCGGCTGGATCACGGCGGTCGCGCCTGCTTCGGCGGCGGTCAGCAGGCCGTCAGCGAAGGGGAAGAAGGCGTCGGAGGCAACGACGGAGCCCTGGGTCAGCGGCTCGGCCAGGCCCAGCACCTCTGCCATGTCCTGCGCCTTGCGGGCGGCGATGCGGCAGCTGTCCACGCGGGACATCTGGCCGGCACCCACGCCGACGGTGGCGCCGTCCTTGACGTAGACGATGGCGTTGGACTTCACGTGCTTGGCGACCTTCCAGGCAAACAGCATGTCCGCCATTTCCTTTTCGGAGGGCGCGCGCTTGGTCACCACCTTCAGGTCGTCCATGTCGATATGGCCGTTGTCCTTGTCCTGCACCAGGTAGCCACCCGAGACCTGCTTGACCATCAGCCCCGCGGTCAGCGGGTTGGCCAGGCCGCTGGTCAGCAGCAGGCGCAGGTTCTTCTTCTTGGACAGCAGCGCCTTGGCCGCGTCATCGGCACCGGGGGCGATGATGACCTCGGTGAAGATCTGGCTGATTTCCTCGGCCGTCTCCAGGTCCAGCTTGGAGTTCAGGGCGATGATCCCCCCGAAGGCAGAGGTCCGGTCGCAGTCGAAGGCATTCATGTAGGCTTCGCGCAGGGTCTGGCCGCGCGCCACGCCGCAGGGGTTGGCGTGCTTGATGATCGCGCAGGCCGGGCCGTTGGCGGGCAGGAATTCCGACACCAGCTCGAAGGCGGCATCGGTGTCGTTGATGTTGTTGTAGGACAGCTCCTTGCCCTGGATCTGGGTCGCGTTGGCGACGCCCGGGCGATCGGAGCCGTCGACGTAGAAGGCGGCGGACTGGTGCGGGTTCTCGCCGTAGCGCAGGGTCTGCGCCAGTTGGCCCGCAAAGGCGCGGCGGCGCGGCGCCGGTTCTTCCAGCGCCTTGGTCATCCAGGCGGAAACGGCGGCGTCATAGGCCCCGGTGCGCGCATAGGCGGTCAGCGCCAGCTTCTGGCGGAACGCGTAGGAGGTCGCGCCGTCATGCGCTTCCAGCTCGGCCAGAAGGGCCGCGTAATCCTCGACATCGACGACGGTGTTCACGAACTTGTGGTTCTTCGCGGCCGCCCGGATCATCGCCGGACCACCGATATCGATGTTCTCGATGCAGGTGTCGTAATCGGCGCCCTTCGCCACGGTTTCCTCGAACGGGTAGAGGTTGACGACCAGCAGGTCGATCGGGCCGATGCCGTGCTCGTTCATCGCGGCCACGTGGGCCTCATCGTCGCGCAGCGCCAGCAGGCCGCCGTGCACCTTGGGGTGCAGCGTCTTCACCCGGCCGTCCATCATCTCGGGGAAGCCGGTCACATCGGCCACGTCGCGAACCTCCAACCCTGCGTCACGCAACGCCTTTGCGCTGCCCCCGGTGGACAGCAGTTCGATCCCGCGCGCGGCCAGTGCCTTGGCCAGGTCGACAAGACCGGTCTTGTCGGAAACGGAGATCAGGGCGCGGCGAACGGGGTGCAGGGCAAGGCTATCGGTCATCGTTACGTGTTTCCCTCGTGGGTCAACTGGATCAGGTCATGTCTGTCAGGAGCGCCGGGTCCTCGTCCTCGCGGTACAGGTCCCGGACGGAGACGGGAGTATCCTGTGCCTTGGCAAAAGACCAGCGTATGCGCGTTGCATAATTCACCGCATGGCCGGAAAGGACGATCTGCAGGGTCGCGCGCGGCTTCAGCCGGTTGCGTTCGAGGAAGACCGAGGGTTCCAGCGCCATCTGCTGGGGCCCGTCGTGGCGGAACACCCAGACCTCGCCGCTTTTCAGCGCCAGGCTGACGGCGGTGCCGCCCATGTCCAGCTGCGCCTCGATCTCCGGATGCAGGTGGAAGCGGATCTGGTAGGGCACGCCTTCCAGCTTGCGCTGGTCCATCACCTTGTCGAACCGCTTCTTGTCGCGGTCATCCAGGCACAGCAGCATGTCCTCCCCCGCGATGGCCCGCCCGTCGAAGGTCAGTTCCAGCGTGCGGGCATGGGTCAGGCCATGGGTCTTCACCCAGCCGTCGTGCCCGCCCTGGAACTGGATCCCGTCTGGGGCATGGGTCATCCGGATCGGCACCGTCTTCGGCGCATCCTCCAGCTCCTCGCCCCGGCCGCGCCTGTGCGACAGCCGGCCCGATGACATCCCGTCGAGGCAGAGCGTGGAATGGCTGGGCGTCGCCCGCCCCGCCCGGCGCCACTCCGGGCCGAAGCTGCGCCCGGATCCGCAGTTCACCACCACCGGCCGGCGCCCCGAAGTCAGCTCGAACGCCAGGGTGGAGGCATGGGCCGACAGGCTGGCACGCCCCCGGGGCGGCGGGCTGGCATCGACGATGACCGAGGTGCGCCCGGAACTCAGCCGGGCAAATCCCATGGCCAGCCCGTCCGGCTGCGCCGTGCTGATGCCGCTGGCTGCCAGAGCATGATCCAGCCGCCCTTCCTGCCCGCGCCCGCCGCCGTGGAAACGCGCCAGCGCCCCATCCGCGTGGCGCAGGGTCCGCAGGGTGGGGGCGATCCGCTCGATCGCCGCGCGATGTTCCGTGCCCGGGGCCTTTCCGGCCTCTTCCAGCGCCAGCGCGGCCCAGGTCAGCAGGGTGAAAACCTCCAGCAGTTCCTCGGGATTGCGCGTCGTCAGCCCGCCCTGGGCGTCGATCTGCGCCAGCACCTCGCGTTCCAGCGCCTTGCGCGCCGGATCCACGTGGCCTTCCATCCCCTGCAGCGCCAGCCCGGCATAGATCAGCCCCACCAGCGCCTCGAAGCGCGGCAGGCCGGGCCGCGCGGCCTTCCAGCGCCGCGAAAGATAGATCGTCTGCCGCCCGAGGCTGAGGAAATAGGCCTCCTGCTTCTCCGGCTCCTGCGCACGCAGCAGGAACAGCGCATGGTTGATCCAGCGGATCAGCCGCCGCCCGGCCAGGTCCGGCTGCCAGCCCGGGCCGCGCCCGCGCCCGTAGCGCTCGATCCAGTCCCAGGTCCAGGCCTGGGCCTTCAGCCGCGTCGGCTGATCGCCCACGGCGGCCAGGTCATCCAGCCAGGAAAAGCCGTGCAATTCGTCCAGGAAGGCGGGATCGGGGGTCTCGACCTCCCAGATCGACCGCTGCGGCGCCTCGACCAGCTGCCCCGCGAACAGGAAGTTCCCCGCCATCAGCTGGCGACCACGGGCAAAGGATCCGACGGTGCGGGGTTCGGGCTGGCTGGTGAAGGCCGTCGCGGGCCGGGCGCGGGCCGCCGCCCAGGCATGCAGGCGGTTCATCAACCGCGCGCCGCCTGTGCCGCCGACTTCTGCCCGGGGCTCGGATCTCGCCATATGCCTGCCTCTGCGCTCGTAAGCTCTTCTCGGGAAACGCTCTCACTGGCGTTTGGCAGCATCCTACCCCTCCGGGCAAGCCCTGTCATGCCGGAAAGAATGCCAGCGGCATGCATTGCCCGATCCCCGATCAGCCCGCCATCAGTCTGTGCGCGCTTCAACCACCGACCACCGCCCCGGCTGCCCCGGGACCGCCCCTGCAGGATCAGTTCAGCGCGGAGGCGTGGTTTTCCGCCGTGCCGCCTTCGACCACGCCGACGATCGGGCCCATGGGCCGCCCCCAGTCCGCCCGGCCCAGTTCCGGCGCGTAAAGCCGCGAAACATTGCCATCGAAGTAGAGCGCCTGCGGCAGCTTCAGCACGTCGCGGAAGAATCGCCCGAACTCGTGAAAGGTCACGGCGCTGCGCGAGATGACGAAGACCGCGCGGTCACCCTCGGCGGTCGTGCCCACCCCGTTGCGGATGTTGCGCGACGTGCTGTCGGCCAGGAACCGCGGATGCAGCTCTCCGTCGATCACCAGCATCGGCCCCGACTGGGTGGCATAGCGACAATTCAGCGCCTCCCGCTCGTCCTGGTACTTCAGCGTCTCGACCACCTCTGCCTTGCCGCCGCCGATGCAGAAGACCCCGTTGGGCAGCAGGCCAAAATTGCCCGGCCCCGCGTTGGGGATCACCCGCATGATCTCCTTGCCGTCCTCGACGTAATGCCCGACGGGGGCGCGGTTGTCGTGGTACATCCCGGCATTCATGGCAAAGGCCAGGTGCTGCCCCCGGCTGGCCAGCCGGGCCTCCAGAGCCGTGAAATCGCCATAGGGCGCCCCGCCCGGATCATAAAGGAACAGGCGCAGGTCCTCGGCCGCGGGATCGACCTCGCAGACGGAATAGCGGTTGCCTTCCCACTCCTGGTTGCGGCAGGTCACCGCGCCCGCCTGCCCCGCCAGAAGCGGCCAGGCCAGCACGGCGGCCAATGCCGCAAGGAGCAGGCGCGGGATCACTCTTCCTCGTCCCGGTCGCCGTCATCCGCCACGTCCCGCTGCACCGTCTCGTCCGAGAACAGCCGCCGGGTCTCGTCCAGCCGGTCGAAGGTATCGTCGGGACGGAACCGCAGGTCAGGCGTGAACTTCAGGTTCAGCTTCTTGCCGATCTGACGGCGCAGTTCGCCCCGGTGTTCGGCCAGCAGCTTGATCGCGTCGTCCACATGCCCGCCGCCCAGCGGCATCACGTAGGCCGTCGCGATCTTCAGATCGGGGGAACAGCGCACTTCGCCCACGGTGATCGACAGGCGGTTCAGCTCCGGATCGTGCACGTCGCCGCGCGCCAGGACTTCCGACAGCCCGCGCCGGATCGTCTCGCCCACGCGCAGCTGGCGCTGCGACGGGCCGGGGCCGTCATGGAACTTGTTCTTGCTCATCTTCTTTGCCGCCTCATCGCCGCTTCATCGGATGCCGGGTCGCCGCCGGCCGCTCTCGTCTCTCGGGTGCGGGGCCGCGTCTAGGGGATGGTCGCACGCTCCACAAGCCCGCAACGCCTCTGCCGGGGCCGGACCGGCAGGAAAAGGCCCCGTTCGTCCCCCTCGCGCGCCTCATCCCGGCGCTCATTCCGATCAGGACCCGCCCGGTCAGAGCCTGCCACGCCCCCGGGACTTTGCCAAGCGCGCAGCGGCGGGCTATGGAAGGCGCCAGACGACACGCCGAACGCCCCAGCGGCCAGGCCAGCGGCAAGGAGCCTCCATGACTGACAAACCCGGTATCGTGATCACCGGCGCCTCCGGGCGCATGGGGCAAATGCTGGTCCGCACCGTCGCCGAAAGCGACGAGGCCCGGCTCTCCGGCGCGGTGGTGCGCCAGGGCCACGACTGGGTCGGCCAGGACATCGGCACCTGCATGGGCGGAGCGCCCCTGGGCGTCACCGTAACCGATGACCCGCTGGAGGCCTTCGCCACCGCCCAGGCCGTGATCGACTTCACCACGCCCGAGGCGACGGTGGAGTTTGCCGCCCTCGCAGCCCAGGCCCGCGCCACCCATGTCATCGGCACGACCGGCCTGTCGGACGACGACCTTGCCCGGATCTCCGCCGCCGCCCGCCATGCCACCGTGGTCCGTGCCGGCAACATGTCCCTGGGCGTCAACCTGCTGGTCCAGCTGACGAAACGCGTCGCCGCCGCCCTGGACGAGGACTTCGACATCGAGGTCATCGAATACCACCACAACCGCAAGGTCGACGCGCCCTCCGGCACTGCGCTGATGCTGGGCGAGGCCGCCGCCGAAGGCCGTGGGGTTGATCTGGCAGAGGTCTCCGACCGGGGCCGCGACGGCATCACCGGGGCGCGCGAACGCGGGCATATCGGCTTCTCCGCCGTGCGCGCCGGTGCGATCATCGGCGAACATGACGTGCTCTTTGCCTCCCAGGCCGAACGGCTGATCCTGCGCCACGTCGCCGAGGATCGCTCGGTCTTTGCCCGCGGCGCGCTGAAGGCCGCCGTCTGGGGTCAGGCACAGGGCCCCGGCGAATACGACATGCTGGACGTGCTGGGCCTGAAGGACTGACGCCTCGGGCAGCGATGCCCCTGCAGTTTCACGGCATCGCGATCCGGACCGGCCATGCGCAACAGGGCGACAGCCTTCTGGCGCAACTGTGATCGGCCCCGGATGACGCTGGGGCATTGATCCGCGCCGGAAGCGATGGTTTAACCGGGGGCATGAGCCTGTCGACGCTTTCCCCGCTTCAACATGGCCTGTGCGCTGCCCTCTGCATCGCGCTGCTGGGCAGCCCCCTCAGGGCCGAACAATTCCGCCTTGTCACCACCCGCAGCGACTTCATGGACATCGTGCAGGGCGCCCAGCTTTCCGCGCTAGGCATTTCCTTCCGCGTCCGTCCCGACGGTCGCCTTACCGGTCGCGCCATCGGCGGGCGGGTGCGGGGCAAATGGCACTGGTCCGACGGCTGCTTCTGCCGGACCATGACGCTGGGCGAACGCCAGGTCGCGCCGGATTGCGCCAGGGTGGAAATCCTGTCGCAGACCCTGCGCCTGACCGCCCGGAAGGGCGAAGGCACCGCCAACGACTACTGGATCCGGCGCTGAAGCGCCCGATCGGAAATCCCCGATCAGAAGTCGATCGCCAGGCCCTTCTTTTCCCAGTCCCCGAACCGCGCCGGGTCCAGCCCGTCACGTCCGCCGTATTCGCGCGGCCGCCCCTGCGCCTGTGCTTCCGCGGCGGCACGCCGGGCATCGGCTTCCTCCAGCGCACGGCGGGCAACCTCGGGCAGGGCGGCGCGCCGCGCCGCCTCCTCTTCCGCGGTCAGGCGGACCACGGGCGCCTCTGCGCTCTCTTCGGGGGCCTCATCAACTGGCTCTTCGCTCATCGCATGGTTCCTTTCGGCTCTGGCCATGATATACGCCGCCCCCATCGCGCCGCAAGAACCGCACCCCCTGCCCTGGCGCACATCCCGTTTCCACGAGCCTCCGCCATGTCCAAATCGCCTTCCCGCCCCGCTGCTCCCGACCGCCCCCGCAAAGACTCAGGCAAGAGGTCCGGCAAGGGCCCCGCAAAAGGCCCGATGAAAGGTCAGGCAAAGGGACACCCCGGTGGGTCGAGAGGCCAGGGCGGGTCGAAGGGACAGGGCGGCGGACGCCCGATCCCGGCCCGCGCAGGCGCCCTGCGCCTGCTCAACGCCGTGCTGGGAGAAGAGCCGCGCCTGCTGTCGGAACTGCGTGACCAGCCCTGGCTGACCCGCATGGCACCGCCCGAACGCGCCCGGGCGCAACGGCTAGCAACGGAAACCCTGCGCCAGCTCGAACGCTGCGACCGGCTGCTGGACAAGCACCTGCAGAAGTCCCCGCCCCTTCCCGTGCGCAACGCGCTGCGCCTCGGCACCTGGGAACTGGCCGCAGGCGGGGCGGCCCACGGCGTGGTCAACGACTGGGTGACCGAGGTCGCCCGCCTGCCGGGCCGCGGCCACATGAAGGGGCTCGCAAATGCCGTGCTGCGCAAGGTCGCAGCCGAAGCCCCCGACGAATGGCCCAAGCTGCGCGCGCCCCGCCTGCCCGACTGGCTGCGCGACCCGCTGGTCATGGCCTACGGCCGCGAGGCCCTGCTGGCCTTCGAAACCGCCCATGCCGCGGGCGCGCCCCTCGACCTGACCCCGAAAGACCCGGCCACGGCCGAAACGCTCGCCACCACGCTGGGCGGCACGCTCCTGCCCACCGGCTCGATCCGGCTGCCCGACGCGGGCCAGGTCTCCGCCCTGCCGGGCTACGATACCGGCGACTGGTGGGTGCAGGACGCCGCCGCCGCCCTGCCCGCGAAACTGCTCTCGGCCACCCTGGGCGACCTGGCAGAGAAGCGCGTGCTCGACCTCTGCGCGGCCCCGGGCGGCAAGACCCTGCAACTGGCCGCCGCCGGCGCCCGGGTGACGGCGCTCGACATCTCCGAAACCCGGCTGGTGCGGGTGAAGGAGAACCTAGACCGCACCCGCCTGACCGCCAAGATCGTCGCGGGCGACGCGCTCACCCATCCGCTGCCCGAAGCAGGCTTCGACGCCATCCTCCTCGACGCGCCCTGTTCGGCCACCGGCACCATCCGCCGCCACCCCGACCTGCCCCAGGCCAAGACCGGGGACGAGGTCGGCGGGCTGATCGAACTGCAGGAATACCTGCTCGACCGCGCCCTCACCCTGCTGGCGCCCGGCGGCACGCTGATCTTCTGCACCTGCTCGCTGATCCCCGACGAGGGCGAATGCCAGGTGGAGGAAGCCCTCGCCCGCCACCCCGGCCTGACGGTGCAGCGCCCCGACCTGCCCGGCATCGACCCCGCCTGGATCACCGAGGAAGGCGGCATCCGCACCACCCCCGACCTCTGGCCCGATCTCGGCGGCATGGACGGCTTCTACATGGCCGCGCTGCGCAAGCCCGCCTGACATCTCCATCGGTCGCCCCCCCTATTGCCCTGACGGGCAATGGCCTCCGGCGGGAGTATTTGACGCGGGTTGAAGGCAGCGGGACGGCACATCGGAGGCGACCTCCCTCAGGCGCCGCGCGTGGCACGCTCCTCTGGCAAACGTCGGTCACCCCACCAGGCGATGTCCCGCCTCTTTCAACCCGCCGGAAATACTCCGGGGGAGTCCGCCGCAGGCGGGCGGGGGCGGCGCCCCCTTCCCCCGCTTGACGGATCGCCCCCGGTCGGCTAGCTCACCGGCCTTCGAAAACAGGCATTCCGACGAGGACGAGGGGCGACATGGCACGCAGACGCAAGGGCCGCGACATTTCCGGCTGGCTGGTGGTGGACAAGCCCGCGGGCCTCACCTCCAACGCGGTGGTCAACAAGGTCCGCTGGGCCTTCAACGCCAACAAGGCGGGCCACGCGGGCACCCTCGATCCGGAGGCCACCGGCACCCTGGCCGTGGCCCTTGGCGAGGCGACGAAGACCGTCCCCTTCGTCACCGATGCGCTGAAATGCTACGACTTCACCGTCACCCTGGGCGCCGCCACCAACACCGACGATGCCGAGGGCGAGGTCATCGCGACCTCCGACCTGCGCCCCTCGGATGAGGAGATCAAGGAAGCGCTCCACCGCTTCGTCGGCGACATCTCCCAGGTGCCGCCGCAGTTCTCAGCGGTGAAGATCGACGGCGAACGCGCCTACAAGCGCGCCCGCGACGGCGAGGAGATGGAGATCGCAGCGCGTCCCCTCTACGTCGAAAGCCTGCTGCTGCTGGACCGCCCCGATGCCGATCACGCCCGGCTGGAGATGGTCTGCGGCAAGGGCGGCTACGTCCGCTCCATCGCCCGCGACCTGGGCCAGGCGCTCGGCTGCCTCGGCCATGTCCACCACCTGCGCCGCACCTGGTCCGGCCCCTTCGAGGCGGCGAAGGGCCTCTCCTTCGACACGATCGAGCAACTGGCCCGCACGCCCGAGCTCGACCAGTACCTGCTGCCGCTGGAAACCGGCCTGGCCGACCTGCCGCAGGTCACCGCCACCGCCGAGGGCGCGGCACGCCTGCGTCACGGCAACCCCGGCATGGTGATCGCCAATGGCCTCGACTACGGCGAGGAATGCTGGGCCAGCTTCCAGGGCGTCCCCGTTGCCGTCGGCCAGTTCCGCGGCGGAGAGCTGCACCCCTCGCGGGTCTTCAACCTATAGCGAGCAGTCAACGCTTCCCTTTGGTCTCGTCCTGCGAAAGCACTGAAGCGGCAAGGGATTTAATTTCCTTCGCCGTAGGTTTCTTGCTGCCGGACAGGACTTTAGACGCAAGCGTCGAGGTTTTGTTGGACGACTGTTTGGCGCCCGTGCCAGACGATTTCCTTGGTGGCATTTATTGCACTCCTAAATTAGATTCGAAAACGTACCCCATCGTATCTCAAGTTCGCGAAAAAATCTAAATATTGTGCAAAATCACGGGTCGGAAACCAAATGCGCCATACGCAAGCAGGTCCAAGTGCGAGACACGCTTTCGGAGGCCCTCTACTCCCCCTGCCAGCGCTACCGCTATGCGCTGACCCGGGTCTGGGACGCAGGCGCGCCGCGGCTGCTCTACGTCATGCTTAACCCCTCCACCGCGACGGAACAGCAGAACGACCCCACGATCGAACGCTGCGAACGCCGCGCCCGGGCGCTTGGCTATGGCGGGTTTCGCGCCTGCAACCTCTTCGCCTGGCGGGAAACCTCTCCGGCCTTGCTGAAGAAGGCCAGCGCGCCCGTCGGGCCGGAAAATGACCGGCAACTGGCCGCCGCCGCCGACTGGGTCGGCGAAACCGGCCTGATCCTGTGCGGCTGGGGCGTGCATGGCGCCTACCAGGACCGGGGTGCGGCCGTGGCCGGGCTTCTGTCCGCCTCCGGCCGCCCGCTGGGCCACCTCGGCCTGACCCGTGACGGCCATCCCCGACATCCGCTCTACATTGCCTATGCGACCCGGCCGACATCCTGGACACCCGGCTGAGCCCCCCACCACACAACTCTGACGTTAAACGCCCCTTTACCACTCCCCCAAACGGCGATTGACCCGCCCCCCCTCGGCTGCGGTATCCTGTCGCCCGGTGTGAGGCGCGCAGCGCGGTCGGGCCAGAGGCCTGCAACCGCCTGCCGGGACAATCCGGGATCCCCGGAAGAGAGTGGTCATGTTCCTGTTAGCGGGCATCCTCGGCATGCTCATGGTCGGTGCAACGGCCATGCTTGCCTTCGACGATACCCCCGACCCGGTGGACGACACCGAGCCGGAAGACGAAGACGAATCCTTCGACACCGGCATGACCTCCGGCAACCTGCTCGACACGATCCTGGGGGACGAGGCCGAAGACGGTCAGGACGGATCCGACGAGGAGGAGACCTCGGGCGAGGACCTGCTCGCGGATCTTTCGGGCGATGACGACTTCACCGGCGAAGACATTGCGGATGGCGATACGGTTGATGATACGGGGGAGGACACCGAAAACCTCTTCCTCTCGGGCGACGACTTTCTGTCCGGCGACGATGACCTGACCCTTGATGACCTGAGCCAGGAGACGGTGGCAGAGGCCCTGTCTCGCATCGCGGCAGAGCTAAAGGCAGAGGGCATCACGCCGGAGGCAACCGGCGGCACCTCGGCCCGGGATCTCCTCGAAGGTGGGGGCGGATCCGATCAGCTGGCGGGCGGCTCGGGCGACGACACCCTCGCGGGCGGCGCGGGCGACGATCAGCTTCTTGGCGGGCGGGGCGACGACGTGATGCTGGGCCAGGACGGCGCGGACACCCTCAGCGGCGGCGGGGGCGGCGACCTGCTGTCGGGCGGCTCGGGCGATGATGCGCTGCTGGGAAAGGGCGGCGATGACACCCTGACGGGCGGCACCGGGGCGGACCTGCTGGGCGGCGGGACCGGGGCCGATGCGCTCTTTGGCGGCTCGGGCGACGATGTGGCCCTTGGCGGCGCGGGCGCCGACAGCCTGACCGGGGGCACCGGGGCAGATACGCTTTTCGGGGCCTCGGGCGATGACTGGATTTCCGGCCTCGTGGCCAGCCTTGAAAACGACACCCTCGACCTCGACGAGGGGGATCACCTCCATGGCGGATCCGGCGAGGATACGATCCTGGCCGGGGCGGGGGATACCATCTGGTCCGGCGATGGCGCGGACGAGATCATCCTGGGCGACTGGATCACCACCGACGAAGACGCCGCCCGGCTGGTCGATTTCGAGGCCGGACAGGACATGCTGATCGTCTCCTATGCGGACGAGGGGCCGGAACCGGAAATCACCATCGAAAGCGATGGCGACAGCACCCGGGTGCTGGCCGACGGCACCTGCATCGCCACCCTTGCGGGCAGCGATGCCATCACCGAAGACGACATCGCCCTGCTGCCGGAATCAGAGGCGCTGACCTTCGCCGCCTGACGGCACCCCCGCCGGATCACGGGCCGGGGTCGCGGCCGGGTCAGGGCAATCCCGCACATCCCCCTGCCAGCCCCCACGCCAGGCACCCCCTGTCGCCCGGGGGATGGCGCCAGAAAACGCTTTATTTCTCACGCCGAATCCCCTATCAGCGCGCAATCTTCCGGGGTCCGCCCCGGCGGATGCTCCATGGACCCTGCTGGACGACATCCCGGCTTGCGCCCCAACCCTCAACCGACAGGAGACCCCGATGTCGATCACCGTTGAAGAAAAAGCTCGCCTCATCAAGGAATACGGCACCAAGGAAGGCGACACCGGTTCGCCCGAAGTCCAGGTTGCCATCCTCAGCTCCCGCATCGCGACGCTGACCGAGCACTTCAAGACCCACAAGAAAGACAACCACGGCCGTCGCGGCCTGCTGATGATGGTTGCCCAGCGTCGTAAGCTGCTGGACTACCTCAAAGGCAAGGATGAGGCCCGTTACCAGGACCTGATCAAGCGCCTCGGCCTGCGCCGCTAATCGCGCGCAGCATGGGCCGGGCCGACGTCAGACGCTTTCAGGCGCTCGCCGTCCTCCTGGCTCTCACCGGCATGTCGCTGGTGGGCATAGAGCTCTTCGCCCATACGGGCGGAGAGCTTTTCTATTCCCTGGATGATCCCTACATCCACCTGTCGCTGGCGGAAAACCTGCTGCACGGGCACTACGGGATCAACCTGGGCGAGGCCGCCTCGCCCTCCTCCTCGATCCTCTATCCGCGCCTGCTGGCCCTCTGCCTTGCCCTTGGCATGGGCACCTGGGGGCCGCTGGTCCTGAACGTGCTGCCGATGCTGGGCGCGGTCTGGATCCTGGCCGGGCTGCTGGCCCGGACACGGCCGACGATCGAACCCGCGCTCTACCTCGTGCTGCCGCTGCTGATCCTGGCGGTGAACGGCTACGGCCTGGTCTTCACCGGCATGGAGCATTCCGCCCACCTCTGGGCCAGCCTGCTGATCGTCGCGGGGCTGATCCGGCTGGCGGAAACCGACCGCGTCGCGCCATGGCTGCTCCTGGGGATCGTCCTGGCCCCGCTGCTGCGGTTCGAAGGGCTGGCGCTGTCGCTGGCCGCCGTCGGTGCGCTGGCCTGGCGCCGCCGGTTCGGCGCGGCCGGGCTGTGCCTGGCGGTGATCGTCGCGGGCTTTGCCGCCCATGTCGCCCGCATGCACAGCCTCGGCCTGCCGCCCCTGCCCTCCTCCGTCATGGTCAAATCCAGCGCCTCGGCCTCCGTGGTGGACAGCGGCGGCGCCTCGCTGGTGACCAGCGTCCTGCAGTCCTTCCTGTCCGCCCTTGAAACGCCCCCGGGCGTCGCTCTGCTGCTGGGGCTCGCCCTTGCGACCTTCAGCCTGGGACAGGCCGGGCCCGGGCAGCGTGGCCGTGCCATGGTCGCCGGCGTCGTCCTGCTGGCCGGGGCCGGTCACCTGGCGGCGGGGCAGTTCGGCTGGTTCGACCGCTATGAAATCTATATCGCCGGCAGCCTGCTGGCTGCGCTGCTCTGGCTCTTCCGGCCCCTGCTGCTGGCCGGCGGGCGGACCGCCGGCTATGGCCTGCTCATCCTGTGCACCGGGCTTGGCGGCAGCTACCTCGATTCCATGCGGATGACCCCGCAGGCCGCGCAGAACATCCGCGATCAGCAATGGCAGATGCACCGCTTCGCAACGGCCTACTTCCCCCACCCCGTCGCGGTGAACGATCTGGGCTGGGTGTCCTTCCGCAACGACGCCTACGTGCTGGATCTCTGGGGGCTGGGCTCCGAAGACGCCCGACATATGGCCGCCACGGGCCGCACCCCGGAAAAGATGGATGCACTCCTCGACCGGCACGATGTCGGCTGGGCGATGATCTATGACCTCTGGTTCCCGGGCAGCATCCCGCAGGGCTGGTGCCACATCGCCGACCTGCACGCGGGCAGCACCTTCATCGGGCAGGACCGGGTGTCCTTCTATCTGGCCGACCCCGCCCTGCAGCCAGAGATGCGCGCGGCCCTCGCGGCGTTCCGGGCCGATCTTCTGCCCGGCACCCGCCTGTCCCTGCACGAT
This sequence comes from Pseudooceanicola sp. NS-SX8, assembly GCF_057380755.1. Taxonomy (NCBI): domain Bacteria; kingdom Pseudomonadati; phylum Pseudomonadota; class Alphaproteobacteria; order Rhodobacterales; family Paracoccaceae; genus Pseudooceanicola; species Pseudooceanicola sp. NS-SX8. The sequence continues at coordinate 508,098 of NZ_CM170819.1, read as the reverse complement.
TGCCCCACGGCCACCGGCAGCTGACCCCCGGGCCCCGCGAAAACCTCAACCGCGTCTGGCGTGGAACAGGATCTGCCCCCGGGGCAGCCAGCGGTCCTCTTCCGCCTCCGCCTGCCAGCCGTGGGCGGCACAGGCGGCCAGCACATCGGCCTTGCGGCGGTGGTAGGGCGGGCGCGCCGGATGGGTCACCACGCCGTCCTTCTGCCGGAACGGCGCCGCGAACAGAGGCTCCGGCGCCAGGAAGACGGTGAACAGGAACAGTTCCAGCCGCGGCAGCTTCTCCGCCAGGTTCTTCAGCGCCAGGTCAAGGTAGCCCGGCGCAAGATGCGGAAAGACCGCAAAGCACAGCGCATGGGTGATCGTCTCCGGCACCCCCGGCAGATCGAACCGCGTATCGTGGATCAGCTGCGTCGGATCCGGGCGGCGCACCTGCGGCACCGCCATCATCTCCCGCCCCAGCCCCGCCAGCATGATCTCGCGGGAGGCATCGGTACCCCAGTAGTGCCCCGGCTCCAGATAGGCCGCCAGCTTGCAGCCCAGGCGCAGCGACCCGGCGCCGATATCCAGGAAATGATGCTCCGGCCGCAGGCCCGCATCCCGCAGCAGCGCCATCTGCGCCGTGCCCGTCTCCTCCCAGCGGCCGCCGACGATATCGCGGTGCTTGCCCTCGGCGATGGCCCGCTCGTAGAAGCCCGGCGCCTCGTAGGGCGACGGGGGCAGCGCCGGTTCGGCGCGGGTTTCGGGGCGCTCTTCGCCCGGATCGGACGCATCCTGCGTCATCGGACCTCCTGCTGCGGCACGGGTTCCGCCAGTATGGAACACGCTATGTATCACGGAACCCGGCGGCGATATCCCGTCCTGCCGGCCCGCGCAAGCCGCGCCACGCGGACCCACCGTTTCACTTTCCAAGTGACCCGATTTCCAGTATGGGCGTGCATAATCTGAGACGTAGCGCCCGGACCCCGGCGCTGTGACATGAGGATTAGGGGTCGGTGGCAATGGGGCCACCATTCAAACGGAGGACCCGGGAGGGCCCGGGCACGCCTCCAGACAGGATACGCTGATGTTCAACGTAACGAAAAAAGAAATGCAGTGGGGGGACGAGACCCTCACCCTCGAAACCGGGAAGATCGCCCGCCAGGCTGACGGCACCGTCATCGCCACCCTGGGCGAAACCTCGGTCATGGCAAACGTCACTTTCGCCAAGACCCAGAAGGAAGGCCAGGACTTCTTCCCCCTGACCGTCCACTACCAGGAAAAATACTACGCGGCCGGCAAGGTCCCCGGTGGTTTCTTCAAGCGTGAGGCACGTCCCACCGAGAAGGAAACCCTGACCGCGCGCCTGATCGACCGTCCGATCCGCCCGCTCTTCGCTCCCGGCTTCAAGAACGAAGTCCTGGTCATGTGCACCGTGCTGTCGCACGACCTGGAAAACGACCCCGATGTCGTCGCCATGATCGCCGCCTCCGCCGCGCTGACCATCTCCGGCGCGCCCTTCATGGGCCCGATCGCCGGCTGCCGCGTCGGCTTCGTCGATGGCGAATACGTGCTGAACCCCTCCGTCGACGACATGCAGGGCCTGCGCAACAACCCCGAGCAGCGTCTCGACCTGGTTGTCGCCGGCACCAAGGGCGCCGTCATGATGGTGGAATCGGAAGCCTACGAGCTGACCGAAGAGGAAATGCTGGGCGCCGTCACCTTCGCCCATGACCAGATCCAGCCGGTTCTGGACCTCATCATCTCGCTGGCCGAAGAAGCCGCGAAAGAGCCCTTCGACTTCCAGTCGCCGGATTACTCCGACCTCTACGCCGTGGTGAAAGCCGCCGGTGAAGAGCAGATGCGCGCAGCCTTCGCCATCACCGACAAGCTGGAACGCCAGGCCGCCGTCTCCGCCGCCGTGGACGCCATCAAGGCGACCCTGACCGAAGAGCAGCTGGCCGACGCCAACCTCGGCTCCGCCATCAAGAAGCTGGAATCCAGCGTTCTGCGCGGCGATGTCGTGAAGAACGGCAAGCGGATCGACGGCCGTGCCACCAACGAGGTGCGCCCGATCGTTGCCGAAACCGGCCTGCTGCCCCGGACCCACGGTTCCGCCCTGTTCACCCGCGGTGAAACCCAGGGTCTGGTCGTGACCACGCTGGGCACCGGCGATGACGAACAGTTCATCGACGCCCTGCACGGCAACTTCAAATCCAACTTCATGCTGCACTACAACTTCCCGCCCTACTCGGTCGGTGAAGTGGGTCGTGTCGGCTCCCCGGGTCGTCGTGAAATCGGCCACGGCAAGCTCGCATGGCGCGCCCTCCAGGCCGTCCTGCCCGCCGCCACCGATTTCCCCTACACGATCCGCATCGTGTCCGAGATCACCGAATCCAACGGTTCCTCCTCGATGGCATCCGTCTGCGGCGGCTCCCTGTCCATGATGGACGCGGGCGTTCCGCTGAAGGCCGCCGTTGCCGGTGTCGCCATGGGCCTGGTGCTCGAAGATGACGGCTCCTACGCGGTCCTGACCGACATCCTCGGCGACGAAGACCACCTCGGCGACATGGACTTCAAGGTGGCCGGTACCGCCGAAGGCATCACCTCCCTGCAGATGGACATCAAGGTCCAGGGCATCACGCCCGAGATCATGAAGACCGCCCTGGCCCAGGCCAAGGAAGGCCGGATGCACATCCTGGGTGAGATGAACAAGGCGCTCGACGGCGCTGCCGAATTCTCCGCCCACGCGCCCCGCATCGAAACGATGCAGATCCCGACCGACAAGATCCGCGAAGTGATCGGCTCGGGCGGCAAGGTCATCCGCGAGATCGTGGAAACCTCCGGCGCCAAGGTCGACATCAACGACGACGGCATCATCAAGATCGCCTCCTCCGACGGGGAAGCCATCCAGAAGGCCCACGACATGATCTACTCGATCGTGGCAGAGCCGGAAGAAGGCAAGATCTACAAGGGCAAGGTCGTGAAGCTCGTCGATTTCGGCGCCTTCGTGAACTTCTTCGGCAAGCGGGACGGCCTGGTGCACGTCTCCCAGATCGAGAACCGTCGCCTGAACCACCCCTCCGACGTGCTGAAGGAAGGCCAGGAAGTCTTCGTCAAGCTCGTGGGCTTCGATGACCGCGGCAAGGTCCGCCTGTCGATGAAGATGGTCGATCAGGAAACCGGCGAAGAAGCCAAGAAAGAGGAAGACGCAGAGTAATCTGTTTTACCTCCTGTAAAATTTACATACCCTCCGGTAGCAATACCGGGGGGTTTTCTGTATCTGGCTGCTGAAACCAGTGAACATTGTTAACCACCCTTGTTCCCGGGCCACCCATGGGTGGCGCCGCTCAGCAGAAGATCAAAGACGCAATGCCGATCTACCCCGAACTCAACCTCGTCTATGTGCACATTCCCAAGACCGCCGGAGGCGCGATCGAAGAGCTGCTCAGCCCCTGGAAGGCCCCCGGCAAGAAGACCTTCATCTCCAGCCTGCGCGCCTCCCTCCCCATCCGTCAGAGCATCAAGCACGCCTACATTCCCGGCCACGCCACCGCGGCAGAGCTGAAGACATGGATGGGCGCAGAGGCCTGGGCGAACTACCGGTCCTTCGCCGTGGTCCGCGACCCCTATTCCCGCATCATCTCCGAATACGAATACGTTCGTCAGACCCCGACCCATCACCGCCACGAACGCGCGAAAAGCATGGATTTCGCCGATTACATCGCCGGTCGGAAGCTCGACCAGGCGCATTTCCTGACCGATGCCAAGGGCAACCTTCTGGTGGATCAGATCCTGCGCTTCGAAGACCTGCACGATGATCTGAACGCGCTTTTCGCCGAATGCGGCCTGTCCGTGATCCTGCCCGCCAAGGGCAGTCGCAACAGCTCCCGCAAGGCCCCGAAGGAAAGCTACCTGACGCCCCGCGCGCTGAAGATCATCAACGAAGGCGCCGCCGCAGACTTCGACCTGCTGGGCTACGAAAGGTACGAAGCGGGGCGCAACGTCGCATAAATACGCAACCGTACGCGTATCGAACGTTGCCCCTCTGCCGCGAACCACCACCTTCGTCGCATAGGGATCGGCAATCTCTTTCGTATCCGTGTTGTCATGTGCAACGTGACATCAGAGTGCAAGACCCACGGATACCGCCGAAATGACCGACCCGCAGCCGCCCCTTTGGAAAGTCAGACGCGAACTCAGGCGCTTTCCCTCCAGTTTCGGCAGCAAGCTGCGGGCGGCCCTGGGCCCCTGGCACCGGTGGCGTCACGACCTGACGGCGCATCGCACCGTCAGGATCACCCAGGGCGATCGCCCGGCCACGCCGGACCCCGCCGTCCTGCTGATCTACCAGCCCGGCGCGCTGCTCGACTCGCTCTTCATCACCCTGCGCCACATGGTCGACAACGGCCTTTGCGTGATCCTGGTGGCCAATCACCCGCTGGATGCGGCCAAGATCGCGGCCCTGCGCCCATGGTGTCACAAGCTGATCGAACGGCCCAACATCGGCTATGATTTCGGCGGCTACCGCGAAGGCGTGCTGCACGTGCTGCAGACCATGCCGGAGGCCGAACGCCTCTTCGTGCTGAACGACAGCAACTGGTTCCCCGCCCGTCCCGGATGCACCCTGATCGAAACCGCGCGACAGGCGCCGGAAAACATCTACGGGATCTACTACGGCTCTGCGCGTGGCAAGCTCGAGGACATGCACCTGCAGTCCTACTTCTACCGTTTCGACCAGGCGCTGATCCGAAATCCGGAATTCCTGCGCTACTGGAAATCCATGCCCATGATCGCGGAAAAGCGCCTCGTCGTGCGCTACCGCGAAGTCGGGCTGAGCCGGCACTTCCGCAATCGCGGTTTCACCATCGGCAGCCTGCATGACCGCCAGGACGTGCTCTCCGCCCTCATGACCCTCTCGGACGAGGAGCTGATGGAGGAGATCCGCTATCACATCGAGATCGACTACTTCCGCAAGCACCGCGACATCGAGGCCCGGCTGAAGACAGAGCTGCCCAGCCTTGTCAGGAACCGCGAGGAACTGGCGCCGCTTCTGGAAGAGGCCAACTGCAGCTTCAACTACCTCGCCCACCACCCGGCGATGCTCTTCACCACGCTGGACAGCCCCATCGTGAAGAAGAACCGCGACCCGGAATTCGCCGCCATGCGCCGGGCCATCGCCGAAAGCCCGCTCAACGCGCAGCTCTACCCCGAGGTGAAAAGGGAACTCGCCGACTGGGACAGCTGACAGGCGCGCGCCGTCACCGGCGGCCCCGCCTCAGCCCAGGATCCGATGCGCCGCGCGCCGCCATTTCAGCAGCGCGCTCAGCCGGCCCCGGAACAGCGCCGCCAGAAGGCTCTGGTGTTTCCACGGCTTCTTGGGCCCGGTGTAGTGGATCAGCTGCGCCTGTGACGGATAGCGCTCCGCCTCCGGCAGCCAGGGCAGTTTGGCAAGGCGGCGCACCCGCCGCGACGTCCGTCCCCAGATGCAGTTCCAGGCCAGCGGCAGGTAGTGCACCCGGCCGTCGAAGATCAGGTTCAGGTAATCCTGGTCCATGAACCGCATGCCATTGGTCGCGCCGACGTTCTGCAGCTGCTCCATCAGCACCGGATCCTTGCGGATCTCGTCGCAATCCATCAGCAGCAGGCCCGAATTGAAGTAGCCCCGCACGTCGTCGCGCCGCAACACATCCCGGTGCCCGGCCAGCTTGTCCGGCGTCTCCGCCCCGTGTTTCATGTTGTCCAGCACGTAGAAATCGCGCACCGCGCCCAGCTTTGCGCCCGCGGGCATGTGATCGAACAGCTCCGCCACATCACCCTGCACCAACATGTCGCAATCGAGGTAAAGCACCCGCCCGCTCAGCAATCTGGGGATATGCAGCCGCGCCAGCGCCACCAGCGGGATGTTGTCATCTCCCTGCCGCGCCCCGCCGAAATCGGCCTCCGTCACCTCGTGGTAGATGAACTCGCAGTCATGAGCGGCACAGAACCCCGCGATCCTGTAGCGATCCGAGGCCAGCAGGCCGAAGCCCAGGAAATGCAGCTGCAGCGGCTTGCTGCACATCAACAGGGCCGAACCGATCACCACCAGGGCGGCCTCGATCATCGCCCTGTCGGACGCCAGCGCAAACTGCAGCCGATCAACCGTCATCCCAGGCCTGCTCCCCCTCGTCCCGGCTCGGCCTCCGGGACTTTTCCTCCAATGCGCCAGCCAGGTCCGCCGGCAGCGCCTTGTAGCTGCCCCGCACCAGGTAGCGGTTCCACAGGTAGCCCAGGAACTGCCGCCGAAGCCTTTCCTCCGGCTGCCAGTCCTCCGCCGCCAGCGCCGCATCCAGCGCTTCGGGCCCCTCCGCATGTTGTACCAGCCCCGGCAGGTTGTAACAGGCCTCCCCCAACGTAATGACCGGTTTGCCCAGCAAGAGCCCCTCGATCCCCACGGTGGAATTCAGCGTCAGCACCGCGCGCGCCTCCCGGATAAGCTCCGACGTCACGTTGCCATTGGCAAAGATCACCCGGGGATGGCTGCGATGGCCGATCACCGACCGTTTGAAGCTGGGATGCTCCTTGATCACGAAGGTCACGCCCGGGTTCCGCTCGGCCGCGTCGCAGACGACGTCCAGGAACTGCGCCATGTCGCGCACCCAGGGCGAATGCAGCGTCACCTGCATGTCCGACGGCACCTGGAACGGCACGAAGACATACCCCGGCTCCAGCGTGACCGCCGCATGGCGGCTCTTCGACGGGCGGTTGTTGACCGCCTCCGGCAGGCCCTCCGCCGCGAAATCCTCGGACCCGAGGTAGAAGGCCGGATCGCGCGGCACGGAATTGGCCCCGTTCAGGCCCTTCGGATCAAACTGCAGCGTGCCGGGGAAGAACCCCGCCTCCACGAAGACCCGCCGCCGCCCGCGGCTGGCCGCTTCCAGCACGGATTCGGGGTAGACCGACCCGTTGTAGACCACGGTGACCTTCGGATCGGACGCTTCCAGCTCCGCATCCAGCGCGGCGCGCAGCACGGCGGCCTGCACCTGCTTGGAATAGCCGTAGATCCCGCCGATGACCGGGTTTGCAAAGACCTGCGGCAGCCGGATCCGTTTCCGCGCCAGGTTGCCTTCCACGGCCCGCGCAGCCGCCGCCCCCGGCGCCACCAGCGCCTTCGCCTGCAGCGCCAGCGCCCGCGCCCAACCCCGGTGTTTCGCCAACAGCGCCAGCGGCTTGCCCAGCCCGGTACGCACGACCTCGACATCGTCCCCAAGGGCCGCGTCAAAACTTTGAATAACACCAGTATCAAGCTTCAGAAAATTCATGCCCCCGTCTTAACGGAGCGGCAGGAAATGAAAAGGGGGATGGGGGCATGGATCAAACGCGCCGCCGTCCACCCGCTGGACCGACAGGGATCTGGCACAACCGTGATCACCGTCGCGTGGCGTCCTGCGCAGATGCAGACACCGATCCAAAACAGGGAACCGTTGACTCCCCATCCCCATCCCGGCCACCATCGCCGACATTTAATAAACTATTTCGACCTGCAAATCTGACCAAAGGACATCCAATGCCAATTGAGTTCGATTTTCCCCTGTCGTTTCAGAGCGCCGACATTCGCTCCTTCCTGAATTCCGAACAGGAAATGGAATATACCATTACACCGGCCCCGCTTCAGGGCTACGAAGAAGACCCCGCCGGCACCCGCTCCGGAGAAGCCTCCGCATTCCATGAGGAGGAGATCCCCTTCTTGCGGGAGGAATACTATCAGCTGGCAGAGCGGGGCGTGCCGACCGGTGTGCACAGGGTGATCGTGGCCCTGACCCACTCGATCCGAATCTCGACGCAATACTGGCTCTACTTCAAGCCCGGCGTCGGACAGGAAGGGCGGTCTCACGGGCTCCAGCTGCTGAATACCTACGACGCATCGGCCCACGGCCCGGATCCAATCGCCTGGATGCAGGCAAACCTGGATGGCAAACTGACGGAAGAGGATTTCCTCCTCCTCGGAACGGCGCACCTGTCAAAGACCTCTCCCACCCCTCAGGAAACAGACATCCATCAGCGCCAGCGTCTGTTCGCCATGTTCGGCCTGCTGAGCCCCGACGACGGCAGCAGCACCATGATTGATCTGGTTGGGGAATTCACGCTGCACGAGTGGGGTGAAGATCGCGACGTCACGTTGACCCTGATCTCCACCGCACCCGTGTTGCAGGATCAGCCTCCAACATCCGTGCCGAACCTGATGTCCGAGGTCGCGAACGAGGCCGACCTGAACCAAAGCGTTGCCGAACGCGCCATTGATGCAGCCTTGCGCACGCTGGTCCCGGAAAACTGTGGGCCTTCCGGCAACATGCGGAAGAAGACATTCAAGCTGATGACCCTTGCGATCTGGCCGGAATTCAAGATCGTCTGGCAAAGAATAGTCATTCGACTTTTCTGCAGTAAGATCTCGGTGCGGATCCCGATACTGAAAACGCGGATCTCGAAGTTGAAATTCTACGTCTACTTCTCCTATCCAAGGCAGACGGCCGCTTTTCTGCTAAAGATTTGCGAAACATGCCTTATCCGTTCCGCGCTCGCGGGAGGTGTTATCGGGATAGTCACGACGAACCCGGCCGCGGCACTCGCCAGTCTAAGTCCGCTGTTCAAGCGCTGCATTCAGGAAGAGATCCGGAAATGCGTCAATCCCGGGCTCTACATCCTGAAACACGCAGGGCCCTGGAACTGAATGCCAAACAAAAAGGGGCGCCCATCGGGCGCCCCTTTTCTAATCAGCCGTCAGGCCCCGGTCTTGCGCCGGGTCCCTCGCTTATGCCGGGTCCTTGGCGAAGCGCAGGTAGGGCAGCTTCACGTCCAGATCACCGTATTTTTCCTTCGCCTGGTCATTGTCCAGCGACAGGGCCACGATGACGTCCTGGCCGGTTTCCCAGTTGGCCGGGGTGGCCAGCGGGGCGCCGTAGGTCTTTTGCAGGCCGTCCAGGGCGCGCAGCACCTCGGCGAAGTTGCGGCCCACGGACATCGGGTAGGTCATCGACAGCTGCAGCTTCTTGTCCGGGCTGATGATGAAGACCGACCGCACGGTCGCGGAATGCGCCGGGGTGCGGCCGTCGGGCATGTAGGCATCCGCCGGCAGCATGTCGAACAGCTTGGGCACCACCAGATCGGCGCCGTCGATGATCGGGAAGCCCGCCTCGGTACCGGCAAAGCTCTCGATGTCGCCCTTCCACTTCTTGTGCTCTTCCACGCCGTCGACGGAAATGCCGATCACCTTGGTGTTGCGCTTGGCCCATTCATCGGCCAGCTGCGCCACGGCGCCGAACTCGGTCGTGCAGACCGGGGTGAAATCCTTCGGGTGGCTGAACAGGATCGCCCAGCTGTCGCCGATCCAGTCGTGGAACGAAATCGTCCCCTGGTCGGTTTCGGCGGTGAAGTCGGGAACGATGTCATTGATGCGCAGGGACATGTAAACCTCCTGTCATACTGTGCGTTGGGACCATATCTAAGCGCCTGCGACGCGGATTGCACCCCCCAGCGGATCCTTATCGGGACCTTGCCGGAACCTTGGCGGGGCCAGGTGTCCCCATGCAGGTGTCGCCTTGCCGCACATCCTTCTGCGCAGACCCTGCACTCTTGCCGCCTTGCCTGCCCGCCTGCGCAGTGCCACAGTGGATTCAATGCCGCGAAACGGCGTCCCGCAATGCGGAAATATGCATTGCGGAAATACGCAAGACCGAAGGATGTTCCCATGATCGAGAAACGCGACTTCTACATCAATGGCGAGTGGGTGGCCCCGCTCCAGCCCCGCGACCACCAGGTCATCAACCCCTCGACCGAAGAACCCTGCGCGGTGATCTCGCTCGGCTCCGAGGCCGATGCCGACCGCGCCGTGCAGGCCGCCCGCGCCGCCTTCCCCGCCTGGATGGCGACCGATCCAGCCTACCGCATCGGCCTGGTCGAGAAGTTCCTGGAAATCTACGAACGCCGCCGCGAAGAGATGTCCCAGGCGATGTCGATGGAGATGGGCGCCCCCATCGACCTGTCCCGGGCCTCGCAATGGGGCGCGGGCTACTCCCACACCAGGAACTTCCTGCGCGCGGCCAAGGACTTCCAGTTCATCCGCCCGCTGGGCGATCACGCCCCCAATGACCGCATCGTCTACGAAGCCGTCGGCGTCTGCGCCCTGATCACGCCGTGGAACTGGCCGATGAACCAGGTCACGCTGAAGGTCATCGCGGCGCTGATCGCGGGCTGCACCATGGTGCTGAAACCCTCCGAGGAAAGCCCCCTGAACGCCCTGCTCTTTGCAGAGATGATGGACGAGGCCGGCGTGCCCGCCGGTGTCTTCAACCTGGTGAACGGCGACGGCCCCGGCGTCGGCACCGCGCTGTCGGGCCACCCGGAAGTCGACATGGTCTCCTTCACCGGCTCCACCCGCGCCGGCACCGCGATCTCCGCGAACGCGGCCAAGACGCTGAAGAAGGTGCACCTGGAACTGGGCGGCAAGGGCGCCAACCTGATCTTCGCCGACGCGGACGAAAAGGCCGTGAAACGCGGCGTGCTGCACATGATGAACAACTCCGGCCAGAGCTGCAACGCGCCCTCCCGGATGCTCGTCGAACGCTCCCGCTATGACGCGGCGGTGGAAGAGGCCGCAGCCGTGGCCAGTGCCGTCACCGTGGGCCCGGCCTCCGAAGAAGGCCGCCACATCGGCCCGGTGGTGAACGCCACCCAGTTCGAGAAGATCCAGGGCCTGATCCAGAAGGGCATCGACGAAGGCGCCCGCCTCGTCGCCGGCGGCACCGGCCGCCCCGAAGGTTTCAACCGCGGCTTCTTCGTCCGCCCGACGGTCTTTGCCGATGCCAACAACGACATGACCATCGCGCGGGAGGAAATCTTCGGCCCGGTCCTGACGATCATGCCCTTCGACACCGAAGAAGAGGCGCTGGCCATCGCCAATGACACGCCCTACGGCCTGACCAACTACGTCCAGACGGCGAACCCCGAACGCGCCAACCGCTTCGCCCGGTCGCTGCGCTCCGGCATGGTGGAAATGAACGGCCACGCCCGTGGCGCCGGCGCGCCCTTCGGCGGCATGAAGGCCTCCGGCAACGGCCGCGAAGGCGGCACCTGGGGGCTGGAGGACTTCCTGGAGGTCAAGGCCGTCTCCGGCTGGGACGCGCTGCCCGCCTGACCGGCTGCAGATGAGAACCAGAAAGGGGAGGCCGCGCGCCTCCCCTTTTGCGTTCTACCTGGCCCGAAGGGGGCGGGGGGCTTTGCCCCCGACGCCGGAGGCGTCACTGACAGGAAAAGGGGGGCTTTGCCCGCCCGACGCCGGAGGCGTCAATAAGAGGAAAAGGGGGGCTTCGCCCACCCGACGCCGGAGGCGTCAACAAGAAGAAGAGGGGGGCTTTGCCCCCCGCCGCGCGATGCGCGACTCCCCCCAGGATATTTTTGGCCAAAAAATGGGAGGGGCGGGGCGCCTTCGAAGGCAGCCCTGGCGCGCGGGGCAGGGCGTCCAAGCACCTGTCCCGAACGTCCGGCACGCCAGCGGGCAGCGCCTCCCGCGGGCCTGGCCGGCGGGAAAGACGCCCTTGCAGACTGTCCCCTACAGACTGGCTCCTTACAGGAACCGCCCGGCCCGCTCGATCACCTCGATCTCGTAGCCATCCGGATCGGCGATGAAGAAGAACTTCGCCACGAACTGCCCGTCGGGGGCGAACTCGACGATCTTGCGCGGCGCCAGGCCAAGGTCGGTCATCCGGGCGTGCTCCGCCTCGAGGTCCTCCACCGTCACCGCCAGGTGGCCATAGCCGTCACCCAGGTCGTAGGGCTCGGTCCGGCCCTTGTTCACCGTCAGCTCCAGCTCGAACCCGGTTTCTGCGTTGGACATGTAGATCAGGGCGAAGCTCTCGAAATCCAGCTCCTGGGCGATCTTCAGGCCGAAGGCGTTCTCGTAGAAGGCGATGGACCGGGCCGCGTCCAGCACCCGGATCATGGAATGGATCATCTTGGCCATGGGGGCCTCCTCTATTGCTTGCCCTCCCCTAACGCGCCCGGCCCCCCTGCGGAAGGGCGCGCGACGCTTGCCCCGGGAACCCCGGCCCTGCTATGTGCGCCCAAGCCGCATAACCGGGCAGAGCCTTTGACCAGACCCGCCTTCATCCCCGTCACCGTGCTGAAGCGCGATCCCTTCTCGGAGACGATCTCCGGGCACCTGGAAGGTGCGCCCGATGCCCGCCTGGCCCTGCGCAAGCTCGACGCGCTGCCGCTCTGGTCGCGTCCCCTCGCCCGGCTGCTGGCCCGCAAGGAGGTGCGCGGGCTGCGGGCCGTCCAGGGGATCGAGGGCTGCCCGGTGCTGATCCGCTACGACCGCGAAGGCATCCTGCGCGAATGGTCCGAAGGCACGCCCCTGCAGCTGGCCAAGCCCACCGACCCGGCCTTCTACCGCGATGCCCGCCGACTGCTGCGGGACATGCGCCGCCGCGGCGTCACCCACAATGACATCGCCAAGCCGCAGAACTGGCTGATGCGCCCCGATGGCGGCGCCGCGGTGATCGACTTTCAGCTCGCCTCGGTCCACCGTTTCCGCGGCCCGCTCTTCCGCACCATGGCGCGGGAGGATCTGCGCCACCTGCTCAAGCAGAAACGCGCCTATGCCAAGCACCTGCTGACCCCCGCCGAACGCGCCATGCTGGCCCGCAAGGCGCTGCCGACGCGGATCTGGATGGCCACGGGCAAGCGGCTTTACAACTGGATCACCCGCGACCTGCTGGACTGGTCCGATGGCGAGGGCACCGAGGACCGCATCGAACGCAACGGCCCGAAGATCGCCGAGGCGCTCTCCCCCCTGCCCGTCACCGCCCATCACGTCACCACCTACGCCCTGCCCGGGCGTGGCACCGGGATCTATACCTTTGCCGAAACCGCGCTGACGCAGGAGGCGCTGCGCGCGGCCCTGCCCGAAAGCCTGTCGGAAAAGGTGCAGGCCGTGGCGACCCTGCCCCGCGACGAAGAAGGCCGCATCCGCGCCGACCTGCTGGCCCTGATCGCCGCCAACCGCCTGGACGAGATCGAGACATGGCGCCTCGCCCATCCCGACCAGTCCGCCGCGCTCGACGCGCTGATGGCCACCCGGCAGAACCTGACCGACCGCATCCTGAAACGCTGAACCGGGATGCGGCGCGCCGACGCCGCTCCGCCCCCCCCACAGGCGCACCCGACTCCCCTCTTGCGCCGGCCCCGCTCTTTCACTGGGCCCGAAGTACTCCGGGGGAGTCTCCGGCACGGAGACGGGGGCAGAGCCCCCTGCCTTGGCCCCCTGCCCTTCCATCTGCCGCCATGCGGCGACCGGGGACAGCGCCCCCGACAGGCCCCCAGAGGCACCTCCGCATTACCGATGCGATACCGACGTAATACCGACGTTTTTTTCGCGCCTTTTCAGCCGCTTGGCATTTTCGCTCAGAAGGGGGTTTTGGCGCGGAATTTCATCCCCACGCCGCCGTCCGGATGCAGCAGCCGAAGCTCCTCGGAATGCAGCATCAGGCGCGGAAAATCGCGGGCCGCGCCTTCGGCGTAGAAGGGGTCGCCCAGGATCGGATGGCCCATGGCCTGCATGTGCACCCGCAGCTGGTGCGACCGCCCGGTCTGCGGGAAAAGCCGCACCCGGCTTTCGCTGTCGGAGGCCTTCACCACCTTCCAGTCGGTGACCGCGGGCTTGCCGTTCTCATGGTCCACGATCTGCTTCGGCCGGTTCGGCCAGTCGACGCAAAGCGGCAGGTCGACGGTGCCCTCCTTCGGCTCCAGCCGGCCCCAAACCCTTGCGACATAGGTCTTTTTCGTGCGCCGGTGTTCGAACTGAAGCCCGAGGTGCCGCTGCGCATGGGGCGTCAGGGCAAAGACCATCACGCCGGACGTGTCGCGGTCCAGCCGGTGCACCAGCAGCGCGGTCGGAAAGGCCACCTGCACGCGGGACAGCAGGCAATCGGCCAGGTGCTCTCCCCGGCCCGGCACCGACAGCAGGCCGGTGGGCTTGTCGACGATGAGGATCTCGTGATCCTCGTGGATCACCGAAAGGGGGGTATCCGGGGGGCTGTAGCTATCTGACATGGGGCCAGATACCCCGTCCCGCCGCGCAGGTCGAGCCTCAGGCCCGCTGCGGCATCGAAGAGCCGCCCAGAAGCAGCCCGTAGAGGATGAAACAGGCCGCCATCAGCCGCCGGAACCAGGTGTTGAAGATCGCGCCAAGTGCCGCTTTTCCAATGAAAAATCCGAGTGCCGTATAGGTCGTATAGGACAGCGTGGTGATGATCAGCGCGGTCGGCGTGATGACGGCCATCTGGCTCCAGATCGGCACGTCGGGCTGCACGAATTGAGAGAAGGCCGCAAGGTATCCGGCCACCGACTTGGGGTTGATCGTGGCGATCAGGAAGGCGCGGATGTAGATCGAGTGCGCCGGCCGGTCGACCACCTGCGGCGGTTTGGACGCGTTGATCCAGCCCCGCACCCCGTTCCAGATCAGGAAGGCCGCGCCGATGTATTTCGCCACCATGAACCCGGTGGGCGAGGCGGCGATCAGCGCCGTGATCCCGGCGGCGGAGGCAAAAAGGAAGAGCGACGCCTGGGTCAGGATCCCCAGCACCCCCAGCATGGCCCGGGAGAAGCCCAGGTTCATGCCATTCTGGATGCAGTTCACCGCGTTCGGCCCCGGCGTGGTGACGAAAAGCACCCAGAAAAGGGCGAAGACCGTCCAGGCGTCAAAGCTCATGCAAAGACCTCTTTCAGAATGGTTTCAAGCGCTTCGGCGTCCGCCTCGGTGAAGGCACCGGGCTGGTCGCTGTCGATGTCCAGCACGCCGATCACCTCTCCGCCCGCGTTGCGCACGGGGATCACCAGTTCGGACCGGGTGGAGGAGGCGCAGGCGATATGGCCCGGGAAGGCCTCCACATCGGGCACCAGCTGGGTCTCTCCCGTCCGTGCGGCGGCGCCGCAGACGCCCCGGGCAAAGGGGATCTGCAGGCAGCCATGGCCGCCCTGGTAGGGCCCAATCTTCAGCATCCCGGGCGCGGTGACACGGTAAAAGCCGGTCCAGTCGAAACGGTCGTCGCTGTGGTGGATCTCGCAGGCGAGGGTGGCCATCAGGGCGACCTCGTCCGTTTCGCCATGGGTCAGGGCGCGGAGGGTGGTGGCGAGGGTGGCGTAATCAGGCATCTCTGGTCTTTCGGAATGGGGGGCGGAGGGGGCCTTCTGCCCCCTCTTGGGGCCAGAGGCCCCAATTCACCCCCGAGAGTATTTCAGGCCATCGAATGAGGAAAGGGTACTGCCCCCTCAGTCGCGTTCGATGGCAATCGCGGTGCCTTCCCCGCCGCCGATGCAGATCGCGGCCACGCCACGTTTCAGCCCGCGGCGCTCCATCGCGTTCAGCAGGGTGACGATGATCCGCGCACCGGATGCGCCGATCGGGTGGCCAAGGGCGCAAGCGCCGCCGTTGACGTTTACCTTCTCATGCGGCACGCCAAGCTCCCTCATGAAGGCCATGGGGACGACGGCGAAGGCCTCATTCACCTCCCACAGCTGCACGTCCTCGACCGTCCAGCCCAGCTTTTTCAGCAGCTTGCGGGTGGCAGGCACCGGGGCGGTCGGGAAATCGGCAGGGGCCTGGGCATGGCTGGCATGGCCCGCGATCCGCGCCCGCACCGGGATGCCGCGCGCGCGCGCCTGCGCCTTCGACGCCAGCACCAGCGCCGCCGCGCCGTCGGAGATGGAGGAGGAATTGGCCGCCGTCACCGTGCCGCCCTCTCGGAAGGCCGGTTTCAGCTGCGGGATCTTGCCGGGCCGCGCCGTGCCGGGCTGTTCGTCCTCTGCCACGCGGTGACTGCCCTTGCGGGTCGTGACCTCCAGCGGGGTGATCTCGGCGTCGAAGGCACCGGCGTTCTGCGCAGTGATCGCCCGTTCGAGGGAGGTCAGCGCATAGTCATCCTGCGCCTCGCGGGTGAACTGGAAGGCCTCGGCACAGTCCTCGGCAAAGGTGCCCATCAGGCGCCCCTTGTCATAGGCGTCTTCCAGCCCGTCGAGGAACATGTGGTCGATGGTGCGCCCATGCCCCAGCCGCGCGCCGCCGCGCATCGCGGGCAGCAGGTAAGGGGCGTTGGTCATGCTTTCCATCCCGCCCGCCGCCATGACCGAGGCATGGCCGAGGGCGATCTGGTCGAAGGCCATCATCACCGCCTTCATGCCCGATCCACACATCTTGTTCAGGGTGGTCGCGGGGACCTCTTCGCCCAGACCCGCGGCGAAACCCGCCTGCCGCGCCGGGGCCTGCCCCTGACCTGCGGGCAGGACACAGCCCATCAGAAGCTCATCCACCGTGGTCAGACCGGATTGTTCCAGCGCCGCCTGGATTGCCGCGCCACCAAGCTCGGCCGCAGTCAGGGATCCCAACGCGCCCTGGAACCCGCCCATTGCGGTTCGGGCCGCGCCCGCGATGATGACATCCTGCATGGTTTCCTCCCAAAGCATATGGCCCTGCATACCGAATGGTAAGGAATGACGTCTAGCCTCCGCTTCCAACGCAGCAGGCATGGATCGTCATCATGGAGCTTCAGAGCCGCGTCGAAGCGGGCGCGACCATCATCACCGTCGAAGCCGGCCGGATCGACGCCGCGGTGGCGATCCGCTTCAAGGACCGGATGCGCCAGGCGACCGAGGGACAGCGCGGTCGCATCATCCTGAACCTTGAGCAGGTGGATTTCATCGATTCCAGCGGGCTGGGCGCCATCGTTGCCTCCATGAAGCAGCTGGAAGGCGGCCAGAAGCTGGAACTGGCCTGCCTCAGGGCCAATGTCGACAAGGTCTTCCGGTTGACCCGCATGGATACCGTTTTCCCCATCCACACCGACCTGGGCGGAGCACTGCAGAGCCATGCAAGCTGACCCCTCCCCAGATCCTTCCGCATCTGGCGCTTCCGGCGCCCCCCCTTCGGACAAGGGGCCCAAGATCGCCGCCCCCGACATCCGGCTGACCTTTCCCGGCACCCCTCTCTCCGTACGGCACGCCCTGCACAGCCTGATGAGCGATCTCGCCTGGCTGGAACTGGAAGAACGCGGTTCGGTCGAACTTGTCCTGGCCGAGGTTCTGAACAACGTCGTGGAACATGCCTACGGCCCCGAGGAACGCGGCTGGATCAACCTCGAGTGCACCGCTGGGCGAGACGGCCTGCATTTCTCCATCCGGGATGAAGGGCGCGCCATGCCCGAAGGCGTCCCCCCCATGGGCGCCCCCGATGCCCTTCCCGAAGCGCTGGATGCGCTGCCCGAAGGTGGCTTCGGATGGTTCCTGATCCGCGATCTGTCCCATGACGTCAGCTACGCGCGGCAGGGCAACACCAACGAACTGACCTTCCGGATCAAGGTCGGGGACCTGCGCCCCGTCACCTGACCCCTGGCCCCGACGCTCACCCGGGACTTCTGCCCTCTGCCTCTTCCCTGTGCCCACCCGCTGCGGCGGCCCGTCCCCTGTTTCGGCCTCTGCCCCGGGGCGACCTGCCCCGCCGTGTCCGCCGGGCCTTGCCTCGCTGCGCCCTCCCCTCTTGGCCCCTCCGCCTCGGTGCGGGCGTTAAGACTTGTGACCATGCGAAGGCCTGCCTGTGTTGCTTTGGATCCCACCCCGCGCGACGCTCCATTTTCGCCACATTCGCCCGATTTGCCCCGAAATCGCCTCATGCCAATCCCAAAGGAGCCACGACTCCGGGCGAGGGTGAAGACGTAGCTGCAAAGGCTTCCCTCGGCGCCGCGTCTTACAGCCCCCACCCAGTGCGTGGCGTCGAGGACTTCCTTACGACAGCTCTTGACCATCCCGATCCCCGGCCGCAGCATCGCCCTCCGAAGAGGAGACTACATGCGCGACCTGCACCTGCCCGGCCGCTCGCCCGTCTGGGCCGAGAACGGCATCTGCGCCACATCCCATCCCATCGCGGCCAACGTGGCCCTGGATCTGCTGAAACAGGGCGGCAACGCGATGGACGCCGCCATCGCCGGGGCCGTCGCCCTGGGCGTCTGTGAACCGCCGATGTGCGGCTTGGGCGGGGATTGCTTTGCCCTGGTGAAACCCGCCGGCAGTGCCGAGGTCCTGTCCTACAACGGCTCCGGCCGGGCTGCGGCCGGTACCGATGCCGCCGCGATGCGCGCGGCCGGCCTGACGGCGATGCCCTCCGGTGACGCGCGCTCGGTCACCATCCCGGGCGCGGTCGCTGCCTTCGACGCGATGTCGGCGCTTTGGGGCCGCCTTGGCCTGGCCGACAGCCTGGCCCCGGCAATCGGCTACTACGACCGTGGCGTGCCCGCTCACGCCAGGGTGGCGCATGATTTCCGCTCTGCCGCCGGCTGCCTTGACGCCAATGCCGCACGGTGGCTGACGCCGGGCGGCAAGATCCCCGGCGAAGGGGACCGGATCGCGATGCCCGGCCAGGCAGAGGTGCTGCGCCGCATCGCCCGGGATGGCGCCAGGGCCTTCTACGAAGGCGAGGTCGCGGAAGACATCGTGGCCGCCCTGAAGGCCGCCGGGGGCCCGCAGGAGCTCTCGGATTTCGCAGCCCATTCGGGGGAGCAAACCGACCCGATCCGCGGCACCTACAAGGGGGCCGACCTTTACGAGCATCCGCCGAATGGTCAGGGCGCCACGGCGATCCTGATGCTGAACATGCTGGCGCAGTTCGATCTGTCGTCGATGGCCCCCTTCGGCGCCGATCGCGCCCACTTGGAGGCAGAAGTCGCCAAGCTGGCCTATGCCGCGCGCAACCGGCTGATTTCGGATCCTTCCACCGCCCAGGGGGAGCGCATGCTGGACCCGGCGCTCGCGCAGGAGCTGGCAGCCAGGGTCGACATGTCCCGCGCCCAGCACCCCGGCCCCATGCTGGCTGGCGCACCGCACCGGGACACCGTCTACATCACCGTCGTGGATCGGGACCGCATGGCGGTTTCCCTGATCTACTCTGTCTTCAGCAGCTTTGGATCCGGCATCGGGACCGAGAAGTTCGGTATCGTCCTGCATGACCGCGGATTGGGCTTCACCCTCGAAGAGGGACACGGCAACGAACTCGCCCCCGGCAAGCGCCCCCTGCACACGATCATTCCGGGCATGCTGGCGGAAAACGGGATGCCGAACCTGCCCTTCGGTGTCATGGGCGGGCAATACCAGGCCGCGGGTCATGCCCGCTTCGTCACCAACCTGCGCGACTACGGCCTGTCCCCGCAGGAGGCCATAGATGCCCCGCGCAGCTTCCCGGAAAAGGGGGTTCTGCGCGTCGAACGCGGTTACGCCCCCGAAGTCGCGGCAGAGCTTTCCGCCCGCGGGCATGAGGTGGTCATCCCCGAAACGCCCATCGGCGGCGCCCAGGCGATCCGTATCGACGAAAGGGGCTTCCTGGAAGGCGGATCCGATCCGCGCAAGGACGGCTGCGCCATCGGCTATTGATGGCTGTCGGGGCAAGACCTGCAAGGCAAGGCGCGGCAGACAACCGCAAAGTCCGCCCTTCGGGCGGCCACCCGGCCCGACAGCTCAGTTCAGCTGGAAGTCCAGCGGATAGGTGCCATCGTTGAACGGCCCGAAAAGATCGGGAATGTCGGGATGGTCCACCGGTTCGCCGGAAAGATCCTCGACCAGGTTCTGTTCCGAGACATAGGCCACATAGTAGCTTTGCTCATTCTCGGCCAACAGGTGGTAGAAGGGCTGATCGCGCAGCGGCCTGCTGTCCTCGGGAATGGAATCGTACCATTCCTCGGTATTGCTGAACTCGGCATCCACGTCGAAGACCACCCCCCGGAAGGGGTGCTTCCGATGGCGGACGATCTGGCCCAGATGGTATTTGGCGTTGGTTTTCAGCATCGACTTGCAGCTCATGAGACCCCCTACTAACGTCAATCCCCGGCGGTTGTCCAACCCGTCACGGTAATTTTCGGGGGAAACAGACTGTGAATCTCGTCCTGACAGTGCTGGAGATCACGGCTCCGGTGTTCATCCTCGCCGCCATCGGCTTCACCTGGGTGCGGATGGGATTCGACTACCAGATCGACTTCGTCACCCGCATGGCGATGACCCTGTCGGTCCCCTGCCTGATCTTCACCGCCCTGATGAAAACGGAGATCGACCCTGCCGCCCTGACGGCCCTGTCGCTGGCCGCCGTCGCCGGCTATGGCGCCCTGACCCTGGTGACCGCGCTGGTGCTGAAACTGCTGAAGCTGGAACAGCGCAGCTACCTGTCGCCGCTGATCTTCGGCAACACCGGGAACCTGGGCCTGCCGCTGGCGCTCTTCGCTTTCGGGGAAACCGGGCTGGGCTACGCCGTGGTGGTCTTCGCCGTCATGGCGGTCTGGAGCTTCACCTTCGGCATCTGGGTCGTCTCCGGCGGCGGATCCGTCATCCGTGCCCTGAAGGAGCCGCTCCTTTGGGCGACGATCCTGGGCGGCATCTTCCTGTCGCAGGGCTGGCATACGCCTGTCTTCCTGACCAACACCCTGGAACTGGTGGGTCAGCTTGCGATTCCCCTGATGCTGATCACTCTGGGCGTCGCCGTCGCACGTCTGCATCCCGGCTCGATCAAGCTCGCCTCGGCGCTTTCCGTGCTGAAGATCGTGCTTTGCGTGGCGACCGGATGGATCGTCGGGCGGGCGTTCGGGCTGGATGACGTGGCCTTTGCGGTGCTGGTGATCCAGATTTCCACCCCCGTCGCCGTCACCTCCTACCTGCTGGCCGTGAAATACGGGGCCGACGCGGATGCCGTGGCGGGACTCGTCGTCGTTTCGACCCTGCTTTCGGTTCTCGTGTTGCCGCTGCTCCTCGCTTTCCTTCTCTGATCAGGCGCCTCTCCTGCTCACGGCTTTGCCAGTTTCTCTCTGACACGGCTTCGTGTAGGGTGTGGAAAAAACGAAAAGAGCAGTTCTACGAGAGGCAGATGAGCAGAAAGCTATACGCGCTTCTGGTCGTGCTTGTGGTCGCTTCCTGCGGGGGCGGTCGGGACAGCACGCCCCCGCGCGAACTCGACAACGCATGTTCCATTCTCAGCCAGCGACCGCATTACGAGCGCGCCTTTGCCCGTGCCGAGCGTCGCTGGGGTGTTCCCGTCAATGTCCAGATGGCCGTGATGCACCAGGAAAGCAAATTCGTGGGGAACGCCAAGACCCCGCATCGCTACGCCCTGGGTATCATTCCGCTGGGTCGGCAGAGCTCCGCACAGGGCTACAGCCAGGCCCTGGATGGCACATGGGAAGAATACCAGCGCGAGACCGGCAACCGGTTTGCCCGGCGCAACGACATTGACGACGCGGCCGACTTCATGGGCTGGTACATGGCGGAAAGCACGCTGAGGCTGGGCATCCCGCTGACCGACGCCCGCAACCAGTACCTGGCCTATCACGAAGGTCGCGCGGGCTATGCCCGTGGCTCCTACAGGTCCAAGTCCTGGCTGATTTCCGTGGCGCAGCGCGTCGCGGTGCGTGCGGACCTCTACGCGTCGCAGCTGGCTTACTGCCGCTGACGAAAAAAGGGGGCCAGCAGGCCCCCTTTCTTGCTGTTTTGCCTTGCTGCCCAGGCCTTGCGGCGCTCAGCCGCCGCGCCGCTCCGTCTCGCGCTTGATGCTGAACATCGAGTCGCCCAGGCCGACCCCGGTTTCGAGATCCCCAAGGATCACCGTGGTCTGCGTACCGGCCTCGTCCGTGACAACCCACTGACGCAGCTCCACCGGATCACCGGTGAAGACCAGTTCGATGTGCCCGTATTCCGGGTGGGAGGGATCCTGCGCGCGCACGATGGTCGAAGGGCCTTCTTCGCGATAGTCGGTCACCATGTTGCTGCGGCTCAGGTCGATCCGGTCATCCAGAATCAGCTTCAGCGGCGTGCGGTCCAGACCGTAGGTCTCGGGGCCCCCGTTCGACTTCGGATCGAAAATGGCGACGGCATTGCCCCCCGCCATGACCAGCGCCTCATTCGGCGGATCGTATTCGAAACGCATCCGTCCAGGCCGCTTGATGAACAGCTTGCCGGTGGAAACCGATCCGTCGGAGTTCACCTGGGTGAAGGTCGCCTCGGCGGTCTTCATTCCGTTCATGTAGGCCGACAGATCGGCAAGGGGGATCCGGTCGGCCAGCGCCGGCAGGGCGGTGGCCAGGATCACGGCGGCGGGCGCCAGGATGCGGGTCATCAGTTTCATGGCCAAGATGTAATCTCCGGCAGTCGTTGGTTCCAGATCCAAACGCGGCATGGGCCATCACCGTTCCGTATGCGCCCGAAGGGGCACGCCCCTGCGCCGGAACGTAAAAGGGCGCCCGCCATCCGGCACGCGCCCTTCTGCCATCCGATTTGCCGCCCGAAAGCGGCCCGGGTTACTGTTCCGGCACCAGCACTTCCCGCTTGCCGACGTGGTTGGCCGCACTGACGACACCTTCGTCTTCCATCTGCTCCACGAGGCGCGCAGCCTTGTTGTAACCGATGGCCAGCTTCCGCTGGATGTAGGAGGTGGAACACTTCCGATCCTTGATCACGATCGCGACCGCCTGATCGTAAAGCGCATCCTCGCCATTGGTGTTCCCGCCGGTGTTCAGGCCGAGCACGGCGTCGATATCCGCCGATTTCTCCTCGTCCGGGCCTTCGACCACGCCACCGATGTAATCCGGCGGGCCGTAAGCCTTGAGGTGATTGACGATCTCTTCGACTTCCTCGTCCGACACGAAGGGCCCGTGGCAGCGGGTGATCCGCGCACCGCCGGCCATGTAGAGCATGTCGCCCATCCCCAGCAGCTGCTCGGCGCCCATTTCGCCCAGGATCGTGCGGCTGTCGATCTTCGAGGTCACCTGGAAGGAAATCCGGGTGGGGAAGTTGGCCTTGATCGTGCCGGTGATCACGTCGACCGAGGGGCGCTGCGTGGCCATGATCAGGTGGATTCCGCTCGCACGCGCCATCTGCGCCAGACGCTGGATGCAGGCCTCGATCTCCTTGCCTGCGACCATCATCAGGTCCGCCATCTCGTCGACGATGACGACGATATAGGGCATCTTCTCGGGCTGGATCTCCTCCGTCTCGAAGATCGGGTCGCCGGTCTCCTCGTCGAAGCCGGTCTGCACCGTGCGGGAGAACATCTCTCCCTTCTTCAGGGCCTCGTCGACGCGGCCGTTGTAGCCGTCGATGTTCCGCACGCCCATCTTGGACATCTTGCGGTAACGCTCTTCCATCTCCGCCACGACCCACTTCAGCGCCACGACCGCCTTCTTGGGGTCGGTCACCACGGGCGACAGCAGGTGCGGGATCCCGTCGTAGACCGAAAGTTCCAGCATCTTGGGGTCGATCATGATCAGGCGGCACTCTTCCGGCGTCAGACGGTAGAGCAGCGACAGGATCATCGTGTTGATGGCAACAGACTTGCCCGAACCCGTCGTCCCCGCGATCAGCAGGTGAGGCATCTTGGCCAGGTTGGCGATCATCGGTTCGCCGCCGATGTCCTTGCCAAGCGCCAGGGGCAGCTTCATGTGGCTGTCGCCGTAGTCGCGTGCGGAAAGGATCTCCCGCAGGGCCACCATTTCACGATTGTCGTTGGGCAATTCGATGCCGATCACCGACCGGCCGGGCACGGTGCTGACACGGGCAGACAGGGCGGACATCGAACGCGCGATGTCATCCGCCAGGCCGATGACACGGCTGGCCTTCAGGCCCGGTGCCGGTTCCAGCTCGTACATGGTCACGACCGGGCCGGGACGGACCGAGACGATCTCCCCCTTCACGCCGTAGTCGTCCAGCACCGATTCCAGCATCCGCGCGTTCTGTTCGAGCGCTTCATCGCTGAGGTGATGCCGCTGGATCGTCGAGGGGTTCATCAGCAGGGACAGCGGCGGCAGCTCGTACTCCGCTTCCTTCGGATCGAAGGCAAGCGAGGGCTGGGCCTCCGCCTTTGCGCGGGCAGAGGGCTGCACCGGCTTGCGATCGCCGTGCTGCACGACCTTGCGCGGTTCGGCCACGGGGATCTTCGGCGGGGCAACAGGCTCCGCTCCGACGCGCGGCGGGACACCGAACTCTGCCACCGGATCGTCATCCTCTTCGGCGAAGATGTTTTCGTCACCGGAGTAGTCGCCGTAGTCATCCTGGTAGTCATCCTGCGCCACGTAGGCGCGCGGCGTGACAGCGGCGGCATCCGTCTCCGCGTCATCCGTGTTCAGGGCCGGCGCGGGCGGAATGGCACCGGCATCCTGGTAGCCCCGCGGCTCGTAAAGTTCGGGTTCCGGCAGGTCGCCCGCGAACCCGGCCTCGTAATCATCGCGGTAGCTGTCTTCTGCCATCGGGGCCAGCTGGGGTGCGCCCTGGGGCGCCTCCTCCGGGTAGGATACTTCCTCAGGGTAGGACAGGCCTGCATGGCGGGGATCGGCCCCCCCGAGGCGCGGCATGTGCGGGACTTCCGGCGCCGTCAGCGGCGGCTCCGTCCTTGCATTGGTGCCGCGCGCCTGCGGACGGGAGGTGTCAAGGACCAGCGGCGTCGGCCCACGCTTGAGCAGGCCACGGCGGGGCTGTGCCTCTTGCCGGGGGGCGGGCGCAGGCGCCGCCGGCATCGGTGCGCGACGCGCACGGGACCGGACGACATCGGCGATCTTCGCACGGATCCGCTCATCCGACGGCAGATCCTCTTCACCGGCAGCCATCAGCAGCTCATCATCATCCATTTCGTCCCAGTTGCGGGGCTGTTCGTTGCGGCGCTTCAGGCCAGGCAGCGGCAGACGGCCCAGCAGGCCGGATTTCTGCTCGGGCTCCGGTTCCGGCTGATAGGCAGGCGCGTATTCGGGCACATATTCGGGTTCGTACTCCGGTTCGAAAACCGGGTCGTAGGCGTAGTCATCCTGCGGGATCGGGGCGCGATGAATGACCGGCTCGGACCCGCGCGGCGCGTAGGCCGTCGCGGCATGGGCGGCGGGCTGCGCCATGGTGGGCTGCGGCTCTCCGGCCCAGGGATCCTCGTCCCAGTCGACCACGGCATCCTCGTAGGCATCCCGCTCGGCCCGGCGCCGCTCCGCGCGGGCCTTCAGGCCCTGCCCCGCAGAGCGCGTCGCACTGTTTGCAACGCTGAATGCCCCGACGGCCCCACGGCCCAGGACCCGGCGCAGGAAGGCATAGAAGAGGACGACACCGATCAGGAAAAGACGGAAGCTCTGCCGGATCTCGGCCAGTGTCACACCGGCAACGTAGAACCCCAGGATCAGCGCGGCAGGTCCCATCAGCAGGCCCGCGACCTTCAGCGAACTACCCACGTCCAGCGGCGACAGACCGATCAGCGCCCCCAGGACGGTATCCCCGAAAAGCCCGCCCAGACCAAAGGCATGGGGCCAGCTTTCGGCGGTGTTCAACGTGCCGCCATAGACCGACAGGAGAACGACGAAGACCGGCGCGAAGACCAGCCGGCCAACCGGGGCATCATCCCCGAGGTGCAAACCGAAGCGCACGCCCCAGACCACGGCCAGCGCCGCCAGGGCCCAGCCACCGATGCCGATCACCATGATCACCGGCGCGGCGACCGAAGCCCCGAAGATCCCCAGCCAGTTTTGCGCAGGCGCGTCATTGGCCGACAGCCAGGACGGATCCTGGGGGGAATAGCTGGCCAGCATCGCGCCCAGCATGAGGCCCGCCACCAGCAGGAGCAGCCCCAGCAGTTCCTTGCCACGCTTTTCGATCGCTTCCTGCATGTTGGCATCGAAGAGGGGGTCACGTTTCGTCTGGAAAGCCATGGGCTCCTCTCCTCATCAATCCCAAAGACAGGCGCGCAGCTTCTCCAGCCCCGTCACCATTTCGTCCCGCGGCGCGACCATCGCGACACGGATGTATCCCTTGCCGGGGTTCCCCTCCGGCGTCTCCTTGCTGAGGTAGGCACCGGGCAGGACCCGAACCCCGGTCTCTGTCCAGAGTTTCAGCGCGGCGGCCTCGCCATCCTCGACCGGCAGCCACAGGAAGAAGCCGGCAGCGGGGCCCTGGTAGCCGGGCACACCGCCCAGGACCTGGTCGGCCGCTTGGAACTTCTGCTGATAGAGCGCGCGATTCTCGTCCACGTGGGCCTCGTCCGCCCAGACCCGTTCCGCCACGCGCTGCAGCGGCAGTGGCAATGGTGCGCCGGAATAGGCACGCAGCTGGCGGATGCGGCGGATCGACTGCGGCCCACCGGCCACGAAGCCGGAGCGCAGGCCCGGCAGGTTCGACCTCTTAGACAGCGACTGAAAGATCAGGACGCGTTCGGGATCGGCGCCGACCTCTGCCGCGATTTCGAGGATTCCCGTGGGGGCCTCATCGCGCCAGATTTCGGAATAGCATTCGTCGGCGAAGATCTGGAAATCCCACTTCTCCGCCAGCGCCAGCAGGTCCCGCCAGTAGTCGGCAGAGGCCACGGCGCCCTGCGGGTTGGCGGGGGAACAGATGTAGGCGGCGGCAGTACGGTTCAGAACCTCGTCCGACAGGGAGGCATAGTCGGGCAGGTGCCCAGTTTCCGCGGTGGCCGGCACGAAGACAGGATCGGCCCCGACCGAAATCGCCGAGATCATGTAGACCTGGTAAAACGGGTTCGGGATCAGCACCGCGGGCTTCTGGCCATTCTTCTGCTCTGGGCAGAGGGCCATGCCAACGTTGTAAAGGCCTTCGCGCGTACCGTTCAGCGGCATGACCTGGGTCGCGCCGTCCATCTGCACGCCGTAGCGGCGGGAAATCCAGCCGGTGATCGCGGCCTGCAGTTCAGGCGTGCCGTCATTGGGCGGGTACTTGGCGAATCCCGCAACATTCTCGGCCAGCACCTGGGGGACCCAGGCGGGGAAAGGGTGCTTTGGCTCACCAATCGTCATATGCATGACATCGCCACCAGGCTCGAGATGATCGAGCAGGGCACGCAGACGCGGGAATGCATATTCCGGAAGGTTCGAAAACCGCTCTGGAAACATCTGAAATACTGCCTCTGGATCAGGGTCATAGCGCCCTGTTTGGTCGTGAGCGTACCCCAAAGCGGCATCAGCCGTCCAGCATTGAAGCACTCCGGCAACAGCGATGTTGCAGTGAAACATCGCCGCGGCACGCTGCCGGAGCTTCGCAAAAGGCCGTCAGGCCGCGCGCAGGGCGGCCTCTGCGGCGATTGCGACCCGTGCCAGGGCCTCCTCCGCGAAGGGCCGCCCCATCAGCATGATCCCGCAGGAGGGTTGACCCGTGGGCAGGGAGAAGGCCGGCAGGCCCATCATGTTGCCGACACGCGTGTTGCGCAGCGCCAGCAGGTTCTCCGTCACGTAGTAGCCGTGGTCCGACAGCATCCGCGCCGCATCCGGCGGCAGGATGGGGGAGGTCGGCGCCAGCACCGCGTCAAATTCCGCCATGCGGGCGTGCCATTCCAGCCGGGCAGCCTCCAACGCCTCCCAGGCGGCAACGTAGTCGGGCGCGCTGACCGTCGCGCCGGAGCGGAAACGTTCGAGGATCTCGGGGAACATCTTTTCCGGGGCGGCCTCGATCACCTCCTGCCAAAGACCGTACCCTTCGGAGGCAAAGAGCTTTGCCGACAGGGGCGCAGCGCGGTCGTACTCGGGGGAGGAGACCGGCACGATTTCCGCGCCTGCCTGCTGGAAAATCTCCACCGCGCGGCGGTAGGCGGCCAGCGGTTCGGGCCGGATATCCTCCAACACGTGGTTTTCCAGCGTCGCCAGGCGCATGCCCGTCAGCGACGCACCGGCGAGGTCCGGCACCACCGCGCCCTCCAGCGCCGAAAGCATCAGCACCGCGTCCCGAACGGAACGACAGAGCGGCCCGACGGTATCGAAACGCTTTGCCAGCGGCACCACGCCATCCAGGCTCACCCGGCCAGAGGTCGTCTTGAACCCGACCAGGTCATTCCAGGCCGAAGGGATCCGAACCGACCCGCCGGTGTCCGACCCGACCCCGGCCGCCGCCAGGCCGAAGGCAACGGAAGCCGCGGCCCCGGAGGAGGAGCCACCGGGCACCCAATCCGGGTTGTTCACGTTCGGGGAAGTCGCGGTGATCGGGTTCAGGCCGATGCCCGAAAAGGCCAGCTCCGACATATGCGTCTTGCCGAGGCAGACCAGCCCGGCCTGGCTTGCATTGCGCAGGACCCGCGCATCCTTCGTGGGCACACGCCCTTCCAGCAGGGCAGAGCCCGCTTCGGTTGCCGTGCCCGCACTGTCGAACAGATCCTTCCAGGAGATCGGAACACCGTCCAGCGGATGCAGCCTCGTCCCGGCTCTTGCCCGCGCGGCGGCGGCCGCGGCTTCTTCCAGGGCGCGGTCGGGCGTCGTGCGGGCATAGATCCGCGCGGCCTGCGGATGGGCGTCGATCGCCGACAGGTATGTCTCTGCCAGGGCGACCGGATCGATGCTGCCCTCGCCGATGCCGGAGCCGAGCTCCGCCGCTTCCATCCAGAGCCAGTCCTTCATCGCATGCGCCTTTCCTGCGTCGATCCATCACGTCGTCGCGCGGACGGTAGCGGCAGGCGGGCGCATGGACAATCCCGCCCGAGGGGTCATATTGACAGCAACCCTATTTGGCACCAGCGACGAGGCCCACCCGGGCCGGAGGCATAAAGATGAGCGATACCAGCGACCTGCAGAGCGACCTGTTGATCGTGGGCGGCGGGCTGAACGGCCCCGCCCTGGCCCTGGCGGCGGCGCGCGCGGGCCTGACCAGCACCATCATCGACGCCCAGCCCCGCACCGCGATGGAAGATGCGGCCTTCGATGGGCGCGGCTATGCGCTCGCCATGGCCTCTGTCCGGCTGCTGCGCGCCATCGGCGTCTGGGACGGCATCGCCGCCAACAGCCAGCCGATGCTGGAGATCAAGGTGACCGACGGGCGCGCGGGCGAAGGCCCCTCCCCCTGGTGGCTGCATTTCGATCATGCCGAGATCGAGGAAGGCCCGATGGGCCACATGGTCGAGGATCGCTACCTGCGCCGTGCCCTGCTGGAAGCGGTGGCAGCTGCACCCGAGGTGACGGTCCTGAACGAAGCCACCGTGATCGCGCAGGCGACCGGGCCCGAGGGCGCATCGGTCACCCTGTCGGACGGCACGAACCTGCGTGGGCGCGTGGTGATCGGCTGTGACGGCAAGCGCAGCGGCACCGCCGCACGCGCCGGGATCCGTCGTCACGGCTGGAGCTATGGCCAGACCGCGCTGGTCTGCGCCATCGCCCATGAAAAACCGCACCACGGCGTGGCACACCAGTTCTTCATGCCGCCCGGCCCGCTGGCTATCCTGCCGCTGCCGGGCAACCGGTCCTCCATCGTCTGGAGCGAGACCGACGCCAATGCCCGCGCGATCAATGCCCTGCCCGATGCAGACTATCTGGAGGCGCTGCGCCCCCGCTTCGGCGATTTCCTGGGGGAGATCCACCTGGAAGGCGCCCGGTTTACCTATCCCCTGGGCCTGTCGGTCTGCGAGAAATTCGCCGGCTGGCGGCTGGCCCTGGTGGGCGATGCCGCGCATGGCATGCACCCGATCGCGGGCCAGGGCCTGAACGCCGGGCTGCGCGACGTCGGCGCACTGGCCGAAGTGCTGGAAAAGGCGCGGGAGCGCGGCGAGGATATCGGCGCGCTGGACGTGCTGCAGCGTTACGAGGAATGGCGCCGCTTCGACACCGCAACGCTGGCCCTGGCCACCGACATGACCAACAAGCTGTTCTCGAACGACAATCCGATCCTGAGGGTCGGGCGAGATATCGGGCTTGGCCTGGTCAATCGCCTGCCCGGCCTGCGCCGTGGCTTCATCCGCGAAGCGGCGGGCCTGACCGGGGAACTGCCGGAGCTCATGCGTTAAGGGCAGCGCGGGACGGGGACCGAAGGTGGGTTTTACCCACCCTACGCGGGAGTGCGACGCCTGGCCCCGCCCCGACAGCCCCCGCAATCCGTAGGGTGGGTGCAACCCACCATACCTTGCCGGGGATCGGCAAACATCCTGCGCCACCCAGCCTGACCGCCACCCCGGGGATCAGTCCAGGCGGCGGGCCTCTTCGACCAGCATCACCGGGATCCCGTTGCGGATTGGAAAGGCCAAGTGGGCCGCGTCGGAAATCAGCTCCTCCGCCTCTGCGTCGTAGCGCAGCGTGGTGTGGCTGCGCGGGCAGACCAGCGATTCCAGCATGCGACGGTCAAACAGCGGTGCTGCGGCGGGGGTGATTTCGGTTTCTGTCATTGCAGCAATTCCTGTCCGTCGCCGCCGCGCAGGGCATATTCCAGTAGCGTGACCAGCGTCTCGCGGCGGGTGGTAAGTGACGGCGCCTCCAGCAGCGCCTGCTTTTCATCGGGGGAGAAATTCAGAAGCATCGCCAGGGAGTTGAGCAAAAGCTCATCATCGGCGTCCTGGAGCGTTTCCCAGTCGGTCGAGAGGCCCTGGTCTTCGAAATAGCGCCCGAGGAGATCCATGAAGCGATCACGCTGGAACCCCGGATCCTGTTCGTTCGGGGCCAGGTCGGCCTCGAACCCGGACCAGTCGACGGAAAAGCGTCGGTAGGGAGTAAACCCCTGAACTTCTTCCAGAACCCGGTAGCGGGAGATGCCGGTCAGGGTGACCATGTAGCGCCCATCCTCGGTTTCCGAGAACTGGGTGACCCGCCCGGCACATCCGATGCGGTGCAGCCCGTGATGCGGGTTACCGGGGAGTTCGTTGGGCTGGATCATCCCGATCAGGCGCTGCGGCGTCTTCAGGCAGTCCTCGAACATCGCGAGGTAGCGCGGCTCGAACAGGTGCAACGGCAGCCGGGCGCGCGGCAAGAGCAGTGCGCCCGGAAGGGGAAAGACCGGGATCATGTCCGGCAGATCAGCTGGCGTCATCATGTGAGGGAGTCTAGACCGCATGGGCCGCCGGGAAAGTGCTGATCACGCGAAAATCATGGAGGACAGCTTCCGCCGGCCGTTCAGCACGATCGGATCCTGCGGTTTGAGCGCATCGAAGATCGTGAAAAGCTGCGCCTTTGCAGCGCCTTCGTTCCATTCGCGATCACGGCGGAACAGTTCCAGCAGCTGATCGACAGCCTCCTGCACCTGGCCTGCGGCATGCAGCGCCTGGGCGAGATCATAGCGCGCCTGATAGTCGGAAGGGTCCGCCTCGACCTTGGCGGTCAGCTCTGCCAGGGGGCCGGCATCGGCGGCCTGGCGGGCGAGCTCCAGCTGGGCGTGGGCGGCCTCCAGCTCGGGCGCGGAGGAGATTTCGGCGGGGGCGCCGTTAAGGATCGCCTCGGCCTGGTCGAGATCATCCAGCGCCAGGTAGGCGCGGACGAGACCACCGTAGGCGGGGGCGTTCGCCGGGTCTTCCTGCAGGATCGCGGCGAAGGTCTGGGCCGCGTCGGCTGCGGCGCCTTCGGCCAGCATTTCCTCTGCGGCGGCAACGGCTTCTTCGAGGCCGCCCTCTTCGCCACCGGCCATATCTGCAAGTTTTTCAACGAACTTCTTCACCTCGGAGGGCGGCAGCGCGCCCTGGAAGCCATCGACGGGCTGCCCCTGGAAGAAGGCGTAGACGGTCGGGATCGACTGGACCCGCAGCTGGCCCGCGATCATCTGGTTCTCGTCCACGTTGACCTTGGCCATCTTCACCTTGCCGCCGGCGGCGTTCACGGCCTCTTCGAGGGCCGGGCCGAGCTGACGGCAGGGACCGCACCAGGGCGCCCAGAAGTCAACGATCACAGGGACTTGCTGACTTGCCTCAACGACGTCCTGCATGAAGGTCGCCTCGGTCACGTCCTTGACGTGGCCACCTTCGGCGCCCGCGGGTTGCTGGCCGGTTCCAAGCTCGATCATGGCAGGCTCCTTTGCGAAAATCCTTCCGCCTATATGGACCCTTCGCCCGGGTTTTCCAAGCGCCCGCGGGGATGGTTACCCGACCGCGCGCAGCTGTCGCGTTAACTTTTGGCGCCCCGGAGGCCCCCCGCCCCGCAACCCCATAGGTTAACGCCAAAATCCGACGTCGGTATCGCGTCGGTGTTACGTCGGTATCACGTCGGTATTTTTCGCGGAAACGGCAGAGTGTTAAGGCAGCGTGCGGTCGCCGGTCGGCCCTGGCGCGCCCCAGCTCCCCGGCGACAGCGCGCCCCCGGGGCCAGCCATGCAAGGCATGCCTAGCTGCCACGCGGCAGGCCACCTTGCCTTCCGCCGGGGCAGGCGGCTATCTGGCGGGACGAAAGGCAGTCCATGCGCGCAAAATTCCCCTCCCTTCCCGCCTCGCCGACCCATGACCGGATCACCGGCGTCCTGCTGTGCATCAGCGTGCTTGGCGTCGCCCTGGACAGCTTCATGGGATGGGCCACCGCCGGGCACCTGGCGGAGGCATCGGCGATTGCCGTCATCCTGTGGCTGGCGCCCACGGTGCGCGCCTCGCGGCAGATCTTCGTCCTGCTGGCAGCCGCCCTTTGCATCTACGCCTGGATTGCCAGCGACGAGGCCGGGGCCGTCCTGGAACGCGCGCTGGCGCAGGGCAGCTTCATCCTGGCCTTCTTCTGTGCCCTGGCGACGCTGCGCCATGCCGCCGAACTTTCCGAAAGCTTCACCCGCGCCGCCGTCTTCCTGGCCCAGCAACCGCCGGGCCGGCGCTACACCGCGCTGACCGTGGGCGCGCAGGTCTTCGCCCTGGTGCTGAACTACGGCGCGATTTCCCTGCTGGGCACCATGGCGCGCAGCTCCGCCAGGAGCGAGCCGGACCCGGAGATCGCCAAGATCCGGACCCGCCGCATGCTGCTGGCCGTGCAGCGGGGCTTTGCCGCCTCCCTGTGCTGGTCGCCGCTGGCGCTGGCCATCGTGATTTCCACCGTCGTCGTCCCCGGCGCCAGCTGGGGCATGGTCGTCCTGCCGTCGCTGATGACCGCCGCGCTGATGACCGGGATCGGCTTCGCCCTGGACCGCGCGTTCAAGCCGAAGCTGCGCCCGGGGCAGAGACCCGCCCCCGCCACCACCGACAACGGCGGGCCGAAGGTACTGCTGCCGGTGCTTGGGCTCCTGCTGCTGATCGCCCTGCCGGTCGTGCTGATCCATTTCGGCAACGGCCTGCCCGCGTCGCGGATCGTGCTGGCCGTGGTGCCGGTGATCGCCGCCCTGTGGATCTGGCGCATGGGTCCCGCGGGCCGGCGCGGGCGCTACCTGGGCGAACATGCCGGGGCCTTCGTTTTCAGTGAACTGCCGGCGCTGCGATCCGAGATCGTGCTGCTGACCACCGCCGGCTTCCTGGGCACCGGGGCGGGCACGCTTCTGGCGCCGCTGATCGCCGCCACCGGCCTGGACCTGGCGCAGCTGCCGGTCTGGCTTCTGCTGATCCTGCCGATCTGGCTGATCCCGCTGGGCGGCCAGATCGGGATGAACCCGATCCTCTTCGTGTCGCTGTTCGGGCCGCTTCTGCCCGCGCCGGAGGTGCTGGGCATTTCGCCGGTGCCGATGGTTCTGGCGCTGACCGGAGGCTGGGCGATGTCCGGGGTGACCTCTCCCTTCACCGCATCCGTCATGCTGACGGCGCGGCTGGGCGACATGTCGGTGAAGGAAGTCAGCCAGACCTGGAACGGGCCCTACGTGATCCTGCTGGGGCTTGCCCTGTCGGTCTGGGTCGTCGTGCTGGCCTGAGGCACCCGGTTTCGCGGCTGTTTTTGCGGCCGTTTTGCGAATGTCCGAAACGCCTGTCTTCGCGGACAGGTCACGCCCCCGCGCCCTCGTCCCGACGGCGCCGGGGCGGCCCGCGTCACATCACCTGCGGAAGAGCCGGATCAGAGATCGAAGGTGGCGAAGACCGGCGCGTGGTCCGAGGGTTGCTCCCAACCGCGCGCGGCCCGCAGCACGCGCGAGCCATGTGCGGCGCCCGAGATATCCGGCGTGGCCCAGACGTGATCCAGCCGGCGCCCCTTGTCCGCCGCGTTCCAGTCGGGGGAGCGGTAGGACCACCAGGAGTAGAGGTTGCCCTGGGGGATGTCCTGCCGGGTGACATCGACCCAGCCGCCGGCATCCTGCGTCTGGGCAAGGTGTTCGACCTCGATCGGCGTATGGCTGACGATCTTCAGCAGTTTCTTGTGATCCCAGACGTCATCTTCGCGCGGGGCGATGTTGAGATCACCGACGAGGATCGCCTTTTCCGGCGTCTCGGCATGGAACCAGTCGCGCATCCCGGTCAGGTAGTCGAGCTTCTGACCGAACTTCACGTTGATTTCGCGGTCGGGCTTGTCGCCGCCGGCGGGGACGTAGAAGTTGTGGATCGTCACCCCGTTTTCCAGCCGCCCGGCGATATGACGGGCATGGCCGAGGTCCGCGAAGTCCTGCGATCCCGCTTCCTCCATCGGCAGCTTCGACAGGATGGCGACCCCGTTGTAGCCCTTCTGCCCGCGCGCGACCATGTGGGTGTAACCAAGGGCATGGAAGCGTTCGAGGGGGATCTTCTCCACCGGGGATTTGCATTCCTGCAGGCACAGGACATCGGGCAGCTCCTGTTCCATCAGCTGACACACCAGCGCCTCCCGCAGGCGGACCGAGTTGATGTTCCAGGTGGCGAGGGTGAAGGACATGAGCGGTTCCTGTGCTGCGGTCGCGTTGCCCTTCGCTAGCATCCGGAGGGGCGGATTGGAAGCGGAGCAGCGCAGGGCGGGTCGAATTTGTTCACCTTATGTTCACATACGCATGGCGAAACGGCAAGAACAACTGCGCCATTAACGCGGCAGCAAGGGAATGCGCTTATCGGAAGGGGAAGAAGGAGGCCGCCCGGTGCAGACCCTGCAGATCGCCATCACCATTCTCTTCCTGTCCCTGTCGGGACCGGTGCTGTCGGTCCTGTCCCTGCCGCAGGTCAGCCACGGGCTCGTCCTGGTGCTGTCTCCGCCCTGGACCGACCGGGAGGCCGAGATCGAGGCCGCGGGCGGACGGGGCATCGGCCTGCGCCGGGCACCTCTGGGCACGCTGGCACAGGCCGACCAACCCGATTTCGCGGCGCGCCTGCGTGCCGCCGCCCCTGTGCTCGTCCTCGACGGACGCGCGCTCGCATCCCTTTGCGGAGTTAACGGATGACCTACGACAACTCTGATTTCGGCCAGGCGCGCACCCGGGCCACGCAGCGCATCTTCCAGCTGGCACTGCTGCTCGTACCGCTGGCGCCGCTGGCGGCCCTGATGGCCGGCAACAGCCTGCTGCCTGCAGGCATCTTCGCGGTGGCGACGGCAGGGATCGCGGGGTTCGGCATGATGACGGGCGGGGCGAAGGGGCGGATCCTGGCCGGGCTGGGCCTGATCGGGCAGGCCATGGCGGTGACCGCCGCGCTGGCGGGCCATCCCTGGCAGATCGATTCCCACATGCTGTATTTCGCCCTGCTGGCGGTCACCATGCTGATGGCCGATGCCCGGGTCATCCTGGCCGGTGCCGCCGTCATCGCCCTGCACCACCTGGTTTTGTCCATCGCGCTGCCGGCGGTCCTGTACCCCTCGGCCGACCTTCTGACGAACCTGCTGCGCACCGGGGTGCATGGCGCCATCGTCACGCTGGAAGCCGGGGTACTGTTCTACGCGATCCAGCAGCGTCACGCTCTGGATGCCGCCGTGCGGGAGGCCAACCAGAGCACCGCCGCCGCGGCGGAACGCGAGCACCGCATGCAGCAACAGGCGGCAGGCGTGCAGGAAAAGGTCGTGCACCGCCTGGGAGAGGCGCTGACCCGGCTGGCCCGCCGCGACCTGTCGGTCAATATCGACGACGCCTTCGATCCCGAACACGACACACTGCGACAGAACTTCAACCACGCGATTTCCGAGCTGCGCGGCACCGTGCAGCAGGTCATCCGCAACGCCCGTGCCGTGTCCGAAGATGCCGATGCCATCGCCAATGCCTCCAACAACCTGGCGCAACGCACCGAACGGCAGGCGGCCTCCCTTCAGGACACCGCCACCGCCATCCAGGAAATCAACTCCAACGTCCGGTCCACTGCAGAGGCGGCACGCAGCGCCTCCGAGGTCGCGGACGAGGCCCAGGCGCGCTCCGCCGCGTCCAACGATGTGGTGCGGCGCACGGTGACGGCCATGGCCGCGATCGAAAGCTCCTCGTCCGAGATCCACAAGATCATCCAGGTGATCGAGGATATCGCCTTCCAGACCAACCTGCTGGCCCTGAACGCCGGGGTCGAAGCCGCGCGGGCGGGCGAAGCCGGTCGTGGCTTCTCCGTCGTGGCGACGGAAGTGCGGGCCCTGGCTGCGCGCTCCTCCACCTCGGCCCGGGAAATCTCGGAATTGATCCAGAAGAGCTCCGAACATGTGAAGAGCGGGGTATCGCTGGTGAACGAGACCGGGACGGCGCTGAAGAACATCGCCGAGGCAGTGTCCGGCGTGGCGGAACTGGTTTCGCGCATCGCCTCTTCGGCGAACGAGCAGTCGGGCTCGATCGCGCTGATCGACCAGACGATGAAGGAGCTGGACCAGGTGACCCAGCAGAATGCGGCGATGTTCGAAGAAACGAACGCCGCCTCTTCGGCGTTGAACCGTGAGGCAGAGGAGTTGTCCACGCTGATGCTGCGCTTCCAGACCGGCGAGGAACAGAGCTTTGCCGACGGGGCCATCGGGTTCTTTGGCAACAAGGCCGCGAAGCCGGTGAAGAAGGTGGCGGTCAATGCCGCCCCGCCCCCCGCCGCCAGCGATGAGTGGAGCGAATTCTGACCGCCCTGCCCCGCCGTTCCGACGCCCCGCGCCGCGGGATGCCCGGGCACGAAAGGCGACAAGGCCGGCCGCATCGACCTGGGCAGGAACGGGATAGGGACGGCGCCACACCGGGCCGGATCGGCGCGCCATAGGGAACAAGATCCGGCGAAGTGCCCGGCCTGTGGTCAAAAAAAGGCCCGGGTCAAGCCCGGGCCAGTCCAACAGGGAGGTGCATATCAAACCCGGATATGCGCGGGATGGTTCCCGTGAAAGTTGCACGGGCCTTGTCTTCTGACTACATCGCCCGGAGTTCGGGCGAAAGTCCGGAATACCCTACGCTGCCGTTTATTTCAGGCAACAAGCCGATATCCGCCGCTTTCCGTCACGAGGAGACGGGAGTTGGAGGGGTCGGGTTCGATCTTTTGACGCAGGCGATAGATGTGGGTTTCCAGCGTGTGCGTGGTGACACCGGCGTTGTATCCCCAGACCTCGTGCAGCAGGACATCACGCGGCACCACGCTTTCGGTCGAGCGATAGAGATACTTCAGGATGTTGGTTTCCTTCTCGGTCAGGCGGATCTTCTTTTCGTCCTCGGTGACGAGCAGTTTCATCGCCGGGCGGAAGCTGTACGGCCCGAGCTGGAAGACGGCATCCTCGCTCTGTTCATGCTGCCGCAGCTGGGCGCGGATGCGGGCCAGAAGCACGGGGAACTTGAAGGGCTTGGTGACGTAGTCATTGGCCCCGCTGTCGAGGCCGAGGATGGTGTCGGCATCGGAATCATGGCCCGTCAGCATCAGGACCGGGCTCTTCACGCCCTGTTTGCGCATCAGGCGGCAAAGCTCCCGTCCATCGGTGTCCGGCAGGCCCACGTCCAGGATGACGAGGTCGAAAAGGCCTTCGCGGACCTTCTGCATCGCCTCGTTGCCGGAGCCCGCTTCGAAGACGTCGAAGTCTTCCGTCATGACGAGCTGTTCGCTGAGCG
Source organism: Pseudooceanicola sp. NS-SX8 (assembly GCF_057380755.1). NCBI lineage: Bacteria > Pseudomonadati > Pseudomonadota > Alphaproteobacteria > Rhodobacterales > Paracoccaceae > Pseudooceanicola > Pseudooceanicola sp. NS-SX8. Next base: position 470,532 of record NZ_CM170819.1, on the reverse strand, counting down.
CCTCGCGCAGGTCGTCGTCGTCGTCGACCAGCAGGATCTTCTTGAGTTGCGCCATCGTTGCTGTCTCCGCTTGAGAATTCAATGATCTGACAAGGAGATGGACGGCCCCCGGCAGATCGGCAAGATATGCTGCAATCTTCTCACGCTCTCGTGTCGATATGGCGGGAAATGTTTCAAACCTGACAGGGACAGGCTATGGGAAGCGGACTTTCAGAGGAACCCGGCCATGAGTCTTGCCCCCGACATCACCGAACGCCTGGCCCGTGCGCGCACGGATCTGCGCATGGGGGTGCCGGTGGTGCTGCAGGCCCATGGCGGCGGGGCGCTGATCCTGGCGGCGGAGACGCTGACGAAAGCGCGGCTGACGGAGCTGAAGGCGCTGCCGGGCACGGCGGAGCTGGCGCTGACGGCGCGGCGGGCCGAGACGCTGAAGGCGCGGCCCTATGACGGCGACCTGGCGCGGCTGCCCCTGCCAGAGGATGCGGATCCGCTTTGGGTGCAGGCGCTGGCCGACCCGGCGGATGACCTGCGCCACCCGATGAAGGGGCCCCTGATGGCGCTGCGGACCGGCGACCCGGCCCTGGCGCGGATCGCGCTGAAGCTGGCCAAGACCGCGCGGCTGCTGCCCGCCGCCCTGCTGCTGCCGCTGGACGATCCGGCGGGCATGGCGCGGGCCAGCGACCTGACACTGGTGCCGGCCGATGACGCGGCGCTGCACCTAGGCCGGTTCAGCCCGATGCGATCCGTCGTGTCCGCCCGGCTGCCGATCCAGGTGTCGGAGGCCGGCCGCCTGCATGTGTTCCGCCCCGAGGATGGCGGCGAAGAGCATTACGCGGTGGAGATCGGCCGCCCGCCGCGCGACAAGCCGGTGCTGGCGCGGCTGCATTCGGCCTGTTTCACCGGCGACGTCCTGGGCTCTCTCAAGTGCGATTGCGGGCCGCAGCTGCATGCCGCCCTCGGCCAGATGGGCAGCGAGGGGGCGGGTGTGCTGCTGTACCTCAACCAGGAGGGGCGCGGCATCGGCCTGGCCAACAAGATGCGGGCCTATTCGCTGCAGGACCAGGGGTTCGACACGGTGGAGGCCAATCACCGGCTGGGCTTCGAGGATGACGAGCGCGACTTCCGCCTGGGCGCCGAACTGCTGCAGCGGCTGGGCTTCGGCGCAGTGCGGCTGCTGACGAACAACCCGCGCAAGATCGCCATGATGGAAAAGGCGGGCGTGCAGGTGGTGGAACGGGTGCCGCTGAAGGTGGGCGAGAACGCCTACAACCGCGCCTACCTGGCCACCAAGGCCCGCAAGTCGGGGCACCTGCTGTGATCCGCGCCCGGCTGACCCCTGCGGGGCTGCGCGTCGGGCGGCAGATCTACCCGTGCAGCATCGGCCGCGGCGGGCTGTCCGGGACGAAACGGGAAGGCGATGGCGCGACGCCCCTGGGGGTGCACCGGGTGGGGGAGCTCTGGTACCGGGCCGACCGCATGGCCCGGCCCGCACCCTGGGCCCACCCCATCGGGCCGGGCGACCTGTGGTGCGATGCCGGCGATCATCCCGACTACAACCACCACGTCCGCGCGCCCTTCGCCGCCAGTCACGAGGTGATGCGCCGCGCCGATCCGATGTACGACCTTGTCTTCGTGCTGGACTGGAACTGGCCCGAGGCGGAGCCGGGGCGCGGATCGGCGATCTTCCTGCACCAGTGGCGCCGCCCGCTTTTCCCCACCGCAGGCTGCCTTGCCCTGCGCCGCGACCACCTGCGGCAGGTGGCACGGGTGCTTTGCCCCGGGGCGGAGATCGAGGTTCCGGCGCTTGGCGGGATGATGCGGGGCTGAGACAGCCGGGGGACGTGGCGGGTGGTTTGGAGGGACGGTGGATTGGCATCCACCCTACGGGGCGGCGGCCTGTGCAGCGGGCAGAACGCCTTTGGGCCTGGCCTCGGGCCCGTGGATTGCTTTGGGGGCGAAGGTTTTGAGATGACAGGGGGAGTTGCGGATGCCGGGGGCGGCGGACGGTGGATTGGCATCCACCCTACGGGCGTGCGCACGCCACGCAGGCCGGTTTTGGCGTGTCCCCAACTCTTTCACTGGGGCGAAAATACTCCGGGGGAGTCTCCGGCACGGAGACGGGGGCGGAGCCCCCTTCTCTTTCCCAACGGCCCCCCTCCCGCCTGGTTCAGGCGGGGGTATAGCCTTCGCGCTGACCGAAGATGGCGGAGCCCACGCGCACATGGGTTGCGCCGAAGGAAATCGCCTTCTCGAAATCGCCGGACATGCCCATCGACAGGCCCTTGAGCCCGTTCCTTTCGGCGATCTTCGCCAGCAGGGCGAAATGCAGGCTGGCCTCTTCCTCCACCGGCGGGATGCACATCAGCCCCTCCACCGCGAGGGAGAGGTCACGGCATTCGGCGATGAAGGCATCGGCATCGGCGGGCAGGATGCCGGCCTTCTGCTCCTCCTCCCCGGTGTTCACCTGGATGAAGAGACGCGGGCAGTGGCCGGTTTCATCCGCGATGCGGGCGATGGTCCGGGCGAGCTTGGGACGGTCGACCGAATGGATCGCCTGGGCCAGCTCCATCGCCTGCCGGGCCTTGTTGGTCTGCAGCGGGCCGATGATGTGCAGCTCCACCTCTCCGAATTCGGCGCGGAAGTCGGGCCATTTGGAGGCAGCCTCCTGCACCTTGTTCTCTCCGAAGACGCGCTGCCCCTCTTCCAGGACGGCGCGGACCCGGTCCAGCGGCTGAACCTTGGACACGGCGATCAGGGTCACGTCGGCGGGATCACGGCCGGCCTCGGCGCAGGCCTTGGCGATGCGGGTGCGGATTTCGGTGAGGGACATGGGGGCTCCTTTCCTGCGCGGCCAAGGAACATCAAAGCGGCGGGAAAGGGAAGAGGCCGCCGCGGCATCGCGGGGCCCGAAAAGCAAGAAGGGCGAGCCTGAGGCTCGCCCTTCCCAATTCCATAGACCGTGAGGTCTATTAGAAGGACATGGTCACGCCGAAGTCGGCAACGGTCTCGTCGTCCTTGGAGCCCAGGCCACCTGCGACTGCCAGGCCGGAGCCCAGGTCGTAGGAAGCGCCGACGCCGTAGTCGTCTTCGGAGCCGTCGGAACCGGAGTAGATGAAGGTGACGGTCAGGTCGCCTGCGGTGTAGGCAACGGAGCCGCCGATGCCGGTGTAGGAACCGTCAGCGTAGGTCAGGCCCAGAGCGATGTCGCCCATGGTGTAGCCCAGGTCAACGATGGTTTCGTCGACGGAAGCGGTTTCACCGTAGCCGATGCCGAAGGCCAGGCCGGAGAAGTCGCCGGAGAAGCTGATCGCCCAGTCGTCGGAAGCGGAGTCGAAGGACGCCGCGAAGCCGAAGTCACCCATCTCGTAGGAGATTGCGACGTCGTGGGAGCCGTAGGACAGAGCGCCTTCAACGTCGTCGTCCAGGCCGATGCCGTCGAAGCCGGCGTCTGCCAGGTTGGAGATGTCGTGCGCTTCGCCGATGTCACCGATGGTCAGGGTCAGGCCGCCGGAGGAGATGTAGACTTCGGGGTCGAAGGAGCCCGGGTCCTGGGTGTTGGCGGAATCGACGGAGGAGGCGTCCAGGTCGATGGAGGCGCCGAATTCGATGCCGGAGTCGGTGGTCGCGGATGCGTTCAGGCCGAAGTCCAGTTCGTTCTTCACGATGGTGTCGGTACCATCGTAGAAGACGCCCATGTTGGCGGATGCGACGGCAACGACGTCAGCGGAGGCGGCGCCGGCGGTGACGACCAGTGCGGTGGTCGCGAAGAGAATCTTTTTCATAGTGTTTCCCTCGGTTTCTCAGTCTGCCCCAAAACGGAGAATCCGCATTGGGTATGCCAAGGTCTTTCGCTCTTTTTGCCGTTCGTTGGCAAGAAGACCGAATACCGGGTCAGCAACCGGGGGCGGGATTGGTGCAACTCTGCCACAGTGAACCAAGGGGATGCGTAGGGTTCGCCCCTTTTCTGCACGCTGCTTTCGACGTGGTGGCGCGCGGCCCATCCCAGCCCTGCCCGCCGCCACGCCCGGGCCAGGCGCCCGCCACGCCCCCTGCCGCCCCGGCATCCCCCCGGGCCGGCGCCATTGCCGCCTTTTCGCCCCCTCCCTGCCGGTACAAGGCTTGGTTTCCAAAGGTTCTTGCTCCTGCGGGGCGGCTCCGATAGATCGGGGGAGACCAACAAAACGGGGCAGCAGCATGATTTCCTCTCGCGCAATTCGAACCATGGCTCGCGGCGCTGGCGTGATCGGGCTGGTTCTTCTGGCCGCCTGTGGCGACAATGCGCAGCCGGGGCTGACCCCGTCGCAGAAGCTGGAACAGCGCCAGACGCTGTGGGATCTGTTCAAGCAGAAGGACGATGGCACCAAGATCGCGGTGAACCGCTACCTGTGGAATGCCTCCCTCGAAGTGCTGGATTTCCTGCCGATCGAGTCGATCGACCCCTTCACCGGCGTGATCGTCTTTGGCTATGGCACCCCGCCGGGCGGTGGCCGTGCCTACCGCGCGACCGTCTATATCTCTGACCCGGCGCTGGAAGCGCGGTCGCTGAACGTGTCGATCCAGAGCCGTGGCGGCAGCCCGGTGGCGACCGGCACCCAGCGTGCCGTGGAAGATGCGATCCTGACCCGCGCGCGCCAGCTGCGCGTGGCGGACCGGAAGTACTGACATCGGGCGGCGCCCTTCCGGGGCGTTTTCCCGCACCGACATCATGCGAAGGGGTGGCACCGGCAGGCGCCACCCCTTCTGTCATCTGTGATGTCTTCGTCGGGCGGGCCGCAGGGGCGCCTATTCGGGCAGCGGCGGCACCGGCATGTCGGCCAGGGCTTCGACCCAATTGATCTGGCGCGGCAGGCAGATCGTGGCCAGGTCGTAGTTCCGGCAGACATGGGCCCGGGCCGCGCGGCCCAGCCGGGCGCGTTCCTGCGGATCGTCGAGCAGGGCGCAGATCCCGTCGGTCAGCGCTTCGGGATCGAAGAAATCGACCAGCTTGCCGGTTTCGCCGTCGGTGATCGCCTCCTTCACCGGCTCGGTGGCCGAGGCAACGATCGCCGCTTCGACCGCCATCGCTTCGAGCAGGGACCACGACAGGACGAAGGGATAGGTCAGGTAGACATGCACCCGCGACAGGCGGAGCATGTCGAGGAAGCGGTCGTAGGGAATGCGGCCAAGGAAGTGGACACGCGCCCAGTCCGCATCGGGGATCTGGCCGCGCACCTCGTCTATGAAGATCTGCTTCCAGGTCTTCCCCTCCGGCGGCTTGGCCCCGTAGGAAGTGCCATCGCCCCCGGTGATGAGGATGCGGGCATTGGGCCGTTCGCGCAGCAGGCGCGGCAGGGCGCGCATGAAGATGTGGTAGCCGCGATAGGGTTCGAGGTTGCGATTGACGAAGGTGATCACCTCGTCCTGCCGCGTCAGGACCTGCCCGTCCAGGTCGAAGCGCACATCCGGATCGGGCTTCACGTGACCCGTGTCGATCCCGTCGTGAATGACCGAGATCTCGTCCCGGAAGGACGCGGGGAAGGTGTCCGCCTGGAACCGCGTGGGGGAGAGGCCGGCCTGGGCGATGTCGAAATGCAGGTGGTTGTTGAGGTTCTTCATCCGGATCCGCAGCGGGCCGATTTCATCGTCCTTGCCGCGGAATTCCGGATCGAAGTTGATGTGGGGGTATCCGGCGAGGTGGTAGAGCTCGCAATAGATGCCGAGGCGGGCGCGCGGCCAGACGTCCCGCAGGAAGAGCGATTCGCCCCAGCCGTGGTGGGAGATGATCACGTCCGGGTGGTAGCCCTGGTCGCGCAGCTGGCGGGCGGCGTGGAAGCAGGCTTCCCCCCTGGTGACCTTGCTGTCCATGTCCAGAAGCCAGGGATGCAGCTGCTGCCCCCCCTTGCGCAGGATCTTGTAGGGCAGGACGCGGACACCGCGCCAGGTCGTCGGTTCCTTCACCCGCAGGGTCAGGGCGGTGACATTATGCCCCCGCGCCGCGAGAGCCGTGGCGAGATGCTTGAACTGGCCGGGAAAGTTCTGGTGAATGAAAAGGATGTTCAAGGTGGCCGCTCCGGAAACGTCGTGCAGTTAATCACGCGCGGAGGTGGTTGAAAAGGCGATGCCCGGCCCGCCCATGCGCCAAGGGGCTGGACCCTTGGCCTGTGGCGCAATATCAACCCGGCCTGAAGCAGAGCATCCGCAGACCATCCGGGAACCCCAACATGTCGCGCTATTCCGCCGCCGAGATCGAACCGAAATGGCAGAAAGCCTGGGATGACGCCCAGGTCTTCCGCGCCACGCGCGAGGGCGACAAGCCCAAGTACTACGTGCTGGAGATGTTCCCCTACCCTTCGGGCCGCATCCACATTGGCCACGTGCGCAACTACACGATGGGCGACGTCATCGCGCGCTACAAGTCGTCCACCGGGCACAACGTCCTGCACCCCATGGGGTTCGACGCCTTCGGCATGCCGGCGGAAAACGCCGCGATGGCCAATGGTGGCCACCCCAAGGACTGGACCTACGGCAACATCGACACGATGGTCGAGCAGATGAAACCGCTGGGCTTCGGGCTGGACTGGTCGCGCATGTTCGCCACCTGCGATCCGGAATACTACGGTCAGCAGCAGGCCATGTTCCTGGACTTCCTGGAAAAGGGCCTGGTCTACCGCAAGAACGCCGTGGTGAACTGGGACCCGGTCGACATGACGGTCCTGGCCAATGAACAGGTCGAGGACGGCCGCGGCTGGCGGTCCGGCGCGCTGGTGGAACGGCGCGAGCTTACGCAGTGGTTCTTCAAGATCTCCGATTTCTCGGATGAGCTTCTGACGGCGCTGGATACGCTCGACAACTGGCCCGCCAAGGTGAAGACGATGCAGGCCAACTGGATCGGCAAGAGCCGCGGGCTGCAGATGTCGTTCGAAATCGAGCAGGGGTTCGGCGATCCCTGTGGCTTCGAGGATCTGGAAATCTACACCACCCGCCCCGACACCATGGCGGGCGCGGCCTTCGTCGCGATCTCGGCCGACCATCCGCTGGCCAAGGCGCTGGAGAAGAAGGACCCCAAGGTCGCAGAGTTCTGCGCCAGGGCGCGCCAGGGCGGCACCACCGAGGAAGCCATCGAAAAGGCCGAGAAGCTGGGTCATGACACCGGGGTCAAGGTGCGCCATCCGCTGGATCCCAACCGGGAGCTGCCGGTCTGGATCGCCAACTTCGTGCTGATGGATTACGGCACCGGGGCCATTTTCGGCTGCCCGGCCCACGACCAGCGCGACCTGGAATTCGCCAACAAGTACAGCCTGCCCCATGCGCCGGTCTTCGCGCCCATGGCCGCAGCCGGGCACCGGGTCACCCAGGCCTATTCGCCGATGAACGGCATCGGCCTGGAGCCCCTGGGTGACCATGATGTCGAGCCGGGCCTTGCCCTGATCGCCGGCGTCGAAGAAGCGAAGCTGATGCACGAGAAGGATCGCGACGCAGATCCCGCCGTGGCCTGCTTCCTCGACCTCGTCCTGACGGACGAGCCGACCGACCCGCTGGTGCCGCCGAAGACCGAAAAGGTTCTTTACCTGGATCACTTCACCGGGCTGACCGAAGCCACGGCGGAGGAGGCCATCGACGCCTCGATCGCCTATTTCGAGAAGAAAGCCACCAAGGCCGCGGGCGTGACCAAGTTCCGCCTGCGCGACTGGGGTCTGTCGCGTCAGCGCTACTGGGGCTGCCCGATTCCCGTCGTGCATTGCGAAAGCTGCGGCGTGGTGCCGGAGAAGAAGGAAAATCTGCCGATCGAACTGCCCTACGACGAGGGCGGCAAGCCGATCGACTTCTCCGTCCCGGGCAACCCGCTGGACCGGCACCCGACCTGGCGTGACTGCAGCTGCCCCAAGTGCGGCGCCCCGGCCAAGCGCGAGACGGACACGATGGATACCTTCGTCGATTCGTCGTGGTATTTCGCGCGCTTCACCTCTCCGCGTGCCGAAACGCCCATCGACATGGCCGAGGCCGAGTACTGGATGAACGTCGATCAGTACATCGGCGGCATCGAACACGCGATTCTGCACCTGCTCTACTCGCGCTTCTTCGCCCGGGCGATGCATCTGACCGGCCATCTGCCGGAGAAATCGAAGGAGCCCTTCGATGCCCTGTTCACACAGGGGATGGTGACCCATGCGATCTACAAGACCGAGGGCGAGAACGGGCGCCCCGTCTACCACTACCCCGAGGAAGTGGAACTGCGGGACGGCAAGGGCTTCCTGAAGGAAGGCGGCGCCGAGGTGGAGATCGTGCCCTCTGCCAAGATGTCCAAGTCGAAGAACAACGTGGTCGACCCGGTCGCGATCATCGGCCAGTACGGCGCCGATACCGCACGCTGGTTCGTGCTGTCCGACAGCCCGCCCGAACGGGACGTGGAATGGACCGCCGCCGGGGCCGACTCTGCCAATAAGTACCTTGCACGGACTTATCAGTTGGCGCTTGACGTTGAGAACCGTACCACGGAACCAATGCGCGGTGACGAGCCACTGCTAGTTCAAACTCACAAGGCGATACGTGATGTTACCGCCGCGATCGAAACGTTCGCATTCAATATTGCCATTGGAAAGCTCTACGGCCTCGGAAACGCCATCAAAAAATACGGTGCAAGCCGTGAGGTTCAGCGGTTCGCACTCAAGACCATGGCACAGCTGATGTCGCCCATGACCCCGCACCTGGCGGAAGAGATGTGGCAGATCCTCGGCGGTGAGGGCCTGATCGCGCAGGCCGCATGGCCGGTCGCGGACGAGGCGATGCTGGTCGAGGATACGGTCACCATGCCGATCCAGGTCAACGGCAAGCGTCGCGGCGAAGTCACCGTGGCGAAGGACATGCCGAAGGACGAGGTTGAAAAGCTGGCGCTTGCGGTCGAGAATGTGAAGCGGACGCTGGACGGGGCCCAGCCCAAGAAAGTCATCGTCGTCCCGGGGCGGATCGTGAATGTGGTTGTCTGACAGACGTAACGTACTGAAAATCCTGGCCGGCTCTGCGCTGACCGGTTCTGCGCTGGCCGGGCTTTCCGCCTGCGGTTTCACCCCGGCCTATGCGCCGGGCGGCGCCGCGTCCCGCCTTTATGGCCGGACGGAGCTGCCGGAGCCCAGCTCGGAAGAGGGCTACCTTCTGCTGCGCGAGATGGAGCAGCGGCTGGGCCGGACGCAGGTGGCGGACTACGCCCTGGATATCTCGATCTCCATGTCCGAGGGACGCCTGGCGGTGAACTCCGCCGGGGACACCACGCGGTTCCGCGTGTCGGGCCAGGTGACCTACACCCTGCGCGACAGCACGGGCCGCCAGCTTGCCGGCGGTTCCGTGCGTTCCTTCACCGGCTATTCGGCCACCGGTTCCACCGTGGCGACCCAGGCGGCGCAATCGGATGCCCGGGGCCGGCTGGTCGTGATCCTGGCCGATCTGCTGATGACCCGGCTGATCGCCGAGATGCCCCCCGTCCCCACGACCGAGACATGAAGCTCGCCAGTCGCGAGATCGCCCGCTATGCGGCCAAGCCCGACGCGACGCGCACGGGCATCCTGCTTTACGGCCCCGATGCGATGCGGATCGCCCTGCGCCGGCAGGAGATCATCGCCAACCTCGTCGGGCCGAACGGTGACGAGGAAATGCGGCTGACGCGGATCCAGGCGGGCGAGCTGCGCCGCGATACCGCGCAGCTGGTCGATGCGATGAAGGCGCAGGGGTTCTTTCCCGGTCCGCGCGTCGTCCACGTCGAAGGGGCCAACGAAAACGCCGCCACCGCCATCCTGAACGCGCTGGAGGAATGGCAGGAGGGCGACGCGCAGCTTGTCGTCACCGCCGGGCAGCTGAAGGCCACGTCGAAGATCCGTAAGGCCTTCGAGAACCACCGCAATGCCCATGCCTGCGGGATCTATGACGATCCGCCCAGCCGGGAGGAGATCGAGGCCACGCTGAACAAGGCCGGCCTGACGAAGCTGCCGCCCGACAGCCTGCGCGACCTGACCAACCTGGCCCTGTCGCTGGATCCCGGCGACTTCCGCCAGACGGTGGAGAAGATCGCGCTTTACAAGTTCGGCGACGACACCCCCCTGACCGGAGAGGAAATCGCGTTTTGCGCCCCCGCTTCCGTCGAGGCGGAGCTGGACGACGTGCTGCATGCCGTGGCCGAAAGCCGCGCGGGCGACATCGGGTCGATCATGCGGCGGCTGAAGGCCCAGGGCACCCAGCCCACGGGCCTGTGCATCGCCGCCCTGCGCCATTTCCGGACGCTTTATGCCGTTGCCGCCCATCCCGGCGGCCCGGGCGAGGGCATCGGCAAGCTGCGCCCGCCGGTCTTCGGCCCGCGCCGGGACAAGATCATGCGCCAGGCCGGTGCCTGGGGTGCGCCCAAGCTGGAACAGGCCCTGACCGTCATCATCGAAACGGACCTGACCCTGCGATCCGCCGGCGCGACGGCCCCCGACATGGCCCTGGTGGAGCGGATGCTGATCCGGATCGCCATGCTGGGCCGGTCGCGCTAACCCCACGAGACACTGGATTTCCGGGACGTTTCGCGCTTCCCTCCCGCGCAGGGAGGATCAATCATGTACACACTCATCGGGGGCGCCAACAATCGCACCTTCCGCGTTGTCTGGATGCTGGAAGAACTGGGGCTGCCCTACCAACGGCAATTCGCCCTGCCCCACGACGCGACGGTCTGCCGCCACTCACCACTGGGAAAGCTGCCCGTCCTGTTGGCGGAGGGCGAGGCACTGACCGATTCGACGGCCATCCTGACCTGGCTTGCGGACAGCACCGGCCGTTTCACGGCCCCCGCAGGCACCCTGGCACGGGCCCGGCAGGACGGGCTGACCCAGCAGATCCTGGATGAGCTGGAAGGCCCGCTCTGGACCTCGACCCGGCATAGCTTCGTCCTGCCGGAAGATCGCCGGGTGCCTGCGGTGAAGGACAGCCTGCGATGGGAGTTCGCCCGCAACTGCGAGGTCCTGGCGGCCCGCATGGCAGGCCCCTTCGTGATGGGGGAAGAGATGACGGTGCCCGACATCGTGCTGGCACATTGCCTGGGCTGGGCGCAGGTGGCGAAATTTCCGATGGAAACGCCCGCGCTGCAGGACTTTGCCGCACGGATGAGGGACCGGGACGCCTTTCAGCGCGCCTTTGCGTCGGACAAGGCGATCATGGCCGGAAGTCAGGGCTGAGACGGGGATAAATCAGGGCTGAAGTCTGGGCTGAAGAAACGCCGCTGCGGCCTGCCCGGCGTGTCGGCCCGTCGCAAGGCAGGCCGTCAGGAGGTAGCCCCCGGTGGGTGCGTCCCAGTCCAGCATCTCCCCCACGGCGAAGGTGCCGGGCCGGTCGCGCAGCATCAGCCCCTCGTCCAGCGCCCCAAACTGCAGCCCTCCGGCGGAGGAGATCGCCCGGTCCAGGCCCTGCGGCCCGGTGACGGGCAGCACCAGCGCCTTCAGCCGGGCGGCCAGGGCCGCCCCTTCGGGCAGCGGGCGGGCCAGTTCCATCACCAGCGCGCGCTTGGCCGGGTCCAGGCCCAGCTTGCGCAGGCGGTTGGCCGCGCTTTCCCCCCTGCGCCCCTTCGACAGCCGGGCCGAGAGCGCTTCGACCGAAAGATCGGGGAAGAGGTCCAGCGTCAGGGGGGCGCCAGCGCGCAGCGGGGCTGAAAGGGCATAGACCGCCCCGCCCTCTATCCCCTCGGCCGAGATCACGAATTCGCCCCGGCTGGTCGCCGCGCCTGCCTGCAGGGCCACGGATTTCACCGGCTGGCCAAAGACCGGCGCCATGTGGGCCGACCAGGTGACGCGGAAGCCGCAGTTCGAAGGCGCGAAGGGTGCAACGGGCCCCAGGTGCGCGGCCCAGCCCCCGTCGGAGCCGAGCCGGGGCCAGCTTGCCCCGCCAAGCGCCAGCACGGTCACGCCTGCGCGGATGCGCCTTTCGCCCGATGGCGTGGCAAAGACCGCCACTTCGCCGTCCCAGCCCTGCCAGTCCATCCGGGTCTGCAGCCGCACCCCCTGCGCGCCCAGGCGCCCGGCCCAGGCCCTGAGCAGCGGAGAGGCCTTCATCACCACCGGGAAGACCCGGCCTGTGGAGCCCGTGAACATCTCCTGCCCCAGGCCTTCGGCCCAGGCGCGTACCTCCGCCGGGCCGAATTCGCGCAGCATGGGGCGCAGCCGGTCGGCAGCCTCGCCATAGGCCGTGATGAAGTCGTCGAAGGGCTCCTCCTTCGTCAGGTTCAGACCCGACTTGCCGGCCATCAGGAACTTGCGCGCGAGGCTGGGCATCTTTTCGGCCACCAGCACGGAATGGCCCGCGGCAGAGAGCACCTCTGCCGCCATCAGCCCCGCCGGGCCGCCGCCGATCACCAGCGCGTCGATGCTTTCGTCCACCAAGGTCATTCGCCTATCCTCGGGCCATGGAAGACCGCAACGGCCCCCACCCCATCTGTCCGCTCTGCCTGCGCCCGATCCCGCCGGAGGCGCGGCAGAGCCTGCACCACCTGATCCCGCGCCTGCGCGGTGGCAAGGGCGGGCCGGTCGTCCTGCTGCACCAGATCTGCCACAACGAGATCCACGCCACGCTGACCGAGACCGAGCTGGCGCGTGACTACCACACGACCGAGGCGCTGCGCAGCCACCCAAGGCTGGCAAAATTCATCGCCTGGGTCGCGAAACGCCCGCCGGGCTTCCATTCGAAGACCCCGGGGGCGCGGCGCCGGCGCTGATCCCCCTTGATCCCCCTTGCCCCGTCTGGCCCAAGCCCCGGCCCGGCGTCACGCCCCGCACATCGCCTTGATCGCCGCGACATGCTCCGGGCTGGCGGCCAGCACATCGGCGGCGGTCGCCTCCGCCTCCGCCAGGGGATCCTCGCAGATCCGGTCAATCAGGCCCCAGGAAAGCGCCTCTTCCGCCGGGATCTTCTGTCCGCCCATCAGGATCATCTTGGCGCGCGACGGCCCCACCAGCGCCACCAGCCGCCCCGGATCGGAGGGCTGCGGCAGGAAGCCGAGCTTCATCACCGGATAGAAGAACTTCGCCCCCGGCACCGCCAGCCGGATGTCGCAGGCCAGAGCCATGCCCATGGCGCCGCCTGCCAGCGTGCCGTTCAGCGCCGCCACCGTCAGCCCCTTCTGTGCTGCCACGGCCGAGGAGAGCTCCTCCCACAGGGGCGAGACGCCAAGACCCGCGCGCGCGGCATCAAGGTCCGCCCCGGCGGAGAAGACGCGGCCCTCGCCGGTCAGCACGACCGCACGGGCGTCGACGGTGCGGTAGATCTCGATCAGCGTTTGCAGCATTTCCGCCGTCAGGGCGTTGGCCTTGTCGGGCCGGGCGAGGGTGACGCGGTAGAGCCCACCTTCACGCTCCTCGACCCGGATCATGCGCCCAGGCCCAGCTTGGAGCGCAGCCCCTCGTCGCGCAGCGACAGTTCCTCGCCCAGGTGGGCGTCGGCCTCGGCCCCGCACATCCAGAGCAGAGCCTTGGCGGGCCAGTCGGCGGGCACGTGGTCTTCCCAGTTCAGCTGGCTGACGGCATTGACGCCGGAGGCCTTGATGTCGCGCTGCATCTGGGTGGCGACGGTGCCGGGCGACAGGCCCATGATGCGCAGGCCCTTGTCGGCGTTTTCGAGGTGGGCGGCGGCGGTCAGCATCGCCGCCCCGGCCTTGGAGGTGCAATAGGCGCTCCAGCCTTCCAGCGGGCGATGCGCCGCGCCGGAGGAGACGGTGATGATCGTGCCGCCCCCGGCGTCGATCATCACCGGCAGCGCCGCGCGCATGCCGTTGAAGACGCCCATGATGTTGATGTCGATGACCTTGGCCCAGGCTTCCGGCTCTGCCTCGGCCAGGGGGGCGATGGGTTTCAGCACGCCCGCGTTGTTCACCAGGATGTCCAGGCTGCCGAAGGTTTCGACGACCTTCTTCACCACCTGCTCCACCTCCCAGAAGCGGGAGACATCGCAGGGCACCGCCACGGCCTGCGGGCCGATTTCCCCGGCAATCCGGGCGATTTCGTCCCCGCTGCGCGCCAGGAGCGCGACATTGGCCCCGGCTGCGGCGAATTCCCGCGCAGCGGCGGCGCCGATGCCACGGCTTGCCCCGGTGATGATCGCGGTCTTTCCGGTCAGATCCGTCATATCTGCTCCCTTTCCGGGCCTTGCAGGCCCTCTGACTGCATTGTCTGGGAAAGAGCTAACCCCCTGCTCCCCATCCGTCCAGCCGCCCGGCCGGTGACCGCGCGGCGCTTGACCCCCGGGAAGGCTGCCGTCACCTTGCATCCAGAACCTTCAGGAGCTCCAGATGATCCCTTTCCGTCCCGCCCGTGCCAGCATGACCCCGGCCGTTTTCCTGCTTGGCCTGACGGCAGGCCCCGCGCTGGCGCTGTCCCCCGAGGAGGTCTGGGACCAGACCCGCGCCTACATGGAGGCGATGGGATATGCCGTGGATGCGCAGATCGACCACGCCGGCCCCGATCTGGTGCTGCGTCAGGTCACGGCCCGCATGGCCACGGCACCCGGCGAGGATGCAGGGACGACCACCCTTCGGTTCGGCGGCCTGGTCCTGTCCCCGCAGGGCGATGACGTGGTGATGCGGATGCCGCCGGAAATGCCGATGACCGTCACCGGAGAGGAAGAGGAAGGCCAGTTCGAGATGGACATGACCTATGTCGATCGCGGGCTGGAAATCCTGGCGTCCGGGACGGCGCATGACATCACCTATACCTATTCCGGCCAGGGCATGGACCTGCGGATCGACCGCCTGGACCTGCCTGAAGAGGATCCGCTGACCGATCTTGCGACGCTGCGGTTCGAAGGTCTGTCCGGCACCTCCACCCTGTCCGGCACCGACGTCCTGCAATCCGGGCAGGACCTGACGATCGAGACGCTGGGCCTGACCCTCGACCTGCAGCAGGAGGAAGAGGAGATCGACATGCAGGGCGAAGGCAACCTGACCCGGGTCCAGCTGCAGAGCCGCGCCAGCATGCCCACCCGAGCGACCCCCGGAGAGCCCAAGCTGGACGACCTGCTGGCAGGTGGCCTTTCGGCGGAAAGCACGCTGACCCATGCCGGGGGCAGCTTCCATCTGTCCGGCACCGGCGATGGGGAGGCGATCGACATGCAGACCAGCTCCCAGGGCGGGCAGATGACCTATTCGCTTGGCGCCGCCGGGATGCATTTCGACATGGGATCGGTCGGCGTCGGCCTGCATCTGACCCAGGACGAACTGCCCTTCCCCATTGATGTCACCATCGGTGAAACGGGCTTTGGCATGGGCTTCCCGCTGACGGCGGAAGACACGCCGAGCCCGGTCGCCCTGCGGATCACCCTGCGGGACCTGGCCCTGCCGGATGCGGTCTGGGCGCAGCTGGATCCGATGGACATGCTGCCCCATGATCCGCTGACCCTCGATGCCCGGCTGAGCGGGACCGGGCGGCTTCTTGGTTCGCTGTCCGATCCGGATGCGATGGAGGACATGATGATGGGCGGGGACAAGCCCGGCGAACTGTCGTCGTTGTCCATCGACACGCTGGACCTGCGGGCGGGCGGCGCGACCCTTTCTGCCAGCGGCGCCTTCGAGATCGACAATGACCAGCCCTCTGCGATGAACCCGGACCTGCCGAAGGTCACCGGACGCCTGGATGCAGAGGCCCACGGCCTGATGGGGCTGATCGGGATCCTGGCAAAGATGAACATCCTGCCGCCCAACATCGCGATGACCGTCCCGATGATGGCCCCCATGTTCACCCGCCAGATCGGCGGCCCGGATGACCTGGCTACCACGCTGGAAATCCTGCCGGACGAGACGCTGCAGGTGAACGGCCGCCCGATGATGCCCTGATCATCGCGCTGTCCCGGCAGTTGCCCCGGCAGCTTTCCCGGCCCGGCTGTTTCGCCCGCCTTCCGGACGGAGACGGGCGATCACCCCGCCGTGACGCCCCGGCAGGGGGTGCGCTGCTTGATCCGGACCGCCCGGAAGGCTAGGTCAGGACAATGTCCAAGACCCGGCCTGACACCCGGCAAATGCGGGGGACCCCCTGAATGCACGACCTCAAAGACCTCTCCCGGGTGCTGCTTGACGCCGCCCGGGCCGCCGGCGCCACCGATGCCGACGTCATCGCCCGGCAGGGCACCTCGGTGTCCATCGACATCCGGGGCGGACAGCTGGAACAGGCGGAACGCGCCGAAGGGTTCGAGATCGGCCTGAGGGTCCTGGTCGGAAAGCGGCAGGCCTGCGTTTCCGGCTCCGACGCGCGGAGCGGCGGGCTGGCGATGATGGCCGAACGTGCCGTGGCCATGGCCAAAGAAGCCCCCGAGGACCAGTGGATCGGCCTGGCCGACCCCGCGCAGCTTTCCGCCCGTCGCGATGCCGAGGGACTGGAGATGGTCGACCCGGAGGGGGAGCCCGAACCCGAGGCGATGAAGGAGGCCGCGACCCGCGCAGAGGCCGCCGCGCTTGCGGTCGAGGGGATCAGCCAGGTCTCCACCGCGTCTGCCGCCTATGGCGCCAGCGACATCTGGATGGCCGCCACCAACGGGTTCGAGGGCGGCTACAGCCGGTCGTCCCATTCCCTGGCCTGCGTCGCGATTGCCGGCACGGGCGAGGCGATGGAGCGCGACCACGACAGTGATTTCCGCGTCTTCGCCAGCGACATGCGCTCCCCCGAGGAGATCGGCGCCCGCGCGGCCGCCCGGGCGCTGGAACGCCAGGGGGCCAGCGCGCCGAAGACCGGCAGCTACCCGGTGATCTACGATGAACGCGTCGCCGCCAGCCTGATCGGGCACCTTCTGTCCGCCGCCAATGGTGCCGCCGTCGCGCGCGGCTCCTCCTTCCTGCGCAAGGCCCTGGGAGAAGTCGTCCTGCCCGAAGGCCTGTCGCTGACCGAGGATCCGCTGCGCCCGCGCGGGCCCTCTTCGCGTCCCTTCGATGCCGAAGGGCTGACCACCGCGCCGCGCGACATCATCCGTGACGGCGTGCTGACCGGCTTCACCGTGGACCTGGCCACCGCGCGCAAGCTGGGCGTGGCGCCCACCGGCAATGCCGCGCGCGGCCTGTCCTCCCCGCCCTCCCCGGCCACCTGGAACATCGAGCTGACCCCCGGAGAGACCGACCGCGACGGGCTGATCGCCCAGATGGGCACCGGCCTGCTGATCACCTCCCTGATCGGATCGACGATCAACCCCGACACCGGGGACTACTCGCGCGGGGCCTCCGGCTTCTGGATCGAGAACGGGCAGATCGTGCGCCCGGTGAACGAATGTACCATCGCCGGCAACCTGCGCGACATGCTGGGCCGGATCATCCCGGCCAATGACGCCCGCCCCTGGGCCGGCGCCCGGGTGCCCTCCCTGCTGGTCGAGGGGATGACGCTTGCTGGAAGCTGACCGCGACGCGGCCGACCTTGCCTTGCTCACCGCCGCCGCCCGCCAGGTGGGGGAGATCGCCCTGCGCTACGCCGCCAAGGGCGCGCAGAGCTGGGAAAAACCCGATGGCCAGGGCCCGGTGACCGAGGCCGACCTGGCGGTGGATGCCGCCCTGCATGCCATGCTGGGCGCGGCCCGGCCCGACTACGGCTGGCTGTCAGAGGAACGCCCGGACGACCCGGTGCGCCTGAACCACGAGGCCGTCTTCATCATCGACCCGATCGACGGCACCCGCGCCTTCATGAAGGGCGAAACCGCCTGGGCGCATTCGCTGGCCGTGGCGGTGAACGGACAGGTGACGGCGGCGGTCGTCTTCCTTCCGGTGAAGGGCAACCTCTATGCCGCGCGGCGCGGCGGGGGCGCGACCATGGACGGTGCGCCCATCCGCTGTTCCGGCACGGAGGCGCTGGTGGGGGCGAGCCTGCTGGCCGCCAAACCGAACTACGCCCCGGAAAACTGGATCGGTCCGGTGCCCGAGGTCGCGCGGCATTACCGCCCCTCGCTGGCCTACAGGCTGTCGCTGGTGGCCGAGGGACGCTTCGACGCGATGATGACCCTGCGCCCTTCCTGGGAATGGGACATCGCCGCGGGCAGCCTGATCGTGGAGGAAGCCGGCGCCAGTGTCAGCGACCGCACCGGCGCACCGCTGCGCTTCAACGCGCCGCGCCCGCTGCTGGACGGCGTGGTGGCCGCGAGCACCCCGTTGCACGGGCAGATCCTGCAGCACCTCGCGCCCGGCGCCCCGCGCCAGGCGGTGCCCCCGATCCGGGACTGACCGCCCGCCTGCGGCAGGCGCGCGATGCATATTTTCAGAAAGAAGAAGCCAGGGGCCGGGCGCGACCCGGGCCATGATGCGCCAGCCCCGCTCTTTCACTGGGCTGGAAATACTCCGGGGGGGTGTCTCCGAAGGAGACGGGGGGCTGCCCCCCTGCCTCAGCCGCGGGGCTCAAACAGCCGGTCGAGAGCCGCAGCCAGCGCCGTGTCATCCTCCAGCGCCAGCCGGACGGGGACCGTCAGCACCTTCTGCCGGTAGTCCTGCGGCAGACGCACCGCGTCCTTTTCCGTCGTGACCAGCTGCGCCCCATGGGCGGCGGCGTCCTGTTCCAGCCGGCTGAGCAGGGCGGGCGTCAGCGGCTGGTGATCCGACAGGGCCTCCCCATGCAGGACCTTCGCGCCGAGGCTGCGCAGGGTGGCAAAGAACTTCTCCGGATGACCGATGCCCGCGAAGGCGAAGACCGGCAGGTCCTGCCAATCCATCCCCGTGGGCAGCGGCAGCAGCGCGCCCTGCAGGTGCGGCAGGCCGCCCGGCGCGGCAAAGCCAGCCTGCGCCGCGCGGTCGCCGATGGACAGCAGCAGGTCGGCGCGGGCAAGACCTACCGCCACCGGCTCCCGCAGGGGGCCAGCGGGCAGGCAGAGACCATTGCCGAAGCCGCGTGCCGCATCCACGACGATGATCGACAGGCTCTTGCGCAGCGCCGGATCCTGGAAACCGTCATCCATCACGATGACATCCGCCCCGGCCCTGGCCGCTGCGCGTGCGCCCGCGACGCGGTCGCGCGACACCCAGCCGGGCGCAAAGGCGGACAGGAGCAGCGGTTCGTCGCCCACCTCTGCCGCCGTGTGGCGGGCGGGATCGACCCGCACCGTGCCCTCGACACTGCCGCCATAGCCGCGCGACAGGAAATGCGGGGTCAGTCCGCGCGCCGAAAGCCGCATCAGCAGTTCGACCGCCGTTGGGGTCTTGCCCGTGCCGCCCGCGTTCAGATTGCCGATGCAGATGACCGGTACGCCGGGATCCACGGGCGCGCCCCGCGCCAGCCGCCGCGCGGTTCCGGCGGCATAAAGCGCGCCCAGCGGTTGCAGCATCCGTGCCAGGATCCCCGGGCGCCGGAACCAGAATGCCGGTGCCTGCATGTTCAGTCCTCCTGCCCTTCGGGCCGGCTGCGCCTGGGCAGCATTTCCAGCCTGTCGGCGGCCCATGCCATCACCCGATCCGTCATTTCCGCCCCTGCGGTGGCAACTTCCCAGGCGGAGGCGGCCATGGTGGCGGCCTGATCGGGGGCCAGCATGCGCCCCAGCCCCTGCGCCAGGCTGTCGGCATCCCGGATCAGCCGTGCCGCCCCGGCCTGCGCCAGCTTGGTATAGGCCGGAAGATGATGCGCCACGAAGGGCCCGTAAAGCACGGCAGAGCCGAGGGCCGCAGGTTCGAACGGGTCATGCCCCTTCATCCCGCGCCGGAGGGACCCAGCCATGAAGGTCACCGGTGCCAGGCGGTACCACAGCCCCATGTCGCCCCGCGTGTCGGCCAGCAGGACCTGGGTTTCCTCCCGCGGCATCTCTCCCTCCGACCAGGACTGGTAGCGCCAGCCCTCTTTCGCCAGGACTTCGGTGAATTCGGCCGCATCCTCCGGATCATCGGGCACCAGAAGCAGCAGCAACCGGTGCGCCAGGCGCGACGCACGCCGGTGCGCCTCCAGCACGATACCGAGCTCTTCGCGGTGGACCATGGCCGTCAGCCAGATCGGCCGCCCGGCCAGTTCCGCCGCCAGTTCGTCCCTTTCCGCCTCGTCACAGGGCAGCGCTGCACCCGCTTCCTGCAGGGGGCCCGTGATCTCTATCCGTGCGGGATCCGCGCCGAGCCGCTGAAGCCGCCGCGCGGCATTCGCCGAACTGGCGCAGAGGGCATCGAACCGATCCAGCAGGCGGCGGGTCTGGCTGGGCCGCAGGCGAAAACGGGGTTCGTTGAACGCGTCCTCTTCCGCCTCTGCCAGCAGCATCGGCAGGCCCTGCCGCCGCGCCTGGGCCAGCAATGGCGGCTTCAGCTCCCCCGTCATCCAGACCAGAAGGTCGGGCTGCCAGTAGGCAAAGAACGCCTGGACGGAGGCGCTGTCCTCCGCAGGCGCGGGCAGGGTCACGAGAGAGGGATCGTCGATCGGCTCCAGCCGGTCGGCCTCCCCCAGGGTCAGCAGGATCGTCAGCGCGGGTTCCTGGTTCAGCAGGCGTCGCGCCATTTCCTCCGCCGGCTTGCGCCGGATGGCCCGGGGGCAATGGATCCACAGCAGGGGCCCGGCAGGGCGCGGGGGCAGGTCCTCCCCCGCCCGCGCGCCACGCCTGTTGAGCGCCTTGTAGGCGGCCAGTCCGACGTTGGGCCCCATGCGGTCTTAGTTGCCCAGTTCCTCGGTCGGAGAGGCTTCGAGCTCCTCGTCACGCAGGCGATGGATATGCGCGATGTAGTAACGCATATGGGCGTTATCCACGGTCTTCTGCGCTTCGGCTTTCCAGGCGTCGTAGGCTTCCGCGTAGGACGGATACATGCCGACGATGTGCAGGTCGTTGATGTCCTTGAAGACGTTCTTGGCGGGATCGACGAGTTCTCCGCCGAAGACGAGGTGAAGGCGTTGCGCCATGGGCGTTTCCTTTCCGGCTGCTTCGAGCAGTGGTTTGCTCCGATTGTCGTGACGGGTCAAGATGGTTCGGTACACAAAGGCATACAGCTTGTTGACCGAACCTCCCCGACCCCGCTTCCAGTTGGCTCAGATCAGGCCTTCGGCCTTGAACAGCGCCTTCAGGTCGGTCTCCGGCCGGGCGCCGTAGTGGGAAATCACCTCTGCCGCGGCGATGCAGCCCATGCGGCCCGAGGTCGCCAGATCGGCGCCGGTCGCCAGCCCGTAGAGGAAGCCCGCGGCGAACAGATCGCCCGCGCCGGTGGCATCGACGGGGGTAACCATCTTCACCGGCACGATGGCCTCTTCTTCGCCGCGCACGATGACCACGTCATGGCCGGAGCGGGTGCAGATCACCAGACCCGATTCGGCCGCCGCCGCTTCCAGCGCGGCGCCCAGGTCATCGGTTTCATAGAGCGATTTCCACTCGTGTTCATTGCCGATGACGTAGTCGAGTTCCTTCACCAGCGTGCGGAAGTCGGCGCGGTGACGATCCACGCAGAAGGGATCGGACAGGGCGATGCCCGCCATGCCACCGGCCGCACGGGTCAAGCGTGCCGCCGTCTCGAAGGCCTGCTTGCCCTTCGGCTTGTCGTAAAGGTAGCCCTCCAGGAACAGGATCTTGGCATTCGCGCAGACCTCGTCCGGGACGTCGTCGGGCCCCACTTCGGAGGAGATGCCGAGGTAGGTGTTCATCGACCGTTCGCCATCGGGCGACACGAAGATCATGCAGCGGGAGCTGGTCAGATCGCTGTCGGTGAAGGGATCGTTGGGGAAATCGGTGCCGCCATCGCGGGTCTTTTCCGCGTATTCGCGGCCGACCTCGTCATCGCGGACCTTTCCGATGAAGGCCGTCTTCAGCCCCATGTTCGCCACGCCGGCCACCGTATTGGCAACGGAACCGCCGGGGATCTGCCGCCGCTCGCCCATTTCCCCGTAGAGAAATTCCGAACGGTCCTGTTCGATCAGCTGCATGATGCCCTTCTCGATCCCCATGCGGGACAGGAAGGCATCGTCGCTCTGGGCGATCACGTCCATCACGGCATTGCCGATGCCGATCACGTCATATTTCGTCATAGAACCTTTTCCTCGAATTCGCAGAGATCCCGGATCAGGCAGGTACCGCACTTGGGTTTACGTGCCGTGCACACGTAGCGGCCATGCAGGATCATCCAGTGATGCGCATGCAGCTGGAAATCCACCGGGATGTTGTCTTCGATCGCGCGCTCCACGGCGACGACATCGCGGCCGGGCGCGATGCCCGACCGGTTGCCGAGCCGGAAGATATGGGTGTCCACCGCCTGTGCCGGGAAGCCCCACCACATGTTGAGCACCACGTTCGCGGTCTTGCGCCCCACGCCCGGCAGGCTTTCCAGCGCCGCGCGGGAATTGGGGACCTCGCCGCCGTAGTCCTCCACCAGGATCTTCGCCATCTTGATGACGTTCTTCGCCTTGTTGCGGAAAAGGCCGATCGTCTTGATGTGCTCGATCAGCCCCTCCTCGCCGAGAGCCAGCATCTTTTCCGGCGTGTCGGCGATGGGGAAGAGGTTGCGCGTGGCCTTGTTCACGCCGGCATCGGTCGCCTGGGCCGACAGGGCCACGGCAACGACGAGCGTGTAGGCATTCACGTGATCCAGCTCCCCCTTGGGATGTGGCTCGGCCGTTTCGAAGCGGCTGAAGATCTCGCGCAGGGTCTGGTAGGGCAATTGGCGGGCCATGGCGTGTTTCTGCCCTGAAAATCTGGGAGCAACAAGGGATTTAACCCGGCCGAAAGGGCTTCGTCCCATTGTTCGTTCGGAGGCAGGCAGATGACCGATTCTAAGACAGTGATCCATGGGCGGGACACGCCCCCGGATCCGATTTCCGGACTGGGCCCCGGCAGCATGGTCCTGACCCTTGATGGCGAAATGCCCATCGAATGGCTTGCGCCCGGCGACAAGGTCGTCACGCGGGACCACGGTGCGCAGCCCGTCCTGCACATCGCCCGATTGCGGCGGTTGCCCGGTGGCGGCCCCCTGCCGCAACCGCTGACATTCCTGCGCGGCGAAAAGGGCCCGCAGGGAGAGCTGACGGAGAAATTGCGCGTCGCGCCGGGGCATCGCGGCCTGATCCGCCGTCCCGAGCTGGAGCTCAACTTCGGCTCGGAAGAAGCCCTTGCGCGCTTTTGCGACATCTCCCGCAGGAACCGTTCCCGCCCGGATCCGACGATGGGCGGGTTGACCTACCACTGCATCATCATGGAACGGCACGAGATCATCACCGCCGGATCGCTCTGGGTCGAAAGCACCTCTCCCGAGATGGCCGCGCTGCTGGATCTGCCGCCGGCGGTACGCCGCGCCACGCGCCTTTTCGAGGCGGAGGGCCGGTGCCCGCGCATCTGCCTGTCGCGGGCCGAAGCCCTTCTGATCCGACAGAAATGCCCAGCGGAACTGTCCCTGCTCGACCTGCTTGCCGCCTGAGCCGGGCGCCTATGGCGGCCCCGCGCCCAGGATCATTCACTGGCGACTGTCGCGGGCTGCTGCCCCGGCGGACTTCGCCGGGACAACCTCGGGGGCAACCTCTGGGACAACCGGGGCGCAATCTCGCCAACAATCGCGGGGTCATTGCGCAGGAACCGGGTCGCAGGAACCCCGCCACGCGACTATCTTCGATCCATGACATCGGAGAGCCCCATGCAACAGGCCGTCCAACAGGCCGTCCCTCGGCGCGGAACGCCCGAAGACAGCTATCACTACAACCTCGTCCGGCGCGCGATCGAAGAAATCGACGCGGCAGAGGCGCCACTGTCCCTGGATGCACTGGCCGGCCGCATGGGCATGAGCCAGGCGCACTTCCAGCGGCTCTTCTCTGCCTGGGCCGGTGTTTCCCCGAAACGATATCAGCAATACCTTGCCCTGGGCCGCGCCCGGGAAATGCTGAGCCGGCGCGCCACCCTGCTGGAAACGGCAGATGCCGCCGGGCTTTCGGGCACGGGTCGATTGCATGACCTGGTGCTGCGATGGGAAGCGATGCGCCCGGGGGAGCTTGCCCGCGGCGGGGAGGGCCTGCGGATTCGCTGGGCGCAGTGCGCCTCTCCCTTCGGTCCCACGCTGGTCATGGCAACGGATCACGGGATCTGCGGCATCGCCTTCCTGGCCGACACCGACGCCGAGGCGGCCTTTGCCGACCTCTGCCGTCGCTGGCCCGCAGCCCGGTTCGAGGAAGATCGCAACGCCGTGCCGCCCCTGGCCCAGGCGGCCTTTGCCACGGGGCGCGCGCCCCTGCACGTCATGGGCGCCCCCTTCCAGATCAAGGTCTGGGAAGCGCTGCTGACCATCCCCGAGGGTCAGGTCACGACCTATGGTGAAATCGCCACCGCCACGGGCCACCCCGGGGCCAGTCGCGCGGTCGGCACGGCCGTCGGTCGGAACCCCCTGGCCTGGCTGATTCCCTGCCACCGGGTGCTGCGGCGCGACGGCGGGCTGGGCGGTTATCACTGGGGCCTGCCGGTGAAACGCGCCATGCTGGCCCGCGAGAGCGCCAGGACCGAGCCCGAGACCGGGTCCCTGCGCCCGACAGGCTGACCCGGACAGGTCCGACAGGACGCCCCCAATGGGGCCCAAACATGAGGGCCAAAGGCCGGGCCATTGCGCCTCCTACGCCACGGGGGTGAAATTTCCTGTCATCCAGCGGAAACCCGCCGGGGGTCTCAGCGTTGTGCATTGGGTGAACGCGCGGAGTGCGCTATCCCGAATGCAGAAAGCGGCCCAAGACGGCCGTTCGGAGGAAAGAGACAGAACATGACCCTGATCAACAAATCCATCCTTGGCCTCTCCGGCGCGTCGCTGCTGCTGCTGACGGCCTGCGTCAATCCCGATGACGGCCAGCAGAACACCCGCACCGGCGTGGGCCTTGGCGCCCTGACCGGCGCCGCTGTCGGGGCCATCGTTTCGGACAACCAGGCCAAGGGGGCCGTGATCGGCGCAACCCTCGGCGGCCTGGCAGGCGGGGCCTACGGCTCCTACCTCGACAAGCAGGAGGCAGAGCTGCGTGCCGCCACCGGCGGCCAGGTCGAGGTCGTGAACACCGGTGACCGCCTGATCGTCACCATGCCGCAGGACATCCTGTTCGCCACCGACAGCGCCACCCTGCGCCCGGACCTGACGTCGGACCTGCGCGCCGTGGCGAATTCGCTGCAGAAATACCCCGACACCACGATCCAGGTGCTGGGCCACACCGACAACACCGGTTCTGCCGCCTACAACCAGGACCTGTCGCGCCGCCGCGCCGCCTCCGTTGCCTCGACCCTGATTTCCTACGGCGTCGACAGCTACCGTGTTCAGGCCGTCGGCCGGGGCGAAGACCAGCCGCGTGCGTCCAACCTGACGCCCGAAGGCCGCGCCCAGAACCGTCGCGTGGAAATCGTCATCCTGCCGAACCAACGCTGATCCGGCTCGCCGGGCAGAAGCCCGGAAACGGAAACGTCACAGGGCCGCACCTTCCGGTGCGGCCCTTTTCGTGTCCGGGGTCCAGTCCCCGGTGCCGCTGGCCGCGATCAGCTGCCGCGATAGGTGCTCATCCCGAAGGGAGAGATCAGCAGCGGCACGTGGTAATGCACATCCGGATCGGAAATGCCGAAGCGGATCGGCACCACGTCCAGGAAGCGCGGCTCTTCCGGCGGCACGCCAGCGGCATCCAGGTAGGCACCTGCGTGGAACTCGAGTTCATAAGTGCCCGGCAGGAAATGCTCTTTCGGCAGGATCGGTGAATCGGTGCGCCCGTCAGAATTGGTGACCATGCGCGCCAACTCATCCCGCGCGCCTTCCTGCAACCTGTAGAGGATGACCTCCATTCCTGCGGCCGGAACGCCTTTTGCCGTATCAAGCACATGCGTTGTAAGGTAACCCTCGGCCATTCCAGCCCCTTTCCCGGAAAATCCCCTTGAGCACCGCCCGGCGCCCGTCGATGATACGTCGGCCCCAAGGTGCAGACGGAGAGAACCACATGAACCGCTACCCGCGCAACATGATCGGCTACGGCCCTACGCCCCCGGATGCCCGCTGGCCCGGTGGTGCAAAGATCGCAGTCTCTTTCGTGCTGAATTACGAAGAGGGGGGCGAGAACAACATCCTGCATGGCGATCCCGCCTCAGAGGCCTTCCTGTCGGAAGTGATCGGTGCCGTCCCGTGGGAGGGCAAGCGACACTGGAACATGGAATCGGTCTATGAATACGGCGCCCGCGCGGGCTTCTGGCGGCTGCACCGGCTCTTCACCGAAAAGGGCATCCCGCTGACGGTCTACGGCGTGACCGACGCCCTGGCCCGCAGCCCGGAACAGCTCTGGGCGATGCAGGATGCCGGGTGGGAGGTCGCCTCCCACGGGCTGAAGTGGGTTGAACACAAGGACATGCCCGAGGCCGAGGAACGCGCGCTGATGGAACAGGCCATCGCCCTGCATACCGAGCTGACGGGCGAGCCGCCCAAGGGCTGGTACACCGGGCGCTGTTCCATGAACACGGTGAAGCTGGCGGCAGAGCTGGGCATGACCTGGGTATCCGACACGATCGACGATGATCTGCCCTACTGGGGCAGCTTCGACGGCCATGAAACCCTGGTGATTCCCTACACGATGGACACCAACGACATGCGCTTTGCCGGGCCGGCCACCTTCGGCGGCACGGAGGAGTTCTTCGAATACCTCAAGGCCGCCTTCGACGTGCTTTACGAAGAGGGCGAGGCAGGCGCCGCCAAGATGTTCTCCATCGGGATGCACTGCCGCCTGCTGGGTCGCCCCGGGCGCCTGGCCGGGCTGAAGAAGTTCATCGAATATGCCCAGGCAAAGGGCGACGTCTGGTTCCCGCGCCGGATCGACATCGCCGAACACTGGGCGGCGGAACACCCGAAGGTCGTCGCCGACCTGGTTCCCAGCGAAATGGCGAAGGACGCCTTCGTCGAAGCCTTCGGCGGCATCTACGAACATTCCCCCTGGGTCGCGGAACGCACCTGGGAACTGGAACTGGGCCCGGTGCATGACCGTGCGAAGGGCCTGTGGAACGCAATGGCGCGGATCTTCCGCACTGCTTCCGACGAGGAGCGCCTGCAGGTGCTGACCAGCCACCCCGACCTGGCCGGCAAGCTGGCAGAGGCAAAGCGGCTGACGGTGGAAAGCACCGACGAACAATCCGGGGCGGGGCTTCTGGCCCTGACGGACGAGGAACGCGCCTACTTCACCGACCACAATACCCGCTACACCGAAAAATTCGGCTTCCCCTTTATAATTTCCGCAAAGGAGAATACCAAGGCGACGATCATGGAGGCGATGGCCCGCCGCCTCGCCCATGACCGCACCACCGAATTTCACGCCGCCTGCAAGCAGGTTGAACGCATCGCGTATCACCGGCTTGCGGCCTTGCTACCGGATAGCTGATGACGACGATCGACCGTATCGACCCCAATGTGCCGCTTTTTGTCAGGACGGGCATCAATCTTGCCTCCGAAGGACTGGGCGCGAAGGCGCTCTTTGCCTCCGATGAATTCTTCGCCCCGCTGGAGCGCATGCTGAAGGATTCCCCGGCGGAGTTCTTCCCCGACCTCTACGACGACAACGGCAAGTGGATGGATGGCTGGGAAACCCGGCGCCGTCGTGGCCTGGGCCATGACTGGGCCGTGATCAAGCTGGCCGCCGCGGGCCGGATCCTGGGCTTCGATATCGACACCAGCCATTTCACCGGCAACTACGCCCCCGCCGCCCGGATCGAGGCCTGCACCTGCCTCGATGGTGACCCGACGGAGGACACCCGCTGGGTGGAAATCCTGCCGAACAAACCCCTGTCGGCCTCCGAACACCACTATTTCCGCTGCGAAAGCTTCGAAAGCTGGACCCACCTGCGCCTGCACATCTACCCCGATGGCGGCGTGGCGCGCCTGCGGGTCTACGGCGTGCCGGAACTGGATCCCTCCGACGAGGGCACGGCGGAAATCGATCTGGCCTCGGCCCTGAACGGCGGCCGCGTGCTTGCCTTCTCGGATGCCCACTACGGCGACTACAACCGCATCCTGGCCCCCGGGCTGGGCAAGGACATGGGCGATGGCTGGGAAACCCGGCGCCGTCGCGAACCCGGCTACGACTGGATGGTCATCGCGCTTGGCGCGCGCGGCACCGTTTCCCGGATCGAGGTCGACACCAAGCACTACAAGGGCAACTACCCCGATGCCTGCCGCATCCAGGCGGCCGACATGTCGAACTTCGGCGATGGCCTGACCGATGCGCTGGTGACCTCCGCCATGTTCTGGGATGAGATGCTGCCGCGCGTGAAACTGGGCCCGGACGCGGTTCACACCTTCACCGACGAGGTCGCGGACATCGGTCCCGTCACCCACATCCGGCTGAACATCCACCCCGATGGGGGCATTTCCCGCCTGCGCATCTGGGGCAAGCCGATCTGGCAGGGCAAATGACCGACCTGCCGCAGATCCGCGCAGAAAAGCTCACCGCCAGCGCCTTCGCCCCCTTCGGCGACGTGCTGGAGGTGACGGAAAGCTACGACAAGCTGATCAACGCGGGCATGTGCGAACGCTACCACGATCGGGCCAGGCTCGATTTCGGTCCCGGCGGGCGCGCCGGGATCTCCATCTTCCGGGCCCAGCCCCGGCAGATGCCCTATACCTGTGACCTGCTGGAGCGCCATCCGGAGGGATCCCAGGCGTTCCTGCCCCTGTCCGAGGCCCCCTGGCTGGTCATCGTCGCGCCTGATGCGGGCGGCGTGCCCGGCGCGCCCAGGGCCTTCCTGCCAAAGCCCGGCCAGGGCGTGAACTTCCATCGCGGCACCTGGCACGGAGTGCTTACGCCTTTGGCAGATCCCGGCCTTTTCGCCGTACTGGACCGGATAGGCGACACTCCGAACCTCGAAGAGCATTTCCTCGACCGTCATTTTACTGTCACTTATTGAGTCACGCCCCCGTGAAGAGGGGCGTGAAAATCAATAGGGGAAGACAATGGCTGAGACCTCTCTGGGGACCGTGGAAGAACTCCGCGATCCGAATTACATGCCGCCGCTGGGCAAGGCGGTACCGCTCGGGATCCAACACGTGCTGGCGATGTTCGCCTCCAACGTGACGCCCTCCATCATCATCGCCGGCGCGGCGGGCTTCGGCTTCGGCTCCGACCAGGGGGCGCTCGGCTTCCCCGACATGACCTACATGATCCAGATGGCGATGCTCTTCGCCGGGGTCGCCACGCTGTTCCAGACCATTGGCTTCGGCCCCGTGGGCGCCCGCCTGCCGGTGGTCCAGGGGACCTCCTTCGCCTTCCTCCCGGTCATGATCCCCGCCGTCGCGGGCCTTGGCGTCGACGGCATGAGCGGCCTGATGACCGGCATCCTGATCGGCGGCTGCTTCCACTTCTGCCTGGGCTTCATCATCGGCAAGCTGCGCTTTGCCCTGCCGCCGCTGGTCACCGGCCTGATCGTCCTGATGATCGGGCTGGCGCTGCTGAAGACCGGCATCCAGTATGCCGCGGGCGGTGTGCCCCTGGTCGGCAAGCCCGAGTTCGGGACCCTCGCCATGTGGCTGCCCGCGCTGGTCGTGATCGTGGTCGCCCTGGGCCTGTCGTTCTTCACCACCGGCCTGCTCTCCGTGGCCTCGGTGCTGATCGGCATCCTGGCCGGCTACGCCGTCGCCGCCGCGATGGGTCAGGTCTCCTTCGGCAATGTCGGCAACGCCTCCTTCTTCGACATTCCCAGCCCGTTCAAATGGGGCTTCTCCTTCGATCCGGCTATCATCGTCGGCATGTGCTTCATGGCCGTGATCTCGGCCATCGAAACCGTGGGCGATACTTCGGGCATCACCAAGGGCGGCGCGGGGCGCGAAGCCACGGACAAGGAAATCGCCGGTGCCACCTTCGCCGACGGCCTGGGCTCCGCCATCGCAGGCATCTTCGGCGGCCTGCCCAACACCTCCTTCAGCCAGAACGTCGGCCTGATCGCCATGACCGGCGTGATGTCCCGCCACGTCGTCACCATCGGTGCGGTCTTCCTGATCGTCTGCGGCCTGGTGCCCAAGGTCGGCGCGATCATCAACACGGTGCCGATCAACGTGCTGGGCGGCGGTGTCATCGTGATGTTCGGCATGGTCGCGGCCTCCGGCATCAACATGCTGTCGGAAGTCACCTGGAACCGCCGCAACATGATCATCCTCGCGGTGTCGCTCTCCGTCGGTTTCGGCCTGCAGCTGGAGCCCTCGGCGCTGCAGCACATGCCGCGCACGATGCAGATCCTGATGACCTCGGGCCTGCTGCCCGCCGCGGGCCTGTCGATCATCCTCAACCTGATCCTGCCGGAGGAAACCCCGGAAGAGCACGCAGAGGAAGAGGCCTCCGAAGCCGCGCACAAGGCCGATGCCGCCTGAGGTCCTGGCCGCCTGAGGCACGGGACCTTCCGAAAAGCGAAAGGCGCGCCCCGGGGCGCGCCTTTTTCTATCCGGCAATCCTATCCGGCAGCTGGATGACGTCAGAGCCGCTCGATCGCCAGGGCGATGCCCTGCCCGCCACCGATGCACATGGTGATCAGCGCCTTGCTGCCCCCGATGCGTTCCAGCTCATACAGCGCCTTGACGGTGATGATGGCACCGGTTGCGCCCACCGGGTGGCCCAGGGCGATGGCCCCACCATTGGGGTTCACCTTCGCCGGGTCGAGGTCGAGCGCGCGGTTCACCGCGATGGCCTGGGCCGCGAAGGCCTCGTTCGATTCGATCACGTCGAAGTCCCCGGCCGTCAGCCCGGTCTTCTCCAGCAGTTTCTGCACCGCGGGGATCGGACCCACGCCCATCACCTCGGGCCGGACGCCCGCATGGGCATAGCCCAGGATCCGCGCCCGCGGTTTCAGCCCGGCGGCCTCTGCCGCCGACGCCCGCGCCAGCACCAGCGCCGCTGCGCCGTCATTCAGGCCGGAGGCATTGCCCGCCGTCACCGTGCCGTCCTTCTGGAAGGCGGGGCGCAGGCCGGCCAGCACCTCTGCCGTGGTGGCAGGCTTGGGGTGCTCGTCGACCTCGAAATGCACGTGGTTGCGCTTCACCTGGATCTCGACCGGGACGATCTGCTCCTGGAAATAGCCCGCCTCGATGGCCGCCCCCGCCCGCCGCTGGCTTTCCAGCGCGAAGGCATCCTGGTCGGCACGGGTGATGGTCGCCTCCGCCGCGACGTTTTCCGCCGTGACGCCCATGTGACCGGTCCCGAAGGGGCAGTTCAGCGCGCCCAGCATCATGTCCAGCGTCTTCACGTCGCCCATCTTGGCGCCCCAGCGTTGTTGCTGGATGATATAGGGCGACTTCGACATGTTCTCCGCCCCGGCGGCCACGGCGAAATCCGCATCCCCCAGCATCAGCGACTGCGCGGCAGAGACGATGGCCTGCGCGCCCGACCCGCAGAGCCGGTTGACGTTCATCGCCGGCGTCGTGTCGGGGATCCCTGCCTGCATCGCGGCAACCCGGCTGACGTACATGTCGCGCGGTTCGGTGTTGATGACATGGCCAAAGACGACGTGGCCGATCTGCCCGCCCTCGACCCCGGCACGCTCCATCGCGGCCTTGGTCACGATGGTGCCCAGTTCGATGGGCGAGGTACCGGCCAGGCTTCCGCCGAAGGTGCCGATCGCGGTGCGCGCACCGCTGAGAATGACGATATCGTCCATGATTTCCTCCCGGGTAGGTTCGGGCGGACGATACCACCCGCCGGGATGATGGCGACAGTGACGGTGCGTTATTCGGGCTGCAGCGGCACCCGGCCCCCGTCCGTCAGGACGAAGCATTCGGTCCCTTCGAAGGCCACGGCCGACAGGAACCGCGGTGTGCCCGAAGCCCCCGCGCCCGTGTCGATGTCGATCCGGTTGCCGAAATGGGTGACCTCGGGAACGATGGTATGACCATGCACGATCAGCCAGGGATGCGGCCCTTCCACGGCGTAGAAATCATCCCGGATCCAGATCATGTCCTGCTCCTCCTGCGCCTCTAGCGGGATGCCCGGGCGAATGCCCGCGTGGATGAACAGAAGCGCATCACGCTCCGCCCAAAGCGGCATGGCGTTCAGGAAATCGCGGTGCGCCTGCGGGACCAGCGCCTGCGCCTGCTCGAACATCTCCTCGACCGAACGTTCGGGCCCGGTGTCGATGCCATAGCTGGCCAGGGTCGCCGTGCCGCCAAGGTTGAAATGGGTCCAGGGCGCGCCGGACTTGATCGCGGGATCATCCAGCCGGGCGTTTTCCAGGAAGCGCATGAACATCGTGTCGTGGTTGCCCCGGATCGTGGTCCAGCGGCGGCCCTCGGCCTTGCCCGCGATCAGCCGGTCGATGACCCGGTTCGCATGGGGGCCGCGATCAACCAGGTCCCCGGTGAAGATCACCTCATCCGTGCCGCCCGGCCCGTCGTCGGCGCCGTCCGCCGCGATTTTTTCCAGCGCGCCTTCCAGCATGCCGATCTGTCCGTGAATGTCCCCGATGGCGTAGATGGTCATTTTACCCTCGTCGCTGCGTCGCGGCGAATGGATCACCTTTCGCCCGGAAAGGCCAGCACCCGACCGTCACTTCCCGGCCGCGCCTGCCCGCGTCAAATCGAAAGGCCGCACCCTGCGGCGCGGCCTTTCCAATCTCCCGATCATACCGGATCAGAGCCCGGAGATCAGACCCTGGGGATCAGCCCCCAGGGATCAGAGCGTGAATTCCAGCGGGCGGATCTGCTGGAACAGGCCGGTGTCGCGCAGCGCCTGCATGGCTTCCGGCTTGGCCTTTTCATCCAGGTACAGAACGGCGATCGCCTGGCCGCCCGTGGCCTGACGGCCCAGGGTGAAGTTGGCGATGTTCTGACCGGCGCCGCCCAGGACGGTGCCCAGGGTACCGATGATGCCCGGCACGTCCTCGTTGGTGGTGTAGAGCATGTGCTCACCCACTTCGGCATCGATGTTGATGCCCTTGATCTGGATGAAGCGCGGCTTCCCGTCGGAGAAGACGGTCCCGGCGCAGGAGCGTTCACGCTCGGGCGTCACGATGGTCACCTTGATGTAGCCGTCGAAGGTGCCGCCCTTGTCCTGGTTGGTGGTGGAGACCTGGATGCCGCGTTCCTTCGCGACGACCGGGGCCGAAACCAGGTTCACGTCGGGGTTCGACTTCTTCAGGATGCCCGCGATGACGGAGCAGTTCAGCGCCGCCAGGTTCATTTCCGCCGCGACACCGTCGTAGAGGATGTTGATGGCGTTGATCGGCTCGTCGGTCAGCTGACCGATGAAGTTGCCGATGTGGCCGGCCAGCTGGACCCAGGGGCCCATGACCTTGGCTTCCTCGGCGGTCATCGAGGGCATGTTCAGCGCGTTTTCCACGGCGCCGTCCAGCAGGTAGTTCGACATCTGCTCGGCGACCTGCAGGGCCACGTTTTCCTGCGCTTCGGTCGTGGACGCGCCCAGGTGCGGGGTGCAGACGACGTTGGGCAGGTTGAACAGCACGTTCTCGGTGGCGGGCTCTTCCTTGAACACGTCGAAGGCGGCGCCTGCGACATGGCCGGATTTCAGCAGCTCTGCCAGGGCTTCCTCGTCAACCAGGCCACCGCGGGCACAGTTGATGATGCGGACGCCCTTCTTGGTCTTGGCCAGATTCTCGGCCGACAGGATGTTGGCGGTCTGCTCGGTGTAGGGCACGTGCAGGGTGATGAAGTCGGCGCGGGACAGCAGCTCGTCCAGCTCGACCTTCTCGACGCCCATCTTCTTGGCTTTTTCCTCGCCCAGGAAGGGATCGTAGGCCACGACCTTCATCTTCAGGCCAAGCGCACGGTTGCAGACGATGCCGCCGATATTGCCGGCGCCGATGACGCCCAGGGTCTTGCCGGTCAGCTCAACGCCCATGAACTTGGACTTTTCCCACTTGCCGGCATGGGTGGAGGCAGAGGCCTCGGGGATCTGGCGGGCCACGGCGAACATCATCGCGACGGCATGCTCGGCGGTGGTGATCATGTTGCCGAAGGGCGTGTTCATGACGATCACGCCTTTCTTGGATGCCGCTTCCTTGTCGACGTTGTCGGTGCCGATACCGGCGCGGCCGACGACCTTCAGCTTGGTGGCCTTTTCCAGCAGCGCCGGGGTCACCTTGGTGGCGGAACGGATGGCCAGGCCATCGTAGTCGCCGATGATTTCAGCCAGCTTTTCCTTGTCCTTGCCAAGGGCGGGCATGAAGTCGACGTCGATGCCGCGATCGCGGAAGATCTGGACGGCGGTTTCGGACAGCTTGTCGGATACGAGAACTTTGGGGGCCATGTCAGGCGCTCCTTCGATGCAATGGGGGCGTTGGAAGGCGGGGTAAACCCCGCCCTACCGTTCAGCTCGGCCGTAGGGCGGGGTTCACCCCGCCGCCACAGGCACCATTCGTCGGAATTATTCCTGCGCTTCGATGCAGGCCTCGAAGGCCCACTTCAGCCACAGCGTCAGCGCCTCGATGTCGGAAGATTCGACCGTGGCACCGCACCAGATCCGCAGACCGGCCGGGGCGTCACGATAGGCACCGACATCCAGCGCCGCGCCTTCGTCTTCCAGCTTCTTGGCAACCGCCTTGGCGAAGGCCGCCGGATCCTTGATCCGGTCGTCGGCGAACTTCAGGCAGACGGAGGTGTTGGACCGCGTGGCGGGATCTTCCGCCAGGTTGGCGATCCAGTCGTTGCGGTCGCAGAAGTCCCACAGGACCTTGGCGTTGGTATCCGCACGCTTCATCAGCTCGGGCAGGCCACCGATCTTCTTGGCCCATGCCAGGGCGACCAGGTAATCCTCGACCGCCAGCATCGACGGGGTGTTGATCGTGGCGCCTTCGAAGATGCCCTCGATCAGCTTGCCACCCTTGGTCATGCGGAAGATCTTCGGCAGCGGCCAGGCGGGGGTGTAGCTTTCCAGGCGCGCAACGGCACGCGGGGACAGGATGATCATCCCGTGGGCCGCTTCACCGCCCATCACCTTCTGCCAGGAGAAGGTGGTCACATCCAGCTTGTCCCAGGGCAGATCCTGCGCGAAGGCGGCGGAAGTCGCATCGCAGATGGTCAGGCCGGCGCGGTCGGCGGGGATCGCGTCGCCATTGGGCACGCGCACGCCGGAGGTGGTGCCGTTCCAGGTGAAGACAACGTCGGTGTCGAAATCGACCGTCGCGAAATCGACGATCTGGCCGTAGTCGGCGGTCTTCACCTCGGCGTCGATCTTCAGCTGCTTGACGACATCGGTCACCCAGCCGGCACCGAAGCTTTCCCAGGCGCACATGGTGGCCTTGCGTTCGCCCAGCAGGGACCACAGGGCCATCTCGACGGCGCCGGTGTCAGAGGCGGGAACGATGCCGATCTTGTAGTCGGCGGGAACGCCCAGGATCTCCCGGGTGGTCTCGATCGCATCCTTCAGCTTCGTCTTGCCGACCTTGGCACGGTGCGAACGACCGAGCGCGGCATCAGAGAGCATATCGACGGTGAAATGGGGAATCTTGGCGCAGGGGCCAGAGGAAAAGCGCGGGTTTGCCGGGCGCGGACCGGGGTGCTTGTCAGCCATGTGACCTAACCTTCCAGATAGATGCCCCTCGTTGGGGAGGGGTGTCCCGCCGCCGGATATACGGGTGAGTCGCCATATCGGCAAGCCGTGAAATTGTCGGTTTTGCCGCATCCCGAGTCGTTTCCGATCCCGGCGGCGCGCGCCGTGACGCCTATCGGAAACGCGCCGGGCGGTCCTGCCCGGGCGGTTCTTCCGGCCTCGCCCCCCGAATTTCCCCCGAAAATCAGGGAAAAGACGTCGAAACAGGCGCCTGACGCGCATGTTTTTGCTCTGCTGACCCGCGGGAGTGATAACCTTCCCATGCGTCAATACCACGCGGTACCGACGCAAGACGCTAGACAGGTCCGGAGGAAACCCATCCATGCGCACCCAACTTCTGCCCGCTCTCGCGGGGGCCCTGGCCCTCGCCACTCCCGCCGCCGCGGAAACCCTGCTCGAACGGGGCACCTACCTGGTCGAGGGGCCCGCCGCCTGCGGCTCCTGCCACACGGCGCCCATGCCCGGAGCCGCGCCGCTTGGCGGCAATACCATCGTCGAACACGCCTTCACGGCGGAAGTGCCCAACATCACCCCCGGCTCCCGCATTGCCGACTGGACCGACGCGGAACTGGTGAAGGCCATCCGCGAAGGCATCCGCCCCGACGGCTCCGTCATCGGGCCGCCGATGCCCATCGGGCTCTACCGGGGCCTGTCGGACACCGACGTGAACGCCATCGTCGCCTACATCCGCACCGTCCCGGCCGTCGAAGCGGAGTTCAAGGCCTCCGACTATCCCTTCCCCCTGCCGCCGGCCTACGGCCCGCCGATCGACAGCGTGCCGGATGTGCCCCGGGGCGTGACGGTGGACTACGGCGCCTACCTCGCCGGGCCGGTGGCCCATTGCCTCGAATGCCACTCCCTCAAGGACGGCATGCCGGACTTCGAAACCAATCTCGGCGGCGGCGGCCATGCCTGGGAAGGGCCATGGGGCGTCTCCGTCGCGGCCAACCTGACGAGCCATGAAGACGGGCTGAAGGGCTACACCGACGCAGAGATCGCCACGATGATCACCCAGGGCACCCGCCCCGACGGCTCCCGGATGTTCCCGCCGATGTCCTACGCCCATTACGCCAACATGACCGAGGACGATGTCGCGGCGATCATCCTCTTCCTGCGCACGCTGCCCCCGATTCCCACCGGCGGCTGACCCGAGGCTGACAGCTGCCACCGCAGCTTACCCACTGGCCCCATACCCACTGGCCCCCTGCCCTGCCGCGTGACATATACGCGGCAGGAACCACGGAGGCCGCCCATGTACATCGTCACCCTTCTGACCAGCCCCGCAGCCCCCGCGCTGGAAACCGCACTCGTCGCGGCCCTGCGCAATGCCTGGGGTGGTGGCGATATCCGCGTGCTGGCCGATGGCGAGGCGGCGGAATTCCCGGTGGAGACGATCCCCGACACCTTCCGCGCCACCTGGGCCGACCTGCAGCAGCAGGGCGTCGACCTCTGCCTGCAGCCCGCCGAAGGCCGGAAGAAGAAGATGCTGCTGGCCGACATGGATTCGACCATGATCCAGCAGGAATGCATCGACGAACTGGCGGACGAGGCCGGCGTCGGCGAACGCGTGAAGGACATCACCGCCCGCGCCATGAACGGCGAACTGGATTTCGAAGGCGCTCTGACCGAACGGGTCGGCCTGCTGAAGGGCCTGCCGGTCTCCGTCATCGACAAGGTGCTGGCCGAGCGTATCACCCTGATGCCCGGCGGCCCCGAATTGCTGGCCACCATGAAGGCCGATGGCGCCTATTGCGCGCTCGTCTCCGGCGGCTTCACCATGTTCACGGCCCAGGTCGCAGCCAAGCTCGGCTTCGACGAGAATCGCGCCAACACCCTGCTGACCGAGGGCGATACGCTTTCCGGCGACGTGGGCCGCCCGATCCTGGGCCGGGAAGCCAAGGTCGAGGCGCTGGAACAGACCACCGCGAAGCTCGGCATCAGCGAGGCAGAGGTGATCGCCGTGGGCGACGGTGCCAACGACCTGGGCATGCTGACCCGCGCAGGTGCCGGCGTGGCCCTGCACGCAAAGCCCTCCGTGGCGGAGCAATGCGAGCTGCGGGTGAACTTCGGCGACCTGACGGCGCTCCTCTACCTGCAGGGCTACGCGAAGGAAGACTTCGCCACCGCCTGACGGCAGTGCGCACCGGGGGCGCGCCTCCCGCAACATCGACCGGTGGATTTCATCCACCCTACGCCCACCCTGCGTAGGGCGGGGTTCACCCCGCCACCCCCGGCGCCCCCTCTCACCCCACCATTTAACACATCCGTTAATTAACACTTGCGCGAATCGGAGGCCTCCCGCAGGCTCTCCCCATGACCGATCTCGCTGCCACCTTTGCCGCCCTCTCCGACCCCACCCGCCTTTCGCTGGTGGAAAAGCTGATCAAACGCGGCGAACTGCCCGCCGGCACCCTGGCGGAGGAGGCGGCGATTTCCGCCCCTGCCATTTCCCGCCACCTCAAGGTGCTGCGCGAAGCGGGCCTCGTCCGGCAACGCGTGGCAGGCAGCCACCGCTATTACACCGCCGATCCCGCAGCCCTCGGTGCGATCCATGGATGGACCATGGATCACCGCAGCTTCTGGGCCGGCAGCCTCGACCGCCTCGATACCCTTATCGCCCTGGAACCGGAGGAAGACCCGTGACCGACGTCGAAGACCACGTTCTTGAACTGACCCGGGATTATCCCGTCACCCTCGCCCGCCTCTGGGCGGCCGTGACCGAACCCACCCAGCTGATCCAGTGGTTCGGCCCCGAAGGCATCTACATCGTCGACTGTGCCCTCGACTTCGCCCACCCCGGGCCCTGGCACTGCGACACCCGCGGCAAGCAGAGCGGCAATTTCCTGCGCCTGTCCGGCCAGGTCACCTCGGTCCTGCCGCCCTCGGACGCCCCTGGGTCCGTCGGGCTCACCTGGGCCTACCACGGTCCCGACGGCAGCCGTGGCCCGGAAACCTTCGTTTCCTTCACGGTGGAGGAGATCGCCCAGGGCGCCCGCCTGACCGTGCGCCACGCCAACATGCCCGACGCCGACTTCGCCCAAAGCCACAGCCGCGGCTGGCTCTCGCTGCTGCGCTGCCTCGATTTCTTCATCCTCGGCCCGCAAACGGAGGCTTCCAAATGACCCGGTTCCTGTTCATCTACATGTCCGAAACCAGCCAGGTGCCCGCCACCCCCGAAGCCCAGGCAGAGGCGATGGCCGCCTGGGGCGCCTGGATGGCCAAAGTCGGCCCCCACCTCGTCGATCCGGGCAACCCCGTCGGCAAAAGCTGGACCGTCACCGCCGATGGCGCGGCAGAGGGCGGCAACCAGCCGCCGCTCATGGGCTATTCCATCCTCGAATGCGCCAGCATCGAAGAGGCCTGCGCCCTGGCCTCCGACAACCCGATGATCGCCGGCGGCGGCCGGATCGAAGTCACCCCGATCGTGCCGATCGAAATGTGATCTCCGCTGCAATTCCGGGCGGTTGCACCACTTGCTGCCGCCCGTTGCCCCTCCGTCATTGCCGCGTCATGCCCATACGCCTATCCCTGTCGGGAACGACCTCCCTGCCCTGGATCCCAGCATGACCAACGACATCACCATTTCCTCCGCCGCGCTGACCGCCCGTGTCTCCGACCTCGGCGCGGAACTGCAGGCGCTGACCCATGCCAGTGGCGAGCTGCTCTGGCATGGCGACGGGGCGCACTGGACCGGCCGCGCACCGATCCTCTTTCCCATCGTCGGCCGGGCAGCTGGCGATACCGTCTCGGTCGACGGGATCGAAGCGCCGATGAAGCAGCACGGCTTCGCCCGCCGCGCCACCTGGACCCTCGCCCGCCATGCAGAGGAGTCCTGCACCCACATGCTGACGGAAACGCCCGAAAGCCTCGCCGTCTATCCCCGCGCCTTCCGTCTGACCCAGACCCACGCGATCTCCGGCACCACGCTGTCGGTCACCGCCGAGGTCACCAATACCGGCGACAAGCCCATGCCCTTCGGCCTGGGCTTCCACCCTGCCTTCAACTGGCCGCTCCCCGGCGCGGGCAACGCCCCGCACGAGCTGCGCCTGGAAGAGGGGGCCGAACCGCCGCTGTCCTTCATCGGCGGGGCCGAGTCGCTGCTGCAACCCGGGCGCAAGCCCTCCCCCTTCAGCGCGGGGCAGCTGCCGCTCTCCTACGATCTCTTCGACAATGACGCGCTGATCCTGGAAAGCGACTGGGGCGATGCGATCACCTATGCCGCCCCCGGCACCGATGCGCCGACGCTCAGCTTCCGCTTCGCCAACTGCCCCGCGCTCGGCATCTGGACGAAGCGCGGCGCGCCCTTCCTCTGCATCGAACCCTGGCACGGCATCGCCGCCCGCGAAGGGGCCGGACCGGCCATTGCCGACCGCCCGCTCTCGCTCACCCTCGCGCCGGGTGGAAGCGCCGCCTTCGGCTGGTCCGTCACCGTCTCCTGACGCCCGCTTCCCGCCGGCTGCGCTGATCTGGGCGCTGCAGGTGGATTGTCATCCACCCTACGGCACACACAACGGCCCGTAGGGTGGATGCCAATCCACCATCCAACTCACCCCATCCAACGCCTCCCACCCGGCCCCCGCCGGCCTGAGCCCACGCGTCCCGCCATACCCCACCCACCTTTAAATGCGAATGAGACGCATTTTTAACCTGATGTTTTCATTTGACTTTCCCGCCGCGCACCCCCATTTGACCGCCCACGGGGAGTAGCGACCACCTTTCGGGGTGGAGGTTCGTCAACATGCTCGCGGCCCATCCGCGTGGCGTGCCGGTCCTTCGGGACTTCGCAAGACCGTGACGAGGCGATCCGGTGGGCAGGATCCCTCTGCCCGAATGCGCCCCGTCTGCGAAAGGTCCAGCCATGACCCCGATCTCGATCGGCATCCTTGCCGTCTCCATGTCCGTCGATGCCTTCGTGGCCTGCCTCGGCAAGGGCGCGACCCAGCAGCGGACCGGCTTCGGCGCGGCCCTGCGCACCGGCGCCATCTTCGGCGCGGTAGAGGCGATCACCCCCCTGCTCGGTTGGCTGGCCGGGGTCGCGGCGAACCAGTATGTCGCCGCCGTCGATCACTGGATCGCCTTCGCGCTGCTCTCCGCCGTGGGGCTGCACATGATGCTGCAGGCGCTCAACCGCAAGGCGGAGGAGGCGCCGCGCCCCACCTCGCTCTTGCGGACAGTGGTCACCGCCATCGGCACCTCGATCGACGCCATGGCCGTCGGCGTCTCTCTCGCCTTCCTGCAGGTGGATATCTTTGTGATCGCCCTGGTGATCGGCATGACGACCATGGCCATGGGCACCACCGGCATGCTGGCCGGGCGCCTGCTGGGCCAGCGCTTCGGCCGCGTCGCCGAAGTCACAGGCGGCCTCGCCCTGCTGGCGCTTGGCACGATCATCCTGGTGGAACACCTGACCGCCGCCTGACGCGGCGGTCACGCCCCCTTCTTTTCAGGCCCCAAATCAGGCCCCAAAATCAGGCCCCGTAAGGCACCCAGACCGTCTTCACCTCGGTCGCCTGCTCCAGGAACTCGCGCCCTTCGGCGGCATCCCAGTCCCGCGCCAACCCGTTGTTGACCCAGGTTCGCTTCAGACTTCCCGCGCTGGCCTTCTCGATCACGCCGCTGATGTCGGCAGAGGAGAAGCTCCAGACGGCATCGACGTCGAAATGGCTGGCCATCACCGGCGCCAGCTCGGCATGGCTGCCTGTCAGGATGTTCACCACCCCGCCCGGCACGTCCGAGGTGTCCAGCACCTGGTAGAAATCCGTGGCCGTCAGCGGCGCGGTCTCGCCTGCCACCAGCACCACGCGGTTGCCCATGGCGATCGCCGGCGCCATGACGGAGACGAGGCCCAGCAGCGGCGCCTCCTCGGGGCAGAAGGCCCCGATCACGCCCAGAGGCTCCCGCACGGCCAGCGCCATGCCCCTCATCGGCACCTGCCGCAGATCACCGCCGAACTTGTCCGCCCAGGCGCCATAGCTGAACAGACGGCTGACCGCCGCCTCGACCTCTGCCTTGCCGCCCTTGCCGGTCACCGCGTCGATGCGCGCCGCGAATTCCGCCGCCCGGGCCTCCAGGTTCTCGGCGATGTAATAAAGCACCTGCGCCCGGTTGTGCGCCGTGGCCTTGGCCCAGCCGCCCGCGCCCCGCGCGGCCTCGACCGCGTTGCGCAGATCCTTCCGGCTGCCGACGGCCACCTGGCCAAGCGCCTTGCCGCCCTTGCCCCAGACGTGGCGCACATAGCCGCCATCGGGCCGCGCCTGCTTGCCGCCGATGTAAAGCTTCGCGGTGCGGTCCAGCCCCTCGGGCAGCTCCGCCTCGCCCACCGGCAGATCCACCGCCTTCAGCGCCTTGGCCTTGCCCGCGGGCTTGGTGTAGGCCTGCAGGCCCTCCCAGCCGCCTTCGCGCCCGAACCCGCTTTCGCGCACCCCGCCAAAGCCCGCCGCCGCGTCGAACATGTTGGTCCCGTTGACCCAGACCACGCCCGCCACCAGCTTCGGCGCGATATCCAGCGCGACGTTGACGTTCTCGCTCCAGACGCTCGCCGCCAGCCCGAACCGGGTGTTGTTGGCCAGCGCCACCGCCTCTTCCGGCGTGCGGAAGGTCATGGACACCAGAACCGGGCCAAAAATCTCCTCCTGCATCAGCGCATCGGCGGGCTCCAGCCCCTCGATCAGCGTCGGAGGGTAATAGCAGCCCTCGGGCGCGGCACCCTGATGCACCTCGCCGCCCGAGGCACCCACCAGCGCCTCGATCCGGGACAGCTGCTCGGGATGGACGATGGCGCCCACGTCGATGCATTTGTCCAGCGGGTTGCCCACGCGCAGGGTCTGCATCCGCGCCTTCAGCCTGGCATGGAACCGCTCGGCCACGCCCTCCTGCACCAGCAGGCGGGACCCGGCACAGCAGACCTGCCCGCCATTGAACCAGATCGCATCGACCAGCCCCTCGATGGCCGAATCCAGATCCGCGTCTTCGAAGACGATGAAGGGGCTCTTCCCGCCCAGTTCCAACGTCAGCCCCTTGCCCTGCCCTGCGGTGGCCTCGCGGATCTTCCGCCCCACCTCGGTCGAGCCGGTGAAGGCCACCTTGTCCACGCCCTCATGGGCGACCAGCGCGGCGCCCACCGCGCCATCGCCGGTGACGATGTTCACCACCCCCGCAGGCAGCCCGGCCTGACGGCAGATGTCGGCGAACAGAAGCGCGGTCAGCGGCGTCCATTCGGCGGGCTTCAGCACCACGGTATTGCCCATGGCCAGCGCCGGCGCGACCTTCCAGGCCAGCATCAGCAGCGGGAAGTTCCACGGGATCACCTGCCCGCAGACGCCCATGGCCACCCGCCCCTGAAGCTCGGCCTCCATCAGCTGCGCCATGCCCGCGTGATAGTAGAAATGCCGCGCCACCAGCGGCACGTCGATATCCCGCGCCTCGCGGATCGGCTTGCCGGATTCGAGGCTCTCCAGCACGGCGAACAGCCGCGCGTGCTTCTGCACCAGCCGCGCCAGCGCATAAAGGTAACGCGCCCGCGCCTTGCCGCCCAGCTTCTCCCAGCCCTTCTGGGCCGCCCTTGCGGCGGACACGGCGGCATCCACATCGGCGCCGCTCGCCTGCGTCACCTGCGCCAGAACGGCGCCGGTCGCGGGGTTCACCGTCTCGAACAGCTCCCCCGGCTTGCCGAAGGCGCCGCCGATGAAACAGCCGAACTCCGGCCCCTGCGCCTCGATCCAGGCCAGCGCATCGCCCGCGGCCTCCGGGGCGGCACCGTATTCCATGCTCTCGAAGATCTCCTTGACGCTCATGCCCGTGCTCCGCCCTGCTGCTTCAACCCGCTGAAAATACTCATTCTATCACCCTGCCGCATGCCGCCAGGATGCCGAGTAGGCCCCGGTCACGTGATGCTCCAGCTGCCGTTCGATATCGCCCAGCAGGCTCGACGCGCCAAAGCGGAAGAGGTCGGGCCGCAGCCAGCGGTCGCCCAGCTCCTCCTTGATCAGGCTCAGGTAGACCAGCGCATCCTTGGCCTTGGAAATGCCCCCCGCCGGCTTGTAGCCGATGCGGATCCCGGTCCTCTCATGATAGTCGCGGATCGCGCGGATCATCACCAGCGACACCGGCAGCGTGGCATTCACGCTCTCCTTG
Organism: Pseudooceanicola sp. NS-SX8; assembly: GCF_057380755.1. Classification (NCBI taxonomy): domain Bacteria; kingdom Pseudomonadati; phylum Pseudomonadota; class Alphaproteobacteria; order Rhodobacterales; family Paracoccaceae; genus Pseudooceanicola; species Pseudooceanicola sp. NS-SX8. The sequence goes on along the minus strand of NZ_CM170819.1, from coordinate 426,991 downwards.
CCGGTGGAGGTCTTGATGAAATCCGCCCCCGCCATCATGCAGACCAGGGACGCCTTGGCGACATTCTCCAGCGTGCCCAGCTCACCCGTGGCCAGGATCGCCTTCACATGGGCCTCGCCACAGGCCGCGCGAAACGCCTTCATCTCGTCGTAGAGCGCCTGCCAGTTGCCCTGCAGGACGTGGCGCCGGGTGATCACGATGTCGATCTCTTCGGCGCCCGCAGCCACGCTCTCGCCGATCTCGGCCACCCGCAGGTGGAAGGGCGACAGCCCCGCCGGGAAGCCCGTCGACACGGCCGCCACCGGAATGCCCTTGCCCGCCAGCGCGCCCACGGCGGTTTCCACCATGTCGTGGTAGACGCAGACGGCACCGGTGGTCAGCCCCTCCATGCCGAGCGCCTGCAGCAGATCCGCCCGCACCGGCTGCGCCGCCTTGGCGCAGAGCCGCCGCACGCGGCCCTCGGTGTCATCGCCCGCCAGCGTCGTCAGGTCGATGCAGCTGATCGCACGGCAGAGCCAGGCCGCCTGATGATCCTTCTTCACCGACCGCCGCCCGGGCAGCGATCCCGTGCGCCGCTCCACGGCAGAGCGGTTGACCCGCGCCGACCGGACCCAATCCATGTCCAGCTCCATCCCCGGGTTGCGGGGCGCGTGGCTGGGTGAAACGGTCTGCGGAAGCTGGGCGGTTCCGGTGATCGGCTGGTCTGTCGTCTGCATGGCGGCACTCCTGAACTCGCGCGGACCTTTCCACGGGTCCCGGCGGCGCGCAAGCCACCGCACCCGCCCGAGGTCAAAATTCTGGACCAATCGGTAAAATACCGCAGGTCACCGCACGTCAACGGGGCAGGCCCCTGCCGGTTTCAGCTGTCCGACAGGAACTTCTTCGCCAGCGCGCGGAAGCCTTCGCGCACCAGCGCGTCATCCACCGTCTCGGTCACCGGCACGTAAAGCCCCTGAAGCGCGGCAAGGTAGGCCTTCGCCAGCGGCGCCTGCCCGACCAGCACCGCCTGCTGGCCCAGCCACAGGCTCTTTGCCGCGGCCATCTCGGCGCCCAGCAGCAGGCCCAGTGCCTCCCCCGGTGTCGCGGCCCCGGCCAGTTCGAAGGGCAGCGCATCGGCCCGCGCCAGCGCTTCGTCCAGCCCCTCGGGGCGCGTCTCGGCACAGCCAAGCGCCTTGGCCAGCTTCGGTGTGGCACTGGCGCGCAGGTGTATGACCTCGCCCGCCGAAAGCGTGACCCAAAGGGTCTCCCGCTGGCCCGGCAGCACCGCCAGCCCGTCCCAATGCGCGTTCAGCGACTGAAACCCCAGCAGCCGCAGCCGCAGCGCCGCGCTTACCTGCCCCAGGGGGGCAAGGTGCAGCCCGTCCGGCCCTTTCTGCAATTCCTCCGGCAACAGCGTGCCGGGCAGCCCGTCACAGGGCACGCCCGCCGCGCCGACCACCAGCCGCGCCTCGGGCGGCAGATCACGCATGGGGGTCTGGCCCTCGGGGCCCCAAAGGCGCGTCGCGCCGATTTCCTGTCCGATCCAGCTCATGGCATCCAGATAGGACCGCATGCCCCCGATGGTCAATCCGAACCGAGGTATCGGCGCAGCGCCTCCGGCGGATCGGCCAGCATCTGCCGCAGCGGCGCCGGCGCCTCCGCCCGGCCTGCATCGACCAGCACGACCTCCTCCGCGATGCGCTCGGCATCCTTCGGGTCATGGCTGACCATCAGCAGGGTCGCGCCGGTTTCGGCCTGCAACTCCGCCACCAGCGCCAGCATCTCGGCCCGCAGGGCCGGGCCAAGCGCCGCGAAGGGTTCATCCAGCAGCATCACCGGGCGGTCCTGCACCAGCACGCGGGCCAGCGCGGCGCGGCTCTGCTGCCCGCCGGACAGCTCACCGGGTTTGCGCCCGCCCATGCCGCCCAGCCCCACGCGCTCCAGCGCCTGCGCCACGCGGGCGCTCTCCGCCCCGGACAACCGCCCGCGCGGCGAAATCCCCAGGGCGACGTTGCGCCCGATATCCAGATGCGGGAACAGGTTGCCATCCTGGAACAGCATCGCCACCGGCCGCCGCCCCGGCGCCAGCCCGTCGATCCGCGCGCCCTGCCACAGGACCTGCCCCTCGACAGGATCCAGAAACCCCGCCACCGCCGACAGCAGGGTCGATTTCCCCGCCCCCGACGGCCCCAGCACCGCGACCCGCGCACCGGGACGCAGGGCAAACCCGGCCTCCAGCCGGAAATCCCCCTGCTGCAGCACCAGCCCGCGCAGCTCCAATCCCGTTTGAGACCCCATCTCAGGCATTCCGCCCTCCCGCCCGGTCGAAAATCCAGAAGATGCCAAAGGACATCGCCAGCAGCACCAGCGCCGCCCCCGCCGCCGCATCGGTGCGGTAGGCCCCCATCAGCCGGTACATCAGCAGCGGCAGCGTCTCCCGCTCCGGACTGCCGAAGAGCGTGATGACCCCAAGGTCGCCCATCGACAGCGCGGCGGCAATGCCCGCGGCAAAGCCCAGCGGCCCCCGGATCCGCGGCAGCAGCAGCCAGCGCAGCCGCGACAGCCCCCGCAGGCCCAGCTGATCGGCCAGCCGCCCGTGATCGGCCTCCGCCCGCGCCCAGACCGGGGCGAGGATGCGCAGGCAGAAGGGCAGCGCCATCAGCGTGTTGACCACCAGAGTCACCGGCAGGGCCAGCCGCCCCGGCGCGATGACGGGGTTGAGGATCAGGAAGAACCCGGTGCCCAGCACCAGCGAGGACAGCGCCAGCGGCATCAGCCCCACCACCTCCGCCCAGCGCGCCATGGGCGCCGACAGCGCCAGCGCCAGCAGGCAGGTGGTGACGGCACAGCCCAGGCTCACCGCCAGCGAATTGCCCATCGCGGGCCAGATCCGCGCCGGCAGGTCGGCCAGCCCGCCGATCCCGTCCAGCACCAGCGCCAGCAGCGGCAGCACCAGGAAGGCCCCCGCCGCCAGCAGCCAGCCCGCATCCCAGATCCGCAGCGCGCCGCCCGGCACGTCGCGCCGCGCCATCGCCCGGTCCAGCCCCGCGCCCGACCCGTCGGCCCGCGCCAGCCCCAGCACCAGCGCCGCCGCCGTGGCCACCACGCCCGCCTGCAGCGCCGCCAGCACCGCCGCCCGGCCCAGATCGAAATCGAACAGGAACGCCTGGTAGATCGCCAGCTCCAGCGTCGTGGCACGCGGCCCGCCGCCCAGGATCAGCGCGACCGAAAAGGAGCCGAGGCAGATCGCAAAGATCGCCGCCAGCGCCCCCGGCACCACCTGCCGCAGCATCGGCCATTCCAGCAGCCGGAACACCTGTAGCGGCGGCAGGTCCAGCGATGCGGCCAGCCGGAACCGCTCCGCCGGGATGGCCTGCCAGCCCTGCAGCAGCATCCGCACCGCCAGCGGCATGTTGAAGAAGACATGGGCCAGCAGCACCCCCGGCAATCCATAGATCCGCCAGGGCCCCAGCCCCGCCAGCGCCAGCAGGTCATTGACCCAGCCGCGCAACCCGAAGACCGCCAGCAACCCCATCACCGCCACCGTCACCGGCAACAGGAAGGGCGCCCCGGTCAGGGTGACGAAGATCCGCCGCCCCGGGAAGCGCCGCCGCGCCAGCGCGCGCGCCACCGGCAGGGCAAAGAGCACCGACAGCCCCGCCGACAGCGCCGCCTGCATCAGGGTGAAGCGCAGCGCGGACCAGTCCTCGGCCCGCAAGCCGCGCCCCTCCCCCGGGCCAAGGCCCGCATTCAGCAGCACCACCGCCAGCGGCACGAAGAGTAGCGCGAGGACCAGAGCGGCCCCCGCGCGTCCCAGCATCCCGCCAGCCGTGCCCCGGCTTACTGCGAAAGCGCCGCGCGCCATTCCTCAAGGGCCTCCCCGCGCGCCGCCTCGGCCGCCTCCGGCGCCATCAGCAGCGCCTTTTCGGGCGAAACCACCTCGTGGAAACCCTCGGGCAGCCCGCCTTCGGGCATCACCGCCGGGTACATCCAGTTGGTTTCCGGCAGCACGCCCTGCGCCTCGGCGCCCAGCAGGTACTGCAGGAACTGCTCCGCCAGCTCCGGCTGGTCGCTCGCCGCCAGCTTGCCCGCGATCTCCACCTGCATGTAATTGCCCTCGTCGAAGGCCAGCGCCTCCTTGCTGTCATCGCCCTCGGCAATGACGTGATAGGCGGGCGAGGTGGTGTAGCTCAGCACCATGTCCGCCTCGCCGTCGAGGAAGAGGCCATAGGCTTCCGACCAGCCCGGCGTCACGGTCAGCACGTTGTCGGCCAGCCCCTGCCAGATCTCCGGGGCGCGGTCGCCATAGGCGTCCTTCACCCACAGCAGCAGGCCAAGGCCGGGGGTCGAACTGCGCGGATCCTGGATGACGATCTTGGCGTCCGAAGCCGCCAGCTCCTCGAAATTCGCCGGATGCGGGCCGTCCTTGGTGGTGACGAAGGCGAAATAGCCCCAGTCGAAGGGCACGAAGGTGCCATCGGTCCACTTGATCGGCAGATCGTACTCCGCCGTCGCGGTGACGGGCGCAAAGAGGCCCGTCGCCTCCGCCTGCGCCATCAGCGAGGTGTCCAGCCCCACCACCACGTCGGCGTCGGACCGCGCGCCCTCCAGCCGGATCCGCGACAGCAGCGCGGCACCGTCGCCCACGCCGGTAAAGACCACATCGCAGCCGCAGACGGCTTCGAACCCCGCCTCGATCTGCGGACCGGGGCCCCATTCGGAGGTGAAGGATTCATAGGTGTAAACGTTCAGAACGGGGGTCTCCGCCACGGCCTGCGTGGCAAGAAGACAACCCGTGGCGAGTGCAAGATGCTTCATGGCATCCTCCTATCTGCTACGGGCGGAGTACGTTCAGGGACATGACGGGCGCACTGCGCCCCCTGTCTGACCATCCCTCCGCCGGTATTAACCGGATCAGGTTCAACGGGTTCGCTGTCGCATCTCAGCCCTGCATCAGGGCACCCCGAGGTAGGCCGCAGCCTAGTCGCCGGGCGCCTTCCCTGCAAGCGGTTCCCGCCGCCGGCCCGCGTCGAAACCGGTTGACCCGCCCCGCCCCCGGCGGCACCAGAGGGCAGAGAAAGGAACCGCATCATGACCCAGGGATGTTGCAGCACCTCCAACCATGGCGCCGGCGGGGCCACGACCGATGACAGCGTATTGCTGGCCGATGCGCTCGCCGTCCCGCAGGCCGATGCGGCAACCCGCGCCGCCCTGCTGGACCGGCTGGTGCCCGTACCCGGCGGCTTTTTCGAAATGGGCGCGCGCCGCTCGACCTATCCCGCCGACCTCGACAGCCCCCGGCGCAGGGTGCGGCTCTCCCCCTTCCGGATCTCCCCCCATTCGGTGACCGTGACCGATTTCGCCGCCTTCGTGGCCGCCACCGGATACCGCACCGTGGCCGAACGCGAAGGGTGGAGCGTGGTCTTCCACCTGCTCCTGCCCCGGCCGCAGGACTACCCCAACACCCCGCCCGGCCTGCCCTGGTGGCGCCAGGTGCACGGCGCCTGCTGGTCCGCCCCCGAAGGCCCCGGCAGCGATACCGCGTCCCGCCCCGACCATCCCGCAACCCATATCGCCTGGTACGACGCGCTGGCCTATTGCACCTGGGCCGGGCTGTCCCTGCCGACGGAAGCACAGTGGGAACGCGCGGCGCGCGGCGGGCTGGACCGGAAGAAATTCCCCTGGGGCAACGACCTCACCCCGGGCGGGCGCTACATGATGAACACCTTTCAGGGGGACTTCCCCACCGTGAACACGGCCGAAGACGGTTTCATCGGCACCGCCCCGGTGGATGCCTTCGCGCCCAATGGCTACGGGCTCTACAACATGACGGGCAACGTCTGGGAATGGGTCTCCGACCGGTTCGGCCCCCGGCCTGCGGGCACCGGTCCCCTGCGTGACCCCGAAGGCCCGGCCGAGGGCTACGCCCGGGTGCAGCGCGGCGGCTCCTACCTCTGCCACGACAGCTACTGCGACCGCTACCACGTCCACTCCCGCACCCGGAACGACCCCGACAGTTCCGCAGGGAACCTCGGCTTCCGGGTTGCCGCCCCGGGCTGAGCGCCCTGAACGCCCCGCGCCTTATGCCCCGTGCGCCACACCCCTTGCCCGGGCCCCACATGGCCCTCGCAATTGCACCAGCCCCCCTGATCGGCTAACCAGCAGCCCAACCTGCCCCGGAGCGCCCCATGTCCATGAATTCCTTCGGCCACCTCTTCCGCGTCACCACCTGGGGCGAAAGCCACGGGCCCGCGCTCGGCGCGACCGTCGACGGCGTCCCCCCGGGCATCGACGTGGATCCGGAGCTGCTGCAGTTCTGGCTCGACCGGCGCAAGCCGGGGCAGTCGAAGTACACCACCCAGCGGCGCGAACCCGACGCGGTCGAAATCCTGTCGGGCACCTTCGAAGGCAAGACCACCGGCACGCCTGTCCAGCTGATGATCCGCAACACCGACCAGCGGTCGAAGGACTATGGCGACATCGCCGAGAAATTCCGCCCCGGCCATGCCGACATCACCTATTTCCAGAAATACGGCATCCGCGACTACCGTGGCGGCGGGCGCTCCTCCGCGCGCGAAACCGCGGCCCGCGTGGCCGCCGGGGGCCTGGCCCGCGCCGCCCTTGGCGTCCTGGCGCCGCAGGTGGAAATCAGGGGCTACATGACCCAGATCGGCCCGCACGGCATCGACCGCACCCGCTTCGACGAGGCCCAGATCGAGGAAAACCCCTTCTGGTGCCCCGATGCGACGGCCGCGGAAGGCTGGGCCAGCTACCTCGACGGGCTGCGCAAGTCCGGCAACTCCGTCGGTGCCATCTGTGAAATCGTCGCGCGCGGCGTGCCCGCGGGCCTCGGCGCGCCGATCTACGGCAAGCTGGATACCGATCTGGCCGCCGCCATGATGTCCATCAACGCCGTCAAGGGCGTCGAGATCGGCGAAGGCATGGCCGCTGCCTGCCTCACGGGCGAGGAAAACGCGGATGAGATCTTCCCCGGCAACGACGGCCAGCCGGTCTATTCCTCCAACCACGCGGGCGGGATCCTCGGCGGGATCTCGACGGGTCAGGAAATCGTCGTGCGCTTCGCGGTGAAACCCACCTCCTCGATCCTCAAGACCCGCCAGACGATCACGAAATCGGGCGAGGCGACGGATATCATCACCAAGGGCCGCCACGATCCCTGTGTCGGCATCCGCGCGGTGCCCGTCGGAGAGGCGATGATGGCCTGCGTGATCCTCGATCACCTGCTTCTGCACCGCGGCCAGATCGGAGAGGCTGGCGGTCGGATCGGCCCGCAGCTATAGGTCGGGTGACCGGGGGGAAAGACGAACACGTAAGAACCAATGCTCGCCATCCTCACCATCACTTTCCCCATCTTCGCCCTGATCGCGCTCGGCTACGTGCTGACCAGCCTGAAGGTCTTCGATCCCCACGCCATGGGCGTGCTGGGAAAATTCGTCCTGCTGGTGGCGCTGCCCGCGCTGCTGTTCCACGCCACGGCGACGCGTAGCTTCTCCTCCCTGGTGAACCCCTCCTTCCTGCTGCTGCTGGTGCTGGCGGCGGTGACGACCCAGCTGCTGATCTGGACCCTCCTGCGCCTCAACGGCACGGGGCCGGGGCGGCGGGCCATCGGCGTCATGGGCTCGGCCACACCGAACTCCGCCTTCCTGGCCTTCCCCATCATGCAGATGGTCTACCCCGAGGAAGCGCCCTCGATCCTCGCCATGTGCCTGCTGGTGGAAAACTTCCTTCTGCAGCCCACCGGCCTGATCATGATCGACGCCCTGAACAACAGCGGCAACGGCGAATCCCTGCCCCGCCGCCTGGGCAAGGTGGCGGTCTCGGTGCTCAAGCGGCCCTTCATCATCGCCATCATCCTGGGCACCATCTTCTCCGTCTTCGCCCTGCCGGTGCCGGCGGCGCTGGAACGGGTCTTCGACCTGCTGTCGCGGGCCGCCTCGCCGGTGGCGCTCTTCTTCATCGGCGGATCGCTGGTGGGGCTGCCGATGAAGGGCAACCTGAAGCTCGCCGGCTTCATCGCCGCGTTCAAGCTGCTGGTCCATCCCGCCATCGCCTTTGCCTGGCTCTCGCTCTTTGCGCTGCTGGCCCTGCCCCTGCCGCCGGGGGAGCTCTCCCACGCGCTGATCCTGGCCACCGCCATGCCGGTATTCGGGATCTTCCCGATCCTCGCCCAGGGCTCCGGCCACTCCGGCGCCGCGGCGCTGACCGTGACCATCTCCACCGCTTGCGCCTTCCTGTCGCTGACCGTGCTGCTCGCCCTGCTCTCCTGACGGCCCCACCGCTGTTTGCCTTATGTTAAGACTTTCGCCCGAGGCTCACCCCGGGTTGGGAGACAGCGGAAACGCGGCGCATGCGCCGCCGACAGGGAGAGCGTCAGGTGACCGACAGAGCCAACCACGCCATCACCTTTACCGAAGCCCTTGGAAACAGGGCCTTCGGCAGAAGCGGGGCCGATCCCCAGGGTTATTGCCAGGGGGATCGCCGGAATCTTCTGCAACGGGACAGGCCCGGGCGGGGTCTGCCCCCCGCGCCATCCGGCGTCGCGACCGGGCGGGCGCAGGCAGGCGCACGCCCCCTGCTGGCCGACCTTGCCCCAGCCGATGAACAGACGCTCAGCCTCGGGTTGGCGGGCGTTGCCCTCCTCGCAGGCGGCATCGCGCTCGGCTCTGGCTGGTTCGGCGATGCCCCCCTGTCAGAGGCGCGGGTCGCCCCCGGCACCGCCTACCAGATCAGCGCGGTCCGCTGACCCGACCGCCCCAGGGGCCCTGGCCCAAACCACGGGCGCCAATACGGCTCCTTGCCCCGGAGGCGAAGCCAGAGCTGAACCCAGAGCTGAACCACGTACCAAACCCGGGGCCAAGGGTCTCGGGACCAGTGCCTCAGGCCGCCGTCGCGGCGGCCAGCGCCGTATCCATCAGCGCGCGGATCTTCTCTTCGCGGGTGTCGGCCACCAGCCGGCCCAGCTCGTCATCCCCCTTCAGCACGACCAGCGTAGACCGGCGGGGGATCCGCATGCGCGCGGCCATCTGCGACCGGCCAAAGGTGTCCCAGTCGACGTCGATGAAGGTCACATGTTCCAGATAGGCAGGGTTTTCCGCCTTCAGCTTGTCCAGCACCCGGGTCTGGGCGGCGCAGGTGGTGCACCAGCTCGCCTTGAAGTCCAGGAAGACCGTCTTGCCCGCATCAAGGTGCTGGCTCAGGACGCCCGGTTCATAGGCCAGCGGCGCCGGCAGGTCCTCCGCCAGCGCAAGCCCCGGCACGGGGGTCAGGGCCAGCGCCGCGCCGCCCGCGATGAAATGACGTCGTTTCATGATGATACCTCCTCAGAACGCAACCGACAGATCCGTCAGCCAGGGCGGCAGGACGCGCAGCGCCCAGGCCTCGGCCAGGTGATGCAGCCGGAACAGGATCGCCGTTCCGACCAGAATGAAGATGACGCCCAGCGCGGGCCGCGCAAGGCGCGCCAGCGCCTGCATCTGCGCCCGGCGGCGCAACAGGATGCCCCGCGCGCCATAGCCCAGAACGATGATCAGCGTGGCCACACCGGCGGCGAACCCCGCCATGATGATCCCGGCCCGCAACAGGTCCTGACCGGAGGCCGCCAGCGAAATCGCGCCCCCCAGCACCGGCCCGACGCAGGGGCTCCAGACCGCGCCCAGCAGCAGCCCGCCCAGGAACTGCCCGCTCGCCCCGGTGACCTCGATCCCGCGGATGCGCGCATCGGCCCCGGCAGCAAATCCGCCGGTGGCCCCGGCAAAGACCGCCGACGCCCGGGGGACCAGCAGGACCAGCCCGAAAAGCAGCATCAGCACCGCCCCCGCCCGGGACACGCTTTCCTCCGACAGGCCCAGGGCAAAGCCCGCGGCCGAAACCAGCAGCCCCAGCGCGACAAAGGACACCGCCATGCCCGCCGCCAGGGCCAGCGGCCCGCGCGGGCTCGCCTGCAGGGCGGATCCCAGCACGATCGGCAGTACCGGCAGGACGCAGGGATTGATCAGCGTCAGCAGGCCCGCAAGGTAGGCAAGCAGGATTTCCATGCCCCTTTCTCGCCCCTCGCGCCCCACCTGTCATCCGAACTTCGCGTGAAGATCCGGGCACTTTTGTTTCAGCCTTGTCCGCTCAATCCCCCGCAGGCGCCGCCGCCACCGGCTGCTGCTTCGACAGCTGCACCGCCAGGATCCCGGCGGCCACGATGGCCACGCCCAGCATGTCCAGCGGGCCGATCTCCTCCCCCAGCACCACGGCGGCCACCAGCACGCCGAAGAAGGGGTTGAGGAAGTGGAAGGTCGCCGCCTTCACCGCGCCGATCCGGTTGACCAGCACGAACCACAGGAAGGTCGCCGCAACCCCCGGCACGATCACCGTGTAGGCAAAGGCCAGCACCAGCGACAGGTCCCAGGTGACGGTCCATTCCTCCAGGAAGGGCGACACCACGCCAAGGCAGGCCGACCCCACCAGCATCTGCAAACCCACGATCATCAGGACATTCCCGCCCGAAGACGCCCCCCGCGCCGACAGCGTCGCCACGCTCAGCGCGGCAGCACCCAGGATGCACAGGGCGATCCCGCCCAGGTCGGCCCCGCCGGAAATCCGAGTGCCCATGATCAGCACCACGCCGATCACCCCCAGGACCAGCCCGCCCACGGCCATCGGGCGCAGCTTTTCCCCCAGGAAGATCCAGCCGAACAGCCCCACCATCAGCGGCATGGTCGACGCGATGATCGAGGCAAAGCCCGCCTCGATCCACTGCATCGCGATGAAGAACAGACCCAGGTACAGCGCGTTCTGGCAGACACCGAAGATCACTGTCGCCCGCCATTGCGCGCGGGTCAGGCGCATCTTCTGGCCCATGGCGGCAGCCAGCCCGATGGCGATCAGGCCGGAAATCAGGAACCGCACCGACAGCGACAGCATCGGCGGCGCATGTTCCACGATGATCCGGGCCGATGTGAAGGCACTCGACCACATCAGCACGAAGGCGACGCCCATGACGATGGCGCGAAAATCCATGTTCTCTTCCCTGTTCTGCCCGTTCTCACCGACACCGGTCCGTCTTGCCGGGTCTTGCCATTGGGCCCTTCCACCGGATCCGCCCCCGGGCGTGCCGCGGCGGTCCCTTCCGGTTACGGCACGTCCCCGGGCGGCGAAAGCCCCCCGGCCGGGTGGCTGCTATGCAGATCCCGACATCCCGCCATGACCGCGCCGCACGCCGCCGCGATCAAAGCCCTTGTTTCACTTGTCCACCAACATTTTTCCACCATTTCTCCCCAACCTGTTCCGAAAAACGTGACTTGTAAAATGCAACTTCACATGTATTTAGCGCCCTAATGGTTAGCAGGCTAAATTGTCTGCCCGCCGCCGCCCCGTTTCCGAACCGATGACCCTGTCCCATGTCCCCGATCCAGCCCCATACCTCGGCCCATACCTCGGCCCAGTCCGATCACTTCCTGCTCAAATCCGTCGCCCGGCTCTCCCGGTCGCTGCGCAAGTGCTATGACCGGCGGGCGCGCAACTACGGGCTGACCTTCTCCCGGCTGGAGCTGATCCTGACGGTCGCCGCCCAGGAGGGGCTCAGCCAGACCGAGCTCGCCGACCGCCTGCAGATCGAGGCACCGACGCTGAACCGCACCCTCGACGGCCTGTCGAAGGACGGTTTCGTCGAACGTCGCCCGCATGAGGAAGACCGGCGGATCCGCCGTGTCTTCCTGACCGATCACGCCCGGTCCGAGGCAGGCGACCTGATTGCCTTCTCCCACCGGCTGCGCGGCGAACTGATCCGCGGCATCCCGACGGAGGAGCTCGACGCGGCGGAAGAGACGATTTCCAAGGTCTTCGCCAACCTCGAACGCATGACCCGAGAGGCCCGTGATGGCCAGCACTGATACAAATACCGCCCCAACCGGCCCCGCAGCAGGTCCCGCAGCAGGTCCCTCTGCCGGCCCCTCCGCCAACCCTGGCGCCGCACCGGCCCCCATCGCCCACCCGAACTGGCGCGTCGCGCTGTTCCTGCTGGCGGCCTCGATCATCGGGCTGTCGCAGTCGCTGGGCCAGGGGTTCCTCTTTGCCAACACCCGCCAGATCGCGGGCGAAATCGGCGCATCCCAGACCCAGGCGACCTGGCTCATGGTGGCCTACATGGCGCCGCGCGCCTCGCTTCCGCTGTTGCTGATCAAGATGCGGACGCAATACGGCCTGCGCAAATTCGCGCTCTGGTCCGTGGTCGCCTATGTCTTTGCCACCGTGCTTGGCCTCTTCGTCGATGACCTGCATTCCGCCATCGTGATCGAATTCTTCACCGGCGTCGCCGCGGCCCCGCTGACCTCGCTCGCCGTGCTCTACATGCTGGAATCCCTGCCGCCCGCGAAAAAGCTCTCCGTCGGGCTGACCGGGGCGCTGACGGTGATCATGCTGGGCACCCCGCTGGGCCGCGCGCTCACCCCCACCCTGTGGGACCTTGGCGGCTGGGAAGCGACCAAGTTCCTGGTGCTGGGCCTCGTCTTCATGTCGATCCCCTTCATCCTCTACCTGCCGCTCTCCCATGCGCCGCGCATGAAGGTGATCCACCCGCTGGACCTGGTGTCCTATGCCGGCATCGCCGTGGGCTTTGCCGGGGTGGCGGCGGTCTTCACCTGGGGCACCACCGACTGGTGGACCAATGCGCCCTGGCTGGGGGCAACGCTGGCGGTGGCCCTGGCGGCGCTGACCGGGGCGGCGGTGCTAGAACTGCACCGCGACACGCCGCTGATCGACATCCGCTGGATCGCGACGCCCGAAATGCTCCACCTCACCGGTGTGCTGCTGCTGTTCCGCATCGTGCTGTCGGAACAATCCGTGGGCTCGCCCTACCTCTTCATGTCGCTGGGCCTCGGCAATGCGCAGATGGCGCCCCTGTTCTGGGTGATCTCGATCTTCACCGTGGTGGGCGGCGCGCTCTGCGGCCTGCTGATCGCGCCCAAGCGGATCCCGCTGATCCACGGTGCGGCCCTGGCGATGATCCTCGCAGGCGCGCTGATGGACAGCCACTCCACCGTGCTGACCCGGCCGGAACAGATGTTCGTCAGCCAGGCCCTGATCGCCACGGCCAGCATGCTCTACATGCCCTCCGCCATGGCCGTCGGCCTGATGAAGGCCCTGGCCAAGGGGCCGCAGTACATCCTGACCTTCGTCGCCGTGTTCCTGTCGACGCAGGTGCTGGGCTCGCTGATCGGCTCCGGCCTGCTCAGGACCTTCATCCAGTACCGCTCGGCCCACCACGCCGCCGTGCTCAAGGAACAGCTGATGGCGGGCGATCCCACGGTCACCGCCTCCATCACCCAGCTGATGAATGCCTATGCCAGCCAGATCACCGACGTCACCCAGCGCAAGCTGCAGGCGGTATCGACCCTGGCCAGCCAGCTGTCCTCCCAGGCCACCGTCCTGGCCTACAACGACGTCTTCCTGCTGCTGGCCGGCATCGCAGGCCTGGCCCTGGCGCTGCTCATCCTGCACGTCGCCTGGCTGATGCTCTTCCCGGCCCCTGCCCCTGCCGCCCCCGCGGCCCCGGCTGCCCCGAACGCGGCCACCCCGAACTCTACCGGCCCCTCCGCCGGCCCAACCAACACCACGGGTGACGCCCCCGCCGCACCCGCAACCGCCTGAGACACGCCATGAAATTCTCCGAAAAGCTCTCCCACTCTCTCGTCGCCCTGGCCATCGGCGCCATCGGCCTCCTCTTCGTGCTCTACGCCTGGCACCTGCCGCCCTTCGACAGCGCCAGCGTACGCACCGAAAACGCCTATGTCCGCGGCCGCGTCACCTCCATCGCGCCGCAGCTCTCGGGCTACGTCACCGAAGTGCCGGTGCAGGACTTCCAACAGGTCAAGGCCGGCGATGTCCTCGCCCGGCTGGACGACCGCAAGTACAAGGAAGCCGTCAAGCAGGCAGAGGCCACCCTAGCCACCGCCCGCGCCAACCTCGACAGCAACGCCCAGTCGATCCACTCGGCCGAGGCAACGGTAGAGGCAAAGAAGGCCGCGCTCGCCTCCGCCCAGGCCGCCCAGGACACCGCCCAGGCCAGCTGGGACCGCTACGCCAAGCTGAAGGAACACGATGTCGTCTCCGCCAGCTCCTATGACGAGGTGCAGCTCTCCCTCGCCCAGGCCAAGGCCAGCGTCGACCAGGCCCGCGCCGCCGTCGCCGTGGCGCAGGAAAGCCTGAAGTCGGCCCAGGTCACCACCAGCACGCTGCAGGCCTCCATCACCTCGGCCCAGGCGGCCCTGGAACTGGCGAAGATCGACCTTGAAAACACCGTCGTCCACGCGCCCGAAGACGGCACCCTGGGGCAGATTTCCGTCCGCGTGGGGCAGTATGTCTCTGCAGGGACCACGCTGATGTCCCATGTCTCGCCGCAGACCTGGGTGATCGCGAACTTCAAGGAAACCCAGGTCGAAGGCCTCCGGATCGGTCAGCCGGTCAGCTTCACGGTAGATGCCATGGGCGGCCAGCAGTTCTCGGGCCACCTCGAAAGCTTCTCGCCCGCGACCGGCTCCGAATTCTCGGTCCTGTCCTCCTCCAACGCCACCGGCAACTTCACCAAGGTGGCCCAGCGCCTGCCCCTGCGGATCGCCATCGACACGGAGCAGCCCGACGTGGCCGACCTGCGCCCCGGCATGTCCGTGGTGGTCGAGGCAGAACGCAGCGGCGACTACTGACCCCGGCCCGGGCCTGCGCCCAAATCTGGACGCAGGCCCGATACAGGACCGAATTCAGGCCCGATATTGACCCGATCCGCCCCGCGGCGCGTAGTGGGGGCATGACACATGTCCTGCTCCTCGGCGCCTCGGGCGGCATCGGCGCGGCGCTGGCCGCCCGGCTTGCCACGACCGGCACCACCGTCACCACCCTGTCGCGCCGTCACGACGGCTTCGACCTGACCGATCCCGCCTGCATCGACCGGCACCTTTCGGCCCTGCCCGCCGGGGCCTTCGACCAGGTCCTCTGCGCCACCGGCGCGCTGGAAATCGACGGCCACCGGCCGGAGAAATCCCTGAAGGACCTCACGGCAGAGGCGATGGCGGCGCAATTCGCGCTCAACACCACCGGCCCCGCGCTGGTCCTGCGCCATGCCGCCCGGCTCCTGCCCCGCGACCGGCCCGCGACCTTTGCCGCGCTCTCGGCCCGGGTGGGGTCCATCGGGGACAACCGGCTGGGCGGCTGGACCTCCTACCGCGCCGCCAAGGCCGCGCTGAACCAGGTGATCCGCTGCGCCGCCATCGAACTGGCCCGGACGCATCCCCGCGCCTGCTGCGTGGCGCTGCACCCCGGCACCGTCGCCACCCCGCTCACCGCGCGCTACCTCTCCCGCCACCCCTCCGTCCCGCCCCGGGAGGCCGCGCAGCGGCTGCTTTCGGTCCTCGCCGCGCTCACCCCCGCCGACACCGGCCATTTCTTCGATCAGCACGGCACCCCCGTTCCCTTCTGATAAGGCGTGACCCTGCCCCACGCCCCTGCTATCAGGCCCTCGCAGAACGCGAGGAGATCCCATGTCCGCCCACGGTGAACCGCAGCCCATGACCGCCCGCGCCGGCGCCCCCCTCAAGGGCGAGGCCAACGTGCCCGGCGACAAGTCCATCAGCCACCGCGCGCTGATCTTCGGCGCCATGGCCGTGGGCGAAACCAACATCTCCGGCCTGCTCGAAGGCCAGGACGTGCTGGACACCGCCAAGGCAATGCAGAGCTTCGGTGCCACGGTGGAAAACCTCGGCCACGGCAACTGGCGCGTCCATGGCGTCGGCACCGGCGGGTTCGCCGAACCCGATCACGTGATCGACTGCGGCAACTCCGGCACCGGCGTGCGCCTGATCATGGGCGCCGTGGCCACCTGCCCGATCTCCGTCACCTTCACCGGCGACGCCTCCCTCAACGGCCGTCCCATGGCCCGCGTCACCGATCCGCTGGCGCTCTTCGGCACGAAATCCTATGGCCGCAAGGGCGGCCGCCTGCCGCTGACCCTTGTCGGCGCGGAAAACCCGACACCCGTGCGCTACGAAACCCCGGTGCCCAGCGCACAGGTGAAATCCGCCGTCCTGCTCGCAGGCCTCAACACCCCCGGCGAAACCGTCGTGGTGGAAAAGGAAGCCACCCGCGACCACACCGAACGAATGCTGGCGGGCTTCGGGGCGGAAATCTCGACCGAGGTCACCAACGAAGGCCGCGTCATCACCCTCAAGGGCCAGCCGGAACTGAAGCCGCAGACCATCGTCGTGCCGCGCGATCCCTCCTCCGCCGCCTTCCCCGTCTGCGCCGCGCTGATCACCCCCGGCTCCGACGTGCTGGTGCCGAACATCGGCCTCAACCCCACCCGCGCCGGCCTTTTCACCACGCTGCAGGAAATGGGCGCCGACCTGACCTTCGAGAACCTCCGCGAAGAAGGCGGCGAACCCGTCGCCGACCTGCGCGCCCGTTATTCCCCCGACATGAAGGGGATCGAGGTGCCGCCCCACCGCGCCGCCTCCATGATCGACGAATATCCCGTGCTCTCGGTCGTCGCGGCCAATGCCACCGGCGATACGGTGATGCGCGGCGTCAAGGAACTGCGGGTCAAGGAAAGCGACCGGATCGACGCCATGGCCCGCGGCCTGCGCGGCAACGGCGTGCAGGTCGAAGAAGGCCCCGACTGGTGGATCGTCAAGGGCATGGGCGCCGGCAACGTGCCGGGCGGCTTCACCTGCGAAACCTTCCTCGACCACCGCATCGCCATGTCCTTCCTCTGCCTCGGCCTCTCGACGAAGGCCCCGGTGACGGTGGACGACGCGGGCCCCATCGCCACCTCCTTCCCGATCTTCATGCCGCTGATGACGGACCTGGGCGCCACGCTCGAATCCGCCTGAGGCTGCCCAGGATCCCCCCAGGGATCCCATGGCAAGTCCGGCGGAAGATCCCGCCTCTGGCCCCGGGCGCCCTCGGACGCTAGAAAGCAGGGGTAAGTACGAGGACCCAGCATGAGCTTTACCATCGCCATCGACGGACCGGCCGCCGCCGGCAAGGGCACCCTGTCCAAGGAGGTCGCGCGCACCTTCGGCCTGGCGCACCTCGACACCGGGCTGCTCTACCGCGCCACCGGGGCGAAACGGCTCGACGGCATGGCGCCCATCGAAGCCGCCCGCGCCCTGCAGGCCTCCGACCTGGACCGCGACGACCTGCGCAGCCCCGACGTGGCCCGCGCCGCCTCCGAAGTGGCCGCCATCCCCGAGGTCCGCGCCGCCCTCGTCGACTTCCAGCGCGCCTTCGCCCGCCGACAGGGGGGCGCCGTGCTCGATGGTCGCGACATAGGCACGGTCATCTGCCCCGATGCAGAGGTGAAGCTTTTCGTCACCGCCTCCGACGCCGTCCGCGCCCGGCGCCGCTACCTCGAACTGACCGCCAAGGGCACCGATACCACGCTGGACGCGGTCCTGACCGACCTGCGCGAACGTGACGCCCGTGACAGCGCCCGCGCCACGGCCCCCATGGTGCCCGCCGCCGATGCCGTCCTGCTCGACACCTCCGAGATGTCGATCGAGGAAGCGGTGGCAAAGGCCTGCGCCGTCATCCGCGCGGCCCGGCAGGACTGAGGCCGGATCAGGAGGGGGATTTCCCCCCCCCGACGCCGGAGGCGTCAATTATAGGTAGAGGGGGGCTTCGCCCCCCGCCGCGCGATGCGCGACTCCCCCCAGGATATTTTTGGCCAAAAAATGGGAGGGGCGGAGCGCTTTCGATGCAAGCTTCCTCGGCAGGGGAGAGGCGCCAAGCTCCCCCTGCAGACGTCCGCCGATCCAGCGGGCACCACCCCGCTCTGCGTCTGACCTTGCGGGGGGAGGAGGAGGGGCAACCTGGCCTCCGGATGCCCGTTCAAGGGGCAAAAGCCGTGCCATTCCCGCGCAATGCCGCTGCGCAGCGATCTGTGCACAAATGCGAGAACCCGCATATTTCCGAATAGATTCAGCACCCTGCCCGGGGCCGCCCCACAGGACCCCGGCAAAGCCTTGTTGAACTCGCAGGGGCATTTCCTCACATCCACTGCATCACTGCCAAACACGGATCGAACCAATGCTCACTGACAAGCTGAACTGGCGCTACGCCACCAAGAAAATGGACCCCTCCCGCCCCGTGGCAGAGGAGAAGGTCGCCCAGATCGTCGAAGCCATCCGCATGGCGCCGACCTCCTCCGGCGTGCAGCCCTTCGAACTCTTCGTCGTGAAGAACCCCGAACTGCGCGAGAAGCTGAAGGAGGCCGCCAATGGCCAGACCCAGCTGACCGACGGCTCCCACGTGCTCGTCTTCGCCGCCTGGGACAACTACACCGCCGAACGGATCGACGCGGTCCTGGCCCAGAACGTCGCCGAACGCGGCGAAAACGAAGGGCTGGCGGTCTACTATGATCGGCTGAAGTCCATGTACCTGCCGCGCGACGCGCAGACCAACCACGACCATGCCGCGCGCCAGGCCTATATCGCGCTCGGCTTCGCCCTGGCCGTCGCGGCAGAGCTGGAGGTCGATTCGACCCCGATGGAAGGCTTCAACGCCGATGCCGTGGATGAGGTCCTGGGCCTGAAGGAAAAGGGCCTGCACGCGGTGCTCGTCCTGCCGCTGGGCTACCGCCAGGCCGATGGCGACTGGCTGCTGCCGATGAAGAAGGTGCGCAAGCCGCTCGAGGAAATGGTCCACGAGCTGGTCTGACCTGACAGGCGGGGGACGGCGGTCGGGACGGCTGTCGGGGGCGGCGGGGTAAACCCCGCCCTACGCCCCCCACGTAGGGCGGGGTTCACCCCGCCTTGCGCCCCCCTCTCTGCCGCCACCCCCACCGCACGCTGCGTTAACCCGGCCATTTCCGGCCTGCTGCACCGCCGCAATACCGACGTGATACCGACGTTGTACCGACGTGCCGATTTCGGCCCGAAACCCCTTTTAACCAAGGCCCCGCACCTTTGATTCGCTGCACTGCAGTACCGACGTCCGGTCCGGCCCGTTCATGATCTCTCAACCAACCGCGCAGGCTCAACCCGGGCGTCACCGCACGGACGGGGGTGGATTTCTCCTTTCCATGGCCCCGCTCTTCCGCTAAGGAAGGCGCCATGATGACCCAGGCCCATATCACCACTGCACAGCGTCCGCTTCCGGGCGCCCTGCTGCGTGCCGGCCTGCTTCTCCTAATTCGCCTCTGAGCGTGCCGTATCGGCGCGACTCGCTCAGAGGACACGCCTTTCGCGCCCAGGCACCCAGGAGAATGAAAGAGAGATTCCAATGACTTCCAGCATCATCCCCAGCGATCCCGGTCGCGTCCTCATCTTCGACACCACGCTCCGTGACGGCGAACAATCGCCCGGCGCGACCATGTCCCACGAAGAAAAGCTCGAAATCGCGCAGCTTCTCGACGAGATGGGCGTGGACATCATCGAGGCCGGCTTCCCCATCGCCTCCGAAGGCGATTTCAACGCCGTCTCCGAGATCTCGAAGAACGCGGTCAACGCCACGATCTGTGGCCTCTCGCGCGCCAACTTCAAGGACATCGACCGCTGCTGGGAAGCAGTGAAACACGCGAAATCCCCGCGAATCCATACCTTTATCGGCACCTCCCCGCTGCACCGTGCGATCCCGAACCTGGACATGGACCAGATGGCGGAGAAGATCCACGAGACGGTGACCCACGCCCGCAACCTCTGCGACAACGTGCAGTGGTCGCCCATGGATGCCACCCGGACCGAGCATGACTACCTCTGCCGCGTGGTGGAGATCGCCATCAAGGCCGGCGCCACCACGATCAACATTCCCGACACCGTGGGCTACACCGCGCCGAAGGAATCCGCCGACCTGATCAAGATGCTCCTCGAACGCGTCCCCGGCGCGGATGAGATCATCTTCGCCACCCACTGCCACAACGACCTTGGCATGGCGACGGCCAACTCGCTCGCCGCTGTCGAAGCGGGCGCGCGCCAGATCGAATGCACGATCAACGGCCTGGGTGAACGCGCCGGCAACACCGCGCTGGAAGAAGTGGCCATGGCCCTCAAGGTGCGCCATGACATCATGCCCTTCACCACCGGCATCGACACCCGGAAGATCATGAACATCTCCCGCCGCGTCGCTGCCGTCTCGGGCTTCCCGGTGCAGTTCAACAAGGCCATCGTCGGCAAGAACGCCTTCGCGCATGAAAGCGGCATCCACCAGGATGGCATGCTCAAGAACGCGGAAACCTTTGAAATCATGCGCCCCGAGGACGTCGGCCTTGCCGCCACCAACCTCGTCATGGGCAAGCATTCGGGCCGCGCCGCGCTGCGCGACAAGCTCCGCCAGCTTGGCGTCGAAGTGGCCGACAACCAGCTGATGGACATCTTCACGCGGTTCAAGGACCTCGCCGACCGCAAGAAGGAAGTCTACGACGACGACATCCTCGCCCTCGTCCGGGTCTCCGACGATGCGACGCCGGATGCGCTGCAGCTCAAGGACCTCGTGGTGGTCTGCGGCACCGGCGGCCAGTCGGCAGAGATGACGATGATCATCGAGGGCGTCGAAAAGACCGCCAAGACCACCGGCGACGGCCCCGTCGATGCGGCGTTCAACGCGGTGAAGGAAATCTTCCCCCACGCGGCCAAGCTGGAGCTCTACCAGGTGTCCGCCGTGACCAAGGGCACCGATGCCCAGGCCACCGTCTCCGTGCGCCTGAACGAAGATGGCCGGATCGTCACCGGCTCCAACGCGGATACCGACACCGTGGTCGCCTCGGTGAAGGCCTATATCCACGCGCTGAACCGCCTGATCGTCCGCCGCGCCAAGGTTGGCGCAGGGGCCGATGCGCGGGAAATCAACTACAAGGACGCTGGCTGACCCGGGTCATCCCGCCGTCTTGCAGATCAAGGTCGCGCCCCCCCGGGCGCAGCCTTTTTCTTTACCCTCGCTTAAGGCCTGCGCGGCAGACTGTTCCCACGGCCCACACCTGCGGGCCGCGAACTCCCCCGGCGGATCGGAAATGGTCGCATTTCACGCGCTTCGCCCCCAGGATTGTACCCCGGCACGTATTATCCGCGCTGTGATCGTATGCTCGGGCGCAGGCCAGAGGGCGGAGCAGATACCGGATCGGCGCCGGATCGAGGGGGCCGCGATCAGCCGGTGAGGATACGGAAATCTGCCGGCCCGCTTTCCATCAGCACGGTCCGGGCATTTGGCAGGTCATTGCCCTGCACCTTCTCCCGCGCCTCCGCCTCCGGCAGCCCCAGGTCCAGCCAGCGGCGCATCAGGCGCGCTTCCAGCACCGCTTCGGGGCAGCTCAGGGCGACGGAGAGGTCGAAATACTGTCGCAGGCCATCCCATGGCGCCCGCTGCAGCAGAAGGTAATTCCCTTCCACCAGAAGGACTTGGCACCCCGCCGGGATGATACGGGCAGATCCGCGCGACAGGTCCAGCTCCCGGTCGAAGACCGGCACGGCCAGGTCCGGCGCCCCGGGGGCTGCCAGGGCTTCCAGCAGGCGGGAGAGGCCCGGCACGTCGAAGGTCTCCGGCGCGCCCTTGCGGGATTGCAGGCCCCGCGCCGCAAGGATGGCGTTATCGTAATGGAACCCGTCCATGGGCAGCACGCCCGCCGCGACGCCCCGCGCCTGCAGCGCGGCTTCCAGCGGACCCGTGGTCGTGGATTTCCCAACCCCGGGCGGCCCCGCCAGGGCGACGATCTTCCGCCCCGCGCCGGCCTCCGCACAGGCGCTTGCCAGCCGTTCCGCCAGGGCGGCGACGGTGATCTGCGGGCCCAAGGCTCAGTGCCCGCCGCTCTTGCCCAGGATGCCGCGCACGACCCCCGTCAGCCAGACGATCACCAGCCCCAGAAGCAGGCCCAGCACACCGTCGATGGCCGCGGTCACGACCCATTCCACCGCGGCATGCCAGGCCTCCGGCAGGCCCGCCGCCACGGCCACGGCGACGTGGTGGATCGTCTCGTAGGGCCAGTGCCAGCCCAGGTCATGCAACCCGTGGGTGATGATCGACCCGCCGACCCACAGCATCGCCGCCGTCCCGACAATCGTCAGCAGTTTCAACAGGAAAGGCATGCCGCGCACGATCATCCGGCCCAGCCAGCGGGTCAGCCCCAGCCGCCCGTAGGAGGCCAGAAGAAGCCCGAAATCATCCGCCTTCACGATCACCGCAACCGCACCATAGACCGCCAGGGTGATGATCACCCCCGCCACGGCCAGGGCGCCGGCCTCCATCCAGAACCCAAGGTCGGACGGCAGCGCCGAGAGGGTGATCGTCATGATCTCCGCCGACAGGATGAAATCGGTCTTGATCGCGCCCTTGACCTTCTCTTCCTCCAGGCCGACGTCACCGCCGGTCTTCTTGGCCACCTGCTCGTCCACGTCGTGATGCGCGGTCGACACCGCGTGCCAGATCTTCTCCCCCCCCTCGAAGCACAGGTAGGCCCCGCCCAGCATCAGCAACGGCGATATCAGCCCGGGCGCAAAGGCGGACAGCAGCAGGGCCACCGGCAGCAGCAGGATCAGCTTGTTGAACAGCGACCCGCGCGCGATTTTCAGCACGATGGGCAGTTCGCGCTTGGCGGAAAAGCCCTGCACGTATTTCGGCGTCACCGCCGCATCGTCGATCAGCGCCCCCGTGGCCTTGGCAGAGGCTTTCACCGCCTGCCCCATCACGTCGTCGACCGACGCCGCCGCCACCTTGGCGATGGCCGCCACATCGTCGAGAAGTGCCAGAAGTCCGCTCATGCCCGTTCCTTTCGTGCCTGCGCTCCAGATAGCGCAACCCTGCCGCCGTACCAGCGCAAAACGCACCCGCTGTCCAGCCGTTCCCTTTGCGCCGCCGAATGGTGTCTGCGGACCATCCAGGCAGAAAATCATGACGGGCGCACCACTTGGCCTTCGCACCAGCGCATAGCGCCTCTGCGGAGGGAGAACTTGCGCAAAGGGCAGGCACCGCCCTATCTCGGGCACGAAGGGGGGACAGGCAAGGAGACCGAGATGCCGCAAGATCACCCCGAGGGCATGGAACTGACCCTCAGAACCCTGGCGATGCCCGCCGACACCAATGCCGCCGGTGACATCTTCGGCGGATGGGTCATGTCTCAGATGGACCTCGCCGCCGCCATCCGCGCCAATGAACGCTGCAACGGCCGCACCGTCACCATCGCCGCCGACCAGATCGTCTTCAAGAAGCCCGTGAAAGTGGGCGACACGCTCTGCGTCTATACCGCCGTGGATCACGTCGGCCGCAGCTCCATGGTGATCCGGATCGAGGTCTGGTCCCGCCGCGCCTATACCGCGATCCGCGAACATGTGACCGAGGCGAAGTTCACCATGATCGCCGTCGGCGAAGACGGCCGTCCGCGCGCCGTCGATCAGCCCGTCGTCACCGAAGCCTGATCCCGGGAGGGGACCTAAAGCGCCCTTGCCGGCACGCCCGCGACCTTGCCGCCCGGCGGCACGTCGCGGGTGACCACCGCCCCCGCCGCCACGATGGCGCCATCGCCGATGGTGACCCCGCCCAGCACCGTTGCGCCACCGCCGATCCAGACATCTTCGCCAAGCGTGATCGGGCGGGCGATCTCCTGCCCCTCGCCGCGCAGCTTCGGGTCGTGGTGGTGTTCCGGGCAGAGCAGCTTGACCTGCGGCCCCAGCATGCTCCGCGCACCGATCCGCACCGGCGCGCTGTCCAGCACGACACAGCCCGCATTCAGGTAGACCATCGGCCCCAGGAACAGGTTGAATCCATAGGCACAATGGAAGGGCGCCTCCAGGTAGGCGCTTTCATCGAAGGCCCCGCAGATGGCGCGCAGCAGCGGCCCGCAATGGCCCCGCTCGGCCGGTGACAGCGTGTTGTGCTGCCAGACCGCGTGACGGGTGGCCGTGCGCAGGTCATCGACCTCCGGATCCAGGGTGTTGAACCACTCCCCCGCCTTCATCTTCGCCAGTTCGCTCACCCTCCGCCTCCGATCAGCCCGGCCAGCCGGGCCGCCTCCTCTTCGGTGCCGAAGGGGGTGTTCACCATGAACATGCCCGATCCGACCATGCCGTGCCCTTCCCGCACCGGGGGGAAGCGCACCTCGCTTTTCAATACCTTGGGCAGGTCCTGCGACTCCAGCGCGCGGATCATCGGCAGGTGCCGCCCGTCCTTCAGGATCGGGTACCAGATCGCCAGAACGCCAACGTTCCAGGCGCGATGCAGCTTCTTCACCACGTCGGGGATGCGGTCGTATTCGCTCTTCACCTCGTAAGAGGGATCAATCAGCAGC
Source organism: Pseudooceanicola sp. NS-SX8 (assembly GCF_057380755.1). Classification (NCBI taxonomy): domain Bacteria; kingdom Pseudomonadati; phylum Pseudomonadota; class Alphaproteobacteria; order Rhodobacterales; family Paracoccaceae; genus Pseudooceanicola; species Pseudooceanicola sp. NS-SX8. The sequence continues at coordinate 402,747 of NZ_CM170819.1, read as the reverse complement.
ATGCCCCGGCGGGGCTCCGGCGGGCAAAGGGACAGCACCATCTCGTAGCCGTCCTGCCGGTGCACCTTCGCCCGGCGACCCATGGCCTGCTGCAGCGCCACCTGCTCCTGCGGATGCAGTTCCGCCAGGTGGAGGGAATCACCCTCCCGCAACAGCTCCGCCGCGATCATCGGGGATCCGGGATAGGCCGTGGCGCCATGCCGCGCCCGAATGTCCCGCAGGACACGGGCATAGGGGTGATCCGGGGGGAAATCCCCGGCGTGGGCGCCAATCCCCGCCGCGGCCTCCCCCGTCTTCAGCGCCTCGGCACTGGACAGGTCATAAAGCGCACGCCCCGCGTGAGTTTCCATGTAGGTCAATGGCTTGGGCTTCTCCGTCAGCCGCGCCAGCATCGCAGCCAGAAGCGCGTGCTTGTGCAGATCGGCGGGGTTCCCGGCGTGATAGATATGTTGGTACGACAGCATGGCCCCGGATACGACGGCGCCTGCCATTCGCGCAATCCCTATCACCTGCACCCGCCGTTCACCGGTTATTGACCATGCAAAGGCCCGTTCCACGGCGAAATGGCGCTTATTCAGGCCCGCCCGCCTCTTTCCACCTGCCCTGTCCCTGAATATAAGGGCGCTCAATCGAGAGCCCGCCGGGGGAGCGGGCCGATCGCGTTACGATAATCGGGACAGGACATGGCAGTATTCGACAAGATGCCGGGGCTTTTTTCCTCGGACATGGCAATCGACCTCGGCACGGCGAATACGCTGGTCTACGTGAAGGGCCGGGGCATCATCCTGTCCGAGCCTTCGGTGGTTGCCTACCACGTCAAGGATGGCGTCAAGAAAGTGCTCGCCGTGGGTGAGGACGCCAAGCTGATGCTGGGCCGGACCCCGGGTTCGATCGAGGCGATCCGCCCGATGCGCGAAGGCGTCATCGCCGACTTCGACGTGGCCGAAGAGATGATCAAGCACTTCATCCGCAAGGTGCACAAGCGCTCGACCTTCTCCAAGCCGAAGATCATCGTCTGCGTGCCCCATGGCGCGACCCCGGTCGAAAAACGCGCGATCCGCCAGTCGGTCCTGTCTGCCGGCGCCCGCCGCGCCGGCCTGATCGCCGAACCGATCGCCGCGGCCATCGGCGCCGGCATGCCCATCACCGATCCGACCGGCAACATGGTCGTCGACATCGGCGGCGGCACCACCGAAGTGGCCGTTCTGTCGCTGGGTGACATCGTCTACGCCCGCTCCGTCCGCGTCGGCGGTGACCGCATGGACGAGGCGATTATCTCTTACCTGCGGCGTCAGCAAAACCTGCTGATCGGCGAAAGCACCGCCGAGCGGATCAAGACCGCCATCGGCACCGCCCGCATGCCCGACGACGGCCGTGGCGCCTCCATGCAGGTGCGTGGCCGCGACCTGCTGAACGGCGTGCCCAAGGAAACCGAGATCACCCAGGCCCAGGTGGCCGAGGCGCTGGCCGAACCCGTGCAGCAGATCTGCGAAGCGGTGATGACCGCGCTCGAAGCCACCCCGCCGGACCTGGCCGCAGACATCGTCGACCGTGGCGTCATGCTGACCGGCGGCGGTGCCCTGCTGGGGGATCTGGACCTGGCCCTGCGCGAACAGACCGGCCTCGGCGTTTCCATCGCTGACGAAAGCTTGAACTGCGTGGCGCTTGGTACCGGCAAGGCGCTGGAGTATGAAAAGCAACTCCGCCACGCGATTGACTACGACAGCTGAGACCCCGAAGCTGAGGACCTGAGACGGGCCTCCTCTCGGCCCGTTTCCCTGCCTTTTCGAGGGTCCAATGGCCAAGGACAAAAATCAGGACGAGGACTATTTCACCCCGATCCGCAGGCTCATCCTGTCGGTTCTGGTGCTGGTCCTCATCGCCGTCTTCCTTGTCTGGCGCATCGACAGCCCGCGCGTCGAACGCTTCCGCGCCCAGATCATCGACCGCGTCATGCCCAGCATGGACTGGGCCATGGCCCCGGTCACCGGCGCCGTGAACCTGATCCGCGATTTCCAGAGCTATCAGCGCATCGCCGAGCAGAACCAGGAACTGCGCCGCGAACTGCAGCAGATGAAGGCCTGGAAAGAGGCCGCCCTGCAGCTGGAACAGGAAAACGCCCGCCTGCTCGACCTCAACAACGTGCAGCTCGACCCGCGCCTGACCTATATCACCGGCGTCGTGATGGCCGACAGCGGCTCGCCCTACCGGCAATCCGTCCTGCTCAACATCGGGGCCCGTGACGGCATCGTCGATGGCTGGGCCGCGATGGACGGCATCGGGCTGGTCGGCCGGATCTCCGGCGTGGGGGACAAGATCAGCCGGGTCATCCTGCTGACCGACACCTCCTCCCGCCTGCCGGTGACGATCCAGCCCTCGGGCCAGACCGCTATGGTCATGGGCGACAATACCGCCGCCCCCGCGCTCGACTTCATCGAAGATCCCGACCTGGTGCGCCCCGGCGACCGCGTCGTCAGTTCCGGCGATGGCGGGGTCTTCCCGGCGGGCCTTCTGGTGGGCCAGGTGGCGCAGGACAAGCTGGGCCGCCTGCGGGTGCGCCTGTCGGCGGATTACGAACGGCTCGAATTCCTCAGGGTGCTGCGCCACATGGGCACCGAACGGCTGACCGAACCGGGCGGGCTGATCCTGCCCCACGGCCGCCCCGCACCGCGCGACAGCAACGCCGCGCCCCAGGCCCCCGGCACCGTGTCCCCGCTGGCTTCGGGAGGCGTCGATGGCTGACCTGATCCGCGCCTCGGCCACCCGGATGTGGGCCCTGCGCGGCGCCTATGCCGCGCTGTGCCTGGTGCTGATCATGTTCGCCCTGCTGCCGCTGGAAACCATGCCCCGCCTCTGGGCCGGGCCGGACCTGCTGCTGGGGCTGACCCTCGTGTGGTCCCTGCGCCGGCCCGAACTGGCGCCGCTGCCGCTGATCGCCGCCGTCTTCCTGCTGTCGGACCTGCTGCAGATGCGCCCGCCCGGGCTGATGGCGGCCATCGCCACCTTCGTCATCTACCGGATGCAGCGCCGCGCCCGCTTCATGCGGGACCGGTCCTTCCTGGCCGAATGGCTCAGCGCGGCCATCGCCTCGGCCCTCGTCCTGCTGGGCTACTGGCTGGCGCTCGGGCTCTTCTTCGTGGACAAGGCTCCCCTGACCATCGTCGCCTCGCAGCTGGCGATGACCATTGCCTTCTACCCGGTCCTGGCCGGGCTTTCCGCCTTCTTCTTCGGCCTGCGCCGCACCGCGGTGGGTGAGGTCGACAGCCTGGGGCACAAGCTATGAGACGTAATCCCCGCGACACCCAGATTTCGGGCAAGAAGATCACCCGCCGCGCCGCCCTTCTGGGCGGGGCGCAGCTGGGCTTCATGGGTCTTCTGGCCTGGCGCATGCGCCACCTGCAGGTCGATCAGGCGGACCAGTACCGCATGCTGGCCGAGGAAAACCGCATCAACCTGCGCCTCATTCCGCCCGCCCGCGGGGAAATCTTCGATCGCAACGGCCTGGCCATCGCCCGCAACGAACCCGCCTACCGGATCACCATCGTCCGCGAAGACGCGGGTGACGTCGAAGAGGTGCTCAAACGGCTCTCCGAACTGGTCCCGATCGAACCCTCGGACATCGAACGCACCCTGGCAGAGATGAAACGCTCCGCCCCGTTCCTGCCGATCACCGTGGCCGAAAGGGTCAGCTGGCAGGACGTGTCGAAGATCGCGGTGAACACCCCCGCCCTGCCCGGCATCACGCCGGACGTGGGCCTGTCGCGCTTCTACCCGCTGCACGACGATTTCGCCCATGTGGTGGGCTACGTCGGCCCGGTCTCCGACTACGACCTGTCCAAGATCGACGACCCGGATCCCGTGCTGGGCATCCCGCGGTTCCAGATCGGCAAGGTCGGCCTGGAAGCCAAGATGGAGGACGAGCTGCGCGGCTCCGCCGGCACCCGCCGGGTGGAGGTCAACGCCGTCGGCCGCGTCATGCGCGAACTGGACCGGCAGGAAGGCCAGCCCGGCGCCAATCTCCAGTTGACCACCGATGTCATGCTGCAGAACTACGTCCAGGCGCGGCTTGGCGACGAAAGCGCGGCGGCGGTGGTGATCGACACCACCAACGGCGATCTGCTGGCCATCGGCTCCACCCCCAGCTTCGACCCGAACCTCTTTGTCCGCGGCATCTCCGTCACCGATTACCGGGCGCTGACGCAGAACGACCACAGGCCGCTGGCCGCCAAGTCGGTGCAGGGCATCTACCCGCCCGGCTCCACCTTCAAGATGGTCGTGGCCCTGGCCGGGCTGGAAGCAGGCATCATCGGGCCGGAAGACACCTATTACTGCGGCGGCTACCTCGAGGTATCGAACCGCCGCTTCCACTGCTGGAAACGCGGCGGCCATGGCCGGCTCAACGTGGTGGGCGGCCTGCGCGAAAGCTGCGACGTCTTCTTCTACGAACTGGCCAGCCGGCTCGGCATCGAAAAGATATCCGAGATGGCGCAGCGCATGGGCATCGGCGTGCGCCATGACCTGCCCCTGTCCGCCGTCGCCCAGGGCCTGGCGCCCACCAAGGCATGGAAGCAGGAAGTCCGTGGCCAGTCCTGGCTGATCGGTGACACGATCAACGCCTCCATCGGGCAGGGCTACGTGCTGGCCTCGCCGCTGCAACTGGCCATCATGGCCGCCCGCGTCGCCACCGGCCGCAGCGTGACCCCGCGCCTGATCAAGTCGATCGACGGGGTGGAACAGCCCTCCGGCAGCGGGGACTCCCTCGGCCTGGACCCGGCGCACCTGCGCACGGTGCAGCAGGGCATGTTCGAGGTCTCGAACTCCCGCCACGGCACCGGCTACGGCTCCCGCGTGATTGCCGAAGACCTGCGCATGGCAGGCAAGTCCGGCACCTCGCAGGTCCGCAACATCACCGCGGCCGAACGCGCTGCCGGCGTCACCTCGAACGAGGATTTGCCCTGGGAACGGCGCGACCACGCGCTCTGGGTCGATTTCGCACCCTTCGACGATCCCAAGGTCGCCGTGGCGGTCGTGGTCGAACACGGCTCCGGCGGCTCCTCCGTCGCGGCGCCGATCGCCCGCGACATCACCCTGCAGGCGCTGTTCAAGGGCGACCCGCCGCTGGATGTCTACCCTGCCAAGGACCGGGACCGCATCGCGGAGCAGCAGGAACGCCTGCGCGCCCTGCGCCCCGACCTCAGCCGTGATGCGAAGGGCCGGGCATGAGCTATCTCGAATATGCCGTAAAGACGACGCCCACGGGCTCGCGCAAGGTCTTCTACTTCAACTGGCCGCTGGCCCTGCTGCTGACCGCCGTCGCCTGCGTCGGCTTCATGCAGCTCTACTCCGTTGCCGGTGGCAGCCTGTCGCCCTGGGCCGAACCCCAGATGAAACGCTATGCCGTGGGGCTGCTGCTGATGTTTATCATCGGCATGGTGCCCGTCTGGTTCTGGCGCAACGTCTCGGGCGTGGCCTACGGCGTCTCCCTCCTGCTGCTCGTCTTCGTGGAGCTCTTCGGCTCCGTCGGCATGGGCGCGCAGCGCTGGATCGACCTGGGCTTCATGCGCCTGCAACCCTCCGAGCTGATGAAGATCGCCCTGGTGATGTTCCTGGCCGCCTACTACGACTGGCTGCCGGTGCGGAAGGTGTCGCACCCCCTCTGGGTGCTGATCCCCGTGCTGATCATCACCGTGCCCACCTTCCTCGTGCTGAAGCAGCCCGACCTGGGCACCGCCATCCTGCTGCTGACCGGCGGCGGGGCGGTGATGTTCCTGGCCGGGGTCCACTGGGCCTATTTCGCCACCGTGATCACCGCGGGCGTGGGCCTGGTCTGGGCGGTCTTCGAAAGCCGTGGCACCGACTGGCAGCTGATCAAGGATTACCAGTTCCGCCGCATCGACACCTTCCTCGACCCGTCCAAGGATCCGCTGGGTGCGGGCTACCACATCACCCAGTCGAAGATCGCCCTCGGCTCCGGCGGCTGGACCGGGCGCGGCTACATGCAGGGCACCCAGTCGCGGCTGAACTTCCTGCCGGAAAAGCACACCGACTTCATCTTCACCACCCTGGCGGAGGAATTCGGCTTCGTGGGCTCGGTCTCGCTCTTGTGCCTCTACGCGCTCATCCTGGTGTTCTGCATCGGATCCGCCATGAACAACCAGAACCGCTATGCCTCCCTGCTGACCCTGGGCATCGCGACGACCTTCTTCCTGTTCCTTGCGGTGAACATGTCCATGGTCATGGGCCTGGCCCCTGTGGTCGGCGTGCCCCTGCCCCTGGTCAGCTACGGCGGCTCGGCCATGCTGGTCCTCATGCTGGCCTTCGGCCTGGTGCAAAGCGCCCACGTCCACAAGCCACGATAGGACCCAGCCCCACACCGGACCCGCAGCCGGGCGGCCATGGGCCCGAAACCCCTTGTCGCACTGGCCGAAATGGCCTATACGCCGCCCGTCCGGGGCCGGAATCGGCCATCCGGACCTGTCCCGCGTTGCCTTTGGATCCGCATCTTCGGCGTATCCGGCAGGGACGGAAGAAGCAAAAGATGACCTGTACCTCCGCCGGGCTGCTCCAGATCGCTGGACCGGGACCCGGACGAAGAGCGGAGCTCTGGGGCCGGCAAGCAACTTCGCGGACCAACCGCGAGCAGATAGGAGAATTGCGATGGACCTGATCGCACAGCTGGAGGCGGAACAGATCGCTTCCCTGGGGAAGACCATCCCCGACTTCAAGGCCGGTGACACCATCCGCGTCGGCTACAAGGTGACAGAAGGCACCCGTACCCGTGTGCAGATGTACGAAGGCGTCTGCATCAGCCGCAAGAACGGCGCCGGCATCGCCGGTTCCTTCACCGTCCGCAAGATTTCCTTCGGCGAAGGCGTCGAGCGTGTGTTCCCGCTCTACTCCACCAACATCGACTCCATCGAGGTCGTCCGTCGTGGCCGCGTCCGTCGCGCCAAGCTGTACTACCTCCGTTCGCGTCGCGGCAAATCCGCCCGTATCGCCGAAGTCACCAACTACAAGCCCAAAGCTCAAGCCTGAGGATCGACGTCATGAAAAAGGATACCCATCCCGACTACCACTTCATCGACGTCAAGATGACCGATGGCACCGTGATCAAGATGCGCTCCACCTGGGGCAAAGAGGGCGACACCATGTCCCTCGACATCGACCCGACCGTGCACCCGGCCTGGACCGGCGGCAACTCCCGCCTGCTCGACGCCGGCGGCCGCGTGTCGAAGTTCAAGAACAAGTACGCCGGCCTGGGCTTCTGATCGCCCCGCCAGTACCGTTCCGGAAGGGCTCGCCTCAGGCGGGCCCTTTCTGCTTTTGGGCCCTCCCCCGCGTCCGGCCTTCGATGCGGCCCTCACCGCACCGGACGATGCCGTCTGCCCTTGCCCCCACCCCGTGCCGGGGCTAGGCCCTCCGGGCACGAGCCAAGCGGAAGACCCAGATGACCCCCGCCATCCTAGCCCTGACCCTGATCGCCGGTGCGGCCCTCTGGCTGCCCGCGCTCCGCCGCTGGCCCACCTGGCGCGCCATGGTCACGCCGCTGGCCTCGATCATCGGTTCCGGCTTCCTCGTCCTCGGGCCGGTGCTGGCCCATGGCTTCGGCGCCTGGGCCCCGGCGATGATGGGCGTGCTCTGCCTCGCCGCCTGGGGCTTCGGCGCCGCGATCCGGGAAAACATCGCCCGCATCGGCGACCAGCCCGCACCGAAGAGCCACCTGGAACAGCTGGCATCGGCCCTGCTGGCCTTCGCCTACGTCATCTCGGTCGCCTATTACCTGAACCTCTTCGGCTCCTTCGCGGTGCAGGTCCTGCCCTGGCAGGGCCAGACCGCCGCCCGCATCGTCACCTCCGCCGTCTTCTGCCTGATCCTTGTGCTGGGCTTCGGCCACGGCTTCAGCACGCTGGAACGGGCCGAATACCTCACCGTCACGCTGAAGCTCGCCATCATCGCGGGGCTGCTCGCCGGGCTGGCCGTCTTCTTCACCGGCGCGGCCAGGGGGGCCACGCTCTTTGTCCCGGAGGGCAGCGAGCACGGCTGGGGGGCGCTGACCCTGGGCTTCGGCCTTCTGGTGACGGTGCAGGGCTTCGAAACTTCCCGCTACCTGGAAGAGACCTACGACGCGCGCACCCGCATCCGCTCCATGCGGCTGGCTCAGGGGATCTCCACCGCGATCTACCTCGTCTACGTGCTGCTTCTGGTCTACGCCCACCACGTCCCCGACGGCACGCTGAGCGAGACGGCGGTGATCGACATGATGCGCGATGTCTCCCCCATCCTGCCCTGGATGCTGATCCTCGCCGCGCTCGCCGCCCAATTCAGCGCCGCCGTCGCCGACACCGGCGGTTCCGGCGGACTTGTGGCCGAACTGACACGCGGGCGCATCCGCGAACGGCAGGGCTACCTGGTGCTCTGCCTGGCCGGGCTGGCGCTGACCTGGGTGGCCGACGTGTTCCAGATCATCTCCTACGCCTCCCGCGCCTTTGCCCTGTATTACATGGCCCAGGCCGTGATCGCCGCCCGCCACGCCCGGGGCCCGCGCCGCCTGCTCTGGGGGGCGCTGGCGCTCCTGGCGCTGGCCATCGCGCTCTTCGGGCAGCCGGTCGAAGGCTGATCCCGGCGTTGCCTTTGGGGCGCAATCTCCGCCCCGCCCTTCTCGTTTCCACCAGCTCCGACTTGCCGCCCGCCCCCGCAATCAATTACACCTGCGCCAGCACCCTGCGGCGCCCCGGCGCGCAGGCACAACTCTCCCCGGGAACGGAACGTGGCACATATCATCGTCGTCGGAAACGAGAAGGGCGGGGCGGGCAAATCCACCGTCTCCATGCATATCGCAACCGCGCTTGCGCGGATGGGCCACAGCGTCCACGGGCTCGACCTCGACCTGCGCCAGCGCAGCTTTGCGCGCTACGTGGCCAACCGCTACGAAACGCTGAAGAAGGAAGGTATCGACCTGCCCAGCCCGGTCTTCCATGACCTGCCGGAAGTTGACGCCGCCACCCTCGTGCCCGGCGAAAACATCTACGACGCCCGTATCGCCACGGCGATTTCCCAGCTGGAAACCCAGGCTGACTTCATCCTGATCGACTGCCCCGGCTCCCACACCCGGCTCAGCCAGGTGGCGCACTCCCTGGCCGATACCCTGGTGACCCCGCTCAACGACAGCTTCGTCGATTTCGACCTGCTGGCGCGGATCGACACCGAAGGCGACAAGATCCTCGGCCCCTCCGTCTACTCCGAAATGGTCTGGGCCGCCCGCCAGCTGCGCGCGAAATCCGGGCTGAAGCCCATCGACTGGGTCGTGCTGCGCAACCGCGTGGGGGCACAGAACATGACCAACAAGAAGAAGATGGAATCCGCCATCGAACGGCTGGCCAAGCGGATCGGCTTCCGCGTCGCGCCGGGCTTCTCCGAACGGGTGATCTTCCGCGAACTCTTCCCGCGCGGCCTGACCCTGCTGGATCTGAAGGACCTGGGCGTCAGCAGCCTCAACATTTCCAACATCGCCGCCCGGCAGGAAATGCGCGACCTCGTGAAGGCGCTCGACCTGCCCGGCGTGAAGGTGAACTTCTGACCCGAAAGGGAGGGCCGACATGACCGACGCAACCCGCTCCTACCAGCTGATGGCGCTCAACAACGCCTGGGCCAATGCCACGTTCTACCGCGCCATGCGCGGCATGGGTCCGATCGAGTTCCGACAGCCGCGCCCCGGCTTCTTCCCCTCCCTGCGGGAAACGATGAACCACATCCTCTCGGTCGATCTCTTCTACATCGACGCCCTGACCAACGGCGGTCAGGGCCGCGCCGTCTATGATCGCCCGATGATCAAGAAGGTGGAGGAGCTCGCCGCGGCACAGGCCGAAGCGGATCGCACCCTGACCGAGTTCTGCCACGCGATGACCGATGCGACCCTGGCCGAAACCCGGATGACCGAACGCGATATCGGCCCGGTGCCGGAACGTGTCGACATGCTGTTGCTGCACCTCTTCCAGCACCAGGTGCACCACCGTGGCCAGGCCCATGTGCAGCTGCAGACAACCGGCATCGTGCCGCCGCAGCTGGATGAATTCTATCTGGATCACGACCGCGCCCATTCGGCGCGCGCCTATTTCGACTAGGCGCTTCCGCGCCCGGCCAGCCCCCGGCGCAGGGCCGCGAAAAGCGACCCGGCCAGGAAGATCACCGCCCCGAGGCAGACCATCGACGGCCCCGCCGGCGTGTCGAACCAAAGCGAGGCCTGCAGCCCGCCCAGGGCCGATACGATGGCGATCACCGTCGCGACCAGGGCCATGACCTCGGGCGTGCGGGCAAACGGCCGCGCGGCGGCGGCGGGCACGATCAGCATGGCCGCGATCAGCAGGCTGCCCACGACCTTGATCGCCACCGCGACCACCAGCGCCAGCGCCACGGTCAGCACCAGCTGCTCCCGCCGGGGATCGAGGCCCGAGGCCCGCGCCAGGTCCGGGTTCAGCGTCGTCGTCAAGAGCGCGGACCAGCGCCACCGCAGCAGCAGCAGCACCAGCGCGGCCCCGCCCCAGATCACCGCCAGATCCCCGCGCCCAACGGCCAGGATGTCACCGAACAGATAGCCCATCAGGTCGATCCGCACGCCCGACAAGAAGGATACCGCCACCAGGCCAAAGGCGATGGCGGTATGCGCCATGACCCCCAGCAGCGTGTCCATCGCCACGCCCCGCTCCGACAGCGAGGACACCAGCATCGCCATGGTCAGCGCCACCACCAGCACACCCGCAAAGATCGACACGTCGAAGGCCAGCGCCAGCGCCACGCCCAGCACCGCCGCATGGGCCGTGGCATCGCCGAAATAGGCCATCCGCCGCCAGACCACGAAACACCCCAGCGGGGCAGCCGCCAGGGCCAGGCCAAGCCCCGCCAGCATGGCGCGCACAAGGAAATCGTCGAGCATCAGTTGGCCCCGCCCGTCTCGTGTGAAGTGTGATCGTGGTGGTCATGGCCGCAGCCCGGCCCGTGGATATGATCGTGCTCGTGGTCGTGCTGGTGCCGGTAAAGCGCCAGCGCCCCCTGTGTGCCCGTCCCGAAAAGCGCGCGGTACTCCGGCGCGCTCGCCACGTGTTCCGGCGCGCCCTCGCAGCAGACATGACCGTTCAGGCAGATCACCCGGTCAGAGGCCGCCATGACGACGTGAAGCTCATGGCTCACCATCAGCACGGCACAGCCCAGCTCGCTCCGCAGGCGTTCGATCAGGCGATAGAAGGCGGCGGAGCCGGGCTGGTCCAGGCCCTGGGTCGCCTCGTCCAGAATCAGAAGGTCGGGCCGAGACAGCAGCGCCCGGGCCAGCAGCACCCGCTGGAACTGGCCGCCCGACAGGTCCGTCATCTGCCGCCGTTCCAGCCCGGCACCGCCCGCATGCTCCAGCGCCTCGCGCGCCTCGGCATCGCTCACCCGCACCGGCAGCGACAGGAAGCGCCGCACCGTCAGCGGCAGGGTCGGATCGATATGCAGCTTCTGCGGCACATAGCCGATGCGCAGGCCCGGCGCACGCTCCATCCGGCCACCGGCCAGGGGCACGGCGCCGATGATCATCTTCATCAAGGTCGACTTGCCCGACCCGTTGGGGCCGACGATCGTCAGGATCTCCCCCCGGTCGATGCGCAGGTCGACACCGCTCAGAACCTCGTGGCCGCCAAGACGCGCCTGCGCGCCCTGCAGCCGGACCAGCGGCGCCGTCACGCGACGGCGCTTTTCTTCTGGCAATTGGGGCACAGCCCCTCCGCCTCGACCACCGCGCGTTCGATGGTGAACCCCATCTGCCGTGCCGCATCGCCCAGGCGCCCTTCGCGCATGTCGATCCGCGCCTCCGCAACCTCGGAACAATTGCGGCAGATCAGGAAGGACGGCGCGTGATGCTCTTCGGGACAGGCGCAGGCGATGAAGGCGTTCAGCCGCTCGATCTTGTGGGCGAACCCATGCTTCACCAGGAAATCCAGCGCCCGGTAGGCCACGGGCGGCTGGCTGCCCAGCCCCTCTTCGCGCAGGTGGTCAAGGATCTCGTAGGCGCCAAGCGCCCGGTGACGTTCCAGCAGCAGTTCCAGCACGCGGCGCCGCACCGGCGTGAACTGCAGCCCCTGTTCGCGGCAGCGCGCATCCGCCGCCGCCACGCCATCGCGCATGCAGACCCCGTGATCATGGCGCGAGAATCCGGTCGTTTCCATCTCTGCCTCCTTCGCAGTCCGGTGCCCTTGCTATGTTATAGTATGTCCGTTATCAACTCGCGAGCTGTTATACTATCACATAGATAAAGGTACCCCATGAAGCTCCGGCAGATCTCAGCGGCCGCGTTCGGCCTGGCGGCCCTCGGCACCGCGGCGCAGGCAGACGCGCCCGACGTGGTGACGGAAATCGCTCCGATCCAATCCCTTGTCATGGCGGTGATGGATGGCGTGGGCGACGCCGACGTGATCCTGCCGCCCGGGGCCTCTCCGCACGGCTACTCCATGCGGCCCTCCGATGCCGTGGCCCTGCAGGATGCCGACGTGGTGTTCTGGGTGGGCGAGGCGCTGGCACCCTGGCTCGAACATCCCCTGGAAACCCTTGCCACCGACGCCCATGTCGTCGAACTGATGGCGCTGCCGGGCACCCTGCAGCTGCAGTTCCGCGCGGGCCCCGAGCTGGATGAACACCTGGGCGAGGAAGACCACGATCACGACCATGATCACGATGCGGCAGAGCATGACGACCATGATCATGACCACGACGCGGACGAGGATGATCACGATCACGAACATGCGGAAGCCGCCGAAGAGCATGAGCATGAGCATGAGCACGACGAAGATCACGCCGAGGCCCATGATGATCATGACCATGATCATGACGGCCACGAAGAAGGCCATGAACACCACCACCACCACGACGGCCTGGATCCGCACGGCTGGCTGGACCCGGAAAATGCCCGCGTCTGGCTGAGCGGCATCGCCGACGCCCTGGCAGAGGTCGATCCCGAGAACGCCGACACCTACCACGCCAATGCCGAAGCCGCCCGCGCCCAGCTGGCCGAGCTGGAAGGCACGATCAAGGAAGAGCTCGCGGCGAAGGCACCGATCAGCTTCCTCGTCTACCACGATGGCTACCAGTACTTCGAAAACCGCTTCGGCCTGACCTCCTCCGGTGCGATCACCGACAGCGACGCCAGCGCCCCCGGCGCCGCGCGCATTGCCGCGCTGCACGACGCGGTCGAAGAGGCAGGGGTGAATTGCGTCTTCACCGAACCGCAGTTCAACGCGGGCCTGGCCGACAGCGTGCTGGGCGAAGGCAACTCCAGCCTGGTGGAAATCGACCCGCTGGGCAGCAAGCTCGAAACCGGCGCCGCGCTCTATCCGCAGCTGATCCGCGCGATGGCCGACAGCTTCATCGCCTGCAAGGGCTGAGGCACCGACAGAACGGCACCGCCTGCCCGCGGTCTCAGTCCCGGGCAGGCACCAGTTTCATGGATGGCGCATGCTCGAACTCCGCCGCGGGGTCCTGCAGCGCCATTTCCTGTTCCTGCACCATGCGCTTCACCAGCTCGGCATAGAGGATCAGGTCATCCGCCTCCTCGATCAGCCGGTCGGTGTAGCGGCGCAGCAGATCCCCATCCATGCTGATCGCATCACATTCGCTGCGCAGCGCCGAGACGACGTTCAGCGCCGGCAGCAACACCCGGTCCAGCGTCTGGATGGCCAGCTTGCCGATGTGATCGGTCTGGGGCATCCGCACCATCGCCTCGGTGAAATGACGGATCGCCGTCAGGGGCTGCCCCTCGAAACTGCCGAACCAGAAACTCGCCTCGAATCCCCGTTCCGGGTGATACCGCGTATGGACCCGCAGCTTGCGGAACACCGCCCCCGGCACCCCGATCACGTAATCGGAATCCGACAGCAGCTCCCCCTTCAGATCCATCCGGTCCAGCGCCCGGGCGATCTCCGCCGCGAGGGAGGGCACGAAAATCTCCGCCAGCTCGGGCTGCTCGGGGAAACTCAGCTTGTGCATCAGCCCCCCATGAGACACGTCGATCGACCGCAGCCGGTACTTGCGCGGCGTCTCATCGCAGGCGATGTACCCCGCGAACTTCGTATGATCCTGCAAGGCCGTCACGTCTCACTCCTGCCTGTCTTCTGGCTCGCAATTTTCGAAGAATTCGCTGCAACTGGTTAAGACTAGATTAAATTGCAGAAGCTCCCTGCCGCCCGTTCGGCCCCGGGCCTGCCTGCGCCGCTCCGCAGGCACCATTCCCGTACGCATACGTTGCAAAAAGCTCAAATTTTTCTGGAATTTGGCCCCGCCGCGCGGTCTGATATCCGCAAAGCGAGATGGGGTCGCGATGACGGAAGAGCTGGAAAAGGAAGGCGGCGGCAACGCCGGGGCAGAAAACACCGAAGCCGCGGAGGCGCCGGCGCAGCAGATGCTCAGCGTCGTCGGCATCGCCGCCTCTGCCGGCGGGCTGGAGGCGACGACCCTGCTTGTGCAGAACCTCTCCGCCATGGTGCCCGCGACCTATGTCATCGCGCAGCACATGTCGCCCACGCACAAGAGCCTGCTGACCTCCCTCATCTCCCGCGAAACGCGCCTGCCCACGGTAGAGCTGAGCGAACCCGTGGTGCCCGAACCCGGCACGATCTACGTCACGCCGCACAATTCCGATGTCATCGCCCGCGATGGCAAGCTGATGCTGGTGGAACCCTTCGGCCACCCGGCCACCCCCAAACCCTCCGCCGACCGCCTGTTCCAGAGCCTGGCGGACGAGTTCGGGGAAAACGCCGTGGCCATCGTGCTCTCCGGCACCGGCTCCGACGGCAGCTACGGCGTGCAGGCCATCCGGGAGGCCGGCGGCATCACCATCGCGCAGGATGTCGATTCGGCGAAATACGACGGCATGCCCGCCTCGGCCATCGCCACCGGCTGCATCGACCTGTCGCTGACCCCCGAACGCATCGGCCAGCTGTTCGAACGCATCCTCCTGCAGCCGCGCAATTTTTCCGACCTGCGGATCATCTCCGAAAACCCCTCCCGCCTGGCCGACCTGCTGCAGATCCTGCTGGCCCGCACCGGGGTCGATTTCCGCGGCTACAAGGAAAGCACGATCAACCGCCGCATTGCCCGCCGCATGACCGCGCTGTCGATCGAAACCTACCCCGACTACGTCGACCACTGCCGCACCAGCCAGGAAGAGGTCGATGCCCTCTACAAGGACCTGCTGATCTCGGTCACCCGGTTCTTCCGCGATCCCCGGCAGTTCGACCAGCTCAAGACGCAGATTGAGCAGCTGGTGGAGCGTGACAGCAAGCGCCAGCTGCGGGTCTGGGTCACTGGCTGTGCCACCGGCGAGGAAGCCTATTCCATCGCCATCCTCTTTGCCGAAGCGCTCGGCGGCCCGGCCGCGCTGCGCAAGAGCCAGATCCAGATCTTCGCGACCGATATCGACGACCGCGCGCTCGATGTGGCGCGGCGCGGCAGCTACCCGATCTCGGCCGCCCAGGACGTGCCCAGCCACCTCCTTGCACGGTATTTCGAAATCACCGGGAACGAGCTGCGGGTGGTCCGCGCCCTGCGGGAGGTCACGCTCTTCTCCCGCCACAACATCTTCCAGGATCCGCCCTTCATCAACCTGGACCTCGTTTCGATCCGCAACCTGCTGATCTACTTCGAACCGGCACTTCAGGAACGCGTGCTCTACCGGATCCACTACGCCCTGGCCTCCCACGGGCTGCTGTTCCTGGGCACCTCCGAAACCGTCGGCGTGCTGGAAGCGCATTTCGAACAGCGCCCCGAGGCGGAGAAGGTCTTTTCCAAGCGGCGCACCGGCCATGTCACCAACTACCGCTTCCCGGAGCTGACCTCCGGCAACTACCGCGGCGGGCCCTCCGACACGGCGCCGCAGCGAATGCAGCCCAAGGAAACCGCGCCAGCCGCCGATGCGATGTACGAATCGCTCGTCAAATCGGTCGCCCCCAACGGCTTCATCAGCACGCGTGCCGGGGATATCCTGCGGATCGTGGGCGATATCTCCGCCTTCATCCAGATGGATGAGGCAGGCCCCCTGGCCATGAACACCCGCCTGCTGCGCCGTCCCCTGCGGGACGAGGTGATCAGCCTGATTTCCATCGCGCTCAAGACCCAGACGCAGCGCACCTCCCGCTGGCACGAATTCGCCCTGCCGGAGGCGAACCGCGTCCGCTTCGTCTGCTACCCGATCAACTCCGGCACCGGGGCCAACGAAAACTGCCTGATCGCCATCCAGACCAAGCAGGTGAACCGCGCCGCGCGCGACCCCGACGCCTCGCCCGGGGCCGATCGCGACTATATCGAACGGATGGAGCAGGACATGCGCTCCACCCAGGAGGCGCTGCAACAGACGGTGGAGGAACTGCAGACCACGAACGAGGAACTGCAATCGGTCAACGAGGAGATGCAGTCCACCAACGAGGAGCTTCAGGCCACGAACGAGGAGCTGGAGACCTCCAACGAGGAGCTGCAATCCGCGAACGAGGAACTGATCACCGTCAACGAGGAGCTTCAGATCAACTCGACCGAACTGCAGGCGGTTCTGGCCGACCTCGACGCGATCCTGAAGGAAGTGCCCTTCGTGGTGATTGCCGTCGATCCCGCCCTGATGGTGCGGCGGGCCTCCGACAAGGCGCGGGAATTCTTCAGGATGCGGGAAATTCCCATCACCGGCCTGCACCTGTCCCAGCTCACCATCCCCGAAGGGTTCCCCAGCCTTTCCAGCCCCGCGGCAGAGGTCTTCAACCTGCGGCAACCCAAGGAATACAGGATCACCACGGAAACCTCCGATTACCGGCTGGCCTTCATGCCCTATGCCGAAAACAAGGCGGAGCTGACCGGGCTGACGATTTCCCTCATCGACCAGCACGCCACGGCCGCGATGACCTCCGCGGTGGAAGAATAGCCCGAAGGCCCGGGCCCGGCGCCTGCGGCCTCGCAAAATGGAAGCCGCCCACCGGGTCCAACCCTGCGCAGGCGGCTTCTCCCCCAAGGGGGTCCGGGACGATGGCCCCGGAAACCTTCAGAATTTTCAGCGCGCTCAGGCGGCTTGCAGAACCTTGTCGCCCGCCTTCTCCTTATCGCGGGCGCTCTCGCCCTGCTCCACCAGCGCGCGGTGCAGCAGCTTGATCGCCTCGTCGCAGGCGTCCTGTGCCACCATGAACTGCACGTCCACGCTGCCCGGCAGGTGCTGCACCGCAAGGCTGCGCACGCCGCCTTCGCGCAGGGCACCCAGGCCGCGCTCCGTCACGTCCAGCCCTTCCAGGGACCGGCCGATGACAGACACCAGGCCCAGCCGGTCGATCCGCAGGCAGGCATTGGGGAAGGCCGCGACCAGGTCACGCTCCACCCGCCGGATCGCCTTCAGCGGCGCGTCCAGGTAGTGGGTAATGGTGTTGGCGTTCGACGCCTTGGACACGATCCGCACCTTATGGCGCGTCAGCACCTCCAGGATGCGCTGGTCGTAGCCCTTCACGCCCACCATGTCCTGTTCGAAGACCTCCAGCGCGACCACGCCCAGCCCGGTGACGATATCCACCGTCGGCGCCTCCGCCTCGGCCTCGTCGATCAGGGTACCGGGGTCCTGCGGTTCGAAGGCATTGGCCACGCGCAGGGAAATCCCCGCCTTGCGCAGGATCTTGGCGGCCTTCGGGTGGATCGCCTCCATCCCGAGGTTCGACAGCTGGTCGGCCACGTCGTAGTTCGTGTGCCCCAGCTTGCGCACCGCGCCTTCGCCCACCATCTTCGGATCTGCCGAAGACAGGTGGAATTCCTTGTGGATCACCGCCTCCCGCGCGCCGGTGATGGCGGCGATATTGGCAAATGTCACCTCGGAATAGCCGCGGTCGAATTCCCGCATCAGGCCCTCGGTGCACTGGGCATAGCCGGTGACGATCGGCAGCTCGGTCTCGAAATCGACCTGCTCGAACCCGGCACGGATGCGGCCTTCAAGATCGAGGTCGCTCTCGTCCCGCCAGCCGCTGAGGTCGACGCAGCGCGCATTCACGCCGGCCCGCTGCAGCATCAGCGTGGTGACATAGGCCGAATGGCTCTCACCCAGTCCCGACAGCAGTTCCCGGATATCCAGCATGTGGTCGCCCAGCCGGAAATGGCCGTAGCTGCACAGCCGCTGCAGGTCGAACAGGCAGGACCGCGCGCCCTCGATCCGCTCGCGCACGAACTCGTCGGCGGCGTGGATGTCGGCGGGGTGGTCCAGAACGGCCCCGTGGGCCTCCTTCATGGCATCGGCGACGCCCGACAGGGCATCCAGCCAGCCATGGGCGTTGTCGTCGTTGGAGAAGAGAGCATAGACACCGGGCTGACCCGATTTCTTGTGCTCCAGCAGCAGGTTGGTGATGCCGCCAAAGGCAGAGACCACGAAGACGCGGCCATAGGGGTTACCCTCGGCGATCAGCAGGCTGTCCCGCAGCTCGTGCACCTTCGACATGGAGGTGCCGCCGATCTTCTCGACAGTATGATTTGCAAAAGTCATTGGGGGATCTCCCGGGCCTTCC
The DNA here is from genome assembly GCF_057380755.1 of Pseudooceanicola sp. NS-SX8. Lineage (NCBI taxonomy): Bacteria > Pseudomonadati > Pseudomonadota > Alphaproteobacteria > Rhodobacterales > Paracoccaceae > Pseudooceanicola > Pseudooceanicola sp. NS-SX8. Next base: position 384,211 of record NZ_CM170819.1, on the reverse strand, counting down.
TCCTCGGACCGGGCTCCTTTTCTCTCTTGGGGGAAAGAGGGCGGCAGGGGGCGATCATCGCCCCCCACCCAAAGCTCTGCCGGATCGCCCGCCGGGCTCGTGCCTCCGGGCGCTCCGGTTCAGGCTCACGCGTCTTCGGTTTCGGCCGGCGCGTAGGAACCATCTGCCTGGTGCACCTCGGTGCCGGTGACCGGCGGGTTGAAGCAGCAGGCCATGACCAGCTCTTCGTCGGCAACCAGCGTGTGCTTGTCGTGCTCGTTCAGCGCGTACATCACACCCGGCACGATCTCATGCGTTTCGCCGGTGGCCAGGTCGGTGATCCGGCCCTTGCCCTTCATGCAGTAGACGCTCTCGAAGTGGTTCTTGTAGTGGAACGTATGCTCCGACCCGGCTTCGAGGAAGGTGATGTGGAACGAGAAGCCCATGCCGTCATCGGCCAGTAGCATCCGGACAGAGGTCCAGTTGGCGTCCGACACGACGCGGTCTTTTTCGTCCTTGGTGATCTTGTTGAAGTCGCGAACAATCATGTTTCTTACTCCGCTGCGATTTGCATCTGGTTCTGTTTGGCGGCGGCTTCGGCCAGGATCTTCAGACCCTTCCGGAAGGTTTCCACCGGCGTGGTGAGGGGGGCCAGCACCTTGACCACTTCGTCATGGGCGCCCGAGGTTTCGATGATCAGGCCCCGGTCGAAGGCTTCGGCGCAGATATGCGCGGCCAGCTCGCCCGACCCGACGTCGACACCCATCATCATGCCACGACCCTTCAGCTTGGCCCCCGGGATCTCCTTCGCGATCTCGCGCAGGCTTTCCTCGAGGATGGCGGCCTTGGTCGCGATCTCGGCCTGGAAGGCATCGTCGCTCCAGAACTTCTCGATCGCCACGCGGGCGGTGACAAAGGCATGGGTGTTGCCGCGGAAGGTGCCGTTGTGCTCGGCCGGCTTCCACACGTCGTGCTGCGGGCGCACCAGCAGCGCGGCGAAGGGCAGGCCCATGCCCGACAGGCTCTTGGCCATCGGCACCAGGTCCGGCTGCACGTCCATCTCCTCGAAGGAGAAGAAGGTACCGGTCCGGCCGATCCCGGCCTGGATGTCATCGAGGATCAGCAGCGCGCCGCACTTCTTGGCGATCCGCGCGATCCCTTCGATCCAGCGCTTCGAAGCGGCGTTCAGGCCACCTTCGCCCTGCACGGGCTCCAGGATGAAGGCCGCCGGCGCATCGATGCCGGAGCTGGGGTTGTCGATCATCTGTTCGATGATCTCCAGCGTGTCGACATTCTCGCCGAAGGCACCCTCGTAGGGCATCCGCGTCACGCCGTGCAGGTCCATGCCCGCACCGCCGCGCTTGCCTTCGTTGCCGGTCGCGGCCAGCGCGCCCAGGGTCATGCCGTGGAACCCGTTGGTGAAGGCCACGATATTGGTGCGGCCGGTCACCTTGCGGGCCAGCTTCATGGCGGCTTCGACGGCATTGGTGCCGGTCGGGCCGACCATCATCACCTTGTGGTCCATGCCGCGCGGCTTCAGGATGTTTTCCTCGAAGCTCTGCAGGAAGGCGGACTTCGTCTCGGTGTACATGTCCAGGCCGTGCGCGATGCCATCATTGCTGATGTGCTCGATCAGCGCCTGCTTCATGTCCGGGTCGTTGTGCCCGTAGTTCAGCGAAGAACAGCCTGCGAGGAAGTCGATGTACTCACGCCCTTCGGCGTCGGTCATGATCGACCCGCTGGCCTTGGTGAAAACCGTGTCGAAGCTGCGGCAATAGCTGCGCGCCTCGGACTCGCGTCGGGTAAAAATATCTTTGTCGCCTGTCGTGACAGTCGTCATTGGGGGTACCTCGAAGGGTTGAATTTGGGGGAGTTGGTCGAGCGCGCAGCCTCTGGCCGCGACGGGCTCAGGCGGCTTTTGCCGCCTGGCCGGGCTCGGAACCGAGCTCGATGGTAACCATGTGCTCGGTCGCGTGATGACCGTCGAAGTGGTCATCTTCCTTGTAGTGGGGGACATCGCTCAGCGATCCGCCCATCCGCTCGGTGAAGCGGCGGAACAGCGCCCAGGAGGCGTCGTTGTCCTTGGTGATGGTGGTCTTGATGCGTTCCACGCCAAGCTCTTCGCGGTTCACCAGGTGGGACAGCATCTTGCCGCCCAGACCCATGCCACGTGCCTCGGCCGAAACGGCCACTTGCCAGACGAACAGCGTCCCCGGTTCGCTCGGGACCATGTGCCCCGAGATCCAGCCGATCACGCCTTTTTCCGCTTCTTCCGCCAGCACGCAGGTGTCGGCGAAGTGATCGCATTGCACCAGGTTGCAGTACATCGAGTTCTCGTCGAGCGGCTTGCACGCCCGCACGAGCTCCCAGATGTCCGATCCGTCCTGCGACGTGGGTTTGCGCAGGGTCAGGGTCGTGGGTCGAAGTGTTCCAGTTCCGTCAAGCATGTGTCTCGCACTCTTGTTGCTTCGACAGTCAAAATAGATGCGCAGAGATTTATTTCAACCACTCAAAGTATTTTTCCGTGAAAAACCGCCCTTGCGGGCATATTTCACTTGAAAACTACGGTATTCGACCCGATTTCCTAAGTCATGAGGAAAGATTTTGATACGCATAGGCAAAGAATTGCCTTCCCCGGCTCAGAATGCGATCCTGTGGCTTCTGCAAGGATGAGGTTGACGGGAATGGATCGCACGGATGACAGCCTGATCGCGCTCAGGCGGATCCTGCGCGCGACGGAGCTTTTCGGGAAGGAACTCGCCCAGGCGGCGGGTCTCAGCCCGGTGCAGTTCCGTGTGCTGCAGCTGGTGGCCGAAAAGGGCCTGACCACGCCCAAGGCGCTCTCGGTGCAGATGGGCGTGACCCAGGGCACCGTCACGGCGCTGCTGGACAAGCTGCAGAAGCAGGGCATGCTGACCCGCGAACGCTCAGAGGTCGACCGCCGGCAGATGAACATCGCCATCACGGAACGCGGTCGCGAAACCCTCGCGAATGCGCCCGACCCGCTGCAGCAACGCTACGTGCGGAAATTCGAATCTCTCGAAGACTGGGAACAGGCGCAGCTGGTCTCGTCCCTGGAACGGGTCGCGGCCATGCTCGATGCGGCGGATCTCGACGCCTCGCCGGTGCTGGACACCGGGCCGATCAAGGGCCGCCCGTCCTGACGGCAGCCTGTCGGCCCGGCCCCTTGAACGTGACCTATTACTCCGGCTGACCCGTCACATCGGGATGCTGACGCGGAACTGCAGGGTTTCCAGGCCCGGGTTGGTGCTCGACAGGTCGGCATTGGACCGGTGGTCGTAGAGCAGACCGTAGCGCCAGCCGTTGCGCCCCTCGAAGCCCAGCTCGACACCGGAGCGGAACTCCACCGTGTGGCCCAGGTCCGGCCCGTCTCCCTGGGCATAGACCCCGGGCATCAGCGACAGTTGCACGTAGACCTGGTCGAACTGCGCCGTCCAGGATGCCCCCATGCCGATCCAGGTCGTCCCCTGGTCGCTCACCGACAGGCCAAAGCTCGGCTGGAAGGGGCCATAGCTGGTGCCCAGGTCGTATTTCATGAAGACTTCACTGGCGATGTCATCTTCCTGGAACATCACCTGGCCCGCGCTGAAGGACAGGCGCGACTGGTCCGCCGCGGGCGCCAGGCAGCCGTCCTGGCCACAGTGGTTCAGCCCCATGTCGGTCAGGCTCGAAATCAGGAACAACGCCGCCAGCGTACCATCCATGTCAGATAACTCCTTGCTTGCGCACCCTGTATTGCACGCAGGGCCAGCCCTGTCATCTGTCCTGGGCGCCGCCTACGAAAGCGTGTCCGCCCGGCCTCTCCGGGACGCTGTCAGAACAGGTCGCGCAGGGTCGGGTCCAGCACGATGCGAAAATCGTCCTGCCGCACCTGGGGCACGCTGAACTGATGCGCCCGGCCCTTCCGCTTGCGCGCACCCTCCAGCACCAGCCGCGCCCGTTCCGGCGCCTGGGGCGATGGCACTTCCGGCGCGTTGAAGAACTGCTTGCCGATCTTCTCCCGGATCCGCTCCGCCTTGCGCCAGCCGCGCAGGAAGGCATTCTCGCCCCGCTCCGCCCCTTCGGTCGCGGCGGCGGCGATCTCCATCCGGGCCTTACGCCGCTCCACCTGTGCCGGGGTGTTCAGGAACCGCAGATGCAGCAGCGCCAGGTCCGGCAGCAGGTCGAAGGGCGTCTCGCAGCCATGCCCACCCGCGCTCAGCCGCGCCGGCGCCGACAGGATGCCGGGCTTGGAATAGGTCGCGCTCAGCACCCCCTTGTAGCACTGCTGCAGGACCGGCCGATCCGGCGTCACCATCACCGCCTCGTCCTCCGGGAAAAGCTCGTAACCGGCCGGGGCGCAAACCGGCCCAAGGGTCCGCTCCGACAGGCGGTCCGGCAGCGGCCGCGCCGGATCCAGCGAAATGATCAGCTCATCCACGTCCCCCACCAGCACGCGATCGTGGTAGCGCGACAGCCCTGACGCGATATCAGACAGCAGGTTCCAGCGGATTTCGTCGAACATCTCGTCCGGGGCGTCACGCGGGATGTTGATGATGTTGCAGCCCCGCGCGATCTCCGCGACCTCGGGCTCTCCCCCATGGCTGATGACGTAGAGCGCGTCACGCCCGAACAGCGCCCCGTAGTAGCGCACCCACAGCTCAAGGAAGAACTGGTCCTTCCAGACCATGGTCAGACAGGCCACCCGCATCACGTATCCCCGTTCACGATGCCCCAGTGTTAGTGATGGCCGCCAGGGCTGGCAACCGAAGCGGCGCCCCGGGCCCGGTCACGCGTCCTGCGACAGATGCCCCGACGCCACAGAAGGCAGCGCAGCAGGGGCAGACGGCCAGATTGAGGGGGACAAGACCAGGTATGCAAAGGCTGGAAACGAAGAAAGCCGACCTGCACCTGGCAGATCGGCTTTCTTTAAGACATCGTGATGGATTTTTTCTAGGTCTGGCGGCGACTTACTCTCCCACGACTTAAGTCGCAGTACCATCAGCGCGACGGCACTTAACTTCCGGGTTCGGGATGGGACCGGGTGTTTTGCTCGTGCTATGACCACCAGACCGAGGAAAAATCCACATGAGAGATATCAATCTGTTGTCTTAGTGACTTCTGAGCAGAAGTGATTGACTTCTACTGGATCGTATCAAGCCTATCGGGCCATTAGTACCGGTCAACTGAATGCATTGCTGCACTTACATCTCCGGCCTATCGACGTGGTGGTCTACCACGGCCCTCAGGGATACCTTGTTTTGAGGGGGGCTTCCCGCTTAGATGCCTTCAGCGGTTATCCTGTCCGATCATAGCTACCCAGCACTGCCATTGGCATGACAACTGGTCCACCAGTGGATCGTTCACCCCGGTCCTCTCGTACTAGGGGCAACTCCTCTCAAGTATCCTACACCCACGGCAGATAGGGACCGAACTGTCTCACGACGTTCTAAACCCAGCTCACGTACCTCTTTAAACGGCGAACAGCCGTACCCTTGGGACCTGCTCCAGCCCCAGGATGAGATGAGCCGACATCGAGGTGCCAAACACTGCCGTCGATATGGACTCTTGGGCAGTATCAGCCTGTTATCCCCGGCGTACCTTTTATCCGTTGAGCGATGGCCCTCCCACTTGGGACCACCGGATCACTATGGCCGTCTTTCGACTCTGCTCGACTTGTCAGTCTCGCAGTCAGGCTGGCTTCTGCCATTGCACTCAACGAGCGATTTCCGACCGCTCTGAGCCAACCTTCGCGCGCCTCCGTTACGCTTTGGGAGGCGACCGCCCCAGTCAAACTACCCGCCACACAGGGTCCCGGAACCCGATAAGGGATCGCGGTTAGACATCAAGCAGAACAAGGGTGGTATCTCAAGGATGACTCCACAGACACTGGCGTGTCTGCTTCAAAGTCTACCACCTATCCTGCACATGTTGTGCCTGATGCCAGTGTGAAGCTGTAGTAAAGGTGCACGGGGTCTTTCCGTCTAACCGCGGGAAGCCTGCATCTTGACAGGCAATTCAATTTCGCTGAGTCGATGTTGGAGACAGCGGGGAAGTCGTTACGCCATTCGTGCAGGTCGGAACTTACCCGACAAGGAATTTCGCTACCTTAGGACCGTTATAGTTACGGCCGCCGTTTACCTGGGCTTCAATTCGGAGCTCTCACCCCTCCTTTTAACCTTCAGGCACCGGGCAGGCGTCAGACCCTATACGTCGTCTTGCGACTTCGCAGAGCCCTGTGTTTTTAGTAAACAGTCGCCACCCCCTGGTTTGTGCCCCCGGATCCAAGTTGCCTTGAACCCGGGCTCCCTTCTCGCGAACTTACGGGAGTATTTTGCCGAGTTCCTTCAACATCGTTCTCTCAAGCGCCTTGGTATTCTCTACCAGTCCACCTGTGTCGGTTTAGGGTACGGTCTTAAAGCGGGGCTATTTCCAGGAACCTCTAAGCAGCCCATTCAATCCGATAAGGATGAACTACCTTCGAGATCCGTCACCACCGCACGGCTCAGGAATATTAACCTGATTCCCATCGTCTACGCATTTCTGCCTCGACTTAGGGGCCGGCTTACCCTGCTCAGATTAGCTTTAAGCAGGAACCCTTGGACTTTCGGCGAGAGTGTCTCTCACACTCTTTGTCGCTACTCATGTCATCATTCTCGCTAGTGATCTCTCCACCGGATCCCTCACAGGCCGGCTTCACAGAAAGCTCCTTGCGTCCAATCTTCCCGAAGG
>NZ_CM170819.1:0-372500 GCF_057380755.1 Pseudooceanicola sp. NS-SX8 | reverse complement strand
GGTGAAGGGCTGCTCCTCCTGCAGGGTGATGCGCACGATCGACTTGATCGACTTGAAGCCGTACTTCCACGGCACCACCAGCCGCAGCGGCGCACCGTTCTGGTTCGGCAGGTCCTTTCCGTAGATCCCGGTCGCCAGGATCGTCAGCGGATGCATCGCCTCGTCCAGGCGCAGGCCCTCGCGGTAGGGCCAGTCCAGCACGCGACGGCCGACGCCGCGCATCTCGTCCGGGCGCAGGGCGGTTTCGAAGGCAACGTATTTCGCCCCGGACTGTACGCCCACCTGCTCCAGCAATTCCGAAAGCTGGAAGCCGTTCCAGGGGATCACCATCGACCAGGCCTCGACGCAGCGCAGGCGGTAGATGCGCTCCTCGATTTCCTTGCCCTTCAGGATGTCTTCCAGCCCGTAGGTGCCGGGCTTGTCGACCATGCCGTTGATCTCCACCGACCAGGGCGCCACGGTCAGCGCCTCGGCATAGCGGGCGGGATCTTCCTTGCCGGTGCCGAACTCGTAGTAATTGTTGTAGTTGGTGATGTCCTCGAAGTCGTTGGGCTTCAGCCCCTCGGGGGCGGCCATGGCGGGCGCGGCAGCGAACCCGCCGATCGACCCGATCCCCAGCCCCGCCATCCCGGCCATGATGCTGCGCCGGTTGAGGTAGAGGTGTTCGGGCGTGACATCGTTTTCCGTCAGCTTGCCGTTCCAGTTGCGTCGCATGGCGTCTCTCCTCTGGTCATCCCCGCCCGGTCATCGCCACGGGGCTTTCCCTGTCTACGAGGTAGCAGCCCTTCCGGTTCAGACAAAATGAGACCTTGTCACAGCTGCGCCAGATCCCTGAAACAATTCGCCCTGAATAGCGACGCCCGCGCCTTTCCGGGGGCGCGGGCGTGAAACAGGTCATCCGGGGCGGGTCAGCGCAGGTCAGGTGCCTGGATCGGCGCCTCGTTCACCAGGCTGCCTTCGGCCACCGCCCCCGCATCTTCGTAAGAGGGGCGCAGCTTGCGCAGCACCACGGAATTGCCATCCGCCTGCACCAGCCGCACATGCCGCCGCCGCATCAGCCGCGGTTCGGCCACCCCGACGGAATGGGCGATCATCTCCACCTCATTGATGACCCCGCGCGCATAGTTCGACACGCCCTTGTACTTCTTCTGCACCACCAGGCCGCGTTGCAGGTGCGGATCGTGGGTGGTGATCCCCGTCGGGCAGGTGTTCTTGTTGCACTTCAGCGCCTGGATGCACCCCATGGAGAACATGAACCCCCGGGCGGAGACGACGAAATCGGCGCCCGCGCAGATGGCAAAGGCCACGTCGGCGCTGTTCACCAGCTTGCCAGAGGCGATGATCCGGATGCGGTCGTGCAGGCCGAAGCGGTCGCGCATGTCGACGATCCGCAGCAGCGCCTCGCGCAGGGGCATGCCCACCAGGTCCATCAGCGGCATCGGCGCAGCACCGGTGCCACCCTCGCCGCCGTCGATGGTGATGAAGTCGGGCGCCGATTCCGGGCCCCGCTCCGCGATCATCTCGAAGAATTCCTCGTAGGCATCCGACGAACCGATCACGGTCTTGAAGCCGACGGGCTTGCCGGTGACTTCCCGAATGTGGGCGATCATGTCCAGCAGGTCGCCGAAATCGTCGATCTCCTTGTGGCGGTTCGGGCTGATCGCGGGCTTGCCCATGGGCACGCCCCGGATCCGCGCGACCTCCTCGTCGATCTTGGCCGCGGGCAGGATGCCGCCCTTGCCGGGCTTGGCGCCCTGCGCCAGCTTCAGCTCGAACATCTTGATCTGCGGCTTGGCCGCCATGTCGCGCAGCTTCTCGTCCGACAGGTTGCCATCGTGATCGCGCACCCCGAACTTCGCCGTGCCGATCTGGTAGACAAGGTCGGCCCCGCCTTCCAGGTGATAGGGCGACAGCCCGCCCTCGCCGGTGTTCAGCCAGATCCCCGCATCCTTGGCGCCCTTCGACAGGGCCTCGATCGCCGGGCGGGACATGGCGCCATAGGACATGCCCGAGATGTTGAAGATCGACGGTGCATTGTAGGGATGGCGCGCATGCGGGCCGATCACCATCGGCTTGGTCGCGGAAAACTGGTCGTCCAGCGGCGGGAAGGCCGCGTTGACGAAGATCGGCGTGCCGGGGATCGACAGGTTGCGGGTCGATCCGAAGGCCAGCGTGTTGCTGGCCCCCTTGGCGGAGTTGTAGACCCAGTCGCGCTGCGCCCGGTTGAAGGGCATCTCCTCCCGGTCCATGGCAAAGAAGTACTGACGGAAGAATTCGCCCAGCTTGGTGAACATCCCGCGGAAGCGCCCGATGACCGGATAGTTCCGCCGGATCGCGTCCTCCCTCTGGCTCAGGTCCAGCAGGAACATGACCACGACGGCCAGCACCGCCAGGCCGATGGCCAGCAGGAAGATGAAGACAAGCCACTCGACAAACGGCGCGATGAATTCCATGGGGGCCTCTTTCCAGCGCGGATGCTCTCGCTGCACCTTGGCGAAGGTGGGCAGCCCTCGCAACCGCTGATCCGGAAAAGCGGCCCGCGCGCAACATCACGACCGCGCGCGCCGGCGGGCAGGGTCGCCTTCGGCCCGCCCCCACCCAACCTCGACAGCCCCCGGCAAGGCCCTTCGAAGCTCCGTCGGCGCGCGCGTCCCGACCTCACCCGGCCGGCCCCGGCGGCCCGAAAACGCACCCCCGCGATACCGACAGGATACCGACGTAATACCGACGTTTTTTTCGGGGCTTTTCAGCCGCTTCGCAAAACAACTACGGGCTGGGATCGCAGTGGGTCCGCGGCAAAGAAAAAGGCTGCCCGAAGGCAGCCTGTCCGAAACCGTTTCGGGGGCCTGGGCCCCCGTCCGGATCTCAGGTCGATCAAGCGTTGACGCTGTCTTTCAGCGCCTTCGCGATGGTCATCTTGACCACCTTGTCGGCCTCTTTCTTGATCTGCTGGCCGGTGGCCGGGTTGCGCACCATGCGCTCGGGACGTTCACGGCAATAGATCTTGCCAACGCCGGGCAGGGTCACGGCGCCACCTTCGGACACTTCCTTGGTGATGACGGCCACCACGGCATCCAGCGCGGCGGAAGCGGTCTTCTTGTCTTCGCCCATTTCCTCGGCCAGTGCGGCCACGAGCTGGGTCTTCGTCATCGGCTTTGCCATTCAAGGTCTCCTTTTCACTGCCCGATGTCTTGGGCCTCGTGCCGCGCATATAACGTCATGTAGGGGGCGGGCACAACAAATAGAGTATGTTTTCTTGCCTTTTCTGAGGTCCCGTGGCCATTTGACCAGCGAGTATGTGCCCATCAGAGAAAGGCGGTTTCGTCGAAGCTGCGCAGCTTCCGGCTGTGTAGTCGTTCCAGTGGCATGTCGCGCAGCGTCTCCATCGCCCTGATACCGATCATCAGGTGACGTGCAACCTGTGTTTTGTAGAAATCGGTCGCCATGCCCGGCAATTTCAGCTCGCCATGCAGCGGTTTGTCCGAAATGCACAGCAGGGTGCCGTATGGAACCCGGAAGCGGAAGCCATTGGCGGCGATGGTCGCGCTCTCCATGTCCAGGGCGACAGCGCGGGACTGGCTCAGCCGTTGCACGGGGCCCTTCTGGTCGCGCAACTCCCAGTTCCGGTTGTCCAGGGTGGCCACGGTGCCGGTACGCATAATCCGTTTCAGATCATAGCCTTGCAGCTTCGTTTCGACCTCGACCGCCTCTTCCAGGGCGACCTGGATTTCCGCCAGGGCGGGGATCGGCACCCAGACCGGCAGGTCGTCGTCCAGCACCTTGTCCTCCCGCAGGTAGGCATGGGCCAGGACGAAATCGCCCAGGTTCTGGCTGTTTCTCAGGCCCGCGCAGTGGCCCACCATGACCCAGGCATGGGGGCGCAGAACGGCGATATGGTCCGTTGCGGTTTTTGCGTTCGACGGCCCGACGCCGATGTTGACCAGCGTGATCCCGCCGCCCCCGGGGCGCTTCAGGTGGTAGCTGGGCATCTGCGGCATCTTGAGGGAGGGCGGAATCTCCGCCTCCGGGTCCGTGATCTCGACGTTTCCGGTCGATACGAAACTGGTGTAGCCGCTGGCCGGATCGGCAAGCATGCGCCGGGCGTAGGCTTCGAACTCGCTGACGTAGAACTGGTAGTTCGTGAAAAGCACGTGGTTCTGGAAGTGCTCCGCATCGGTCGCGGTGTAGTGCGACAGCCGCGCCAGGGAGTAATCCACCCGCTGCGCCGTGAAGGGCGCCAGCGGCCCCGCGCCGTCGGGCCCCGGCTGATAGGTGCCGTTGACGATGTCGTCGTTGGTGGTGTTCAGGTCCGGCACGTCGAAGACATCGCGCAGGATGAAGCTGCCCGCGCCTTCCTGCGGCACGGTGATCCCGGCGTTCGCCACCGCGAAATGCACCGGCATCGGCGTGTCGGAGGGGCCGATTTCGACGAAAGTGTCATAATTTTCAATCAGAAGGCCGATCTGCTGCAACAGGTAGTTCCGGAACAGGTCCGGCCGGGTGATCGTCGCAGCATAGACCCCCGGCATGGCCACGTGGCCAAAGCTGAGGCGGGAGTCGATCTGGGCAAAGCTGGTCGTGGTCAGGCGCACTTCGGGGTAGAAGGCGCGGATGCGGCGCGCGGGCCGGCCCTCTGCCATGGCCTTGAGGAAGTGAACGCGGAGGAACTCCGCGGCTTCTGCATAGAGGGCTTCAAGCCGGGCAACGGCGGCCTCGGCATCGGTGAACTTCTGGGACGCGGCGGATTCCGGGCTCAGGATCTGTTCATTCATTCGTGATTCCTTTCTGACCTTTCTGCTTTGCAACTTGCGCCCGTGCAAGTCTCCCGACGGTAGCGGGGGGACGTAACAGCTGTCCCTTGCCAGAACGCCCCGCAGACCGCATCTGTTGGCCATGACCCGACTGCTTCTTTCCTTCGGCCACGGCTATTCGGCCCGCGCCCTCACCGCCCTGCTGCCCCGTGACAGCTGGGATATCCACGGCACCACGCGTTCGCCCGACAAGGCGAAGGAGATCGCGGCCACCGGCGTGACCCCGCATCTGATGCCGGGCGAGGGCCTCTCGCCGCTGATCGCCCGGGCGACGCATCTGCTGATTTCGGCCGGGCCCGACGCGGACGGCGATCCGGTGCTGCGCCACTACGGCGCCCAGATCGCGCAGCGCGCGCCACAGCTCGAATGGGTGGGCTACCTGTCGACAACCGGGGTCTACGGGGATCACGCCGGCGGCTGGGTTGATGAAACCACCCCCCTGACCCCCAGCACCCGACGCGGCAAGTGGCGCGCGCAGGCAGAGGCCGCCTGGCAGGCCATCCCCTCGCTTCCCTTGCATATTTTCCGCCTCGCCGGGATCTACGGCCCCGGGCGCGGCCCCTTTGCCAAGGTGCGTGCCGGCACGGCACGGCGGATCCTGAAACCCGGGCAGGTCTTCTCCCGCATCCATGTGGAGGATATCGCCCAGGTCCTCGCCGCCTCCATCGCGCGCCCGAACCCCGGCGCGATCTACAACCTGTGCGACGACGATCCCGCGCCGCCGCAGGATGTCATCACCCATGCGGCGGAACTGCTGGGCCTGCCCCTGCCCCCGGCCGAAGATTACGCCACGGCCGAGATGACCCCCATGGCGCGGTCCTTCTATGCCGAAAGCAAGCGGGTGCGGAACGACCGCATCAAGCAGGAACTGGGGGTAACCCTGCGCTATCCCGATTACCGCGCCGGCCTTGCCGCACTACTGGAGGGCGAAGATGCGCCGATCCGCTGACACTTCCCCTGAACCAACCCTGCGCTGCGGCGTTGTAAGGGCATGGCAAGCATGACGGATCAGATGGCAGAGGATGACAACCAGCCCCTGCGCTCACTCGGCGACATCCTCGATGCGCTCGAAAACGCGGCGCATGGCGGCAAGGTCTCCCTTGGCGATGTGGTGGATGAGGTCGGCACCCGCGCCTTCGCCCCGATCATCCTGGTGCCCGCGCTGATCCTCGTTTCGCCCCTGTCGGGTATCTTCGGTCTGCCGACCATCGGCGCGATCTTCATCTTCCTTATCACGGTGCAGAAGCTTCTGGGCCGGACGAACGTCTGGATCCCCGGCATGCTGCGCCGGCGCAAGGTCAGGGACGAAAAGCTGAAAAAGGCGGTTTCCTGGCTGCGGCGGCCCTGCGGCTGGGTGGACAGGCGCACCCACACACGGCTGACCGCGCTTGTTTCCCGCCCCGCCAACCTGGTGACGATCATGGTGATCCTGGCGATCTGCCTGATCATCCCCGCGTTGGAGCTGCTGCCCTTCGTCACGACGATCTTCGCGCTTGCGATATCCCTTTTCGCCGTGGGCCTTCTGACCCGCGACGGGCTTTTCACCCTGCTGGGCTACACCCAGGTGGCCCTGTCCAGTTCGCTGGTCTGGTGGCTGGTGACCGGGGGGGACGGCACGCTGACCGGGTGATCCGGCCCCGGTCGATCAGGCGCGCCCGTCTCGATCAGGCACGCCGGTCCAGGCGTTCCACACCAAGCACATCCAGCACCTTTGCCTCGATGTCCCCGGCGTTGAGCTTTGCCACCGCGTACATGTCGGCCGGGCTGGCCTGGTCGATGAAGGTATCGGGCAGCACCATGGAGCGGTATTTCAGCCCCTTGTCGAACACGCCTTCCTCGGCCAGCAGCTGTGCCACGTGGCTGCCGAAGCCGCCGATGGCGCCTTCCTCGATGGTGATCAGGGCCTCGTGGTCGGCGGCCAGTTGCAGGATCAGGTCGCGGTCCAGCGGCTTGGCGAAACGCGCGTCGGCCACGGTGGGGGAGATGCCGCGCGCCTGCAGCGCCTCGGCGGCGTCCAGCACTTCTTTCAGGCGGGTCCCGAAGGACAGCAGCGCCACGCGCCCGCCTTCGCGGATCATCCGGCCCTTGCCGATCTCCAGCGGCACGCCCACTTCGGGCATTTCGACGCCCACGCCTTCCCCACGGGGATAGCGGAAGGCGATGGGACCCTCGTCATGGGCGGCGGCGGTGGCCACCATGTGCTTCAGCTCCGCCTCGTCGGCGGCGGCCATCACCACCATGCCCGGCAGGTTGGCCATGAAGGCGGTGTCGAAGGCCCCGGCGTGGGTCGCGCCATCGGCCCCCACAAGGCCCGCGCGGTCGATGGCGAAACGGACGGGAAGGCGCTGGATCGCCACGTCGTGCACCACCTGGTCATAGCCGCGCTGCAGGAAGGTCGAATACATCGCACAGAAGGGCCGCATGCCCCCGGCGGCCAGTGCTGCGGCGAAGGTCACGCCGTGCTGCTCCGCGATGCCCACGTCGAAGGTCCGCGACGGGTAGCGCTCCGCCATCAGCTGCAGCCCGGTGCCGTCGGGCATGGCGGCGGTCACGGCACAGACCCGGCTGTCCTCGGCCGCCAGCCGCACCAGCTCCTTACCGAAGACGGAGGTGTAGCTGGGCGCGTTCGACGGCGCCTTCTGCTGCTTGCCGGAGGGTACGTCGAATTTCGCGGTGGCATGCCCCTTGTCCTGCGCCCGCTCTGCCGGGGCATAGCCCTTGCCCTTCTTGGTCACCACGTGGATCAGAACCGGCCCGTCCGCCCGCGCCTTGACCGTGCGCAGCACCGGCAGCAGCTGCCCCATGTCATGGCCGTCCAGCGGTCCGATGTAGCTGAAGCCCAGTTCCTCGAACATGGTGCCGCCGACGGCGATGCCCTTCAGCATGTCCTTGGCCCGCTTCGCCCCCTCCTGGAAGGGCGGCGGCAGCAGGGAGACGGCGCCCTTGGCGGCATCCTTGAAGGTCTGGAACGGATCCCCGGCATAGAGCCGCGACAGGTAGGAAGACAGCGCGCCGGTGGGCGGCGCGATGGACATCTCGTTGTCGTTGAGGATGACGATCAGCCGCTTCTTCAGGTGGCCCGCGTTGTTCATCGCCTCGAAGGCCATGCCGGCGGACATGGCGCCATCGCCGATCACCGCAATCGCATCGCCCAGCCCTTCGGGCACCTGGCCGCCCAGGTCGCGCGCGACGGCAAAGCCGAGCGCAGCGGAGATGGAGGTGGAGCTGTGCGCCGCCCCGAACGGGTCATAGGGGCTTTCGGACCGCTTGGTGAACCCCGACAGACCATCCTTCTGCCGCAGGGTGCGGATGCGGTCGCGGCGGCCGGTCAGGATCTTGTGCGGATAGGACTGGTGGCTGACGTCCCAGATGATCTTGTCGCGCGGGGTGTCGAAGATCGCATGCAGCGCGACGGTCAGTTCGACCACGCCCAGGCCCGCGCCAAGGTGCCCCCCGGTTTCGGACACGGCGGCGATCGTCTCTGCCCGCAGCTCGCCCGCCAGGCGCCGCAACTCGGCGTCGGAGAGGCCCTTCATGTCCGCAGGCGTCACGACGCGGTCAAGAAGCGGGGTCTCTGGTCTCTGGCTCATGGCGTGCTCTTGGGTCTGGCGGAGGCGTGCCTCCGCGCTGTCAGCTTTGGCGCGAGATAACGAAGCGGGCGGCGGCCCGCAAGTTTTCTGCTTCCGGTCCATATGGGGCAAGCGCGTCGCAGGCCAAGGTCACAAGGCGCTCTGCCTCGGCCCGGGCGCCTTCAAGACCCATCAGCGACACGAAGGTCGCCTTGCCCGCGGCGGCATCCTTTCCGACACGCTTGCCGGTCTGCGCTTCGTCCCCTTCGACATCCAGGATGTCGTCGGCGATCTGGAAGGCCAGGCCGAAGGCCGCGGCATAGGTGGCCAGCGGCGCCGGATCCTCTCCCGCCATGACCGCGCCGGCGGTGGCGGACCATTCGAAAAGCGCGCCGGTCTTAAGCGCCTGCAACCGCTTGATCTGTTCCAGCGTCAGCGGCACCTCGGCGGTTTCCGCCGCGATATCCTGCACCTGGCCCAGGACCATACCGCGCCCGCCGGCGCCCCGCGCCAGACCACGGATCAGGTTCAGGCGGCGCAGATCCGGCAGGTCGGCTTCGGACAGGATCTCGAAGGCGGCGGCCTGCAGGGCATCGCCCACCAGCACGGCCATCGCCTCATCCCACTTCACATGCACCGTCGGCAGGCCGCGGCGCAGGTCGTCATCATCCATGCAGGGCATGTCGTCATGCACCAGCGAATAGGCATGCACCATCTCGATCGCCGCCGCCGCGTCCAGCGCGGGGCCGGTGCAGATGCCATGCAGGCGCGCGCTTTCCATCACCAGGAAGGCCCGCAGCCGCTTGCCACCGCCGCAGGCGTAGCGCATCGCCTCGCCCAGTTCGCCTTCATAGGGGGCCAGCGCATCCGCCAGATGCGCCGAGACAGCCTCCGCCGCCTCCGCCAAAGCCTGCTTGAACAAGGTCAGAGCCCCTCGACCGGCTTCAGCCCGGCGGGCTTGCCCTCACCATCCAGGGTGATCGCCGCGACCTTTTCCTCGGCCTCGGCCAGCTTCTTCTCGCAGTGCTTCTTCAGCTCGGCACCACGCTCGTAGAGCTTGATGGAGGCTTCGAGCTCCACATCACCGCGTTCCAGCTGGCCGACGACGCCCTCCAGCTCCTTCATCGCGGCTTCGAAGGACATCTCGGAGATCGGGGTTTCGCTCATGTCTGGGTTCCTTGCTGGGCGGCAGTCGGGCGCACCTTACCCCCCACGTCCCGGCGGTTCAATTCGGCTTCTGATGCGTTGACGCAGGCAGGCCCCCGCGCGCAGGATGCCGCCATGAACAGCCTTCTCGACAATGCGGCGGAAACCAACCCCCGGCTGGCGGCCGATGCCGCGGCAGAGCTGCGGGCCCTGCTGCAGAGCACGCCCGGCGAACCGGCGGGGATCCTGCGGCTGGTTCCGGGCCGCAGGGCGGTTTTCGGCGGCAGCTGGGGCGGCCGGCCGGCCGTGTTCCACCTGGCCCAGGGACCGGAGGATATCGCGGCCCAGACCGCCGGCCACGCCGAACAGCAACGGGTCCACGCCTATATGCAAGTGGGCCCGACCCGCGTCCCCGCGCCCCTGGCCCTGCTGGCCGAAGGGCGCATCGCCGTGGTCGAAAGGGTGGACGGCACCCCGTTGCTGGATGCCATGTGGCAGGCAGAGCCGCAGGACAGGCTCGCCCTGCAGGGACTGGGCGCACAATGGCTTGCCGCCCATGCGGCCCCGACAGCGCAGCAGACCCCGACGAACCGTGGCCCCTGGCGGAAGTGGGCCGAAGCAGGCGCCGCCCGGCAGCCCCACCCCCGCCTGCAGCCGATCGAGGCGCGCATCCTGCGCAAGATGCACGCCCTGTCGCGGCGGTTGCGCCCGGTAAAGACCTGGCGCAGCGCCCTGGGGCATGGGGATTTCCACCCCAACAACCTGATCCGGGATCCCGGGGGCATCACCTGGGGGATCGACCTGGGCGCTTCCACCCGCGCGCCGGTCTGCCGTGACATCGCCCGATACCTGGTGCACGGGGCCCGGCGCGGCATGCTGCCCTCGGGCCAGCGACGCTATGGGGTGGATGCCAGCGGCATCGCCGCCTTCGCGGAGGCCTTTTCCTTGACGGAACAGGAGCTTGCCGGCGACCTTCCCTTCTTCATCTGCCACGAGGTCCTGTCGCGCGTCGAACATCCGCAGATGCCCTCACGGCGGATCACCCATACCTTGGCCCTGTCGGAAGCCCTGCTCGAAGACCTGAAAGCGCTGCTGAAGGACTGATCCGCCGCCTGCGGCTGCGGCACGGCGGAACCGCGGGCGCCTCAGTCCGGGGCCAGCATGTAGCCCGCGCCACGGATCGTCTGCAGGTAGCGCGGCTGCTTCGGATCGGCTTCGATCTTGCGGCGCAGCCGGGTGATCTGCACATCCACGGCCCGTTCCTGGGCCCCGGCCTGATCCCCGGAGCCGCCGCGCCCCAGCTCTTCGACCAGCTGAAGCCGCGACAGCGGCTCCCCCGGGTGGGCCGAGAAGATCCGCATCAGCTGCACCTCCGTCGCGGTCAGGCGGACCGGCTGATCCCCCTGCCAGAGCTCCCCCCGGTCGATATCGTACCGCACCTGGCCCAGGTGCAGGACCTTCGGCAGGGACCGGGCATTTGGCGCCTCGGGCACCCGGCGCAGGATCGCGTTGATCCGCAGCAGCAGTTCGCGCGGCTCGAAGGGTTTGACCAGGTAGTCATCCGCACCGGCCTCCAGCCCGCGGATGCGGTCCTCCGCCTCCCCCCGGGCCGTCAGCAGCAGGATCGGGGTGTGCATCTCTCCGCGCAGGCTCTCGGTCAGGGAAATGCCATCCTCGCCCGGCATCATCACGTCCAGCACGATCAGATCGAATTCCAGCCCGGCCAGCAGGCGGCGCGCATGGGCGGCATCGCGCGCCGCGGACACCAGGAAGCCGGAGCGTTTGAGGAACCGCGCCAGCAGGTCGCGGATCCGTTCGTCATCATCGACGATCAGCAGATGCGGATCGGGATCGATCATTGGCCGGCCTCACGAAGGGCCTGGTAACTCTTGCGAATTTCTGTGTCCATCAGGGCTTCCAGAACTTGTCGGAAGCCCGCGACGGCCTCCGGCCCGGCCTTGCGGTAGGCGTCGCGCATCCATTTGCGCTGCGCATCCGACAGCTTGCCTTCCAGCGCCGCCCCCTCCTCCGTCAGGTAAAGGTGACGCTCCCGCTTGTCGGCACGGCCGATCCGGCTTTCCACCAGGCCATCCGCGATCAGCGTGCGCAGGACCCGGTTGAGGCTTTGCTTGGTGACCCCGAGGATCGTCAGCAGGCGGTTGACGTTCATGCCCGGCGCGCGGGCGATGAAGTGCAGCGCACGGTGGTGCGCCCGGCCATAGCCGGTCCCTTCGAGCAGCTGGTCCGGACCCGCAGTGAACCCGCGATAGGCGAAGAACATCGCCTCGATCCCCTGGCGCAGCTGCTCATCCGTCAGGAACAGCAGCGAGTCACCGACCTGAACTTCCGACATGTTCCCTCCTTACCGCGAAGCAGCGCGACGATAGGCAATCGGCGCGCATTAGCCAAGCCACCCCAGCGGCAGCCCCTCGGTGGGAAACTATGTCAGGCTTGTTGACATTCCAAGAATCAAAAGTTACCTACGCCATGCTGCGACGAAATTTTATGTCCGGACCGGACCATTTCGACGCAACATTAGGAAAAAATTTGATGTCAGGAGGTTCGCGATGTCCGCATATGACGACCGCGACGGCAAGATCTGGATGGACGGGAAACTGGTGGAATGGCGCGATGCCAATGTACACCTGCTGACCCATGCCCTTCACTACGCCTCCTCCGTCTTCGAAGGTGAACGCTGCTACAACGGCAAGATCTTCAAGGGGGTGGAGCATTCCAAACGGCTCAAGAAATCCGCCAGTCTGCTGGATTTCGAGATCCCCTACTCCGTAGAAGAGATCGAGGCCGCCAAGTACGCGATGCTCGAAGCCAATGGCTGGACCGATGCCTACGTGCGGGCCGTGGCCTGGCGCGGCGCCGGTGAGGACATGGGCGTCAGCTCCAAGAAAAACCCCGTCCGCCTGGCGGTCGCGGGCTGGGAATGGGGCAACTACTACGGCGACGCCAAGATGAAGGGCGCCAAGCTCGACATCGCCAAGTGGAAGCGGCCGAGCCCGGAAACCATCCCGGTCCACGCCAAGGCAGCCGGCCTCTACATGATCTGCACCATGTCGAAACATGCAGCAGAAGCAAAGGGTTGCTCCGACGCGCTGTTCATGGACTACCGCGGCTACGTGGCCGAGGCGACCGGCGCGAACATCTTCTTCGTCAAGGACGGCGAAGTGCATACGCCGCTGGCCGACTGCTTCCTGAACGGCATCACCCGCCAGACGGTGATCGAGCTGCTGAAGGAAAAGGGCATCCGCGTCTGGGAACGTCACATCGAACCCTACGAGCTGGAAAGCTTCGAGCAGTGCTGGCTGACCGGCACCGCGGCCGAGGTGACCCCGGTGGGCCAGATCGGCGACTACACCTTCGAGGTGGGCGCCCTGGCAAAGGACATGGTCGAGACCTACGAGAAGCTGGTCCGCGCCTGAGCCGCAGACCGGACCGAGAGAGAGGGCCCCCGCGCAAGCGGCGGGCCCTTTTGCTTGCCGAAACCTTACCCGACCGTTTCGAACGTCGGTACTGCAGCGCAGCGACTCACCTGGCCCGAGCCTTGGTTAACAGGGGTTTCGGGGCGAGATCGCAACGTCGGTATCACGTCGGTATTGCGTCGGTATCGCGGCGGTGCAGAAACGCCGGAAGGGCGCGGGTTAACGGTGCGGGCGGTGGTTGGGCGGGAGCGACGGGGGCCAGGCGCTAGGGGTGGTGTCGGGGGGGTGTCGGGGAAGGTGGATTGCATCCACCCTACGGGCGCCCTGCCATTTTCTGGCGTCCAAATATCCTGGGGGGAGGCGCGCGGCACGCGCGGCGGGGGGCAAAGCCCCCTCCCCGGTGTGGCCCACCTTGGCCCGGGACGGCGGGGGGGTACGGCGGGGGGGATTTTGGGAGATCGGCGGGCGGACGGACGGTGGATTGCATCCACCCTACGGATCGCTCCGTGATCGCGCGGGGCGGGCTCTCGGCGTGCCTCCGCCGATCCTGGCGGGGACGGGACCGACGGAAACCGGGATCCGTGCCGTATCATTCTGCGTTACCTTGATGGAAGGGTGGCGCGCCCACCCCTCCGGCATCTAGCCAGGAGAAAAGAATGACCGAATCCAGCCATGATCACACGCATGACCATCCCCACGCGCATGACCTGGGCTTTGCCCACGACCTGCCCCGCATGCTGGGCCGTCGCCGTCTGCTGAGCCTGATGGGCGGGCTGGGCCTGGGCGCCGCGAGCGGCCTGCCCGCCGCCGCGCTGGAGGCCTGCGGCGCCGCCCTGCCCTGGGAAACCGCCGGCCCCTACCCCGCGGACGGGTCCAACGTGAAGGACGGGCAGACCGTCAACGCGCTGAAGCAGGAAGGCATCCTGCGGACCGACATCACCACCTCCTTCGGGGATTTCGAAGGCAGCGTGGAGGGTGTGCCGCTGGAGCTGGAACTGACGCTGATGAACAGCGACGGCTGCACGCCGCTGGCCGGCTACGCGATCTACATCTGGCATTGTGACGGGGGCGGGAAATACTCGCTCTACGACTACACCGATGCGAACTGGCTGCGCGGCCTGGGCGTGGCGGATGACGAAGGCAAGGTGCGGTTCACCACCATCGTGCCCGGCTGCTACGACGGGCGCTGGCCGCATATCCACTTCGAAATCTTCGAGAGTGCCGAAAAGGCCGTGTCGGGCGAAGCCTCGATCCTGACGGCGCAGATTGCCGTACCCGAAGACACCGCGTCGCTTGTCTATTCTGGTGACGCCGACGAATACCCCGAGTCCACCCGCAACCTGGGCCGGATCACCATCCCGTCGGACAATGTCTTTGGCGACAACACGGATGAGGAGATCGCCCAGCAGACCCTGGCGATGGCCGGCGACCTGGAGACCGGATACGCCGGGACGGTGACGATCCCCGTCGACTTCGACGCCGACCGCACGGTCAGCATGCCGGCACCGCCGGAGGGGGGCTTCCCCGAGGGCATGGGCGAGCCGCCGGAGATGCCGAAGAACGACTGATCGAGAGGGATCAGCCAGGAATAGTGGCGCCCACCGGAGACGGTGGGCGTTTTCGTTTGGGGAGTGGCGGGGGTGTGGCGGGGTGAACCCCGCCCTACGGGCATCGTCGCGGTGGGGTTCATTTGCCCGGCAGGCATCATCGCGAGGGATTGGGGGGCAGCCAACGGGCATCGTCGCGGTGGAGCGCATTCGGTCGGCGGGTATCGTTGCGGTGGATTTCATCCACCCTACGGGTACCGTGGCCCCGTAGGGCGGGGTTCACCCCGCCACACCCCCCTGCGCCGGATCACCCGAAGGCCGCTTCCGCCGCGGCGGAGAGCAGCATGCCGTCGGTTCCCTGCAGCACGAACTGCGCCCAGTCGAGCGCCGCATCGCCCGCCGCGCGGTCGAAGGCGAAGATGCCGAGCGACACGCCCGCCGACCGGCAGGCATCCCGCACCATGGCGATGGCATCCTCGAGCGCCAGGTCGGGCCGCCCGGCGCGCAGCGCGAGGCCGAGGTCGGCCGGGCCGATCATCACGTAATCAAGGCCGGGGATCGCCAGGATCTCCTCCAGCGCATCGAGCGCGCCCAGGGTTTCCACCTGCACCCCGATCAGAGGCTGCGGCGCCGCCAGCATGTGCGGCAGGCGGTAGCCGTAGCCCGCCGCGCGGCCCGGTCCGGCGCCGCGCACTCCTTCGGGCGGGAAACGCGCCGCCGCGACGCAGGCCCGCGCCGTGGCCGCATCCGAGACC
Organism: Pseudooceanicola sp. NS-SX8; assembly: GCF_057380755.1. Classification (NCBI taxonomy): domain Bacteria; kingdom Pseudomonadati; phylum Pseudomonadota; class Alphaproteobacteria; order Rhodobacterales; family Paracoccaceae; genus Pseudooceanicola; species Pseudooceanicola sp. NS-SX8. The sequence goes on along the minus strand of NZ_CM170819.1, from coordinate 357,238 downwards.
CGGGGCACCATGACCCCGGCGGCGCCCGCATCCAGCGCCTCTGCAATCAGGTGGGGCACCGCATCGGGGACCCGCACCAGCATCTCCACCCCGTGGCAGCCGGCGGCGCGCAGCAGGTTGGCCAGCCCCTCGCCCCGGAAGGTCGAATGTTCGCCGTCGGCACAGATGAAATCCGCCCCGGCCATGCACAGCAGTTCCGTCACCCCGGGCGCCGGGAAGCTCTGGAAGACGCCGCGCAGGCGGGCGCCGGGGGCGGTCAGTTTCTCTCTCAGCGTGGTCATGCGATCCCTCCGGTCACGGCACCTTGTGGAGCCATTCGTCGCTTTCGAACCGTTCGGCGGCAAGCGCCGCGGCCTTCTCCATCTCCTCCGCCGTGATGGCGCCGGGGGTGCCGCCGTTCATCGCGGTGAAGGTGCCGATCATGCGGGAGATCACCTCTTCGCGCGTCATGCCGGTCTGGCTGCGCACCGGGTCCACGCGCTTCGCCGCCGAGGTGATCCCCTTGTCGGAGATCTTCTCCCGCCCGATCCGCAGCACCTGCAACATCTTGTTGGCATCCATGTCGTAGGACATCGTGACATGGTGCAGCACCATGCCGCCCGCGTAACGCTTCTGCGCCGCGCCGCCGATCTTGCCCTTGGGCGAAGCGATGTCGTTCAGCGGCTTGTAGAAGGCGTCGATGCCCACATCCTTCAGCGCCTGCAGCACCCAGTTGTCGAGGAAGGCATAGGAGGCGGCGAAATCGAGGTCGCCGACCAGCTCCGCCGGGGCGTAGAGCGAATAGGTGATGGCGGAGCCCGGTTCGACGAACATCGCCCCGCCGCCCGTCACCCGGCGCACGACCTGCACGCCCAGACGCGCGGCGGCCTCTGTATCGACCTCGTTCTTCAGGGACTGGAAGTTGCCGATGATGATCGCGGGCCGGTCCCATTGCCAGAAGCGCAGGGTGGGCGCGCGGCGGCCTGCGGCCACTTCGCGGGCCAGCACGTCGTCCAGCGCCAGGTGCATGGCGGGGGAGAGCGGATCGGTGTCGATCACCTGCCATTCGTAGTCGCGCCAGCCCTTGGCGACGCCCAGGGCGCGGCGCACGGCGATGGCGATCGCCTCGACCGAGAAGCCCACCAGCGCGGTGCCTGCGGGGATGCCCTGGTCGAGGGCGGTGATGATCTCTTCGCTCGTTGCGGTGGCGGGCAGGCCGTTCAGCGCGGCGGTGATGTCGCCCAGGGCGTCCTCCGGTTCGAGGAAGAAATCGCCGGAGATCTGCACATCCGCCAGCTTGCCGTCCCGCAGTTCCAGATCCGCCACCACGAGCTTGCCGCCCACGACCTTGTATTCACCGTGCATCGCCGTTCCCTTTCCTTTGTGGAAGGTGTGACCCGACGGTGGCGCAGGTGCAAGGGACAGCGGTGCACAGCGGGGTTGCGGAAGGGATGCAAGGGGCGCGCCCACAGGTGACCGTCACAGGTGGATTGGCATCCACCCTACGGGCGTCCCGAGCTTGTCGGATGTTGGGGGACGGCGGGGTGAACCCCGCCCTACGGGCCGTGATGCGCAGGGCGGGGTTCCACCCCGCCGTCCCCCGGCCCCTGTAGGGTGGATGCCAATCCACCTTCCATCGCCCCCAGCGGCGATCAGCGGTTCCGGGGCGAAACCTTCTCCTCCACATCCGCGCGGACCTGGGCATGGGCGATGAGCGCGAAGATGAAGGTCCCGCCGATCACGTTGCCCGCCAGCGTGGGCAACCAGAACTCGGTCACCGCGGCCCCCAGCCCGGCCTGGCCCAGGAAGACGAGGTAGAGCACCTCGATCGCCCCGGCGATCACATGGGGAAAATCCCCCAGCGAGATCAGCCAGGTCGCCAGGAAGATCAGCGGCAGCCGCGCCTGGGGGGCCGCGGCCATGGCCCAGACCAGCGTCGCGATCAGCCAGCCGGAGATGATGCCACCCGCGAACATTTCCCCCGTGGGCTTGCCCAGCAGGTGATGCCCGATCTCCGCAAAAGCGGCAGCGGTGCCACCCTCGACCACCGGCAGGAAGGCCAGCACGCCGGCGGCCACGGCCCCGCCCAGCGTGTTGCCCGCCAGCACGATCCCCCAGAGCCGCGCAACGCGGCCCAGGTTGCGGCGGGACGGGTCCGACATCACCGGCAGCACCGGGGTCACGGTGTTTTCGGTGAAGAGCTGCTGCCCGGCGCAGATCACGAAGATGAAGCCAAGGGTGTAGCCCATGGATTCGAAGAGAAAGCCGACCTCGGTATCCGGCAGGTGGGCATGCAGCAGCCCGCGCGCCATGAAGGAGGTCGCCATGGTGATACCGCCGGCGATGGCCGACCACAGCAGCGCCATGCCGTCGCGCGCCATCTCCTTGTCGCCCTGGCGGCGGATCACCTCGTGCACGGCGGCGGCGGTGGAGGGAAGCTTCTGCTCCAGCTCCTCCACGTCGGGGGTGTCGGAGGTGGGGGCGCAGGTCTGCGTCGTCTTGGAGAGATCGGTCAAGGTCGGGTCCTTGTCTTGCGGCGTCATTGTCTTGCGGCGTCATTGCATGTGCGTCGGATATGAACGCCCCGGGGCGGTGCGGGTTCCCTTGCGGAAGCCGGCACTGGCACTGGCACTGGCAGATCGGCCTGCGCTTCATCCCCCGTAAAGGTTTCCCGCCTATTGGTCCTTCATCAGTCCTTCGAGTGAGGTTCCGCCCATGGGGTTCTGGAATTCCGGCGCTAAGTCGGCGACGCATCTGACCGAGTCCCAGGAAGCGGTCCTTCAAATCGTTGAGGAAACCCAGGCGGTCATTCACTTCGACCCCGACGGGCGCATCCTGGCGGCCAACCCGATCTTCCTGTCCGCGCTCGGCTACGACTGGTCGGAGGTCAGCGGCCAGCATCATTCGATCTTCGTCGCGCCGGAGACGGTGAATTCGCCCGACTACGAGCGTTTCTGGCAGCGCCTGCGCAACGGAGAGGCCTTTTCGGACGATTTCCCCCGCATCCGCAAGAATGGGGAGGAAATCTGGATCCGGGCCACCTATGCGCCGGTCCGCGACAAGACCGGGCAGGTCAAGCGGGTGACGAAGATCGCCGTCGACATCACCAAGCGGCGCCGCGCCATCGGCGAACTGGGCAAGGCCATCCGGGAGCTGGAGGCCGGCAACCTGCGTCCCCGCGTCGCCCGCACCGGGGTGGCGGACCTGGATGAACTGGCAGACGCCCTGAACGCCGCCTTCGAGAAGATTTCGAGCATGATCGCCGAGGTGCAGACGGTGAGCGAGGAATTCGAGACGGTCAGCGCCCATATCGGCGCCACCACCAACGACCTGTCCCGCCGCAGCGAAAGCCAGGCCGCCACGCTGGAGGAAACGGCCGCCGCGATCGAGGAACTGACCTCGAATTCCCAGGCCGCCGTGGAACACGCCGAAAGCATGAAACGCGGCGCCACCGAGACCCGCAGCGCCGCGGATGACAGCCGCACCCTGGTCGGCGAAGTGGTGGAGGCCATGGCGAAGATCGAGGGGTCTGCCTCCGCCATTGCGGAAATCCTGTCCGTGATCGACGACATCGCCTTCCAGACCAACCTGCTGGCCCTGAACGCCGGGGTCGAGGCCGCCCGGGCGGGCGAGGCGGGACAGGGGTTTGCCGTTGTCGCTTCCGAAGTGCGGTCCCTGGCCGGGCGCACGGCGGATTCCGCGCGGGAAATCAAGACGCTGATCGAAAACAGCTCCTCCCACGTGTCCGCCGGCACCGCCCTGGTGGACCGCACCGGGAATGAGCTGAACCGGATCTTCGAGAAGGTTGGCGCGATGAATTCGCAAATCCAGGACGTCGCCCGGTCGATGGAGGAACAGACCAAGACGATCCAGGAGATCAACACCGCTGTGAACAGCCTGGACCAGGTGACACAGCGCAACGCGGCGATGGCGATCGAGACCGCCGACGCCACGAAGACCCTGGAAGCCAAGAGCGCCCTGCTGCGCGACAGGGCCCGGTATTTCGAAATCGGTGCGGCGCGGAGCGGAGTTGGCGAAGCTCAGGGGTATCGCAACGTCGGCTAGGCCTGCGGTGGGGTGAGCCTTTGGTCTGGCCCCGCCAGTTCCCTTTCATCCGAAGCCGCCCCACCCCGGCCCGCATCCCTGCGCGCGCCAGAGCGTCGTCAGATGGTGCGTTCCGCCTCGGGGCAGGTTGGGTGAAAACAAGTTCGGGCGCCCGATTGAGATCGGGCGCCCGGATCTTTGAGGAAAGGGCCTTTGCGGACCCAGCTTACCTCACCAGTTCTTGCGGGCCGAGTTTTCGAGGCCCGGCATTCCGGACCCAGCTTTCCCGGCCCCGGTCTTCCTCGACAGGCGCCTAGCCAATCACCCGGCGACGAACAGGCCGTCTGCCTTCACGTTGGCCATGCCTTCGTCGAGGCTCTTCCAGGCGCGTTCGATCAGGGTGTCGATCTCTGCCTTCGTGATCACCAGCGGCGGGGAGATGATCATGCGGTCGCCGACGTGGCGCATCACCAGGTTGTTGGCAAAGCAGCGTTCGCGCACGGCGTAGCCGACAGTGCCCGCGGGGGCCGCGAATTTCGCGCGCGTCGCCTTGTCCGGGGTCAGCGCAAGAGAGCCCATGCCGCCGACGATCTTCGCCTCGCCCACCATGGGATGTTCGACCAGGCTTTCGAACTTTTCCTTCAGGTAGGGCGCGGTATCGGAAGCGAAGTTCGCGACCACGCCTTCCTCTTCCAGCAGGCGCAGGTTTTCCAGCGCCACTGCACAGGCCACCGGGTGACCGGAGTAGGTGTAACCGTGGTTGAACTCGGTCGCGCCGATCACGGCCGCCACTTCGTCCGACAGGATCGACCCGCCGATGGGCTGGTAGCCCGAGGACAGGCCCTTGGCGATGGTCATGATGTCGGGGCGGATGCCGACGGTCTGGGTGCCGAACCAGTTGCCGGTGCGCCCGAAGCCGCAGATCACCTCATCCGCGATCAGCAGGATCTCGTACTTGTCGCAGATGCGCTGGATCTCGGGCCAGTAGGTCGAGGGCGGCACGATGACACCGCCGGCGCCCTGGATGGGTTCGGCGATGAAGGCGGCGACGTTGTCTTCGCCCAGCTCCAGGATGGCCTTTTCCAGCTGCTGCGCGCGTTCCAGGCCGAAATCCTCTGGCGTCATGTCGCCGCCTTCGGACCACCAGTCGGGCTGGTCGATGTAGTGCATGCCGGGGATCGGCAGACCGCCCTGGGCGTGCATCCCCTTCATCCCGCCAAGGGAGGCAGAGCCGACGGAGGAGCCATGATAGGCATTCCAGCGCGAGATGATGGTCTGCTTCGAGGGCTTGCCCTTCTCGGCCCAGTAGGTGCGCACCAGGCGGATGTTGGTATCATTCGCCTCGGACCCGGAGGAGGAGTACATCACCTGGTTCAGACCCTCGGGCGCCAGTTCCGCCAGCTTCTGCGACAGGGCGATGACCGGCGTGTGGGTCGTCATGAAGAAGGTGTTGTAATAGGGCAGTTCCTTCATCTGGGCGAAGGCCGCCTCTGCCAGCTCGTCCCGGCCATAGCCGATGTTGACGCACCAAAGGCCCGCCATCCCGTCGAGGATCTGGTTGCCTTCGCTGTCGGTCAGCCAGCAGCCATTCGCCCGGGTGATCACCCGGGCACCGCGTTCGGCCAGCTCGGTCTGGGTGGTGAAGGGGTGCACGTGGTGCGCGGCGTCCAGCGCCTGCAGCTCTGCCGTGGGCAGATGATTGGTGATCTTGGTCATGGCGAAATCCTTGGCTTGTCGCCCGATCGGGGCGCTTGGCTCAAGAATATGATCAAATATCGCGCTGTCAATCGAGTCGGCCCCGGGTCAGAGGGCGCGCAAGATCATCTCCATTCCCTGCTCCAGATCACCCTGCATGGCACGGGCGGCGGCCTCTGCATCGCTCATTTTCAGGGCGTTTATGAGATCCTTGTGCATGTCCGGCAGGTTGCGGGTGCCGAAGGCCCCGCAGACCACCCGCAGGGAGGGACCGAAACGCAGCCAGAGCCCTTCGACCAGCCCCGAAAGGATCGGCGCATTGGCGCAATCGTTCAGCCGGGCATGGAAGCGATGGTTCTCGACCAGGTAATCATGCACATGGCCGCGCCGGATCGCCTCGTCCAGGGCCGTGTCGATCTGTTCCAGCGCCGCGATATCGCCTGCGGTGACCCGCGCGCAGGCCAGCCGGGCAAGCTCCGGCTCCAGCGCGCGGCGGGCGATGAGCAGCTGATTGATCTCTGCCGCGCCCAGAACCGGGACAGAAATCCGCCGGTTGCCCTGAAATTCCAGCGCGCCTTCGGCCATCAGCCGGCGCAGCGCCTCCCTCACCGGGGTCATGCCGGCGTCCAGCTCTGCCACGAGGCCCTGGATCGTCACCGCCTGCCCCGGTTCGAACTGACCGTAGAGAACCCTTGCACGCAAGGCGCGATAGACGACCTCATGGGCCGGAAGGCCGGCGCCGCGCTTCTCTGCCCCGTTCTCTGGCCCGTTCCCTGCCCCGGTCTGGCCTTTGTCAGCTTCCGCTGCCTGCAAATTCATCACCTCGCTTCGCAGCCCCTTGCTGCAGCGCCATCTTGCACGGGTTCAGCACCCATGAAAACATCTACATGTTGCCATGGCCCCGACCATTTGATCAAATCAGGGACCAAGTGGGCGGAAGACCCCGGCAAATCAATGGGAGTGCATTCATGAAGACATCCATCCTTGGCCTGACGGCCGCGACCCTCGCCCTTGGCGCCGCCATGGCCCAGGCGGAAGAGGTCCACGTCTACAACTGGTCGGACTACATCGACGAGGAGCTTCTGACGAAGTTCGAGGAAGAAACCGGCATCGACCTGGTCTACGACGTCTTCGACAGCAACGAACTGCTGGAAACGAAGATGCTGGCCGGTGGGTCCGGCTACGACGTCGTGGTGCCCACCGGCACCTTCCTGCAGCGCCAGATCATGGCCGGCGCCTTCCAGAAGCTGGACAAGTCCAAGCTGCCGAACCTGGAAAACATGTGGGACGTCATCGAAGAGCGGACCGATGTCTACGACCCGGGCCACGAATATTCGATCAACTACATGTGGGGCACCACCGGCATCGGCGTGAACGTCGACAAGGTGAAGGAAGTCCTGGGCGAAGACGCCGACATGAGCTCCCTGTCGCTGATCTTCGATCCGGCCAATGCCGAGAAGCTGGCCTCCTGCGGGATCTACATGCTGGACGCGCCGACCGAGACGGTGCCGGCGGCCCTGACCTATGCCGGCTGGGACAACCCCGACGACAAGTCCGACGAAGCGCTGGCCAAGGCCGAGGAAGTGCTGACCGCGGTTCAGCCCTACATCGCGAAGTTCAACAGCTCCGAATACATCAACGCGCTGGCCAACGGGGACATCTGCGTCGCCTTCGGCTGGTCCGGTGACGTGCTGATCGCCCGCGACCGTGCCGCAGAGGCCGACAACGGCGTCAACGTGGAATACTACATTCCCAAGGAAGGCGCGCTGATGTGGTTCGACATGATGGCGATCCCGGTCGACGCCCCGAACCCCGACGCGGCCCACAAGTTCCTGAACTTCATCATGGATCCGGAGAACATGGCGGCGGCGTCCAACTACGTCTACTACGCCAACGGCAACAAGGCCTCTCAGGAATTCCTGAACGAGGACGTGATCGGCGATCCGGCCATCTACCCGGACGAGGCGACGCTGGAGAACCTCTACACCGTGACGCCCTTCGGGCCGAAGGAGCAGCGTTCGCTGACCCGCCTGTGGACCAAGGTCAAATCGGGCACCTGATCCCGACCTGACGACATTCCGCGCCGCAGCCCCCTGCGGCGCGGATCCTTTTGAAGTCCGTCCAAGCTCTGGAATACCCGCAGGAGTCCGGCCCGCGCATGCCTCAGACCGTCTTTGCCCCCTGGGAAGATCCCGAAGAGAAGCCGCTGATCCGCTTCCAGAACGTCACCAAGAAATTCGGTGAATTCACCGCGATCCAGTCGATCGACCTGGATATCTACGCCCGGGAATTCTTTGCCCTGCTGGGCCCGTCCGGCTGCGGCAAGACCACGCTGATGCGCATGCTGGCAGGGTTCGAAACGCCGACCGCGGGCAAGATCATGCTGGGTGGCGAAGACATCGCCCAGGTGCCGCCGAACAAGCGCCCCGTGAACATGATGTTCCAGAGCTACGCGCTCTTCCCGCATCTGTCGATCTGGGAAAACATCGCCTTCGGCCTGAAACGCGAAGGCCGCGACAAGGGCGAGATAGAGACCCGGGTCGCCGACATGATGCGCCTGACCCGGCTGGAAAAATTCGCCAAGCGCAAGCCGCACCAGCTGTCCGGCGGGCAACGTCAGCGGGTCGCGCTGGCGCGCAGCCTGGCCAAGGCGCCCAAGCTGCTGCTGCTGGACGAACCCCTGGGCGCGCTGGACAAGAAGCTGCGCGAGGAAACCCAGTTCGAGCTGATGGACATCCAGGAGAAGACCGGCACGACCTTCGTGATCGTCACCCACGACCAGGAAGAGGCGATGACCGTCGCCTCCCGCGTGGCGGTGATGGATGAAGGCCAGCTGGTGCAGGTCTCCACCCCGGACCGGATCTACGAATACCCCAATTCCGTCTACGTGGCCGACTTCATCGGCGACGTGAACATCATCGAAGGCGCGGCCAGCCAGTCCGGCGACAAGGTGCTGGTGACCTGGGCCGAGGGCGCCTCGCCGCTGGTCGCGACCTCCTCGCTGATGCTGCAGAAGGACCAGACCTGCTACCTGGCCATCCGGCCGGAGAAGATCACCATTTCCGCCGAGGAGCCGGAGACCACCAACAAGGTCCATGGCGAGATCATCGACATCGGCTACCTCGGCAATATCTCCACCTACCACGTGAAGCTGCCCACCGGGCACATGATCAAGGCCCAGTCGACCAATACGCGGCGGATTTCGCGGCGCAATTTCACCTGGGAAGACAAGGTCTGGCTCAGCTGGTCCGACACCGCCGCCGTGGTGCTGGAGCGCTGAGGATGCCGGTGCGCCCCAGCCCGGCCATAGCGCCCACAGCCCCTGTCGGATGCCTCCGGCGGGAGTATTTCCAGCCATCGAATAGGGCAGGACGGACCTGCTTCCATTCGACGGCCACAAATACTCATTCGCAACGCGGATCCGGCACGCCGGGTCGCCTGCCGCAGCTTCGGGCCGCAATCATCGACGGAGGCTTTCCATGCGCCGCCTGATCCTGATCCTCGTCCCCTACCTGTGGCTGCTGGCACTCTTCCTGGTGCCCTTCCTGATCGTGGTGAAGATCTCCCTCTCGGACGTGGCGCTGGCCCGGCCGCCCTATTTCCCGCAGCTGGACCTTTCCGGCGGATGGGCGGCGATCCGGGAGTTCTTCCAGGAACTGGATTTCGAGAACTTCGTCTTCCTGACCTCCGATGACCTTTACTGGAAGGCCTACCTGTCCTCGCTGAAGATCGCGCTGATCTCCACCGTGCTGACGCTGCTGATCGGCTATCCGGTGGCCTATGCCATGGCCTCCGCCCGGCCCGAATGGCGCCCGACGCTGATGATGCTGGTGATCCTGCCCTTCTGGACCAGCTTCCTGATCCGGGTCTATTCCTGGATGGGGATCCTCAGCCAGAACGGGCTGCTGAACAGCTTCCTGCTCTGGACCGGGATCATCCAGGAGCCGCTGGTGATCATGAACACGGAAATCGCGGTCTACATCGGCATCGTCTACACCTACCTGCCCTTCATGATCCTGCCGATCTACGCCAACCTCGAAAAGCTGGACGTGTCCCTGCTGGAAGCGGCGGAGGACCTGGGCTGTTCGCGCCGTTCGGCCTTCTGGCTGGTGACGATCCCGCTGTCGAAGCCCGGCATCATCGCCGGCTGCTTCCTGGTCTTCATTCCCGCGCTCGGCGAATTCGTCATCCCCTCGCTTCTGGGCGGGTCGGGCACGCTGATGATCGGCAAGGTGCTGTGGGAGGAGTTCTTCAACAACCGCGACTGGCCCGTCGCCTCGGCCGTGGCTGTGGTGCTGCTGCTGATCCTGATCATCCCCATCGTGCTGTTCCAGCGCAACGAGCAACGCCAGCGTGAACGGGAGGCCGGCAAATGAGACGGATGAGCGGTTTCAACCTGGTCTCCCTGACCTTCGGCCTGGCCTTCCTCTACCTGCCGATGCTGATCCTGGTGATCTACAGCTTCAACGCGTCGAAGCTGGTCACGGTCTGGGCCGGATTCTCCACCCGGTGGTACGGCGAGCTGCTGCACAACGAGGCCTTCCTGGATGCGGCGCTGGTGACGCTGAAGGTCGGCGTGATCTCTTCGACCCTGGCGACGGTTCTGGGCACCATGGCGGCCTGGATCCTTGTACGGACCGGGCGTTTCATGGGGCGCACGCTCTTCTCCGGCATGATCTACGCGCCGCTGGTGATGCCCGACGTGATCACCGGCCTCGCGCTGCTGCTGCTCTTCATCGGCATCGGTCTGGACCGGGGCGCGACAACCATCGTGCTGGCCCATACGACCTTCTCCATGTGCTATGTCTCCGTCGTGGTTTCCTCCCGGCTGGCCTCCTTTGACCAGTCGCTGGAAGAGGCCGCGCTCGACCTCGGCTGCACCCCCTGGCAGAGCTTCCGGCTGGTCACCCTACCCATCGTGGCGCCTGCGGTGATCTCCGGCTGGCTGCTGGCCTTCACCCTGTCGCTCGATGACCTGGTGATCGCCTCCTTCACCGCCGGGCCGTCCTCCACCACCCTGCCGATGAAGATCTTCTCGGCCGTGCGGCTGGGCGTCTCGCCAGAGATCAACGCGCTGTCGACCATCATGATCGGCATCGTGGCCATGGGCGTGATCATCTTCTCCCTCATGACAAAGCGTGCCGCGGTGCGGCAGCAGCAGGAGGAGCGTGACGCCGCCCGCGCCGAAGCGTAAAGACCCCCAGATGACGACCAAGACCCTGAACCGGATCTATCCGGACTACACCTATTCCCGCGCCCCGATCGAAGCCTGCTACTGGGCCGAGGACGTGCCGGAAACCGCCCTTGCCTGCCCGCCTGCCACGGGGCGCCAGCGTGTGCCCGTGCTGGTCATCGGCGGCGGTTTCACCGGGCTGAACGCGGCCCTGTCGCTTGCCCGCGCGGGCGAGGAGGTGATGCTGATCGAGGCGAGCTTCCCGGCCTTCGGCGCCTCGGGGCGGAACGGCGGCTTCTGCTGCCTCGGCTCCTCCCGCGCGACCGACCGGCAGCTGGGGCGGTTCGGCCCCGATGGCGCCGGAGAGGTCCGCCGCGCCGAAGCCGCCGCGATCCGCCATGTCGACCGGGTGATCACCGACCTCGGCCTGGACGTGGACCGCCATTCCACGGGCGAGACGATCCTGGCCCATTCCCCCGCCGCCCAGGCCAAGATGGCCGAGAAGGCAGAGGAATATTCCGGCGACTACGGCGTCGAGATGCGGGTCCTGGAAAAGTCCGACCTGGTGGACGAGGGCCTGGATGGCCCCACCTGGTTTGGCGGCATGCACAACCCGCTGGGCTTTGCCCTGCATCCCCGGAAATACGCGCAGGGCCTGCTGCAGGCAGCCCTGGCCGCCGGCGCCCGGGTGCATGGCGAAAGCCCCGCGCTTTCGGTCGAGCAGACCGGCACCACGCTGACCGTCACCACGCCGGAGGCGGTGATCGAGGCCGATCGCGTGCTGTTTGCCACCAACGGCTACACGGCAGAGAACCTCGTGCCATGGCTGAAGGGCCGGACCCTGCCCGCGCAAAGTTCGGTCATCGCCACCCGCCCCCTGACGGAGGAGGAGTTGCGCGCCCAGGGCTACTGGTCGCGGCAGATGGCCTACGAGGACCGGCGCCTGCTGCATTACTTCCACCTGACCCCCGACGGGCGGATGGTCTTTGGCCAGCGCGGCGGCCTGCTGTCCGATCCGGTGACGGAGCAGAAGATCGCGGCCAAGGTGCGCGCCGATTTCGACCGCGCCTTCCCGGCCTGGAGAGAGGTGGAAACGCCGTGGAGCTGGTCCGGCATGGTCTGCCTGACCGCCTCGCTCACGCCCTTCTGCGGCGCGATCCCCGGCCTGCCCGGCGCCTTCGCCGCCTTCGGCTACCACGGCAACGGCGTGGCCATGGGCAGCTACCTCGGCGCCCGCATGGCAGAGCTGTCGCGGGGTGAAACCCCGTCTGATATCCTGCCCAGGGCCTTTGCCACCCCGCCGATGCGCTTCCCGCTGGGGCGCTTCCGCCGCGCGATCCTGGCCGCGGAATACTGGCAGGCGCAGGTCTTCAACCTGTAACGAGGCCTCCGGGGTCCCGGCTTTCGCGGGTCAGGCTTCGGGCGTCTTGGCCGCCCGGGCCTTTTCGCGCTGCAGGCCCAGGTGGTGTTCGCGCAGGATGATGAAGACCCCGGCGGCGATGATGATCACCGCGCCCAGCAGCATCTGCGCCGTCGGCACCTCGTCGAAGACGAAGTAGCCGATGCCAAGCGCGAAGAGCATCGAGGCATAGTCGAAGGGCGCCACGACCGAGGCATCGGCGAAACGGTAGCTCGACGTCAGGAAGATCTGGCCGAGCCCGCCCAGAACGCCCGCCAGGATCAGCATCGCCGCCTCGGCCGCGCCGGGCAGTTCCCAGCCGAAGGGCAGCGTTGCCAGCCCCATGACGGTGGAGGTGACGGAGAACCAGAAGACGATGGCGGAGGTCTGCTCCGTCCGGACCATGTTGCGGATCTGGACCTGGGCCAGCGCGGCGCAGGTGGCGCCGAAGATCACGATGATCGCCCCCAGGGCCTGGCCCATCTCCACCGGGCCGCCGCTGAGGGTGGTGACGCGCGGCGCCAGCACGATCACCACGCCGAGCATCCCCATGGCCACCGCGCCCAGGCGGTAGACGCCGACCTTCTCGTTCAGGAACATCGCGGCGAAGATCACCACCAGCAGAGGCGTGGCATATTGCAAGGCCGTCACCTCCGGCAGGGGCAGGAAGGCCAGCCCGGCAAAGCCGCAGCCCATGGCCGTGGTGCCGATCACCCCGCGCAAGACATGCGCCATGGGCGATTTCACCCGCCAACCCGTCGCGAGGTCGCCGCGCATCGCCAGCCAGGCGAAGATCACCGGCAGGGCGAAGAAGGAGCGGAAGAAGACCGCCTCGCCCGCGGGGACATGGCCCGCGCTGACCTTGATGAGGGAGGTCATGGTGATGAAGCAGATCACCGCGATGATCTTTAAGAGAATGCCCCTGAGCGGCTGCATCGCCGGATCCTTTCGCCACGCGCCACCCCTTCTGTCCCGGGGGCGCAGGCGCGTCAATCGCGCGGGCGTGATTGCAGGATCGGTGCCCCCGCCGCCGGTCGCAACCAGCAGGGCGCGCCGGCGGGCCGCTGGGTGGCATTGACCTCCGCCCCCGGCGGCGGCAGTCTGCGCCCACGCCGGAGCACCGCCAGCGGGGCCTGCCGCCCGACGCGAGCCAGCCCGCCCCTTCGCGCCCCTGACCGGGCCCCAGACCGAAAGGAACCGCCATGCTCCGTCCCGCTCTTTCCCGCCTGCTGCGCCCGGCCTTGCTGGCCCTGCCTCTGGCCCTTCTGGCCGCCGCGGCGGAGGCCCATACCGGCACTGGCCACCCCGGCGGCTTCGTCAGCGGCTTCAGCCACCCGATCCTTGGCTGGGACCACGTGATCGCCATGGTGGCGGTCGGGCTTTGGGGCGCCTTTCTGGGCCGTCCGGCGATCTGGATCCTGCCGGTGGTCTTCCCGCTGGTCATGGCGCTTGGCGCCGCGGCCGGCGTGATGGGCCTGCCGCTGCCCGGGGTGGAAACCGGCATCGCCCTTTCAGGCGTCGTGCTGGGCCTTGCCGTGGCGCTGGCCGTGCGCGCGCCGCTCTGGGTTGCCGCCGTCATCGTCGGCACCTTCGCCATCTTCCACGGCCATGCCCATGGCACCGAACTGCCCGAGGCCGCCAATCCCTTTGCCTATGCGCTCGGCTTCGTGCTGGGCACCGGTCTGCTGCACCTGGCGGGCATCGCGCTTGGCCTGCTGACCGGATCGAAAGCCGGGCGGCTGGCGGTGCGTGCCGCCGGGCTGGTCATCGCCGGGATCGGCGGCGCCTTCCTGATGGGTGTTGCCTGATCCCGTGACCCTGCCCGCGCGCCCTGCCCTGCTTCTGCCGCTTTGCGCGGGCCTGAGCCTTCTGCCCGGGCTGGCCACGGCCCATGTCGCCCTGGTGCATGAGGACATGGCCGCCGATGCCTGGCTGGGGGTGCGGCTGGTGGTGGAATTCGTCGAGGCGCTGCTGCCCCTGCTCGCCCTTGGCCTGGCGCTGTCGGGACAGCTCCGGCGCGGCGCCTTCCCCTGGCCCTGGGCGCTGATCGGGCTGGCGGCGGGGCTGCTGGCCTCGCCCCTGGCGGATGAAATGGTATCGCTCTACGCCCTTGGCGCGGGGGCCTTCGCCGCTGCCTTCATCGCCCTGCGCGGTCTGCCCCTGCCCGCGCCGATCACTGCGGCGCTGGCCTTTGCCCTGCCCGCCCTGGCGCTGGCCAGCAGCTACCACGGGCTGACGATGCTGCCGCCCCTGGCGATGCTGGCGGGCAGCCTGCTGACGGCGGCAGCGCTGGTGCTGCTGCCCGCACTGGCGGGAACTCTGGTGCTGAAGCTCCCCGGACAGGCGCCGGGGATCGCGCTGCGGATCGCGGCAAGCTGGCTGGCCGCGATCCTGATCCTGATGCTGGCCTTCGCCCTGGCCGGGCCGCAGACCGGCCTTTGATCCGTTACTCCGCCGCCGTGCGCTTGGGCAGGACCCAGTCGGGGCGGGGGAAGTGGCAGGTGTAGCCGTTGGGGATCCGCTCCAGGTAATCCTGATGCTCCGGCTCGGCCTCCCAGAAATCACCCACGGGTTCGACCTCGGTCACGACCTTGCCGGGCCAGAGGCCGGAGGCGTTCACATCCGCGATCGTCTCTTCCGCCACGGCTTTCTGCAGGTCGTCGACGTAATAGATGGCAGACCGGTAGGACATGCCCAGGTCATTGCCCTGCCGGTTCGGCGTGGTCGGGTCATGAATCTGGAAGAAGAATTCCAGGATCCGGCGATAGCTGGTCACGGCGGGATCGAAGAAGATCTCGATCCCCTCCGCATGGGTGCCGTGGTTGCGGTAGGTGGCATGGGCCACGTCCCCGCCGGTATAGCCGACTCGGGTGCGTGTCACCCCGGGCAGCCTGCGGATCAGGTCCTGCATGCCCCAGAAACAGCCACCGGCCAGCACTGCGCGTTCTTCGGTCATCAGAGATCCTCCACCTGGTCGATGTAGTCGCCATAGCCTGCGGCGGCCATGTCCTCCTTCGGGACGAACCGCAGCGAGGCCGAGTTGATGCAATAGCGCAGCCCGCCCCGGTCGGGCGGGCCGTCGGGGAAGACATGGCCAAGGTGGCTGTCGCCGTGCTTCGACCGCACTTCGACCCGCACCATCCCGTGCGACACGTCGCGCAGGTTGACGATGTTCTCTTCCTCGATGGGTTTCACGAAACTGGGCCAGCCGCAGCCGCTTTCATACTTGGCGGCGCTGGCGAACAGCGGCTCGCCAGAGACGACATCCACGTAGATCCCGCTCTTCTTGTTTTCCAGCAGGTCGCCTGTGAACGGACGTTCCGTCCCGCTTTGCTGGGTCACGCGATACTGTTCCGGGGTCAGGCGGGCGATGGCCTCTTCGGTCTTGCGATAGTCGGGCATCCGAACCTCCTTTGCTGCCGCATAATGTGGGCAATCGGGGCGGGAATTGAAAGGGGGGCCGCGCCTGCACCTTTGCGCGATCCGGCCGACCGGCCGCGCAATTCCCGCGACGTAAGGCTATTTTTACCAAAAGCGAATTCAGGACGGTTGCGGATGGATTCCGTACGGGATTCCCGCAGCTTGCAGCCAATCCATGCCAGAGGCATCAATCTGGAGGAGAGTTAATTCATGGGCATGACTGCCTATAGATGCAACAAAATTCGCTTCCGTTCGTTGCTTATCCACAGGCGGGCAGCATTTCAGCCCGTTGTCCTGAGCAACAAGAGGAGGAAGCTCATGACTACCCTGATTACCGGAAAAACGACGATTCTCGCGGCCGCGATGGCCCTCATGTGCCCCGCGCTGGCCCAGGCGCAACTGGGCGTGGACCTGGATCTTGATCCGACGGATGGCGACGGCGTGAACGTCGGCGTCGACCTTGGCATCGGCGGCGACGACGGTGTCACGGCCAACGCCGATGTCGGCATCGGTGGCGGTCAGGGCATCGACGCGGATGTCGATGCGGGCGTTGGCGGCAGCGAAGGCCTGGTGGCCGATGCCGATGTGAACGTCGGCGGCAGCGAAGGCGGTATCGGCGCGGATGTCGACGCCGGCCTTGGCGGAGACGAGGGCCTTCTGGCCGATGCGGACGTGAATGTCGGTGGCAGCGACGGCGGCATCGGCGCCGACGTGGATCTTGGCCTGGGCGGAGAGACCCTGGCCGACATCGGCGCCGACCTTGGCGTCGGCGACGGGTCGGACGGATCCGGCGGCAGTGACGGCGATACCGTTGCAGACGGCGGCACGACCACCACGACGACCACCAGCGGCACCACCGGCACGGACGAAGGGTTCGCCTTTGCCTCCATGTCGGGGGTGAACATCGCCACCCTGCCACCCTCTGCCTTTGGACTGGTCACGGTGACCCAGCTTGAACGCCGGGGCGAGGCGACGTCCGAATGGATCGACGCCAAGCTGGAACAATCGCCCAACTGGGTGTCCCGCCTGCGCAACCGCGTCCTGGCCAATCAGCCCCTGCGCCGCTGGCTGGGGACCCAGGGCTGGACCCCCTATGACGTGGTGGGCTTCTACCGCAAGACCGACGGAACGCTCTGGCTGATCGTGGACGACCGGGTCTGACCCGGCCCAGGTAAGAGTGAAACGTGTGTGTGTGACGACAGCAGAGCAGGCGCCCGGACCTCGTTCCGGGCGCCGTTACATGTCGCCTACCGCGGCCCCGCCTGCGCCAGCCGTGACAGGGCCCATCCGGCAGCCTCCGCCACCACCGGATCGGGATCCTCCAGCAGGGCACGCGCAGGGGCGGCCAGGGCCGGAACGCCCGAATTTCCGATGGCGTAGAGCACGTTGCGCACGAAGCGGTTGCGCCCGATCCGCTTGATCGGACTGCCGGAAAACCGTGCCCGGAAGGCCGCGTCATCCAGCGCCGCAAGCTCCGCCAGGGCGGGCGCCTGCAGGTCGTCGCGGGCGTGATACTTCACCTCGGCCGCGCGTTCGGCGAACTTGTTCCAGGGACAGACCGCCAGGCAGTCGTCGCAGCCGTAGATCCGGTTGCCGAGCGCAGGGCGCAACTCCTCCGGCACGGGGCCGGAATATTCGATGGTCAGGTAGGAAATGCAGCGCCGCGCGTCCAGCTTGTAGGGCGCGGGGAAGGCATCTGTCGGACAGGCGTTCAGGCAGCGCCGGCAGTTGCCGCAGTGATCGACCTCCGCCGCATCGGGGGGCAGGTCCAGCGTGGTGAAGATCGCGCCGAGGAAGAACCAGCTGCCCAGCTCTCGGCTGACCAGGTTGGTATGCTTGCCCTGCCAGCCCAGCCCCGCCGCCTGGCCCAGGGCCTTTTCCGGCACCGGCGCCGTGTCGACGAAGACCTTCACCTGCGCCTCTGCCCCACCTTCCTGCGGCCCGGCCTCGGCGATCAGCCAGCGCGCCAGCCTCTTCAGCCGCTTCTTCACCACGTCGTGGTAATCGCGATTCTGGGCATAGACGGTGATCGCACCCAGGTCGGGATGGGCCAGCACCTCCAGCGGGTCATGCTCCGGCCCGTAGTTCTCCGCCAGCATGATCACCGTGCGGGCCTCGGGCCAGAGCGCGCGGGGATCGCCGCGCCAGTGGCTGCGCTCGGCCAGCCAGGCCATCTGCCCGTGCCGCCCCGCCTCCAGGAATTCCGCAAGCCGGTCCGCCACCTCGGGCACCGCATCGGGCGCACAGAACCGCACGGCGGAGAATCCCTCCGCCAGCGCCTGCGCGCGCAGCTTTTCCGACAGGTCCGTGACGTCGCTCATCCGGCCTCAATGCCAGAAAACCCGCCCCCCGGCGAGCCGCCCGGACGGACTTTTTGAGCCCGGCGCCGCGCGTGATGGCGGCCAGCCAGAGGCGGCCCGGCAGAGGGGCGCCTTACGCGCCCCGCCCGTCCACCGGCCCTTCGGCCACGGCGGCGCCTTCCGGGATCTCCCGCTCGAAGCCGCGCAGACGTTTGTAGATCGACAGAAGCTCCACGATCGTCGACCAGGAGGTGACGAGGTACTGGAACGACCCGCGCACCTGGTCAAAGACGTTCAGGACCTGGTTCATCAGGCCCAGCGTCACCTTGCCCGCCACGATCGACGGGATCAGGATCACCGTGCCGTAGACGTTGTCGGCCTGCAGGTAGAAGACCCGCGCGACGTTGAAGTAGATGTAGTGGAAGTAGAGCCGGAAGTAGCTGCGCCGCACGTTCCCGAACAGCTCCGCCATCGACGGCGGCGCCGCGCGTTCGGGATCATCCTCGCCGTAGACCAGCTCCTTGCGGAAGGCGGCTTCGACCTTCTGGTTGCGGAATTCCAGCCCCGGCAGCTTGATCCCCACCAGGGCCAGCAGCCCGGTGCCGAAGACAGACCAGGCCAGCGCGGCCCAGACAAGCGCATGGGGGATTTCCCCCACGATCGGCAGCGTCGTGATGGTGGCCGAGAAGGTGAAGAGCACCGGCAGGAAGGCGATCAGGGTCATCACCGCGCTGACCAGCCGTACGCCCAGCCCCTCCATCGTGCCGGCAAAGCGCATGGTATCTTCCTGGATCCGCTGCGAAGCGCCCTCGATATGGCGCAGGTGCGGCCAGTGGGACATGAAGTAATCGGTCATCGCCGTACGCCAGCGGAAGACATAGTGACTGATGAAGAAGTAGTTCAGCACCGACAGGGTGACGGCAAAGAAGGCGATGCCGAGGAACTGCAGGATACCATGATACAGCTCTGACGCCGGCACTGATCCGGCCTCTGTCAGGGCCTGCTGGATCATGTCGTAGTAAGGTCCGTACCAGGCGTTGATCGCCACGCTGACCTGCACGTCGATATAGGTGTTGAAGATGATCAGCGCCGTGCCCAGCACCGACCAGCGCTGCCAGGGATGCGGCCGGATCAACGCCCAGGCGGCGAAGAACAGCAGCGTCGCCACCAGGAAATAGCCGTAGAACCACAGGAACGGCGGAGAGACGAAGACCTGCACGCCGATGATCTGCTCTGCCTCGGGATCGGCCCAGCCGAACGCCTCGTCCAGCGATCCCAGGCCGCCGTACCAGGCGGCGATGACCACGGCCAGCCAGACCACGGCGGAGAGGAAGAAGGGTTTCGGCGAAGGGAAGAAGGATCGGAACACCGGACACCTCTGGACCAGGGAAACTCACCCAGAGCTATACCGCCCCCCGGGGGACGGCAACGCCCACGAAAGGCGCAGCACGCCCATGTGACAGATGGTGAGGGGCCCGGCGTCCAAATGCCTGAAAGCCGGTCGGAATTCCGCCGTTCCCCACCGCTCCCCGCTGTACCTCGGGGCGCCTCAGCGCCCGGGCGGGATCAGAAATCCAGGTCGGCGTAATGCGCCGGCGGCGGGAAGCCCGGCACCTGGTCCATCAGGATCGACCGGAAGGCGGGGCGCGACTTGATCTTGGCGTACCAGTCCTTCACCTGCCGGTTCCTGTCCCAGTCCACGTCCGAGATGTAGTCGAGGCAGGACAGATGCGCCGCGGCCGCGAAATCGGCCAGGGTCATCCGGTCCCCGGCCAGCCAGCGGCGATGTTCCAGCAGCCAGCCCAGGTAGTCGAGGTGGAACTTGATCGACCGCAGCCCGGCCATCACGTTGGACGAATTGGGAAATCCCTGCCCCGTCAGCTTCTTGTTCACCCGCTCGTAGAGCAGCTTCGAAGTCACCTCGTGGTGGAACTTGTCATCGAACCAGCTGACCAGGCGGCGCACTTCGTGGCGCGCCATCGGGTCCTTCGGCATCAGGGAGGGATCGGGATAGACCTCTTCGAGGTATTCGCAGATCGCCGCGCTTTCGGCCATGGCCTGACCGTCCAGGCGCAGCACAGGCACCTTGCCCGCCGGGTTGCGGCGCAGGAAATCCGTGTCCTTTTCCCAGTAACGCTCCTCGATCAGGCTGACCTCGATCTTCTTCTCCGCCAGCGACAGGCGCACCTTGCGGCAGAAGGGGGACAGGGGCACGTGGTAAAGCTCGGCTGAAATCATGACTACCTTCCTCGAACCTGACATGTCTTGCCGCCCTTCGGAGCAAGATTCAATCCTCGAAGCAGGCCGCGCGTCCATCGCGTTCGATCGTTGCGGCGCCGTCGCGGATTTGCGCCGACCTCCGCAGGATGTAATCCGACGGCTTGCTGGCGGACCAGGATTGCGGAGACGGCAGGACGGCGGCCATCCGTGCCGCCTGAACAGCGCTCAGATCCTTTGCAGACACGCCGAAGTAGCGCTGTGCGCCGGCTTCGATGCCAAAGACGCCTTCGTCGAATTCGGCCACGTTCAGGTAGACTTCGAGGATCCGCCTCTTGCTCCAGAACAGTTCGACCACCGGGGTGATCAGCGCTTCCAGCGCCTTCCGGACGTAGCTGCGCCCGTGCCAGAGGTAGACGTTCTTCACGACTTGTTGAGAGATGGTGGACCCGCCCCGCGTCGCGCCCTCGGCGATCGCATCCCGGACGGAGGTCATGTCGATCCCCCAGTGCAGGCAGAAATTCGCATCTTCGGCGGCCACGACGGAGCGCGCCATGACCGGGGCGATCTCCTCCATCGGGACCCAGTCGCGCTGGATCCCGTCCAGGCGCAGCTGCTCCCGCGCCATGTAGAGCCCGCCCCAGGGGCGCAGCACCGAATTGGCGGCGATGGTGCAGACGAACAGCAGGACGAAGATCGCCAGCCCGCGCAACAGCCAGCGTCGCAGCCAGCGCAGCGGCACCGCCCAAAGGCGTTTCGGCGCAGCCTTGCGGGCGCCGCCCTTCTTCCTGGCGGGCGCCTTGCGCTTGCTGCCTGATGCCTTGGTCGATTTCGTCGATTTCGCTGCCACGGGACTGAGCTACCCCGCGCGCCCCCGGTCGCGCAAGCGATTGCTGGCCCGGGCGGCCCGATGCCCCGCTTGATCCTGCGCAAGGACATGCAACCTACGCAGGCGCATGTTTTCTGGGTGCCAGCCGCCGAGTCGCGGCACGCGCCCAGACCGGCCCGCCCCTTCGTCAGGGCCGCTTGAGAAAGGAGTATCCCATGTCCGACCACGACTCCGAAGACCGCAGAACCACCCGCGAGGAATTCCGCATATCCGGTTCGCAACTGATCGAAAAAGTTCGGGAAATCATCCGCGAAGGCAACGTGCGCAAGCTGCACCTGACAGCGGCGGATGAGGATTTCAGCCTGGAAATGCCGGTGACGATCGGCGTCCTGGCCGGCGGGGCGGTGGCCCTGGCCGCGCCCTGGCTGGCGATTCTCGGCGTGATTGCCGCCCTTGCCACCGACGTGAAGGTCGAGGTGGAGCGCGACGACGACGAAGACGATTCGCCCGGCCCCGATACGGCGGCCAGGTCTGCCCCCAAGTCCGCCTCCGAATCCGACGCCGAGTCTGACGCGGCAAAGGACAAGCTGGACGTCTGAGGCCAGGCGCAGGCCCGGCCCTGTTGCGCAAAAGAAAAGAGCCCTTCCCGGTTCATGGGGAGGGCTCTCTCTTGTCCCGGCCGGAGGGGACGCCGGGACCCCGTCGATCCGGTCCTATGCGGTAAAGATGAGTGGTATCTTTCCGCTCGGACAGGATCTCCGGGTCATGGTGCAGTCACTGCTGGTAGATGAAGGGCGTCTGCGCGGCGGCATCGTCCTTGTCGGCAGTGATTGCGTGGGAGGCAGCGCCGAAGTTGGCGTTGGACCGGGTCACGACGGAGCTGTGGTCAGCGGTGTCGTAGATGTAGAAGGTCTGCGCCGCGGCGGAGTCCTTGTCGAAGCCTGCAACGGTGGTCGCGACCGGGGTGGCCGAGGTTTCGTTGTACAGGAACGGGGTCTGCTCTGCTGCGTCACCGGCGAAAGCGGCGGTGGTTGCGGAAGCGGCGACGATGGCGGCAATGCCGAATGCTTTGAGGGATTTCATGATAGGTCTCCGATCTGTCGGACGGTTGTCTGGGGAAAGCCGGGACCCGTCACTGGGTCCCGGTCTAGGATTGGGTCGTCAGGCCCTGGGTCATACGGCCGATTATTCGGCGTAGACGTAGGGGGTCTGAGCGGCGGCATCGCCTTCGGCGTCGGTGCCGCGGGGATGCAGGGCTTTCAGCACGGTGGCATCCGGGGTGTAGGACACGTTGTTGCGGGTCACTGCGGCGCCGGAGGCTGCATCTTCGTAGATGTAGGGCGTCTGGGAAGCGGCATCGTTGTCACCACGTGCGGCGGTCGCGTCGGAGGACAGGACCACGCCGGCGCTTTCGCCGTAGATGAACGGGGTCTGCTCTGCTGCGTCGCCTGCGAAGGCTGCGGTGGTTGCGGAAGCTGCGACGATGGCGGCAATGCCGAATGCTTTGAGGGATTTCATGATAGGTCTCCGATCTGTCGGACGGTTGTCTGGGGAACTCCGGGACCCGTCAGCGGGTCCCGGCTAGTGTCGGGTCAGCTGGCCCGTGATCATTCTGCGTAGACGTAGGGGGTCTGCGCTGCGGCGTCGCTTTCAGCGTCGGTGCCGCGGGGATGCTGGGCGTTCAGGACGGTGGCATCCGGGGTGAAGGACACGGCGTTGCGGGTCACTGCGGCGCCGTTGTCTGCATCGCCGTAAACGAACGGGGTCTGCTTGGCGGCATCGTTGTCACCACGTGCGGTGGTGAAGTCGGAACCCAGGACGCTGCCCGAAGTTTCGGAATACAGGTACGGGGTTTGGGAAGCTGCGTCCGTATCGGTGCCACGTGCATAGGCGGTGGTGGTTGCGGAAGCGGCGACGAGGGCGGCAAGGCCCAGTGCTTTGAAGGTGTTCATTTCAGATCTCCTGATCTTCGTTCTGTGGTCGACGCCGACTGGGGCGTCGTTTCATGAGAAAGAGATAGGACCGCCCAACCGTTTTTGGAAGTGCACATTTGCACAGCAAATGGTGAAAGTGGGCAGAAAGTGCCCTCACGAACGTTACAACCCATGGAACCCGTTGATTTAAATATGTAATTTTTTGCACGACAATTCCGTGAAGCCGTACTGAACAGTTCAGTTTTAGCTATTGAAAGCCGAAATCCGCTGTCAGACCAAAAAAAGAGGGCCCGCCGTGGCGGACCCTCTTGACTTCTGAACTTCGGAGTATATTGCGCCGAAATTATTCAGCAGGAACAGCAGCTTCCTCGTTCGAAAGCGGGTGCGCCAGGTGCTGGAGCATCTCTTTCGGGCAGATCTGGAGGAAGTTGCCCTTCTCCAGCTCCCAGTGCTGCAGGATGTCCCGGGCCTTGCGCGAACCGGTTTCCTCGGCGTGACGCTCGATGAGTCCCTTCAGCTGGGTTTCCCAGTGATCCACGGTCACCGGGCAGGTCACCAGGGTCTCCTTGTTCATCAGCTTCTCCGCCACGCCTTCCGGATCGTAGAGGTAGGCCATGCCGCCGGTCATGCCCGCGCCGAAGTTGGCCCCGATGGAGCCCAGGATCACCGCGACGCCGCCGGTCATGTATTCGCAACCGTTGGAGCCGCAGCCCTCGATCACCACCTTCGCGCCGGAGTTCCGCACTGCGAATCGTTCGCCCGCGCGCCCGGCAGCGAAGAGGTAACCATCGGTCGCCCCGTAAAGCACGGTGTTGCCGATGATCGTATTCTCCGACGCCACCAGCGGCGACTGCATCGAGGGACGCACCACCACGGTGCCGCCCGACAGGCCCTTGCCGACGTAGTCGTTGGCCTCGCCCGCGACCTCGATCTTCAGGCCCGGGGCCGCGAAGGCACCCAGCGACTGGCCGGCAGAGCCTTCCAGCTTGACCGTCAGGTGATCGGGCTGCAGCGCGTTGCGCATGCCGAAGGCCTGCACGATGTGGCTGGACGTCCGGGTGCCCACCGTCCGGTGCGTGTTCTGCACCGCGTAGGACAGCTGCATCTTCTCGCCATCCTTCAGGAAGCGCGCGGCATCGCGGACGATTTCGGCGTCCAGCGTGTCGGGCACCACGTTGCGGGGCTTCAGACGGTCATAGACGATGTCCTTGGCGCCATCGACGGTGATCAGCAGCGGGTTGAGGTCCAGATCGTCGAGGTGTTCCGCGCCACGGCTCACCTGATGCAGCAGGTCGGCACGGCCGATGACCTCGTCCAGGGACTTCGCACCGATCTCCGCCAGGATCTCCCGGACTTCCTGGGCGTAGAAGGTGATCAGGTTGACCACCTTGTCGGCCGAGCCGGTGAACTTCGCGCGCAGGCGCGGATCCTGGGTGCAGACGCCCACCGGGCAGGTGTTCGACTGGCACTGGCGGACCATGATGCAGCCCATGGCGATCAGGGCGGCGGTGCCGATGCCGTATTCCTCGGCCCCCATCATCGCGGCCATGACGATGTCGCGACCGGTGCGCAGGCCACCGTCGGTCCGCAGGGTCACGCGATCCCGCAGCTTGTTCATCGCCAGAACCTGGTGCGCCTCGGTCAGGCCCATTTCCCAGGGCAGACCCGCGAACTTGATCGAGGTCGCGGGCGATGCGCCCGTGCCGCCGTTGTGGCCGGAGATCAGGATGACATCGGCCTTCGCCTTGGCAACACCGGCCGCGATGGTACCGACGCCCGAGGAGGACACCAGCTTCACCGTCACCTTCACGGTCGGGTTGATCTGCTTCAGGTCATAGATGAGCTGGGCCAGATCCTCGATCGAGTAGATGTCGTGGTGCGGCGGCGGCGAGATCAGCGTGACACCCTTGGTCGAGTGGCGCAGGCGGGCGATCAGGTCGGTCACCTTCATGCCGGGCAGCTGGCCGCCCTCGCCGGGCTTGGCGCCCTGGGCCACCTTGATTTCAAGCTCTTCGCACTGGTTCAGGTATTCGGCGGTGACACCGAAACGACCCGAGGCCACCTGCTTGATCTTCGCCGACGGGTTGTCGCCGTTGGGTTCCGGCACGAAGTGTGCCGGATCTTCGCCGCCCTCGCCCGAGTCGGACTTGGCGCCGATGCGGTTCATCGCGACGTTCAGAAGCTTGTGCGCCTCGGGCGACAGCGCGCCAAGGGACATGCCGGGCGTGACGAAACGCTTGCGGATCGAGGTGATGCTCTCCACCTCTTCGATCGGGATCGACTTGCCCATGGGCTTGATCGCCAGCAGGTCGCGCAGGTGGATCGGCGGGTTCGCCTGCATCCGGGCGCTGTACTGCTTCCAGATCTCGTAGGAGGCCCGGTCACAGGCCGCCTGCAGCATGTGCATGGTCTGGGCTTCCCAGGCGTGGGTCTCACCCGACTTGCGGGACTTGTAGAAACCACCGATGGGCAGAACGTCCTGGCCGTGCTTCCAGCCGAGGCGGTGCACTTCTTCCACCTTCTTCTGGATACCATAGATGCCGATGCCCGAAATACGGCTCAGCATGCCGGGGAAGAACTCGGCACAGACGGCGCGGGACAGGCCCACGGCCTCGAAGTTCAGACCGCCGCGATAGGACGAGATGACCGAGATGCCCATCTTGGCCATGATCTTCAGCAGGCCCTGGTCCACGGCTTCGCGGTAGCGGGCCATGTTCTCCGTCAGGGTGCCATCCAGCAGGCCGCGTTCGATGCGATCCGCCAGGCTGTCCTCGGCCAGGTAGGGGTTCACGATGGTCGCACCGGAAGCGATCAGCACCGCGAAGTAATGCGGGTCGATGCATTCCGCCGACCGCACGCCGATGGAGCAGAAGGTGCGCAGGCCCTTCTGGGTCAGCCAGCTGTGCACGGCAGAGGTCGCCAGGATCATCGGCATGGCGACCTTGTCGGGGCCCTGCTGGTGATCGGTCAGGATGATGTGGCCCCCACCGGAGCGCACGGCATCTTCGGCCTCCTGGCGGATACGGTTCAGCGCATCACGCAGGGCACCGCGTTCGCCGGTGGCCGGGAAGGTGCAGTCGATCTCGACCAGTTCGGCGTTGAAGTGGTTCTTCAGCTCCGCGAACTGGGCATTGGCGACAAAGGGCGTGTCCAGGACCAGGATCTCGGTCTGGGCGCTGCTTTCATCCAGCACGTTCTTCAGGTTGCCGAAGCGCGTCTTCAGGCTCATCACGCGGAATTCGCGAAGCGAGTCGATCGGCGGGTTGGTCACCTGGCTGAAGTTCTGGCGGAAGAAGTGGCTCAGCGGGCGGTACTTGTTGCTGAGCACGGCAGAGGGCGTGTCATCCCCCATGGAGGCAAGCGCCTCCTTGCCGTCCTCGGCCATGGGCGACAGCATGCTTTCCAGTTCTTCGACGGAGTAGCCCGCCGCGATCTGGCGCTGGCGCAGCTCCGCCCCGGTGAAGATCGGCGCTTCCTCGACCATGCCCAGGGCTTCGTCGAGTTCCACGATCTTGCCGACCCAGTCACCGAAGGGCTGGGAGGCGGCGAGCTTATCCTTGATCTCCACGTCGTGGTAGAGCTTGCCCTCGAAGGTATCGACGGCCAGCAGCTGCCCCGGGCCAAGCGCGCCCTTTTCGCGGACGGTGGCTTCGTTCGTGGGCACCATGCCCGCTTCGGAACCCGCGATCAGCAGGCCGTCGCCGGTCACGACGTAACGCATCGGGCGCAGCCCGTTCCGGTCGGTGCCGGCGCAGACCCAGCGGCCATCGGTCATCGCCAGGGCGGCGGGGCCGTCCCAGGGCTCCATGACGGAGTTGCAGTAGGAATACATGTCGCGCCAGGCTTCCGGCAGCTCTTCCGCCTGCTTGGACCAGGATTCGGGCACCAGCATGGTCTTGGCCATGGGCGCGTTCCGGCCCGCGCGCACCAGCACTTCGAAGACGGCATCCAGCGCGGCGGAGTCCGAGGACCCGCCGGGGATGATCGGCTTGATGTCTTCCGCCATGTCCCCGAAGGCCGAAGATGCCATGCGGATCTCGTGGGACTTCATCCAGTTGACGTTGCCCTTCAGCGTGTTGATCTCGCCGTTGTGGGCCAGCATGCGGAAGGGCTGCGCCAGCCACCATTCCGGGAAGGTGTTGGTGGAATAACGCTGGTGATACAGGGCGAAGGTCGACTCGAACCGTTCGTCCAGCAGGTCCGGGTAGAAGACGGCGACCTGTTCGGCCAGCATCATGCCCTTGTAGATGATCGACCGGCAGCTCAGCGAGGCCAGGTAGAGCCCGTTGATATGGGCGGCGGCGGCGGCCTTCTCGATCCGGCGACGGATGACATAAAGCTCACGCTCAAAGGTCTCTTCGTCGACACCCTTGATGTTGGAAATCAGGATCTGCTCGATTTCCGGCCGGGTCGCGTTGGCCTTTTCACCCAGGCAGTCGATATCCACCGGCACGTGGCGCCAGCCGTAGATATAGTAGCCCATCTTCAGGACTTCGGTTTCCACGATCGTCCGGCAGGTTTCCTGGGCGCCGAAATCGGTGCGCGGCAGGAAAACCTGGCCCACGGCCATCAGCTCATCCTTGCGGGGCTCATGGCCGGTGCGCTTGATCTGGTCGTAGAAGAAGGGCACGGGGATCTGCACGTGGATGCCCGCACCGTCGCCGGTCTTTCCGTCGGCGTCCACGGCACCACGGTGCCAGATCGCCTTCAGCGCGGTAATCCCTGCCTCGACCACCTTCCGCGACGGTTTCCCGTCGATGGAAACGACAAGACCCACACCGCAGGAGGAGTGCTCATGCTCCTCGCGGAAGAGACCGTTCTCTTCCATCCACTTGCGCTTGGCTTGTTCGGCGGCGGCCCAATTCGCGTCGATCTTGGTCATGTAAGGCTCTCCCTTGGCCGATATGGCGGTCATGCGGGGAAGGCGGGGCGTGATCAGCCCTGCTCTCCGGCGGTTTCGGTCTGGCCATCCTCTTCGGACAGCGCGTCTTCACGGCGGTAGACCCCCAGGGGGTTCAGCGCCCAGCGCAACTTGCGCGCCTGGTTGAGGAAGGCACGTTCCAGCACCTCCCCCGTCAGTCCCGCGTCATCCAGCATCTCGGGCACGGTCATGCCGTTGGTGGGCAGGATGAACTGGCGGATGTTCGGCTGCAGGGGGAAGCTTTCCAGGTGGGCGGCCTCTCCCGGCGCTTCGCCGTGGATCAGGTAGTAATCGGTCTTCTCACCCAGGACTTCGCCCAGGTTGTGCAGGCGCAGGTCTTCCAGGCTCTGCCCTTCGGGGATCGCCCGCGCGGGCATTGCGAACAGCGGGCTCAGCGCCAGGGCCACCTTCACGTCCAGGAAGGCCGGCATGGCCAGCGCCATGAACCCGCCCATCCCCTGGCCCAGGGTCATCACGTTCTCCGCCTCGCATTCGCGGCGGTAGGCGCTCGCCCATTCCACGATCTCCTCGACCAGGCGGTCACCGTTCAGCCAGGTGTCGTTCGGGTCCGCGAAGAACAGCACGTTGTCCCGGCCGCCATGGCTGGCCGCATGGGCAAAGGCCGCCATCGGCGCGCCACCCTCCTCGCTGTCCCAGAAGGACAGCACCAGCCGGGCAGAGGTCCCGCGGTAGAGCCAGACCTTCAGCGCGTCCCCATCGGACACAAGAGAGATGTCGAGTTCGTCAGCCATGAATACCTGCCCGCCGCCGGGCCGTCTGTGTGAATGTCGGAGGTCCTGCCGTCCCGGGCGGCGATCGCCCGGGTCTTTGCATGTCGCTTCGCTGTCGCGGGCTTACTCGGCCGCGACGGCCGGGGTCGCCTTCAGATCGTCCAGGATCGCGGCGGCGCAGTCGCGCCCGTCGCGGATCGCCCAGACCACCAGGGAGGCGCCGCGCACGATGTCGCCCACGGCATAAACCCGGTCGAGAGAGGTCCGCCCGGTGCCGAAATCGGCGCGCACGGTGCCCCAGCGGGTCACTTCCAGGCCCTCGGCACCCCAGAGCGTCGGCAGGTCTTCGGGTTCGAAGCCCAGCGCCTTGATCACCAGGTCGGCATCCTCGGCATAGTCGCTGCCCTCGATCACCTCGGGGGACTGACGGCCGGATGCGTCGGGCTGGCCCAGGCGCATCTTCTGGATCATCGCCGCGCTGACGTTCTCTCCCTCGGTGGCAAAGCCGACGGGGTTGGACAGCCAGACGAACTCCACGCCTTCTTCCTCGGCGTTCTGCACTTCGCGCTGCGAGCCGGGCATGTTCTTCCGGTCACGACGATACAGGCATTTCACCGATTCCGCACCCTGGCGGATCGCGGTGCGGACGCAGTCCATGGCGGTATCGCCACCGCCGACCACCAGGACCTTCTTGCCCTTGGCGTTCAGCTCGCCGTTCTCGTATTCCTCCACCACGTCGCCGAAGCTGACCTTGTTGGAGCAGGTGAGGTAGTCGATGGCGCGCACGATGCCCTCGGCACCCGAATTGGGACCGCGCAGGTCGCGGGTCTTGTAGACGCCGGTGGCGATCAGCACCGCGTCATGCTTGCCGCGGATCGCGTCGAAGGTCAGATCCTCGCCCACGTTGCAGTTCAGCACGAATTCGACGCCCGATTGTTCCAGCTGGTCGACACGGCGCATCACCACGTCCTTTTCCAGCTTGAAGCCCGGGATGCCGTAGGTCAGCAGGCCCCCGGCGCGGTCGTAGCGGTCATAGACGGTGACCTGCACGCCAGCACGGCGCAGCATGTCGGCCGCAGCCAGGCCACCGGGGCCCGCACCGATGATGCCGACGCTCTCTTCACGCTCCACCTCGGGGACGACGGGCTTGACCCAACCGTTCTCCCAGGCGGTGTCGGTGATGTATTTTTCGACAGAGCCGATCGTCACAGTTCCGTGTCCGGATTGCTCGATCACGCAGTTGCCTTCGCACAGACGGTCCTGCGGGCAGATACGGCCGCAGATTTCCGGGAAGGTGTTGGTGGCCTGGCTGACGGCATAAGCCTCTTCCAGGCGATGCGTCGCGGTCAGGCGCAGCCAGTCCGGAATGTTGTTGTGCAGCGGGCAGTGCGACTGGCAGTAGGGCACACCGCACTGGCTGCAACGGCTGGCCTGCTCTTCGGCTTTTGCCGCTGCAAACTCAGCATAAATTTCGTCAAAGTCATGTGCGCGCACGTTCGCGTTCCGCTTCTCGGGCGTCTCGCGCTCGACGGTCACGAATTTCAGCATCGGTTGCTTCGCCACGGCCAACTCCTCTGTCGCACTTGCTACCTGGTTCGGGGCCTTCTACAGCAGGTCCCGCAATAAGAAAAGTCAGAACTGCTGACTTATATTCAAGCTTTATGTGAAGCTCACCCCTCAGACGGGAATTTTATCGCGAAATTTAGGTCCGGTTTGCGACCAATTAAAAATCTTTCCATTCAGGATCAAGCCTCTAATCCTAGGCGCATCTTTACCTCCCCAGGACTTCCCATGCCCCTCTTTCAGCTCCTCCTTCTTGCGATTATTCAGGGTATTACCGAGTTTCTTCCGATTTCCTCCTCCGGCCACCTGATTCTCCTGCCCAGCCTGACGGGCATGCAGGACCAGGGTCAGGTGATCGACGTCGCCGTTCACGTCGGCACGCTGGTCGCCGTGGTCATCTATTTCTGGACCGATGTCCGCGAAGCGATCAAGGGCCTGCCCCGGCTCAGCTGCGGCAAGGCGGATACCCCCGGGTCCAGGCTTGCCCTTCTGCTGATCATCGCGACGATTCCCGGCATTCTCTTCGGCCTCTTCCTCGCCACCACCCATATCGACGACATGCTGCGCTCCGCCGCCGTCATCGGCTGGACCATGCTGATCTTCGGCGTGGTGCTCTATATCGCCGACCGGCGCGGCGACACCGGGCGCCAGGCAGAGGAATGGACCCTGAAGGACGCCATCAAGCTCGGCTTCTGGCAGGCCATCGCGCTGATCCCGGGCACATCCCGGTCTGGCATCTGCATCACCGGCGCGCTCTTCGGTGGCTTCGACAGGCAGGCCTCCGCCAAGATCTCCATGCTGATGTCGATCCCGATGATCATCGCCTCCGCGCTCTACATCTCCGGCGAAGTCATCGCGACGGCGGACGTGCAGGATGCGATCGACGGCTCCATCGCCGCGGTCTTCTCTTTCCTGTCCGCCCTGCTGGCCCTGTCGCTGATGATGAAGCTGCTGAAATCGGTCAGCTTCACCCCCTACGTGATCTACCGTGTCGCGCTCGGCCTCTTCCTGCTGTGGTGGGCCTACATGGGCCCGGGCGCCGGCAGCACCCTGTGACATGCGAAAGGCCCGGCAATGCCGGGCCTTTTTCTTTCGGGCCACCTTCCTTTCGGGGCCGTCTTCCGTTCAGGGCCTCAGATCTTCAGGTTCTTGGCCGATGCGGTCATCGCCGCATACTGCCCGGAGGGGCGGAAGCTATACAGGTAGTCCGGCAGGATCACTTCCGGCGCGGAGGGCACGATGCCCAGCGCCTCGAACCCGGCCGCATCGGGGCTGACCACATTGTCCTGCGCCAGCTGCTTCAGCTGATCCCGGGTCAGGGTGGAGTTGTGGAACACCCCGCCCGTCAGCGACTGCAGACCATCCAGCACACGCGCCGCCAGCCCGGCCAGCCAGCCCGGCATCGCCATGATGCCGCGACGCCGCTGGATCACCTTCAGCATCAGCTGGATCACCTCGCGGAAGGTCATCACCTCGGGCCCGCCCAGCTCGTAGATGCCGCCGGGGGCCGTGCCCAGCACGCCCTTTTCGGCGGCGGCGGCCACGTCATCCACCCAGACCGGCTGGAAACTGGTGTCCGCGCCGACGACCGGCACCGCGAAGGAGGTCTTGGTCATCCGCGCGAAGCGGTTGAAGAAGTCATCCTCGGCGCCGAAGATGACAGAGGGGCGCAGGATCATCGCGCCGGGCATGGCGGCCAGCACCGCGGCCTCCCCCCTGGCCTTGGACTGCGCGTAAAGGCTCTTGCCCTCCGCATCGGCACCGATGGCCGACAGGTGCACCATCCGCGCCACGCCCTCTGCCGCGGCGATCCGGGCGATTCGGCCCGCGCCCTCGGCCTGGACGGCTTCGAAGTTGTTCTTGCCCTTGGCGTCGAAGGTGCCGACGCAGTTGACCACCGCATCCGCGCCCCGCGTCACCGCCTGGACAGAGGCATCATCGCGAATGTTGCAAAAGACCGGCTCCACCTGGCCGACGACGCCATAGGTCCGCACGAACCCCGCGTTTTCCGGGCGTCGCACCGCGACCCGCACGCGCCAGCCCTGCTGCGCCATCCGTCGCGCGATGTACCGCCCGACGAATCCCGAGCCGCCGAAAATGGTGACAAGCTTCGATTGGGGCATGCAAAGATCCTCCGGCTGATCGAATTCCTATAGGTTCCTAGCCCTGCTTTTCCTTTCGGGCAAGGCACATGGCCATCTGCGTACCACGTCGACCCCGGTTTACCGGCAGGAGTTTCACAAAATCCGAAAAAACCTCGTTGACACTCCCCGGCCACCCCCATATATCGCCCTCCACGACACCGGCCCAGGTGGCGGAATGGTAGACGCGCTAGCTTCAGGTGCTAGTGTCCGTATGGACGTGGAGGTTCGAGTCCTCTCCTGGGCACCACTACCCAAAACCCCGTGAAACCCCTGGTTTCACGGGGTTTTTGTTTGTGCCGACCAAAGGCATAACCGGGATACAATCGCCACGAAGTGACCCCCCGTGACCCCGCGACGCATGCGCCGGGCTTGCAAACGGCGTCCGCGCGGCCCTTTTAGATCCGGTACAACCACAGGCCCGACCATGCGCGATACTCCCCGCCAGATTCTCGTCACCGCTCTGCTGATGGCGCTGGCATCGCCGGCCTCGGCCCATGTTGTCGCCACCGGCAGTGGCGGGCTGGCTGCGGGATTCTCCCACCCGTTCACCGGCTACGACCACTTCCTCGCCATGTTCGCCGTGGGCCTCTGGGGCGCACAGATGGGCGGACGGCAGGTCTGGACCCTGCCGGTGGCCTTTCCCCTGATCATGATCTTCGGCGGAATCGCCGGGATCGCGGGCCTCGGCACGCTGCAGATCACGCCGCTGATCGAAACCGGGATCGCCCTGTCGATCCTCGTGCTGGGCCTGGCAATCGCCGCGCGCTGGCACCCGCCGGAATGGGCGGCCCTGGCGGTGATCACCTTCTTCGCCCTCTGTCACGGCTATGCCCATGGCGCGGAACTGCCGCTGGCGGCCTCCCCTTCGGACTACGCGGTGGGGTTCGTCGTGGCCACCGGCCTGATCCACCTGATCGGCATCGGCGCGGGGCTGCTGCTCCTGCCGCTCTGGCAGGGCCGGGTCTGCCGCCTGCTGGGCGCGCTGATCGCCGTCGCGGGGGTGGGCTACCTTGTTGCGGTCTGAGCTGAAGCGCTACCTGCACAACCGGCATGCCCCCGCCGTGGCCCTGGCCACGGTGCTGCTCTTCGGCGCGGCCAAGATCGGCCTGCTCGCGCTGATCTCGCCCGAGGCGGGGCGCTGGCTGCTGCGCTCCGGGCTGAACCCGGCGTTGCTTCTGCCCTGCCTGGCCCTTGGCCTGGGGATAGATGCCGCCACCCGGATCCGCCGTGACGGCGGCATCGCCCCGATATTCCCCATGGCGACCAGCCTGGGCTGGTTCCTGGGCCTCCTGTCGGGCTTCCTCACCTTCACGCCGTGGCTGGCCCCGTCCTTGGCCCGA
This sequence comes from Pseudooceanicola sp. NS-SX8, assembly GCF_057380755.1. Classification (NCBI taxonomy): domain Bacteria; kingdom Pseudomonadati; phylum Pseudomonadota; class Alphaproteobacteria; order Rhodobacterales; family Paracoccaceae; genus Pseudooceanicola; species Pseudooceanicola sp. NS-SX8. Next base: position 323,549 of record NZ_CM170819.1, on the reverse strand, counting down.
TGGGACCTGCTGCAGGACGTGACCCTGGGCCTGGAACGCCACCACGCCCTGCTGCTGCCCGCCATGGCCATGGCCACCGGCATCGCCCTGGCCCCGCCGCTGCGCCTGACCCGCTGGCTGCTGCCCCTGGCCGCGCTGGCCTGCGGCGCGGGCTACGGCGTCCATGTGCAGCTGACGATCCCCGCCGGCGATCACACCTGGGAAGTCGACATGATCGCGATTCTCCTGGCGCTCTGGATGCCCACGCTGGGCGGCGCGATCACCAGCGCCCTGCCCCCGCGCGCCCGGGGCGTTTCCGCGCATGTCGCGGGCGCCTGGCTGCTGGCGATCGGCGCGCTCACCGGCGGGCTGACCCTATGGGGCCCCTCCCTCCCTCCGGTCGCGCCCCTGCCGCAACCGTCGGTGACCGCCCCCGCCACCCCCCTGCCCATCCCGCAAAGCTTCCCCAGCCTTGACCAACCGCAGGCGCCGGGCATGGGCGACACATTCCAGCCCTGACAGGCTACCGCCAGAGAACCACCACACCGGGCGACCGTTTGTGCCGCAAAAGTTGCGCAGTCGGCCCAGACACCTTGAAGATCGCCCCCTTTACCCCAGCGCCCCTTGAACTGCGGGCGAATGACAATGAAAATGCGGTGAACAATTTGACCCACGTGAAATTTCTCAAGACCCCCACAGAGCCCGAGAAGCCTCGATAGACCGGCAGGGTTCCCGAACTCCAGGCTGTCGGCGCAATGGCAAAAGCATCTGCCCCCCATCAAACCGCGGGTGACGGCACCCCGCAATCCGCTCTCTCGACCCTCGAAGCGATCCTCATCGGGGAAAACCATTTCGTCGAAGAGATGCGGAAAAAACTATTCAACAGGCCAGGTTATGGGCCCGAAGACTTTCCCAGCATCTCCAGCCGAAACGGACATGACCAGCTCATTCACCTGGCCCAGTTCTACCTCACGATTGAAGCGACCAAGCTCAACGATCCGAAATCCGTTACGCGTTTCCTGCGGGCCCACAATGAACAGATCCAATCCGAAATAGATCTGGACCCCACCGCGGAAAATATCGACGACATGAAGCATTGGATCTTCAAACCCGCACGGATCGCGCAGGTGCAGATGACCGTTTCGGAATTGGGCCGCGCTGTTTTCTCGATCAGCGAGCTCGGCTACCTGATGTTCGAAATGATGGCACCCGGGACGACAGAAGACCTGCTCACTGATCTCCTGCACGGCAAGATGATGCACAAGCCGGATGATACCCCCCTGGGCACCGACCCGCACAGAACCTTCGTCTGGCCCGACCCCTTCCTGATCAAGACCTATCGCGACGGTCTGAACATGACCGCCAGGATGATCCGGGACGCCGCAACCTGAGGCCCGCCCCCCTCAAGGCCCGGCGGCCGCCAGGTCATTGGTCCAACCCGCCCGCTTCCCGGATCCGCGCAATCAGCTTCAACGTCTTCTCGGGGGAGCTTCTGTAGGCTTCGTTCAGAAAAGGATCTTCCTGGATCAGCTTGCGATCCTGCTCACCCAGGTCGGCGCGGCTGCGGCTGCCCTCGGGATCAAACGGCGCATAGACGAGGTCTTCGAGCTCGGAACAGAACGCCGCCTGTGCGCTCGGGTCGTCCAGCCCGAAATCCGGGCACTCCTGCGCCATCGCCTGTGTCAGCGTCAGGCAAAGCGCGGCAACCGCCCCGCCCGCAGTGCGAAATCCTGGCATGTTCAAACCTTATTTCTTGAGGCCCAGCCCCACGGCGACGCCCGCACCAAAGGTTGCGAGGTCCTTCATGAAGCCATTGTTCTTGCTGGACGAACTACCAGAGCTGGAGCTGTAGGTCGGGGTCGCCAGCGCAGAGGGGTTGGAGGCGAGATGAGCCCGGAACGCGGTTTCGGTCTGCGCCGTCAGCAACTGGAACTGGTATTCGTTCATGTAGCCGCTGGCCGTGAAACCATTCTGCGTCTGCCATCCCGAAATCGCCCGGCGCGAGTTTGCGCCAAGGGCCCCGTCGACGCCGTTGGTGCTGTTGCCCGAAAGGGTCAGCCGCAGCTGCAATTCCTTTCGCTTGGCGCGATCCATCCCGAGGGCCTCCTCTGTCGCGGCCGAACTGGGGGAGGCCAGAACATAGGAGGTGGGCTGCAGGACCAGCGGTGCCCGCACCATGCTGTCGCTCAGTGAAAACGTGCCCTGCTGCTGCCCGCTTCCTGCCTGCTGTCCGGGCACCTCCGGCGAGGTCATCTCCAGCGCGGCAACCTGGACACCCTCCGCACCCGTGGCAGGGCCAGGGGCCGTGGTGGCCTGTGGGGCCGCGGCCTGCAGGGCCGCGCTCCCCTCGATGCGGTTGATGGCATTCTGCGCCATGCCGGCGAACATGCCCCCCGGGAAGACCTCCAGGTAGGATCGGTAATCGGCCGCGTCGCCGCTCGCCTGGGCAAGTTCAAACATGTACTTCTGCACCTCTAGGTTGGCGGCCTGCCCACCTGCGGCCCCGACCCCAGCTGCGGCCCCCGCCCCAGCTGCGGCCCCGGCCGGCTGCGGCGCGGCAACCGTCGCCTGGGGAACTGCCATCGCAACCTGCTCGGGCTCGACCTCGGCTTCATAAAGGTACAGCGGCGCCGTCAGCGACATGTCGAACCGCGGACGCTGCTGGCGATCGGTCGATTCCAGCACCTCCTGCGTGATGAGAGAGGTCAGCGTGGCGAAATCGGTGTTCGGCGTCGCAATATGATTGAGCAGCGCGGTCGTGAAGGGCGAATTCTCCCCATCGCCATCCTGCGCCACATCACCGGGCTCCGTCGCATAGGCCACGATACTGCCCGCGGCAGAGACGGACTCCGTGGGAATTCGGCGCAACCCGCGTGTGCTGGCAGATCGCGACGCACCCTGCAGCGATGCCGCAAGCGGGCGCGACATCGGGTTGTCCCGGCAGGCATCGAGGAACAGCACCGTCACCGCGCTCGTCCGCTCCAGGTATCCCAGGATATCCGCGACGGGATAGACTTCGAACGACCAGGTGTCGGGGTCCTGCAGGGTCGCATCCACCGGAACCAGGTAATTTTCGCTGTCCACCGCGATGCCATGACCCGCGTAGAACACCACCGCCACATCCGCCTTGATGGCCATGCGCGCAAAGTCCCGCACCGTATCGCGCATTTCAAAGAAGGTCAGGTCCGTTCCCGAAACAACGTCAAATCCGATGGCCTCCAGCTTTTCGCCGACGGCCCGTGCGTCATTGGCTGGGTTTCTCAACTCCCCGCTGCTTCCGTAATCGCTGTTTCCGATAACCAGCGCGACCTTGCCTGCCGCCATGACGGCACCCGGGGCAAAGATTGACGCAAGGGAAATGACAAGGGCTGCAACCAACCTGAATCGCATTGGAACCTCCAAAATTGGAAATCAGTACAAAGGCGTCAAATTCGTGAATTGAATGCGGGAATTCTGCGCCGCGCCGGGGTTCATCATGTCGAGCGGCTGGCTCGACCCGTAGCCCACGGCGGCCAGGCGCTGCGGGGCGACATTGTAGAACCCGACAAGGTGACGCATGACCACCTCGGCCCGCTGCTGGCTCAACCCCTGGGCCAGCCCCGGGTTGGAAGCAGAGGCGACGTGCCCTCCGACCTGAAAATTCTGCCCGGAAAGGCGCGAATCGTTCAGCGCCGCCGCAACGGAGCGGAGCGCCGTCATCCCGGACGCGGTCAGAAACGCGGTATCCCCGTCAAAATCGATCGTCACCGCAACGGAGGCGAAATCCAGCGCGGCCGGGATCATCTGGGTCGCCTGGACAGTCAGACTGCCTTGCGACTTCAAGGACTTGACCACCGGTCCCGTATTGCCCGGCGCCATTTCCCGAACAAGCAACTCCGGCTCCAGAACCTGGGCCTTGGCAACCTGACCTGAAATGACAAAAGCCATTGCAACTGCAATGTATGCGTATCTAAAAACCATCCCCGACGCCCTTGGATAAAATATGTCCCACACCCTTTAGGCGGATTATCGATAACACGGGGCGAAAAATTAACGAAAGCGAATCTACCGTCGCGCCGCCTTTTTCACCAATCCCGAGGCGAGTCGAACAAATCATCACCGCTCCGCAGAAGAAATGCCCGTCGAAAAAATGCCTGTCGGGAAAATATCGGTCGGGAAAATACCTGTCAGGAAAATGGAAAGCCCCGGGGAGCCCCCTCCCGGGTAATGCCATTCGGTATCATCCGCACCCCGGCCAGATCTGCCGGTTCCTGCGGCGCACCAGCGGGATAGGCGCCTGATGTCCCTGCCGCCGGGATGAAGGAAATACCCCCTAGGCACCGCCTGCCTGCTAAGACCACCGGCGCCCCCGTGCATCCCCGCAACCGGGGCCTGCCGGGTCAGCCAGCCATGCCCCCATCAGGGCGCCGATCACCGGCCCCCGTCCGAGGTAAAGAACGGATGAACGGCGACGTGATGCGGCCGCCCCTGCAGGGCGAAGTGAAGGTCCTGCCAGAATTCGGGCACCGAGGTCAGCTCGTCATGACGGAACATGGCGCGCCGCACGGCCGGGGGCGGCTCCAGGGTCTCTATCGCGACGATATACTCTGCCCCGAAGGGCGGCGTCGCCTCCGCATCGAACTGCAGCAACTCCCTCGGATCTATCTCCCTCGGGTCGTCGTAATATCCCGTGCGGTCCAGCGGCGGAAAGCGCGGATAGATCCAGTAGATGACACCGGCGGCAGATATGTTGAAAATGCTGACGAAACGGGTGCGCCGGCCGCTGACGGTGATGCGGATCCCCTGGTCCTTGAAGTAAACCAGATCGCCGAAGGGCAAAGAGACGTCCAGATCCGTGTTCAGGCTGGCCCGCTGCAGCGCGCGCACCATGCGGCGCCCGTTGACCGCCTGCTGCACCTGGGCCTGCAGGTCATTGCCCGCCCCCCGCGACAGCTGCCGCAGGACATCGCCGCTGATATTGCGGATCTGGGCGCGTTCGAAATCGACCACAAGATCCTGCTCCGCCGGATCCGTCGTCAGCTTCACCCCGGTCAGCGCGGTCGGATAGAAAGGCCCCCAGGGGACGCCAAGGATCGAAAGCGGCACCTCCGGCAGGTCGTGGAACTGCTGTTCGAAGGCAGAGGTCGGAGGGGGCTTCTCCGCCCCGGTTGACGCAAAGACAGGCCGGTTTCCATGGCCCGGAGGATAGATTTGCGGCTGCTGCCGCCCCTCAAGCCGCGCCTTGATGAAGCGCCGCACGTGCACTTCCAGCTCTCCCTTGGAAATCACCCCGTCCCCGTTGCGATCCGCAGCCCCCCTGATACCGGAGGCAAAGGCATAGCTCAGCGCACCCCGGCTGCGGCCGTCGATCGGCACCTCCGGCACCTGCTGATCGTCCGGCACGGCCGAAAAGAACAGGGTCGAAGCGCCACCACCCTGCAGATCGTCCCGTCCGGCGCCGCCCCCCGGCGGCGGCGGTGGCGGGGGCGGCAGCGGATCATCGACCAGTTCCCCGTAGCGGTAGTATCGATAGGACAACGCCCCGGACGCATCGCCGCGCGTCACCGTCCCCGAATGGCAGCTGTCCGCCACCACGATGACAGAAATATCCGGCCGCAACGCGATCAGCTCGGCCAGTTCATCGTCGCGGATCCTCTCCCCCGCCGCCTCACCCTCGGGGGCAAAACCGCCCAGCAGCAGGGTTTCATCGCGACCATCCTCCTCCGTCTCGGGCCGCGCCGCGACTTCCGAACCGCCGTGCCCCGCATAGGTGACAACCAGCGTATCCCCCGGGGCGGAAGCCGCCGCCAGCGCCCGCCAGTTGCCCAGGATCGCCTCCCGCGTCGCCTGATCATTCAGGAGCAGCGTCACATCGGCGCCCAGGTCCCCGAGGGCCAGCGCCAGATCGGTCGCATCATTCACCGCCCCGCTGAGCGATCCGATATGCCGGTAGGAATCGATCCCGATCACCAAGGCCCGGATCTCGGCCTGCGCCGGGCCCGACGTCACCAGGACCCCACCCCAAAGCATGGCCCAAAGCATGACCCCCACCCGGATCATGCCGCGGATCCGGTACATCACTCCCATCAATGCTCCACCTCCGCTGCAGTGCATTCGGTCACGAAGGTAAACACCCCTGCGGGCCCTCGCATAGTCGCTTTCGCCCTCGGGGTCCTCTCCCGGGTCAAGTGGGGGCAAAGCCGTCTCATCACGGCCCAGCGGATGAACAATGCCGGGGCAACCCTTCCGCAAGCCGGGCGGCCCCCGCCACGGCATCCAACAGCGTCCGCTGCGTTAACCGGGCCGATTGCGGCTTTCTGCACCGCCGCAATACCGACGTGATACCGACGTTGTACCGACGTGCAAAAAAGACCCCCGGAGCCCTGTTAACCAAGGCTCCGGGGGCATGATTCGCTGCACTGCAGTACCGACGTTCGAAACGCCGGTGTCAGGTCTCGTTAACGGCTCAGCCGAAGACCTTGGTGAGGGAGCTGTCGATGGCGCCGACGATCTCGTCGATGTTGTCCTTCGTGGCGATCAGCGCGGGCGACAGGCAGAGGGTGTTGTTGAAGCCCGGCAGCGACCGGTTGGTCATGCCGATCATCACGCCCTGCGCGCCGCAGTTGGCGACGACCTGCGCCACCTTCTTCTCGTCCATCGGCTCCTTGGTGCCACGGTCCGCGACCAGCTCGGCGCCCAGGAACAGGCCCTTGCCGCGCACGTCGCCCACGACCTTGTGCTTCTCCATCAGGCCTTCCAGCTGCGCCAGGCAGTAGTCACCCATGGCGACCGTATTCTCCAGCAGCTTCTCGTCCTCGATGATGCGCATGTTTTCCATCGCCGCGGCCGGGCCTGCGGTGCAGCCGCCGAAGGTGCTGATATCGCGGAAATATCCCAGCGAGTCAGAGGCATCGTCCTTGAACATGTCAAAGACTTCCTCGGTGGTGACGCAGCACGAAATCGCGGCATAGCCAGAGGCAACGCCCTTCGCCATGGTGACGAAATCGGGCTTGATGCCATAGTGCTGGTAGCCGAACCAGGTGCCCGTCCGGCCGACGCCGCAGACCACCTCGTCGATGTGCAGCAGCACGTTGTACTTCTTGCAGATCTCCTGCACCCGTTCCCAATAGCCCTTGGGCGGGGTGATGACGCCGCCGCCGGCGGTGACGGGTTCCAGGCAGATCGCGCCGACGGTGTCGGGACCTTCGCGCAGGATCACTTCCTCGATCGCGTCGGCGGCCTTTTCGCCATAGTTTTCAACGTCCCACTGCTTCCGGTACTCCAGGCAGTGCGGCACTTCGACGAAGTCGGGCGCCATCGGGCCGTACTGCATCTGGCGCTCCGGCTGGCCACAGGCCGACAGGCAGCCGATGGTGGTGCCGTGGTAATCCCGCTCGCGGAACAGGATCTTGGTCTTCTTGCCGCCATAGCGCTTGTGCGCGATCTGCCGGACCATCTTGAAGGCCTTCTCATTGGCCTCCGAGCCGGAGTTGGCATAGTAGACGCGGGACATGCCGGGCATCTTCTCGATCAGCTTTTCGGAGAAGAGCGCGCCGGGGATGGACCCTGCCGAACCGGCAAAATAGTTCATCTTTACAAGCTGTTCGCGCACGGCGTCCGCGATGCTTTCACGGCCATAGCCGACGTTGACGGTCCAGACCCCGCCGGACACGGCATCGAGGTAGCGGGTGCCCTTGGCATCCCAGACATGGATGCCCTTGCCCTCGACGATCACGCGCGGATCGGAGGTCTCGAAAGCCTTGTGCTGGGTCAGGTGGTGCCAGACGTGGGCCTTGTCGGCGTCCACCACGTGGCTGAGGTCATTGTCGTACATCGTAAACTCCCGTTTGGGTCCTTGCTGCCAGAAAGCCGCGTGCCGCGCATCCGCGACAGGTCCAGCAGCCGCGAATACATGGAGCCACGGGCTTGCTCCCGCCCGGATCTTGGGCGAAAGGCAGGGCAAGGCGGGGGCTTGTCCCCAACTCCATCTATCCCGCTTCGCCGGACCGGCTATGATCCGGCGAGATAGGACCGAACCCATGCTAACCACCATCATCCGGGAAAGCGAAGAGCCGATTCAGTCGCAACTGCGGCGCGGAATCGTCGAATCCATTCACTCCGGGCAGATGCAGCTTGGGCAGAAAATGCCGCCATCCCGGCAACTTGCGGGGCAACTGGGCATTGCGCGCAACACGGTGACCGCCGTCTACGAAGAACTGGTGGCGCGCGGTTACCTCGATTCGATCCCCCGGCGCGGCGTCTTCGTCGCCCGCGACCTGCCGCCCGAACCCGCCAACCAGTCCGATACGCCCGCCGCCGCCGGGCTCGACTGGGACGCCGCGCTGAAGCAGCGACCCTCGCAGCTGCGCCACATCATCAAGCCGTCGAACTGGCAGGACTACCGCTATCCCTTCGTCTACGGCCAGGTCGATCCCTCGCTCTTTCCGATCAACACCTGGCGCACCTGCTCCCGCGATGCGCTCGGCCGCTCCGCGATCGACTGGTGGACCGCCGATCGCGCGGTGGAGGACGATCCCCTGCTGGTCGAACAGATCCGCACCCAGATCCTGCCGCAGCGGGGCATCTACGCCAAACCCGAAGAGATCCTGATCACGCTCGGCACCCAGGAAGGGCTCTACCTGCTGGCGCGCCTGCTGGCCCGGCCCGGCACGCGGGTCGGCTGCGAAACACCGGGCTACCCGGACAGCCGCAACATCATGGCGGCCGAAGGGGCTGATATCGTTGACCTTCCGGTGGACAGCGAAGGCGCGCGCCTGGATGGGCCGCGGCTCGACCTGGCCGTGCTGACGCCCGCGCATCATTGCCCGACGATGGTCACCATGTCCCCCGAACGGCGCCTGCAGGTCCTGGCCCGCGCACAGCGCGACGGGACAGTCCTGATCGAGGACGACTACGAGGGAGAGACCGCCGTCGCCAGCGACACGACCTCCCTCAAGAGCCTCGACAGTTCGGGCCACGTCGCCTACCTCGGCACGCTGTCCAAGGTTCTGGCGCCCGGCGTCAGGCTGGGCTTCATGGTTGCAGCACCCGCCCTGGTGGAAGAAGCCCGCTGGCTGCGCCGCCTGATCCACCGCTCGGCCCCCCTGAACAACCAGCGCACCGCCGGGATCTTCCTGGCCGAAGGGCATTACCTGGCCCTGCAACGCTCGCTGCGGTCGGCGCTGGAACGGCGACACGAGAAGGTCCTGGAAGGCTGCGATCGCTACCTGCCGGGCTTCCGCCGTTCCGACAGTCACGGCGGCTCCTCCGTCTGGCTTGAATGCCCGGAAGGCATCGACGCACGCGCCCTGTTCCGGGCCGCCGCCGCACGCGGTGTGCTGACGGAATCCGGCGATCCCTTCGTGGCCCAGGACCAGGCCGGCCGCTTCCTGAGGCTTGGCATGTCCTACATCGACGAACGCAAGATCGACGCGGGCCTGGCAGAGCTGGGCCGCGCCGTGAAAGACGTCTGAACCGGCAAGCCCCTGAAAAATCGCGACCTTCCCCTGGACCAACCCTTGGTCCCGGGCTGGACCTGTCTGGCCTGCCGCCCCCTGCATAGGGTTGCGCAAAGTCCAACAGCAGGAAGCCCTTCCATGTCCTCTCCCGTTACCATCTTCCAGGCCGCCAGGATCCGCACGATGAACCCGAACCGTGCACTGGCCACCCATGTCGCCGTGCAGGATGGCAAGATCCTTGCCGTCGGCGACGTGTCGGATTGCGCCGCCTGGCAGGCAAAATGGGACTGCACCCTGGATGACCGCTTCGCCGAACAGGTCCTGACCCCCGGCTTCGTCGAGGCCCACGGTCACGCCATGGAAGGATCCCTCTGGGCGAACCTGTTCCTTGGATACTTCAAGCGGACCTCCCCCGAGGGCACGGTCGAAGGCGGGCTGAAGGACATCGACGCCGTGATCGCACGGCTGAAGGAGGAAGAGGCGACGCTGACGGACCCCGATGCACCGCTCATCGCCTGGGGGTTCGACCCGATCTATTACACCGAACGGATGACGCGGAAGCACCTGGATGCCGTCTCCTCCACCCGTCCGATCGTGATCATGCATGCCTCGCTGCACCTGCTGAACGTGAACACGGTGGTGATGGAACGCGGCAACATGCTGGGCCAGGTCAACGTCGAGGGCATCCTGAAGGACGCCGAGGGCGTCCCCACGGGGGAGCTGCAGGAAATGGCGGCGATGATGATGGCCAACCGCGTGGTGGGGGAGGCGATGTCGGTGCGCGACGTGACAGTCGATGTGCTGAACCGCTACGGCCGGGCCGCCACGAACGCGGGGGTGACCACCACCACGGACCTGCACCAGCAGCTGAACGAGGATTCGCTGAACGCCTTCCTCACCGCCACCGAGGCAGAGGATTTCCCCGTCCGCGTCGTGCCCGCCATGGGGGCCATCCAGTGGACGGTCGACGAAGGCGTCGAACGGGCGCTTCGGGTGAAAAAGATGGGCAACGAAAAGCTTTACCTCGGCCTGGTGAAGATCATGACCGACGGTTCGATCCAGGGGTTCACCGGGCGACTGAAATGGCCGGGCTACCATAACGGCGCCCCCAACGGCATCTGGAACGTGCCGCCCGCGCAGCTGGCGGCGATGATCAAGGCCTACCACAAGGCCGGCCTGCAGATGCATTGCCACGTCAACGGCGACCAGGCCTCGGAATTCGTCATCGGCGTCATGGAAGAGGCCCTGACAGAGGCACCGCGCCCCGATCACCGCCACGTGCTGCAGCATTGCCAGATGGCCGACCGCGCCCAGTTCCGACGGATGAAGGCGCTCGGCCTGTCGGCCAACCTCTTTGCCAACCACATCTTCTACTGGGGCGATCAGCATTTCGAACTGACCATGGGTCCCGACAAGGCACGCCGCATGGATGCCTGCGGCACCGCGATCCAGGAAGGCGTGCAGTTCTCCGTCCACTGCGACGTGCCCGTCACGCCGCTGAACCCGCTGTTCACCGCATGGTGCGCGGTGAACCGGCTGACCTCCACCGGTCGGACCATGGGCCCGGAGGAATGCATCTCGGTCGAGGACGGGCTGAAGGCGATCACCATCAACGCAGCCTACCAGCTGAAGCTCGATCACCTCGTCGGATCCATCGAGGTCGGCAAGTTCGCCGATTTCGCCGTGCTCGACCGCGACCCGATGGAGGTGGAGCCCCTGCACCTGCGGGAGGTCCGCGTGCTGGGCACCGTGATTTCCGGCCAATGGCATGAAAGCGCCATTCCGGCAGATCAGGCGCCGGTGCCCGACGTCACCCTGCTGCCGGAGCCCGTCATCGCATGAGCGCGAAACTCCATGTCCTCGCCACCCCAAGGCCCGCCAGCATCCCGGTGACGGTGATCGGCGGTTTCCTGGGGTCCGGCAAGACCACCCTGGTCAACCGGATCCTGGGTGCCGCCAACACGCGGATCGCCGTTCTGGTCAACGATTTCGGCGACATCAACGTGGATGCGGAGCTGATCCGCTCCGACGACGGGCTGACGCTGGAACTGTCGGGCGGCTGCATCTGCTGTTCCATGTCCGAAGGCATCGGCCCCGCGCTCTGGTCCGCGATGGAGAAGAACCCGGACGAGATCCTGATCGAGGCCTCGGGCGTGGGCGAACCGCGCCGGGTTGCGGAATTCGCTCTTCTGGAACGGGGGCTGAAGCTGGACATGGTCCTGACCATGGCCAATGCCGTCGAACTGCAGGCACAGCTGGATGACCCGCTGATCGGTGACACCGTTGCGCGCCAGTTCGATGGGGCCGACCTGGTGGTCCTGAACCACGTCGACGGCGCCAGCCCTGCGCAACTGGCCGGCGCACGCGCCGCCCTGCGTCGCCTGGCCCCCGGAAAAACCGTCGCGGAAACCACCCGCGCCGACCTGCCGATGGCGCTGATGGCGGGTTCCACCCTTTCGGTGCTGACGAGCCCGCAGGAAGATCCGATCGCCCATGATCAGGTCTTTCATCGCTTCCTTGTCGAAGACGACCAACCTTTCCTGCGCGACGGCCTCGAAACGGCCCTGTCGGCTCTCCCCAGAGAGCTGCTGCGCCTGAAGGGCTGGATCGACCTGGAAGGCGAAGGTCCGATGCTCCTGCAATGGGTCGCCGGACGCTGGGAACTGACACCAACCGACGATACCCCCGAGGATACCACCCAGGACACGCCCCCCGAAAATGCCCGCGAAACAGGCACTCGCCTGGTCGGGATCGCGACCCTGCGGGACCTGCCGCTGGCCGCCCTTCTGCGGGGCGGAGCCACGAAGAGCTGAACTTAAAGGCCACCTGGCCTCATTGAAATTTCACGAGGGGCGGCGGTGGACCCATCCATTACCGCCCTCTGGCCCAAGCAAGGGGCCAACGAGCCAAGGAAGATCGAAACATGACCGAGACATCCATTCTGCCCCAGGACCCCGAAGCCCTGATCGCCTCCTACGCCGGGGTGAACCTCCTGGGCGGCGCCAGAGTCGCGACCGCTGCCACGCTGCCGGTGCTGAACCCCGCGACCGGCGCCGAAATCGGGCAGGCCGCAGCCGCCTCGGCAGAGGAGACCGCCGCCGCGATCGAGGTCGCCGCAGAAGCATTCCCCGCCTGGGCCCAGGTCCCCGCTCGCGAACGTGGCAAGCTGGTCGGCGCCGCCGCCCGCGCCATGACCGCAGAGGCAGAGGTGATCGCCCAGGCCCTGGCACGCGAAACCGGCAAGGCCATCCGCACCGAATGCCGGGGCGAAGTGAAAACCGCCATCGACATCCTCGAATTCTACTCCGGCCTTGGGTCCGAGCTGAAAGGCGAGACGGTGCCCTTCCACCCGCGTTCGCTGACCATGACGGTGCGCGAACCGCTTGGCGTCGTGGGTGCGATCCTGCCTTGGAACGTGCCGCTGGTCCTGATGATGCTGAAGATCGCGCCCGCGCTGGTGGCCGGCAACACCGTGGTCGTGAAGGCGTCGGAAGAAGCCCCCTATGCCACCTACGCGATGATCGAGATCCTGTCGAAGTTCCTGCCCGAAGGCGTCGTCAACGTCATCAACGGCACCGGCGTTAACTGCGGCGCGCCGCTTTGCGAGCATCCCAAGGTGGCCAAGATCACCTTCACCGGCTCCGAAGCCGTGGGGCAAACCGTCTATGAGGCCGGCGCCAAGAAGATCATCCCGGTGTCGCTGGAGCTGGGCGGAAAATCCCCGATGATCGTCTGCGAGGATGCCGATCTGGACAAGACCATCATCGGCGCGATCTCGGGCATGCGCTTCACCCGTCAGGGACAAAGCTGCACCGCCGCGTCGCGTATCTATGTCCACGAGAGCCTGATGGACGCCTTCATGGCAAAGCTGACCGAGGCGCTGGACAAGCTGGTGATCGGCAACCCGCTGGACGAGGCGACCGATGTCGGCACGATCATCAACGCCAAGCAGGCCAAGGTGATCACCGATTACGTCGCCCAGGCCGAAGCCACCCCCGGCGCAAAGGTCATCCGCTGCGGCAAGGCCCCCGAAGGCGAAGGCCTTTCGCCCGAGCTCTTCATGCTGCCGACCCTGCTGATGGACCTGCCCGACGACCACCCCTGCGTGATGAACGAGATCTTCGGCCCGGTCGCCTTCATCCAGACCTGGACCGACTACGATGACGTCATCGAGAAGGCCAATGCGACGCATTACGGCCTCGCCGCCTCTGTCTGGACCAAGTCGCTGTCCATCGCGCTGGACAGCACGTCGAAGCTGAACGCGGGCTTCGTGCAGGTGAACCAGAACCTGACCATCCAGCCCAACGTTTCCTACGGCGGTTTCGGCCGGTCGGGGCTGGGCAAGGAAGCCTCGCTCGAAGCGATGCTGGCCCACTTCACCCGGTCCAAGACCATCGTGATGAACTTCGACTGATGCAGCTCTATGCCCTCATATGCGCCGCGACCTTCGCGGCGGCGGTGCTGCGGGGGCTGACGGGCTTCGGCTTTGCGCTGGCCGCCGTGCCGGCGATGAGCCTGTTCCTGCCCCCCGCCCAGGCGGTGACCATCGCCATCCTGCTGCAATGCATGGTCGGGCTGCGCGACATCATTTCGACCCGGGGGCTGGTACTTTACCGGCCCCTCGGCCTCATGGCGGTCGGGGCGCTGATCGGCACGCCGTTCGGGCTCTGGGCGCTGACCCAGGCCTCTCCGGATCTGATGCGCGTGGTGCTTGCGGTGATCGTGGCGATCGGCCTGGCCGCGCTCCTGCTGAAGATCCGCCTGCCCTCGGGCGCGGGCACGGCCATCGGCGCCGGTCTGACGGCCGGGCTCTTCTCCGGCCTGGCGGCGATGCCCGGCCCGCCCGCCATCGCCTACTTTCTGGGCACGGGAACACCTGCGGTAAATACACGCGCATCGGCCATGGTGTTCTTCTTCCTGACCTCTCTCATGGCCCTTCCGGGCCTCTGGCTTGCACAGAAGATCGACGTGCAGGTCTTTACCGAAGCCCTCATCGCCCTTCCGGCCCTCCTGGTCGGTACATGGGCCGGGGGAATGGCTTTCGCCCGGCTGGGCGAGGGTGGATACCGGCTGGCCGCGATCGGCCTGCTTGGTATTACTGCCGCCATCACCGCGCTTCGCGGAATCGGCGGTCTCCTTTGATCAACCACAATAAAATCTCCCAACAGGAAGTTCTCCTCTCATGAAACTCTTCTCGAAATCCACTCTCGCCGGGGCGCTCGCCCTCGCGCTGAGCGCCGGTTTCACCCCGGCCTTCGCCGACACGCTGGTTGTCGGCACCACCCAGACCCCGCGCCACTTCAACGGCGCGATCCAGTCCGGCATCGCCACCTTCATGCCGACGGCGCAGATCTTTGCCTCGCCGCTGAAGTACGATGAGAACTGGAACCCCGAACCCTACCTGGCCGACAGCTGGGAAACTTCGGAGGACGGCCTCTCCGTCACCCTGCACCTGCACCCGGGCGTCAAGTTCCACGATGGCGTGCCGCTGACCTCTGAAGACGTGAAGTTCTCGATCGAGACGATCAAGGCGAACCACCCCTTCAAGACCATGCTGGAGCCGGTCACCACCATCGACACCCCCGATGACCTGACCGTGGTGATCCACCTGGCCCACCCGCACCCCGCGCTGCTGCTGGCCATGTCGCCCGCGCTGATGCCGATCATCCCCGAGCACATCTACGGCGAAGGCAACATCCAGGAGAACCCTGCGAACCTGAAGCCCATCGGTTCCGGCCCGTTCAAGTTCGTCGAGTACAAGCAGGGCGAATACTACAAGCTGGAAAAGAACCCCGATTTCTTCATCGAGGGTGAACCGAAGATGGACGAGGTCATCGTGCAGATCTTCGGCGACCCGGCCAACCTGACCCTGTCCGCCGAACGTGGCGACGTTGACATGGTGCCCTTCCTTTCCGCCATCCGCGACGTGCAGCGCCTCGAAAAGGCTGATGGCGTGGAAGTTTCGGACGCCGGCTACGATGCCGTGGGCCCGCTGAACTGGATCGCCTTCAACACCAAGAAGCCGCCCTTCGACGACGTCCGCGTGCGTCAGGCCATCGGTTACGCCATCAACAAGGACTTCATCCTGAAACGCCTGCTGGGCGGCGTGGCCAAGGATTCCGTCGGGCCGATCACCGCGACCTCTCCGCTGGCGACCGATGACGTCGAGAAGTACGCCTTCGACCTCGAAAAGGCCAAGTCCCTGCTGGACGAAGCCGGGCTGGAGCCCGACGCCAATGGCGTGCGCTTCACCGCCACGATGGACTTCATCCCCGCCCAGGCCGAAATGGGCCGCAACCTGGCGGAATACCTGCGTACCCAGCTGAAGCCGATCGGCATCGAGGTGGAAGTCCGCACCGCGCCCGACTTCCCCACCTGGGCCAAGCGCATCGCCTCCTACGACTTCGACATGACCGAAGACAGCGTCTACAACTGGGGTGACCCGGTGATCGGCGTTCACCGCACCTACCTGACCTCCAACATCCGCCCCGGCGTGATCTGGTCGAACACGCAGCAGTATTCCAACCCCAAGGTGGATGACCTGCTGGCAGAGGCCGCGGTGGAGCTGGACGACACCAAGCGCGCCGAGCTTTACAAGGAGTTCGCGCAGATCGTCGTCGAAGACGCGCCGATCCTCTTCATCAACGAAGTGCCGTTCTACACCGCCTACAAGGACGGGCTGACCGGCCTGCCGCAAACGATCTGGGGCGCCGTTTCGCCCTGGAGCGAAGTCGAGTGGGCTGAGTAAGCCCACTCCCCGCCCGGTCCGCCACCGCTCCCCGGCGGACCGGGATTTCCCCTCTATCCCTCCACAGGAGCTGCCATGCCTCCCCTCGTGAAGAGACTAGCCTCCGCGATCGGCCTCCTCGTGGCCGTACTCGTGCTGAACTTCCTGCTGATCCAGATGGCGCCCGGTGACCCGGTCGAGGTCATCGTCGGCGAGATGGGCGGCGCGTCCGAAGAGCTTATCGCGAAACTGCGCGCCGACTACGGGCTCGATCAGCCGGTCTACGTGCAGCTTGGCGTCTACCTTGCCAAGGTCGTGACCGGCGATTTCGGCTATTCCTACTACTTCAACCAGCCCGTGCTGGACCTGATCCTGCAGCGGTTGCCCGCGACGATCCTGCTCGTCGTTTCTGCCCTTGTCGTCGCGGTGATGGTGGGCACGCTGATGGGCATCTACTCCGCGCGCAAACCGAAGGGCCTGCTGAGCCACTTCGTCACCATCTTCTCCCTCGTGGGGTACGCTGCTCCGGTGTTCTGGACCGGGCTGATGCTGCTGATCCTCTTCGCCTCGATCTTCCCGATCTTCCCCGTCTCCGGGATGATGGACGTTCGCGGGTCGGAGACCTGGATCGGCGCCGTCTTCGACGTGCTGCACCACCTGGTCCTGCCGGCCGTCACGCTCGCCTCGATCTACATCGCCACCTATTCGCGCCTGTCGCGCGCCTCCATGCTGGACGTTCTGGGGTCCGACTACATCCGCACCGCACGGGCCAAGGGCCTGAACGAACGGCGGGTGATCTTCGGCCATGCCCTGCGCAACGGGCTGATCCCCGTGGTCACCATGGTCGGCCTGCAATTCGGCCAGCTCTTCGCCGGTGCCGTTCTGGTGGAAACGGTCTTCAACTGGCCCGGCCTCGGCCGGCTTGCCTATGAAAGCATCCTGCGCCGCGACTACCCGACGATCCTGGCGATCCTCTTCTTCTCCGCCATCCTCGTCATGGTGGCGAACATCCTGACCGATCTGGCCTACGGCAAGATCGACCCGCGCATCGGCGGGTCGCGCCGCAAGGCCTCCAAGCCCAAAGGAGCCGCCCAATGACGGACACGACTCCCGATCTGACCCCGACCGCCACGGCGCCGGAACCCGCCGGGCCCAAGCCCGCGCACCCCGCTGTCGAATTCCTGCGCGCCTTTGCCCGCAACCAGTCGGCCATCATCGGCCTGCTCCTGCTGGCTGTCGTGCTGGCCGCGACCTTCCTCGGGCCGCTGGTCTACCAGGTGGATCCCTACTCCATGGTCGACATGCCCTTCGTCGCACCCGGCGGCGAATACGCCCCGCTGGGAACCGACTATCTGGGACGTGACATGCTGGCCGGCATCATCGAGGGCGGCCGCGCGACCCTGGCGGTCGGCGGCGCCGCTGCCGTGATCTCCGTCGTGATCGGTATCCTCGTGGGCAGCTTCGCAGGCTACTTCGGCGGTTTTGCGGATGCGGCGCTGATGAAGGTGACCGAGTTCTTCCAGATCCTGCCGACCCTGCTGCTGGCGATGGTGCTGGTGACGATCTTCGGCGCCTCTCTGGTCACGATCACCATCGCCATCGGCGCGGTCAGCTGGCCGCAGGTGGCGCGCCTCGCCCGGGCGGAGTTCCTGAAGATCCGCAAGCTCGACTACGTGCAGGCCGCCCGTACCGCAGGCGCCCGCGACGCCTACCTGATCTTCCGCGTGATCCTGCCCGCCGCCCTGCCGCCGCTGGTCGTCGCCGCAGGCCTGGCCGTCGGCTCCGCCATCCTGTTCGAGGCGGGCATGTCCTTCCTCGGCCTCGGCGATCCCAACACCATGTCCTGGGGTCTGATCATCGGCCAGAACCGCAACTACCTGCTGGAAGCCTGGTGGACGGTCACCCTGCCCGGCATCGCCATCTTCATCACCGTTCTGGCGATCAGCCTGGTCGGTGACGGCATCAACGACGCCATGAACCCCAAGTTGCGGAGGCGCTGAGATGGATCCAGTTCTCGAAATCACCGACCTGAAGGTCGGCGTGGACACCGGCCGCCAGGTGCATTCCGTTCTCGATGGCGTCTCGCTGAAGCTCTACCCGGGCAAGACCCTGGGCGTGGTGGGCGAGTCGGGCTGCGGCAAGTCCATGACCGCGCTGTCCACGATGGGCCTTCTGCCGGATCGTTTCGCCGTCTCCGGCGGGTCGATCAAGCTTATGGGCGAAGACCTCCTGTCGGCCCGTCCCGCCCGCATGCGCGAGCTGCGCGGCAACGCCATCTCGATGATCTTCCAGGAGCCGATGACAGCGCTCAACCCGGTTCTGACGGTCGAACGCCAAATCGCGGAGGTCGTCGAACTGCACCAGAAGAAGACCGGCGCCGAGGCGCGGGAAATCGCCCTGGAAATGCTGCGCGCGGTTCAGATCCCCTCCCCCGAGGATCGCCTTGCCGCCTACCCGCACGAACTGTCGGGCGGGATGCGTCAGCGGGTCATGATCGCCATCGCCCTGGCCTGCCGGCCCAAGGTGATCATCGCGGACGAACCCACCACGGCGCTGGACGTGACGGTGCAGGCGCAGATCTTCCGCCTGCTGCGCGAACTGCAGGACCAGACGGAAACGGCGATCATGCTGATCACCCACGACCTTGGCGCCGTGGCGGAGATGGCGGACGAAGTGGCCGTTCTCTATGCCGGCAAATGCGTGGAAAGCGGCCCGGTGGACGCGATCCTGGGCAACCCGTCACATCCCTATACGCGCGGCCTGATGTCCTGCACTCCGCGCCTTCGCCTGGGTGCCGCAGCCGCAAGCGCCGCCGCAGAGGGGCTGGGCGAGATCCCGGGCATGGTCCCCCCGCTCGGCCGTTTCCCCAAGGCCTGCCGCTTCGCGCCGCGCTGCGCCCTGGCCGACGCCCGCTGCCACGCAGAAGCACCGCCCGTGGTGCCCGTCGCGGCGGATCACTCCGCCCTTTGCTGGAAAACCAAAGAGATGGAGAAGGTCGCATGAAGCCCCTCCTCGACGTAAGGGACCTGAAGGTCCATTTCCCCCTCGCCAATGGCGCCACCGTTCACGCGGTCGATGGTGTGACCTTTTCCGTCAACGAAGGCGAAAGCTTTGGCATCGTGGGTGAATCCGGGTCCGGCAAATCCACTACAGCCCAGGCGCTGATGCGGCTGGTCGATCCGGTCGCCGGGTCGATCACCCTGGACAAGCACCACCTCGGCTCCCTCGAAGGCGAGGCGCTGCGCGGCATCCGCCACATCCTGCAGATGGTCTTCCAGGATCCGTTCTCCTCCCTCAACCCTCGCCTTCGGGCCGGGCAGGCGGTGCGCGAACCCCTCGACCTGATGGGCCTTGGTCCCGTGCGCGGCCGCGAGGCCCGCGTGGACGAGATGTTCCGGGCCGTCGGCCTGCATCCCGATGCCAAGCGGCTTTTCCCGCACCAGTTCTCGGGCGGCCAGCGGCAGCGCCTGTGCATTGCGCGGGCGATGGTGACGGAACCCCGGCTGATCGTCTGCGATGAGCCCGTCTCGGCTCTCGACGTCGCGATCCAGGCGCAGATCCTGAACCTGCTGAAGAAGCTGCAGAAGGAAAAGCACCTGACCTACGTCTTCATCTCCCACGACCTGGCGGTGGTGCAGCACCTTTGCACCCATGTCGCCGTGATGTACCTGGGCGAATTCGTGGAAAAGGCACCGACCCAGCAGCTTTTCGCGAATGCCAAGCACCCCTACACCTGGTCCCTGATGGCGGCGGCCCTGTCCCCCGACGACCGCTCGTCGTCAAAGGAACGGTTCACCGTGACGGGGGAGCCCCCCTCGCCCATCGACCCGCCGAAGGGCTGCCGTTTCGCGGGCCGCTGTCCCTTTGCCACCGACACGTGCCGAGCAGAAAAGCCGCCGGTGAAGACCTTCGAAGACGGTCACCAGGTTGCCTGTCACTATGCGGGGGAGCTGACCCCGCCCCTGCCGGAACTGGCCGCGGCGGCGGCCTGACCTGGCGCTCCGCTCCTCCCCGTGCCCCATTCCGGGGCCATGGCGGGGGAGCGATCGCCGCCTGCCCTGCCGCGATGCAAAGGGTTCTGCCCAAGCTTCGTTTGCATCCACGGCCCCGACACCCTAAGTGAATTCGGGTAATTCCAAGGAATGCGGCCCGTGACGAATACCCTGCACAAGCACGACCTGCCCGACGGGCTGGACCTTGGCCCGGTCGTGGCCATCGACTGCGAAACCATGGGCCTGAACCCGCACCGAGACCGGCTCTGCGTGGTGCAGCTGTCGGGCGGGGACGGCAATGCGCACATCGTGCAGATCGCCGTCGGCCAGACCGAGGCGCCGAACCTGTGCCGGTTGCTGGAAGACCCTTCGGTGCTGAAGCTGTTCCACTACGGTCGCTTCGACATCGCGGCGATGTACAACGCCTTCGGCGCCCTGGCTGCGCCGGTCTATTGCACCAAGATCGCCAGCCGACTGGTGCGGACCTATACCGACCGTCACGGGTTGAAGAACCTCACCCAGGAACTGCTGGGCGTCGACATCTCCAAGCAGCAGCAGATGTCGGACTGGGGGGCGGATACCCTGACCAATGCCCAACTGGACTACGCCGCATCGGACGTCCTGTACCTGCACCGCCTGCGGGACAAGCTGAACGAACGCCTCACCCGTGAACGCCGGACCGAGATCGCGCAGGCCTGCTTCGATTTCCTTCCCACCCGCTCCAAGCTCGACCTGGCCGGCTGGCCGGACGTCGACATTTTCGCGCATTCCTGAGGGGGCAAGATGGCGATCAGCGAAGCCTCCCGGACCAGGGTTGTCCGCTGGCTGAAGATCACGTTGCCGCTGGCAGCGATCGTTCTGCTGTCCACGCTCTTCCTGATCTCCCGCAGCACGGATCCGATGGCGGAAATCCCCTTTTCGACCATCGACCTGAAGGAATCCGCGCAGAGCGAGCGGATCAGCCAGCCAAGTTTTGCCGGGGTCACCGACGAAGGGGACCAGGTTACCTTCACCGCCGACAGTGCCCTTCCGGGTGATGACGGCAAGCTGGATGCCAAGCAAATCGTGGCGCAGATCGACCTCGCGGCCGGGGGGCGGCTCAACGTTGTTGCGGACTCTGGCCTTGTCGATCAACCCGCCGACAGCACGATCCTGCGCGGCGGGGTCACCATCACCTCGTCCACCGGCTACCGCCTGCTGACCGAAGCGCTGGACCTGGGAATGAAGGTGACCCGCGCGGAGTCCGAGGGCGAGGTGCATGGCGACGGCCCCGCGGGAACACTGACCGCAGGCAAGATGAAACTGACCACGGATCCGGAAACCGGTGCGGCCTATATGGTTTTCACCGGCGGCGTGAAGCTGATATACGACCCGGGAACCAGCGAGGAGTGATCGCAAGTGACTGACGTGCTTTCCATCCGCCGCGGCCTCGCACTGGCCGCCGGTCTGATGATTGCCCTAACTGCGCCCCTCGCAGCCCAGGAAACCTCCGTCCCCTTCGGCACCGGAACTGACCGGTCGGCACCGATCCAGGTGGAATCCGAAACCCTGACCGTGGATCAGGAAGACGGTTCTGCCATCTTCACGGGGAACGTCCTGGTGGAACAGGACACGATGCGCCTTTCCGCCGCACGGGTGGAGGTCATCTACAGCGAGGATCAGTCGGATATCACGCGGCTGATCGCGACGGGCGGCGTGACCCTCGTCAGCGGAGAGGACGCGGCGGAATCCGAACGCGCGGACTACGATGTCGACACCGGCGAGCTGCTGATGACGGGCGATGTCCTGCTCGTGCGTGGCCCCAGCACCATCTCCTCCGAAAAGATGCGCGTGGACGTCGAAGCCGGCAATGCCGTGATGGAAGGGCGCGTTCGCACCTTCCTGTCCCAGGATGGGAACTGACGTTTGTCCGCAAAGTCCGAAACCACGTCCGGGGCCAAGGAAGGCCTGAAGATCGAATCCCTCCGCAAGGCCTACAAGAAGCGCGTCGTTATCCGCGACGTCTCGATGGAGCTTGCGAGGGGAGAAGTCGTGGCGCTGCTCGGTCCGAACGGTTCCGGCAAGACGACCAGCTTCTATTCCATCGCGGGACTGGTGATTCCAGAAGGCGGTCGCGTCATCCTTGACGGCACCGATGTGACCGGGCTGCCGATGTACCGCCGAGCCAAGCTCGGGATCGGATACCTGCCGCAGGAGATGTCCATCTTCCGGGGCATGAACGTCGAAGACAACATCGCAGCGATCCTCGACATCACCTATTCCGACCGCCACAAGCGCCGGGAGCGGCTGGAAGAACTGCTTTCGGAATTCTCGATCGAGCATCTGCGGCGCGCACCTGCCCTGGCGCTTTCGGGCGGTGAACGCCGACGGGTCGAAATTGCCCGCTGCCTTGCGGCAGAACCGAAATACCTTCTGCTCGACGAACCTTTTGCCGGCGTCGATCCGATCTCCGTCTCGGACATCAGGCACCTGGTCGCTGACCTGAAGACCCGGGGGATCGGGGTTCTGATCACGGATCACAACGTGCGTGAAACGCTCGAAATCATCGATCGCGCCTACATCCTGCACGACGGGACCGTCCTGATGTCCGGCACCCCGGAAGAAGTTGTCGAGAATGACAACGTGCGCCGGGTCTACCTGGGCGATTCCTTCAAGATCAGCTGAAACCCCTGTGGCGGCAGGCGCCCTGCGCGGGTATCCCGCGCGGTTTTGGCGCGGCCGTCAGATGGGATCAGGCCCCGCCGGTTCAACTCACGGCAGGTCACAATCCACGGTAAATCACTGAAACGGCGGAACAAAGCCGCTCCAAAGCTGCCTGATGGCGATGAAACGCTTTGGCAAGCTCACCCGCCGGATTTCATTGACAGATCGGCACCTCTTCTCGTCAAATGGGGACATGACAGGTTTGCGACACGCCCATGAAGCCCGCCCGCACCGCTCTCGCGGCAGGGCGGCGTTTTCGGTGTCCGGCCTGTCGTATTTCCGCAGCATTCGAGCCTGAGCACTCCGGTGGCCCCGTGCCACCCGGCTGACGCCCGAAATGTCATGAGAGGAGACGGAATGCGTTACAAGATCACCGGCAAGCAGATCGACATCGGCGATGCCCTGCAACATCACGTCAAGGAAGGGGTCGACGCGGCAGTGGCGAAATACGCCGAAAGCCCCACCGATGCGAATGTCACCTTTTCCAAGGACGCGCATGAATTCATCTGCGAAACGACCGTACATCTCTCCACCGGCCTGACGGCCCAGGCCCAGGGCCGAGCCACCGAAATCTACGCCGCTTTCGAAAAGTGCTGCGACAGGATGGAAAAGCAGCTTCGCCGCTACAAGCGCCGCCTGAAGGACCACCACACAAAGCGGGTCGAGCCGGTTGAAATCTTCGAAGGCTCCTCGTATATCCTCGCCGCGGATCAAGCGAACGAGGAATCGGAGCCCGAGGATCTGCAACCTATTATCGTCGCGGAGATGGAGACGAGAATTCCGTCGCTCTCTGTTGGCGAAGCCGTCATGCAGATGGAACTGGCAGGAGCCCCTGTGCTGGTCTTCCGCAACGAGGGAAAGAACGGTCTTAACGTGGTCTACCGCCGCGACGATGGAAACATTGGCTGGATCGATCCGCGTAGCTAGAGGCCCCCGGCCCCGCCACGCGGGACCGGACCGCCCGAAACAGCATGAGGCAGAATGAAACTGTCAGAGATCCTCAAGCCCGAGGCGATCAAAGTTGTCGCCTCGGCTTCCAGCAAGAAGCGGTTGCTTCATGACGTCGGTGAACTGGCACATTCGGCCTTCGGGCTGGACCAGTCCAACGTCGTGGAAGCGCTTCAGGAGCGGGAGTCTCTGGGTCCGACCGGTGTCGGTCACGGTGTTGCCCTGCCTCATGCGCGCCTCGACGGGCTGACCGCGGTGCAAGGCGGCTTCATCATGCTTGAAAAGCCGGTGGACTTCGACTCGATCGACCGTCAGCCGGTTGATCTCGTCTTCGCTCTCTTTGCGCCGCGCGATGCGGGTGTGGAACACCTCAAGGCGCTTGCCCTCGTGTCCCGCTCCCTGCGTGACCAGACCCTGTGCAAGAAGCTGCGCTCCAATCCCGATCCCTCGACGCTTTACGCGATCCTGACATCGGGGCAGGACGTGCAGGCAGCCTGATAGCTGGATCTGAACAAGAAGGGGTGCCGATCAAGGAGCCCTTTTCCGTTTCCAAGACTGCGTTTCAGCCCTGCCAGGGGCCGAACCCGAAGATCATGTAGTCTCTTTGATAGGCCTCTGCTGCCTTCGCCTCGACCTCCGCATCGTAGATCTGCGCCAGGGCGAATGGGGTCTCCCCCTGCCCGTGATCAGGCAGCGGGCCCACCTTGCCAAAGCGTTGCGCCAGGCGCGGCAGGTCATCTGCCAGATCCTCTTCGCGCAGAACGAGGTCCGGCACCGCAAACTGCGCCATGCCTTCCAGGATCGTTGACTGGCTTGCCCAGTGGGGATCAACGCGCACCCCCGTTTGCTGGGACAGGTTCGCCTTGAGGAAATCAAGAAACCCGACAAAGGCTTCGCGGTGCTGCTCCAGGGAGTAGGCCCCGCCGGGCTGACCGGGGATCGGCAGCTTGTAGCGCTGCCGAAGCACCTTTCGGATCTCGGCAAACTTGCCTTCAAGGATCTTCTCGCAGAAGGCCGCATGCGCCCGGGCGACCGGATGACGCAACACGGTAAAGCTGCGGTGACCGGAATTGCCGCGCATCCACTGCCGCAATTCCCGCTGACTGAACTTGCGCCGCAGTTTGCCGGGTTTCACTCCGTCCAGCCCCGCCAGCCAATGCTCCACCTGTTTTTCCGGTCCGCCCTTTACCGGCATGAAGAGCAAAGGCACCTCCGCTCCGGCCACGAAGGCGGGCACCTGGGGGCCCCTGCGCGGTTCGAAATTCGGCGTGCGGGACAGGTTGAACCGATCCAGCCGGGACAGCACTTCATCCATCTCCGGGAAATTCGCGACCTTCTGCTCCAGCGGCTCCGGGTTTTGCACCTTCAGTTTCTGCGACAGGCTGTCGAGGCGCCCGTCCACTTCCAGCCAGGAGGCGAGCCCGTTCATCACGTCGAGGCTCTGCAAATCCTCGTAGTCGATGTAGAAGGCCGTCTGGCCGGTGACCTGGAACGTCTTCATCAGTCGCAGCTGGAAGGCCTGCAGCTCTGCCAGATGCGTTTCGAATTCCTCTGCGTCGAATTCGGCCTGAACCTCCTTGCGGCGACGCACGTCGGTCAGTTTCCACTGCCCCGTTCCCCGGGCGATCTTCCAGGAGACGTAGCTTTCGGCCGGATTGCGCGTCAGCACGATCTTTGCGCAACGCGCGTCGGTCAGGGCCAGGTCCAGAACCCGCTGATCGTGGTTGTGGAAGAAGCGAAATCCGTTGAGACCCGGCGCCGCACGCACCGCTTCGATCATCGCCAGCGGATCCTCGTCACGCTGATCCAGGGTCAGCCCCAGGCAGTCCTCCGCATTCGGATAGGCTATGAAGAACGGGTTGAAGACCTCCCCCAGGCAAGAGACGCCGTCCAGGGCATTCAGGTTCGCTTCCAGGAAGTTGGACCCGGTGCGCATCTCTGCAAGGACGATGAAGTAATCGAAACGGCTCATGACACTCTATTTCTGCACCAGGTAGGGGCGGCGCGGCTTGCGTGGCTTGTCTTCCGGACCATCGTCCTTGGTCGGGGCATCCTCCGCCAGCACCGGGAAATCCCCCATCAGGTACGGATGCATGCCCTGGTTCTTGAGGTTCTGCAGGAACTGGCCAAAACCCGAAAGCTCCCGCATCTGGGGCACCTCGGAAAGGCGGCGCGCCGTGCGGATCCCCATTTCATCGACGGCGGCCTGCAGGGGCTCCATCGGGGCCTCGACAAAATCTGCCATGGTCCAGATCCGGACCCGCGCCTTGGCCCAAGGGGACCGCAGGGCATGCAGGAAGTCGGCCTCGACCTTCTGCAACTGCGCCGCCTCGCGCCGCAGCTCTGCAAAGTCCCCGCCAGCCCGAAAGAGCGGAACCGCCCAGGCGCCGGAGATGACGGAAATCTGCGCGTTGGCATCCTTTGCCATGTCCCAGGCCACCGCCTGGTTGGCACGCGGCGAATACTGAAAGCACTGCCGCTCCCCCCGGGTGTTCCAGATCAGGTTGGTCAGGAAGCTGCGTGGGGCGTAATCCCGCAACGTGGCGCTTTTGCTCAGGCCGCCATTGATCTCATCCTGGCCGCCGGCGAATTCTGCATCGCCCGGGCCGAAGATGTGGCCATGCACCCTGCAGCCGGAGGTCCGCGCGAGCCAGCTCTCGAACTCCACGAACAATTCGCTGAACCCCTGGAAGACGGAATACTGGGTCCCTGTCAGCCCGCCTTCCCAGCCCTCGCGGGGGAAGCGGCTCTGCATGTATAGCCCTGCGCGGCCGCGCGTGCGCCGTTCCACCGCCTTGGAAAAGATCCTGTCGATCTTGCCCGGGTTCGGCTCCCGCTTCTTCATCGCGCCTTCCGCATCGGTCAGGAAGGCACGGTACAACCGGTTTGCCTGCGGCCATATCTTGCGGGCGACGAAGCAGTCGGACCGCCGCAGCAGTTGCAGGTGATCGTCGTAGAAGATGTGCGGTTTTCCCTGGAAGTCGAATTTCGACAGGGTCAGGGAGCGGCTTTCCACGTGGACCGAGTGTTTCCGCGTCAGGGTCTGGAAATAGGCCTCATCCGGTATCCAGACCTTTTTGAAATAGCGATCATACTCCCGCCGCTGCGGATCCTGCAGGATCGCGCGCAGCGTGCTGCTTGTCAGGCACCACCACTGGCTTCCCATGTGAGGCACGATGCCAGAAGGGATGCGGCGCCGGAAACCGACACGGCGCTGAAACTGCACATAGCGGTCGAAGGCACGGCGCTGCGTCTTCCACGAAAACGGAAAGCGCAGGGTGAACCGTTCTTCGTCCAGCCCGCCGACAGTCCAGGGAACATCGGAGGTGGTCGCGCTTTCGATGAAGTCGGTGTCTGGCCGCGCGCGGAGGTAGGTCTTTAGCTCCTCCACCGGGCGAAGAGGCAGGCAGGAGCCGGACGACAGGTAGACGTGACGCAGGTTCGGGAACTCTTCCAGCAGCAGCTCCACCGCGTCCTGAGTCGCGGCGACGATCCCCCAGGTACCCCAGGTGCAGACGTGCCGGGTGGAGAAGCGCACAAGGTCCACATCTTTCAGAGCATCGCGAAAACGCGCCTCGGTCCGGTCGGAAACCTTTCGATCCAGGTGGATGACAACAGGACACCCGGACGCGGCCCAATGGCGCGCGACCTGCTCTGCACGGCCCAGGGCCGTGTGAACCAGCATGACGATGCCGACGCCCACGCCTGTGTCATCTCCCCTTGTTCGGGCCGGTCAGGCCCAGTTCCCCTTCGACATCAGCCCGAGAATTTCGAGCTGACGCCAGTTAATGTACTTCTCGGACCATTTGCACCAGAGCTCTGGCTGATCCTGCATGCGCTTGTCGTAGGCTATGTATTCCTGGGACTCGCCGTAATGCTGGTGGCGAACAAGTTCCTCCTTCGCCTTTGCGCCAAAGGTGTCGAGGAACTTCGTATGGAGCAGAACCCCAGAGGCCTTCTCCCCTCCCCATTCGTCGAAGACGAGGTTGAGCCCGCGAGGGAGGAGCGAATGCGTGGAAGAGTTATAGGCGTAGCGCCGGTTCCAGCGCACCAGCGGGATCTTGTTCAGGGCCGGCGCCTTGTAGGGATCATCTTCGAAGAAGACGCGCATGCGGGGCCCACCCTGGATCCAGAGGTTTTCCTCTGCCACGTTCCGGGTGATCACGTAGTTGCCGGAATCGAACCAGCTGGCAATTTCCAGCGGATCCTGCCCTTCCTGATACGGTTGCGCCCCCACCGCTTCCTTCGGATACATGTCCAGCAGCATGGCGGAAAAAGATCGGATTTCGCAGGCGTCCAACCAGTCGGTCAGCGCATTGAGCGGTCGCGTGTCGCAAAACGGGTAGATGAAGAATTCATCAGGATCCACCGTCAGGCACCAGTGTTCATGCCCATACCGCATGAGCAGCCAGTTGACCCAGTCCATGCCGAACCGGGCGTTCTTGTAGCTGGCCGTCGTTGTCCAGACCGAACAATCCTCTTGCGCGGCCAGGTACTCCCGCGAACCGTCGGTACTGTCATTGTCCACGAACAGGAAATGGTTGATGCCCAGATCCCGGTAGTATTCCAGGAAATACGGCAGGCGGGTCTTTTCGTTGCGGAGCGTTGCATAGGCAAGGATGTCGCGCCGCCGGATCTTGCGGGTCCGGTTCTTCACCACGGAAAGCTGGTGACGCTTGCGAAGCGCCCGATAGAGGAGAAAGCGTTTCCTACGCCCCATCCGATATGAGTCGGCCCAGCCCAATTCACTGCTCCTGCGTCCCGGGCCTACGGTATCGACCCCGCGTGCCGCCTCTTCGCACTAGAAGCGGATCTTCGCCGGACAGTCTACAATCTATTTCTCTATGAAAACAGAACTGCCTGAAAGATCAGCCGCCTGCGGGCCCCGCATGAGGCCCAGCTGCTGCAACTGGCGAGGCCCTTCGTAGCGCCGGGTCCCGCTCCACCAGGCGTCCGGCTGCGCTTCGACCGCCTGATGATAGGCTGCAAAGGCGGCCGGGTCTCCGAAGTGCTGTTGTCTTTGCCGCTCCTCGGCGGCCCGTGCCGCGCTGTCTGGCAGGAACTTTGTATGGAGCAGGACACCGGAGGGCCCGGGCCCCGCGGGCCCGCGGTAGGCAGCGTTCAGGGACGACGGCAGCAGGGAGTGGGTCGAATTCAGGTAGGCATAGCGCCAGTGCCACTTCACCAGGGGCAGCTTGTTCAACGTCGGTCCCTGCGCCGGGGCCTGCTCGAAAAACACCCTTTCGCGCATCCCCCCCTGCAGCCAGAGGTTGCCGTGCCGCTCCTGCCAGACCGCACGATAGGGACCCGTGTCGAAACCGCAGAGCAGCCCGGTCGGATCCTGACCGGCCTCGTAGCCCCCCTGCCCCAGCCCCCCGGGCTGGTAGAGGTCAAGCATGAGGGCCCCCATGGCAGACTGGCCCAGGTGATCGAGGCGGGCGGCCAATGCGGGCAGGTCAAGGCTTTCGCAATCCGGGTAGACCAGCAATTCATCCGCATCCACGGTCAGGCACCAGCGACCGGCGCCATGGTGCATCAGCAACCAGTTGATCCAATCCATGCCGAAGCGGCTGTCGCGGTAGCTGGCATCGCTGCGCCAGACAAGGACATCCGGCTGCGCGGCCAGATACTCCAGCGACCCGTCCTCGCTGCCATTGTCCACGATCAGGAAGTGACAGGCGCCCAGGCCGCGATAATGCGCCAGGAACCAGGGCAGCCGGAGCATTTCATTTCTGAGACAGGCAAAGACGAGCACGCCTTCTTGCGGAACCGAAAGGGCCCTGTTGGACACGAACCGCAGCTGATGACGCGCCCGCAGCGCACGCCAGAGCAGTCTGCGACGCAGCAGGCGAAGACGATAGCGTTGCCAACGGCCAAGTGAAGGCGGGGGGCCCGGATCAACCGGGCCCCCGCCTGCCTTCACTTCTCGTAGTGTCCCGTCTGATGCCACCGCCATGCGTCCTCGATCATAGTATCGAGGGTGGAGCGTGTCGGTGTCCAGCCCAGTTCGGTTTCCGCCCGCACCGATCCGGAAACAAGCTTGGTGCAATCGCCTGCCCGGCGCGGCCCCTCCTCGAACGGGACGTTACGATTGGTGACCGCGCGGGAATGATCAATCACCTCCCGCACCGAAAAACCGCTGCCGGTGCCCAGGTTGAAAACCCTGTTGCCCTTGCCTTCGGCCAGCCACTTCACCCCCAGGACATGCGCATCGACCAGATCACAGACATGAACGTAGTCACGAATGCAGGTGCCATCCGGCGTATCATAGTCGGTACCGAAAACGGTAAGCGCCGGTCTCTTGCCGTCGATCGCCTCCAGCATGATCGGGATCAAGTGGGTTTCGGGGCGATGATGCTCCCCGACCTCCGCCTCGGGATCACCACCTGCCACGTTGAAGTAGCGGAAGATGACATGCCGCAGGCCGTAGGCTTCTCCGAAGTTCTTCAGGATATCCTCGACCGCCTTCTTGGAGGCCCCGTAGGCGTTGATCGGATGCTGCTCCGTCTCCTCGTCCAGCACGACGTTGTCATGCTCCCCGTAGGTTGCGCAGGTGGAGGAAAAGACGAAGTTCAGGCAGCCGGCGTTCACCGCCGCCTCGATCAGGTTCAGGGACCCCAAGACGTTGTTGCGCCAGTAGAGCCCCGGCTCCTTCATGCTTTCGCCGACCTGGCTGAGCGCGGCGAAGTGCATCACCGCAACGGGTTCATACTTTGCGAAGACCTCGTTCAACCGGGCGCGGTCCAGCAGGTCACCCTGTTCGAAGGGGCCGAACTTGACCGCGTCTTCCCACCCGGTGACCAGAGAATCGAAGGTGACCGGCGTATAGCCGGCCGCCTTCAGTGCCTTGCAAGCGTGCGAACCGATGTAGCCGGCACCACCGGTCACCAGAACATTGTCCATCGGATGCTCCTATCGTCAGGCCTTGCCGGGGACCACGTCCTGCAGGAAGCCCATGAGCTCATCACGCAGGTCTTCGCGTTCCAGGCCGAAGGAAACCGTCGCCTGCAAGAAGCCAGCCTTGGAGCCGCAATCGAAACGCTGCCCCTTGAAGCGGAAGCCGTGCACGGGACGCCCGGCTTCGATCTCGTCCGCGATGGCATCGGTCAGCTGAACCTCGCCACCGGCACCGGTTTTCATCTTGTCGAGGTTCGCCATCACCTCGGGCGTCAGGACGTAGCGCCCGATGACCGCGAGGTTCGAAGGCTGGGTGCCCGGGGCGGGTTTCTCGACCATGCCCTTGACCGAAACCACGTCGCCCTTGTCTTCCTTGACGTCCAGAATGCCGTAGGACTTCGCCTTGTCCTCCGGCACTTCCATCGCCGCGACCATGCTGGCCGGTTCTTCTTCGAAGGCTTCGACCATCTGCTGCAGGCAGGGCTTTTCCGCCGCGATGACGTCATCGGGCAGCAGAACGGCGAAGGGTTCGTTCCCGATCAGGCGACGGGCGCACCAAACCGCGTGACCAAGGCCCAGGGCCTGGTGCTGGCGGATGTAGGCAATCGCGCCGCTCTCCATGTAGGTCGATTTCAGGACCTCGAGCAGGTCGTCCTTGCCCTTCTTCTCAAGTTCCGCTTCCAGCTGCGCGCTGTGGTCGAAGTAGTCTTCGAGCGCGGATTTGCCCCGCGAGGTGACGAAGATGAATTCCGTGATACCGGCGGCGCGCGCCTCGTCGATGGCGTACTGGATCAGGGGGCGGTCCACCAAGGTCATAATTTCCTTGGGAACAGACTTGGTTGCAGGGAGGAAGCGGGTCCCGAGACCGGCAACGGGAAAAATCGCTTTGGTGACCTTATTTTGCACTTTTAGCCCTCAATTATTCTGCGCAGCCGCCCATTTCGGATCGGCCTGCATGATCATGAACTCCGGGTGGGTGCCCGTGTAGAATGAAGATGATGCAACCTAGTTACTCACGTAATGTGACCATCGCCGACTCGCCTTGCGGTTACCACCGCTGAGAGGCAATTTTGCCGGTTTTGCCGGGGCATCGCCGGTTTTTAGCCCGCTCGTTTGCCAGCAGTCCAGATCTCGGGCTCCCCCGAAGGTTGCTTTGCATCTCCACTTCGTCACCAGACGCATTGCCCCACCCAGGAGCAGTTCCATTCTGGAAGATAGACCCTTCGGTCCGGAAGTCGATGGCAGCAGGGCCGCCGGGCGGCGGACCGCCACCTGACGGTCCGACAGCCCTGCTTCAGGCCTCTTTCAGATCGACGCCCGGCGCATATGCGATGAAGAAGGGGTTGGCATAGCCATCCTTGCCGTAAAGCAGGGGCGTGTGGTCGTCGAAGCGGACCACCGCGCCACCGGCGCCAACCAGCACGGCATGGCCGGCTGCGGTATCCCACTCCATGGTGCGACCGACGCGCGGGTAGATGTCCGCCTCGCCCGTTGCGACAAGGCAGAACTTCAGGGACGAACCGGCGGACTTGCTGTCCTTCACCGCGTACTTGTTGATGTAGTCGTCCGTTGCCTGGTCCCGGTGGCTTTTCGACGCGACAACGAGCAGCGCGGAATTGTCGGGATCGGACACGCGAATCGGTTTGGTTTCCCCCGCCTCGGCACCGAACGGGCCCAGTTCCTCGACCGTGCTGCCGTCGGCGAGGGTGTAGAACATCCGCTCACGTGCAGGGGCATAGACCACACCCCGGGTCGGCACGCCGTCTTCGACCAGCGCGATATTGACCGTGAAATCACCGCGTCGATTGATGAACTCCTTGGTCCCGTCGAGCGGATCGACAATCAGGAAGGTGCTCGCCTTTTCACTGTGAGAGGCCGATTGCTCCTCGGTCACCAGAAGAACGTCGGGAAATGCCTCCTTCAGGCCCTTCGAAATCAGCGCATCGGCCGCTTCGTCGGCGACCGTGACGGGGCTGTCGTCCGACTTCAGCTTCACGTCGAAATCGTCGGCCTCGTAGATTTCCATGATCTTTGCGCCCGCCTCGAGCGCCAGGTCACGCATCACAATGGTCAGCTTCTCGAAATCCAAATCAAATCTCCTTGCAGCTCGTCGCAGATGAAACAGTCACCCGAGCGTTCTTCGAATCCTGCGGGCAGCATCGGAAGCTCTGTCGCGTGATCACTTCCGGTTGTGCACCCGACCCAGCCATAATTGATCGCGGGGGCAAGACAAGCTATCTTTCTCTGACAACAAGAGCTCAACCGGCGCCGCACAGCGAAACGGCCGATGGGCTAACAAGGGCAGAGAACCGGCGCATGTTTCAGCAGCGAGCGAAGAAGACGCGGCTTCAGTCCGCCATCGCCATGGCCGAGCTGATCTTCCACTCGACCGCCCATAACATTCGAAAAAGCCACAACAACGCGGTTCTTTCGATCGTGAATAACCTGGTGCGGGTGGCGATCATGCTGGCCGTCTTCTACCTCATGTTCACGATCCTGGGGCTGCGCCGCACGGCGATCCGCGGCGACTTCCTGCTGTTCATGCTGTCCGGCGTCTTCATCTACATGACGCATGTGAAAACGGTTTCCGCCGTGATGGGGGCCGATGGCCCGTCTTCGCCGATGATGAAACATGCGCCGATGAACACAATCATCTCGCTGGCATCTTCGGCGCTTTCCACGCTCTACCTGCAGGTCCTGACGCTGCTGATCATCCTCTTCGTGTACCACGTCGCAGTACGGCCCTTCGAAATCTACGATCCGCCAGCGGCCTTTGCCTGCCTGCTGACAGCCTGGTTCTACGGCATCTCGGTCGGGGTCTGCTTCCTTGCTGTCAAACCGTGGTTTCCGGAATTCACCGGCATCGCGGCGCAGCTTTACACGCGGGCCAACATGATCGCCTCGGGCAAGATGTTCGTCGCGAACCAGATCACCCCCCAGATGCGCAACCTGTTTGACTGGAACCCGCTTTTCCACACGATCGATCAGGCGCGGGGCGACACCTTCATCAACTACAACCCGCACTTTTCCTCTCTGGAATATGCGCTTTGGGTTGCGGTTGCCCTCTTCTGCCTGGGCATGATCGGTGAATTCTACACCCGTCGCCACGTCTCCGTGTCCTGGAGCGCGCGGCGCTAATCCACCACCCGGCATGTCAGGTTGATCCGTCCTCCCTGCGCCAGCAGGGAAGATGAACCGGCACGGATCTTGTCGATCCCGTGGTACAGAAGGCGCGCCTCTCCTCCGAGGAGGAGGGCATCGCCACTTCCGAGCCAGACCGACTCGGTCTTGCCCCCACGCTCCCTGTTGCCGATCCGAAACAACCCGTCATCACCCAGGGATATGGACAGCACCGGGAAAGAAAAGTCGGCCTCGTCCCGGTCCTGGTGCAGCCCCATCCGGGCGTTCTCGCCGTAGAAATTCACCAGGCAGCAATCCGGTTCGCGCGACATGCCGGTCAGGTCGTGCCAAAGGCGCAGAACCGCGCCGGGGATCGGCGGCCAGTCCACCCCTGTCGGATGCCGAGGTTCGTATCGATACCCCCGACGGTCGGAGTACCAGCCATACTTCCCGGCCGAGGTCATGCGGACCGACATCTTCTTCCCCCACCGAGTTTCGGGGGAGAACAGCGGCGCGGCACGCTGTACGGCGCGCAGATCCTCCAGCAAGGCTTCCTGTGCCGCGCGGTCAAGCGCTTGCTGCCATATCTGGACACCTCTGATCGTCAGGCTGGGGGGCATCGTTCAGCTCCGGTAGTCGATATCCGGCAGGATGTCCTCTATCCCGAGGTGACGCATCCCGTCCTTGTCGAAGACATCCTGAACGGTAAGCTGCGCGAAGCCGTGGACAAGGCACCAGTTCAGCATCTGAGCCCTTTTGTCTGCCTCCGGCTTGTCCATCTTTCCCCAGATCATCCCATCCGAGACGCGGCGCAGCACGTCAGCGCAGGCCGCGAGCGGCTCTTTCAGGACCGGATCGGAGAAATCCAGCTTGCGGCGGGAAAACATCAGCTCGAACAAGGCGGGGTGGGATTTGGCGAAGTCGACATACCCGCGGAAGGCCGTCATTCGGGTCACGGCCTGGCTTGCACCCGGCGGCAGATCCCGTTGCATTTCATCCAGCAGCAGACTGTAGCCTTCCGCCGCGATGGCCGTCAGCAGCCCCGCGAAATTCCCGAAGTGGTTCTTTGGCGCCGTATGGCTGACGCCGACCCTTTCCGCGCAGGCGCGCAGGGAGAGCCTGTCCAGGCCTTCCTCTTCCAGGAGTTCGAGGCCGGCCTGCACCAATGCGGGCCGCAGGTTGCCGTGGTGGTATTTCTTGTCACTCGTCATTCGGCCGTTATTCACCGGAATATTTCCGGTGTAAATATTTTCATTGACCGACCGGAGGCGACTCGATATTTCCGCCGTAAATTTCCAGTGTAAATATTAAGGAGCTCACCGTGGCACGACCGAAACGCACCGCACCAGACGTCCTTCATTTCGACAAGCTCGCTGATGCGCTGCCATCCCTCATCGGGAAAACCGTCGGGATCACCGGCTGCACCTCCGGAATGGGCTATGTTCTGGCCGACCTCGCCGCGCGCAAGGGCGCGCGCGTCATCATGCTGAACCGGCCTTCCGAGAGGGCCGAAGACGCCCTGGGGCGTCTCAGGCTGATCGGAGAGGCCGACCTTGTCCCATGCGATCTTGCAAGCTTCGCGGCGGTTCGCGACACGGGCAAGGCGCTGCGCGGGATGCTTGGCGAAAGCGGGCTGGATGTGCTGGCCTGCAACGCGGGCGTCATGGGCATGCCCGACGTCGCAACCGAAGATGGCTACGACCTTCAGATGCAGGCCAACCACCTGTCTCACTTCCTGCTGACGCACGAGGTCTGGCCGCTTCTGGAAACCGCGGCCGCGCAGCGCGGCGAAGCCCGGGTCGTCCAGCATTCTTCCGGTGCGCGGAAGTCGCGCAAGGCCGCCCACGGGATCCTGGAACCTGAGTTCCTGGAAAAGCGCGGGGGATCGCTTGGCGGGGATCGCTGGCCCGGCATGGGCAAGTGGCGTCGCTACCGGCAGTCCAAGCTGGCCAACCTTCTTTTCACCTATGCGCTGCAGCAGCATGCAGATGCGCGGCCCGGCAACCGGATCAAGGCCCTGTGCGCCCACCCCGGCCCCGCCGACAGCGGACTGCAGGCGAAAACGACCAAGGCCGGCGGAGACACCATACTTGATCGCTACATCCTGTCCTCGACCCTCAAGATCGCGCAAAGCCAGCAAGATGGCACCTGCGGCCTGGCCCGAGCCTGTTTCGACCCGGACGCGAAAGGCGGGGAGTTCTACGGGCCAGATGCCGAGCGCCGCACCGGCCCTGCCCTTCTGCTGCCGCCTGAACGGGATCCCGACGCCGAAAAGACCCTTTGGGACCTCAGCCTGGCCGCGACCGGCGTATCGGCATTCTTCGGCTGATGCGGCCAAAGGCCAACATGAGCAGCATATGCAGCAGGCGGATCCCGCTCAGCCGTTCATCTAAGCGGCAAAAGGATGATTTTTTGGCAATCTCGCCCTTGTGAGCGGCTTGCAGGGCCGAAACCCCCTCCTTATATACCCTTCGAAGCCCGGCGGGCGGGGCGAAACCCCCGCCGGACCGGGTCTCGGAAAGCCGATGCCGTAATGGGTCGGCACTCCAGACCATCGCCTTAAGTAGAAGGGATTGCAAAATGGGTAAAGTGATCGGGATCGACCTCGGCACCACCAACTCCTGCGTCGCCATCATGGATGGTTCGCAGCCGAAGGTCATCGAAAACTCAGAAGGCGCACGTACCACGCCTTCGATCGTCGCCTTCACCGAAGAAGAGCGGCTCGTCGGTCAGAGCGCCAAGCGCCAGGCCGTCACCAACTCCACCAACACCGTGTTCGGTGTGAAGCGCCTGATCGGCCGTCGTGCAGACGACCCCGCGCTGTCCGCCGACAAGTCGAACCTGCCGTATGCCATCGTCAACGGCGGCAATGGCGACGCATGGGTGGAAGCACGCGGCGAGAAGTACTCGCCCTCCCAGATTTCTGCCTTCATCCTCGGCAAGATGAAGGAAACCGCCGAGAGCTACCTCGGCGAGGAAGTGACGCAGGCGGTCATCACCGTTCCTGCCTACTTCAACGACGCACAGCGTCAGGCCACCAAGGACGCCGGCAAGATCGCCGGGCTGGAAGTGCTGCGGATCATCAACGAACCGACCGCGGCTGCCCTCGCCTATGGCCTCGACAAGGAAGAAAGCCACACCATCGCGGTCTATGACCTTGGCGGCGGTACCTTCGACGTGACCATCCTGGAAATCGACGACGGCCTGTTCGAGGTGAAGTCCACCAACGGTGACACCCACCTGGGTGGTGAAGACTTCGACATGAAGATCGTCAATTACCTGGCGGAAGAGTTCAAGAAAGAGAACAACGTCGACCTGCGCAGCGACAAGATGGCCCTTCAGCGCCTGAAGGAAGCCGCAGAGAAGGCCAAGATCGAACTGTCGTCGAGCCAGTCGACCGAGATCAACCAGCCGTTCATCTCCATGGGCTCCAACGGCCAGCCGCTGCACATGGTCATGAAGCTGACGCGCGCGAAACTGGAAAGCCTAGTTTCCGACCTGATCAAGGGTTCCCTGAAGCCCTGTCAGGCCGCACTGAAAGACGCAGGTCTGTCCACCTCCGACATCGACGAAGTCGTGCTCGTCGGCGGTATGACCCGTATGCCCCGCGTGGTCGAGGAAGTGACCAAGTTCTTCGGCAAGGAACCCCACAAGGGCGTCAACCCGGACGAAGTGGTCGCCATGGGCGCCGCCATCCAGGCCGGTGTTCTGCAGGGTGACGTGAAAGATGTGGTCCTGCTGGACGTGACCCCGCTGTCGCTGGGTATCGAAACGCTGGGTGGTGTCTTCACCCGCCTGATCGATCGCAACACGACGATCCCGACCAAGAAGTCCCAGGTCTTCTCGACCGCCGAGGACAACCAGAACGCCGTGACGATCCGCGTGTTCCAGGGTGAACGCGAGATGGCTGCCGACAACAAGATGCTCGGTCAGTTCAACCTCGAAGACATCCCGCCGGCACCGCGCGGCCTGCCGCAGATCGAAGTGACCTTCGACATCGACGCCAACGGCATCGTGTCCGTGGGTGCCAAGGACAAGGGCACCAACAAGGAACAGAAGATCACGATCCAGGCCTCCGGCGGTCTGTCCGACTCCGACATCGAACAGATGGTCAAGGACGCCGAGGAAAACGCCGAAGCCGACAAGGCCCGCAAGGATCTGGTGGAAGCCAAGAACCAGGCCGAAAGCCTCATCCATTCGACCGAGAAGTCGATGGAAGAGCACGGCGACAAGGTCGATCCCTCGACCATCGAAGCCATCGAGCTGGCAATCGCCGCCCTGAAGGACGAGATGGACAGCGACAACGCCGAGAAGATCCGCAGCGGCATCCAGAACGTGACCGAAGCTGCAATGCGGCTTGGCGAAGCGATCTACAAGTCGCAGCAGGAAGAAGGCTCCGACGAGCCGGCTGCCGCTGACGACGCCGGTAGCTCCTCCGACGACGACAACATCGTCGATGCCGATTTCGAGGATCTGGACGACAACAAGCGTGGCTGATGTGAACAGCCCACGCTGAGGAACCTCTGGGGCCGGTCCTCCCTTCGGGCGGGCCGGCCTTCAACGTTCCTGAGGCAAGGGAAAACCGACCGTGGCAAAACGTGACTATTACGAGGTGCTCGGCCTTCAAAAGGGCGCATCGGCGGACGAGATCAAGAAGGCCTATCGCAAGAAGGCCAAGGAGCTCCACCCCGACCGCAACGCGGACAACCCGCAGGCCGAAGACCAGTTCAAGGAAGTGAACGAGGCATACGATTGCCTCAAGGACGACGACAAGAAGGCGGCCTATGACCGCTACGGCCATGCAGCCTTCGAAGGCGGCATGGGTGGCGGTGGCGCACGGGGCGGCGCCGGTCAGGCCGATTTCGCCTCTGCCTTCTCCGATGTGTTCGACGATCTCTTCGGCGACTTCATGGGTGGGCGTCAGCCCGGCGGGCGACAGCGGGCCACCCGTGGCGCCGACCTGCGCTACAACCTGCGCGTCACCCTGGAAGAGGCCTATGGCGGCCTGCAGAAGACCATCAAGGTCCCCACCTCGGTGCAATGTGACGTCTGCCACGGCACCGGGGCCGAGGGCGGTGCGGAACCGACCACCTGCCCCACCTGTTCCGGCATGGGCAAGGTCCGCGCACAGCAGGGCTTCTTCACGGTCGAGCGTACCTGCCCGACCTGTGGCGGCCTTGGCCAGATCATCAAGAACCCCTGCCGCAACTGTGGTGGCCAGGGCCGGGTTGAACGCGACCGCCAGCTTTCGGTGAACATCCCGGCGGGTGTTGAAACCGGCACGCGGATCCGCCTGGGCGGCGAAGGCGAAGCGGGCCTCAGGGGTGGCCCTGCCGGTGACCTCTACATCTTCATCGACGTCGCAAAGCACCCGATCTTCGAACGCGAGGGCAGCAACCTGTTCTGTCGCGTCCCCGTTTCTGTCGCCAAGGCGGCGCTCGGGGGAGATATTGAGGTGCCGACGATCGACGGTGGGCGATCCCGCGTGAAGATCCCCGAGGGGTCGCAATCCGGACGTCAGATGCGCCTGCGCGGCAAGGGCATGCCCGCCCTCAGGGGGGGCAGCCATGGTGACATGTTCATCGAACTGGCCGTGGAAACGCCGGTCAACCTGACCGGGCGCCAGAAGGAACTGCTGCGGGAATTCGAAGAGCTGTCGGAGGAAAACAACCCCGAGAGCGAAGGCTTCTTCAAGTCTGTGAAGAATTTCTGGGACTCCATGAAGGGGTGACCAGGCGCCCCCGCGCGCTTTCCGACAGATTGAAGAGGGCAGCGATTTCGCTGCCCTTTTCCGTGCCGGGGCAGGCGCGTTAACCTATCACTAACCAATCGCCCGTCATGCTCCTCCCATGACAAAGCGCCCCGCATTCGAGGATTCCCATCCGTCCCTCTTCGACGCGGAAGAGGCCACGCCGCAGCCCCTGCCGCGCGGCGGGCGCCTGCCATCCTACATATCAGACCATCGAAAACGCCTGCGAGAGCGTTTCATGTCGGGCGGCGCGAGCGCGCTACCGGACTACGAAATGCTGGAACTGGTCCTGTTTCGTGCAAATACCCGCCAGGACATGAAGCCCATTGCGCGGCGCCTTCTGGACAGGTTCGGCGATTTCAATGGCGTTCTGACCGCCCCGCCCGATCACCTGCTGGAGCTGCACGAGGTCGGTGAGGCCATCGTTTGCGAACTGAAGATCATCGAAGCCGCAGCACAACGGCTCGCCCGGGCAAAGATTCTCAGACGACAGGTTGTCAGTTCCTGGAACGCCCTGATCGACTACTGCCACACCACCATGGCGCATATGGAGACGGAACAGTTCCGGGTGCTGTACCTCGACCGCAAGAACGTCGTCATCGCGGACGAGGAGCAGGGCAAGGGCACCGTCGATCATGTCCCCGTCTACCCCAGGGAGGTCATGAAGCGCGCGCTGCATCACAATGCCAGCGCGCTTATCCTCGTCCACAACCATCCTTCCGGCGATCCGACCCCATCGGAAGCGGACATAGACATGACAAGGCAGATCGAAAGGGCTGGCCAGGCGCTTGGCCTGGTGCTGCACGATCACATCATCATCGGTCGCTCACGCGAACTCAGCTTCCGTTCCGAAGGGCTGCTCTGACCCGGATCAGACAGAAGCCAGGAAGGCATCCAGACCTGCCTGGGCGACCTCCATGTCCTGTGCCGGTGTCCCGGAACTGACCCCGATCCCGCCGACGCAATCCCCGCCCACGAATGCGGGCAGGCCTCCACCGACGATCATCAACCGTCCACCAATCGCAGACCCGATGCCGAAAGCCGGTGCCCCTGGCTGGGCCGCCGTTCCGTAGTCATGCGTCGCCTTCTTCGCAGCCGAAGCGGTGAAGCTCTTGTCGATCGCGATGGTGACGGAGCTGACCTTGCCGCCCTCCATCCTCTCGAACGCCAGCAGGTTGCCACCTTCGTCCGTGATGGCGATGCACATCGGCACGCCGATCTCCACCGCCTTGGTCTTGGCCGCCTCCAGCATCACGCGCGCGTCCGAGAGATCGAGTCTTGCCACACTGATCATGAGCGGGCCTCCTTCGCTTGCCGACGCCGCGCGTGCAGCACTGGCTCGGTATAGCCAGAGGGCTGGGCGACGCCGGTGAAGATCAAGTCCCGCGCAGCCGCGAAGGCCACGCCGTCAAACCCCGGTGCCATGGGCGTGTAGGCCGGATCCCCCGCGTTCTGCGCATCCACCTTCACGGCCATCCGGCGCAGACTTTCCTCAACCTGATCCTCACTGATCAGACCGTGCAGCAACCAGTTCGCAAGGTACTGCGACGAGATCCGCAAGGTCGCGCGATCCTCCATCAGCCCGACGTCATGGATATCCGGAACCTTCGAGCAACCGACGCCCTGATCGATCCAGCGCACGACATACCCAAGGATGCCCTGGCAGTTGTTGTCGACCTCGCGCGCAATCTCCTCCGCGCTCAGATTGCGCCCGGACAGGAGCGGCGGCGTCAGCAGCGCATCGAGAGACGCGGCCGCGCGGCCCCTGATCTCTTCCTGACGGGCGAAGACATCGACCTGGTGGTAGTGCATGGCATGCAAGGTTGCGGCCGTGGGTGAGGGAACCCAGGCGGTATTTGCGCCCGCCATCGGATGGCCGATCTTTGCCTTGAGCATCTCCGCCATCTTGTCGGGCTTGGCCCACATGCCCTTGCCGATCTGCCCCTTGCCCTGCATGCCGACCGCAAGGCCGGTATCGACGTTGCCGTCCTCGTAGGCCTTCAGCCAGCCCGCTCCTGCCATCTCCGCCTTGGGCACGAAGGCCCCGGCCCGCATCGAGGTGTGGATCTCGTCTCCCGTACGGTCGAGGAAGCCGGTGTTGATGAAGACCAGCCGATCCTTCACCGCCCGGATGCACTCCTTCAGGTTCACCGAAGTGCGTCTCTCTTCGTCCATGACACCCAGTTTCACGGTGTTCTTTGGCAGGCCCAGGATGGCCTCCACCTCGGCATAGAGCCTGTCGGCAAAGGCCACTTCGTCCGGGCCGTGCATCTTGGGCTTCACCACGTAGACGGACCCGACACGGGAATTGCGCGGCCCGGAGGTCTTCTTCAGGTCATGCATCGCGCAGGCCACGGTCACCATCGCGTCCAGCATGCCTTCGGGCGTCTCTTCGCCATCGTAGAGCACCGCATCGGTGGTCATCAGATGGCCCACATTGCGGACCAGCAGCAGGGCTCGCCCCTGCAGCGCGAAGGGCTCTCCCTCGGGCGACAGCAGCGCCATGTCGGCGGCGAGCGTGCGCGTCATCTCCTTGCCACCCTTGGTGAAGCTCTCGGAGAGGTCCCCCTTCATGAGGCCCAGCCAGTTTGCATAGGCCAGGGTCTTGTCCTCGGCATCGACCGCGGCGACGCTGTCTTCGCAGTCCTGGATCGCGGTCAGCGCTGATTCCAACAGCACGTCACGCAGGCCGGCCGGGCTCGACTGGCCGACGGGATGGGACGGGTCGATGATCAGGCCGATGTGCAGCCCATTGTGGCGCAGCATGTAGGTCGCGATACCGTCTTCTTCCTGGTAGCCCACGAAGACGCCCGGATCCTTGAAACCATGAACACCCGTTGCCGTTTCGGCGACCAGCTCACCACCTGCACGGCGATACCTGGTGACATCCACGTGCGACACGCTCTTGAGGGGCACGGCGTTGTCCAGGAACTCCGCCGCCCAGGCAACTGCCTGGGCGCCACGTTCGGGATCATAGCCCGGCCCCTGCGCCTGGCCCGGCATCGCGTCGGTCCCGTAGAGGGCATCATAGAGCGATCCCCAACGTGCATTCGCCGCATTCAGGGCAAAACGTGCGTTCATAACCGGCACGACAAGCTGCGGGCCGGCAAGCCTTGCGATCTCGGCATCGACATTCTCGGTGCCGATCGTGAAATCGGGCCCCTCGGGCCGCAGGTAGCCGATCTCTTCGAGGAAAGCCCTGTAGGCCGCCGCGTCCCAGGGGTGCCCCTTGCGCGCCTCCAGCCAGTCGTCGATCTGCCCCTGCAGCGCCTCCCGTGTCTCGAGGAGCTTGAGGTTCTGCGGCACCAGATCCCCCAGAAGACGCGCGTAACCGGACCAGAAAGTATCGGCAGTCACCGGAAGCCCCGGCAGAACCTTTTCTTCGACCAGATCAGCCAGTTCCGTTGCCACGGACAGGCCGGCGCGGCTCACGTAGTCAGTCATCATGCACCTCTTG
Source organism: Pseudooceanicola sp. NS-SX8 (assembly GCF_057380755.1). Taxonomy (NCBI): domain Bacteria; kingdom Pseudomonadati; phylum Pseudomonadota; class Alphaproteobacteria; order Rhodobacterales; family Paracoccaceae; genus Pseudooceanicola; species Pseudooceanicola sp. NS-SX8. The sequence goes on along the minus strand of NZ_CM170819.1, from coordinate 280,540 downwards.
GGAAATTTGGCGTCAAGATAGCTGTTTTACGGCCTCGGGCGATGATTTTCTCCGAGGTTTCCACGATATGGAAAATGGTTTCCGAAAATGAAGGCTACCGCAGCCAGACTTCGACGCGGCGATTGACCTGCCGACCCCAGTCACTGTCGTCGCAGGCCATCGGCATCGCTTCACCAAAGGCGTCGGTCGAAAGGTCGACCCTGGACAGATCTGCGGTTTCAGCCGCAGCCAGAACCGCCCGACGCACCGTGTCCGCCCGCCGCGCCGAGATCTTCAGGTTGGCGTCGGCACTGCCCTCCCCATCGGAAAAGCCAACCAACAGAACCTGACGCCCATCCAGCTGCCCGCTTTCAAGGGACTGGGCCAGCAACCGGACGTTCGACAGGGACTGCGCATCCAGCTCACTGGATCCGGCACGGAATCGGAACGACGTCGTCATTCGCTTCATCCCGCGCAGCGTGTCGACCAACCGTTTGAGCTCTTCCAGCGGCACCTCTGCGCCGGACTGCGCGATGGCGTTGGCAAAACGGTCTCCCTGGTCGTCGATGGAGATCTCCTCCGGCAACTGGTCGACGAAACCGGCACGCCGGATGACATACTGGGCTTGCGGATCACGCGTGTAAGCCAGGAATTCGCGCGCCAGCTTCGGCAAGCGAACCGCCGGCTGATAGAGGAAGACCGGCGCGGTCATCGGATAGTCCTCGGTCTTCGCATTGCGGCGCGTCGCCTGCAGGGTGAAACCGCAGGATCCCGAAAGCGCCAGCCCCGCGGCGGAACCGACTTCGGACGCAGAAGAAAGGCCAATGGCGAAGGGGTCGGCCAGAACGGCGCGCAGCAGGTCTTCATCCGTGTCATGCTGCACTGCGGTGTCGGCCAGCGCCGCGTCGATCGGCTTGAGCAGGCGATCTTGCACCACCTGCCCCAGGCCCGACTCCAGCCGCCGCAGATGCGGGACGATCGGAGCATCCGGCCCACCAAGATCCTGCCAGTTGTCGATCTTGCCGGCAAAGACTTCGGCCAACTCTGACGTGGTGATGGACTGCACCGGATTTCCGGGCGCAACGATGGGCACCAGGGCATCCAGCGCCAGCACCCGGGCGCGGCCCTTCTGGGTCAGGTCCCCCAACCCGGCCTCCCGCGCGGCGGCAAGCTCCTCGGGACGGATCTCCCGCAGCGCCATGACCAGGTCCGCACCATCCTCGATCAGCTCTTCAAACCCGCGTTCGGTGTTCTGGCTGTGGATCGTGAACTCCCCCGCGATCCGGCCACTGTCCCGTTCAGTAAGGGTGTAGAGCACTTCACCAGCCCGATCCTGCCGCCGGTCGACGGAATAGCCGGCGCGCAGGGCGAATCCCTCGACCAGGGCCGGCATGAGGATCTCCCCCACGGTTTCGGCGCCGGAAATGGTGATTCTCGCCACGAAGTCGGTCAGGTCGGGACACCCGGGCCCCGCGCAAAGCACGCCGGATCCATCCAGGGTCAGCACCCCGAATTCAGTCTGAAGGCGATAGAATTCGCCGTCAAAGCCCAGGAGGTTGCCCGAAAGCTCCACATTGCCATCGCGCGATGTCAGCGTGACATCCTGCGCGAGGGCGGCGCCGGTCGCGTTGAAAAGGAAAAGTGCGGCGAAGATCGCCGCACGAAGCAATGGCATGGAGGACCCCAGGTTGCCGGAGGTTATTTCGCGGCGATTTTCAGGTCATCCAGAAGGTTTTTCAACAGCAGAAAGTCACCCGTCGCATCGCATGCCGGCATCGTGACATCCAGATCGTGGAAGGTCCCGAATTGCCCCTCGGTCACATTGATCACCTGAGCCGAGATTTCCTTGCCGCAGTTCGCTTCGGTTACCTGCGCCTCGATGGACAGGTCGACGGTTCCCGGCTTCTTCGCGATGCCATAGGGGAAGGAATACACCTGGGCCACCCTCGCCTGGGGCAGGTCCGGATTGCCCAGAACCGTCAGGAAACCACCCTCACCCTTCGCAGCCATGGTGTAGTCCCGCGGGGCGCCGGCCCAGACATGGCCGTCATCGTCATAGCCCGCGCCGTATTCCAGCGCGTGCAGCTCCAGCCCTTCGTCTCCCTGCCACTGCAGCACCGACCGGTCGTAAAAGCTGAGGGAGGAGACATCGACATCCGCGCTCGCGCCTTCCCCATCCTGAAAGACCGCCACGAAAATCGCGAATTCCGCCAGCGCGGGCACGGCGAGGGAAACCTGGCCAGCATCATCGGTCAGTTCGGTGAAGACCATCCCCTCATGATGAAACGCCACCCGCTCATCCGCGTAGCAAGGCGCGTTGAGCGTCAGCGTGACCATGGCGGCCGCCGCAGCCTCCGCCGTGAGGGTCAGCGGGCAGTCGCCTGCAGCGGCTTCGCCATCGGCCGGGCTTTCATCGGGCGCCTCGGCCTGGGCGGGAATCACTGCGGGCTGGGAGGCAGAGCCGGGCTCTGCTTCGGGAACCGACACCGGCGAGGATGTCCGCTCGATCTGCGTCAGCGCCAGGGCGTCATCGTTCACCGGGGTCGGGCTGGAAACCGGCGCGGCCTGTGCGATCACGGGCGCCTGCGCCACCTGCGGCTGCGCCGTGACGCCTTGATTGCCACGGGTCTGCATCAGGTAACCGCTTCCGCCGACACCGAGGAGACCGACACCCGCAACCGCGAGGGACTTGATCAGGGTAGCTTTGGCAATCTGCATGGGCGTTCTCCGACAACGTCGTGAACATGCTGCAGGATTCGGGCAGTCTTGTGACCCCTGTGCGGACTCAATCTGGCGCCGCGATAGAAAAGGGGCGGCGCCCAAAGGCACCGCCCCCACCATTCATTTCAGCTACGGTCAGGAAATCTCGCCGTGGCAGTGCTTGAACTTCTTGCCGGAACCGCAGGGGCAGAGAGAGTTGCGGCCGGGATTGCCCCAAGTCGTGGGATCAGCCTCGTCAAAGCCGGGGACATACCCTTCGCCTTCCGGATTGACGCCCGTTTCCTCACCGGAGGCCTTTGCCTCCGCCTGCTGGACCGCCGCATCAACCTGCGCCTGCTGCGCTGCCATCTGCTGCTGCAGGGCCATCATCTGAGCCTGGCGTTCCTCTTCCGTCATAGGGCGGACACGGGACAGGGTCGCGGTCGTATCCTCGCGCAGGCTGTCGAGCAGGCTTTCGAACAGGGCAAAGGCCTCGTTCTTGTACTCGTTGAGCGGGTCACGCTGCGCATAGCCACGGAAACCGATGACAGAGCGAAGGTGCTCCATCCGCAGCAGGTGTTCGCGCCACTTGCCATCGATGGTCTGCAGCAGGATCTGCTTTTCGATCATCCGCATGTTCTCCGGCCCGAAGTCCGCGGCCTTCTTGGCCATGGCTTCATCGGAGGCCTGCTCAAGACGCTCGATGATCTGCTCATCGTCGACGCCCTCTTCCGCGGCCCATTCATCGACAGGCACGTCGATGCCGAGCTTTTCGAGGCAGGCCGCTTTCAGGCCCTCGGTATCCCACTGGTCCGCGTAGGTCTTCGGCGGCATGTACTGGGTCACCAGGTCCTCGATCACCTCGTAACGCATGTCCTGGACGATTTCCGACAGGTCCTGCGCTTCCATGATCTCGCGGCGCTGGCCGAAGATCAGCTTCCGCTGGTCGTTCATCACATCGTCGAACTTCAGCACGTTCTTGCGCATGTCGAAGTTGCGGCCTTCGACCTTGGCCTGGGCACGTTCCAGCGACTTGTTCACCCAGGGGTGGATGATCGCCTCGCCTTCCTTCATGCCGAGCCCGGACAGGACCTTTTCCAGACGGTCGGAGCCGAAGATCCGCATCAGGTCGTCTTCGAGGGACAGGAAGAAGCTGGACTTGCCCGGGTCACCCTGACGGCCGGAACGACCGCGCAGCTGGTTGTCGATGCGGCGGCTTTCGTGGCGTTCCGTGGCCAGCACGTAGAGGCCGCCTGCGTCTTTCACCTTCTGCTCATCCGCCGCATGCTCGGCCTCGATGCGCTCGCGCACCTCATCCGGGTTCGCTTCGGGGTTGGCGGCCAGCGCTTCCATCACCTTGATCTCGACGTTGCCGCCCAGCTTGATGTCGGTGCCGCGGCCGGCCATGTTCGTCGCGATCGTGATCGCGCCCAGCTTGCCGGCCTCTGCCACGATCTGCGCTTCCTGCTCGTGATGGCGGGCGTTCAGAACGTTGTGTTCCAGCCCGGCCTGGGTCAGCAGCTGGCTCAGCAGTTCGGACTTTTCGATGGAAGTCGTCCCGACGAGGACCGGCTGCCCCTTTTCGTGGGCCTTCTGGATCTCGCCGATGATGGCCTGATACTTTTCCTGCTGGGTCTTGTAGATCGCATCGTCATTGTCGATCCGCGCGATCGGCCGGTTGGTGGGAACCTCCACCACGCCAAGCCCGTAGATCTCGGCGAATTCCTCCGCCTCGGTCATCGCGGTACCGGTCATCCCGCCCAGCTTGTTGTAGAGGCGGAAGTAGTTCTGGAAGGTCACCTGCGCCAGCGTCACGTTCTCGGGCTGGATTTCGACCTTTTCCTTGGCCTCGATGGCCTGATGGAGGCCCTCGGACAGGCGGCGGCCGGGCATCATGCGGCCGGTGAATTCATCAATCAGGACGACATCGCCGTTGCGCACGATGTAGTGCTGATCCTTCTGGAACAGCTTGTGCGCGCGAAGGGCCTGGTTCACGTGATGCACGATCGAGGTCGATTCCGGATCGTAGAGCGTTGCGCCCTCTTCCAGCAGGCCTGCCTCGTGCAGCAGGGTTTCCAGCTTTTCGTTACCCTCTTCGGAGAAGGTGACAGAACGCTGTTTTTCGTCGGTGGTGTAGTCTTCCTCCGACAGGGAAGGGATCAGCGCGTCGATGGCCGTGTAGAGGTCGCTGCGGTCCTGCGCAGGGCCGGAGATGATCAGGGGCGTCCGCGCCTCGTCGATCAGGATCGAGTCGACTTCGTCGACGATCGCGTAGTTATGTTCACGCTGGTAGAGGTCCTTCAGGTCGGACTTCATGTTGTCGCGCAGATAGTCGAAACCCAGCTCGTTGTTCGTGGCATAGGTGATGTCGCACTGGTAGGCGGCACGCTTGTCGGCATCCGCCTGCCCGGGATGAACCACGCCGGTGGTGAGACCGAGGAAACCGTAAACCTTGGACATCCACTCCGCGTCACGTTTCGCGAGGTAGTCGTTCACGGTCACCACGTGCACACCCTTGCCGGTGAGCGCATTCAGGTAGGCCGGGAAAGTCGCCACGAGGGTCTTGCCCTCCCCCGTCTTCATTTCGGCAATGTTACCCTGGTGCAGGAAGATCCCGCCCATCAGCTGCACGTCGAAGGCACGCAGGCCGATCGCGCGGCGTGCGCCTTCCCGGCAGTTTGCGAAGGCTTCCGGCAGCAGGTCGTCAAGGCTCTCGCCACCGGCGATCCGCGTCTTGAATTCCTCGGTCTTCGCGCGCAGCTCCTCGTCGGAGAGGGGCGTGAACTGTTCTTCCAGCGCGTTGATCTTCGCGACCAGCGGGCGCGTCGCCTTCACCTTGCGGTCATTCGGTGTGCCGAAGACCTTCTTGGCGAGTGTTCCCATTCCCAGCATGATCTATTTTCCGCTTCCTGACGCCATCGTGTGGAGGGGCCCTGTTGTGCGTCATCTTCATGGCCCGTAAGTAAGCCCGGAAGAGGCCGCCAAGCCCTTTGCCATAAGGCGATGTAGTGGGCAGGCCCCTGAGTGTCAACGCCGCGCCCCGCGCGGGAAACCGGAGGTAAATCCATGTTGCACCGACTCACCTGTGCTGCCCTGCTAGCGCTCACCGTCCCCGCACAACTGCTGGCACAGGACGCTGCCGCAACGGCACCTGCCACCGCAGAGAGCACCGCACCTGCTGCCGACGCACTGCCCGTCGAAGGCCCGCTGGCGCTCGACACCGTTCTGGCAAAGGTCGGGGACACCGAGATCACCTTCGGCCACGTCGTCGCAGCCTACATGGAAGCACCGGCGCCTTATAACCAGATGCCGCTGACCCAGATCGCAGCCCCCCTGCTGCAGCAGCTGGTGCAACAGGAAGAACTGAGCCAGCAGTTCTCCGGCGACACCCCCGCCGCCACTGCCTATGTTCTGGACAACACCAAGCGCAAACTGGTCGCAACCGACGCGATGCTGCAGCACCTCGATGCGCAAATCACCGATGACCTGATCCAGAAGACCTACGACGAAAAGTATCCCGATGATGCCTCGGGCCCGGTCGAGTATCACGCGGCTCATATCCTCGTGAAGACCGAGGACGAAGCCAAGGAAATCATCAAGGAGCTGGACGGCGGCGCCGACTTTGCCCAGCTGGCTCGCGACAAGTCGACCGGTCCTTCGGGGTCCAACGGCGGCGACCTCGACTGGTTCACCCCGGACAAGATGGTGCCCGAATTCAGCGCGGCCCTCGAAGGCATGGAGCCCGGCTCCATCTCCGATCCGGTCCAGACCCAGTTCGGCTGGCACGTGATCAAGCTGATGGACACGCGTCAGCGCAAGCCCGAGCTTGCCAGCGTCAAGGATGACATCGTCGCCGAACTGCAGCAGTCTCTCGCTGCAACCTATCTTGACGAACTCTCCGCAAACTCGGATTCCTCGGTTGCAGACCTCGGCAGCCTGGACCTTTCCAACCAGGCGCTCATGCCGCTCTTCATGGAAATGCAGGAGTAACACCGCATGGCGGGCAAGTATCCGACCTCTCCCCTGGCTCCGGCCGCCTTCCCCGCATTGCCCGTCATCGACGGGGTGCGCTTTGCAACGGTGGAAGCCGGCGTGAGGTACAAGGGCCGACGGGACGTGATGCTTGCCCTGATGGATGCCGGAACTTCGGTTGCGGGTGTCTTCACCCGGTCCAAGACCCGCTCCGCGCCTGTGCTCGACTGCCAGGAGAAGATCGGCCTCGACGGGCAGGGTCCCGTCGCGATCGTCGTGAACTCCGGCAACGCGAATGCCTTTACGGGCAAGAACGGCGTCACGGCCACCAAGGCCGTGACCTCCGCCGCGGCGGAGGTCCTCGGGATCGACGAGACCCGGGTCTTCACCTCCTCCACCGGCGTGATCGGCGAACCGCTCCCGCATGAGCGGGTCACGAGCAAACTGTCTGATCTGCAAGCGGCCCTGGATGCCGGCAAGATCGAAGAGGCCGCCCAGGCCATCATGACCACGGATACCTTCCCCAAGGGATCCACCACCACGGTTTCCCTGCCCGGCGGCCAAGTGAAGATCGCCGGGATCGCCAAGGGCTCCGGCATGATCGCCCCCGACATGGCGACCATGCTGGTCTACATCTTCACCGATGCGAAGATCGAACGCTCCGTCCTTCAGGACATGCTGTCGACGCTCACCGATGTCACCTTCAACTGCATCACGGTGGACAGCGACACCTCCACCTCTGATACGCTGCTGATGGGCGCAACCGGCGCCTCCGGTGTCGAAGTGACGGCCGAAAGCACCGCGTTCATCGACGCGCTGCGTACCGTCATGCTGGACCTCGCCCACCAGGTGGTGAAGGACGGCGAAGGCGCAACCAAGTTCGTGCAGATTCACGTGAGCGGCGCCGCCTCCGACGCGGATGCCAAGGTCCACGCGATGGCGATCGCCAACTCCCCCCTGATCAAGACCGCAATTGCCGGGGAGGACCCGAACTGGGGCCGCGTCGTCATGGCCATCGGCAAGTCCGGCGCCGCAGCTGACCGCGATCTGCTATCGATCCGTTTCGGCGACATCCTCGTCGCGGAAAATGGCTGGGTCTCCCCCGACTACAAGGAGGAGCAGGGCGCCGCGATCATGAAACGGCAGGAGATCGAGATCTCCGTCGATCTGGGACTGGGCGGCGGGACCGCCACCGTCTGGACCTGCGATCTGACCCATGGCTACATCTCCATCAACGCGGATTACCGCAGCTGATGACCCGGAAGATGATCCTCGTTTCCGCCGTCGCCCTGATTGATGTCGACGGTCGCGTTCTTCTGGCACAACGCCCAGAGGGAAAGTCCATGGCCGGCCTCTGGGAATTTCCCGGGGGCAAGGTCGAAGCGGGTGAAAGCCCCGAAGAGGCCCTGATCAGGGAGCTGAAAGAGGAGCTGGGCATTGACACCTGGTCCTCCTGCCTCGCGCCCCTGACCTTCGCCAGCCACGCCTACGACGATTTCCACCTGTTGATGCCACTCTTCGCCTGCCGCCGCTGGGAGGGCACCCCGCAGCCGCGTGAGGGCCAGACCCTTGCCTGGGCGCGCGCCAACGAACTTCGGAACTACGAAATGCCCGCGGCGGACGTTCCGCTGATCCCGATACTGCGGGACTGGATCTGACCGAATCACCTGCCAGGAGCCGGACTGAAGCGCACGGAACCGTATCGTTTCAGTTACTTGGCCCGTCGGAAAATATGCCTACTGCTTGTACATTTTCCCAGACTCCGCACGCTTTTTCGGCGACGACTTGTTGGATTTGACAAGCAATTCTGCTGCGTTGCGGCGAACTTTCCGCGGCGCGGCAGAAAAATGCGCAGAATTCACGACAATTCCGTAACGTCTGAGTAATTTTTAGCTGCTTTGTTAACAACAGGTGGGTTATAAAGTTGCTCAGTAAATCGCATAGGGGAAGGGGATACGAACCATGCTGAAGACCATTACTCTCGGTACCTGCGTTTCCGTCCAGGGCACTTTCGTGCGCGCACTTCCGAACGGCAAGGTCGAGGTTCGCGTCGGCCAGCAGCTGTTCACCGGCGCGCCGGTGCAGCAGACTGCCGCAGCCTGATGACACGGACCAAATCTTGGAATATCGTCTGAGCAGCCTTCGGGCTGCTCTTTCGTTTCTGCGGTTATTTTCTCAGTCGCCGTAAAACGCACAAAGGCCGGACCCTGGGGGGACCGGCCTTTGTCGTTTCCGAGGAACGGAAGGGATCAGAGCTTACGCTCGACCTCCTCACGCTCGAAGATTTCGATCACGTCGTTGGGACGGATGTCGTCGTAGTTCTCGAAGGCCATGCCGCATTCCTGGCCGGACTGCACTTCGGCAACCTCGTCCTTGAAGCGCTTCAGGGTCTTCAGCGTACCTTCGTGGATCACCACGTCGTCGCGCAGCAGGCGAACCCCGGCGGAGCGGCGCGCCACACCTTCGGTGACCAGGCAACCAGCGACCTTGCCGACATTGGAGACCTTGAAGACTTCCTTGATCGTGGCGTAGCCGATGAAGTTTTCGCGGATCTCGTTCGACAGCAGGCCGGAGGCCGCCGCCTTCACGTCGTCCACCAGGTCGTAGATCACGGAGTAGTACCGGATCTCGACACCCTTCTGGTTCGCGGAGTTCCGCGCCGGTGCGTTCGCACGGACGTTGAAACCGATGACCGGGCAACCGGAGGCTTCGGCAAGACCCACGTCGGTTTCGGTGATCGCACCGACACCGTAGTGGATGACCCGCACGCGGACCTCGTCGTTGCCGACCTTTTCCAGCGCCTGAACGATGGCTTCGGCAGAACCCTGCACGTCGGCCTTCACGATGACCGGCAGTTCGGAGACGTTTTCGTCTGCCTTCGCCTTGGCCATCAGCTGTTCCAGCGTGGTGCCTGCACCCAGGGCCGCGGATTTCTCCTTGGCCACGTTGTGGCGGTACTCGGCGATTTCACGGGCCTGGGCCTCGGTCGAAACCACGTTGAGCACGTCACCCGCTTCGGGCGTACCGTTCAGACCCAGCACCTCGACCGGAACGGAGGGACCCGCTTCGTCGACGCGCTCACCCTTGTCGTTCACCAGCGCACGGACCTTGCCGTACTGCTCGCCCACGACGAAGATATCGCCGCGGTGCAGGGTACCCTTCTGGACCAGAACCGTGGCAACCGGGCCACGACCCACGTCCAGCTGTGCTTCGATCACGGCGCCTTCGGCGGCGCGGTCGGGGTTCGCTTTCAGTTCCAAGATCTCGGACTGCAGCGCGATGGCTTCCAGCAGTTCGTCCAGGCCCTTGCCCGTCAGCGCGGAGACCTCGACGTCCTGCACATCGCCGGACATCTTTTCCACGATCACTTCGTGCTGCAGCAGCTCGGCACGGACCTTGTCCGGATCGGCTGCGGGCTTGTCGCACTTGTTGATCGCCACGATCATCGGCACGCCGGCCGCTTTCGCGTGGTTGAGCGCCTCGATGGTCTGCGGCATGACCGAATCATCCGCCGCCACCACGAGCACGACAATGTCCGTCACCTGGGCCCCGCGAGACCGCATGGAGGTGAAGGCCGCGTGGCCGGGGGTATCGAGGAAGGTCAGGGTCTGACCGCTGTCCGTCTGCACCTGGTAGGCACCGATGTGCTGCGTGATGCCGCCTGCTTCGCCCGCGACGACCTTCGCATGCCGGATCGCATCCAGCAGGGAGGTCTTGCCGTGGTCGACGTGGCCCATGATCGTGATGACCGGGGGACGCGACTGCAGGTCTTCTGCCTTGTCCTCTTCGGACTGGATCACGTCTTCGACGTCGGCATCGGAAACACGCTGCACCTTGTGGCCGAACTCTTCGATGATCAGTTCCGCGGTATCCGCGTCGATCGTCTGGTTCTGCGTAACCATCATGCCGTTCTGCATGAGGGCCTTCACCACGTCTGCGACGCGTTCCGCCATACGGTTGGCCAGTTCCGACACCACGATGGTCTCGGGCAGCTGGACATCACGCACGACCTTCTCGCGGTTTACGGGGCCGCCCATGGCTTTCTGACGGGCACGCTCCTGCTTCCGCTTCATGGCGGCGAGGGATTTCTGACGGCCACCTTCACCACCGCTAAGGGCTTGGTTCAGCGTCAGTTTACCGGAACGACGGCCATCGTCGCGACCCTTGCCACGGCCACCACGGTCGTCACGGTCGTTCCCGCGATCGTTCCGTTCGGGCATGGCGGGCTTGGCCCGTGCCTTGGTCGTCCGCGCGCCGTCTTCGGCAGGGGCGTCGGCCGGCGCAGCGGCGGCAGCGGCAGCGCGCTTGGCAGCGGCTTCCTCTTCCTTGCGCTTGCGCTCTTCCTCTTCCGCCTTGGCGCGGGCCTTTTCTTCGGCCTCGCGCATCTCGCGTTCTTTTTGCTCCGCCTCTTCACGGCGACGCTGGCGCTCTTGCTCGCGCTCTTTTTCCTCGCGGGCGCGACGCTCTGCGTCCTCCGCCTCACGGGCTTTAGCAGCGGCGACCGCCTTCAGGCGACGCTCCATCTCGGCATCGGTGATGCCCTTGGGGCGCTTGTTGGGATCGCCCAGGGCAGCATTACCACCGGATTTGCCAGAGCCGGCCTTGGGGACGACAACGCGTTTGCGCTTCGTCACCACTTCGACGTTCTTGGTGCGGCCGTGGCTGAAGCTTTGCTTCACGTTCCCCGAACGGGGGCCTCCACCACGAACACCCAGAGTCTTTTTACCGTCGTTGTCGCTCATATTGGCCAATCTTCCTTTCAGACGGGACCCTCCCGCCTCATGCGTCAGGCACGCAGACCTCGCAGTCTCGCGGCCTCCTCTACAACACGTTTGCTCAAACCGCCAGTTCCTAAGGCGGCGTGTATGACAGTTTCCCGTCCGAAGGCCAAGCCCAGCTCATCTGCAGTGAGCCAGCCAATGTAGTTGCCCCGGTAGGGGGTCGAGAGCTTGGACTTGCCGCGCCCGGACCCGTCACTGGCCTGAAGCAGCGTCGTCGCTTCTTCCTTGGCCAGCCAATCCTTCACCTTCTCGTAGCCGGCGACGGCGTCGCCGGACTTCCGCGCCAGGGCCAGCAATTCGCAGACCCGCTTCACCAGAAGTGCCTCGACCATGTCGGCCAGGCCCTCGGGCACGGTCACCTGCTGCTTCGCGGCGCGCGAGAACAGTTTCTTCTTTTCCGCGATCCCGATCGCCTCCCGCGTGGAAGCGACCCAGATGCCCCGGCCCGGCAGTTTCTCCGCCAGATCGGGAACGACCTGCCCTTCGGGGCCCACCACGAACCGGATGAGGCCGCCTTTCGGCTGCACCTCTCCGGTCGCGATGCACTTACGCTCGGGACCGTCGCTGCGATCCTTGTCCTGTCCGCCTCGGCTCATCGGTGCGCTCCCGGACCCGGCCTCAGCCTTCGGCCTCCTCACCTTCGGACTCCTCGTCCTCCAGCTCTTCTTCAGCGGCCTCCAGTTCGGAGGGATCGACCCAGCCCAGCAGGACACGGGCGGTCATCACCAGTTGCTGGGCTTCTTCCAGAGAAACGTCGAACTTCTCCAGCAGGCCATCGTCCTTGACACGTTCGCCATCGACAGTGGTCCAGCCGCCGGCCAGTTCCCAGTCGGCGCAGGTCGCGAAATCTTCCAGCGTCTTTACGCCGTCTTCGGCCAGGGCCTCCACCATTTGGGGGGTCAGGCCATCGAATTCAATGAGGCTGTCCTCGGCACCCAGTTCGCGGGCATGCGCCAGGGCTGCTTCGGCCTGTGCTTCCAGGAACTCGCGCGCCCGGGTCTGCAGTTCCTCGGCGGTGCCCTCGTCGACGCCGTCGATCACCAGCAGTTCGTCCAGCTCGACGTAGGCGACTTCCTCGAGGTTCGTGAACCCTTCGGAAACCAGCAGCTGTGCGAAGAACTCGTCCAGGTCCAGGGTGTCCATGAACAGCTTGGTGCGGCTCTCGAATTCCTTCTGACGGCGGGCGGATTCCTCCTCCTCCGTCATGATGTCGATGTCGAGGCCGGTCAGCTGGGACGCCAGGCGCACGTTCTGACCGCGACGGCCGATGGCCAGCGACAGCTGCTCCTCGGGCACCACGACTTCGATCCGCTCAGCTTCCTCATCCAGAACCACCTTCGACACTTCGGCCGGCTGCAGCGCGTTCACGAGGAAGGTCGGCATGTCTTCAGACCAGGGGATGATGTCGATCTTCTCGCCCTGCAGTTCGTTCACCACGGCCTGCACGCGGCTGCCGCGCATACCGACGCAGGCGCCGACCGGGTCGATGGACCCGTCGTAGGAGATCACGGCGATCTTCGCGCGCGAACCCGGGTCACGGGCAACGGCCTTGATCTCGATGATGCCGTCGTAGATTTCCGGCACTTCCATCTTGAACAGCTCGGCCATGAACTCGGGCGCGGTGCGGCTCAGGAAGATCTGCGGGCCACGGGTTTCGCGGCGGACGTCCTTGATGAAGCAGCGGATACGGTCGTTCGGGCGATAGGCTTCGCGGCCGATCTTCTCGTTCCGGCGCAGGATGGCTTCGCCACGGCCCACGTCGACGATGACGTTGCCGTATTCCTCGCGCTTCACCACGCCGTTGATGATGGTGCCGACGCGGTCCTTGAACTCGTCGAACTGGCGATCACGCTCGGCTTCGCGCACCTTCTGCAGGATGACCTGCTTGGCGGACTGCGCCGCGATCCGGCCCATGTCGACCGGGGGCACTTCCTCGACGAAGGTGTCACCGACCTGGGGATCGGCCATGTACTGCTTGGCCTGCTGGACGGTCATCTCGGCCTGGTAGTTCTCCAGCTCCTCGTCCTCCACCACGGTGCGGACGCGGGTGAAGGTGGCGCGACCGGTCTTGCGGTCGATCGAGACACGAATGTCCATCTCGGCGCCATAACGGGACTTCGCGGCACGGGCCAGCGACTCCTCCATCGCCTCGATCACCAGACCGGGGTCGATCATCTTCTCCCGGGCCACGGCCTCGGCGGTTTGCAGCAGTTCAAGCTGGTTGGCAGAAGTGATTGCCATGGTCAGTCCTCCTGGGAACCTTCGTCGGTCTCGATCTCGTCGAATTCGTCTTCGTTCAGCACGCCCGAGGCCTTCCGGGCCTTCAGCATTTCCTTGATGAGGTCGTCGGTCAGCACCAGCTTGGCATCCGCCAGCCAGTCGAAGTTCAGACCGACCGTCACCTCTTCGCCCTGATCCTCGATGTTGATCAGCACGTCGTTATCCTCGATCCCGGCCAGGGTTCCCTTGAACCGCTTGCGGCCGCCGACCAGTTCGGCAGTTTCAAGCTTTGCCTCGTAGCCCTCGAAGGTGTCGAAATCCTTCAGCCGGGTCAGCGGCCGATCGATGCCCGGAGAGCTGACTTCAAGGTTGTAGGCATCGGTCACGGGATCCTCGACATCCAGCACGGCGGAGACCGCGTTGGAAATCTGGGCACATTCATCCACTTCGATCCCGCCATCGGGCCGTTCGGCCATGATCTGCAAGGTCTTGGTATTGCCGCCCATCAGGCGGATGCGCACGAGATCGAAACCGAGGTCCTCGATGACGGGACCCACGATCTCGGCCAGGCGGCGGTCGATGGCGGTCTTGGCGATTAGGTCGGTCATATCCGGTCCGGGCACAAAAAAACGGGCACGCGGCCCGTCGTATTCCCGGTGGAGCTTCGTTCCCAGAGGGTTCGACGCGCCGCTGTTGAAGGGGGATATACGCCTGGTCCGCGCGAATCGCAAGGGGGTTGGCAATTCGGCTGTCAAAGGGGCCGTGCGGGCCCTCAGGCCGGCCCCTCAGGCCCGGGCGAGGCGATCCATGATCTGAACCAGCTTGGTGGTGATCCCCGGCTCCGACAGGGCGTGCCCTGCATGCGGGATCATGTGCAGATCTGCCCGGGGCCAGGCGCGCGACAGCTGCCAGGCCGTATGAGGCGGGCAGATCATGTCGAAACGGCCCTGCACGATCTCCCCCGGGATATGCGCGATCTTGTCGATATCACGCAGGATCTGCCCTTCGTCGAGCCAGCCCAGGTGCGTGAAGTAATGGTTTTCCAGCCGCGCGAAGGCCCGCGCGTATTGCCCCGGCGGCTCCCCGCCCGATCCGGTACTGTTGACCGTTGCCAGCGCATTTTCCCAGGCCGACCATGCTTTTGCATAGGCGACCTCCTCTGACGGGTCATCGGTAAACAGGCGGCGGGCATAGGCGGCGATCATGTCACCACGCTCGTCCTCCGGGATCATTTCCGAAAAGCGCGCCCAGGTCTCGGGCCAGAAGCCGCCCGCACCGCCGCCGTAGAACCACTCCAGCTCCGGGGTCGTCATCAGGAAGACCCCGCGCAGGATCAGGTTGCGCACCCGGTCGGGATGGGTTTCGGCGTAGATCAGCGAAAGCGTGGCGCCCCAGGACCCGCCGAAGACGATCCAGCTTTCGATATCGAGCGTTTTCCGGATCCGTTCGATATCACGGACAAGATGCCAGGTGGTATTGTGTTCGACAGAGGCGAAGGGCCGGGACCGGCCACAGCCGCGCTGATCGAACAGGATGATGCGATAGCGATCCGGGTCGAAATATCGGCGCATCGCGGGGGAGCAGCCGCCACCCGGGCCACCATGCAGGACGATCACGGGAATACCGTCGGCCCTGCCCGATTGCTCCACGTAGATGTCATGCCCTTCGCCCACGGCAAGCATGCGCTGATCGAACGGGTCGATCGGGGGATAAAGCAATTGGCTTGCGCTCTTTTGACCCGAGTTTCTATCCATCTCCGTCCCATATAAGAAGGGTCAAGCCACCATGACCGCAAGGAGCGCGGAATGCAAACCGACAACACCACCGTCGACGCGGCGGAAGTCGCCAAATTCGAAGCCATGGCCGCCGAGTGGTGGGACCCGACCGGCAAGTTCAAGCCGCTGCACATGATGAACCCGGTCCGGCTGGACTACATCACGCAGCAGATTGCAGCCGAATACGGCCGTGACCTGACCACAGAACGCCCCTTCGAGGGGCTGCGTTTGCTGGATATCGGTTGCGGCGGCGGCCTTCTGTGCGAACCAATGGCACGGCTGGGCGCGACCGTCGTCGGCGCCGATGCCGCGGAACGGAACATCCCCGTCGCCCAAACCCATGCCGCGCAGTCCGGTCTCGACATCGACTATCGTTTCACCACCGCCGAGGCGCTCGCCGCAGCGGGGGAGCAGTTCGACGTCGTCCTAAACATGGAGGTGGTCGAACATGTCGCCGATCCCCTCGCCTACCTGACGGCCTGTCACGATCTTTTGAAGCCGGGCGGCCTGCACCTGTGCTCGACGATCAACCGCAACGCCAAGAGCTTTGCCATGGCCATCGTCGGGGCGGAGTGGGTCATGCGCTGGCTGCCGAAGGGCACGCATGAATGGAACAAGTTCATCACCCCCGACGAACTTTATGAGCTGATGCGCAAGGCCGGCCTCAACCCGGTGGACCGCAAGGGCTACGTCTTCAACCCGGTCAGCTGGCAATGGTCGATTTCCGCACGGGATCTTTCGGTGAACTACGTGACCGCAGCCCTGCGTCCCGAGTGAGCCCCGGCGGGAGGCGGCTATGGCCCTTCCCGCCGATCCTCATCCAGCTTGCCACGCAGCTCCCGCAGGACCGGCAGCATGGTGCGAACCTTTTCCTCGGTGATCTCATCGACGATCCCGGCAAAGAGCGGCGCCACGGCAGACAGGGCGGCGTCACGCGCCTGTCGCCCCGCCGGACTGATCGCGACCATCTTGCGCCGTGCATCGTCCCAGTCGGGGCGAATATGCACATATCCCGCCCACTCAAGCTTGCTGAGCGTGTTCGTCATCGCCCCGCGTGTCACGTGGAACGTCTGGGCCAGCTGCGCCGGGGTCCGTTCCGTCCCCGCCCGCGCAAGGTGGTTCAGGACGGAGAAATGCGACAGCTCCATCCCCTTGGGCAGCACCTTGGACAGCCGGTTGCGGATCATCTGATCGACCGCGAGGATCTCGGAGAAGAGGGCGATCGCCAGGGAATTGCGCGGACCTTCCATCAGCGTTCAACGCACGTCTTGTGCCGCGGCACCGCGAAGGCCCCGCCGCACGACGGACCCGAGGCACACCACCCGGGCGCAGGGGCGCGCCTGCGCAAGTTCACGCAGCGCCCCACTGGGCGCACCTTGACGAAACGGACCCCACACCGCGCAGTCCAACGGTCAATCCATGTTCAGCAGAGCGTCAAGCTTGCCTGCGTTTTCAAGAGCATAAAGGTCATCAAACCCGCCGACGTGAACATCGCCGACGAAGATCTGCGGCACAGTCGTCCGGCCGGAGGCACGGCTGATCATTTCCCCCCGCCGGTCGGGCTGCGCGGAAATGTCGACCTCTGAGTAGGTCGCATTCTTCTCGGCCAGCAGGCGCTTGGCCGCGTGGCAGAAGCCGCAGGTGGGCTTGGTATAGATTTCGATGGGCTGCATGACGGGCTCCGCTTCGGGTTCGCCCGGTAACCTATGCGCCTTTGCCGACCCGCGCCAGTGCCAGAACCGTCACCGATGCTGCGCCCCCCGCCATGCAGGCCTCCGTTGCGGCCGAAAATGTCGCCCCGCTTGTCAGCACATCGTCGATGATCAGGACAGGCTTCCCTTCCAACGCCTTTGCCCACTGCGGATTGACGGCGATCCGCCCCCGCAGCACCTCCCTGCGCTCCTCCCGGCCGCGTCCATCCAGCGATGGCGTCGCCCGTGGCCGTTCCAGCAAGTCGGCGGCATCCACGGCCCCGAGGTGCGCAAGCTCCCGCACCAGGCGCCGGGACAGGAGGGCAGATTGGTTGTAGCCACGCCTGACCCGCCGGATCCAGTGCAGCGGGATCGGTGCAACCAGACTATCCGGTACGATGATTTCTGCAGCGGTTTCCGCCATCCAGGCCGCCGCCGGCGCCGCGATGTCCTGCCTGTCGCCATGCTTGAGCCCCAGCACCAGTTTCCGCGCCATGCCTTCGTAGAGCATGACAGCCCTGCCCCGCGCCCAGGGGGGAGGCTCCTTCAGGCATTGGTCGCAATGGGCCACCTCACCCGGGTTTCCCCCCGGCAGGGGCAGACCGCACCCATCACAGACCAGGCCCCCGATGAAGGGGGTCTCGCTCCAACAGGCGCCGCAAAGGCCGAAGTCGCTTTCAACCAGTCCGCCGCATCCCAGGCAGCGCGGCGGATAGATCAGCCGGAACGCCGTTTGAACTGCACCCGCGAAAGTCATATCTATCCCGATCATGACGCACCCGATCCTCACCGACACGACAGCGCTTGCGCGCAACAGGGCCCGCGCCCGGCCGGACGCCCTCTTCCTGCATGAGCGCGCCGCGCTGGACCTGCAGGATCGACTGGACATGGTTAAGCGAACGTTTACGGATCCGCTCCTCGTCACGCCCTATCCCGACTATTGGGCGGACCTTGCCGCCGACTTTCCCATCCGACCCAAGATCCTGCCGGCGAACGAGCTGCTGGACGCGGAGGAAGGCGCCCATGACCTGGTGATGCACGTCTTCGACCTTCACTGGTCCAACGACCCGGTGGGCCAGCTGATCCAGTGTCGCCGCGCCCTGCGGCCAGACGGGCTTCTGCTGGCCGTCTTCTTCGCCGGCCGGACCCTGACGCAGCTGAGGGAGTGCCTGGGCCAAGCGGAGATCGAGGTGACCGGCGGCCTTTCCCCCCGCATAGCCCCCTTCGGAGAGATCCGGGACCTCGGTGCGCTTCTGCAGCGCGCGGGATTTGCCCTGCCCGTGGCCGACAGTGACCTTGTCGAGGTGACCTATTCCTCCCCGCTGAAGCTGCTGTCCGACCTGCGCGCCATGGGCGAGGGCAACGCGCTCAACGAAAGACTGCGCAAGCCGACGCGGCGCGCGGTCTTCATGCGGGCCATGCAGCTCTACCTCGAAGCGCATGGAGATGACGAGGGACGGGTTCCCGCGACCTTCGAGGTCGTCACCCTGACCGGCTGGGTCCCCCATGAAAGCCAGCAACAACCCCTGCGCCCCGGATCCGCCCTCTCGTCCCTGGCGGATGCGCTAGGCACATCCGAGAAGCCGCTGAAGCCCTGAGCGAAGCATGATGCATTGACCCGGCGCAGGAACCCTCTATCTCCGGGGACGACAGATTTCAGGAGAGGCTCCATGACCGACGCCATCCGGCCAGACCACGGCCCAGAAGACCACCCGATGATCCCCCGCGAAAAGGTCGGCGTCCTGCTGGCCAACCTCGGCACGCCGGACGGAACCGATTACTGGTCCATGCGCCGCTACCTGTCGGAATTCCTGTCCGACAAACGTGTGATCGATTACCCCAAGTGGAAGTGGCAGCCGATCCTGCAGGGCATTGTCCTGACGATCCGTCCGTTCAAGTCCGGCGCGGCCTACAAGACGATCTGGAACAACGAGGCGGACGAATCTCCGCTGATGACGATCACCAAGAAGCAGTCCGCCGCCATCTCCGCCGCCCTGGAAGAGCGCTATGGCGAGGGCATGGTCATGGTCGACTACTGCATGCGCTACGGCAATCCCTCCACCCAGTCCGTGGTGAAGAAGATGGTCGCGGCCGGCTGCACGAAGATCCTGTTCTGCCCGCTCTATCCGCAATACGCAGGGGCCACGACGGCCACCGCGAATGATCAGTTCTTCCGCGCCCTGCTGGAGGAACGGTGGCAGCCCGCCAGCCGCACCCTGGCGCCCTATTTCGACAGCCCCGCCTATATCGAGGCCCTCGCCGCGTCGGTGGAGCGCGCCTATGGCGAGATGGAGGAACAGCCCGACATCCTCGTCTGCTCCTACCACGGCCTGCCCGAACGCTACCTGACCGAAGGCGATCCCTACCATTGCCACTGCCGCAAGACGACGCGGTTGCTGAAGGAGCGGATGGGTTGGGACGACGACCAGATCACCACGACCTTCCAGTCGAAATTCGGCCCGGAAGAGTGGCTGAAGCCCTATACGGTCGAGGAAGTCGCGCGCCTGGCGGAACGCGGGAAGAAGAAGATCGCGGTGATCGCCCCCGCCTTCTCCGCCGATTGCATCGAGACGCTGGAGGAGATCAACGAGGAAATCCGTGAAAGCTTCGTCCATGCCGGCGGGGAGAGCTTCTCCTACATTCCCTGCCTGAATGACGACGAAGAGCATATCGCCGCCCTCGCCTACGAAATCGAACGTAACCTTCAGGGTTGGATCGACTGACGGCGATCAGCAATGCCCTGCCGACGATGCAGGGCATTCTTCGCATCTCTTTGCCGGGAAAGCCGGACAGGCGAGACAGCCGTTGCCCGAAACCTCGGGACAAATAAAAAAGGCGGTGGGAAGCCACCGCCTTTTCTAAATCTTTCCGTCGACCGGATCAGTCGGCGATGGCGAAAGCCACGACTGCCAGCAGGATCAGCGGCAGGATGATGCCGGCGGAAGAAGAGGTGGTCTCTTCGACGACGACGGGTGCTTCGATGACCGGCTCAGAGTAGGCGCCAGCGGAAGCGGTGGTTGCAGCTGCGGCCAGAGCGGCGGCGAGAACGAGTTTTTTCATTTTATCCTCCAGATAAAGACCGACCGACAATTAGACATACGTCGACCGGCACCCAAGACTTACCTCGTGATTCCGTCATACGCGTGCTGACCGTCCAATTGCAATTGGCAAGATCGGTAACATCCACACCCGACAGGGAAATGTCGTCAAATAAGCAACACCTGCGTGCCCACCTTGGTCAGCTCGTAAAGCTCCAGGATGTGCTCGTTGTAGAGGCCGATGCAGCCGTTGGAGGAACGGCGACCGATCTTGCGGGTATCATGGGTCCCGTGGATCCGGTAGTAGGTCCAGCTGAGGTAAAGTGCCCGCACGCCCAGAGGGTTATCCGGCGCGCCGCCTTCCACCACGTCGGGCCACTCGGGATTGCGCTTCTTCATCGAAGGCGTCGGGCGCCAGGTCGGGTTTTCAACCTTCTGGATGACGGAGGTGCGACCGCGGCGGGTCAGTTCATCGCTCACCGGGACCGAAGTCGGGTAAAGTTTATAGATCGACTGATCCTCGGACCAGAAGTGCAGGGCACGGCTGTCGATGTCGACCAGGATCGCACCGTTGCGGGTGTTGTCGAAGTAGGGCCGCCAGTCGAGCGACCGGAAGGAAGAGATGTTGCGACGGGCGGTTTCATTCGGGTCGCGCTCCACCTCGGTCGAGTTTTCGAAGGGCGTGCTGTAAGAGGCGCTATGCTCCTGCGCGATCGCGGGCGTGGCGAGGGCTGCGGCACTTCCGGCAAGGAAGGCACGACGCGTTTGGGTCTTGGGGAAGCTCATTTTCATCTCCGTATCCGACGTAGCCCGCAGGCTCCGGACAGTCGGCAGCACCATATGGCGTCGCTGCCTCAGTCGCAATTCAAACTAGTGTCATTGAACCGCCTCACGCCCATGTGCGTTTGAAAACACGACTGCGCCGCGTTAAGCGGTTTCAACGACACATCTCACCAACCCGGCAGACCCCGTATGCGTTTCATTCTTCTGATCATCCCTGCCCTTTTCATGCTGTCCGCCTGCGTGACACCCCAGCCATCGGAGCCGCCCAGACTGGCCGCTGACGGCAAGCCGCTGCCGAAGCTCTACCGTATCCCGGCCTCCGGCAAGAACCGGATCCCCTACGAAGTGCTGGATTCGGTCAACACACTGCGCGCCGCCGCAGGCGCGGCACCTGTCCAGCTGGACAGCCGGCTGACCGCCGCCGCCGCCACCCATTCCAAGGACATGTCCAACCAGAACCGCCCTTGGCACTTCGGCTCCGACGGGTCCTCCCCCATCGATCGCGTGCAACGCGTGGGCTATCCGGGTGGGCTGATCGGCGAAAACATCTCCGAAACCTACGAGACCGAGATGGAAACAGTGTCTGCCTGGATGGATCAGGACGATACGCGCCGCGTGCTGCTGTCCAAACGGGCCACCGACATGGGCTTTGCCTGGTACCAGGAATCCAGCGGCAAGATCTGGTGGACCCTGATCATGGGCGCGCAGGGCGCGGTGGAGCCGGACCAGGCCCCCGTAAACTGATCGACGTCTTCCGTACATGTGAAGGGGCGGCCAGCAGGCCGCCCCTTTTCGTTTCCAACACGCCCCGATTACAGACTTCAACAGCCCCCGGAACAGGCTCCTGAACGGGCCGCTGTTCCGTCAGGCGTAGATGTAGATGGGCGTCCCCAGACCGACCATCATGTAGATCTCTTCCATTTCCTTGTCGGAAACGGCGATGCATCCAGCGGTCCAGTCGCGCGGCGCCTTCCGGTATTTGTCCGGCTTGCCGTGGATGAAGATATCACCACCCGGTTTGCGCCCCTGCTCCTCCGCGAAGGCGCGGTCGGCTGCATTGGGATAGCTGATGCCAATCGACAGGTAGAACTTGGAATTGGGATTGCGCCGGTCGATCCGGTAGGCCCCTTCCGGGGTCTTGCCGTCGCCTTCGAACTGCTTGTGTCCTTCCGGCGCAAAGCCGAGGCCCACGTCGTAGGCCTTCAGAACCTCGTTGTCGTGCAGAAGATACATCTTCCGCATGCTCTTCATCACCTGGATCCGCGTGACCTCTGGCCCGCGGTAGGTCTGAAACCTTGAACAGGCCGCGGCAAAAGCTGCCACAGCCATGGAAATCACTGCCCGTCTCTTCATTGAACCGCTCTCTAGGGGGTTTTCGCCCTTGTACCAGCGCGGCACCGCCCCCGGGAAGTCACAACCCGCCGTTCACGCGGAGTTGAGCGAGAAACCTGTCACCATTTCGACATGCCCCGACCAGCGGAACTGGTCCACCACCAGAAGCGGCGCCATCGCATAGCCGGCCTCCAACAGGATCCGCGCATCCCTGGCAAAGGTGACGGGGTTGCAGGACACCGCGGCAATCACCGGAACCCGGGCCTCTGCCAGGGCGCGGGTCTGGGCCTCCGCACCGGCGCGGGGCGGGTCGATCACGGCTGCATCGACGCCTCGCAGATCCTGCGCATCCATGGGATCACGGAACAGGTCGCGGTGCGCCGCCTTCAGCGCATGCAGGCCGCCTGCCCGCCGCCAGCCTTCCTGCAGCGCGGCCGTCATCGCGCGATCCCCCTCGACCGCCAGGACCTCTGCGCGTTCCGACAGCGGCAGCGCAAAGGTGCCACAGCCGGCGAAGAGATCCGCGATCTTCTTCGCGCCCGCGGTGATCCGCAGCACCTCTTCCAGAAGTGTCGCCTCTCCGTGGTGGGTGGCCTGAAGGAAGGCGCCGGGCGGCGGAACGACCTGCGCGCGACCGAACCGCTGCACCGGGGGGCTGAGCGTGACGATGACCTCGCCCTCCCAGGACAGGCGCGCCAGCCCCAGCTCCTGCGCGGTGCCGGTCAGGGCAATGCGCAGGGATTCGTCCAGCGGCTTGCCCCCCGTCACCGCGACATCCAGCCCGGCATCGGACAACGTGGCCAGGACAGAGAGTTCCCCCTTGCGGGCGGCGCCAGCGACGGCAAGCGCCTGCGCCACGGGCAGGGCACGCATCAGATCCGGATGCAGAAGCTGGCAATCCGGAACCTCGACAATCGCGCCGGATGCACGACCGTGGAACCCGGAAATCGCACCGGATTTTGTCCGCCGCGCGGAAAGGGAAGCCCGACGCCGGGACCGGGCGGGCGATGTCGCCACGCCGGAGATCTCCGCCTCGATACCCTGGGCCTTCAGCGCGGTTTCGACGATCCCGCGCTTCCAGGTGGCCACGTAATCGTCCCCGGCGTGCTGCACGGCACAGCCCCCGCAGGATCGGAAGTGTCGGCACGGGGCCGCGATCCGGTCCGGCGACGGCTCCAGGATCTTGACGTTTTCCAGTCGGTCGCCCTTCGGCGTCCCGCTGACACGTTCCCCGGGCAGGGTCATCGGCGCAAAGACGGCGCCCCCCTCCGCGCGGGAAGTGATGCCATCTCCGTGGTGTCCAAGTCGTTCGATCAGAAAATCCTGCATGGCGCGCCTCCTAGCGCAGGGCGGCGCGCCAGCAAAGACCTATTCGGCTGCCGCGTCCTTCTGCTCCTCGTCGTCGGTCACGAGGAAACCACCCGATTGCCGGGCCCAGTAGCGCGCGTAAAGCCCGTCTTGTTCCAGCAGCTGGCTGTGCGACCCGATTTCGGCAATCTCGCCATCATGCAGCACGACGATCCGATCCATGTGAGAGATCGTGGAAAGCCTGTGCGCGATCGCCAGCACCGTCTTGCCTTCCATGACGCGTTCCAGCGCCGATTGGATCTGCGCCTCGACCTCGCTGTCCAGCGCCGATGTCGCCTCGTCCAGCACGAGGATCGGGGCATCCTTCAGGATGGCCCGTGCTAGGGCGATCCGCTGCCGCTGCCCCCCCGAAAGCTTCACCCCGCGTTCGCCCAGGCGTGCCTCGTAGCCCGTGCGCCCCTCCAGATCGATCAGATCCTCGATGAATTCATGCGCTTCGGCCTTGTCGGTGGCATCCATCAGGTCGTCTTCGGTCGCCTCGGGACGGCCGTACATGATGTTGTCCCGAGCGGAGCGATTGAACATCGACGTATCCTGCGTCACCAGCGCGATATTGCGGCGCAGGCTGTCCTGCGTGACGGCGGAGATGTCCTGCCCGTCGATGCGGATCGCGCCCTTTTCGGCGTCGTAGAGGCGCAGCAAAAGCGACACGAGGGTCGACTTGCCCGCCCCGGACGCACCGACAATGCCCAGCTTTTCCCGAGGTCGGATCCGCAGATCCAGGTCCTTCACACCGCCCTTTTCCTGACCGTAGGCAAAGGCGACGTGGTCGAAATGGATCTCCCCCTCGGTGACCACCAGGTCCGTCGCGCCCGGTTTGTCCTGTAGCCGGACGGACCGGCCGAGCGTGCGCATGCCGTCTTCGACCTCACCCACGCTGGAATAGATGTTCATCAGGGCAAAGCTGACCCAGCCGGTCATCTGTGCCACCCGAACGGCAACCGCCCCGGCAGAGACGATTTCCCCCACCGTTGCCTGACCGACGGACCAGAAGGCCAGCGCGCCACCGACCAGAAGCACAGGAAGAACTCCCCCCATGACCGTCAGGATCGCCCGGAACATGGTGGAGACGCGGCCGAAATCCAGCGCGGACAGGCGGAACCCCTCCAGCGCGTTCAGGGCCGCCTGGTCTTCGTGATCAGTGTGGGCAAACAGCTTCACCGTCTTGATGTTGGTGATCGTGTCGACGACGACGCCGGACACCATCGACCGGGCTGCGGCCCGCTTGGCCGACCTGGCGCGGATCCGCGGCATGAAGTGCCGAATCAACAGGAAATAGCCGACCAGCCAGACCAGGAAACCAACGCCGAGCCAGCCGCTGATGGAGGCGACAAGGGCGATCGACCCGATCAGCGTGGCCAGTGCAAAGGCCACGACGTTGATCATTTCGAACGCAACATCGGTCATCGCCCGCGAGGTCTGCATCTGCTTCTGGCTGATACGGCCCGCGAAGTCGTTGTCGAAGTAGACGACGGACTGCCCCATGGTCCAGCGGTGCACGCGGCTGAGAACGAGGGTGAACAGGTTGGGCTGCAGGATCATCGAGGTCGCCGCGGTCGACAGCCCCATGAACAGCGGGCGCGCCACCAGGAAGAACACCAGCGACCCGATCAGCAATGGCAGGTTCGAGGCGGAGAAGAACTCCCCCGGACCGGTTTTCTGCGCCCCGTCCACGACGTAGCCCAGGATCCAGGAGGTGCTTGCATCGGCGGCCCCGGAGAGCGCGGCCAGAACCGCCCCAAGGGCCAGACCCGGCCAGGCACCCTTCAGGCACCAGCCCATGAAGGCCAGCAAGGTCGTAGGTGGCGGGCCGTCGGCATGCTGATACGGCGAGATGAGATCGGAGGGTTTGAACATGGGAGAGCCCCTTTCGCCCCCTTATCCATGCACTTTACATGCAATTCAAGCGTGGCGATGCGCCAAATCCGAAGGTTAGAGTGCAGCGAGCAAGGCTTCGCCATCCATCGAGAAACCCGACGAAATCCAAAGCACCTCTGCCCGCCTCAGCGCCTCTCCCAGCTGTTTGCCCTGGAATCTGGGGATCAGGTCTGCGGCCTTAAGCGGAAAGACCTGCGCCGCGCCGAAATCAGCTTCGCCGAAAGCACCCGGCATCAGGGGCTGCTCCAGCAGCGACGCCCGCAGCAAAAGCATGGCGCGGGCTTCCGCGGCGCCATGGCGATAGCCCAGCTCGGCGGGGCCGGCTGTCCCGGCCGCTTCCTCTCTCAGCGTGGCAACACGGGCTGCCTGTTTCTTCGACAGTCGCAGGGCATCCCCCGGATCCTCCCCGCCAAGCGCGGCAAGGCGCAGCACCGCGTCGGGTGAAAGGCCGGCCTGTGCCTCCAGATGCACCAGCGGGCCAAGCGCACGGATTCCGGCCCCCGGCAGGACGTGCATCCAGACACCCGCATGATCCATCGCCGCAGCAGAGGGCACGGGATCGGCAACGCCCAGCAGCTTCATGACCTCGGCCCCGACCCTTTCGCGCGACAGGGTATCAAGGCCATCGGCATTCGCGGCAATCGCCGAAAGCGCATCCGGGTCCATGCCCGCGTCAGGATCCCCGAACCGCGCATGAAACCGGAAATAGCGCAGGATCCTCAGGTAGTCCTCGCGTATGCGCTGCTCCGGATCGTCTATGAAACGCAGCCGCCGCGCCGAAAGATCGGCCAGGCCGTTCCCAAGGGGATCCATCACCCGGCCCTGCGGATCGGCATAGAGGGCGTTCATGGTGAAGTCGCGCCTGTGGGCATCCTCCAGCATGGTATCGGCAAAGGCCACGACTGCGTGGCGAC
Source organism: Pseudooceanicola sp. NS-SX8 (assembly GCF_057380755.1). Taxonomy (NCBI): domain Bacteria; kingdom Pseudomonadati; phylum Pseudomonadota; class Alphaproteobacteria; order Rhodobacterales; family Paracoccaceae; genus Pseudooceanicola; species Pseudooceanicola sp. NS-SX8. The sequence continues at coordinate 254,109 of NZ_CM170819.1, read as the reverse complement.
CATCGGTTTCCACGTCCCGCCGGAAAGTTGTCACCTCGTGCGGGATCCCGCCGGACAGGACGGTGATCGTGCCATGGTCGATCCCCGTGGGAATTTCCTTCAGACCGGCAGCGCGGGCAAGGCGCTGTACCTCTTCAGGGCGGGCATCGGTGCAGATGTCGATATCACCGACCGGAAGCCCCAAAAGCGCATCCCGAACACAGCCACCCACGAACCAGGCCTGCCACCCGGCGCCGGTCAGCGCCTCGCAGACGGCACGGGTCGCATCCGTCCGCAGCCAGTCACCGGAAATCTGCATTGCCGGGCCTCTCGTCCTTCACGGTTTCCGCCAGAACCCGCAGCATCCGCGCGGTTGCGCCCCAGATGTAATAGGGGCCCCAGGGCACCGTGAAGTAGTGCCGCATCGACTTCTGCCACCGACGGGACTGAACGGAGTAATTCCCGAGATCCAGCAGATGCGACAGGGGAACACGGAAGATCTCTTCCACCTCGCCAGGTTCGGGCCTTTGCGTGAAAGGTCCCGTGACACGGGCGATGACGGGCGTCACCTGAAAGGCCGTGACCGTGCGATGGGTCGGCAGGCAGCCCAGCACCTCCACCCTGGAAGGCGGAAGGCCGATCTCCTCCTCCGCCTCGCGCAGGGCGGCGGCAACGACGTCTGCGTCATCCTCTTCCTGCTTGCCGCCAGGAAAGGCGATCTGGCCGGGGTGATGTTTCAGTCGCGATGATCGCTTGGTCAGGATGACCACGGGCCCGTCCGCCGCATCTTCCAGTGCGCAAAGGACACCTGCCGGTCGGGTCTTCACGTTGGCCAGAAGCTGCGCATCGTCGTTCAGATCGAAATCCGACGACGGTTCCGTGGCGCGGGACAGCGCCACGGACAGGGTTTCATAGGGATCAGTCCCGAGGAAGCTCATTGCCCAGGGCATCCTTGCCTTCCGCCTCGAACCCCACGGTGGCGGGGTCCAGAACGTAATGCGCGCCACAGAACTGGCAATCGGCGGTCACCGTGCCCTCGGGCGTGGTCATCGTCTCGATATCCTTGGCGGAATAGATCGACAGAGACTGGCGCACCTTGTCTTCGGAGCAGGAGCAGCCGAATTTCACCGGCTGCGCATCGAAGACCCGGGGCGTTTCCTCGTGGAACAGGCGCAGCAGCAGGTCGGTCGGCGCGATGGTGGGCCCGATCAGTTCCAGCTGTTCGACGGTGTCGAGGTGGAAGTTCACCCGATTCCAGTTCTCTTCGGTCTCTCCCTCGACCAGGTCGGCCGCCATCAACTGCCCCTTTTCACCGGAGCCCTCGCCATTCGCGACATGCATCCCGGCCTGCGGCATCATCTGCAGCATGACCCCACCGGCGCGCCAGTGTTCCTCTCCGCCCGCTTCCCGGGACAGGCCGTAGGACAGGTTGAACCGCGTCGGGATCTGCTCGGACTGCGCAAAGTAGCCTTCAGCGCAGGCCCGCAGGGAGCCACCGGTCAGCGGCGAAATCCCCTGGTAGGGCTGCATGCCCTTCCCCTGGTCGATCAGGATCGCGAAATAGCCTTCGGACCCAAGTTGGGAGAAGGGATCGCTGCCGGAAACCTTGTCCTTGTCGTAGGACGCATAGGCCCGGATACGGGCCGGTTCGCCCTCTTCCGAGGGGCCGTAGTAGTCGGTCGCGATCATGCGGACGGCGCCGCCCTTGGTCTGAACCTGCAGGGACAGTTTCCAGCGCAGCTTGATCGTCTGGCCGATCAGCGCGGTCAGCAGGGCCATCTCGGCCACCAGCGCCTCCACCTGGGGCGGGTAGTCGTGCTGCTTCAGGATACCGTCCAGCACCCCGTCCAGCCGCGCCACGCGGCCACGGATGTCGGCATTGTCCAGTTGGAAGGGCAGAACGGTGTCGTCCCAGGCGATCTTGCTGGTGAGGGTCATGGAATTGGTCCTATCCGCTTGCTCTTGGCATAACCCGGTGCCACCTAAGGGGCAAGCGAGGCCGCTTCAAGGAAAAGCCATGCGCCGATACGGCAATCCTCCCCTGTCCGACACGCAATACGGGCTCCGCCCCGGGGCCTATGCGATCCTGCCACGTGACGGAAAGCTGCTGCTGACCTTCCAGGCACAGCCGGAACCCGAATTCCAGCTGCCCGGCGGCGGCATCGATCCGGGCGAAGGTCCCGTCCAGGCCCTGCACCGCGAGGTCTGGGAAGAAACCGGTTGGACGATCGCGGCGCCCCGGCGCATCGGTGTCTACCGGCGCTTCGTCTGGATGCCCGATTACGACATGTTCGCCGAAAAGCTCTGCCATATCTACCTGGCGCGCCCGGTCATGGCGAAATCCGAACCCTTCGAACCCGACCATACCGCCGTCTGGATGGCGCCCGAAGTGGCCGCCGACATGCTGGCCAGCGAAGGCGACGCCGCGATCCTGAAGCAGTTCCTGTAACGACCCCGGCGTCAGCCGCCCTGCCCGTCCCGCTGCGGATCCGGGTATTCAAGAAGCACCGCGGAAATGTCGTCCGGAAATTCTTCCAGCCCGGCAAAATCCGACAGGCGCCAGACCAGCCCCTCCAGGAACGAGGTGCCGCCGATCCCCCGAAGATCCTCCATGATCCCGAAAAGGCCCTGCGTATCCAGCAGGTTCTGCTGCGGGTCGGGGCATTCGGTAATCCCGTCGGACTGGATCAGCAGCCGGTCACCCGGTTTCAACTGCAGTTCGACCTGATCAAAGGGCATGTCCGGCAGAAGACCGATCGGCGCGCCGCCGCGACCGATCTCTTCCAGGCGCCCATCCGCATGTTGGAGCACCGGATGCGGATGCCCCGCTTGGACAAGCGAGACCCGCCCGGTTTCGACCTCCATGTGGGCCAGGACCATCGTGAAGTAATGCTCGGTTGTCATTTCCCCCAGGACCAGCCGGTTCAGCCAGGCTGCAACCTCGGCCGGAGGGCGCGGAATGTAGCCGCCCCCGATGCGGGGCCGCAGCGCGACGTTCTGCTCCGGTGCGGCGGACGACAGGTAGCCGGCCAGCCGCGCCGTCATCAGGGCAGAGCTGATCCCGTGGCCGGACACATCCAGGGCAAAGCAACCGAAACGATCCTCGTCGATGGGATAGTAGCCCACCAGGTCCCCGCCAACCCGGCCCGCAGGCCGCAGCAGCAGGGAAATGCGCATCGGTCCGAAGGCGCGGTGGCGTTCCCGCACAAGGCTCTGCTGCAGTTTCTTCGCCTCTATCAGATCGCTGTCGATCAGCTCATGGGCCGCCTGCAGTTTCGACAGGGTCTGGCGGATGATCCGGTTCTTCTCGGTCAGCTCCGCCTGCATGTCCAGGATCCGCTCCCCCGCGTTCAGGCGCGCGCGCAGCTCTGCCTTGTTCACAGGCTTGGTCAGGAAGTCATCCGCCCCGGCATCCAGCCCCTCCGCCGCGTGGAATTTCTCGTTCTTCGAGGTGAGCAGGATGAAATAGCCATAGTCCTCCCTCCGCAAGGATCTGAAGCGCTTGCAGAATTCCAGCCCGTCCATGCCGGGCATCATCCAGTCGCTGATCACCAGGTCCGGGCGCCAGTCCCGGCAAATCTCCAACGCCTCACCGCCACAGGAGGCCTCTCGCAGGTCGTAGCCCCATCCGTTCAGGGAGGTCGCAAGGATGCGTCGCTGCAGGCGGCTGTCGTCCACGAGAAGGACACGCCGCTGCCCGGCCTGGCTTCGACCCTGTCCCACCATGGTCCGCTCCTGCGCTGTCTGTTCCGAGCCTTGCTGCACCCTCGCCTACCGCTTGCTTCCCGCCGGCACGTCGGACCGGAAGCCGCAGCCTTAGGGTCGCACGTTTAAAGCCCGCTTAAAGAGAAAGTTTTCGGGAAAGGGCCTGAAAGGACTTCAGCCGAAGTTAAGTTCGGCCCCCTAGGATCTGCCCGCTGCAGCAGGAGGATGCCATGATCAGCTGGTCCCAGGTAACGGAGCTTCGCGAAGACGTCGGGCACGAGGAATTCGACGAGGTGGTCGAGATCTTTCTGGAGGAGGTAGAGGAAACTCTCTCTGCCCTTGCCCATGACGCCCGCCTGGAACAGGTGCTGCACGCCCTGAAGGGATCGGCCCTGAACCTGGGCTTTTCGGATTTTGCCGCCCTGTGTGCAGAAGGGGAGGCAATGGCGGCCTCCGGTGTCGGTGATGCGGTGGATCTGGGTGCAATCCGAACAAGTTACGCCGAAAGCCGCGCGATTTTCCTGGCCGAGCTTCCGGCAAGGATCGCCGCCTGACCCCGCCCCTTCGGGTCAGATCAGGAATTCTGCCAGCACCGGGTCCTTGGTGATGTCGCGATAGGTAAAGCCCGCCTCGTCCATCTTCGCGGTGAGCGTGGCCAGGTTGGCGGCGGTCTTCGTTTCGATCCCGATCAGCACCGAGCCGAAGTTTCGCGCCGATTTCTTGAGGTATTCGAAACGGCTGATGTCGTCGTCGGGGCCCAGCATCTCCAGGAAATCGCGCAGGGCGCCGGGCCGCTGCGGCAGGCGCAGGACGAAGTACTTCTTGATCCCGGCATAGCGCTGCGCGCGTTCCTTCACTTCCGGCAGGCGTTCGAAATCAAAGTTCCCGCCCGAGGTGACACAGATCACCCGCTTGCCGGCAATCTCCTCCTTCAGGTCCTCCAGCGCGTTGATCGACAGGGCGCCTGCGGGTTCCAGAACCACGCCCTCGACGTTCAGCATATCGAGCATGGTGATGCAGATACGGTCTTCGGGCGCGGCAAGAACATGGGCCAGGGGCACGTCATTCAAACGCGCAAACGGCTTAGCCCCGATTTTTGCCACGGCGGCACCGTCAACGAAATTATCCTCTATCCTGATGGCCTTGGGCGCCCCCTCGACCAGCGCGGCCCGCAGGGATTTGCCGCCCTCCGGCTCCACGAAGCGGTAAGCGATGCGATTGCCGAAGTAGCTGCGCACGCCAGAGGCCAGCCCCCCGCCGCCGACGGGCAGGACGATCATGTCGGCAAGCCCCGGCAATTGCGCCTCGATTTCCGCCGCGACGGAGGCCTGCCCCTCGATCACGTCGACATCATCGAAGGGGGCCAGGAAATGCCCGCCACTTTCGGCGCAATAGCGCTGCGCCTCGGCCAGGGTGTCATCGAAATAGTCGCCAACCAGGCGGATCTCTATGAAATCTCCGCCGAAGATGCGGGTCTTATCGATCTTCTGCTGCGGCGTCGTCACCGGCATGAAGACCACGCCCGGCACTTCGAAATGCCGGCACATATAGGCCATGCCCTGTGCATGGTTGCCCGCGCTGGCACAGACAAAGGCGGAAACCTGTCCGTTTTTCAGAACCTTGCGCATGGCGTTGAAAGCCCCGCGCAGCTTGTAGCTGCGCACCGGGGAGAGGTCTTCACGCTTCAACCAGATCTCTGCCCCGTACTTGGCGGAGAGGTGATCATTGCGCAGCAGGGGCGTTGCGGGGAAAACCTCTCGCATCGCTTCCATTGCATCCCGGGCGGCCTGAATGAACTGATCCATGCGCCAGAGGTGCCGCAGGACGCGGCCTTTGGCAAGCCTGTGGCAGGCCCGGAAGGGCCTAAAGTCAAGTATGCAAGGCGCTTTCGCGGGGCTTCGCTTGCCCTGCCCGGCAAAACCCGCTATCGCCGCTCTCGCATCCGCAAGAGGGAACAGATATGTCCGCGCCCAAGAAAGTCGTCCTGGCCTATTCCGGCGGCCTCGACACCTCGATCATCCTGAAATGGCTCCAGACCGAATATGGCTGCGAAGTCGTCACCTTCACCGCCGACCTCGGCCAGGGCGAAGAGCTTGAACCCGCTCGCGCCAAGGCAGAGATGCTGGGCGTGAAGGAGATCTACATCGAGGATGTCCGAGAAGAATTCGTGCGCGATTTCGTCTTCCCGATGTTCCGCGCCAACGCCGTCTACGAGGGGCTCTACCTGCTGGGCACCTCTATCGCGCGTCCGCTGATTTCCAAGCGACTCGTTGAAATCGCTGCAGAAACCGGCGCCGACGCCGTGGCACACGGTGCCACCGGCAAGGGCAACGACCAGGTCCGCTTCGAACTGTCGGCCTATGCGCTGAACCCCGAGATCAAGGTGATCGCCCCCTGGCGGGAATGGTCCCTGCACTCCCGTACGGAGCTGCTGGACTTCGCCGAGAAGCACCAAATCCCGATCGCCAAGGACAAGCGGGGCGAAGCGCCCTTCTCCGTCGACGCGAACCTGCTGCACACTTCCTCCGAAGGTCGGGTCCTGGAAGACCCCGCCGTCGATGCGCCGGAATACGTCTACCAGCGGACCGACGACCCGGTCCTGTCCGCGCCGAACGAGCCGGAATACATTGAAATCACTTTCGAAAAAGGTGATGCCGTCGCCATCAACGGCGAGGCGATGTCCCCGGCAACGATCCTGACCAAGCTCAACGAGCTGGGCAAGAAGCACGGCATCGGGCGCCTCGACTTCGTGGAAAACCGCTTCGTCGGCATGAAATCCCGCGGCATCTACGAAACTCCGGGCGGCACCATCCTTCTGGAAGCACACCGCGGGATCGAGCAGATCACCCTGGATTCCGGCGCGGGCCACCTGAAGGATTCGATCATGCCGCGCTATGCGGAGCTGATCTACAACGGCTTCTGGTTCTCCCCCGAACGCGAGATGTTGCAGGCGCTGATCGACAAATCGCAACAATTTGTGTCCGGCACCGTCAAGCTGATGCTGTTCAAGGGCGCCGCGCGCACCATGGCACGCTGGTCCGACTACTCGCTCTACTCCGAAGCGCATGTGACCTTCGAAGACGACGCGGGTGCCTACGACCAGAAGGATGCCGCCGGTTTCATCCAGCTGAACGCCCTGCGGCTGAAGCTGCTGGCAGCCCGGAACAAACGGGTCAAGTAACCTCTTCCGGGGGGCATGATGCCCGCCGGATACCTCGTCGGAACGGCGCCTTCGGGCGCCGTTTTGCGTTTTTGCCAAGGGCCTGAAAAGGCGCGAAAAAAACGTCGGTATTACGTCGGTATCGCGTCGGTATTCCAACGGTGCGAAATCTGGGCCTCCGCGTGACGTTACGTTTACGTCAAGATGCACCAACGTCAGCCTTGGCGCGGCGCTGATTCCCCTTCGAAATGGGCGCAACGAGGGAGGATGACCATGACGATGGAAGAGATCGCCGCGAAGATCGCCCGGGGCCTGGAAAAGCGCCCCGTCAGCGACAGCTTCAAGTTCGACTGCGGAGAGGAGGGTGCAATCACCATCCGCGACGGCGCCGTGGCGCTGGAAGATGGCGCGGCGGACTGCACGATCCACATCAGCCGGGACAACCTGGTGAAGCTGATGCAGGGCAACCTGAACCCGATGACCGCCTTTGCCTTTGGCAAGATCAAGGTGACGGGCGACATGGGGCTGGCGATGAAGCTGGGCAAGGTGCTGGGGTGAGCGGCGCGGCGCCCCCACTCGGGGGGCGCCGCGACTGACAATGCGATCGGCAAGACGATTGGCGGGACCATTGGTACCACGATTGGCAAGGCACCGCGCATCCGCCGGGGCCACCGGCGGAACGGCGCGCCAGCCCGGCGCGGCAACCTTGCCCCCCGGTTTCACGTGGCACATATCGGGGCCAGCACAGGAGGCCCCCCGATGAGCTGGAACACGCGTTACGACACCCCCGATTACGTCTTCGGCACTGCGCCGTCCCAGTTCCTGGAGGCGCATGCAGATCTGCTGACCCCGGGGCAAAGCGCGCTGGCCGTCGCAGATGGCGAGGGGCGCAATTCCGTTTTCCTGGCGGAGAAGGGATTGCAGGTGACGGCCTTTGACGGGGCCGAAAACGCCCTGCTGAAGGCGCGGGCCCTGGCGGCCTCCCGCGGGGTCGCGGTCAGCTATGAACAGGGTGACATCCTGACCTGGGACTGGGATGCCGCGCAGTACGACCTGATGGTCGCGATCTTCTTCCAGTTCCTGACGCCCGCGCAGCGCGGGCCGGTCTTCGACGGGCTGATCCGGGCCACGAAACCGGGTGGGCTGATCCTGCTGCATGGCTACGAGGTGGCGCAGCTGGCCCATGGCACCGGCGGGCCGAAAGTGGCCGAGCAGCTTTATACCGAGGAGATGCTGGCGCGGGCCTTCGCAGGGCAGGAGATCCTGGAACTGCGCAGCTACGAGGCGGAACTGGACGAGGGACCGGGGCATTCCGGCCCCTCTGCCCTGATCGACCTGGTGGTGCGCGTCTGACGAACAGGCCCAGTTGATTGGGGCCAGATGATCCGTGACCCTGGCGCATCGGTCATCGGCCTGCGAGGCAGCCCCAAGTGACCCAGCTTGTGCGAATCCACGTTTGAGACTAGGGTGGAGGGGCTTACGTTTTTCTTTTTCGACCACTGTCTCCCAATTGGCGTTCAGTCTCGATCCAGACCGACCACGCCGCGCTGTCGCATTCCGCGGACAGTATTTACAGGAGACTGAGACATGGCCAACGGCATCGTCAAATGGTTCAACACCACCAAGGGCTACGGCTTCATCGCGCCGGAAACCGGCGGCAAGGATATCTTCGTGCATATCTCTGCCGTGGAACGTTCCGGCCTGACCGGGCTGGCGGATAACCAGAAGGTGACCTTCGACATCGAATCCGGCCGCGACGGCCGCGAGTCGGCATCGAACCTCGCCCTCGCATAAGCTTTTCGAAGCTTTCGGAAGTTGAACGCGGCCCCTCGGGGCCGCGTTTTTCGTTTCAGGGGGTCAGGTTTCAGACCGTCAGCCGCACCGACTGGAGCTTTTCATAGGCGGGCAGCGCGGCTTCGGCCATGTCGGCCTGCCAGCCCTCCAGCCGGGGCATGGGGCCTTCCGCCCCGGCAAAGCCGGTGGAGCCATGCACGGCGTTGTACCAATGCGCCGCCCAGATCCCGTCGTAGGGCTTGGGCCCCGCCGGCCAGGACAGCATCGCCGGATCCCAGTCGAGGGAGAGCGCATCGCAGAGCGCGCGCAGCATGGCTTCGGGATCGGCACGGATGTCGCGGCTGTCGACCACCAGGGGGGCGTGCCCCTCTGCCCGCAGCTGATCGAAGAGGTCGGCCTGCTGCAGGAAGCCGATTTCCGACAGTTCGGGATTGTCGTAGCGGGCGGAAAAGCTGGCGATGACACGGGCCGGGTGGCGGATCAGGAAGACATGGCGCATGTCCGCGAACCAGTCGCGGGGGACCTGCGGGACCATGTGTTGCGCCATGTGCTTGTGATAGATGTGGGGGGTGCTGTCGGGCCCGGTCAGGGCCGCGATGACCTCCTCCGGGTCCTGCGGCTGGGAGGAGAGGATCTGATCCCCCATGGGGTGGATGCGGCCGGTGATCTTCAGGTAGGCGGCATAGAAGGGTTCATCCACGGCAGAGAAATCCGCCCTGTTGCCAAAGGCATACATCATCGCGGTGGAGATGTTGCGCGGGCCGGACCAGCAGGCGATCTTCATTTGGCGGCCTCCGACGCGACCAGCGCCTTGTAGAGCCCGCGCAGCCGTTCGGTGACGGGGCCCAGCTGGCCCGTGCCGATCTGGCGCCCGTCGATGCTGCCCACCGGGGTCTGGGCGCCGAAGGTGCCGGTCAGGAAGGCCTCCTCCGCGCCGTAGGTATCGACGAGGGAGAAGTTGCGTTCATGCACGGGGATGTCGTTGGCACGACAGAGGTCGATGACCTTCTGTCGGGTGATCCCGTTCATGCAGTAATCGCCGGTGGAGGTCCAAACCTCCCCCTTCCGCACGATGAAGAAGTTGCAGGAGTTGGTGGTGTTCACGAAGCCATGCACGTCAAGCATCAGGCCCTCGTCCGCGCCGGCCTTTTCGGCGGCGATGCAGGCGAGGATGCAGTTGAGCTTGGAATGGGAGTTGAGCTTGGGATCCTGGGTCATCGGCAGGCCGCGCAGGTGGGGCACGGTGGCCAGCCGGATCGGGCGGCCCAGGACGGGTTTGGAATGTTCCATGATGATCGCCACGGTGGGCCCGGAGCGGGACAGCGAGGGATGCTGGAAGGGCCGGTCCTTGACGCCGCGGGTCACCATCACCCGGGCATGGGCATCGGTTTCCATGTCGTTGGCGGCGCGCAGCTCCTGCAGGGCGACTTCGAGCTCTCCCTTGGTCATCCCGATGTCGAGGTCGATGGCCAGGGCCGCTTCGAACAGCCGGTCGAGGTGTTCGTCCAGGAAGGCCCAGTGCCCATCGTAGAGCCGCAGCCCTTCCCAGATCCCGTCGCCCAGCATGAAGCCCGAGTCGTAGATCGAAACGACAGCCTCGGCCTTGGACACTACCTTGCCGTTCAGCCAGAACTTCAGGTCGTCGTTGCGGGGATCGTGTTCCGCGTCATGGGCGGTCTGTTCGCGTGTATCGCTCATCCGGGCCTCCTTTTTGCGAGGACGCTAGGAGGCGGCGCGGGGAAAGCCAACCGGGGCGGTGGCTCTTTTCACATTCGACGGCTGAAAATACTCTCGGGGGGTGAATTGCCCGACAGGGCAAGAGGGGGGCAGAAGCCCCCCTCTCTTTTCCTGCTCGACCTGAAGATGCCTGTATCGCTGCCTGTCATTCGGCCGTGACGACCTTCATCACCAGGCTGCCATCGGGCTTGATCGGCCCGTCTTCCTTGGCGCCCAGGGTGTATTCGAAGACACCGGGCATGGTGCCGCCGGCCTCGGAGTGGACCATCAGCATGAGCATGTCGCCCGACATCACGTCTTCCTGCAGGATGGCGGCGACATCGGTGTTTTCACCGGCGCGCAGCGGCGCGTAGCCGACGACGGGACCCGGTGCCATGTCGGCATCGGTCCGGTGAACCACCATCCAGCCATTTTCCGGCGCCATGATCATCGAGGCGCTGACGACACCGTTGGAGACGTCCTGATCCATGGCCTCTACCATGGCGCCCATATGGTCATCGGCAAACGCGGTTCCGGCGATGAGGGTCAGGGCAGCTGCGGTCGTTGCGATCTTCATTTCATTCCTCCCGAAGGTTTTTTACGAACTGGCCAATCCGGCTCGTTCGGGAGGAGTCACGCAGGCCGCGCGGCGAAGTTGCCGCGCGTGGGTCACATGTTCTGACGCACGCGTGAGTTGTTTTGGTAAACTCGTGCCCGGCCGTCACCGGGGTCAGATCCCTGGATCAGAGTTCATCCCGGGTGGGGATCACGTCTGCGGTGCCCAGGCGGGTGACCATCAGGGCGCCGGCCTTCTGCGCCAGGGTGATCGCCTCTGCCATGGCCATGCCCTGTTCCAGCGCGGCCACGAGGTAGCCGGTGAAGGTGTCACCCGCGCCGGTGGTGTCGACCGGGGTGACCCTGGGCGCCGCGAAGTCACGGGTGCCCTGCGGCCCGATCCAGCGCGCGCCACGGGCGCCGAGCGTGATCACCACGTCGGCCACGGGAAGGGCATCTGGCGTCAGGCCGGTGGCCTGCTGCAGCTGTTCCGCCTCCACCTCGTTCATCACCAGAAGGTCGAGATGCTCGAGCAGCGGCTTGACCGCATCGGCATCGAAGGGGGCCGCAGCATGGGCCAGCGGCAGGCCGCGTGCCTTCACCGCCCGGGCGAAATCCAGCAAGCCGTTGGTTTCGTTCTGGAAGATCGCCCAGTCGCCGGGCTGTGCCTGCGACAGGATCTCATCCAGGGTGAAGACATCGACGCGGGTGTTGCTGCCGGGCAGGATGATGATGCGGTTCTCGCCCTGGGCATCCAGTTCGATCACCGCCTGGCCCGACGGCCCGTCGAGCGTGGCGAGGTGGGCGACACCGACGCCGTAGCCCGCCAGCCGGTCCTTCATCCACAGCCCGTCTTCGCCGACGGCGCCGATATGTTCCACGTGGGACCCGGCCCGGGCGAGGGCGACGGACATGTTCGCCCCCTTGCCGCCCAGCCCCCGGGAAAACCCGGTGGCCGCCAGGGTTTCCCCCGGCGCAGGCAGATGCGGCACGCGGAAGACGAGATCCGCATTGACCGAGCCGAGGTTCCAGACGGTCATGTCACTTCACCTTACAGGCGGCCATGACGGCCATGTTGAGGATGTCGTTGACGGTGGACCCGGTGGAGCAGAGCTGCACCGGCTTGTCGATGCCCGACAGGATCGGGCCGATGATCGTGGCGCCGGCCATTTCCTGCATCATCTTGACCGAGATCGAGGCGGAGTGCCGCGCGGGCACCACCAGGATGTTGGCATTGCCGGTCAGGCGGGAGAACGGGTAATGCGCCCGGGCCTTGGCGTTCAACGCCACGTCAACGGTCATCTCGCCTTCGAATTCGAAGTCGACGCCGCGCTGTTCCAGTACCTTGGGCGCCAGGTGCATCTTTTCGGCCCGTTCCGACACCGGGTAGCCGAAAGTGGAGAAGCTGACGAAGGCCACGCGCGGTTCAAGGCCTAGGTCGCGCGCCACTTCGGCGGAGCGTTCGGCGATATCGGCCAGGTCGTTTTCATCCGGCCATTCGTGGACCAGCGTGTCGGAGATCAGCACGATGCGCCCGTTGAGCAGCACGGCGGTGGTGCCCACGGCGCCATCCTTGGCACCGGCGTCGAAGACGTGGTTGATCAGTTCCATCACGTGGGCCGACTTGCGGGTCGCGCCGGTGATCATCGCATCGCCATGGCCATGGGCCAGCATCAGCGCGGCGAAGACATGACGATCACGCGCCGCCAGGCGGTGCACATCCTGCTGGTCCATCCCCTTCCGCTGCAGCCGCTGGTAGAGGAAGTCCTTGTATTCCGACAGGTATTCGGTGTTCGCGGCGTTGACGATCTTCAGCTCGCCGAAGGCGTCACCAAGGCCAGCGGCCTGCAGTTTCTCCTTCACGTCCGCTTCGCGACCGATGACGAGCGCTTCGCCCAGGCCGGTACGCTGGTAGGCGACGGCGGCGCGCAGCACGCGGGGATCGTCACCTTCGGCGAAGATCATCCGCGCCTGGGCGTTCTTGGCCCGTGTGTGCAGGGCGCGCAGGATCGAGGCGGTCGGGTCGAGGCGCGCCTTCAGCTGCTCCTCGTAGCCGTCCAGGTCGATGATCGGGCGGCGGGCGGCGCCGGTTTCCATGCCGGCCTGCGCGACGGCGGGCGGGATCATGAAGATCAGGCGCGGGTCGAAGGGCGTCGGGATGATGTAGTCGCGCCCGAAGGAGAGCGCACGGCCATAGGCCATGGCGACCTCATCGGGGACGTCTTCGCGGGCCAGTTTCGCCAGGGCTTCGGCGCAGGCGATCTTCATCTGGTCGTTGATGGCGCGGGCGTGGATGTCCAGCGCGCCACGGAAGAGGTAGGGGAAGCCCAGGACGTTGTTCACCTGGTTGGGGTAGTCGGACCGGCCGGTGGCGACGATCACATCTTCACGCACCTCGTGGACCTCTTCCGGGGTAATCTCCGGATCGGGGTTGGCCATGGCGAAGATGACGGCGTTGGGGGCCATGGATTTGACCATGTCCTGGGTCACGGCGCCCTTGACGGAAACGCCGAGGAAGACGTCGGCGCCATCCATGGCATCGGCCAGCGTCCGGGCAGAGGTGGCGGCGGCATGGGCCGACTTCCACTGGTTCATGCCTTCCTGGCGGCCCTGGTAGATCACGCCCTTGGTGTCGCACATGATGCAGTTGTCATGGCGCGCGCCCATGGCCTTGAGCAGTTCGAGGCAGGCGATGCCCGCCGCCCCTGCCCCGTTCAGGACGATCTTCACGTCCTCGATCTTCTTGCCCGAGATATGCAGCGCGTTGATCAGGCCCGCGGCACAGATCACAGCGGTGCCGTGCTGGTCGTCGTGGAAGACGGGGATATCCATCTCTTCCTTCAGGCGCTGTTCGATGATGAAGCATTCGGGCGCCTTGATGTCTTCGAGGTTGATCCCCCCGAAGGTCGGGCCCATCAGCTTGACCGCCTTGATGATCTCTTCGGGGTCCTCGGTGTCCAGCTCGATGTCGATCGAGTTCACGTCGGCGAAGCGCTTGAAGAGGACCGATTTGCCCTCCATCACCGGCTTGGAGGCCAGCGCGCCGAGGTTGCCCAGGCCCAGGACGGCGGTGCCGTTGGACACGACGGCGACAAGGTTGCCCTTGTTGGTGTAGTCATAGGCGGTTTCGGGCTGTTCCGCGATCACCTCGCAGGGGACGGCGACGCCCGGGGAGTAGGCCAGCGACAGATCCCGCTGGGTGGTCATCGGCACCGTGGCCTTGATCTCGAATTTCCCCGGGGTCGGTTCCAGGTGAAATGCCAGCGCGTCGTCGCGGCTGATCCGGCTCTTGGTCATGGTGCTCTCCCTTCAAAAGGCCTACGCCTCTTACACAAGGTCAAGCGAGCTGCCAACTGTCCCGAGGTTTCGCCTTTCGCCGCGCGTGCAGCATCGGTAGATTGCCCCAAAGATCCCGGGGGACCCATGAACACTGCCGCCAACGTCACGCCGATGATGGCCCAATACCTTGAAATCAAGGAACAATATCCGCACGCGCTGCTGTTCTACCGCATGGGGGACTTCTACGAGATGTTCTTCGCCGATGCGGAAGCGGCGGCGGCGGCGCTGGACATTGCCCTGACCAAGCGCGGGAAACACCTGGGCGAGGACATCCCGATGTGCGGTGTCCCGGTCCATGCGGCGGAAAACTACCTGCTGACGCTGATCCGCAAGGGGTTCCGCGTCGCCGTCTGCGAGCAGATGGAAGACCCGGCCGAGGCGAAGAAGCGCGGATCGAAATCCGTGGTGAGGCGCGACGTGGTGCGGCTGGTCACGCCCGGCACGCTGACCGAGGACAGCCTGCTGGAGGCGCGGCGGCACAACTTCCTGGCCGCCTTCGCGACGCTGCGGGGCGAGGCCGCGCTGGCCTGGGTCGATATTTCGACGGGCGCGTTTCACGTGATGCCCATGGCAGCGGTGAAGCTGGGGCCGGAACTGGCCCGGCTGAGCCCGTCGGAACTGCTGGTGAGCGAGGCCGACGAAGCGGAGCTGCGCCCGCTGGTGGAGGAGTTCGGGATTTCCCTGACGCCGCTGTCGCGCGGGTCCTTCGACAGCACCGGTGCCACCAAGCGCCTGACGGAGCTGTTCCGCGTCGGCACGCTGGAAAGCTTCGGCAGCTTCGAACGGGCCGAGGTTTCGGCCATGGGCGCGGTGGTCGACTACCTGGAGATCACCCAGAAGGGTAAGCTGCCGCTGCTGCGCCATCCCGTGCGGGAAGCGCTGGACGGCAACGTGCAGATCGACGCCGCCACGCGCCGGAACCTGGAGATCACCCATGGCATGAACGGGGGCCGCGCGGGGTCGCTGCTGGCCTCGATCGACCGGACGGTGACCGCCGTAGGCGCGCGCCTGCTGGAACGGCGGATCTCTTCGCCGTCGCGGTCGCTGCCGGTGATCGCGAACCGCCTGGACGCGGTGGATTTCGCGCTGGAACACACCCGCCTGGCCGAGGATCTGCGCGAAAGCCTGCGCAAGGTTCCGGACCTGGACCGTGCCCTGTCGCGGCTGTCGCTGGACCGGGGCGGCCCGCGTGACCTTGCGGCGATCCGCAATGCCATGGGCCAGGCAGAGGTGCTGGCGGCGCGGCTGTCGGGTGCGGCCCTGCCCCCGCTGCTGGGCGAAAGCGCCGAGGCGCTGTCGGGCCAGGAAGAGCTGCTGGCACTGCTGGACGTGGCGCTGGTCGCCGAACCGCCGCTGCTGGCAAGAGACGGCGGCTTCACCGCGCCGGGCTACGATCAGGAGCTGGACGACGCCCGCCGCCTGCGCGACGAGGGGCGCGGCATCATCGCCGGCATGCAGAGCCAATATGCCGAGGAGACCGGCATTTCCTCCCTCAAGATCAAGCACAACAACGTGCTGGGCTACTTCGTGGAGGTCACGGCCACCCACGCGGAGAAGATGCTGAACCCGCCCCTGTCGGAGGCCTTCAAGCACCGGCAGACGACGGCGAACCAGGTCCGCTTCACCACGCCCGACCTGTCGTCGCTGGAAACGCGGATCCTGAATGCTGCGGGCCAGGCCCAGGCGATCGAACTGCGGATCTTCGGCCAGCTGCGCGAGGCAATCCTTGAAGCCGCGCCGGAGATCACCCGGCTGAGCCGCGCCCTGGCGGAATACGACCTGGCCACGGCCCTGGCCGATCTGAGCCGGTCCGAGGACTGGGTGCGCCCGCGTGTCGACATGTCCCGCAAGCTGGAAATCGAGGGCGGCCGTCACCCGGTGGTGGAACAGGCGCTGAAGCGCGAGGGCGCGCCCTTCATCGCCAACGACTGCCTCCTGACGCCCGAGGGCGAGGCGGCGTCGATCTGGCTTCTGACGGGTCCCAACATGGCCGGTAAGTCGACCTTCCTGCGGCAGAATGCGCTGATCGCGCTGCTGGCGCAGATGGGCAGCCACGTGCCCGCCACCACGGCACATATCGGCATGGTCAGCCAGATCTTCAGCCGCGTCGGCGCCAGTGACGACCTGGCGCGCGGCCGGTCGACCTTCATGGTCGAAATGGTGGAAACGGCGGCGATCCTGAACCAGGCCGATGACCGCGCGCTGGTCATCCTGGACGAGATCGGCCGCGGCACGGCGACCTATGACGGGCTTTCGATCGCCTGGGCGACGATGGAACACCTGCATGAGGTCAACCGCTCCCGCGCGCTTTTCGCCACGCACTACCACGAGATGACCGAGCTTTCGAAGCGGCTGGACGGGGTGGAGAACGCCACCGTCACCGTGCGCGAACACGACGGCGAAGTGATCTTCATGCACGAGGTGCGCATGGGCGCGGCCGACCGCAGCTACGGCGTGCAGGTGGCCAAGCTGGCAGGCCTGCCGGACAGCGTAGTGGCCCGCGCGCGGGAGGTCCTGGCCTCTCTGGAAGACAACGCGCGCAAGGGCGGATCCCCCAAGGCGGTGATCGACGACCTGCCCCTTTTCGCCGCCGCACCGCCGCCCGCACCGGTGAGCAAGGTGCCGGAGGGGCTGAAAGCGCTGGCAGGGCTGGTGGACGAGATGAACCCCGACGACCTGACCCCGCGCGAGGCGCTGGAGATGCTGTATCGGCTGAAGGCCGCCTCCAAGGAGTGATCGGAAGGACAAGTCCATGGAAATGAAAGATATTCTTGCCCACCCGGGGTTCGTTAAGGCGCAGGAGGAACTGCGATCCGGACACGACCGTATGGTGGAGGAGATCATCACCCTGACCGAGATCCCCGCCCCGCCCTTCCAGGAGGAGGCCAAGGGCGCGGCCTATGCGGAGATGCTGCGCGCGGCCGGGCTGGACGAGGTGGAGATCGACGGGATCGGCAATGCCCATGGCATCTTCCGCGGCACTGGCAACGGCGCGATGGTCGCGGTGGCGGCGCATCTTGATACCGTCTTCCCGGAGGGCACCGACGTGACGGTACGCCGCGAGGGGACGAAGCTGTTCGCCCCGGGGATCGGGGATGACACGCGCGGGCTGGCGGTGAACCTGGCGATCATCCGGGCGATGAAGGCGGCGGGCATCCGGCCGCAGCGCGATATCCTCTTCGTCGGCAACGTGGGTGAGGAAGGCGTGGGCGATCTGCGCGGCATCCGCCACCTGTTCAACGACAATCCCCTGGGGCCGCGCATCGGCAGCTTCTTCACCGTCGACGGGCTGGAAACGCCCGAACTGGTGGATGGCGGGGTTGGGTCCTACCGCTACCGGGTGCTGTTCGAAGGCCCGGGTGGGCACAGCTTTGGCGATTTCGGGCTGGTGAACCCGGCCAATGCGCTGGCCGAATTCGCCGCTGGATTTGCCCGGATCGAGGTGCCGGCAGAGCCCAAGACGACGCTGAACCTGTCGATCCTGGGCGGCGGCACCTCCATCAACGCGATCCCGGAAAAGGTCTTTGTTGACATCGACATGCGGTCGGTCGACCCGGCGGAGCTGGACCGGCTGGACGCGCAGATGAAGGCGCTGCTGGAGGCTGCGGTCACGCTGGAGAACGGGCGCAACGATACCGCAAAGGGAGAGGTCACGGCGCGGCTGGAGGTGCTGGGCAACCGTCCTGCGGGCCGGACTGCGCCGGGCGAGGCGATCCACGCCGCCAGCGCCGAGGCCGTGCGGGCCTTCGGCTTCGAACCGACCTTCCGGGACAGTTCCACCGACGCCAATATCCCGATGTCGCTGGGGATCCCCGCGATCTGCATCGGGTCGGGCGGCACCGGTGGCCGGGCGCATACGCTGGACGAATGGATCGACGTGGAGCCGGAACTGAGCCTGCGCGGCATCTATGCCGTCATGGCGGCGATCCTGGCGATGTCGGGCCTCGAACCCGCCGCCTGATGCAGAACGGCGCCCCCGTTGACCGGAGGCGCCGTCTGAATGTCACCTGAATGCCGTCTGAAAGGTCGAAGGGGGCTCTGCCCCCGCCCGCCATGCGGGCTCCCCCGGAGTATTTATGGCCATCGAATGGGAAGAACCGCGCCCTTCCCCATTCGATGGCTCCAAATACTCCCGCCGGAGGCAACCGGCCGCAGGCCGGTACCCGGTCTCTGGTCCTGCCTCAGCCGGTGAAGCTGGACACACCGACCTGCGCGGGGCGCAGCAGACGTTCGTGCAGCATGAAGCCCTCTGCGGAGACCTGGATGATCTCGCCGGCCTTGGTGCCGGGCACGGGGGCCTCGAACATGGCTTCGTGCACGTTCGGGTCGAACTTCTCCCCGACTTCCGGCGCGATCGGTTCGATCCCGTGCTTGCGGAAGGTGTTGAGCAGTTCGCGCATCGTCAGTTCCAGCCCTTCGAGCAGGGCGGCGTTTTCCTCGGTCTTCTCACCCGCCGCTTCCACGGCGCGCTTGAGGTTGTCGTAGACCGGCAGGATATCGCGGGAGAGCTTGGCACCGCCGTAGTTCTCTGCATCGCGACGCTGCTTGTCGGCGCGCTTGCGGGCGTTCTCCGCCTCTGCCAGGGCGCGCACCCACTTGTCCTTCAGCTCGTCCCGCTCCGCCTTCAGGGCGTCGAGTTCAAGCGCGTCATCGTCGATCTCCTCGATCTCGACCTCGTAGGCCTCTGCTTCGGCCTGTTCGACGTCGTCCAGGAAATTTTCGTCCTTCGGATCAGCCATAATTCACCTCATCTCGGCCTAGCGGCGATCGGTCAGCATCCGCCCGACCAGCTGCGCCGTGTAATCCACAATCGGAACGATGCGTCCGTAGTTGAGCCGCGTGGGCCCGATCACGCCAACAGCACCGATGATCTTCCGGTCAGCGTTCATATATGGAGAGACCACCAGAGAGGAACCCGAAAGTGAGAAAAGTTTGTTCTCTGACCCGATAAAAATGCGCACGCCGTCGCCTTCCTCGGTCAGGTCGAGGAATTCGGCAATGTCGCGCTTCCTCTCCAGATCGTCGAAGAGAGAGCGGATGCGGTCCAGGTCCGCTTCCTGACTGTCGAGCAGGTTCGACTGCCCCCGCACGATCAGCCTTTCGCCGAAATTGCCCTCGCCCCCCTCGCCTTCCCAGACCGCCACGCCGCTTTCCACCAGGACCCGGGCGAGGCCGTCGATCTGCTGCCGCCGCGCTTCTATTTCACGTGAAACGGCGGTGCGCGCCTCCGACAGGGTCTTCCCTTCAAGCACGGCATTGAGGAAATTCGCCGCCTCCCGCATGGAGCTGGGCGTCTGGCCCGGCGGCGGGGTGAACAGGCGGTTTTCCACGTGGCCATCGGCGGTGACCAGCACCACCAGCGCGCGTTCGGGGCCGAGGGAGACGAACTCGATATGCTTGATCGGCGCCTCGTGCTTGGGCGTGAGCACGAGCGAGGCGCCGTGGGTGGCAAGGCTGAGGGCGGAGCCGATGCGATCCATCAACGCGCCCACGTCGCCGCCATCTGCAACCGTCGCGTCGATCTTCTGGCGTTCGGTCTGGTCGAGGTCAGAGACCTCCAGCAGGCCATCCACGAACATGCGCAGCCCCTGCTGCGTCGGCACGCGGCCGGCGCTGACATGGGGGCTGTCCAGCAGGCCCATGTATTCGAGATCCTGCATCACGTTGCGGACCGTCGCGGCCGAGACCTTTTCGCTCATGAACCGGGTCAGGCTGCGGGAGCCGACGGGTTCGCCCGTGTCGAGGTAGCCTTCGACAACCCGCCGAAACACTTCGCGCGAGCGATCATTGAGTTCATTGAGGAGCGAGGTCGTCTCTGCCATCTCTGTCCTTCTTGCCCGGTTAGCCATTAAAGTGGCGGTCGCGGAAAGGTCAACGGGGCTTGCCATCGCACCCCCGCCCTGCCTATCACACGAGGCCAGGAAGAGGGGTTATCATGCGACCGTCTGGAAGAGATTTAAGCGAAATGCGCCCGGTTTCAATCGAGATCGGGGTCACGAAACACGCCGAGGGCTCCTGCCTGATCAAGATGGGCGACACCCATGTTCTGTGCACCGCCACCATCGAAGAGCGCGTGCCCCCCTTCATCAAGGGGTCCGGCCTGGGCTGGGTCACGGCGGAATACGGCATGCTGCCCCGGTCCACCTCCTCTCGCATGCGGCGGGAAGCGGCCATGGGCAAGCAGGGCGGAAGAACTGTTGAAATTCAAAGACTTATCGGTCGATCCCTGCGCGCGGGCGTGGACCGCGTGGCGCTTGGCGAAAAGCAGATCACGGTGGATTGCGACGTGATCCAGGCCGATGGCGGGACGCGCTGCGCCTCGATCACCGGGGGTTGGGTCGCGCTGAAACTGGCGGTCAACAAGCTGATGAAGACCGGCCAGGTCGTGTCCGATCCGCTGGTCGATCCGGTGGCCGCCGTCAGCTGCGGCATCTATGCCGGGCAGCCGGTGCTGGACCTCGACTACCCCGAGGACAGCGAGGCGGGCGTCGACGGCAACTTCATCATGACCGGCTCGAAAAAGCTGATCGAGGTGCAGATGTCCGCCGAGGGCAGCGTGTTTTCGCGTGACCAGATGAACCAGCTGCTGGACCTCGCCGAGAAGGGCGTGGGGGAACTGGTGGCGATCCAGAAGGCGGCAGTCGGTGCGTAAGTTCGAAGGAAAGAAGCTGGTCCTGGCCAGCCACAACAAGGGAAAGCTAAGCGAAATCAACGACTTGCTTTCCCCCTACGGGATCGAGGTTTCTTCTGCTGCCGATCACGGCCTGGAAGAGCCGGTGGAGGATCAGGATACCTTCATCGGCAATGCCCGCATCAAGGCGCATTACGCCGCCAAGGCGACCGGCCTGCCCGCCCTGTCCGATGACAGCGGCATCACGGTGGATGGCCTGGACGGCGCGCCGGGGGTCTATACCGCCGACTGGGCCGAAACGCCCAATGGTCGCGACTTCCCCATGGCAATGAAGAAGACCTGGGATGCGCTGGAGGCGAAGAACGCCCCCTACCCGCGCACTGCGGCTTTCAACTGCACCTTCTGCCTGGCCTGGCCCGATGGCCATGACGAGATCTTCGCCGGGATCTGCCAGGGTCAGGTCGTCTGGCCCATGCGCGGTACGGAGGGGCATGGCTATGACCCGATCTTCGTCCCCGAGGGCTACGACATCACCTTTGGCGAGATGGATGCCGCCGAGAAGAACCGCATCAGCCACCGCGCCGATGCCTTTGCAAAGCTGAAGGCCTGCTTTGACTGACGACTGGCAGAACGCCGGGTTCGGCGTCTACGTGCACTGGCCGTTCTGCCAATCCAAGTGCCCCTACTGCGACTTCAACTCCCACGTCTGGGAGCGGGTGGACCAGGGGCGCTGGCTGAAATCCTACATCAGCGAACTGGAACGCTACGCGGCCCTGACACCGGGCCGCGTGGTGCAATCGGTCTTCTTTGGCGGCGGCACGCCCTCGCTGATGGAACCAGCGACCGTGGACGGGATTCTGTCAACGATCAGAAGGCTTTGGCCCCAGGCGAACGAGGTCGAGGTGACGCTGGAAGCCAACCCGACCTCGATCGATGCGGGCCGGTTCCGGGGCTATGCGGAGGCCGGCGTGAACCGCGTCTCCATGGGGTTCCAGGCGATGAACGATGCGGACCTGCGGCGGTTGGGGCGGCTGCATACGGTGGATGAGGCGCTGCGCGCCTTCGACATCGCCCGCAACCAGTTCGAGCGCGTGTCCTTCGACCTGATCTATGCCCGGCAGGATCAGACGCTTGCCGCATGGGAGGCGGAACTCGACCGTGCCCTGTCACTGGCCATCGACCACCTGTCGCTGTACCAGCTGACGATCGAGGAAGGCACCGCCTTCGGCGATCGTTACAAGCGTGGCGGGCTGAAGGGCTTGCCCGAGGAAGACCTGGCCGCCGACATGTGGGAGCTGACCCAGGAGGTCACCGCGGCCCACGGGTTCGAAAACTACGAAGTGTCGAACCATGCCCGCGACGGCGCGCGGTCCCGGCACAACGTGCTGTACTGGCGGTACGGCGATTACATCGGCATCGGTCCTGGCGCCCATGGCCGCGTCACCCTGGGCGGCAAGCGCCACGCGACGGAGCAGCCGCGCGCGCCGGGCAAGTGGCTGGAGATGGCCGAGGCCGGAAATGGCGACAGCCTGATCGAGTCTTTAACTGGACTCGAACAGGCGGAGGAATACCTTCTGATGGGGCTCAGATTGCGCGAGGGAATCGATCTGGACCGGTTCGAGAAATTGAGCTCAGCTCCTCTCAACGGGTCGGTGGTCGAGGAACTTTGCGAGAGAGAGCTCACGAAAGTCGAAAATCGGCGAATTTTCGTTACGGATCAAGGACGTATGCTGCTCAACGCCGTCATAAACAAACTGCTGGATTCGTAGGAAATGCGGGTCATCTGGCTGATTTCCGGGCTTCTGGCCATGGGTCTCGGCCTTTTGGGCGTCGTGCTGCCACTTTTGCCCACCGTGCCCTTCATGCTGCTCGCGACCTTCTGTTTCGCCCGCTCGTCGGAGCGGTTGCATCAATGGTTGGTCCATCACCCGACCTTTGGCCCGCCGATCCGCGACTGGCATGAACGCGGCGCGATCTCCCTGAAGGCAAAACGCCTCGCCACCGTCATGGTGGGAGGCGTCTTCATGCTCTCGATCCTTATGGGGCTGCGCCCGATGCTGCTGCTGATCCAGGGGCTCACGCTGTGCTGCGTGATGCTGTTCCTCTGGACGCGCCCTTCCTGACGGGCCCTGTCAGCGCGCGCTGCCGAGCACCTGACAGATGTCATCCAGCGCTTCCAGCGAGGGGTAGCTGATGGTCAGCTTGCCCGCTTCCTGCCCCGGCACATGGCTGATTTCGACGCGATAGCCGAGCGCGGCGGACAGATCAGCCTCCAGCGCCTTGGTGTCCGCATCCTTGTCCCCCAGCGATTTCGGCGCCGTACGAGGCGCTTTCGGCGCTTCGGAGGTGGCTTTCGGCTTCTTCGCCAGCTGTTCGGTGGCCCGGACGGAGAGCCCGTCGGCCACGACCTTCTTCGCCAGCGTCACCGGATCGTCGGAGGTGATCAGCGCGCGGGCGTGGCCGGCGGAGAGCTTCCCCTCCTGCAGCATGTCGCGCACCTCATCCGGGAGCTGCAGCAGGCGCATCAGATTGGCGATATGCGAGCGGCTCTTGCCGAGGGCCTGGGCCAGCTTTTCCTGGGTGTGACCGAACTTCTCCATCAGCTGACGGAAGCCCGCCGCCTCTTCGATGGGGTTCAGGTCCGCCCGCTGGATGTTCTCGATGATGGCGACTTCGAGAACCTCGGTATCGTCGAAATCGCGAACGATAACAGGCAGTTCATGCAGCTGCGCGCGCTGCGCGGAGCGCCAGCGGCGTTCGCCGGCAACGATCTCGTACTTGCCGGGGTCACCGGGCTTCGGACGGACGATCAGCGGCTGAATGACGCCCTTTTCCTTGATCGAGGCGGTCAGCTCTTCCAGCTGCGCTTCGGTGAAGGTGCGGCGCGGCTGATCCGGGTTCGGAACGACGTTCTCGATCGGGACGGTCATGTCCGGACGACGGACATTGCCCGCGCCAGGGGCGGCTGCGGCGACCGGCTGTTCGTTCACATCGGCCATGAGGGCCGAAAGCCCCCGGCCCAGTCCCCGGCTCTTTTTCTTTTCCATGCTGCTCTCCAGTCGCGTCAGGCCGCGACGCTTTCGTATTTCTGCAGGATTTCCGCCGCCAGCGCGCGGTAGGCCATCGCCCCTTTCGACGTCGGATCGAATTCCAGCACCGGAACGGAGAAGGAGGGCGCCTCGCTGACGCGGACATTGCGCGGGATGATCGTGCGGAAGACCAGTTCTCCCAGGTTTTCGCGCGCATCTTCCTCTACCTGCTGGGAGAGGTTGTTGCGGGCGTCGTACATGGTCAGGACGATCCCTTCGATCCGCAGCTCCGGATTGGCCGTCTGGCGAACCTCGCGGACCGACAGCATCAGCTGCGACAGGCCTTCAAGCGCAAAGAATTCGCTTTGCAGGGGGACCAGCACAGAATGCGCAGCGACCATGGCGTTCACCGTCAGCAGGTTCAGCGAGGGCGGGCAATCGATCAGGATGAAATCGTAGCCGTATTGCGCCATCGCCGGCTGCCGCAGGGCGTCATGCAGCAGGAAGGAGCGTTTTTCGTTGGCGATCAGCTCGATATCGGCCGAGGAGAGGTCCACCGTGGCCGGAACAAGGTCCAGGTTGGCGATATTGGTGCGGCGGATGATGTCATCCAGCGGCGCATCGTCCAGCATCAGCTCATAGGTGGTGTATTCCCGGTCCTCGGGTTCGACGCCGAGCCCGGTGGAGGCGTTGCCCTGCGGATCGAAGTCGATCAGGAGGACCTTCTGCCCCTGCTCTACCAGCGCGGCGCTCAGGTTGATGGCCGTCGTGGTCTTGCCCACGCCGCCCTTCTGGTTCGCGATGGCGACGATCCGCGGCCCCGGTGCGGTCAGCAGGTTAGACACGTTCGATTCCTCCGATTTTAAGGATCACTGCCCCGCCTTCGGTTTTACTCGGCACCGCGTCCCAGTGAAAGCGCCAATGGGCTTCGGCCTGCTCAACTTCCTCTTTCCAGCGCGCGCCCTTGAGGAAAATCGCTGTACCGGAGGGCGCAAGATGGCGTTCCGCGAAGCCAAGCAGCAGGTCGAGGCTGGCCAGGGCCCGGGCAGAGAGCACATCGGCGCCCTGCGCGGGGGCAGATTCGATCCGTTCGGCCAGAATCGCCACCTTCAGCCCGCATTCCCGGGCTACGGTCCGCAGGAAAGCGCATTTGCGCTGGTCCGATTCGATCATCGTGAACTGCGCTTCGGGGTGGCTTTCTGCCGCCAGGATCGCGATGACCATGCCCGGGAAGCCGCCGCCGGTGCCGATATCGGCCCAGGTGGAGAAATCGGGCGCCAGGCCGTGGATCTGGGCGGAATCTGTCAGATGGCGGGTCCAGAGCTCTGGAATGGTGCTCTTGGCCACGAGATTGATCTTCGGATTCCAGCGTTCCAGCAACGCGGCGTAGGTATCGAGGCGGTCCAGTGTTTCACGTGAAACATCCGCAGCGAGATCAGCCCTGCTCACGCCGATTTTTCCTTCTGTGCCCGGTTGAGACGGGAGAGGATGAGGGCGAGCGCCGCTGGGGTCATGCCTTCGATCCGGCCCGCCTGGGCGAGGTTTGCCGGGCGGATGCGGACCAGCTTCGACTTCAGTTCATTCGACAGCCCTTCGAGGCGGTCATAGTCGAAATCGGCGGGAATACCGCGCGCCTCGTCCTTTTGCAGCGCCTGGGCATCGTTCTGCTGACGCTGGATATAGGTGGCGTAGAGCGCGTCGCGGCGCAGTTGCTCCTGGGTTTCCATGTCGAGATCAGCGAGCGCCGGGGCGAGAGCCACCAGATCTGCCACCGAAGTCTCAGGGAAAGCCAAGACCTGGTAGAGGGTGCGCTGTTTGCCGTCTTCCCCCACCTTGATGCCGGCGGTGTTGAGCTGTTTCGGCGTGACCGTCGTTCCGTCGAGGATTTCCCGCCCGGCGCCGATACGTTCCATCTTGGCTTCGAAGGCCTCGCGACGTCCCTGCCCCACGAAACCGGCCTCGATCCCCTTGGGGGTCAGGCGCTGATCCGCGTTGTCGGCGCGCAGCGACAGGCGGTATTCGGCGCGGGAGGTGAACATGCGATAGGGTTCCGAGACGCCGCGCGTCGTCAGGTCGTCGATCATCACGCCGATATAGCTGTCGGCGCGGCTGAAGGTCACCGGATCCTGGCCAAGCGCCTCTTTCGCGGCGTTCAGACCGGCGACGAGGCCCTGGGCGGCGGCTTCTTCGTAGCCCGTGGTGCCGTTGATCTGCCCCGCGAGGAAGAGACCCGGCACGTCGCGCAAGCCCAGACGGGTATCCAGCGCGCGGGGATCGACGTAGTCGTATTCGATGGCATAGCCCGGTTGCAGGATCACCACGTCTTCCAGCCCCTTCATGGAGCGGACATAGGCGTGCTGCACCTCCTCCGGCAGGGAGGTCGAGATCCCGTTGGGGTAGACGGTGTGATCGTTCAGCCCTTCGGGTTCGAGGAAGACCTGGTGCGAGTCCTTGTCGGCAAAGCGCACGACCTTGTCCTCGATCGAAGGGCAATAGCGCGGGCCGACACCGTCGATATGGCCGCCATACATGGCGGAGCGGGAGAGGTTGTCGCGGATGATCTGGTGCGTCGCGGCGTTGGTATGGGTGATCCCGCAGGGGACCTGGGCCAGGTTCACCTTGGTCGAGAGGAAGGAGAAGAGGACGGGATCCTCGTCCCCCGGCTGTTCTTCCAGCAGGTCCCATTTGATCGTGCGACCGTCGAGGCGCGGCGGGGTCCCGGTTTTCAGCCGCCCGAGGGGCAGGCCGAAGCCCTCCATCCGTTCGCCCAGCTTGTTAGCGGCATTGTCGCCCATGCGACCGCCGGAATAGTGAACGTCACCGATATGGATCAACCCGCGCAGGAAGGTGCCTGTCGTCAGGACGACGGCGCGGGCGTGAATTTCGGAGCCATCGGCCAGGACGAGACCCGCAACGCGGTCGCCCTGCATGATGAAATCGGTAACCTCGCCCTCGATCACGGTCAGACCGGGCTGAGAGGTCATTTCGCGCTGCATCTCGCGGCGATAGACGGCGCGATCGGCCTGGGCGCGGGGGCCTTGCACGGCAGGGCCCTTGCGACGGTTCAGCAGACGGAACTGGATCCCGGCGAGGTCCGCCACGCGGCCCATGACGCCATCAAGGGCATCAACCTCGCGCACGAGGTGCCCTTTTCCGAGCCCGCCAATGGCCGGATTACAGGACATCACGCCGATGCCATCGAACTTCAGCGTCACCAGCGCCGTCCGGGCCCCTGCCCGCGCGGCCGCCGATGCGGCGTCGGAACCCGCATGACCGCCCCCAACAACGATGACATCGAAATCAGACTGTTTCACGTGAAACATCTCCCATCACTTGCCCCGATCACTTGCCGATGCAGAAGGACGAGAAGATCTCATCCAGAAGGTTTTCGACATCCACGATGCCTACCAGAGAATCGAGCGCCCGAATAGCGGAGCGCAGTTCCTCGGCGATCAGGTCCTCGGTCCAGGCGGGGTTGTCCAGCATCTCCCTCGCCTGGGCGAGGTCGCTGAGCGCCCGCAGGATCGCGACGCGGTGTCGTTCCCGGGTCGCCGTGGCCACGAGGGCGGAACGACTGGCGAAAACCTGGCCCAGGCGCGTGATCAGGGCGTCGATCCCCTGCCCCGTCACTCCGCTGATTCCCTCGGGATTGCCAGTCACATCTGCCTTACCCTGCAGGATGATGTCATCCTCTCGCAGGTCGATCTGCGGATCTTCGCCGGGGGCCAGGAGGTAGAGCCGCAGGTCGGCGTCTTCGGCACGAGCCCTGGCGCGGGCAATGCCGATCGCTTCGACCTCGTCTTCGGTTTCGCGCAACCCGGCGGTGTCCAGCAGGGTCACCGGCAGGCCGCGCAGGTCCATCCGCACCTCGATCACGTCGCGGGTGGTGCCGGCAACGGAGGAGGTGATCGCCGCTTCGCGCCCGGCAAGGGCATTCAGCAGCGTGGACTTGCCCGCATTCGGCGCACCGAGGATCGCAACCTCGAAGCCGTGGCGGACACGTTCGGCCATGGCGGCGCCACGGGCCTGCACCTCAAGCGAGGCGGAAACCCCGGAGAGGAGGTCGTTGACCTCTGGCCGGACATCGACGGGCACGTCTTCGTCGGCGAAATCAATCACCGCTTCCAGCAGGGCCGCGGCGCGGATCAGGTCACGGCGCCAGCCCTGCACCACCTCCCCCAGCTTGCCGGAGAAGACGCGCTGCGCCTGACGGCGTTGCGCCTCGGTCTCGGAATCGATCAGGTCCGCAAGCCCTTCGACTTGCGCCAGGTCCATCTTGCCGTTTTCAAGCGCGCGGCGGGTGAATTCGCCCGGCTCGGCCATGCGCAGGCCCTCCACCTCTGACAGCATCCGCAGGACGGAGGTCACGACGGCGGGCGAACCATGCAGGTGAAGTTCGACGACATCTTCGCCGGTGAAGCTGGCAGGGCCCGGAAAGGCCAGGATCAACGCCTGATCGACGACATCATCGCCATCACGCAGCAGGCGCAGGGCGGCCGCCCGTGGTTCGGGGCAGGTCGTGCCAAAACGGGAGAGGGCCGGGAAAGCTCCCGGCCCTGAGATCCTCATCACGGATACGCCTGCCCGGCCCGGGGCCGAGGCAAGCGCGAAGATGGTATCCATTGGTCCCTAGCCTTCCCTGGCTCAGGTGTTCATCGAGTCGAAGAATTCCGAGTTCGTCTTGGTCTGCTTCAACTTCGAGATCAGGAATTCGATCGCATCCGTGGTGCCCATCGGGTTCAGGATGCGGCGCAGGACGAAGGTCTTCTGCAGATCGACCTTGTCCACCAGCAGATCCTCTTTCCGGGTGCCGGACTTCAGGATGTCCATCGCCGGGTAAACGCGCTTGTCGGCGATCTTGCGGTCCAGGACGATTTCGGAGTTACCCGTGCCCTTGAATTCTTCGAAGATGACTTCGTCCATCCGGGAGCCGGTGTCGATCAGCGCGGTCGCGATGATGGTGAGCGACCCGCCCTCTTCGATGTTCCGTGCGGCACCGAAGAAGCGCTTGGGGCGCTGCAGGGCGTTGGCGTCCACACCACCGGTCAGCACCTTACCCGAGGACGGCACCACGGTGTTGAAGGCACGACCAAGTCTGGTGATCGAATCGAGAAGGATCACAACATCTCGTTTATGTTCGACCAGACGCTTGGCCTTTTCGATGACCATTTCGGAGACGGCAACGTGGCGCGTGGCAGGTTCGTCGAAGGTGGAGGAGATGACCTCGCCCTTCACGGAACGCTGCATGTCGGTGACTTCTTCCGGGCGTTCGTCGATCAGCAGGACGATCAGGTAGCACTCCGGGTGGTTCTTTTCGATCGAGCTGGCGATGTTTTGCAGCAGGACGGTCTTACCGGTGCGCGGCGGTGCCACGATCAGCGAACGCTGGCCCTTCCCGATCGGCGCGACGAGGTCGATGATGCGCGCGGAACGGTCCTTGATGGTGGGATCCTCGATCTCCATCTTCAGGCGTTCGTCGGGATAGAGCGGCGTCAGGTTGTCGAAGGCGATCTTGTGGCGGGCCTTCTCCGGCTCCTCGAAGTTGATCGAGGACACGGTGGTCAGCGCGAAGTACCGCTCGTTGTCGTCGGGCGCCTTCATCAGGCCTTCGACGGTATCGCCGGTGCGCAGCGAGAACTGCCGGATCATGTCGGGCGAGACGTAGATGTCATCGGGACCCGGCAGGTAGTTCGCCTCGGGCGAGCGGAGGAAGCCGAAACCGTCCTGCAGGACCTCCAGCACGCCATCGCCGCCGACCTGCCAGTCGTCATCGGCCAGTTCGCGCAGGATCTGGAACATCATCTCGCCCTTGCGCATGGTCGAGGCGTTCTCGATTTCGAGCTCCTCTGCCATCGCCAGCAGATCCTTCGGGCTCTTCGCCTTCAGATCGGAGAGATTGAGACGGTTTTCGGTCATGTAAACAAGATCCTTCGTCCGGCCCGGTCAGGGCGCGCGGTACGGTATATGCATGGAAGATCGACTCACCCGGACGGGCGGCGTTGGCGGGTAGATAGGCAGTCCCCGCTTCTGAGTCAATAAAATCAGAACTTCACGACCACGGAGGCGACGATGATCACCATCAGAAGCGTCGGAACCTCGTTCATCATCCGGTAGGTCCGGCCGGGGAGCTTGTTCTCTCCACGGGCGAAATCCTTGCGCCGGTTGGCAAGCCAGTGATGGAAAACCGTCATCGCGATGACGCAGGCGCCCTTGGTCCAGGGCCAGACATCGCCCCAGACCACGATTCCCGGCGTCAGGACGAGCGCTACGCCAAAAACCCAGGTGGCGATCATCGCGGGGTTCATGATGCCCCTCAGGAGCCGCCTTTCCATGGTCTGGAAGAGCTGGTCGGTCTTTTCGTCCATCTCCTGCTCGGAATGGTACACGTAGAGGCGGGGCAGATAGAAAATTCCGGCCATCCAGGAAATCACCGAGATGATGTGCAGGAACTTTGTCCACGGGTACGCGATGGCGAGCAAGTCGAGCATTCTGATCTCCGGTCTGGTCCCTCTCCCCTAATAAATAAGAAAGAAAAAAAGAAGTTGTTGTTTGATGTTGGGAGCCCTCTTCCTGTGGATCCTTTTCTTACACACCGGTTTATCCACAAGTGGATATGTCTGGGGGGAATCGTTAGCGAATCGAGGAGAAGTTTCGGCGAGATTCCAAAATGGCCCGGATTCCAGCGACTTGAGCCGGGAAAATCCTGTGTGTAAGTGAAACCCTCCTGTGGGGATTGAATCCGGGGAGACTCAGGTACGGGCCGATGGCGGGTTTTCCTTATCCCTCGGTGGGAGTCTTCTGTGGTTCTGTGCAGGACTCGGTGAGTCCCTCACAGGGGGTCGGCGGGACTTGCGTCAAGCCGTGATTTTTCCCAGAAGTGTCGGCAAGTAATCGTCCCGTTCTACACCGACTTATCCACATGCTCTCTCCTGTCCTGCTGGCTTCTTCCTCCGAAATCCGGGCGCAGCTTCTGCGCCGCGCCGGTGTCACCTTCGAGGTGGCGAAAGCGCGCGTGGACGAAGAGATGATAAAGGCGTCCCTTCTGGCGGAGGGAGAAACGCCCCGGAACATCGCCGATGCCCTTGCAGGGCTGAAGGCGGAGAAGGTCGGACGGAAGAACCCGGAAAGCTTCACCATCGGCTGCGACCAGGTGCTGGAGCTGGAGGGAGAGATCTTTTCCAAGCCGCCGACGAAGGAGGCGGCGCGCGCGCAGTTGGAGAAACTGGCGGGCAAGCGGCACTCCCTTCACACGGCGGCGGTGATTTTCAACGACGGCCGGCCGGTCTGGCGCAAGCTGGTGGAGGTGAAGATGACCATGCGCACGCCCTCCTCCGCTTTCCTGGACGAGTATATAGAGCGGAACTGGCCGGAAATTTCATGGTCCTGCGGGGCCTACCAGCTGGAAGCGGAAGGCGCGCGGCTGTTCAGCCGCGTCGACGGCGATTTCTTTGCCGTTCTGGGGCTGCCGCTGCTGGAAATCCTGGACTACCTGGCCCTGAGAGGAGCCATCTCTTCATGAGTGATGCACAGATCCCCCTGGCGGGGGTGATCGGCAACCCGGTTGCCCATTCCCGTTCGCCGCATCTGCATGGGTACTGGCTGAAATCCCTCGGACTTGCGGGACATTACGTGCCGATGCACGTGGAGCAGGAAAACCTGCGGGAGGTGCTGCGCACCCTGCCGAAGATGGGATTTGTCGGGGTGAACGTGACGATCCCGCACAAGGAAGCGATCCTGGAAATTGCCGACCTCGTGACTGACCGCGCAACGGTGATCGGGGCGGCAAACACGCTGATCTTCCGCAAGGATGGGAAGATTCATGCTGATAATACAGATGGTTACGGATTCATCGAGAATCTGAGGCAAAATGCGCCGAACTGGGATCCCAAGGCGGGGCCGGTCGCGCTTCTGGGGGCCGGTGGTGCCGCGCGGGCGGTCATTTCTTCCTTGCTGGAGGCTGGCGCGCCGGAGATCATGATTGCCAACCGCACGCGCGCCCGGGCCGAGGCGCTGCATGATGATTTTGGTCGCAAGCTGCGCGTGGTGGAATGGGTTCAAGCCGGCAACATGATCGAAGACGCCGCCACGGTGGTGAACACGACGTCCCTGGGCATGGTTGGCAAGCCGGAGCTTCGGGTGCCCATGGATGGGCTGCACGCCGGGCAGGTTGTGACGGATCTGGTTTATAACCCATTGAAAACACACATATTGCAGGAAGCGGAAAAGGCCGGTGCGACGGTTGTCGACGGCCTGGGCATGCTGCTGCACCAGGCGGTGCCGGGGTTTGAACGCTGGTTCGGCCAGCGGCCCGAGGTCACGGCGGAGGCCCGCGCGGCGGCGCTGGCATGAGCTTTCTCCTTGGCCTGACCGGATCCATCGGCATGGGCAAGTCGACCACGGCGCGGATGTTCGTCGCCGAAGGCTGCGCCCTGTGGGATGCGGATGCGGCAGTGCATCGACTTTACGCCGAAGGCGGGGCCGCGGTGGCGCCGCTCGGCGCGCTCTGGCCGGAGGTGGTCGAAGGGGGCAGTGTTTCACGTGAAGCATTGAAGCGGGTGATCGCCGCGGATCCCGGGGCCCTGAAGCGTATCGAGGCGGTGGTGCATCCCCTCGTGGCCGAAGATCGCGCGGCCTTCATCGCGGCGACGGATGCTGATATCGTCGTGCTCGACATTCCCCTGCTGTTCGAAGGCGGGTCGGAGCGGAGCATGGATGCGGTCGTGGTGGTCAGCGTAAGCCCGGAAGAGCAGCGCAAGCGCGTGCTGGACAGGGGCACGATGACCGAAGCGCAGTTCGAGATGATCCTGGCCAAGCAGATGCCCGACGCAGAGAAACGCGCCCGGGCCGATTACCTGGTCATCACCGACACGCCGGAGCATGCGCAGGATCAAGTGCATGAAATCGTTGAGAAAATAAGGACGGGTTCGACGAATGCGTGAAATCGTGATGGATACGGAAACCACCGGTTTCGAACCTGAACAGGGCGACCGGCTGGTGGAAATCGGCGGTGTCGAACTGCTCAACCACGTGCCGACGGGGCAGACCTTCCACGTCTATATCAACCCCGAACGCGACGTGCCCGAAGATGCTTTCAAGGTGCACGGGCTGTCGTCGGAGTTCCTGCGGGACAAGCCCCTGTTCCGCGAGGTGGCGCAGGACTTTCTGGATTTCGTCGGCGATGCGAAGCTTGTGATCCACAATGCCGCCTTCGACATGAAGTTCCTCAACGCCGAACTGGGCTGGCTTGGCATGCCGAAGCTGCCCTGGGAGCAGGCGATCGACACCCTGGCCATCGCGCGCAAGAAATTCCCGGGCTCGCCCGCCTCGCTGGATGCGCTGTGCCGGCGGTTCGGCATCGACAACTCTGCCCGGACGCTGCACGGGGCGCTGCTCGACTCCGAGATCCTGGCGGAGGTCTATCTTGAGCTGATCGGTGGCCGTCAGCCCGACCTGGTGCTGGCGCAGGGCAAGAAGAAGGGCGCCGATACGGAACAGGTCGATGAGAACTGGCGCCCGCGCCCGCGTCCTGTCGCCCTGCCCTCCCGCCTGGCAGAGGATGAGCGGGCGGCCCATGACGCCTTCGTCGAGAAGATGGGCGACAAGGCGCTTTGGAAGCGCCTCGGCTGAGCGCTCCGCTGTAATTATTAAATGTAATGAATGGGTTGCGCCGCATTTGGCGGCGTGATGGGGGGCTGTGCGCCCCCCGTCCGGATCAGTTCGCGGGGGCCTGCGCGGCCTGCTGGGCCGCTGCGCGGCGCTGCAGTTCTGCGCGGTAGAGCTGAACGAAATCGATGGTGTCCAGGTTCAGCGGCGGGAAGCCACCGTCGCGGGTCACGTCGGAGACGATGCGGCGCACGAAGGGGAAGATCATGCGCGGGCATTCGATCAGCAGGAAGGGGTGCAGCTGCTCTTCCGGGACGCCTTCGATGTGGAAGACGCCGACGTATTCCAGTTCCATCAGGAACATGGGCGACTGCGTTTCCTTGTCGTTGGAAGTCACGGTGAGCTTCAGGACGACTTCGTACTGGTTTTCCACGTCGCGCTTCTTGGCGTCGAGGGCGACCTGCACCTTCACGTCGGGCTGAACATTGCCGGGGACCGGCTTGCGCGACAGGATGTTCTCGAAGGACATGTCGCGGATGTGCTGGTTCAGCACGTTCATCTTGACTTGCGGCGCCTGTTGCGGCGCTGCGCCGTTGGTAGTTTCGTCGGCCATTGGGCCCTCCCGTGTCGTCATCTCGGCTTGCCGCTGTCCTAGCAGCTTGGCGCGCGGGCCTCAATGTTCCTTGCAGGCAGGAAAGAAAGGACCGTGGCGACAGGTGCCATACGCCCGGGAAGGGGTCAGTGGCGGGTCCAGCCGGAGGGATGGGTGGGCGCCTTGGAGGAGTCGACTTCGGTAAATTCGCCGTCGATGACATCGGGGCCGGAGTTGCGCGGCCCGCGCGGGCCACCGGGATGACCACCAGGACGACCACCGGGGCGGGTGGTCCCGGACATGCCGCCGCCGAAGGTGAAGCTGCCCTGGACCTTGACCCGCTTGCGCAGCCACAGGAAGGCTATGCGGCGGAACGCCGGCGTCAGCAGCGCGAAGCCTAAGGCATCGGTGAAGAAGCCCGGCGTCAGAAGCAGCGCGCCCGACAGCAGGATCATGGCCCCATCGGCCAGCGGTTCTGACGGATCGGAGAGTTCGGAGAAGCTGCGCTGGATATTCATCAGCGCCTGGCGCCCCTGCTGCTTGACCAGCCAGGTGCCCAGCACGGCGGTGAACAGCACGATCGCCAGCGTCCAGCCGAGGCCGATCACCCCACCCACCTGGATGAACAGCGCGATCTCGATCATGGGAACCGCAATGAAGGCCAGTAGAAGCCACATGTCGTAAATCTCCTTTCCCCGGCAGAGTAGACTTGGCCCTGCCTAGCACCTACATAGGGACGGAACCGGGAAAGTACCAACCCCGGCCGCTGAGAGGAGTTCATGAACTTGCCGATTATCCAGCTTCTGGTCCTTGCCGGCATTGCCGTCTTCCTGATCCTGCGCCTGAAAAACGTGCTCGGGACCCGAGAAGGATTCGAGAAGCCGCCGGTGACCGGCCCCGCGTCGAATTCGCCGCTGCAACGCTCCGGTTTCGAGGTGATCGAAGGCGGTCCGGATCCGGACATCACCGATCACGTCGCAGAGGACAGCCCTGCCGCCCGCGCCCTGGCGCAGATGAAGAAAGCCGAGCCGAGCTTCTCCGTTTCGGAATTCCTGGGCGGTGCCCGTGGCGCCTACGAGATGATCCTGATGGGATTCGAACGCGGAGAACTGGGCGAAATCAAGCCCTTCCTCTCTGACGAAGTGTACCAGACCTTTGCCGAGGTCGTGGCCGATCGGGATGCGAAGGGCTTGACGGTGGAGGCCGATTTCATCGGTGTTCGCGAGCTGAGCCTGGTGGATGCCGAATTCGATCCCGATACCCGCATCGCCGAACTGACGGTGCGCTACGTCGGTCAGCTGACCCAGGTGGTGCGCGACCGTGGTGGCGACATCATCGAGGGTGAAGAGGGCAAGGTGAAGACCCAGAAGGACAGCTGGACCTTCGAGCGTCGCATGGGGTCGGACGATCTGAACTGGCAGCTGGTCGCGACGGGAGAATAAGGCTGCATGAGGTTTCGGAGGATCGCGGCATATCTGGCGCTGGCGGTCCTCCACCCCGCCCTGGCCCCCGCGCAGGGGCTTTTCTCCCAAGACCCCGAACCGACGGTTTCGATCCTGACCTTCAAGGATCTGCAGGGCTGGGCGGCCGATGATCACGCCGCCGCGCTGAAGACCTTTGTCGCCACCTGCGGTGACCTGCGGGAGCCGGACTGGACCGCGCTTTGCAACATGGCGAAGACGCAGACAGCCGAGACCGCGCGCACCTTCTTCGAACTGTTCTTCACGCCGGTCCTGGTGCAGGACGGGACACCTGCCCTGTTCACCGGTTACTATGAGCCAGAGATCGAGGGATCCCGGGTTCGGACCGACACCTTCCGTTATCCCGTCTACCGGATGCCGCCAGAGGCGAAGGAGGTGCGCCCCTGGCTGACCCGCGCCCAGATCGAACAGCAGGGCGTCCTGTCGGGGCGCGGTCTGGAGATCGCCTGGGTCGATGATCCGGCGGCGCTGATGTTCCTGCAGATCCAGGGGTCGGGGCGTATCCTGCTCCGGGATGGCAGCCATATCCGTATCGGCTACCAGGGGGACAACGGTCACCCGTATCGGTCGATCGGGCAGGAAATGGTGCGACGCGGCATCTACAAGGCGCATCAGGTTTCGGCAGCGGTGATCGGAAATTGGGTGAAACGCCATCCGCTGGAGGGGGCGGATTTGCTGCGGCACAATCCGTCCTATGTATTCTTCCGTGTAATCAAGGATGTATCGCCTGAGGCCGGACCGAAGGGCGCGATGAACAGATCGCTGACGGCGATGCGGTCGGTTGCCATCGACCCGGCCTTCGTGCCATTGGGCGCCCCTGTCTGGATCGAAAAGAAGGGGTTCCGCGGCATGCGCCGGCTGATGGTCGCACAGGATACCGGATCGGCCATCAAGGGGCCGCAGCGGGCCGACGTCTTCGTCGGGTCGGGGCCGGGTGCGGGCAAGGAAGCCGCCAAGATCAAGGACGGCGGGCGGTTGGTCATGCTGCTGCCGATCCAGCGCGCCTACGCCATGCTGACGGAGGACGCATCGTGAGCCGCCGCCGCAAGCTGCGCCCCGAAGAGCAGGAGCTGTGGGAGAAGATCGCCGGTTCGACCGAGCGGATGCATCCCGAAAAGCGGGCCCTGGCCCGGCCGGCCAAGAAGGCCGAAAAGCCGATCGCCCCCCCTGCCCCGGCAGAGCCTCCGTCAGGGCAATTCGCGCCCTTCCGCCTGGGAGAGAAGGCCCGGGGGCGTGGGACTGCGGCGCATGATATCCTGCCGCCGGTGCATGAACGCCTGCACAAGGCGCCGGTGATGATGGATAAGAAGACCCACGGGAAGATGACCCGGGGCAAGATGTCTCCGGATGCGCGGATCGACCTGCACGGCATGACCGTGGACCGCGCGCACCGGGCCTTGACCGGGTTCATCCTGCGGGCGTTCCAGAACGAGATGCGCCTGGTCCTGGTGATCACCGGCAAGGGCCGCCGGGCAGAACAGGACGGGCCGATCCCGGTGCGTCACGGCATCCTGAAGCACCAGTTGCCGCACTGGCTTTCGATGCCGCCGCTGAGCCAGATCGTGCTGCAGGTGACCCCGGCGCACCAGAAACATGGTGGCACCGGGGCCTATTACGTCTACCTGCGCCGCAATCGCTAGGCGGCAGGCAGGTTCAGTGCCCGCCTTCAGTGACCGCCGGGACCGGCCTGCGGGTTGCTGTCCGGGGGGCGCCGCACGAAGAAGCCCGCGACGATCATCAGCAGAGAGATCGAGGCCGCCACGGTGAAGGCCTGGTGCAGGCCTGCGGCCATGGCATTGACCGTATCGGCGCCGGCTTCCATTTCTGCCCCGATCCGCAGGGACATGACGGAGATGAAGATCGCGATCCCCGCCGCGCCCGCCACCTGCTGGACCGTGCCAATGACGGCGGATCCGTGGGAGTAGAGGTCCTTCGGCAGCGAACCGAGGGAGGAGGTGAAGAGCGGGGTGAACAGCATGGCAAGGCCGATGCTGAGCAGGGTGTGGGACCCCAGCACGACGAACATCGACGAGGCGGGCGTCAGCAGGGTCATCGCCCAGAGCCCGGCACTGACGATCACCGCGCCGGGGATCACCAGCTTGCGCGCGCCGAGCTTGTCGAAGAGCCGCCCGACGGTGGGCGACAGCAGCCCCATGATCAACCCGCCCGGCAGCAGCAGCAGGCCGGAGTGCAGCGTGTTCAGCTGCAGCACGTTCTGCATGAAGAGCGGCAGCAGCATGATCATCCCGAAGAGCGCCATCATCGCCAGGCCCATCATGATGACGGAGACGGTGAAGACCTTCACCCCCAGGGTGCGCAGGTCCAGCAGGGCGCGGTCCTTCGGTCCCAGCACCAGCTGGCGCCAGATGAAGGCCACGAGGAAGACGGCCCCCACGGCAATCGGCAGCCAGAGCGGCAGCGGGCCGCCTTCGCCATGGCCTTCGCCGATGGCGGAGAAACCATAAACCAGCCCGCCGAACCCGATGGCCGACAGCGGCACCGACAGGAGGTCGAGCTTGCGCGGTTTCACCTCGTTCACGTTGACCAGGCGGAAATAGCCCATGGTCAGGGCACCGATGGCAATCGGCATCATCAGGATGAAGAGCCAGCGCCAGTGGAAATATTCCAGGATCAGGCCGGAGGTCGTCGGGCCGATCGCCGGGGCGACCGAGATCACGATGGAGATGTTGCCCATGGTCTTGCCCCGGCTTTCGGGCGGTACCAGCGCCATGACCGTGGTCATCAGCAGTGGCATCATGATCGCGGTGCCGACAGCCTGGACGATCCGGCCACCGATCAGCGGCGGCAGGCTGGGAGAGATCGCGCAGATCAGCGTGCCGAGGGTGAAGAAGCTCATGGCGAGGAGGAAGACGTTGCGCGTCGTGAACCGCTGGAGCAGGAAACCGGTGATCGGGATCACCACGGCCATGGTCAGCAGGAAGGCGGTGGTCAGCCACTGCGCCGCGTTCGCGGTCACGTCGAGATCGTTCATCAGGCGCGGCAGGGCGACCGACATCAGCGTCTCGTTCAGGATCACCGTGAAGGTGGAAATCATCAGCAGGCCGATCACCAGCTTGTTGCGGGCGGAATCGTCGGGAGGGCTGGTATCTTGCGGGCTATGAGCGGCTTGCATGGGGCATCCTCGGGTCAGTTGGCGCAATACATGCTGTTGACCTGTAATTGCGTCAATCACGTTCATTTCTGTCCCGAAAAAGAGCTGATCCGAGCGGCTGCGCGCTGGCGCACCAAGAACGTGGTGGGGGATGGGCACTGTCATGGGGACGGGCAGGCCCACAAGTGAGCCTTTCCCGGAAACCTGTCAATCCGACTGCTGACCGGTGATGTCAGCAATGTCGAAGACCGGGCAGAAATGGCCCGACAGTTCCGCGAATTCACGGTTGATCAGTTCCCGCAGGATCTGCCCTTCGCCGCCGCGGAGGTTTCGCGCCAGGCGCAGGATCATGCGGCGATAGCCGGCGTAGATCGGCGCCACGTTGACTTTGGTCTTCTGGCTGACCTCGATGATGGCGGCCAGATCCAGCGAAGGGGCATGACTGCCGCGCGCGGAGGTGAAGCGATACCGTTCGGCCAGCGGCGTGTGGGAAGCCTGGACCATCAGCAGCCGGCCCGCGACGGGGCTGGGGACGACGGCCCGTGTCGGCGCGGGATCCCCCAGCGGCAGGCCGAGGACGTACATCGGCCGGGTGTGAAACGGCAGACGCGCGGTAAAGAGCGGCTGTCGGGAGCTCAGCATGGAGCCGGGGGCAGAGGCCAGCGTGAAGGAGGTTTCGATCCCCGCCTTCCACAGCAGGGTATCGATACCGTGGCCGATGGCGGGAATGCCGAGCGCGTAGGTCTTCATGGTCCCGGTCCTTGTCCCTGCCCTTTCCTGTCCGATTTCCCACGTCGGGGACCCGTCGTTCAAATGACAAAGGCTGTTCGGAGGGAAACCGGTGGCAAAAGGTCACCGTGAGGTCGAAACCGCTGGGCAGGGTCGCGGGAGTAGTTTAGAATGGATCTAAAGTAACCGAGGAGTCGACGACGTGAATGCCCTGAGCCAGCCAGAGCGCCAGCCCGAAGTCCCCATGACGAACCATGACGATGATCCCCATTTCATGACGCGCTCCAACTGGTTGCGCGCCGCGGTCCTGGGGGCCAACGACGGGATCGTTTCCGTCAGTTCCATCATCGTCGGTGTGGCCGCAGCCACACCTGATCCCCGCAGTATCGCCATCGCCGGTGTCGCCGGTCTTGCGGCCGGTGCCATGTCCATGGCGGCGGGGGAATATGTCTCCGTCTCGTCGCAGTCGGATACCGAACAGGCCGACATGAAGCGCGAGGCGGCGGCGATCGAAGCCGATCCGAGGGGAGAGATGGCGGAGCTTGCGGCGATCTGGGAGGGGCGTGGCCTGTCGCAGCTGACAGCGGCGCAGGTCGCGCGGGAACTGCACGCCCACGATGCCCTGGCGGCCCACATGCGGGACGAGATCGGGGTGACGGAGGTTTCTGCCGCGAACCCTCTTCAGGCGGCGCTGGCGTCGGGCGTGACCTTTTCGGCGGCGGCGATCTGGCCGGTGCTGGCGGCGCTTTTTGCGCCGGGCGGCATGGTGATCCCGGTGGTGCTGGTCGTCACGCTTGTTCTTCTGGCGGTGCTGGGGGCGCTAGGGGCCCAAGCGGGCGGTGCGCCCCGGGGGCCGGCCGCGCTGCGCGTTGTCGTCTGGGGGGCCTTCGCCATGGCGGTGACCGCCGGGGTCGGTGCGCTTTTCGGTGTTGCCGTGTGATACCGGCCTGTGTTGCCGGATGATACTGGACCGGCCCGGGGCGCCCGGGCCGGCTCTTGGTTCGGGTCCTGTCGGATCAGGCTTCCATCGCCTTGATCATGTCGACGCGGGTGGCGTGACGGCCCCCTTCGAATTCCGCACCCAGGAAGGCTTCGACGATGTCGATGGCCAGGGATTCACCCACTACGCGCGCCCCGATGGAGAGCATGTTTGCATCGTTATGCTGCCGGATCATCCGGGCAGAGAAGCTTTCGGAGCAGACGCCGCAGCGGATGCCCTTCACCTTGTTGGCGGCCATCATGATGCCCTGCCCCGTGCCACAGAGGATGATGCCGAAACGGCAGTCGCCCGAGGCCACGAGCCGCGCGGCATCGGCGCCGCGTTCGGGATAGGGCGTGCTTTCACCGGTGGTCGGGCCGACGTCGACGGCTTCCCAGCCGAGGCTGGCGATATGGGCGGCAACGACCTGACGCAGGGCGATGGCTGCGTGGTCACTGGACAGGGCAATACGTTTGTTGGCGGTCATGGCTGGGTTCCGGGGCTGAACAGTCGGTGCGCGCGTCATATCCGCGCTGAACGGGCACAGGTCAACATCCAGCAGCGCCGCAGGGCGCGCCAAGGGACGAAAAACGCCCCCGCGGAGGCAGGCTCCGGGGGGCGTCGTATTGTTTCACGTGAAGCGGTTACAGCACGTAGCGGCTGAGATCGGCGCTGGCCGCCAGGGCGCCGACATTTTCTTCGACGAAGGCGGCATCAATGGTCACCGCCTCCCCCGCCTTGTCGGGAGCCTGGAAGCTGAGCTCCTCGAACACGCGTTCGATCACGGTATAGAGCCGCCGCGCGCCGATGTTCTCGACCGAGCGGTTCACCTCTGCCGCGATGCGGGCGATGGCGGCGATGCCGTCTTCGGTGAAGGTCACGGTGACCTCTTCGGTGCCCATCATTTCTGCATACTGGCGGGTCAGGGCATTGTCCGTTTCGGTCAGGATGCGGGTGAAATCGGCCTCTGTCAGGGCCTGAAGTTCCACGCGGATCGGCAGACGGCCCTGCAGTTCCGGCAGCAGGTCAGATGGCTTGGCGATGTGGAAGGCGCCGGAGGCGATGAAGAGGATGTGGTCGGTCTTCACCGGGCCGTGCTTGGTGGAGACGGTCGTGCCTTCGATCAGCGGCAGCAGGTCACGCTGCACGCCTTCACGGGAAACATCGCCGCCACGGGCATCGGTACGGGCACAGACCTTGTCGATCTCGTCCAGGAAGACGATGCCGTTCTCCTCGACCGAGGCGAGCGCGGTGTTCTTCACCGTCTCGTCGTCCAGCAGCTTGTCGGCCTCTTCGGAAATCAGCAGTTCGTAGCTTTCTGCGACGGTCAGGCGCTTGGTCACCTTGCGGCCGCCGAAGGCCTTGCCGAAGATATCGCCCAGGTTCATCATGCCCATCTGGCTGCCGGGCTGGCCGGGGACATCCATCATGCCGCCCAAGGGGTTGGAGGTATCGGCGACCTCCAGCGTGATGACGGTGTCGTCGAGCATGCCGTCGCGCAGCTTCTTGCGGAACATTTCCCGCGTGCCCTCGCGGGCATCGGTGCCGGCGATCGCCTCGATCACGCGGTCTTCGGCGGCGGCGTGGGCCTTGGCCTTCACCTCCTCCCGCATGAAGTCCCGCGTTTGCGCGATTGCGGCATCTACCAGGTCCCGGACGATCTGTTCCACGTCACGGCCGACATAGCCGACTTCGGTGAACTTGGTCGCCTCGACCTTGATGAAGGGGGCGCGGGCCAGCTTGGCCAGCCGGCGGGAGATCTCCGTCTTGCCGACGCCGGTGGGGCCGATCATCAGGATGTTCTTCGGATAGACCTCTTCGCGCAGGTCATCGGGCAGTTGCTTGCGCCGCCAGCGGTTGCGCAGCGCCACGGCCACGGCGCGCTTTGCGTCCTTCTGGCCGATGATGAAGCGGTCGAGTTCGGAAACGATTTCGCGGGGAGTAAGGTCGGTCATTGGATCTCCGTTCGGTAGGGTGGCAGCCGGTCCTTGCCGGGGAAGTCGGGCAGGGCGCGCATGATGCGGCCGCGGGCCTCGATCCAGAAACTGCCGAGGAGGGTCAGGAAGACACCGGTGCCCAGGAAGACGAAGACCCAGCTTCGTCCTTCGCCGGAGCGGTCGGTGACATAGGTCAGAAGGAAGATGAGGTAGCCGATGCCGGCTGTCAGGAAACTGCGCCGGTCCAGGACGACGGCCAGAAGGGTGATGAGCAGCAGGGCGATGGCCATCAGGACGTAGCCTAGCCCGGGCCCCATAACGAGGAAGGTCTGGGCGATGGTGTTGACCAGTGCGGGAGCGGCCACGAGATGCAGCCAGAAGCCCGAGGATGACAGTCGCCCCAGCCGGTGCGGGTCGCGCATGTCGAACCAGGTGCCACCTGCAAGAGCGGCCAGACCCAGGATCAGGGTGCCCCAGGCAACAGAGGACCCTTCGAGCAGGTCGAAGGGATTGTCCGAGCCGGAGATATCACCCGTGGCCCCCGCGATGGAAAGCACGGCAAAGGCGCCGGTCAGCCCCAGCAGGAACATGCTGAAGGGCACCCGGAACAGGCGGAACCAGGCGATCAGCCCCGCCGCGACCAGGGCGCAGATCAGCAGATGCTGGGCAAGGTTCGTCCGCGCCTCTCCGAAGAGGTCATACATGGAGTCGAAGGGATTGCCGACGGACAGAATGGACGCCATCAGCAGGGTCAGCGCGCCCGCGGTGCAGGTCGTGAGCAGGATGGACGGCAGCATCATCCGCCGCTTCAGCGTGAAGTAGCGGGCCAGAAGAAAGAAACAGCCGATCCCGATGGCGGAGACCACGCCCATGCTGGTCGCCAGCGCCAGGCCGAAGCCGCCGGCGATCAGGATGCCGAGGCCAACGGTGACGAAGATCTCCGAAAAGCCGCGGAACAGCTCGAAGGGTTCATCTTCGGGCTGACGCATGCCCGCGCGGGTCTCCGCCAGGGTTTTCAGCGCGGCCGCCTGCCCCTCGTTCAGATGACCAGCTGCGACGGCGGCGCGCAGATCCTCCGCCGTGATGTCAGCCATTGATCTCTTCCACCGTCAGGTTGCCGTTGGTGTAGACGCAGATGTCGGAGGCGATGGCCATGGCCTTGCGCGCAATCTGCTCGGCATCCGCTTCGTGTTCGTAAAGACCGCGGGCGGCGGCCAGGGCGAAATTCCCGCCGGATCCGATGGCGGCAATGTCATGTTCGGGTTCCAGGACGTCGCCGGCGCCCGTGATGACGAAGAGATCCTTGCCGTCGGTGACGATCAGCATCGCTTCCAGCTTTTGCAGGTACTTGTCGGTGCGCCAGTCCTTCGCCAGTTCGACGCTGGCGCGGGCCAGCTGCCCAGGCGTCGCTTCCAGCTTGCCCTCCAGGCGTTCCAGCAGGGTGAAGGCATCGGCGGTGGAACCTGCAAACCCCGCGACAACGTCATAGCCCCCCGGGGACAGGCGGCGGACCTTCTTCGCGGTGCCCTTGATCACGGTCTGGCCGAGGGACACCTGCCCGTCACCGGCGACAACCACCTTGCCGCCCTTGCGGACGCCGATGATCGTGGTGCCGTGCCAGCCGGGAAAATCGCTCTCTGCCATGTCTTCAGTCTCCTTTGGTCTGTCAGGCTATATGAGGGCGGCATGGGCGCGGGGCAACCCGAAGGGGCGCCATGCGCTTCCTCTTGCCGGATCCGCAGGGGCAGCCTAGCGTTCGCGGATGGACCCGTCCCGTGACTTTCGCATTTACCTATCCCCGAAGGTGATCCGCCAGGCAGAGGCGGGACGGCATGGGTTCCTCATGCGGCTTGCCGGGGTTCTGAAGGCCCATGGCTACCGGGTGGAACTGTGCCGCACCGGGCGTGAGGCCCGCGAAAGGGCACCGTCCCTGCCCGGCTGGGCCATGTACCGGATGGAGCACCCGACCCATGACCGTGCGCTGGTCTTCCGCAAGGTCTATCACAGCCCCTTCTGGGCCATTGAAAGCAGCGCGGCGCGCTGGCGCTGGCCCGTTGCCCAGGCGCGGTTTCCGTTGGACAGGGTCGATCCGGAAAAGGCCGCGGCCTTTTACGCCCGCTGGCAGGAAAAGCTGTTCGGTCAGGCGCCGCAACGGGCCTGTCGCGAGGGTTTCGTCTATATCCCGCTGCAGGGGCGCCTGGAGGAGCACAGGTCCTTCCAGGATTGTTCCCCGCTGGAGATGCTGGAACGGACCCTGGACCGGGAAAGGCAGCGAAAGCTGCTGGTGACGCTGCATCCGAAGGAGGACTACACCGCCAGCGAGCTTTCGGCGCTTGAAGCGCTTTCGGCCCGCTTTCCCAGGCTGCAGGTGGTCAACGCGCCGATGGGCGATCTGCTGCGGACCTGCGATTACGTCGTGACGGAAAACAGTTCCGCCGCGTTTTCCGGGTTCTTCTTCGGCAAGCCCGCGAT
Organism: Pseudooceanicola sp. NS-SX8; assembly: GCF_057380755.1. Taxonomy (NCBI): domain Bacteria; kingdom Pseudomonadati; phylum Pseudomonadota; class Alphaproteobacteria; order Rhodobacterales; family Paracoccaceae; genus Pseudooceanicola; species Pseudooceanicola sp. NS-SX8. The sequence goes on along the minus strand of NZ_CM170819.1, from coordinate 209,296 downwards.
CACCTTTGCGCGGATCGACTTCCACCATATCTGCCTCGGCGGCGATGCGTTCGACCGGGCGGCGGAGCATCAGCCGGAGTTTGATCGCTTCATCTGGTGGTTTTGGCAAAAGATGAGCCTGAACCTGGGTCGGCCTGCGGTCATAGATCAGAAGATTGCAGATCGGCTGGCACGGTGCGGGGTACCGATGGACCCGGTCGGGGTGCCACGAAAAAAGGGCACTGCCGCAGCAGTGCCCCTTGGAAACAGCGGATCCTGAAGGATCAGATCGTGTCGTCGATCCAGCTTTGCAGCGCGGCTTTCGGGGCTGCGCCGGTGCGGTTCGAAACGATCTGGCCGTCCTTGTAGATGAACAGCGCCGGGATGCCGCGCACGCCCATGGACATCACGGACTGCGGGTTGGCGTCTGCATCGACCTTCACGACCTTCAGCTTGCCTTCCATCTCTTCCGAGATTTCTTCAAGCGCCGGGGCGATCTGGCGGCAGGGGCCGCACCATTCGGCCCAGATGTCGACCAGGACCGGGGTGTCGGATTTCAGGACTTCGGTTTCGAAGGTGTCGTCGGTGGCGTGAACGGTTGCCATATCTCGTCTCCATGGAGGAATGTTGACCGGAATCTAGGTATCCGCGGTTCAGCGGTCAAGAAGGCTCCGACCTGTGCAGGGCTGCCATGACCAGGGTGTCGGGCAAAGGCATCAGCGTCGCGTTGCGGGTCCACAAAAGTCCCGTGCGTATGGTCTGACCCGGGTAGATCTGCCCAAGTGCGGCCAGGTAGGCCCCCATCTGGCGCAGCAGGCCGTCGGGGACGTCCTCGGGCCGGTCGGGGATAGTGGCATTGGTCTTGAAGTCCACCGCCCAGATCTCCCCCTCCCCGACGATCAGCCGGTCGATGGTGCCGTGGATGCGGCGGCCGTCCAGCTCCGGCAGGGCTGCCGTCACGGAAACCTCCGCCAGGGCCTCTCCGCTGAAGAAGCGGGCGGTGGCGGGACGGGTCAGCACGTTCGTCGCCTCTGCCAGCAGCAGGGCGATTTCGGGGCGTTCTGCGGCATCTGGCCCGTCGGAGAGCAGATCCGTCGCCACTCGGGGCCAGTCGGCGGCCGCGCGGGTCGGCAGATGTTCCAGCAGCAGGTGGACCTGCCGGCCCCGGCGTTTCGCGGCCTCCTCATCCAGCCCGTCTTCGCCGGGCAGCGCCTTTGCACCGCCGAGATCGACAGAGGGGGAGAGCGTGCGGGGCGCCGTCACCACCTTGGCCGCATCGCGCCGCGCCCAGTCGGGCAGCGCGGGACGCGGAACGGTGACCTTCGGGGCAAGGGTCATCTCCAGCCCCTCCCAGCCGCCGGTTTCGAGGCGCAGGCCATCGCCGCCGGGCTGGGGATGTACCTCTGCGCCCATCTCCTCTATCTGCTCGGCAATACGGGCGTACCAGTCGCTGTTGTCCTTCGCCAGCTTGCCCGCGCCGCAGACGATCAGCCATTTCTCGGCCCGTGTCATGGCGACGTAAAGCAGCCGGTCGCGTTCCTCCGCCGCGCGTTCGCGACGAATGGCGCGGGCTTGTTGCAGGGCTTCCGGCTCCTCCTCCGCGCGGACGGACCAGAGCGGCAGGTCGAGCGACTTGACCACCTGGGTCCGGTCCTGGTCGGGGGAATTCAGGCTGTCGGGCAGGATCACCACCGGGCTTTCCAGGCCCTTGGCGCCATGCACCGTCATCACCCGGATCTGGTCCGAGGAACTGTCGGCCTGCCGCTTGATCTGCAGCTCGTCGGCCTCCATCCAGACGAGGAACCCGGTGAGCGAGGGCACTTCGGTCTGTTCGTAGATCAGCGCCTGGTCGAGCAGCGCATCAAGGCCGTCCTCTGCTTCTTCCCCCAGTCGGCCGAGCAACTTGCGCCGGCCCTCGTGCAGGGTCAGCAGCCGTTCGATCAGGTCGAAGGGGCGCAGGAAGTCGGCCTGATCGCGCAGGTCGCGCAGCAGGGCGATTTCGGCCGGGTAGCGGTCCGGCTGGCGCTGCATCGCCTGCCAGAGGGTCTGTTGCCCCCTGCCCTGCGCCAGGTCGAAAAGCCGCTGTTCGTCCCAGCCGAAAAGCGGCGATTTCAGCACGGCCGCAAGGCTCAGCTCATCCGCAGGCAGGGCGAGGAAGTTCAGCAGCGCCGTGATGTCGCGCACGGCCAGTTCGGCGGCCACCTTCAGCCGGTCGGCCCCGGCCATCGGCAGGCCAAGCGCCTTGCAGGCCGCGATCAGGTGCGGGAAGACCCGCGAGCGAGTGCGCACCAGGATCATGATGTCGCCCGGGCGGATCGGACGGGCGCGGTAGGTGCCGCTGTGCCCGATCTCTTCGGGGATGGGCAGGCGCGCGTCGAGCATCCGCTTGATTTCATCCGCGATGCGGCGGGCGAGTTCGAGGTGGTGGTTGTTGCGGCCCGGCTTGTCGACCGGATCCCACCACTCGTCCTTCTCCTCCTTCTCGGGCTTTTCGACCAGCGGCCAGAGGTCGACGCGCCCCGGCATGGCATCCTTGAAGGCGCGGTGGCGCTGGTCGGTGGTAAATCCCGCGGCCTCCCGCCCGTCGAAGACGCGGTCGACCAGGGTCAGGATCGGCGCGGCGGAGCGGAAGGAGTATTCCAGTTCCAGCACCTGCAGCGGGCGGCCGGTTTCGGCCAGCTGGGCACCGAAATCGTCGCGCATCCGGTCAAAGCCCGAGGGGTCGGCGCCCTGGAAGGAATAGATCGACTGCTTCTTGTCGCCGACGACGAAGATCGTGCGTTCCACCCCGTCCCGCGCCCCGGCGCCGGAGGTGAATTCGCGCGCCAGTGCCGCGATCACCTGCCATTGCACCGGGCTGGTATCCTGCGCCTCGTCCACGAGGATATGGTCGATCCCGCCGTCCAGTCGCCACAGAACCCATTGGGAAACAACGGTATTCGTTAGCAGTTCCCGGGTGCGCAGGATCAGGTCGTCGAAGTCGAGCCAGCCGCGCGCCAGTTTCGCCGCCTCGTAGCGGGGCAGGAAGGCGCGGGCGAAGTCATGCAGGACAAGGGCCTTGTCGCGGGCTTTCATTGCCACGCGCAGGGCGCGGGCCTCGGCCACGCGGGCCTGCCAGTCTTCCAGCTCCGGCATCAGATGGGCGTGGGCCTTCTTCACTGCGGCACTGGGGAAGCGGGAGGACGGGCTGAAGGGCTCCTTCGTCTTGGCGCCCGTCAGGAAGACGTCTTCGAGCACGGCAAGCATGGACATGGACGGCGTGCCGAGCGGTTGCAGCTTGTGCATCGCCGTCTCGTCGCCCTTGGTGGTGCCGCTGCGCAGCGCCTCGATCAGGCGCGGCAGCAGGTCCATGTCCTGCGCGGTGATCGCCTGGTCCAGGATATCAGCCTCGGTCACGTCCTGCGGCAGGCCCAGAACCTCATCCAGCGCTTCGGGGTCGAAGGGGGCATCGAAGAGGTCGCGATGTTGGGCGATTTCCGCCGTCAGACCGCGGAAGCTTTCATCGGTCATCAGCAGGGCGGCGCGGTCCAGCACGCTGGCTTCGGCACTTTCGGCGATCTCCTCGATCACGGCGTCGCGCAGGATCAGGGCGTTGCGGTCGTCGACTTCCTTGAACTGCGGAGAGACGCCGGATTCCAGCGGGAAACGGCGCAGCAGCGAGGCGCAGAAGGAGTGGATCGTCTGGATCTTCAGCCCGCCCGGCGTCTCGATGGCCGAGGCAAAGAGGGTGCGCGCGCGGGCCAGCCGGGCTGCGTCGATCTCATCCTCCACCCCCAGCCGGTCAAGTGCGCTGCGCAGCGCGGCATCGTCCAGCATGGCCCATTCGCCAAGGCGCTGGAACAGGCGGTTCTGCATCTCGCTCGCGGCGGCCTTGGTGTAGGTCAGGCAGAGGATGTTCTGCGGAGAGACCCCGCCAAGCAGCAGCCGCGCCACGCGGTCGGTCAGCACGCGGGTCTTGCCGGAGCCTGCGTTGGCGGCCAGCCAGGTGGAGCGCGCAGGATCGGCTGCCAGGATCTGGCGGGAGGAGGCGGCGTCGCGCTTCATGCCTCATCCTCCTGCGTCAGGTTTTCGATCACGGGCAGGTCTGTATCCTCCCACTCACCGAAGCGGGCAAGCTGGTCGTAATCGCTGCCGGTCCGGGTTTCCTCCATCGCCCGGCGGGAGGTGTAACCCTTTGCAGGATCAAGCCATTTCTCGGCCAGTTCGGTGAAATTCTCCCACACTGTGCCGGGGGTTTCCTCGTCCAGGGGGGCGGGCACTTCCTTGGGGTGGGTGCCAAGCCCGATGTAGACGGCGCGGGCGACGGGGCGGGGCCCAAGGTCGCCGAAGCCTGCCCTTTCGGCAATCGCGGCTTCCAGCAGGAGCTGCTTGTCGAAGGCCTTCTGCTGCGCCTCGGTGGGCGGATCGCCGGTCTTGTAGTCGAAGAGGTGGACGCGGCCATGGGCATCGACATCCACACGGTCGGCCTTGGCGGCGAGGGTGACGCCGAGCTTGGTGATTTCGGCCTGCCCCTTGGTTTCGGTGTGGACCTGTTCCGCTTCCTGCTGGCGCGATTGCTCCCCGGCGATGAACCAGTCGGCATTGCGTTCCAGCCGCGCCTGCCAGAGCGCGCGGGCCTCTCCCCAGGGAACATCGGTGTTCAGCACCTCGGCCACGGTCGTGAGGAGCGCGGCGCGGGTCAGGTCGAGCTCGCCTGCATTGACGCCCTGCACGAAGGTCTCGATCGCGGTATGGCTGACGATGCCGCGCATCATCGCGTCGGGATCGCGCATCAGCGGGCTGAGGCGGCGCAGGCGCAGGATGCGCTTGGCATAGATCGCATAGGGATCGCGGATCAGGGTGCGGACATCGGTTACCCAGTATTTGCGCGGACGTGCGGCCAGCGGTGGCGCGGGAGAGGGGCGATGTGCCTTGGGGGCGCTGAACGGCTCCTCCACCTCGCGGGCGAGGGCCAGCCAGTGCGCGCCGCGCGCCTCCATCTGCGCCAGCACATCCGGCCCGCCACCGTCGCGCAGACCGCCCAGCAGGTTGGTCAGCCGGTTCAGCCAGCGGGAGGGCACGGTTTCTGCATCCTGGCTGCGCAGGGGCCGGGTCAGCCAGACCTCCCGCGCGGCGATGGCCTGCTGGAAGTCGTGGGCGGACAGGCCGATGCGCCGTTCCGGCAGCAGGAGGCCAGCCTGTTTGCGCATCTGGCGGTTCATCCAGGGATCCGGGTCCGGCGCCTCGGGCCAGGAGCCTTCGTTGAGCCCGCCCAGGATCACCAGGTCGGCGCCCTGCACCCGTGCCTCCAGCGTGCCCCAGATCAGGACATGGGGGTGCGGTTCGTCGGGGTTTCGGACCTCTTCACCGGCGATGATCGCGCCGGAGAGATCGGCGTAATCCCGGGCCGAGAAGTCGTCGCCATGGGGCGCATCCTCGGCCAGGCGGGCCATGACGGCCTGTGCCTTTTCGCCTGCATCCTTGTCCCAGAGCGTCCCTGCCCCTTCGTCCGCGGTGCCGCGCGCGATGCGTTCGGCCAGCGCCACATGGGCCGCGACGCGGTGGTCGAGCGGCAGCGGATCGGGGGCGGCGGCGGCAAAAGCCGTGTCGCAGATCCAGGCGGCCCAGGCAGGTGCCAGCGGTTCGCTGCGCCCGGCGGCGAAGGCGTGAATATCCTCCGGTTCCGGCAGGGGGCGGGCCTTGTCGCGCAGGTAGAGTTCCAGTGCGCGGGTCAGGGTCAGGTGGGTGCCGCGTTCGGGGCCGTCATGGGTCAGCGGGTGTTTCAGCAGCGACAGCAGTTTCACCGCCGTGGGCGGCGCGGTGAAGAGATCGGCCACCTGCCGCAGCAGGCGCCCCGGTGGCGTCGTCTGCAACGGCGTGCCCGCGCTGTCGTCGGGTGTGATGCCCCAGCGGGTCAGCGCGGCTGCGACCTGACGGGTCAGCATCCGATCGGGGGTGATCAGGGCGGCGGTCTGGCCCTCTTCGGCGGCCTGGCGCAGGCGCAGGGCGATGGCCATCGCCTCGGCCCGGGGGCCGGGGGCCTTGACCAGCGTGACCTCTTGCAGGGGGGCGGCCAGATCGCCAAGACCGGGGCCTTCTTCCAGCCATTGGTGCGTCACCGGCGCGGGGCGCAGGGCAAGTGACAGCAGGCGGTTGCGGGCGGCGTTGCAGCTGGCGGAGGGCAGCCACTGGCCGACCTCGCCCGGCGCCATGTCGAGGCCCAGCATCAGCTTGCGGAAGCGGTATTGCGGATGATCTTCGCCGGTCAGCGGATCGTCGAGCTTTTCCCAGATGTCGTCGGGCAGGTCGAAATCGTAGCCGGGCAGCACGACGCAGCCCTGCGGCAGCCGCGCCACAGCCTGCATCAGAAGGTGTGTTGCCCCGCGCGACCCGGTGGAGCCGGCAAGGATCACCGGATGCTGCGGCGGTTCGGCCTCCCATTCGGCGATCAGCGTCTCGACCACCTGGCGCTGGCGGGATTCGGGATCGGGCAGGTCGTCTTCGCGCTGCACCAGCCCCACGATTTCCAGGAAACGCTGCGCCCGCGCCCAGTGGCCTGACTGATCCGACACGTCGAGGGCGGCAATGTCTGCCAGCGTGACGCGTTCGCCCTGCATTTCGTCCAGCAGCTTCGCCAGGCTGTCGGCCAGATCGTAGAGCGCGGCGCGCGGCGCGAGCTCCGGCTCCGCGTCAAGCAGGGCGGAGATCAGGCGGATCAGCTCCAATCGCCGGCGGATCGGGGAAACGGCGCGAGGGATCGCGGCGCGGCAGCTGAGCCCGGTGAGCAGGTCGATGCGGGGCAGCAGCTGTGGTGGCCCGGCGTCATAGATCGCGCGGATCCGGCGGGCCATGCGGCTGGTGTTGACGATCAGCTGGACCTGTGCGCGTTCATGCGGGGCAGCGCCCTGCAACCGCGCTTCCAGCCCGCGCAGGAGGTCCGCCGGGAAGTCGGAACCAAGCGGCAGGCCGAACATGCGGGGCCCGGGTGTATCGAAGAGGCGGAAGTCAGCCATTGGCGGTCTCTTCGGTCAGCATGGCCTCGGCCAGGGGGATGCAGTCGGGGCGGCCGACGTCGCACCACAGGCCGGGATAGTCGAGAAGGTAGCAGCGCCCGCGTGCCATGGCGCGGTTCCACAGCTCCCACATGGAAAAGGCGGGGCCTGCGATGCCGTCCATCAGGCCGGTGCGGATGATCTGCGCGCCAGTCCAGATGCCACCCGGGCCGGGGGTGCCGCGCCCCTCGGCATCGGCGATGAAATCGCCCTTGCCGACATGGCCGCGCGCCTGCGCCTGCGGCACGCACAGGAGCAGGGCATCCATCGCTTCGGGATCCCAGGCGCGGGCGAGCAGTGGCAGGGCGGCAGGGCCGTTCCAGACCGCATCGGTGTTCATCGTGAAGACCGCGCCTTCGCCCAGGGCTGGCAGCGCGTTGCGCAGGCCGCCGCCCGTTTGCAGGATCTCCGGCAGTTCACGAACGACGGTGACATCGCTTCCGGCAAAATGCGCTTCGACCTGTTCAGGCAGGTAGTGGGCATTGGCGACGACCTTCAGCGGCAGATCGCCCGCCTGGTCCAGCGCGTGATCCACCAGGGGCCGCCCGGCGACCTGCACCAGGGGTTTGGGGCGATCATCGGTCAGGGGGGCCATCCGCGTGCCGAAACCGGCGGCGAAGAGCATCAGGGAAGCGGGACGGTCGCGCATTTGTCCTTCAGGATCCGGAGGTTTTCTGGGGTGGGCGGGGGCATGTCACGCAGAAGGCGTTCCTGCAGTCTTTCCATGCCGGGGCGATTGAGGCCGCGTTGCAGAAGGCCCCAGACGCGGGGCACGAAATCAACGTAGCGCGGGCGCCCGAAGTGCATGGAAAGCCTTGCAAAGACCCCAAGGAGGCGCAGGTTCCGCTGGAGGCCCAGCAGGTCGTAGGAGCGCCGGAAGGCGATCGGATCCCGGCCGGTCGCGGCGGCGAACCGCTGGATCATCTCTTCCTCGAGGGCGGGATCGACATCGCGGCGTGCATCCTGGAGCAGTGAAACCAGATCATAGGCCGGATGGCCCATCATCGCGTCCTGAAAGTCGAGCTGGCCGACCCGGGCGACACCGGAACGATCCGGAAGCCAGAGCAGGTTTTCGGCGTGGTAATCCCTTAGGATGACGACACGGCCCGGCCCGAGTTCATCCAGCATGGGCTGAAAGATCGCCAGGAATTCTGCGCAGCCATCGGCGGGGGCGCCGGTGATACCCGCCTGGTACCAGTCGTAGGCGGGGGAGATCATCTCTGCAAAGGCGATGGGATCGTAGGGAGCAAGGCCTTCAGGCGGGGGGGCGGATTGCAATCTTGCCAAGGCATCTGCCGCAGCGCCGTAGAGCGGCGAGGCAAGCGCAGGATCCTCCGCGACCACCCGGGCAAAGAGCGCGTCACCGAGGTCTTCCAGAAGGAGCAGACCGGCTTCGGGTTCTGCCTTCAGCAAGCGGGGCGCAGAGAGCCCCAGGGCGTCAAGGTGGCGGGCGATATGACAGAAGCGGCGTACCTCTTCGGCGTGGGTCGGCGGGGCATCCATGAGCACCGCCCGGGCGCCGTCAGGGGCGGTCAGCCTGTCGTACCTGCGCAGCGAAGCATCGCCGGCGAGGGGCGAGATCCGGGCTTCGGCCCAGGGCGTTCCGGCCAGGAAGCTGCGTTTGTCGGACTCCGTCCTCATGCCAGAACCTCTGCCAGCAGCGATTTCCAGCGGGCGGGGCCCGAGATGTGCAGGCGGCGTGCTTCGGGCAGATCGGGCATCGGCTCCAGCTCCAGCGCGAGGGCATCGGGCGGGGCAAGGTCGGACAGGCGATCCGGCCATTCGACAAGGCAGATAGCGGTTTCGAACGCCTCGTCCAGGCCCAGCTCGACGACTTCCAGAGGATCGGACAGGCGGTAGAGATCCGCGTGCCAGAGCGGGCCGGCGCGGGTTTCGTATTCCTGCACCAGGGTGAAGGTCGGAGATGGGATATCTTCCTCCTCCTCCAGGAGGGAGCGGATCAGGGCGCGGGCAAAATGGGTTTTCCCGGCGCCGATTCCCCCGGACAGCAACAGGACGTCGCCGGGGTGGAGCCTTGCGCCGATGGCTTCGGCAAACGCCTCTGTCTCCTCGGCGGAGGCGAGGATGTGGTCCAGGGTGAAATCGCTGCTCATGGGGGCGGAGATTACCTTGCCCCGGGGCCGTCGCAAGCGGGATCTGTTGGCAGGCGGAGCGGTGCCTGTCAGGCGTGGTGCGCCTGCCGCAGCGGAGGCGCCTCGTGGGCGCCGCTGCCGAAGCTGACCATGCGGGCCCCACCGGGCAAGGGCAGCACGGTGCAGCAGACTTCGCCCCTGTCCTTGAGCTCCAGCTGGTGCAGTGATGGCGTGCTGTCCTGGCGCATGACCAGCTGGGTCAGCATATCGTCCAGCCCGAAGGGAGAGATCGCATGCGCCGACCAGAGGCGCTGTGCATCTATCGCGTTGACGGCGCCAAGGTCTGCGTCCGCCGGGATGTGGAAGAAACGCCGATAGGCGCTGTTGCAATGGCTCATCATGCCGTCGCTGTCGAAGATGGCGATGGCATCGGTGAAGGCATCCAGAACGCTTTGGGAAAGCGACAGTTGCTGCCGGAAGCGGCGGGTCATGGAAATCTGGTCGGTTATGTCCTCGAACAGGAAGGCGACAGCGCCGTTGGGATGCGGGCGCCCGGTCACGCGGTATGTGGCGCCGGATGGAAGGCTCCAGGTTTCGTGGTAGCGGCCATCGGCAGCCGCGCTGACCAGTTCGTTGATCTGTTCGCGCCAGCTGGCGTAGTTCTTTGGCTCCGGCATGATGCGGAGATCGCGCAGGTTGTCGAAGAAGTGCGACAGTGCGGGGCGGGAGCTGAGGAATTCGGGCGACAGCTGGGTCAGGTCAAGGAGGGCCGGATTGAACAGGATCAGCTGCCGGTCGCGGTCGAATATGGCCAGCCCCGTCGACAGCTGGGCAAAGGTCTTGGTCAGCGTCTGGACGAAGTTGCGCTGCGCCTTCTCGGCCTTCACCAGGGCGGTGACATCCTGCGCGGTGCATTGCCAGGCCCCGTCCACCCTGCGGGCGAAGACATCGATCCAGCTTTCCGGGTGTTTTCCCTGGGCAGGCAGCATCGCCCGGTAGCTGAAGGTCGGGCGCTCTTCCGACAGGTCCGCGCTGCGCAGCAGGGGGGCGAGGGCTTCGTTCGATGCGGCGAACTGGGTTTCGATCTGACGAAAGGCTGCGTTGGCGCTGCTGATGCGGCCGTCCGATATCGCCCACGACGCGATCGGCAGGTTTTCGACCCGGTCCTGCAGCCGATGGGCCCTGCGGGCCATGGCAAGGGCGCGGTACCGATCGGTCTGCGATCCGGGGCAGCGTTCTTCTAGGGTGAGGACAAGCGTGTTGCCCCTTTGGCGCAGCACCAGGCTTGCCGGATCATCTTCGGCGTCGGTCACCAGCCGCAGCGTGCCGCGATCGTTGAGCCAGGGCCGATCGGGGATCGACGGAAAGCGCAGGGAAAGCAACCTGTGAAGGCGTGCCCAGTCCGATCCTTCGCCGCCTTCGGAGATCAGATCCCGCCAGGGGGCGGGCGCCTCGGTCAGGGTTTCATCCTGCAGGACGAAGCGGATCCGGTCGAGCGCCCCCTGCCCTGCCTCGGGCCGTCCCGACCGCAGGCCACGCCGCTGAAACGCGGAAAAGGTCGCGAGCGCACCGAAGGACAGGAGCACGCTCAGGACAAGCGCCTGGAAAAGCTCCGACCTGGTAAGATCATCGATGGATATGGCGTTGAGTAGCGTCATTTCATCCTCCGGCCCCGTTGAGGCAAGGATGGTGAATGAAACGTAAAAAATCTCTTAAGCTGGTCCGGTGAGGAGTGAACTTCGCTGCCCCATGCGCGACCCCGTGCCGGGCCACCGGCGCCTTTCAGGAAAAGGGCCGGTTCTTCCCGGGCAGCAGGGCGTTTTCGCCGGTTCGCGCGTCGATGGCGCGACGCGGCCATGTGACTTCGACAATGGCGCCGGAAATGCCGGGGTGGCCGGGCCGGGTGCGGGTTTCGCTGGTTTCCGGGCCGTTGGCGAAGATGAGCTCGGCCCCGGTGCGTTCCAACAGGGTCTTGGCGATGAAAAGGCCAAGCCCCATGCCTTCGTAGCCGGGACGCTCGTTCCCTTCGGAGAAAGACCAGCGGCGGCGCATGAACGGGTCCCCGATGCGGCCGAGGTCGGTGGCGCTGAAGCCGCGGCCGTCGTCCATGATCCGGACCGAGATGGTCTGATCCGTCCAGCGCGTTTCCACCCGGACGTCCCGTTTGGCAAAATCGACCGCGTTCTGGATCAGGTTGCGCAGGCCATGGATCAGCTCCGGACGGCGCAGGATCGACGGTGGCGGCGTGCTGCCGTCGCCATGCTGGAACAGGATGGTCTTGCCGCGGTCGATATGCGGTTCCGCTGCCTCTTCCACCACCGTGGAAAGGGGCGCCTGGCGCATCTGCAGATCGTCCTTCCCCGCCCGGCCCATGGAGCGCAGGATGTCGCGGCATCTGTCGGCTTGATCCCTGATCAACTGTGCATCTTCGGCCAGATCGGGCGCGTCGGAGAGTTCGTCCATCAGTTCCGAAGAGGTAAGCTTGATGGTGGCCAGCGGCGTGCCCAGTTCATGCGCGGCCGCCGCGACGACACCGCCGAGGTCGGTCAGTTTCTGTTCCCGCGCCAGGGCCATCTGCGTGGCCTGCAGCGCGTCGGACATGGAATGCATCTCGTTCACGATCCAGCGGGAATACACGCCGAGGAAGAGTACCGCGATCACGATGGCCAGCCAGTTGCCGAACAGGAAGATCTGCGCGATTTCCAGGCTGCGCCCGTCTGCGGTTGTCAGGGGCAGATGGAATTCCGCCAGAAGGGTAACCACGACGATCGCGGTCGAGCCGACGAAGAGCGTCAGCCGGGCAGAGAGCGCCAGGGCGGAAACGGTGGCGGGCCCCACGATGAGGATCGAGAACGGGTTGTTCAGGCCACCGGTCAGATAGAGCAGCGCGCTGAGCTGCAGCAGGTCGAAAAGCACCATGGCGAGGTTTTCGACCTCGTTCAGGCGCTTGTTTTCCGGGAAGACGAATCCGGTGATCAGGTTGGCGATGACCGAAAGGCCGACGACGAAGAGACAGGCGCCGTATTCCAGATCCAGGTGGTAGATCTGGGCCGCGACGATCAGGGCGGAGAACTGGCCGGTGATGGCCATCCACCGCAACAGGATCAGCGTCCGAAGACGGATCCAGTTGCCGCGCGCATGTGTCTGCTGCGCGTAGAGGTCGGTTTCCGCTGTCTGGCTGTCCTGTTGTGCCATGTATCCCCGGTCCGTCTGAACATGTGCTGCGAGAGTGATAGGGGGCGCCGGCGGGCATGGCAATCGGCCGTGCAGGCAGGGCTGTCGCAGGGGTGGCGACCCGTCCCGCGTGGGGCCAGATGGCGAATGATATAGCAAAACCGGGGCCTTGGCGCCTCACCCGTGCGACAAAATGATCCGCGCCGGTTTGACGGCTTGGACTCGGGGCCCTATTACTGTCTGAGGCGCGCGGAAGCCCGCCTCGGGTCACCTTTACGGGACGAATAGAGATGACGGAACTGCGCGAGATTGGCGAAGACCGATCCCTGCTTCTGCTGGATGATGATGAGCCCTTCCTGAAACGCCTTGCCAAGGCGATGGAAAAGCGTGGCTTCGAAGTCGAGACGGCGGAAACCGTTGCGGCGGGCAAGGCCATCGTCTCCTCCCGGCCGCCGGCCTATGCGGTCTGCGATCTGCGGCTTGAGGATGGCAATGGCCTCGACGTCGTGGAGGTCCTTCGGGAAAAGCGCCCCGATTGCCGGATTGTCGTCCTGACGGGATACGGTGCGATCGCGACGGCGGTTGCGGCCGTGAAGGTCGGTGCAACGGACTATCTTGCCAAGCCCGCCGATGCGACGGACATCGTCAATGCGCTGCTGGCGAGCGATGACGCCCTGCCGCCGCCGCCTGAAAATCCGATGAGCGCGGATCGCGTCCGATGGGAGCATATCCAGCGTGTTTACGAGCTTTGTGATCGCAATGTCTCGGAAACTGCGCGCCGCCTGAACATGCACAGGCGTACTTTGCAACGTATCCTTGCAAAGCGGTCTCCGCGCTGATTATAAAACTCCACCGAGTTTGCAAGCATGGTGATGCGCCGGCCAATGGGATGTCCCGATCCCTGTCGCCAATTGCGCGCATCCTGAAACCAATCTTGTCGCGATATCTAGTTGGGCTGACGTCATTCCCGGGCGCCGGCCCTATTTCAATGTTGAGGTAGGCAAATGGGCGACGACGATAGCAAGGGGGAGTCCGGCTCTCCTTCCGAGGGTGCGGCAGGACGCACGCGCCGTTCGGACGGTGAGGTTACGCGCCTGCGGATCCTGGATGCGGCCGAGGCGGCCTTTGCCCAGGCGCCCTATGAAGGGGTCTCGCTTCGCAGCATCACCACGGAGGCAGAGGTCAACCTGGCCCTGGTGAAATACTACTTCTCCTCCAAGGAAAACCTTTATACCGAGGTCGTGCTGCGGCGGTCGGAGGAGTTGAGCCGGACCCGCCTGGCCCGGCTGCAGGAAATCCCCGCGGACGGGAAGCCGGACCTTTCGGCGATCCTGCGGGCCTATATCGGGCCGCTGGTGGACATGGTGCTGTCCGGAGATCGAGGGCAATTCAACTACGTCGCCATGCTGAGCTTCCTGTCGCACGAGAGGAAGTTCCGCGTGCTGATCGACGATCACTTCGATCCGACGCTGGAGGTCTTCTTCAATGCCATGCGCGATGCCATGCCGGGCTGGAACGAGGAGGACATCAAGATCGGCCTCGGTTTCGTGCTGGCCGCGATGCAGCGCTGCCTGACCGAAAGGACGCGGCGCCCGGTCCTGCCGGACAGCACCGATGCACCCGGTGTCGATGACCTGGAGAAAAGCTACAACCTGCTGATCGACTTCTGCAGCGCGGGGCTGGAGCGGCTGGGAAAGCCCAGCCGCCCCTGATCGTCACTTCAGACGGGCGGCGTGCCAGTCGATATGGTCGCCCATGAAGGTGGAGATGAAGTAGTAGGAGTGGTCATACCCCTCCTGCATGCGCATCTCGAAGACCTGGCCGGTGGACCGGCAGGCGATTTCCAGCAGCACCGATTTCAGCTGATCATCCAGGAAGCCATCGGCGGTGCCCTGGTCGATCAGCAGCCCGGTGGGCTGACGTGCGCCATCTTCGATCAGTGCGCAGGCGTCGTACTCACGCCAGGCCGCGCGATCCTCGCCGATGTAGCCCGTCAGGGCCTTTTCGCCCCAGGCACAGTTGAGCGGAGAGACGATGGGCGCAAAGGCCGAGATCGACTTGTAGGTCTCGGTATTGCGCAGGCCGATGGTCAGCGCGCCGTGACCGCCCATGGAGTGGCCCATGATGCCCTGGCGCGACATGTCTGCCGGGAATTCCGCCGCAATCAGCGCCGGCAGTTCCTTTTCGATGTAGTCGCGCATCCGGTAGTGCTTGGCAAAGGGCTCCTGCGTGGCGTTGACGTAGAACCCGGCACCAAGGCCGAAGTCATAGGCGCCCTCGGGGTCGTCCGGCACGTCTTCGCCGCGGGGCGAGGTGTCGGGGGCGACGAAGATGATGCCGTGCTTCGCGCAATGGGCGCGGAATTCACCCTTCTCGGTCACATTGGCATGGGTGCAGGTGAGGCCCGACAGGTACCAGAGCACGGGGAGCTTTTCGCCCTCCGCATGGTCCGGGACGTAGACGGAGAAGGTCATTTCCGTCCCGGTGGAGGTGGAGGCATGCTTGTAGACGCCCTGGGTGCCGCCAAAGGCGCGGTTGGTGCTGAGAATTTCCATTTTAGAAGACCACGACGCTCCGGATGGACTCGCCTGCGTGCATCAGGTCGAAGCCCTTGTTGATTTCTTCAAGCGACAGCACGTGGGTGATCATCGGGTCGATCTCGATCTTGCCGCCCATGTACCAGTCGACGATTTTCGGGACCCCGGTGCGGCCCTTCACGCCGCCGAAGGCGGAGCCCTGCCAGACGCGGCCGGTGACCAGCTGGAACGGACGGGTGGAGATTTCCTTGCCCGCTTCCGCCACGCCGATCACGGTGGAGACGCCCCAGCCGCGGTGGCAGGCCTCAAGCGCGGTGCGCATCACGTCGGTGTTGCCGGTGCAGTCGAAGGTGTAGTCGGCGCCGCCGTCGGTCAGCTCCACCAGGTGCTGGACGATGTCGCCTTCGACCTTGGACGGGTTCACGAAATGGGTCATGCCGAACTTGCGGCCCCATTCTTCCTTGCCGTCGTTCAGGTCGACGCCAATGATCTTGTCTGCGCCCACCATGCGCGCCGCTTGCAGCACGTTCAGGCCGATGCCGCCCAGGCCGAAGACGATCACGTTGGAGCCGGGGGTCACCTTGGCGGTGTTGGTCACGGCGCCGACGCCGGTGGAAACACCGCAGCCGATGTAGCAGGCCTTGTCGAAGGGCGCGTCTTCCCGGATCTTCGCCACGGCGATTTCCGGCAGGACGGTGAAGTTCGAGAAGGTCGAGCAGCCCATGTAGTGGTACAGCGTCTCGCCCTTGTAGGAAAAGCGCGAGGTGCCGTCGGGCATCAGGCCCTTGCCCTGGGTGGCGCGGATCGCGGTGCACAGGTTGGTCTTGCCCGAGAGGCAGGATTTGCACTGGCGGCATTCCGGCGTGTAGAGCGGGATGACGTGATCATCGACCTTGACCGATTTCACGCCCGGGCCCACGGCACGGATGATGCCGGCGCCTTCGTGGCCGAGGATCGAGGGGAAGATCCCTTCGCTGTCGAACCCGTCCAGGGTGTAGGCATCGGTGTGGCAGATGCCGGTGGCCATGATCTCGATCAGGACCTCGCCTTCCTTGGGGCCTTCCAGGTCGACCTCTACGATCTCGAGGGGTTTCTTGGCTTCGAAAGCCACGGCGGCGCGCGTTTTCATGGGCTGTGCTCCGATTTGACGTTGGGTTCACACAAACCACAGGACGGCGCTTTGGGGAAGGCTTGAAGCGGCGAATGAAGGGCTTGCGGCGACGGGATTTGCACCACGGGTCACCCCTGGAGGAGGCCCGGGCGAACACCAAAAGGGCGCCCGGGGAGGCGCCCTTGGTTGTTCGAGGCAAGGAGCGGATCAGACCGCTTCAAGTGCGACCGCGATGCCCTGGCCGACGCCGATGCACATGGTGGAGAGGGACTTTTCGCCCGACTTCAGTTCCAGTGCGGCAGTGCCGGTGATGCGGGCGCCGGACATGCCGAGCGGGTGACCCAGGGCGATGGCGCCGCCGTTGGGGTTCACGCGCGCGTCGTCGTCGGCGATGCCCAGGTCACGCAGCGTTGCGAGACCCTGGGAGGCGAAGGCCTCGTTCAGTTCGATGACCGAGAAGTCCTCCTGCTTCAGGCCGAGGCGCGCCATCAGCTTCTTGGATGCGGGTGCGGGGCCAAAGCCCATGATGCGCGGCGGCACGCCTGCGGCGGCCCCGCCCAGCACGCGGGCGATCGGGGTCAGGCCGTGCTTCTTCACCGCTTCTGCAGAGGCCAGGATCAGCGCGGCAGCCCCGTCGTTCACGCCAGAGGCATTGCCCGCCGTGACCGAACCGCCTTCGCGGAAGGGCGTCGGCAGCTTGGCCAGCTTTTCCAGGGTGGAGGCACGGGGGTGCTCGTCGGTGTCGAAGATCAGGTCATCCTGCTTCCGGCGCTTGATGGTGACCGGGGTGATCTCCTTCGCCAGACGCCCGGAAGCGATCGCGGCGGCGGCCTTGTTCTGGGAATTCAGGGCGAAGAGGTCCTGATCCTCGCGGGAGATGTTGAAGTCCTCGGCGACGTTTTCACCGGTTTCGGGCATGGAATCCACGCCGTACTGCTTCTTCATCAGCGGGTTGACGAAGCGCCAGCCGATGGTGGTGTCATAGACGGCGTTGGCGCGGGAAAATGCGCTTTCGGCCTTGGGCATGACGAAGGGCGCGCGGGACATCGATTCGACGCCGCCTGCGATCATCAGCTCGGCCTCGCCTGCCTTGATGGCGCGGGCGGCGGTGATGATGGCATCCATGCCGGACCCGCAGAGGCGGTTCATCGTGGTGCCGGGCACGCTGACCGGCAGGCCTGCCAGCAGCAGCGACATGCGGGCGACGTTGCGGTTGTCCTCACCGGCCTGGTTGGCGCAGCCGTAGATCACGTCGTCGACGGCTTCCCAGTCGACGGAGCCGTTGCGCGCCATCAGTGCCTTCAGGGGGATCGCGCCCAGGTCATCGGCGCGGACGGTGGCCAGGGTGCCGCCAAAACGGCCGATGGGGGTGCGGATGTAGTCGCAGATATAGACTTCGGTCATGGGTATCCTCCTCTTGGGCGATCGCATGCCGATCCGCCCCGATGGGTGACCGACGGGCGGCGCACCGCCCGTGGGGATTTCGTAGGGTGGATGCAATCCACCTCTGCCTGGCCCTTACAGCTCGGGAACCACCAGGTCCGCGACGGAGCCTTCGACGTGCAGCGGCGCGCCGGTCAGGGACTGCAGCTCTTCCATGGACATCCCGGCCAGCTTCTCGCGCAGGATGAACTTGCCGCCCTCGATGTCGACCACGGCCAGCGAGGTGTAGACGCGGGTCACGCAGCCCACGCCGGTCAGCGGGAAGGTGCATTCGGAGACCAGCTTCGGCTCGCCCTTCTTGGTGACGTGGTCGGTCAGCACCGCGACGCGCTTGGCGCCATGCACCAGGTCCATCGCGCCACCGACGGCGGGCACGCCCTTGTTGCCGACGCGCCAGTTGGCGAGGTCACCGTTTTCCGCGACCTGCAGCGCGCCCAGGATGGCAACGTCCAGGTGGCCGCCGCGCACCATGGCGAAGCTGTCGGCATGGTGGAAGAAGGAGGCGCCGGGTTTCAGCGTCACGGCCTTCTTGCCGGCATTGATCAGGTCCCAGTCTTCTTCGCCGGCGGCGGGCGCCTGACCGAAGTTCAGGATGCCGTTCTCGGTGTGGAAGATCGGCGTGCGTCCCTCGATGGTGTACTGTGCCACCATTTCCGGGAAGCCGATGCCGAGGTTGACGTAGGCGCCGTCCTCGATGTCCTGCGCGGCGCGCCAGGCGATCTGGGCGTTGGAAAGCTTAAGCTCGCTCATATTCGACTCCTGCGCGGATCAGGGCTTCTTCCTGCTGGGGCTCGGACACTTCGACGATGTGGTTCACGAAGATGCCGGGGGTGTGCACCTGCTCGGGGTCGATGCCGCCGGGCTCCACGATCGTGCTGGCCTGCACGATGGTCGTCGTGGCCGCGGTTGCCATCAGCGGAGAGAAGTTGCGGGCGGCCATGCGGTAGGTCAGGTTGCCCATGGTATCGGCGACCTCGGCCTTGATCAGCGCGAAATCGGCCTTCAGCCAGCGTTCCTGCACGTACTTGCGGCCGTCGAATTCACCGATCGGCTTGCCCTCGGCCAGTTCCGTCCCGAAGGAGGTCGGCGTGTAGAAGGCGGGGATACCTGCGCCACCGGCGCGGATGCGTTCGGCCAGGGTGCCCTGGGGCACCAGCTCCAGCTCGATTTCGCCGGCCATGTAGCGGTCGGTAAAGGCGCGGGGGTCGGACGACTTGGGGAAGGAGCAGATCATCTTCTTCACCTGGCCCGCGTCGATCAATGCGGCGATGCCGATCTTCCCGTTGCCCGCGTTGTTGTTGATGATCGTCAGGTCCTTCGGGCCTGCGTCGATCAGGGCGTGGATCAGTTCGATCGGGTTACCCGAACCGCCGAAGCCACCGATCATGACCGTGGCGCCGTCCTTGATCCCGGAAACGGCCTCAACAAGGCCGGGGAGTCTCTTGTCCATGCGGATCCTCCTTTGCTGGCGGGACTCATACGCCCGCCTCCCCCTCGACGTCCACGCAATTTGTGCGATATGCTACCTTTGTCCGGATATCGCACAAACAGGAATGGCGTGGCATTGAAATGGCATTGAACCAGCGGGACATGATCTCTGGCCTTGCGAAGGGGCTCAGGGTGATCGAATGCTTCACGGCGGAGCATGCGCGGCAATCGATTGCCGAGGTGGCGGAGGCGACCGGCTACGACCGCGCCACCGCGCGCCGCTGCCTGCTGACGCTGGTGGAGCTGGGCTATGCTTCCCACGATGGAAAGTACTTCACCCTGACGCCGCGCGTCCTGCGCCTTGGCACCGCCTGCCTGGCCACCCTGCCCCTGGCGCAGATCGTCCAGCCCTCGCTGGATCAGCTTTCGGACGAGCTGGGCGAAAGCTCTTCCGTCTCGGTGCTGGACGAGGGCGAGGTGGTCTATGTCGCCCGTGCCGCGCAGCGCCGGGTGATGTCCATCGCGCTGATGCCCGGGTCCCGCCTGCCCGCTTACTGCACCTCGATGGGTCGCGTCCTGCTGGCCGCCCTGCCGGAGGAGGAAGCCCGCGCTCGGCTGTCGCGCATGGCGCTGGTCCCGCGGACAGAGCACACGGTCACCGACCCCGAGGCGCTGATGGCGCGGCTTGCCATCGTCCGGGCGCGCGGCTTCGAGGTGATCGACCAGGAGGTAGAGATCGGCCTGCGCTCCATCGCCGTGCCGATCCGGGATGCGCATAACCGCGTGATCGCCGCACTGAACCTCGGCCTGCCGGTGCGCGACGCGGCGGTGGAGGAGATCCCGCTGCGCTACCTCAAGCCGTTGCAGCAGCTGCAGGCAGAACTGCGCCGCGTGTTGCGATAATCCGCCGTCAGGGCACGCTTGCGCCCCGGTTTCTCAGCACGCCTCCGATTGCCGGCCCTGCTTGATTTCGGGTTGGGCCATGGCGACGGTGCGGTGTGATCAACAAGGGCCCCCGATCACAGGGTCGGGCTGCTGCCCTCCACCACGGCCTCCATCGATACGAAGGTCGTGGTCGCCGTGACATGCGGCATGGCGCTGATTTCTTCTCCCATGACGCGGCGGTAATCGGCCATGTCCTGTGAACGCACCTTCAGCAGGTAGTCGAATCCCCCTGCAATCATGTAGCATTCTTCTATCTCGGGGACCTTGCGCACAGCCGCGTTGAATGCCTCGAGCGCCTTTTGGCGCGTATCGTCGAGGCGAACCTCGACGAAGCTGACATGGGTGAGCCCCAGTTTTCGGGGGGACAGCGTGGCACGGTAACCAGTGATCACCCCTGTTTCCTCCAGCGCTTTCAGGCGTGCCGCGACGGGGGTTTTCGAAAGCCCGACCTTGCGTGCAAGCTCCGCCACGGAGATCCGCGCGTTCGCGGTGAGCTCACGCAATATCTTTCGGTCTGTCTGATCCAGGTCGTTTGTGCTCATCGACTATATATGCCCTGAATTTAAGTGCGAACGTATCCATTTTGGCACGAGTTTGGGCGAAACGACCAGAAGGAAATTGTTAGACACCGACCAACGGCCATCTGGCCGGCATCCATCGGGAGAGTGCCATGCAGGACCAATCCAATGCCCCTCGTTTCGACGCCCTGGAAGGGCCGTCGAAGTTCACGCCTGAAGCCCCGCTGGTCGAGCGCCTGTCGGAGCGCGCCGGGCTGAGCAAGGCCGCGCGGGAGATGATTTCCCACAGGGCGGCCGACCTGGTGCGCAAGATCCGGAGCAGCCAGAAGCCGACGCTGATGGAGCACTTCCTGGGGGAATACGGCCTGTCCACTCGTGAAGGTGTGGCGCTGATGTGCCTGGCCGAAGCCATGCTGCGCGTGCCCGACAAGCTGACTATCGACGCGCTGATCGAAGACAAGATCGCGCCTTCCGACTGGTCCTCCCACGTTGGACGCGCCTCTTCTCCGCTCGTCAATGCCTCGACCTGGGCGCTGATGCTGACCGGGCGGGTTCTGGATGATGAGGGGCCGCGCATGGCGGCAACCCTGCGGGGCGCGGTCAAGCGCCTGGGCGAACCGGTCATCCGAACCGCCGTCGGTCGCGCGATGAAGGAAATGGGCCGCCAGTTCGTTCTGGGGCAGACCATCGAAAAGGCCATGGAACGTGCGAAAACGCGCGAGGATCAGGGGTTTACCTACAGCTACGACATGCTGGGCGAGGCTGCGATGACTGCGGCTGACGCGGCCCGCTACGCCAAGGACTACGCCGACGCCATCGACGCCATCGCCAAGGCCTGCACCAAGGGTTCGGTGAAGGACAATCCCGGCATCTCGATCAAGCTTTCCGCCCTGCACCCCCGTTACGAGGTGGCGCAGGAGGCGCGCGTCATGGAGGAGCTGGTGCCCGTCGTCCGGGACCTGGCGCGCAAGGCCCGTGCCGCCGGCATGGGGCTGAACATCGACGCCGAGGAGCAGGACCGCCTGGTCATCTCCCTCAAGGTCATCGAAGCTGTCCTGTCGGATGAGCAACTGTCCGGCTGGGATGGCTTCGGTGTTGTGGTGCAGGCCTACGGCAAGCGCGCGGGTGCCGTGATCGACTGGCTCTACTCCACAGCGGCGAAATACGACCGTCGCATCATGGTGCGACTGGTGAAGGGCGCCTATTGGGACACCGAGATGAAGCGTGCGCAGGTCGAGGGGCTGCCCGACTTCCCGCTTTTCACCTCCAAGGTTGCGACGGATGTCAGCTACATTTCCAATGCGAAGAAGCTGATCGGCTACGCCGACCGGATCTATCCGCAGTTCGCGACCCACAACGCCCATACCGTGGCGGCGGTGCTGGAAATGGCCGGTGACGGCGTGGAATACGAATTCCAGCGCCTGCACGGCATGGGGGAACGCCTGCATGACATCGTCATAAAGGAAGGCCCGGGCCGCTGCCGGATCTACGCGCCGGTCGGTGCGCACAAGGACCTGCTGGCCTACCTGGTCCGGCGCCTGCTGGAGAACGGCGCCAACAGTTCCTTCGTGAACCAGATCGTGGATGAGGAAGTCACGCCAGAAGAGATTGCACTGGATCCCTTCGCCCAGGCGGCTGATGCGAAGGCCCCGGCAGGCCTGGCACGCCCCGATGGCATCTTCGGGGAGGACCGGCTGAACAGCCGCGGGTTCGACCTGTCGGATGCCCGTATGCTGGCCACCATCGAGGCCGCGCGCGAAGTCGACATTCCCGATGCAGGTCCGCTTGTCGCCGGAAAGGCATCGGGTGCGGCGCGTGATGTCCTGAATCCGGCGGATGGCGCTGTCATCGCCCGCGTGGTCGATGCGGATGCGGCCTGCGTCGAGGCGGCCGTTGCCGCCGCTGCACCATGGAATGTCACCCCGGCTGAACGGGCGGAGGTACTGAAACGTGCAGCGGACCTCTACGAGGCGAGCTATGGGCCCTTCTTCGCCGTCCTTGCCCAGGAGGCGGGCAAGACCCTGAAGGACGCCGTGGGCGAACTGCGGGAAGCGGTCGACTTCCTGCGCTTCTACGCCGCCGAAGGGGCCCGTCGTGAGGATGCCGCCCGTGGGATATTCACCGCGATCAGCCCGTGGAACTTCCCCCTGGCTATCTTCACCGGGCAAATCGCGGCGGCGCTTGCGGCGGGTAACGGGGTGCTGGCCAAGCCTGCGGAGCAAACCAGCCTGACCGCGGCCATGGCCGTGCGCCTGCTGCACGAAGCCGGTGTGCCGGTCGAATCCCTGCAGCTGCTTCCGGGTGATGGCGCGGTCGGTGCCATACTGACCGGGGCGGCGACCGTGCAGGGCGTGGCCTTCACCGGCTCCACCGAAACCGCGCAGATTATCCGCCGCACCATGGCGGAGGCGATGGACCCCGGCGCGCCGCTGATCGCGGAGACCGGCGGGCTCAACGCGATGATCGTCGACAGCACCGCCCTGCCGGAGCAGGCCGTGCGCGATATCGTTGCCTCGGCCTTCCAGTCTGCCGGGCAGCGGTGCTCCGCGCTGCGGTGCCTCTACCTTCAGGAGGATATCGCGCCGCACATGATCGAAATGATCCGCGGCGCGATGGATGAGCTGTCGGTCGGCAATCCCTGGCTGCTGTCCACCGACGTGGGTCCGGTGATCGACGAAGAAGCCCGCAAGGGGATCGCGGACTACATCGCCGCCGCAGAGGCGGACGGCCTGCTGCTGCACAAGCTGGCGATCCCTGGGGGTGGCACTTTCGTCGCGCCCACGATGCTGAAAGTGTCCGGGATCGAACAGATGGAGCGGGAGATTTTCGGCCCGGTGCTGCATGTCGCGACCTTCAAGGGGCGTGATCTTCCCAAGGTCATCGCCGCGATCAACGCCACGGGGTACGGCCTGACATTCGGTCTGCACACCCGGATCGACACCCGCGTGCAGGACGTGACCGAGGCGATTCACGCGGGCAACCTCTACGTCAACCGGAACCAGATCGGCGCGATCGTCGGCTCGCAGCCCTTCGGTGGTGAGGGCCTTTCGGGCACGGGGCCCAAGGCCGGTGGTCCGAACTACCTGGACCGCTTCCGGGCCGCGCCCGCCCCGGTGGAGGGCAAGGAGGATGGCCCGGTCACCGAAGAGATGCTGGTGCACAAGCTGGCTGGCTACTCCGAAGGGAACATGGTCGGGGAAGAGCTTCTGCCCGGCCCGACCGGGGAGCTGAACCGGCTCGCCTCGTACCAGCGTGCGCCGCTCCTTTGCATGGGGCCGGGTCCGGATGCCGAAGCGGCGCAGGTCGCCGCGGTGGAGGCGCTTGGCGGTCAGGCCCTGGCGGCCGGCGGTGTTCCGGATGCGTCGATGCTTGCAGGATTGGAAGGCATCTCCGGGGCGATCTGGTGGGGAGATGTCGCCACAGGCCGCGCCTTCAACCGGGCGCTGGCCTCCCGCAAGGGCGCCATCCTGCCGTTGGTGACCGGGCTTCCCGATGTCGGTCACGCCCTGCACGAACGTCACCTTTGCGTTGATACGACGGCGGCGGGCGGCAATGCCGCCCTGCTCGCTGGCGAGGGGGAATAACCGGTTCCTGATTCCCCTGTTCGCCCGGGCCTTACATCCCTTCAGGCCCGGGCGACGTCATTCGTGCATCCCTGGCAGGGCGCCACCAATGGCCCAAAGGCCGAAGCCCAGCAGGATCACACCTGAAGCCCGCGTAACCCAGAGGCCGAAGGCCTCCGGTAGGCGGTGACGGATCAGCGCGACCGCGCCCGAGAGCAGGATCCACCACAGCATGGACCCGGCGAAGACGCCGAGGGTGACCCCGACGCCCGCTGCCCTGTTGTCGTCCGCCGCAAGGCCGAGGCCCGCGAAAAGGGCGGCGAAGGACAGGATCGTGGCCGGGTTCGCAATGGTCAGGGCAAAGGTGGTCAGCGTCGTTCCGACAAGGTTCCGGGTCTCCGCCGTGGCAGACTTTTGCGGGCGTGCCGGGCGGAAGGAGGCAAGCCCGAGCCAGATCATGAACCCTCCTCCGCAAATCCGCAGCGGCAGGTCGATCATCTGCAGGGTCGAGGCGAAGGCGGCAAAGCCAAGTGCAGCCAGCAGCGCGTAGGTGGCATCGGCAAGTGCCGTGCCCAATCCGCCGGAAACCCCTGCCAGAAATCCACGTTCCAACGTCCGTGCAATGCAAAGCGCGCCGATCGGCCCGAGCGGCATTGCAACCGCAAGGCCCAGCAAGACGCCCTTCAGGATGAGGACGGGATCCATCACCAGCCCTTGGGGATCATCCCCGCCTCGACCGGCGAGGAGAGAACGATCACCGTTTCGCTGCGACCCAGGAAGCGTTGCGCCTTGATCTCCTCCAGGATCGGTTCGATCTCCTCGATTCCGCCGACGCGGAGCTTTGCGAGGTATGACCAGGCGCCGGTGACATGATGGCATTCCGCGATCGCCGGATGGCTTGCCGCAAAGCTCCTGAAGGCAGGCTCGTCCGCGTCTTCCCTGAGGGCAATCCAGAGGTAAACCAGTGTCGGCAGCCCCAGTGCCTGGGCCGAGGTTTCAACGGTAAACCGCATGATCGCACCGGAGGCCGTCAGCCTCTTGATCCGGTCATTCACTGCAGAGATGGACAGGCCGACCTCCCCGCCGATGTCGGAAAGCGAGCGTCGGGAGTCCTGTGCGAGTAAATTGACAATTTTGCGGTCAATGATGTCCATACCCGTAAAATGGACGGTCAATCTGATTCCGTAAAGGAAAATTGACGATTTTTGCGGCCTGATTCCGCTTTGTGTCAGCCGGAGAATTCGTGGTGTCGACCACTTCTAGTGCAAATCGAACCTTTTCAGGATCTTGGTCACCACGGTTCCATCGGCCAGGCGGCGCCCATCTATCCTGCCGTAGTCCTCGAAGCCGCGTGACTGATAATAGGCTAGGCCAGAACTGTTGTCGGCGCGGATTTCCGCGTTGATCCAGGTATATCCCGCCGCCAGCGCGGCCTTCCGCGTTGCCTCGAAAAGCTTTGATCCGATCCCCAGGCCGGTTCTGCCAACCCGGGAAAAGGTTGCGATCTGGGCAACCCGCTCGCCCTGCTCCGCATGCGGTTCTATGTACTGAAAACCCAGGACCTGGCCCGCGTCATCTTCGGCCAGGTGCCAGATCGCCCGGGCGGAACCGCCCATCCATCGGGCAAGATCGCCGGCGGCGACGGGATCGGTCAACGCGGTTGTCCCGCCCCTCGCAATGATCTCGTTCAGCAGTTCGGCCATCGGCAGGCAGTCGAGGCGCCCTGCCCTGCGGATATGCAGCATGAGATCCCTTTCGATTCCCCTGATCAGGGCATTTCCTTCAGCAGCGCGGCATGGCGTGCGGTGAACTCCGACCGGGTTTCCACCGGCGGGCGCAACACGATATCAAGCCCTTCGATCACCGCGGGATCAGGGCGACCGAAGAACCTGGTTGCCTCCTTTTCGGAAAACCCGGCGATCTGCGTCGCTTCCATCCAGGCAGAGATCTTGTCCGCTTTCTTTATCTTCTGCTTCAGCCTCACCGGCGTGGTCGCGGGCAGGCCAAAACGGATGTGGATCGCGGCGGTCAGGCGTGCATCAAGCTGGCCGTAGTCGGGGCCGACGGCCGCCTTCACCGGGCTGATCATGTCCCCGATCACGTATTCCGGTGCGTCATGCAGAAGTGCCGTCAGCAGATCGGCGGGTTTGGCAGAGGGCCACATCCGCCGGAACAGGGCCTCGACCAGCAGGGAATGTTCGGCGACCGAATAGGCGTAGTCACCCCGGGTCTGCCCATTCCAGCGGGCGACAAAGGCCAGGCCGTGGGCGATGTCCTCCACCTCGATATCCATCGGCGTGGGGTCGAGCAGATCCAGGCGACGTCCGGAGAGCATGCGTTGCCAGGCGCGGGGCTGTTTCATCGGAAGGTCCTTTCGCACCCTGAGTACGCGGGGCATGCAGAGGTGTAAATTGCTCCCGGCGTTGTCCTGTTCCCGTTGCGCGCAAATCGGCGCGACCGGATCTTAAGCAGTTCTTGATTATTCCTGCGCCAAGTCCGTGGCGGGTCCACATGAACCTTGGGGCAAGCACGTTGTGCCCTTCGGTTGCCGGTGATACCCCTTGCCCGACCGATCGAACCCTTTTGGAGTGACGGATGACCCAAGACTACATTGTCAAAGACATTGCCCTGGCTGGTTACGGCCGCAAGGAGCTGGATATTGCCGAGACCGAAATGCCGGGCCTGATGGCCTGCCGCACGGAGTTCGGAGAGTCCAAGCCCCTGAAAGGCGCCCGTATCGTGGGCTCGCTCCACATGACGATCCAGACAGCTGTCCTGATCGAGACGCTTGTCGCGCTCGGCGCCGACGTCCGCTGGGCGTCCTGCAACATCTTCTCGACCCAGGACCATGCCGCCGCGGCCATCGCAGAGGCCGGCGTCCCCGTCTTCGCCGTGAAGGGCCAGAGCCTGGAAGAACACTGGGACTACCTGGACAAGTCCTTCATGTTCGAGGAAGGCCCGAACATGATCCTGGACGATGGCGGCGACGCCACGCTGTACATCCTGCTGGGCGCCCGCGCCGAGGCCGGTGAAGACATCATCCCCGTCCCCTCCTCCGAGGAAGAGGCAGTGATCAAGGCGCAGATCGCCAAGCGCATGGAGGCCTCCCCGGGCTGGTTCACCAAGATGCGTGATCAGATCAAGGGCGTCTCCGAAGAGACGACCACCGGCGTGCACCGCCTGTACGAGCTGCACAAGCAGGGCCAGCTGCCCTTCCCGGCGATCAACGTCAACGACAGCGTCACCAAGTCGAAGTTCGACAACAAGTACGGCTGCAAGGAATCGCTGGTCGACGGCATCCGCCGCGCCACCGACGTGATGATGGCCGGCAAGGTTGCCGTCGTCTGCGGTTACGGTGACGTGGGCAAGGGCTCTGCCGCCTCGCTGGCCGGTGCCGGTGCCCGCGTGAAGGTGACCGAGGCCGACCCGATCTGCGCCCTGCAGGCCGCCATGGACGGTTTCGAGGTCGTGCTGCTGGAAGACGTGATCGCCGATGTCGACATCGTCATCACCACCACCGGCAACAAGGACATCGTCCGGATCGAGCATATGCGCCAGATGAAGGACATGGCCATCCTCGGCAACATCGGCCACTTCGACAACGAAATCCAGGTCGCCGCGCTGAAGAACCACAAGTGGACCAACATCAAGGACCAGGTGGACATGATCGAGATGCCGAGCGGCAACCGGATCATCCTGCTGTCCGAAGGCCGCCTGCTGAACCTCGGCAATGCCACCGGCCACCCCTCCTTCGTGATGTCCGCCTCCTTCACCAACCAGGTGCTGGCGCAGATCGAGCTGTGGACCAAGGGCGACGAGTACAAGAACGAGGTCTACATCCTGCCCAAGCACCTCGACGAGAAGGTCGCCGCGCTGCACCTGGCCAAAGTCGGTGCCAAGCTGACCAAGCTGTCGCCGGAACAGGCCGCCTACATCGGTGTCGCACCCGAAGGCCCGTTCAAGCCGGAACACTACCGCTACTGATCTTCCGGGGTCAGAGTTTTGGGCAGGGCGCGGAGGAAACTCCGCGCCCTGTTTCCTTGCCGCCCATGGGGCGTCGTCTTTGCCCGCTCCGGGCCTGGATGACCGGTTCAGTGCCGGGTCAGAAGCGATTTGGGGGTCACCCCGAATTCGGCACGAAAGGCACGGGAAAAGTGGGACATGTCGCTGAACCCGCAGCTGAGCGCGACATCCGTCACCTTCTGCGCCTGCCCTTGCTTCAACATCTCGCAGCTTCGGTTCAGGCGCTGCTTCCAGATCCACCTTGTGGGCGTGGTTCCGTCCTTTGCGAAGAGGCGGGTCAGGGTGCTGCGCGACACGCCCAGCTGGCGAACCAGAACGTCGCAATCCAGCTCCGGATCCTCGAGGTTTGCGAGGATGAAGGAATGCGCCCTGTCCAGGAGGTTCGCATGACGGAAGGTGCGATCGGTCTGCAGGCCCCCGTGTGTCTCCATCGCTGCGGTGATGAGGTCGACCAGGGAGGCGGCAACGCGGCGTGTCGCGACCCCATCCGTCAGCAGGTCGAGAGAGAAGCTTTCCTGCAACATCATTCCGACCAGCCTGCCGAGGGTGGAGGTTGATGAAATGGTTCGCGCCGTCATCTGCTCCGCCGAGGCAAGCCGATTGGTGAGCATCTGTCGCGGCAGTCGCAACCAGTACCCGGAATAGTGCGTGTCCCAGCGGTATTCGAAGGGGCGCGCGCTGTCGTAGAGGAGGAATTCCCCCGCACGCTGCAATGTCTCTCTGCCGTCCTGGCGCAGGCATCCCTGACCATCTCGCAGCAGGGAAAGGTAGAAACAGTCATTGGGTGTCTTCCGGATGTCGTTCGGGGTCCGGGAGGAGAGCTGTGGCGAAGACACCACGAGGCTCAGATCCAGGGTACCGAATTCCCGTTGCGTGACCGACCCCCGGAAGCTTTCGGGGGCGCAGATGACCTTTGTTTCGGCCGGGGCGTAGTTGCGGATCATCACCTCGCTCCAGAACGCCTCTCTGTCCCTCGGGGCGAAAGCTTCCACGTCGGTCTTGGTCATCTGTCGGTCGTTCGTTGATGGCTGATGCATGTGAGCTGACTCCATGCGTAAAGACAGCCCGTGGACCTGCGGTAATCAAGGGGCGCCGGTGATCGTGATCGGCCTGGGTGACGGGGGCTGCATCGGTGCACGGAATGTGATCCCTTCAGAAGCTCCCTGCCTTTAATTTCGCCAAATATATAATAATATCAATATCTTGAATGTTCGCACGCCTGAAGGCGCGGCCCGGAAAGACCCGCTTCTCCAATGGTTCCGTTTTCAAGCCCTCCTTGCCAGGGGGCGGGGATCCAGCCAGGAGACCTGCCCCTTCGGGCGGCTCAGGCTGTTACCAGGGAGAGCACCTCGGCCGTCGGGATCGTGTCGGCAAAGACGGCGTAAAGACTGCCGAGGGCCCCGTTATGTTCGGCGTCGGTGAGCGTGGCGTTGGCGTCCGTGACAAAGATGACCTTGTAGCTCAGCTGGTGGGCATCACGTGCCGTGGCTTCCGAACAGCAGTTGGTCAGCGTGCCGGAAATGATGACGGTATCGATCCCCCGCGCTTCCAGCACAGCGGCCAGATCGCAGGTGCCGGGCGTGAAGCCGCTGAACCGCGTCTTGTCCAGGACAGGCTCCCCTTCCGCGACGTCGATTTCGGGCCACAGGTCATGCTGGGCGGCGCCCGGGGTGAAATGCTCCATCAGGCCGGCGGCGAAAGGAGCGCCGAGGAGAGAGCCGTACCAGCTGTTCCAGGGGCGGCTTTCATTGGCGTCATAGGTGTAGCGCAGGAAGACATTCAGCCCGCCGGCCTTTCGAACGGCCTGCGAAATGCTGTTCACGTTGGGGACGATTTCCCGCGCGATCGGGACTTCGGACACCGACCCTTCGGCGAGGAAGCCGTTCTGCATGTCCACCACGACATGTGCAGTGCGGCTCATGTCGATGGCGGTATAGGCGCGATCCTTGCCGTTGCGGTTTGCCCGGCCACGTTCCAGGACCGTGGGGTGGATGTCGATGGTATGCATGGGAACCTCGCGGTTGGGGGTAACGGACCGACGCGATTGATGGGGGCTCGGCACGTCGACGTGCTGCCATGACCATACAGACGTCCGATCATCCCTTCTGTGCTGTCCTTGCCAAAGCACTGGCCCGAGGCGGGCGCAGGATCATCCCCGCCCGCCCGGTGTCAGCCCACGTCACTCGGACAGCAGCGGCAGTTCCGCCAGCATGTCGCGCATGTTCATGGCGTCCCAGGGAAGGTGCTCGGCGATACCAAGGCCGACGATGTCGATCTCTTTCGATACGTCCTTGAGCAAGCGGACGACCTGCTGGATCGTCATCTTCCCCTGGGGCGTGGTGTTCCATTCGGCATTGTCGGAACCGGGCTTGTTGAACAGAAGCGAACGGAACTTCGTGGGGTCCAGCACATCCAGGTCGAGGTGGATCGCCACGTGGCTGGCACCGCAGTTGCGGATCCAGTCGAGGATCGGCGTGCTGTCATCTGCCAGGGCGGCGGATCCGACATGGGGGATGCCCATGTCCTTGAGCATCCCTCGCTCCAGCTCGCTCATGTCGTCCATGCCGGCGTAAACGACGCGGGACGGGTCGATCTTGCGCGGAACCATCGCGGTGAAATCGGCATCCCCGCGGCCCATAAGGTTGCCCAGGACCATGGCGTGGGCCCGTTCGAAATGCTCCGGCGTCATGATGTCGGGGTGGGCATCGACCCAGAGGATGGCCAAGTCGCCCTGATACTTCTCGTTCAGGTAGGCGAAGGGCACCAGGTCCACCCCGCAGTCCCCGCCGAAGACGACAAGCCGGTCGGGGGCCTGCGCGTCGATCACCTCGCGGGCGGCTTTCGCCTGTACAAGAAGGCGCGTCTTGTCGAGGATCCCGTCTTCGAGCGGCAGGGGGGTGTCGGTAGGATCGTCGATCTTCACTTCTGCGACCGGGTCGGAAGAGGCAGGCGCCAGCCAGGACAGCAGCTCCGAACCGAAATGATAGGCCGGAAGATTGCCACCCTGCCATTGCGGCATCTTCAGGCGCAGTGTCTTGCGGTTCTGCTCGGTCATCTCTGTATCTCCATTCGTCAGTGCGACGGGGCGTATCGCCCCGGCTTTCCCGATTTCTAGAACAGGGGAAGGGCGCGGGGATCGAACCTGCCTGCCGAATGGAGGGAGCATTTTGCCAAGATCGGCAGTGGGGCAGGAAAATCCTGCCTGCCGTGGCAATTCAGTTCCGAAATCTGGCAGGGGGATGCGCGTCGGCGCTTTGAGGCGCGTGCTAGGAAAGCGGCAAGGCGCGCCCCGCCAAGTCCGGAGAAGGCGCCGCAAACAGAAACAGGGATCGCATCGATGTACACCGTTGCCATGATTTTCCGCCGCAAGCCCGGCATGTCGCTTGAAGAGTTCAACACCTACTACCGCGACCATCATGGGCCTCTCATGCTGAAGCACATCACGGATCGCGGCCTGATTTCCTACGAGCATTTCCCGGCGGACCATTCCAGCAAGGAAGGCCGCTACGTCACCGAAGGTGACCTCGAATACGATGCGATCTCGATCTACAGCTTCGAAACGGAAGCGCAGGCAGAGGAATGCTGGGCCATTCCCGAAGTCATCGAAGACAGCGCCAAGTTCATCGATTTCGACACGATGGTTTCCCTCCCCCTCACCCGCCGGAAGGTCTTCGGCGGGGCTGACTGAGGGGGCTGACTGAGGGGCGCTGCCCGGCTGACCGATTGTCGCTGGCCGGGCTGCAGGGCCTCTTCTCCCCAAACTCATAAAAAGGGCGCAAAGCGTCCGATCCAACAGGAGACCGAAGAATGACGACTTCCTTCCTTTCCACCGTCACGCGCCTGGCTGGCAGCCTCGTCGCAGCGACCATGCTGGCGGGAGCGGTGCAGGCCGCCGACCTTTCCCCGGACAAGGTCGGTACAGAGGATGAATTCCTCGACATTTCCCAGTTCTGCGGGACCAAGCCGATCAAGGTTGCGCTCTCCGTCGGGTTCATGAATGCCAACCGGCAGATGAAGTTCGAAGAGCTGAAGGACGAAGCGGCCAAATGCTCCAACATCACCGAGGTCGGCCTGGCCGATGGGCAGGGCAATCCGGAAAAGGAGCTGGCCAACATCCGTTCCCTTGCGGCGCAGGGGTTTGACATCATCATCCTCGGGCCGCCGGATGCCGGTCCTGCGGCCATTCCCGCGATGCGTGATGCAATGCGCATGGGCTCCGTCGTGATCCCGGTCGAAGTGGGCGTGGATTTCCCCGGACAGCCCGGTGTCGACTACACCATGGTCGTGACGCCGAACCAGGAACAGATGGCCAGCGTCTACGCCCAGTTCCTTGTCGATCAGCTTGATGGCGAGGGGAATGTCATCGTCTGGGGCGGGTCTCCGGGGGCGCCGCAGACCGCGGCCCAGATGCCGGGCTGGAAAAAGGTGTTCGCGGACAATCCCGGGATCAACGTCCTGGAAGGTCCCGTCGTTTCCGGCTGGGATCCGGCGCAGTACCAGAAGGTGACCACTGCCCTGCTGGCCAAGTATCCGGAAATCGACGGCATGTATTCCGACTACGGCGTTGGCGTCCTGGGCTCCCTGCGGGCGTTCGAAGCGGCCAATCGTCCGATGCCGCCGGTGACCGGCCTCGATGCGAACGGTGCCCAGTGCTACTTCCTGGATCACAAGGCCGATGAGCCCGACTTCGAGATCGGTCTGACCAGCTCCTGGACCTGGATCTTCCGTCTGGCACTGCGCAAGGGTCTGGCCGCGGTCAACGATATCGACAGCACCGAGCCCAGCATCGTGAATGTCGACCTTCTGGTGGACAGCACGTCCGACGACCCGGCAAAGCAGCCGGTGTGCGACCCGGACCTGCCGGCAGACGTTTCCCTGCCGTCGTCCCTCCTGTCCAAGGAACAGCTGATCGCCATCTTCGAGTGATCCTGCAGGGCCGCGGCGGCAGGGTCGCCGCGGCCTCTCCCCTTCCGAGAGGACGGAACCCGGGCGAGTTCCGTCCCTATCGAATTTCAAGACATGACCGAGGTGCCCGATGGCGACTTCCGAAAATCGAAGCCAGACACTGCGTGAAATGGCCGGTTCCCTTGCGATGCGGGCCTTTCTGGGTGTCGTGCTTCTGGTCATTCTGGCGCTGATCGTCGCCCCGCGCAGCCTGTCGGCGGGTTCCCTTTTCGCCATGGCGCCGTTCATCGGGGTTCTGGGCGTTGCCGCGATCGGCCAGTACCTGGTCATCCAGCAACGCGGGTTCGATCTGTCCGTTGCCGGGACGATCTCCATCGCGGCGGTCATGATGACGGCGCTGCCGGATGTCGATACCGGCCTGGCCGGTACTTTGGGCTACGTCGTCCTGACACTTCTGACCGGGGCGGGGATCGGCCTGCTGAACGGCGCGATCGTGACATGGCTGCGGGTCCCGCCGCTGATCGTGACCATCGGTACGAATTCCCTTCTGATCGGCGCCGTCTACTGGCTGACGGGCGGGTCGATCCAGTCGGCGCCCGATGTCCTGGTCGCGGTAGCGAGCACCCGGGTCGCCTCGGTGTCCGTCCTCTTCCTTGGCTTTGTTGCCATTGGCGCCCTTGCAACCTGGCTCATGTCCGGAACGAAGGTCGGTCGCCAGTTCCTGATGTCCGCCGTCAGTGCCGATGCCGCGCGGGCACTTGGGATCCCCGTGAACCTGTGCACCCTGGGCGCCTATGCCGTCGCCGGGTTCCTTTTTGCCCTTGCGGGGATCATGCTCGCCGGGCTGGCCGTCACGCCGACGTTGCTGTCCGGCAATCCCTACATGCTGACAACCGTTGCCGCGGTGATCGTCGGGGGGAGCCCGCTGAACGGGGACCGGGGCAGTGTCCTGGCGACGATGATCGGCGCCGTCTTCCTGATCGTCCTGGATCAGATCGTTGTCTCGCTCGGCTTCGACTACGCGATCCAGAGCATCGTCCAGGCGGTCATCATCCTTGCGGGCGTCACCCTGCCCCAACTTGTGCGACATTTCCGGGAACGTGGCGGTGCAGGCCTTCCCGGGGATCCGGCCTCCCGCCCGGTGGCCCCTGCAGAGGATCGCAAGGCCGTGCTGGAGCTGCGCGATATCCACAAGCACTTCGGCAAGACCATCGCCCTTGCCGGCGTGGACCTGTCTGTCGCCCCGGGTGAGGTGCACGCGGTGATCGGAGAGAACGGGGCGGGCAAGTCCACGCTCATCTCCGTTGCCTGCGGTGTCCTGCCCGTGACCCGTGGCGAGGTCGTGATCGACGGTCAGCGGATGTCGGGCGCCGATGCGGATCGCTATCGTGCTGCGGGGATCTCGGTCGCGTTCCAGCATCCCCCCCTGCCCCCGCATCTGACGGTTCTGGAATGCCTGTCCCTGGCGGATCCATCCCTGTCGGGACGTGCCGGAGAGGCCCGCGCGCGGGACCTGATCGCGGAGGTGACCAATGGCCCCCTGCGTTCAGATCCGCGCGCCCGCGTGGCGGAGCTTTCTATCGGACAGCGGCATGTTGTCGAAATCGCCCGTGCCCTCGCCTCCAATCCCAAGATCATCGTGCTGGATGAGCCGACCGAGCCGTTCAAGGAAGACGACGTGCGGCAGCTCTTCGCGTTGATCCGCCGGCTGCGGGATCGGGGCATCGCCATCGTCTATATCTCCCACAGGCTGGACGAGGTCGAAGAGATCGCGGACCGGATTTCGGTCCTGCGGGATGGCGAGCTGATCGCAACGCGCCCCCGGGCAGAGTTCACGCGCCAGGACATCGTTTCCATGATCGTCGGCCGCCCCATCGGTCAGGTCTATCCGGCCAAGCTCGGCGCGGGGGATGATCGGGACCTTCTTGAGCTCAGGGATCTGAGCGGCCCCGGCTTCCGTGGTGTCGACCTGACCCTGCGCCCGGGGGAGATCCTGGGCCTTGCTGGGGTCGAAGGACAGGGCCAGCGGGAACTGATGCGCGCGCTGGCGGGCCTGACGCCGCACAGCGGGGCGATCGTGCTCAACGGCGAAACGCTGAGCTGGGCCGATCGCGCCGCCGCGCGGGAGGCCGGTGTCGCCTTCGTGCCGGACGACAGGCACAAGGAAGGCCTGTTCATGTCGATGAGCATCGCCGAAAACCTGGGCGCCGGTCATGCGTCGGACGGCCTGATGATCGACCGGTCGGGAGAGCGCCGGGCCATCGCCGAACATACGACGGATCTGCGCATCAAGGCGCCCTCTCATGGGGTGACGATCAATTCACTGTCCGGCGGGAACCAGCAGAAGGTCCTGATCGGGCGGGAGATCATCGGAAATCCGCGCATCTTCCTTGCCGACGAGCCGACCAAGGGCGTGGATATCGGATCGAAAAGCGATATCTACCACAAACTTCGGGCGCTTGCCGCGCAGGGGGTGGCTGTCATCGTCAGCTCCTCCGACGGGGTCGAACTGGAAGGGCTCTGCGATCGCGTCGTTGTCATGGCGCGCGGAGAAGTCGCGGCCCAGCTGGACGGCGACCGCCTCACCGACGCGGAAATCACGGCCGCGAACCTGACCGCTGGCGGGCAAAGGACGGAAGACACGGCCGAGGGGAAATCGCGTGGTGCAGTTCTGCGCAACCTGCTGGACAGCAAGTGGTTCGCGATTTCCATCCTCACCGTGGCGTCTGCGATCATCATCCAGCAGGCGGTATCGGCCAACGATCGCTTCCTTTCGCCCTACAACCTTGAAAACGTGCAGATCCAGATGGCGACGCTGGCCCTGATCGCCTTCGGGCAGCTGTTCCTGATCCTGCAGGGGGAAATCGACTTCTCGGTCGGGCCGATGGCGGGTTTCGTGGTGGTGCTGGCGTCCTACTGGATGCCCTACGGGATCAGCGGGGTCGACCTCGTGCTGGTGTCGGTGCTGATCCTGGGGATCACCACGTTGCTCGGCTTTCTGCAGGGGATGATGACGCTGGTGCTGCGTATCCCGTCGATCATCGTGACCCTCGCGGCATTCTTCGCGCTGCAGGGCCTGTCGCTTTACCTTCGCCCGGTTCCCGGCGGGACCATCGACGGAAAGCTTGTTGGGGTTGCGCTGAAGGCCTTCGGCCCCGTGACGCTGGCCGCAATCGTCACCGTCATCCTGGCCCTCGCGATGGAGGCGATGCTCCTGCGCTCTGGCTTCGGCAAACGTCTGCGCGCGCTCGGGTCCGATGCCCCCTCGGCTGCCAAGCTGGGCGCGCGCCGCGCTGTTCTCCTGCCGTCGGCCTTCGCGTTGAACGGCTTCCTCGTCGGCCTGGCCGGTCTTCTTCTGGCCGCCACTGTCGGCGTCGGGTCCGGGACCACCGGCGCGAACTACAGCCTGATGAGCATCACCGCCGTCGTGCTGGGGGGCGCCGTCATCAGCGGTGGCATGGGATCCTTCCTTGCAACCCTTTTCGGCGCTCTGCTGATTCAGCTGACGTTTTCCGCGACGACCTTCATGCAGGTCGGAACGGAGTGGCAGTACTGGCTGGTCGGTCTGATCACCCTGCTTGCGGCCAGCCTTTTCAGCCTGGGTCGTCGCGCCTGATGGATGTGGCCGAATGCCACGCGGGATTGCCGGAGGCAAACGTCAGGGTCGGCACGCAAGGCCGGGAAAGGTGATTTCAGAGCGGCGCAAAAATTGGCATTTTCGCCCTATTCCTGAGCATCGGGGGGGCGGGTGACGAAACCCGGAAGCGGCCGCGTTCACCTCTGCCGCATTCGGACCGAGACTTCCGCATCGCGAATTGATCGAAGGAGATTCTTGATGAATGCTCTTTTCAACACCGACCAGATTGCCACGCCGGACCGGTTCTCCTACTGGAATGACGTGGTCTTCAAGACCTATGCGCCCTGTGTCGGCAAGGTAGATGAACTGCCCCAGTTTCGTGCCAGCCTTGAGGCAAGCCATTTCGGCCAGATGATGGTCACCAACGTCGTATCCAGTGCGATCACCTATGATCGACGGGCCTCCGACGTGAAATACGATCCACGGGATGATTTCTACGCTGTTGCCATGCTGGGCGGGCGTACCCTTCTGACGCAGAACGGGAGAGAGGCCTGGGCCCATCCCGGCGACGTCTACCTCTACAATTCGGCACGTCCCTACCAGCACCATTCGGACGTCGATTATCGCTGTGTCTCGTTGCGCATTCCCCGCGCGCTGGCCCAGGCCCGCCTGGACCGGCTCGACGATATCTCCGGCCGGGTGCTGAAGGGGGATGCGCCCTACGGGAGGATCATTTCCTCCCTCATCCGCGAGGCCACTTCCCTCTCGGGTCAGGACAACTCCGACGGGGAACTGCAGAGGTTCAGCAGCTCCGTCCTGGACATGATCACCGCCGCGATCGGATCCGGTTTCGGCGATTGCAACGACCACGGCACCCGCAATGAAAAGCTCCTGGCCCGGATCCAGCGCTACATGCGGGACAACCTGGACGACAATACGCTCAGCCTCGCGGATATCGCTTCTGCGCAGAATGTCTCGATGCGGACCCTGGCGCGGCTTTTCACGGATGCGGGCACCACGCCGATGGCCTGGCTGCAATCCCAGCGACTTGCCAATGCCTATGCCGCCCTCAACGAGGGGCGCGTGGAAAGCGTGAGCGAGGCGGCCTTCTCCTATGGCTTCAACGACAGTTCCTATTTCGGCAAGGCGTTCAAGAAGGTCTACGGTTTCACGCCGAAGACCCTCCTGGATCAAAGCTGACCCCTCGGATCATCGGAAGTCCAGAACGCGGGCGCCCTTCCGGCGCCTGCTTTTTATTGCCAGGTAAATACTTGCCCCGCAGGCACGCGGGCATTTCCAGCCGGCTCAGATTGACTGTCTGAGACCAATACCTTGGCAACCAAGTGCGAGAATATGTCCCCCCGATACACATAGTCTGAATCCAGGAAACTCTGCTGCGCACCCAATGAGCCGGTGCCGGAAAGACAGACTTGGAGTCACCATGACTATCTACGACAGCCTGAAGAACGCGCCTTTCAACCTGACTGACCAGCAGGTCGAAGAAGTTCGGAACAGGGTCGAGGGGATGCCTCTCGAAGACAAGGTGGCGCAGGTCTTCTTCCTGATCCTGATGGGGGAAAAAGAAGAGGACTTCGAGAAGGTCATCAAGATGAAGCCGGGCGGTATCACCCGCTTCTTCAGCGATGACCTGGAATATGAGACGGCGCAGATGCAACGCATCTTCGATGCCTTTCCCGTTCCTCCGCTTGTTAGCGCTGACATGGAGGGCAGCCATCTGAGCTTTGCCTTCGGGACCAAGGTTCCGAACCAGATGGCCCTTTCGGCCGTGGATGACGCGGCCCTGACCGAAGCCTGCTCTGCCATCATGGCGCGGGAAGGCAGGACCATGGGGGTCAGCTGGTCGTTCACGCCCGTGGTCGACGTCAACGCGGCCTTCCGCAGCTCCATCGTCGGGTCCCGATCCTACGGCAGTGACGTGGATCGGATCGAACGGCACGCTCTGGCGCATATTCGCGGCCTGCAGGAAAACGGGGTCGCCGCGACGGTCAAGCATTGGCCCGGCGAAGGATACGATGATCGTGACCAGCACCTGGTCACCACCCAGAACCCCCTGACACTGGACGACTGGAACGAGACATTCGGCCGGATCTATCGCAGGGCGTTCGACGCGGGCGTCATGTCCGTCATGTCCGCGCACATCGGTTTCCCGGCCTACATGAAGGCCGTTGATCCCGATTGCGGCAAGGAGGCGTTCCGCCCTGCCAGCATCAACCCCGCGCTCACGACGGGCCTGCTTCGCGAAGAGCTGGGCTTCAACGGCATCATCGTGTCGGATGCCACCGAAATGGGTGGCATGTGCGCCTGGATCTCCCAGAAGGACATGCCGACCGAAGTCCTGCGGGCTGGCTGCGACGTGATCCTGTTCTCGCTCGATCCGGAGGCCGACATGGCGCAGGTGCGCAACTCCGTCGAAACCGGTTTCCTGCCGGAGTCACGCCTGGATGAGGCCGTGGCGCGCGTGCTGGCCCTGAAAACGGTGGTTGGCCTGCTTGATGGCACGCACCGCCCCGTGGATGCGGCCACCGCCCGCGGCACGCTGAAACGCCCCGAGGATGCGGCCTGCGCGGCCGAGGCCTTCCGCAGGGCCCCGACCCTGATCAAGGACGTGAACGCCACGCTCCCGCTGACCCCCGATCGGTTCAAGCGCATCCTCGTGATCGAAAACGGCATCCGGAACGCGCTTTTCGGTCATGGCGTGCGCCGCCCGATGGACCTGCCCGACATGCTGGAGGCAGAGGGCTTCGAAGTGCATCGTTTCGACCCCGACACCCACGAAGGCGCGACCTTTGACCCGGAAAAAACCGACCTCGTGCTCTACCTGATGGCCGATGAATCGCTCTTCATGAAGAGCCACATCTACATCGACTGGTACGAGATGATGGGAGCTTTCCACCGCGCGACCGAGCGTCCGTGGCAGGACATTCCGACGATCATGGTCGGCTTTGGCCACCCCTATTACCTCTACGATGCGCCCAGGGTTCCGACCTATGTGAACGCCTATTCCACCCTTCCCGAAATGCAGCGCGCCGTCCTGGATGCGCTGATGGGCAAGACCCCGTTCGAGGGGACCTCCCCCGTGGATGCGTTCTGCGGGCAGGAACAGGCGCGGTACTGACGACCTTCCCGGGGCGGTCCGGCCGGCCCGGGACAAGAAAACCGAACATCACCCAACAGGAGAATACTCATGAAGCGACTGTCGCTAAACGCCCTTCTCATGACTTCTGCGCTCACCTGCGGTGTCTCCGCCGCCGCAGCGCAAGAGGCGGAAGTCATCCACTGGTGGACTTCCGACAGCGAATCCAAGGCCGTTGCCGTGATTGCCAAGGATTACGAGGCCGCCGGTGGTACATGGCTCGATGCGGCCGTGGCAGGCACCGATGCGGCGCGTACTGCCGTGAACACCCGGATCCAGGCCGGTGATCCGCCGACCGCCTTTGTCGGCTCTTCCGTGCTGGAATACGAGGATGTGGCGCTGACTGGGAACCTGGCGAACCTCGATGACATCGCCAGCGATCTGGATTGGGAAAACACCATTCCGTCCTCCCTGCTGGATGCCGTGAAAGTCGATGGCCACTATTACGGCGCGCCCGTGAACATGAGCGTGAACAACTTCCTCTGGTCCTCGAAAAAGGCGCTGGAGGCGATCGGGGAAAGCGAACCGCCGAAGACCTGGGACGAACTTTTCGAAATGGGTGACCGCCTGAAGGACGCGGGGATCATCCCCTATGCGCACCCGGGCAAATGGTACTGGGACCTGAACACCTTCGGCTTCATCCTTGCCTCGCAGAGCATCGAGGCCTTCGACAAGTTCCACGCCCTCGATCCGGAGGTGTTCGACGACCCTGCCCTGCTCAAGGCGGCGGAAATCTTTGCCAAGCTGCGTGACTATTCCGATCCCGGTGTCCCGGGGCGCGAATGGAACATCTCCAACCAGATGGTGATGAACGGGGAAGCCGCGTTCTACCTGATGGGGGACTGGGCCAAGGGCGAAATCTCGGCCGCGGGCCTGACCCCGGGTGAGGATATCTTCTGCTCCATCAGCCTTGACGATTCCCCCGTCTCCATCAGCGGCGACGCGATGATGTTCCCCGCCATGGATGGCAGCGAAACGCCCACCGATGCGCAGGTGCTGCTGGCCACCACCCTGACCTCCGTCGAAACCCAGGTCGGGTTCAACATCCTCAAGGGATCGATGCCGGTGCGGACCGATGCACCGACCGACCAACTCGATTCCTGTTCCCGCCTCGCCCTGGAGCAGGAGAAGGTGGACGGCAGTGTCTCTGCCTACCCGGCCCTTCTGTCGGGCGATGCGGCGGGCAGCTTCGGCGATGTGCTGGGCAACTTCTGGGTCGACAGCGGCGCGACCGCCGAAGACCTCGTGGCCGAACTCGAAGACACGGCATCGATGTTCAACTGATCCAGCCAGAACTGGCCATTCCGGACAGTCCCGGAATGGCCCCAGACGGGACCCTTATCCATGCGAAGACCTATGAAACTGCTGCAGGGTCAGGCGGCGCTCCTGCCCGGCTGGTTGATCCTGATCGTAGCCTACCTCGGAACGATCATCTGGACGACCCGGATATCCTTTACCGCCTCGCGCTCCATGCCGGTCGATACCTTCGTCGGCTTCAAGCAGTACGAACGCCTTTTCGGATCGAACCGCTGGATCCAGTCGGTGGAAAACATGCTGGTCTACGGCAGTCTTTTCATCCTCGGCTGTCTGGTCATCGGGTTCCTTCTGGCGGTCTTGCTGGACCAGAAGGTGAAGGGTGAAAGCCTGTTCCGGACGATCTTCCTGTACCCCTATGCAGTGTCCTTCGTCGTGACCGGACTGGTCTGGCAATGGGTGCTGAACCCCAGCCTGGGCTTGCAGAAAGCCGTACGGGACCTGGGATGGGAAAGCTTCACCTTCGACTGGCTGGTGGACCGCGACAGGGCGATCTACGTGCTGACGGGGGCTGCGATCTGGCAGGCTTCGGGCCTTGTCATGGCACTGATGCTGGCCGGCCTGCGCGGTGTCGACGGCGACCTGTGGAAGGCCGCCCGGGTCGATGGCGCCAGTGCACCACGCTATTACCTGCGGGTCGTCCTTCCCCTGCTGAAACCCTCGATCTTCTCTTCCGTCGTCCTGCTGGGGGTGGCCGTGATCAAGTCCTACGACCTCGTCGTCGCCATGACCAGCGGCGGCCCGGGCAATGCGACCGAACTGCCCGCCAAGTTCATCATGGATTACCTCTTCGGCCGCCAGAACCTGGGCCTGGCAACAGCGGCTTCGGTCGTCCTGCTGGTCACGGTGATCGCCGCCCTGGCCCCCATTGCATATGTCCAGTCCCAACGTGCCCGGAGGGCCCGCACATGAGCGCCCGCAGCCTTTTTCCCGCCGATGCCTCAGGGCCCCGCCCGCGACGGCTCAGCCTGTCCCGGGTGGCGCTTTATGCATGTCTGATCCTGGCCGCGGCGGCCTTTCTCTTTCCGCTCTGGGTGATGGTCTCTACCTCGTTGAAGGACATGGATGCCGTGCGCGAAGGATCCATCTTCAGCTGGCCGTCCCATCCGTCCTTCGAGGCGTGGAAGGTCGCCTGGACCAGCGCCTGCACCGGCCTGACCTGCGATGGCCTGCGCGGCGGCTTCGTCAACTCGGTGCTGATCCTCGTGCCTTCGGTGGTGCTGCCCGTCGCACTGGGGGCCGTGACGGGATACGCCCTGTCGTTCTGGCGGCCGCGTGGCGGGAAGCTGCTGTTCGGCGGCCTGCTGATCGGGCTCTTCATTCCCTACCAGGTCTTCATCTACCCCCTGGTGCGGATCCTTTCTTCCGTCGGGCTTTACGGCAATATCGGCGGCATCGTCGCGGTGCACACGATCTTTGCCATGCCGATCATGCTGCTGCTCTTCCGCAACTACTACGCCAGCCTGCCAATGGACCTGTTCAAGGCGGCCCGCATCGACGGCGGCGGCTTCTGGACGATCTTTCGCCGCGTTGTCCTGCCGATGTCGGCGCCGATCATCGTGGTGGCCGTCATCCTTCAGGTGACCGGTGTGTGGAATGATTTCCTCTTCGGCCTGATCTTCGCCGGGTCCGACCGGCTGCCGATGACCGTCCAGCTCAACAATATCGTCAGCAGTGCCCGCGGGGCCCAGGAATACAACGTCCACATGGCCGCGACGATCCTGACCGCGCTCGTGCCGCTTATCGTCTACTTCTTCTCCGGGCGCTGGTTTGTTCGCGGCATCGCCGCAGGCGCCGTCAAAGGGTGAACCCATGTCGCAAGTTGCCATCAAGAACCTCGATATCACGTTCGGATCCAACCGGGTCATCCAGAACCTGAACCTGCAGATCGAACCGGGAGAATTCCTTGTCCTGCTCGGCGCATCCGGCTGCGGCAAGTCCACCTTGCTGAACGCGGTCGCGGGTCTGACCGACGTCGCCGGCGGCCAGATCTGGATCGGAGAGAACAACGTCACCTGGGCCGAACCCAAGGACCGCGGGATCGGCATGGTGTTCCAGTCCTACGCGCTCTATCCCCGGATGACCGTTGAACAGAACATGTCCTTCGGCCTGGAAATGGCCCGTCACCCCAAGTCGGAGATCCGTGAGCGGGTGGCACGCGCGGCGAACATGTTGCAGCTGAAGGCGCTGATGCAGCGGCGCCCGGCAGAGCTTTCGGGCGGGCAGCGTCAGCGGGTCGCGATCGGGCGGGCCCTGGTGCGCGATGCGGATGTCTACCTCTTCGACGAGCCGCTCTCGAACCTGGATGCGAAGCTGCGGACGGAACTCCGGGTGGAACTGAAGAAGCTGCACGCGGAACTGGGGGCGACGATGAT
The DNA here is from genome assembly GCF_057380755.1 of Pseudooceanicola sp. NS-SX8. Lineage (NCBI taxonomy): Bacteria > Pseudomonadati > Pseudomonadota > Alphaproteobacteria > Rhodobacterales > Paracoccaceae > Pseudooceanicola > Pseudooceanicola sp. NS-SX8. The sequence continues at coordinate 166,126 of NZ_CM170819.1, read as the reverse complement.
CTACGTCACCCACGACCAGGTGGAGGCACTGACCCTCGCCAACCGGATCGCCGTCATGCAGGGCGGGGTCATCCAGCAACTTGATACGCCGGAAGAAATCTATCGCCGTCCGGTCAACAAATTCGTCGCGGGGTTTGTCGGCTCTCCCGGCATGAACTTCATCGACGGGGCCCTGATGCTGCGCGATGGCAAGGTGGATCTGAAGACCGCGCGCGGCAGCACCATCGACCTGACGCGCTATCCCTTCGCCGAACGTCCGCAGGACGGGCAGAAGGTCACCCTGGGTCTGCGGCCGGAACACCTGCAGGTCGAGCCGGAGGAAGGCTGCTGCCCGGTCGGCCTGACTGTCAGTGTCTACGAAAGCATGGGCGCCGATGCCCTTCTGTGGGCCGAACTTTCGGGGGGGACGGTCTCGGTCAAGTTGCTGTCCGACTGGGGCCCCGTCCCCGCCGCGGGGGAGCGTGTGACCATGTGGTACGACGCGACGAAGCTGTCGCTCTTCGATGCGCAGAGCGAGATGCGGCTTTGATCCGACGGGTCTGAAATGGCGAAGGGGCCCCGGTTTTCCGGGGCCCCTTTGGTTCATTACGGTCCGGGCCTTAGCCGAACTTCTTGATTTCACCCGATTTCAGGCGCGACCAGTAGGAGTCCAGCTCCCGCTTCACGATCGGCATCAGGAAGTACAGGCCGGTGATGTTCACCAGTGCCATGGCAAAGATCGCCGCGTCGGAGAAGTCGATCACGGGGCCAAGGCTCATCGCGGCGCCGATCACGACGAAGATGCAGAAGATGATCTTGAACGACAGCTCCTGCGCCTTGCCCTCACCGAAGAGGTAGGTCCAGGCCTTCAGCCCGTAGTAGGACCAGGAAATCATCGTCGAGAAGGCGAAGAGGATCACCGCCAGGGCCAGGATGTAGGGGAACCAGGAGATATTGGTCCCGAAGGCGGCAGAGGTCAGTGCCACACCGGAGGCATCGCCCACGGTATCGATACGGCCTGCGGCTTCGTTCCAGATGTACTTGCCGGTTTCCGGATCCTGGATCATGACGCCGGTGATGATGATGACCAGCGCCGTCATGGTGCAGATCACCACGGTGTCGATCAGCGGTTCCAGAAGCGAAACGAAGCCCTCGGTGATCGGCTCCTTCGTCTTCACGGCAGAGTGCGCGATGGCGGCGGAGCCCACCCCGGCCTCGTTCGAGAAGGCCGCACGCTTGAAGCCCTGGATCAGGGCGCCGACGAGGCCGCCCGCAACGCCCAGCCCGGTGAAGGCGCCGGCGAAGATCTGACCAAAGGCCCAGCCGATTTTGTCGAAGTTCATCAACAGGATGATCAGTGCGGCACCGACGTAGATGATGCCCATGAAGGGCACGACCTTTTCGGTCACCTGGGCGATGGATTTCAGGCCGCCCACGATCACCGCGAAGACGATCGCGGCAAAGATGATGCCGGTGATCCAACCCGGGTAGTCCCCGACGATATTGGTGATCTGCGCATGGGCCTGGTTGGCCTGGAACATGTTGCCGCCACCTAGGGCGCCCAGCACGCAGAAGATGGAGAAGAGCACGGCCAGGATCTTGCCCAGGACCGACTTGCCGCCGGTCATCCCCTTGGACAGGTAGTACATCGGCCCACCCGACACGGAGCCGTCGGAATACTCGTTCCGGAACTTCACGCCCAACGTGCATTCGGTGAACTTGGAGGCCATGCCCATCAGGCCGGCGAGGATCATCCAGAAGGTCGCGCCGGGCCCCCCGATGGAGACGGCAACCGCGACCCCGGCGATGTTGCCAAGGCCGACGGTGCCCGAAAGCGCGGTGGCAAGCGCCTGGAAGTGGCTGACTTCACCGGCGTCGTTCGGATCGGAATACTTCCCTGAAACCAAGCCGATGGCATGGGGGAAGGCGCGAAACTGGATGACGCCGAAGTAGACGGTGAAGATGGTCGCGGCGACCACCAGCCACAGAACGATCCAGGGGAAGTTGGTGCCCGGAAGGGGCGAAAAGATGAAGCTGACGAAGGGGCCGGTGGCGGCGCCGACAACGTTGTTGATCGCTTCGTCGACCGAGGCGCGGGCCCCGGAGGCCAGCAGCGTCAGCGCCGAGGCGAGCGCGAAGGACTTGGAAAATCGGGTCATCGGCATCTCCTCAGGGCACGATCACGGTGGGAACGGGGGCGATCTGCGCAAGGCCCAGGGGGACCGAGCCGAAGACGCGTGCGGCGACCGAATTGGACCCGGACCGACCGACGAAGATCATCGCGGCAGCCTTCTCCGTGGCAATTCCGGCAATGAGTTCAACAACTTGGCCATAGCGGATCTCTCCGGTGCCGGTCAGGCCGGCAGCGCTGATCCTGGCCAGCGCAGGCTTGATGATCGCCTCGTCCGCGCGGGCAAGTTCCTGCTTGCGGCGGGCGTGACGCTCCTCGATCTCCTGCGGGGTCAGGAAGGAATAGGGCGACCATTCAAGGACATGCACCACGTGCAGCGCGGCGTCGTCCTTCTTCGCCCGGGCGATCGCGTAATCCAGCAAGGTGCCGGAATCGTCGTCCCCCTCATAGGCAACGACGAAAATTTCGTCAGACATCTTAACTCTCCCTCTTAATTTTTGCGGGTCCCGCTGCGGTTTCCCGCGGGGCTCGGGCCCGGAATGCAGCTGCTGCCGCATAGCGTCAGACTGGCAATCAGAGGGACTTGTGTCATGAGTTATTTACATCTTTTCCGGTCCGCAGCCTGCATACAGGCGAATTTTTCCCAATAATGAATAAAATTGGCAATTTTCCTGACGGCTTTTGCTGATTAACCTTCGTGAAGGGGTGGCAGTGGCGCGGCCCCGGGACAGGAAAGGGAAGACCATGGGCAAACGTGATGAGCTGATCGCCAAATATGCCGAGGACCTGAAGACCAAATGCGGCATGGAGCCGGACATGGACCTGCTGACGAAGGTGACCATCGGTTGCGGCCCGTCGATCTACGATGCGGATGCCTCCACCGTGGCATCTTCGCAGCCGGGGGAACTGGAAACCGTGAAAACCAACTTCCTGATCAAGAAACTGGGCCTTTCCGATGGGCCCGAGCTGATGGCGGCGATCGAGAAAGCTGTTGAAACCTATGGTAAATCCGAGCGGAACAAATATCGCGCCGTAATGTATTACCTGCTGGTCAAGGCCTTCGGCAAGGAAGCCGTCTACGCCTGACACCGCCTGCGAAACCGCCCCTTTTTGCCGCCGATCCATCGGATTTTCGGTATTCGGCATTTGCCCGGCGCGGTGGTTTCGCGCTATCCCGGGGTACGGCCAGGACGGCCCGGACCTTTTCAGAGATCACGTGTGGTGCGTAGGGAGCACGTGGGGTGACGGAGGGTTCGGCCTGTGGTCGTGCCCTCCGTTTTCATTTGCGAAATCCCATTCTGCGCCGCAGAGAAATGCGCGGATTCCGCGGGGTATTCACAATGCCCAATTGAATCGCGAAGTCCCTGAAATCCCCGGATTAAAACGTCGGTATTACGTCGGTATCGCGTCGGTATTGCGGGGGTGCATTTTGGCCGGTGGATCGCTTCCGCAGGACGGGCTGGCAGGACGGGTCGGGGGGCGTGCAGGTGCCCTGCCAGCCCTGCCCTTCGTGGCCGGGTCCTGCTGCCGCGTCCCCGCTGCCAGGATGCCGCAGGTCATGGTTAAGTGGTGCTTAAGACATGCCCGCTAGCCATGAGGTGCGGCGTCCCGGGCGCCGTGCGACGGATCCAGGGCGAGGCAGCGATGACAGGGACGACAGAGGTGGGGACGACAGAGGTGGGCACGACAGGGGTGGGCACGGCGCCCGGCGCAGGGCACCACATGCGCAAGGTCTTCATACTGGGCGCGCACCGGTCGGGCACGTCGAAGCTTGCCGCCTACTTCAAGGACGTGCTGGAATTCAGTGGCTACGCCGAGGGGCATGTCTACCGCCTGCTGAACCACATGCAGCAGGGCAAGGCGAGCATCATACGGTCGATCCCCAAGAACGGGTTCGAGGTGAACCGCATCGGTTTCGACGAGGTGTTTCGGGCAGTCACCCTGGCCATGGATGAGCTGATCAGCGCCCATCACGGCTATCGCGACCATTACGACAAGACGCCCGGTTTCCAGATGATCTATGCCGCGCCGATCCTGCACCGCTGGCTGCCGGAGGCGAAATTCATCCACCTGCACCGCAATGGAATCGAGAACGTCCGGTCCAACCTGCGGCTTTGGCCGGGGCGGGAGTTCGACCTGGCCTGCGAGATGTGGGCCTCTTCCATCCGGGCCTATTTCAAGGTGGAGGCGCAGATCGCGGACAGGCTGCTGACGATCCGCCACCAGGAGCTGCTGGAGGATCCCTGGGCCTGCCACTGCCGGATCGCGACGCACCTTGGCCTGGAGGCGGAGATCGCGGAGCCGGTCATCCGCGACTATTTCGCCAGCGGAAGCAGCACGAGCACCCAGGGTCTGGACCAGATCCGGCGCGACCCGATGCTGGACCAGACCGGCTGGACCGGGGCGCAGATGGACAGCTTCGAGCGGATCTGCGGAGAGGAGATGAGGCGCTGCGGCTATGTCTACAAGTGAGAGATGCGCGCGCATGGGTGCGGGGCTCATGGCCGGGTGGTGATGGCCTTGCGGGAGCTGTCGCTCAGTGATGGTCGCGCAGGGACGGTTACGGGCGTCGGGTTCCCTTGGCCGATCCTTGGCCTGACGGGTGACCGGCGCATCCGTTGGCCTGCCGGTGACCGGCACAAGCGTTGGCTGGCATGGCTGAGAACCGGCGTGGCTTAGAACTGGCGTGGCTGGTCGCTGGCATACCCGGCGGTTTGCATGGCGGGTGGTGATGACATCCGGGCGGGAGCTGTTGTCGGGACGGGGCGACGGGACAGGTAGGCGGCGGGACAGGTAGGCGGCGGGTCGGTCAAATCTGCCTTGCCCTGTTTAAGAGGTCAGCTGGAGACGCCGGTTGAAACCGCAGCCTGGGGTGTTCGCCGAAGGTGCCGGGAGGTTGGGCGGCTTGGAGGGGCGGCCCCAGGGAATGGGGCGATTTGCCTTGCCGGACGGGAGGGCAGGATGGGCCCGTTCGATTGGGTCTTCCGATGAAATTGCCAGAGGGAATTGCCTAAGGGAATTGCCCGATGAATTTGCTTCGGGGGAATTTGCACGGGTGAAGCGCCCGACGGGCCTTCCGGATCGGAGCAAGGGGATGGCCAAGAGAGAATGGCCAGAAGGAAGGGACGGGGGAATGTATGGGGGCGATGGACGGGGCAATGGATCTGGGGGAATGGCCAGAGCGGCAGGCGCGGGAGCCCGTGGGTGGCCCCGGGGGCGCCAGCCGGGCGAGGCCCCACGCGGGCAGGCTCCACTTGGGCAGGCGCCGGAGGTCAGCTCGGGTCCGTCGCGCCCAGCTCGCAGACCCGGGCCCATTCTTCCGCTGTCACCGGCTGCACCGAGAGGCGGGAGTTCTTCACCAGCACCATGTCTGCCAGCGCCGGATCGAGCTTGATCTGGTCCAGGGTCACGGGCGTCGTGAAGGGGCGCACCGCCTTGATGTCCACGCATTCCCAGCGCGGATCCCCGGCCTTGCTGTCGGGGTGGGCCCGCGCGATGACCTCGACGATGCCCACGACCTGTTTCTCGTTCACGGAGTGGTAGAAGAAGCCACGGTCGCCCAGGGCCATTTCCCGCATGAAATTGCGCGCCTGGTAGTTGCGCACGCCATCCCATTCCTCCCCCGCGTCGCCCTTCGCCACCTGGTCGTCCCACCCCCAGGTGTTCGGTTCGGATTTGAAGAGCCAGTAGCGCATCAGAGACCCACCACCTGCTTGAAGCCCTTGATCTCCACCGAGGCGAAGAGCCCGGCCTTGGCGTAGGGATCGCCTGCGGCCCAGGCTTCGGCCGCGGCCATGTCGGCCACGTCGAGGATCAGCATCGAGCCGCACATGTTGCCCTCCGCATCCAGCATCGGGCCGCCGAAGGTGCCGGCGCCGGTTTCGGACAGGTAGGCCAGGTGGGCCTCGCGGTTGGCCTTGCGGATTTCCAGCGCGCCGGGCTTGTCATGGGCGATCAGGACGAAGGTGGTCATGGGGTTTCCTCTTTCAACGGGCGCGACAGCAGTTGCGCCATGGCAGTTTTCACATCCAGCCGGGCTTCGACAAGTCCGGTGACGGCGGCGGTGATCGGCATGTCCCAGCCCTTTTCGCGGGCGAGCGCATCGGTGGCGCGTGCAGTGGCGGCGCCTTCGACGGTGACGGCGGGGTCGAAGGTCTCTCCGCGGCCGATGGCGAGGCCGAGGCGGTAGTTGCGCGACCCTTCGGAGGTGCAGGTCAGCGCCAGGTCGCCGAAGCCCGAGAGCCCGGCCAGCGTGGCGGGCGAGGCGCCGAGCGGGGTGGCCATGCGCGACATCTCGGCGTAGCCGCGGGTCATCAGGGCGGCGCGGGCAGAATCGCCCAGGCCCGCGCCGATGGCGGCGCCGCAGGCGATGGCGATGACGTTCTTCAGCGCGCCGCCCAGTTCCGCGCCGGTCACGTCGGTGGTGCGGTAAAGGCGCAGGTGCGGCGCCTGCAGCTGATCCTGCAGCCGTTCCGCCGTGGTGGCGTCTTCGCAGGCAAGTGTCAGCGCGGTGGGCAGGCCGCGGGCGATGTCGGCGGCGAAGCTGGGGCCGGTGAGTACCGCCGGGGTGGCATCGGGCAGGGTCCGGGCCAGCACTTCGGAGGCGCGCAGGCCGGTCGAGAGTTCGATCCCCTTGCAGCAGAGCACGAGGGTGCGGTGGGCCAGTTGCGGGGCGAAGGTCGTGGTGACCTCCCGCAGGGTCTGCATCGGCACGGCGAGGAGGACGGGGCCGTCGGGCGGCAGGTCCGCGATGTCGGAGGCGCAGGTGAGCGCGGGGTGCAGGGGGATGCCGGGCAGGCGGGGGCAGGTCCGGGTCGCCTGCATCTGCGCCATGGTGCCCGCGTTGCGGCCCCAGAGCCAGACCGGCGCATGGGTGGCGAAGGAGGTGGCGAGCGCGGTGCCGAAGGCGCCGGCGCCCAGCACTGAAACGGGCACGGAAACGGGCACGGAAACGGGAGTGGCGGTCATGCCTTGGCGCCTTTCTTGCCGGAGCCGAGCAGAGCGGGGGCGCGTTTGTCCAGCGGCCAGCGGGGCCGGGCCGACAGCGTCATGTCGTCCTGCGCGCCTGCGGCGAAGCGTTCCAGCCCGGCATAGGCGATCATCGCGCCATTGTCGGTGCAGAGCGCCAGCGGCGGCGCGGTGAAGGTCACGCCCATGTCGGTGCAGAGCGATTGCAGCGCCGCGCGGATCGGCCCGTTGGCGGCGACGCCGCCGGCCACCGCCAGCAGGGGCGTTGCGGGCCTTTCGGCGAGGTAGCGGGTGAGGGCGCGGCGGGTCTTCTCCTCCAGCACGTCGACCACGGCCTGCTGGAAGCCGGCGCAGAGGTTGGCGCGGTCCTTCTCGTGCAGGGCGTCGCCTTCCAGCAGCTTGTCGCGTTCGCGCAGCAGGGCGGTCTTCAGCCCGGAAAACGACATGTCGCAGCCGGGCCGGTCGAGGAGCGGGCGGGGGAAGCGGATGCGGGTCGGATCGCCGGTGCGGGCGCAGGCCTCGACCGAGGGGCCGCCGGGCTGGGGCAGGGCGAGGAGGCGGGCGGTCTTGTCGAAGGCCTCGCCCGGGGCGTCGTCGATGGTGGAGCCGAGGCGGGTGAATTCGGTGGCGGAGTGGACCAGCAGGAACTGGCAGTGGCCGCCGGAGACCAGCAGCATCAGGTAGGGGAAGGTGGCGCCATCGGTGAGCCGGGGTGTCAGGGCGTGGCCCGCGAGGTGGTTGACGCCCACGAGCGGCTTGCCGGTGGCCGCGGCGATGCCCTTGGCGCACATGACGCCCGAAAGCACGCCGCCGATCAGCCCGGGGCCCGCGGTGACGGCGATGGCGTCGATCTGATCCAGGGTCATGTTGGCGGCGGCCAGCGCTTCGGCCACGGTGGTGTCGATGCGTTCGGCATGGGCGCGGGCGGCGATTTCGGGGACGACGCCGCCGAAGGCCGCGTGCAGGTCGTTCTGGCCCTTCACCACGGAGGACAGCACCGTGGCGGCGCCGGGCGTGCCGGTGACGACGGCGGCGCCGGTGTCGTCGCAGCTGCTTTCGATGCCAAGAAGTGTCAGCGTGCGGTCCATGGGGGCTCCGTTGCCTAAGCTGTCGCCCGGAGGTAACACCGGGGGAGCCCTTGGACAATGGCGAGGCGGAGCGGCCATGGCGCCCATCCTTCTGATCACCCGGCCCGAGCCGGAGGCCGGCGCGCTGGCGGCGCGGCTGGAGGGCTGCGGGGCGCGCGCGGTCGTGTCGCCGCTGACCGGCATCGCCTTTCGCGACATCGTGATCCCCGGGGGGAGCGAGGTGATCTTCACCTCCCGCAACGGGGTGCGGGCCTTTGAGCGTGCAGGCGGTCGGGCAGGGGGGCGGGCAGGTGGGCGGGCCTGGTGCGTGGGCGATGCCACGGCAGAGGCGGCGCGCGCGGCGGGGCTGGAGGCGATATCCGCCGGGGGCGATGCAGAGGACCTGCTGGCGCTGCTGTTGAGGGAGCGACCGGGGGCCGAGCTGTGCCATGTGCGGGGCGCCCAGCACCGGGGGGACCTGGTCGCGCGGCTGGTGGCGGAGGGCCTGCGCGCAAGGGCTGTCGAGGGCTACGGGCAGGTTACACTGGCGCCGACGGAGGCCGCGCGGGCGGCCATGCGGGGGCGGGCGCCGGTGGTGGCGCCGGTCTATTCGCCGGGCGCCGCAAGACGGTTGGCGGAGGCCTGGCAGGGCGATGCGCCGCTGCTGGTTGCCGCGATAAGCGCCGCCGCCGCTGCCCCGATCAAGCATTTGGCAAGGAATGCCCTTTCCATTGCCGCACAGCCAGACGGCGAATCCATGCTGACGGAACTCGCTGGACTTATCGCCGCAGCGCATCAGCTTGAGACCGGGAGGGGTGCCGTCTAAGCTGAACGCGGTGGCCGCGCCGTGGTGGCAAGAATCGAAGGGGTTGAGCATTGGCAGGTAGCAGGGACGACGAGACCGAAAAGCTCACGCCCGGGGCGGAGCAGGCAGACAGCACCCCCGAAAAGGGCGCGGAGACGCCGAAGGAAGACGTCGAGACCGGAGAAGCATCTGACGCGCTGGTCGCGCCGGAGCATGACCCGTCCGATCCGGAGCCGGATGTGCCCGCAAGCGATGCCGCAGCTGCCCCTGATGTTTCCCCCGAACTTTCCGCGCCGGAGCATGATCCGCGCGATGACGCCGCGGTTTCGGGCGATGAGGCCATCGCCGCCCCGGATGTGGAAGAAGCGGGCGAGCTGGACATCCTGGACCCCGACGAGGAGGGCGCCCTGTCTTCCAGCGACGATGTTCTGGGCGAAGAGGACACCAGCGGGGAGAGCGCGATGCCGCCCCCGCCGCCGCCTGAACCTGCGCCTGAACCTGAACCCGCGCGCCGCAATACCTTCGTTCCGGCGCTGCTGGGGGGCGTGATTGCCGCCGGCATCGGGTTTGGCGCCGCGATGATCGCCTTCCCGCCCACCGACACCGCAGAGCTGGAGGCCGCAGCGGCCCGCAACAGTGCCGATATCGCCGCGCTGCAGGACAGCGCCTCTTCCAGTGCGCAGAGTTCGGACATCACCGCCCTGCAGGCCCGCGTGGGTGAGCTGGAGAGTCAGCTTTCGGGGCTGGGCGATGATATGTCCGCCGCCACGGGAGAGCTTTCGGCGCTGACCGACCGGGTGGCGGAGCTGGAATCCCGGCCGCTGTCGGAAGGGGCAACGGACGAGGCCGTGGCCGCCTACGAGGCGGAGCTGGAACGGCTGCGCCAGTCGATGCAGGACCAGAAGGACGAGATCAGCCAGATGGTCAGCGACAGCCAGGACCTGAAGGCCGAGGCCGCCGCCACCGCGCGTGACACGCAGATCCGCGCCGCCCTGGTGAAGCTGAACGGCGCGCTGGAAGACGGATCCAACTACGAGGCGCCGCTGAAGACGCTGTCCGAACTGGGGCTGGAGATCCCGGCGGATCTGGAGGCCAATGCCACGGGCGGCGTGCCGACCATGGCCCGGCTGCGCGCCGATTTCCCCGATGCCGCCCGCGCCGCCCTGGCCGCGACGCGCGACGGCAGCCTGGGTGGCAGCTTTGGCGATTTCCTGAAGAACCAGCTGGGCGCGCGGTCGCTGACCCCGCAGGCGGGGGATGATCCGGATTCGATCCTGTCCCGCGCCGAGGGCAAGCTGAACGACGGCGACCTGTCCGGCGCCCTGGTGGAGCTGGACGGCCTGCCCGAACCCGCGCTGGAGGCCATGCACGGCTGGCTGGAACCGGCGCGGACCCGGGCGCATACGCTGGATGCGGCCGAGGCGCTGCAGGCCAGTGCTACCGATGTAACGAAGTGAGGAAGGTAACCCGATGCTCTGGTCCCTGATTAAGATCCTCGTCTTCGTGGTGCTGGTCGCCGCGGCGACCTATGGCGCCTCCTACCTGCTGGAACTGGACGGCGGCGTGCGCATCGCCATGGGCGCGACGGAGTTCAACCTGACCCCCATCCGGGCCGTGATCGGGTTGCTTCTGCTGGTGGTGGCGATCTGGCTGCTGCTGAAGCTGGCCGGGCTGACCATCGCCCTGCTGAAGTTCATCAATGGCGACGAGACCGCGTTGAGCCGCTATTTCGACCGCAACCGCGAGCGGAAGGGGTTCAACGCGCTGTCCGACAGCCTGATGGCGCTTGCCTCCGGCGAGGGGCGCCTGGCGATGTCGAAGGCCCAGAAGGCGGAGAAATACCTGGACCGGCGCGATCTGACGACGCTGGTCATCGCCCAGGCGGCGGAGGTCAGTGGCGACAAGAAGCGCGCCGAGGAGGCCTACAAGAAGCTGGTCACGGATGAGCGGACGCGGTTCGTCGGCGTGCGCGGGCTGATGAAGCAGAAGCTGGCCGAGGGCGATACCGAGAAGGCGATGAAGCTGGCGGAGAAGGCCTTTGCGCTGAAGCCGTCGCATGTGGAGGTGCAGGATACCCTGCTGAAGCTGCAGGCGGCCAATGCCGACTGGAAGGGCGCGCGCGGCACGCTGAAGGCCAAGCTGCGCCATGGCGCCCTGCCGCGCGACGTGCACAAGCGCCGCGATGCCGTGCTGGCGCTGAGCGAGGCCAAGACGGTGATCGCCGAGGACAGCACGATCGAGATGCGGGAGGCCGCGATCGAGGCCAACCGCCTGTCGCCCGACCTGATCCCGGCGGCCTGTTTCGCCGCCCGCGCCTATGTCGAGCAGGGCAAGCCCAAGCTGGCCGTGCGGGTGCTGAAGAAGGCCTGGGAGGCGTCGCCGCATCCCGACCTGGCCGCCGCCTTTGCCGCCATCGAGCCCGACGAGGGCGCGGAGGAGCGGCTGAAGCGGTTCCGGGTGCTGACCCGGGTCCATCCGGAGAACCGCGAAACCCGGCTGCTGCTGGCAGAGCTGAACATCGCGGCGGAGCATTTCCCCGAGGCGCGGCGTGCCCTGGGCGATCTGGCGACGACGAAGCCCGATGCCCGCGCGCTGACCATCATGGCGGCGGTGGAGCGGGGCGAGGGCGCGTCGGATGCCATCGTGAAGGGCTGGCTGACCCGGGCCGTGTCCGCCCCGCGCGGGCCGCAATGGACCTGCGAGAACTGCGGCCAGGTGCATTCCGAATGGACCCCGGTCTGCGAGAACTGCGGTGCCTTCGACACCCTGGCCTGGAAGGACGCCCCGGCGGCCGAATACCAGACGCCCATGGCGCAGCAGATGCTGCCGATGATCGTGGGCCGTGTCGACGAGGCGCCGGGCCATCTGCCCGGTTCCAACCTGCCCGTGTCGCCTTCTGCAGCTCCGTCTGGGGCTCCTGTTGCGCCGGAGGATGCACCGGAGGAGACGCCTGCAGCCTCCGCCACCGAGGTCCCCGATGCAGAGGTCCTGCCCCCCGAGGAGGAGCCGGAGACGGAGAAGTCCGCCCCCATCGGCGGCAGCCGGTAAACGGAGCGCAATTAGCGCTTTTCCAAGTGGCGTCGGGGTGCTATAGCCCCGGCCCACGAGGCCCGCTCAGCGCGCCTCGGAAGGAAGTGCCGGTGTAGCTCAGCTGGTAGAGCACGTCATTCGTAATGATGGGGTCGGGGGTTCGAGTCCCTTCACCGGCACCACTTCCTCCGCCAAAGCCCCACGCAGTTCGGAAGGTCTTGCCAGGGAGTTCCCCTGGTTTGCTGCCGCCTGTTTGTAGCCCCGCCGAGGCGAATAGCTTGATCGCCTGGCCTTTGCTGCCGTGGCGTGCCTGCAGCTTTGGGTTCATGCCGGGTTTGGGGCGCCCTTTCGGGATATTGCATTTGCAATGCCCTGTCTGGTCAGACGGCGGGGCCCCTGTTTCGTGCCCGGGCTGGACGCCGTGCGAAGCGGCGTCAAATGGGCGGCGTAAATCATCATGAGTCTCTTCATGGTCGTTCTTGCCTGCCAGCGCGGTCAGCAATTGCGCGGGGATTCCCTTCTCACGCCATGGCTTCCAGCAATTGCACCGGGTTTCGGGGGCTTTTCGCGGCGCTGCCGGGCACGGTTCCCCGCAATTGTGATGGCCCGGCGCAGCGGTGCGTCCCTGCGGGGTAACTCATTGCAATTGATGCGGATAATCGCCCTCTGGGGGACGGCGGCCATCGACGGGCGGCTTGCCGTAGTGCTTCGGGAACAAGGACGCGGAGCGCGCCAATTGCGCGTCGCCCATCCAGAAGAGACCGGAAATGTCACGGCTCGTTTATTGAACCTTGAGTCACTGCGTCCGGCCGAAAACAATGGGTTCGGAGCCTAGTTTTTGCCCACATCCGAATGGTTGCATCAAGCAACTGGAATTAAATGGAATTACGGGATTCTGGCCCGAAAACTACGATCCCGTAGTGCACTTTATTCTACCTCAGCGAGAAATATTTTTGGGGATACCACTCTGACATTGACAAGTCGGGGTCCGATTTCGTTTTGTCCCCATTGGAGATGTATACAGGTTTTTTGGCAGATTTTCCGGCATATTTAGCCGGAGCTCGCCTAACCGTTCGGAGCGGAGGAAGGCGTCATGGCGTTGGATACACTGAGGCGTGCCGGTGTGCCCGGATTGCATTTCGAGCCGTTGGAGCCCCGCCTGCTTCTGAGTGCCGATGTGCTGGCCTTCGACCTGGGGGCGATGGACCTTTCGGGGGCGAGCCACCAGGTGCTGGTGCGGATGCTCGACCTGTCGGACGAGGCCGCGGAAAACGCCGAATCCCAGCAGCGCATCCAGGTGGTCGAGATCATCGGTGACACCGAGGTGGTACTGGCCGACGAGGAGGCCGGCGCGACGGAAATCCAGATCACCGGCACCTCCGAGGATGATGTGCTGAGCCTCGATCTGGACAGTTTCGAAGGCTACACCACCCCCAAGATCACCTATCTGGCCGGCGGCGGCAGCGATACGCTGGAGCTGGTTTCGGAGGTCGAGCTGGGCGTCAAGACGGCTGCCGAAGGGGCCGGCAGCGTGGCCTCGGTCGAAGCGAGCGACGGGATCAGCGTGAGCTTTTCCGGCACCGAGACGGTGCTGGGCGCGGACCGGGTGAACATTGATCTGAGCGGCGGCGTGCTCCAGGACGGTGCCGATGCCGAACTGAGCTTTGCCGAGGGGCTGTTCACCCTGGCCGATGCCTCTGGCAGTTCCTTCGGCATCAGTTTCGACACACCCACCGAAAGCCTGTCGATCCTCCTGACGGGTGCTGACGATCAGCTGCGGGTGACCTCCTGGGATGCGGATTTCAGCGGCGATCTGACCATCGACGGACAGGGCAACAGCGCCCGGGCGAGCGACAAGCTGTCGGATTATTTCTACGAGGATGCCAGCGCCGGTGACACGGTCACCATCGACACGACGGTCGTGACCAATGGCGGTGCGATCAGCATCACTGCCGAGACGATCGACATCGGTGCCACGGTCGAGACCTATGAATATGCCGGCGGCGACGGTTTTGTCGCCTGGACCCCGGGCACGAGTTACACGCTGAGCCAGACTGCCACGAGCGGCAGCGGCACCGGCATGGTGGTGAAGGTCACCGTATCCGACGAGGGCGTGCCCGAGGTGACGCTGGTCGCCCTGGGCAGCGGCTACGCGGTGGGTGACACGGTCACCTTCGAGGATCCCGACGCTGTGGGTTCTTCGCTTTCGGTGGCGGTGAAGAGCGTCGCGACGGCGGGGCTCGATTCCAGTTCAGAGAGCGGTGACGGCGGTTCGGTGGAGCTGAGCGGCAAGGACATCAGCCTTGGTCTGGGCGCGGTGGTGGATGCAAGGGGCGCCGAGGATTTCGCCGACGGGGCGGTGACGATCACCGCAGCGGTCGAAAGCTACGACGGCACTCCCGATGACTACATGCTGGACGTGGCCCGCTACCTGGTGAACCCGATCCCCGAGCTGGCCTTCCTGAAGGCGACTGTCACGCTTGAAGGGGCGACGATCCTGGGCGGCGATGTCACGATCACGGCGACGGTCGACGATCTGGACGCCGCCATTGAGGTCGAGAATTTCGCGACCGGGGTGATGGGCAACCTGGAAGCGCTGCTGGAGGCGATCCCCTCGGTGACCAGCTTGCTGGGGTTCGACGCCTCCGTCTCGATCCATTCGGTCGAGGCCTCGATCGAGATGAACGACAGCACGATCACCGCCAGCGGCGATGTCGAGATGCTGAGCAATGCCACGACCGAGGCCAAGGTGACGGCGGTGGCGGTGTCTTCGGTCCTGTCGGGCGACAAGATTGCCACGGGCTCGATGTTTGCCGGGGCCTATGCCAGCGCCGCCGCCCGTACGACCCTGATCCTGAGCGGCACGAGCACGATCAACGCGGTGGGCGACGTGACCCTGGATGCCGAGGGCAGCGCGACGGCCAAGCCGATGTCGCGGACCTCGAACATCTTTTCGCTGATGACCGAGACGGGCAATGGCGACGCGGCCCAGAGCTATGCCCTGGCCATCGCCTATACCGACCTGGATGTGAAGGCCTCGCTGGGCAGCGACACGACGATCATCTCGGGCGGGAACGTCAACCTGATCGCCAATGGCAGTTCGGGGGCAAATTCCAAGGCCGTGTCGATGATCTACAAGGACGGGCGCGTGTCGATCTCTGCGGCGCTGAGTTTCGATATCTCGAAGGTCACCGCCGAGGCCAACGGCACCATCGTGGCCGATGGCCACCTGTCCGACCAGACCGGCGCGCTTGAAGTTTATGGCGAGGACAGCGAGGCGATCGATTTCGCCACCGACACGATCTATGTCCCCGATCATGGCTACGAGACCGGCGACGGCATCGTCTATGCGATCCAGACAGGCGACGAGGCGATCGAGGGCACCGTGCTGGACGGGCTTGTCGATGGCACGACCTATTACGTCATCAAGGTGGATGACGATCATTTCCAGCTGAGCACCGTGGCGCCGCTCGACCTGGATGGCAGCGAGACCTACGAGAATTCGACCCAGACGCTGACCAGCATGGAAGCGGCCGAGATGGCGCTGGATGCCATCGACGCGGAGGCCGACACGATCCGGATCGTGGAATCCGGCTTCGAGGTGGGCGACGAGATCCTTTACGAAAGCTCGGGTGATGGCGATATCGGCGGGCTGGTCAGTGGCCAGACCTACTGGGTGCAAAGCGCGGATGACGAGTTCATCACGCTTGAGGATGCCGATGGCAACCTGATCGAGGTCAGCCAGGACGGCGCCCTGGGCACCCATACCTTCACCCGGGTGTCGGACGATGTGGCGCGGGTCATCGTGCTGGGCGAGCTGGACGATACCACCGTCACCGAAGACGGCGAGACCGGCAATATCATCCGCATGGCCGATCACGGCTTTGCCGATGGCGAGGTGATCACCTATTCCACCGTCGGTGACGGCGATCTGGTGATCAACGGGCTGAGCCGCTCGACCTCTTACGTGGTCGAGCTGATCGACGAGGACAGTTTCCGCCTGCGCGAACTGATCACCGATGACGAGGGCAACCAGAGCGTCGGCGACATCATCGACATTTCCGCCGCCGATGGCGCCAATACCCATGGCTGGCTGTTCGAGGATTTCGTGATCTCGTTCAGCCCCAATGCGGTCGAGGAGGGCGGCGCCGTCGATTCCGCCACCCGCAGCCTGACCTTCGACAGCGCTCACGGGCTGAGCACCGGCGATGTGGTGATCTACGCGGTCGATCCCGAGGTGACGGTCACTGCGCCGGTTCTCACCATCGTTGGCAAAGAACTCGGCACCAAGGAGGTCGAGAAGAAAGACAAGCCCATCGACGGGCTGGAAGACACCGGTGCCTATTACGTGGTGGTGGTGGATGACTACACCATCCGCCTGGTCGAGACCTATGAAGAGGCCATCGCCCTTTCCACCCCCGTCGATATCGAGGCCCCCGAGACCGAGGGCACCGAAACCGAGGTGCATCTGTTCGTGCCGACCGTGCTGGTCAACGGTGTCGGGATCACCGCCAACCTGAGCTCCTCCAACTCTGTCGTGGCGCTGCCCGAGGTCGGCAGCAGCTTCGACATCTCGCGGGTGAAGGATATCTTTGCCTATTCCGACGTGACCGCCGCCGGGGTCTACGGGATTCTCGCCGGAGTCACCTCGCTGACCCCGGTCGCCGAGGAATTCAAGCAATCGGATTCCTACGCCGGGGGGGTCGGGGTCAACTATGCCGACCATACCGTCACGGCCAGCGTCGGCGCCGATGCCAGCCTGACCGACCGCGCCAGCATCACCAGCGATGACGATGTCGTCGTTTCGGCCACGCAGAGCGAGAGCCAGATCAACTACATCATGAGCTATGGCGCCCAGGCGGATACGGGGGGCTCTGCTTCGGCCACCGCCGGGTCGCTTTCGATGGCGCTGATATACAACGACACGCGGGCCACCATCGCGGGCAATGCCGATATCGACGCCGCCGGAACGGTCAAGGTCACCGCGCTGACCGAATACCCGCTGCTGATGACCCTCTACGACCTGATCACCGGCTTCCCCGACCGACTGGCCAGCGACGGGGTCACCGCCCTGCGCTTCATGCTGGACGGTACCTTCGGCATCAGTGCGAGCATGTTCAACAACTGGGTGCAGACCCAGGCCTCGGCCTCGCAATCCTCGGGCGACACGACCGCGGTCAATGTGCTGATTTCCTATTACGACAATACCACCAAGGCGACGATCGCCTCGGGTGCGCGGATCAACCAGAACCGGGCGCCCGACGCGGGATCCTCGGTTCTGCTGAGCGCCGAGACCGACATGACGCTGCTGTCGCTGTCCGGCACCGGCTTTTTCAGTCTGCACGAGGGGCGGCTGGCCGATGTCAACTTCAAGGGCAAGCTTATTTCCGGGATTCTAACGGGCTCGTCCATCCTGCCCTATGGCACATCGGATTCCGATTCCCTGGGCTTTGCGGCCCTGGCCGAGGTGATCAAGAATTCCACCGTTGCCGTGCTGGAAAGCGGCGCTGCGGTCGCGCTGGGCTCTTCCGGGTCGTTGCGGGTCAACGCTGAGGAAGACGTCCTGAACTTCGCCTTCGCGGAATCGGCCAGCAAGGATACCTCGGTCGCGTCGACAAGCGGTGTTGGCACCAGCCTGAACGGGTCGGTGCTGACCTATGTCCACCTGAGTGACGCGATCGCCGGTATCGATGCGGGCAGCACGATCAGCGGCGGCACGGTCGAGGTCGAGGCGGTGAGCGATGTCATCAACATCCTGATCGCCGGGACCCTCTCCTTCGGAACCGCCAACAACGGCGCCAATGGCTCGATGGCCTATGTGCAGCTTGACCGTGACGTGGTGGCCTATGTGGGCACCCCCTATGACGACGGGTCGGGGAACCTGCCCGATGCCTCTGGCAGCAGCGATTTCGATGTCGCCGGGCTGAGCGTCAATGCCGAGACGCGGGGGAACACCTATTCGGTCACCGTGGCCGGGACCGGCCAGAAGACCGGCAGCTCGGCGATGAGCGCGCCCGCAGAACTGGCCGATGGCCTTGATTTCGGCGCCGTTCAGGACCTGGCGGGCGATGTCGGCGGCACCTATGGCGTGGCGGGCTCCATCTCGCTCAACATCGAGACGGGCAATACCCTGGCCTATATCGCCGACGAGGGCGAGTTTGACCTGGGCGAGCTGAGCGTGACGGCCACGACGGCGACGGATCTGCTGGCGGTCACCGGCGGCGCCGTGATCTCGGTGCGCAGCAACAAGGCCGACACCCAGCGTTCGCGCGCGACGGGGGTGGCCTTTGCTGTCAACAATGTCAGCCATGACACGGTGGCCTCTGTCAGTGGTGCGACGATCACCGGGACGGCAGCGGATGCCGAGGGGGTGGATTACCTGATCGAGGCCAAGCGTACCGGGCAGGTGATCGCCGTGGCCGCCGCCCTGGCCTATGACAGCGCCAACAACGGCAAGGGGTATGGCGGTTCGATCGCGATCAACCGCATTGATGACGAGGTGACGGCACTTCTGAGTGGCGTGACCCTGACCGGGGAGGGCGATCTTTCGGTCCTGGCCAGCAACCGGGCCGAGCTGATCGCCACCACCGATGCCATCGTCAGCGGCGGCAGCGCCGCCTATGGCGCCTCGCTGACCTTCAACCAGGTGGTCAGCCAGGTCCATGCGGGCATCCTGGACAGCGTGGTGGTGCTGGAAAGCGGCGATGTCGCTGTCGAGGCGCTGAACGACACCCATTTGACGGCGATCTCGGTCTCGGCGGCGCTGCAGCCGACGCGGGGGACCGGGTCGCTTGCCGATTTCGGCTCGGCCGGGGCGCTGACGGTGGCGGTGAACATGATCTCGGTCGACCCGAGCTATTTCATCGACGGGCGCGACGGCGCGGATCAGGCGGTGCGGGCCGAGATCAGCGGCAGTGCCGTGACGGCGGGGGGCGACGTGTCGGTCCTGGCCCAGGATGAATCCGCGATCCTGGCGGTGGCGGGCGCGGTCTCGGTTTCCGGGAATGTCAGTGCTTTCGGGGCCGGGCTGGCCTGGAACCAGGTCAGCAACGTGGTCGAGGCGGTGATCGAGAACGCCCAGGTCCGGGCCGCGGGCAGCATCGCGGTGCGGGCGAATTCCACGGCGGGCAACGATGTGCTCGACAGCAAGATCACCGCGGCGGCGGTGAGCGGCGCGGTCAGCTTCTCGGGGCAGGACAAGGCCGCCATCGCGGCGGCGGTGCAGATCAACGGCGTCAAGCAGGAGGTCCGTGCGACGATCCGCGGCGCGGATACCGAGGCGATCGCCGATGGTGCGGTCAGCGTCGAGGCGCTGGACGACACGACCATCGCCGCCCTGACCGCCGGGGCGGCCTATGGGTCGAGCGCCCTGGGGGCGGCCATCGCCGCCAACTACATCGCCAATGAGCTGGACGCGAGCATCGTCGATGCCAGCGTGAGCGCGGGGGACAGCGGGCAGGCGGCGCAGGATGTGCTGGTGCGGGCCGTCGAGACCGGAGAGGTCTATGCGCTGACCCTGGGCGTCGGCATCGTGAGCAATGCCCGCACCACCTTTGCCGGGGCGGGGTCGGTCGTGGTGACGGTGATCGACAATGACGTCGTGGCGCGGATCGACGGCGATGCCGATGTGGATGCCACCGGCGACATCCTTGTCCTGGCGCGCAACGAACAGGGCGTGCTGAGCATCGCGGGCGAGGTTGCCTGGGGCAACAAGACCACCGTTGGCGCCTCGATCAGCCTGCTGACGGTCAACAACGACACCCGCGCCTATGTGGATGCCGCCGCCAGCCTGAGCGCGCGCAGCGGCGGGCTGGACGGTTCTGGCTACACGGATGCGCAGGGCACGGATTACGAGGGCGTGGTGATCGAGGCGGTTTCGGACCTGTCGCTGATCAATGTCGCCATCGGCGGCGCGGTCTCCAACAATGCCAATGCGCTGTCGGGGTCGCTGACGATCAACGTGATCACCGATGACACCCGCGCCTATGTCGAGGCGCTGGAAGACGGCGCCACCGCCGGCGACGGCGGAGAGATCGAGAGCCTGGGCGATGTGGTGGTTCTGGTCAGTTCGATGCTGCTGCTGACGGGGGTCGCGGGCAACCTGACCGGCAGTAGCCAGAGCGGGTTCGGCCTGGGCTCGGACACCAGCGTGGTCAACCGGCGCAGCCGCGCCTCGCTCGGGGCGGGCACCGATATCGTGGCACAGGACGATGTCGTCGTCGCGGCCGAGGCCCAGGAAGACCTGGTCAGCGTGTCGGCCACCGCGACGGCAACGGGCGGTGCCGGGGTCGCCGCCAGCGCAACGGTTTCGGTCCTGGACCTGGATACATCGGCCACCATCGACTCGGGCGCCCGGGTGCTGGCCTGGAACAATGTGCTGGTTTCGGCCCATGACGTGCTGGATGCCGGGCTGGGCGCGGGCAGCTTCACCTGGGCCGATGGCTCGGTCGGGTTCGGGATCAGCATGGCCGTGGGCACGCTGAGCCAGGACACCCATTCCACCATTGCCGGGGGCGCCGAGGTCACCGCCCTGGCGCTGGGCGACGAGACTTTCGCCTATACCGGTGCGGTGGTCGCCTCTGACGGGCTGAGCTTTGACGCCGCCACCGACGGCGGCAGCAGCATCGAGATCGCCGGGCACGGGCTGGTCAGCGGTGACCAGGTGGTCTTCGACGCCACCACCGCAGGCGGGCTGAACGACGGCACCGTCTATATCGTGCAGCGCATCGACGCCGATCATATCCGCCTGCTGGATGCCGCGACCGGCACCGTGCTGAGCCCGGAAAGCGCCGCGGGCGTGCTGCGCCAGGTCGAGGTTGCCACCGAAGGCAGCACAGCCGAGCTGCTGGGCAGCGATGTCGACTACGACAGCGATGTGCTGACCTCCGATGCGGCGCATGGCTTTGTCACCGGGCAGGAGGTGATCTACCTCGCCCAGGGTGTTGCGCTTGGCGGGCTGCAGAGCGGCAAGAGCTATTACGTGGTCGTCACCGGCGAAAACAGCTTCATGCTGGCCGAGACCGCGGAGGATGCCCAGGCGGGCACCAACCTGATCGACCTGAGCGAAGGCGCGGCTGATGCGGCGCAGTTCCATGTCTTCGAGGCGATGGATACCTCTGGCTCGGTCGACCTGGGCAGCGACTACGTGGATTCGGATGCGATGCTGGCCGATACGGCCAAGTCGGCCGAGCGCGCGGGGCAGAGCGGCGTGATCGTCACCGCGGTCGCGGATTCGGACCTGGCGGTGATCGGCGTGCAGGGCACCGGCGGGATGACCACGGGCATCGCGGTCTCGGGCTCGATCGCGGTGCATGAGATCAACACAAGCGCCACCATCGGCGCCGGGGCAAGGATCAACACGCTGACCGGCGAAGACAGCCTGGGCAATACGCTCGGGGCTTCGGCGGCGCAGGATGTGACCATTGCGGCGCTGCGCGATTACCGCGTGGTCGCGGTTTCGGTCGGTGCGGCGATCAGTGGCACCACGGCGGGCACGCCTTCGGTGGCCGTGCCGGTGCTGAACGGCGAAACCCTGGCCACGATCGAGGGCAGCAGCAGCGCGGAGCAGACCGTGGTTGAGGCGGCGGGCGACGTGCGCGTCAGCGCCGATGCCGAGGCCAGCATGACGGCCGTTTCGATCGGGCTTGCCGGGGCGGATGCCTTTGCCTTTGTCGGATCGGCTGCGGCCCTGGTGATGGACACCACGACCAGCGCCCTGATCACCGGCAATGTCGAAGTGACCGCGGGCGATGACGTGCTGGTCGATGCCGAGGACAGCACCCGGATCTGGGCGGTTTCGGGCGGTGGTGCGCTTGGCCTTGGCGAAGGCGCCGGGGCGGGCGCCCTGTCGCTGATCTATCTCACCAAGGAGACCGATGCCCGGATCGACAACGGCGCCAGCGTCGATGCGCTGAACGGTGGCAGCGGCAGCATTGCCGTGGGCGAGGAGGCCAGCACCGCCGACAGCTATGACGGCGTGGTCGTGCGCGCCACCAGCAGCGAGGAACTGACCTCGATCAGCGCTTCGGCGGCGGGCGGGTACTGGGCCGGGATCGCCGGGTCGGTCAACGCGGCGGTGATCGACAGCACCACGCGGGCGGCCATCGACAGCGGTGCCCAGGTCAACCAGGCCAGCAGCCCTGCGGCGGGCGTGGATGTCGCCGTTCTGGCGCGCAACACGGTCGAGATCGATTCCTATGCCGGTGCGCTGGGCGGCGGGG
Organism: Pseudooceanicola sp. NS-SX8; assembly: GCF_057380755.1. Classification (NCBI taxonomy): domain Bacteria; kingdom Pseudomonadati; phylum Pseudomonadota; class Alphaproteobacteria; order Rhodobacterales; family Paracoccaceae; genus Pseudooceanicola; species Pseudooceanicola sp. NS-SX8. The sequence continues at coordinate 143,926 of NZ_CM170819.1, read as the reverse complement.
CCGTCGGGGTTGGCGCTTCGGTCGACATCGGCGTGGTGCGCAATGACACCTCGGCCCTGATCGGCGGCCCCGGCACCCAGGTCGATGCGGGCGACAAGACCGTGGTCGAGGCCAGCAGCGACTGGCAGACCAACAGCAATACCCTGGGCCTTTCGGGGGGCGTCGGCGCCATTTCCGGCGCGATCATGGTCTATTCGCTGGGCGATGACTATTCCGCGCTCTACACGACCGATGGCGGCAGCGATAACGCGACCGAGCTTGACGGCAAGAGCGTCGAGGATCTGGTGGACAGCCAGCTGGCCGGGATGATGGGCGAGGCCACGAGCACCGAGTCCCTTGCCACCTTCGACGCGCAGGACAGCGCCGTGGTGGACGGCGCCGCCGATACCTTCACCCTGGGCGGCGACAGCACGCTGCTGACCGGCGATACCGTCACCTACAGCGCGGGGGATGGCAGCGCCATCGGCGGGCTGGTGGACGGGGCGACCTATTACGTCATCGTCGAGGATGCCGACAACGGTGTGATCCGGCTGGCCGAAAGCCATGAGGAGGCCCTGGCGGGGCAGGGCATCGACATCGACACGAGCGGGGCCACCGGCAGCAGTCACGCCCTGCTGAGCAGCGCTGCCGATTACGTCGCCAGCGCCCAGGCCGTCATGGCCGCCAGCACTTCGGAGAACGAGCTGACCGGGCGGCTGAACGCGACCACCGGGACGCAATCGGGCACCCATGCGCTGATCGGCGAGGGCGCCACCGTCACTTCGCCCAACCTGAGCGTTCTGGCCGGGCAGCAGGTCACCCATTACAACGCCACCGGCGCCTTTTCGGGCGCTGCCGTTTCGGCGGGGATCGGCATCGGGATCCTGAACGTCGATGTGGACGTGGCCGCCTATGTCGAGACCGGCGTCACGCTGATCGGCGACGGCACCGGCGATCTGGCCATCCGGGCCGTTTACGACGCCAGCTATACCAGCACCGCGATTGCCGGCTCCGTCGGTGCCACCACCCTGGCCCAGGTCGCAACGCTGGTGAACGACACCACCCAGGTCGAGGCCATTCTGGGCGGCACGCCCGACACCGAAGGCGGCGATCCCGCTGCCGGTCGGGAGACCTCGGTCACCGGCTATGTCGATGTCACGGTCGAGGCGGACAGCACGCTGGATTACGGTCTGCGGGTCGGCACAGGCGCGGGCGGCAGCGTTGCGGTCGGCGCGGCCGTGGTCAAGGCTGATCTGGATGTGACCACCCTGGCGGCCATTGCCGCCGGGTCCAGCGTCTTTGCCCAAGGCGACGTGACCGTCCTGGCCGAACGCGATCTGACGGTGGATTCCCCCTCTGGCGGGACCCAGCCGATGACCTTTGCCCTGGCTGTCGGCCTGGGCGGCGGTTCGGCCGGGTTGGGGAAGGTGACGGTCGGTGGCGATACCACCGTGCTGTTCGGCGATGAGGCGGTTGTCGAGGCGGGCGGGGCGATCCTGGCCCGGGCCCATAGCGAAACCGATGTGACCGTGCGCATCGCCAATGCCTCCCTGGCGGTGGTCGCCATCGGCATGGTCACCGGATCGCTGGATATTTCCGGCCAGGCGGGTGTGCGCAGCGGGCGCAACACCCGGCTGACCGGCGCCAGTGTCGCGCTGCTGGCCGAAAACGACATCACCGCCCATATCGCGGCCTACCCGGCCTCTTACGGGGTGCTGAACGGCACCGGCGTTTCGGTCGAAGGCACGGTCGAGAGCGGCGCCCATGTCACCATCGGCGACGGCGCGATCCTGAAGGCCACGGGCGACGACGGGGCCGAAGCGGCGCTGCGCCTGCTGGCCGACAGCGACATCGACCTGACGGTCGAGGGCGTGCCCGCCACCAGCACCGGCGAATTCGGCCTGGTGGCCGATTTCGGCATTCACATCGCGCGGATCGACCTGACGAACAACACCCTGGTCACCATCGGCAGCGAGGATGACGACAGCACCGGGGTCAGCCTGCTGGCAGAGCGCGGCTCGGTCTCGGTCCTGGCCAATGGCAAGACCACCGCCGATGTCGAGGCCGAGGGGCAGGGCTATTCCGCCGTGGTGCAATATCTGCGCGCCAACGCCGATGCGGATGTGACCGACGTGGTGAAGGTGCTGCTGGGCCGCGGCACGCAGATCAGCGCCGCGGGCAGCGTCGTGGTGCGGGCGAAATCCGATGTCGAAGTCGAAACCTTCGCGCATAGCAAGGGCGGGGCCTTCGGGGCCGGGGCCAATCTCTTTGCCACCACCGACCTGGACCAGACCACCGAGGTCGAGGTGCTGGACGGCAGCGTGATCACCGCGGGCGACAGCGTCACCCTGCAGGCGCTGCAGGCGAAGCTGGCCGCGGATTCGCGGGCTTCCGCGACGATCGGCGGCGTCCTTGCGGGCTCCAGCGCCGATGCGACGACGGACATCACCAATGCCGTTGCGCTGACCCTGTCCGGTGAGGTCCTCATCCAGGGGGAGACCGCCGTGGTCCTGTCGGCCCGTTCGGAGGAGGTCGACACCCGCGCCCGGGCCGAGATCGAACGTCACCAGCTGGTCGACGTCGTCTCGAGCGTTTCGAGCGATTACGATCTGGTGATGACGGTCGATGTGGTGGCCGGATCGGCGGTTCTGATCAAGACCCGCGACCTTGACGTCGAGGCCTATGCGCCGAGCGATCCGAGGATGATTTCGCAGTCCAAGACCAGCGGCAACGTGGTGTTTACCGACCGTGAGGACTTCAACAAAGACAAGGACTTCAGCTACGTGCGGACGATCTCGTTCGATGGTTCGGTGCTGCTGCTGGGGCCGGAAAGCCCGGTTGTCACCATCCGGGAGAACGGCGATGTCGAGGCGACGGGCGGGCTGAGCGCCACGCTGCAGGATGGAGTCTGGGTGATCAGCGACATCGTCAACGACACCAGCAAGGCGGGGTCGGTCGATTTCATCGTTGCCGCCAGCCTGTTGGACGAGACCGGGTCGAATGCGGTGCTGAAGGGCGATGCGACGATCACCTTCGCGACGGCCTTCGACAAGGTGACCATCGTCAACGAACGCGCCGAGGCCGTGCAGCTGAGCGTGATCGAGGCCGTCAATGACGCGACCGCGCTTACCGCCAATGTCCGCACGACCGCGGGCGACACCAGCGGCTGGCATGCCGAGCCCGGCACCGAGGACAACGAGACCACGCTGAGCGTCACCTCGGTCGGGGATATTGTGATCGCGGGCCAGGTGCATGCCAAGCTGGGCACCGCAACGCTGGCCAGCGAAGGTTCGATCCGGCAGAAATCCGGTGGTCTGCTCGACGTTCCGACCCTGGTGCTGAACGCCGGGGGCGCGATCGGCGAGGCGGGCAATGCGCTGCAGGTCAGCACCGGCCTGCTTTCGGCCAGCGCCGAGAGCGGCGACATCCGCATTGCGGAGGCCGACGATGTCGCGCTTGGCCTGATCGAGGCCGCGGGCAGCGATGCCACGGTGGCGATTGCCGCCTGGGGCGCGATCGGCGACGGCGATGCGCTGCAGGACGAGGGGGCAACCACGCTCGATATTGCGGCGGCCCATGTGACGCTGAGCGCGGCGGGCGGGTCTGTCGGCACGGCGGCGGATGCGCTGGAGATCCAGACCGGGACCGGCACGCTGGACGTGCAGGCCCATGGCGACATCGCGGTGACGGATCTGGGTGGCGGGCTTGGCCTGGGCACGGTGCAATCCGATACCGGCGACATCCTGATCACCGCCGCGAGCGAGACCAGCGGCGAATTCGACGACGATCTTGCGCTGGGCGCGGACAGCCTGGTGCGCGCGGTTCAGGGGCAGGTCACGCTGATCGCCTTTGATGATCTGCTGGCCGAGGCCGGATCGCTGATCCAGGGTGCGGCGGGCGTGACGCTGAGCGCGGGGCGGACCGAGGACGACGGCGCGGGCACTTCGACGATCGAGCTGCTGGGCAGCCTGCGTGGCAGCACCATCACGATCAGCGGTGGGGCGGGGGCCGATATCGTTGCCCTGCGCGAGGTCACCGATGCCACGGTCATCGACCTGGGCGAAGGCGGCGAGGATCAGGTCCTGATCGGTTCGACCGCCACGGCGGCGGGCGCCACGGGCGGCACGCTGATGGACGTGACCGGCAGCCTGCAGGTGACCGGCGCGGGCGGCGACGATCAGCTGCTGCTTGATAGCTCCGGGCTTGGCCAGGACGCCGGGGTGAGCCTTGCCGCGGGCCAGCTGACCGGCAGCCTGCTGCCCGGCCAGGTCACCTACAGCGGCCTTCAGGCCGTGACGCTGGTGCTGGGCGATGGCGACGACACCGTCGCCGTCACCGGCAGCGCCGCAGATACGCTGACCGGCATCGTGCTGGGCGGGGGCGAGAATACCGTGACCCTGGGCGACACGGGCACGCTTGCCGCGCTGGCAGGCCGGGTGACGCTGGACGGCGATGCCGGGACGGATACGGTGCTGGTCGACGACAGTGCCGATATCGGCAGCAGCGGCGCGATGGAGTCGTTTGCCGGTGTCATCGGGCTGAGCGGCCTTGGCATGGGTGACGACGGCGCGGGCGGCACCAGTGCCGCTGCCGGGCTGCGGATGACCGGGATCGAGGACCTGACGATCTTGCTGGGCGCAGGCGATGACGACTTCCGCGTCGGGGCGACCGATGCGGAGACGGTGATTGACCTGGGGGCGGGCGACGACACGGTCAGCCTGGGCCCGGATCTGTCGCAGATCGAGGGCGCGCTGACGATCATGGGCGGTACCGGCCAGGACCGGCTGGAGGCGGCGCCCACCGTGGCGGCGAACCTGGTGATTGATGCCGAGGGTGAGACCGGCGTGCTGAGCGGCGATCCGGCGCGGGCTGTCTTCGACGGGGTCGAGTCGGTGGCCCTGTCGCTGTCGGATGCGGCGGATACGCTCGTGGTGCGGGGCACCCCGACGGCGCTGGACATCGATCTGAACGGTGGCGACGACACGGTGACGATCGAGGGCGGCGATGCGCTGATCGACCTCGATCTTGGCGCGGGCAACGACACGGCGGTGATCACCGGCCAGACGGCGGGTGTCATCGTCAGTGGTGACGGTACCGGCGGCGGGGCCGATCTGCTGCGCATCGACCTGTCGGAGGAAAGCGCCCAGATGGCGGCCGAGGTCACCGGCACCGGCGAGGCCAGTGGCAGCGTCACGATTGCTCAAACGGATTTCATCAGCTTCGGCACGGTCAGCTTCAGCGACCTGGCCGGGTTCGAGCTGTTGCTGGGCAGCCATAACGATACCCTGGCGCTGAATGCCCAGGCCACGGGCCTGGACAGCTTTGCCGCCATGGCGCTGAGCATCGACACCGGCGCGGGCAATGACCTGGTCACCGTGGACAGTGTCAGCACCAACGCCGCCACCGCGATCCGCGGCGGCACCGGCGAGGATGAGGTCGTCGTGCCGGTGACCGGCGATCTGGCGGAGCAGGATTACACCCTGCTGTCGCTGACCACCGAACTGCTGAGCATCGATGCCTCGGGCGGGACCGGCCAGCCGATCAACTGGGTGCTGACCGACGGTGTCCTGCTGACCGCCCGGCGCGAGAACGAGGCGGAGGCGCATCAGATCCTGCAGACCGACGGTGCCGGAGAGATCTCCCTTACGGGGTCGGCCGCGGGCAGCGATACGCTGGATGTGGTCACCACCACCACGGCGGATGTCACGGCCAATATCACCGGCAACAATGTCACCCTGGCATCCGGGATCGAGGTCGCCAGCTACGAGGATGACCAGACCTATACCAATTACGGCACGGCGATTGATTTCTCCGGCCTGGTCGAGGGCAGCACGCTTTACAGCGAGGAAGGGTTCGACGTTTTCGTGACCGATGCCTCGGCCGGGAACGACGCGACCATCGTCGATGCCGGGGCGCAGGCGATGTCGGTGGCGAGCGACCCCAGCCTCTCGCTGGCACTGGCCAGCGATCAGAAGGCGGTCATCACCTCGTCCAGCGGCGATGCCTTTGCGCTTTACGGCCTGGATATCACCGGCGGCGACGGGGTCGAGATCACGGCGGTCTGGGTCAACGGCCAGTCGCAGACCTTCACCTCTCTCGATGCGATCGACGCGAGCTTTACCGGGCTGACGGCGCTGATCGTCGACGCCAAGGGCGGCAGCATCGACAATATCGAGGTCGAGGCGATCGAGGGGCTGACGGGCAGCGGCGAGGCCGATGGCGGCTATGTCGATACGCTCGAGATTCACGGCCAGGGCACGATCACCTTCGACACCGACACCGGAGAGGTGACCTTCGACGCCGATGACGGCAGCGCCTTCACCCTGACCGGGCTGCGCGACGGGATCGAGGACAGCGCGGTGCTGACCAGCTTCGGCACTGCGACGCAGGTCGATGGGGTCTCCACCTGGACCTATGACGGTGACCTGGTGCTGGGCACCCTGGAGAGCGACGACATCACGGTTGTCTTCGAGGGCAGCAATGGCGCCACGCTCAACGTCACCAACGACATCACCCTTGGCGCCAATGTTTCGTTCGAGGCGACGCCGAACACCGAGGATGCGGACGCGGATGCGGTCTATGGCGGGGCGGGCGAAGGCGGCACCGGGGGCGTCGGGGGCACTGACGTCCTCATCAGCACCGATCCTGAAACCGACGAGGAAATTGTCACCGGTTCTGGCGGTGCCTTCGGCGAAGGCGGCACCGGCGGCAACCGGGGCGAGCCGGGCGAGAAGGGCTTCAATCCCTCGTCCGGGGACCGGGGCGACGATGGCAAAACCGGCGGTGCGGGCAGCGACGGCCTTGCCGGATCTGCGGGCGGTGCCGGGACGGCTGGCACGGACGGCATCGGCGCGGGCGGTACGGGCGGCGTGGCCGTTGCGGGCGGCGATGGCGGCGACGGTGGCGACGGCGGCGTCACTGGCGGGGCCGGTTCGGAAGGCGGCTCGGGCGGCAGCGAGGGCGGTCATTCCGGCGAAAGCGCGTCGGATGCGGATCCCGGTGAGGAAGGCAAGCCCGGTGGCGATGGTGAAGACGGCACCGGCGGCGCGGGTGGCAGCAATGACGGCAGCGGGATCGAGCTGGTCGCCGGTGGCGGCGGTGCAGGCGGTTCCGCCGGGGGACAGGGCGGCGGTGGTGGCGGCGGTGCCGGTGGCGGCGGCGGCGGTGCCGGTGGCGGCGGCGGTGGCCGTGTCGGCGACGAAGGCGGGACCGGCGGTGAAGGCGGCGATGGCGGCGACGGCGCCCAGGGAGGCAACGGCGGTGACGGCGGCGATGGTGGCGACGGCGGCGATGGCGGCGGTGCCTTTGCCATCGTGGCCCAGGGGCGCCTGACCCTTTACGGCACGGATTTCGACGTCAGCGGCGGCGATGCCGACGCGGCGGGCACCGAGAACGGCGCCCAGGCGGGCGCGGATGGCGATTCCACCGCCGGCGGCGAAGACGGCGACGATGGCGCCTTTGGCGGCGGTCGCGGCACCCAGGGCATCCTGCATTCCGGCGCGGGCGGCAATGGCGGCGACGGCGGTGATGGCGGCGCCAGAGGTGCCGGTGGCGATGGCGGCGACGGTGGCGGCGGCGGCGGCGGGGCCGGGGGCACCGTGATCCTGAGCGGCTCGGTCATCGAAAGCTACTCGGGCACCGAGGTCGACGCTTCGGGCGGCGAAGGCGCTGATGGCGGCAACCAGAACGCGACGGCCGATGACGGTGCCGATGGCGCCGATGGCCGGCTTGTCCTGGTGGGCAGCGACATCTCCTTCAACGGGGCCACGGTCGATACCTCGACCAGCAGCCTGGCGGGGGTCGATGGCACGACCGAGGTCTATGATGCCCAGCTGGACGGCGAAGAGAACGTCAACGACTTCGTCCAGGGCGAGGCGGGCGCCGAAAGCACGCCGCTGATCGCGGGGCTGGACGGCGGCGCGGATGTGGCCGGGATCCTGGCCGATCTGACCTATGCCGAACTGGTCGAGGCCTATGACATCGAGATCGACTACACCACCCTGGCGGTCGTCATCCGCATGGACGAGGTCCCGGTCGAGCTGATCGACGGCACCCTGTCGACGGATGATTACGAGGGCTATGACGCGGTTCTGGTGATCAACGTCTCGAACGTGGCGCTTTCCAATCCCGAGATCGCCCTGGCCGACGGCTCCGTCTCGCTCGACGATCTGCTGGCGATGACAGCGGGCGACAGCGACATGGAGCAACTGGGCGCCGGGCAGATCTGGGTCACGCTGGTTCCCGACAGCTACAGCGCGCTGGAAGTCGCGGTGTCCTTCTTTGGCGACAGCGACAGCGATAGCGGATCGCGCACCGGCGAGGTCATCTATACCGGCAGCGCCGGCGACAAGGCGGGCACCCTGGCGGTGGCCGGGGACAAGATCACCCTCAACGTGCAGTTGCCCGAACGCGAGGTGGCCAGCAGCACCCTGGCCGGGGTCGATGCGATCACCGTCAATCCCGACAGCGGGATCACCTACGGGCTTGATACCACGACCGGCGCGATCGTCGTGGTCAACGAGGACGGCAGCCAGCGCCAGCTGCTGCGCTCGGGCTTCGATACCGACGGGCTGAGCGACGCGACGCAGATCGCCTACCTGTCGGGTGTCGGTGACAACGGCGTTGTCGTCGCCCTGGGCGAGAGCGGTCTTGAGGTCTACGAGGTCGGCGCCACGGGCGAGCTGACGGCGCGCAGCGATCTGGACCTGAGCGCGGCCGATCTGGGCGGGGTGTTCGCTGACGGGCTGGCGGTGTCCGAAGACGGTCAGACGCTGTACCTGGCCGGGGCGGATGGCGTTCTGGCGGTCGGCTTTGCCGCCGATTATGCAACCGACGGCAGCGCGGCGAGCCTGACGGGCGCCACGCTCGACACCGCGCAGCAGGCAGTGCTGGCGGGCGGGATCACCGATATGGCCCTTTCTCAGGACGGCAGCCGCATCGCGGTCACCGGGGCCGCTGGCCTGGTGGTTCTGGATGCGACCAGCCTGACGGGCATCGCCTCTGCCGCAGTGGCCGATATTGCCGAGCTTTCCGGCGCCGTGGCCGTCGCCATGGACCGCGACGGCTATGTCTATGTCGCTTCGGCCAGCCGCGATTCCCTCAGCAGTTACGAGATCAGCGGCGACGGCCTGGTGCTGATCGAAGAGGCCAGCAACGGCACCGACGGCGTGCGCGGTCTGAACACGCCCAGCGACATCGCGCTGAGCCCGGATGGCAGCTATGTCATCGTCGCGGGCAGCGACAGCGATGCGATTGCGGTGTTCCAGCGCCGGCTGGATTCGGCGGGCGAGGTGACCGGGGGCATGGTCTTCGTGCAGGTCCTGCGCGATGCGACCGGCGGGACCGAGGGGCTCGACACGCCGGTGATGCTGCAGACCGGGCGCAGCACCGATGGCACGGCGACCCTCTGGGTGGCCAGTGCGGGCAGCGGCGTGACTGCCGAGGGCGGTATCGCGACCTTCACCCTGGACGAAACCACCGTGACCGCGGTCAGGGCGAGCGTGAGCTTTGCGAATATGGCGGCGCTGGGGGTGAGCACCGGTGCGGGCGATGATGCCGTCACCCTGACCGAACGCCCCGGCAGCGGTGTGAGCGATGTCTCCATCGACAGCGGCGCGGGCAATGACACGGTTTCGGTCTTCGACATGGTCGATGGGGCCGCGGGCACGACCACCGTGGCCACCGGCGAAGGCGACGACAGCGTTCTGGTTCAAAGCACCCGAGAGGGCGGTGCGCTGGATCTGACGACCGGTGAAGGCACCGACACGATCCGTTTCGCCGCACTTGGCGCGGGCCAGGTGATCGAGGCCGACAGCGGCGAAGGTGCCGATGTGGTCGAGATCTCTGCCGCGGCGGTGCCCGAGGATGTCGCCCTTGTGGATCTGCAGGGCGGAACCCCGACCGAGGCACCCGGGGACGTGCTGAAATACGATCCCGGCGATGCGCTGATCGAGGATACCGGCACCCCGGCCTCGGGCACGCTGACGACCGAGGGGTCGGGCGTGGTGGCCCTGACCGGCTTCGAGGAGGTGGTGCAGGTCGCGGCGCCGGAATTCGGCGGCGCGGGCGTCACCGTCATCGCAGAGGGCGAGGGCGCGGTGATCAGCTTCCTCGTGCAGCCCAATGGCAGCGGCCTGACCACCGCCCCCGAGATCGAGATGGGCCTGGACGGGCTTTATGACGATCTGACGGCGGTCTATGTCGGCCAGGTCGCGGTCGAGGAAGACGGGGCCACCGTCTATTACGATCAGTACCAGATCCGGCTGGAAGACTGGCAGGCGCTGAAGGATCAGGGCATTGTCGACGATGGCAGCTACACGATCGGCATCCGCCTGACGAACGACTACGGCACCAGCTACGGCACGGCCGAGCTGACGGTGACGGATACGGCGCCGGTGGTTTCGGGCAGCGCTGCCACCAGCACGCTGTCGGTGGGCAGCGCGCTTGAACTGGCCTTTGCGGCCAGCGATCCGGGCGATGACAGCGTGGTCGAATGGGTCGTCGACTGGGGCGACGGCAGCACGCCGGAAAGCTTCGGTGCGGGTACCACGGGCGCGGATCATGCCTATGACCAGCCGCAGACCTACACGGTGACGATCACCGCCACCGACGAGGAAGGCGTGAGCGCCTCGACCACGGTCGAGGTTCTGGTCGAGGTGCCCGCGGATGCGGTTGCCCTGACCGATGCCTCGGGCGGTACGGCGTCGGGCAGCGGCGCTGTCACCAGCCTGACGATGGACGAGGGCGGCCAGGTCGAGATCGGGGTTGCGACCCTGGGGGCCATAGATCCCGCCAGCCTGTCGCTGGTGATCGATGTCGATGGCAACGGCCAGTATGACGAGGCCCCGATTGCGATCCCGGCGAGCGGCAGCCTGGTGCTCGACTGGGCCGCGCTGCAGGCGATGGGGCTGACGGATGACGGCAGCTACGGCCTGCGCCTGACCGGCAGCTACGAGAACGGCACCGAGGTTTCCGCCGAGGGCCTGCTGGTCGTGGCCAATGTCGCCCCGACGGGCAGTGCCACCGTGACCGCTGCCAGCGGCGACACGATCGAGGAGGGCGAGACCGCCACCCTGAGCCTGAGCGATGTGACCGATGTGGCCCAGGGCGATCTGGATGCGGGTCTGACCTATTCCTACGACCTCAACAACGATGGTGATTTCGACGACGAGGGCGAACTTTCGGGGGTCAGCGTGACCGAGATCGAGATCCCCGCCGCCTATCAGGACGACGACGGGGTCAGGACCCTGGCCGTCTATATCTCTGACGGGGAAGACGTCACGCGGCTGCAGGTGAGCTACAGCGTCGCCAATACCGCGCCCGAACTGGTGGTCAGTGCCGTCACCCAGGAGGTGGCCGAGGGCGAGACCTACGAGATCACCCTGGCCGCCAGCGATGCGGGGGCCGATACGGTCAGCCAGTGGCGCATCGACTGGGGTGATGGATCCGCCGTGGAAACGGTGAGCGGTGACACGACCAGCCTGAGCCATGCCTTCATCGACGACGGCAGCTTTGCCGTGCAGGTGACGGCGGTGGACGAGGATGGCGCCTGGGCGGCGAGCCCGCTGCAGGTCAGCGTGGCCAATGCCGCGCCCGAGGTCGACACCCTGGCCGTCACCGCGTCGGTCGAGGGCGGCGCCGCAGTGTTGAGCGGAACGGCCAGCGATGCCGGTGCCGCGGATGGGCTGACGGTGCTGGTGGACTGGGGCGACGGTTCGGCCGTCGAGCAGATCGCGCTGGGCGACAGCGGGTTCGAGCTGTCCCATGCCTATGCCCAGGACGGCAGCTACGTGATCAGCGTGACGCCCGTCGATGACGACGGCCTGTCCGGGAGCGCGGCGACCGTCACTGCTGATGTGTCGAACCTGGCGCCCGGGGTGCTGGCCTTCTCGACCGGGCAGACCGAGGCCGTGGAGGGCGAGGAAACCACCTTCACCGGGCTGATTGCCGATGCCGGTGCCGCGGATGTGCTGAGCGTGACGATCGACTGGGGCGACGGGTCTGCGCCCGAGGTGATCGAGGTCACCGCGGCCAGCGGCATCTTCAGCGCCAGCCACGCCTATGCCGATGAGGGCGACTACACCGTCACTGCCGTGGCGGGCGACGATGCGGGCGAGGAAAGCGCTGCTGCCTCGGCCACGGTTTCGGTCGTCAATGCGGCGCCGGTCTTTGCCGGAGAAGACCCCGACACGGAGGGCACGGTGCAGCCCTTTGCCCTGAGCCTGACCGAGGTCGACGAGGCGGGCAGCCTGACCGTCAGCGGCCGGGTCACCGATCCGGGCAGCGGCGACAGCCTGACCCTGATGATCGACTGGGGCGATGGCAGCCCGGCCGAGGCCGTGGCCGTCGATCCCGAAACCGGGGCGTTCAGCGCCAGCCACACCTATGCCGACGACGATGCGATCGGTGCCGAGACGGCCGATCAGGCCGGGCAGAGCGGGGTGTTCACCCTGACTGTCACCGCCAGCGACGAGGACGGGGGCGAAATCGCCGCCACCCGCGAGGTCACGGTGGTCAATGTGGCGCCCGAGCTGACCGTGACCCCTTCCGCGACCGAGATCGACGAAGGCGGGACGGTGACGCTCGACCTGTCCGCGCTCGACCTGGGGACGGATACGGTCTCCGGCTGGGTGGTCGACTGGGGCGATGGCCAGAGTGAGACGGTCACCGGCGCCAGCGCCAGCCCGGCCCATGTCTATGCCGCCGATGGCAGCTACGCCGTGCAGGTGACGGCAATCGACGAAGACGGCAGCTATGCCGCCGCGCCGGTCGGGATCACGGTGCGCAATGTCCCGCCGGTGATCAACGCCGCCACGATCGAGGATGGCGACGAAGGCAGTGCCGTGACCCTGAGCGGCAACGTCAGCGACGCCGGTGTGGGCGATGTGCTGCAGGTGATCGTCGACTGGGGCGATGGCGTGACACAGCTGGTCGATGCCGATGCCGCGGGCGATTTCAGCGCCGGCCATACCTATGCCGAGGATGGCACCTACGCGGTTACCCTGACCCCCGTCGACGATGCCGGGGCCCAGGGCGATGCCGTGCCGCTGAGCACCGAGATCGCCAATGTGGCGCCCGAGGTCACCCTGTTTGCCCCGGTGGTCGAGACCGTCGCCGAGGGCAGCCAGGTGACCTTCACCGGTGTGGTCAGCGATGCGGGCACATTGGATACCCAGACCGTCAGCATCGACTGGGGCGACGGATCCGAGGCGACCGTCGTCGCGGTGGATCCGGCCACGGGCAGCTTCAGCGCCAGCCACGTCTTCGACGATGACGACGGCACCGGTGCCACCGCCCTGGCCGAGGGTACGGGCCGCTACACGGTCACCGCCACCGCAACGGATGACGAGGGCGCCACCAGCGCTGCGGTCACGGCCGAAGTCGAGGTGACCAATGTCGCCCCCGCCTTCACCCTGGTCAGCGAGGATGGCGCGACCTATCCCGCCGGGCTGGACGTCACCACCCTGACCGAGGGGGACACCGTCACCCTGACCGGCAGCTTCACCGATGCCAGCCTGGGCGATAGCCATGAGCTGCTGATCGACTGGGGCGATGGTTCGGCGCCCGAGGTGCTGAGCTTTGCCGCTGGCGCGGCGCGCAGCTTCTCGATCTCCCATACCTATGCGGATGAGGATGCGTTGGATGTCGCCACCGAAGAGGACAGCGAGGCAAGCGGCAGCTTCACCATTGCCCTGACGCTGAGCGACGATGATGGCGCCAGCGCCACCGGCAGCCGTACCGTCACGGTGACCAATGCCGCGCCGGTTCTGACCGCGCTGGACAATTCTGCCTCTGTGCCCGGTGTCGTCATGCCCGGTGAGCCGGTGACCCTGACCGGCAGCTTCACCGACAGCGGCAGTGCCGACCAGCATACGCTGGTCATCGACTGGGGCGATGGCACCATCGAGACAGTGGTGCTTGAGGTCGGGGCGCGCAGCTTCTCGATTGATCACGACTATGCCTCGCCCAATCTTTACGACATCACCGTCAGCCTGTCCGACGACGACGGGGCCGGCGATGGCGGCGAGACGGCGGTCTTCCTGTCGGGGATCTTCGTCTATGAAGACGGGCGCCTGGGCGTCGTGGGCACCAATGCGGATGAAAGCATCCGGATCGAGACCATCGACCCCGCGCTGTTCACGCCGCAGCAGGTCGTGCTGTTCGAACAGACCTTCGGCGGAAGCACGTCCATGGACGGCGAGTGGAGCTTCCTGGAGGCGACCGAAAGCGCGGGGCAGCTGACCGGCAGCGGCAGCTCTTCCCTGAGCTTCGAAATCGGCGATCCTTCCGGGCTGGACGATCTGACGCTGAGCTTCAGTGCCGAGCTTCTGGCCGCGGCGGGCAAGACGCGCAGTTCCGACGATACCGTGACGGTCGAGCTGGTGCTGGAAGACGGCAGCGTGATCACCCTGGACAGCTTCACCCGCGACGGGACCGGTTTCGCGACGCTGGTGGGCAGCTCCGGCCAGGTGATCGGCTGGGATGCCGGGACGCTCAGCTACGATTTGAGCGACCTGGGGCTGAGCGGTAGTTTCACGCTGCAGATCAGCAGTTCCTTCGACGACCGCCGCGACGGGATCGAGATCGACAACCTGCTGGTCACTGCTACAGAGGCGCCGCTGTTCGAGATCCCGCTGGGCGCTGCGGAAAGCCATGCGATCACGGCCACGGACGGCAGTGCCTTCGCGGGCACCGGGACCGGCGGAAATGGCAATGGCCGCGGCTTCGGGCAGTCCACCGAAGATGTCTTCACCAGCGACTGGCTTGATGTGTCGACCCTGTCCGAGACGGTGCTGAGCCTGGTGATGAGCGCCGATGCAAGCGACAGCCGCGACGGGTTCGAAGGGCCCGACTGGAATGGTGATGGCGATACGGTGACGATCGAGATCGACACCGGCGACGGCTGGGAAGTGCTGGAGGTCTTTACGGTGGACGAGGCCAGCCAGAGCTTTGTCGGCCAGACCACGGGCCAGAGCTTTGACGCCACGGGTGCGACCCTGTCCTGGGATCTGGGAGAGGAAGGCAGCGAAAGCCTGCGCATCCGCATCACAACCGATCTTTCCGGCCGCGGGGAAACCGTCAGCTTCGACACTGTCGAGGTGACCGGCCGGGCCCCCGAGACGGTGCTGAAGATCTCCAACCCGGATGGCATTCCGGTTTCGGACAGCATTTCCGACGTGGCGCTTGGCATGGACGCCGATGGGGCGATCTATGTGCTGGCCAGCGACCTGACCGGGCTCGTGCTGATGGGCGTGGGCGGCGACGACGTGATCGAGGTCGGGTCCTCGGTCGGGCTGCCGGTGGAGATCATCGGTGGGGCGGGCAATGACCTGATCATTGCCGGGGCTGGCGATACGGTGATCTGGGGCGATGACCCCGACGGGCTGCAAACCGGCGACGACACGATCATCGCGGGGGCCGGGACCGATGTGATCCACGCCGGTGACGGTGACGACTGGATCGCTGGTGTCGGCGCCGATGACGTGATCTTCGGCGGCGCGGGCACCGACCACCTTGGTCTGCCGGGCAGTTCTGCGCTGGTCCAGTTCGATCTGGATGAGGACAGCGGCGACACGGTTGCCGACAGTGCGTCGGGGCTGGAGGGCGAGATCGTGGGCAAGGGTCGTACCGACCTGGACGACATCGCGGTTTCCGGCACCGGGATCGAGCTTGACGGCAATGCGGGCATCCTGGTCTCGGCCAGCGAAACGCTGCAGCTTGCCTCGGGGACGCTGCAGTTCTGGGCCGAGCGGTCGAGCAACGGCAATGACCGGCAGGTGCTGTTCTCGATGGTGGATGGCCAGGACCTGTTCGAGCTTGTGCTGGAAGACGGCCAGCTGGTGCTGACCCTGGAGACAGCCGTGGGTACGGGCCAGGTGATCGTCGATCTGCGTGGGACCGAAAGCCTGCAGCGCGGCGACTGGAGCCATGTTGCCGTGACCTGGGGCGAGGAGGGGCTGATGCTCTGGCTCGACGGGGTTCTGGTGGGTGTGGATGCCTTTACCGGGGGGCTGCAGGACAATACCGGCGATCTGTGGATCGGCGCGGTCTACGGCAGCGAGAAGCACGGTTCGGTGCGGGTCGAGGACGGGTTCCGCGGCAGCCTGGACGGTTTCGCGATCCATGACAGCCAGTATGGCGCGGCCACCATTGCCCGTTTCATGGCCGATGGCAGCGGGCTGAGCCTGTTCGAAGCCGCGGGCCATGTCTGGACGACCGAGGGTCTGGCCGGATCGGCCGCCGATTACGCGCTGGGCGGCGATGCGGAGGGGCTGGTGCTGACCAGCCTCGACAGCGGCGCATCGGTCACCGTCGCGGGGATCGAGGCGATTGCCTTCGAGGATGGCACGACCGGTCTGGTGATCGGTTCCGGCTCGGCCCTGCCGGCGGCCCTGGCCGCGGGTGAGGCGGAGGCGCTGGCGGGCAGCGACGAGGTTGTCCTGCTGGGCGCGCCGGGCACGGAGCTGACCCTGCTGGGCGCCTGGGACGAGCTGTTGCCCGAAGGTGGGTTCAGGGTCTTCGCCCAGGGCAGCCAGCTTCTGCGGGTTGCCGACACCCTGTCGGTCACGCTTGAGCAGGAGGTGAGCCAGCCGGTGCTGCATCTGAGCATGGACGAAAGCGATGGCAGCGTGCTGCACGATCTTTCGGGTCGCCCGCAGGATGCGGTCTTCTACAGCGAGCACGGCCTGGACGATGCGGCCAGTGCCGAGGGCGCGCCGGTGTCGGAGGGCGGTTCGGTCGAATTCGACGGGCGCGACGATACCGTGGCGATCCTTGCGGCCGATCCGGAGCTGGCGACGGCTTCGGGCACGATCCAGCTGTGGATGCAGCCCGACAGCGCCTGCGAAAACGGCACCCTGCTGTCGATGGCCGGCGATTGCGGCGAAAGCTTCGAAATCCGTGTCGAACATGGCCGGATCGCGGTCGAGCTGACCATCGACGGCCAGCGCTACCGCCTTGACGGTGGTACGGTGCAGGCCAATGCCTGGGAGCATGTCGCGGTGACCTGGGGCGAGGGCGGCCTGACGCTCTACGTCGGCGGGGTCGCGGTGGACAGCTCGGCCTATGCCGGCGGTCTGGGCGCGGAGAAACCGGTGGCCATCGGTGCTGCGCTGAGCGTCAGCTATGGCAAGGCGCGGGTGTCGGATCACTTCGACGGCGCCATCGACGAGGTCGCCTGGTACGATCGTTCGCTGAGCGCGGGCGAAGTGGCCCAGCTGCAGGTGGAAGGCCCGATCGCCTTCCCGGCCATCGCGGCGGAATGATGCGGGTGCAAAGGCGATACGACCGCAGGCGGGCGGGCCGAAAGGGCCTGTTCGCCGCCGCGCCGGGCCCCGATGCGTGCCCTGGACAGAAAGGCGAAGCGCGGGGCTCAGCCCTTGCGGCGCTGGAACAGATTGAAACTCAGGATGATCCGCTCGGCTGCGGATCCTTCCGCATCCGAGAGGTTCACTTCGACCTCATGATAAAGCCAGTTGGGAAACAGGATCATCCGCCCTGCGACAGGTTCGTAATAGACCTCGGTCCAGCTTTCGGCCGTACGCGGGCGGGCGGGGTCGAAGCGTGCCTGGTGGGAAAGCGCCTGGGTGCGCGGATCGGTGAACAGGATGCGCCCCGACTTTGGCGGAACCTGAATGTAATAGACCCCGCTCCAGAGCGAATTGGGGTGGATATGGGCGCGGTTGTAGCTGCCCGGGGGATTGATGATCGACCAGAGGTTGTCGATGGCAAGCTCATAAGCGGGGTCGTAGCCCTGCATCTCGCCGATATCGGCGGCGGTCTGCAGCAACTGTTGGCAGAACCCGGCGAAGGGGGCCTTCCTGTGCAGGTCGGTCTTGCTGTGCCAGCCGCCAAGCGGTGCGACATTCGAGCGTTCGATCCCCTTCAGATCGGCACGACGCTCGGCCTCGATCGCCGCAAGAAGCGCCGTGTTGAGGGCAGGCGCATCGGGCAGGTCCCTGTAGTAAATCCCCGTCGGAAAATAGAATTCCCGCTGAAGCTTGCCGATGTCGCTCATCCCGGACCCTTCCCGTGTAACACGGGAAAAGCGTACTACCGGAGGATGTGTACAGCAAGCGGCCGGGGCAGGAATTTGCCGTTCGGAGCAGGTGTGGAATGAGCCCGCAGGATATGCAGCAGAGGACTCGCCTGAGGGGAAAACATGCAGCCCGCCCGGATGTCGTGGCAAGCGACAGTGCCGCCTGGGAGGCCCTGCGCCGGGGCGGTGATCTTGACCGGCTGGCCGCCCCCTGGCTTGAGCTGCAGTTGCGCCAGGCAGGTGCAGATGCGGGGGCCGTCTACCGGCTGAGCGCGGAAGGTGCCCGGGCCCTTGCCCGCGAGGGAGAGCTGTCGCCCGAAGCGGCGGACCGGGTCGCCCTGCGCTGTCTGGAAACCGCCGCGCCCGTGGTCGACCGTCCGCAGGAGGCCCCCCGCACCGCGCTGCTGGGGCAGCCCCTGGCAGAGGCCGGGGCCCGGCCCTGGGGCGCTGCGGTGATCCGCATCCTGGATGCCAGCCCGCAGCGTTTGCGCAATGCGAGCCGTGCCCTGGCCTGGGGCGCTGCCTGGCTGCGCGAGGCCCGGCGCGGCGAAGAGGACGCCCGCGAGGCCGGGGCACGTGCAGCCATGCGCGCCGCCCATGAGGTCTTCGCGGCCGCGATGGAGCATGGGGACAGCCGCGCCGCCGCCCTGGAGGTGGTCAACCGGCTGGCGCGGCTTTCGGGCGCCGAGCGGGTCAGCCTGGGCTTTCGCCGCCGCGGCCGCAGCGAGATCGCCGCCGTCTCCCATTCCGCCGAATTCGGCAAGCGGATGGCGCTGAACCGGCAGGCCGCCGCCGCGATGGACGAGGCCATCGACCAGCGCGCCGCCCTCAGCCATCCGGCTCCGGAGGGGGAGATCAACTCAACCCGCGCGCAGGAGGACCTCGCGCGCGGTCACGGCCCTTCGGCGGTGCTGACCCTGCCGTTCCGGGTCGAAGCGCAGCCCCGGGGCGCCATCGTCTTCGAACGCGCGGCAGACCGGCCCTTCAGTGCCGAAGAGGTCGGCTTTCTCGATTTCATCACCAGCCTTGTCGGCCCCGCCCTGTGGGACAAGCGGCTGAACGACCGCTGGCTGATCGTCACCGCTGCCGAAACCGGCTGGCGACAGCTGATCCGGCTGATCGGCCCGGGCCATGCCGGGCGCAAGCTGGCGATGCTGGCTCTGATCGGGCTGACCGCAGTCGTTGCCACCTGGACAGGCCCCTATCGCATCGCGACCGAGGCCGTTGTCGAAGGGGCCACCCTGCGTGGCGTCGTGGCGCCCTATGACGGCTATGTCCGCAGCGCTGCCCTGCGGGCCGGCGACGCGGTGCAGGAGGGCGAGGTGATCGCGGCGCTCGACGATCGCGACATGGCACTGGAACGGCTGCGCTGGCTGACCGAGGAGCGTCAGAAAGAGTTGGAATACAACCGCGCCCTGGGCGAGGGAGATCGGTCCGAGGCGCAGATCATTCGCACGCAGATTGCCCAGGCCCGGGCCCAGATCGCGCTCGTCGATGCTCAGCTTGCCCGGGCCGAGATGCGCGCGCCTTTCGACGGCGTCATCGTCTCGGGCGATCTGACCCATCACATTGGCAGTTCGGTCAGCCGCGGGGATCTGCTGTTCGAGGTCGCTCCGGCAGGGGAGATGCGCATCACCCTGTCGGTGGACGAGGCCCGGATTGCAGAGATCACCCCGGGCGATACCGGCACCCTGGTGGTCACGGCCCTGCCCGACATGCGCTTTCCGATCCGGGTCGAGACGGTCACGCCGGTGGCCACGGTGACCGACGGGCGCAACCAGTTCCGGGTCGAGGCACAGCTGACCGACAGCACCGAGGGTATCGGCCCGGGCATGAAGGGCGTCGCCAAGATCGACGAGGGCGAACAGCTGCGTATCGCCATCTGGACGCGCGAGGCGCGGGCCTGGGCGCGGCTGAAGCTCTGGCAGTGGTTCGGATAGATGGCGGGCTCGGTCTTCAGCGAGAACTGGTTTCGCGTCTCCGCCCTGCGGCCGCGGCTGCGCAGCCATGCGCGCCTGCACCGTCAGCGCTTCCGGGGGGAAACCTGGTACGTGGTTCAGGACGATCAAACCGGGCGCTATCACCGGCTGTCGCCTGCGGCCAATCACATGATCGGCCTGATGGACGGGCGCCGCAGCATGGCGCAGATCTGGGAGGCCGCCACCGCCTGGGCCGGAACCGAGGCCGAGCCGCCGACCCAGGACGAGGCGATCCGCCTGCTGGCGCAACTGCATCGCGCCGATCTGATGGCGGGCGACATGCCCCAGGACATCGAAGAGCTGGCCTTTCGCGCGCGCAGCCGCGAAAGCGGCGCGCTGCTGCAGCGGATCCGCAACCCGCTGGCCCTGCGCATCCCGGTCTGGGATCCTGATCGCTTTCTTTCCGCCACCTTGCCGCTGGTGCGCTGGATCTTCGGCTGGGTCGGTGTGCTGCTCTGGCTGGCGGTGGTGGGCGCGGGGCTGACCCTGGCGGTGCTGAACTGGGACGAGCTGACCGGCGGGCTGGCCGACCGGGTCTTCCTGTCCGAAAACCTTCTGCTGCTGGCGCTGGTCTATCCCGCGATCAAGGCGCTGCATGAATTCGGCCATGGCTATGCGGTGAAACGCTGGGGCGGCGAAGTGCACGAGATGGGGTTCATGTTCCTGGTCCTGGTGCCGATGCCCTATGTGGATGCCTCCGCCGCAGCGGCCTTCCGGAGCAAGTGGCAGCGCGCCGCGGTCGGTGGTGCCGGGATCCTGGTGGAGCTGTTCGTGGCCGGCGCCGCGATGATCATCTGGGCGAGTGCCGAGCCTGGCCTGCTTCGCGCCGCCGCCTTCGACGCGGCGCTGATCGGCGGCATTTCCACGCTGGTCTTCAACGGCAACCCGTTGCTGCGTTTCGACGGTTACTACGTGCTGGCCGACCTGATCGAGATCCCCAACCTGGCGAGCCGGGCCAACAAGCATTTCTTCCATGTCCTGCGTCGCCACGTCTTCGGCCTGCGCAGCTCGGCCTCGCCCGCGACGGCGCCGGGAGAGCGCGGCTGGTTCATGGCCTATGCTATGGGGTCCTTCCTGTACCGGTTGTCGGTGGTGATGGGGATCGCGATTTTCGTGGCCAAGCAGTTCTTCTTTGTCGGGGTGATCCTGGCGATCTGGGCGGTCAGCACCGCCTTCGTCTTTCCCGCCTTCAAGGGAATATGGTGGCTGGCAGAGGCACCCGAGCTGCGGGGTCGCAGGGGCCGGGCGCTGACCTTGTCGGGGCTGGCGGCGGCGATCCTGGGCCTGGCGGTGCTGGCGCTGCCGCTGCCCTATGGCACGTCGGCCGATGGGGTGATCCAGCTTGATGAGGCGGCGATCCTGAGCATTTCGGGCACCGGTTTCGTGGAACGCCTGGCCGAGGGAGGAGCAGTCGCCGCCGGGGCGCCACTGCTGGATCTGCGCGACGACAGCCTTGCCGCGCGGCGAGACCTGATTGCCGCCCAGCGGGCCGAACTGGTGCTGAAGCTTGACCGGGAGATCGGTGCCGATCCGGCCCAGGTGGCGATCCTGCATGAGCAGATCGGCCAGTCCGAGGCGACCCTGGCGCGGATCGACGAGCAGCTTTCAGGGCTGCATATGGTGGCGCCGCGTGCCGGAAGGCTGGTGGTGCCGCGCGCCTCCGACCTGGCCGGGCGATATGTCGAACGCGGTATGCGGCTGGGCTATATCCTGAACGAGGGTGATGCCAGGATCCGCGTCGCGGTGCCCCAGGCCCGCGCCGATCTGGTACGCCGCCGCCTGAAGGGGGTGGCGGTAATGCTGCCCGGCGCCGAGGGCGCACCGCTGGCCGCGCGCATCGTTCAGGCCACGCCAAAGGCCACGCGGAGCCTGCCCTCGGCGGCGCTTGGCGTGCGGGGTGGTGGACGGATCGCGCTCGACCCGGCCGATGCGGAGGGGCTGAGGGCGCTCGATCCGCATTTCCTGTTCGAGATTGATGCGCGGCTTCCACTGGACCGGATCACGATCGGTGAGCGGGTGCATATCCGCTTCGATCACGGGGCCGAGCCGCTGGCGTGGCGGCTGGCACGCAGCCTGCGCCAGATGTTCCTGAGGCAGTTCGATGTCTGACGCAGCGCTCTTTTCCCCCGACCGCATCGCCCGCGAGCCCTGGCTGGGCCATGAGGCAAAGCTGCCTCGGACGGGCCTGGCTGACAGGCTCTGGGCGCAGGCAGGGGGATATTGGGTGGCGGCAACGCCGCGGTTGCGCGGGCGGGCGCTGCGCCGGATCACCCCGGCAGTGCTGCGGGCCGAGAAAGCCCTGGCCGGGCTGGACGATGCGGCGCTGAAGCATAGCGCCCGCGCGGCCGGGCAACGGGCCGCCCTGGACGAGCCTGCGGATTTGGCTCATGCGGCCCCTCTCTTCGCGCATGTGCGCGAGGCGGCGGCGCGCACCCTGGGCTACCGGCATTACCCGGTGCAGCTGATGGGGGGCTGGGCGATGATGCGCGGCCAGCTGGCCGAGATGGCCACGGGTGAGGGCAAGACCCTGACCGCGACCCTGTCTGCCGCGGGGATGGCGCTGACGGGGCGCCCGGTCCATGTGATCACTGCCAACGACTACCTTGCCAGCCGTGACTGCGAAGAGATGACACCGGTCTATGCGGCCCTTGGGCTGAGTGTCGGGCTCGTCACCCAGGAGATGGCCCCGGAAGAGCGCGCCCGGGCCTATCGGTGCGATGTCACCTATTGCTCCAACACCGAGATCGCCTTCGACTTTCTGAAGGACCGGATTTCCGGCGCCCAGCCGGGTGCTTTGCGTCGGCGGGTGGCGCAGGGCCATGGCAGCCGGGGCGCGGTGACGCTGCTGCGCGGGCTGGCCTTTGCGCTGATCGACGAAGCCGACAGCGTGCTGATCGACGAGGCGCGCACGCCGCTGGTCCTGTCGGGCGAGGGGCCGGCGAATTTTGCCCCCGAATTGCTGGCCGCCGCCGATGCGCTGGCCCGGCCCCTAGGCTCCGGGGATTATACCGTCGACACCTCGGCGCGCCGGGTTGCGCTGACCCCGGCCGGGTCGCGCCGGCTGGCCGATGCGGCGACCGAGGGCCTTCTGGCAAATCGCGTGGTGCGCGAGGATCTGGTGACCAAGTCCCTGACCGCCCGTCATCTTTTCCATCGCGACGAACATTACCTGCTGCGCGATGGCAAGGTGGTGATCATTGACGAATATACAGGCCGCGCCATGCCTGACCGCTTCTGGACCGACGGGCTGCACCAGATGATCGAGCTCAAGGAACAGGTCGAGCTTTCGGGCGGCAGGGTCACTCTGGCGCGCACCACCTGCCAGCGCTTCTTCTCCCGGTATGACCGGATCGGGGGCATGTCCGGCACGGTCGAGGAAGTCGCGCGCGAGATGTATGAAGGCTACGGGCTGGCCACGGCGAAGATCCCGACCCACCGCCCGGTGCAGCGCCGCGCCTTGCGGCCATTGATATTCCGCACCGGCGCGGCCCGCTGGCGCGAGATCGCCCGCCAGGCCGAACAGTTGCAGGCCGCTGGGCGGCCGGTGCTGATCGGGACCCGCTCGGTCGCTGCCAGCGCCGAGGCGAGCCGCGTTCTGCAGGCGCGTGGGCTGGTGCACGAGGTGCTTTCGGCGGCGCAGGATGCGGAAGAGGCGATGCTGATCTCGGCCGCAGGGCAGGCGGGGCGGATCACCGTGGCGACGAACATGGCCGGACGCGGGGCCGACATCAAGCTGGGCGACGCGGTGCGCGCGCGGGGCGGGCTGGCGGTGCTGATGAGCGAGGCCCACGACAGCAGCAGGATCGACCGGCAGCTTGCAGGCCGCGCCGGGCGGCAGGGCGATCCTGGTTCGTTCCGGCCTGTGCTGTCGCTGGAAGACGCGCTGGTGCTGGCCCATGCCCCGGCGCGGGCGCGCTGGCTGGCCCGCTGGCTGCCCTGGCGGCGGGCCGAACTGGTCGCGCGGGCCCAGGCCCGGGCCGAGGCGCTGCATGCCCGCATGCGGCGCGATCTGCAAAGACAGGAAGAGGTACTGAACGATGCGATGGCATTTGCCGGTTCGGCTGATTGAATTCGGCTTTCTGGCCCCGACGGTTCTGGCCCTGACAATTCTGGCCCTGACGGCGGCGCCCGCGCTTGCCGAGGCGCAGTTCGACTGCGTGCTTCGCCCCAGCCGCCAGCTGGCGCTTGGCAGTCCGGTGACGGGCGTTCTGGCCGAGATCGACGTGGAGCGTGGCGATCACCTGCGTGCCGGGCAGCGCGTCGCCCGGCTGGAAGACCGGGTCGAGGCCGCCGCCGTCGTGGCGCAGCGCGCCGCCGCCAATGACCGCTCTGATCTGGAGGCGCAGCAGGCCCGCCTGGCCCTTGCCGAAAGCAGCGCCGCGCGGACCCATGAGCTTTTCGCACGGGGCAGAGCCACCCAGGCGCAGCTGGACGAGGTCGAGGCCGAGCTAGAGGTCAACCGGGCCGAGATCCGCAGCCTCGAGATGGCGCTGGACCTGGCCCGGCTCGAGCTTGACCGGCTGCAGGCAACGCTGGACCTGCGCAGCATCGAGAGCCCGATCGACGGGATCGTCGTCACCCGATCGCTCGATGTCGGGGAATATGTCGGGCAGGATGCGGAGATCGTGCAGATCGCCGCGCTGGATCCGCTCTACGTCGAAGCCTTCCTGCCGATCTCGGCCTATGAACAGCTGGCCCTCGGCGATGCCGGGTTGATTACGCTGCGCCAGCCCGCCGGAGAGCAGGTGACGGCCGAAATTTCCGTGATCGACCAGGTCTTCGATGCGACCTCGGACACTTTCGGCCTGCGGTTGAGCCTGCCCAACCCGGGCGGGCGTATTCCCGCAGGTCAGCGCTGCAGCCTGACGCTCGAAATCGACGAAGGCGATGCGGCGCCCTTGCTCATGGGCCTGGATGACCGGGCCAACCCTTGACCATGGCCAATCAACGCCAAAAGTGGCGTGGCCGATTAACGGAGTGATCATTATGACCAAGCAGCTTTTCTTCTACGAGAACGCCATGCCGGTAAGCTTTGCCCGCCACGGCAAGACCAGCGTGAAGGCCGGCGACGACTTCAGCTTTGCCTCGGAGGTGAACTCGGTTCCGCTGGTGGCGTCGGAGTTTGCCGCAGCGGCGGCGCAGTTCCCCATCGTCTTCGCGGGCAAGGGCGACAATATCATCCCCACCGCCATTCTGGGTGTCGAGGGGGCAAAAAATGCCTTCCTGGCCGAGGATGGGAGCTGGACGGGCAAATACCTGCCCGAATTCATCCGTCGCTATCCTTTCGTCTTCTCGCATGAGACGGCGGAGAAGAAGCTGGTTCTGCATGTCGACGAAGGCTACGCGGGGGTGAACGAAGAGGGGCGCGGCGAGAAGCTTTTCGATGCCGAAGGCGCCCAGACCCAGTACCTGCGCGGTGTCGTCGCCTTCCTGCAGGATTACCAGGTGCGTTTCAGCCGGACCCAGCTTTACTGCAAGCGCCTGGTCGATCTGGACTTGCTGCAGCCGATGCGGGCGACCTTCGCCCTGCCGGGAGGAGAGCCACGCACGCTGACCGGTTTCCAGACGGTTAACCGCGAAAAGCTGAAGGCCCTGGGGGACGATGTGGTTGCGCAGATGTTCCGCACGGACGAGCTGGAATGCACCCTGCTTCACCTGTTCTCGCTCCGCCATTTCGCGGATGTGGCCGAGCGTTCGCCTGGCGTCAGCGCAGCGGCAGAGGAACCCCTGGCCGAGCCTGTCGAAAGCGAATGAGCAGGGCACGGGCGGATCGGTATCGGCGCGGTGCAGATGCCGATCCGTCCGTTCCGTCCGGGCGCCCTTGTCGCGGCGCTTGCCGGGAAAGCCGAAGGGTAGCCGTGCGCGGGGGCTGTTCCGGCTTTCAGGCGAGGGGGCGGAAGGAGACGGTGCCAATCATCCAGTCGCGGAAATCGCGGGCGGCGTCTGCCCGGCCTTCGGGCGTAGCGATGTAATAGGCCTTGTCGGTGGACAGCGGGATATCAAGCGGGATCAGCAGGTCGCCCCGGGCGAGCTCGCTTTCGATGAGGTAGCGCGGCAGCAGGCCGAACCCCAGGCCGGATTTGACTGCCTCGATCGTCAGGGAAAACTGTTCGAACCAGTGGCCTTCGTTCGGCGCCGCCAGATCCACGCCGCAGCGGCGGAACCAGTCGGTCCAGAGCTGCGGGCGCCCCGTCTGGTGGATCTTCGGCGCCTCTGCCAGGTCCTGGGCGTCGCGGAGCGGCGTGTCGCGCAGGGCGCCACCGGCCACGGGCACCACGAGTTCGCTGCACAGGTAGGTGCACTGGGCGCCGGGCCAGGCGGGCTGACCGAAGTGGATGGCCAGGTCGCACTGGGTGGTGGCGAAATCGAACAGGTCGCGGCGCGTGGTGATGTCGAAACGGGTATCGGGGTGCTGCTGCAGGTAGCCCGACAGCCGCGGCACCAGCCAGCGGGAGGCAAAGGTGGGCGGGGCGTTGACGGCAAGGATGCGTTCTCCCTGCGCCCCGGCGGTGACATGGCGCATGGTGGCATTGGCCATGTCGAGGAGGTCTTCGACCTCTGCCAGGAAGGCGCGGCCGGCCTGGGTGGTGACGACGCGCCCGCGCACCCTTTCGAACAGCGGCTTGCCGATCTGCGCCTCCAGGTCGCGGATCTGGCGGCTGACCGCGCTTTGGGTGAGGGAAAGCTCCTGCGCGGCGCGGGTGAAATTGCCGTGGCGGGCGGCGCATTCGAAGGTGACCAGCATGCGGATATCGGGCAGGTCGCGGCGTTGCTGGGGCATTGGGCTCTCCTCTTCGGGCGGGGACATGTAAACGCGCGCGTCGGGCGAAGGCCATGCGAAACCGGAATGGAGGCATGTGGAACCATCGTTGGCCGGGGCGCAGACCTGGGGCTAGCATGAGCGCAGAGCATTACCTGGCCTCCTGCCAGCGCCCTTGCGGTTGCGCGTGGCGGCCCGGGTGAGCGCCATTCCGACCCCGCTTCCGAGGAGCTGTCATGACCGAACCCCTTCTGCAGATCACCGCCGAAACCATGGCGAACTGCGGCGCAAGCGCTGCCCTTTCCGCCCCCGGGGGCATGGCGGTGGTCAGCCCCGTCACCGGCGCGCCGGTGGCGCATCTGGCGGTGCATTCGGTGGCCGATACCGAGGCCGCGATCGCCCGGGCCGGAACCGCCTTTCGTGCCTGGCGCCTGGTGCCCGCGCCGCGCCGTGGCGAACTGGTGCGGCTCTTCGCCGAGGAGCTGCGCCGGTCGAAGGAGGACCTGGGGCGCATGGTGTCGATCGAGGCGGGCAAGTCGCCCTCCGAGGGGCTGGGCGAAGTGCAGGAGATGATCGACATCTGCGATTTCGCCGTGGGCCTTTCACGCCAGCTTTATGGGCTGACCATCGCGACGGAGCGCCCGGGCCACCGGATGATGGAGACCTGGCACCCGCTGGGGGTGGTGGGGATCATCACCGCCTTCAACTTCCCCTGTGCACCCTGGTGCTGGAACGCGGCGCTGGCGCTGGTCTGTGGCGATCCGGTGATCTGGAAGCCGTCGGAGAAGACCCCGCTGACCGCGCTGGCCTGCCAGGCGGTGCTGGAGCGCGCCATCGCACGGTTCGGCACGGATGCGCCGGAGGGGCTGAGCCAGGTGCTGGTCGGTGGGCCGGAGGTGGGCGAGGCGCTGGTCGACAACCCCGGGGTCGCGCTGATCTCTGCCACCGGGTCGACCCGGATGGGGCGGATCGTGGGCCCGAAGGTCGCGGCACGCTTCGGCAAGTATATCCTGGAGCTGGGCGGCAACAACGCCGGCATCGTCTGCCCCTCGGCCGACCTGGACATGACCCTGCGCGCGGTGGCCTTCGGCGCCATGGGCACCGCCGGGCAGCGGTGCACCAGCATGCGGCGGCTGTTCGTGCACGAGGATGTCTATGACCAGATCGTGCCGGCACTGAAGAAGGCCTATGCCTCCGTCAGCGTGGGCAACCCGCTGGAGACCCAGGCCCTGGTCGGCCCGCTGATCGACGGTGCCGCCCATGAGGCCATGGCATCGGCGCTGGAAGAGGCGGCGGCGCTGGGCGGGATCGTCCATGGCGGCGCGCGGCAGGCGGTGGGGCCCGAGACGGCCTATTACGTGAAGCCCGCCCTGGTGGAGATGCCGGAGCAGGCGGGCCCCGTCCTGCGGGAGACCTTCGCGCCGATCCTCTATGTCATGAAGTATTCCGATTTCGATGCGGTGCTGGAGAGCCACAACGCGGTGGGCGGGGGCCTGTCTTCGTCGATCTTCACCACGGACCTGCGGGAGATGGAGGTGTTCCTGTCGGCGCGGGGCTCCGATTGCGGGATCGCCAACGTCAACATCGGCACCTCCGGCGCGGAGATCGGCGGGGCCTTCGGCGGAGAGAAGGAGACCGGCGGCGGCCGGGAAAGCGGATCGGACGCCTGGCGCGCCTACATGCGGCGGGCGACCAACACGATCAACTATTCGTCCGAGCTGCCGCTGGCGCAGGGCGTGGTCTTTGACATCGACTGAGGACCGCGGGCCGTCAGGTGAATGGCCCCCGGGGTATTGTCCCGGGGGCCCCTTGGCCTGCTGTCAGCACTTGTCGTTGGCGCGGCGGATCACCCAGTCGGTCGAATAGTCCCCGCCATCGACGGGATTGCCGTTCTGGTAGAAGTAGCAGCGCCCGTACTGGCCCAGGTAGCGACCCTTGGGCTTGATCACGTAGCCGAGCGCCTTGTCTTCGGTCGGGTCGGAGATGTCGGTGCACTGGATCGGGCCGCAGGCGAACCACTTGCCGTGGCTGTTCTGGAAGGAGAAGGCCAGTTCCTGCCCGTTGTTGTAGGTGATCGCCCAGGCGGCCTGGAACGGCATGGCGCAGAGGGCGAGCGTGGCGAGGATCGGGGCGGTGCGGGAGGCGGAAATGCGGGGCATGGTAAAATCCGTTTCGAAAATATCGGGTTGGCGTAAATCGTCGTTCTGCCCCTGAAACTAGGCATTCGCGGGGGGCTGTGAAGGGGCGGCGCCCGGGCTGACGGGATTTGTCATGCGGGGCCAGTCTGGTTGCCAGTCTGGTTGGCCCCGGAGCCGGGATCAATGCGCCGCGACGAGGCCCGGAAGCGCGCCTGCGTCGGCCGCTTCGTGGCAATGGTCGATGAAGGCGCGGATGGTGCGGGAGACATGGGTCGCGCGGGCCATGGCCAGGCCCAGCTGCAGCGGCGGCAGGTCGGTGTCCAGGGGAATGAACTTCAACGGGCGGCCATCCATCGCCTGGGTCGAAACGGTCCGCAGGTTGGTGATGCCGTAGCCGTAGCCCGAGGCGACGAGGCTGCGTTGTACGGCGACGTCCGCCGTTCGTTCGCTGATGCGCGGGCGCTGCCCGAGACCGCGAAAGAGCGCCATGAAGTAATCGGCACTGTGCGGCAGATCCAGAAGGACCATGGAATGATCCAGCAGCTGCGCCGGGGTCAGCCGCGCGTGGCCGGCCAGCGGATGATCGGGGGCGAGCAGGACAAGGGGTGGCAGGCTGTGCAGCGGTTCGAAGCTGACGTCGGCGGGCAGGGCCAGGTCGTAGGTCAGCGCCAGGTCGATGCGCCCGGCGCCGAGCGCGTCGAGGATCTGCGCCTGGTCGAGTTCCCTCTGCGACAGGTCGACGTTTTCATGCTTGTCCTCGAACCCGCGCCGCAGCAACGGAAACATCGTGGGCACGAAGGTGCGCAGGCAGCCGACGCGCAGCGAGCCGCGCACCGTGTCGGTGAAGATGGTGGCCAGATCGTTGAGCCGTCCGGCCTCGTTCAGCACGGCGCGCGCCTGGTCCAGGAACCGTTCGCCCGCCGGTGTCGGTGACAGGCCCTGGCCATGGCGCCGGGTAAAGAGCTGCACGCCGAAACCGGCTTCCAGCTGGGCGATGGCGGAGGACATGGAAGGGGCGGAGACGTTCACCTTCTCCGCCGCCATGGCGATGCTGCCCGCCTCCCCCACGGCGATGAAATATTCAAGCTGCCTGAGCGTGAATCGTAGCGGCATGGGGCCCGTCGTCCTGTGTGGTTCCGTCCTGTGCGGTTTCGGCGATCATTCGTCGCCGGGAACACCGTAGGACGGGGCGTCGCGCGGGTCGAGCGCCCGGGTGACATAGGCCTGCGCCTGGGGTTCGTAGACGGCCCAGGCGGCGGCGAGGGCCGTGATCGGGCAGTCCTCGGTCCAGTCGATGCGCAATTCCGCCAGCGGCCAGCTTTGCCGGTCGACCAGAAGCAGCCCGGCGGAATGCACCGGCCCGGCTTCGCCGCCGGCGGCCAGCCCGGCCTGCAATGCGGTGATCAGCCGGGTGCCGAGCGTGCTCGTGCTGTCGCGAAAGGCCGAGATCATGGCCTGGGGCACGGCGGTATCGGCCAGCAGGTTCCCGGCGGCAGCACAGCAGGGGCCCTGGGCCTCTCCCCACTGGCCCAGGACGCTGGTGCCCGAGAGGATGGCGCTGTCCCCGCCGCGACCGACGGCCAGAACCTGCCGGTAGTCCATGTGATGGCCGACCCTTTCGAGGATCGAGAGCGCCTCTGCCGGGGTGGCACCCTGTTCCATCAGGTCGAGCGCCCTGGGCCCCAGCCGTGGATCGGTGACATTCTGGGAGCAGACGGCGCCGGTGCCCGCACGGGCAAAGGCGCAACGCGCCGCGACGGCAGGAGAGGAGGAGGAGATGACGAGGCCGAACTGTCCGGTTTCGGGACAGTGGCCGACGAGGGAAAAGGTCATGGCGCGGTTTCCGGTGTTGCTGGGGCCGAGGGTCGCAGAGAGGGGACTACAGTTCGGGCGTCACTGGTCGGGGATCACGGCGGTGGCGTCGATTTCGACCAGCCAGTCGGGCCGGGCGAGGGCCACGACGACAAGGCCGGTGCAGACCGGGTGCACCCCACGAATGTATTCCCCCATGGTGCGATAGACGGCTTCGCGGTGGCGGACATCGGTGATGTAGACGACCAGCTTGGTGACATGGTCCATCCGGCCGCCGCATTCCTCCACCAGCTGGCGGATGTTCTGCATGACCTTGTGGGTCTGTTCGACGGGGTCGTGGCTTTCGATGTTCTGCGCCGTGTCGAGGTCCTGCGGGCACTGGCCGCGCAGGAAGATCGTCGTGCCGCGCGCGACCACGGCCTGGGCCAGGTCGTTGTCGAGGTTCTGTTCGGGGTAGGTGTCGCTGGTATTGAACTTGCGATGACGGATATGCTCCATGGGAGGGCCTTTCGGGGTCATGCCTTTTCGTAGGCGAGGTAGTTGCGCTGCACGAAGATATGGGTGGCGAGGTATTTCGCATCATACCAGCAACCGTAGATGAAGGAGGAGGCGCGGTTGGTCAGTTCCGGCAGGCCGAGGAAGTAGATGCCGGGTTCGGTGGAGATGCCGCGCCTGTGTGCGGGCAGCCCGGCGGCGTCGAAGGCATCGACCTGAAGCCAGCTGAAATCGAAGCGGAAGCCGGTGGCCCAGAGGATGGTGGTGATCCCCTCTGCCGCGAGGTCGAGGTCTTTCAGCGGGTGGGCGATGCAGTCGGGATCGGTGGCGATGTCCCAGGCCTCCGGCTCGGGGGGCAGGTCGAGGCCGTTGCGTTCGACGTAGGCGTCGGCCTCGGCCAGGACCTCCAGGTAGGCGCGGTCACCGGCGGCGATATTTTCGCGCAGGTCGTCGGCGAAGCGGATCACGCCGTTCTCGCAGCTTTCGGTCAGGCCGGTGATCGTGACGCCGGAGGCGGCGAGGCGGCGGAAGTCCACGGTATGGCCGCCATCGGTGCCGCTGACGGCGAAGGCGACATGGCGGCGGCTGTCGTCGGGGCGGGTCGCATCCCATTTGCCCAGCACGCCCAGCCACCAGACGTAATCGCGGTTCCGGTAGGCCCGCGGCGGGCGGTAGTGCGGCCCGATGGAGAGAAAGACGCGGCGCCCGGCGCGCTGCAGTTCCTGCGCGATCTGCGCGCCGGAGGCGCCGCCGCCCACCACAAGCACCGCCCCCGGCGCAAGCTGGTCGGGGTTGCGGTAGGCGGAGGAGTGGATCTGGTCGATCCCCGGGGTTTCGGGCACCACGGGCGGGATCGAGGGCTTCTGGAAGGGCCCGGTGGCGGCGACCACGCGCTGCGCCTCGATCACGCCGTCGGAGGTGGTGACGGTGAAGCCCGGGCGGCCTTCGTTGCGGACCACCGACTGCACCTCGACCCCGGTGCGGAGGGGGGCGTCGATCCTGCGGGCGTAGTCTTCGAAATAGCGGGCGACGCGCTCCTTCGCGGGGAAGCTGTCGGGGTCGATGTCGTCGAAGGTCTGGTTCGGGAACCGGTCGTGCCAGGCGGGGCCGTTGGCGACCAGCGAATCCCAGCGGCCACTGCGCCAGGCCTCGGCCACGCGGGCGCGTTCCAGCACCAGGTGGGGGACGCCCATGTCCCTAAGGTGCTCGCTCATCGCGATGCCGGACTGGCCGCCGCCGACCACCAGGGTATCGATTTCTTCGACTGTCATTCTGCCTCCGGTGCCCTTGCAAAGATGTATCCGGGGCTAATCTGCGCGGGGGCGCCCGGCGGTGGAAAGTAGCAAGTTCCTAACAGGGGATGAGGCAGAGCCTAAGCGAGGTCAGCGTTCGCCCCGCCGGTAGGGCTGCATCAGGGCCTGGGGCACGCGGGCGCGGCGGGCCATGATGATCAGCGCGACGATGGACAGCAGGTAGGGCAGCATCAGGAAGAGCTGGTAGGGCACGCCGTCGACCACCGTCTGCAGGCGCAGCTGGAAGGCGTCGAAGAAGGCGAAAAGCGCGGCCCCCAGCAGGGCGCGGCCCGGGCGCCAGAGCGCGAAGACCACCAGCGCGACGCAGATCCAGCCACGGCCCTGGATCATGGTGGGGAAGAAGCTGTTGAAGGCCGCCAGGGTCAGGAAGGCGCCGCCCATGCCCATCAGGGCGGATCCGGCCATGACGGCGCCGATGCGCAGGCGGATCGGGTCGATGCCCTGGGCGTCCACCGCGTGGGGGTTTTCCCCCGTCATCCGCAGGGCCAGCCCCAGCGGCGTGCGGTAGAGGACCCAGGCCAGCAGGGCCACCAGCACCAGCGCGAGGTAGGTCGGCGCCGTCTGGTTGAAGACCACCGGGCCGATGAAGGGGATCTCTGACAGGCCGGGCACGGGCCAGGGCCGGAAGGGCTCGATCGTGGGCGGGGAGGAGGAGGTCGGCACCGCCAGGCGGAAGACGTAGTAGGAGAAGCTGGAGGCGAAGAGCGTGATGCCCAGCCCGGTGACGTGCTGCGACAGGCCCAGAACGACGGTGAGCAGCGCATGGAGCAGGCCGAAGATCGCCCCGCCGAGGGCTGCCGCCAGCAGGCCCAGCCAGAGGCCGCCGCCGGAGTAGACCGTCAGCCAGCCGACCATGGCGCCGAAGGTCATGATGCCCTCGATCCCGAGGTTCAGCACGCCCACCCGTTCGCACAGCAGGACGCCCAGCGTGCCGAAGATCAGCGGCGTGGCGATGCGCAGCACCGCTTCCCAGAGGCCGATGGTGCCCAGGATGTCGAAGAGAACGCTCATTTGCGGATCCTGTACTGGGTGAGGAAGAGGGCGACGAGCATGGTCAGCAGCGAGAGCGCCACGGTGACGTCGGCGATGTAGCTGGGGATGCCCAGGGCGCGGGACATGCTGTCGGCGCCGACGAACATCACGGCGGAGAAGAGCGCGGCGCCGATCACCCCGATGGGGTTGAGGTTGGCCAGCATGGCGATGACGATGCCCGAGTAGCCGTAGCTGGGGGACAGGTCGGTGGTGACATAGCCCTTCACCCCCATCACCTCGATCGCGCCGGCAAGGCCCGCCAGCCCGCCCGAGAGGCAGGCGACGGCGATCAGGGTGCGGCCCAGCGGAACGCCTGCGAAGGCGGCGGCGCGGGGGTTCAGCCCGGCCGCGCGGGAGCGCATCCCGAAGACCGTGCGCGATTGCAGCCACCAGACCGTCACGGCCATGACCACGGCGATGACGAGGCCCGCGTGCAGGCGGGTGCGGGCCATGAGTTTCGGCAGCAGGGCGTTGTCGGGCACGGGCACCGACTGCGGCCAGCCGAAGGCCAGCGGGTCCTTCATAGCCCCTTCGATCATCAGCGAGACGAAGAGCACGGCGACGAAGTTGAGAAGCAGGGTGGTGACGACCTCGTCCACGCCGAATTTCAGGCGCAGGCCCAGGGGCAGGAGCAGCAGGATCATCCCCGCCACAGCGCCCGCGACGAGGCAGAGCAGGATCGCGAGCGGGGCGGGCAGGGCCCCCACGGCGGGGATCATGCCGAAGGCCGCGACGGCCAGCGCACCCATGTAGAACTGCCCTTCACCGCCGATGTTCCAGAGCCTGGCGCGGAAGGCCACGGCGGCGGCAAGGCCGGTCAGGATCAGCGGCGTGGCGCGCGTCAGCGTTTCGGAAAAGCCCAGGCGGGAGCCGAAGGCGCCCTTCAGGATCAGGCGGTAGGCGTCGATCACGTTGGCGCCCGCGATGGCGATCAGCACGCCCGCGATGACCAGGGCGGCCAGGATCGCCCCCAGCGGCGCCAGCAGGGTCAGCGCGGTGGAGGGATGGTCGCGTCGTTCAAAGCGCATGGTCTGCCTCGATCTGTTCTGCCAGGGTCCAGTCGCCGGCCATCATCAGGCCGAGGAGCTGCGCATCGGCGCGTTCCGCCGGGATGGCGGGCGAGAGCCGCCCGTTAACGATGGCGCGGATCCGGTCCGACAGGCCGATCACCTCGTCCAGGTCTTCGGAGATCAGCAGCACGCCGGCGCCGCGCCCGCGCGCCTCCAGCAGGCGTTCATGGACCCCGGCGATGGCGCCTTCGTCGAGCCCCCGGCTGGGCTGGGCCGCGACCAGGATGTCCGGCACGGCGGTCAGCACGCGGCCGAGGATCAGTTTCTGCATGTTGCCGCCCGACAGCAGCCGGATGCGACCGTCCACCGTGGCGCCGCGCACGTCGTAGTCGCGCAGGATCGCGTCGGTCGCGGCGCGGGCGGCGGTGCGTTTCACCATGCCCCGGGCGGAGAACTCGGGCGACCAGATGCGTTCCAGCACGGCGTTTTCCCAGGTGGACATGTCGCCGATGGTGCCTTCGGCGTTGCGGTCTTCGGGGATCCGTCCTATGCCCGCGCGGATGGCGCCGGGCACGTCGTAGGCGGGCGGTTCCTGCCCCTTGATCAGCAGGGCGCCGTTGTCGGGGGCATGCAGGCCCGAGACGAGACCCGCCAGCGTGGTCTGCCCGTTGCCGGACACGCCGATGATGCCCAGCGTTTCGCCCGCGTGCAGGCGGAAGCTGACCTCCTTCAGCGAGGCGCCGCCATGCCCGCCGACGGAGACGCCGACCGCTTCCAGCAGGACGGGCCCGGGCGTGGCGGGCGGGCGTTCGGGGCGTTTCACGGCACGGCCGACCATCAGCTCCGCCAGTTCCTCCTTCGAGGTGGCGGAGGTGGCGCGTTCGGCCACCACCCGGCCCCGGCGCAGCACGACGACGCGGTCGGAGGCCGACATGACCTCGTGCAGCTTGTGGGAGATGAAGATCAGCGACAGCCCCTTGGCCGCCATTTCCCGCAGGGTGAGGAAGAGGCTTTCGGCCTCCTGCGCGGTCAGCACGGCGGTGGGTTCGTCGAGGATCAGCACGCGGGCGTCGTTGTAGAGCGCCTTCAGGATCTCGACCCGTTGGCATTCGCCCACCGAGAGGTCCGAGACACGGGCGTCGGGATCGACCTTCAGACCGAAGCGCTGCGACAGGTCCAGCAGCCGCGCGCGCCCGGCGGCGCGGTCGGAGCGCAGCCGCCAGAGCGGTTCGGTGCCGGTCATGACGTTTTCCAGCACGGTCAGGTTGGGCGCCAGCGCGAAATGCTGGTGCACCATGCCGACGCCCGCACGGATCGCGGCGCGTGACTTGCCGGGAGGCAGTTCGGTGCCGTTGACCTTCACCGTGCCTTCGTCGGCGGTGTAATGGCCGAAAAGGATCGACATCAGCGTCGTCTTGCCCGCGCCGTTCTCGCCCAGCAGGGCGATGATTTCGCCGCGGTCGAGGTGCAAAGACACATCCTCGTTCGCGGTGACGGCGCCGAAGCGCTTGGTGATGTGCGACAGTTCGAGGACGCGGGTCACGAGAGGCCTCCGAAGAGCGGAATGGGGTGGGTCCAGCGCCCGGCGTCCTCCAGCGTCTGGCCGAGGGTGAGCAGGCGCAGGTCGCCGCCGATGGGCGCGAGGAGCTGCACGGGCAGGGGCAGGCCTTCGGCATCGCGGCCGATGGGCAGGGTCAGGGCGGGGGCACCGGTGACATTGGCCAGCGCGGCATAGGGGGCGAAGGCATCCATGCGCGCCAGCTGCAGGTCGGGGTCGCGGTGATCGGTGGGGAAGGCGCCAAGCGCGGGCGGCGCGGAGGAGAGCATGGGCAGCAGGATCGCGTCGAGGTCGTCGAAGAGCCGCCAGAGGCCATGGGCTGCGGCGGTTCCTGCCTCCAGCGTGGTCCAGAGCTCCGGGGCGGAGAGGGCGGCGCCGCGTTCGGCGAAGGCCTGCGTCAGCGGTTCGCAGAGCGAGAGGTCGAGGCCCGCCGGACCGAGAGAGGCGAGGTTGGCGGAGACGATGCGGTCAAAGACGCGGCCCGCGCCCTGCCGCAGTCGGTCGAGCCGCGTGGCGGGCAGGGACCGCAGGGTGTGCCCGGCATCTTCGAGCCACATGGCCGCCTGTTCCAGCGCGGCGGAGCGGGTGGGGTCGATGTCGGGCGCATCGGTCACGAGGCCGATGATCATCGGACCCTCGGCGCGGAGCTGGGCCGGATCGGGGAAGGGGCCGCGGGCGTGGCCGGTCAGGCAGGGCCAGAGCGCGCGGGCGTCGTGGGTGGTGCGGGTCACGGCGAATTCGGTGGCGATGCCGCCCAGGTGGTTGCCATAGCCGGGTCCGCCGGGGATCGCCCCGCGCGAGGGTTTCAGCCCGACCAGCCCGCAGCAGGCGGCGGGCACCCGGATCGAGCCGCCCGCATCGGTGGCATGGGCCAGCGGCACGATGCCCGCGGCCACGGCTGCTGCCGATCCGCCGGAGGAGCCTCCGGCGATGCGGGTGGGATCCAGCGGGTTGCGGCAGACCGGCCCGGTCGCTGGTTCCGAGGACAGCGACAGGCCGAATTCCGGCACCGTGGTTGCCCCGAAGGCACGGAAGCCCGCAGCGCGGAAGCGGGTGGCAAGGTCACTGTCGGAGACGCCCTTGCGCCCGGCCATCGCAGCAGATCCGGCGCGCACGGGGATGCCCGCGAAGGGCCCGCCCAGGTCCTTCACCAGCAGGGGCACGCCCGCAAAGGGGCCGGCGGATGCATCGGACAGGGGGGGATCTTCGGGGGTGAGCCAGCAGAGCGCGCCCAGCTCCGCCATGTCGGCGGCGCGGCTGCGGGCAAGCTGCAGTGCGCGGTCGGCGGTGATCTCTTCTCTCGCCAGGGCCCCTGCGAGGGAGGTCGCGTCGGTCGGGGCGGCGTTTGGGGCGGCTGTGCGTGTCATCTTGGCGGTCATGCCGCGCGGTCACCCGCGCGGCAGGGGATCCGCAGGTCCGGATCAGGCCGGTTCGTCGAAATTGCGCGGCACTTCGAATTCGCCCGCCATGATCGCGGCGCGGGTTTCCAGCATGGTCTTCACCGCGGCTTCGGGCGCTGCGCCCTCGACGTAGGTGATGTCGCTGCCGCCGTCCTTCATCAGGCTGAGCGGGGTGTAGTTCTTGCCCACCGGCGTGCCGGAGGTCGCATCGGCCAGCGCGGCGTCAAGCAGCGGGCGGAAGGACCACATGGCGTTGGCAAAGACGGTTTCGGGGTAGCGGGGCGTGTAGTCGATCAGCGAGCCGATCGCCTTGATGCCGCGTTCCTGCGCCGCATCTGCCGTGCCGATGCGTTCGCCGAAGAGGATGTCCGCCCCGGCGTCGATCTGCGCAAGGCCCGCTTCGCGCGCCTTGGGCGGATCGAAGAAGGTGCCGATGAAGCCCACCAGGTGCTTCACGTCGGGGTTCACCGCCTTCACGCCATCGGCGAAGCCGTTGATCAGCATGTTGACCTCCGGGATCGGGATCGCGCCGACGGAGCCGACGGTGCCGGTTTCGGTCATCGCGCCGGCCAGCATGCCGCAGAGGTAGGCCGCTTCCCAGTTCCAGGTGCCGTAGACGCCGAAGTTGTCGCCCGAGGCCTCGCCCGAGGAGCCCATGAGGAAGGCGGTATCGGGGTAGTCGGCGGCCACTGTGCGGGCCTCGCGTTCGACGGCGTAGCTTTCGCCGACGATCAGCACGTTGCCTGCCTCGGCGTATTCACGCATGGCGCGGGGGTAGTCGGTGCCAGAGACGCCTTCGGAGAAGGTGTATTCGATCACGCCTTCCTCTGCCGCGGCCAGCATGGCGGCGTGCAGGACGGAGTTCCAGGCGTTCTCCACCGGGGAGGCATGGATGCCGGCGACCTTCACCGGGGCGGATTGCGCCCGCAGCGCGGGGGCGAAGAGCGTGGAGGCGCCAAGAGCGGCGCCGGTGCCCAGCAGGCGACGGCGGTTCATGATAATGCGAGTCAAAGTATCTCTCCCTGTCAAAGCCCGGTCTGCTGCCGGGTATCGTGATGCGCTATCGGCGCCCGCGGGGGCCGTCCTGTCAAGACACTGACCGGTCGGACACCCCGCAGGGCGGGACACTAACCCCCGGGTCTGCCGCGCAAACGGGCAAATTCCTGACCAAACGTTCAGGAAGCGTGGCGGGGCGCGTAATCGGCCGGATCGACCTGTGCCGGGCGGCTGTCGAGAGAAAGCCGGGTGATTTCGGGTGCGGTTTCGGCGATGACCTTGCCGCGCCGGATGACCTTGAGCCGGACGGGGCGCAGGCGGATCGCCTCTGCCGGGTCCTTGGCCTGCAGCAACACCATGTCCGCGTGGTTGCCGACCTCCAACCCGTAGCCGTCGAGCCCCATGATCCGGGCCGAGTTCACGGTGACCGCATCGAAGAGCGCGCGCTTGTCCTGGCCCGAGCCCATCTGCGTGCAGTGCAGCGCCATATGCGCCACGTCGAGCAGATCGCCCGAACCCATGGAATACCAGGGGTCGAGCACGCAGTCCTGGCCGAAGCCTACGGTGAGCCCTGCCTCCATCAGCTGCTGGATCCGGGTCAGGCCACGCCGCTTGGGGTAGGTGTCGTGGCGCCCCTGCAGCATGATGTTGATGAGTGGGTTGGGGATCACGCGAAGCTCTGCCTCTGCCATCAGGGGGATGAGTTTCGAGACGTAGTAGTTGTCCATGGAATGCATGGAGGTCAGGTGGCTGCCCGCGACGCGCCCCTGCAGGCCGAAGTGGACGGTCTGGGCGGCGAGGGTTTCCACGTGGCGGGACATCGGATCATCGGTCTCGTCGCAGTGCATGTCGACCATCAGCCCGCGGTCGGCGGCGATCCGGCAGAGCGCCTCGACCGAGCGGGCGCCGTCTTCCATGGTGCGTTCGAAATGGGGAATACCCCCAACGATATCCACACCCATATCCAGGGCTTTGGACAATGCATCTTGTGCTTCCGCGCAGCGGTAGTAGCCATCCTGTGGGAACGCCACAAGCTGTAGATCAAGGTATGGGGCGACGATCTCGCGGACTTCGAGCAGGGCCTCGGCTGTGACCAGCCGGGGGTCCGACACGTCGACATGGCTGCGAATTGCCAACAGGCCCTTGGACACCGCCAGATCGCAGTAGCGCACAGCCCGTTCGACCAGTGCCTCCTTCGTCAGGGTGGGGCGCAGTTCCCCCCAGAGGGAGATGCCTTCGAGCAGGGTGCCGGAGACATTCATCCGGGGCAGGCCGAGCGAGAGGGTGGCATCCATGTGGAAGTGCGGATCGACGAAGGGCGGCGAGACGAGCTGACCTCCGGCGTCGATGACCTCTCCGGCCTCTGTGGGCAGGCCGGGTTCCAGCGCGGCGATGCGGCCCGCGGTGATGCCGATGTCGATGCCGGTGCGGCCGTCGGGCAGGGTGGCGTTGCGAAGAAGCAGGTCGAACATCGGGGGGCCTTTCGTCGTTGTCTGCGGCGGAGATTAGGCAGGGGGCCGGGCGGTGTCACGCGGGGAGGCGGGGCGCGGGCATGCTTCGGGGGGAACTGCCCCCGAAAGAGGCCCTGAAGGAGAAACCGCGGCCTCTGTCGGGGTGGCGAAGCCTTTGCATGCCGGGCCGCGTGGCGATAGGGTTCCGCAATGCCAAGTCGCGGATATCAGCGGCTTTCCCGCCCGTGCCACAGGACATCTCATGGCCCCGCCCCGCCCTTCCGAACCGCGACATGCGGCGATCCTGGCCGAGTTCCGGCAGAAGATCGTCGAGGGCGCCTGGCCGCCCGGTCGCAAGCTGGAGAAGGAAACCGACCTGGCCGCGCAATACGGCGTGTCGCGCATGACCATGAACAAGGTGCTGACCCAGCTGGCGCAGGACGGGTTCGTGGTGCGGCGCAAGCGCAGCGGGACCTTCGTGGCGAAGGTGCGCGTGCAGTCGGCGGTGATGGAGATCAACAACCCCGCCCATGAGGTCGAGGCGCTGGGCCGCCGCTATGACTGGTCCCTGACAGAGGGAGCGCATCGCCGGGCGACGGCATCGGACCTGGGGTTGCTGGGCGTGATGGAGGACCTGGGCGAGGTGCTGTTCCTGCAGGGCGTGCACCTGGCCGACGGCGAGCCTTTCTGCCTTGAGGCGCGGGTGATCAACCCCGCCGTGGTGCCCGCCGCGCTGGAGGTCGATTTCGCGGTCGAGGCGCCGGGTGGCTGGCTGCAGCAGGTCATGCCCTGGTCGGCGGCGCGCCACGTGGTGCGCGCGGTCAGTGCTGCCGGGCGGGATGCAAAGGCGCTGGGCCTGCCCGCGGGCACCGCCTGCCTCGAAATCCTGCGGCGGACGGAGATGGATGCCGCCTGGGTCACCCATGCGCGGCTTCTTTACCCCGGCGACCAGCACCAGCTGACGGCCGAGTTCGAGCCGGGGCCGGCGGCCGAGGGGCCTACGCCCCGGGGCTGAGCGGCAGGATGTCGATGATCAGCGCGGCCTCCGGCAGCGGACCGGCGTGATCGGGCGACAGCTCCTGCAGGTCGAAACGCTGCAGGCCCTGCGCGGGGACATCGGGATCAGGCAGGTCGGCCAGCGCGAAGAGCAGCCGCGCCAGCGGGCGCAGGGCGCTGCTCGCGGGCTGGGTGGCGGGGCGCACATCGCAGTCGAACCCGCGCAGCATGACGTTCAGATCCAGCAGCGGCGCGCCATGCAGGGTGCAGTCGCAGGGCAGGTCCCCGGCGAAGCGCAGCGGCGGCGCGCCGGGGCCGAGGGTCACGGGTGCGGCGTCGCCGATCCCGAGGGTCATGCTGCCGCCGTCGAGGACGGTCAGCACCCGGGTCACGCCCTCGAAGGTCGAGAACGGCCCCGACTGCGCCACCCGCGCCGTGCTGATCCGCCAGCGGAAGTCGTCGAACCCGGCGCCGGGCGGATGGCAGAGGATCTCTGCCGTTTCGCCGCCGCCGTTCTTCCACGGGGCAAAGCGCCGGTCGCGGGCGCGGTGCAGGGTCATCCCAGGATGCGCGGCAGGCGCAGGCCGTGGGCCTTGGCGCAGGCGATCGCCTCCGGGTAGCCCGCATCGGCATGGCGCCAGACGCCGGAGGCCGGGTCGTTCCAGAGCACGCGCTCCAGTCGCTTTGCCGCCTCGGGCGTGCCGTCGGCGCAGATCACCACGCCCGCATGCTGCGAAAAGCCCATGCCGACGCCGCCGCCGTGGTGGATCGACACCCAGGTCGCGCCGGAGGCGGTGTTCATCAGCGCATTCAGCAGCGGCCAGTCCGATACGGCGTCCGAGCCGTCGCGCATCGCCTCGGTTTCCCGGTTGGG
Source organism: Pseudooceanicola sp. NS-SX8 (assembly GCF_057380755.1). Lineage (NCBI taxonomy): Bacteria > Pseudomonadati > Pseudomonadota > Alphaproteobacteria > Rhodobacterales > Paracoccaceae > Pseudooceanicola > Pseudooceanicola sp. NS-SX8. Next base: position 102,096 of record NZ_CM170819.1, on the reverse strand, counting down.
AGAGGCGACGGAGCCGCTGTCGAGGTGGTCGCGGCCGATGACCACCGGTGCCTTCAGCTCGCCACTGGCGACCATCTCGTTGAACTTCAGCCCGGCGCGGTGGCGGTCGCCGAGGCCGATCCAGCAGATCCGTGCGGGCAGGCCCTGGAACGCGATCCGGTCCCGCGCCATGTCGAGCCAGCGGTGCAGGCCCTCGTTTTCCGGGAAGAGCTCCTTCATCGCCTGGTCGGTCTTGTAGATGTCTTCCGGATCGCCCGAGAGCGCGGCCCAGCGGAACGGGCCCACCCCACGGCAGAAGAGCGGACGGATATAGGCGGGCACGAAGCCGGGGAAGGCGAAGGCGTCTTCCAGCCCCTCCTCCTGCGCCATCTGGCGGATGTTGTTGCCGTAGTCGAGCGTCGGCACCCCGGCGTTCCAGAAGCCCACCATGGCGGCGACGTGATCCTTCATGGAGGCACGGGCGGCGCGGTTCACCTCTTCCGGCGCGCTTTCCTGACGGGCGCGCCACTCTCCGACGGTCCAGCCCTTCGGCAGGTAGCCGTGATAGGGATCATGGGCCGAGGTCTGGTCGGTCACGATATCGGGGCGGCCGTTGGGCAGGGCTTCGCCCGCCTGCATGCGGCGCAGGATCTCGGGGAAGATGTCGGCGGCATTGCCGATCAGCGCCACCGACTTCGCCTCGCCCGCCGTGGTCCAGGCCCCGATCATCGCCAGAGCCTCATCCAGGTCGTGGGTCTTGGCGTCGCAATAGCGGGTGCGGATGCGGAAATCGGCGCGGGTCTCGTCGCATTCGACGGCCAGGCAGCAGGCGCCGGCCATGACGGCCGCCAGAGGTTGCGCGCCGCCCATGCCGCCAAGGCCGCCGGTGAGGATCCACTTGCCCTTGAGGTCGCCACCGTAATGCTGGCGCCCGGCTTCGGCGAAGGTCTCATACGTGCCCTGCACGATGCCCTGGGCGCCGATGTAGATCCAGGACCCGGCGGTCATCTGGCCGTACATCATCAGGCCCTTTTTATCGAGCTCGTTGAAATGCTCCCAATTGGCCCAGTTGGGCACGAGGTTCGAATTGGCGATGAGGACGCGGGGGGCATCGGCGTGGGTACGAATGATGGCGATGGGTTTCCCGGACTGGACGATCAGCGTCTCGTCCGCTTCGAGATCCTTCAGCGCCGCGACGATGGCGTCGAAGTCTTCCCAGCTGCGCGCGGCGCGGCCGATGCCGCCGTAGACGACCAGCTCATGCGGGTTCTCGGCCACGTCGGGGTGCAGGTTGTTCATCAGCATCCGCAGCGGCGCCTCTGCCAGCCAGGACTTGGCGTTCAGCTCCGTCCCGGTGGGCGGGAAGATGTCGCGGGTGTTGTGGCGGGTCTGGGTCATCTCGGAGTCCTCGGTCAGGGGCGCGGCAGCGCGGGGGCGGGGCCGGCGGCGGCCTTGGCCGCTGTCAGGATGTCGGTCAGGATCGCGGTCAGCTGCTTGCGCAGGGGGGCGGCCTTTTCGACGTCGATGTCGAAGGGCGGTTCCTCGGTCGCGAGGTGGGAGGATTGCGCCAGTTCCATCTGGATGGCGTGGAAGCCCTCGGCGGGGCGGCCGTAGTGCCGGGTGGTCCAGCCGCCGACGAAGCGACCGTTCAGGACATGGGTCCGCCCGGTGGCCGCAGCGGCGGCAAGGGCCGCCTCTTCGATGCCCGCCGCGCATGTGGTGCCGTAGTTGGTGCCGATGTTGAGATCGGGCAGCGTGCCATCGAAAAGCCAGGGAATGACCGAACGGATCGAGTGGCAGTCGTAGAGCACGGCATAGCCATGGAGGGCGCGCACGCGGCTCAGCTCTGCCAGAAGTGCGGCGTGGTAGGGCGCGTGATAGAGCGCGACGCGGCGCGCGACCTCGGCCTCATCCGGTTCCTCGGCCCAGATCGGGGCATTGTCGAAGGTGGTCAACGGCACCAGCCCGGTGGTGCTTTGCCCGGGGTAGAGGGACAGGCCCGAGGGATCGCGGTTGGCGTCGATCACGTAGCGGTGGAAGGCCGCGCGCACCATGGTCGCCCCGGGGATCAGCCCGCCGTAGAGCTGGTGGATGTGCCAGTCGGTGTCGCGCAGCAGGCGGCCTTCGTCGTTGAGGCGGGCGCGGATGTCGTCGGGCACCCAGGTGCCGGTATGGGGCAGCCCGAGGACGAGAGGGCTGTCGCCGCGGACGATATCGACGGGGTTCATTGGCAGACCTCCGGCAGCAGGGTGGAGAGCGGCGCGGTGAGCGCGCCGTGGTGGATCAGATCGGTCGCGGCGGCGAGGTCGGGCGCCATGTAGCGGTCTTCGGCCAGCTGCGGCACGTCCTGGCGCAGCCGGGCGATGGCGGTGGCCAGCGGGGCGGAGGTGGTCAGCGGCCCGCGCAGGGCGATGCCCTGGGCGCCGGTCAGCGCCTCGATCCCGAGGATGTGGAAGAGGTTGCCGGTCATCTGCAGCAGGCGCCGGGCGCCGTGGCAGGCCATCGACACGTGGTCTTCCTGATTGGCGGAGGTGGGCGTGCTGTCGACGGAGGCCGGGTGGGCGAGCTGCTTGTTCTCGCTCATCAGCGCGGCGGAGGTGACTTCGGCGATCATCAGCCCGGAGTTGAGGCCGGGCGCCGGGGTCAGGAAACCGGGCAGGCCGAAGCTGAGCGCGGGGTCGACCAGCATGGCGATGCGGCGCTGGGCGATCGCGCCGATCTCGGCCACGGCCAGGGCGATCTGGTCGGCGGCGAAGGCCACGGGTTCGGCGTGGAAATTGCCGCCCGAGACGACGCGCCCGTCCGACAGGACCAGCGGGTTGTCGGTGGCGGCATTCGCCTCGATCTCCAGCGTGCGGGCCGCCTGGCGCAGCAGGTCGAGGCAGGCGCCGGTGACCTGCGGATTGCAGCGCAGGCAATAGGGATCCTGCACCCGCTCGTCATCCTCCCGGTGGCTGTCGCGGATCTGCGACCCGGCGAGCAGGGCGCGCAGGGCCGCCGCCACCTCGATCTGGCCGGCATGGCCGCGCAGGGTATGTATTTCCTCGGCGAAGGGCGCGGTGGAGCCCATGGCGGCATCGGTCGAGAGCGCGCCGGTGACCACGGCCCCCTGCAGCGCCCGTTCCGCGCGGAAGAGCCCGGCCAGCGCCAGCGCGGTGGAGACCTGGGTGCCGTTGATCAGCGCCAGCCCTTCCTTGGCCGAAAGCACGACGGGGCTGAGCCCGGCGCGGGCCAGCGCACTGGCCCCGGGCAGGCGGGTGCCGTCGTGGATCGCCTCGCCCTCCCCGATCAGGACGGCGGCCATGTGGGCCAGCGGCGCCAGATCCCCCGAGGCCCCGACGGAGCCCTTTTCGGGGATCACCGGCAGCACGCCCGCCTCCAGCATGGCCTGCATCAGGGTCATCACCTCGGGCCGGACGCCGGAGGCGCCACGGGCCAGCGACATCAGCTTCAGCACCATGATCAGGCGCACCACCTCGGGCGCCAGCGGGTCGCCCACGCCGCAGCAATGCGACAGGATCAGGTTGCGCTGCAGGGTGGCCACGTCGCCGGGCGCGATGCGGATCGAGGCGAGCTTTCCGAAGCCGGTGTTGACGCCGTAGACCGCCTCGTTCCCGGCGGCGACCTGGGCGATGCGGGCGGCGGCGCGGGCGATGTCGGCATCGGCGGCGGGGTCGATGCGGGTCGGCAGCGCCTCCCAGTAGACGCGGGCCAGGGTGCGGAGGGGCACCTGGCCGGGGGAGAGGAGTTCAGCCATGGGTGACGCTTCCCTGGAAGACGCGCTGATGCAGCGGGTTGAGGCCGAGCCGGCCGATGAGCTGGGCGGGGCGTTCCACGTCCCAGAGGGTGAAATCGGCCGAAAGCCCGGGGGCGAGGCGGCCGGTGATGTCCTGCAGGCCAAGCGCGCGGGCGGCATTCGCCGTCACCGCGTCGAGGCATTCCGCGACGGTCAGGCCAAAGAGCACGGCGCCCATGTTCATCACCATGAGCAGCGAACTGACCGGAGAGGTGCCGGGGTTGCAGTCGGTGGCCAGCGCCATCGGCACGCCCGCCGCGCGCAGCAGGTCCATCGGGGGCTTCCGCGTCTCGTTCAGCATGTAGTAGGCGCCGGGCAGCAGCACGGCCACGGTGCCGGAGGCGGCAATGGCGGCCACGTCCTCCGCCTCGGCATATTCGAAGTGATCGACCGACAGCGCGCCATGCCGCGCCGCCAGCGCCGCCCCGCCGGAGCGGGTCAGCTGTTCGCTGTGCAGCTTCACCGGCAGGCCCAGGGCGCGGGCATGGGCGAAAAGCGGTTCGATCTGTCCGGCGGAAAAGGCGATCCCCTCGCAGAAGGCATCGACGGCATCCACCAGCCCTTCGGCATGGGCAAGGGAGAGCCCGGCGATGGCGACATCGCGGATGTAGTCTTCCTTCGTGCCGTCGAAATCGGCGGGCAGGGCATGGGCAGCAAGCCAGGTGGTGCGGATGCGCAGGGGGCGGACCTCTGCCAGCTTCCGCGCGGCGCGCAGCATGTCGAGTTCGGAGGCGACCGAGAGGCCGTAGCCCGACTTCACCTCCAGCGTGGAGATGCCTTCGGCGAGCAGGGCATCGACGCGGGGCAGGCTGGCCGCGACCAGCCCGTCGACATCCAGCGCCCGGGTCGCGGTGGTGGAGGCGACGATGCCGCCGCCCGCTCGGGCGATGTCCTGATAGGTCGCGCCTTCGAGGCGCATCTCGAATTCCCGGCTGCGGTCGCCGCCGAAAATGACGTGGCTGTGGCAGTCGAGGAAGGCCGGGGTCAGCAGGCGCCCCTCGCAGTCGATGAGCCGGGCGCCGTCACGGGGCAGGGCTGCGCCCATGGCCGCGATGCGCCCGTCCTCGACCGCGATGTCGGTCAGGGTGTCCCCCTGGCCCGCCGTTCGCGCGTTGATCCAGATCGTCCTCTCCGCCATCGGTCCTCGCTCCATTCCGGGTTTGCCCCATTCTGCAAATAAGTATATACATATTGCAAGGGAAAACCCATGGCTTGCCGCAGCACGGGGCTTGCGCGGGGGGCAACCGGCGGAAAAGGATGCGGAATGATCTACGCGAAAAAGGCGATGCTGCCGGGCGGTTGGGCCGAGAACGTGCGGGTGGAGCTGTCGGAGGGGGGAATCACCTCCGTCACGGCGGGGGCCGTGCCGCTGGCGGGCGACAGTCTGGTAGATGCGCTGATCCCGGGGATGCCGAACGTGCACAGCCATACCTTCCAGCGCGGCTTTTCCGGGCTGACGGAGCTGCGTGGCGCCGGGCGGGAGAGCTTCTGGACCTGGCGGGAGATGATGTACCGTTTCGCCCTGGGCGTGGATCCGGAAGAGGTGCAGGCCCTGGCGGCGATGGCCTGTGTCGAGATGCTGGAGGCGGGCTATACCCGGCTGGGCGAATTCCACTACCTGCACCATGATCGCGACGGTCGCCCCTATGCCGATCCGGCGGAGCTGTCGGGGCGGATCTTTGCGGCGGCGGCGGACAGCGGGATCGCGCTGACCCATCTTCCGGTCTTCTACGCCCACGGCGGTTTCGGCGGGGCCGGGACCAGCGAGGGGCAGCGGCGGTTCCTGCATGACATCGACCGCTTCCTGGCGCTGGTCGAGCGGTGCGACGGGATGATCCGCCGCCCGCAGGACAGGGTCGGCTATGCACCGCATTCCCTGCGCGCGGCCACCGGGGCGGAGCTTGCGGCGCTGTCCCATGCGCTGCCGGGGCGGCCTGTCCACATCCACATCGCGGAGCAGGTGAAGGAGGTGGAGGACTGCCTTGCCGTCACCGGCGCGCGCCCGGTGGAGTGGCTGTTCGACCACGTGGCGGTGGATGACGGCTGGTGCCTGATCCATGCCACCCATCTGACCGGCGCGGAATGCGCGCGCATCGCCGGGTCCCGCGCCGTGGCGGGGCTTTGCCCGGTGACGGAGGCGAACCTGGGCGACGGGCTGTTCCCGGCGGGTGAGTTCCTGTCGGCACGGGGGCAGGTGGCGATCGGGACGGATTCCAACGTGCGGATCGACGTGGCGGAGGAGCTGCGGATGCTGGAATACGGCCAGCGCCTGACCCTGCGGGCGCGCAACGTGCTGGCGGAGGAGGGCGGTTCCACCGGCGGGCGGCTGTTCCGCGCGGCGCTGGAGGGCGGGGCCCGCGCGCTGGACGCACATCCGGCGGAAATCGCCCTGGGCGCCCCGGCGGACCTGGTGGCCCTTGCGGATCCGCATGACCTGACGCTGGCGGGGGATGCCCTGCTCGACCGCTGGATCTTCGGGCGGGACGTGACGGTGGCCGATGTCTGGGCTGCGGGCCGTCACCTGGTGCGGGACGGGCGGCATGTCGACCGGGACCGGATCGCGCGCGCCTTCGGGCAGGCCCTGCGGCGCGCGCTGGGCTGATCAGCCTTCGGCGGGGGCTTCCGAGAGGGCGCCGTTCGCCAGCGCTTCGCGCACGGCGATCTCGGCCATGGCCATGATCGCCTCGCGGCTCTTTGCGGCGGCGATGAACAGGGCCTTGTGGCAGAAGCTGGCACCGGGCACGCCGCTGGTCGCTTCCAGGTCGGCACCGGAGAGCCCCGCCCAGGCGGCGGGCAGGTCGGCGCGCAGTTCGAAGCCGTCGTCATGCTTGCGGATGCCGCCGAGGGTCCAGTCGTTGCCACCGCGCGGGGTGACGACGAAGAGCAGGTGGTCGGCGCCGGCCTTCACCACGGCAGGGCGGAAGGGCATGCCCATCGGCAGTTCGAGGATGTGACCCTCGCCCGCGGCCGCGACGGCCTCTTCCGCCATGGCGGTGGCGCGCAGCTTGGCCGCGCTGCGGGCGACCCGGGCCTCGATGAACTGGCGGGCGATCTCCACGGCCTGCCGGAAGGCGCGCAGCTCGGCCTCCGGATCGGTATCGTCGAAGACGGGTTTCAGCGACTCGATCAGCGCCGGCAGGGTAAGGGCCGACATGGCGCCGGCGTCAGCGGCGCTGACCAGGCCGTTGTCGCCCAGGTCGACGGGCAGGGCGAAGCTGCGGTCGACGGATTTGTGCACCTGTTCCCGCGCGGCTTCGGGCACGTCCCGGGCGGCAAGGTAATCCATGCCGAAATGCTTCCAGATCAGTCCGAAGGAGCTGTAGGGGTTGCCGTCCTCGCGTTCCGGGGCGCCGTTCTGGTGGTGGTCGAAGATACCTGCATCGGCATCGTAGGCGCCACCGACATCGTAGATCAGCCGGTCGGCGGCGGGGGTGATCCAGTCCCGGTCACGGGTCCGCACCAGCTCTGCCTCGGGGAAGAGGCGGGTCAGGATGACGGTCGACAGGACCTCATCGGCGTGAAAGCCGCCGGAATGGGTCACGAGGTAGCTGGGGGTCATTGGGAGGTCCGGGTATCTGGATGGGTATCTGGGCGGATGATCCCGCCAGATAGTCCCGGCGCAGGCGGGGGTGCAAGGCGAAGTCAGGCCATTCGGTGAACGAACGCCACGGAAATGCGGAAATGGTGCCTGGGGGCGGCCTGCGACCGGATCGGGCAGGGCTGCGCCCGGGCGCGGGATCAGCCTGCGGCAGGCAGGGGCGCGCGGTAGGCGGCCTCGATCTCCAGCAGGCGTTGCTTGCGCCAGAGGCCGCCGCCGTAGCCCGTCAGCGCGCCATCGGCACCGATCACCCGGTGGCAGGGGATCAGCAGGGCGATCTGGTTGGCGCCGTTGGCACGGGCGACGGCACGGTGGGCGTCGGGCCTGCCGATCTGGCGGGCCAGTTGCGAATAGCTGCGCGTCTCGCCCGCAGGGATCTCCTGCAGCGCTTCCCAGACCTGCCGGGTGAAGTCGCTGCCGTGCAGGGCCAGGGGCGTGGCGAAACGGGCGGAGGTGCCGGCGAAGAAGCGGCCCAGTTCCTCTCTCACCTGTTCGGTGGGTGGATGCACCCCGATGCCGAGCGCCCCCTTCGCGTCGCGGGCCAGCCGCTGAACCTCTGATCGCAGGGCGCGACGGTCGGTGAATTCCAGCAGGTGCAGTTGCGAGGCGGAGGAAATGGCGATCATGTCCCCCAGCGGCGTCGCGATCCAACTGGCCCGCAACATGGCATCCGTGGCGAGATTGCCCGGCGAGGTGCCGAGCAGCCGGGCAAAGGCCTCCCGGAAGGCGGAGGGGGAGGAGAACCCCGCGTCAAGCTGGGCGTCGATCACCCGGCCGCCCTGGGCCAGGGTCAGGAAACCGTCCCGCAGGCGGCGTTGCCGGGCCATTTCAAGGAAGGTCATGCCGAAGAGCCGCTTGAACGCCCGGCGGATCGTCGAGGGATCGAGGCCCATGGCGATGACGTCCCCCTCGGTCCAGCGGTGATCGGGCCGGGTGTCCAGCGCTTCGAGCAGGCGGGTGACGGCCGGTTCGGCCTCCTCCGCGCCGCGCAGCGGGTGGCAGCGCTTGCAGGGGCGGAAGCCGCTTTCGATGCAGGCGCCGGGGCTGGCGTGGAAGATGCAGTTTTCCCGCCGGGGTTTGCGCGCCGGGCAGGTGAGGCGGCAGAAGATGCCGGTGGAGGTGACGCAGACGAAGGCACGGCCCTCGTAGCTGTCGTCGCGGGCGAGCAGCGCGTCATAGAGGATGTCGTCGGGGGGCAGGTCTGTCAGCATCATGGGACCAGTCTAGCGCGGATCGGGCCGGGCGCGGCGCCGGAAATCGGGCGGCTATTCGCGAAACCGGGGTTTCAGGCGCTTTCGGTGTTCGGGATCTCGGCGTCAGGCATCTCGGAGTCCGGCAGCGCAGGACGGAAGTGCCATTTCCGCTCCACCGCGGCGGCGAGGTCGACCCCGTTCTGGCGTGACATCAGCAGGACCATGCCCAGCAGGTCGGCCAGTTCATCGGCGAGATCTGCGCGCAGCGCCTCATCCGTCGCGCCCCGGCGGCGGCCCCGGTTCTGCAGCTTGTTCCAGACCTGGGTGACCTCGCCCGCTTCCTCCATCAGTTTCAGCAGGTACCAGTCGGCATCGCGGTCGATCCCGTAATGGCTGGCATAGCTGTCGGAGGCGGACTGGAACTGGTCTTCTAGGGCGCGGAGCATGGGAATCCTTCCTGTCGTTTCCCTTTTGTTCCTATCCCTGCCGGGCCGTGCGGGGCAAGGGCGCCGGCCCTTCAGTCGCCTGGCCTGCGTGGTCCTGCCCGCATCGGCAGCAGTTTCCCGGGGCGGTCGGCGGGGGCCTCGATGAACTCTGCATCATCGCCTGTCGGCAGGGTGAACCGCCCTTCGCCCCAGGCCGCGCGGCGCCAGTCGACCTTCGCCGCCTCGATCCGGTCGGGAGAGGAGGAGACGAAGTTCCACCAGATGTAGCGCGGCCCTTCCAGCGTCGCGCCGCCGAGCGCCAGCAGGCGCGCCCCTTCGGGACCGGCGCGCAGGCTGATGCGGTCCCCGGGGCGGAAGACCATCATCTGCCCGGCGGAAAAGCTGTCGCCCGCGACCTCGATGCTGCCATGGGTGACATGGACGCCGCGATCCTCGTGATCGTCCGGCAGGGGGACGGCGGCGCCGGGGGCCAGCGTGATGTCGAGGTAGAAGGTTTCGGAGTAGAGCTGCGCCGGGGCGGCCTCGCCGAAGGCCGTGCCGAGGATCAGCCGGGCATGGATGCCCTCCGCCTCCAGTTCCGGCAGCTGCGCTTTCGGAAAATGTTCGAAGAGGGGCGCTGTTTCCTCGGCCGCTTCGGGCAGGGCGATCCAGGTCTGGACGCCGTACATCGTGCCGCCCGCCTCGGCCGAGGGGGAGCGTTCGGAATGGGTCACGCCGCGCCCCGCCACCATCCAGTTGACGTCGCCTGGGGTGATCAGCTGATCCGAACCCACGGAATCGCGGTGCCGGAAGCTGCCGTCGAAGAGGTAGGTGACCGTGCCCAGTCCGATATGGGGGTGCGGGCGCACGTCGATGCGGTCGCCCGACAGCAGTTCCGCCGGGCCCATCTGGTCGAAGAAAATGAAGGGGCCGACCATCTGGCGACGCGGCGCGGGCAGGGCACGGCGGACCTCGAACCCGCCGATATCGCGGGAACGGGGAATCAGCACGTTCTGCAGCGCGGAGGCCGCGACCAGATCGGGGTCGGTCAGAAGGGGATCGGGATTCCAGCTCATCGGGGCACCTCACTCATGCTGCAAAGCTAGGGGATCCGGCGCGATTTGCAGCCCCCGATCTGCGCACAGGCAGGGCGCACCCGGGGAGGAGCCGGAGGCGCGGGCCACGGGCGTCATGCGGCCCCGCCAAAGGGCCGGGCCGGCAACCATACGCCGCCAGAATTTTGAGCGGTACAGACGCCACGCTGGTCGCCGATGGTCGCGATAGATCATCGGGCCTGTTTACAAATCACCCGCGCTGGCCACATGTCGAAGGCATGTCCGACAAGCTTTCCATCATCGTTGTTGAACCGGATCGCGATCGCGCCCTGCTGATCGTCGACAGCCTCGCGGGGGCGGGGGATTACGACATCCACGTCATTTCCGAAGTGACAGGGCTTGCCCGCAAGGTGAAGGCCCACAACCCCGACATGGTGCTGGTGGATATCGCCAACCCCTCCCGCGACATGCTGGAGGAGCTGACGCTGGCCTCCGGACCGCTGGACCGCCCGGTTGCCATGTTCGTGGACCAGTCCGATGACGGGCTGACACGTGCGGCGATCGAGGCGGGGGTTTCGGCCTATGTCGTGGCCGGCCTGAAGTCGGACCGGGTGAAGCCGGTGCTGGATGCGGCGGTGGCGCGGTTCAACATGTTCCAGCGCATGCGCACCGAACTGGAGACGACAAAGAAGGCGCTGGAAGAACGCAAGGTGATCGACCGCGCCAAGGGCCTGCTGATGAAGGCGCGGGGCCTGGGTGAGGACGAGGCCTATGCGCTGCTGCGCAAGGCGGCCATGGACCAGGGAAAGCGCGTGGCCGACGTGGCGCAGGCGCTGGTTTCGACCGCGGGGCTTCTGGGATGACGCCGACGGTGCTGAGCGTGGGGTTCATCCCCCTTGTCGATTCGATCCCGCTGATCGCGGCGCAGGAAATGGGCTTTGCCGCCGAAGAAGGCATCGCGCTGGATCTGGTCCGGGCGCCCAGTTGGTCCAGCCTGCGGGACATGCTGGTCTTCGGTCGGGTCGATGCGGCCCACATGCTGTCCCCGGTGCCGGTGGCGTCCGCCCTTGGCCTTGGCGGGACCGGGGCCGCCCTGTCGGCGGTTTCGGTGCTGAACGTCAACGGCAATGTCATCGGCGTGTCGAACGCGCTGGCGCAGCGCCTGCGCGAAGTCGGGCATGACTTTGCCTTCAACGATGCCCGCGCGGCGGGAGAGGCGCTGATCCGGGCCAAGCCCGCCGACCGGCCGCTGCGCCTGGGCGTGCCCTTCCCCTTCTCCATGCATGCGGAGCTTCTTTACTACTGGCTTTCGGCCCTTGGTCTGCCGGCGCCGCAGGGCGTTTCAATCCGCACCGTTCCGCCGCCCCTGATGGCCGATGCCATGGCCGCGGGGGAACTTGATGCCTTCTGCGTGGGCGAACCCTGGGGATCCATCACCGTGGAAAACGGCGCGGGGGAGCTGTTGCTGCCCGGCAAGGCGATCTGGCAGTTCGCCCCGGAAAAGGTCCTGGCGGTGCGTACCGACTGGGCGGAACGCGAAGAGGCCCTGCTTGGGCGGCTGATCCGGGCCTGCTGGCGTGCCGGTCGCTGGCTGGCCGAACCCGCGTCGCGTGGGTTGGCGGCCGATCTTCTGGCGCGCTCCGAATACCTGAACCTGCCGGTCGAGGTGCTGGAACGGTCCCTCAACGGGCGGATGATCATCAATTCCCGTGGCGAGGTACGGGATTGCTTCGGCTTCGTGGGCTTCCACCGGGGCTGCGCGACCTTCCCCTGGCGCAGTCAGGCGGAATGGATCGCGCATCAGCTGGCGGCGCGCACCGGGCTGGACCTGGACGCCGCGCGGCGCACCGGGGCGCAGGCCTTCCGCAGCGATCTGCACCGCGCCGCCCTGAAGGGCACCGAAGCGGATCTGCCCGGCGCCTCGTCCAAGATCGAAGGGGGCGTGGCGGAGGAAACCTCCATCGCGTCGGCTGCCGGGCACCTGTCCCTTCTGCCGGATTCGTTCTTCGATCGCCGCGTTTTTGAGCCATTCGTGTGAAAATTGCGCGCAGCGCGGGCATTTTTCGGGGTGCGGGCCGTGGCGTGACGGAAAATGGCGATGGCGGCACGGTTATCTTTGCAAAGCGAAACCGAATCCTTCAGAAACATTCTTGCAGGTAGGCAATGGCGCCCACCTAGGACATTCTCCCACCGATTGGGTTTGACTGAGCAAGGCCGCTCGACACTCCGGATGACGATCATCCGGGTCTGTCAGAGTGGCTTTTCACATTCGCCCGGGAGAAGAAAAAACATCCCCGGGTTCGAAGAACAGAACGGGGTATGAAAATGAAGCGCATTCTTCTCTCTCTGGCTGCGACGACCGCACTGGTCGCTCCTGCCTCCGCCGAAATGCTCGACCTGGAAAAGGACGTGCTGACCTTCGGCTTCATCAAGCTGACCGACATGGCGCCGCTGGCCGTGGCCTATGAACAGGGCTTCTTCGACGACGAGGGCCTCTTCGTCACGCTCGAAGCCCAGGCAAACTGGAAAGTGCTGCTGGATGGCGTGATCTCCGGCACCCTGGACGGCGCCCACATGCTGGCGGGTCAGCCGCTGGCGGCCACCATCGGCTACGGCACCGAAGCGCATATCATCACCCCCTTCTCCATGGACCTGAACGGCAATGGCATCACCGTGTCCAACGAAGTCTGGGACATGATGAAGCCCAATCTGCCGACCGATGCGGATGGCAAGGTGTCCCACCCGATTTCCGCGTCCCACCTCAAGCCGGTGATCGAGGAGTTCAACGCAGAGGGCAAGCCCTTCAACATGGGCATGGTCTTCCCGGTTTCGACCCACAATTACGAGCTGCGCTACTGGCTGGCCGCCGGCGGCATCCAGCCGGGCTACTACAGCCCCGAAAACGTCACCGGTCAGATCGGGGCAGAGGCCTTCCTTTCCGTCACCCCGCCGCCGCAGATGCCCGCGACCCTCGAAGCCGGCACCATCAGCGGCTACTGCGTGGGTGAGCCGTGGAACCAGCAGGCCGTCTTCAAGGGCATCGGCGTTCCGGTCATCACCGACTACGAGCTGTGGAAGAACAACCCGGAGAAAGTCTTCGGCATCTCCGCCAAGTTCGCCGAAGAAAACCCCAACACCACCCTGGCCGTGACCAAGGCGCTGATCCGCGCCGCCCAGTGGCTGGACGCGAACGACAACGCCAACCGCCCCGAGGCCGTGGAAATCCTGTCCCGCCCGGAATACGTCGGCGCCGACTACGAGGTCATCGCGAACTCCATGACCGGCACCTTCGAGTACGAGAAGGGCGACAAGCGCGAGGTTCCCGACTTCAACGTCTTCTTCCGCTACAACGCGAACTACCCCTACTACTCCGACGCGGTCTGGTACCTGACCCAGATGCGTCGCTGGGGTCAGATCTCCGAAGCGAAGCCCGACAGCTGGTACGATGAGGTCGCCAAGTCCGTCTACAAGCCGGAAATCTTCCTCGAAGCCGCCAAGCTGCTGGTCGAGGAAGGCCTGGTCGACGAAGCCGACTTCGACTGGGACAGCGACGGCTACAAGGCCGCGACCCCGGGTGAGGACGTGATCGACGGCATCCCCTTCGATGGCTCCAAGCCGAACGAGTATCTCGAGTCCCTGCCGATCGGCCTGAAAGGCGATCAGCGTGTCATTGGTAACGAAGTTCAGGGGTAACGAGTAGGCGCGTGCGGTCCGTCCCCGGCGGTCCTCCATTCCCCCGGGGTGCGAACCGCACGTGCTGTCTCCCCAGACATACTCGCAAACAGAAAAACAGCGGGCTTGCCCGTAAGATCCAGGAGAAGACGCATGACAACTGTCGATCCCGAATTCGAGCGCGCCGCAGCCCGCGAGGCCCGTCGAGCCAGGTATTTCACCCGCATCAACGCCGCCGACAAATGGTTCCAGGTTCTGGGGCTGGCGTGGATCACCCCCATGCTGAAGGCCGCCGCGGGCGACAACCCCCGGACCCAGGCGAAGGAAGTCTGGCGCCTGCTGGGCGTGCCGCTGCTGGCCATTGCCGTCTTCCTGCTGCTCTGGGGCACGCTGGCGCCCAAGGTGCAGACCTCCCTCGGGGCCATTCCCGGCCCGGCGCAGGTCTGGGAAGAGGCCGTCGGCCTGCACGAAGCCGCGGTGAAGACCGCTGCGGACAAGCAGAAATTCGAAGAACGCGTTGAGGCCCGGAACGAGCGGCTCATCGCGCAGGGCAAGGCCGACCAGGTGAAGGTCATCCCCTACACCGGCGCGCCCAGCTACTACGAACAGATCTGGACCTCGATCAAGACGGTGTTCTTCGGCTTCTTCGTGGCCTCCGTCGTGGCCATTCCGGTGGGTATCGCCGCCGGCCTGTCGAAGACCGCGAACGCCGCGGTCAACCCGATCATCCAGATCTTCAAACCGGTCTCTCCGCTGGCCTGGCTGCCCATCGTCACAATGGTCGTCTCTGCCGTCTACACCACCAATGACGGGCTCTTTGCCAAGTCCTTCCTGGTGTCGGCCATCACCGTGACGCTCTGCTCGCTCTGGCCCACGCTGATCAACACCGCGCTTGGCGTGGCCTCCATCGACAAGGACCTGATCAGCGTCTCCAAGGTGCTGAAGATGGGCACCTGGTCGAAGATCACCAAGCTGGTGCTGCCCTCGGCGCTGCCGCTGATCTTCACCGGCCTGCGTCTGTCCCTCGGTGTGGGCTGGATGGTGCTGATCGCCGCCGAGATGCTGGCGCAGAACCCGGGCCTCGGCAAGTTCGTCTGGGATGAGTTCCAGAACGGCTCCTCCAGCTCGCTGGCCAAGATCATGGTGGCTGTCTTCACCATCGGCATCATCGGCTTCCTGCTGGACCGCGTGATGTACGCCCTGCAATCCCTCTTCACCTTCTCGAACAACCGGTGAGCGACATGGCTGCGATCGAGTTCAAGAACGTCTGCAAGAGCTTCGGCGAGGGGACCCATGCGACCCAGGTGCTGAAGGACATCAACCTGACCGTGGAGGAAGGCGAATTCCTCGTCCTCCTCGGTTTCTCCGGCACCGGCAAGACCACGCTGATCAACCTGATGGCGGGCCTGGAATTTCCCACGAAGGGAGAGGTCACCTTCCGCGGCAAGCCTATCCAGGGCCCCGGCCCGGAACGCGGCGTGATCTTCCAGAACTACTCGCTGATGCCCTGGCTGACGGTGCACGGCAACGTGATGCTGGCGGTCGACACGATCTTCCCCGACCTGAAGAAGGCGGAGCGGGAAGCCAAGGCGGCCAAGTACATCAAGATGGTCGGTCTGAGCCACGCCACCACCCGGCGTCCGGCGGAACTGTCGGGCGGCATGCGCCAGCGGGTCAACGTGGCCCGTGCGCTGGCCATGAACCCCGAGGTGCTGCTGCTGGACGAACCGCTTTCGGCGTTGGACGCCCTGACCCGCGCCAACCTGGGCGATGAGATCGAGGCGATCTGGAACGAGGAAAAGCAGACCTGCGTGTTGATCACCAACGACGTGGACGAAGCCATCCTTCTGGCCGACCGCATCATCGCACTGAACCCCGACGGGACCCTGGGCGAGGAATTCCGCGTCGACATGGCGCGGCCCCGCGACCGCACCGCGATGAACCACGACGAGCAGTTCAAGGCCCTGCGCGCGCAGGTCACCACCTACCTGATGGACGTCGGCATCGAGGCCAAGGCCGAGGGTTCGCGCCAGCTGCCCGATGTCACCGCCGTGCACAACCTGCCCAAGGCCGTGGCAGAGGCGCAGAAGGGCATGATCGAGGATCGCTTCCTGTCCTTCGAGGGGCTGCACAAGGTCTATCCGACGCCCAAGGGCCCGCTGACCGTGGTCGAAGACTTCAACCTGAAGCTCAACAAGGGCGAGTTCATCTCCCTCATCGGTCACTCGGGCTGCGGCAAGTCCACGGTGCTGACAATGACCGCCGGCCTGAACGCCATTTCCAAGGGCGTGATCAAGCTGGACGGCTACGAGGTGAAAGACGCCGATCCCGAACGCGCGGTGGTCTTCCAGTCGCCCAACCTCTTCCCCTGGCTGTCGGCCAAGGAGAACGTGGCGATTGGTGTCGACAAGGTCTATCCCAAGGCCTCCCAGGCCGAAAAGCAGGACGTGATCGAGTACTACCTGGAACGCGTCGGTCTTGGCGATGCGATGGACCGCCCCGCGCATTCCATGTCCAACGGCATGAAACAGCGCGTCGGCATCGCCCGCGCCTTCGCCCTGTCGCCGAAGTTGCTGCTGCTGGATGAGCCCTTCGGCATGCTGGACAGCCTAACCCGCTGGGAACTGCAGGAAGTGCTGATGGAAGTCTGGTCCCGCACCAAGGTCACCGCGATCTGCGTCACCCATGACGTGGACGAGGCGATCCTGCTGGCCGACCGCGTGGTGATGATGACCAACGGCCCGCAGGCCACCATCGGCAAGATCACCAATGTCGACCTGCCGCGCCCGCGCACCCGCAAGGCTCTGCTGGAGCACCCCGACTACTACACCTACCGGCAGGAGGTCCTCGATTTCCTCGAGGAGTACGAACACGGCGCCAAGCCCAAGTCGGCGCCGAAGCCGGTGGCTCTGGAGCCCACCAAGATCGCGGCGGAATGACCGCGCACCCATAGACCATGCAGCGGCGCCCCCGGGCGCTGCCCGATCCCCACATGACCTCTGACGGAGGAATAAATGGCTCAGAAACTGATCGTCATCGGCGCCGGCATGGCCTCCGGACGGATGCTGGAGCATCTGTTCGAGCAGGGCAGCGACTGGGATGTCACCCTGTTCAACGCCGAACCCCGCGGCAACTACAACCGCCTCATGCTCTCGCCCGTCCTGTCGGGGGAGAAGACCTACGAGGAAATCGTCACCCATGATGCCGCCTGGTACGAAGGCCAGGGCGTCACCTGCCGCTTCGGCGAAAAGGTGGCGGGCATCGACCGCGCCGCAAGGACCGTCACGGCAGAAAACGGTGATGTCCTGTCCTACGACAAGCTGGTGATCGCCACCGGGTCGAACCCCTTCATCATCCCCCTTCCCGGTCACGATCTCGATGGTGTGATCGCCTATCGCGACCTGGAAGACACCAACCGCATGATCGCGCTCGGCCGGGACCCCGAAGCGCGCGCGGTGGTGATCGGCGGCGGCCTTCTGGGGCTGGAGGCCGCCGCCGGCCTGCAGGCGCGCGGGGTCGACGTGACCGTCGTGCACCTGATGGGCCACCTGATGGAACGCCAGCTGGACGAGGCCGCGGGCTACCTGCTGCGCAAGGAACTGGTGCGCCGGGGCATCAAGGTGCTCTGCTCCACCAACTCGAAGCAGATCCTGGGCGAAGACGGCAAGGTCCGCGCGCTGGAACTGGACAACGGCACGCAGCTGCCCTGCGACCTGCTGGTCATGGCCGTGGGCATCCGCCCGAACATCGCGCTTGGGCAGCAGGCCGGGCTGGAAACCGGGCGCGGGATCGTCGTGAACGACCAGATGGTCACCTCGGATCCCGATATCCTGTCCCTGGGCGAATGCGTCGAACATGACGGCGCCGTCTTCGGCCTCGTCGCGCCGCTCTATGATCAGGCAAAGGTGCTGGCCAAGACGCTGGACGGTATCGACGCTGCCTTTGTCCCGCGCGAGGTGTCCACCAAGCTGAAGGTCACCGGCTGCGACCTCTTCAGCGCCGGTGACTTCGCCGAGGGCGAGGACCGCGACGACATCGTCTTCCGTGACCCGGCGCGCGGGGTCTACAAGCGGCTGGTCATCAAGGACAACAAGCTGATCGGCGCGGTGATGTACGGCGATACCGCCGATGGCAACTGGTTCTACGGCCTGATGAAGGACGCCGAATGCATCGAGGACATGCGCGAGACGCTGATCTTCGGCCCGGCTTTCCAGGGAGGGGCCGCAGGGGACCCTTTGGCAGCCGTTGCAGCCTTGGCGGATGACGCCGAGATCTGTGGCTGCAACGGCGTCTGCAAGGGACAGATCGTAAAGGCCATCCAGGATGGCGCAACCTCTCTGGCCGACATCAAGGCGGTGACCAAGGCCTCCGCCTCCTGCGGGACCTGCACCGGCCTGGTGGAACAGGTCATGGCGGCTACCATGGGGGATGATTTCGTCATTCCCCAGGCCGAGAGCATCTGCGGCTGCTGCGACCTTAGCCATGACGATGTCCGCCGCCTGATCAAGGCAAAGGAACTGAAGTCCCAGCCCGCCGTCTGGCAGGAACTGGGCTGGAAAACCGTCAACGGTTGCCACGTCTGCCGCCCGGCGGTGAACTTCTACCTGCTGGCCGACTGGCCGCTGGAGTACCAGGACGACCTGCAGTCGCGCTTCGTCAACGAACGCAACCACGCCAATATCCAGAAGGACGGCACCTATTCGGTGATGCCCCGGATGTGGGGTGGCATGACCAACCCGGACGAGTTGATCGCCATCGCCAACGCGGCCAAGAAATACAACGCCGAGGTGAAGGTGACCGGCGGCCAGCGGATCGACCTTCTTGGGGTCCGCAAGGAAGACCTGCCGGCGATCTGGGCGGATCTGAACGACGCGGGCATGGTCTCGGGTCACGCCTATTCCAAGGGTCTGCGCACGGTGAAGACCTGCGTCGGCAAACAATGGTGCCGCTTCGGGACCCAGGATTCGACCGGTCTTGGCATCGCGCTTGAGAAGAAGCTTTGGGGCTCCTGGACGCCGCACAAGGTCAAGCTGGGCGTGTCGGGCTGCCCGCGCAACTGCGCCGAGGCCACCTGCAAGGACGTCGGCGTGATCTGCGTCGACAGCGGCTACCAGATCGGTGTCGCGGGCGCGGCGGGCATGGACGTGAAGGAGACCGAGCGCCTGGTGGACTGCAAGACCGAGGAAGAGGTTCTGGAGTGGACCGGTGCCTTCGTGCAGCTTTACCGCGAGAACGCCAAATACCTCGACCGTCCCTACAAGTGGGTCGCCAAGGTGGGCCTGGACTGGGTGAAAGAGACCCTGTCCGATCCCGAAACCCGGGCCGCGCTGAACGAGCGGTTCGAAATCTCGCAATCCGTCTACCGCAAGGATCCCTGGGCCGAGCACGCCGAGAAGCGCGCCGATCAGTACCAGCCCCTTGCCGACCTGACCCTGGAGGCTGCGGAATGAGCTGGATCGACATCGGTTCCATCAACGACATCCCCCTGCGCGGCGCGCGGCTGGTCCACAGCCATGCGGGGGCCATCGCGGTGATCCGCACGGACGAGGCGCAGGTCTTTGCGGTGCAGGATACCTGCCCGCATGACGGCGGCCCGCTGTCCAACGGCATCGTACACGGGACGCGGGTGACCTGCCCGCTTTACAACGACATCTTCGACCTCGCCACCGGCGAGGAGGTGACCCTGGGTGGCGGTCGCATCGCCACCTACCCGATCCGTCTTGAGGGCGACCGGCTGCTGCTGGACGCCGTGGCGGTCGGCAAGAGGAGCGCCGCGTGATGAAGGACCTCTCCGCCAACCAGATCCGTTCGACCTGTGCCTACTGCGGCGTGGGCTGCGGCGTGCTGCTGTCGCCCGACGGGCAGGGCGGTCTGGACGTGCGGGGCGATCCGGATCACCCGGCGAACTTCGGCAGGCTCTGTTCCAAGGGCACCCAGCTGGGCGAAACCACGGGGCCCGAAGACCGGCTTCTTTACCCCACCCTGGGGGGAGAGCGGGTCGCCTGGGACGTGGCCATGGACCTCGCGGCGGAAAAGTTTGGCGCCGCGATCCGCGATCACGGGCCGGATTCGGTTGCCTTCTACGTCTCGGGTCAGCTGCTGACCGAAGACTACTACGTCGCCAACAAGCTGATGAAGGGCTTCATCGGTTCCGCCAATATCGACACGAACTCGCGCCTGTGCATGGCCTCCTCGGTTGCCGGGCACAAGCGCGCCTTCGGCACCGACACCGTGCCGGGCACCTACGAGGACCTGGAGGAAGCCGACCTGATCGTGCTGACCGGGTCCAACCTGGCCTGGTGCCACCCGGTGCTGTACCAACGCATCCTTGCCGCCCGGAAGACGCGGCCGCAGATGAAGATCGTGGTGATCGACCCGCGCCGCACGGCCTCCTGCGACATTGCGGAAATGCACCTGCCGGTCAAACCCGGCGCCGACGTGGCGTTGTTCAACGGCTTGCTGAACCGCATCCATGAACTGGGCGCCGTCGACAGCGAATTCATGGCCCATGTCGAAGGCTTCTCCGATGCGCTTTGCGCGGCCTCCAACACCGATCTGTCGGTCACCGGCATCGACGGGGCGGAACTTCACCGCTTCTACGACCTGTGGATCCGGTCCGAAAAGGTCGTGACCATCTACTCCCAGGGCGTGAACCAGAGCGCATCGGGCACCGACAAGGTCAACGCGATCCTGAATTGCCACCTGGCCACGGGCCGCATCGGCAAGCCGGGCATGGGGCCCTTCTCCGTCACCGGGCAGCCCAATGCCATGGGCGGGCGGGAAGTCGGCGGCCTGGCCAACATGCTGGCCTGCCACATGGAGCTGACAAACGCCGATCACCGGTCCGCGGTGAAAAGCTTCTGGGACGCCCCCCAGATGCCCGAGGCGCCGGGGCTGAAGGCCGTGGACATGTTCCAGGCCGTGGCCGAGGGCAGGATCAAGGCGCTCTGGATCATGCATACCAATCCGGCCGTCTCGATGCCGGATGCGGACCGGGTGCGGGACGCCATCGCGGGCTGCGACTTCGTCGTCGTCTCCGACATCACCGGGGCGACGGATACCGCGCGCCTGGCCGACCTGCTGCTGCCCGCCACCGCCTGGGCAGAGAAATCGGGCACGGTCACCAATTCCGACCGCACGATCAGCCGTCAGCGCGCCCTGCTGGATGCCCCCGGGGAAGCGCGCCCGGACTGGCAGCACCTGGCGGAACTCGGCCGTCGCATGGGATGGACCCGGGCCTTCGATTTCGACAGCCCGGCAGAGATCTTCCGCGAATATGCAGCGCTTTCCGGTCTTGCCGGGGGCTTCGGGCTCGATTTCGACATCTCCGGCCTGTCGGACCTGTCGGATGCGGAATACGACGCGCTGGACCCCACCCGCTGGCCCGTCGCAAAGGGCCGCAAAGGCGGGCGCTTCTTCGGGGATGGCCGCTTCTTCACGCCGACGGGCAAGGGCCGGATGCTGCCGCTGCATCACCGTGGCCCCGTCGCCGCCCTGTCGGAGGAATTTCCGCTGCGCCTGAACACGGGCCGCATCCGGGACCAGTGGCATACCATGACCCGGACGGCCCGGTCGGCCCGGCTGTCGGCACATCTGCCCGAACCCTTCCTGGAAATCCACCCGGCAGATGCGGAGCGGCTGGGCCTGCAACCTTCTGACCTGGTGAAGGTGGAAACCCCCAGCGGCCAGGCGATCCTGCGGGCCCTGATCACCGACCGGGTGCAGCCTGGCGAGGTCTTCGCGCCGATGCACTGGACCGGCGAAACAGCGCCCTCGGCCCGCATTGACGCCCTTGTCGCCCCCGTGACCGATCCCGTCTCCGGCCAGCCCGAAAGCAAGGCGGCCGTCGCCCGGGTGACCCGCTGGGCCGCCGGTTTCTACGGTTTCGCCGTTTCGACGCAGGGGTTCACCCCCGCATCCGACTACTGGGCCCGGGCGCGGACCGCCCAGGGCTGGCGGGCCGAAATCGCCGATACCGACTGCCCTGACGACTGGGGCGCCTACGTGGCCGGCCTCTTCGATGCGGATCCCGAAGACCTGCAGGTGGTGTCGGACCCGGCGCGGGGGATCTATCGCGCCGCCCTCGTGCAGGACGGCCGCCTGCGCGCCGCCTTCTTCGCCGCGCGGGAGCCGGTGGCCGTCATGAGGGACTACGTCGCCACCCTGCCCGGGACAGATGCGCCTGCCGTCCTGTCGGGCCGCAGCGGGGCCGATCAGCCCGATCCGGGGCCGGTCATCTGCTCCTGCTTCGGCGTGGGGGTCAACACCATCCTCTCCGCGATCGAGGCGCAGGGCCTCGCCTCGGTCGAAGCCATCGGAGAGGCGCTTGGCGCGGGGACCAACTGCGGTTCCTGCCGGCCCGAACTGGCGGAGCTCCTTGCCCGCACCCCGGTGCTCAAGCTACCAACGGAGAGGCAGGCCGCCGAATGAGGCGCGCCCCGCGCCCCCAACCGTTTCGTTGAAAGTACCCCGATGAGACTTGCGCCCTATACCCGTATCCTGGCCCGCGGTCCCGGCCGCTCCCGCTCCTTCACGCTGGCAGAGGCCCAGGAGGTGATGCGGATC
Source organism: Pseudooceanicola sp. NS-SX8 (assembly GCF_057380755.1). NCBI lineage: Bacteria > Pseudomonadati > Pseudomonadota > Alphaproteobacteria > Rhodobacterales > Paracoccaceae > Pseudooceanicola > Pseudooceanicola sp. NS-SX8. The sequence goes on along the minus strand of NZ_CM170819.1, from coordinate 79,813 downwards.
ATCCTCGACGGGGAAGGTGACGCGGAAGCGATCGGCGCCATCCTGGCGCTGCTGCGCATGAAGGGGGAAGTGGCGGAAGAGATCGCGGGCTTTGCCTCTGCCGCACGCGAAACCCTGCCGCAGATCCCGCGCCCGGCGCTCGACTGGCCCTCCTACGCGGCGGGCCGGACAAGGGGGCTGCCCTTCTTCCTGCTGGCCGCGCGGCTGGTGTCGCAGGCGGGCCACCCGGTGCTGCTGCATGGCTGGAACTCCGAACATCACATGGACAGCTCTGCGTCCGTGCGGGCAGCGTTGCCCTTCGCCGGGATCCCCGTGGCCAATTCGGTCGAAGGCGCCGGTGGCCTGCTGGAGGCCTGCGGGATCGCCTACCTGCCTCTGGAAGCCTTCCAGCCGATGCTGCTGGACCTGCTGCGCCTGCGCGACAAGCTGGGCGTGCGCAGCTGTATCAATACCGTTCTTCGGGTGCTCAACCCGGCCCAGGCCCCGGCCTCCGTCCAGGGGGTCTTCCATCCCCCCTACAGGGAGCTTCAGGCCGACGCGGGAAAGCTCCTGGGGCAGAAGGGCCTGACGGTGATCAAGGGCGGCGGCGGTGAATTCGAACGCAACCCCACCAAGGGTATTGCGCTCTTCGGCCTGCGCGGTGGCGAAAGCCATGATGGCACCGCGCCGGAACTGATGCAGGACGTCGCTCGCCTGAACCAGGGCTGGACGGAACCGACCCTGCTGGCGCGGCTCTGGTCCGGGGACTGGCAGGACGATTTCGCCGAAGCGATCGTCATCGGCACGGCAGAGCTGGCCCTGGATACCCTCGGCGTCAGCGACCCGGGGCCCCGCGCGCGGCAGCTGTGGGAAAACCGGCTGTCACATGGCACGGCCCGGACAGCCCTGCGCGCCTGATCAGCTCGCGACGGCGCGCACCTCCCGGACGATGCTGTCCAGCACCTTGTCCAGCAGGCCGATATCCTCTGCCTCGCCCATGACGCGGATCAGGGGCTCCGTTCCCGACTTCCGGATCAGCAGCCGACCGCCCTTGCCCAGGGCGGCTTCGCCCGCCGCGATGGCCGCCTGCACGCTGTCGACCTCCAGCGGGGTCTTGCCATCGGCATAGCGCACGTTCACCAGCTTCTGCGGCACCGGGGTGAACACGTTGGACAGCGCGCTTGCCTTCTGGCCCGTCTCGACCATGGCCGACAGGAACTGCAGCGCCGCCAGCAACCCGTCGCCGGTGGTCGAATGGTCCGTCATCACGATATGGCCGGACTGCTCCCCACCAAGGTTGAAACCGCCGGACTGCATGCGTTCGACCACGTATCGGTCCCCGACAGAGGTCCGCTCCAGCCCGATCCCCTTGCCTTCCAGGAACCGTTCCAGCCCCAGGTTCGACATCACCGTCGCAACCAGGGTGTCGCCGGCCAGCAGGCCCGCCTCTTTCCAGCGCGCGGCGATCAGGCCCATGATCTGGTCGCCATCGGCCACGCGGCCGGTCTCGTCTATCAGGATCACCCGGTCGGCATCCCCGTCCAGGCAGATGCCCAGATCGGCCCGGGTCTCGCGCACGCGCCGCGCGGCCTGTTCGGGATGGGTGCTGCCGCAGTCCTCGTTGATGTTGAACCCGTTGGGCTCCACCCCCATGGGGATGACTTCTGCCCCCAGCTCCCACAGCACGGCGGGCGCGGTGCGATAGGCGGCCCCGTTGGCGCAGTCCAGCACGACGCGCAGCCCGTCCAGCCGGGTGCGGCGGGGCAGGGTGGCCTTGGCATATTCCACGTAGCGCCCGCGGGCGTCCTCGTAGCGCTTGGCGCGGCCGATGTTCTGCGGCTGCGCCGGGGGCACGCCCTCTGCCATCAGCGCCTCGATCGCCGCCTCGTCGTCGTCGGACAGCTTGAACCCGTCCGGTCCGAAGAACTTGATCCCGTTGTCCGCCGCCGGGTTGTGGCTGGCAGAGATCATCACGCCGACGTCGGCGCGCAGCGACCGGGTGAGGTAGCCAATGGCGGGCGTCGGCACCGGGCCCAGCAGGAAGACATTCATGCCCGTGGAGGTGAACCCGGCGGTCAGCGCGTTTTCCAGCATGTAGCCCGACAGGCGCGTGTCCTTGCCGATGACGACCCGGTGCTCCTGCTTGTCACGGCGAAAATGCCGGCCAGCCGCCGCAGCCAGCCGCAGTGCGACATCCGCCGTCATCGGCCATTTGTTCGCCTGCCCGCGCACCCCGTCGGTGCCGAAGAGTTTGCCTGCCATCGCTGTCTTGCCCCACTTCTGCTCTTGCCGCGCCCCGTCCCGGGGGCGCGCCCTTGGCCCAAAGCTATAGGCAAGGCGACCGGGCCTGTCCAACCTCGCCAGGCCGCAAACCCGGGCCGGTTGCCGCCTTACGTGGCGGGCATCCGCCCAACTCTTTACGATTTGGTAACAAACCCCGGGTTCCGGCTGATCTCCGTTGATCCGGGCATAAGGCAGCGCTACCTCTTTACGCGAATGCAACTGATCCTTTTCAAACGGAAGACTTGGTATGACCAAACCCCTTTCCACCGTGTCCCCCAACACCTGGGAATTCCTGCGCGAGCCCATGATCAAGCCGACCGGGTTCCGGGAATATGATGCCCGCTGGAAATACCCCGAAGAGATCAACCTGCCCGGCATGACGGCCCTCGGCTTCGGCCTCGGCACCCAGATGTACAAGCGTGGGATCGAACCGGTCATCGCGGTCGGCAACGACTATCGCGACTATTCCCTCGCCATCAAGAACGCGCTGATCCTGGGCCTGGTGCAGGCCGGCATCACCGTCAAGGACATCGGCCCCTGCATCACGCCCATGGCCTATTTCTCCTCCTTCCACCTGGGCGGCTGTGCGGTGGCCATGGTGACCGCCTCCCACAACCCCAACGGCTGGACCGGGGTGAAGATGGGCTTCAACATGCCCCTGACCCACGGGCCCGAGGAAATGGCCGAACTGCGCGACATCGTCCTGAACGGTGAAGGCGTGGCGCGCGACGGCGGCAAGGTCGAACGCGTGGATGGTGTCTTCGAAGCCTACCTCGACGACCTCGTCGGCGACTTCAAGATGACCCGCAAGCTGAAGGTCGTCTGCGCCACCGGCAACGGCACCGCCTCGGCCTTCGGCCCGGCCGTCTTCGAACGGCTCGGCGTGGAAATCGTGCCCTCGCACAACACGCTCGACTACACTTTCCCGCACTACAACCCGAACCCCGAAGCCATGGAGATGCTCCATGACATGGCCGACACGGTCAAGGAATCGGGCGCCGATTTCGCGCTCGGCTTCGACGGGGACGGCGACCGTTGCGGCGTGGTCGACGATGAGGGCGAAGAGATCTTCGCCGACAAGGTCGGCGTGATCATGGCCCGCGACCTGATCAAGCTCTACCCCGGCTCCACCTTCGTGGCCGACGTGAAATCCACCGGCCTCTTCGCCTCCGATCCCGAACTGATCGCCGGCGGTGCCAAGGCGGATTACTGGAAGACCGGCCACTCCCACATGAAACGCCGCGTGCACGAACTGGGCGCGCTGGCGGGCTTCGAGAAGTCGGGGCACTACTTCCTGTCCGGCGACATCGGCCGTGGCTACGACGACGGCATGCGTGTCGCGGTCGAGATCTGCAAGCTGATGGACCGCAACCCCGACAAGTCCATGTCGGACCTGCGCAAGGACCTGCCCAGGACCTTCTCCACCCCCACCATGTCGCCCTATGCGGCGGATGAGGAGAAGTACGGCATCCTGGACCGCATCGTCGAAAAGCTGGTCGCGATTGCCGATGCGGGGGAAACCTTCGCCGGCAAGGCGATCAAGGAAGTCGTCACGGTGAACGGCGCCCGGGTGATCCTGGAAAACGGCTCCTGGGGCCTGGTCCGCGCCTCGTCGAACACGCCGAACCTGGTGGTGGTCTGCGAAAGCTCCGACTCGGAAGAGGAGCTGCGCGCGATCTTCAAGCAGATCGACGATGTCATCCGCACCGAACCGGGTGTCGGCGACTACGACCAGACGTTCTGAGCGGCGAACGACCGGCAGGCCCTTCGCCTGCTGCACCCGAACAAGGGGCAGGTCATCGGCCTGCCCCTTCTGTTTAGGCACCCGGCTCCCAATGCGCCGACCCGTAGGGTGGATGAAATCCACCGTGCTACCACTCCATCCTCCCACCGTCCCCTGCTCTCACCTTCCCTCCCCCTCCGTCGGCATCCCCGCCCTACCGCACGATGAACTCCGCATGCAGGGCGCCTGCGGCCTTGATGCTTTTCAGGATGTCGATCATGTCGCGCGGTGAAACGCCCAGGGCGTTCAGCCCCGCGACGACCTCGGACAGGGAGGTGCCCTCGTTGATCTCGGCCAGGCCGATGCCCGGTTCCTGCACGATATCTGCCGCTGTCCGCGGTACCACCACGGTTTCGCCCTCGGCAAAGGGGTTGGGCTGCACCACCACCGGCGCCTCCTCGATCCGCAGGGTCAGGTTGCCCTGGCTCACCGCGACCCGGCTGATGCGCACGTCGTCGCCCATCACGATGGTGCCCGACCGCTGGTCCACGACCACCCGCGCCTTGCGCTCCGGCTCGACCAGGATGTTTTCCACCCGGCTCAGCGCATGGGCGGGGGAGGCGAGCCCCGTCGCGATGACGTCCAGCCGCACCGTGCCCGCGTCCAGCATGCGGGCGACGGGGCGGGCGAAGGCCTCGTTGATGGCCTGTTCGACCCGGGCGGCCGTGGTGAAATCCGGTTCCCGCAGGGCCAGGCGCAGCGACCCGAGCGCGGATAGGTCGAAGGCGACCTCGCGTTCCACCCGCGCACCGGAGGGGATGACCCCCGCGGTCGGGACCCCTTCCACCACCTGGGCTGCCTGCCCCTGCGCCGCGGCGCCCCCGGCGATGATGGTGCCCTGGGCCACCGCGTAGATCTGCCCGTCGGCGGCGTTCAGCGGGGTCATGATCAGGGTGCCCCCCAGCAGGGATGTCGCATCGCCGATGGCCGAAACGGTCACGTCGATCTTGCCCCCCGCCCGCGAAAACGGGGGCAGGGCCGCGGTGACGAAAACCGCCGCGACGTTCTTGGGCCGGAACTGCTCTCCCGTGACATTGACCCCCAGCCGTTCCAGGATGTTGGTCATGATTTCCTCGGTGAAGGGCGCGTTGCGCAACCCGTCGCCGGTCCCGTTCAGCCCGACCACCAGGCCGTAGCCCACCAGGTCGTTGCCGCGCACCCCTTCGAATTCCACCAGGTCCTTGATCCGGATCGGCCCGGCCTGTGCCGGGGCGGGTGCGATCCAGACCAGGCCGCACAGCGCCAGAAGGCAGATCGCAAGACCACGAAGAAGGGGGGCAAGGCGCTGCAACATCACAGGTAATCCGTCAGCGACAGCCGGGACAGCTTGACCGTCAGCGCATAGAGCGCCTCCAGCTGGAACTGCACGTCCTCCAGCTGGGTCGCGGTTTCATAGGGGTCCACCGCCAGCAATTCCGACTGCGCGATGAGGTAGCTTGCGCGTTCGGACACGATGCGGGAGGTGGCTTCCTCGGCGCGGGTCTGGGCATAGCCCAGGTCGGCGCGGATCTGCACCACCCCCTCCTGCCGGAAGGTCAGCCCTTCGCCCGCGGCCTTCATCATCTCCAGCTGCAGGTCGCTGTCGAACCCCAGCGTGGCGTCCGAAGCCAGCGCGGCCATGGCGGCGGATTTCAGCAGGTCGCGGATGCCCTCGTCATCGGCGCGCAGGTCCAGGTCCACCGTTTCCCCCTCTCCCAGCACGAAGGGCCGGAGGGAGGTGGTGGACCCCTGGTAGGCCACCGTTTCGAAATCGCCGCCGGTGCCGAACCAGGTGTCCAGCACCCCTTCGACCCCGGCCAGGTCGGTCTGGCCCGCCAGGGCCGTCCGCAGCTCGTCCAGGATCTCCTCCGAAGAGATCAGCGGCGCCGTGTCACTGTCGATGCCGGAGAAGATGGCCCGCCCGGCCACGGTGGTATTCAGCGCATTGACCATGTTTTCCAGGTCCTCGCCCGCCCGGGTCGAGGCGCTGATCACCGCTTCGTCCAGAAAGGACCCGGCGGCGGTCAGGGCGGCGGAACCAAGGTCGGTCGCCAGGGTCTGGAAGCGTTCCAGCACCTCCTGCATTGCACCGGTGAACAGGACCGCCTCGCTGCTGGCGCTGTCGTAGCTTTCCAGCAGCACCAGGTTGCGCTCCACGTCGGCCAGGTAGGAATAGCTGCCCGACAGGTGCCGTGCCACATCCGCCGTCTTGCCGGAGGCAAGCTCCTGGCTCAGCTGGTTCATCCGGCTCTTCAGGTCGGTGTTCTGCTGGCGCAGCATGAAACTCTGGGCCAGGTCGCCGATGGTGATGGGGGAAGCCATGGGTCAGATCCTCATCAGGATATCGAGGAGATCCTCGATGGTTTGCACCAGCCGCGCATTGGCGGAATAGGTCTGTTCGATCAGCAGCAGGCGCTGCATTTCCTCGTCCGTGTCGACACCGTCGGACAGCAGCCGGGCGTTCAGCTCCGCCTCGCGGGTGGTGGCAAAGCTCAGCCCCTGTTCGGCCAGGTTGCGCTCCGTTCCGGCCATGGAGATCAGCGAAGAGGCCAGATCGGGCGCCGAGATCCCCGAGCTGCTGAACGGGCCGGAGGCGGGGGTGCGTTTCTCGTTCAGGGCCGCCAGCATGTCCTGCAGCAGGGCCGCGTCGGACACCGGGCCCTGGGTGGTGGCGTTCAATCCGTCGCGCAGGCGCCAGACCTCTCCGCCCTGGTCCGGGTCCACGGCGGCGTTGATTTCCAGGCGAGAGGCCAGGCCGACCTCGTCCGCCGCCGCGAAGGCAGCGCCGCCGTCGGTGAACAGGCCGGCATCGCCTGCCACCAGGGTCGTGTCCAGCGTCGGGTCCTGGAACCGTTCGACCAGGTCACGGGCGACGGAATCGATCCGCGCCTGGGCCTCTTCCGCCAGCCCGTCGCGCACCTCGAACAGCGCGGCCAGGCGGCCGCCGCTGATCGGTCCTGTGCCGTCGGCGGTGTCGATCGCCACGCCGTTGATCGTCAGCCCGGACAGAAGGCCGTTGTCCTGGGTCAGGTTGGCGGTGATCATCGTCGTGCGGGTGAAGCCGAATTCGACCGCAGAGGACCCGTCCAGCAGGATCGCCCCACCGGCGGAGTAGAGCGCGACGGTATCGTTGTCGCGCGCGACCTCCACGATGGGGATGTAGTCCGACAGCTCGTCCACCACCGCCTGGCGGTGATCGATCAGCGAAGCCGGGTCACCGCCGGTCATGCGGGCCTTGTTGATGCCCACGTTCAGCTCTGCCACCTGGTCCAGCAGGGTGTTGATCCGGGTGACGGTGGTGTCGATCTCTGTATCCGCGTCCATGCGGACATCCTGGATCCCGTCGGAAATGTCCTTGATCGTCGCCGCGACCTCTTCGGCGGCGTAGAAGGCCGTGGTCAGCCGCTCCGTCAGGTCCGGGCGGGCGGCGGCGGCGATCATCGCGCTTTCGAAGGTGGTCAGCCGGCCCGACAGGCTGGCGCCATCCTCGGGCGTGCCCATCAGATCCTCGATCCGGGTGTAGAAGGTGGTGACGGTGTCGGCGTATTGCAGGGCCGAATTGGCCTCCCGCCGGTCGGCGACCAGGCCCTGGTCGACATGGCGCAGGACGCCGTCCACCTGGACCCCGCCCCAGCTGCCGTAGGACCGGGCGGAGATTTCCAGCGTCCGGCGGGCATAGCCCTCCGTCATCGCGTTGGAGATGTTGGAGGCCACGACAGAGGAGTTGCGGGCCGTGGCGGTCAGGCCCGACAGGGCATTGGAAAGGGCGCCGGATAGGGACATGGCTCAGGGCTTTCTCATCGCGAAAGGCTGGTGGTCCGCGGCACGCTGCGCGCCGCGGTTCCGTCAAGCGGCTGTTATCGCTTGATGTTCGTGGTTTCCTGCAACATCTCGTCTACGGTCTGGAATACCTTGGCGTTGGACGAATAGGCGCGCTGCGTGCGGATCATGTCCGTCAGTTCGCCCGCCACGTCGGTGCCCGATTCCTCCCGCGCGTAGGAAACGATGTCGCCGGTCGGCCCGTCGCCCGCATCCCACAGGTAGAAGCCGCCGCTTTCGGGGGTCGGCATGTAGGTCTGGTAGTCCAGAGATCGCATGCCGTTGACGTTCACCACGTCCGCCAGCGGCACCTGGTACAGGATCATCGCCTCGCCGCTTTCGAAATAGGCGCGGACATAGCCGTTCGCGTCGACCTCGACCCCGGTCATGTTCGACACCGCCGATCCGTCCTTGGTGATCCCGGTCGGGGCGAAGGCATCCCCCAGCTGGGTCAGGCCGCCGCTCTCTCCGTAAAGCCCCAGGTCGATCTCGATCGGGCCGCTGGCCACGGTGACGACGATCGTGCCCGCGGTGGTGTCATAGGCGGTGCCGGCCCCGGTCAGCGTCACGTCGGCCAGGGTGCCCCCCGCCGTCCGCGAGTCGTTGAAGGTCAGGTCGTATTCGCCCACCACCGTTGCGGAGGCGCTGTCGGTGATTTCCATCGCCCAGATGTTGGTGGCCGTCGCGCCAGAGGTGTCGGGCGTATAGGTCACCGTCAGGGTCTGCGGCTTGCCCAGGTTGTCGAAATATTCGACCGTCACTTCCAGGGGATCGCCGTCCGCCGTGGGCTCCGTCTCCGTCGCGGGCAGGTTGACGCCCATGCTGATCTCGGTCGTCGGGTTTCCGGCATAGCTCGACGGGTCGATCTGGATCGGTTCCAGCGCGCTGTCGGTCTCTCGCGGGACATTGTCGAAGGTGCCGTCGGAATTGGCTGGCCAGCCCAGCAGGATCAGCCCGGTTTCCGTCGTCAGGTAGCCGTCCGCATCCATCCGGAACGACCCGGTGGAGGTCAGCAGCATCTGGTCGAAGGTGCCCGTCGCCGCGACCTCCGTCGACAGGGCCACGGGCAGCATGCCGCGTTCGCGCACGGCCAGGTCCGTCGGATTGTCCGTCGGCACGATGGACCGCCGCTGGTCGATCAGCCGCTGGGTCGTGGCCCGCACGCCGCCCGCAGTATAGCCGCCGCCGGAATCCCCCAGCACGAGAGAGCTGAAGTCGGTCTCGACCCGCTTGTAGCCGTAGGTGGAGGAGTTGGCGATATTGTCGGCAATCGCCGCAAGGCGGGTGGCATTGGTCTGAAGACCGGCAACGCCCGCGTTGAGGGACGAGGAAATAGTCATGAATACGCCTTTCTGCTGCATCGACCTTTCGTCGTGCACAGAGCTACGGGCGCCGGCTTAACATGCCGCTAACAACTAAAATCCTCGGCACTTCCGGGGGGCGGCGCCCGCCTCGCGCGGGGCCGCTCGGACCTCTGTTTTCCGGGGGATCGGGGCGGTTCTGGCCCTAGCGGTCCTGCCGCAGCAGGATGATTTCCAGTCGATTGTTGCGCGGGGACATGGGGTTGCGGTCCACCAGCTCCCGGTCGGCGTGGCCGGTGATCCGCGCGACACGCTCGTTGCGCAGACCCTGCTGTTCCATCAGCCGCCGCATCGCCTCGGCCCGCCGGGTCGACAGGTCCCAGACCGGGTTGTCCAGCAACACCAGGGGCCGCGCATGCACATGACCCTCGATCGCCATCTGGTTCCGGACAAGGGAGGTCACGCGCACCAGCATCGCCGCCATCTCCTCCAGCAGGGCGGTCGGCTCGGAGGTTTCGCCGACGAACAGCCCGGCCTCCTCCGTCTCGAACAATTCGATCACCAGCCCCTCGTCGGTGACCCGGGTGATGATATGGCGCAGCATCTCGGGGTGCACGTTGCTCTCGCCCGCCTGGCCGCGCAGGATCTTCTCGATCTCCTCCAGCTGGCGCTGCTCCTGCTGCTCCGCCTCCTCCTTTACCTCGCGCCCCGCCGACTTGTCCTGCGGCGTCGGGTTGAGGGAGGTCGCCCCGGTGCCCACCTGCGGCAGGGCGATCTCGGAAAAGGTGCTTTCGCCGCCAAAGGCGCCGTCGCCCCCGCCGGACACGCGGTTCAGGGGGATCGTCGGGCTGAAGTAGTCCGCGATACCCTTGCGTTGCTTTTCGGTTGTCGCATTCAGCAGCCACATCAGCAGGAAGAAGGCCATCATGGCCGTCACGAAGTCGGCATAGGCAACCTTCCAGGCTCCGCCATGGTGGCCGTCGCCGCCGCCCTTCTTGACCTTCTTGATAATGATCGGCTGGGCGTTGCTTGGCCCGCTCATCCCATCCACCTCTTTACTCACCCGTCCCAAGGGGTAGCGCGGCGGGGTTGCAGCGGGCTTAACAGGCGCAATTTTCGTGATTTCACGGGCCGAGCCCTGCCTGCCTCCCGCCGCCCGCGCAGATACTGTCGTGGGGGCCCTCCCGTTGGGAGGGGAAGTTTAACCATATGCCGTCAGCCTGCCGCCACGGGACGGAACGAGGCGAGAGCGATGACCACCGCGGATCTTCTGATACTGGGAAGCGACGGGCGTATCGGCCACCTGCTGCGGGCCGCGCTGGTGCAGTGGCCGGATCTCTTCGGTGACGCGCGCCTGCTGTGGCAGTCGCGGCGCGGCGGGCCGGGGCGCCTTCGCTGGACCCCTGGGGCGGAATTGCCGCCGGGGCTGCGGGCGCGGGTCGTGATTTCCCTCTGGGGCGTGACCTCCGGCTCGGAAGAGGCGCTGGCGCGCAACGCCCCCCTCGCCCTGGCGGCGCAGCGGCTGGGGCGGCGCATCGGTGCGGATCGGGTCCTGCATCTGTCCAGCGGGGCCGTGGTAGCCGGGCACCGCGTGGGCGGGCCGGTGCCCGATGATGCGCCCGCCGCGCCGCTTTCGGCCTACGGACGCGCCAAGGCCGCCACGGAGGCAGAGCTTGCCGCCTGGGCCCGTCGCCACGATGACGGGCCGCGTGCCGTGGTGCTGCGGCTGGGCAACCTGCTGGGCGCCGACAGCCTGTCGGTCGCGATTGCCCGTGCGGGGGCTAAGTCGGGGGCTAAGTCGGGGGCTAAGTCGGGGGCCAATTCGGGGACCATTCAGGGACGCAGCCAAGGAACCAGCCAAGATCAGGGCGCGACCACCGCCGCGCCCGTCACGCTCGATCTCTTCGCCGATGGCACGGGGCCGCGCCGGGCCTACCTCGGGGTGGCGGATCTGGCCCGGGTGCTGGCCCGCCTGGCCGACCTGCCGCTGCAACAGCTGCCGCAACGCCTCAACCTCGCCGGGCCGGTGTCCCTTCCGATGGAAGATGTGGTGCGCGCCGCCGGTCACTTCGTCACCTGGCAGGAGGCGCCGGCGGGCGCGTTGCATGACCTGTCCCTCGATACCGACCGGCTGCAGGCACTTGTCGGCGGGCTGGACGGCAGTGGTACGGCGCAGGGGTTGCTGGCGCAGTGGCCCGGCTTCGGCCACGTGGGGGCAGGGTTGGGACCGGGGGCCCCGGTATGACCCCCCGCATCCCCCTCTCGACCCGCAAGCGTGCGTTCGACCTCTGCCTGACCCTGGCCGGTCTTGCCCTTCTCTGGCCCCTGATCCTGGGGGTGGCCCTGCTGGTGCTGCTCTGCGATGGCCGCCCGGTGGTCTTCGCCTCCGAACGCATGCGCGCACCGGGTCGGCCCTTCCGCCTGTGGAAATTCCGCACCATGCGGCCCGATCCCTGCGACCGGGGCGTTACCGGCGGGGACAAGGCGGCGCGCATCACGCCCCTGGGGCGGCACCTGCGCCGCTGGCGGCTGGATGAACTGCCGCAGCTCTGGAACCTGCTGCGCGGCGATATCTCCGTGGTGGGGCCCCGCCCGCCGCTCCGCACCCATGTGGAGGCGCAGCCGCACCTTTTTGCCCGTATCCTGTCCTGCCGTCCCGGCCTGACCGGCCTGGCCACCGTCGTCTTTCGCCGGCGGGAGGCCCGGCTCCTCGCCCCCTGTCGCAGCCCGGCAGAGACGGAGCGGATCTACCTGACGCGCTGCCTGCCCGCCAAGGCGCGGCTGGATCTGTTCTATGGCGCGCGGGCCGGGATCGGGCTGGATCTTTGGGTGATCGGGCGCACCTTCTGGCCGCGCCGCCGCTGGCGTGCCGGTCCGCCCCGGGGGCAGGCATGACGCCGCTGCGGATCACCGGCCTTATCAGCAGCCTCATCACCGGCCTCGGGCCGCGCCAGAAGCAGGCGGTGTTGCTGGCGCTGGAGGCTCTGGCGGGGCTGCTGGCCGGGGTCTTCGCCGGGCTGCTGGCACCGCCGATGACGCCCGCGATGACACCCGTGCTGGCCCCGCTTGCGGCACTGGCGGGCGGCGCGGCGCTGCGCCTGCACCGGGTGAAGCTGATGCATTATCCCGCCCATGGCCTGCCGCGCAGCCTTGCGCTCGCCCTCGCCCTGGGGCTGCTGGCCCTGCCGCTTGTTCCGCTTGCCACGGCGGTCATGCTGGCGGCGCTCTTTGTCGCGCTGACCCTCACGGGGCACCTGCTGCTGCTGCGGCTGGCCCGGATCGCCCATGCCCGGGCGCATCGCCCCGCGCGGTTGCTGATCTGGGGCGCGGGGGAGGCCGGGCGGCAGCTGGCGGCGGCCCTCGCCACCGACCGGACCCACCTCTGCGCGGGCTTCATCGACGATGATCCGCGCAAGCAGGGCGGCTGGCTCTTCGGGCTTCCGGTGCATGCGCCGGCCCGCCTGCCGATCCTGCTGGCGCGACAGCACATGGATGCGATCGTCCTGGCCCTGCCCCCCGGCGCCCGGGGCGCCGCCCGCACCCGCGCCCATCTCTGCGCGCGGCATCGGCAGGATCCGCAGCCAGAGGTCCTGACCCTGCCAGCCTTTGCCGCGCGGCTCTGGGGCGGGCAGGACGGGCCGCCGGATCTTGGCGCCCTGCTGGGGCGGGCGGGGATCGACCGGCACCTGCCGCAGACCCGTGACAGCTACGCCGGAAGGGTGATTCTGGTGACCGGCGCGGGCGGCTCCATCGGCGCCGAACTCTGCCGGCAGCTGGCCCGGATGGCCCCGCACCGCCTGCTGCTGCTCGACCACTCCGAAGCGGCGCTCTACACCATTGCCCGCGACCTGACGGAGGAAGGCTTTGCCGTCACCCCGCTGCTGGGCTCGGTCACCGATGGTGCGCTGGTCTCGGGCCTGCTGTCCCGGTACCGGGTCGACACGATCTTTCACGCCGCCGCCTACAAGCATGTGCCGCTGGTGCAGCAGAACCCGCTGCCCGGCATCGCCAACAACGTCCTGGGCACCCGCACCCTGGCAGAGGCCGCGGCCCGTGCCGGCACCGCCCGCTTCGTGCTGATCTCCACCGACAAGGCGGTGCGCCCGACCTCTGTCATGGGGGCCACGAAACGGCTGGCCGAAGAGGTGGTGCAGGACCTCGCGACGCGCAGCACCGGCACCCGTTTCGCCATGGTGCGCTTCGGCAATGTCATGGGGTCGTCCGGCTCTGTCGTGCCGCTCTTCGCGGATCAGATCGCCCGGGGCGGGCCCGTCACCGTCACCGATCCCCGGGTCACCCGCTACTTCATGACCGGGGCCGAGGCGGTCCGCCTTACCCTGCTCGCCGGGGCCTGGCTTTTCCCCGACCCGGCCCGAAGCGACACTTGCTCGGACCCTCGCCCCGATGTCCAATGCGCAAGCCCCGATCCCCGTCGCGCAAGCGATGTCTTCGTGCTGGACATGGGGCCGCCGCAGCGCATCCTGGACCTGGCGCAGCGCATGATCCGCGCTGCTGGCCTCACCCCGCGCCTGCCCGACCGCTCAGAGGGGCCTGGCCATGCCGAGGGAACCGGCCATGCCGGGGGAGAGGTCGAGATCCGCTTTACCGGCCTGCGTCCCGGCGAAAAGCTGCATGAGGAGCTGTTGATCGGTTCCGACATGCGCACCACGCCCCATCCCAAGATCCTGCGCGCGGCAGAGGCGCATCTGTCGGAGCTTGAAATCGCCGCCGCCCTGTCTGAGCTGTGCCGCGCCGTGGACCGGCAGGATGAAACGGCGGCCATGGCCGCGCTGTCCCGCTGGGTGATCGACAGGGCCGCCGCACGGCAGGCGCCGGGGCGCGCCTGAACGGGGCCACCCTCGGGGCATCATGGCCCGACAGCCCAGGGCGGCTCTGCCCCGCGTCGCTTTCCCCGCGTCGCTTTTCCCGTGTCAGTTCTTCCAGGTCTTGCGCAGGACCCGCATCCAGTTGCCGTGGCACAGCTTGGTCATCAGCGCCTCGTCGATGCCATGGGCGCGCATCGCTGCCCTCAGGGCGGGCAGACCGGCACAATCGCCGATCTCCGCCGGCACGATGGCACCGTCGAAATCCGATCCGAAGCCGACACGCTCCTCCCCCAGCTTTTCCACCAGGTGATCCAGATGGCGCAGCAGCATGTCCAGCGGCATGTCTGCATCCATCTGCCCGTCCGGCCGCAGGAACCCGGTGGCCAGGTTGATCCCCACCATGCCGTCGCTTTCGGCAATCTGCGCCAGCTGCCGGTCCGTCAGGTTGCGCGCATGGGGGCAGACCGCCCAGGCGTTGGAATGGGTGGCGACCAGGGGGGCATCGCTCAGCGCGGCGACCCCGTCCATGCCCTTTTCGTTCAGGTGGCTCAGGTCGATCAGGATGCCCAGCCGGTTGCATTCCCGCACCAGCCGCGCGCCGCTCTCCGTCAGGCCCCCGCCGGTGTCGGGCGTGGCCGGGTAGCGGAAGGGGACCCCCTCGGCAAAGATCGTCGGCCGGCTCCAGACCGGACCGAGAGAGCGCAGGCCGCGCGCATGCATGCCTTCCAGCTCCGAGATGTCGGCGCTGATCGCCTCGGCGCCCTCCACGTGCAGGATGGCGGCCATGGCGGGGCCGGGCAGGGCGGCCTCCAGCGCGTCCACATCGGTGCAGATCTCGATCACGCCGGCCGCTGCCAGGGCCTCCGCGGCCTGGAAACCGGCCTCTGTCACCTCGGCGGCATAGGGCTGCGACAGCGGCGGGGGCAGGGGCACGTCATAGGAAGGGCTGGCGAAATCGGACATCGAGAAGCCCGATTCCTGGGGGGAGGGCACGAAGACGGCAAAGAACCCGCCGCCCAGGCCCCCGGCTTCGGCGCGGGGCAGGTCGATATGGCCCCCGTGGCCGCCGCTCTTCACCTGGGCCGCGGTGACCTTGTTCGACAACAGGCGCAGGATCAGGTCGTTGTGCCCGTCGAAGATCAGCGGTTCCCGGTTTTCAACTGTCTCGCGTGCCATGATCTTCGCCTTCCTCTCGTTTCGGAAGGCACTGAAAACCTGCGGCGCGGGATTGTCCAGATCCCGCGCCGCATGGGCGTGTCACCTTTGGCCGAAGCCGGTCCTGGTGCTCAGGCAAGCTCCAGCGCGGCGGGCAGCCGCCCCGCGGTCTCGCACAGCGCATGCCACAGGCTTCCGGCCGACGAACGCGGCGCCAGCACCGCCAGCCGGTCCTCGGCACGGCGAATGACGAAGCAGCCCATGTGATGCAGCAGGGTCCGGGTGGCCCGGCCCGTGCCGATCTGGTCGGGCGCCAGGTTCACCGTCTTTTCCAGCAGGGCGCGGATCGGCCCCGCTCCCTCGAAGGAACGCAGCTCGATGCAGACCCAGCCGTCGCTCTGGTCGGTCAGCCGTGCGCCCGGTGCGCTCAGGATGGCGTCGCGCAGGCGTTCGGCGTGATCGGGCACATCGGTTTCGATCATCCACTGCCCCGGCCCGGTCCAGAAGGCGGCGGCGCCGACGCCGGTCGACCAGCCCCCGGGCCCCGGCAGGCGCAGGCCCAGCGGGTGCGGCGCGGGTGCGCCCGGGCGCGTGGCCACGGAAATCAGCATCAGCGCGGTATTCTCGGTCAGTTCCAGCGCGCCGATGCGCGCCGTCGCGGGGTCGGGCGTGCCAAGCGCGCCCATGGGAGCAAGGTCAGTCACGAAGACGTCCTCCTTCTGGGTCGACGAAGTGGGCAGGCACCACGCGGAGGGTCACTTCGACCCCCTCCAGCGGGTTGGCGGCGACGATGGTTTCACCCATCCTTTCGTCACCCTTTTCAAGGAAGCCGAGCGCGATGAAGCTCTCGACATGCGGCGACCAGCAGGCAGAGGTCACCCAGCCCTGGTCATGCGCCATGTCGCGCGCGGCACCCTCGGCAAACAGATGCGATCCGGCCGCGACAGCCTGGGAGGCAACGACGGGCTGCAGCCCCACCAGGCGGCGGTTGTCCGCCTCCAGCGCGGCGCGGCGCGACATCAGCGCGCCGATCGAATCCTTCTTCTGCGATACCATCCGCCCCATGCCCAGCATGGCGGCCGTGGTCTGGCCGTTGATCTCTGCGCCCACGGCATGGCCCTTCTCGATCCGCAAGATCGACAGCGCCTCGGTGCCGTAGGGGGTCACGCCCAGGTCCTCGCCCAGCTCCGTCAGCCGCTGCATCAGGGCATGGCCAAAGCGCGCGGGCACGGCCAGTTCAAAGGCCATCTCGCCGCTGAAGCTGATCCGGAACAGCCGCGCGGGGCAGCCATTTGCCACGGTCAACTCGGCACAGGCCATGAAGGGGAAGGCCTCGTTCGACAGGTCGAAATCATCGACGATCCGGTTCAGCAGTTCGCGGGATTTCGGCCCGGCCACGGCGATCTGCGCCCAGGCATCGGTGGTGGAAATCAGCGTGACGTCCAGGTCGGGCCACAGGCACTGCCGCGCGAATTCCATGTTGCGGAAGACGAGGCCCGCATTGGCCGTGGTGGTCGTCACCACGTAATGCGCCTCGCCCAGCCGGGCGCAGGTGCCGTCGTCGTAGACGAAGCCGTCCTCGCGCAGCATCAGCCCGTAGCGGACCTTGCCGACCTTCAGGGTGCCCATCATGTTGGCGTAGATCCGGTTCAGGAACTCGCCCGCGTCGGGGCCCTGCACGTCGACCTTGCCCAGGGTAGTCACGTCGCACAGACCCACGGCGCTGCGCACGGCCAGGGCCTCGCGGTCGGCGCTCTGGCGCCAGTGCGTTTCACCCGGCTGCGGGTAGTACTGCGCGCGCATCCACTGGCCGACCTCGGTGAAGACGGCGCCGCGCGCCTCGGCCCAGTGATGGGTCGGCGTCAGGCGCCGGGGCCGGAAGTCGGGCCCGGTATCGCCGCCGCCCAGCACCGACAGGGCGACCGGGGTATAGGGCGGGCGGAAGATCGTCGTGCCGGTCTCGGGGATGCCCTTGCCGGTCAGCTCTGCCATCACGGCCAACGCCGTCACGTTCGACGTCTTGCCCTGGTCGGTGGCCATCCCCAGCGTGGTCCAGCGCTTCATGTGCTCGACCGAGCGCATGTTCTCCTGGTGCGACAGCTTGATGTCCTTGACCGTGACGTCGTTCTGGAAATCCACCCAGGCGCGGCCCTTGCCGGGCACGTGCCAGAAGGCCTCGCCACGGGCGGGGTGATCTTCGGCCTGCGGCAGGGCGGGGGCATGGGCGGTGATCTCCAGCGCGGCCAGGGCCTCCGTCGCGGCGCGCACGCCATCGGCCAGGGCCTTCGCGGTGGATCCCTCTCCGGCGGCGGCACCTGCGGGGATCAGCCCCTCGGGGCCGCCCTGCGCCAGGAAGGCCAGCCGGCTCTCGTCCCATGCGGGCCGGCCACGGTGATGCGAGGCCAGCTGCACATTGGGGTTCCAGCCGCCTGAAACGGCCAGCGCGGCGCATTCCAGCTCGTGCTCCTTGTCGTCCCAGGCCATGCGGATGCTGCTCAGCCCGCGCCGGCCACGGCTGCCGGTCACCCGGCCGCCCGCGAAGATCTGGTAATCCCCCAGGCGCGGCGCATCCGCCCGGGTGTCGATGACACCCAGCAGCTCCACCCCGCGTTCCAGCAGGTCCGCCGCCGTCCGGTGCCCGTCGTCGTTGTTGGTGAAGACGGCGACCTTGCCGCGCGGCGCCGGGTCCACGGCCCAGCGGTTCATGTAGGCACGCATGGCGCCCGCCTGCATGATGCCGGGGCGGTCGTTGTCCTGGAACGGGATGTGCCGCTCCGTCGCGCCGGCGGCCAGCACGGCACGCTTGGCCGTGATCCGCCACAGGGTCTGGCGCAGGCCTGCAGGCTCGGCCAGGTGGTCGCCCACCCGCTCCACCGCGCCGTAGATGCCGTGGTCATAGACCCCGAAGACCGTGCTGCGCCGCAGGATGCGCACGTTGGGCAGGCTCTCCAGCTCCGCCTCGACCGTGGCGATCCAGTCCACGGCTGGCCCGCCGTCCAGCGTGTCGCGCTCCGACAGAAGGCGCCCGCCCAGGCGGAAATCCTCGTCCGCCAGGATGACCTGCGCCCCCGCGCGTCCCGCGGTCAGCGCGGCGGCCAGCCCCGCGGCGCCCCCGCCGATGACCAGCAGGTCGCAGTGCAGGAATCCCTTGTCGTAGGCATCCGGATCGGCCAGCCCCGACAGCGCGCCCAGGCCCGCGGCCTTGCGGATGATCGGCTCATAGACCTTTTCCCAGAAGGCCTTGGGCCACATGAAGGTCTTGTAGTAGAACCCGGCGGCAAAGAAGGGCGACAGCAGGTCGTTCACGGCCAGCATGTCGAGCCCCAGCGGCCCCGCATGGTTCTGGCTCGCGGCCACCAGCCCGTCGTAAAGCTCGGCCACCGTGGCGCGGGTGTTGGGCTCGGCCCGGGCGCCCTCGCGCAGGGTGACCAGCGCATTGGGTTCCTCCGACCCGGCGGTGAAGATGCCGCGCGGCCGGTGGTACTTGAAACTGCGCCCGACCAGGCGCACGCCATTGGCCAGCAGCGCAGAGGCCAGCGTATCCCCCTGGTATCCCTGCATCTCCCGGCCGTTGAAGCGGAAGTTCAGCGGTTTCCTGCGGTCGATCAGACCGCCCTGAAGCCTTGCCTTCTGCATCATGCCCCGGCCTCCTGCTTGACGTCCCGCGCCAGTTCGGCGCCCAGGATCTCGTGAGTCAGGGTGTTGCGCGTGACCACCAGCCAGGACCGGTCGCCCTGCTCGTGGTACCAAAGCTCCCGGTGGATGCCCGCGGGGTTGTCGCGCAGGTAGACATGCTCGGCCATCACGGCCTCGCCCAGGGCGGGATCTGGCCGGTTCAGCAGGCTCGCATCGCCGAGGTAGGTGAACTCCTGCGCGTCGCGCAGGCCCAGAAGGGGGTGCGGTATCAGCATGTCGCCCTCAGTGCAGGTTGGGTTGCGCGCCGGCGCCGCGCTCGTCGAGCAGCGCGCCACGGGTGAAGCGGTCCAGCCGCATGGCGGCGGCGACCTCGTGGCTGCGGCCCGTGGCCAGCAGATGCGCGAAGCAGAAGCCGGAGGCAGGCGTCGCCTTGAAGCCGCCATAGCACCAGCCACCGTTGAAATAGAGGCCATCGACCCCCGTCTGGTCGATGATCGGCGATCCGTCCATGGACATGTCCATGACCCCGCCCCACATGCGCAGCAGCCGCGCCCGGCCGATCATCGGCATCAGGGCCATGCCGCCCTCGGCCACGTCCTCGACCACCGGCAGGTTGCCGCGCTGCGCGTAGCTGTTGTAGCCGTCGATGTCGCCGCCGAAGACCAGCCCGCCCTTGTCCGACTGGCTGATGTAGAAATGCCCCGCGCCAAAGGTGATGACCCCGGGGATCACCGGTTTCAGACCCTCGCTCACGAAGGCCTGCAGCACGTGGCTCTCGATCGGCAGGCGCATGCCTGCCATGGCCATGACCCGGCCCGACGATCCGGCAACGGCCACGCCCACCTTTTTGGCGCCGATGTAGCCGCGGTTCGTCTCCACGCCCTTCACCGCGCCGTTCTCGATACGGAACCCGGTGACCTCGCAGTTCTGGATGATGTCCACGCCGCGCATGTCCGCGCCCCGGGCATAACCCCAGGCGACGCCGTCATGCCGGGCGGTGCCCGCGCGTTCCTGCATCAGCCCGCCCTTGATGGGGAATCGCGGGTTGTCGTAGTTCAGGAAGGGCACCATCTCCCGCAGCTCGTCGCGCGACAGAAGCTTGGCGCCCGCACCCGACAGCATCATCGAATTGCCCCGGCGACGGTAGCTGTCGCGCTGGCCGTCGGTGTGGATCAGGTTGATGATCCCGCGCTGGCTGACCATGGAGTTCAGGTTCACTTCCTGCTCCAGCTCTTCCCACAGCTTCATCGACAGCTCGTAGAAGGGCTGGTTGCCCGGCAGCAGGTAGTTCGACCGGATGATCGTGGTGTTCCGCCCGATGTTGCCGGACCCGAGCCAGCCCTTTTCCAGCACGGCGATCCGCGCCTGCCCGAACTTGGCGGCCAGGTGATAGGCGGTGGACAACCCGTGACCGCCGCCCCCGACGATGACGATGTCGTACTCCGGCTGCGGCTCCGGATCGCGCCACAGGGGTTTCCATCCCTTGTGACCCGTCAGGGCTTCCTTCACCACTTTGAACCCGGAAAAGCGCATGGGTGCTCCTTTGGTCTGTTGCCCTTGAGATAGCGGGGCACCCCGACTATTTCTTTCGTGAAAAGGTCATGATGCATCGCGAAAGGGACACATGCGGCGGCTCGGCTTTCTGCTCCTTGACGGTTACGCGCTGATGTCCACCGCGGCGGCGCTGGAACCCTTCCGCGCGGCCAATCTCTTTGCGCCGCAGCCGGTCTACGACCTGCACCCGCTGCGGCGGCCGGGCGAAAGCGCGCGCTCCTCCGTGGGGGCCAGCTTTCCCTCGGTGGCCTACCGCATGGCGCCTGCGGGGCTCGACATGCTCTTCGTCGTGGCGGGGGGCGATCCCTCGACCCTGCAGGATCCGGCGCTCTTTGCCTGGCTCAGGGCGCAGGCGCGGGCGGGGGTGGCGCTTGGCGGCATCTCCGGGGGTGCGGTGGTGCTGGCGCTGGCGGGGCTGCTGGACGGCTACCGCTTCACCGTGCACTGGCACCACGAAGACGACCTGCGCCGCCTGCGCCCCGACCTCTTGATGGAACGCCGCCTCTTCGTCATCGACCGCGACCGCTACACCTGCGCCGGCGGCACCGCGCCGCTCGACATGATGCACGCCATCATCGCCCGCGACCACGGCGTGCCCTTCGCGCAGAAGATCTCCGACTGGTTCATCCAGACAGAGGTCCGCCCCGCCGAAGCCCCGCAGCAGGCCTCGATCGCCGCCCGTTACGGCGCGCTCCCGGCAGCGGCCGAAGCGGCCATCGCGCTGATGGAAAGCCACCTCGCCGATCCGCTCGACCTTGGCCAGCTGGCCCAGCTCACGGGCCTGTCGCCGCGCCAGCTGCAACGCCAGGTGCAGGCGGCGACGGGGCTTTCGGTCATGGCGCTCTACCGCCGCATACGCCTGTCGACGGCCCGCGAACTGCTGCGCCACCCCGGCCTGTCGGTGGGCGAGGTCGCCCAGATGACCGGCTTCGCCAGCCAGGCGCATTTCGCCGATCTCTACCGCCGCGAATACGGCCATCCGCCGGGCAGCGGGCGCGGCTAGACCTCCGCCCGCAGCGCCTCCGCCAGGAAGTCGAGCAGGGCTTCGACCCGTCGCGGCAAATGCGCGCCCGCCGCATGGACGGCATAGAGGTTCACTTCCGCTGGCATGAACCCTTCCAGCACCGGCTCCAGCCGCCCGGCTGCGACATCCCCGGCCACGTCGTGATCGCTCTTCAGCACCACGCCCCGCCCGGCCACCGCCCATTGCCGCAACAGCCCGGCGTCATTGCTGGTCAGGTTGCCCTTCACCGCCACCAGCAGCGGCTTGCCCGCCGCCCGGAATTCCCAGCGGGAGGCCCGGTGCCGCTGCGACAGGTGCAGGCAGTTGTGCCCGCCCAGCTCTGCTGGATGGGCGGGGCGGCCGTGCCTGTCCCAATAGGCCGGCGCGGCCAGCACCATGCGCCGGCTGCGCCGCAGCAGCCGCGCCACCAGCCGCGAGTCGCTCAGCGGCCCGGTGCGCAGCGCCAGGTCGAACCCGCCGCCGATCAGCTCCGCCATCTGGTCTTCCAGTTGCAGGTCCACCTGCACCCCGGGGTGGCGCGCCACGAACTCTTCCAGCAGCGGGGCCAGCCGCGACCGGCCGAAATCCATGATCGAGGTGATGCGGATCATCCCCCGCAACGGCCCGTCCGCCGCTAGCTGATCCACCGCGCCTTCCACCCGCTGCAGGATCTCCCGGCAATCCGCCAGGAAGCGCTGCCCCTCGGGCGTCAGTTTCAGCTGCCGGGTGGATCGCAGCACCAGCTGGGCATCCACGTGATCCTCCAGCCGCTTCAGGCTGGCCGTCACGGCCGAGGGCGCGATGCCCTGCACCCGCGCCGCCCCCGCCAGGCTGCCCTGCTCCGCGATGGCGGCAAAGATGCGCATATGTGCCAGAAGGTCCATTCTTCACCTGTAGTGAATTAATACTTCTTCATTCAACACATTCCAAAAGGGATTTTTAGGATTTATCAAACGCTTCACATGCGACAGCTTGTCGCGACGGAGCCGGATGGCCAGGGACCTGGGGGCAGGTCCCCTCAGACGATACGGGGCGCACGCATTGGCCAGCGCCCCGGTGGTCCGTTGTCCGCTTCATGAACTGACACCGCAAGCCGTCCCGCCACCGGCGCCTTCACTCGGGCGCCGGGCGCAAGACGACGGCCCGCGCGCCGGCCACCGGCGCGCCCGTAACGGAGAAGACACATGTACAACGAAAAGGCAGCCGCAACTGTCTCGCTGATGCTGCGGATCATCCTGGCGGCGTTCTTCGCCTACCACTTCTACTGGAAGATCTCGCAACCCCTCAGCTACACCACCCAGTCCTTTGTCGAGCGTGGCTTCCCGCTCGCCGGGCTCTTCACCTACCTCGACATCTGCTCCGAGGTCTTCGTGATCCCCTTCCTCGTGCTGGGCATCTATTCCCGCTTCTGCATGATCGCCATGACCCCGCTGATGATCGGCGTGATCGGCGTCGTGTTCTTCCGCGGCCCGGTCTACGCCGTGGGCGGCTATGAATTCCCGCTGATGTGGCTGCTGATGATGTGGGTGCTGGTCGTGGCAGGCGATGGTCGTTTCGCCGTCAAGGTGCCGCACCTGGCCTTCGATGGCCGCCACCCGGCGACCTGGCTGAAACTGGGCAACCGCTCTGCGGTCACCGCCTGAGCGAAGGAAGGAGTACCGAGATGACCAATATCCTCACCCGCTTCACCCCGAAGGCCCTCACCGCGAAAGTGCTCGCCCTTCTGGCCCTCGCCGGCCCGGCTGCGGCGCAGGACGCCCCCGTGGGCTCCGTGATGCAAACCCTTGAAGTCGCGTCGGATCACCAACCGATGTACCCGATCTTCTACGCGCTGATCTACATCGGCGTCGTTCTGGCCGCGGCCTTCCTGATCTACGCCCTGGTCAAGAGCTTCAAGGAAAAGACCTGGGCCCAGTAATGCCCGGCAGCAAGGTCCCGCAGCGAGGCCTGTCTGCAAGGAAAGCAGGGCGCGGAAGGCCCGGTCGCAGCTAACGTCCCCCAAGGGCGCCGGGCTCTCCCCGGTCCTGCCCCCCCGCCGGCAACGGCGGGGGG
Source organism: Pseudooceanicola sp. NS-SX8 (assembly GCF_057380755.1). NCBI lineage: Bacteria > Pseudomonadati > Pseudomonadota > Alphaproteobacteria > Rhodobacterales > Paracoccaceae > Pseudooceanicola > Pseudooceanicola sp. NS-SX8. Next base: position 56,443 of record NZ_CM170819.1, on the reverse strand, counting down.
TTTTGCCTGTCTCAGCACTCCAGGTCGGCGCGGGTGAAGGCCGGGCGCACCTCCAGCCCGGGCAGGCCCCGGATGGCGGGCGCGCCCTCACCCCGCCAGATGGCGCAGACGACGGCCAGCACCTCCGCGCCCTCGGCCCGCGACAGCGCATGGGCATCGGCCACGGCGCCGCCGGTGGTGATGACATCCTCGATGAAGGTCACCTTGCGGCCCGTCACGTCCTGCCCCTCGATGGCGCGGCAGGTGCCGTAGGTCTTGGCCTCCTTCCGCACGAAGGCAGCCGGAAGCCCGGTTTCCAGCGCGATCGCCGTGACCAGGGGCACCCCGCCCAGTTCCAGCCCGGCGATGATCTCCGTCTCCGGTGGCAGCAGCTCCGCCATGGTCTGCGCCAGCGGCTTCAGCAGCGCCGGATTGCCCTCGAACCGGTACTTGTCGAAATAGGTCCGCGACACCTGGCCGGAGCGCAGCAGGAATTCTCCTTCCAGCGTCGCCACCCCCGCCATCCGCCGTGCGAGTTCACTCCGTGAAACGGTCATCCGTGCCTCCGATTTTATGCAAACGGCCCGGACCTAGACCAAAGCGCGCCGCCTGTCAGCCCATGCCGTCATCTGTAGCCGTCATCCCGTGCGTCATTCCCGGTTAATTCCGCACTGGCCGGATGGATCAGACCGCCTCGCGGTCACCCCGCGTCGTCGGGGCAGAAATCACAAGGAACCGCACATCGACCAAGCCTTCGTTGCGCGCCTGGTGCGCCCGCCCGGGCGGCACGTTCAGCGCATCTGCCACCGACAGCCGGTGCACCTTTGCATCCATCTCAATGGTCAGGACACCGTCCAGCACGTAGAATAGCTGGTTCGCCGCGCCGTGCCGGTGGCGGGTCTCTGCACTGCCCGGCGGCATGCGCTCCTCGATCACGCTCAGGTCGTCACCCTCCAGCAGGCGCCAGCCGTCGCAGACCTGTGCCCAGGTGTAATGGGGGGCGGTGGATCGGTTGGTGATGCTCATGGGGCAGTGTCCCCCTCCGCCTTGGCCCGGGCAAGCGCAATGTCCGGTGCCACCCACAAAAAAGGCCCGGCAAAAGCCGGGCCCAGGTCAGGCGGCCCAAAGGCCGCTCGGGGTAAACCTCAGATATCCAGGGTGTTGTCCTTCTCCCACTTGGAGAAATGCGACACGAAGGAATTCCATTCCTGGTGCTTCATCTTCGCGTAGGAGGTGGAGAAACCTTCGCCCAGCATCGCCTGCAGCTCGGTATCCGCTTCGAAGTTGCGGATGGCGTCCAGCAGGTTCAGCGGCAGCTTGGGCGCATCGGTGATCTTGTGGCCCTCGGCGTACATGTCGATGTCGTGGCGCTGGCCCGGATCGGCCTTGGAGCGGATGCCCGACAGGCCAGCCGCGATGATCACCGACTGCAGCAGGTAGGGGTTGGCCGCGCCGTCCGGCAGGCGCAGTTCGAACCGGCCCGGGCCCGGGACGCGGACCATGTGGGTGCGGTTGTTGCCGGTCCAGGTCACCGTGTTCGGGGCCCAGGTGGCGCCCGACATGGTGCGCGGCGCGTTGATGCGCTTGTAGCTGTTGACGGTGGGGTTGGTCAGCGCGGCCAGCGCCTCGGCGTGCTTCATGATGCCGCCCAGGAAGTAGCCGCCGCGTTCCGAAAGGCCCACTTCGCCGATCTGGCCGCCCGCGTCACCGGCAAAGGCGTTGGTCTTGCCGTCCAGGTCCCAGACCGAGATATGCGCGTGGCAGCCGTTGCCCGTCAGCCCCTCGATGGGCTTGGGCATGAAGGTCGCGCGGAAGCCGTGCTTCTCGGCCACGGACTTGACCATGAACTTGAAGAAGCTGTGGCGATCGGCGGTGACCAGGGCGTCGTCGAATTCCCAGTTCATCTCGAACTGGCCATTGGCGTCCTCGTGGTCGTTCTGGTAGGGGCCCCAGCCCAGATCCAGCATGTAGTCGCAGATCTCGGAGATCACGTCGTAGCGGCGCATCACGGCCTGCTGGTCGTAGCAGGGCTTCTCGGCGGTATCGAAGGGGTCGCTGATCACGTCGCCTTCGGGGGTCAGCAGGAAGAATTCCGCCTCGATCCCGGTCTTGACGCGCAGGCCTTCCTTGGCGGCCTCGGCCACCAGCTTGCGCAGCACGTTGCGCGGGGCCTGGTCAACTTCCTGGCCTTCCATGACGCAGTTGGCGGCGACCCAGGCGACCTCGGGCTTCCAGGGCAGCTGGATCACCGTGGTGGGGTCCGGCACCGCCAGCATGTCGGGGTGGGCGGGGGTCATGTCCAGCCAGGTCGCGAAACCCGCGAAACCGGCACCGTCCTCCACCATGTCCGCGATGGCGGCGGCCGGCACCAGCTTGGCCCGCTGCCCGCCGAAGAGGTCGGTGTAGGAGATCATGAAGTACTTGACGCCCTTTTCCTTCGCGAAGGCGGTAAGGTCGGTCATCGGCTTGTCCTTTCCCTGTCGTGTCGCGGGGGTGTGCCCCGGTCTCGTTCGTTCGTCGTCGTCGCCGTGGCGATCGGTGGATTGGCATCCACCCTACGGGCCGATCCGGCCCATGTCGCGCCTGCCCCGTAGGGTGGATGAAATCCACCGTTCCAGAGCGGTCCGGTCCCGCGCGGCGGGATCAACGCCACCCCGCGGGCACCAAAAATGCGTAGGGCGGGGTTCACCCCGCCGCTACCTGTCTTCTCAGAACCCCGGCTTGCCCGGCCACCAGTTTGTACCGGCCAGCGGCACCTGCGCCATGGCTGCGGCCTCCATGGTCAGCGCGCAAAGGTCTTCCGGCTCAAGATTGTGCACATGGCTCTTGCCGCAGGCCCGGGCCAGGGTCTGGCATTCCAGCGTCATGACGTTCAGGTAGTTCCGCAGGCGACGCCCCGCCGCCTCCGGATCCAGCCGCGCCATCAGCTCGGGATCCTGGGTGGTGATACCCGCCGGGTCACGCCCCTCGTGCCAATCGTCATAGGCCCCCGCGGTCGACCCCAGCTTGTTGTACTCGGCCTCCCACTTCGGATCGTTGTCGCCAAGCGCGATCAGCGCGGCGGTGCCGATGGACACCGCGTCGGCGCCAAGCGCCAGCGCCTTGGCCACATCCGCGCCGTTGCGGATCCCGCCCGACACCACCAGCTGCACTTCCCGGTGCAGGCCCAGGTCCTGCAGCGCCTGAACGGCGGGCCGGATGCAGGCCAGCGTCGGCTGGCCGACATGCTCGATGAAGACGTCCTGCGTCGCGGCGGTGCCGCCCTGCATGCCGTCCAGCACGATCACATCCGCACCGGCCTTGGCGGCCAGGGCCGTGTCGTAATAGGGGCGCGCGCCGCCGACCTTGATGTAGATCGGCTTTTCCCAGTTGGTGATCTCGCGCAGCTCCAGGATCTTGATCTCCAGGTCGTCCGGCCCGGTCCAGTCGGGGTGACGGCAGGCCGACCGCTGGTCGATGCCCACGGGCAGATCGCGCATCCCGGCGACCCGCTCGGTGATCTTCTGACCCAGCAGCATGCCGCCGCCGCCGGGCTTGGCGCCCTGGCCCACCACGACCTCGATCGCATCCGCACGGCGCAGGTCGTCGGGGTTCATCCCGTAGCGGGACGGCAGGTACTGGTAGACCAGCTTCTCGCTGTGGCCGCGCTCTTCCTCGGTCATGCCGCCGTCGCCGGTGGTGGTGGAGGTGCCCGCCATGGTCGCCCCGCGGCCAAGCGCTTCCTTCGCATTGGCCGACAGCGAGCCAAAGGACATCCCCGCGATGGTGATCGGGATCTTCAGCTCGATCGGCTTCTTGGCAAACCGCGTGCCCAGGGTGACGGCGGTCTCGCACTTCTCCCGGTAGCCCTCCAGCGGGTAGCGCGAAATCGAGGCGCCAAGGAACAGCAGGTCATCGAAATGCGGCACGCGGCGCTTCGCGCCACCGCCCCGGATGTCGTAGATGCCGGTCGCCGCCGCCCGGCGGATTTCCGAGTTCACTTCCTTCGAAAACGTCCAGGACTGGCGCGGTTCGGTGTGCGGGGTCTTTTCCATGTCGCGCTCCTCAGTACTCGTCGGCGTGGTCGATGTTGAAATTGTAGAGCTTCCGGGCAGAGCCGTAGCGCTTGAACTCTTCCGGCTTGGCATCCGCACCGGCCTTTTCCAGCAGGTCCTTCAGGGTCGCCAGATGCTCCGGCCGCATCTCCTTCTCGATGCAGTCGGCGCCCAGCGATTTGACCGAACCGCGCACGAAGAGGCTGGCCTCGTACAGGCTGTCGCCAAGCGCATCGCCCGCGTCGCCCAGCACCACCAGGTTGCCCTTCTGCGCCATGAAGGCGGACATGTGCCCGATGGAGCCATGCACCACGATGTCGATCCCCTTCATGGAAATCCCGCAGCGCGAGGAGGCATTGCCCTTGATCACCAGCAGGCCGCCATGGCCCGTGGCCCCGGCATACTGGCTGGCGTCACCGTCGATGATGACGGTGCCGGACATCATGTTTTCCGCCACGCCGGGCCCGGCAGAGCCTTCGACATGCACGGTGGCGTCCTTGTTCATCCCGGCGCAGTAGTAGCCGGTGGATCCCTTCACGGTCACGCTGACCGGGCCGTCCAGGCCCACGGCCATGGCATGCGACCCGCGCGGGTTGACGATCTCGAAGGGTTCGTTGGCACCGGCCTTGGCCGCCGCCTGAAGTGTCGAATTGACCTCGCGCAGCGGGGTCTGGGACAGGTCGAGGGTGGTCATGGATCAGCGCTCCCAGAAATAGACGGTGGCGGGTTCCGGTTCCCAGACGCGGGCGGCGTCGATGCCCGGCAGGTCGGCAAAGGCGCGGTATTCGCTGGCGAAGGCGACGTAGTCGTCGGTCTCGGCCATGACGGCGGGCTTGCAGGCGATCGGGTCACGCACCACGCCGAAACCGTTCTTGGTGCCGGTCACGAAGGTAAAGAACCCGTCCAGGTCCTTCAGCGTCCCTTCCAGCGCCTCGCCCAGGCTCGCGCCCTCGGCAATGCGGGAACTGATGTAGGCCGCGCCCACCTCGGTGTCGTTCTCGGTCTTGGTGAAGACGCCCTTCTTGGCCAGCTTGCGGCGCATGTCATTGTGGTTCGACAGGGAGCCGTTGTGGACAAGGCACTGGTCCTCGGCGGTCGAGAACGGGTGCGCGCCCAGGGTCGTCACGGCCGACTCGGTGGCCATGCGGGTGTGGCCGATGCCGTGGCTGCCGCCCATCTCGCGCAGGCCGAAGCGTGCGGCGACGTCCTTGGGCAGGCCGACTTCCTTGAAGATCTCCATCGCCTCGCCGATGCCCATGATCCGCAGGCCGCGGGCCTCGATCACCTCGATGGCCAGGGCCTCTTTCTCGGCCGGGATCAGCAGGACGGCGTGGGTGTCCTTCACCGTCATCTTCACGGTCACGCCAAGCGCGTCGTCCAGTGCCCCGTCGAGGCCGGCAAAGGCTGCCGGATCGTCCGACTGCACGGTGAATTTCAGGCCGTCTTCCGCGTCACCATAGATCGCGATCCCGGCACTGTCGGGGCCGCGGTCGGTCATGGTGATCAGCATATCGGTCAGCATATTGCCCAGCTGGGGGCGCAGCTCGTCCTTTTTCAGGAACAGGCCAACGATGCCACACATATTGTCACTCCATCAGCAAAGGGGACTCAGGGCCCCGTTGCCATGGTGATAGCGCGCGCCTCAGTTTCCTTTCAAGAAATAAATTCGCCCCTCTGGAAATAATGCGGCTGCGGTCGGCCGCATCAGGCCCAAGTGCCGCCCAGGCGCAACCATGGCCCCGCCGGGTGCCGAAAAACCGTGCAGATCCGGCCCGGGTGCGGGGCCGAAGGGGGCGGGGGCGAAGGGAGCCGTGCGGCGCCCGATGGGTGCCCCGGCTCACTTCTGCTGCGGATAGGTGATGATCGACAGGTAGCGGATGGGGAATTCCTGCAGGCCCTCGGGCCCGTGGGGCGCATCGGAATCGAACAGCAGCGTATCGCCGGGTTCCAACCGATAGAGCTGATCGCCATGGCGGTAATCCAGCAGGCCCTCCAGCATGTAGAGCATTTCCATCCCCTCATGCTGGAACACGGGGAAGCGGTCGCTCTCGTTGCTCAGGGTGATCAGGTAGGGTTCGACCACGACGCCCGAGTTGTTGGACCCGATATGCCCCAGCAGGTTGTACTGATGCCCCGCGCGGGTGCCTTCGCGGTCGACCTCGGCGCCTTCGCCGGCCTTGGTGTGGACGCAGCCACGCGCTTCCTCGTAGCCGGTGAACAGCTGGACCAGCGGCACGCGCAGGGCATGGGCCAGCACCTGGATCGTCGACAGCGAGGGGGAGATCACTCCGTTCTCGATCTTCGACAGCATCCCCACCGACAGCCCCGCCGCCTGCGCCAGGTCGCTTCCGGTCATGCGCTGCCGCTTGCGCAGCTCCCGCACCTGCCGGCCGATGGCGACCTCCAGGTTCTTCTCGCGGCTTTCGCGCAGCGCATGCGGGTTCTGCCGCAGCTTCGCCGGTTCATCTGTCTCGGGTTGGTCGGTCAATGGGTGCTCTCCGTGGGTGGGGGACAACAGATCACGAAGCGCGGGCGGTGAAAAGGCGGGGTGGGGATGGTGGATTGGCATCCACCCTACGCGGCACGCCGCCTGCGGACGCCCTCCGCTCGTAGGGTGGATGCAATCCACCATCCAATTCGCCGGGCGGCAGGCTCACCGCCGCCTCGGTCCTTCGCTCGCGCAACTGCCAGGGCCGCCGGGTATGCGGCCTTCTTGGTGCCGCTCAGGGGGGCGATGATTGATCTTCTACCGGTCGATTTGATCCAGCCGTGCCAGGCCGTTGCACCCGGAACGGGCCCCCAGTTCACATGACTTTCGATAAAGGGACCGGGCCGTTTCAGTGTTCTGCGGCACGCCAGACCCGGCGTGATAGAGGGCTGCCAAATTGCTGCACCCAATACCGTATCCGCCCTCGCACGCGAGATTGTAAAATTCAGAAGCTTGCAATGGATCCGGTGGTCCATATGAGTTCGGGGTGAGGGGAAATCCGCGTTCGTGCGCGGTTCCGAGAGTATTGCAGCTGTAGAAATGCCCATTGTCGCAGGCAAGACCAATGAGCCGCCAGGCCTCGTCGAAGCTTTGCGTAACGCCGCGTCCATCTGCATATAGCCGGGATAGGCGGCTGCAGGACTTTCCATGCCCACCCGTGCAACCTATGCCGTAGAATTCAGCGGCCCTGACATTGTCCGCCGCGATTTCGGTTCCGCTTTCATATGAAAATCCTGCGCTTTCACAGGCTGTCAGGTCTCCCTGAAGGCAAAGCTTTTGAAGTTCCTCAACTATCTCGGCTTGCAATGCGCTGCCGAAGATCGAGGCTGCAATCACGGATAAGGAGAGTATGAAACTTCTCATGGATGTCCTCGGGGTGTCGCGCTGCGCATTGGAAAATTCGACGCAGAAATTCAAGCTTATCCAGGCAAAAACCTTGCACGGCAAATGTATCAAGTCAATTTGGGTAGCGGAGGGATTTGTATTTCTTATTGACCCTCGGTCCCTTGCTTGGGGCAATTTCGGGGGGGGGGCTTGTTTCGCCCGCAAGGGGAGGTGACGTGCCAAGGGTCTATGGTGGCATTGCCTGACGTCAATTTGCCTGACGTCAATTTCGGAAGGTTTCGACTTTGGTGAAAGGGGGGTATTCGGCGCCAGATCCGCAAGTTCTGCATGGCGGAAGATCAGCTGCCAAAAGAAAAAGGGCCCGCAAGCGCAGGCCCTGTCCATCACTCCTCGAAGCCCCGGGGCTCCGCCCGTAATCACTCCAAACGGTCCGGGTGCGCGACAGGCTCGCGCCTGCCGCGTTCGGTCCTTGAAACGCTCCCCCGGAGCGTTTCATCTGCTCACTCTGCGAGCGAGCAGATCGGAACTCAGCCCCTGGGCTCCGCCCGTGAATTGACCGAAACGTCCCCCGGACGTTTCGCCTCGTGAAGCGAGGTTCGTCAATTCACCCCATACGCTCAGACGCATAGCTGCCCGGGGACGCCGGGAAGACCACCGTCTTGTTGCCGTTCAGGAAGACCCGGTGGTGGATATGCGCGTGGATCGCACGGGCGAGAACCTGGCTCTCCACGTCGCGGCCAAGGGACACGTAATCCGACGGGGATTGCGCATGGGTCACCCGCACGGTGTCCTGCTCGATGATCGGGCCCTCGTCCAGATCCGCCGTCACGTAGTGCGAGGTCGCCCCGATCAGCTTCACCCCACGTTCATAGGCCTGCTTGTAGGGGTTGGCCCCCTTGAAGGACGGCAGGAACGAATGGTGGATGTTGATGATCTTGCCCGACATCTTCTGGCACATCTCGTCCGAAAGGATCTGCATGTAGCGCGCCAGCACGATCAGCTCGGCGCCGGTGTCGCGCACCACGTCCATGATCGCGCTCTCGGCCTGGGGCTTGTTCTCCTTCGTCACCTTGATGCAGTGGAAGGGGATGTCGTGGTTCACCACGACCTTCTGGTAATCCATGTGGTTGGAGATCACGGCCACCACGTCGATCGGCAGCGCACCGATGCGCGCCCGGTACAGCAGGTCGTTCAGGCAGTGCCCGAAGCGGCTGACCATGATGATCACCTTCATCCGCTCGTCCGGGTCGTGGAACTGGAACTGCATGTCGAAGTCACCGGCGATCTCGGCAAAGCCCTCGGTCAGCGCCGCCGCATCCTTGCCTTCCTGGCTGACGAAGCTCACGCGGCAGAAGAACCGCTCGGTGATCACGTCGTCGTACTGGTTCAGGTCGGTGATGTTGCAACCCGCATCGGCCAGGTAGCCGGAGATCTTGGCAACGATCCCGCGCCGGGTGGCGCAGGTCACGGTCAGGGTGAATTCGCTCATTGTCAGGTCCTTGTTGGGAAGGGGCCCCGTTTGGCCGGGGCCCTTGTCGGTGGGGTGCCGCGCTCAGGCGGTCAGGCCCTCGGGTTCGGGAAGCCCGGCTGCGCGGCAGCAGGCGGTCAGGGTATTTGCCAGCAGGCAGGCGATGGTCATCGGGCCGACGCCGCCGGGCACGGGGGTGATCGCACCGGCGACCTTCACGGCGCTGGCGAAGTCGACGTCGCCCACCAGGCGCGTCTTGCCTTCGCCCTTTTCCGGGGCGGGGATGCGGTTGATGCCCACGTCGATCACCGTGGCGCCGGGCTTGACCCAGTCACCGGGGATCATCTGCGGGCGGCCCACGGCGGCCACCAGGATATCGGCGCCACGGCAGACCTCGGCCAGGTCCTTGGTGCGGCTATGGGCAATGGTCACGGTGCAGCTGTCGCGCAGCAGCAGCTGGGCCATCGGCTTGCCCACGATGTTGGACCGGCCCACGACCACGGCGTTCAGGCCCGAAAGCGACCCGTGCTGTTCGCGCAGCATCATCAGGCAGCCCAGCGGCGTGCAGGGCACCAGCGCCTTCTGCCCGGTGGCCAGCAGGCCCACGTTGGAGATGTGGAATCCGTCCACGTCCTTCGCCGGGTCGATGGCGGCCAGCACCTTGGCCTCGTCGATATGGTCGGGCAGGGGCAGCTGCACCAGGATGCCATGTACCGACGGGTCCACGTTCAGGCTGGCCACCAAGGTCAGCAGCGCCTCTTCCGGCGTGTCGGCATCCAGCTTGTGTTCATAGCTGTTCATCCCGACCTCGATGGTCTGCTTGCCCTTGTTGCGGACATAGACCTGGCTGGCGGGATCCTCGCCCACCAGCACCACGGCCAGGCCGGGGGTGATGTCGTGTTCAGCTTTCAGCGCCGCGACGTTCTGGGCGACGCGGGCACGGACGTCCGCGGCGAAGGCCTTGCCATCAATGATTTGCGCGGTCTCTTGTTCGGGCATGCGTTCGGGCTCCTGTGTCTCCGCGCGCGGAGGGCGGGCGGTTCGGGTCGGTGCTTCGCTACCGGAACTTCTGGCGGGAAAACAGGCCCGCGCAGCGCCGGGCGCGACACTTCCGCGCGAAAAGGCGGCGAAATGCACCCCGCTGTTTCCTTTCGGAGGCACGGGGTTCCGATCGGGCGCCTTTCGCGGCCCAGGCCCCCGCGCGGGGCGGAACGGTCCTGTCTCTGCTGCATGCTGCCTCCCCGGATGCCATGGGCACCCGCTCACTCCTCCATCGTGATGTATACATGGGAGCCGGTGCGCAGGCTATGCCTTTTTCCCAGCAGGTGGCGTTACAAGGCGATATTTGGGCGAAAAATGGTGGATCATATCCACCCTGCACCCGTAGGGTGGATGCAATCCACCTTTCCTACGCCGCCGCAATGTATGCATGCCTCACTCCGAGGTGAACCGCCACGCCCCGTCCCCAAGCGCCGGCGCGGCCTTCTCCGCCACCAGCCCGGAACGCGAAAACTGCATCGGACTGCGCAGCCCGGCGATTCCCTCCGGCGCGATCTGCATGCCCCGCGCGGCGATCTGGGGATCGGCCAGGGCCTCCGCCACGGTGTTGATCGGCCCGCCGGGCACGCCGCCGGCCTCCATCGCCGCGATCAGCTCCGCCTTGGGGCGCGCGCCGGTCTTCTCGGTCATCAGCGCCGCCAGCCGGTCCCGGTTGGCGACCCGCGCGGCATTGGTGGCGAAATCCGGATCATCGGCCAGGTCCAGCCCCAGGATCGTGCAAAGCGCGCGGAACTGCCGGTCATTGCCGCAGGCGACGATGAAATGGCCGTCGCTGGCCGGGAAGACCTGGTAGGGCACGATCGACGGATGGGCATTGCCCAGCCGGTGCGGCACCTGCCCGCCCAGAAGGTAGTTCATCGCCTGGTTGGCCAGGACGCCGACACCCGATTCCAGCAGGCTCAGGTCCACATGCTGCCCCAGGCCGGACCGTTCGCGCTCGGCCAGGGCGGCCTGCACGCCGATCACGCCGTAAAGCCCGGTGAAGATGTCGATCCAGGCCACGCCGATCTTCTGCGGCTCGCCCGCCGGATCGCCGGTCAGGTCCATGATGCCGCACATCCCCTGGATCAGGAAATCATAGCCCGGCTGCTTCGCCCGCGGCCCGTCCTGGCCGAACCCGGTCACGCTGGCATAGACCAGCCGCGGGTTCACCGCTCGCAGGCTCTCGTAATCCAGCCCGAACTTCGCCAGCCCGCCGACCTTGAAATTCTCCAGCACCACATCCGCCTCCGCGATCAGCGCCTTCAGCTGCGCCAGCTGCGCCGCATCGCCGAAATCGCAGGTGATGGAGGTCTTGCCCCGGTTCGCCGCGTGGAAATAGGCGGCCACCGTCTCCTCTCCGCCGTGGCCGTCGGGCCGGGTGATGAACGGAGGGCCCCAGCGGCGGGTGTCGTCGCCCTCCGGCGCCTCCACCTTGATCACCTCGGCGCCGAGGTCCGCCAGGGTCTGCCCGATCCAGGGCCCCGCCAGGATCCGCGCCAGCTCCACCACCTTCAGACCCTTCAGCGGCGCCTCACCCGTTCCCGATGCCATGTCATTCCCTCTCGTCATGCCTTTTCCCTACCTACCGCCCGAAGCGCCCGACATGAAACGAGTTCCTCTCATGGCTTCATGCGTCAGCCGCATAATCCCGATACCCACCTCCGGCTCTGGCACTTTCGCCCCAAGGCTGCCATCATCCCCGGGACCGAGGGCACCCCCGGTCCCCGCGACTCAATCCGGACCGGATCCATGATCTACGACTATTGCGTCATCGGTGGCGGCATCGTCGGCCTCGCCACCGCGCGCGCGCTTCTCTCCCGCACCCCCGGCGCCTCCCTCCTGCTGCTGGAAAAGGAAGCCGACCTCGGCCGCCACCAGACCGGGCGCAATTCCGGCGTGATCCACTCCGGCATCTACTACGCACCCGGCTCCTTCAAGGCGAAGCTCTGCCGCGAAGGCTCGGCCCGCACCAAGGAGCTCTGCCAGCAGCACGGCATTCCTTTCGAGGATCGCGGCAAGCTCATCGTCGCCACGAGGCCCGATGAAATCCCCCGCCTCGACGCGCTCTTCGAACGGGCGGGCCAGAACGGCATCACCGCCGAACTGGTCAGCGCAGAGGGCATCCGCGAACGCGAACCCAATGTCACCGGGCTGAAGGCGATCTGGGTGCCCGAAGCGGCCATCGTCAGCTACACCGCCGTCATGCGCACCATCCTGGCGGAGATCACGGACCAGGGCGCGCAGATCCGCTTCTCCACCGCGCCCGAAGCCATCCGGGAGGAGGGCGACTGCGTTTCCATCGCCACCGCCTCCGAAAGCTTCACCGCGCGCCGCCTCGTCGCCTGCGCCGGGCTGCAGTCGGACCGCGTGGCGCGCATGGCCGGGCTGGAACCGGGGCTGCAGATCGTGCCGTTCCGTGGCGAATACTACCGCCTCGCGCCGCGGCTGAACGACGTGGTCAACGCCATGATCTACCCGGTGCCGGAACCGGGCCTGCCCTTCCTCGGCACCCACCTGACGCCGATGATCGACGGCTATGTCACCGTGGGCCCCAATGCCATGCTGGGCCTGGCCCGCGAAGGCTATCCCAAGCTCTCGGTCAACGCCCGCGACATGGCGCAGATGTTCACCTTCCCCGGCTTCTGGAAATCCATCGCCCAGTACATCGGCCCCGGCCTGACCGAGATCGGCAATTCGCTGTTCAAGCGCCGCTACCTCGAAACCTGCCGCCGCTACTGCCCCGCGCTGGAGCTGGGCGACCTGACGCCGGAGCCCTGCGGCATCCGTGCCCAGGCGGTGATGAAGGACGGCACGATGCAACAGGATTTCGTCTTCCTCGACACGCCGCGCATGCTGCACGTGTGCAATGCCCCCTCCCCGGCGGCGACCTCTGCCCTGCCCATCGGGGACCTGATCGCGGACAAGCTGCTGGGCACGGCATGAGCGCCACGCCCGGGGCGCAGGGCAGGATCCTCGGTCTGCCCCCGGCCCGGTTGCGCATCCTCGCCGTGCTCGCCATCACCCAGACGCTGGGCTGGGGCGCGCTGCTCTTCCTGCCGGTGCTGGCGCCCGCCATCGCCGCCGACCTGCAGATGAGCTTGCCCCATGTCTACGCCGGCACCTCCCTGCTTTTTGCCACCATGGCCCTGGCCAGCCCGGCCGCCGGGCGGCTCTTCCTGCGGATCGGCACCCGGGCGGCGATGACCTGGGGCGGGGTGCTCTGCGGCCTGTCGCTGGCGGGCGTGGCAGCGGCGCCGGGGCCGGTGGTGCTGGATCTCGCCTGGGCGGTCTGCGGGCTGGGGGCGGCGGCCTTCCTGGCGACGGCGCCCCATGTCTACCTTGCCGATGTCGCAGGGCCGCGTGCCGCGCGCGGGCTGATCGGGGCGCTCATGCTGGTGACGGGGCTGGCCACCGGCATCATCTACCCGGTCACCCACTGGCTTCAGGGGGCCTTCGGCTGGCGCGGCGCGGTCGCCTGCCTGGCCCTGCTCTGCGCCCTGCCGCTGCCGCTGATGACCCGCGCCCTGCTGCCCGATGCGCGCCCGGCGCCCCCAACCCCGAAGCCCCCAATCCCGGAGGCTGACCCGGCGGCAGTTGCCCCGCCCCCGCCCAGCTTCTACCGCGCCCCGGTGTTCTGGCTGCTGCTGGCGGCGCTCTCTCTCAACTCCTTCGCCTCCTTCGGGATCGAGACGATGGGGCTGGAGCTTTTCCGCAGTCTCGGCGCCGCCCCCGACGTCGCGCTGGCGGCGGCCTCGGCCATGGCGCTCTTCAAGATCGGCGGCCGGGTGATCGACATCCTGGGCGGCGGCCGCTGGGACGGGCTGACCACCGGCCTCGTCTCCTCGGTCATGATGCCGGCGGGGCTCCTCGCCATCGGCCTGCTGGGGGCCTCGCTCTGGGGGATCGGCCTCTTCCTCCTGCTCTTCGCGGCGGGGGCGGGGGCCTTTGCGGTGTCGCGGGCCACCATGGCGTTGGTCTTCTACGAGGGTGCGGATTTCGCCCGCGCCTCGGCGGCGATCTCGCTGCCGCGCAACCTGTGCAACGCCCTTGCCCCGCCGCTGCTGGCGCTGGTGCTGACCGGGATCGGTCCCGCCGCGATGCTCTGGATCCTCGGGCTGATCAGTCTCGCGGCGCTTGCGCTGCTGCTGCGGCTGAACCGCCATCGCCCGATCTAGATCCGGCCCGGTCCTGATCTGGCCCGCCGCTTGGGCGCCGCGCGGATCGCACCTGCGTGATACCGCCGCGATACCGACGTAATACCGACGTTAAAAACAGCCCTTTTCAGACACTTCGCGATTCAATTGCGGGTACGTATCGGCGCGGTTTTTGACGCTGCGGAACTTGACCTTTGCGGGGCTCTCTGGCCCATTGGCGGCAGATTACCGATCGGACATTCCATGCAGACCAGAACCCTCTCCGTCGCCGAGGCTCGCAGCCTCGTCATCGACACGCTCACCCGCTGCGGGACCGATCCCGCCAATGCCGCCCCGGTGGCAGAGGCCCTCGTCGGGGCGGAGCTCACGGGGCAATACGGCCACGGTCTGCGCCGCCTTCCGATCTACGGCAGCCACGTTCTTTCGGGCAAGGTGAAGGGCCGCGCGCAGCCCACCAGCCAGCGGGTTCGGCCCGGCGCGCTGCTGGTCGACGTGCATGACGGCTTTGCCTACCCGGCCATGGATCTGGCGCTGGAACAGCTGCCGCAGATGGCGCGCGAAAACGGTATCGCCTTGGCAGGGTTCCATAATTCCCATCACTGCGGCGTTGCAGGCCTGCCGGTGGAAGCGCTGGCGCGGCAGGGGTTGATCGCCATCTTCATGGCCAATGCCCCCGCCGCCATGGCGCCCTGGGGCGGGCGCAAGCCGCTCTTCGGCACCGATCCCATCGCCTTTGCCGCGCCCGTCGCCGGAGGGGACCCCGTGGTGGTCGACATCTCCCTGTCCAAGGTCGCCAAGGGCAAGATCATGGCCGCCACCCAGAAGGGAGAGGACATCCCCGAAGGCTGGGCGCTGGACGCCGAGGGCAAACCGACCACCGATGCCCATGCCGCGATGAAGGGCACGATGGTCCCCATGGGGGAGGCGAAGGGCACCGCTCTGGCGATCATGGTGGAAATGCTCTGCGCCGGCCTGACGGGTGCCGCCTACGGCTACGAGGCCGCCTCCTTCTTCGATCTCGACGGCCCCGCCATGAAGGTCGGCCAGACCATCCTGGTCATCGACGCCGGCGTCTTCGGCCCCCAGGCCACCGCCCGCTTCGCCGATTTGGCCAATGAAATCGAGGGGATGGAAGGTGCCCGCCTGCCGGGCCGCCGGCGTCAGCAGCTCCGGAAGGAGATCACGGAGAGCGGGATCACCGCCGATATCTCCCTGTTGGAGGAGATCGACGCCCTGGGCCGCTAGATCCCCAGAAGCGTGCTCCCACCCTGCCACAGCAGCCGCAGTGACAGCAGAAACAGCATGATATCCAGCGCCCGGCGGAACCCCCGGTCGCCCATCTTCATCAGCACCCGCTTGCCCAGCAGCGTGCCCAGGAACCCCATGGCGATCATCAGCGCGATGAACCCCGCCCAGGGGGCGAAGGCAAACCCCAGCACGGCGAAGGTCACGCTCTTCAGCAGGTGCTGGATCGTCATCAGGACAGCCTGGGTGGCGACATGGCCCTGCCGGGGAAGCTGCAGCGATTTCACGTAGTTGGCCACGAAAGGCCCGGTCGCGCCGAAGAACATCGTCAGGAAGGAGGAGATCAGCCCGGTCGGCCCCGCCGCCTTCGAAAGCCATTTCGGCGGCTTCATGAAGACGGACCACAGGACAAAGCCGCCGATGCCGATCTGCACCCAGGCAGGCTCCAGCTGCACTGCGAAAAGCCCGCCCAGGGCCACGCCCAGGACCGACCCGGCCAGGAAAGCCAGCGCCGGCCCGCGATGCGCATGCCCCAGCATCACCAGCGCCCGGAAGAAGTTCGACCCCAGCTGGATCACCCCATGCACCGGGATCAGCGCGAGCGGCGGAAACAGGCTCGCCATCACCGCCAGCAGCAGCACCCCGCCGCCGATCCCCATCGACGCGGTGATGAAGCTAGACGCGAGGCTCATACCCGCCATGAGCACGGCAGATTCGGGCGGCAAGCCATTGAAAAAAAGCTCTGCGAGGCGTTCCATGCGGGCCTGTCCCCCCTTCTGGAAACGGTAACGATGAAGACGACATGCGACCTGCATGAAGATTACGGAAACGCAATCGAGATCCTGCCCTACGGCCTGAAATCCTACGGCTCCCGCACGGTATTCCACGGCCCTATCGAGACACTCAAGTGCTTCGAAGACAACACGAAACTGCGCGAACTCTCCCGCAGCGAAGGCGATGGCCGCGTGTTGGTCGTGGATGGCGGCGGATCCGTGCACGCAGCGCTTCTGGGGGGCCGACTCACCCGCCGCTTTGCCGAAAACGGCTGGGCCGGCATCGTCATCTGGGGCGCGGTGAAGGACGTGACGGAGATCCGGACGTTCGACATCGGCATCCTCGCCCTGGGCAATATCCCCCGCCACTGCATGTCGCGCGGGGACGGCCAGGTCGATGTCCGCCTGCGCATCGGCGATGCCCGGATCGACCCCTACGGCTACCTCTACCACGACGAGGACGGCACGGTGATCTTCCCGCCCGAGATCGAACACCCCGTCTTCTGATCTTCAGGTAAAAACCTTTCCATCGAACAGCTTGCGCGCCGTCCGCAGGGTGCCCGCCCCGGTGATGGCGCCCGCTGCGTCGGTCTCGATCAGCACCTCCGCAGCGCCCGAGGGATGCTCGATCCGGAACCGTCCGTCGCCGGGCAGCACCGCCAGCCGCGCCGCCGGGCTGTCCGGCACCAGGCAGGCAGAGGCCACGGTGACGGCGGCAAAGACCCCGATGGAAGCATGGCAGCGATGCGGGATGAAGCTCCGCGTCGACAGGGCGCCGCCCGCACGCGGGGCGGAGACCAGCGTCATCTTCGGTACCGACTTCCCGGTCACGTCGCCCAGGTTCATCCGCGGGCCGGCCTGCAGGCGGATCGCCTCAAGCCGTTGTTTCAGCGCGTCATTCTCCTCCAGCTCCTCCCGCGTCTCCTCGCCGCTGATGCCAAGATCGCGGGCGGCCATGATCACGCAGGGCATGCCGTTGTCGATCAGGGTGCAGGCCACGCCGTCGATCACGTCGACGCCGTTCCCGGTGGGCAGCATCACGCCCCCGCCGGTCATCGACCCGGCGATCCCGGTGAACATCAGCGGCACCGGCGCGTGGGTCCCGGGCACGCCGTCGATGGCCGCATCGCCCGCGTAGCTGACCCTCCCGCCCGGCGTCTGCACCTTCGCCACGGCGACCTCTCCGGTGTTGAGCATATGGATACGCACCCCGGTCACCTCCCCCGCGACCGGCACCAGCCCGCGTTCGATCGCCGCCGGGCCGACACCTGCCAGGATATTGCCGCAGGCCTGGGCATCGCTGACCAGCGCCTGATCGACGAAGACCTGCAGGAACAGGTAGTCGACATCCGCATCGGGCCGTGTGGGCGGCGCCAGCACCGCCACCTTGGAGGTCAGCGGATCCGCCCCGCCGATCCCGTCGATCTGGCGCGGATCGGGGGATCCCATGATCCGCAGCAGAACCGCATCCCGCGCGGCGGGATCCGCCGGCAGGTCGGAGGCCAGGAAATAGGCCCCCTTCGACGTCCCGCCCCGCATCCACAGGCAGGGAATGCCATCGGCCTCAAAGCTCATCGCGAAACTCCCAATCACCGGGCTGGAAATACTCCGGGGGTGAATTGAGCCCGCCAGGGCTCAAGAGGGGGGCAGCGCCCCCTCCCTCCCTCAGATGTATTTCAGGCCCCTGGCCTCCAACCTCGGCCGCATGTCGTAGATGTCGAGGCCCAGCTCACCGGCGGCAAGCCGCACCCGCTTGGCCTCTTCCGCCGCCAGCCGCTTGCGCACGGCCTCCAGCACCGTTCCGGCCTCTTCCCGGCGCACCACGCAGACGCCGTCGTCATCGGCCACCACGATATCGCCCGCCCGGATCGCCTGCCCGGCACAGACGATATCCACGTTCACCGACCCCAGCGTTTCCTTCACGGTGCCTTGCGCCGATACCGCCCTGGACCAGACCGGAAAGCCCATCTCGCGCAGGTCGGCGGTATCCCGGCAGCCGGCGTCGATGATCAGCCCGCGACAGCCCCGCGCCTGGGCGGAGGTCGCCAGCAAGTCACCGAAATAGCCGTTGTCGCAGGGTGATGTCGGCGCCAGCACCATCACGTCCCCCGCCTTCAACTGCTCGATGGCCACGTGGATCATCCAGTTGTCCCCGGGCGCGGCAGAGATCGTGACCGCCGATCCCGCGATCTTCACCCCCTGCTGGATGGGACGCATGTAGGCGGCAAGGCAGCCGGTGCGCCCGGCGGCCTCGTGCACGGTGGCCACGCCCGCGGCGGCCAGCTCGTCGATCACGGCAGGATCGGCCCGCTCGACGTTTTGAACGACAACATTTGCCATGGCTCAGTGCTCCTTCTTCACCGGCGGGGTGCCGTGGGTGTGGAAGCTCTCGATGGTCTTCAGCCCCCAGGCCTGGCCCTTCATCCGGTCCGCCTCGGTCCAGACGACGGGTTCCCAGGTCGGGTCGAGGATCAGCCGCGCCCCGGCATTGGCCAGTTCGATCCGATTGCCCGCAGGCTCCCAGGCATAGAGGAAGAACGACCCCTGGATCGCATGCTTGTGCGGCCCGGTCTCGATATGCACGCCGTTTTCCAGGTAGATGTCGGCGGCGCGCAGGATGTCTTCACGCGTGTCGGTGGCGAAGGTGACGTGGTGCAGACGGCCATTGCCGCCGCCGCGTTCCTCGGAACAGACAAGGTCATAGGTCTTGTTGTTGCAGGAGAACCAGCAGCCCCCCAGCCGCCCGTTGTCCAGCTGGATGTACTCGGTCACGCGGGACCCGAGGCAGGTCGCCACCCAGTCGCGGAAGGCGGTCACGTCCTCGCCCAGCAGGTTCACGTGGTCGATCCGGCGCGGGCTGATGCCGGTGTGATGATAGCGCGAGGCCAGGTTCTTCAACGCCGAGGCATCTTCGGGCGGCGCCTGGTACTTCACCGTGTCCCAGTACAGTTCGAACACATGGCCGAAGGGATCCTCGAACCGGTAGGCGCGGCCATGGGACAGGTCGCCCTCGACCCAGCCGTGCTTGACGTAATCGCTGGCCTCGATGGCGGCCACGCGCCGCTCCAGCGCCTCGGGCGAGGCGACGCGGTAGCCGATGTGCCCGATCCCGGTGGTGTCGGATTTCGTCAGCTTCAGCGTGCAGAACTCGTAGTCTTCCCAGGCGCGCAGGTAGGCGCTGCCCTCGTCCTCGGCGGAAAGCTTCAGGCCGAAGACCCGGGTGAAGAAATCGAGGCTTTCCTCGTACTTGTTGGTCAGCACCTCGACATGGCCGAGGTGGGCCAGGTCGGGTTGCGGCATGGTGGGGACTTGGGTCATCTCGGGCCTCACAGTTCGTCGACGGTGCGCGGGAAGATGGACTGGAAGCCCTCCGCGTACTGGCAGTCACGTCCGCCGGACATCCCGCCGGAGTTGCGTTTGAAATGGTTCGCGCGCTGCTGCGCGACACGGGTGTAGTAGTCCCACAGATGGACCTGCCCGTTCATGCATTCCATCGCCGCGCGCTTCCTGTCCCAGACCGGCGTGATGTCCAGGAAGGTATCCGGCTTCCAGCCCATCTGCTCGGTCTGGTGCGGCTCGAACAGGTAGAGCTGCGGCGCGCCCAGCACCTTTTCGCCCGGGTTGTGGCCCCAGGCCTGGGCGATCATCCGGGTCTCCAGCGCGACCTGGGTCATGTACATGTGGTCGGTGTTGTAGGGGTCGTACTGGCTGTGGCTCAGCATGAACTTCGGCTGAACCTGCCGGATCAGATCGACCAGCCGGTACTTGTCCTCCCAGTCCAGCTCCAGCGGGTAATCGCCCAGGTCGAAGCATTCCAGCCGGGCCACGCCAAGCGCTTCGGCGGCGGCCTCTGCCTCTGCGCGGCGAATGGCCTTCACCTCCTCCAGGGATTTGCCGTCCTTCCACAGGCGCGCGCTCTCTCCGCGTTCGCCGAAGGACATGCAGGCGACGGTCACGTCGTAGCCCTTCTGGGCGTGCAGGGCGATGGCGCCACCGCAGCGCCAGACGAAGTCGGCGGCGTGGGCCGAAAGGACCAGGACGGTGGGTTTGTCGGACGAGTCGGGCATTGGGGGGTCTCCTTCCTGGCAACCGCGCGGCAGGCGGCGGTTGCGCTCGCGCGGACTGTCGGGCATCGCCGGGCAAAACCCAAATTTGAAGACAGTGACAGCTCATAAGCTCATGCTATAGACAGGATGGGCGTCTTGGCCGTTCATCTTGCCGCGGCGGCAATTGAAAGGCGGCGGAATTCCCAATGCCGCGGATCTTTCTGCAATGCAGCGAGGCCGATTCCAAAAGGGGCGGATCATGGTGAAATGGAACCTGCGTCACCTGCGGGTCTTCCTGGCGGTGGTGCAGCACAGCTCTGTCTCCCGCGCGGCGGAGGACTGTCACCTGTCGCAGCCCGCGGCGACCCAGGCGATCGCCAAGCTGGAGCGGGACCTGGCGCAGCTGCTGTTCCGGCATCAGGCGCAGGGCCTTTACGCGACCCACGCGGGGGAGCTTCTGGCCGCCCGGGTCGGGCGCGCCCTGCGCCGCATAGACGGGGCCGCCGCACCGATCGCCCCGCGCCTGGGGCGTAGTGCCAGCCTGGCCCAGCTCGAAGCGCTGATCGCCTTGCGGGAAACGGGAAATTTCTCTCTCGCGGCGCGGCAGCTTGGCCTGGCGCAGCCCACAGTGCACCGTGCCGTCGCCTACCTGGAGGAGGAAGCGCGCAAACCCCTGTTCGAAAGGAGCGCATCGGGCATCCGCGCCAAGGCCGCCGCGCGCCAGCTGGCGGATGCGGCGCGCCTGGCCATTGCCGAACTCGACCAGGCCGTGATGGAGCTTGCAGAACATGCAGGGCGGGAGGCCGGGCGCATTGTCGTGGGTGCCATGCCGCTGTCGCGCAGTTCGATCCTGGCGGAGGCCATCGTCGCCTTCCGCGCCACGCGCCCGACGATCGAGATCCGCATAGACGAGGGCCCCTACGACGACCTGTTGCACGGTCTGCGCCGGGGGGAGATCGACGTGCTGATCGGCGCGCTGCGCGACCCGCTTCCCATTGGCGACGTGCAACAGGAGGTGCTGTTCGAGGATGATCTGATTGCCGTGGTGGGCCCCGATCATCCCCTGCGGGACAGGACGGACCTGACGTTGGAGGAACTGGCCGGGATGCCCTGGGTCCTGGCGCGCCACGGCACCCCGTCACGGCAGATTTTCGATGCGCTCTTCGAAGGGCTGCCCCGGCCCGACAGCTTTGTCGAGACGAGCTCGATGATCCTCATGCGGCAACTGTTGCGCGCCTCGGATCACATCGGGTTCATTTCCCGGATGCAGGTCGCGTCAGAGGTCGACCTGGGCCTGATCCGGCCCCTGCACCTGGCCCTCGAAGGGACACGGCGCCCCATCGGTCTGACCACTCGGGCAGACTGGATCCCGACCCCCGCGCAAAGGGCGCTGATCAATGAAATCACGTCTGCCGTACGACAAAAGTATAATTAGCCCGACGTAATTGCTCAATTGCAAATTGAGTTGTGTCAATGTGTAGTTGTTTTAGGTAAAATCAAAATTGTTTGTATCAGTTCCGCGCATTCTACCCGATGACGCGGGCAGGAGGGGATGTTTCATGGGTGTTATGGAAAATATGAAAGACCGGGCCGAACTGGACATGCGGATGTCCAGCGTGGCGCGCAAGTATGCCTTGCTGGACGTGATGGTTCACCTGCTCCGTCGGGCGCATTTCCGGTGCGAGTCGCTGTTTCCGGGTGTGTTCGCGGAATACGAGATCACCTCGCGTCAGCTGGCACTGCTGGTGGCCATCGGGCAGAAGCCGAATTCCTCGCAGAAGACCATTGGGGAGATGGTCGCGCTGGACGTCAACACGGTCAGCGATACCCTGCGCCGGATGGAGCGGAAGGGTCTGGTGGAGCGGCTTGCCTCGCTCACCGATGCGCGGTCGATCTGCGTGAACCTGACCCGCAAGGGGTTCCTGCTGCTCGAAAGCGCCGATGACGATATCGCGCGGCTGGAACGTCGGGTGTCGACCAATCTCACCGACGAGGAAGAGGAGCAGCTGAAGGTGCTGCTCCGCAAGATGCTCAACATCGAACTCAGCTGATCCGGTCACGCGCTCGGGACGGCGCGTTCACCGGTCGGCCCGCTTCGTCATCCCAGCCGGGTGACGAAGCGGGTTTCGAGGTAGGATTCAATCGCTTCGGATCCGCCTTCCGTCCCCATGCCGCTGTCGCCGATCCCGCCGAAGGGCAGTTCGGGCATCGACAGGCCCAGGTGGTTGATCGTCAGCATGCCCGCGCGCACCTCGTCCTGCAGCCGTTGCACGCGGCGCGAGGAGGTCGACCAGGCATAGGAGGCCAGGCCGAAGGGCAGGCGGTTCGCCTCTGCAAAGATCTCGTCCTCGGTCTCGTAGCGGTTGACGATGGCCAGCGGGCCGAAGGGCTCGTCGTTCATCATCATCGCATCGGTGGGCACGTTGCAGATCACCGTCGGTTCGAAGAAGTTGCCCACATTGCCGACCCGCTTGCCGCCGGTCTTCACGGTGGCGCCCTTCGCCACGGCATCTTCGATCATCCGTTCCAGCGCCGGGATGCGGCGGTCATTGGCCAGCGGGCCCATCTGGGTGTCCGGATCGGTACCCGGCCCCACCTTCAGCGCGGAATAGGCCTTGGCGAAGCCTTCGGTAAAGGCATCGGCCACGCCTTCCTGCACCAGGAAGCGGGTGGGGGAGACGCAGACCTGGCCCGCGTTGCGCTGCTTGGCGCCCAGCATGCCCTGGATGGCGGCATCCACATCGGCATCGTCGAAGATCAGCACCGGGGCGTGACCGCCCAGTTCCATCGTCGCGCGCTTCATGTGCTGGCCGGCGATCCCCATCAGCATCTTGCCCACCGGGGTCGACCCGGTGAAGGAGATCTTCTTGATGACCGGATGCGGGATCAGGTAGCCGGAGATTTCGGCCGGATCGCCATAGACCAGGTTCAGCACGCCGGCGGGCACGCCCGCATCGACAAAGGCGCGGATCAGTTCGGCCGGGGAGGCCGGGGTCTCTTCCGGCGCCTTCACGATGATGGTGCAGCCGGTCGCCAGGGCCGCCGAAACCTTGCGGACCACCTGGTTGATGGGGAAGTTCCAGGGCGTGAAGGCGGCGACCGGGCCGACGGCTTCCTTGATGGTGATCTGGGTCACGCCGGGCTTGCGGGCCGGGATCACCTGGCCATAGGCGCGGCGGGCTTCCTCGGCGAACCAGTCGATGGTGTCGCAGGCGCCCAGGATCTCGGTCTTGGCCTCGCCCAGGGGTTTGCCCTGTTCGGCGGTCATGATGGCGGCCACGGCATCGGCGCGCTCCCGCAGCAGGTCGGCGGCGCGGCGCATGATCTTCGCGCGTTCGTAGGGACCCGCAGCTTTCCACGCCGGGAAGGTCCGGTCCACCGCCGCCAGGGCGCGATCCAGGTCTTCGGTCCCGGCATGGGCGCAGCGGCCGATCTCTTCGCCGGTGGCGGGGTTCACGACGCCCAGGGTCTTGCCGGAGGCGGCAGGCACCCAGGCACCGTCGATCAGAAGAAGCGTGTCGGGATAGCTCATGGCCCCGTCCTTTCGAAATTCGCTGGCTGGGCCTTGCCGTTCCGGCGCCCCATCTTGGCGCAATGTGTTAAATATTGTGAGCGCACATGCAAGGCGTCCAGGGACGTCAGAGCGTGGAAAACAAGGATCCACGTGTGTTTGAAAGGAAACTTTGTTTCTGCCCCGCAGCAAGATCGGCAAAGTTCTACCTGAATCCTGAGCGATCTTGCCGGTGGGGGAGACTCAGTGCGCCGCGCTCAGCGTGACCTCGGTCCCGGCGATCCCGTTGTCCAGCGCGCGGGGTTTGCGCAGGCGGACCCGGGCGGAATGCACCTGCCGATGATCGACCAGCTGCCGCGCCAGCCGCTGCGCGAAGACCTCCACCAGGCCCGTCTGCCGGGCGGCAAGCGCGCCGGCGATCTCCTCCACCAGGCGGTAATCGAGCGCCTGCTGCAGGTCGTCGCGGGTGGGCGGCGTCACCTCCATCTCGACGTCCAGGATCAGCGGTTGCCGTTGGCCCTGCTCATGCGGCAGCACGCCGATCAGGGCCTGCACCTGCAGCCCCTCCACGAAGACCCGGGTGCGCAGGCCGGTCAGTGCAGGGGGCGCGCCGTCAGGCATCGGTCAGCCGGGGCGACATCGGATCGGTGATCCGCCCCGCCTGGAAGGTGTCGGGCAGCGGGGTCAGTTCGATCCGCGCCACGATCCCGGCGGCGTTGAACGGATCGCCCTCGGCAAAGGCCCGGGCATCGGCTGCGCTCGCCGCCTCCAGGATGCCGAAATTGCCGATCCCGCCCGCCTCCCCCAGCAGGGCCGACCCGATCAGGACGGAGGCCAGACCTCCGCCCCCCGACTGCACCCAGGCGCGATGCGCCGGGCGGTGCGCATCCCTCGCCGCGTCCTGGTCCGGGTGATGCAGGCAGCGCATCAGGAAGAAGGCCATCACGCGTTCTCCAGCACGACCATCCCGGCCCCGGTGAGGGAGGCGGGGGCGTAGTAATGCCGGTGCTTCAGTGCCACCTGCGGGTTCATCGCCGCGCGCATTACCAGCCACATGATCAACTCGGCACCTTCCGAGCCGAACTGCTCGACATAATCCTCGCGGCTCATGTCGCGGTACTTCTCGAAATCGTTGGCGATCCCGTCCAGCCAGGCCTCGTCGGCCTCGCGGTTGATGAACCCCGCCCGGCTGCCCTGCAGCTGATGCGACAGCCCGCCGGTGCCCATGATCACCACCCGCTCGTCCGAGGGGAAGCTCTCGATCGCCTCGCGCAGGACCTTCCCCATCTCCCAGCAGCGCTGCGGCGTGGGAATCGGGTATTGGATCGTGTTCACCCAGATCGGCACCACCTTCACCGGCCAGGCCTCGGGCCGGCCGAAGAACAGCTCCATCGGCACCTGCAGCCCGTGATCCACCTCGATCTCCCGGCAGACCAGCGGATCGAAATGGTTCTCCACCAGCCTGTCCACGAAATGCCAGCTCAGCTCGCTCGCGCCCTGGAAATCGGGGATCGCCCGCGGGCCCCAGCCTTCATCGACCGGGTGATAGCTCTCGGCCACGCCCACGGCGAAGGTCGGGACGCGGTCCAGGAAGAAGGTGTTGCCGTGATCGTTGAAGATCACCACCGCGATATCCGGCTTCTGGTCCGCCATCCACTGCTTGCCGGGGATGTAGCCGTCGAAGAAGGGCTTCCAGTCCGGCGTCCCCGCCAGCCCCTTGTCGATCGCCACGCCGATGGAGGGTACGTGGCTGGTGCCCACGCCGCCGATGATCCTGGCCATTACACTTTCCCCAGACGCTGTTTCAGGAAATCCTCGTGCTCCAGCCCCGCCTGGGCCGCGCCGATCTGCGACATCGCCACCGGGTCGATCGCGGAAATCTTCAGGATGAAGAACAGGTTGCCGCCAAGCGCCACCATGCGGCGCCAGTCGCGCGACATCACCGCGTCCTTTTCCTCTGCCGTCAGGCCGTAACTGTCGAGGTAGCCTTCCTCGTCCATCCGGAACGCCTCCCGGTTGGCCGGGATGCCCAGGGACATCGCCATCTTGTTCATCTTGTAGCCCCGGATGGATCCCTGCCGGTCGAACAGCGGGGTTTCCGGGATGGTCGCTTCGGTCATGCGCATTCCTCCAGATGTGCCTGCAGCCAGGGGATGATGGCGGCGACGGTCTCCTCCGGCCGCTCGACGGGCAGGAAATGGCCCGCGCCTTCGATCACCTTCACCTCTGCCTGCGGCAGAAGCGCTGCAATTTCATGATGTTGCTTCTCGGGGGACCAGCCGTCCCGCGCGCCGGTGATCAGCAGCACGGGGCATGTGATCGCAGGCAGGGCGCGCTTGGCGTCGGGCCGGTCCAGCAGGGCGCGGATCTGGCGCTCATGCACCTCCGGACCCATGGCCAGGACCATCTCGGTCAGATCCGCCACCAGGGCGGTGTCGCCCACCCGTTCCGGCGCCAGCATCGGCGGCAGCCATTCGGCGGCCAGCCGTGCCATGTCCGCGTGGCCCAGGGCGATTTTCGCCAGGCGTTTCGGTTCCTCACCCTCCTTGCGGCTGTCGTGGCCGGTATTGGCGAGGATCATCGCGCGGATGCGGTCTGGCGCCTGGCGGGCCATCTCCATCGCGACGCGGCCGCCCATGGAGTGCCCCACGGGGATCAGCGGGCCGGGGTGTTCCGCCAGAAGGCGCCGGGCCATGTCGGGAATCGTGCTGTCGCGGGTGACATCGGCATCCGCCGCCGGCAGCGGGGCGCTCTGGCCCACCTCCCGCCAGATCCGCGCGTCGGAGACAAGCCCCGGTATCAGTAGCAGTGTCGTCATGGCGGTCCTCCCTTCCCTCCACGGCGCATACATTGATCGAAGGATTATCCGGGAATCGGGTCTGTATCAAGGATAAATGGCCTGAAATGTATACATGGTGTGGTCGCGCTGGTAGTTTTCCCGCAAGTGGTTTGCGCGGCGCCCGGCGCGTGTATACAAATCCCCGGTCAGATGGAGAGTGACATGGCCCGTGAATCCACCGCGAAGACCCACACGATGCGCGCCCTGGTGGAGCTGCGTCAGAGGATCATGAGCGGGGATCTGCCCGGTGGCACCCGCCTGTTCGAGGTCGCCATGGCGGAGGAGCTGCAGATTTCCCGCACCCCGGTGCGCGAAGCCATGTCGCGCCTGGCCGAAGAGGGCTTGTTGGAGCGGGCACGAAATGGCGGCTTCATGGTGCGCAGCTTCGCCTATGCCGATGTGCTGGATACCCTGGAATTGCGCGGCGTTCTTGAAGGTACCGTGGCGCGGCTGGCGGCCGAAAGGGGTGTGCCCGAGGCCAGGATGAGGGAGATCGGCGATATCGTCCGGCGGCTGGATGATTGCTTTGGCGATGATCCCAATGATGTTGATTTCGAAGCCTATTCCGACCTCAACGGCCAGTTTCACGAGGCCCTGGCGGCCCTTCCCGGCTCCGCCACCTTCGAGAGGGAACTTCTGAGGGTGAAGAGCCTTCCCTTTGCCTCCCCCTCCGCCTTTCTGCCCAACGAGGGGGAGCTTTCGGCCTTTCGCCGGTCGCTCGCCATCGGACAGGATCAGCACCGGGAGCTGGTGGCGGCGATCGCGGCGCGTGCCGGGGCGCGGGCAGAGGCCCTCGCGCGGGAGCATGCCCAGGCGGCACGGCGCAATCTTGAATACATCTTCTCGCGCGATCACAGCATGATCACCACCGTTCCGGGGTTGGAGCTTCTGGCGCCGCTGGAAAAGTGATCCCGTAAAATCCCTGTGAAAGAAGGGCAGATGGGGGCGATTTGCCGCCTTTCGACGGGCCTCCTATTGGGGGTGCGTGGAATTTCCTCTTGATTTTTTCGCCGCGACTCGCGATCCCATGTATACATAGACATGTGATTAGGGAGGAGCCTCACATGGCCATTCAAAGCCTTAGCTCTGCTATTTCGGCTGCCGGCAACGCTGTTGACCTGCTGCGCAATTCGAAAAGCGGGATTTATGTATACCCGGTCGTCGCCCCGGAATATTCCAACTGGCGCAGCGAACAGCAGGCCTGGCGCGATACCGCGGTGCTGTTCGATCAGACCCACCACATGGACGAGCTGATCGTCGAGGGCCCCGATGCAGAGGCCTTCCTGGCCTATGTCGGCATCAACGGCTTCAAGAGCTTCGACACCAACAAGGCCAAGCACTTTGTCCCGGTGACGCCCGCGGGCCATGTGATCGGCGACATGATCATCTTCCGCGAACGCGAGGACAAGTTCGTCCTCGTCGGTCGTCAGCCGACCGCCAACTGGACCAAGTTCCAGGCTGCCATCGGTAAGTGGAACGTCCGCCTTCTGCATGACCCCCGCTCCGATTCCCGGCCCGATGGCGAGCGCGTGCTGCGCACCCATTACCGGTTCCAGATCCAGGGCCCGGATGCCGACAAGATCTTTACCGAGATCAACGGCGGCCCCGTGCCGGAGATCAAGTTCTTCAACGTCGACTGGATCAACATCGGCTCCAAGAAGGTGCAGGCGCTGCGGCACGGCATGGCCGGCGCGCCGGGGCTGGAGGTCTGGGGCCCTTACAAGGATCGCGACTACGTCCTGTCCACCATCCTGGAGGCCGCGCAGAAGGTCGGGGTCGACCTGCGCCGCGTCGGGTCCCGCGCCTATTCCACCAACACGCTGGAATCGGGCTGGATCCCTTCCCCGCTGCCGGGCATCTACACCGGCGACGGCATGATGGCCGAATACCGCGACTGGCTGGGCGCCGATGCCTACGAGGCCGTCGGCTCCATCGGCGGGTCCTACGTGACCGACGATATCGCGAACTACTACACCAACCCGTTCGAACTGGGCTACGGGTTCTACATCGGCTGGAAGAAGGACAGCTTCATCGGCAAGGAGGCCCTGGCCAAGCTGAAGGACGCCCCCAGCAACCGCAAGAAGGTCACCTTCGAGTGGAACCCCGAGGACGTGATGAAGGTCATCGCCTCCAGCTTCGAGGACGGCGTGCCCTGCAAGTGGATCGATTTCCCGCAGCCCAACTATGCCTCCTCCTCCACCGACATGGTGATGAAGGACGGCAAGATGGTCGGCATGTCGATGTTCAACGGCTACTCCTTCAACGAGCGCCGGGTGCTTTCCCTCGGCGTGGTGGCCCAGGACGTGCAGATCGGTGACGTGCTGACCCTGAAGTGGGGCGAGCCGGACGAGACGCAGAAGACCTCTACCGAGAAGCACCGCCAGGCGGACATCCGGGTGCGCGTCTCTGCCACGCCCTATGCCAAGGAAGCGCGGGAGAACTACGCGGACAGCTGGCGCACCAAGACGGCAGAGCCCGCCTGATCCAGTGCCATGTATCCCCGGCCTGCCCTGCGGGCCGGGGGTGATCCCGGAAATCAGGAGAACAAAACGAGGTTTCGCCACGAAACCCCTCGATATTTCAGAAATCCGGCGTATCGTCTGTATACATGGGTCCGGAGTGACGCGGGAAGAGGAGCCCGCGCCGCGACCCTGCAAACGGGAGGAAAATAATGAATCGTCTAGTGACCGGCCTGGCGCTTGCCAGTGCCTTTACCTTTGCCGCGGCGACCGCCCAGGCGGAGGAACTGTCCTTCGCCCATTTCGCGGCGCCGACCCATACCCTGACGGGCGCGGTGATTGAGCCCCTGGCCGATGGCGTGGCCGCCGATACCGATGGCGCGCTGACCATCCGCGCCTATCCGGGCGGCGAGCTGGGCAAGGGCCCGCTGGAGCAATACGTCCGCGTGGTGCAGGGCGTGGCCGATATCGTCTGGGGCCTGCCGGGCTATACCTCGTCCCAGTTCCAGAAGACCATGATCGCCGAAATGCCGGGCGTGATCGCGGATGGAGAGCCGGGCTATCCCGCGCTCTGGGCCGCGATGGACCTGATCAAGCAGGAGTTCCCGGCGACCAAGCCGCTGGCGCTGTGGACGTCTGAGCCCAACATTTTCATCATGAAGGACAAGGACATCGAGAGCCCGGAGGACCTGAAGGGCCTGAAAATGCGGGTCGCCGGATCCACCTCTGCGGCGATGATCGAGGCGCTTGGCGCCACCCCGGTGCAGATGCCCGCGGGCGAGATCTACAATGCGCTGCAGACCGGGCTGATCGACGGCGTCGTCACCGGCGCCTCTGCCGTCACCGACTTCAAGCTGTCGGAGGTGGCCAATTCCTACACCATCGGCGCGCCGCTTGGCCGGCTGACCTTCTACGTGGTGATGAACCAGGCCAAGTTCGACAGCCTGACGCCCGAGATGCAGGCCGCCATCGACGCCTATTCCGGCGAGGCCCTGTCGAAGAGTGCCGAGGATGCCTGGAACCGGGTCGCGGATGAGACCATCGCCGGGCTGGAAGCGGATCCTGCGAAGAAGGTCATCACCCTGTCGGCCGACGCGGCCGCGGCCTTTGGCGCGATCACCGAACCGGTCACGGCGGAGGTCGTCTCCGAAATCGGGGGCGAGGACGTCTATGCCGTGATGCACGGCAACTAAGGGCCCGAAATGCTGGGATCCCTCAGAAAGATCGCGGACGGGCTGATCGGCCTGTCCGCTTTCATCGGCACCCTGGGCCTGGTCTTCGTGACGCTGGTGGTGCTGGTGGATGTGTTCGGCCGCAGCTTCCACGCGCCGCTGACCGGCGCGCAGGATTACACCCAGATGGGGATGGTGATCATCGTCTTCGGCGGCATGGCGCTTTGCGACAAGCTGGGCGGGCATGTCAGCGTCGACATCTTCGAGCGCAGCTTTCCGCCGCGCCTGAACCACCTGCTGGATATCGCCGCCGCCCTGCTGGGGGCCGCGATCTTTGCCGGCATCGCCTGGACGGTCTACGACAGTTCGAAGTTGTCGCAGATGCTGAAGCTGGCCACGAACATTGCCCGCCTGCCGAAATGGTATTTCCAGTGGGGCCTGTCGGCCCTGGCGGTGGTGACCGCCCTGGGCATGCTGCTGCGGGCGGTGGAACTGACCCTTTCGGGGGCAACGGCCCGGGCCGAGAAGGAGATCCGTGAATGAGCGGAGAGATGATCGGCCTGATCGGCATGGTGATCCTGCTGTGTCTGCTGGTGCTGCGCATCCCGGTGGCGATCGCCATGTTCGCCGTGGGGTTCGTGGGCATCTGGGTGCTGCGGGACCTGAATTCGGCCATGTCGTTGATGGCCTCGGAAAGTTTCACCCTCGCCTCTTCGGCGGAGCTGGTGGTGGTGCCGCTGTTCATCCTGATGGGCAATGTCGCCTCCGTCACGGGGATGAGCGCGCGGCTTTACGATGCCGCCTATGCGGTGATCGGACGGATGAAGGGTGGGCTGGCCTCGGCCACGGTACTGGGCTGCGCGGGGTTCGCGGCGCTGTCTGGGTCCTCGGTCGCCTCGGCGCTGACCATGGGCAAGGTGTCGATGGACCAGATGGACCGCTACAATTACGACAGCCGGCTGTCGACGGGGGTGGTGGCCGCCGGGGGGACGCTGGGGATCCTGATCCCGCCATCGACCGGCTTCGTCATCTACGCGATCCTGACGCAACAGAGCATCGGGCGGCTGTTCCTGGCGGGCGTCCTGCCGGGGCTGCTGTTGCTGGCGATGTTCCTGGCGACGATTTCGATCCTGTGCTGGCTGCGCCCGGGGTTCGGGCCGCAGGGGCCGCGCACGACCATGGGCGACAAGGCGCGTGCCATGGTGGGGGCCCTGCCGGTGCTGATGGTGGTGATCCTGACCATCGGCGGGATCTACACCGGGATCTTTTCGCCCACCGAGGCATCGGCCGTGGGGGCGGGTCTGGTGATCGTGATCGGGGCGGCGCAGGGCAAGCTGACCTTCCGCCGCTTCTGGGCGGCCGCCAAGGACAGCGTGGTGACGACGGCGACGGTCATGCTGATCCTGATCGCGGCGCATATGATCAACCCCTTCCTGGCGCTGACCCATATCCCGGAGCTGGTGGGGCTCTGGCTGGAAGGTCTGGCGCTGAGCCCGACGGTGATCCTGGCGCTGATCCTGCTGACCTACCTGGTGCTGGGCTGCTTCCTGGAGGGGTTCGCGATGCTGGTGCTGACCATGCCGATCTACTTCCCGGTGATCCTGCAACTGGGGCTGGATCCGATCTGGTTCGGGGTGCTGGTGGTGCTGACGCTGGAGATGGGGCTGATCTCCCCCCCCGTGGGGGTGAACGTGTTCATCGTGAAATCGGTGGCCCGCGACGTGCCGCTGGGTCGGATCTTTGCCGGGGTGACGCCGTTCTGGGTCGCCATGCTGGTGACGCTGGCGATCCTGGTCGCCTTCCCGCAGATCGTCCTGATCCTGCCGGACACGATGATGAACTGAGGGGCCGGGATGGCCGATCTCATGAGGAGGATAGCAGACATGATTTCTTTCATCGGACGACGCGACAGGTCGGGCGCGGCCACCGGGGCCGGTCTGCATCGGATCGTGCAGGGCTACTCGATCGAGGTGATGCCGCGCACGGCCGCCAAGATCGAGGATTTCCGCACCCTGCTGCCCGCGGGCACCCGGGTCTACATCGCCCATATCGAGGGCACGCCCATCGAGGAAATGGTGGCGACGGCGAAACGGCTGGCCGGGGAGGGTTTCCCGGTGATGCCGCATTTCCCGGCGCGGATCATCGCGGACAAGGCGATGCTTGCGGACTGGATCGCGCGCTACCGGGGCGAGGCGGGCGTCGATCAGGCGCTCCTGCTGGCGGGCGGGGTGAAGACCCCGGTGGGCGATTTCCACTCCTCGATGCAGCTGATGGAGACGGGCTGTTTCGACGGCTTCACCCGGCTGCATGTCGGTGGCCACCCGGAGGGCAACAAGGACATCGACCCCGACGGCTCGACCCGGATGGTGGACGAGGCGCTGCGTTGGAAACAGGCCTTCAGCGAACGGACGGATGCGCAGATGGCCATCGCCACCCAGTTCGCCTTCGAGGCGCAGCCGGTGCTGGACTGGATCGCGCGGCTGCGGGCCGAGGGGGTGGAGCTGCCGGTGCATGTGGGCATCGCGGGGCCCGCGAAGCTGCAGACGCTGATCAAGTTCGCCATCGCCTGCGGTGTCGGTCCGTCGCTGAAGGTGTTGCAGA
Organism: Pseudooceanicola sp. NS-SX8; assembly: GCF_057380755.1. Lineage (NCBI taxonomy): Bacteria > Pseudomonadati > Pseudomonadota > Alphaproteobacteria > Rhodobacterales > Paracoccaceae > Pseudooceanicola > Pseudooceanicola sp. NS-SX8. The sequence continues at coordinate 23,787 of NZ_CM170819.1, read as the reverse complement.
AGCGCGCGATGGACGTGACCAAGCTGATGCTGCCCTATGAACCGACAGAGGTGCTGACCGATCTCGCCGAAGCCATGGCGACGCAGGACAATGTGCCGGAACAGCTGCATTTCTTCCCGCTCGGCGGGATCCGTTCCTGCGCCGAATGGGCCGCGAAACACGGGGCCGAGCCGCAGAAGGCGGCGGGCTGAGCGCTACATCAGCGCCTGGGCGGCCAGGCCGATCAGCACCGGCACCGGCAGCGAGTAGAGCAGCCGGTGCCGGGCGAAGCGGCCGCCCAGCATCGGCACCTCGTAGCTCATGATGCGCAGCAGCGAGTAGATGCACCAGGCGGTGACATAGGCGGCCACGGCCCCGAAGGTGGCGCCCGCCTTGATCGCCGAGGCGGAGATCGCGAAGGCCACGAAGGGCCCGGCAGGCGTCAGCGCGCCAAAGACCGAGGCCATCAGCATCCCCGACAGGCCCGAGCTTTCCCCGAGGAAGCGGCGGATGAATTCCTCCGGCAGGAGGAGGGCGATGAAGCCCGCGCTCATCATGCCGAGGATCAGCCGGGGCAGCATGAAGGTGAAGGTATCCATCGAGATGGTGAAGACCGTCCGCAGTTCGGACGCGTGATCACGGCGGACGCGGTGCAGCGCCCAGAGGGCGGCGGCCCAGATGACGATCGTGCCGATCAGGATGTTCATTCCGCCGGCACCTCCCGAGGGGTGAAGCGGCGGATGGCCAGGCCCAGCAGGATCGGCACCGGCAGGGTGACCAGCACCCGGAAGATCACGAAATGCGCGGGCAGGAACGACAATTCCCAGATCAGCGTGCGGTTGGCCGAAAGCAGCACCCAGCCCGTGACCATGGCCACTCCCGCCGCCAGATCGGCCCCCGAGGCCATGAGGCCGGCGGTCAGGGCAAAGGTCACCGCAGGCCCGCCCGGAAAGACCGCCCCGGCGATGGCCGCCACCGCCAGGCCCAGCACGCCGCTATCGGGACCGGCCAGGGCCATGATCCTTTCGCGGGGAATGACATAGCCCAGGGAGACCGCCAGCAGCGCCGCGCCGATCAGTTTCGGCAGCAGGACCAGGACGAAGCCCATTTCGGACTGCATGGTCGCCAGCACGGTGCCGAAGCCGAATTTCACCCAGACCCCGGCGCCGCTGGCCAGGCAAATGGAGAGCAGGGTGATGAGACCCGCGTCGATCTTCTTGCGCTTTTTCGGACCGGGGGGAGATCCCTCGGACCCGTTGGGGGATGTCACGAATATTTCTCGATGAAGGCGTCTATGGAAAGGGCTCGGATGTCCGGCAGGCGAGCGCGCAGCTCCTCATGGCTCCAGTCCCACCAGGCTATCGCCATGATCGCCTCTCCCTGCTCCGGTGTAAACCGCCGCTTGAGGGGACGGGCCGGAACGCCGCCGACGATCTCGTAGGGGGCGACGTCCTTTGACACCACGGCGCCCGCGCCGATCACCGCGCCGGTGCCGATGGTGACGCCGGGCAGGACGGTGACGCCATGGCCAATCCAGACGTCATGGCCGATGGTGACCCAGTGATCGCGGCGCCACTGAAAGAAGGCGTGATCATCCTCGCCCAGGTCGAACATCTCCGCGCGGTAGGTGAAATGGTGCTGCGTCGCCCGCCAGGTGGCATGGTTGCCCGGGTTGATCCGGGCGCCCTGCGCGATGGAGCAGAACTTGCCGATGGTGGACCAGACGGCGGAGCTGTCCTTCACGATGTAGGAGTAATCGCCGAAGGTGACCTCCTTCAGGGTGACATTGGCCTGCACTTCGGACCAGCGGCCAAGGGTGCAGTCGATGACGGTGGCGCTGTCGTGGACGTTCGGGGTTTCGGTCAGTCGCTTGGCGGACATGGGGGGCCTTTCGGGGTCAGCGGGCGGCGCCTTCGGGGGTGCCGATGATGCGGGCACGGATGATGCCTGAGATCCAGTCGATCACGTAGACCATGGCGATGATCAGGAAGATGATCGACCAGGCCTCGTCCCACTTGTAGGCCGCGATGCGGTCCGACAACAGGAAGCCGATGCCGCCCGCGCCGACGATGCCCAGGATGGTGCCCGAGCGGACGTTGGATTCGAAGTTGTAGAGCAGGATCGACCAGATCACCGGCATGACCTGCGGCATCACGGCAAAGCGGATCTGCTGCAGGCGGGCGCCGCCGGAGGCGCGGATCCCCTCGACCGGCTTTTCGGAGGTGTTCTCGATCGCTTCCGAGAAGAGCTTGGCGAAGGTGCCGACCTCGCTGACGCCGATGGCGAGGATCCCGGCGAGGGGGCCCAGGCCGAAGGCGCGGATGAAGATCAGGGCGAGGATCAGGGTTTCGAAGGCGCGGATCACGTCGTAGCCGCGCCGGATGCCCAGGCGCAGGGGCCAGAAGCGGTTGATGTTCTTGGCGCCGAGGAAGGAGAGCGGGAAGGCGAAGACGGCGCCGATCAGCGTGCCGAGGAAGGCCATGGACAGGGTTTCGCCGAGCCCTTCGAGGATCGGCAGGAACTCGGCCCAGCTTTTCCAGATGTAGGGCGGGAACATGAAGCCCAGCACGTCGCCAAACCGTTCGATCCCGGTCCAGATTCGGGCGGGGGAGAAGTCGAAGGCGATGAGGCAGTAGAGGAAGAGCGCGGCGAAGGCGGCCCAGAGGGCGGCGCGGCGCAGGCGGATCCCGAGGGGCGCGCGGAAGGCCGTGGGGTAGGCGGCGCGGGCGGCTGCGATCTGTTCGGGGGTCATGCGTCGCGCTCTCCCAGGCCGATGATGCGATGGCGGAGTTTCTCGGACCCGAAGTCGATCACGACGACGGTGACGAGGATGATCAGGAAGAGCGCCGAGAGGTCGGTGTATTCCTGGAAGGACATGGCGGTGCGGATCTCCTGCCCCAGCCCGCCCGCGCCGACGTAGCCGATGATCGACGAGGAGCGCACGTTGATCTCGAACCGGAGCAGGGTGTAACTGATGATGTTGGGCAGGACCTGCGGCACGACGGCATAGCGGATCTGGTCGAACCAGCTGCCGCCGGCGGCCTTCACGCCCTCCAGCGGGCGCATGTCGATGTTTTCGTTCACTTCCGAGTAGAGCTTGCCGAGGGAGCCGCAGGCGTGCAGGCCGACCGCCAGCACCCCGGCCATGGGGCCGACGGAGAAGCAGAAGACGAAGATCAGCGCCCAGACCAGTTCCGGCACGGTGCGGGCGATTTCCAGGTAGCGGCGGGCGATCCACAGGACAGTGCGGTTGGGCGCCAGGTTGCGCGAGGCCGGGAAGGAGATCAGGAAGCCGCCGATGACGCCGAAGACGGTGGCCATGAAGGCGATCAGCACGGTTTCCAGCAGCAGCCGCAGCCAGGTCTGCCAGCGCCAGAACCATTCGGCCAGGTCGGCGCCCAGGGTGGCCCGGTGCAGGTCGGGGAAGGTCTTGACGATGAATTCGCCCAGCCGGGGCAGCCCGGCGGGGATGATCCAGGCCCATTCCCGCGACCCGTCGCGCAGCGTGACCTGCGTGACCTTGAAGAAATCCCCCATCCAGGCCGTCAGCAGGAAGACCGCCATGAAGAGAACGGTGCCCAGGGCCCAGTTCACCCGCGCGCGCCGCCGCCGGACAGAGAAGTCGCGTTCGAAGGCGGCAATGGCGGAAGGGCCGGACAGGGGTGGGCTGTCGGTGAACTCTGCAATCAGGGTCATGGGAGGCTCCGGAACGGAAAGGGGCGGGTCCGCAGGGACCCGCCCGAAGGTCAGGCGATCAGGAACCGCGACGCTCGCGCTTCAGCCATTCGCGCATATCGACGATCCACTGGTAACGCTCATGATCGACGCGGGTGTAGCCGACGGAGGGGTTGGGATCCTCGGGGTCGAAGGAGGAATAGGTGGCGTAGCCTTCGGGATCTGCCTGGGGGAAGCTTTCGATGGCAGAGGTGATGTCCTCGATCATCTGCTCGGGCAGGTTGGTGCGGAAGGTCCAGGGGCCGGTGGTGATTTCCGGGGATTCCCAGATCTTGCAGATCACGCCGGGCTCGATCATGCCCTTGGCTTCCATCCGCTGGTAGACGCCGTCCTCGTCGTTGTTCTGGTAGGTGGAGGCGGTGTCGAAGGTGCCGTTGACCACGCCGGTCACATCCGCTTCGTGGCTGCCGCCGAAGGGGGTCGCCTTGAAGTAGGTGGCGGGGTCGATGCCCAGCTTTTCCTTCATGTTGAAGTAGGGCACGGCATAGCCGGAGGTGCTGTCAGGGTCGGCGAAGGCGTGGATCTTGCCCTTGGCGTCTTCCAGGCTCTTGATGCCGCTGTCGCAGCGGGTCACCACGATGGAGCGGTAGCCGGTGTTGCCGTCCTTCTTGATGGAGGTCAGCGTGGGGCGCACGCCGCCGTCGGTCAGGGTGTAGACCGCCGCATAGGAGGAGGAGCCGAAGGAGGCCGCCTCGATCTGGTTTGCGGCCATGGCCTGCACCACGCCGTCGTAGTTGCCGGCGGTGAACATCTCCACCTTCACGCCGAGGGTGGCTTCGAGGTAGGCGCGCAGCGGTTCGTTGCGCATCAGCCGGTCCTTCTCGTTCTCGCCCGAGAGGATGCCGAATTTCACGACCTGGTAGTCGTCCTTCCAGCCCTCGGCCATGGCGGGGGCGGCGATCAGTGCCACGAGGGCAGCGGTGCTGAGCAGTTTCATGGGGTCTCTCCCTGGGATTGTCTGCAAGCGGGGTCAGGCCGGAATGCGGGCGGCGTGACCGGTGGAAATCGAGGTGGAGGTGACGGCCTCGTTGAACTCCTCCAGCCCGTCGGAGCCGTAGATGTCGCGCACGACATCATCGGTCAGCTGGGCGGCGGTGCCGTCGAAGAAGACGCGGCCTTCGCGCATGGCGATGATGCGGTCGCAATAGGCGCGGGCGGTGTCGAGGGTGTGCAGGTTGACCAGCACGGTCAGCCCGTCTTCGCGGTTGATGCTGCGCAGGGCCTCCATCACGCGGGTGGCATTGCCGGGGTCGAGCGAGGCGATGGGTTCATCCGCCAGCATGATGCGCGGGTTCTGCACCAGGGCGCGGGCGATGGCGACGCGCTGCTGCTGGCCGCCCGAGAGGGTGCCCGCGCGCTGCAGCGCCTTGGGGGCCATGTCCAGCCTGTCCAGCGCCTCGATCGCCATGGCGCGTTCGGCATCCGAAAAGCGCATGGTCATCGAGTTGAGGAAGCCGTGGCCCGCCAGTTGGCCCACCAGGACGTTGGTCAGAACGTCCAGCCGTTCGACCAGGTTGAACTGCTGGAAGATCATCGCGCAGTCGCGCCGCCAGGCGCGCAGCTCGCGGCCCTTCATGGCGGTGATCTGGCGGTCTCCGAAGGTGATCTGCCCCTCGCTGGGATCGATCAGGCGGTTGATCAGGCGCAGCAGCGTCGACTTGCCTGCGCCTGAGCGGCCGATGACGCCGACGAACTGGCCGGGCTCGACTGTCAGGGTCACGTTGTCCACCGCCCGGGTTTCCCCGAAGCGGCGCGTGACGGAAGTGAGGGTCAGGGATGCGTTTTCCATGGGCGGGACCGTCGGGCAGGATCGTGACCCCAGAATTTCATTCGGATGAATATTGCGCCCAACCGTTGAGTCAAATTTGTGAATGGCGTCTTGGGAAATCTTTTAATTTCATGGAGTTGAGGCGAGTCCTCGCGGTGGGTCCTGTCGCAGGGGGCGGGAATTGGTCCGGATGTTTCCGCTGCGCGGTCGTCAAGATCCATTCACAAATCGGACGCCTTCCCGTTACGTGCAGCGCATAGGTATTCATTCGGATCACTTGGCCCCGCGGCGCGATGCGCAGGCGGTGGTGAGGAGGCGCAGCATGCAGAAATTCCAGATCGACGGGGCAAAGGTCCTCCTTCCGGACGGAACCGAAGAGGTTTCGGTGCAGGTCGAGGGCGGGGAGATCCGGGGCCTGGACATGGCGCGCGACGGCGCGGCGGTCATCGACGCGCGGGGCCTGATCCTGGCTCCGGCGCTGGTCGATATCCATGGCGATGCCTTCGAACGGCAGCTGATGCCGCGCCCGGGGGTGTTCTTCCCTGTCGATACGGCCCTGCTGGAAACCGACCGGCAACTTGCCGGCAACGGTATCGCGACGGCCTTTCATGCCCTGACGCTGAGCTGGGAGCCCGGGTTGCGGTCCGTGGCCCATGGGCGGGACATCACGGCGCGGCTGGCTGCGCTGGCGCCGCGCCTGTCGGTGGAAAACCGGGTGCAGCTGCGGTGGGAGACCTTCTGTTTCGAGGCGATTCCCCTGATCGAGGAGATGCTGGCCGGGCCGCTGACGCCCTCGGTCGCCTTCAACGACCATACGACGATGGGGCTGCTGGATCCTTCGGTGCCGCTGCAGGCGCGGCCTTTCGATCATGTGCCGGACTACCCGGTGACGGACATGGCAAGCGCGGCCTTCGCGAAGAAGATGGAAAAGCGCGCGGCCCGGGCCGATGTGCCGGTGGCGGAGTTCGTGGCGCTGATGCGCCGGACATGGGACCTGCGCCCGCAGGTGCCCGGGCAGATCGCCCGGGTGGCGGAAGCGGCGCGGGCGGCCGGGGCGTCGATGCTGTCGCATGACGACACGCAGGTGGAAACGCGGGACTTCTACCGCGCCCATGGCTCCCGCGTCAGCGAATTCCCGATGAACCTGACCGTGGCAGAGGCCGCGCGGGCGGCGGGCGACTGGATCATCTTCGGGGCGCCCAATGTGCTGCGCGGTGGCAGCCACATCGGATCGCCTTCAGCGGCGGAGATGGTGGCGGCGGGGCTCTGCGATATCCTTGCCTCGGACTACTACTATCCTGCGATGCTGGGGGCGGTGGCGCGGATGCACGCGGATGGCCTGCGCCCGCTGCACGAGCTGTGGAAGCTGATCTCGACCAACCCGGCGCGGGCGTCGAACCTGCCCGACCGGGGGGAGATCGCCCCGGGTCAGCGTGCCGACCTGGTGCTGCTCGACTGGCCGGAGGGCGCGGCGCCCCGGGTCGTCATGACAATGCGCGCGGGCCGTACGGCCTTCCGAAGCGGAGATTTCGACGCCCCATGATGCCCGAGAACGTCGAACGCTTCGAAGGGCTGGCAGAGACCTACGCCCTGCATCGCCCGGATTACCCGGTCGAGGCGTTCCGCGATCTTCTTCCGGCCTGTGGCAGTGACAGGGTCCTGGCGGTGGACGTCGGCGCGGGGCCCGGCAATTCGACCCGGCCCCTGCGCGCGGCGTTGCCGGGTGACTGGCTGATCACGGCGGTCGAACCGGGGCGCGACATGCGCCGGGTCCTGGCCCGCAGTTTCAGCGGGGAGCCCCGGGTACAGGTGGCCGACGGGCTGGCGGAAACCCTGCCGCTACCCGATGGGTCCGCCGGGCTGATCGTGGCCTGCTCCGCCTTCCACTGGTTCGACGGCGCGGCCTTCTTCACCGAGGCGCGCCGCGTCCTGGCGCCGGGCGGCCTTCTGGCGGTGGTGCGCAATCGCAGGGTTCCGTCGCCCCTGCTGGATGCGCTGGACGGATACGTCAGCGAGGCATCCCGCGATATCGGCGATTTCCCCGCCACCACGGCCAGCAGGGAGCCGACGGTGCGCGAACTGTCGGGCCTGCCGGGGTTCAAGACGGCACGGTCGCGAACCTATCGCTGGACCGAAGGACGCAGTGCGCGGCAGGTTGTCGACCTCTACCTGACCCGCGCGGTGGTCTGGACCCTGGTGCGCCGCATCGGTCTTGGCCCGGTCATGGCGGAGCTGAACGCGATCTGCGCGGCCCATGTGCACGCCGCCGCAGGTGCAGGCGCCGACGCCGAAGAAACCGCCATCCCCCTGGAGTGGGAGACGACGGTGAAATGGTGCCAGCGCAGGTAGGGGTTGCCGGCCCTGCCTGGGCGTTACTGGCCCAGCCCCTCCCGTTCCAGCCAGGCCATGGAAGGCAGGATGCCCGCCTTGTTGCGCAGTTCCAGGATCAGGCGCGGCGTGGCGTCGATCTCCGCCAGGGCGCGGAAGACCTCGTGCCAGCGGATCGTGCCCTCGCCTAGGGCCCAGTGGCGGTCGGCGTAGCCGCAGGCATCCTGCAGGTGGACATGGCCCAGCATCTCCCCCGCCGAGCGGATGAAGAAATCGACCGGCTGCGCGCCGGTGGACCCATGGGCGTAATGGGCATGGCCGGTGTCGATGGAGAGCTTCAGCGCGTCGCTGTCGAAGGTCTTCACCAGGGTCTTGCGGGCCTCCGGGTCGATATCCTCGATGTTTTCCAGCACCAGGGTGACACCGGCGTTTTCCGCCCGGGCGACGGTTTCATCCAGGCATTCGTGGATCCAGCCGGTGACCATGTCGATGGCGCCGGGATAGGTCGCAAGGTTGTGGTGATCCCAGGTGGTGAAGGGCGAGTGGATGACCATGTGGCTCGCGCCGAGCGCCTCGCAGATCTCCATCCCCTGGGTCATGCGTTTGCGGACCACCGCGCGGATCTCCGGATCGGGGTTGGCGAAGTTCAGGCCCCAGAAGGGCCCGTGGATGCCGTAGCGCCCGCCGAAACCGTCGAGTTGCTTCTTCGCCTCGTCCACCAGCGGCTGCCAGTCGCCGGAGACCAGCAGTTCGGGCTTGGAAAAGCTCTGGATTTCCAGGTCGCGGTCCTTTTCGAACAGCCAGTCGCGGAAGGTGGCCAGTTCGGAGACGCCAAGGGCGGCGCCGATCACGGGGAGGGTCATGGGAAGGTTCCTTATTGCGCCGCGAGGGAGATGTCGCGCGGGGTGAGGGAGCCGTCGGAGAAGACCGGACAGCCCCCGGAATAGGTGACACGCACGTGGCCGACGCCCTCGTCATCGGCGATGACAAGGTCCGCACGTTTGCCCGTTTCGATCGCGCCACGATCGGTCAGGTGCAGGGCACGTGCCGGGTTCAGCGTCGCCAGCCGGGTGGCCTGCGCCAGGTCGCGCCCGGCACTGCGGGCCAGGACCAGGATGGCGGGCAGGATGGCGGAGGGGTGGTAATCGGCCGCCAGGATGTCGAGCACCCCGGCCTGCCAGGCGTCGCGGGCCGAAAGATTGCCGGAATAGCTTTCACCGCGCAGGGCATTCGGGGCGCCCATGGCGGTCAGCAAGCCGCGGTCCTTTGCCGCCTGCGCCGCCTCCAGCGTGACCGGAAACTCGGAGATTCCCGCGCCGAGAGACTGCATGAGCGCGACCTTCTCCGCGGTGTCGTCATCGTGGGAGGCAAGCGCGATGTCATGTTCGGCGCAGGTGGCGGAGATGGCAGCGAGGGTCGCCCCCACGTCGCCCTGGGCGGCCAGGCGCATGTCGATCCGACGCTGGATGTTTTCATCCGCTTCCGCCGCCGTGGCCCCGGCGCGCATGGCGTTCGCGCGGATCTTTTCCAGGTCGCGGTACTGTCCCTGCCCGGGGGTGTGGTCCATCAGGGAGACCAGATCGACGGTCCCTTCCGCGATCAGTTCCTCTATCACCGCCAGGGCATTGGGAAAGTTCACTTCGAACCGGGCGTGGACGCGGTGATCGACCTTCAGCATCCCGCGCATCTGCTTCAGCGACCGCAGCATTTCGGAGGAATGTTCATAGCTGCGCATATGGCCGTGGACGGATTTCGGGGTGAAGGAAACGGCGGCGAAGCCGGTCGTCACGCCGGCCACCTTCAGCCGCCGGTCCAGATCGCGCAGGCCCAGTTCCATCGGCATCTTCACGTTGGGGCGCGGTTCCACCTCCCGCTCGATCATGTCGCCGTGCATGTCGATGAAACCGGGCATCAGAAGCAGGCCGCGCCCGTCGATCCGCGCATTGGCGACGGGGTGGTCCACCACCTCGGCGATGCGGCTGCCCTCGATCCGGACGGAACCCTGGGGCAGGACGGTTTCGGGAAGGACGACGCGGAAGTCACTCAGCCACATCGGCAAGCTCCTGTATCGGGGTCTTGGGGGAGAGGGGGATTTCCCGGTCGATCAGCGCGGCCACGTCGCCCGGGTGGTGGAAGACGCCGATCATGGCGACGCCCTGCTGCTTCAGCTCGGCCAGCCGGTCCACCAGGGCCGCCCGCGCGCCCCGGTCCAGCGAGGCCGTGGGTTCGTCCAGCAGCAGCAGGCGCTGCGGCAGGATCAGCGCGCGGGCCAGGTTCACCTTCTGTTGTTCGCCGCCCGAAAAGGTCGTGGGATAGGCGCGCCAGAGGTCGGGTTTCACCCCGAAGGCCGAAAGCCAGTGCCGGGCCTGGTCCAGCGCCTCCGCCCGGGGGGTGCCGGCCAGGCGCAGGGGTTCGGCCACGATCTCCTCCGCCGCGACGCGGGGCCGGGCGGTCAGGAACTGCGTGACGAAGCCGATTTCGGTGCGGCGCAGGTGGGCCACGTCGATGTCGGCGGCGCGCGCCAGGTCGATCACCCCGTCGCGGCCATGGAACAGCAGCTGCCCCGCCACCGGCAGGTAACTGCGGTAGAGCGTGCGCAGCAGGGTCGATTTGCCCACGCCGTTGGGACCGGACAGCAGCAGGAACTCCCCCTCGTGCAGGGTGAAGTCGAGGCCTTCGAAGGCGGCAAGCTCCGTCCCCAGGTGGTGCATCCGGAAGGATTTGGACAGGCCACAGGCGCGCAGGATCACGGGTGTTTCGGTCATCGCTTCCTCACAGCTTGGCGTGGACGAGTTGCTGGGTGTAGGCGTGCTGCGGATCCTGGAAGACCTGGTCGGCCAGCCCTTCCTCGACCACGCGGCCGTGGCGCATGACCATGACCCGGTCGGCCATGGTGCGGATCACGCCGAGGTCGTGGCTGACCAGTACCATGGTGATGCGACGATCCTGTTGCAGCTGCTTCAGCGTATCCAGCACCAGCGCCTGCACCGAAACGTCGAGCCCCGTCGTCGGTTCATCCAGCAGCAGCACGGCGGGTTCCAGCGCGATGGCCTTGGCCAGCTGGACCCGTTGCTGCATGCCGCCCGACAGCTCCGCCGGGGGGGCATCCATGCGGGGGATCGGGAATTCCGACGCCTCCAGTGCCTGCTGCGCCTTGTCGCGCAGCACGGCAAAGCGGCGTTCCCCCGCGATCAGCAGCCGTTCGGCCACATTGCCGGAGGAGCTGTGCTTCATCAGCAGGCCCAGGTGCGGGTTCTGGTAGACGATGCCGATCCGCCGGGCGCGCAGCATGCGGCGGTCGAAACGGTCCAGGTCGAAGAGGTTCGCGGGCAGGTCCGGCAGGTCGAGGTGGTAGGTACCCGTGTCCGGCTCCTCCTCCAGGTTCATCATCCGCAGCAGGGTGGATTTGCCCGACCCGCTCTCGCCGACGATGCCCAGAACCTCGCCCGGGTAGACGCGGGCGGAGACGTGATCCAGTGCCGTCACGGGGCCGTAGCGTTTGCTCACCCCTGTCAGCTCCATCAGCGGGCGGGTGGTGACGAGGCGCGGCGCCTCCTTGGGAAGGGCGGTCATGCCATGTCTCCGTCGCGATACCAGGTCTCGCCCAGGGGCTGGCCGTCGATCGCCTTGATGCCGAGGTTGCTGTCGGAGACCTCATGGAGGGAGGTGCCGTCCGCCTGCGGAATCTCGTTCATGAAGAACCCGGTGAGGCCGGAGCGGGCGCAGGTCAGCCGGGCGTGATCCTCGACCCGGTAGGGCACGTCGTCGAAGACCAGCGGTTCGACCCGCGTGAAGGGCGGCACGGCGTAGAGCCGTTTTTCGCGCCCCGCCGAGAGGATCGTCAGGTGTTCGGCCATGTGCAGTTTCTTCACGTCCCAGCGGGGAATGGGGGAGGGCGCCATGACGTGCCGCCCGTTGACCATCGACGGATAGGAGGCGCCCAGCATGACCCGGCCCGAGCGCACCATCTGTTCGTAGAGCACCAGCCACATCCGCCCGTAATCGGCATCCGCATGCATCTGCCGGGCGATGGACATGTTGGGTTCGACGGGCCGCAGGGGTTCGGGGTTGGGCACCTGCAGGATCAGCACCTGGTCGGCGCGCAGCTTTTCCTCGGGGATGCGGTGGCGCGACTGGATCAGGGTGGCCGCCTGGGTGTCCCAGGTTTCCGCCGCGCCGGAGACGCGCGACAGGAAGCGCCGGATCGAGGCGGCGTTGACGCTGTCATCGGCGCCCTGGTCGATGACCTTCACCACCGAGGACGGCTTGACCAGCGTCAGCGTCACCTGCAGCCCGCCGGTGCCCCAGCCGCGCGCGATCGGCACCTCGCGGGAGGCATAGGGCATCTGGCAGCCGGGCACCGCCACGGCCTTGATCATCTTGCGCCGCAGCTCCCGCTTGGCGGAGCCGTCGAGGAAGCCGTAGGAAAACGCCTTCCACTGGCCGGAGAGTGCAGCGAGGCTCATGCGGGTTCCCTTTCCGTCCGGGTCGCCTTCGCCGCCCGCAGGGTGTCGAGCGAGGACTGGAAGGTGACGTAATGGGGCAGCTTGAAGTGGATGCAGAAGCCGGAGCTTTCGACCGGCTCGGTGTGGTAGAGGAAGAACTCCTCCTCGACGGGGGAGCCCTTTTCGGCCCCCGGCGCGTTCAGGTCCAGCGTGGCGGCCGAGATGCATTTGACCTCGTTCCAGCCCAGCGTGGCGGCAAAGCCCAGCCGCAGCTTACCCTTGCCCTTCGTCGTCACGACCTCCGCCTGGGAGGTCTTCACCCGACCGGCGGAGAAGGGGGTGCCATTGGGGTGGCGCACCGTCAGCTCCACCTCAGACAGGCGCAGTTCGTTCACCGTGGGGTGGGCATTGCCGTAACCGCGCATGGCGGAGTAGCCGAGCGCCAGCGTGCCCCCGGTATCCGCACGGGCGAGGCTTTGCAGGGTGTGGGCGCGCCTGGCGGGGAAGAGCAGCGGTTCGCGGGTGAGGTCGGGGATGTCGTCGGGGGGCGTCTCCTCCGCCTTGGGCTTGTCGGCCAGCCCCTGCGCCTGCTGCCATGCGGCAAGCGACGGATGGCGGGCGGGGGCGGGCCGGGCCGCCGGGGTGACCGGGGCAGGGTCGAAGGGCCGGCCCTCCAGCACCTCGGTCGCCAGCAGCCGGTGCGCGTAGTCCAGCGTCGGGCCAAGGATCTGGCCGCCGGGAATGTCCTTGAACGCGGCGGAGATGCGGCGGTGGGTAAAGCCTTCGTCCGGGGCCACGACCTCTGCCACCTGCAGGCGCGGCTGGGTCGTGCGCCAGGCCCGCAAGAGCAGCAGCGCTTCGTAATGATCGCCCCCCGCCTGGGCCAGCGCCAGCGCGGCAAGGTCGGGGGCGTAAAGGGAGGCCTCCCCCATCAGCCGGTCGATCAGCGCGGGCAGGGCGCGTTCGATCTCCGCCACGCGGGCGGCCTCGATGCGGCCCATCTGCGCACGGTAGAGCCGTTCGGACTGTTCGATGGCGCGTTCGCCGCCCCGGGTTGCCACATAGGCCATGTCAGAGCTCCCTCACGGTGGTGGATCGCGGGATGGCCAGCAGGCGCGCACCGTCGACGAAGATCATCTCTATCCCTTCCGGGTAACGGCAAAGCCGTGCTCGCGCGGCCCAGAGACCGGGGCCGATGCCGCCCAGCCGGATGCGGGTGGTGTCGCGGATGCCGGGGCCGGTCAGCTCCAGCTCCGGCCCCTCGCCGAGGCGGGCTGTGGCGATCACCGTGGCGCCCTCGTCGGGGTAGAGCTGCGACCCGGCGGGCAGCTCGGTCAGGCGGTCGGGGGCGTCGGAGAGGTCGAGGAAGGCATGATCGGCCTGCGCCAGCGGCGCGGGCTGCGCGCCCGTCATGGCGAGCCGGGCGGCAAGCGCCGGATCATCGGCGGCAAAGCGGCATTCGCGGTCCAGCAGGGCAAGCGCCACGGGCAGCAGCCCGGGTTCGGGCAGGGGGTGCAGGGTGCCGGGGCGGGACAGCGCGCCGAGGATCGCCTCGAAACTGGCGTTGTCGCGGACCTCTTCGGTGTCGGGCAGGGGCGTGGCATGCAGGGGAGTTGTGGGCATCAGAAAGTCTCCATGTCGACGCGGGTGGCCTCGATCCGGCGCAGGGTTGCCTCATCCTCGGCCTGCTGGGTTGCGGCCTCTGCCATGACGAAGGCACGGACGCGGTCCGCCGCGATGCCGGCGGTCAGCGCGCCGTCGAGGAGCGCCATGGCCATGGCGCGTTCGATGTCGTGGCCGGTAATCATGCCGTAGCCTTCCGACCCGTCGGGCAGGCGGATGTGGGCCTCTGCCACCAGGACCTCGCCCAGGTGGAAGGCCACGCCCTGCACCGTGTCGCGCAGGGGCAGCATGACTAGCCCGGTGCCGCTTTTCAGGACCTGCGGATCGCCCAGCAGGGGCAGGATGTCTTCGGCCAGGGCCTTCAGCCGTGCCGCATCGGCCCGGGCCAGGGTGGTCAGGATGTCGGAGGGCGGCAGGGCGCCGTCGGTGTCGAACATGGCTCAATCCGGGAAATCGAGGGTGAAACGTATGCGGCCGGCGGCATAGACCGCCTCGGACCAACCGATGGGGGTGCCGGAGAGGTCTTCGTCGAGCTTGCACATGACGATGACGGGCTGGTCGGCGGGCTGTTCCAGCAGCTTCGCCTCCCACTTCTCCGGCTGGCGGGCGTAGATGGAGGTGGTGCGGCGCCGGTAATCGGTCACGCCGTATTCGGCGTAGATTTCCGTCACCGAGCGGCGGCTTTCACGCTGCCGCCCGAGGCCGGGGAAGCGGTCGGCGGGGTGGAAGCTGCGGTTCAGGCCAAGCGGATGGTCATCGGCGCGGGACCGGCCAAGGATGCGGTGCACGGGCGTGCCAGCGGGCAGCGACAGGTGATCGGCCACGTCGGCCTCTGCCGGGATCACGTCGGCGGAGATCGTCTCCCCTCCCGGTTTCACGCCCTGGCTCAGCAGGTTTTCACGAAAGCGGGTGCGGCGGCCAATACGGTAGTTGATCCGGGGCTGGTCGCGCACGAAGGTCCCGCGCCCCTGTTCGACCGAGAGCACGCCCTCGGCCGCGAGCGAGGCGACGGCCCGGCGCAGCGAATGCCGCCCGACGCCGATCTGGCGCAGAAGCTCCTGTTCCGTCGGCAGCCTGTCGCCCTGGGTCAGCGCCTTCGACGCGATGCTGTCGACGATCCAGTTCCTCGCGATTTCCCAGTTGCCGCTCATCCCGCCTCACCCAATTCATTCGGATGTTTCCGGAGTAGGCGCGGATGATCTCACCCCCGTGACGCGAATGTAAAATTCCTGCGACAGCGGCGGGGCGAAACGGAAAAGGGCCGCGCCCGGGGAAGGCGCGGCCCTTTCAATGCAATGACAACCCGATCAGAAGTCGAGGTTTTCCACGCTCAGCGCGTTCTGCTGGATGAACTCGCGGCGCGGTTCGACGACGTCGCCCATCAGCTTGGTGAAGATGTCGTCGGCCTCTGCCATATCCTCGATCCGGACCTGCAGCAGGGTGCGGGCATCCGGGTCCAGCGTGGTTTCCCACAGCTGGTCGGGGTTCATCTCCCCCAGGCCCTTGTAGCGCTGGATCGACAGGCCCTTTTCCCCTTCGGAGAGGATCGCGTGCAGCAGTTCCAGCGGGCCGTAGATGACCTGGCTGCGGTCCTTGCGGACCAGCGTGGCGGGCACGTTGTAGACCTCTTGCAGGGACTTGGTGAAGGAGCCGGTCTTGCGCGCCTCGCCCGAGCGCAGCATCGGGCCGTCCAGCGTGCGCAGCTCTTCGACGCCGCGCAGGATGCGGGACAGGCGGATGCCGTGATCCTGGGTGATGCGACCCTGCCAGCCCTTTTCGTATTCCAGCGCGATCAGGTCGAGCCGTGCCGCGACCTTGTCGGCGACGCCCTGCAGGTCGGCATCCACGGCGCCGGGCACGAAGGCCCCGGCGATCGCCGCCTGTTCCAGGATGTGGCGCGGGTAATGGGTCGGGAAGGCATCAAGCACGCGCTTGAGCTGCCGCGCTTCGGTGACCACGCGCTTCAGGTCCTCACCGGCCAGTTCGGATCCGCCGCCCAGCTTCAGCCGGGTGCCGTCGGTGCCCTGTTCGACCAGGTAGTCGTCCATTGCCGCCTGGTCCTTCAGGTAGACCTCGGACTTGCCGCGCGTCGCCTTGTAGAGCGGGGGCTGCGCGATATAGAGGTAGCCGCCTTCGATCAGCTCCGGCATCTGCCGGTAGAAGAAGGTCAGCAGCAGGGTCCGGATGTGCGCGCCGTCGACGTCGGCATCGGTCATGATGACGATCTTGTGGTAGCGCAACTTCTCGATGTTGAACTCGTCCCGCCCGATGCCGGTGCCGAGCGCCATCACCAGGTTGCCGATTTCCTGGCTGGACAGCATCCGGTCGAACCGCGCGCGTTCCACGTTCAGGATCTTGCCGCGCAGGGGCAGGACGGCCTGGGTGCGCCGGTCTCGGCCCGTCTGGGCCGAACCGCCGGCGGAGTCACCCTCGACCAGGAAGACTTCGCTTTCGGCGGGCACCTTGGAGGAACAGTCCTTCAGCTTGCCGGCCAGGAAGTTCACGTCCATCGCCGTCTTGCGCCGGGTCAGTTCGCGCGCCTTGCGCGCCGCTTCGCGGGCCATGGCGGCCTCGACGATCTTGCCGACGATCATCTTGGCTTCGTTGGGGTTTTCCTCGAACCACTCCGACAGCTTTTCACCCACCAGGGTTTCGACCACGGGGCGCACCTCGGACGAAACAAGCTTGTCCTTGGTCTGGCTGGAGAATTTCGGATCGGGCACCTTCACCGACAGGACGCAGGTCAGGCCCTCGCGGGCATCGTCGCCGGTGAAGTTTATCTTCTCGCGCTTGGCGATGCCGCTTTCCTGCGCGTATTTGGTCAGGGTCCGGGTCAGCGCACCACGGAAGCCCGCAAGGTGCGTGCCGCCGTCCCGCTGGGGGATGTTGTTGGTGAAGGGCAGGACCGTTTCATGGTAACTGTCGTTCCACCACATCGCGACCTCGACCCCGATGCCGTCCTTTTCGCCGGTGATGAAGACCGGGTCGGTCATCATCGCCTGCTTGGACCGGTCGAGGTACTTGACGAATTCCTTCACGCCGCCTTCGTAGTAAAGCTCCGTCTTCAGGGCTTCCGCCGGGCGGTGGTCTTCCAGCACGATGCGCACGCCGGAGTTCAGGAAGGCCAGTTCGCGCAGGCGCTTTTCCAGGGTGGCGTAGCTGTATTCCAGGTTGGAGAAGGTCTGCGTGGACGACAGGAAGCGCACCTCGGTGCCCTTCTCGCCATTGGCATCGCCCACGACCTTCAGCGGTTCGACCGTCTCGGAATGTTCGAAGCGGACGTAATGCTCCTTGCCGTCGCGCCAGATGCGCAGTTCCAGCCAGTCCGACAGCGCGTTCACGACCGAGATGCCCACACCGTGCAGACCGCCGGACACCTTGTAGGAGTTCTGGTCGAACTTACCGCCGGCGTGCAGCTGGGTCATGATGACCTCGGCCGCGGAAACGCCTTCCTCGGGGTGGATCGACACCGGAATGCCGCGCCCGTTGTCGCGCACGGAGACCGAGTTGTCCGCGTGGATCACCACCTTCACGAAGTCGGCATAACCGCCAAGCGCCTCGTCGATGCCGTTGTCCACGGCCTCGTAGATCATGTGGTGCAGGCCGGACCCGTCATCGGTGTCGCCGATATACATGCCCGGGCGTTTCCGGACGGCATCCAAGCCCTTGAGAACCTTGATGGATCCTGCATCATAGCTGGGTTGTTGCTCAGGCGTGTCCGACATGCGGCTATGGTCCTCTTTCTGCTGCCGATTTTATACCTTCCGGCCGGAAGAATGTCACGTCGATGACATAACTTTCCGGGCCGTTTTCCGCTCTGCCCGCGGGGCGCGGAACGGGGCGCTGAAAGGCCATCCGGGCAGCACGAAGGGCGCCTGTCAAAGTGGCTGTTCCGGACGGCGGCTAGCGGCGCGGGATGCGGCTCTGCGCCGGCCCTCAGTCCGTGCCGCCCAGGGCGAACCGGCCTGCGGCATCCAGGGTGGCAAACGGGTTGTGGGCCACTTCCCAGACATGGCCGTCCGGATCGGCGTAGTAGCCGGAGTAGCCGCCCCAGAAGACCTCTTCCGGGGCCTTCAGGGCCGTCGCGCCGGAGGCCAGGGCAAGCGCATAGGCGGCATCGACCGAGGCGCGGTCGTTGAAGTTCTGTGCCAGGGTCATGGCGCCGGTGCCAAGGGGCGTATCGGGGCGGCCCTGATCCGCGGCAAGGGCGGCCTTGCCAAAGAGGCCAAGCGCCATGCCGTCGAGCTGGAAGAATACGATCGAGGGCGCCACCTGTGCCGGGACCCAGCCGAGCGCCTCGTAGAATTGACGTGCGCGATCAAGCTCTTCGACGCCCAGGGTGATCAGGCTGACCCGGGCGGCGGGCAAGGTGGCGGGCAGTGCGGGGCTGTCGGTCATGGGGCTGTCCTTTCCTCGGCACGGCTCTCGCCGGCCTCCTCCGTTACCTCCAGATACTGCGCGCGATCCCCCAGATCGGCAAACAGTTCCGGCCCGGTGCCGGTCATCCAGGCCTGCGCGCCCAGGGCGCAGATCTCATCATAAAGCGCGGCGCGGCGGCCGGCGTCCAGATGGGCCGCGACCTCATCCAGCAGCAGGATCGGCGGCGCGCCGAAATCCCGCGACAACCCGCGCGCATTGGCCAGGATCAGGCTGACCAGCAGGGCCTTCTGCTCCCCGGTGGAGGCATCGGCGGCGCGGATGCCCTTGGTGGCCCAGAAAGCCTCCATATCGACCCGGTGAGGGCCCAGAAGGGTGCGCCCGGCGGCCATGTCCCGCGCGCGCCCTTCGGCAAAGCCTGCGAGCAGGTCCGGGGCGTTCAGGGCCATTTCCCCTTCGGGATGGGTCAGCGACAGCTGGGGCGCGGGAAAGGCGGTCTCTGCCTCCTCCGTCGCCTCGGCAATAAGTTGCAGTGCTTTCAGCCTGTTGGAGCTGATCTCCTCCCCCGCCTCGGCCATCTGGCGTTCCAGCGCACTGTACCAGTGGGCGTCGCGCACCATGTCCTTCAGCAGGCGGTTGCGTTCCCGCATGGCCTTCTCGTAGGCGAGGCTGGCATCGGCGTGGGTCGGAAAGAAGCTGAGCACCATGCGGTCGAGGAAACGGCGGCGTCCCTCGGCCCCTTCGATCCACAGCCGGTCCATGGAGGGCACCAGCCAGAGCACCCGGGCGATGCGGCCAAGCGCCAGTTGCGCCGCCGCCTTGTCGTCGATCCTGAGGGTGCGGCCCTGGCCTGGCTCCACCTGCATCCCGATCTCGTGCACCTGGTGCAAGCTGCGGAGAATGCCGGACAATTTCCAGCCGATCGCCTCTGGCCGGCGCACCATCTCCTCTGCCGCCGCACGGCGCAACCCACGCCCGGGCGAAAACATCGAGACCGCTTCGAGGATGTTGGTCTTGCCCGCGCCGTTGGGACCCCAGATCGCCACGGGCCGGCCGTCGACGCTGAGCGATCCGCGCCGCCAGGAGCGGAAATGCGACAGGTCCAGCCGGGTCAGACACAGCCGCCCCATGGGCCAAACCCCCCTATTCGTTGGCTGAAAATACTCTCGCCGAAGGCCGTCGCGCCAGCGGCGCGACCCCTTCGCCGCTCGTCGTCTTACACCCGCATCGGCATGACGACATAGACGGCGGAGGTGTCATTGCCTTCGCGCATCAGGGTCGGGTCGCCGGAGGAGTTGAACATGAAGACCGCGTTTTCACGATCCACCTGGGATGCGATTTCCAGCAGGTACTTGGCGTTGAAGCCGATCTCCAGCCGCTCGTCGGCATAGGCCACGGCCAGTTCCTCTTCCGCCGCGCCGCTGTCGGGGGCGTTGACCGACAGCACCAGCCGGTCCTCGTCCAGCGCCAGCTTCACCGCGCGGGAGCGTTCGGAGGAGACGGTGGCGACCCGGTCGACGGCCTTGGCGAACTCTGCCGCGTCGACTTCCAGGCGGCGGGTGTTACCCATTGGAATCACGCGCGAATAATCGGGGAAGGTGCCGTCGATGACCTTCGACGTCAGGGTGATCTGCGGGGTGGCGAAACGCACCTTGGTTTCGCTGACCGACACCGCGATCTGCATCTCGTCATCGTCCAGCAGCTTGCGCAGTTCACCCACGGTCTTGCGGGGGACGATCACGCCGGGCATCTCCTCGGCGCCTTCGGGGAGGGTCGCGTCGATGCGGGCCAGGCGGTGGCCGTCGGTGGCGACGCAGCGCAGCACCCGGCCCTCTTCGCTTTCGGCCACGTGCATGTAGACGCCGTTCAGGTAGTAGCGGGTTTCCTCGGTCGAGATCGCGAACTTCGACTTGTCGAACAGCCGCCGCAGCACCGGCGCCGGGGCCGAGAAGTTGGAGGCGTATTCCGAGGTCGCCATGACCGGGAAATCTTCCTTCGGCAGGGTCGCCAGGTTGAAATTCGACCGGCCGGCCTGCACCGTCAGGCGCCCCGCAGCCCCGTCATCCGAGAGGGTGACCATGGCGCCGTCTGGCAATTTTCTCACGATTTCATGGAGAGTTACGGCGGAGACGGTGGTTGCGCCTGCGCGTTCGACAACGGCTGCCGCCTTGTCCACGACCTCGATATCCAGGTCGGTGGCGCGGAACTGGACGTCGTTGCCTTCTGCCTCGATCAGCACGTTGGCCAGGATCGGGATGGTGTTGCGGCGTTCCACGACCGACTGCGCCTGGGCGACGGCCTTGAGAAGCGCGGCACGTTCGATGCTGAATTTCATGGCCATTTTCCCTCGTGCTGGTTCCCGGGTGGCCCGGGATCGTTAAGCTACCTGTTTCCGCAGGCAGTACAACGGTTTTTCTCGTTTTCGGGCCTCCGGAGGGGGAGGTCAAGCAGGCTGACGGCGGAATGCCGGGGCCCGTGCCCATGACGCAACCGGACGGATGGCGGATGCCACCGGGGCTGGCCCATCGGCCCCGGCGCGGGGCGGGGTTAACCGCACCTTACCCCATCGTTTCCAACGTCGGTACTGCAGTGCGGCGAATCACGCGGGCGGCGCCTTGGTTAACAGGGCTTTCGGCCCGAAATCGCAACGTCGGTATCACGTCGGTATTCCGTCGGTATTGCGGCGGTGCAGCATGGGCGAAATGGCCGGGTTAACGGGGCGTGCGCCGGGGGTGGGCGTTGGTGTGACAATTGGGGGTGGGGCGCGGGGCCGGGTCTGTGTTGCCACCCTTCCCCAGGGGATGGAATTTCCGGCGGCGGGGCGATTTTCGGGGGACAGCTGCGGGAGGGTCTGCGACAAGCTGCGGCATGAACTTTCGAGGTCGGGAGCGGAGCCGGCCAAGTCCGGATTCCGAGAATGCATGTCCTGATCGCGAATGAGCGCCTGTCGAAGCGGACGGGCACGGAAATGGCCGCGCGCGACCTGGCGGTCGCGCTTCGGGCGCGGGGGCACCGGGTGACCCTGACCGCCCCGCTTCTGGGGCCGCTGGCCTGCGAGCTGCGCCGCAACGAGGGGCTGGAGGTCTGCGAGCCCGGGGCGCTGACCCGGCCCGACGTGGTGCATCTGAACGACCTGGCACTGGCCGCGCCGCTGGCTGCGCGGTTCCCCGGCGTGCCGATGCTGCTGCAGTGGCATCGCAGGGTGCCCGATGACTTCGCCGTGCCGGTGCCGGAGATCCGGCTGGTCTGCGGCGTGACCCCGACGATGAACCGCAAGATCCTGCGCCTGACGGGGCGGCCGGCCGATCGGGTTCTGGGCAACTACGTCGACCTGGGCCGCTTCACCCCGCGCCAGGACCCGCTGCCGAAGGTGCCGCGGCGCCTGCTGCTGGTCGGGCAGCAGAAGCGCGACCGGAACCTGCTGGGCTACGGGGTGCTGGCGGCGGGACGGCTGGGGATGCGGCTGTCACTGGTCGGGCCGCGCTACCTGAAGCGGGTGGAGAACCTGCCGGAGCATGCGCGCGGCCATGACATCGCCATCGCATCGGGGCGCTGTGCGATGGAGTGCCTGGCGGCGGGGATCGGCCTTGTTCTGGCCGGGCCGGCGGGCATCGGGGGATTCGTCACGCCGGCGGATCTGCCGCATTTCCGGGAGGGGAATTTCGCCCCCGGGGTGTTTCGCGCGCCGATGACCCTGCGCGGGTTGATCGCGGCCCTGCGCGCCTACGAGCCGGGGGCGGCAGAGGCGGCGGCGCAATCGCTGCGGCGGATGGCGGACATCCGGACCGGTGCCGCGGAAATCGAGGGCCTGTACCACGGGATGCTGCCGTGTGAGGTGCGCAGCGCGTGATCGCGCGGGGCGTGGGGTGGTGCGGGGTTGGTCTCGGATTGGTGGATTGGCATCCACCCTACGGGGGGCGAGCGGGTCCGGGAACGGTGGATTTCATCCACCACTCCCGGGGCCTCGCCCTACAGGTCGCCCTGACAGATCAGGCTTCGAGCGCGCGGCGCAGCAGTTCCAGGTCGTCGGCGATCTGGGCGTCCTGCTGCATCAGTTCCTCGATCCGTTTCACCCCGTGCATGACGGTGGTGTGGTCGCGCCCGCCGAAGCGGCGGCCGATTTCCGGCAAGCTGCGCGAGGTGAGCTTCTTGCAGAGATACATTGCGATCTGGCGCGGGCGGGCGAAGCTGCGCACGCGCTTCGGGCCGATCATGTCCGAAAGGCGGATGTTGTAATGTTCGGCAACGCGGCGCTGGATTTCTTCGATGGTGATCTTGCGTTCCGAGGCGCGCAGCACGTCCGAGAGGCAATCCTGGGTCAGTTCCAGCGTGATTTCGCGCCCCACGAGGGAGGCGAAGGCGAAGAGCCGGGTCAGCGCGCCTTCGAGGACACGCACGTTGGTCGAAATACGGTGCGCCAGGAATTCCAGCACGCCGTCGGCCACGGCCAGGTCGGGGTGCTTCATCCGGAAGGTCGCGACCTTGGACTGCAGGATGCCCAGGCGCAGTTCGTAGTCGGTCGGGTGCAGGTCGACGACCAGGCCCGAAGACAGGCGCGAGGACAGGCGGGCCGGCAGGTTCTTGATCTCGTTGGGGGCGCAATCGCCCGAGATGATGATCTGCTTGTTGTGATCCACCAGCGCGTTGAAGGTGTGGAAGAATTCTTCCTGGGTCGAATCCTTGCCCGCGATGAACTGCACGTCATCGACCATCAGCACGTCGACGGTGCGGAAGAGGGACTTGAAGTCCATCATCTTCTTTTCGCGCAGCGCCTGGACGAAGCGGTACATGAACTGCTCCGCCGAGAGGTAGACGACATTGAGGTGCGGCTGGGAGGCCTTCAGCTCATGCGCGATGGCGTGCATGAGGTGGGTCTTGCCCAGGCCCACGCCGCCGTAGAGGAAGAGCGGGTTGAACTCCACCTCGCCGCCGGAGGCGACGCGGCGGGCAGCGGCATGGGCCAGTTCGTTCGGCTTGCCGACGACGAAGCTGTCGAAGGTGTAATGCGGGTCGAGCGGCGCGGGCTGCAGCATGCGGTCCTGCATCGAGAGGCCGGCATCGCGGGGGGCGGCGGCTTCGGGACGCGGGGTGGGCTGGGGCGCGGCGGTATGGGCGGTGGGGGCAGCCGTGGGGGCGGCGGCGGTGCTGGGCGCGCTGGCGGAATTGGCGGAGCGCGGCACGACGGTGAAATCGATGCGGCGCACGGCCGGGTCGAGCACGGTCAGGGCGCGCAGGATGTCGTCTTCGAAGTGACGCTGGACATAGGTGCCCGCGTAGCCCGAGGGGGCAGCGACAGTGGCGACACCTTCACGCAGGGACAGCAGCTCCAGCGGTGCGATCCAGTTGGTGTAGTTGTACTCGCTGACGCTCGTCCGCAGGTTTTCTTTCAGCTCGCCCCAGTTCTTCGTCGCCATCTTGTCCGATATCCCCAATTTGCCTTCTTATCATCGCCGGCCGGTGCCGGATCAGGCGTGCCACGTCAGGCCGCAGGGGAAACCCGTCTTGAGCCGGTCCGTTGCCTAGACGGACCGG